>LT599017.1:0-2400000 GCA_900079765.1 uncultured Eubacteriales bacterium | reverse complement strand
GGGCCTGGACCTCTTGGGCCTTTTCCATCAGGGACATGATCTCGCGGATAAGGATATTGCGCTTGCGGTCCATTAGCTCGTAGCCGGTCTGGGCCAGGGCGCGGGAGCGCTTGGTGGCCATCAGGTTACCTTTGGTTGGGAGCACGGCGGCCATAGTGAGACACCTCCTTCAAAAAGTATTTTTTAGTGGGTGTATGAAAGACTGATCACCAGAGTATGGGAGATTAAAGAGCGGCTCCGGAGGGAGCGAGGGACTTGTAGGCCCCTTCGACATAGTGGGCGTCGATGGTGGCGGCATCCATACGGTCCAGCTCGCCCTTGGGGAGGAAAGTGAGGAGCTGCCAGCCCAGGTCCAGGGTCTCGTCGATGGTGCGGTTGGCCATCATATCCTGGTTGATGAAGTATTGCTCGAACGCACGGCCGAACTCCAGGTACTGGCGGTCGGTCTCGCTGAGCTCATCCTCGCCGATAACACTGGCGAGGCTCCGGGCGTCCTGTACCTTGGAGTAGGACGCGAAAAGCTGGTTCGAGACGTCGGGGTGGTCCTCACGGGTGAAACCCTTGCCGATGCCGTCCTTCATCAGACGGGAGAGGGAGGGGAGGATGGAGATGGGGGGGTAGATGCCGCGCTGGTCCATGTCCCGGTCCAGGACGATCTGACCCTCGGTGATATAGCCCGTCAGGTCGGGGATGGGGTGGGTAATATCGTCGTTGGGCATGGTGAGAATGGGCACCTGGGTCACCGAGCCGGTCTTCCCATGAATCATGCCGGCGCGCTCGTAGAGGGAAGCGAGATCGGAGTACAGATAGGCGGGGAAACCCTTGCGGGAGGGAATTTCGCCCTTGGAGGAGGAGAACTCACGCACGGCCTCGCAGTAGGAGGTCATGTCGGTCATGATGACCAGGACGTGATATCCCAGCTCGAAGGCCAGATACTCGGCGGCAGTGAGGGCGCAGCGGGGGGTGAGGATACGTTCGATGATGGGATCGGACGCCAGATTCGTGAACATGACCACCCGCTGGAGCGCGCCCGCCTCCTCAAAGTTGCGGCGGAAGAACTCGGCGGTGTCGTTCTTCACGCCCATGGCGGCGAAGACGATGGCGAACTCGCCGTCCTCGTCCCCTACTTTGGCCTGGCGGACGATCTGGGCCGCCAGCTCGTTGTGCTTCATGCCCGAGCCGGAGAAGATGGGCAGTTTCTGACCCCGGATGAGGGTAGATGTGCCGTCTATGGCCGAGATGCCGGTATAGATGCAGGAGCGGGGGTATTTGCGGGAGACGGGATTGATGGCCGAGCCGTTAATGTTGCGGCGCTGGCTGGGGTAGATGGTCCCCAGCCCGTCGATGGGACGGCCCGCGCCGTCAAAGATGCGGCCCAGCATCTCACTGGAGAGAGAGAGCTCCATAGGCTTGCCGGTGAAGTGGGTGCGGGCATTCTCCAGAGAGATGCCCTTGGTGCCCTCAAAGACCTGCAGAATGACCCTGTCGCCGTCGATGAGGATGACGCGGCCATAGCGGCGCTCTCCGCTGTCCAGCGTGATTTCAGCCATCTCGTCGTAGCCCACGCCGGAGACGCCCTCAAGCGCAATGAGGGAGCCGGAGAGCTCAGATAGGCCGATATATTCCATGCGCATAATTGTCACCTCGATGGGCGGCAGGTCTGCCGCCCCTACACGATTTCTATAATTATCGGTTCGCCTTGTCCACCTGGGCGAGGGCGTCGTCTACCTTGCGTTCGTACTCGGTAAACTTTTCAAGCTGGTCGTTGGGGACCTCGTACTTGAGGCGAACCAGCTCGTCGAAGATACCGGTTGCCTTGAGCTGGGAGAGGGGAATGCTCCGCCCAATCTGGGCCTTGGCCCCGTCGTAAAGGCGGAGGATGAGTTCCATCATCTTCAGCTGCTTTTCCAGGGGAACGTAGGTGTCGATGGCGTGGTAGGCGTTCTGCTGGAGGAAACCCACCCGGATGAGCCGGGCGACCTCGATTACCAGCTTCTGGTCCTCGGGCAGCACATCGGAGCCGATCAGCTTGACAATCTCCATCAGAGAGGATTCCTCCTGAAGGAGATTGGCGATGCGGATGCGGCAGGGGACGAAACTGGTGCCCACGTTCTTGTCATACCAGGGCTTGAGATCGGCGGCGTACTCCGAGTAGGAGGTGAGCCAGTTGATAGAGGGGAAGTGGCGCGCGTAGGCGAGGCTCCGGTCCAGGCCCCAGAAGGTGCGGACGAACCGCTTGGTGTTCTGGGTCACGGGCTCGGAGAAGTCGCCGCCCTGAGGGGAGACGGCGCCGATGACGGTGACGCTGCCCTCCTTGCCCTCCAAAGTCTCCACGTAACCGGCGCGCTCGTAGAACTCAGCCAGGCGGGAGGCGAGGTAGGCGGGGAAACCCTCCTCGGCGGGCATCTCCTCCAGACGGCCCGAGATCTCGCGCAGGGCCTCGGCCCAGCGGGATGTGGAGTCGGCCATGAGAGCCACATGATAGCCCATGTCCCTGTAGTACTCGGCGATGGTCATACCGGTGTAGACTGACGCCTCACGGGCGGAGACCGGCATGTTGGAGGTGTTGGCGATGAGGATGGTGCGGTTCATCAGGGGTTGCTGGCTCTTGGGGTCCAGGAGCTCGGAGAACTCCTCCAAGGCCTGAGTCATCTCGTTGCCGCGTTCACCGCAGCCGAGGTAGACGATGATGTCGGCGTCCGACCACTTGGCGAGCTGGTGCTGGGTCATGGTCTTTCCCGCCCCGAAGGGGCCGGGGATGGCGGCCGCGCCGCCCTTGCCGATGGGGAAGAGCGTGTCGATGATGCGCTGGCCGGTGATGAGAGGCCGGTCGATGGGCAGGCGCTTTGCCATCGGGCGGGGACTGCGGATACGGCAGTCCTGGGAGAGTCGGAGCTGGTGGACCCTGCCGTTCGGCTCAGTGACCTCGGCAAGGACCTCGTTTACATTATAAGAGCCGCTGGGCAGGATCTTGGTGACGGTCCCGCTCACCCCGACGGGGGTAATGCAGCGGTGCTTGATGAGGGTAGTCTCCTGGCACTCGGCGTAAAGGGTGCCGGGGCGGACAGCGTCGCCCAGTTTGAGGGTGATGGTGGCGTCCCAGAGTTTCTCCTCGTCCAGGGAGGAGATGTTGATGCCGCGGGCGATGAAGGGGCCGCTCTTATCCTGAATGACGGTGAGGGGACGGGCGATGCCGTCGAAGATATTAGTGAGCAGGCCGGGGCCCAACTTGAGGGACATAGGGGCCTCCTTGGAGATCACGGTCTGGCCGGGGGCGACGCCTGCGGTGTCCTCATAGACCTGGATGGTGGTGACTGTGCCGCGGACGCCCACCACCTCGCCGATGAGGTGTTCGTCCCCCACATAGACCATGTCCATCATGGCGAGGCCGGAGCCGCCGGTGACGGTGACCACGGGGCCGTTGACCCCTTTGATGCGGTATTCGCTCATGCGCGCTCTCCTCCTTCGTCCATCTCACCAGACAGCGAGAGCCCGAAGAGCTCCGCGAAGTGGCCGGACAGTTCCTCCATGGAGCTGTCAAAGGTGGCGTCCACCCGTTTGCCCAGGGCGGGCGCGTCGGCGATCAGTCCGCCCAGGAGGAAGTCCCCCTCCAGAACCTGAGCCTTCACCTGGGGGTGGGATGCGGTGAGGGCGGCGGCCAGAGCCGCGTCGGCGGGGCGGAGAAAAAGGCGCACCTCGTCGGCACCGGCTAGGACGGCCAGCGCGTCGGCATAGAGGGTGGCCATGCGCCGGGGGTAGTCGGGAGAGGCGGTGTAGGCCGCCAGACGGGCGCGGACCTCGCCGCAGACCTCGGCCGCGATCTCCTCCCGGCGGAGGTAGAGGGTGCGCTTGTTCTCCAGCATATGGCGGGAGACCTGGCGGCCCGCCTCGGTCTTGACTCGGGCCACCTCCGCATGAATGTAGCGGTACACGTCGCCAAGGACCCGGTCCTCGGCAGCGGAGTAGGCGGCGGAGCGGCGCTGGGACAGCTCGGCCAGCGCGCGGTCAGTGTCCGCGGTCGCCTCGGCCACGATGGCGGCGGCAAAACGGTCAATTTTAGTATTCAGGTCGGACATTTGGGGATAACCTCCCTATAAAACGGGGCGAACTCCCCCACGAAATCTATGATTTCGTGGGGACCCCCCTTCGATTTCAATTTATCGCTGAGCGGAAGTGAATTCCGCCTAGCTCCGCGCGCTCGGCGCAACGAGGGCAGGGGGAACCCTGTGCTTACAGTTTGACGCCGATGGCCTCACGGATATAACGAGTAATAGAATCGGGAGCACGGCCCTGGCTGTGGCGGTCGGGGATCTCCACCACGAGGGGAGTGTGGCTGCTCATTTTCACGGGGGCGAGCAGGTCGGAGCAGAGAGCGGCCAGACCCTCGGTAACCAGTAGCACGCCGATGGAGGGGTCTGCCAGAGCGTCGCGCACCGCGTCGCGGGCAGCGTCCTCCTCGCGGACCACTACGCCGTCGATCCCCGCGAGGCGCAGGCCGGTCTGGGTGTCGGTGCTGTCGGTGATGACAAAATACTTCATGGTAGTTACCTCTTAATTCCTGCGTCCCCCTCGGAGAGCGGAGGGGGTATCGAACCGGGATTTATCCCGGCTCGTATCTAGGGGGGACTGGTTTCCCCCGGAAGGCGCGGCCGTAATACCCGCATTTCCCCCAGGAAATGCCCGAGCCACCCGCGACTTAGGTGAACAGCAGGAGCAGGGCGACGATCAGGCCGTACAGGGCGACACCCTCGGCAAGGCCGACGAAGATCAGGGCCTTACCGAAGGCCTTGTCGTTCTCGCTGATGGCGCCCAGAGCGGCGGAGGCGGAGGAGGCCACAGCCAGACCGCCGCCGATGCCGCTCAGGCCCACGGCCAGGGCAGCGCCGATATACTTCATGCCCATCATCAGGCCGTTGGCGGAGGCGGTGGCGGCCTCAACGGTGAGGTCGGCGGCGCCGGCGCTGCCACCAAAGCCCAGGATCGTGGCGATCACGAAGAGGGAGCAGAAGGAGACAATGTTGGTGACCAGGGCGCGCTTGGCCTTCTTACCGGTATACTTACGGATGCCCGCGAGGAAGAGGGGGGAAAGCATGGCCAGTGTGGCGACAAATAGGACGAGAAATTTCATAATAAAACCTCCATAATTGAGGGCGGCATGACGTTCATGCCGGGCCCGAGGGTTGGGAGAACGATGAAAATCAGGCGGCGCGGGTGGTGTAGTCGATGACCTTGGGGACGAAGGGGATGCCGCCGTCGTCGTAGAAACGGCCGAACAGCTCGTAGAACTCGAGACGCAGGACCTGGATGCCAACCAGCAGGCCTTCAAAGCCCATGACAAAGATGTTGCCCGCCACCATGGCGATAATGCCGCCCACGCTGCCCATACCGCCGGCCATACCGGCCAGCATCTGAACCACCAGCATGAGGCCCACGTGAGTAATGGCGTAAGCGCCCACACGCATGAAGGAGAGGGTGTTGGTGAGGTAGCTCAGCAGGGTTTCAAAGAGCTCAAAGAAACCGGTGGAGAGGAGGGCACCGATCTTGATCTCCTTCCACTCGTCGCTCCCCTCCAGCATGAGGGAAAGGGGTTCCTTCAGGAGGATAAGGGCGAGGGGGAGGACCAGCACGGGCAGGACGTAAGCAGGGACAAAGAGATTTACGCCAAAGAAGAGGGTGCACAGGGCGGCGACGATGAGGCCGATGTAGAACACCATGCCCGCGAGGCCGTTCTGGCCGAAGAAGATCTTCTCAAAGTTGTGCTGGCGGACGCCGTTAATGACGTTGAGGAGCATAACAAAGGCCAGCATGACCACACCCACGGCGATGGAGGCGACCAGGAGGACCAGAACGTTGCTCACGCCCGGGATGGCGTAGTGCTCCGCCTCAGCCAGGATCTTAAAGCCGGGGAGCAGCTCTTCAAGGCCAAAGACGCTGCCGTACACGCAGCCGAACACTGCGCCGGCGAGGCCGCAGCAGGCAATAATGTTGCCAAGCCACATCTTCTTCCACTTGGCGAGGACGATGCCGATGAGAGCGAGGCACAAGCCCTGACCCACGTCTCCGAACATGACGCCGAAGAAGAGGCAGTAGGTGAGTGCCATGAAGATGGAGGGGTCCAGCTCGTTATAGGCGGGCAGGCCGTACATCTCCAGGAAGGGCTGGAAGGTCCGGCCCAGGAAGGAGTTTTTGAGCTTGGTGGGGGGCTTTGCCCCGGGGGCGTCGGTGGCGTTGTCTACCACGCAGGAGAGCTCCGGGAAGTCGGCCAGGCGCCTCTTCACAGTGTCGGCCGCAGTCTCCGGCACCCAGCCCATGAGGTAGAAAGTCTCCTTCGAGTGGGCTGCAAAGCGGCGCAGGTCGTAGGAGTCGTTGGTGTAGCGGAGGTAAGAGTAGGACGAGAGCAGCTTGTCGTGCTCGGCGGAGCGGAGGGCCTGGAGCGTGCGCTCGGCTTCGTCTGCGTCAGTTTCGGCCTCGCCCGCCATACGGGCCATGTCAGCCATGGCCTCGTCGGCGGAGCCATGGGCCTGGGCGTCCACATGGATGCGGGAGAAGTGGAGGGAGTTAAAGAGCCGATCCACCTTGTCGTGCTGAGCCTTGGTGGTGAAGTAGACGGCGTAGACCACCTTGTTCTCCACATTGGTGGGGAAGAAGAGGAAGTCGTCGGCGTCCTCCAGGCTATGGTGGAAACTGTCGTAGGTCTCCCGGGGCAGGTAGCCGTACCGGAACCGGGACCAATCCATATGCCATAGGGACTCAAGGTTGGAGGTGACGCCCTTAAGATTCTCCAGCTGTGAGACGTAGTTGCGGTAGTTGGAGGCGGTCTGGAGCTGCCGTTCCCGGCGAGCCGTGAGGTCCCGTACCTGCTGCTCCAGCGTATCGAAATACTCGCCCAACGCCTGGGGAGTGCGCTCTTCATCGCCAAAGGAGGAATACTCCAGCGGAATCCCCACCTGGTCAGCCACCTGCTCAGCTCTGCGGAGGAGGGCTGTGTAGGGGTTGGAGGGGTCGAAGGGGCGCAGGCCGCGAATTCCCTTCATGAACTGCATGGCGTTCTCCGGGTGGAACTCCTGGTTGACGATACAGGAGCGGACGACGACGTCGAATTGGGTCAGAGGCCCCGCGATGGTGAATAGTTTCATCGGGATGACTGACACGTGATCATCTCCTCTTTGTCAGATATGTGTGGCGGACATGAGTTGTTATGTCTCTCGGGGTATGGGGATCAGCCGCCGGTCAGACGGGAGAAGGCGTCATCGTAGGGAACGCCGTACTTCACGCACTCAATGAGGTTGACCAGGGCCTGGAGCTCCAGCTCTTTTAAGTTGAGGTAGGCCACGGCGGTGTATACCGAGGGCTCCCCAGCTGTGAGCTGGCGCTTGTTGAACTGGTAGAGGGCCCGGCGGTAATATCCCTCCACGGCTGCGGCGGTATGTGGCAGGTCTTCAAAAGCCTTGGCGTAGGGCGTGTCCGCCAGGAGGGAAAAGACATCCTCTACATTGGCGGAGGAAGAAAGGGCCTTCATCTTGTCCGCTCCCAGTTTGTAGCTGAAGGGGAAGAGGGTGGAGAGAAATTCTACCTCACCGGGGAAATAGGTCTTAATGCGCAAAAGGTGGATCAGGTTCAAAAGGTCCACCTGCTCACCGAAGGCCCGAAGGAGGACTCGCTTGGTTTCCCCCGCATAGCTCTGATGCACGGCCTTGTAGAGGTGGGAGAAATAAGCGCTCTGGAGGACGGCCTCGGCCATAGGGTAGTCAGGCAGACCGCCGGACTGGTCGGGCCGGAGAAGGGTAAGGGGGGCATAGTAGATGCTGCCCTTGGCCGCGTTAACCAGCCCGGTATAATCGGTGCAGGCGCGCATGGCGGCGCGGTCGATCTTCAGTGCGGATTCTCGCTCGGTTTCAGGGGGCTCCTTCCCAACGCCCGACTTGATACGGCGCAGAGCAGTCATGATCTCGGAGAGCTCCGCCAGGCGCACGGGGAAGGATACGACGACCTTGTCGATCTTGGGGACGAAGTGGGCGAGCCCCGCGTAGTCGTGGCTGATCTGGCGGCGCAGGGCCTCTTCCAGCTCCACCCGGCCCACGTAGCCTCGGTCCGCCGAGAGGGCGGTGACGGCGGCGGTCCAGCCGGGCTGGGTACGCAGGTACTCCAGCACGTCCTGTGGGTCGATTAGGGAGGCCATGTGCTCAAAGTCCGCGGCACGCAGCCGTTTGCCGTACATGGCGCGCACCTTGGCCGAGAGTGCGCCGTAGTTCATGTAGCTGGTAATCATACGTCAGTCTCCCACAATCTTGTGGAAGAGCAGGTCCACCCAGGCGTCCTTGCCCTTGGCGTAGGCGTGTTCCACCTCAGCCATGGCACGGGAGAGCTTGGCGTCCCATTCGGCCATACTGTCCTGGGCGGCGGAGCGCTCAGTCTCCTCCACCAGAGCGACCCGGCGCTTGGCCCGGGCAAAGCAGTCCTCATGGAGCTGTTCCACGTCCCGCTTGAGGTCGCTGTCCAGACTGGCCTGTTTCTCCTGCGCCTCGCGTGCGATCTCCTGGGCGGTCTCCTCCGCCGCTACGATTCTGCCGACCAAGTCGACATATTCCATATCCTTGTCGCCTCCCATAGGAAGATAGTTCATATTTTAGGGTCTTCAAATGTCGAGGATGTTATCATAGCACTTTAATTTTCGAATTTCCATAAAAAAATGCACAAAGTTTTTCGGGGCACGAAGGAAATAAATGCGCACAATCACACACAAAGGTTCCCGCCCGCCTCCGTATGCCCCAAACCATAGTCCCCCAGTGGGTTTGGGGATTGTCAAAACGCGCAATTTGCACTTGCCCCGCGGAGGTTTACGCATTATAATGGAAATCACACTTATCATGTGGACAGGAGGCGTTTTTATGACAAAACTATTGAAATTACTGGAAGAGGACTGCACGCTCACCCATGAGCAGCTGGCGGCAATGGCCGACATGCCGGTGGAGGAGGTCGCACGAGCTATTAAGCAGTACGAGGAGGACAAGGTCATCCTCGGGTACAAGGCAATCGTGGACTGGAACAGCACCAACCGGGAGGACGTGACGGCACTCATCGAGGTCAAGGTCACCCCTCAGCGGGAAGAGGGGTTCGACCGGGTGGCCGAGCGCATCTACCAGTATGAGGAGGTGGAATCCCTCTACCTCATGTCGGGCGCCTTCGACTTCACTGTCATCATCTCCGGCCGCAGCCTGCGGGAGGTGGCTACCTTTGTAAGTGACCGCCTTGCCCCTCTGGAGGGGGTCACCGCCACCGCCACCCATTTCATCCTTAAAAAATATAAAGAGAAGCACCTGATCTTTGAAAAGCAGGCGCCGGGAGAAAGGGAGTTCATTTTCGTATGAATTACGAGCATATACTGTCGGAGAAGATACAGAGCGTACAGCCCTCCGGTATTCGTAAATTTTTTGACATATTAGAGGAGATGAAGGACGCCATCTCCCTGGGTGTGGGCGAGCCCGATTTCGTCACTCCCTGGCACATCCGGGACGCGGGCATTTACTCCCTGGAGAAGGGGAAAACCCGCTATACCTCCAACGCCGGTCTTGCGGAGCTGCGCCGGGAGATCGCGGCCTATCAGGCCCGCCGGTTTGACCTGCACTACGACTTTGCGAGTCAGATCATCGTTACAGTGGGCGGGAGCGAGGGCATCGACCTTGCGCTCCGCTGCCTTCTCAACCCCGGCGACGAGGTCATCATTCCGGTGCCTTCCTTTGTGTGCTACGGGCCCCTTGCAACCATGGCCGGGGGCACCCCCATTCTGGTAGAGACCAAGGCAGAGGACTCCTTCCGCCTCACCGCCGCGCAGCTGCGCGGCGCCATCACCCCCCGCACAAAGGCGCTGGTACTCCCCTTTCCCAACAACCCCACCGGGGCCGTCATGCGCCGGGAGGATCTGGAGGCCATCGCCGAGGTCCTGCGGGGGACCGACATCATGGTCCTCTCCGATGAGATCTACGCCGAGCTTACCTATGATATGCACCACACCTCCATCGCCAATATCCCCGATATGTACGAGCGCACCATTTTGGTGGGCGGTTTTTCCAAGAGTCACGCCATGACGGGCTGGCGTATGGGCTACCTCTGCGCGCCCGCGCCGGTGATCAAGCAGCTCCTCAAGCTGCACCAGTTCGGTATCATGTCAGCCCCCACCACCAGCCAGCACGCGGCCATTGAGGCCATGCGCAACGGCGACCGGGACATCGAGAAGATGCGCGACGAGTACGACGGCCGCCGCAGATACCTGGTGGAGGGCCTCATCCGCATCGGGCTGAAGTGCTACGAGCCCAAGGGGGCCTTCTACGTATTCCCCGACATCACGTCCACCGGCCTCTCCTCCGACGAGTTCTGTGAGCGGTTCCTCCTGGAGGAAAAGGTGGCCGTTATCAGCGGCAGCGCCTTCGGTACCGGGGGGGAGGGGTTTATCCGCTGCTGCTATGCCACCAGCATGAAGGACATCGCCGAGGCCCTGACGCGGATGGACAACTTCCTGACGAACCTGCGCAAGAAACAGGGCCGGGGCGAGGATTAGAGAGAGGAGCAAGCATATGTATCTTGTCTGTCTGGACATGGAGGGCGTCCTGGTCCCGGAAATCTGGATCGCCTTCGCTGAGGCCAGCGGCATCGATGAGCTCAGGCGGACCACCCGGGACGAACCTGATTACGACAAGCTGATGAACTACCGCATTTCTATTTTGAAAGAGCACGGTTTGGGGCTGCGGGAAATCCAGGCTACCATCGCCGCCATCGACCCGCTTCCCGGGGCCAAGGAGTTTCTGGATGAGCTCCGCTCTTTCACCCAGGTCATCATTCTGAGCGATACCTTCGAGCAGTTCGCCCAGCCCCTGATGAAAAAGCTGGGGTGGCCTACCATCTTCTGCAACACCCTTGAGGCGGCCCCAGACGGAACCATTACCGGATTCAAAATGCGCTGCGAGCAATCCAAGCTCACCACGGTGAAAGCCCTGCAATCCATCGGCTACCAGACCATCGCCAGCGGAGACAGCTATAACGACCTGGGTATGATCCAGGCAAGTGAAGCCGGTTTCCTCTTCAAAAGCACGGACAAGATCAAGGCCGACTACCCTGAGCTCCCCGCTTACGAGACCTTCCCCGAGCTCCTGAACGCCATCAAGCAGGCCTGCCACCGCTGACATCAGTAATGGGTTGATCTGAGTTTCCGGTCCTAACTTCTAAGGAGGTGCTCCCCGTGTTTGAACGACTGGCCTTTTCCCCGGCGGATATTCTGCTGCCCCAGAACTGCGAGTACCGCAAGTGGAGCGTGGTGGCCTGCGACCAGTACACCTCCCAGCCCGAGTACTGGCAGCGGGTGGAGGACTACGTGGGGTCCGCCCCCTCCTCCCTCCGGCTCATCCTGCCGGAGAGCTGCCTGGAGGGGCCCGACGTGGAGACCGACATCATGGAGGTGAACAACACCATGACCCGCTACCTGCGGGATGGCGTGTTTAAAGCCCTGCCGGGGGCGATGGTGTATGTGGAGCGGGGCCTCACCAATGGGAGGACCCGCAGTGGATTAGTGGGCATGGTGGACCTGGAGCAGTACGACTACGAGCCTGGGTCCGACGCCTCTGTTCGGGCCACCGAGGGCACTGTCCTCTCCCGCATCCCGCCCAGGGTGGCGGTGCGAAAGAACGCGCCCATCGAGCTGCCCCATGTCCTTCTCCTTACCGACGATCCCGACCGCACCGTCATCGAGCCGCTGGCGGAGGAAAAGGGGCGGCTGGAGCCTCTTTACGACTTCGATTTGATGGAGAGTGGCGGCCACCTCTCCGGCTGGCTGCTGGACGGCGCAGCGCTGGAGCGGGTGTCGGATGCACTCCAGGCCCTCACCGACGGCGCGTCCATCCAGTTTGCCGTGGGGGATGGGAACCACTCCCTGGCCACGGCCAAAGAGTGCTACGAGCGGCAGAAACGGTTGACACCGCCGGAGAAGTGGGCCGATTTGCCCGCCCGGTACGCCCTTTGCGAGCTGGTGAACCTCCATGACGAGGCGCTGGACTTTGAGCCCATCCACCGGGTGGTCTTCGGCGTGGAGCCGGAGGCGCTGCTGAACGAGTTGATTGCCGCCCACCCCGGAGCCCGCTACGGGCTGGGGGAGGGGCACGTTCTCTGTTTCCTCCACCGGGACGGGGTGGGAACGGTGACAGTGCCAGACCCCAGGCTGCGCCTCAGCGTGGGTACCCTCCAGGCCTTCCTGGACTCCTACGCTCAGCGGCACAAGTGCAGAATCGACTACATCCACGGGGAGAACGTGGCCCGGAGCCTAGGGGTGCAGGAGGGCAACCTGGCGTTCCTCCTGCCTGCTATGGACAAGACAGACCTCTTCCCCACCGTGGCCCAGGACGGGCTGCTGCCCCGGAAGACCTTCTCCATGGGCGAGGCCAGCGACAAGAGGTTTTACCTAGAGGCCCGGAGGATACGCGGATAAACAGAGAGGAAACTGCTATGCAGGTCAAGGCCAACGCAAAACTGAATCTGACCCTGGACATCCTGGGGACACGGGCCGACGGGTATCATGAGCTGCGGATGGTGATGCAGTCGGTAACCCTCCACGACCTGCTGACCGTGGAGATCGGTACGGGCGAGGGGTTGCGGCTCTCCACCAATCGGAGCTTTCTCCCCTCAGACCAGCGGAACCTGGCCGCCGCCGCAGCCCTCTGCTTTAGCGAGGAGACGGGCATCGACCTGGGGGGGGTGTCCATCCGCATCCAGAAGGAGATCCCCGTCTGCGCGGGGCTGGCTGGAGGCAGCAGCGACGCTGCCGCCGTCCTCCGTGCCCTGAACGTTCTCACCGGGGCGGAACTGAGTCCCGAACGGCTGGCCCGAATCGGCCAGCAGGTGGGCTCCGACGTGCCCTACTGTGTCCATGGCGGCACAGCCTTGGCCGAGGGACGGGGCGAGATGCTGACCCCATTGGCACCGCTGCCCTTCTGTTGGATTGTTTTATGTAAACCCGGCTTTCCCATTGCCACGCCCGAGCTCTTTCGCCGGGCGGACGGTGTGCGCCTCCGTCGCAGGCCGGATACCGCAGGCCTCATCGCCGCACTGGAGGCGGGGGACCTGGAGGGGGCGGCCCGGCGGCTATACAACGTGTTTGAGGATGTGCTCCCGCCCCGTAAGGCGGCGGAGATCGCCGCCATCAAGAGCGCACTTCTGGGCCATGGCGCCCTGGGGGCCAGCATGAGTGGCAGCGGCCCTACCGTCTTCGGCGTCTTCCGCAGTGAAGAGGCCGCCCGGCGCGCCTGGGAGGACCTGGCGGGGGTCTATCGGGAGACTTTTTTGACTCAGTCGGTATAAAACCAGAAATCATCGTCCACAATGTAGTCAATACATATGGACGGTGATTTTTATGTTAACTACGAAAAGTAAGCTCCGCCGCTGGGAGATTGCCCTGCTGCTTGGGGTGGGGGTGGCTGCTCTGCTGGGCGGGTGGCTGAACGGACAGCAAAGGGATTTGGCCGACAAGGTGATCCGCCTGCATGTCATCGCGAACTCGGACTCCCAGGAGGACCAAGCCCTTAAACTCCAAGTACGGGACCGGATTTTAGCCGAGGCGGGGGACCTCTTCACCCAGGGCCTGAGCCGTGAGGCGGCCGAGGCGGCCATCGCGGCCCGACTGGGGGATTTTGCCGCCGTCGGGGCCGAGACGGTGGGAGAGAACGGGTATGACTACCCGGTGACCGCAGCGGTGGAGCAGAATGCGTGGTTCCCCACCAAGGAGTACGATGATTTCGCCCTACCTGCCGGGGAGTACACCGCCCTGCGGGTGGTCATCGGGGACGGCGGGGGGCAGAACTGGTGGTGCGTGGTCTTCCCGCCTCTGTGCCTGGGCTCTGTGACAGAGACTACCGCTGAAACCGCTGCCGAAGGCGGCCTCACCAGCGGGGACATCGCCCTCATTACCGGGGAAAACGAGGGCTATATCGTCAAGTTCAAAGCCATGGAGCTGTGGGATGAGTTCCAGCAGTGGATGAAAAGTTAGTGAGATGGTGCCCCCTCCTGTACAAGCAGGAGGGGATTTTTATACTCGGGAAACGCGCACATAGACGGTGGCTTTAGATACTGCCGGGGCTGAGCTCCCGCACCTTGCTTGCGGAGACATCTGCAGCGCTGGGGGCCCACACGCGGTGCTCCGCCTGTTTCACCTGGGCTTAGTCTGGGGCGGAAAAGGAAGATTTGTGGAGATGGCTAGTTGACCTTGCGGCCATTTTCCGATAAAATAAAGTAACGAAATCTGATGGAGCCGTCCACCTCGTGGACGGCTCCTATATTGCCGAGGTGTACTTATGCTGACACAAGAGAGAGCCGTTCAGTTCTGCAAGGCCCGGCGGGCCGCCATCGAGCTTGATTACATGAAGTTGAACCCGGAGCAGCGCAAGGCCGTCCTTGCCACCGAGGGGCCCCTGCTTCTGCTGGCAGGCGCGGGCAGCGGAAAAACCACGGTGCTCATCAGCCGCATTGCGAACCTCATCAAGTACGGCCGGGGCTCGGACAGCGACGAGGTCGCGGACTGGGTGAGCGACGAGGATTTAGAGTTTCTGGAGGAGTACGTCCTGTCCGGGGGCAAAACGGGGCCCAAGGGCAGGCAGGAAGAGTTATGCAAGCTTGACGCTGCCGTGCCTTGGTCCATTATTGCCATCACCTTTACCAACAAGGCGGCAGGAGAGCTGAAGGCGCGGCTGGAGCGGATGCTGGGCCCCTCCGCAAATGACGTGTGGGCCTCCACCTTTCACTCGGCCTGTGTGCGTATCCTGCGACGGGACATCGAGAGGCTGGGTTTTTCGGGGAGCTTTACCATCTACGATAGCGCGGACGCGGAGCGGGTAGTGAAGGACATTTTGAAGGACTTCAACATCGACGACAAGGCGTTTCCCGCCAAGACCATTTTGGGCTACATCTCCCGGGCCAAGGACGCCATGAAGATGGGGGCGGAATATGTAAACGAGTGCGAGAAGTCGGGGGACTTCCGGCTTCAGAAGATCGCCAAGGTGTACGATGAGTACGAGCGGCGCCTCAAGGATGCTAACGCCCTGGACTTTGACGACATCATCCTCCACACTGTCCGGCTCCTACAGGGCTTTGAGGACGTTCGGGAGTATTACCAGCGCAAGTTTAAGTACGTCCTCATCGACGAGTATCAGGACACTAACAACCTCCAGTACCTCCTGGCGTCGGCGCTGGCGGGGCGATATGAGAACATCTGCGTGGTGGGGGACGACGACCAGTCCATCTACCGGTTCCGGGGCGCGACCATTGAGAACATCCTCTCCTTTGAGAGCCAGTACAAGGGGGCGCGGGTCATCCGCCTGGAGCAGAATTATCGTTCTACCAAGAATATCCTGGAAGCCAGCAACGCCGTTATCAAGAACAACATGGGACGCAAGGGCAAGGAGCTGTGGACTGAGCTGGGTGAGGGGGACAAGGTGCAGGTCTACACCGCCATGAACGAGAACGACGAGGCCCAGTACGTCGCCGCTCAGATTTTAAGCAACTTTTCCCAGGGGCGGCGGTGGCGGGACCATGCGGTGCTCTATCGGATGAACGCCCAGTCAAACCAAATGGAAATCGCCTTCAAGCGCAACGGCATTCCCTACCGCATCATCGGGGGTACCCGGTTCTTCGACCGGGCCGAGGTGAAGGACATGCTGGCCTATCTGAGCGTCCTCAATAACCCCCACGACGACCTGCGGCTCCAGCGCATTATCAACAATCCACCCAGGGGCATCGGCACTACCACGGTAGAGCGGGCTCAGGCCATCGCCACCCAGGAGGGGAAGAGCCTGTGGAATGTTATCCGCGCGCCCATGGAGCACCCGGAGCTCCAGAAGGCGGCTGCCAAGCTGAGCATCTTCACCGCTTTGATGGACGAGCTGAACGGGCTTTTAGGCGAGCTGAGCCTCCCCGACTTTTATGAGGAGCTCATCATCCGCACAGGGTACGGCATCATGCTGGAGCAGAAAAACACGGTGGAAGACCGCACTCGGCTTGAGAATGTGCGCGAGCTCCTCACCTCCATCAATGGCTATCTGGAGAACGCGGCGGAGCCCAATCTGTCCGGTTTTCTGGACGAGATCGCGCTGTACACCGACCTCGATAACCATGACCCCAACGAGGACTGCGCCGTGATGATGACCATGCACTCGGCCAAGGGGCTGGAGTTTCCGGTGGTCTTCGTCGTTGGTGTGGAGGAGGGAATCTTCCCCGGCATCCGGGCCATCGGAGAGATGGAGGAGATGGAGGAGGAGCGGCGGCTCTGCTACGTGGCCATGACGAGGGCGAAGGAAAAGCTTTACCTTACCTGCGCGGCCCAGAGGATGCTCTTTGGCCGCACAAGCAACAACAGGCCCTCCCGTTTTGTGGGGGAGATTCCCGGTGACTTCGTGGAGAAGTCGGGGCGGAGCTATTTGAGCGAGAACAGCGACTTTGACGAAGGCTGGAAGCCCGCGCCCACTTCTGTAGAGAAAAAGCCCTCCGCTGCCGGCGGATACCGGAGCGGCGGGTATGATCGGGGATATTCGATCGGAGAGCACTCCGCCCAGGGAGGCGGCGCCAACGAGAGAAAAACTGCGCGGCCCAGTACCGCGGTGGGCGGCATAAAGTCCGCGGGCGCGGCCCTGCCCGAGTACCAGCGAGGCGAGATGGTGACACATAAGGCGTTCGGTAACGGTATGGTGGTGTCGGTCCAGAAGATGGGGGGCGACGCGCTTATCGAGATTGCCTTTGACAATGTGGGGACGAAGAAACTGATGCTCAAGTCGGCGGCCCAGCATATGAGTAAGATTTAGCGGATGGGAGACTTCCCCTATGCAGAGGGGCGGCGCCTCCCGCGGGGGAAAGAAAAAGCCAGGGGACAAACAAGGGCATATTCAATGCCCTGCTGTTTGTCCCCTGCCCCCTTAATTCAAAAGCAGTTGTGTCGCCCGTGGTCGTTTCTATAGCAGCTCCGTAAAGCTGGTGATGTACTGGTCGCAGGTGCGGCGCATCTCTGCCTCATACCGACGGTAGAAGGGGTCGTACACGCCCACCACCCGCATACCGGCTGTTTTGGCGGCGGCGCAGTTGGCGGGGGCGTCCTCGTAGAGGGTGCAGCCTTCGGGGGAGACGCCCAGCAGCTCGGCGGAGCGGTGGAAGACCAGGGGGTCCCGCTTTTCAAGTCCCAGTTCCTGGGCGAACACGAGCTTGTCGAAATATTGCTCCAGGCCGTGTGCGGACAGGGCGGTACGGCAGAGGCCGGGCACGCAGGCGGTGACCAGGGCGAGACGGCGGCCCTCCAGGCGGCATTGCTCCAGAAATTCCGCCGCTCCAGGCTTGAGGGGGACGTGGGCGTAGGCGTCCCCCGCCAAATGGGTCCACTCATCCATAATCTCCTGGGGGGTCATGTCAAGGGCGAAGTAATCCTTCGTCAACTGGGCTGCCACGGGGAAAATGGACTGGCCCATTCGGTGAGCGTACTCCTCGGTTGACAGGAGGCCCCGGCGGCCCAGAAAGGCGGAGTCGATATCCTCCCAGATGCTGTTAGAGTCGATGAGGGTGCCGTCTAGGTCGAACAAAATCATATCCAGAACCTCCAGGGGAAATCTGCCGCCTCTTCGGCGTAGTCGATGCCGACGCGTTTGCTTATATTGATATGGGCCGGGGTCTCCCCGGCATCCCAGACATAGAGCTCGTCCCCGGTCAGGTCCAGGCCGTTCTGAGCGCGGGTCAGTTTCAGCCCTCGGCAGAGCTTACCGGGGCCGTTGAGAAAGTTCTTCTTCTGGTAGACCGTCATGTCGGCGAGGCCGCAGCCATAGCGGTTGTGGGCAATGGCATCGCCCCATTCCGCAACAGGCTCAGCTGCCCGGATGAGGACTGCGGCAGGTTCGCCCTCGGGTTCGGTCACAAAATTTAGGCAGTCGTACATCCCGTAGATGAGGTAAATATACGCCGTACCGGGGCGGGTAAATAGAGTCTCGGTCCGGGGGGTGCGCCTATAGGCATATGCGTGGCAGGCCTTGTCCAGGCGGCCGATATAGCCTTCGGTCTCGGTGATGCGGCAGGCCAGGGGCAGACCGTCTACCAAGCGCACCAGATGCTTGCCCAACAGGTCCCTGGCTACGGTCAGGGTGTCCCGGTCATAGAAATCCCGCGTCAATTTCGACATAAACCTCACCTCGAAAATTTGTTCTATAATACCACACAAAAGGGGAGCTCGTCAACCATGAATGAAACCGCACTCTCAAAGCTCGCCCGCCCGCTCATCGTTCTGGCCACCGTTATTTGGGGCTCCACCTTTGTCATCATGAAGAACACGCTGGATACGGTGCCCACGTTCTATCTGCTGGCGTTTCGCTTTACGGCGGGGGCGGCCATTCTCGTGGCGATCTTTTGGAAGAAACTCAAGCTGCTGGACCGGGGGTATCTGATGGGAGGGGCCGTGATGGGCACTCTGCTCTTTGGGGCGTACAGCGCCCAGACCTTCGGCCTTATGTTGACCACGCCGGGGAAAAACGCCTTTCTGACGGCCGTTTACTGCGTGATCGTGCCATTTCTCTACTGGGTAGTTTCTCACCAGCGACCGGACCGATACAACGTGGCGGCGGCCCTTCTGTGCATCACGGGGGTGGGGCTTGTGAGCCTGTCGGCAGATTTATCGATGGGCTGGGGGGACGTACTTACTTTGGGTTCCGGCCTTCTCTACGCCTGCCACATCATCGCCGTGGCGAAGAATGCCCAGGGGAAGGACATTTTCCTGCTTACCGCAGTGCAGTTCGCGGTCACGGCGGTGTGGGCCTGGGTTTTCGCCCTTATTTTTGAGGAATTTCCCGTGGGCATTACCGCGGGGGCGGTGGGGAGCCTTGTGTATCTGTCGGTGTTCGCCACGGCGGGGGCGCTCCTTTTCCAGAACGTGGGGCAGAAATACACGCCCCCGGCCACGGCGGCGGTGCTTTTGGCCCTGGAGGCCCCCTTCGGAGTGTTCTTCTCCGTCCTGGCGGGGCAAGAGCGGCCGACGGGGCCTATGCTGCTGGGGTTTGCACTCATCTTCATCGCCATCCTCTGCTCGGAGACCAAGTTTGCATTCTTACGGCGGGAACGGAAAAACGGGGAGCCGGACGGCTTATAAAAAGGAAACGAGAGCGAGTGACCGCTCTCGTTTCCTTTTTATTTTTTTCTTCCGGAGAGGATGTAGCGATCCTCCTCGTCCGCCATCACGTCAAAGGTGAAGCGGTAACCCAGGCGGAGGGACTCCTCGGTGCAGGAGAGGAGGGGGGTGGAGACGACCTGGGCGGGGCCCGCGTGGTGCCGGTTGTTAAGCGCCCGCCTGCCGCAGCCATGGGCGACGACCAGCCTGCCACCTGGCCTGAGGCAGCGGTAGGCCTGGGCGGCAAAGAGGGTCTTATCCAGGAAGTGGGGGTAAGCATTGTAGACCACTATGCAGTCAAAGCCGCCCTGGCTGAAAGAATAAAAGTCCTCGGCGGTGACCTCCGCGCCGGAGTGTTTCGTCCGCGCCAGAGCTACCATGCGGGGGGACAGGTCGATGGCCCGGAGAAGGGAGGGGGAGCGGCGGAAAAGGGCGGGGAAGAGGATGCCGGTGCCACAGGCCACGTCTAGGATACGCCCTCCATGGGGTACCCCGGCCTGGGTGAGAATGGCGTCGATCTTGTCGTCGGACGCGTGGGCCATACCGTCCCATTGGGGGGCAAGGCGGTCGAAGAAGTCCCGGGTCTGCCGGGCCGGGTCGGGTTCATATCGCAGCTCTGAAAGGGCGGGCAATGGAGGTCACTCCTCTATCTGAAAACAATTTATGGTTTTTAACAGGCGACGATCTCCTTGATGTAAAATTCGCTGCCGCTCAGGGTCTCGTACTCCCGGCCGCCGCAGTGGGGGCAGGTCCTGTGGTGCTCCACCAGGCCGAAGACCTTGCCGCAGGAAGAGCACAGGCCGTTGGCGGGAAGGACCTCGATGGAAAGCTTGGTCTTCTCCAGAAGTGTGCCGTCGACAGCTGCGGGGAAGCAGGCCTCTAAGTAATGAGGGATAACGGAGGACAGCTCTCCCACCTGGAGGACAAGAGTGTCCACTTGGGTGAGGCCGTTACCGGCCGCGATGCGGAGGACCTGCTCCACCACGTGGTACATGATGCCTAACTCATGCATGGCTTACTCTTTCCCGCCGAAGACCTTTTTGGCGGTGATCTTCACCTTGCGCTTGAGGACGTGAGGGGTGATGGTCTTCTTGATGTCCAGGAAGGCGACGCCCGGGCTGTCATAGGCCCGCTCTAGGCGGATAGCGTCGAACTTGCATTTTGTGGTGCACATGCCGCAGCCCACGCACATATACTCGTCCACCACCGTGGCTCCACAGCCCAGGCAGCGCTCGCTCTCTTTTTTCATCTGCTCCTCGGTGAAGGTGCCCCGGGTGTCCCGGAAGGAGGGGGCGTCGGGAGTTTCCGCCGCCTGGGGCCGCTGGCGGGGGGTGTTGTCGTAGCCCTCCAGCACGGCGGTGGACTTATCCAGCTCTATAAACTCCCGGCGGCTGCGGCCAAAGCGCAGATCCTGGCCGGGCTGGACGAAACGGTGGATGGAGATGGCACCCTGTTTACCGGCGGCGATGGCGTCGATGGCAAACCTGGGGCCGGTTACCGCGTCGCCGCCGGCGAAGACGTCGCTCTGGGCGGTCTGGTAGGTCCAGTCGTCCACCTGGATGGTGTTGTTGCGGCCAAGGACGGCTGAGCTCCCGTCCAGGAGGCCTCCCCAGTCGATAGCCTGGCCCACGGAGAGGGCCACCCAGTCGGCAGGAACGACCATGACGTCGTTCTCATCGTACTTGGGGGAGAAACGGCGGTTCTCGTCAAAGACGCTGACGCAGCGCTTGAATTCCACCCCGGTGACCTTGCCGTTTTCAGTGAGAATGCGCTTGGGGCCCCAGCCGTTATGAATGGAGATATGCTCATGCTCGGCCGCCTCCACCTCCTCGTCCAGGGCAGGCATTTCAGCGCGGCTCTCCAGGCAGTACAGCTCTACCTGCTCGCCACCGCAGCGCCTGGCCGAGCGGGCCACGTCAATGGCCACGTTGCCGCCGCCAATGACCACCACTTTGCCGGAGACCAGCTTTTCCTCCGACAGGTTGACCCGACGGAGGAGCTCCACGCCCGAGAGGACCCCCTGGGCATCTTCTCCCTCTAAGCCCAGGCCACGGCCCTGCTGGGCGCCCACAGCCAGGTAAAAGGCCTTGTAGCCCTGGCCCCTCAACTCGTCCAGGGTCACGTCCCTGCCGACCTCTACGCCGGTTTTGAACTTGACGCCCAGTTCCCGAAGGACGTCGATCTCGGCGTCTACCACGTTCTTCTCCAGGACGAAGGAGGGGATGCCCAAGGTTAGCATGCCGCCCAGGCGCTCCTGTTTTTCAAATACTGTGATGTCGTACCCGTCCTGAGCCAGGTAGTAGGCACAGGAGAGGCCGGCCGGGCCGGCACCTACGATGGCAATCTTCTTGTCGCTGTAGTCATGGCGCTTCTTGGGGATGAAACGGCTCGTTTCGTCCAGGTCCTGCTCGGCGATGAATTTCTTGATCTCGTCGATGGCGATGGGCTCATCCAGGCTGCCGCGGGTGCAGGCGTCCTCACACCGGCGGTTGCACACCCGGCCGCAGACGGCGGGAAAGGGGTTTTCCATTTTAATGAGCTGGAGGGCCTCCCGGTACTTACCTTGAGCGGCCAGCTTGATATAGCCCTGCACGGCGATGTGAGCGGGACAGCTTGTTTTGCAGGGGGCGGTACCAGTGTCCACCACCTCCTGACGGTTGGTACGGTAATCGGGGTTCCAGTCCTTCTGGCCCCATTCGTTGTTGCGGGGGGTGCGCTTGGTGGTGATATCCTCAGTGACGGGTCCGGTGGAGCAGAGCTTCTGCCCCAGCTTGAGTGCGTTGACGGGACAGTGCTCCACGCACTGGCCGCAGGCCACGCACTTCTCCTTATCCACGCGGGAGACGTAGTTGGAGCGGACCATGTCCGTGTTCTTGTACATACTACCCGTGCGCAGAGACAGGCAGGAGCATCCGCAGCAGTTGCAGATGGCGTGGGTCTTGCCCGAGCCGTCAATGTTTGGGATCTGGTGCATGAGGCCGTTCTCTTCAGCGCGCTTGATAATCTCAAAGGCCTCCTCCCGGGTGATGGCCCGGGCCCGGCCGGTTCGGATGTAGTACTCGGCGGCGTGGCCGAGCTGGATGCACATGTCCTCCTTCAGGTGGCCGCAGCCCTCGCCCATGGCCTCCCGGTCGGTCCGGCAGGAGCAGGGGGAGCAGGAGAAGATGGTGTTCTCGTTGAGGTAGGTAGAGACCTCCTCGTAGCTTGCCCTGCGGCTGGTGCCATCGATGGCGGACTCGATGGGGATGACCCGCATGAGTCCGATGCCGGGGGGGAACATGCCCGCGCTCAGAGGGCCGCGCACACGGCCGTAAGCCTCCATCGCGTAGGCAACGATTGGGTAATTCTTCACGTTGTCGAGATTGTTGACGATCATCTCCATTACGCCGGGAATCCAGCTCTCAGCATGCCAGAAGGTGTCCACCCCGTTGATAACGTTGACGAAGGTGGTGCCATACACCGCCAGTTTCATCATTTGCTCGTGACAGTATTCCTCGCTCTTGCCGGTGAGGCGGGCCATCTCGGGGGCGGTACGCTTGGTGAAGTAGCCCATGGCGAGGCCCATCTCGGCCATCTCGTCGTCCACGCCGGCCTCCAGGATAACGTACTCCGGGTCGTCCCAGGCAAAGCCCTTGCCCGGCTTTTTCCGGCCGATGAGGTTAGCCAGGGCCATGACCTTCTCGTTATGCTGACAGACATACCCCTCGGGGAACCACATTTTTGTAAGCTCTCTCATACTTGTGTTCCTCCTTTAATTTCAGTTCCCAGAGCGGAACTCACTGACCGCGCCGTACAGCCAGTCGCACCACGCGTCAATCCCTCCGCCGGTCTTGGCCGAAATTGGGATGACCTTAATGCTGGGGTTGAGCTTTTTGACCCGCTCGATACACTTCTCCATGTTGAAGTCAAAGACGTGGAGCGTGTCGGTTTTATTGATCAGCAACACGTCGCAGATCTTGAACATCAGGGGGTACTTGAGGGGCTTGTCGTCCCCCTCGGGTACACTTAAAATCATGGCGTTTTTGGTTGAGCCGGTATCAAACTCGGCTGGGCAGACCAGATTTCCCACATTTTCGAGAACGACCAGGTCGGCCCCCTCAGCCCCCAGACCCGTTAATCCCTGACGGGTCATGTCCGCGTCCAGGTGGCACATGCCGCCGGTGTGGAGCTGGATGACCCTTGCCCCGGTGGAGGCGATGGTGTGGGCGTCCACGTCGGAGTCGATGTCGGCCTCCATAACGGCGATATTCAGCCTGTCCTTCAGACGGTTAATGGTTTGGGTCAGGGTGGTGGTCTTTCCCGCACCGGGGGAGGACATGAGGTTGAGGAGGAAGATGTTCTTCTCCCGCAGTTCCTCCCGGAGGCGGTCCGCGTCCCGGTCGTTGTTTTCAAACACGCTCTGCTTGATCTCCAGCACCTTGAATTCCTGCATGGTCGTGCCTTCCTTTCTGCCCGGCGGGGCGGCGGGTTCTGGTCGGACCAGAATTTTATGGGACAAATCTTGTTAAAATGTTAACTTAACATTTGGGTAATGTCAAGGGAAAACGGACAATTTACTTTAATAATTATGCGAAAATCGATAAAAATAGACCTTGATTTTATGCTTACAGTGTGATAATCTCAATCTGGTATCTGGTTATACCAATGTCATGGAGACATAGGAGGCCCGCAATGGAATTTTCAAAGCTGAGTGCGCCCACACTGAAGGAACTCTTCATCCGGGAGATGGAGAGCATGATTTTATCCGGCCAGCTTGCAGTGGGGGAGCGGCTGCCCTCTGAGCGGGAGCTGGCCGAGCAGATGCAGGTGAGCCGGGCGGTGGTGAACGGGGGTATCTCGGACCTTGCCCGGAAGGGCTTTCTGCACGTAAAGCCCCGAGCGGGGGTCTACGTGGCCGACTACCGCCGCACGGGCACGCCCGAGACCATCCGTTCTATTATGGAGTATAACGGCGGGCGGCTGCGGCCCGAGGAGATTCGCTCCATACTGGAAATCAAGCTCATTTTCGACCAACTGGCGGTGGAGCAGGCCATTCCCATGCTGACCGAGGAGGGCCTCGCCGCGCTGGAGGGTCTGCTTGCCGAATTGGAGAGAGCCCAAGCCCCCCAGGCAGTGGCCGAGGCGGCCTTCGCCTTTTACCACGAGCTGACTTTACTGGGGAGCAACACCCTCATACCCCTCATCTACCAGGCGTTCCGGGTGCCCAACCTGACCTTGTGGGCCCAGTTTGCCCGCAGGGATGGAAACCGAGCTATTTATGAGAACGCCGCCCGGGTTTTTCATGCCATCCGGGTGCGGGATATTGCGACGGCCAGGGAGAACATCCGGGCCACCCTCACCCCTCTGATGGAGCGGGAGGAGGGAAGATATCGTTAAAAAGTAGTTGACAAATGTGACCGCGGGTGCTTATAATGCAATACAGCAACATAGCACCAAACCTATGACGGAGAGAAGTAGCATCCGCGGCCAAGGCAAAGCGAGTCCCGGACAGTGTGAGCGGGATACAAGGCGGGGTGTGAATGGACTTCGGAGGGCGGCTTGAACGGAGTAATCCCAGTAGATGCCGACGGGTTCCCACCCGTTATCCATCGGGCACGTGTGATGGCACGTGAAACGAGTGGGCGTCTTCGGACGTCAATTTGGGTGGTATCGCAGAAGCTGACGCTTTTGTCCCAGAAATGGGATGAGAGCGTCTTTTTGTTTGTTTTATTGCGAACACTTATGCTGGCCCATCTGCCGCCCAAATTTAAATTGAGGAGAAATCACCATGAAAAAGCACACCCTAAAGAAACTCCTGTCTCTGGCCGCCGCCGCCGCCATGACCCTGCCCCTTGCCGCCTGCTCCACCGGAGGGGGCAGCGCCTCCCCCTCGGCAGTGCCCTCGGGCTCCGCCAGCCCCAGCGCCAGCACTGCCGTCAGCCCCAGCGCTGAGACAAAGAACGTCACTATCGGCATCATCCAGTATGCCCCCCACCCCTCTCTTGACAATTGCACCGAAGGCACCATTCAGGGCCTGGAGGCCGCCGGTTATAAGGATAGCGAGAACGGCGTTACCATTGATGTGAAGAACGCCCAGGGGCAGGCCGAGACCGCCGACATGATTGCCAAGAACATGGTGGCCTCTAAATACGACCTCATCATCGGCGTGGCGACGCCCGCCGCAATGAGCGCCTACTCCGCCGCCAAGGACTCCGGTATCCCCACCGTCTTCTGCGCTGTCAGCGACCCCGTGGCCGCGGGCCTGGTCAAGACCCTGGAAAACCCCGGCAACGGCACCACCGGTACGACGGACACCCTCAATTTGGATGGCCAGCTCAAGATGATCCGTGCCATGCTCCCAGACGCCAAGACCGTAGGCGTTCTCTACACCACCAGCGAACCCAACTCGGTCTCCGCTCTCGAGACCTTTAAGGAGCTGGCCCCCAAATATGACCTGACCGTCGAGGCCGTGGGCATCACCAATGAGAGCGAGGTCGCCTCCGGCGCAGCTGCCCTGGTGGGCAAGGGAGTGGACTGCGTCAATAACTTCACCGATAACAACGTGGTCAACAACCTCTCCACCCTCCTCCACGCCACCGACGCTGCCGGCATCCCCGTCTTCGGCAGCGAGATCGAGCAGGTCCGCAACGGCTGCGTGGCCTCTGAAAGTCTGGACTACGTGGCCCTCGGCGTGGAGACAGGCAATCTGGCCGTCCAGGTGCTGAATGGCGCCGATCCCAGCGCCATCCCGGTTTCCGTGGTGGCCGATTCCGTACCCGTTTACTCCCAGGCTAACTTCGACAAGTTCGGCATGACTCTCCCCGCCGACTACTCCTCTGCTGAAAACGTGGACCAGTAAATTTCAGCGGTCCCACTGAAAGGAAGCGACAACATGGATATCATCCTCGGCCTGGTGAAAAGCGTGCTGGAGGAATCCTTTATCTACGGCATTATGGTCATGGGCGTCTACATCACCTATAAGATATTGGATTTTCCGGATCTAAGCGTGGACGGCACCTTTCCCCTGGGGGCCTGCGCCACCGCCGCCCTCATCACCGCCGGGGTGAACCCGTGGCTTGCCTGTGTGCTGGTGTTCCTGCTGGGGATGCTGGCGGGGGCGTTCACCGGGGTCCTCCACGTTAAGCTCAAGGTGGCGGACCTCCTCTCCGGCATCATCACCATGACCGCGCTATGGTCGGTGAACCTCTTTATCCTGGGTGGGTCCGCCATCCTCCAGTTTTATAATAAGCCCACCATCTTTACCTCCGGGCCGGTAGCGCTCCTGCCGGAGGGGATCTACAAGTACCGGGTGTTGCTGGTCACTTTCCTCTTCGTGATTGCCGTCAAGCTGCTGCTGGACTGGTTCCTGAAGACCAAGTCGGGCCTTCTCCTCCGGGCCGCGGGGGACAACGCCCAGTATGTCACCGCATTAGCCCGGGATCAGGGACGGATGAAGATTCTTGGCCTCGCCATCGGCAACGGCTGCACCGCCCTGGCAGGGGCTGTCTTCGCCCAGCAGGCCGAGAGTGCCAGTGTCAGCATCGGCACCGGCATGGTGGTGCAGGCTCTGGCCGCCGTCATCATCGGTACCAGCGTCTTAGGCCGCCTGCGCCGGGTGGGAACCACCACCAAGGCTCTGGCGGGCACCGTCATCTACAAGGCCATCCTCCTGATCGCTATGCTCTACCTCCCGCCCAACGCCCTCAAGCTTGCCATGGCGGCCCTCTTCGTAGCCGCCCTGCTGAGCGACCGGCTTGGCAGGAAGAAAGGGGGCGTGCTCCATGCCTGAGCTTGTGCGCCTGGACCATGTAAACAAGGTCTTTAACCCAGGCACGGTGAGCCAGATGGGGATTTTTGAGGACTTCTCTTTCGTCATCCGTGAGGGGGAGTTCATCTCGGTGGTGGGCTCTAACGGCTCCGGCAAGACCACTATGTTAAACCTCATCTGCGGCAGCCTCCCCGTGGACTGCGGCTCCATCCTCCTGGGGGGCAAGGACATCACTAAAATGCCTGAGTACCGCCGGGCCGCCCGCATCGGCCGGGTCTTTCAGGATCCGGCCAAGGGCACCTGCCCTACGCTCACCATCTTGGAGAATATGTCCCTGGCCGACAGTAAGGGGGGCGCGTTCGGGCTTACCCGTGGAGTGAACCACAGGCGTGTAGACTACTATAAGAGCCAGCTGGAGTTGCTCCATCTGGGGTTGGAGGATAAGCTGCATCAGCAGGTGGGCGTCCTCTCCGGTGGACAACGGCAGGCGTTGGCTCTCCTCATCTCGGCCATGACCCCCATCGACCTATTGGTGCTTGACGAACACACTGCGGCCTTGGACCCCAAGAGTGCCGAAAACGTCATGGAGCTCACCGACAGGATTGTCAGGGAGAAAAAGCTCTCCGCCATCATGGTTACCCACAACCTCCGTTTCGCCGTGGAATACGGGAGCCGGCTGGTCATGATGGATAGGGGCCGCTGTGTTATCGACGCGGCGGGGGAGGAGAAGGCTGGGTATAAGATCGAGGAGCTCTTGAAGGTGTTTAACGAGATATCTATTGAGTGTGGGAATTAAAACACAGCAGCCGCGCCGCCCGAGAGGGCTGCGCGGCTGCTGCATGGAAACGGAAGGTTTTCCCTTAAGGAGTTGGGACGGCTTTTTTCTCTCACGCTTGACATTTTGACTCTTTTTGCATATACTATGAAACAATATCGCAAAGTGACGATGGGGAAGAGTACGTACTCCTGACGTGCAGAGAGGGGCTGGCTTGGTGAAAAGCCCTCCGAGGGAGTAGGGAAGGTGGCCCCGGAGCGCCTGCCGGAAGAGGAGTATGGCAGGCCGGAGGCCTCCGTTATAGGTCTTGAAGTGCGGGCATATTATCACGCCCGAATTCAGGTGGTACCACGGACAGCACTGTTCGCCCTGAGCCTTTTGGCTCAGGGCGATTTTTGTTTTTTAGGGTAACCACAGCCGGGGCAAGCGAAAGACATCTGCGGATTTTTGATAGGAGTTGTGACCGATGAACAGAGAATTACCGAAGACCTACGAGCCCCAGGAGGCAGAGGGGCGCATCTATGAAATGTGGGAGAGCAACGGCTGCTTTGAGGGCCACCGGGACCCTGATAAAAAGCCCTTTACCATTGTCATGCCGCCCCCCAATGTGACGGGTCAACTCCATATGGGTCATGCCATGGACTGTACCCTTCAGGACATCCTGACCCGCTTTAAACGTATGCAGGGCTACGCCGCCCTATGGGTGCCCGGAACCGACCATGCGGGCATCGCCACTCAGATCAAGGTAGAGGAAGAGCTGCGCAAGAGCGAGGGACTTACCCGCTACGATCTGGGCCGTGAAAAATTCCTGGAGCGGGTGTGGGACTGGAAGGCCAAGTACGGTGGCCGCATTGTGGAGCAGCAGAAGAAACTGGGCGCCTCCTGCGACTGGAGCCGTTCCCGCTTCACCATGGACGAGGGACTCTCCGCCGCTGTGCGCCACGTCTTTGTGAAGATGTACAACGACGGACTCATTTATAAGGGCAGCCGCATCATCAACTGGTGCCCCCACTGCACCACTGCCCTCTCCGACGCGGAGGTGGAATACAAGGAGAAACCCGGCCACTTCTGGCATATCAAGTACCCCATTAAGGGGGAGGCGGGGCGCTACGTCATCGTGGCCACCACCCGACCCGAGACCATGCTGGGCGATACCGGCGTGGCAGTGAACCCCAATGACGACCGCTATAAGGACATTGTGGGCAAGACCTGCGTCCTGCCCTTGATGGACAAGGAAATTCCCATCGTGGCCGACGAGTACGTGGACATGGAGTTTGGCACCGGCTGCGTGAAGATGACCCCCGCCCACGACCCCAACGACTTCGAGGTGGGCCTGCGCCACAACCTGGAGACCATCCGGGTGTTGGACGACAACGGCAAGGTGAACGAGAACGGCGGCAAATACCAGGGACTGGACCGCATTGATGCCCGCAAGGCGGTGGTTGCCGACCTGGAGGCCTTGGGCCTGCTGGAGAAGATCGAGCCCCACACCCACAACGTGGGCACCTGCTACCGCTGCGGCACTGACGTGGAGCCCCTGATCTCCGCCCAGTGGTTCGTGAAGATGGAGCCCCTGGCCAAGGAAGCGCTGCGCGTCGTCAACGAGGGGGAGACCAAGTTCGTCCCCGACCGTTTCTCCAAGATATACACCAACTGGATGGAGAACGTCCACGACTGGTGCATCTCCCGTCAGCTGTGGTGGGGGCACCAGATCCCCGTCTGGTACTGCGCCGACTGCGGGCACATGACGGTGAGTGAGACTGACCCCGCCGAGTGCGAGCACTGCCACAGCAAACACATTGCCCGGGATGAGGACGTGCTGGACACCTGGTTCTCCTCCGCCCTCTGGCCCTTCTCCACCCTGGGCTGGCCCAACGAGGAGAGCGAGGACCTCAAGTATTTCTACCCCACCGACGTGCTGGTGACGGGGTATGACATCATCTTTTTCTGGGTGGCCCGCATGATTTTCTCTGGCTGCGAGCACACTGGGAAAGCGCCCTTCCACACCGTGTTCATCCACGGCCTGGTTCGGGACGATAAGGGCCGAAAAATGAGCAAGAGCCTGGGCAACGGCATCGACCCCCTGGAGATGGCCGAGCAGTTCGGGACCGACGCCCTGCGCTTTAACCTCATCACCGGCAACTCCCCCGGAAACGATATGCGCTTTTACACCGAGCGGTGTGAGGCCATGCGCAACTTTGCCAATAAGATCTGGAACGCAAGCCGTTTCCTTATGATGAACCTGACCATTGAGAAAAACGAGCTGCCCGAGACCCTGGAGCTGGAGGATAAGTGGATCTTGTCCAAGCTCAACTCGGTCATCCCCCAGGTCGCCGAGAACATGGATCGCTACGAGCTGGGCGTGGCAGCCCAGAAGGTGTACGATTTCATCTGGGATTCCTACTGCGACTGGTATATTGAGCTGACGAAGTCCCGCCTTCAGGGGGAGGACGAGGCAGCGAAACTCAATGCTCAAAAGGTCCTGTGCTACGTCCTCACCGAGACCCTTAAGCTTCTCCACCCCTTCATGCCCTTCATCACCGAGGAGATTTGGCAGGCCCTGCCCCACGAGGGGGACTTCCTCATGCTCGCCCAGTGGCCGGAGTACCGGGGCGAACTCAGTTTCCCCGAGGAGGAGCAGGCCATGGAGCTTATCATGGACGCCATCGGTGCCATCCGTACCCGCCGGGCCGAGATGAACGTGCCCCCCTCCAAGAAGGCCCATGTCACGGTATCCACTCTCCATCAGGGTGTGTTCGAGCGGGGTATCCCTTTCCTCAAACGACTGGGGTACGCAAGCGACGTGACCATCACGGGCCTTGCCGAGGTGGGTAGTGACGAGGATCAGAGCTCCAAGGGCTTGGTTACCGTAGTCACTCATGCGGCCCGAATCTTCATCCCTCTGGCCGAGCTGGTGGACATGGAGAAGGAAAAGGCCCGCATGGAAAAGGAGTTGGGCAAGAACCGGGACGAACTCGCCAAGCTGGAGACCAAGCTCGGCAACCCCGGTTTCGTGAATAAGGCCCCCGCCAACGTGGTGGAAGCAGAGCGAGACCGGTGCGAAAAGCTAAAGGCCCTCATCGCCAAGCTGGAGGAATCGGTGGCTGCCATCTGACCGGAATAAAATACCTCCGTTTTACAAAACCCGCGGCGCGCTTAGGTGCGCCGCGGGTTTTTGCGTAAAAGGCATATTATTTACAAAAAACGCTTGATGTTAGTAGAGAAAGGTAGTATGATATCAAGCTGAACGAATATGGAGTTCTAGCCTACAATAATTAAGGAGGTGCGGTAGTGAAAAAAACTGCCGCCGTCCTGGGAATCCTATGCTTGCTCCTGCTCTCCGGCTGCGTTAAGGAGCCCCCCGGCGGGAGCGAGCCGTCTCCGCCTGTCCAGACGACCGGAACATCCCCAACGGAGAGCCCCACGCCGCCGGAGACGAGCCAGCCCCAGGACACTGATGAGCCAAACAATACGCCGCCCCCCGGCGAGACCAACCCGCCAGCCGGATTCCTCTCCGCAGAGGAGCTCTCCGCCCTTGCTGCGCAGTGGTGCGACGACTATGCCGACCGTTTCTCAAATTATGAGACCGTCCGAATCGGTCGGGGCTACTGGTTTGCCGAGTACACCGGGGCTGCGGGAACGGTGACCTTTACCGCCTCCGACGGGCTGGACGGCGCCGTGTACTTCCTCCCTGACGATGGGGTGCTGGGTCCCGACGGGGCCGCCGCTCAGATGCTGGGGCAGGAGGCCGGTCACCTCATCCTGGTGGACCGGGCCCGGGCGGTAGAGGAGCTGAGCCAGCGTATGGCCGCCATGGCGGGAGAAAACCTGACCAAGGAAACCGCGCTGGACGCCTTCCTCAAGAGCGCCCAGTATACTCCCGCACTGCTGGAAGATATGTGGTACTGTGTCAACGTGGACGACACGGGCTATATTCTCATGGCCTACAACGGTGCTTACCGGCTCCAGCGCATGGCCGCCATGCCGGACTATGCCGCCTCCCCCGAATTTCAGGTGCGCATTGCCTTTGATGAGGCCGCGACGGCCTACAGCTGGCTGCGCCGCGCACCCCTGCCCTTGGATCGTGGTACCACCGCAGATCTGGGGGACGGGCGGAGCTGGTACCGGGTGGACTACCCCGGTATATCCTCCATGCTGGAGCTGCGGACCTACCTCAAAAATCTCTTCTCCGACGAGATTGTGGACGCGCTGCTGGGCGAGGGAAGCTATGCAGACGTGGATGGCGTGCTCTATGCATATGAGTTCTCCAACGACCTCCCCGCCCCGGAGGGGCAGGGGACCGTGGTACGTGAGAGCGCTACGAAGGTGATTTACCACCTGAATACCGACTGCGTCTACGAAAAAGTGGGGGACCGATGGCTTTTTACCGAATTCTCCTTGACCGCGTAGTACTTTCGACAGAAAACACAGACGAAACAGAGATATAATCGCCGTATACCAAAAATTGGTATACGGCGATTTTTATTGATTCCGAAATTAGGAGGGACAAGCAATGTCAGTGACCAGCGCCGGAACAGGCCGGGAGCTCACCCTCTCGGTGACGGGCGAGGTGGACCATCATGCCGCCGGGGAGATCATGGCGGAGCTGGAGCGGCAGATGGAAGAGCGCCTGCCCCGCAAGCTTACGCTGGACCTGGGGGGCGTGACCTTTATGGATTCGTCAGGCATCGCGGTGGTACTGCGGGCTCACCGCCGGGTGGGGGAGCTAGGCGGCTCCCTCACGGTTCGCGATGTGCCCGTACAGGCCGCCAAGGTGCTCCGGGCCGCAGGGCTGGAGCGGATGGTCCGCTTTGAGTAGTGGGGGCAAATTGCCCCCACTGATATAAAGGAGGTTTACATAAATATGAAACCCATCAACGAGACCACCATTAACTTCCTCAGCCGCAGCGCCAACGAGGGCTTTGCCCGCACGGCGGCTGCTTGCTTTGCTGCCCAGATGGACCCCACGCTGGACGAGGTGAACGACATCAAGACCGCCGTCAGCGAGGCGGTGACCAACTGCATCGTCCATGCCTACCCCAGTACTCTGGGGAAGGTTTCCCTGCGCCTGCGCCTCTTCCCGGACGGCTCGGTGGAGATCGTGGTACGGGACTGGGGGGTGGGCATCCCCGATGTGGCTAAGGCCCGTGAGCCCCTCTTTACCACTGGGGACGCGTCGCGCTCCGGCATGGGTTTTACCATCATGGAGAGTTTTATGGACAAGCTGAAGGTTCGCTCCCATCCGGGGAGAGGCACTACGGTCACCATGCGCAAGCGCGTCGCCCGCCGCATGGGAGGGGCCACCTGATATGACGGACACGTTGACCCTGTTGGAAGCTGCCAGAGAGGGGGACAACGACGCCTGCACACGTCTGGTGGAGGAAAACGCGGGGCTGATCTGGAGCATCGTCAAGCGGTACTACGGCAGGGGCGCGGATCCCGATGACCTATACCAGCTGGGATGTCTGGGCCTGTTGAAGGCGGTGCGGGGTTTTGATCCCACGCTGGGCTACCAGTTCTCCACCTATGCGGTGCCCAAGATCGCGGGGGAGATTCGCCGTTTCCTCCGGGACGACGGGACCGTAAAGGTGAGCCGCGGCCTTAAGGAACGGGCGGGGAGCATCCGCATGGCCCGGGGCAGGCTCCAGACCGTCCTGGGCCGGGAGCCCACCTTGAGCGAGCTCTCCGTCGAAACCGGACTGGAGCGCGAGGACATCGCCGCCGCAGAGACCGCCGCAGAGAGCGTGGTTTCCCTCCAGATGGAGACGGGGGACGGGTTCACGCTGGAAAACGTGCTGGGCACAGACGGCATTGAGGACGGCATCGTGGAGCAGGTGGCCCTTCGCTCCGCCATCGACGCGCTCCCCCAGCGGGAGCGGGCCGTGGTACTCCTGCGCTATTTCAGGAATATGACCCAGGACAGTGCGGCCCGGGTATTGGGCGTGAGCCAGGTGCAGGTCTCCCGCATCGAAAAGCGGGCCATGGAGCGGCTGCGAAGAACGCTGGAGGAGAACTGACGCGGGGCCCGGTGGATATCGGGTCCCGCTGCTTTTATGTTTCCGGCGTGACGTTTTCCCGGTGCCGCAGTTGTGTGGGCGGCGCGCTCCAGCTCCCGCCCTGTAATCGTGAATGTCCATGGACAAACGGGGCAACCTGCCTTATAATAGAGGTCAATGAGGTGAGCTTATGAATGATATTCTCTATATCGTCGTTCCCTGCTACAATGAGGAGGAGGTTTTGCCCGAAACCTCCAAGCGCCTGAAGGCCAAATTGGAGGGGCTGATGGCGGCGGGAGAGATCTCTCGGGGCAGCAAAATACTTTTTGTGAATGACGGCTCAAGGGACGCTACCTGGGACATGATTGCGGCCCTCCACCGGGAGGACCCCGTCTTCTCCGGCGTGAATCTGACCCGCAACCGAGGCCACCAGAATGCCCTCCTGGCCGGGCTGATGACCGCCAAGGATCGGGCAGACATGGTGATCTCCATGGACGCCGACCTCCAGGACGACGTGGGCGCGGTGGACGCCATGGTGCGCAAGTTTCACGAGGGCTGCGACATTGTCTATGGCGTACGCTCCTCCCGGAAGAAAGACACTTTCTTTAAGCGCTTTACCGCGGAGGGTTTCTACCGGGTAATGAGCTTTTTGGGGGCGGAGACTGTCTTTAACCACGCGGACTACCGTCTCCTGTCCAAACGGGCGCTGGAGGGGTTGGCCGAGTTCAAGGAGGTAAACCTCTTTCTCCGCGGCATCGTGCCCATGATCGGCTACACCACCGCCACCGTGGAGTACGAGCGGGGAGAGCGTTTCGCGGGGGAGAGCAAGTACCCTCTTAAAAAGATGATCTCCTTCGCCATGGAGGGAGTCACCAGCCTGTCCACCAAGCCTATCCGGTATATCACGGGGCTGGGTTTCCTGATTTTCGCCGTGTCCATCCTCATGCTCATCTACTCTGTGGTCCGCTGGGCCACGGGGGCCACTATCATCGGCTGGGCCAGCGTCATCTGCTCGGTCTGGGCCATTGGGGGGCTAATTTTGCTCGCCCTAGGCATCATCGGGGAGTATATAGGAAAAATCTATCTGGAGACCAAGGGCCGCCCCCGCTTCCTCATCAAGGACCTGCTGGACGAGGGGAAGTAGCGGAGCACTAGGGACCGGATGTGGACCGGGACGGGGAGAGCGCCACCGCCATCTTGACCACGAGGAGATAAAGAAGGGGGAGGGGGAGCGTGGAGTACATTCCCGCCAAGCACCTGGTCATTCGCAGCAAGTCCACGGAATGGTTCGGCACCGACCACACCATGAACATCTACAAGGGCTGCTGCCATGGCTGCATCTACTGCGACAGCCGCAGCGAGTGCTACGGGGTGGAGGACTTTGACACCGTTCGGGCCAAGGAGAATGCCCTGACGATCATCCGGGACGACCTTCAGCGCAAGGTCCGCTCCGGCATCATCGGTACCGGGGCCATGTCCGACCCCTACAACCCCTTTGAAAAGGAACTCCTCCTGACCCGCCATGCCCTGGAGCTGATCGACGCCTACCAGTTCGGCGTCGCCATTGCCACCAAGAGCGACCTCATTACCCGGGACATCGATATTCTGCAATCGATCAAGAGCCACTCACCTGTTATATGTAAACTGACTGTTACCACCACCGACGATGTGCTGGCGGCCAAGGTGGAGCCCCGCGCGCCCTCATCCACCCGCCGCCTGGCGGCCATCAAGGCTCTTTCCGGGGCGGGGCTCTTCGCCGGCGTGCTCCTCATGCCCACGCTGCCCTTCCTGGAGGATAGCGTGGAGAACGTGATCTCAGTGGTAGAGGCTGCCGCTGACGCGGGGGCGAGGTTTATCTACCCCGCCTTCGGGATGACCCTGCGGCAGAACCAGCGGGAGTACTTCCTGAGCGAGTTAGAGCGGTGCTTTCCCGGCGAGGGGCTGCGGGCGAGGTATGAGCGGCAGTACGGGGCGTACTACCAGTGCATCAGCCCCAACGCGAAGATACTATGGGCAGCGTTCACGAAACGCTGCGGCGAGCTGGGCCTCCTCTACGAGATGAAACACATCACCTCCGCCTACCAGTGTGGGTATAGGGATCTGCAGCTCAGCTTTTTTGAATAGAAATTAAGTATCGATTAAATCTCTCTGCACCCTCTTGCGCGGCGGGTGAAAAAGAGATAGAATGAGAGCCAGAACAGGAAAGAACGCCCATATGGGACGATGAATGATGAATAAGGAGGTCACACAAATGGCATTTTTTGACGAGCTAAAGGATAGAGCAATGGACCTGGGCCGCGCCGGTGTGGCGAAGAGCAGGCAGCTGGCCGAGATCGCCAAGCTGAACTTGGCCAATACCGCTGAGGAGGACGCCATCAAGAAGGCGTACATCGAGATCGGCAAGCTCTATTATGCAGAGCGGGGTATGGCCCCTGAGGCTGCCTACACTGCCCTCTGTGAGAAGATCACCGCCAGCAAGGTCACCATCGAGGAGAACAAGACCCGCATTTCCGAGCTCAAGGAGGAGGGCGGCCTGAAGGAGGACGACATCCCCGTGGTGGACACCTCCGTCCCCCCCGAGGAGGAGAGCTGCAACTGCGACCTGGCCCACGAGGACCACAGCGCGGAGTAAGACCTCGTTTCTCCCTCAATATCAGAAAAAAAGGATGCCGTTTCTCACGAAACGGCATCCTTTTTATTATAATTATGTAAGTTGTCAGCCTCAGATGATGTGGCGACCGCCTACGTACACGCGGGAGTAATAGCCGGAAAAGAGGTTGTCGACCTGGACCTGATAGGCATTGGTGGAGGCGTGGATGAACTGGCCGCCGCCGATGTAGATGCCCACATGGGAAACCGGCTTGGAGGTATATCCGCTGTTAAAGAAGACCAGGTCGCCGGGCTGGAGCTCGCTGGAACTGGAGACCCGGGTTCCGTTGGAGAGCTGGTCGGTGGCGGTGCGGTTGAGTGTGTACCCGAAATGGGCGTATACGTACTTGGTAAAGCCAGAGCAGTCAAAGCTGTTGGGCCCGTTGCCGCCCCACACGTATCTCACGCCCAGAAAATTCTTGGCGTAGTCCACGATCTGTTGGCCCAGGCTGGATACGGTGGCGGCAACAGTGCCGTCACCGCGGGAGCCGGCAGAGTCTTTCACGGTAACCATGTAGTCACTGCTGACGTAGCCGGCGACACCGTTAAAGCTAACCTTGTACCAGCTGCTGTTCACGCCCACGATGTCAACCACGGCTCCATTATTAAGGGTAGCGACCTTCTCGAAATCCGTGCCGGCTCCGCTGCGGACGTTCAAAGCGACCCCGTCCGTTTGCACCATGCCGTACCCGATGGTCACATCAGCCTGGGCCTGGACAGAGAGAAACTCGCCGGACATATAACCGACGACGGTCTTGTAGTCTACCTTGTACCAGCCGTTTCCGGCGTCCTCAAGGACGATGACGCTCTCTCCCTTGTCGGCGGTGGCTAGGGTGGTGGAGTCGGTGCTGGCGCTCTCGCGGAGGCGGAGCTTGTCGGTGGTAGTGCCCACGCCCACGCTGGCGGCGGCGGCGCCTACAATGAAAAGGGAGGAGAGGACCGTGCCCAGTACGGCGACACGCAGAGCTTTGGCTGACAGTATCATCGGTGAAGACCTCCGTTTAATTTGTAAGAAAAGGGCGGGGACTTATTTGCCCGCCAGGGCCCGCTCAAGCCAGACAGCAGCCAAGTCCATGGCGGTGTACAGGCTCTCTTTCTCTGATTTTTTAACCACGCGGTCCCGGCTCTTCAAGTCAGGGTCGGTCAGCTGGAGCTGGAGGGCCACCTTGGTGGCAACCTCCAGGTCGCCGGTCTTCTTGCTCTCCAGTACCTGAAGCATGATAATGTATTTATCGGCCATGCTGCCGTAATAGATCAAGTTGTCCTTGCGGCGGAGGGGGTGTCCTTTATATTCAAGCGGTATATTTTCCTGTGCCATGTTGGCCTCCTTTTTGTGTCAAAGTTGTAACCATCGGTTTCAAAACTGTAACCAAATTGTAACACATTGTGTTTTAAGTGTCAAACCTTTTTGGAAGGAAAATCTTCCCATAGGAAAGTTATGTTAATCAAATTGACGAAGAGTAGTTCTTATAAATGAAGTTTAAATTTTAGCGCGTTTTATCTCATAATTACATGGAATATGGCGAAAAGGTAAACTGGACAAAGAAGGTCAGGTATCGATAATCGCTTGATAATTGGAGAGGTCTTCGCGGTGAGGGGCCGCCAAGGGGTATAGAGCATGAAGTCCTCGCTGGTGAAAGGTGGAAAAACACTGTAACATAGTAGGCTCCGTTCTGCGGGTCAGCGAAAGGGCACAACGAGCAACAAAAAAATCCGGATTTCTCCGGATTTGAGTATAAAAAAGATTGACTTCAGTGTATACCCATGGTATACTTAAATGCTTTCATATGCCGATGGAGCGAGACCTGATTCTCTCCCATCCTGGGTACAGGATACCACAGGGGGGCGAAATTCGCAATAGGAATGAGAAAGATAGAAACAACTCTTCCGTGCGTGTCGAAACAGAACGAGGACTCGCCTTTGTTGGTTTTGACGAAAAAGGAACGCGAAAAGCGGCGCGGAGACCCTGGAAACAGGCGCTGAAGCTGCCGCAGTATGAGAAAACGAGGTGTTATTTCTACGATGATGGTCAAGGACGTGTACTACGGAAAGACCCTACGCAAGAGCTACGCCCGTCACGAAGAAATCCTGGAGATGCCCAACCTGCTGGAGGTTCAGAAGAGCTCCTACCGGTGGTTTTTGGACAAGGGCCTCCGGGAGGTCTTCAAGGACGTGGCCTCCATCACCGACTACGCAGGCAACCTGGAGCTGAGTTTTATCGACTACTCCATGGACGAGCCTCCCAAGTATTCGGTGGAGGAGTGCAAGGCGCGGGACGCCACCTACGCTGCTCCCATCAAGGTACGGGTGCGCCTTAGGAATAAGGAGACCGAGGAGATCAAGGAGCAGGAGATCTTCATGGGTGACTTCCCGCTGATGACCCGGGCGGGCACTTTTGTCATCAATGGTGCGGAGCGCGTCATTGTCTCCCAGATTGTCCGTTCCCCCGGCATTTACTATGCCCGCAACGAGGATAAGGCCGGCGGCGTCACCTTCGCCACCACCGTCATCCCCTACCGCGGCGCTTGGCTGGAGTATGAGACGGATCTCTCCGACCTCTTCTATGTCCGCATCGACAAGAACCGCAAGCTGCCCATCACCAGCTTTATCCGCGCCGTGGGCCCCCGGACCGACGCGGAGATTCTGGAGATATTCGGCGAGGACCCCCGCATCGTGGCGACGCTGGAGAAGGACACCTGCAAGACCTACGAGGAGGCCCTGCTGGAGGTCTACCGCAAGCTCCGCCCCGGCGAGCCTCCCACGGTGGACTCGGCTGAGAACCTCTTGAACGCCCTTTTCTTCGACCCCCGGCGGTACGACCTATCCACCGTTGGCCGCTACAAGTTCAATAAAAAGCTGGCCCTGTGGCACCGCCTGACGGGCCACAAGCTGGCCCTGCCCGTGGCTGACCCCATGACCGGTGAGCTCATCGCCGAGGAGGGGGAGGTCCTCTCCCGTGAGCGCGCCCGCGAGCTGGACAGCCGGGGTGTCAACCAGGTTTCCCTCCTGGCGGAGGACCGGGTGGTCAAGGTTTTCTCCAACGGTATGGTGGATATGCGCCCCTTCGTCTCTTTCGACCCCGAGGAGTGCGGCATCACCGAGCGAGTGCGCTTTGACCTGCTGCGCGAGCTGCTGGAGCAGTACGCCGGAGACGAGGCCGGCCTGAAAGAGGCGCTTCAGGACCGGGTGGACGACCTCATCCCCAAGCACATCACTGTGGACGATATGCTCTCCTCCATTAACTACCTCAACGGTCTTGCCTATGGCATCGGCCTTGCCGACGATATCGACCACCTGGGCAACCGCCGCCTGCGCTGCGTGGGAGAGCTGCTGCAGAACCAGTTCCGCATCGGCTTTAGCCGTATGGAGCGCGTCATCCGTGAGCGTATGACCATTCAGGACCTGGACATTGTCACGCCCCAGAGCCTCATCAATATCCGCCCCGTCACCGCCTCCATCAAGGAATTCTTCGGCTCCTCCCCCCTGAGCCAGTTCATGGACCAGACCAACCCTCTGGCGGAGCTGACGCACAAGCGCCGTATGTCGGCCCTGGGCCCCGGCGGCCTGAGCCGTGACCGCGCCTCCTTCGACGTCCGCGATGTGCACTACAGCCATTATGGCCGCCTGTGCCCCATCGAGACTCCTGAAGGACCCAACATCGGCCTGATTTCCTACATGGCCTCCTATGCCCGGGTGAACCGCTACGGTTTTATTGAGGCGCCCTACCGCAAGGTGGACCGCAAGACAGGCTGCCTCACTGGCGAGATCGAGTATATGACCGCCGACATCGAGGACGAGTATATTATCGCCCAGGCTACCGAGCCGGTAGACGGGAATAACCATCTCGTGCGCGACCGTATCACCTGCCGCCACCGCAATGAGATTATCGAGGTGGATCGGGAGAACGTGGACTACATCGATGTGTCTCCCAAGATGATGGTGTCCATCGCCACCGCTATGATCCCCTTCCTGGAGAACGACGACGCAAACCGCGCCCTGATGGGCGCCAACATGCAGCGCCAGGCCGTGCCTCTCCTGACCACCGAGGCTCCCATCGTAGCTACCGGCCAGGAGCATAAAAACTGCATCGACTCCGAGGTTGCTATCCTCGCTGAGGACGATGGCGAGATCAAGCGCGTAAGCGCCGACTATATCTCTGTGCGCTACAGTGATGGGCGCGTGGCGGATCATAAGCTTACCAAATTTCTCCGCTCCAACCATGGCACCTGTATCAATCAGCGGCCCATCGTCACCGTGGGCCAGAAGGTGACCAAGGGCGAGGTCATAGCCGACGGCCCCTCCACCCAGAACGGCGAGGTAGCACTGGGCAAGAACATTCTCATGGGCTTTATGACCTGGGAGGGCTATAACTACGAGGACGCCATCCTCCTTAACGAGCGCATGGTAAAAGACGACGTCTTTACTTCTATCCACATCGAGGAGTACGAGACCGAGGCTCGCGACACCAAGCTGGGCCCAGAGGAGATCACCCGAGACATCCCCAATGTGGGCGAGGACGCCCTGAAGGACCTCGATGAGCGGGGCATTATCCGCGTGGGTGCCGAGGTCCGCTCCGGCGACATTCTGGTGGGCAAGGTCACTCCCAAGGGCGAGACCGATTTGACCGCCGAGGAACGCCTCCTTCGCGCCATCTTCGGTGAGAAGGCCCGCGAGGTCCGCGATACCTCCCTGAAGGTGCCCCACGGCGAGAGCGGCATCATTGTGGACGTGAAGGTTTTTACCCGCGAGAATGGCGACGAGCTTGGGCCCGGCGTGAACATGGTGGTAAGGGTCTACATCGCCCAGAAACGTAAGATCAGTGTGGGCGACAAGATGGCCGGCCGCCACGGCAACAAGGGCGTCGTGTCCCGCATTCTGCCTCAGGAGGATATGCCATTCCTGCCCGACGGTACCCCGCTGGACATTGTGCTGAACCCCTTGGGCGTGCCCTCGCGTATGAACATCGGGCAGGTGCTGGAGGTCCACCTTGGCTATGCCGCTAAGGCCCTGGGCTGGAAGGTGGCCACCCCCATCTTCAACGGCGCCAACGAGCCCGAGATCGAGGCCACCCTCGAGCTTGCCGGGTACGAAAAGGACGGCAAGAGCTGGCTTTACGACGGGCGCACCGGCGAGCGGTTCGACAACCGCGTCACCGTGGGCTACGTCTATTTCCTCAAGCTCCACCATCTGGTGGACGACAAGATCCACGCCCGCTCCACCGGACCGTATTCCCTGGTTACCCAGCAGCCCTTGGGCGGCAAGGCCCAATTCGGCGGCCAGCGTTTCGGTGAGATGGAGGTTTGGGCTCTGGAGGCCTATGGCGCGGCCTATACCCTCCAGGAAATTCTGACCGTCAAGTCCGACGACGTGACGGGGCGCGTGCGCACCTACGAGGCCATCGTCAAGGGCCATAATGTGCCTAAGCCCGGCGTGCCCGAGTCCTTCAAGGTGCTGGTGAAGGAGCTGCAGTCCCTGTGCCTTGACATCAAGGTGCTCGACGCCGTCGGCGCCGAGATCGAGCTCAAGGACGAGGACGAGGACAATTTCCAGCCCGACCGTATCCGGGACGACGATTACGCCGTGGACGCCCCCGGCGAGAGCGAATTCTCTGCCGCGGGCTATACCCTCAAAGAGGGCAGCGACGACGACGATCTCCTGGCCTCCGACGTCGATGGCGAGGACGAGTTCAGTGACGAGGACGACGTAGACGAGCTGGACTTGGATTTGGACTAAGGAAAGGGAGGACGAGAATATATGAGTTACGCTGAATTTGACGCCATCCGCATCGGTATCGCCTCCCCGGAGCAGATCCGTGAGTGGTCCCACGGCGAGGTCAAAAAGCCCGAGACCATCAACTACCGTACCCTCAAGCCCGAGCGTGACGGACTGTTCTGTGAGCGCATTTTTGGGCCTACTAAGGACTGGGAGTGCCACTGCGGCAAGTATAAGAAGATCCGCTATAAGGGGAAGATCTGCGACCGCTGCGGCGTGGAGGTCACCCGGGCCAAGGTGCGCCGTGAGCGCATGGGCCACATCGAACTGGCCGCTCCGGTGAGCCACATCTGGTATTTCAAGGGCATCCCCTCCCGCATGGGTCTGCTGCTGGACATCAGCCCCCGCATCCTGGAGAAGGTGCTCTACTTCGCAAGCTATATCGTCACTGACCCCGGTTTCTCCCCTCTGGCAAAGAACCAGATCCTCTCTGAGAAGGAATACCGCGATATGCGGGAGAAGTACGAGGACGACTTTGCCGCCGGCATGGGCGCTGAGGCCGTGAAGAAACTGCTGGACGACATTAACCTCGACGAGCTCTCAGAGCAGCTGCGTGCTGAGCTGAAGGATGCCTCCGGCCAGAAGAAGGCCCGCATTGTCAAGCGCCTGGAGGTCGTGGACGCGTTCCGCATCTCGGGCAACAAGCCCTCCTGGATGATCATCGACGTGCTGCCCGTGATCCCGCCCGAGCTGCGCCCCATGGTGCAACTGGACGGTGGCCGTTTCGCCACATCCGACCTCAACGATCTCTACCGCCGGGTCATCAACCGGAATAACCGCTTAAAGCGCCTCATCCAGCTCAACGCCCCCGACATCATCGTCCGCAACGAGAAACGCATGCTCCAGGAGGCGGTGGACGCCCTTATCGACAACGGCCGCCGCGGCCGCGCCGTCACCGGGGCCAACAACCGCGCCCTGAAGAGCCTCTCCGACATGCTCAAGGGCAAGCAGGGCCGTTTCCGTCAAAACCTCCTCGGCAAGCGCGTGGACTACTCGGGCCGCTCGGTCATCGTGGTCGGCCCTGAGATGAAGATTTACCAGTGCGGCCTACCGAAGGAGATGGCCATCGAGCTCTTCCGCCCCTTCGTCATGAAGAAACTGGTGGAGAACGGCGTGGCCAACAACATCAAGTCCGCCAAGAAGATGGTGGACAAGGGCAAGGCCGAGGTGTGGGACGCCCTGGAGTTCGTCATCAAGGAGCACCCTGTCATGCTCAACCGAGCTCCTACGCTGCACCGGCTGGGCATCCAGGCCTTCGAGCCCGTGCTGGTCGAGGGCCGGGCCATCAAGCTCCATCCCCTGGTTTGTACTGCCTTTAACGCCGACTTCGACGGCGACCAGATGGCCGTCCACGTGCCCCTCTCCGCCGAGGCCCAGACCGAGGCGCGGGTGCTCATGCTCTCCGCCAACAACCTCCTGCGTCCCCAGGACGGCGGCCCTGTCACGGTCCCCACCCAGGACATGGTGCTGGGCTCCTACTACCTCACCTACGAGCGCTATCCCGCCCACGGCGAGGAGGTCACCTTTGACGACTGCGCCGCAGTCCGCGCCGCTCTTGCCGCAGGGACCATCACCGAGGACGACTATATCTGGATCAAGAACCCCGACAGCCTGGACGACATTCCCACCTATGCGGGCCTTGCCGCCCAGAGCCCTGAGGGAGAGCTCCCCGAGGAGACTCTCCACGCCTTCTCAAGTGACGGCGAAGCCCGTCTCGCCTACGACGAGGGAGAGTTGGAGCTACACGTGCCTATTTTGGTCCGCCGCACCCGTGAGGTGGACGGTGAAGAGGAGAGCAGGCTGGTCCGCACTACCGTGGGACGCCTGATCTTCAACGACGGCATACCCCAGGACCTGGGCTTTGTGGACCGCAGCGACCCCAAGACCATGTTCGACCCCGAGATCAACTTCGTCACCGGCAAAAAGCAGCTGGGTAAGATCATAGACAAGTGCATCGTCAAATACGGGTTCAACCGCTCCGCCGACGTGCTGGACATCATTAAGGCCCGGGGCTACAAATTCTCCACCCGCGGCGCGCTCACCGTCTCCATCAGCGACATGACCGTGCCCGAGGAGAAAAATGCCCTCATCGCGGCCAGCGAGCAGGAAATCGTCAAGATCGAGCGGCAGTATAAGCGCGGTTTCCTCACCAATGACGAGCGGTACCGCCTGGCCGTCGCCACCTGGGAGAAGACCACCAAGGACGTAACCGACGCCCTGATGAAGGGCTTGGACCGTTATAACCCCATCTGGATGATGGCGGATTCCGGCGCCCGTGGCTCCTCTGCCCAGATCCGTCAGCTCGCCGGTATGCGTGGCCTTATGGCCGACACCTCGGGCCGTACCATCGAGATTCCTATCAAGTCTAACTTCCGTGAGGGCCTGACGGTTCTGGAGTACTTTACCTCCTCCCGAGGCGCCCGAAAGGGCATGGCCGATACCGCCCTGCGTACCGCCGACTCGGGCTACCTGACCCGCCGGCTGGTCGACGTGTCCCAGGAGGTCATCATCCGCGAGCACGACTGCGGCACCCACGACGGCATTTTGGTTTCCGAGATCGTGGAGAACGGCCAGGTCATCGAGACCTTCGGAGAACGTCTTAAGGGCCGCTACCCCGTGAAGGACATTTGCGATCCCGCTACCGGCAAGGTGCTGGTCAGCCACGAGCGCATGCTCACCGCTGAGGACTCGAAGCTTTTTGAGGAACACGGGATCCATGAGGTCATGCTCCGCTCCGTCCTCACCTGTGAGGCGAGGAGCGGCGTGTGCTCCAAGTGCTACGGCGTGAACCTGGCCATCGGCGAGACTGTGGGCGCGGGCGAGGCGGTGGGTATCATCGCGGCTCAGTCCATCGGCGAACCGGGTACCCAGCTCACTATGCGTACCTTCCACACCGGCGGCGTAGCCGGCGGGGACATCACCCAGGGTCTGCCCCGCGTCGAGGAACTGTTCGAGGCTCGCAAGCCCAAGAAGATGGCCCAGCTCGCCGAGATTTCCGGCAAGGTCACCGTGGAGGAGGCCAAGCGCGGCGGTATGTGCAGCGTCTCCATTACCGCGTCTGATGGCGAGGTGGTCACCTACGCACTGCCCTACAGCGCTGGCATCCGCGTCAAGGACGGGGACAGCGTGGAGAAGGGCGTGGAGCTCACCGACGGCGCGCTCTATCCCCAGGATGTGCTGCGTGTCCGCGGCGTGTCGGCGGTCCACAACTACCTCATCCAGGAAGTCCAGAAACCTTACCGCCAGCAGGGCGTTGATATCAACGATAAGCATATCGAGGTTATCTGCCGCCAGATGATGCGCAAGGTCCGTGTGGAGGAGACGGGGGACTCCGAACTCCTCTCGGGCTCTACCGTGGATGTCATCGAGTTCAAGGACGCCGTCAAGGCGGTCCAGGACCGCATCGACGCCGGTGAGAGCAACGACGGCCTGGAGCTGAAGGTTCCCACCTGCACGCGCCTCCTCATGGGCATCACCAAGGCGTCCCTCGCCACCGAGAGTTTCCTCTCCGCCGCCTCCTTCCAGGAGACTACGAAGGTCCTCACCGAGGCCGCCATCAAGGGCAAGGTGGACCATCTGCTGGGCCTGAAGGAGAACGTCATCATCGGCAAGCTCATCCCCGCCGGGTCGGGCCTCGCCCAGTACCGGCAGTACGACGCCGTGGAGGAGGGCCAGAACGAGTCAGACACCAACGCCCACGCCACCCAGGAGCTTATGCGCTCCTCGTTCTAAGCCACTCCTTATAATAAGGTAAAAAGTATGCTTGGACCGGGGGGAACCCCGGCCCAGGCATACTTTCATGCTTGACTATCCACTACTATTATGCTATAATCTCAAATTGCGCAGGTGTGCCTGCCGAACGGGAAAAAATGGGTGACAAACCCGCTTTTCGTTGCAGTCCAAGAGAAGGAGGCATGCCGAATGTTATCCGAACTGAAGGACGGCGCCAAGGTCGTCGGCGTCAAGCAGACCCAGCGGGCGCTGGCTGAAGGAAATGTCCGGCTGGTTTTCCTGGCCGAGGACGCGGACCCCAGGGTCATTGACCCGGTGGAGGCCCTGTGCAGAGAAAAAGGCGTGCCCACTCAGCGCGTCCCTCATATGAAGGAGCTTGGCTCCGCCTGCGGCATCGCCGTGGGAAGCGCGGTCGCCGCGCTGTTATACTGATTTTAACGAATAATGCTTGCGTTAACTCGTTAAAATATATTTTATCATCATTTGAGAAAGGAGGAAAACCATGCCTACGTTCAATCAGCTCGTTCGCAAGGGCCGCGAGCAGGTGACCTATAAGTCCACCTCTCCCGCCATGCAGCACGGCCTGAACACCCTCTCCAACCGCGAGACCGACCTGCCTTCTCCTCAGAAGCGCGGCGTCTGCACCGCAGTGCGTACCTCCACCCCTAAGAAGCCCAACTCGGCCCTTCGTAAGATCGCCCGTGTGAAGCTCACCAACGGATATGAGGTCACCGCCTATATCCCCGGTGTGGGCCACAACCTGCAGGAGCACTCCGTCGTCATGATCCGTGGCGGCCGTGTGAAGGACCTTCCCGGCGTCCGTTACCACATCATCCGCGGTACTCTCGACGCCCAGGGTGTTGCCAACCGGAAGCAGAGCCGTTCCAAGTACGGCGCGAAGCGTCCCAAGGCCGGCAAGAAGTAAGCTTATTACTTCATTTTTTCAAGCAATCAAATAATTTTGCGCTTATTGGCGCAAGGCAGTTGCCCTTGCGATAAGCGTTTATCCATATGGGTAAGCGTTTTTTCTCGTGAGGCACTGGGACAAGCAGGCACTTGTCTTTACACGGAGCTTGTTTATATAAACAGGTTTCGAGTACCTATGAAATCATTCCTATATGAAGGAGGGAAGCAAAGTGCCCAGAAGAGGAAACGTACCCAAGCGGGAGGTTTTGCCCGACCCGCTGTATAACTCCGTACTGGTTACCAAGCTCGTTAACAGCATCATGCTCGACGGCAAGAAGGGCGTGGCCCAGAAGGTCGTCTACGGCGCGTTCGACATCATCAAGGAGAAGACCGGCAAGGAGCCCCTTGACGTGTTCACCACCGCCATCGAGAATATCATGCCTTCTCTGGAGGTTAAGGCCCGCCGTGTCGGCGGCGCCACCTATCAGGTGCCCATCGAGGTGCGCCCTGAGCGCCGCCAGACCCTGGGGCTGCGGTGGCTTACCACCTACGCCCGCAACCGTAGCGAGAAGACAATGAAGGAGCGCCTGGCTGGCGAGCTGATGGACGCCGCCAACAGCCTCGGCTCCGCGGTAAAGAAGCGCGAGGACACCCATAAGATGGCTGAGTCCAACAAGGCCTTCGCGCATTACCGCTGGTAATTTAAGGAGTTAAAGTATGCCTAGAAAAGTAACCCTGGAGAATACCCGCAACATCGGCATCATGGCCCACATCGACGCGGGCAAGACGACGACCACCGAGCGTATTCTCTTCTATACCGGCGTCAACTACAAGATTGGCGAGACCCACGATGGTACCGCCACTATGGACTGGATGGCCCAGGAGCAGGAGCGCGGCATCACCATCACCTCCGCCGCCACCACCTGCTATTGGAAGGGCACCAAGGATCAGTACCCCCAGACCCGCATCAACATTATCGACACCCCGGGCCACGTGGACTTTACCGTCGAGGTAGAGCGTTCTCTGCGCGTCCTGGACGGGTCCGTGACCGTTATGTGCGCCAAGGGCGGCGTTGAACCCCAGTCCGAGACCGTTTGGCGCCAGGCTGACCACTACAAGGTTCCCCGTATGATCTACGTCAACAAGATGGACATTATGGGTGCCGACTTCTACCACGTGCTGGACATGATTCATGATCGCCTTAAGTGTAATGCCGTGCCCATCCAGCTCCCTATCGGTAGCGAGGACACCTTCAAGGGTATCATCGACCTGGTGGAGATGGACGCCGACATCTACTACGACGACATGGGCAAGGATATGCGCGTGGAGGAGATCCCTGCCGACATGCTGGAGCTGGCCCAGGAGTACCGCACCAAGCTGATCGACGCCGTGTCCGACCTGGACGACGAGATCATGGAGCTGGCCCTGGAGGAGCAGCCCATCCCCGAGGAGCTCATCCGCAAGGCCATCCGCAAGGGGACCATTGAGAACAAGATTATCCCCGTGGTTTGCGGCACCTCTTACCGCAACAAGGGTGTGCAGAAGCTGCTGGACGCCATCGTGGACTATATGCCCTCGCCCATCGACATCCCCCCCATCAAGGGCATCGACCCCGAGACCGAGGAGGAGGACGAGCGCCCCTCCGATGACAGCGCCCCCTTCTCCGCGCTGGCCTTCAAGATCGCCACCGACCCCTTCGTGGGCCGCTTGAGCTTCGTGCGTGTGTACTCCGGTACTCTTAATACCGGCACCGCCGTGCTCAATTCCACCAAGAAGCAGCGCGAGCGCATCGGCCGCATCCTCCAGATGCACGCCAATCACCGCGAGGACATTGAGACCGTCTACTCCGGCGATATTGCCGCTGTCATCGGCCTTAAGAACTCCACCACCGGCGACACCCTCTGCGATGAGAAACACCCCATCATCCTTGAGTCCATGGAATTCCCCGAGCCCGTTATCCGCGTCGCCATCGAGCCCAAGACCAAGGCTGGTCAGGAGAAGATGGGCATCGCGCTGATGAAGCTGGCCGAGGAGGATCCCACTTTCCGCACCTGGACCGACGAGGAGACCGGGCAGACCATCATCGCCGGCATGGGTGAGCTGCACCTGGAGATCATCGTGGACCGCCTGCTGCGCGAGTACAAGGTGGAGGCCAACGTGGGCGCGCCCCAGGTCGCCTACAAGGAGACCATCAAGAAGAGCGTCGAGCAGGACACCAAGTATGCCCGTCAGTCCGGTGGTAAGGGCCAGTACGGCCATGTTAAGATCACCGTCGAGCCCAACGAGAGCGGCAAGGGCTACGAGTTCGTAAACGCCATCACCGGCGGCGTCATCCCCAAGGAGTATATCCCCGCCGTCGACCAGGGCATCCAGGGCGCCATGCTGGCCGGTGTGCTGGCGGGCTACCCCGTGGTGGACGTGAAGGTCACTTTGACCTATGGCTCCTACCACGAGGTCGACTCCTCCGAAATGGCGTTTAAAATTGCCGGCTCTATGGCATTCAAAGAGGCCTGCCGGAAGGCGACCCCCATTTTGCTTGAGCCCATCATGAAGGTCTCCGCCACCGCGCCCGATGAGTATATGGGCGATGTGATGGGCGACCTGAGCTCCCGCCGCGGCATGATCCAGGGCACCGAGGCCCGCACCGGCGCCACCCAGATCGACGCGCTGGTCCCCCTCTCCGAGATGTTTGGCTATGCCACCGACCTCCGGTCCTCCACCCAGGGCCGCGGCCAGTACACCATGGAGCCCCACAGCTATGTGGAGATCCCCAAGAGCATCGCCGAGAAGATCATCGCTGAGCGCGGCCGGAATACAGCAGATTAAGAAACGCGAGCGTAGGCGCATAGGGGAGATAACGACAGGCGGAGCGAAAAATCAAAGGGCGGTGTCCTACGCTAGCCGTCCGGAGGGTTTTTGCGAAGTCAGCGGAGTTGTCGACCCGGCTATGCGCCCAACGCGAACGTGACAATAATGGGTATTGCAATTTTTCATGCAATGCTATAAAATACTACTGCTATCCCCCACAAACTTTAAAAATTAAAACACAATGTGTTATATTAAGGAGGACACCAAAAATGGCTAAGGCTAAATTTGAGCGTACTAAGCCCCACGTAAACATCGGCACCATCGGCCACGTCGACCACGGCAAGACCACTCTGACCGCCGCGATCACCAAGTATCTGGCCCTGCAGGGCGGCGCCGCTTTCACCGATTACGCCAGCATCGACAAGGCTCCTGAGGAGCGCGAGCGCGGCATCACCATCAACACCTCCCACGTGGAGTATCAGACTGCCGCCCGCCACTATGCCCACGTCGACTGCCCGGGCCACGCCGACTATATCAAGAACATGATCACCGGCGCTGCTCAGATGGACGGCGCCATCCTGGTCATCGCCGCCACTGACGGCCCCATGGCTCAGACCCGCGAGCACATCATCCTCGCCCGTCAGGTGGGCGTGCCCGCCATCGTCGTGTTCCTGAACAAGTGCGACATGGTCGACGACCCCGAGCTGATTGAGCTGGTTGAGATGGAAGTCCGCGAGCTGCTCACCAAGGAGAAGTTCCCCGGCGACGACATTCCCATCATCAAGGGCTCCGCCCTCAACGCCCTGACCTGCGAGTCCAACGACATGAACGATCCTGACTACGCCTGCATCAAGGAGCTCATGGACGTTGTCGACACCTATATCCCCACCCCCGACCGTAAGGCCGACCAGCCCTTCCTGATGCCCGTCGAGGATGTGTTCACCATCTCCGGCCGCGGCACCGTCGCCACCGGCCGTGTGGAGCGCGGCCAGCTGAAGGCCGGCGAGGAAGTTGAGATTGTCGGTCTGACCGACGAGCGCAAGAAGACCGTCGTCACCTCCATGGAGATGTTCCGCAAGGTCCTCGACTACGTCGAGGCCGGCGACAATGTGGGCTGCCTGCTCCGCGGTGTTGCCAAGACCGACGTGGAGCGTGGCCAGGTGCTCTCTAAGCCCGGCTCCATCCATCCCCTGACCAAGTTCAAGGGCCAGGTCTACGTTCTGAGCAAGGACGAGGGCGGCCGTCACACCCCCTTCTTCAACAACTATCGCCCCCAGTTCTACTTCCGTACCACCGACGTGACCGGCGTCATCACCCTGCCCGAGGGCACCGAGATGTGCATGCCCGGCGATAACGTCGTCATGGACGTGGAGCTGATCACCCCCATCGCCATCGAGAAGGGCCTCCGTTTCGCTATCCGCGAGGGCGGCCGTACCGTTGGCTCCGGTGTCGTCACCGAAACCGTGTAATTAAAAAAGAGCGGAGCCTTATGGCTCCGCTCTTTTTTGATAAAACAAGGCGCCGCGGAATTTTCCGCGGCGCCTTGTTTTTCTTCTAGGACGGCATCTCCAGGCTGTGGATAAAACCGTTGAGCTGGGCCGACAGCACCTCACCGCCGATAATGGTGTTCTTATAGATGAGTAGCCCGGCCTGTACGCCCACCTCGCCCGTGGGGTAGTTGGTAATGGTGTAGGCGTACCGTTTCACCCGCTTGCCGCAGTATTTTGTTAGGTCAAAGCCTTGGGAGGCCTGGAGCTCTAAATACTGTGTATAAGTCTCGTCAAACTCGTCGGGGATCATCAGCTCCTCTACGGAGGCAGGCTGGGCGTCCACAGTCCAGCCGTAGCGGGACAGATAGGCGACCCGGTCATCGTTGGTCTTCACGCCGGTGGGATCGGCTCCTGAGGAGAGGGCGGCAGTCCCCCGGGCGTTCAGCGCGGTGGCGGCGAGGATGGCGGCCCCGCACAGGAGCACCGCGGCCACCGCTCCCAGAATCAGCTTTTTGCGGTTGACCTTCGCGGTAAAGATAAACACAGCGCAACGCTCCCTCCGTTTCAAATCCTGATAATTCATATGTTCACAGGGGCTTGGATATGATAAAATAAGATAAAAAAGGACAAGTAGGGGAGAGAAAATGGAGCGTCTGGACAAGATTCTGGCCGGGACGGGTCGCTGGTCGAGGAGAGAAGCGCGGGACCTGGTCCATGTGGGGCGGGTGACCGCAAACGGCGCGGTGGCCCGAAGCGCAGAGGAGAAGTACGACCGGGAGGGGCTGGAGCTGCTGGTGGACGGGGAGAGCGTCCTGGCCCCCCGGTTTACCTACCTCATGCTCCACAAGCCCGCTGGGCTGGTCTCTGCAACGGAAGACCCCAGGCAGCCTACCGTGCTGGAACTGCTGCCCGCCCATCTTCGAAAAATCGGCCTCTTTCCCGCCGGGCGGCTGGATAAGGATACCGAAGGCCTCCTTCTCCTCACCAACGACGGGGAGCTGGCCCACGCCCTGCTGTCTCCCAAAAAGCATGTGGATAAGACCTATTTTGTACGGGCGGCGGGGGCGCTGGACGGGGAGGATGTGAAGGCCTTCGAGGCGGGCATGACCCTGGGGGACGGGTATACCTGCCTCCCCGCCGGGCTGGAGCCGCTGGCGGAGCCGGACACCGCTCTGGTGACCCTGAGGGAGGGGAAGTACCACCAGATTAAGCGGATGCTCGCCGCCCGGGGCAAGCCGGTGGTCTACCTCAAGCGCCTTACCATGGGGCCGCTGGTGCTGGATAAGACCCTGGAAGCTGGAAAGTGGCGTCCCTTGACAGAGAAGGAGCTGCAAGCCCTCAGGGGGTGAGGACTTGGCGATTTTACAATTTTTTCGGCAATTTCCACAAAAAATTTTCATTCCCCTATTGTAATGCACAAAAATATCCGTTATAATGGGAAAGAAAATGTGCGTAACTATGCAAAACAGAAGATTGAGGGAGGCTATCACAATGTCCAGCAGAATTTTTCAGAGCGTTGTGTTGCAGATGAAAGACAGTACGGACCGGGCAATTGGCGTGATCGATTCTGAGGGAACGGTGGTAGCCTGCAACGAACTTACCAGCATCGGCGAGCGCTGGCCCGGCTCGGTGGAGGCGGTAAACGGCGCGTCCGGGGACTGCATCAACTTTGAAGGGAAGACTTTTAGGACCCTGACCAGCTGGAATTCCCAGTTTGACTACGCCGTCTTCGTCCGCGGCGAGGACGAGCAGGCGCGGCTGGTGTGCTCCATGGCCACGGTGGCCCTCAACGGCGCCAAGGCTTACTATGAGGAAAAGCACGATAAGGCCACCTTTGTCAAGAGCATTATCTCCGATAACATTCTCCTGGGCGACATCTATGTCCGCGCTAAGGAGCTTCATTTCGTCTCTGAGGCACCCCGGGCCGTTTTCCTCATCCGACAGACCGGGGAGGCCGACGTGTCCGCCATCGACGTGATTCAATCTCTCTTCCCGGATAAGCAGGTGGATTTCGTCCTCTCTACCAGCGAGACCGATGTGACCCTCATCAAGCAGTTGGGCGAGGGAGCCGACGGGCGGGATCTCTATAAGATTGCCAAGCAGATCGAGGACGCTCTGGCTGAGGAGCTGAACATCAAGGCCGTCATCGGCATCGGCACCGTGGTGGGCCACATCCGCGACCTGGCCCGTGCCCACAAGGAGGCTCAGGTGGCCATCGACGTGGGCAAGGTCTTCGACACCGAGAAGAGCATCATCAACTATGAAAATCTGGGCATTGGCCGCCTGATCTACCAGCTGCCCACTACCCTGTGCGAGATGTTCCTCCAGGAGGTCTTCAAGAAAAACCCCATTGACGCCCTGGACCAGGAGACCCTGTTCACCATCAATAAGTTCTTTGAAAATAACCTCAACGTCTCTGAAACCGCCCGTAAGCTTTTCGTCCACCGGAATACCCTGGTGTACCGCCTGGAGAAGATCAAAAAGCTCACCGGCCTTGATCTACGGGAGTTTGACGACGCCATCACCTTCAAGGTGGCCCTCATGGTCAAGAAGTACCTTATTTCCCGGGGCATCGAGTCCTAAAAGAAGATACAAACGCTTTCTTCGCTCCGCTCAAAATGACAGAGCGCGAATTTCCCTGTCATTATGAGCGGAGCGAAGAATTATCGTGCTTTCAGCTTAGGAGTGGCCTATGATTAGACTGACTGACATCCATAAAGCCTACGATAACGGCACGCGGGCCCTCAAGGGCATCAGCCTGCGGATCGATGACGGGGACTTTGTGTTTCTCGTGGGGCCGTCCGGTTCGGGCAAATCCACGATTTTGAAGCTGCTGACCGCTGAGATCGCCCCCACTGAGGGCCGCCTCATGGTGAACGGCTATAATTTGAATAACATTACCCCCCGTCAGGTGCCCTACCTCCGGCGCACCCTGGGGGTCATCTTCCAGGATTTTCGACTTATAGAAAAGAAGACAGTGTACGAAAACCTCACCTTCGGCATGCGGGTGGTGGGGGCCTCACCGCGGGAAATCCGCAAGCGCATCCCATACGTGCTTGAGCTGGTGGGCCTGGAGAAGAAGAAGGATATGCGGCCCGACCAGCTCTCCGGCGGAGAGCAGCAGCGGGTCGCTATTGCCCGGGCTCTGGTAAATAATCCTAGCATGATCGTTGCCGACGAGCCCACAGGCAACCTGGACCCCCAGCGTTCTTTGGAGATTATGCTGCTGCTGGAGAAGATTAACGAGCTGGGTACCACCGTGCTGGTGGTCACCCATGAGAAGGAGCTGGTCAACCGCTTTTCCAAGCGGGTCGTCGCCATCGAGAGCGGCCGTATCATCAGCGACGGAACAGGCGGGTATTACAGCAATGAATAAGAGGTTTGATTTAGGTTATTTTGTATCCGAGGGGTTTCACTCCATCTTCGCCCACGGGCTCATGTCCTTTGCCGCCGTGTGCATGATCGTGGCCTGCCTCATCATCATGGGATCCTTCTCCCTGGTGGCTCTCAACGTGGGCAACATGCTGGGGCGGCTCGAGAAGGAGAACGAGTTCTTCGCCTTTGTGGAGGAGAGCTGCACGGATGACCAGATCAAGACCCTCCGGTCCCGGCTGGAGCAGCTGCCCAACGTGGCCTCGGTCACCTTTACCAGCAAAGATCAGGCCCGGGAGGACTTTGCCGCGCGCTATGAGGGCACGGACGACGCCGAGCTCTTCGAGAACCTGCCTAACGAGGTCTACCGGGACCGGTTCGGTATTCATGTGGTGGATATCAGCCAGTTTGCCGACACGGTGAAGGCGGTCTCCGCCCTGCCTAACGTGGCTAACGTCCGGGCCGAGAGCGAGGTGGCCAACGGGTTCGTGGTGGTGAGCAACATCGCCAGCGGAGTGGCTATCATTTTGGCCGTTATTTTGGTGGTGGTCTCCCTCTTTATCATCTCCAACACCATTAAATTAGGCACCTTCACCCGCCGGGAGGAGATCGCCATCATGAAGATGTGCGGTGCCACCAACGGCTTTATCCGCTGGCCCTTCATTTTCGAGGGACTCCTCTTGGGCATTGCGGGCGCGGTGCTGGCCTTCCTTTTCCAGTGGGGGGTCTACAGCATCATCGCCAACGCCGTCACCACATCGGACACCATCAAGCTCATCCAGATCATGCCCTTTAAGCAGGTGGCGGCGCGGGTGCTTGGCGCCTTCACCGGTGCGGGTCTGCTGGTGGGAGTGGGCGGCAGCGTCATGGCAATCCGCAAATTCTTACAGGTTTGAGTTGTGTAGGACCGATGCGCTCATCGGCCCGCCATTTTCCGCAAGCCGCCGCAAAAGGAGAAACATATGGCACAGAAACCGAAAAAACAGAAAAAGGATCGGTACTGGGACGGTCGCCGCATCGTCGTGGCATTGCTGGCTCTGGTGATGGTTCTACTTATGCTCTTACCCATGCTCACAATGATCTTCAGCGCTCAGGCCGCTACCACCACCGAGATCAAGGGGCAGATCTCCAACCTCAAGGGAGACGCCGCCGACATGAAGACCAAGAAGGCGGAGCTCCAGGGCCAGCTCAACGCTCTGAAGGGAGACCGGAACGAGGCCCTCACCGAGAAGAGTCTCCGGGACCAGGAGTTGAGCTACATCAAGCAGGAGATATCCAACACTGAGCAGCAAATCGCATATTATGATGAGCTCATCCTGGATGAGCAGAACAACCTGGCTGACGCCCAGGCCAAGGAGGAGGCCCAGTACGACCTCTTTTGCCAGAGAGTCCGGGCCATGGAAGAGGCGGGCACCACCTCCTATTGGTCGGTTCTCTTTTCCGCCGACAGCTTTTCTGAACTGCTAAACCGGGCGGTAGACATCCAGGATGTGATGGACTATGATAACGCCGTCATCGAGCAGCTCAAGGCCGACCGACAGGCGGTAGCCGACAGCCTGGCCGCTCTCCAGGCCACCCAAGCCGAGCAGCAGGACCAGAAGACCCTCCTGGACCAGCAGAAGGCCGAGCAGGAGGTCAAGGTGGCCGAGGCCGCCAAGGTCCTCAAGGACGTGGAGGCCGACGTGGCTGCCACCCAAAAGCTGCTGGACGAACAGGCGGCCGAAGAGAAACGGGTCAACGATGAGATCGCCCGCCTTCAGAAGGAGTACGACGAGAAGATCAAGCAGAACCAGATCCAGATCGACCCCGGCACCGGCTACCACTGGCCTCTGCCCGGGCACTACTACCTGACCTCCAAGTTCGGCTGGCGCACCCACCCCATCACCGGTAGGCCCAACGAGCACACGGGCACCGATATCTCCGCCCCCAACGGTACCCCCATCGAGGCGGTGAAGGGCGGCGTGGTGACCATCTCCGAAATGGGGAGCTCCTACGGAAACTACGTGGTCCTCAACCACGGAGACGGCACCTCCAGCCTCTACGCCCATATGAGCGCCCGGTCTGTCAGCGTGGGGCAGGTGGTTAAGCAGGGGGCTGTTCTCGGATACGTGGGCTCCACCGGCAGCTCTACCGGCAACCACCTCCATCTTGAAATTCGGGTCAACGGCAGCCGAATTAACCCCGTCAGTTGTTTCGGCGGCATCAACTTTACGTACGCCTCCTCCTATTGATTTCAAGAGACGGGAGGGGTTGGGGCCTAATGCCCCCCGCTCCCGCTTTCCACTGGAAAGGATTCTCATCCTATGAAAGAAAAGCGTTTCAGTCTCCTTCATATGATCCTCGCCATGGTCCTGGCCGCGGTCCTCGCGCTGGGGGGCGTCTTCCTGACGGCCTGGCTGGCCATCGGCCCCAGCGGACTTACTCTGCTGGAGGGCATGGGCCTCGTAAATTCTCTCTTCGTCGGCCCCTACGACGAGGGTCAGGTGCTGGACGCCGCCATGACCGGTATGGTAGACGGCCTGGGGGACCGCTGGTCCTACTATTTAAACCCTGAGGCCTACCAGGCCACCACCGAGCGGCGGCAGAACGTCTACGTCGGGATCGGCGTCACCGTTTCCTATGAGAACGAGAACGGCCTGCTGATTTTGTCCGTGGAACCGGAGGGCCCCGCCGGTAAGGTGGGCGTCCAGCCCGGCGAGCTTATCGTCTCGGCGGACGGCACCTCTCTGGCAGGGGAGGGGCAGAGCGCGGGAGTGTCCCTCATCCAGGGAGAGGCGGGCACCACCATTACCCTGGAGATTCGAAACACGGCGGGGGAAATTCGCACCGTGGAGGTCAAGCGAGCCAAGGTGGAGACCAACCCCGTGGAGTACGAACTGCTCTCCAATAACGTGGGCTATATTAAGGTGAAAAATTTTTACGACCGCAGTGCCGACGAGGTAAAGGCCGCCGTGGACGACCTGGCTACCCAGGGGGCTGTGGGGCTGGTCTTCGATATGCGCAATAACGGCGGCGGGTACCTGAAGGAGCTCACCGATATGCTGGACTACCTCCTTCCCGAGGGGCCCATCTTCCGCAGCAAGAGCCGCTCCGGGCAGGAGACTGTCACCAGCTCCGACGCCCATTTCATCGATCTGCCTATGGCGACTTTGGTCAACAAGAACACCTATTCCGCCGCCGAGTTCTTCGGAGCCGAGCTACAGGAGCAGGGAGTAGGGGTCATCGTGGGGGAGGAGACCTCCGGCAAGGGATACTCCCAGCAGACCTTCCCCCTGCCCGGTGGGGGCGGCCTGGGCATTTCAACCGGAGCCTATTTCACCGGCAAGGGCACCAGCCTCGTGGGCTCCGGCGTGGATTTGGACGTGGAGCTCTCCCTAACCGACGAGGAAGATGCACTCCTTTACGCCGACAAGCTTCCCTATGAGGACGACGTCCAGCTCCAGGCGGCGCTGACCATGCTGACCGAGGGAAAGTAAAACCATATACCGCCCCGACGCGGCCCCAACAAAATAGGGGGCCGCGTCGGTCTTTTTAGGGCATGGGCTGCCCTGCGCAGGCATATACTCCTCTCGACAGAGAGGGGGAGGGCCATGCTGGGACATATCCTGCTGATGGAGCGGAAGGGCCGCAAGGCGGACGTTGGGCCGGAGCGAGTATATGGCCTCACCCTCCTGTGTTCAGAAGTCCCCATCCCCGCCGGAGCGCGGGAGGGGACGGTTCGCCGCCGGGTGGAGCGATCCGCCCGGCTTCTGGAGCGGGCCGGGGTCCGCCGGGTGCTGGCCCCCGAGGGCTTTGTCTGGTGGGAGGCTTTGCGCGCCTCTGGCCTCCTGCCGGTGGACCCGGCCCCGCTCTGCGCGAGCCTAGCCTCCCGGCTGGCACTGGCCGCTCTGGAGCGCCGGGGTGTCCCGCCCGGAAAGGCTGTTGTGTCCCTTCGGGGCGGGCGTGTCTCCCGTCCTTTTTTCCAGGCGGCGGAGGAGCTGGCGGGCGCCGTGCGGGGGGTGGCGGTGTCCTCCCCCAACGGGGGCGAGGCCCTGTCCGCCCACCTTCGGCAGGAGTACGGCGTGCCTGCCCTGGAGGAGGGGCCGGGCGCCGAGGCGGATTTGACCCTGGAATTCTCCCCCAGCTCCGCAGCCGGGGGAGTAGAGACGCTCATCCTCCACGGCAGGCCGGACCTAAAGGGCCTGGGAATCTACCATCGGGAGGGGGACTGGCCTCCCGGCTTTGAACCCCTGCCTCTGGCCGCCGCCCTGTGGGAGACAGGCGGGCTGTCCTTGAACGACCTCTTTTGTGTATGAAATTCTCTTGACAGAAAGCGGCAAACTACATATAATACCTAAAGTCACTATTCGCATAAAATAGTGTTTTTTATTTGTACCCAAATTCGGGGCCCATTGGCCCGTGAACCATAAGCAGAAAGGTGTGCAAAACCATATGGCGAAGGAAATTAAACTCAGCGCGGAGCGCCATCAGGAGCTCAAGGAAGAGCTCAATTATCTGAAGACCGTCCGCGAAAAAGAAGTGGCGGACCAGATTAAAGAGGCCCGCTCCTTTGGCGACCTGTCTGAAAACAGCGAGTACGACGAGGCGAAGAACGAGCAGGGCAGGCTTTACTCCCGCATCGCTGAGATCGAGGGTATTCTGCAAAACTGCATTGTCCTGGACGAGGATCAGGAGCACAGCGGCAACTCTGTTCGCATCGGCAGCAAGATCAAAGTGCTGGACGAGGAGTTTAAGGAGGAGGTCACCTATGTGGTGGTGGGATCCCAGGAGGCCGACCCCATGAACGGCCGCATCTCCGAGGACTCCCCCTTCGGCAGGGCTCTGTTGGGAAAGACCGAGGGCGAGGAGGTCACCGTGGAGGCCCCCGCCGGTGCGATGAAATTTAAGATCCTGATGATCACAAAATAGTTTTACAAAAGTGGACCCTAGGGCCGCCTATATACGAAGGAGCGAGCACCATGACGCAAGAGAAGAATACCCCCCAGGAGGAGCAGTCCCTATCCGAACTGCTGCAGATCCGGCGGGACAAGCTCACCGAACTGCAGACCGCAGGACAGGATCCCTTTCAAATCACCAAATTCACTGTGACCGCCCACTCCCAGGAAATCAAGGAAGGCTTTGAGACCCTGGAGGGCAAGTCCGTCACAGCGGCGGGTCGTCTCATGTCCAAGCGGGGCATGGGCAAGGCCATGTTCTGCGACCTGCAGGACGGCCAGGGCCGCATCCAGCTCTATGTCCGCATCGACGAGCTGGGGGAGGAGGCCTTCGCCCGCTTTAAGAAGGTGGACATCGGGGACATCGTGGGCGTGGAGGGCGAGGTTTTCCGCACCAATCGCGGCGAGATCTCTGTCAAGGCCCATTCCGTCACCCTTCTTTCTAAGTCTCTGCTGCCCCTGCCTGAGAAGTTCCATGGTCTCACCGATAAGGAAATTCGCTACCGCCAGCGGTACGTGGACCTCATCATGAACCCCGAGGTGCGCGACGCCTTTATCGTCCGCTCCAAGTTCATTAAGCACGTGCGCTCCTTCCTCGATAACCGGGGCTATATGGAGGTGGAGACTCCCGTCCTCAACACCATCTCCGGCGGCGCCACCGCCCGGCCCTTTATTACTCACCATAACACCCTGGATATAGACATGTACATGCGTATTGCCACAGAGCTGCCCTTAAAGCGGCTCATCGTGGGCGGTATAGAGCGGGTGTACGAGATCGGCCGCATCTTCCGCAACGAGGGCATGGATCCCAAGCACAACCCAGAGTTCACCACCGTAGAAGCCTACCAGTCCTACGCTGATTTTAATGACATGATGGATCTCTTTGAGGATCTGCTCTCTTCCGCCGCCAAGAACATTCTGGGCACCTACGAGGTGGAGTGGCAGGGGGAGAAGATTAACCTTGCCCCCGGCTGGCGCCGCCTGCCCATGCATGAGGCGGTAAAGGAATACTGCGGTATCGATTTTATGGCCATCACCAGCGATGCCGATGCCGTTTCTGCCGCCAAGGCTATCGGCGTGGAGATTCCCAAGACCAAGGAACAGACCTGGGGCAATGCCCTATACGAGTGCTTTGACCAGCGGGTGGAGGCAAAGCTCATCCAGCCCACTTTTATTTCTATGCACCCAGTGGATGTGTCTCCTCTGGCCAAGCGCAGCCCCCAGGACCCCCGGCTCACCGAGCGGTTCGAGTGTTTCGTTTGCCACAGTGAGATGTGCAACGCCTTCTCCGAGCTCAATGACCCCATCGATCAGCGTGCCCGTTTCCAGAAGGAAGTGGAGGCCCGGGCAAAGGGAGACGACGAGGCCGGTATGATGGACGAGGACTTCCTCACCGCCCTGGAGTACGGCATGCCTCCCACGGGCGGCATTGGCATCGGTATTGACCGCTGTGTCATGATGCTCACCAATTCCGACTCCATTCGCGACGTGCTCCTGTTCCCGACTATGAAACCCCTCTTATAGAAGGATAGCATACCGGCTGAGTATTTGGCCGGTATGCTTTTCTGCGTCTCCTTGTCAAATAACTATAGAAATTTGGAGGTTTTACTTTGGGCAAGGCATTGGGTCACCTTCTGCGTGACCTGCTCATCCGCAGAAAGAGCATAAACGCCACTCGCATCCTTGCGGGGGGCTTTGCGGCTATCATCCTCACCGGCGCGTTTCTTCTCTCACTCCCCATCTCCTCCCGCTCGGGGGAGTTCACCAACTTTATGGACTGCCTTTTCACCTCCACCTCCGCCACCTGCGTCACCGGCCTCGTCCGGGTGGACACTTGGCTTCACTGGTCCTTTTTCGGACAGGCGGTCATCATCACCCTGATTCAACTGGGCGGCCTGGGCTTTATGACGGTTATTGCTCTGGTATCCCTCCTCCTCCACCGGCGCATAGGCCTCTCCGAACGGCTCATTATGGCCTCTACCCTCAACCTCAATGACATGGACGGCGTGGTTCGCGTGGTGCGCCACGCGCTGTATGGTACCTTCCTCATTGAGGGACTCGGGGCTGTCCTCCTGTCTATCCGCTTTATCCCGGAATTCGGGCTGGCGGACGGGATCTGGCGGAGCGTATTCCATGCGGTCTCCGCCTTCTGCAACGCGGGGTTCGACATTGTGGGCGACAAGTATGGCGCCTTTACTGGCATGGTGGCGTATAATCACGATCCCTTGGTCCTCTGCACGATTATGTCACTCATTGTCATCGGCGGCCTGGGTTTTTTCGTGTGGGAGGATATCCTCCGGGCCAGAAGCTGGAAGGGCCTCTCCCTCTACAGCAAAATGGTCCTCAGCATCACCGCCTTCCTCATCGTGGGCGGTGCCCTCTTCTTCTTCACGGTGGAGTACGATAACCCCGGTACCCTGGGGGGGATGCCCATCTGGCAAAAGACCATCAACGCCTTCTTCCAGTCCATTACCCTTCGTACGGCGGGTTTTGCCTCTCTGAACCAGGGGGCCTTAAGAGAGAGCTCATTGGTGATGAGCTGTATGCTCATGCTCATTGGCGGGTCCTCCGGCTCCTGTGCCGGCGGCATGAAGACTGTGACGGCGGCCACTTTGCTTCTCGGGCTCCGTGCGGGCCTCAAGGGCAGGGAGGAGGTCACCTTCCGGGGCCGTACGATCTCTTACCATAAGGTGCTCAGCGCCATGACGCTGGCCCTCATGATGGTCGCCCTGTTCCTGGTAGGTGCCATGATGATCTCCCTCATCGAAGGGGTACCCTACCTGAGCGCCGCATTTGAGACGGCGTCGGCCCTTGCAACGGTGGGCAACTCCGTGGGCATCACCCCGTTCCTGTCCACGGCCTCCATGCTGATTTTGATTTCCCTGATGTATGTGGGCCGGGTAGGCGTGTTTACCTTCTCGGTGGCCCTTCTTGCCCGTTCCCGCCAGAACGCAAAAATCAAGTACCCCAACCTGGAGCTGCTGATCGGCTGATTGATAGAAGGATGCTTTTATCATGAAAACATTCGTTGTCATTAACTGGGCCGGTTTGGCTCCGCCGTCGCCGGCCCCATAAAGCGCGGTGCGCTCTATGGTTACCCCGTGGTTTATCTGCTCGGGCAGAGAGAATCTGCCCGGCATCAAGGTTTTGCCTATGGCAAAACGCTTGTACGCGCGAATAGGCGCGACAGTGGCTCCGGCTACATTGCCGAGAGCGGAAAGGGATACGATTTATGAAGACTTTTGTCGTCATCGGACTTGGCCGGTTTGGCTCCGCCGTCGCTACCGAGCTGTGCATACTGGGGCATGAGGTGCTGGCCATAGACGCTACCGAAGAGAATGTCATGGCCGTAGCCGACCACGTGACCCACGCAGTCACCGGCGACGCCCGGGACCCCGCCGTTCTCCGGGCTCTGGGCGTGCGAAACTACGACTGCGCCATCGTCGCCGTGGGGGACGATGTGGGCAACAGCGCCCTTATCACCCTCAACCTTAAGGAGATCGGCGTCAAGGAGGTCATTTGCAAGGCCCAGAGCCATGTCCACCGCAAGGTGCTGGAGAAGATTGGGGCCGACCGGGTGGTATTCCCCGAGCATGAGATGGGGGTCAAGCTAGCCCAGGGCCTCTCCAGCTCCAACGTTATTAACTTCATCGAGCTCTCCGATGACTTTGGCATCGTGGAGTTGGGTACCCCCAAAAGCTGGCAGAACATGACCATCCGTGAGCTGGACGTACGGGCCAAGTTCCATGTGAACATCATCGCCATCCGCAAGGCCGCGGGGGGCGAGCTCCTGGTGGCCCCCGGCGGCGACTATGTGCTGGGACCTAAGGACACCGTGGTCACCCTGGGCCGCAACGACGACATCAACCGCCTCCACGACCTGTAAGCCCATGGAGTACATTACCAGCAGACAGAATCTCCTGGTCTCCCATATCCGCAAGCTGGGGGCCGACCGGGCCTACCGCCGCGCCCAGGGGCTGTTCCTCATCGAAGGAGTCAAGCTCCTGGAGGAGTGCTGCAAATGGAACAGTTTTGTGGATACACTGGTTTACGCTGAAGGGACGGTTTTGCCCTTCACCCCGCCCCCGGCAGAGCGGATTGTCATGGTGCCCGCCGATCTGCTAAAGACCCTCTCCACCGTGGAGACGCCCCAAGGGGTGTTGGCTATTTGTAAAGCGCCGTCCCTTGCCGCGCCTGAGACCCTGCCCGGCAGCCGCTACCTGGTTCTGGATGGTGTTCAGGACCCGGGCAATGTGGGTACCATCTGGCGCACCGCCGATGCCTTCGGGGCCGATGGCCTCTTTCTATTACCCGGCTGTGCCGACCCTTACAGCCCCAAGACCGTTCGGGCCAGCATGGGAGCCTGTTTCCGCCTCACGGCCTGGGAGGCAGATCTGGAGACTCTGACCGGCCGGCTCGCCGCCGCGTCAATTCCTCTCCGGGCTGCCGCCCTTCGAGATGACACTGCCGACGTGCGGGAGGTGGACTGGACCCGAGCAGCCGCCGTCATCGGCAGCGAGGGCCGGGGGGTGTCCGGCGAAGTTCTGGCCGCATGTGTTTCCACTGTGAAGATCCCCATGCGGGAGCGGTGCGAGTCTCTCAACGCGGCAGTGGCGGCAAGCGTGGTGCTGTGGGAGATGTACCGGTAATGGCCCACCGTCCCATGAATAGAGATGGCCTGTTGTGGCAACCCTCAAATATTAGCGTTGCCTTATCTCATGCGGCATAAGCCGCATGGAGGCCGCTTGTGACGTTGTATCAGCGGCGTTGTAGTTCGCTCCCTTCCCGTAGGCTTGCTTGTTGCTGAAAAGGAGGTGCCCTCAATGGCTACCTTAAAGTATTGGTTGTGGCTCACCACGCGGCGGGGGCTTTCGGCGAAGGACGCCTTCTCGGTGCTGGGGCGGTTCGGCACGCCGGAGGCGGCCTATTTTGCCGACCCCGGTGAGTACGAGCTGTTGCCCCTCCCGGCCCGGGGGAAGGCGGCCCTTCTTGAAAAAAACCTGGAAGGCGCCGAGCGCATCTTGGCCGACTGTGACCGGCTCGGCATTCGCATTCTTACGCTGCAGGACGCCGAGTACCCCGAGCGGCTCTTCAACATCGACGAGCCGCCGGTGGTTTTATACGTCAAGGGGAAGATGTTCCACTTTGACGAGGAGGTGGCTGTCGCCGTAGTCGGTACCCGTCACCCGTCGGAATACGGCAAGCGCATGGCGGGCAAGCTGGGCCTGGAGCTCGGGCGGGCCGGGGCGTTGGTGGTCTCCGGCATTGCGGAGGGGCTGGATTCGGCCGCGCTTAAAGGGGCCCTCCAGGGCGGAGGGAATGTGGTGTCCGTCCTAGGCGGCGGCATCGATGTTATTTACCCCAGGGAGAACCGCTGGCTCTATCGGGATGTAGGGGCCGCGGGCGCACTCATCTCTGAGTACCCGCCCGGCACTGAGGCGGTAGGCTGGCATTTCCCGATGAGAAACCGCATTCTGAGCGGCCTGTGCGCCGGGGCGGTCATCGTGGAGGGGCCGGTGGGCAGCGGCGCCCTCATTACCCTCCGTGAGGCCCTGACCCAGGGACGGGAGACCTTTGCCGTGCCCGGTGGGGCCGACGCGCCCATGAGCGTGGGGCCCAATCTCCTCATCCAACGAGGCGAGGCGAAATTGGTCATGTCTGCCTGGGACATCCTGGTGGAGTTCGAGGGCCGATACCCCGGTCGCCTGGAGCGCAAGCGCACCCTGGACAAAGAGGAAGAGGAGGCGCGCCTAGCCGTGGAGCCCGACCCCAATGCGCAGGAGAGCGCCCACCGGCAGCGGCGCAGCCCAGAGCGAGATACAGTTCCCGCGCCTACCGAAGTGAGGCTGGAAACTGTTGACAAAGCGCCGGACAGGGCATATATTACCCTAAAGGAGTGCCGCGACCGCTTTACCGACGACGAGCGGGATATCCTGCTGGCCCTGAGGGAGCGTTCCCTCCGCGCGGACGACTTGGTGGAGGCCACCCAGATCCCGGCCCGGCGGGTGCTCTCCGCCCTCACCATGCTGCAGGTGGGCGGTGCGGTGCAGGAGCGGCCCGGCAAGCGGTTTGAGGCCGCCATTTTGATTCGAGATGAATAGCGGGCGTCCAATGGGTGCTCGTATACCCTAGGAGCGGCCATTGGCTGCCCGTTTTGAGAAAATTCCCCCCTATTGGAGGTATAACGTGGCAAAGTCTAATTTAGTGATCGTGGAGTCCCCGGCAAAGGCCAAGACCATTACCAAGTATTTAGGGCCCGGCTATGAGGTGAAAGCCTCCATGGGCCATGTGCGCGACCTGCCCAAGAGCAAGCTGGGGGTGGACGTGGAGAAGGGTTTCTCCATCGACTACCAGCCCATCAAGGGGAAGGAGGACGTGATCGCGGACCTTCGCAAGGCAGCGAAGGGGAGCGAGCGGGTATTCCTCGCCACCGACCCGGACCGCGAGGGGGAGGCCATCTCCTGGCATCTGAAGGAGCTTTTAAAGATTCCCGACGATAAGACCTACCGGGTGACCTTCAATGAGATCACCAAGAAGGTGGTAAACGACGCAATCGCCAACCCCAGAACCATCGACATGGACCTGGTGGACGCCCAGCAGGCCCGACGGGTGCTGGACCGGCTGGTGGGCTATCAGCTCTCCCCCTTCCTGTGGAAGAAGATCCGCCGGGGCCTGTCTGCCGGGCGAGTTCAGTCCGTTGCCACCCGGTTGGTGGTGGAACGAGAGGATGAGATCCGGGCCTTTATTCCTCAGGAGTACTGGTCTCTGGACGTGATACTGGACCGCGTCGCCCCTAACTTGGGCCGGTTCAAGGCTGCCTTCTACGGGGCGGAGAAAAAGCAGGAGCTCAAGAGCCAGGAGGAGGTCGCCGCCGTGGTGGCGGCGGTTTCGGGCGCACCCTTTTCGGTGCGGGGCGTAAAGCGGCAGGAGAAACAGCGCAACCCCGCGCCCCCCTTTACCACCTCCACCCTCCAGCAGGAGGCCTCCCGCAAGCTGAATATGACCCCCCGGCGTACTATGTCCATCGCCCAGCAGCTCTATGAGGGTGTGGATCTGGCGGGGGAGGGCACCGTGGGCCTTATCACCTATATGCGTACCGACTCCCTCCGCCTCTCCGACGAGGCTACCGCCGCCGCGAAAGACTTCATCGAGAGCCGCTACGGCAAGGACTACCACCCCGGCAAGCCACGGGAGTACAAGACCAAGAGCGGAGCTCAGGACGCCCACGAGGCCATCCGACCCTCCGACGTACGCCTTACCCCGGACGAAATCCGCAAGGACCTGACAGCGGAGCAGTACCGGCTTTATAAGCTGATCTGGAGCCGTTTCCTGGCCTGCCAGATGTCCTCCGCCATTTACGACAGCGTGACCATCGACGTGGAGAGCGCAGGATACGTCTTCCGCGCCAACCACTCCAGTCTCAAGTTCTCGGGCTATACTGCTGTCTATGTGGAGGGGAAGGACGAGGATGAGGAGGAGCTCCAGTCCCCCCTGCCCGATTTGAAGGAGGGCGAGGCTCTCACTCTCAACAAGATTGACGAGGAACAACACTTTACACAGCCGCCCGCACGCTATTCCGAGGCCTCGCTCATCAAGGCCTTGGAGGAGAAAGGCATCGGCCGCCCATCCACCTATGCGCCTACCATCTCTACGATCATGGACCGGGAGTACGTGGTGAAGGAAGGCAAAAACCTGCGTCCCACCCCGTTGGGAGAGGTGGTGACAGGGCTGATGAAGGAGAAATTCTCCGACATCGTTGACCCCGCTTTTACCGCCCAGATGGAGGAGCAGCTGGACCAGGTGGAGGCCGGAAAGCTCCCCTGGGGAAAACTGATGGACCAGTTCTACGGCGGTTTTGAGAGCGAGCTCAAGAAGGCCGAGGCCGAGCTGGACGGGGAGCGCATCAAGGTGCCGGACGAGGTGTCCGACGTGCCCTGCCCCCTCTGTGGCAGAATGCTGGTGGTCAAGTCGGGGCGGTTTGGTCGTTTCCTGGCCTGCCCCGGCTGGCCTGAGTGCCCCCATACCCAGCCCATCGTGGTGGAGATGCCGGGCAAATGTCCTAAGTGCGGCGGGAGGATTCTAAAGAAGACCTCCAAGAAAGGCTACGCCTACTACGGCTGCGAGAACAATACCAATAAGGATGAGACCAAGAAGTGCGACTTCATGACCTGGGATGTGCCGGTGAAGGACAACTGCCCCGAGTGCGGACACACCTTGTTCAAGAAGTCTGGCAAGGGCTTTAAAAAGCCCTTCTGCATCAATGAGAGCTGCCCCAACTTCCTCCCCGAGGACCAGCGGGGCTATAAGAAAAAGACCTCCGGGGACGAGACCGCCCAGGCAGAGGAGAAGTCCTCGGCGAAGAAGGCTCCGGCCAAGAAAGCACCCGCCAAGAAGACGGGCGCCAAAACGGTGCTCGCGAAGAAGACGGCGGAGAAGCCCGCAGCCAAAAAGGGGGCGGTGAAAAAGGCCTCTGCCAAGAAGGCCACGACCGCCAAGAAGACCGCCGCAAAAGAGAAAGCGTAATTGTAGTCGCGGCATCCCTTACGCGCTACCGTCTACCGGAAAGGTTGTTATATGGAATCCGTTACAGTCATCGGCGCTGGGCTCGCGGGGAGCGAGGCTGCGTGGCAGCTGGCGAGCAGGGGTATCCCCGTTGCCCTCCATGAGATGAAACCCGCCAAAATGACCCCCGCCCACCATACCGAGTGGTTCGGTGAGTTGGTGTGCTCCAACTCTTTGCGGTCCGACCAGCTCGAGAACGCGGTGGGCCTCCTGAAGGAGGAGCTGCGCCGCATGGGGTCCCTCATCCTGGCGTGCGCCGACGCGCATAAGGTGGAGGCCGGGGGGGCGCTGGCGGTGGACCGCCACGCCTTCGCCCAGGAAATCACTGAGAAAATCAGAAATCATCCCCTCATTTCCGTGGTGGAGGGGGAGGTGGAGCGTATCCCCAGGGAGGGGCAGGTCATCGTAGCCACCGGGCCCCTGACCTCGGACGCTCTCATTGAGGATATTCGCGCTCTCTTCCCCGAAAGCCGTTACCTCAACTTCTTTGACGCTGCCGCGCCCCTGGTCACCTTCGAGAGTGTGGACATGGGCAGCGCCTGGTTTGCCTCACGGTACGACAAGGGGACGCCGGATTATGTAAACTGTCCCATGACCCGGGAGGAGTACGATGCGTTCTGGGGCGAGCTCTGCTCAGCTCAGGAGGCCGAGGTCCACGGGTTTGAGGACAAGCAGGTCTTCGAGGGCTGTATGCCTGTGGAGGTCATGGCCCGCCGGGGGCACGACACCTTGTGCTACGGACCCCTCAAGCCCCGGGGCCTCAAGGACCCCAGGACAGGGAAGGAACCCTACGCCGTTGTGCAGCTGCGCAAGGACAACGCCGACGGGAGCATTTACAACCTGGTGGGGTTTCAGACGCATCTGAAGTGGCCTGAGCAGCGGCGGGTCTTCTCCATGATCCCCGCCCTCAAGAATGCCGAGTTTGTACGCTACGGTGTCATGCACCGCAACACCTATCTCGACTCTCCCCGGCTTCTGGACCGGTATTATCGGGTCAAGGGGCGGGAGAACATCCTCTTCGCAGGGCAGGTCACCGGCGTGGAGGGGTACGTGGAGTCCACCGCGTCCGGTTTCCTCGCGGCGGTGGAGCTGGCCCGGCGGATGGAGGGAAGGCCCCCTGTGGATTTTCCGCAGGAGACCGCTGTAGGCGCCTTGGCCCTCTATGTCAGCAACGAGAGCGTGATCGACTTCCAGCCCATGAATGTCAACTTTGGCATCATTCCGCCCCTGGACCATCGGGTCAAGGGCAAGCGGAACAAGAACGCCGAGCTGAGCAGACGGGCATTGGAGATTTTGGAGACTTTAGATACTGAATAGGCTTTGTGCTTGCCCGCGAGCGGGAGCGAGCCGCGCCGTAAGGCGCGTCCAAGTGTTTTCGCTTTCGAAAACCTTGCCGCAGGGGCAATTCACTTGCCCCGAGGATGTAGAAAGAAGAAGGGGCCCCAAAAAAAGCGGAGCTTTGTGGGGAACAAGCGGAACAAAAACGCGGAGATAAGCCAGAGGGCGCTGGAGATATTGGAGAAATCGGATATATAAGAAGCGGCCCAATAGGGGCATCAGGCCCTACAAGGCTGCATAAGAGTCAACATGGGGAGGGATACTTTTGAAAATCATCGTAGACGCTATGGGGGGCGATCATGCGCCCAGAGCCAACGTGGAGGGCGCGGTCAGTGCTGTGAAGGACCTGGGGGTAGAAGTGGTGCTGGTGGGCCGGGGGGAGGAGCTGCTTGCCTGCCTCAGGGAGCTGGGATACGACGACCTGCCCGCGGGGATCGAGATCGCCCATGCGTCCGAGGTGGTGGAGATCTGCGACAACAGCGCCACGGCCTTCAAGGAGAAGAAGGACTCCTCCCTTACTGTGGGCTTAAATCTTCTGAGGGATGGGGGCGGCTCTGCCTTCGTCTCGGCGGGGAGCACCGGGGCTCTCCTGTCGGCGGCCACGCTGCTGGTCAAGCGCATCAAGGGCATCCGCAGAGCGGCTATGTGCCCCGTCGTGCCCACCGCCAAGGGGGGTGCGCTCCTCATAGACTGCGGCGCTACCGCCGAGGGGACGCCGGAGTACCTGCTCCAGTTCGCGTTCATGGGTTCCTACTATGCAGAGCGGGTGCTAGGCCGCCCTGAGCCGAGGGTGGGTCTCCTTAACATCGGCGCGGAGGAGAGTAAGGGTACTGACCTTCAGCGGGAGACCTGGAAGCTCCTTAAAAAAGCGGACGAGGAGGGGCGCATCCATTTCGTGGGCAACGTGGAGGCAAAGGAGGCCGTTCTGGGCCAGGTGGACGTAATCGTCACCGATGGGTATTCAGGGAACATTTTCCTCAAAACGCTGGAAGGGGCGGGCAGTTTCCTGGCTGGGGAGATTAAGAAGATGTTTAAGAAAAACCTTCTGACCAAGATCTCTGCCATCCTGGTGAAGGACGGCATCAAGGACTTTAAGCGCCTGATGGATGCCCGGGAGGTGGGCGGCACCGCGCTGGTGGGCATCTCCAAACCCGTTATCAAGGCCCATGGCTCCTCCGATTCGTACGCCATCCGCAACGCGATCCGGCAGGCCCAGCAGTTTGCCGCGTCAGGTATCATCGAGGACATCACCGAAAATGTGGACTTTATGCGCCTGCCTGTTTCCGACCTGGGGACGGTCAGAGAAGAATAATCTGCAAATTTTTGCATTTTCCTATTGACAGTCAATAGGTTTATGCCTATTATTTTAGTGCAATACAACATCGCATACCGCGATAAGGAGTAGATAAGCATGATTTTCGAGAAACTGACCGAGCTGCTCGCCGAGCAGTTCTCCGTAGACGCCGACAACATCGGTATGGACACCTCCTTTGAAAACGACCTCGGTGCCGACTCCCTGGACCTGGTGGAGCTTTCCATGGCCCTGGAGGAGGAGTTCGGCGTGGAGGAGATGAGCGAGGAAGACGCCGCCGGCATCCGTACCGTGGGCGACCTGGTGCGCTATCTCCAGGCCAAGATCGACGAGTAATCGGTATTACTTACCCAAAGAAAATAAAAGGGCAAAGCCCCGCCTGGTGCGGGGCTTTCCTTTTTAAGGATGTGAACGAAATGGACAAGCTGGAGGAGAAACTGGGCTACGCCTTTCAGAACCGGGCGCTGCTGGAAAACGCCCTCACGCATAGCTCTTATGCCAACGAGAACCGTGGGAAGGGCCTCCAGAGCAATGAGCGGCTGGAGTTTCTGGGGGACTCGGTGCTGGGCATGGTGACGGCGGATTACCTCTACCGCACCCATCCCGACCTCCCCGAGGGGGACCTGACCCGCACCCGGGCGGCCCTGGTATGCGAGGGGAGCCTTGTAGAAGTAGCGCGGGAGCTTGATCTGGGCAGCCATCTGCTCCTGGGCAAGGGGGAGGACGCGGGAGGCGGCCGGACGCGGCCCTCCATCGTGGCCGACGCGGTGGAGGCTGTTATCGCCGCCGTATACCTGGACGGAGGTATCGGCTCCGCCCGAAAGATCATCACCCGTTTTATTTTAGACGCGGAGGAAGAGAAAGCGGGCAGCCGGGACTACAAGACCGCGCTTCAGGAGCTGGTGCAGCGGGAGAACGGCCAGGTGCTGGAGTACCGCCTCGTCGGCGCTACCGGTCCGGACCACGCCAAGGTCTTTCAAGTCGCGGTAGACCTCAACGGCGCGCCCATCGGCGCGGGTGAGGGCAGGAGCAAGAAAGAGGCCGAGCAGGCCGCCGCCAAGGCGGCGTTCGCGGAGCTGACGAAATAAAAGAGGAGCGCGCTGCAGGCCCAGGAAAGCCCGCGGCGCGTCTTTTTGCGCGGCGGAAAAGATTTGCAATGATGGGCCGAAATTGATATAATATCATATTCACATATTTTGTTGATGAGAGGTGCGCGTGTGTACTTAAAGGCGCTTGAGATACAGGGCTTTAAATCCTTCCCTGACAAGACGGTGCTCTCCTTTGGGGACGACATCACCGCCATCGTCGGGCCCAACGGCAGCGGAAAATCAAATATTTCGGACGCCATCCGCTGGGTCATGGGGGAGCAGTCCACCAAAGCGCTGCGAGGCGGCAAGATGGAGGACGTCATCTTCGGCGGCACGGCCAAGCGCAAGCAGCTGGGCTTTGCCGAGGTCTCTCTTGTGCTGGACAATGTCGAGCACTTCTTTGACATGGAGGAGAGCGAGGTCATGGTCACCCGGCGGTATTACCGCTCGGGCGAGAGCGAATACTACATCAACCGCCGCAGCGTCCGCCTGAAGGACGTGTACGAGCTTTTTATGGACACGGGCCTGGGCCGGGAGGGGTACTCAGTCATCGGCCAGGGCAAGATAGACGAGATCCTCTCGGTTAAGAGCGGGGATCGACGGGAGGTCTTCGAGGAGGCGGCGGGCATCTCCCGTTTTCGCCACCGTAAGGAGGAGGCCGAACGCAAGCTGGAGCGCACCGAGGAGAATCTGGTGCGCATCAACGATAAGATCGACGAGCTGGAGCTCCAGGTGGAGCCCCTGCGCGTCCAATCTGAGAAGGCGAAAAAGTACCTCATCCTGCGGGACGAGCTGCGGGGGCTGGAGATCTCGGTCTGGCTGGAGCAGCTTGAGCGCATCCGGGCTGGGGCCATCAAGGTTCTCAGCGACTACGAGAATGCCGTCCGTCAGAAAGGGGAAGCCCGGGCCGCGGTGGAGCGGCTCTATGCCGCCTCGGAGGGGTACGCCGCAAAGATGCGGGAGAAGGACGTGGAGGCCGAGGGCATCCGGTTTGAGATGATGCAGCGGGAGGCTGACGCCAACGGCATCGAGAACAGCGTAGCCGTTCTCAAAACAAATATTCAAAATAACCTGGAGAACACCGATCGGATGCAGCAGGAACTGGCCGCCCAGGAGGGCCGCGACGGCAGCATCACCGGTCAGATCGAGGAGCGCCGCCGCCGCCTGGAGGGCATCGTCGGGGAGGTTACCGAGCTCCGCACCCAACTTTTAGAGCGGCAGAAGTCCGCTGAGGAGGCCGCCCGGGGCGCGGGCAAGCTGGCAGTCGAGATGGAGGCCTTGCGGCAGAAAGAGGCGGTGGAGTCCGCCTCCGCAGGCGAGGCGCGGGCCCTCCTCTCCGCACTGGCCGCCGCGGCCCAGGAGCTGATGGACCGAGACGCTTCCATCCGGCAGGACCTGGCCGGGCTGGAGGAGCGCATCACCTCCACCGAGGCCGAGGACAAGCAGGCTACCGCCGAGCTGAGTCAGGCCAAGGAGGATTTGGACTCCCTCAAGAATATAATTAACGGGTACACCTTGCGGGTGGAGAGCCGCCGCAAAAAGGCCAAGGAGGCCGAGGAGCGGCACGTCCAGCTTCAGATGGAGGAAAACTCCCTCAAATCCCGCATTCACATGCTCACCGAGATGGAAAAGCTCTACGAGGGCTACTCCAAAGCGGTCAAGCTGGTGATGGGGGACGCCGAGCGCGGTCAGCTCAAGGGAGTCCACGGCCCCGTTGCTGGCTTGATCCGCGTGCCTGATCAGTACGCCGTGGCGATAGAGATCGCCCTGGGCTCCGCTATGCAGAACGTGGTGGTGGACACCGAGGAGGACGGCAAGGCCGCCATTAACTATCTCAAGCGCCGGGACGGCGGGCGCTGTACCTTCCTGCCCCTCAGCTCCATCCGCCCCTCCGACTTCCGGGACGGCAAGGTGGTGGACGAGCCCGGTTTCGTGGGTATAGGGGACGAACTCATTGAGTTCGATAAAAAGTATGAGAAAATTTTCTCCAACCTCCTGGGCCGCGTTGTGGTGGCCGAGGACATGGACAAGGCCATCGCCATTGCCCGGAAATACGGCTATCGGTTCCGTATCGTCACCCTGGACGGGCAGCAGCTCAACCCCGGCGGTTCCATGACCGGCGGGTCGGTCTCCCGCAGCGCGGGCATCCTGAGCCGTGCCAACGAGCTGGAGCGGCTGAACATCCAGATCGAGGGCATCCGAGAAAAGCTGCGTGCCGCTGTCCACGCCCTGGAGGAGGCCAACCGCGAGGCTACCGCCGCGAGCTACGAGATGGACACCGCTCAGGCCCAAAAACGTACCCACGAGGACACTATCCTCACATATGAGGAGCGGTGCAGCCATTTCACCGTAGTCCTAGACGACCTGCGCCGCCAAAGAGAGGAGCAGAGAGGTGAGCTGGAGCAGCTCGCCCGGCGCTCCGCCCAGACTGAGCGGGACACCGCAGCGGCCCGCAGCCGCATCGAGGCCCTGGAGGGCTCCGCCGCCGCCCTGCGGGCCGAGGCCGAGGGCAAGGCCAGCGGCCAGGCCGATTTCCAGGCCAGGGCCGCCGCCATCGGCGGTGAGATCGCCGAGGCGAACATGCGCTTGGCAGGGCTGGATGCCGAGCGCCTTGCCAGTGAAAAGGCCTTGGGCGAACTGGAGGAGCTGCGCCGGGACATGACGGGGGATCGTGAGGCGAGGCGCAGAATGATCGAGGAGCTAAAGGGAAAGAACGAGGCACTTGCCGCTCAGATTCTGGAGAAGGAGCAGGCCATCCAGGTCATCCGAGAGGAAAATACCGCCCGGAGCACAGCCATAAAGCGACTGAACGACGAAAAGCTGGCCTTGGAGGGGGAGCGCAACCGCGCCGACCGGGAGAGCCGGGATAAGAACGCCGAGCTACTCGCTATGGAGCGGGAGGTGGCGGCTCTGGAGCAGAAGAAAGTCACCGCCGAGCTGGAGGAGAAGAACATCCTTGACAAGCTATGGGAAAATTACGAGCTTTCCCATGAGGCGGCCAGGACTCAGCGGGTGGAGCTGGAGAGTGTGCAGAAAGCCCAGAGGCGCATCATGGAGCTTAAGCGGAGCATAGCCGCCCTTGGCAACATCAACCTGGACGCCATTGAGGAATTCCAGCGCATCAACGAGCGGTACACCTATCTCACCGGCCAGCGGGACGACGTGCAGAAGTCCAAGCGGGACTTAGAGCGCATCATCGCCGAAATCACCAGCGAGATGAAGACGATCTTCGCCGAGCAGTTCGCCATTATCAACGAGGCCTTTGGCGCCACGTTCCTGGAGCTCTTTGGCGGCGGCAAAGCCAATCTGGAGCTGGAGGACCCAGAGGATATCCTCAACTGCGGCATCGAGATTAAGGTCCAGCCTCCCGGCAAGGCCTTGAAGATCATTACTCTCCTGTCGGGCGGTGAGAAGGCCTTTGTCGCGATCGCCCTCTACTTCGCCATCCTCAAGGTGCGGCCCACCCCCTTCGTGGTCATGGACGAGATCGAGGCTGCTCTGGACGACGCCAACGTGACACGCTTCGCCCGCTACCTAAGGCAGATGAGCGACAAATCACAGTTCATTGTCATCACCCACCGGCGCGGCACCATGGAGGAGGCCGACGTGCTGTACGGCGTCACGATGCAGGAGCAGGGGGTCACGCGTGTGCTCACGATCAATCTCAACAGCGTGGAGAAGGATTTGAACATCAAGTGACGACCGCGCAGGGCGGAGCCCAATCAAAAGAGAACAAAAAGCATTGCGAGGTAAATTATGGGGTTTTTTGATAAGATTAAGGCGGGTCTCACCCGCACCAAGGAGAATATCGGGCACTCCTTTGACAGCCTCTTCTCCGGCGAGTTGAACGATGACTTCTACGACGAGCTGGAGGAGACGCTGATCCTCACCGACATGGGGATGGAGACCACCATGGCCGCTACGGAGGAGCTGCGCCGCCGCTGCAAGGAGGAGAAGGTAAAGGACGCCGAGGGGGCCCGGGAGGTCCTGCGGAGGGTTCTTGCCGATATGCTCACCGTGGGGGAGAGTTCCCTGGACCTCTCCAAGAGCCCCAGCGTGATTTTGGTTATCGGTGTCAACGGTGTGGGCAAGACCACCACCATCGGCAAGCTGGGAGCCAAGCTGAAGGGGGAGGGGAAACGGATCCTCTTCGCAGCAGCAGACACCTTCCGGGCCGCTGCCGCCGACCAACTGGAGATCTGGTCCGATCGGTCGGGGGCCGATCTGGTGCGCCAGCACGAGGGAGCCGACCCCGCCGCGGTGGTCTTCGATGCCATGCAGGCGGCCAAGGCCCGCCGGAGCGACGTGGTGCTGGTGGACACCGCCGGGCGGCTCCACAACAAGCAGAACCTGATGAACGAGCTGACCAAAATTGGCAAGGTCATCGACCGGGAGCTCCCCGGAAGCCGGGGAGAGACCCTCCTGGTGCTGGACGCCACCACCGGGCAGAACGGCCTTATCCAGGCCAAGCAGTTCATGGAAGCGGCGGGCATCACGGGCATCGTCCTCACCAAGCTGGACGGCAGCGCCAAGGGCGGCATTGTGGTGGCCATCGCTCAGGAGCTGAAAGTGCCCGTCAAGTTCATCGGCGTAGGAGAGAGCATCGATGACCTGCTGCCCTTTGAGCCTGAGAACTTTGTCCGGGCGCTGATTTAATAAAATATTCACTTCTTTCTGGAAAATGGAGACTATAATAGATGACACGTATTGACGGCAGGGCCAATGACGAGCTGCGGCCCATCGAGATCATCCCCAATATCAACAAGTTTGCCGAGGGCTCCTGCCTTATCCGCTGCGGCAACACCCATGTGCTGTGCACCGCCAGCGTGGAAGATCGTACTCCGCCCCACGTCCCTGAGGGGGAAGGGTGGGTCACGGCCGAGTACGCCATGCTCCCTCGGGCAAACCGGGAGCGCTCTAAGCGGGATATCGCAAAACTGAAACTCTCCCCCCGATCTGCCGAGATCCAGCGGCTCATCGGTCGGGCTCTACGGGCGGCGGTGGATATGAAGGCCCTGGGGGAGCGGACCATCACCGTGGACTGCGACGTGCTCCAGGGCGATGGGGGGACCCGCACCGCATCAGTCACCGGCGGTTTCGTGGCCCTTTCCTACGCGCTGCACAAGCTGGTGACCGACGGCGTTCTGCCCGATATGCCCCTCAAGACCTGCGTGGCCGCTATTTCTGCGGGGGTTGTAGAGGACGAGCTGCTGCTTGACCTCTGCTATGAGGAGGACTCCTCCGCCATGGTGGACCTTAACTGCGTCATGACCGGAGAGGGGGAGCTCATCGAACTCCAGGCCACCGGCGAAGGCAGGGCTTTTACCATCGAGGAGCAGCAAGAGCTGGTGTCCCTTTGCGCAAAGGGCATTCGCGAGGTGCAGGAAATACAGAAAAAGGTGCTGGGAGGCTGATTTTTTCCATGAAAATGGTACTGGCCAGCAAAAATGCCCACAAGCTTGCCGAGCTGCGGGCCATTCTCTCCGCCCAGGGGGTAGAGGTGGTCTTGGAGTCCGACGTAGGTGTGGACGTCGATGTGGAGGAGACGGGAACTACCTTTGAGGAGAACGCGCTCCTTAAGGCCCGGGCCGTAATGGAGGCCTCCGGCCTGCCCGCTATCGCGGACGACTCCGGTCTCTGTGTGGACGCACTGGGCGGTGCGCCGGGGGTCTACTCGGCCCGGTACGGCGGGCCCGAGCTGGACGACAAGGGGCGGTACAAGCTTTTGCTTGATAATATGCGGGGGATGCTGGATCGGCGGTGCAAATTCGTCTCCTGTATCTGCTGCTGTTTCCCCAACGGCAACGTGCTCACCGCCCGGGGTGAGTGCCCCGGCACTTTGGCTTACGCCCCCAAGGGGGAGGACGGGTTCGGGTACGATCCCGTGTTCTTTGTGCCAAGCCTTAAGAAGACCTTTGCCCAGCTCACCCATGAGGAGAAGAACGCCATTTCCCATCGAGGCGCGGCATTGGCGCAATTCGCGGAAACGCTGAGAGAATACCTGATATAGCCCGGGATATTAATTAATTAGAGGAGCCGATTTATGGACTTAACAAGCAAGCAGCGGGCCCAACTCCGGGGGCTGGCGAATAGCATCGACACCATTCTCCAGGTGGGCAAGGACGGCCTGGGGGAGAACCTCGTCAAGCAGGCAAACGATGCGCTGGAGGCCAGGGAGCTCATTAAGGGCAAAGCCCTGGAGAACTGTGAGTTCTCCGCCCGCGAGGCCGCCGACGCGCTGGCCAAAGCCACCCGCAGTGAGGTGGTGCAGGTCATCGGAACAAAATTCGTCCTGTATCGTCAAAGTCATAATAAGGAGAAAAAGGACAAAATCGTCCTGGTGAAGGACGTAAAGAAGAAACCGGTCGTGTGACAGCTTTTTTGCAAGCACTTAGAATTGCCTAAAAAGGAGCTGGCTGTATTGAGGATTGGCGTCTATGGCGGCACGTTCAACCCACCCCACCTGGGGCACATGGCGTCGGCAAGAGCGGCGGTTGAGATACTGGGGCTGGAAAAGCTCCTGTTTATTCCCGCCGCGATCCCACCACATAAGGCGTTGCCGGAGGAGAGCGCCGGACCTCTGGAGCGGCTTGAGATGGCGGCGCTGATGGCAGACGGGCTGGACGCGGAGCTGGGGCGGCGGTGCGAGGTGACTGCCTCCGACTTGGAGTTTCGCCGCCTGGGAAAGAGCTATACCGTCGACACGCTGGCTGAGCTGCGCACCCTCTACCCAGAGGACGAGTTGTGGCTTCTCATGGGTGGCGATATGTTCCTTGCTCTTCAATCTTGGCGGGAGCCGGAGCGCCTCATGGCTTTGGCCGGGGTCGCCGCCTTCGCTCGCGAGGGGGGGGACAGCCTGGCCGTTATGGAGCGCCAGGCGGCGCGCCTGCGGGAGAACATCGGCGCTCGAGTCGCCCTGATCCCCTTGTCAACGATTACCGAAATCTCCTCTACCCAGCTCCGCGCTGCCTTGGCTGCGGGGGAGGGCCGGGAGTTCCTCTGGACCCAGGTGTACGGATATATCCTGCGCCATGGCCTCTACGGGGTAAACAAGGACCTGCGGAGCCTCTCCGATGAGGACTTGCGCTCCGCGTCCTACAGTATGGTCAGGGCAAAGCGTGTCCCCCATATCCGGGGCGCGGAGCAGGCTGCCGTGGCCCTGGCGAAGCGCTGGGGGGCCGACACGGAGAAGGCACGTCGGGCCGCCATCCTGCACGACTGTACCAAGTACCTCGCCGCGGGGGAGCAGCTCGCCCTGTGTAAAAAATGGGGGGAGCAGCTGGACGACCTGGAGCGCAGCGCCGTCAAGCTCCTCCATGCCAAGACGGGGGCCTGGATTGCCCGGGAGACTTTCGGCGCGGACGACGAAATATTCGGCGCCATCTATTGGCATACTACCGGCAAGGCGGACATGACACTTTTGGAAAAAGTAGTGTACCTTGCCGATTATTTGGAGCCCACCCGGGACTTCCCGGGCGTGGAGGACTTGCGCGCGCTGGCGGAGAAGAGCCTCGACGCGGCTGTGCTCCTGGGCTTTGAGATGAGCATCCGGGAGATGCGCGAGCGGGGCCTGCCCGTCCACCACAACACCGTGGAGGCCCGAGCCTGGATGCTGGCCCGGCGGGACAATGGCTGAATCTATTCATAACGGGCTCTTTTCAACCGTTTTGGAAGATTACCCGGCATATGCCGCGCGAGTAAACCGCAATGCGGTTTACTCGGCAGACAGTACATAGACACACAGGAGAAAGGAACAACCCAATGACGCCAGAGCAGCAGAAAAAGAAGGGCGGCACACGTCTCGTCCGAACGGAAAAGCCGGCCCGTACCCCGGCGGGGGGTAAAAAGAAGAAGGAGAAAGCCGCCCGTACCCCGAAGCAGCAGGCGCTGCGCATCCTCTTCATTGTCGTGATCGTGTTGGCCGCCCTTATTGTTGCGGTGGGCGGCGCATATCTGCTATTGGTCAGGCCGCCTGACATGTCCAAGCCTATCGACCGACCCAGCGTCAGCGACGGCGGCAACGTCGACTCAAACCAGCCCGGCGTGGAGGACGGTGACGACGACCGTGAGCTGAGTGACCGCAAGGAGGACTTCTATACCTTTCTTCTGGTGGGGCGCGACACCTATGGCGGCGGCAATACCGACACCATGATGTTGGCCTCCTATGACGTGGCGAACCAGCACCTTAACGTCATGAGCCTTCCCCGCGATACGCTGGTGAACGTCTCCTGGGATATCAAAAAGCTCAACTCTGTCTACAACATGTACGGCGGAGGAGACAAGGGGATGACCGCCCTCAAGGAAGAGGTGGGCGAGCTGGTGGGTTTCCAGCCCGACTTCACCGTCACCGTGGAGTGGGAGGCCGTGGGCAAGCTGGTGGACGCCATCGGCGGAGTCTACTTCGACGTACCCAGGCGGATGTACTATAACGACCTCTCACAGAACTTTAAAATCGACCTGAAGAAGGGACCTCAGACCCTTAACGGCAGCCAGGCCATGCAGCTTCTCCGCTACCGGCACGACAGCGACGACTCGGGTCACATCCTCAACTCCGGATATGTCGATGGCGACCTTGGCCGCATCAAGGTCCAGCAGGATTTTCTGAAGACTACCATCTCCCAGTGCCTGGAGAAGATCGGCGACGCGAGTACCATCACGAAACTGGCTAAGATATTTATGGAGAACGTGACCACCGACCTGAACCTGGGCAACCTGATCTGGCTGGGCCAGTCCGCCATCCTCGGCAGCAATGGCAATGGCCGCCTGGGCATGGAGAATGTCAGCTTTATCACCATGCCGTGGGTGAGCGCCAATGGGGTACGCAGCCGGACTTATAATAACTACCCCTCCTACGTAGCGCCCGACGTGGACGAGATCGTCCAGGTGGTGAACGAGAGCTTTAACCCCTACACCACTGACCTGCGCCAGGACGAACTGGACATCATGTACGTCAACAAGGATGGAACCCTGGCCACCACGGGCGGCGTCCTGGCGGACACCAAGTATAATGCCTGGATCAAAGGCTACAGCGGTTCTTCCGGCTCCTCTTCCAGTGCCAGCCCTTCGCCCTCGCCATCAACGGAGCCGACGACTCCGGAGGTACCGGACGTCAGCCAGTCGCCAGACGTCTCTCCCAGCCCCTCTCCTTCCGGCTCCGCCTCTCCCAGCCCCAGCACATCTCCCAGCGCTTCCCCCAGCACCAGCCCGTCCCCTTCGGAAGACCCTAGCGTGAGTCCCTCCGCCAGCCCATCTCCCTCTCCCTCTCAGACGGACAGCGGCACGGACGGCCCCCCGGCGGGCATCCCGATGGATTGATTTTTGAACCGAAAGAGGTTTTATTGATTATGACACCAAAAGAAATGGCCCTCGCCCTCGCCAAAGCGCTGGACAACAAGAAGGGCATCGACATCAAGGTCCTGGAGACCGCCGAGCTTACCACTCTGGCCGACTACTTTGTCATCTGCGCGGCCACCTCCACCACCCAGGTCAAGGCCCTCTCCGAAGAGTGCGAGAAGGTTATGAAGGAGAATGGCGAGATCCCTCATCATGTGGAGGGGCATCGGGGCGGCAGCTGGATCTTAATGGACTTCTCCAGCGTGGTGGTCCACATCTTCATGGAGGACACCCGAAAATTTTATGATCTGGAGCGCCTCTGGCGCGACGCCGCGCCCGTCGACTTGACCGGCATCCTGGTGGAGAACTGAATCTAGTAAAAGTAGAAAGGCTTGTCGTGCTAAGCAGCATGACAAGCCCTTTTATATTTCCCGATAATATTTTCTTTCCCAAGGGAATATGTTATCCTATTTTTACGTCTAAGAGAGTAAAGGGAGGAGGAGGACCATGAGATACCGTGCGCTGCCGCTCTATTCCTTCGCCCATTTCTGGGTGGATTTCTCCTGTGCCATGCTGCTGCTGGGTGGGGCTGCGGAGGGGGAGAAGCTTTTTACATTCCTGCTCTATAATTTTTTCGCCTTCGCCGTACAGATGCCCCTAGGCCTGCTGGCGGACTACCTGGGCGGAGAACGGAAAGTTGCCGCTCTGGGCTGCATCCTGGCGGCGGTAGCCTGGGGCTTTTCCGGCCTGCCCGCAGCCATAGCGGCGGGGCTGGGCAATGCCCTCTTCCATGTGGGCGGCGGGCTGTATGCCCTCAACGCGAGCGAAGGCTGCGGCGTGCTGGGGGTCTTTGTCTCCCCAGGGGCGGTGGGCATCTACCTGGGTGCGCTGGCCCCAGTGCAGGGGCTGGTACCCGGCCCGGCGGTCTGGCTGGGTCTCCTGCTGATGGCTGCCGCCATTCTCCGCTGGGGAAACGGCAATCCCAACGCCGACTTTACGCCGGTGCCCACAGGCGGGAGCCGGGCGGCGATTCCACTGCTCTGCCTCTTCGCGGTGGTGGTGCTTCGGGCGGTAGTGGGTGGGGCCTTCCAATTTCCCTGGAAGGGGGACCTTGGCTTCTGGCTTGTTCTCGCCGTGGCCGGGGGCAAGGCCGCGGGCGGCCTTCTGGCCGACAGGCTGGGGCGGCTGCGAGTGGCCGCCGCCTCCCTGGGTTTGGCAGCGGTCTCTTTTCTGGGCTCCGATCTGCCCGCACTGGGCCTGCTGGCGGTCTTCGCCTTCAACATGACCATGCCGCTGACCCTGTGGGGCGCGGGGCGCATCCTGCGGGGGGCTAAGGGGCTGGCCTTTGGGCTCCTCACCTTCGCCCTCTTTCTGGGCGCCCTACCGGCTCTGCTTGGGGTGCCCACAATGCCAGGCAGCGGAGGGCTGTACGCGGCGGGGGCTGCCGGGTCCCTATATCTGCTGTATACAGGCCTAAAAGAGGAGGATTGCTTGACGTGAAGGATATCCTGCTCCCGCTGCTGGTAACTTTGATTCTGGAAGTGCCCGTCGCCGCCCTATGGGGCTTGCGGCGCAAGGATCTGGTGCTCTGCGCCCTGGTCAACTGCCTTACAAACCCCATAGTGAACCTCCTGCACCTGCTCTTTCTCTCGACTCCGCTCCTCCTGGCCCTGGAGTGCGCCGCCGTGGGGATAGAGGGGGCGCTCTACCGCGCTCTGGGAGAGAGGGTGCGTAGGCCCTTTGCCCTGTCGCTGATGGCCAATGCAGTGTCTTTTCTGATAGGTGGCGGCCTCCTGCTCTTCCTGAAACTTTATTTTGTGAGGTGGCTTTGATGAAATTGAGACGTCTTGCCTGCATACTGCTCCTTGCGCTCCTGATTCTCCCGGCCCCCGCCCGGGCCGACGTGGTCGTCCCCGGGCAGAAACCACCCCGGAACGAGCAGTCTGAGGCTTTCATAAAGCTCTACGCCGATAGCATCACCGCCTGGGATACCGCTTACGACCACGCCTTCGACGGCGTGGAGGAGCTGGTCCTCTGGCGCTACCCCAACTCCGGGCAGGTGACCGGGACGGTGGACACGGGGTGGTTTGAGAACGGCGAGTCCCTCTCCAACAACTTTTCCGATTGCTACCGGGACGACCAGGGCCGTTTCTGGGGATACATCGGCTATATCTATGGCCGGAGGATGAGCTGGGTCTGCCTCACCGATCCCTCCAACGCCGACCTCCCCGCCGACCCAATCGTCACGGAGATGGTGAATAAAGAGGTAGCCGCCATGCTGTGGAGGGAAAACCTCGTGCCGATTTTTCTCGTCGCCTCCATAGTGACCGCCACCGGCGTGCTTCTCTACGTGTTCTGGTACCGCAAAAAGCGGGCAAAATAGAAAATGTCCTCTCTCTGGCGTTTCGTCCCATATAGGTACTTGATTTTTCATGTATGCCGTTCGTTCCCCCGCTGGGGGCGTGCTCCACGGCGTCCTCAAATGGTAGCGGTGAATTTATTTGTCTGTTCCCACACTCTTGCAATATCTGTATCATTCGAGTATAATAACAAAGATTGAGAAACAAACGCGAGGAAGTGCCAGATATGCCAGAGATGAAGTACGATTTTGCCGGTATCGAGCCTAAGTGGCAGAAACGGTGGCTGGAGGAGAAGACCTATCACTGTGAAAATCACAGTGACAAACCGAAGTTTTACGGCCTGGTCGAATTCCCCTATCCCTCCGCCCAAGGGCTTCACGTGGGCCACGCACGCCCCTATACCGCCATGGATGTGGTGGCGCGCAAAAAGCGGATGGACGGCTTTAACGTCCTCTTTCCCATGGGGTATGACGCCTTCGGTCTGCCCACCGAAAATTACGCCATTAAAAACCATATCCACCCCGCCAAGGTGACCCGGGATAACATCCATAACTTCACCACCCAGCTCCAGATGTTGGGCTATTCCTTCGACTGGGACCGGGTGATTAATACCACCGACCCCGAGTACTACAAGTGGACTCAGTGGATTTTCCTCCAGCTCTATAAAAAGGGCCTTGCCTACAAGACCACAATGCCCGTGAACTGGTGCACCTCCTGTAAGTGTGTGCTGGCCAATGAGGAAGTGGTGGACGGCGTGTGCGAGCGCTGCGGCTCTCCTGTCATCCGCAAGGAGAAGAGCCAGTGGATGCTCAAGATCACCGAGTACGCCCAGCGCCTCATCGATGGACTGGACGGCCTCGATTTCATAGACAGGGTCAAGACCCAGCAGATCAACTGGATCGGCCGCTCTATCGGCGCCGAGGTGGACTTCGGTACCACCGAGGGGGATAAGCTCACCGTCTTTACCACCCGGCCCGACACCCTCTTCGGGGCCACCTATATGGTTATCGCCCCTGAGCACCCCTATGTGAAGAAGTGGGCGCACAAGCTCTCCAACCCCGATGAGGTCAACGCCTATGTGGACGCCGCCGCGAGAAAGTCCGATTTCGAGCGCAGCGAGCTGGCCGCCGACAAGGAGAAGACCGGCGTGGAGCTCCAGGGGGTCCGGGGCATTAACCCGGTCACCAGGAAGGAGATCCCAATCTTCATCTCCGACTATGTGCTGGTGACCTATGGCACCGGAGCCATCATGGCCGTACCCGCACACGACACCCGCGACTGGGCCTTCGCCAAGAAATTTGCCCTGCCCATCGTAGAGGTGGTGGCCGGCGGTGATGTACAGGAAGAGGCCTTTACACTCAAAGACGACACCGGTATCATGGTGAACTCCGGCTTTATGGACGGCATGACTGTCAAGGAGGCCATCCCTGCCATGATAATGTGGCTGGGGGTGCAGGGCATCGGCCACGAGAAGGTCAATTATAAGCTCCGCGACTGGGTCTTCTCCCGCCAGCGCTACTGGGGCGAACCTATCCCCATGATTTGGTGTGACAAGTGCGGCTGGGTTCCTCTTGACGAAAGTGAATTGCCCTTACACTTGCCCGACGTGGAGAGCTACGAGCCCACCGACACCGGGGAGAGCCCCCTCTCAAAGATGACTGACTGGGTGAACACCACCTGTCCCCATTGCGGCGGACCGGCCAAGCGGGAGACCGACACCATGCCCCAGTGGGCGGGCTCCTCTTGGTATTTCCTGCGCTACGCCGACCCCCACAACAGCGATTGCCTTGCCTCCAAAGAGGCTCTTGACTACTGGTCCCCTGTGGACTGGTACAACGGCGGAATGGAGCACACCACCCTGCACCTCCTCTACTCTCGCTTCTGGAACAATTTCCTCTATGACATCGGCGTAGCCCCCACTGCCGAGCCCTATAAGAAACGCACCAGCCACGGCATGATCCTGGGCGAGGGCGGCGAGAAGATGAGCAAGAGTCGGGGCAACGTGGTCAACCCCAACGACGTCATCGCCGAATTCGGCGCGGACACCATGCGCCTCTATATCATGTTCATCGGCGACTTTGAGAAGGCCGCCGCCTGGAGCCCCAACGCCGTCAAGGGCTGCAAGCGTTTTCTGGATCGGGTATGGAACCTGGCGGACATGGCGGCGGACTCCCTCGCGTACAGTGCCTCCAACGAGAGTGCCATCCACAAGACCATCAAGAAGGTCTCCGACGATATCGAAGCCATGAAGTTCAATACAGCTATTGCCGCCCTCATGGCGCTGGTGAACGACTTCTATGCAAACGGCCTCACCAAGGGCGACCTGAGCTCCCTCCTCCTTATGCTGTCTCCTTTTGCGCCTCACGTGGCGGAGGAGATGTGGGAGAGCCTGGGGTTTGCAGCCAAGGGTATGGCCTGCCAGCAGTCCTGGCCCACTTATGATGCGGCAAAGACGGTGGACGCCGAGGTGAACATGGCCGTTCAGGTGGGCGGTAAGCTTCGCGGCACCGTCGCCATGCCGCTGGACAGCGCGCAGGACGCGGTGGTTGCCGCCGCCCTCGCCGATGCTAAGGTGGCCAAGTTCACCGATGGAATGGAAATCGTCAAGGTCATCCATGTCCCGAACAAGCTGGTGAACCTCATCGTCAAGCCCCAAAATTAGGATAAAAATAGGCCGGGGTTGGGGTAAAAAGTCCATACCCGGCGAGAAGTCACACTTGACAAGCGGTGTAAATTCGCATATAATACTACTGTTAAAGCCATATCTAGGCGTATACGCCTATGCCTGTGGCCCTTTCGCGGTGAAGGTTTCGCCGCGTCGGAGGGAGGGGAAATCAATGTCGGAAGTCCGTTTAAAGGATGGCGAATCTCTCGAAAATGCCCTGAAGCGCTTTAAGCGTAACTGCGCAAAGTCGGGCGTCCTGGCCGAAGTGCGTAAGCGCGAGTGCTACGAGAGTCCGAGCGTCAAGCGCCGCAAGAAGTCTGAGGCTGCGCGCAAAAACAAGAAAAAGTTCTATTAATGAAGATGTAAAAAACCCCGCAGTCACATGACTGCGGGGTTTTTATGCCCGTTGGCGGCTTAACGGAACAAAGTTACTGTAGGGGAGATAGTGTGAAAGGACATCAAAAAAGTACGTCAGCCTATGGGCGTAGCTCTACAGGCTGAAAACCTCTTTTATGCGCACTAGGACAAGATTTCCGGCAGTAGATCGGTCACCTGGGGATAGGGGATCAGGGCATCGGTGATGTCCAGACTCCGGGCCACCTGGAGCTTTTTTCGGATGCTGGCGGCGTTGTCAAAGAGGATGAAGTGGGCACCGTTCTGAGGAGACATATATGTAAAATAATAGGCGCACAGCTCGTTGGAGAAGAAGATTGAGGGGGATAGGCGCTCTATCCGCGTTTCCAGCTCCTCCTGCGTGAGAGGGGAGCCTTGGCCGTTGGGGGAGGGGAGGAAGAAGTCCTGAGCCACCCGCTCTATCGCCAAGGCCACCCGCGCCGCGCCGTACTGCTCTGACGCCTCCTGGAGCCGCTGGCGGAGGGACCCGCCCGAGAGGGCGGTGGGGATGAGCACCCTTGTCTTATCTGAAAAACGGGCGTAGGGCTCGGCGACGTACATGGGCCAGCCCCGGCGGTGGGTCAGCTCCCCCAATTCAGCGACGATTTTGCCCAGAATGCTGAAGGGACGGGCCTCGAAATCGCAGACCACACCGTCGAAATTGCGGGCCCCACACTCCCGCATTACTTCCTGACAAAAGGGAGCGGACTCTCCCAAGCCATCGAACCCGGTGTCATCGATGACCATGAGACCGCCCCGGATGGCAACCGGCATATTGGAGCGGTATAGGTGGGGCCCCCCGCCTACCCGGTATGCCATGTGGGCCACCGGTACGCCCAGGGCCAGAGCGGTGCGGCTCTGGTCCGGCGGCGCGGTGAGAATGATTTTGAAGGAAGTCTGCATAAGAGAGGAACCCCCTTGTCCATGTTTTGTTTGAGTGATATAATCCATTCATATGCACAGCATATAAAAAGTATGAACCGGGTGAGCAGGAGGCAGAGCAAGTGGCAATTATTCCTATCCCGGACCGGGTATACCGCAGAGTCACCGACATCGACCCCTCCGAATTGGCGCGCCGCGGCACTAAACTATTGTTGGCAGATCTGGACAATTGTTTAGCCCGGTACGGGCAGAGTGAGCCGGAGCCCGAGGTGGTTGCCTGGCGTGAGCGTCTGCGGGAGGCAGGGGTGGCGCTCTTCCTTCTCTCCAATAGCCGCCGCCCCACGCGAGTGAGCCATTACGCCCAAGCGCTGGATATACCGGTGCTGGGCCGCGCGGGTAAGCCGGGCGGTGCGGGCTACCGCAAGGCCATGGCGCAGATGGGCTGCACACCGGCGGAGACCGCCATGGTGGGAGACCAGATCTTCACCGACATCCTGGGTGCCAAGCGGGCGGGCGTCACCGCACTGCTGGTGGAGCCTATTGAGCTGGCGGGTAACCCTGGGCGATACCTCCGCTACGCCGTGGAGACCCCGTTCCGCGCAGCCGGAAGGCATAAAACCAACCCATTCTAAGGAGAGACCTATGGCAATAAAATTCGGACCGGCGGGGAACTCAGACAGCTTTTCCGCCGAGCACAAATCATCTCTCGCCGCGCCAAAGTGGCTCCTGGACTTTGGACTTAATGCCTACGAGTATCAGTGCGGGAAAGGCGTCAACGTGGGGGAGGAGACGGCCCGTAAGTTGGGGGGGAACGCGCGAAGCTGCGGGATCGCCATGAGCCTCCATGCCCCTTATTTCATAAACCTCGCAAACCCTGACCGTTCGAGTTTAGAAAAGACGGCGGGCTACATCGTCTCCGCCTGCGCCGCCGCCGACTGGATGGGGGCGGGGCGGGTCACCGTCCACACTGGGGCAATTATGAAACGCCCCCGGCGGGAGGCACAAGAGGTGGCTCTGGCCTCCGTCAGAGAGCTGACCAAAATTGTGGATGATAAGGGGTACGGCCACATCGCCTTGTGCCTGGAGACCATGGGGAAGATCAACCAGCTTGGCGATTTGGACGAGGTCCTTGAATTATGTCAACTGGATGAGCGCCTTCTGCCCTGCGTGGACTTCGGGCATCTCTACGCCCGTACTCTTGGTGAGATGGATGGGAGCAGGGAGCAGATTTGCCGCATCTTGGACCGCATGGAAGAGCTCCTGGGGAAGGAGCGGGCAAGCCGTTTCCACAGCCACTTTTCGAAAATCCAGTTTACCCCCGGCGGCGGGGAGAAAATGCACCTCATCTTCGCGCAGAACGACTATGGCCCCGACCACGTGCCGCTGATGCAGGAACTTGCCGCCCGGGGCTGGGGACCCACGATTATCTGTGAGTCGGCTGGGACCCAGGCAGAGGATGCGCTGACCATGAAAAGAGTGTACGAGAGCTTTCGGCAAAGTTAAATTCAATAAGAAAGAAGAGATCACTATGAACCATCTGAAACAGATCGCAGCGAAATTGGACGAATACGGCCTGGACGCCATGCTCTTATCCAGCGCGCCGGGGGAGTACTACGCCGTGGGATTCCACGGAGAGGGGTTCGCCATCGTCACCAAGGGGGAGTGCCGCTATTTCACCGACTCCCGGTACATTGAGGCCGCTGAGAAGCAGGTGACAGGGGCCGTCATCACCATGACCGATCGGAACAAGAACTACCGTGTCCTCCTGAGCAAGGCGGTCACCGACCTGGGCATCAAGAAGATGGGCTTTGAGGACGGGTACATGACGGTGGCCCAGCACCAGCTTTACTCCGCCATCCTCTCCTGCGCGCTGGAGCCGGCCCAAGATCTGGTGAATGACCTCCGGGCTGCCAAGGACGAGGAGGAGATCGCCCTCATGGTTGAGGCCCAGCGCATCACCGACGAGGCCTTTGCCGAGATCATCAAATTCATCCGGCCCGGCATGACCGAGCGGGAGGTGGCCGCCCGGCTGGTGTACAACCTGCTGCGCCTGGGGGCGGACAAGGTGTCCTTCGATCCCATCGTGGTCTCCGGTCCGAACGGAAGCCTGCCCCACGGCATCCCCAGTGATAAGAAGATTGAACAGGGCGAGTTCCTCACCATGGACTTTGGCTGCATGTACAGCGGCTACTGCTCCGACATGACCCGCACCGTGGCGGTGGGGGAGCCCACCGAGGAGATGCGCAAGGTGTACAACACCGTGCTTGCCGCCCAGCTCGCAGGCATCGCCGCGGCGAAGGCGGGCATCCCCGGTCGGGACATCGACGCCGCCGCCCGCAAGGTTATCGAGGACGCGGGGTATGGGCGGTATTTTGGCCACGGGTACGGTCACAGCCTGGGGATCGAGATTCATGAGAGCCCCAACGCCAGTACTGCCGAGGAGCGCCTTATGCCCGTGGGAGCCGTCGTGTCCGCCGAGCCGGGCATCTATCTTCCGGGGCGTTTCGGCGTGCGCATCGAGGATGTGACGGTGTTCACCGCCGACGGCTGCATCGACATCACCAAATCCCCCAAGGAGCTCATTGTCCTCTAAGGGGAGCGCCCCGGCAGGAGGAAAAAAACGGCGTGAAATTCCGAAGAGTTGGGGAAAAGTCCTTGCATATCAGGGCAAAATAGGGTAAAATAGCTTGACTAATTTTGCGTTTGCTTTTTTTGAGATATTTTTTTGGAGGATGGATACCCATGATTACTGCAAGCGATTTCCGTAACGGCATGACCTTTGAGATGGACGGCCAGGTCATGCAGGTCGTCGAGTTCCAGCACGTGAAACCCGGTAAGGGTGCGGCCTTTGTGCGTACAAAGATGAGAAACGTCATTACCGGCGGCGTGACCGAGACTTCCTTCAACCCAACCGCCAAATTTGAGGAGGCCTACGTAGAGCGCAAGGATATGGAGTACAGCTACAACGATGGAGACCTCTACTACTTCATGGACGGCGAGACGTTCGAGCTCGTGCCCATCGACAGCCATGTGCTGGGCGATTCCTTCCGTTTTGTGAAAGAGAACATGTCCTGCAAGATAAACTCTTATAAGGGCAAGGTCTACGCCGTGGAGCCCCCCACCTTCGTGGAGCTGGAGGTCACCGAGACCGACCCTGGTTTCAAGGGCGATACCGCCACCAACGTCACCAAGCCCGCCACCCTGGAGACCGGTACCGAGATCAAGGTGCCCCTGTTTATCAACCCCGGCGACAGGATCAAGATCGATACAAGAACCGGCGAATATCTGGAGCGCTGCAAGGCGTAACCCAAAGCATAGACGCCGCCACCGAGGGCATGCTATGATATGCCCGCAGTTTTGGCCCTTTGCGGCCTGAAAGGAGAACTATACTATGACTATTTCTGAGAAGGTCGCGTACCTGAAGGGTCTGGCCGAGGGCCTGAACCTGGACACCGAAAGCTCCAAGGAGGGCAAGCTCATTAATGTGATGATCGGCATCCTGGAAGAAGTCGGCATGTCCATTGAGGATCTGGAGGACAGCGTGGAAGCCCTGGGCGAGGAACTGGATGCTGTCTCCGACGACCTGGAGGACGTGGAAGACGTCCTCTTCGAGGATGACGATGACGACGATGAGGATGATGACGACGACTGCTGTGACGATGAGGACGATGACTTCTTTGAGGTCGAGTGCCCCAACTGCGGCGAGGATCTGTGCATTGACGAAGCCGTTTTGGCGGCCGGCAGTGTAGAGTGCCCCAACTGCAAGGGTAAGTTTGCAATTGAGACCAGTCACGACGACGATTGCGGCTGTTGTGGCCATGACCACGGTCATCACCACCATCACCACCACGACCATGAGCATGACCACGGCTGCGGCTGCGGCCACGACCATGGCGACGAGTCCGAGCAGGACGAGGAATAAGTATACCATAAAAAGCCCCGGCATCCGGCTGGATGCCGGGGCTTTTTTGTCTATTTTTTATGGTTTGAAAGCCGCGCCAAGGGTTGCGGAATCCCCTGCCTGGGGGTATAATAGGAGCGAAAGTTAGCGAAAGCAAACTTCGGATGAGAGGGTATGACCAATGACTGGAGAGACAGTGCAGCGTAAGGAGACCCTGGAGGACCTGCAGCCCGGCGAGCGCGGTATCATCCTCCGGGTGGGGAGCGACAAGGGGCCTGTGAAACGCCGACTGGTGGACATGGGCCTAACTCCCGGCACCGAGGTGACGGTACGCAAGATTGCCCCCTTCGGGGACCCCATCGAGGTAAACCTTCGAAACTATGAGCTGTCTCTGCGCAAGGAGGACGCGCGGCAGATTGCCCTCGCCACCGGCGAGTCGGCCAAGAGCGTGCGCACCACGCGGCGGGAGCGGGTGTCCATGGTCCAGCGCATCCCCGACCGGGAGACCCTGGAGCGAATGCGGGAGGACCATGTCCATGAGCGATCCGCCCACGGCGGCACCCCCGACTACGCGAGCCACGACACCCGGGAGATGAAACTTGCTTTGGTGGGTAACCCCAACTGCGGCAAGACCACTCTCTTTAATGCCCTCACCGGCTCCAACCAGTACGTGGGAAACTGGCCCGGCGTTACGGTGGAGAAGAAGGAGGGGCGAGCCAGCGTGGACGGGAAGGCCGTCACAGTGGTGGACCTGCCCGGCATCTACTCGATGTCCCCATACTCAATGGAGGAAATTGTAGCCCGGGACTTCATTGTGGGCGAGCGGCCCGACGCCATTATCAACATCGTGGACGCCACTAACATTGAGCGTAACCTCTACCTCACGATCCAGCTTCTGGAGCTGGAGCGGCCCATGGTCATCGCGCTCAACTTCATGGACGAGGCCCGCCGCCACGGAGACCGGCTGGACTGCCAGCGGCTCTCCCAGCTTTTGGGCGTGCCCGTAGTGCCCATCACTGCCCGCAGCGGCGAGAACGTGGAGGAGCTGCTGAGGGTGGCCCACAAGCAGATGCACGTGGGGGTCACCATGGAGCCCGACGACCTTTACGACTCGTACACCCACCGCATCCACCATCAGGTTGGCGAGCTGATCCATGACCGGGCCTACGCCGCCCACATTCCCGCCCACTGGGCGTCCGTCAAGCTCATTGAGGGGGACAGCCTGGTGGAAAAGAGCCTGGGCCTGGACACCGCCACCGCGGAGCGCCTGGAGAAGATCTACGGGGAGTACGAGGGGGCGTATGCTCTGGGTGACCGGGAGACCCTTATCGCAGACGCCCGCTACCAGTTCATTCAGCGTATCGTCAACGTTGCGGTGCAGAAGGGTCGCCCGGCAAAGGAGATGACCACATCCGACAAGATTGACTCCATCGTAACCCATAAGTGGCTGGCGGTGCCCGTTTTTTTGATGATGATGCTCGCCATGTTTGCCCTCACGTTCGGACCCGGCGCCTTCCTCTCCGACTGGGTAGAGAGCGTGGTGGGCCTCTTCGGCGGGTGGGTCACACTGGGGCTGGCGGCCGCCGACGTGGCCCCCTGGGTCACGAGTCTGCTGGTGGACGGCGTGATCACCGGCGTAGGCGGGGTGCTCACCTTTCTGCCCCAGATCGCGCTGCTCTTCCTCTTTCTCTCCCTCCTGGAGGACTCGGGTTACATGGCCCGAGCTGCCTTTATCATGGACCGGCTGCTGCGGCGGTTCGGCCTCTCGGGCAAGGCGTTTATCCCCATGCTCATGGGCTTTGGCTGCACGGTGCCCGCCGTCATGGGTGCGCGTACCATGGAAAACGAGAAGGACCGGCGCATGACTATTATGCTGGTGCCCTTCATGTCCTGCTCGGCCCGGCTGCCGGTGTACGGACTCATCGCGGGGGCCTTCTTTTCCCAGTACACAGGGCTGGTGGTTTTCTCCCTCTATGTGATCGGCCTTCTCTTTGCCATCGGTTCGGGCATTCTATTGAAGAAGACGGTGTTTAAGGGCGAGGCTGCCGCCTTTGTGCTGGAGCTGCCGCCCTACCGCCTGCCTACCCTGAAAAACTGCCTCATGCACGTGTGGGAGCGGGTACGGGGGTTTCTCGTGAAGGCGGGTACTTTGATCCTCGCCATGAGCGTGGTACTCTGGTTCCTCCAGTCCTTCGGGTGGGACGGCGGCGTGGTCATGGTGGAGGATGCGGCCCACTCCTTCCTGGGGGCAATCGGCAGCTTTATCGCCCCCATCTTCGCGCCTCTGGGTTTTGGCACTTGGCAGGCGGCGGTGGCCCTCCTCACGGGCCTTGTGGCGAAGGAGGCGGTGGTCTCCTCTATGAGCATGTTTTACGGGTTCGCCGCGGGTGCGTCCGGCGCGGCGGTGGCCGGGGCTTTGTCGGGTACCTTCGCCACCCCCGTGGCGGCCTACGCGTTTTTAGTCTTCATCCTCCTGTACGTCCCCTGTGTGGCGGCGGTGTCCACCATCCGCAAGGAGATGAACTCCACCCGATGGACCCTGCGGTCCATCGCCTGGCAGCTGGGAGCAGCCTATATCGGTTCCTTCCTCGTGTACCAGATCGGTTCTTTACTTTTTCATTGAGGTGATACTATGGTAAAATATTTCATCTATATTGCTATTGCGGCGTTGGTTGTCTGGGCGGTGGTGTATTTGGTCAAGCATGTCCGCCGCCAGATGAAAGGGGACTGCGGGGCCTGCGGCGGCGGGTGCGACGGCAACTGCGGCTCCTGCTGCCCCGGCGAGGATAAGAAGTAAGAAAACGGGGCCCGGCGTCGCCGGGCCCCATCTTTACTAGGAGGGGTGTTTTATGGACCGGCTTACCCGGTTGCAGCAGTGGGTCGACGAGAGTAAGCGCATCGTCTTCTTCGGCGGGGCGGGAGTGTCCACTGAAAGCGGCGTGCCCGACTTCCGCAGCGTAGACGGGCTATACCACCAGAAGTATCCCTACCCGCCCGAGACTATCCTCAGCCACACCTTTTACGAGCGCAGGCCGGAGGAATTTTTTCGTTTCTACCGGGAGAAAATGCTCTTCCCCGATGCAAGGCCCAACGCCGCCCACTTAAAGCTTGCCGAGTTGGAGCGGGCGGGAAAGCTCGCCGCAGTGGTGACCCAGAATATCGACGGGCTGCACCAGGCGGCGGGGAGCCGTGAGGTTCTGGAGCTCCACGGCTCGGTCCACCGCAACTACTGCGAGCAGTGCCACAAATTCTTTGACCTCGACTATGTGCGCGCTTCTGATGGCGTGCCCGTTTGCGATGGCTGCGGCGGGCGGGTGAAACCGGATGTGGTACTCTATGAGGAGGCGCTGGACGAGGTCACAATGTCCAAAGCCCTGCGCTATATCCAAGCCGCCGACCTGCTGATCATCGGTGGCACCTCCCTGGCGGTCTATCCGGCGGCGGGGCTGGTGAACTACTACCGTGGGGACAGGCTGGCGCTCATCAACAAGAGCCCCACCCCTTACGACGCCAACGCAGATCTCCTTATTGCCGCCCCCATTGGGGAGGTTCTTGGGGCCGTACAGGTGCATTGAAAAGACTCGGCCCGGTGAGGGCGTTGTACCCTAAGCGCAGTCCTGCGCTCCATAGGGTCCAATGCCTCTGCCGGGCCCTTCAATTAATTGTATTTATTGAAAAACAATAAATAATAATTGACAAGCGATAATATAAGTGCTATGCTCTTATCAAAAGGGGGAGAGTTCCATGGGAAGGTCCGGCGTGGTCAAGTTGGCCCAATTTTTAAAGGTGCTGGTGAGCTTCACATTTTTATGCAATCTGCTGGTGCTGCCGCTGGTGCCGGGGGTGGTGGGCATCGGTGCGCTGACGGGAATTTCCAGACTGAGTGTGGCGGAGTTTTTTGCGGTGTGCTGGCAGTATCTTTGGCGTGTATGGGGGGAGGAATATGCCGCCGTGCTGTCGGTATTTCTTCTCTTTTGCGGCACTTGTACTGCGATCACGCTCTGGCAGGCCCGTGGCGTGCTGGACACGATTGTAAGGGAAGATACCTTTACCATGCCAAACGCGCGGCGCCTGAAACGGGCAGCGGTCTGCTGCCTGCTGGTTTCTGCCACCGCCCTGGTCCGGACGGTGTGGGGCCTCTTCTATTACCGCTCTCTGGCTCCCATTTTCACCTACAACACCGTGTTCATCCCCGTCGCGTTCATGGGGGGCCTTTTGTGCATGGTCATGTCCGCCCTCTTCCGTCAGGCCGCCGAGCTGAAGGAAGAGAACGACCTGACCATATAGGAGGGCCGAATCATGCCGATTATGGTAAACCTGGATGTGATGATGGCCAAGCGAAAGATGAGCCTGAACGAGCTTGCCGCCAAGGTGGACCTGACCCTGGCGAACCTCTCCATCTTAAAGAACAACCACGCTAAGGCGGTGCGCTTTTCTACGCTGGAGGCCATCTGTGCCGCCCTGGACTGCCAGCCCGGCGACATCCTGGAGTACGTCCCGGAAAAGGCTAGAGCAGAGTAAGGCAACATGAGTTGCTTATAGCCCGGCGCGGATAAACGTGCGGCGGGTAGACTTGTTATACCCTTTAAGAGCAATATTTTTGAAAATATGATAGAAAAAGGATGATAATTATGGACGAAAAGAAAGCCCACCCGATTTTAAGTAGGCTCCTGGAATCCCAACCCGCAACCGGGGAGGGGAGCGTTCCGCCCCAAATCGGCATTGCCCCCGCCCGGAAGTATGAGATCGACGGGAAGGACCGACTTTTGCTGCCGCTGGCGGCCCTCCTGGGGATGCTGTTTTTGGAACTGATTTTGTCCATCCTCTCCGCACCCGGCCTCGTGGTGACCGTGATGGTTGCGGTGTGGTACGGGGTACTCTTTTGGTATAAGGGGGTGGCGGGGCTTAAAAACCGGGCGGAGCTCCTCCTGCTCCTGGCTGTCTGCTTCCAGGCCCTCACCTTTGCCATCTTCTCCAACGGGTGGTTCCGGTTTTGGAATTTCATCACCCTGCCGGCGCTGCTGGGGGTACAACTCTTCCAGTGGTCGGGGGCTGGGCGCAAGCCCTGGAGCGTGCCTACTATGCTGTGGGAGCGATTCTGTCTTATGCTGGACGGCCTCTTCTGCCGCCTGTGGGCACCCTTCAAGGCGCTCATCCCCGGCGGCGGGGAAGGGAAGAGACGCTGGGTTTATGTAGCCCTGGGGCTGCTTGCGGCGGTTCCCGTGCTCTTTTTCGTGTTTCCCCTATTGGTCTCAGCAGATGCACTTTTCGCCCGAGTCACTGAGGGCCTCGTTAGTTTCCTGGACGAAAATTTGGCGGAGTGGATCGTCAAAGTGGGCATTGGCCTGTGTCTCGCGCCGTTTCTCTTCGGCCTGCTGTATGCTCTGCGCCGCCCGGAGCCCCTGAAGGAAAGAACAGCTCGTCCGGCCTTTACAGTGGACGCGGCGCTGCCCGTCACCCTCCTGACGGTGATGGACGGGTTGTACTCCATCTTCCTGGCGGTGCAGTTTGCCGGACTCTTCGGCGGGGACAGGTATCTGGCCGCCACGGGCATCTCCCATGCCGAGTACGCCCGCAGCGGTTTCTTCCAGCTGGTCTCCGTATCGGTACTCAATTTGGCTTTGGTGATGGTCTGCCTGCAGATTTCCAAGCGAGAGGGGAGGGGTTGGCGGTGGGTGCGCGTTCTCTCCACCGGCCTGGTGGGGGCCAGCGTGGTGATGCTGGTCTCCGCCGCCTGGAGGATGACCCTCTATGTCACCGCCTATGGTCTTTCCTTTAAGCGGTTCCTCACCTACTGGGGCATGGTGATGCTGGCCATCTTCTTTACCGCCGCGCTGATGAAGATCTGGAGGGACGGGTTTTCTTTCTTCAAGGTCTTCTTCGCGGCTGGGCTGACGGGCTGGCTGCTGCTCAACTATATGAATGTGGATTTCCTGGTGGCACGGTACAATGTGTCCCTCTACCAGCACAGTGAGACGGCCGTGATGGACCTGCCTTACCTCGCCTACCTCTCCTACGATACCCTGGGCGTTCTGGAGGAGCTGCCAGGGGACACTCAGGCTTACCGAGATAGCACGGACTATCCGCTCTCCCGGCTCCTCTCCGAGCGGCGGGACGCTGCAGCGCGGGATGCCTCCCGCTGGCAGAGTTGGTCCCTCTCCGCATATCTCGCGGCCCACAAATAGGGGGCACGGGTATGTTTGGATATGCCTGGCTGAATCTTGCGAGCCTCTTCCTGGGCCTTGCCGCCTGGGCCCTGCCATTGGCGGCGCTGGTCCTCAAAAAGGGAAAGACGTTTACTTTTACAAGCTTTTGCTCTTGTATATTTTCGCTTCTCTCAGTCATCCTGTGCCTGGCCCATGTGGTGGAAATCAGGGACTGGTCGGCGCTGATGGATACGATAGAGGCCTTTGTGTTTGCCGCCACAGCGCTGGCCGTGGGGACGCTATTACTCAACCTGGCTGTGGCTTGGAAGGAGAGATAGGCCGGTTGTAGGTGCCGAAGCAGGAGAACAGGGCGGCGGGGTTTTGCATGAACCCCGCCGCCATTTTGCGTCTGGAGAAGTCAAAAGGCCGCCGGGTAAGCATAGAATGGAATATCTAAATGTTAAAAATGCAAGTTCAGAATTTAAAACTGCAAATTTGGTATTGACAATTCCATGTGTGATAGAGTAAAGTAAGAAAAGCGCCACCGCGCCACCTATCCCATGAAAGAGGGGGAAACGCCCATGAACCTGTTATTTGACAAGTTTGCCTTCCCGGAAGACTTGAGTGCTGTGCTCTCCAAGAGCCCCAGCGTTATTATTCCTGAGAGTAAGGAAGTCCTTTATGAGCTGATCTTCGGCAACGAGCACACCAACAAGGTAGAGGTCTTCTACGACGTGGATGGCAAGAGCGTGAAAGAAGCCGAAGTGGTGCGCTGCAAAAACGGCGCATCGGTGAATTTTCCCGAGGACTATATGCGCCGCCGGGAGCCCGACTGTATGCGCATCGCCGACGACCTGCCTACAGACAAGCCCCGGTTCCAGGAGGTCTATGGCTACCCCTTCTCCGACCTACGGGCGCAGACCTTTGACTGGCTCGCCAAGCAGGAGCTGGTTATTGTCCCCTTTAAGGCGGGCGGGTACCAGTACGGGTACGACTCTATCCTGGTCTGCCCCCGGAACGCAGCGTTTTTCGCCTTCGCCCTTGGCCAACTTCAGGCTTTCATCAATGTAAAAGAAATAGGGGAGACGTTTAAGCCCCGCTCCGTTGTCTATGTGGCCCCCCCTTTCCGCCACAGCCACTTTGACGGCCGCCAGGTGGTGGTCCATAGCCGCGGGGCCGATTTCCACGAGATATTTTCCTACAACCTCTATCCCGGCCCCTCCGCTAAGAAGGGCATCTACAGCGTCCTGCTGGATATCGGTGAGCAGGAGGGCTGGGTCACCGCCCACGCCTCCGCCGCCCGCATAATCACCCCCTATGAGAACGAGATGGTCATGATGCATGAGGGGGCCTCCGGCGGCGGTAAGAGCGAGCTGCTGCAGGACGTGCAGCGCTGCCCCGACGGGCGGGTGCTGCTGGGCGTGAACCAGCAGACGGGCGAAGAGCGGTACATCAGCATGAGCGATACCTGTACCATCGACCCCGTCACCGACGACATGGCGATCTGCCACCCTTCGTTCCAGGGCACCAACGGCAAACTGACTCTGGCCGATGGCGAGGATGGCTGGTTCGTCCGGGTGGACGGCATCACCGAGTACGGCTGTGACCCCACCTATGAAAAGATCGCAATTCAATCCAAGGAGCCGCTGATGTTCTTCAACATGGCGGGCGTGGCCCGGGCCACGTGTCTCCTCTGGGAGCACACGCTGGACTCCAACGGCAAGCCCTGCCCCAATCCCCGGGTCATCATTCCGCGCCGGATGATACATAACATTGTCACCACCCCCGTGGAGGTGGACGTGCGCAGCTTTGGTGTGCGTATGCCGCCCACCACGGCGAAGGACCCCAACTACGGCATTTTGGGCCTTCTCCATATCATCCCGCCCGCCCTGGCATGGCTGTGGCGGCTGGTAGCCCCCCGGGGCTTCAACAACCCCAGTATTGCGGACGGCGCGGGTTCGGCTCTTGCCAGCGAGGGCGTGGGTTCATACTGGCCCTTTGCCACCGGCATGCGGGTCCAGCAGGCAAACCTCCTCCTGGAGCAGATTTTAGACTGTGTCTCCACCCGCTACGTGCTCATCCCCAACCAGCACATCGGCATCTACAAGGTGGGCTTTGCCGCCGAGTGGATCTCCCGTGAGTATCTGGCCCGGCGCGGCGGCGTGAACATGAAGATGGACCGCCTTACCCCCGCCCGCTGCCCTATCCTGGGCTACGCCCTTAAAGACATGAAGGTGGACGGACAGCACATCTCCACCAAATTTCTCCGCCCCGAGGTGCAGGAGACTCTGGGTGAGAAGGGCTACGACAAGGGAGCGAAGATTCTCACCGACTTCTTTGCCAAGGAACTGGCTGTCTATGAAGTGGAGGAGCTCCATCCCGTGGGCAAGCAGATCCTCGAGTGCTTTAAGCGCGGGGGAAGCGTTCAGGACTACTGCGATATCATTCCCCTGGGCCTCGAATAAGAAAGCCGCCGCCGTGTCCATTTGGACACGGCGGCGTTCCGTCGGCTTTGCTATATCGCCCTCATGATTATCAATAAGCAATTTATAAAGGAAAGCTCCCTCCGCGCCGGTCGGCGCGGAGGGAGCTTTCCTTTTGGCGAGTCATTTGCCCAGCACGTATTTTTCAATGGCAATTGCCGCGCCATCCTCGGTGTTGGGGTGGGTGACCGTCTGGGCCGCGGCCTTGACGAAGTCGGGGGCGTTGCCCATGGCGACGCTGAGGCCGGCCACCGCCAGCATGGGCACGTCGTTTCCACTGTCCCCGATCGCCATGGTGCGGGCGAGGTCTATCCCCAGGTGGCGGCAGATGGCGGCCAGGCCCTTTCCCTTGGTGGCCTCGGTGTGGGTAATTTCCATGCTGTTGGGCCCCGACCACACGACGGAGAAGGGAAGGGAGGGGAGGAGTGCGGTCAAACTGCCCAGCGCCTCGTGCGGGATGTAGGGGAGGTTCAACTTATCAAAGGGGTAGGGGGCGCTGAGAAGGAAGGCGTTCAGATCATCCAGCACCAGGCCATGCTTATCCAGTACAACGCGGTGAAAGGGGATGACCGGCGCGGCCAGAATGGTTTTGAGCATGGAGGGAGTGGTGTGCAGGTGGCCGCCGCCTGAAATCTCCACCGGGAGGCCCAGCCCAAGAAAGACGGGCAGGTATTCCGCCAGCAGCTCCGGGGGCAAGTAGTGAGAGGCCAGCAACTCCCCACCGGGAAGAGTGCGGAGCTCGGTGCCGTTGCAGAGCACCCCGTACCTGCACCAAGGGGCGTGCAGGAAGGGCGGGAGCATCTTGAACTGGCGGCCTGTGACGGGCACCACATGTACGCCCCGCGCATCAGCCTCCTCCAGTGCCTGGAGGAGCCGGGGTGTAACGTCGGTATTGTTGATTAAGGTGGTGCCGTCCAAGTCTATTGCGATGAGCTGAATGTCCATTCCGCACGTCCTCTCGCGTAAAATAATAGTTCTATTATACCATGAGCGTAAGCGAATGGTATATTGGATCCTGTTTTTCGGTTGTCCGCGCAAGTGGATGAGAAAAGCCGCTCAAATCAAAGCAGAAAATACGTCTATAGCTATTCTACCATCCAGCCATAGGGGCGGGCAATGGTTAAGACGACAAAAAACCGCCGCGAACGAGGCCGTTCGCGGCGGTTTTCAACGGAAAATCAATCCCTCGTCAGCACGAACTTCGTTCCGTTTCGGATACAGTCGGCCAGGAGGTGGTAGACCTCCGGCACGGCACCGATGACGTTGACCCGGGGATCGGCGGGGAGGTCCTGGCGGATGAGCTGTATTTCCCCGGAGTAGCGGCCGTAGTCGGCATTGTCCAGGGTGATGGAGCCCCGGGGGCGCTCCACACAGTTTGCGGGAGGCACCGGTTCTCCAATGGTGGAATACTCCCGCGACTCCGCGAAACGCACCAGCCAGGCCGGGGAGTCTGCCCGGCAGGTGAAGACCTGGCCGTACAGCTTTTGATACCGGCCATAGAGCGTCGCGGGGAGCTGGACGATACCCTCCTGGGAGAAAAGGCGCATGCGCTCCTGTTCCCGGGCCGTCACGCTGATGTCGCCCACGAAGACGCCGTCCACCTCAAAGTGGGTGGTGAAGTCGGCAAGGCAAGCGGAGGGGGGGAGGCCCCGGTGACGCTCCAGCGTGGGAAGACCCAGACTGAGGGGGCCGCGCAATACCTCGTCCCCGGGGATGAAAGTCAGCACCTTCAGTCCCGCCGCCCGGAGGGACTGGGTGGAGGCGCGGAAGAAGGCGTCGTCCAACCCGGTCTCGGGGCGGGGATAGAAGTTGTGCATCGCCATGACGGTGGATCCCGCGGCGGCAATGCGCGCCGCCGACTCGGGCGAGGTGGTGGACGCATTGAGAACCACGGGGAGGCGGGCGGCCAGGGCGCAGATCTCGTCGTCGTCCAGGCCATAATCCACCCGCAGACCCCACACGCCCAGCCGCCCGGCGAGGCTTGCAAGGTTGGTCTCGCCAAACGCGTCCATGGTCTTGCGGGACACGTCGGCGATGGCCCGATAGCCCCGATCGGCCAGAAAACGGCAGACCTCCTGGGCCTTTTCACAGTAGCCGGGGCCGAACTCCTCGCTGATGTGCAGGGAGAGGAAGACGCTGGCCCCTGTGCCGACCGACCGCTCCAGCATTTCCCGCTGACGGTCGAATGAGCTTAAGTAGACAGAAAAGCCGGTCTCCAGCTTAGGCATTTGCCACGTCCTGGGCCTTGATGCCGAACCAGGTGATGATAAAGCCCATGATGTAAGAGATGACGAGACCCAGGAAGAAGTAGAGCATCATGGCGGGGGTCTTCATCAGGGGGATGGCGACCAGGCCGGAGGGACCCCAGGCGATAGCCATAACGTGCATGAGCATCACGAACGCGCCGCCGAAACCGGCGCCCAGACCGGCAGTGATGAAGGGCTTGCCCATGGGAAGGGTGACGCCGTAGATCAGAGGCTCGCCCACGCCCAGGAGGCCGGCGGGCAGGGCGCCGATGATGGTCTTCTCCATGCGGATGTTCTTGACCTTGCGGGCCTTGATGAGGATGGCAAATGCGGCACCCACCTGACCGGCACCGGCCATGGCCAGCACGGGGAACAGGGTTACGCCGCCCAGGTTTTCAAGCTGGATGGCATAGATGGGGATGAGGCCGTGGTGCAGGCCAAGCAGGACCATGGGCAGGAACACGGCGGCCAGCACGTACCCGGAGATGACGGCCACCACGGGGTTCTGAGAGTTGATGATGACGCTCAGGGCCTTCACCAGGATGTCAGAGATAAAGCCGGTGACGGGCATGAGGATAAATACGTACAGAGTGCCTACGACCAGCAGGGAGAGCAGGGGGGTCACAATCAGGTCGAGCACATCGGGGATGTGGGCGCGAACCCACTTCTCCACCTTGGCCAGAATCCACACGCCGATGATGACGCCGATGATACCGCCCTTGCCGGTGGTGAGGATGGAGTTGAGGGGCACATCCGCGTTGTAGAGGCCCAGGATGGTGGAGATGGTCACGATCTGGCTGCCGATAGAGATTCCGCCCAGCATGCCGCCCAGGGCGGGAGTGGCGCCGAACTGCTTGGCGGCGTTCACGCCGGTGTAGATGGCGAAGTAGCCGAGGAAGGATGCGCCGAACAGGGATAAGAGCTGGCTGATGATGAAAGCGACGCCCGTACCGGCGGCGTATGCTTCGTTGGTCTTGAAGATCTGGCCCATGAGGCTCGCGAGGCCGTTGAAGAGGCCGGCGGCGATGATGGCGGGGATCATGGGGATGAAGATGCTGGCGATGGTGCGCAGGCCCTGCTTGAGGGGGCTGTCCTTCTGGCCGGCCTTCATGGCGGCCTTGTTGTCCTGCCAGCTCTGATCGCTGGTCACGTTTTGGACGCCCGCGTCCACCACGAAGATGTCGCACACCTTGCGGGCCTTGCCGGGGCCGAGGACGACCTGGAGGGTCACGTCCTCCACCACGCCGAGGACGCCTTCGGTGTTCTTCAGTTCGTCGACCTTAACGAGGGAGTTGTCCTTGAGCTGGATGCGGAGTCGGGTCATGCAGTTGCTGGCGCTGACTACGTTTGCCTTGCCGCCGACCAATTCCAGGATGCGCTTGGATAGCTCTTGATTTGTCATGCGAAAACACCTCTCCTTTTCTCTCACTGGATGTATGGCAGCCCGCCGTTTACGACGGGCTGCAAAAATGGCATACGCCATTTTTGCACAAAACCTGAGCCTTGGGTTATCGGATGGCCTCCCGGACGTGGCCCCTGGCCTTCTCCAGCCGCACGATGGCGGCGGGTGCGTCGCACCCGGTGAGGATCATAGTGATAGCGGTCTTTACGCTGCCGTCCGCGGCGGAGATGGCTGCCTTTGCCTCAGCTCGCTCCGCTCCGGTAGCCGCCATGACAATGTTCTCAGCTCGAACGTGGAGCTTTTCATTGGTTTGCATTACGTCCACCATCAGGTTCTGGTAGACCTTGCCCACACCCACCATGGTAGCGGTGGAGATCATGTTTAAAATAAGCTTTTGTGCGGTGCCTGCCTTCAGCCTGGTGGAGCCGGTGAGTACCTCGGGACCCACCACCACCTCTACGGCCAAATCGGCGGCTTTGCCGATGTCGCACCCTGCATTGCAGGAGATGGCGACCGTGCGGCAGCCCGTTTCTTTCGCGTAGGCAAGGCCGCCCAGCACATAGGGGGTGCGCCCGCTGGCGGCGATGCCGACAACCAGGTCGCGGCTCTCGAGCGTATGGTCGATCAAATCCTGGCGGCCCAGATCAAAGCTGTCCTCCGCGCCCTCGACAGCCTTGAGAAAAGCCGTGTCGCCCCCGGCGATCAGGCCTACGACCAGATCGGGGGAGACACCGAAGGTGGGGGGACACTCGGCGGCATCCAGCACGCCCAGGCGGCCGCTGGTGCCCGCGCCCATATAAAAGAGCCGCCCGCCCGCCTCCAGGGACTCCACCGCCCATTCCACCACCGAAGCAACCTGAGGCAGAACGGCCTCAATCGCCTTGGGGACCAGCGCGTCTTCCCGGTTCATGGTGGTGACGATCTCCAAAGGAGTCATCTTGTCCAGCTCCATGGTGTTGGGGTTTCTTGTCTCGGTTGTCATTTTTTTTAAGTCAAGCGCCACGCTTGGCATCTCCTCTCTGCAAGGGGGGATCCTTACAGCGTTATGGTACAAAACTTTCTCGTCGATGTCAATTGAAATACGATTCGCCGGTACTTTGTGCCAAGAAATCGAATTGTTTTGGATGTTACATGGCAAAATGATGAAACTTTTTTAGAAAAGTAATAATAAATTGTCCACATTATACAATTAAAACTTTGTTTTATCTTGACAAAAAAAAGGCGGTATTTTATGATATTATATATACCGTACTGAAATGCGGCCTCCCGCCGCAGTACAAGAGCACAATGGTAAATAAAAGGAGACAGTGATATCTATGAAAGAGAATACATTTTTTTCTCGCCTTTTTGGTAAGAAAGAAACGGCCGGAGAGGTGATTGTCAGCCCTATTACGGGGGAAGTCCTGCCCATTGAGGAGGTACAGGATGCCACCTTTGCCCAGAAACTCCTGGGAGACGGGCTGGCTGTCCTTCCCACGGAGGGGAAGCTCTACGCCCCTGCCGCCGGCACAGTCCAGGGCCTCCAGAAGAAGACGGGCCACGCCCTGTGCATCACCACACCCTCCGGGGTGGAGCTGCTGCTCCACATTGGACGGGACACGGTGCGGATGGAGGGCCGGGGTTTCACAGTACACTGCGAGGAGGGCCAGAATGTGGCCCAGGGCGATCTGCTCATTGAGTTTGATATCGAGGCCATTAAGGCCGAGGGGTATGACACCGCCAGCCCCATTATCGTCCTCAACACCGACGACTATGACTTTGAGAGCCGGGCGGCCAAAGGGCCAATTACCCATGGCGAGGTTCTGTATACGCTGAAAAAGAAGTGAGCGCCCTGATGGGGCGGAAAGGAGTGCGGGAATTATGAAGAGCGCGCTGCTTCGTCTCCGGGAGAGTCGGGACTTGGTAAGCGCCACCGAGCGCAGCGTGGCCGACTACCTGCTGGAAAAGCCGGAGGAGGCCATGAACCTGAGCATCCACCAACTGGCCGAGCGGACCTTTTCATCTCCCTCCACCATCATCCGTATGTGCCATAGGGTGGGATTCGAGGGGTACAAGGACTTCAGGCGCGCGGTGACCTATGAGCTGGCCCTGCGCAAGAAGAGCGCGGAGGAGGAGCGAAAGGAGGTAAGCCGGAGCGACAGCATTGAGGAGATCATTGAGAAGACCACCTATAAAAATGTACTCTGTCTGGAAGACACAAAGAACCTTCTGGATGCAGATACGGTGCACAAATGCGTGGAGCTCATCAGCCAGAGCAACCGGATACTCTTATTCGGCGTCGGCGCATCCCTCTGTGTGGCGCGGGACGCCTATTTAAAATTCCTGCGTCTGGACAAGGCCTGCATCGTCAACGACGACTGGCACTCCCAGCTCCTTCAGGCGTGCAACTCCAAGAAGAGTGATTTAGGCATTGTTTTCTCCTACTCAGGGGAGACGGTTGAGATGGTCCAGTGCATACAGGAGATGAGGAAGAACGACACTCCCATCATCGCCATCACGCGCTTTGCCCCCTCGGCAGTGGCGGAGCTCTCGACCTATAACCTCTATGTCGCCTCCAACGAGTCCACATTCCGCAGCGGGGCCATGTCCTCCCGCATCTCCCAGCTCAACGTGGTGGACGTGCTCTACGTAAGCTTTGCAAACACGGAATACGATTTTTGTATTCAGCAGTTGGACCGCACCCACATCGATAAGCCTCGAGTTACCAGACCCCTCTAGAATATGTAGTTAAAGGAGCTCTCCGACGGCTATGCCGGAGAGCTCCTTTTATTATATATAATTTCCACAAAAAAGGATGAAATATAGAAAATAGTTTCAATGTTTTAAACAAATAGATATTGAAAATTCCGAAGATTGGAATAATGTTTGAATCAGAAGCAAAAGCGTTGATACAATTTGTGCACTGTGTTAAGGTGTGGTTGCCTACTCCGGGAGAGGAGTATAAAAATTAAAAAGGAGAGAAGTAAAATGAGACAAGGACGCAAACGACTGTTGGGACTACTCCTTGCAGCGGCAATGACAGTTACCATAATTGCTCCGGCTGGAGCCGCGACGATTTCTCAGGGAGGTGCCGTAAGTCTTCCTGACGCGCAGTGGCAGATAACGGCGTCATTCCCCGATTGGAAAGGCTATACGGACGACACACTGGCTATGAACAGTTTGATCAGCTTCACGGGGTTCCGGGATCAGGGAGAGCTGTATGTTTCCGTGGCCTCTAGCGTGACAAGCTTTCGTATGTTTGTCAACAATGAAGAGGTGAGCACTTCCTCTATGCAGGCCGGCAAGACCTATCAGCTGGACATCTCCAATGTGGCGGTGGATGGCACTAACACCGTTCAGGTGACCAACATCCTCCCCGCCGGGCTTTCCAAGGCTGTTACGGTCTACGCGCCCTATCCCACCGTTATAAAGGGCGCTCCTGCGGATGTGAGTATGGATGATAGCACACTTGACATTATCAATGATTTTATTAAGACGGAAGTAAAGTATGGGTTTTCAGGGGCGCAGCTTGCTGTGGTCAAGGACGGCAAGCTGGTGATAAGCAATGCTTGGGGTGCCGAGAACGGTTATAATTCCGACGGCAGCCGTATTAAAGAAGGGGATGCAAATTATGTCCCCGTCACGACTGATACCCTCTACGACCTGGCCTCCAATACCAAGATGTACTCGGTGAATTATGCGATCCAGTATTTGGTGACCAAGGGCAAAATGGATCTCGACACAAAAATCGTGGATATCATCGGCAGCAAATTTGTAGATGATACCATTGACATTACATATAATGGCTACGCGAACCCCGGGCTGGAGACCAATAAGGGCTGGAAAGCTGGACTTACGATCCGCGATATCCTCAAGCATCAGGCCGGTTTCCCCGCCGACCCGCAGTATCATAACGACAAGTTTAACCAGGCTACCCAAAAGCCGCAGGCTGACACAGACAATCCCCTGTATTCGGGATCAGACGGAACAATGGCAACCAGAGCGAATACCCTGGAGACGATTTGTAAAACGCCTCTGATGTATCAGCCGGGCACGAAGACCCTTTACTCTGATGTGGATTATATGCTGCTCTGCTTTGTGGTGGAGCAGGTGACTGGAAAGGGACTGGACGAATTCCTGAAAGAAGTTTTTTGGGACCCTATGGACCTTACACACATGACCTATAACCCTCTGAAGAATGGTTTTACATCCAGCCAGATTGCAGCCACTGAACTGAACGGCAACAGCCGCGACGGCGCGATCAACTTCACCGGTATCCGTGAGGGTGTGATTCAGGGCACTGTCCATGATGAAAAGGCCTACTATGCCATGGGCGGTATCTCAGGTCACGCGGGACTTTTCTCCAATGCTGAGGACTTAGCCAAGCTTGCTTCTGTTATGCTGAGTGGCGGCTATGGCGACCTCCAGTTTTTCTCCAAGAATGTCATAGATGAATTTACCAAGCCCAAGAGCACTGACTCTGCCACCTGGGGCCTGGGCTGGTGGCGTGAAGCTGAGGCGGGCCGCAACAGCTACTTTACCAGCCATTCCTCCACCAGCACTGTCGGCCACCAGGGCTGGACCGGGACGCTCACCGTTATCGACCCCGAGAGGGATTTGGTAATTGTCCTGCTGACCAACAAGAAAAACTCCCCAGTTATTGATAACACTGTGGACGCAAATGACTTCTACTCGGACAATATGGCGCTGGGTGCGCTGGGCAGCGTGGTGAACTATGTCTATGAGTCCATGGATTCCACTCCTGACGCTATGGACGCTTCGCTCCACCAGTGGGCGATTGAGCGCGTCAAAGTCATTAAGAGCCACGAGGGTAAATATGATGAGGCTGTCCATATGAACGATGCCTTTGCGCTGGTGGACCTGATGATCACCCGTGCGGAGAAGCGCAAAACATCGATTACCAAGACATACGCGCAGGACGCGCTGGATAATTTACAAAGTTATGTAAGTTTGTATGTAGATAGCCAGGCGAGTAAAAACAACGCCGAAGTTTGGGCGGCGGAACTCCAGAACCGCATTCATGCCATTTCTGCGAAGGACAGCAGCACCGGCACAGTGATGACGGCCGTTCAGGTAAGCTCCATGCCCGGCGCTGATTCCGGCACTGGAGATTATGTAGGCGGGGCGGACCAGAACGCAGTCTATTTCCCGACCCTGAGCGGTTTGTCTACCTCCGGCACGTATCAGAACAGCATTAGCTGGTTTGAGGGCTATGAGGGCCAAGGAACTGTTTATTTCTCCATCATTAGACCAGTAGAAAGTTTACGGATCTTTGTAAACGGCCATGAGGTGGATACCTCCGCGATGCTCAATAAGAAAGCCATGTTTGCCATTGACGCCTCTGAATATTCAGTCAATGGGCGGAATATGGTTCAGGTCACGGATATGCCCATCGGTACCGACAGTAAGAGCGTCCTTATGGTTGTCCCTAACCCTACGGTTACCAGCGGTACGCTGCAGGAGGTGGGTCTGGACAGCAAGGCTTTTGATATGATCGATGCCATCGTTAAAAATGACGTGAGCAACGGTTTTACCTCCGCTCAGATGGCGGTGGTGAAGGACGGTAAGCTGGTATATTCAAATGCCTGGGGCACTGTGAATGCCTACAACCCCGACGGAACGCTCAAGACGGACAGCCCCGCCGTCACCACTGAAACTCTGTACGACCTGGCGTCCAATACCAAGATGTACGCCACCAACTATGCAGTGCAGTACTTGGTGCAGAAGGGGGCGGATAAAAATAGCCCGCTGTATAACAAGCTAAAATTAACCGACCCCATTACCAAGTTCTTCCCCACCTTTGCCAGCGACACCATTGAAATCAAGTACAGTGTGAGCCAGGGCACAGGCGCGCCTGATCTGGCCACCGCCAAAGCCTGGAAGGCCGAGCTGACTGTGCAGGACATTCTCCAGCACCAGGCCGGTTTTGCCCCCGACCCCCAGTTCCACAACGACAAGTTCAACCAGGTAACCCAGAAACCCGACCAGACTTCCACCAACCCCCTCTATGCCGTCGGCAAGGACAAAGTGGCCGAGGCCATCTGCAAGGCTCCGCTGGTCTATGAGCCGGGCACCAAGACGGTCTACTCCGACGTGGACTACATGCTCCTTGGGCTTATTGTGGAGCAGGTGACGGGCAAGGACCTCGATACCTTTTTGAAAGATACCTTCTATACCCCCCTGGGTCTCGACAATATTACGTTTAATCCCCTGGAGCACGGTTTTACCGCCAGCCAGATCGCTGCTACTGAGCTCAACGGCAACAGCCGCGACGGCGCGATCAGCTTCACCGGTATCCGCGAGGGAACCATTCAGGGAACTGTACATGACGAAAAGGCCTGGTATTCCATGGGCGGCGTCTCCGGCCATGCAGGCCTCTTCTCCAACGCCGAGGATCTGGCCAAGCTTGCACAGCTGATGCTTAACCAGAGTGGCTACGGCACCAACCGCCTCTTCAGCAATAATGTCAACAGCTACTTTACCGCCCGCAAGGACGCGCTCCCGACCTGGGGCCAGGGCTGGTGGAGACAGGGCGACTTGGGTCGCCCCTGGTACTTCGGCGTTCAGGCCTCCCGCAACACCATCGGCCATCAGGGCTGGACCGGCACCCTCACTATGATCGACCCCGCGGAGGATCTGGTGGTGGTGTACCTCACCAATAAGATTAACTCCCCCGTCACCGACAATACCGTCAATGCAAACCAGTTTGACGGCAACTGGTATACCTCCTCCACCCTGGGTTTTGTGGCCAACATCCTCTACCAGGGTATTGAGAGCCAGAGCGCCGCCGCTGATATCCAGCCCGCGCTGGACGCCCTGCTGGGCGATATGGCCATTGAAAAGATGCGCTTGGTAGCCGAAGAGGGAGAGATTGATGCCAGTCACCCCATTATGAAGTCCGCCTACGCCCTGAGCGACCTGGTGTTTGATGTGGCCGAGGTCCGGCCCACCACGCAGAATATCCAGAACGCCAAAGTGGTCATCTCCTCTCTGGATGCAAGCCGTGATGCTAAGGTGCTTTCCGGTCTCAACGCGAGAATGGATATTTTGTCTCCGTCTGCACCGTCTGGCGGCGATTCCTCCAGCAACACGACCACGACCACCAAGAAGAATGACGACGGATCCACCACTGTAACGGTGACGAATAAGACCACCGGCACCGTGACCGCGACGACCACCTGGCCCGACGGGCGCAAGACCGTGGTCGAGACGAAAAAGGACGGAACCGTTACCGCCGCAGTCACACTACCGGCAGGCAAGACGGCCATCGTGTCCATCCCCGTGAAGAACGTGAGCCCCGGCACCGTGGTCTATGCAGTCGGGGACGACGGTACGAAGACCCTTGTGCGCAAGTCCGTGGTCAGCAAGGACGGCGTGAATGTCCTGCTGGACGGGTCCGCCAAGTTGGAGCTTGCTGACAACAGCAAATCCTTCTCCGACGTGCCCGATGGCAATTGGGCATCCGCTGCTGTAAGCTTTGCCACTGCCCGCGAGCTCTTCCAGGGAACGGGTGGAGATAAGTTCTCTCCCGATCTGCCTATGACCCGCGGCATGCTTGTTACGGTTCTCCACCGCCTGGAGGATGAGCCGAAAGCCGGAAACGTCCCGTTTGGTGACGTGGATGCCAGCAGCTGGTATGCTGCCGCGGTGGCCTGGGCCAGCGGGGAGGGCATCGTTCTCGGCACTGGGAACGGTTTCAGCCCCGACGCCACCATTACCCGTGAGTCTCTGGCCGTTATGCTCTACCGTTTTGCGCAAAAGCAGGGAATAAAGACTTCCATTGATGGAACGACGGTAGCCTCCTTTGCAGATAGCGCCGCTATCAGCCCCTGGGCGGCTGAGGCCATGAACTGGGTCGTAGCGAACGGAATCCTGAGCGGCAAGACCGGCAACCTGCTCGACCCAGGCAGCACTGCTACCCGGGCTGAGGTAGCCACAATGCTGATGCGCTTTGTACAGAGTATGGTAAAGTAAATTAAAGAGAGGAGACAGGGCAGCCTTTTGGCCGTCCTGTCTCCTCTTTTCGCTTGCCTGTGACCACCGCACTTACTGCTCGCGGAGATAGGCCAGCAGCTCGGCGGCGTTGGTGTCGGGCTTGACCTTTGGGAGAGCCTGCTCGATGACGCCCTCCTCGCTGATGACGTAGGTAGAGCGCTCCACGCCCATGTAGGCCTTGCCGTAGAGTTTTTTCTCCTTCCACACGTCATAGGCCTGGATGGCGGCCAGCTCGGGGTCGGAAAGGAGGAGGAAGGGCAGGCCGTACTTCTCGGCAAATTTTTGGTGGGACGCTACGCTGTCCTTGCTCACGCCGATGACCACCGCGTTCAGGTCCAGAAAAGCATCATAGCTCTGGGCAAAGGAGCAGGCCTGGCTGGTACAGCCCGGCGTGTCGTCCTTGGGGTAGAAGTAGAGGACGACCTTTTTCCCCTTAAAATCGGCCAGGGAGTGGGGAACCCCGTCCTTATCGGGAAGGGTAAAATCGGGGGCGTTTATGTTGACATCCAGCATTGTGTTCTCCTCCTTATTATTCTGTGGTGATTTCGCCGGGCCAGTCAATGATGCCGCCGAAGTCGTAGACATCGGTGTACCCCAGCTTGGCAAGCGCCTCTGCCGCCAGGGCGCTGCGCCGCCCGCTCCGGCAGTAGACAAGGATGGTCTGCCCCTTGTTGGGCAATATCTCCTCCGCCCGCTGGGCGACCTCGCTGTCGGGCAGGAGGACGGCGCCGGGAATATGTCCCTCGTCGTACTCCCCCTGGGTGCGCACGTCCAGGATAATGACCTCCTCAGTCATCATCTTCGAGGCCTCCTCGGCGGAAATCTTCTGGTACTCCGCGCTCTGTGTGCAGCCCACCAGCAGGAGGAGGGAAAACAGCAGTGCGGATAGTGCTATTTTCACATTGCGCTCCTTTCGAATGGTAAAGGGAACGGGGAGCGGACGCACAACCGCGCCCACTCCCCGTCATATTCATGTGTTACAGCACCAGGCTGGGAGCGGCGTATACCCGCGTGGCCAGCTCCTGGTCCAGCAGGTACAGGCCCTTGCTGTCGCTGCCGAAGATCTCCATCTTCTTGATGAGGTCGGTGGCGTTGGTCTCCTCCTCGCCCTGCTCCTTGACGAACCAGTCCAGGAACTGCATGGTGCGGAAGTCCTTCACCTCGTACGCAGCGGCGTAGATGGTGTGAATCAGCGCGGTTACGAATTGCTCGTGCTTTAGGCCTTCGGTAAGAGGGACCATGGTATTATCCAGCACCGCGTCGGGGGCGGGGATGGCTCCGTAAGTCACCTTGACGTCGTTGTTTTGCATATATCGTACGAACAGCATGGCGTGGTCGTACTCCTCCTTGGACTGGATCATATACCAATTGGCAAAGCCCTTCAAGCCCTGCTCCTCATAGTAGTTAGAAAAATGAAGATACAGGTAGGAAGAATATAACTCGTGGACAATTTGGTTATTTAATAGCTCGGAAACTTTTTCATTCAGCATATTCGGCCACCTCTTTCGATGATTTTATAGTTTAGAAACAGGCTTGCCTGCCTGTCTAGTTCCAGTATACCGAGACTCTTCTTAAAAATCAATCCAAATTTAAAAAAAGACTTATCAGCAGTACCATTTTAGCTTTACCGGGTTGGGCTCGTCGGGCACGGCGATAGAAGCCAAAGCGGCTTTTGCACGGGTACACTCCTCCAGAAAAAGCGCGTCGTAGATTTGCGGCGGCTCCTCCAGCCCCAACCGGTCATAGGCAGTAGCGGCAGCGCCATAAAAGACCATGCCCAGCGCGTGGGTGGCCACGTGGACCACCGAGGCGGCCTGTCCCACCGCACGAATTGCAGCCTGGGCGACGGGGTCATTCTCTAACTCCCGGGCGGCGGCGTGTGTCTCCAGGATCAGTTTCTTCACGCTGGGCAGCTTCAATTCCCCCGCAAGCCAGCGCTCTGCGGCATCCAGTGCCGCCACTCCCCGCCCGTCCTCCGGATGTGCCTTTTGGTAAATGGGCAAAAACTCTGTCCGCGCATAATCCAGGCACCAGCGGGCGATGGTGGCCTTGCTCTGGGTGTCCATCAGTCCCATAAGGGAGAGCACGCAGGGATCATCCGCACGCCCCAGCATCTTTCGTACCTTTGGCATGGAATCAGTCCTCCTACATCTTGTTCATTATAATATAGGCGGGGTCGTACCGCAAGCGCACCGTATTATTTTTTGACCTGGGAGGGATGCTGTGCTATACTGATTACCAACGCTGCCGAGCGGGGAAAGCCTGGAGGAGCACATAAAATAGGAGCGCACTATGAAACAAGTGAGTTTTTTGATCAAGCCGGCTTCCAGCCTGTGCAATCTGCGGTGCCGGTATTGTTTTTATGCCGACGTGGCGGAGAACCGGGAGGTGGCGAATCTGGGCATTATGTCCGGGGAGACCGCCGAGGAGTTGGTCATTTCCGCTTTTCGCGCGGCCGAGCCGAGGACCAATGTGAGCTTTGCCTTTCAGGGCGGGGAACCCACCGTGGCGGGGCTCGGCTATTTCCGCAATTTCGTCGCCCTGGTGGAAAAGCACCGGCCCAGCAGGGTGGGGGTGACCTATTCCATCCAGACCAATGGTCTCACAATCAACGAGGAGTGGGCCGACTTCTTCCGGACGCACAACTTCCTCGTAGGCGTCTCGGTGGACGGGAATAAGAGCCTCCATGACCGCCACCGCGTTGACACGAAGGGACAGGGCACCTACGAGCGGGTGGTGGGGACGGTGAAACTTCTCCTGGCGCGGGGAGTGGACGTGAACCTCCTCTGCGTCGTCACCGGAAGCTGCGCACGCCATCCCCAGCAGGTGTACAGCGCCCTTAAGGGCCTGGGGGTGCGCTACCTCCAGTTTATCCCCTGCCTGGACCCCCTGGAGGAGGCCCGGGGCGGCATGCCCTTCTCCTTAAAGCCCAAGGACTACGGAAACTTCCTCTGCGGCCTTTTCGATGCCTGGTACCGGGACTGGGAGTTGGGGCAGTACATCAGCGTACGCCTCTTTGACGACTATGTCCACCTGGCTATGGGGCTGCCCGCCGGGACCTGCGCCACCTCGGGGAGCTGTGGGAGCTACTTTGTGGCGGAGGGGGATGGCAGCCTCTATCCCTGCGACTTCTATGTGCTGGACGAGTGGAAACTGGGCAAGGTGGGAGAAACCCCGCTGGACGAGCTGGCCGAGAGCGGCAAGGCCAAAGAGTTCCTGGCCGGGGGAGAGCGGAAACCCGACGCCTGCGGGAGCTGCAAATGGTTTCAGCTCTGCAACGGCGGCTGCAAGCGGGACTGGCATGGGGAGGACGGCGTGCTGAAAAACTACTACTGTGAAGCCTTCCAACGGCTATTCGACTACGCGGGGGACCGCATCACCCATATTGCCCGGCTGGAGACCGAGGCCAGGTCCAGGACATAAAGTATCTTCACAAATCAAAAGCTCGCCCAGACTCGGGCGAGCTTTTGCAGGCGGTTTGAGACGAAAAAAGAGATTTTTTGGAGGCATTTCACATGATTCAAGCAGTACTTTACTTCCTCATCGCCATCGGCGCCACAACGGCCGGGTCAATGACCGGCATGGGTGGCGGGGTGATCATCAAGCCCCTTTTGGACCTGCTTCACGACTTTGACGTGCAGACCATCGGTGTCCTCTCGGCCATCACGGTATTTGCCATGTCGGTAGTGTCCATTGGCAAGCAGATGTTGGCGAAGACGAAAATCCCATTCGAGACCGCCATCCCCCTGGCCCTTGGGTCGGTGGCGGGGGGGCTCATCGGACAGTGGATGCTCTCTGCAATCGTTGCGACCCTCCAGCTAGACCGGCTGGTGACGGTGGTGCAGAACGTTCTGCTTTCCCTCCTCATCCTGGCCGTCTACATTTATATGCGCAATAAGAGCAAGATACAAAGTCTCACGCTCAAGGGTGTCCCCGTGTCCCTGCTGGTAGGCGTATTTCTGGGGGTGTGCTCGTCCTTCCTGGGCATCGGCGGAGGGCCCATCAACGTGGCCCTCATCGTCTACCTCTTCTCTTATGATACCAAGACGGCCACCGTTTGCTCCATCATCACCATCCTTTTCGCCCAGATTTCCAAGCTGACCACCCTGGCCATTACCACCGGCTTTGCTGTGTACGACCTTACCCTCCTGCCCGTCATGGTGGTGGGGGCCATCGCCGGAGGATTCATCGGGGCCAGCTTTAACAAGAAGTGCAGTGAGGCTGCGGTAGAAAAGGCCTTTAATGCCGTCCAGCTCCTGGTCCTCGCCATCTCGGTCTTCAACATCATCAAGAACCTGATTGCCTGAATATAAAAAAAGCTCCGAGCCGCGGCTCGGAGCTTTTTACGTATAGCCCTACTGCTTGATATACCGCAGCTGGTACTTAGGTGAGTTCATCACCAGTTCGGTATAGTCCATTACCTGCCCGTTTTCCAAAAAGGTGGTGTTGCCCACCTTGATGATGGGCTGCTGGGCAGACAGGCCGAACAGCTCCGTGATGTCCTCCGGGGGCAAAATGGGAGTGACGGTGTGCTGGCTGTAGGCGATCTTCAGCCCCAGCTCGTCCTCAAAATAGTGGTATTTGGAGCCGCTGAGTATCTTCATGGACACGTCGGGGTACAGTCTGGCCGACATGTGGGTGGTCTCCCGTACGAAGGGAACATTGTCCGCGTACCGGACCCGGCGAATGTAGTATACCATTTCGTCTTTGTCAATACCTAAGGTGTGGTGCAGCTTGTCGGGCACCTTCATCAGCTGGAAGGAGACCACCTCGGTGCGGGGAGTCATTCCCATGCTGGTGATCTCATCGGTAAAGCCCAGCAGGCTGGGTACCTTGGCGCTCACCACCGTGTTTTTAACGAGACCCTCAAGCTTTTGCCCACCCTCCGTCAGACCGTGGAGGTACTGGCCGGGGTGAACCTTCCCGCCCTCATCGAGGCCTGCGTGAACCGGGATGGCGAGACGGTCTCCTCCCTGGCTGCCCGGCTCCAGGAGATAGGCAGGGGGGCAGCTCGTGCGCTTTGCCCCGCCCGACCTGTCCGACGACGAGTGGGACGAATAATTAAAAAAACGGCGCCTGTTTTATAACAGGCGCCGCCTTTTTATTGGAAGAGGTAGCTCGTCATGGAGAGAGAACCGAGCACGCACTCGTCGTTGAAGACCGAAACCCGGTCCTCGGCGTCGCTGGCGCCAAGGATATAGAGGAGCGGCGCGTAGTGGTCCGGGTAGGGGACCGAGAGGGCGGCGGCGGGGCCAAGCTGTTCAAGATGGAACAGTTTTCCGTGATTTTTTGCCAAGATATTATCCTTGACCGTGTGGTCGAACTCCTCAGCCCAGGGATAGCCGCCCTTCATGTCCCAGGCTACCCTGCCCAGGTTGTGAACCACGTTTCCGCTGCCGAAGATCAGCACTCCCTCCTCTCTGAGAGGCCGGAGCGCCTGGCCGAGCTGGTAGTGGGCCTCCAATGGGGCGCTTTTATCCACGCTGAGCTGGAACAGCGGGATGTCCGCGGCAGGGTAGACCCGGTGGAGGACGGACCAGGTGCCATGGTCAATGCCCCAGGTATTGTCGATCTCGGTGGGACGTGTCAGCAGTGCCTGAGTCCGGTGGGCGATCTCCGGCGCGCCGGGCGCGCCATAGACGATCTTGTACAGCTCCTCCGGGAAACCGTACATATCGTAGACCGTCCTGGGAGCGGGGGAATCCGTGACCCGGCTGCCCGCCGTATACCAGTGGGCGGAGACGGAGAGGATGGCCTTGGGCCGCGGGAGCATTTTCCCCAGCGCCTCCCACTGGTCGGTGAACTGGTTTTTCTCAATGGCGTTCATGGGCGAGCCGTGCCCAACGAACAGTACGGGCATCCGTTCCATCATTATGACCTCCTGTTTCGCCCCTGCGGAGGGGGCGTCGATACAGAGAGTATAGCAAATGAGTAGGAAAAGTACAAGAGTACAAAAAAGCCGCCGGTATAAACGGCGGCCTTTAGAAGGCTGACGAGCAGAAAGGGATCTTATCAGTCGAGTGTGATGAGCTCGTACTCCCTGGAGCCCAACCCCAGGGACGCCGCGGCCTCTACTGTGTGGATGCCGTTGCGGGATTCTATGCGCTCGATCAGCGCCGCCTTTCCCGGGTCGGGGGAGGCGTACACCGCGTCCACACAGGCCTGGTCCAGGGCCACGGGGTCGGTGGAGGCGAAGATACCCAGGTCCGCCATCTCAGGCTCGTGGGGATTGGAATCGCAGTCGCAGTCCACCGAAAGGCGGTTTGCCACGCTGGCATAAACGATGTTCTCCCGGCCAATATGCGCCATCACTGCCTGGCAGGCGTCCGCCATCGACTCCAGGAAGGAGTCGTGGTCACCGGTCCAGAGCTGGGCGGGGTCCCCCGACCCATGGATGACGGCCTTCCCATGGGAGGAGGCCACGCCGATGGACATGTTCTTCAGCGCGCCGCCAAAGCCACCCATCGCGTGGCCCTTGAAGTGGGAGAGCATCAGCATAGAGCCGTAATTCTGGAGGTGCGAGCCCACGTAGTTCTCCTTCAGGTGGAACCCACCCTCTACGGGGAGGGCAAGTTCTCCCTCCTCGTTCATGATGTCACAAGGGGCCACATCGAGAAAGCCGTGGTCGCGCACGGCCTTCCAGTGGTCGGCGGAGGTGTAGCGCTTGCCCTCATAGGCGGTGTTGCATTCCACAATGGTGCCGTCCAGCTTTTTTACCAGGGGGGCGATCAGCGCAGGCTGGAGGAAGTTGTGCCCGCCCGGCTCACCAGTGGAGAGCTTAACGGCGACCTTCCCGGAGAGTGTGACGCCCAGTGCGTCATAAATTTCGACCAGTCGCTGGGGGCTGATCTCTTTCGTGAAATAGACCTTTGATGTCATGACTTACTCCTCGTTTCTGCTAGACTTTTTTGTAAATAAAGTCTAGCACTTGGAGTGGACTCGAAGTCAAGAGAAAAATGAATAAGTTCTGCTCTCCGGTACCGGGATAGAGGACCGGAGCCGGGGCGGGCGTGTTGGTGCCAAATAGCTATACAGTTTGCCTTGATTTGTGCTATACTGGTAGCGAAAAACTGTGGTGGAGGCCCGACGCCAATGGCATATTACGTCTACATCCTAAGGTGCGAAGGAGATAGCCTTTACACGGGAATTACCACCGACCTGGAGCGGCGCTTTTCGGAGCACGCCGGGCGGGGGGGAAGGGGTGCGAGGTATACCGCGTCGCATCGGCCGATTCGGTTTGAGGCGGCCTGGGCCGCTCCTGGGCGCGCAGAAGCATCGCGGCTCGAGTACCGCATCAAGGAGCTGACGCGCCCGGAGAAGGAGCGGCTGATCAGCGGCGGAACCCCGGAAGGATTTGGGCTAACACATTATTTCAGGGTTGCGGTTACCAATACAGGGAGGGCTATAACCATGCGATTTATTTGTTATCCCAAGTGCACCACCTGCCAGAAGGCGCGAGCGTTTCTTGACGAGCGGGGCATAGAGTACGATTTCCGCGACATCAAACAGGATAGCCCCTCGGAGGCCGAGCTGCGGGTCTGGCACGAGAAGAGCGGCCTGCCGCTCAAGCGGTTCTTCAACACCAGTGGCCTGCAGTACAAAGCGCTGGAGCTGACTCGGAAACTGCCCTCTATGACGGAGGACGAGCAATATGCCCTGCTTGCCACCGATGGGATGCTGGTCAAGCGCCCGATCCTGGTGGCAGAGGATTTCGTGCTGGTCGGTTTCAAACAGGCCGAGTGGGAGGCGGCTTGCGTTTAAGGTGGAAACGAATCTGTGCAGGTCAACAATGAAGACGTGGCAGGGAGCGGCTCAGCCGACATTGTAGCGCACCATCCAGTCGTTCACCTGCAGCAGGTAGGCGATCATCTGCGGGGCCGCCATGAGCTGGCCGAACCACGGTTTCCCATAGTCCTTCGGGGCCGAGAGAAAACGTTCGGCTTTGTACCGGTCCACGAACCGGTTTACCGGTGCATCCCGGTTATCCAGGACCTGCCTGAACCTCTGCGTCAGGAGCATTTCATACCTTGGGTCATAGGTCTTTGGGTAGGGGCTTTTTTTTCGGAACAGGAGCTCTTGTGGAAGAAGGTCGCCGCAGGCGTCCCGGAGCAGCGCCTTTTCGACGCCGTTTTGATACTTCATGCTCCACGGGACATTGTATAGGTATTCGATGATGCGGTGGTCGGCAAACGGGACCCGCGCTTCGAGCCCGCAGGACATGCTCGCCCTGTCCATGCGGTCAAGAAGGGTCTGCATGAACCAGCGGATGTTGAGGAAACTGATTTCCCGCCTGCGTTTTTCTTCGGCGCTCTCCCCGGCGAGACAGGGCACCGTCTTCAGGGATTCCTCGTAGCGCTGACGCGTGTAGCCGCCGAGGTCAAGCGCGGCGATGGATTCATCGCTCAGCAGGACTGTTCTGGCGGACAGGTCGCTGGACCAGGGGAAACCGTCCTTATTCATCAGCTCCTCACGGTAGAACCAGGGGTAGCCGCCGAAGATCTCATCCGCGCACTCGCCGGTCAACGCCACTTTGTTTTGTTTTTTGACAATGGAGCAGAAATACATCAGCGATGCGTCGATGTCCGTCATGCCCGGAAGATCCTTGGCGTACAGGGCCGCTGGCAGCAGCTCCGCCAGCACGGCCTCGTCGCACTCCAGGTAGGTGTGGCGCAGTGGATAAGCGGACAGCATCTTGTCCACGTACGGCCGGTCGCGTGCGGGCTGGAATTCACTGGACTGAAAGTACTGGTCGTTGTTGGTGAAATCGAAGGAGAAGGTGTTGAGCATCCTGCCGTCCGTCTGCAAGAACTTGGAGGCCACCGCCGTGACGATGCTGGAATCGACCCCGCCGGATAAAAAGCTGCACACGGGGACGTCCGAAACCATCTGCCGCGTGACGGCATCCCGCACTAGGCAGGACACCTGATCCACGGTTTCCGTGTAGGAGTCGGCATGCGGGAGGGCTTTCAGCGCCCAGTAGGTATGTTCCTCAAAGCCCTCCCTTGTGAATACCGCAAAGCTGCCGGGCCGCAGCTCCCGAATCCCTTTGAATACGCCGCAGCCTGCAGTCCTCGCCGGGCCGATGCCGAAGATCTCCCGAAAGCTGTCATCATCCGCTCGGGGCGTTATCTGTGGGTGGCGGAACAGGGCTTTCATTTCCGAGCCGAACACAAGCGTTTCGTTCTCCAGCGTATAGAACAGCGGCTTTACACCGACGCGATCCCGGTAGAGGATAAGCTTGTTCTGCCTGCCGTCCCAGATGGCGAAGGCGAAAATTCCGTTGAGCCTTGAAACGAAATCAAGCCCGTATTCGATATACGAGTAGAGGATCACCTCGGTGTCGCTGGTGGTCTCAAAGGCGTATCCCTTCTGATTCAACTCGGGTGTAAGCTCGTCCGTGTTGTATACCTCGCCATTGTAGACGATGATGTAGTCGCTGCCCGCCACCCGCCGCAGCATGGGCTGTCCGCCGCCGGAAAGGTCCCGGATAGAGAGGCGGGTGTGGGAGAGACCGGTATGTTTGTCCAGATATTCTCCGGTCTGATCGCTGCCGCGGTGGGCGATCGCCTCCCGCATGGCGACGAGAACCTTGCTCCACTTGTCTCTGTCATAGGTGAAATCTTCTTGAAAATTACAAAATCCGGCGATACCACACATATTTACACCTCAATTCCTAAATAAAAGGCGCTGCCCCAAAACGGGCAAGCGCCTTTGCTTACACGGTATATCTTATTCTACGCACGTTGATCTGTGAAAATACCCCCCGGCTGAAAAACGGGACCGGACTGCAAAGTCCGCCCGCAGATAATGTTCTGGGGAAAATGACTGGGAAAGGGTGAAGTGAGACGGTGTCCCTACGGCTATCGGAGGGACATTGAAAGTACAGAGATTTAAATTAAAACTACCTTATAGCATTGTTGTTTTTTTGTACAAAGGCGGCGCAAATACAGGAAGAAAAACTATTGACTTCTGACACAGAAAGTGGTATTATCAAGCTAGTAAAAATGATAACGTTATCATTGGCCTTTGGGCCATTCTTTTGCCTGAGAAATGATAACGTTACCATTTCTTGAAATGAGGAATCAGAATGACTACTGTCAAGGATGTGGCCAAAGCAGCGGGGGTTTCGCCCATTACAGTATCCCGCGTGGTCAACGCGCCGGACAGCGTCCGCCCCCAGACCCGTGCGCGGGTTGAGCAGGCAATGGCGGAGCTGCAATATGCCCCCAATGCGGCAGCCAAGAATCTGGTGACGAACCGTTCCGGCGTGGTAGACGTCTATGTGCCGGAGAATATCGATCTCTCCAATCCGTTTGTTATGCACCTGATTGCGGGCATCAGTAAAGTGCTCAGCGACCACATGTATTCATTCTTAATTCTCCGCAGCCGCAGGCGGGAGCACCGATGCGACGGCTACATAGTTACCGGCCTCTTAAAGGATGAAATTCGGGAGTTTGAACGCTACGCCACAGAGCGGGAACGGCCTTTGGTGCTCTTCGGCCACACGGAGCTGCCGAATGTGGACTGCATCGATGTGGATAACGTGGCGGGCGCGAGACTCGGGGCGGAGCACCTCATAGCGCTGGGCCATAAGGATATTGCCATGATCAACGTAGACGAGGATAAGGACTACACCGTGGACCGGCTGGTCGGCTACCGGCAGGCTCTCCAGGAGCACGGCCTCCCCTGCGGGGAGGAGCGGGTGGTGTACGTGCCCAACAGCGTGGACGGAGGGATTCAGGCCATCCGGCTGCTGCTGGAGCGGGGTGCGTTCACTGCGGCGTTCTGCGCCACCGACACCATTGCCATCGGAGTGGCCTCCGAGCTGGCCAGGATGGGCCACCGGGTTCCGGAGGATTTCTCTCTGGTGGGTTTCGATGGGCTTGGGCATCAGCTGCTGGCTATGCCGCCCATCACAAGTGTCAAGCAGCCCATCTATGAGATGGGCAAGATGCTGGCCCAGGTTTTGCTGGAGCGGCTGGACGGCCACCCTGACAGAATCAAACGGCTGGTGGAGCCGGCTTTGCTCGAAGGGCGGTCCACTGCCCCCTCCCGCGCGTAATCCCAAAAAATCTGTGGGTCAATTTATAGAAGGAGGTACATCATGAAAAAGAAACTGCTTGCAACTCTGCTCACTCTCGCGATGGTCCTTCCCCTGGCCGCTTGCGGCGGCACGCCTTCCGCTTCGCCTTCCGCATCCCCCGCAGAGCCCACGGACAGCGTGGGCACCGATGAGCCCGCAGGTCTCTCCGGCACGCTGGAGGTCTGGTCCTCCGGCGAGGAGCTGGGCCGCTTCGTAGAGGGGTTCAACAAGCTTTACCCCGATGTGACCGTTAATATCACCGTGGTGCCCAACGCCGACTTTATCGCCAAGCTGACTCCAACTCTGGCAAGCGGCCAGGGTGCGCCGGACATCTTTACCGGTGAATCCGACTATGTGAAATACCTGGTGAACTCGGGCTACTGGGACGATTTAAGCCAGGCCCCTTATAATGCCGACACCTCCGACGTGTGGGGCTATGTCGCGAGCGTAGGCACCGATGGGAACGGTGCGCTCCGGGCGCTGAGCTGGCAGGCCAGCCCAGGCTCCATCATGTACCGCCGGGACATGGCGAAGGAGGTCCTGGGCACCGACGACCCCGCGGAGGTGGCCGCCATGCTGGGCAGCAACGATGCCATGCTGGACGTGGCCTCCAAGCTCAAGGACAAGGGCATTAAGATGTTCGCCAGCTGGCAGGATATTATGAACATGCAGTTCTCTAACCGGGCTCATCCCTGGGTGGTGGACGACAAGCTGGTTATCGACGAGTCCATGCTGTCCTTTATGGACATGGCCAAGACCATCACGGAGAAAGGCTACGACCTGGGCGTGGATCCCTGGGCTCCCGAGTGGAGCGCCGCAGTTGAGAGCAGCGACACCTTCTGCTACGTCCTGCCGTCCTGGGGGTATCAGTTTGTAGTGAAGCCCGCCGCCGATACCACCAAGGGGCAGTGGGCCATGTGCCAGGGGCCGGTGCCCTACGTCAAGGGAGGGACCTGGCTGGGCATCTACAAGGACAGCCCCAACAAGGCCCTGGCGTGGGCGTTCCTGGAGTATTGCTGCCTTAACAGCGAGGCCCAGCAGACCTATGCGGCCGAGTACGGCGAGTACGTCTCCCTCAAGTCCGCCGATGAAGCGCTGGCCGCCGGTGCGGGCGAGGAGGTCCTGGGTGGGCAGAACCCCTTTGCCTTCTACAATGAACAGATGGCGAAGATTCCGGGTGACCTGATGACGGCCTACGACGGCACGATCAATACCGTGTTTCTCTCTGCCGCCAAGGCTTATGCTACAGGCGTGCTGAACAAAGACGAAGCTGTACAGCAGTTCAAGGCCGACGTAGCCAACGCCTACCCCGAGCTTACCATCGACTGATTACCGAGGCGGCCGGCGGACACACCGTGCCCGCCGGCCGCCTTATGGGAGGAATCACTATGGCGCACCCACGCAGCAGTTATCAAAGCAAACTAAATAAGGGCCGGTATGGCTACCTCTTCATCGCGCCGTTCTTCGTGGTGTTCGCCATCTTCGGCTTATATCCCATTTTGTATACCATTTTCCTCAGTTTTCAGAAGTGGGACGGTCTTGCAGCCATTACCGGAGTAGGACTCAAAAACTTTCAGCGGCTGATCACCGACGAGGTGTTCTACCTCTCAATCTGGAACACCTTTCGGATCTGGCTTGTGAATTTCCTGCCCCAGATGGCCGCCGCTCTTATTCTTTCCGCCCTCTTCACATTCAACAAAATCAAGGGCATGGGTTTCTTCAGGGCAGCTTATTACCTGCCCAACCTAATCACTGCCGCCTCAGTGGGACTGCTCTTCAATCTGCTCTTCAACGGGGATAAATCGGTGGTAAACTATATCCTCACCGGCCTGGGGGTTCCCGGTGCACCCTTCAGTTTCTTCAATAGCGGTGCCTTCACCTCCGGCCTTGTGTCCTATATACAGTGGTGGATGTGGTTTGGGTACACCACCGTCATCATCATGGCGGGCATTACCACCATTGACTCCACCGTCTACGACGCAGCGCTAGTGGACGGGGCTACCAAGCTTCAGACCTATACCCGCATTACCCTGCCGCTCATCAAGCCTACTCTGGTCTATATGACCATCACGTCCATCATCGGCGGGATGCAGCTCTTCGACGTGCCCGCTACTCTGACCAACAGCCTGGGGGATCCGCGCAAGTCTACCCTCACCACCTCGATGTACCTCTATAACCAGGGCTTTAAAAACCACAATTACGGCTACGCCTCCGCCATCTCCGTGGGGCTCTTCTCTCTCATCGCCATCCTCAGCGTGTTCGCCTTGAAGGCCATGCAGAAGAGAGGGGGAATGTACGATGACTAGGGCCCGGCATGCTCTTCCCAAGGCGCTGATGTACGTATTCCTTATCCTACTGCTGCTTTTGTCTGTGGTCCCTTTCTACCTGGTTATCGTGAACGCTACCCACTCCAGTTTTGACATTGTGACAAAGCTCAACCTGCTGCCCGGCTCTGCTGCGGTGGACAACTACGCCACTATGCAGTCCCATGTGAACATCTGGCGTGGCTTTGCCAACAGCCTCGTCATCGCCATTCCTTACACCGCTTTTACAGGCTATTTCGGGGCTCTTACCGCTTATGGATTTGCCAAATATAAATTCAAAGGGAAAAATGCGCTGTTCGGGATCGTGCTGGCCTCCATGATGATCCCCTCTCAGGTGAGCATCATCGGTTTTTACCAGCTCAACCTGAAGCTAGGGCTCATAAACTCCTACCTGCCTTTTATCCTGCCCGGCATCGCCAACGCCACCTCGGTTTTCTTCCTGCGGGGCATCATCGCCCAGAGTATCCCCAACTCAATGATGGAGGCCGCCCGGCTGGAGGGCTGCTCGGAGTTCAAAATCTTCAACCGCATCGTTTTACCCTGTGTCGTTCCCGGCGTGGCCACCATGTGCATATTCAATTTCGTAGCCTGCTGGAACAACTATATAGGGCCCCTAATTATCATGACCAAGAGCGAGAGGTACACCCTGCCCGTTATGATCGCCATGATTAAAGGCCTCTACCTCACCAACTATGGGGCCATGTATCTAGCCATCGCCATCTCGGTGGTGCCCATCATCGTGGTATTCTGTTTCTTCTCCAAGTACATCATTAACGGCCTCACTGTGGGCTCAGACAAGTAAGTAGGTGCAGCAATGAAAAATATCGACTGGCGCTGGTCCAGCGAAAAAGCCCAGTGGGCCGCGAAAGACCCCGTGCCTCTGGAGAGCGCGGACGCCACCCTGACCCCGGACGGACGGGAGTACCAGGCCATGCACGGTTTCGGCGGATGTTTCAACGAACTGGGCTGGCGCGCGCTTCAAGCACTTGCGCCCGAGGGCCGGGCTGCTGTGATGAACGAGCTGTTTTCCCCGGCGGGGGCAGGCCTCAACGTCTGCCGCCTTCCTATCGGAGCCAACGACTACTCCTTCGATTGGTATAGCCTGGACGAGGTACCGGGGGACTACGCTCTGGAGCATTTCTCTCTTGAGCGGGACAAGAAAGCTTTGATTCCGTATATCAAAGAGGCGCTGGCTCTTGCCCCCGACCTGAAGCTATTCGCATCCCCCTGGTCGCCCCCGACCTGGATGAAGGATCCGCCGGTCTACAACTGGGGCAAGCTCATCCGCACCCCGGAGAACCTACGCTCCTATGCGGACTATTTCGTAAAGTTTATTCGGGGCTATGCCGCCGAGGGTATTGAGATCGAGCAGGTCCACGTCCAGAATGAGCCGGTGGCCAACCAGAAGTTTCCTTCCTGTATGTGGACGGGAGAGGAGCTGCGGGAGTTCATCCGTGACCGCCTGGGTCCCGCCATGGAGAAGGCGGGGCTGGGTACCGAGCTTTGGCTGGGTACCATCAACGCCCCCGGCTGCGATTTTAACCGCCTGATTTTTGACAAGTGGGCCACCGAGGACTATGACTACTTCGCCAATACCGTCCTCTCCGATCCTGAGGCACTCAAATACCTCTCAGGCGTCAGCTATCAGTGGGGCGGCAAAGTCGCCATCCAGCGTACCTTTGAGAGCTGGTGGCCCCGCCTGCGCCTCATGCAGTCGGAAAACGAGTGTGGCTTTGGAGACAACACCTGGGAGTATGCCCGGTATGTCTGGACCATGCTCAAGCACTATATCTCAAACGGAGCGGAGAGCTACCTCTATTGGAACCTGGTGTTGGAGCCCATGGGCCGGAGCACCTGGGGAGACCCCCAGAACGCCATGGTCACGGTGGACCCAGGGGTGGGGAGCGTCACTTACAACCCTGACTTTTACATTATGAAACACTTCTCCGCCCCCATAGCGCGGGGCGCGGTGCGCCTGGGCGCTAAGGGGACCTTCGCCGGAGACAGCCTGCTTTTCCGCAATCCCGACGGCTCGCTGGTGCTGGAGCTCTTTAACCCCTTTGAACGGGTGTTCATTGTGGCGGTGGAGCTGGAGGGGGAAATCTACCGTTTTCCTCTGGAGCCCCGGTCAGTCAACAGCATTGTGCTATCAGACGGAAAGCAGGTGTGACCATGGAGGCCACGTTATTTCTCACGACTTTTGACGGGGGGCGGGCCGCAGCCCACCGGAAGTCTATCGCGTTTCAGCCCGACGAGGGGGGGCAGGAGCTAGGGTTGGTGAATCTCTATCCGGAGATGCGATACCAGGAGATATTTGCTTTCGGCGGCGCCATCACTGACGCGGTTGGAGCTACCCTGGAGCGCCTGCCGCCGGAGCATGCCCAGGAGATCATTGACGCCTATTTTGGCCCGAAAGGGATCGGCTACCGAGCGATCCGCACCCATATCGACAGCTGCGATTTCTCCACCGACCAGTACTCCGCCGTCACTGACATATCAGACACGGAGCTGCGCACCTTCTCCCTGGAGCGAGACGAGAGGCGGATCATTCCCTGGATCAAGGCCGCCTATCGGGCGGCGGGTCGGGAAGTGCCCGTTATGCTCTCCCCCTGGTCTCCCCCGGCCTTTATGAAGACCAATGGCAGCCGGAATGGCGGAGGACGGCTGCTAAAGGAGTACTATCCGCTGTGGGCCCGCTATCTGTGCAGGTATATCAAGGAGTACCGTGCCCGGGGTGTTAACGTCACCGCTCTCAGTGTGCAGAACGAGCCCAACGCCACCCAGACCTGGGATAGCTGCCTCTATACACCGGAGGAGGAGCGGGAGTTTTTAGCCGACTACCTCTACCCGAGGCTCCGTCAGGATGGGCTGGGGGATGTGGAGGTCTATATCTGGGACCACAACAAGGAGCGGCTTTTTGATAGGGCCTGCGCGGAGATCGATTGCCGCACCGACCATATGATCGCCGGCCTGGCGTTCCATTGGTACAGCGGCGACCACTTTGATGCGCTGCGCCTGGTCAGGGAGAAGTTTCCCGATAAAAAGCTTATTTTCTCCGAGGGGTGCATTGAGTATAGTCGGTTTGACAAGAACCAGCTTGCCAACGCCCAGATGTACGCCCACGATATGATGGGGAATCTCTGCGCCGGAATGAACGGATTTTTTGACTGGAACATCGCTTTGAATGAGGCGGGCGGACCAAATCATGTGGGGAACTACTGTGAGGCGCCGGTCATCTGTGATACCGTGGCCGGCACAATGGAATTTAAGCTCTCATTTCGGTATATCAGCCATTTCAGCCGTTTTATCCAGCCGGGGGCCCGCCGAGTGGCTACCACAAATTTTTCTGACCGGCTGGAGGTGGCTGCCTTCCAGAATCCGGACGGTACCCTGGCCGTCATCTTTCTAAACCGTACGCATGACAAATTCTCCGTCGCCCTGCGCCTGGATGGGCGCATACTTCCGGTCGAACTGGAGGAAAGCTCCATTGCGACAGTGATAATCCAAATTTAGAAGGAGGTAAAATCATGAAGGTCAAAAGGTTCCTCGCATATCCACTTGCGCTGTCAATCATGATGGCAGCACTGCCGACTGCCGGTCTGGCGGCCGGTCCTTCCGTCCAAGTCTGGGTGTCCCAGGTCAACGCGGCGGACACTGGGATGGCAAAGGGACTGGAGCCGCAAAGTTCTCTGACCTTCTCGGATGACACAGGCGCGCGCATTTCGAACCTCATTGTTGTGGATGAGAGCAATACGTATCAGCAGATGGACGGCTTTGGAGCCTCCATCACCGAAGCCTCTGCCGACCTCTATCAAAACAAACTTACCAACGCGCAGAAAACAGAAGTTATGAACACGCTGTTTGACAAGGAGACGGGCATCGGGCTGAGTATGCTCCGTCAGACCATTGGAGCCAGCGACCACTGTGTGGCGCCTTATAACTTCGCGCCCAACGCACAGGCAGACAGCCTTCCTGATTTTGACTTCTCCCATGAGCTGGAGACGATTTTTCCCACCGTACAGGACGCCCTTTCCATAGAGCCTGGCCGCGTCAAGGTGGTCGCCTCCTCCTGGAGCCCTCCGGGATGGATGAAAAATAACGGCTCCGAGCTGGGGATGTACAACGGCGTCAAGGGGACTCTGCGTACGGACAAATACCAGGCCTACGCAAACTACCTTTTAAAATTCGTGCAGAACTATGAGAGCCGGGGGGTGGACATATACGCTATAACCCCTACCAACGAGCCCGACCATGCCAGCTATGACTGGCCCGCACTCCCCATGTCTCACACCGAGGCACAGAATTTAGTAGCGAACTACCTCTATCCCACGCTGCGCAGCAACGGTCTGGACACCAAAATTATCTGCTGGGACCACAGTTATACTACTACCAACTATCGGGATGGGGCCTATCCCTTTGAGTATTACGCGAACGCGAACGCACTCGCCAGGACCGACGGATCTGCCTGGCACTGGTACGAGGGTGACGAGGAGGTCATGTCCGTCGTTCATAAAGAATTCCCAAACAAGGACATTTGGTTTACAGAGGGCTCCGGCGGCGAGTGGGGTTTCCCCAAGTGGCGCACGGCCTTCCTCAACCAGAGCTCCAGCGTGGTCAATATCGCCCGGAACTGGAGCAAGTCGATCGTCTATTGGAACCTGGCCCTGGATGAGAACGGCGGCCCCGACTACTACTATGATGTTAACCAGCACCACGACTCCACGAACCGCGGCCTGATCACCATCAATTCCACCGGCGGCTGGTCCCATAATGTGGACTACTACACCTTGGGCCATGTGAGTAAGTTTGTGGACCCAAGCGCCTACCGCATCGACTCCACCAGTCTCGACGGCAATATTGAGACGGTGGCCTTTAAGAACCCCGACGGCTCCAAGGTCCTGGTTATGACGAATCTGCTGAATCGGGGGCAAGTAATGAAGATCAAGTGGGGCAATCAGGTCCTGGACTACACGATCCCGGCCGAGTCCATGGTGACCATGAAGTGGACGGGTACACAGTCCGGCTCCGCCCCCACCCCCGTTTGGTTCAATAATCTGGAGAGCAATACGAATTATGTTGCCGGCACCAGCGCATCCGTCTCCCGTGGGGACAGTACAGCCAATCTGGGCGGAAGCACCGGCCTAAAGCTGACTACCACGGCCAATGGAGATCCGGGCGAGGCTGCCCAGTGCGCCGTCATCCGTCCCCAGAGCGGGACTACCATTGATGCCTCCGGGTACCAGTACCTTCTCTTCTCCGTCAAAGACATGGTGAATCCGACGGGATGCACCGTCAAGGTCACCTTTGTGGACCAGAGCGGTAAGGAATCCTCCGCATGGAGCCATGAAAAGACTGTATATGAGAATTGGACCCGCATCTGGGTGCCGGTGGCCGGGGCGGACGGCTTTGACCGGCAGCATATCTCAGAGATTCGCCTGGGCTTCTACTGGCGCGGAGACTACTACATTGACGACCTCTCTTTTGCCTGCGGTTATGCGGATGGTATCCCCTCCTTTGGAAACGGGAACTTGGTGATCAATGGGAGCTTTGAGGATGATGGATGCGTCGCCGCCGCGCCCGAGGGGTGGCATTTTGAGGGCGCAAATCCCGAATCCACCTATTTGGAAAAGAACAGCAGCTCTGCCTCCGGCCGTTTCCATGTAGTCCATTATTCGGCGCAAGCCCATGACGCATACACATGGCAGACCATCTATGGATTGGAAAATGGTACCTACACGCTGCGGGCTATGGTCCAGTCCGGCGGTGGTCAGACACAGAATAAGCTGCTCGCCACCGACTTTGGCGGTGCTGGAGAGAAAAATGTCACCATCCCTGTCAGTACTCCATGGGTGAGGGTAGAAATAACAGGTATTCAGGTCACGAATGGGAAGTGTACCGTTGCTTTCTATACCCAGGGCAACGCCGGTGACTGGAGCTGCATAGATAACGTTGAGTTAATAAAGCAATGACATAAGAGGGGCGCATGCAAGACTGCATGCGCCCCTCAGACTGTTAAAAAGTTCTTTCGGCAAGAAAAGCAAGGAAATGGAGCGGTAACGTCATGACGCAACAATAGGCGCTTAAAAGCAGTCAAAAATGTGATAGTTATTGATACTTGCAATGCTTCGCGTTTAGTGGCGTCTATGCTTGAAAAACAGAACTATTCTTGCCAATTTAAAAATCATAAAAACGCCTTGATTGTTACGTAACGTAATGAATTATAATATAGGAAAGGGGGGTGGAAATATGCAAAAATACAAGGCAATACCGAAAGGATATATGACCGCTGGAGAGGTCGCAAAGAAAATGGGCGTCACCGTCCGTACCCTGCAATATTACGACAAAGAAGGCCTGCTTGCGCCATCATCAGAGAGCGAAGGCGGCCGTAGGCTCTATACCGACAAAGATGTGATTAAGCTCTATCAAATTTTGTCAATGAAGTCTCTGGGATTTTCATTGGATGATATAAAAAATCGTCTGATTTCTCTTGATACCCCGGCCGATGTTGCGGGCACGCTTGCCGAACAAGCCGCCGCCATACGGAAAAAGATAGAAACCCTATCTGAGTCCCTTATAGAGATAGAAACGTTAAAAGCGGAAGTTCTGCAAATGCAAGCGGTGGATTTCAAGAAATACGCTGATATTATTATAAATCTACAAATGAAAAATGAGTTCTACTGGCTGATCAAACATTTCGATGATCAGACCCTTGACCATTTTCGGAGTCGCTTTGATAAGGATAGCGGTACCGCGATGATGAAGACCTTCACACGCCTGCTCGATGAAACCATACAGTTTCAAAAAGAGGGCGTACCGCCCGAAAGTGAGAAGGGACAACAGCTTGCCAAAGAATTTTGGGAAATGCTTATGGAATTTACGGGCGGAGATATGAGTATGCTGTCCATACTTATGGAGACTGGAAACTTTAATAGCCCGGACAATGAGTGGAAAGAAAAACAAGCGATTGCCAACGCTTTCATCGAATCCGCGTTAGGAACCTATTTTATGACATTGGGCTATAATCCGCTAGAGGAGGGAGCAAAATGAGCTATGCCATACAGATTGAAAGGCTAAAGAAAAGTTATGGTGATCATATTGTACTGAAGGATTTAAATTTCAATGTTATAAAAGGTGAAATTTTTGCGTTGCTTGGCGTAAACGGAGCAGGCAAAACCACGGCCCTTGAATGTATCGAGAGCTTACGAAAGTATGATAGCGGCAGTATCGTAGTAAATGGCAGGATGGGTATTCAGCTGCAATCGGCATCTCTCCCGGCCCATATTAAACCGATGGAAGCTGTACGGTTATTCGCGAAATGGAATAAAACAGAAATAGACTATTCCATGCTTACAGCTCTTGGAATTAACGAACTGACGAAAAAGCTATACATAGAACTGTCAACGGGGCAAAAGCGGCGTTTGCATCTAGCCCTTGCATTAATCAGCGACCCGGAAATTGTGTTTCTCGATGAACCGACTGCCGGGCTTGACGTCGAAGGCAGAATATCGCTCCATGATCAAATTCGAAAACTGAAATCGCAAGGAAAGACAATCATTTTAGCCAGCCACGATATGGCGGAGGTTGAAAGCCTGTGTGACCGCATTGCGATTATAAATGATGGCAATATTGCCTTTTTAGGTACGGTTGCAGAGTTGACATCTAAAATCGGCAAGCGCTATACCCTTCACATCAAGACCGAGCAAGGTGATGAGAGTTTTGAATCTGACAATATCGGGGATACCATGCTCACTTTGCTTGAAGATTTTAAGCAGCGGGGAATTGCTGTGCTGGATATTAAAATAGATAGGGGAACGCTTGAACAGCATTTTATCGACATAGCAAGGGGGGATGCCGAATGAGTGCGTTTTTGTACGGCGTGGCATTGCAATGGAAACTGGACATACGGAGCAAATCACTGTTGATTACTTGTTATGTGGTTCCTCTTTTGTTCTTTGCTGTTATGGGGGGGATATTTACATCCTTAAACCCGGAGGCCAAGTATACGCTTATACAGTCCATGACTGTGCTGGGCGTATCAACGGGCGCGCTGATAGGCTTGCCGCCCTCCCTTGTAGAGATATATGGAAGTGACGTAAAGAAAGTGTACAAGGCCAATGGGGTACCGTTGTATCTTGGACTGCTTTCGATGGTTTTGTCCGCGTTTATCCATCTATTGATTATGTGCACGATAATATATATCGTCGGCCCCATTGTTTTTGACGCAACACCACCGGCAAGTCTGCCGTTATATTTTGGCGCGTTGGCAATTTTTATCGTGGTATCATTAAGTATTGGGAGTGTTCTGGGGCTGGCAGTGAAAAACCAGGCAAAACTCACTATGATTTCACAATTGATATTCCTACCATCCATTATGCTGTCGGGAATCATGTTTTCTGTTGATTTGCTCCCACGGATTCTTAAAATTGTGGGCGAAATTTTCCCTGCGACTTGGGGATATAAATTGATGGTGGACGATGTTTTTTATTTCGGCAGCCTGTGGCCTTTGCTGACTATCCTCTTAGCCGCGGCTATATTATGTGGCTTTTTATTGAAAAGGCGGCAATCGGAATAATAAGCCATAAAAATATAATACTTCGGGCCGGCTTGCCCGAAGTATTTGCGCAAATCCTTTGTTTATAAGATGTGAGCCCAAGTCCGCTTAGGGTTGATAAAGCGTATAAGGATACAGGCCGTCATCCGTTAAAATGCGGTCAACACGCCAGAACTCACCCTCGCGGGTAAGCCACAGTTTCGCATTGTAAAATTCAGATGGGCTCCATGTGGCCGCCACCTCTATACTCAGGTTGATCTCCGCGTGTGTGTCATCTGTTTTATTGATCTCCGTTAAGGTATACCCCTGCACAGAGGGACTCGACATACCTGTTACCCAATTAGATCCCAAACGATCAAGCTGCTCAGCATACTCCATTTTCAGCTTATTGGTCATTACGGTATACTGCATGGCGGCGCTACGTTGTTCCAGCCCCTTTGCCCACACCTCAGAAGCTTGTTCCGGAGTGAAAACACCAGTATAGCCTGTTGCATCCATCAAAAGTTCGGAACGGGTCTTGTACGGATTAACCTGTCCGGGTTGTGCGGTTATTTCAGGTGGGATTGATGCTGCTTCCACCGACGAAAATAGACATACAAATAAAAATAGAAATATAATGAATCTACGCAAAAGAAATCACCTCAAATATAATTTGAGATGCAGGATGTGCACTTATTCTATCTGCGCATACTGTAAATACATACAAATTTCCAATAATTTTAAACAAGCAGAGCACTAAGCTCTCTGTTGTGCAGATATTGTGCACACAGTAGAAAGATGCGGTGCAAGTATGGCTGTGTAAGTACTGGCGTTGTAGTCCTGGTCGTTTATGCTTATTCTTACTTATTGAACCGGGTGATACAAGAACCATGTAAAAATGGATATGCTAATAGTAAAGTAACAGATGGCATAGAGGTGAGCGGCATGAATTTTCTATTCTTTTATGTTAACCTGATTAAGGCAATACTGGTAGTTGCAATGATTATCCAATTGTTTAGGCGTGACTATAAAAAGCTTGTCCCAGCAGCAGTTGTGATAGCGCTTACTTTTGTGCCTTGGCTTCTTAGCCTGGTTCATATTCAAATTAACGCATTGACGGGATTCTTATTTCCGACTGTTATATTTATGGCTGTTTATCTCGGGGCAGGCTACAAATATTATGATTTATATCCATGGTGGGACAGAAGCATCCACTTCCTTTCCGGAATACTATTTTTCGGGTTCGGAATGTCGTTGACCGAAAAGGAATTAGCTGTCGGCCTTGCTGGCAGACTGGTGTTTAGTTTCGCCTTATCCTTGGCCTTGCACGAGGTTTGGGAGGTCTTAGAGTTCCTTAGCGACAGTGTTTTTCACACTGACCATCAGCATTGGCAAAAGCACAGCCGCGTCGTTAATCATCAGCCCAAGAAGGCTATCCAGCCGCCCGGTCTTGTGGATACTATGATCGATACCATTGCAGGTATTATCGGCGCGATATTGGCCTGTGCGGGGTGGTGGATTTTTTTGACGTTATAGGCCTGCCACTGATAAACTAAAATATTCTGCTAACCCCCGCCACTCGGGCCTCTCCGAGTGGCGGGGGTTTCTATGCATGATACGCTTACCATTTCCCCCGGGAACACAGCCTGCGCAGGTGGGAGAGTAAACCGAAAAAGAGCAGGCCGGCGCGTATCATCCCGGCTGCCACAGATAATTTGTTGCCCTATGCACGGGCATGGAGATGTGGTATAATTACAAGTCTAGTACTGCTAAATATTTACATAATCTGAAGGAGTTAATATGTGGAATCAAGATAAGCAAGCCCCTGTCTGGGAGTATCTTGGATGGACGTTATTAATCAATAGTATCAGCTATGCGATAAGTATAATTGGTGAGCAGACTGGTATATTGTCCGGCTCTTTGGGGAGCAATATCAATACCGTTATAAGTACTATCATAGGGGGTGCTTCGCCACTTTATGCCACATATATAGTACTTAAAAGACACGGTGACGTGTGTGGGATATCTGAATTTATAAGACGTATTTTCCACACCACAAACATAAAAAAAGCAGTAATAGTCACGGCGGCTTTTTCTATTGCCTTGCTAATTGCGGCAATATTGGCAGGTGAACGCACAGACTACCCTTGGTATATCATCATTCCGGCAGTGCCGCTTATGATATTGGGCGGTGGTTATGAGGAGATTGGTTGGCGCGGTTTTTTACAGCCAGCGTTGGAAAAGAGGATATCATATATTCCAGCCGTGCTAATCGTATCTGTCGTTTGGTTTGCTTGGCATGTCCCGCTATGGTTTATTAGCTTTTCCAATCAATCGAGCTACGATCTTATACCATATTCACTTCAGTTGACCGTTAATGCCTTTGCATTAGCCGCTATTTATAAAGTATCGAAGAGCACAATTGCATGTGTTATGTTTCATGCTTGGGGGAACGCCATTGGCGCTCTATACGAATGGAGGATATTTGCCACTTTTCCTATCAGCAAGATATTGTTGATATACGATTGTGCGGTGATTATCGTCTCAATTGCGATTAATATATTCGTTACTCGTAAGAATGCTAAACTTAAATAATTGTTTTGCACTTGTTATGGAGGCATAGAAGACTATGGTAATAAGCATAATAAAGAACCGCCACCAAGGAAGCCGTCTTCAGGGGCGGTTCTCTTTATAATTTTCTTTTTTCACTCATCCCGCAATAAGGGGATAGAAAAACCTGGCGTCCAGCATATTTCGTAAGTATAGCCCTATAGCGGTCGCTACAGGGCCTGAATAGCTTGATTAGCGACAGCTATCCATTTTAGTTCACTTAATCTCCGATTGGATCTTCAATTAAGGTTGCTACTCTAAAAAGATGGAAATGATCATCTTCGCAATTTGTTTGCGATTCGATAAAGTGGACGTGCCGTCCTCCGCCTACATCAATCGCGCCTCCGGTTTTGCCTGCGAATTCATGAAAATGATTTTCGTAGAAATCGGTGCGGAATCGAATTTCATGCACATGGTCGCCATTCCATAAAGGGATTGCTTCACAGCTTACCGTTGCAAATCGGTGGTTGTGTGGATCCTCCTCGCGCTCCGCAATCATTACACTGCCCAAAACCTCGTGAACGTGCCTTTGTTGGCATGGGTCACACTGACAACACTTACATTGCTGACAGCAATTTATAGCTTCCATAAATTCCACGGTATAAATACCCCCAATATTTATTTATGAAAACATAGCATGTTTTCATGCCATACTATGCTTCTATGTGGCTACAAGTAACCATCTACCGTATCTTTGGACAGCACGGAAAGGAATCCGCTTTGTAGTAGATTCTTGAATATTCCGATATTCCCAACGAAAAAAACCGCTCAAAGGCTTAAGATAAAGCTGACGACCAAGAACATTGAAAATGTAGATGGCATATTTTTTAGGACGCAGTCCGCAGCAGATTCTTATAGAGATACAAGAGTGTGAAGTGCTGGGAGCTGAAATGCCCGATTCAACGATAACATTGGAGATAAGAGAACTTATGCCAAGCCTAATAAAAATCCGGCAACGATTGTGGTTACTGGATTTTGTTTGGCCAGAGTGAAATTATAAATTTAGGAGAGACTAGAGATATTAATGATTTAAGGCAGTCGGCAAGCGATATTTCCATCAAAATCTAGTCATTTCTTAAAAAGCAGTGCTGAGATGGTCCGAATAAACTAATTCGCGCATCAGCAGATATTTGACAAAAGAATATTGCTGTGCTAAAATTAAAAAAATAATGTAGCTGTATATCGGTTTAGTGTAAAACGAGGAGCTGATCCTCGTTTTTTCTTTTGTAATTTTAATTGGAAACGAGGAGACCTATGTCAGACGTGCAATTTTCCCAAATGGAGCTTGATCCCCGAATCGAGAAGGCTGTAAAGGAGATGGGGTTCGACCGCGCCACCCCAATTCAGGAGCAGGTGATCCCGCTCATATGCAGCGGAGCTGATGTGATAGCTAGGTCCCAGACCGGGACGGGCAAGACAGCGGCCTTTGCCATTCCTGCGCTGGAGGTCATTGATACCAGTGCTGAGAAACCCACGGTTCAAGTGCTGATTCTCTGTCCCACACGGGAATTAGCCCAGCAGGCGGGGGAGGAGATCCGCAAGCTCGCCCGTTTTCTGCCCGGCATTCGGCTGGTGGAGGTATATGGCGGCGCAAATATGGAGCGGCAGTTTATCCAGCTCAGACGGGCCAACATCGTTGTGGGTACTCCGGGCCGAGTGATGGACCATATGCGCCGCGGTACCATCAAGCTGCAGCATTTAAAGATAATCGTTCTGGATGAGGCCGACGAGATGCTCAACATGGGCTTTAAGGAGGACATTGAGACGATTTTGCGTGATACGCCAGAAGAGCGTCAGACTGTTCTCTTTTCCGCCACAATGCCCCCCGCTATTCTGAGCCTCGCTAAGACCTTTCAGCGAGATCCCCAGACCATAGAAATCAACAAGAGCCAGGTGACATTGGAGCAAATTGATCAGAGCTGCGTAGAGGCACCTGTCAGCAAAAAGATGGAGGCGCTCAATCTGCTGCTGCGGTTTCATAAACCCAACCGGGCCTTGGTTTTTTGCAATACGAAACGCATGGTCGATGAGCTGGGGGAGTACTTGAACAACCACGGCTTCAGCGCTGAGAGTATCCACGGTGACTTAAAACAGGTACAGCGTACCCGTGTGATGAGCGAATTCAAGCGTGGGCGCGTGGCGATTCTCATCGCCACCGACGTGGCGGCCCGTGGCATTGACGTCAGCGATTTGGACTACGTCATTAATTATGATATTCCTATGAATACGGAATACTATATCCACCGCATTGGCCGTACCGGGCGCGCGGGGAAATCAGGCAGCTCCATCACACTCTTCTCTGGCAAGCGGCAGATGAACGCCTTGCGGGAGCTGTCCCGAGCGGTCAAGGCAGAGATACGGCAAGACAGCTTGCCTACGCAGAAGGAGATCGAAGCGCGGGAGCACGAGAGGAATGTTGAGGCCGTGGTCGAAGCAATAGAACGCGGAGCTGGAGCGGGCTATGAACGCATGGTTGCACAGCTTACTGAGCGCGGTTATACGCCCGAACGCATTGCCGCCGCACTGTTGAGTATCCACTACCCCGACAAGGAGTTGCCTGAGGAAATCATCGTCCCCCTTAACCGTGAGGTGCGCAGGGAGGCGGATCAGCGTCCGGTCAAGACTTCTCTCGTCTCATTTACCGACGTGGTAGTAGATATCGGCTCGGCCAACCGAGTAGAACCCAAACACTTGGTAGGAGCAATTACCGAGCGCTCAGGTATTTCGGGCAAAGAGGTCGGGAAAATTGAGATTTATCCTGACTATTCGGTGGTTAGCATACCCGAAAACCGGGTAGACGGTGTGGTAGCGTCCATGCGAGACTGCAAAATCTGTGGCAAGAATACTAGGACAGTCCGCCTTGCCGATCAGGCGTGGAGTGAGGCCCGCCGGCCGCGCAAGGCCTCGAAAGCTGCCCAATTTTCCGGGCAGCTTGTGACCAAATGCAACGCGGCGCGTTCGTCAGGACCCACACGGCGGAAACGTAAGATTCCTGATTTTGAAGGGTAAGACTCAATACGGCGAACTATAGGACGGCTGTACTGATGGTGATACAGACCACAGGCTTACACTCATAATATTATGTTTTTCTACAGTAAAAAAGACATAGCTTTCCTTTAGCGGAAAGCTATGTCTTTTTAGTCGGAGAGAAATTATAGGGGTTGTAGAAACCTTATAATATCATGGTTTGCGAGCTTCACTCGTAAATTAAACGCGCTTTTTAGCCAATAAACATTTGGCACCAGTAATTTCCGCTCTCAACGTAGCCTATTCCCATCTGAGTATAGTTTGCATTGAGAATATTTGCCCGGTGCCCGGAGGAATTCATCCAGCCATTTACAACGGCTTGGGGCGTTGCATAGCCCATTGCGATATTTTCGCCGGCGGCTCTATAAGTTATGCCATAGGTTTTCATCATATCAAATGGCGAACCATATGTAGGGCTGGTGTGGCTAAAATATTTGTTATCCTTCATGTCCTGCGCCTTAGCCTGAGCTACGGTGGATAAACCGCTGCTGAGGGTCAAGGGCGAAAGACCGTTTGCGGCGCGCTGTTCATTTACTAAGACCAAGACTTGCTGGGCATAGGCGCTGAAAGTATCGCCCTGCTCAGTGGATTCGTCGGGAGTCTCAACAGGGGGAGTGACTTCGACCGGGGTTTCCGGCTCGACCGGGGTTTCCGGCTCGACCGGGGTTTCCGGCTCGACCGGGGTTTCCGGCTCGACCGGGGTTTCCGGCTCGATTGGGGTTTCCGGCTCGACTGGGGTTTCCGGCTCGGCCGGGATTTCCGGCTCGATTGGAGTTTCCGGTTCAACTGGGACTTCCGGTTTGTTTGGGGTCTCAGGCTGCGCGTTGCAGTCCTTGTTCAGCCAGGTGAGCAGACTTTGCCATAAATCAAAACAGCTGTTAGATTTACCAGTCCTTAGGCTATTGATGAGAGAAACGGAATCAAAACGTAAATAGCGGGAATTCGTTTCAGTCCTTTCTACACAACTAACTGGCGTCGTCGCCGCGGATACCGGTACAGCCAAGCCGAGGGTTAAGGCAAGCGTACAGATAACAACAACAATTCTTCGTTTCATTTTTTGAGACCTCCATTCAAAATTTGTAACCTTTGTAACCACATTGTAACTCTTTTGCAACCAATTTCAAGCGGTAGATATAACCAGCTATATCTCATAGGCGATCTGCACTGTATGGCAGCTATTTTCCGTCTCTTCATTTAACAGGATTTGGGGGCTGTCTTCTGAGGCGGAAACAGAAACTGGTTGGCTGGTTATATACTGCATTTAAATAGAGTTTAACGCATAAGAAGACAGTCCGCCAAATGGACGGGCTATCTTCTTATCTTGGCCAAGGTGACAGGATTCGAACTTCGTTCTCTTTATCCCAAATGTCGGTCTGAGCCTTCAGCCAGCAGTGTTTGCAACCGTTTGACACTCTTCGCTCCATCCCTAACCGAGTATTTGAACTCTTTGGCACTTTCTGTTTCGCTGAGTACTTTCGGCTTTTGGGATTTTGTATGGGATGGATTCTGTATATTAAAAGATGTGGTGCGGTTTTGGGAGGTATTTTGGACGGCACAAGGCAGTGTTTTCTACATATTTTCAATATTTTATGGGGTAGTTATGCAACGGGAATATCCACTTAGATTTACCAGTGGGAAACAAATTGTTCACACCAATCTTCCTCACCATTGATATTTCCATCGTCGGAATCAATAAACGCCTGAAGCTCTTGCTTTATAACAGTTTTCGGGTTTCACCGTTTCAGAATCCGCTCCAGATACGCGGCGTCGAGCAGGTTGACCGTCTCAAATCTGCCCTTGTAAAAGACCGCCCAGTTGTTGAACACGCAGGGCAGATTCTTCGCCTTTTGCAGGGTGTCCACCTCGATGAGCGAAACTGGCACGCCCCGCTCCGCGCAGGTCTGCCGCACCATCTCTACACACTGGGGGATATACGGGCATTGCAGGTCGTAATAGACCGTCAGCTCCTGCGCGTCGATGGTCTCCCGCTTCGCGCCGGGCGCAAAGCGCGGCACGGTGCCGTCGAAGGAGAGCGCCAGCAGCTCGTAACCGCTCGCCGTCTCGTCCACAGCCGTAAAGCCGAATTTTTTGGCAAAGGACTGATTGGAAAGCCAGCTCTTCTGCTTTTTGCTGCCCAACATGCAGACACCGGATTTGCCCTTTGCGCGGGCATCCGCGAGGCAGGATTCCATGAGCGCCCTGCCGCAGCCCTTGCCCTTGTGCTCGCCGGAGACCCACAGGCAGTAGATGTACAGGTAATTGTCGCCGAGGACGGGCACCCACGCCGTTTCCAGCGGCGCGTACTCGATGAAAACCGTGCCTTTGGCGTCGAGCTTGCGAAAAACATGCCCCTCGCAAAGGCGCTCCTTCAGCCACCGGCGCTTGGCCTCCACTCCCGGATGGGGCTTCTTGCTGCGGATGATGCAGCAGAGGTGCTCGCATGGCAGATTCTCCGCCGTCAGGTTGATAAAATCAGGCTCCATGGTGTTCTCCCTTCGCAATTTGACCGCTGCTCAAATCAAAATCCCGTCGCAGTGGTCGAGCTCGTGCTGGATGATCTGGGCGGAAAAGCCGGTAAAGGTCTTGATTCGCATCTGGAATTCCCGGTTTTGGTATTTTATCTTTATGGACAGCCAGCGTTTCGTTTTGCGGGTGCCGTCGAGGGAGAGACAGCCCTCCTCCGCCTCGTAGGGGCCGGACTTTTTGAGAATCTCCGGGTTGAACAGTACCAGGTACTGCCCGTCGTTGTCGAAAGCAATGATGCGGCGGGCAACGCCGATCATGTTGGCTGCCATGCCCACGCAACCGTCCTTGTGCGCCATCAGCGTCTCCAGCAGATCGTCCGCCGTCGCAATGTCCTCCGGTGTCGCCGGGGCGGAGGAATGCGAAAGAAAAAGCTTGTCCCGCATGATCTCACGAACCATGGTAAAGATCCTCCCTGCGTTTACTTTTTTCATCATACCATGAATTTTCTCAAATTTACAGTTTCTTTCCGTAGCGATTCCGCGCCTTCTGTGATATGGTCATAGATACTACTGCGCAAGAAACATCGAGAAACATGGGTGTGCCTGTGTTAGAATCTTCTTGGAAGGGAGGGAAACGGAATGGACGAGAAAACGCTGGCTGTCCAGCGGATGCAGGACTATATCGCAGCCCATCTCGCAGAGCCGATCACGCCGACGCAGCTGGCGGAGGCGGCTCACTTTTCACCGTGGTATGCCGCGCGCATCTTCCGGGAGCTGACCGGGCTTGCGCCCGCCGACTACCTGCGGCGGCTGAGGCTTTCCAAGTCCGCGCTGCGGCTGCGGGATGAAAAGCTACGTGTGATCGACGCGGCCTACGACCTCGGCTTTGAGAGTGTGGACGGTTACCAGCGGGCCTTTCGCCGCGAATTTGGCTGTAATCCGAAAGAGTACGCTCTGCGCCCTGTTCCGCTCCCTCTGTTCACCGCTTACGGCGTCAAATTTCGGGAAGCGAGAAAGAAGGAGAAACAGACGATGGAAAACGTAAAAAGCATTTTCATCCAGACGGTGGAGAAGCCCTCGCGAAAGGTCCTCGTGAGGCGCGGCATAAAAGCAGCGGACTACTTCGCCTACTGCGAGGAGGTCGGCTGCGATGTTTGGGGTGTGCTCGCCAGCATGAAGTCCCTCTGCGGCGAGCCGGTGTGCCTGTGGCTGCCGGAGCAGTGCCGGGCCGGGAAATCGGAGTATGTGCAGGGCGTGGAGGTTCCGGCCGACTATAACGGCCCAGTGCCGGAGGGCTTTGACGTCATCGACCTGCCCGCGGCGACCTACCTCATGTTTCAGGGCGAGCCCTTCGCCGAGGAGGACTACTGTGAGGCGATTGAAGCGCTGCAATCGGCGATGGATCGGTACGAGCCGTCGGCCATCGGCTATGTCTGGGACGAGGTGAATCCCCGCATCCAGCTGGAGCCGCGCGGCGAGCGCGGATACATCGAGCTGAAAGCCGTCAAGAAGGAATAAGAAAACGGCAAAAACATAGGCGAAGCGGGAACTTCCGCTTCGCCTATCGTTTTTTGTTCGCCCTTACGCTTTCTCCTTGACCGCAATCCAGATCTCGCAGGTATAGTCCGGGTTCTGGGTATCAGCCGAGGGGTAGACCTCCAGCTCCACACCCTGGCCGTACTCATAGTTGCTCTGCGGAAAAAACTCTGTGCAGATGCGCTTGTAGGTGCCTTTGAAGGCATCGGGCATTTTGCCGCGGCAGGTAAACACCGCGTAGGTGTAGGCCGGAATTTCAACAATGTCCAGTTCCTTGTCGGTCAGAGGCGCGCCGTTATACTCCGCGCCGATGCCATAGGGGAAGCCGGAGAGCGCCATCTCATCGCTGAAGCAGACGCCCAGCACGCCATGATAGGTGTCGAACTTGCCGTACCTGCAGATTTTATCCATCGTACCGTCTGCGCCGACCTCGTTCCAGAACGCGGAGATGTCCGCCGTGGCGGTGTCGCCCTGAGGCTTGGTGACCTGCTTCTTTTTGCAGATGAGCTTGAATGCGTCTTTCTTTTCGATTCTGTAATCCATGGTCGTTCCTCCCGATAAAATCAGTTTTACGGAGAGCCGGGAGAAGGATTTGACGCTCCCGCCGTGCCGCGCCTGGGTGGGCGTGACACCGTGAAAGCGGGTAAATGCACGGGAAAAGCTCTCGGGCGTGTCGTATCCATAACGGTATGCGATATCGATGACTTTGTCGTCCGTGCGCATCAGGTCCTCGGCGGCGAGAGCCAGCCGGCGCATTCGGATGTAGTCGCCCAGCGTAAAGCCGCAGAGCATGGTGAACATCCGCTGGAAATGAAATGCCGACGAGCAGGCCTCTCTCGCCGCTTCTTCATAGTCCACCTCGCCTGTGAGGTGCGCCTCGGTATAGTCCAGCGCCCGCTGGATTCCCGTGATCCAATCCATCCTTCCGCCTCCTTCCGTATGCCATCATTCTATCGCAGTTCACCGGCAGTCTCATGACTTTCCGTGCGGTGTTGTGTCAGGGTATCAGGGAATTGTTCACGCGTATATGGCGGCGATATCCTGTATTTTCCGTTTTATTTCCGCACGGATATGCGGCGGTTCCAAACATTCGCATTTATCCCCAAAGCTCAGAAGAATATCATAGTAATATTCGTTTTCAATGAAGGGGAAGTTCACAGTGTAATGCTCATCACCATCGGTGGAGAAGCTTTCATAAGCGCAATAATCAAGCACCTTGTCCATAACTGACCTGTGGATACGAATTTTGATGTATGTCTGCATGGTTTCCAGAATGTCAGCAAAATCCAACTGTGGCTTTTCATAATCCCGCGGCGTGAAAATTTTCTCTTCCATTTGCAGATTTGCCATGCGGGATAGCTTAAATAAGCGAAACGCATTTCTTTTGTGGCAATACCCCTGTACATACCAGTGGTTGCTTTTCAGCACAAGCTGATATGGCTCGGCTGTTCGCACAGTCTTATTCCCATGGCGGTCCGCGTATTCAAAAGAAAGCAGCCTGCTTTGCTGCAAGGCGGTTTTGATGATTTCCAAATACGGCTGTAGATTGCGGTTGCCCATCCACGGACTTAAATCAATGCAGATCTGATTTGCTTTGAGTTCAATATCTTTTGCCCGGTCGGCGGGGATAAAGCTCTTGACCTTCGCAAGCGCGTTTACCAGCTCATCCCCACGTATCACATTGGAAAGGTTGGAAAGCCCCATCAGGATGGCGGAAAGATCAGCGGTTGAAAAAACATTTTTATCAAGCTTGTATTTCTGCATGATTTCAAAGCCGCCGCCCACGCCTGAGGTGGAGCGGACAGGAATCCCCGCCATATTGATCGCGTCGATGTCGCGGTAGATTGTGCGGGGAGAGACCTCAAACATCTCCGCCAGCTCCTGCGCGCCGACCCGCTCTTTTTCAAGGAGTATCATAATGATGCTCACAAGTCTGTCCACCTTCATCTGATGACCGCCCTTTAAAATTCCTTTTTTTGATTGCGGATTGTTGCCACGCTGTTGTCAGCAATTACATGGTACAATAAGTCCGTAAGAAACACAATGAAAATGGAGGTAATTTATGTTTGCGATCTATGTTTACGTTCTGGATACCTTAGCCGACTGGGAACTGGGGTATGTTACTTCGGAGTTGAATTCCGGCCGTTTTTTCAAAAAGCACGCATCGCAGGTCTCGCTGAAAACGGTCAGTGATTCTAAAGAGCCGATTCATACGATGGGCGGGCTGACGGTGGTGCCGGATTGCCAGATTGACGACATTGCTTTGGCTAAAACCAGCGTGCTGCTGTTGCCGGGCGCAAATACCTGGAGCGACCCGAAGCATGGCGCGATCCTCAAAAAAGCAGGTGAATTTCTCTCGGCGGGCGCTATGGTATGCGCAATCTGCGGAGCTACCGCTGCGCTTGCGGGCTCTGGCCTATTGGATAACCGTCCGCATACCAGCAACGGGCCGGGATTCCTTGAGATGGTTGCCCCCGGTTATAAGGGGCAAAGCTTTTATATCGACCAGCCATCAGTCTCTGACCACAACCTGATTACCGCAGGCTCCACTGGCGGTTTGCTGTGGGCAAAGCAAATCATCGAGCGTTTAGGCGTTTTCCATGCCGCCACGCTGGAAGCCTGGTATGCATACTTCAGCACCGGCAAGCCTGAATATTTCTACGCCCTCATGCAAACACTGCCATCTTCAAATTTTGCGCCGCAATAATCAAAGAATAGGGCGGATTGAGAGTACACGGCGTCGCTGCCAGCGCATATGGAAATTGAACTTTTGGCGCCTACATGGCAGCAAGCCCGCCTATAGCGCGCTCCACGCCAACAAAAGAGGGCTACAACGGCCTTTTCGGAGGCAATGGAAAAAGCGCAGAGATACCACAATTTAAAATGTCAAAGTTTCCGAGACACTCAGAGATATTGGTAGTAGTTGTTTCTACCTTATCAATATCTGCGCTGCAATAAACAAAGAAAAGCCCTCTGGAATCAATGATTTCAGAGGGCTGATGTAGTTACAATAGAAACAAGATTTTTTAGGTTTATCTCGGCAAATCAAATGGATATTATCCACTCTTCTATAGGTGCCATTCATTAAACCGAGCCTCGCGATTCTCCTTGTTGTAAGGCCTGTGGGGGCTATGCCTTCCTCATGCCCAATTATCCATTTTTTCGACTTCCCGACCAATAATATACCCAGGTTCATCAAGGTTTTTCCCGACCTGTATGTTGCCATTTCCCAAAATGTTTTATGCACCATCCTGCTGCAACAGCCGGGAAGTGTGTCGCGCGGTGTTTTTGGGGATAAAACCTGTTTTTGTATGTTTTCCCGTGCTTTCTGTTGAAGTTTGGCTCTGTGTAAAACACTAATCCCGTTTGGGATAGGTTTGATAGAGGGTTTTTAGAGCAAAAAAATGCGTCAAATCTGTTGATATACAAGGATTTGACGCCTTTATCCGGGAAATATCCGCACCTCAGGATTCGAATTCGGGAAATATGTCTCCCAAATGTCGGTCTGAACGTTCAGCGGGCACTTTCCGGCACTCTTTGTTGCTTTGTGGCACTCCCACCCTTACTCTTTAGCGCTTTGTGGCCCTGCGTGTTTCATAGCTTTCTTTCGGCTTTTGGGATTTTGTATGGGATTGAGTCTGTATATTAAAAGATGTGGCTCGGTTTTGGGTAGGTCCTGCGGGCTTTTCGAGGGGCTTTTGCGCCGATTTCGCAGGTGGTTATGCAGCGGTTATGCATCCAATGGGGAACTGTCGTCCTTGTCATTTCACCAACGCAAAATCGTGGGCCTCTGTCAGCCAGCCCATCAGCTCATCGTCTATCTCCTCCACATCCGCTACAATGACATGGTGCGTCCAGCGCTTGGGATACGGCTCCACCGCTATGTGAATGCGCGGGGAGTCCAGCCGGTGGGACAGCCCAAAGGAAACGATGATAAATACCTCCGGGCAGCCTTTCATCTTGCGGAGAGAGACAAAGGCAAAGCCGTACCGTTCCCGAAAGGTGATTTGCGTTTTCTTAACCTCCACGGTAGCGTTTGGAAACGCCGCCAGCATCCGCTCGGCAAGCGCCGCATACAGCGGCAGCGCCTCCGGCTTGGTATTAAAAAAGAACAGTTCGCCGGATGTCATAGTGCACCTCCCGATTTTTGTACCGCCCTACGCTTAAGAGAATCTATACCCATTCTTGCGTCCAGCGATTTAAAACCTCCAACTGCTCTGGCGTATGGAACCAGTGCTCGCTATCTTTCACAACCGTCAGGCTGGCCCCGCTGCGCCGTACAAAGGCGTCCACCGTCTTGCGGGAAGTCATGTTGTCCTGCTCCGCATAGAGGATATGGATGGGGCAGTGCCATTCATGGATGGGGTGCTCCCAGACATAGGTCAGATACCTCCAGGAAAGCGTTTCGCCAAACGCAGTGGGGATTTCCCCCTGCTTCTGGAGCTGTTCCTTGCTGACCCCCGCCCACTCCATCATGTCGCAGATCAGCCGCTCCATGTCCAGAATCGGGGAAACCAGCAACGCCTTATGGAGGTCCGGAAAGGCCAGCATGGCAAAATACGCTCCGATGCTGTTGGCACGGAGGCTAACGGTGCGCCAGCGTTGCTGGGCGTAAGCCATAATCTCCCGCAACTCCGGAACCACCGTCCACGGGTCGAAGGTACCCAGCAGCTTTTTCCGTGCACCGTGTGCCGGGAGGTCGATGGCAAGCACCTGGTAGCCTGCCGGGCAGGCGATATCGGCGAAAGCCTCCGCCTCCTCCTTGCAGCCGCCTTTGCCGTGGATAAACAGATAGACCTGGTCGCTTGGCTGGCCGTACAGCACGGAGGAAACGCCCGCTATCTCAAAAAGTTCTCGTGTCATCAGATAATCACTCCCTCACAGTGGTCAATCTCATGCTGGATAATCTGGGCCGTCCAGCCGGTGAAGGTCCTGAAACGGGTCTGAAAGCTCTCGTTTTGGTACTGTACCTTGATGGACTTCCAGCGCTTTGTCTTCCGTGTGCTGGTGAGGGACAGGCAGCCCTCCTCCGTCTCGTAAGGCTCCGTCTTTTTGATAATCTCCGGGTTGAACATAACCATATAACTGCCCTCGTTATCAAAGGCGATAATGCGCTTGTTGACGCCGATCATATTGGCCGCCATACCCACGCAGCCATCCTTGTGAACCTCCAAAGTTTCTAACAAGTCCTCCGCCACGGGCAGGTCTGCCGGCGTGGCAGGCTCCGCTTTTTGGGCAAGGAACACGGTATCCCGCATGATTTCCCGTATTATAACGACCTCCTGAACAGCTCGTTTTCAATCAGTGTCCGGGCCAGCTCCATGGCTCCGATGGTGCCGCCATAGCGCCCATATTGCCCGGTACCCGGCTCGTATTTCGACCGGGCTTTTTCGCATTTTCGGATGACCGAGGCCAACGGCCCCAAGGCAGCGGACATCTCCTGCGTGGAATATGACTCCGCACCGTGCCCGGTCAGCAGAGCTTCCGCAATTTTCATCGCCTGAATGCGATTTTTCAGCAGGGTGTGCTGGGAGATGCCTGGGGCAAATTTGGGCTGTACCCTCTCACAGCGCACGATGATTGAGGTCACAACCTTTAGGGCGCTCGCCCGTTCCTGTTCCGTCATATCTGCGCCTCCTCCCAAATCCGTAGTGGTTTCTTGACAGGGCATAGCTCCGCGGTTATTCTTTTCGCAGGATTTTCTCCATCGATTTCCCCTTGGCCAGCTCGTCAACCAGCTTGTCCAGATAGCGAATCTCCTGCATCAAAGGCTCTTCAATTTCCTCCACCCTGATCCCGCAAACCGTACCCGTTATAAGCTTTCTATTGGGGTTCAGTTCGGGAGCATTTTGAAAAAAGGTGGCGCAGTCCATATCGCTTTCCAAAATCTTTTCCAATGCCGCTTGGTCATACCCCGTCAGCCAGCGGATGACCTCATCCACCTCACTTTGGGTGCGCCCCTTTTTCAGGGCCTTATTCACGAGAAGCGGATAAACCTTTGAAACGCGCATTTGGTATACTTTATCATGATTCATTCCGATTGTCCTCCAAATTTATCATCCGGCTGCCATACAGCATAGACGAGACGGTGTCAATCTCAAATCTTTCTGCTGTTTCCAGTTTACCTCAAGGTGCCGGAGTTAGCAAGGTTTCCCTCCAAGGGCGGCCCTTCTGGGGATGTAAAAAAATAGTAGCTATCCTCTCAAAATCATGGTATTGTGTGTCACTGACGGGAGGTGATACAGATGCGCAGGATGCTGGAGGAATTTTATTATGGCAACATCAATCCCAACGAACGCTCCTTCATCAGAGACAGTGCCTATAGTCGGGCGGTCCAGACCCTATCCGAAAACGAGAGCAAGCTGACCGAACTGCTGGAGGGCAAAGAGAAGAAGTTACTGCTTGACCTCGTCAACGCCCAGAGCATTGTGGACGGTACCACGGCGGTGGAGAGCTTTATTCAGGGCTTCCGCTTGGGGGCCAGAATCGCAATTGAAATCATGAACGATGAAGACGGCTGTTTGCGTGAAATCACGTAAGCAGCCGTCTTTACCTATCTCTGCAATAATTGAATGAGCGCCTCTGAAAAGGCCTTGTCCTGCGCCGCCGTGCGCTTGGCGGGGCCTTTCAGCCTGCCGCCGGCACTCCGTATCTTCTTCGCGGTGTGGCGGGACAGCAGGAGTGCATCGATGTTGTCCGCCGTGTACTCCATCCCGTCTTGGTTTAGAGCCAAGGCGCTTCGGGCAAGGCACATGGCGGCAAGGCCATAGTCCTGCGTCACCACCACGTCACCGGGACGCACCAGATTGACCAGGGCAAAGTCCACACTGTCGGTCCCCTTAGAGAACACCATGGTCTGCGCACTCTCCCGCTCAATGCGATGGGAGGTGTCGCACAGAATCAGGCATTCCAGCCCAAATCGCTTGGCGATTTTTATGGTCTCATCCACCACAGGACAGCCGTCCGCGTCAATCAATATCCGTCTCATATTCAAAGGCGATTCCGCTCCTTATTTCTTCGAGGTATAGTCATATTGCTGCTCTTAGTTTACCTCAAGGGGAGCGGATTGGCAAGTAAACGCCCAGGGTACAGCAGCGGTAGAATGGAGTAAAAACTCAGCCTACTTTTATGTTGGCATTGCCGTATAGCTATTTCTCTCTTTCTGTGATATTGTTGCTTGCTGATAGGAGGAGAGCAAATGCAGAAAGAAAAAGGTATGACTGTCGGCGGATGGACAGAGCAATGGTTCATCCAGCGCGTTGGTCAATGGAACCTCCATACCGAGAGCGGTTATCGAAATCTGATTTTCAACCACATCATTCCCGGTGTTGGCAGGGCGCAATTGACCGAGCTGACCACCCGAAGAATCCAATCGTTTTACAAACGGCTTGTCCAAAACGGACTGAGTGCCCGGAGCGTGTGGTGCGTCCATCTGCTCCTTCGGCGGTGCCTGGATGAGGCTTGTCGGGATGGGCAGATACCCCTCAACCCGGCACGGATCTGCGCTGTTCCCCAAACTAAAGAACATCAAACCATCCCTTTGCGATTGGGGCAGCTCCAACGCTATTTGAATGCGGCGGAGAAACTGGGTGCGCTCCCCATCATCTATATCGGATTGACCAGCGGCCTGCGGCAATGTGAGCTACTCACCTTGTCGTGGGCCGATTTTCATGTCTCCTCCCAGTATATCCTCAAGGGAAAACGCCTGCTGGCCCTCAACGATAAGGCGGCGGCCCTGATGGAAGACCTGCCGCCCTCCGGGCTTCCCCTTGTGTTTCTAAACACCAAGACCGGCGAGGCGTACCGGCTCCACGAGTTTTACTACCTGCACAAAAAGATTCTGGAAGAGGCCCGGCTCCCATGGATTGCTTTCCGTGACCTGCAGCGCCAGTGCATGGAGGTGGAGATATGACCGTCCGAGAATGGGTCGTGTATTGGCAGGAAGTCTACGACAAGCCCAAATCACGCCCGACCACCTATGCGGCCCACGACTATGTTCTCAAAAACCACATCCTGCCCGGCCTGGGAGATGTGAAGCTCGCTGAACTGACGGAACCAGTGGTCAGCGCTTTCCTGGAAAACCGCAAGCACTTCGGCAGCCACCGACCCGAGAGCAGCAATTATCCAGGTCTCGGAGATGATACCATGCGGCACATTCATCGGCTGCTGCAACAGTGTCTGGATCAGGCTATGAAAAATGGCAAGATGGAAGAGAACCCAGCGAGAGCGTTCTACTATGCGAAGCCTAAAGCGGCAAAAGCGAATATCCTCTCCGCATTGGAGATTGAAGATTATCTGGATGCCGCCGCACGGCTGGACTACCTGCCTATGTTCACGTTGGCGTTGACCGCCGGTCTGCGGCAGGGCGAGCTCATCGCGCTCAAGTGGCCGGATTTGAATGTGGAGGAACGCACGCTCGCCATCCACGAGGGGCGGGCAGTGGAGCGCCGAGAGTTGGTGGACTATGCCGGCGGAGTACGAACTATTTCCCTGTCGCCCCAGACGGTACAACTGCTGGAGCAGGAGCACACAAAGCATCCCAGCAGCCCTTATATGTTCCCGCATCCGGGCACACTAAGGCCCTATTCGCCCAATATGGCTCGGCTGCTACACAAACGGGTAACGGAACAGGCCGGTCTGGATCATGTCCGCTTCGTGGACCTGCGGCACACCTGCGCCGCACTCGCCCTGCAGGGTGGCATGGAAATCGGCGAGTTGGCCAAAATGCTCGGCCATTCCCGCATCTACATGACTCGACAGAACTATGCGCCGTATCTGCCGTGGAAAAGTCGGAAGAAGGCAAAAGTACCTGCTGTTGAAGTGCCTTCAGAAGCGTTGGCAAAGGCTTCTGATCAGCTGGGTGGCCTGTTAAAGTTATGAGAAACGGAAGTGGCCGAACTACAAAACCAATATGGGATGCCCCGCAAAACTTGAGTCGCAATAAACAAAGAAATACGGCGCGCTTGAAAAGGTGACGATGCCAGATACAAAAGTCGAAATATGATAACCGATGTTTCGTTAAAATACGGTGCACCGATTACTGGTCAGAATTCCCACTTTTGAATTGCGTTTGTTCGTCAAATGGTATATACTGTAACTGTATTGCGCGAATAATTAGCAAAGCTGTCGAAAGACGGTGCAAAGCTGTAAGGGCCTGTACCGTTTCGGATGGCAGCCAACTACGACGACCAAAGAAAGCCCTATAAGGGCTGTTTTTCTATATCATTATGGGGTGAACACTGTGGATTATATATCAATCGTAGAAGCAGCAGAAAAATGGGGCATTACCCGCCGTCGTGTACAGGTGCTCTGCAACGAGGGTCGTATTCCGGGACTGACCAAGTTTGGCAAAGCATGGGCGATTCCGAAGGACGCCGAGAAGCCGGCGGATGCGAGAAAAACTCCTAAAAAAACACAGTAAGCGGAGGAATATCCTATGCCAATGATTACCTGCCCAGAGTGTAAATGTCAAATTTCTGATAGGGCGGATTTTTGTCCACATTGCGGATTACCCTCGAAATATTTTGCTGCAGCAGAGACGGATAATCTCAAAGACGCTCCGCTGGTAGACATACCTGTAGATTATAAAAATTTGCCCAACCTAATCCTATCTTTTGATCGAGACTACATTGTGGCATTTGGAAAAAATAATTACATCACCTCCGGAGACAAATCGCGTATGCTGGATTCCTATGCGACCTGTTATGCTATGTTAAGTAACGACCTGATCTTCCAATATGTGCGCAGCAATGCGTCAAAATTCAGGGTAGATATTCAGCTTGCAGCTTCTTTTCTACGCAAATATGTAACGCTCGCCCGCGACATTGATGCTCACAACGAGCATTATGTAGACGAGCGGGTTTCTGACAACAAAGAATATTTTGACAATATCTTGAAAGATATTGATCCGGCAATCAAGCTGGACGACGAACAGCGTCGAGCTGTCGTTACAGACGATGATTATTGTCTGCTGGTCGCCGGTGCGGGAGCTGGAAAAACCACCACCATGGCAGCCAAGGTCAAGTATTTGGTGGACAAGCAGCGGATCTCCCCAGAGGATATCATCGTCATTTCTTATACTAACAAGGCGATTGGCGAGCTAAAGGAGCGCATCAATAAAGGCTTGCAGATACCAGCTAAAGTCTGCACCTTTCACTCTTTTGCCTATGAGATTGTAAAGCGTTTTAACGATGTTCCCCCCGAAGTCAACTTCTCTGCCTATAAAATTATTTTTGAAATGCTGGAGAAAGCAGTATTTCAAAATAAGGCCCTCATGCGCAATCTTGTGCTATTCATGGGGTACTACTTCGACTTGGGAGCTGATGTTTTTGAATATAGCTCTCTTAATGAATATCATCTCAGGAAAGCTGCGCTGGATTATGAAACGATCAAGAGCAGCCTTGGAGAATATGTACAAAAGGTTGCGCATCAACGCAGTCGACAAACAAAGACCATTACCGGAGAGTATTTGCGTTCCGTTCAAGAAGTTCAAATTGCAAACTTCTTGTATCTAAATGGCTTAGATTACGAATATGAGAGCGTATATCCCCATGAGATCAAAGGCGCAAGGAAAAAGTACACGCCAGATTTTTGTATTAGGCAAGGCGAACACATGGCCTATCTGGAACATTATGCTCTTTCTGAAAGTGGATATAGTACCATCTTTACTCCGGAACAAATTGCCCGCTATAAGCATACAATTTCCGACAAGAGAAATCTGCATAAAAAGTATGGAACAACGCTTTTGGAAACATGGGCTTTTTATCGTGACAGGCGCTCCCTGCTGGAGCATCTCGAGGAGACACTGGAGCGGGAAGGCTTTATTCTAAATCCCCGCAACCTGACCGAAGTTTATAAAAAGCTGGTTGAGACAGGGAAAGATAAATATGTTTATAAACTCATCGTTTTTTTGATGAAGTTTATCGAGCAGTATAAAACGACAGGCTATACCCAAGACGGTTTTGATGTGCTGCGTGCTAAAACTGATAATGCAAGGACTCTGCTGTTTTTAGACATTGCTGAGCAGGTTTACACCTACTATCAAGATACACTGCGTTCCCGTAACCAAATCGATTTTGCAGATATGATCAATGACGCTCATTTTTATCTGGATGAAATCGAAAAGCAAGGCATCAGACTGCAATACAAATACATCATTATCGATGAATTTCAAGACATCGCCCGGCAGCGTTTCAATCTAACCAAGCGACTTTCGGAGATTACGCATGCAAAAGTGGTGGCGGTCGGTGACGACTGGCAATCCATTTATGCTTTTGCAGGCTCTGACATTAGTCTGTTTACTCGGTTTATGGAACTAATGGGCTCTGGCACAGAACTGAAAATCACACACACCTATCGAAACTCTCAGGAGCTCATTGATATTGCCGGTGGATTTGTGCAAAAAAACGTATCACAAATCAAGAAGCAGCTCATTTCTCCAAAGCACCTTGCCGACCCGGTCACTATAGTGCCTTTTGATGACAGTTTCAAGCCCATGATCGCTCTGGCAAATATCGTCGAGGATACCATTGGAAAAATACTAACTGAATACGGCAGTAAATCTTCTATCTTACTTATTGGTCGGTATAACTACGACATGGACAAGCTCTGCAACACAAAGCTGTTTTTTGAGCTGCCAGGAAACAAGGTGCGTTGCGTCAAATATCCGCAGGCGGAGCTGACCTTTATGACAGCGCACAGCGCAAAGGGCCTCGGATACGATAATGTCATCCTTATCAATATGTTTGAAGGTAAATTTGGGTTCCCGTGCCAGATTGAGGACGACCCTATCATGAAGCTTGTTACCTACGAGGATACCAGTATGCCCTTTGCCGAGGAGCGCAGGCTGTTTTATGTGGCACTTACACGCACCAAAAATCGCGTCTATATTGCCTCGCCCCAGCAGAAGCCATCCCGTTTCCTTATAGAACTTATCCAGGACTATAACCTACCGCATCCCGAAAACATGAACATGGAAACCGTAGATTTATTCAGTCTTCGGTGCCCTGTGTGCGGTTTTCCGCTGAAATATGAGTTTAATAAAAACTATGGCTTACAGCTCTATCTGTGCACAAACGATCCCGAAGTCTGCGACTTTATGACCAATGACCGGGTAGAACCGCATGATATCTTCAAATGCCCCAAATGCGCTGATGGATACATGATTGTAAAGAAAAATTCTAAAAACAAAAGCGTCTTTTATGGCTGTACCAATTATTTCAACAAAGATGATGTATGTAAAAATATGATTCCCATAAAGCGTGGAGAAGGAAATTAAAAAGGAAAATGATCAGTCATTGTGTGCAACAAACGCCATTCCACATTTATATTAATACATCTGGCTGTATGTCAGCGATGGGCCCTATAAGACCTATGAGGCTGACGGAGTAGCGTTGAAATTCAAGCATACGGATAATAAAAACGAAGTAATTGGGATTTTCTATCAGACCGCACTCATCATTCAGGCGCTGAAAGCACTGGGCAAAGAGAATGTCACCGATAAGGAAATCCGCAAGCTATCAAAAGCGCTTAATCGGAGCCAAAAGCAAAAGATGTTGTTCGAAAGCCGGCGCGTCACCACATGGGTGTACGAGGATATCAAGCAAATGTGCATGGAGCAAACCGATGAACAAGGTCGTTAACACAGGGGACAAATAGATACGTGGAGGCAAAATTAAAGGATGATATATAACGCTGATTCAGGAGGCGACCGATTATGTTCGGAGCAATCATAGGCGATATTGTCGGCTCGCGCTTCGAGTGGAACAATATTAAAACGAAAGAATTCGAGTTTCTTACCTATCGCTGCGAATTCACGGATGACAGCGTGATGAGCCTTGCTGTTGCTAAGGCTCTGCTTGCGTTTGACGGCAATTACGATAACCTTGGCGACTTTGCGATCCAGGCAATGCAGGAGGTTGGTCGCCCGTATCCGAACTGCGGCTACGGCGGTATGTTCCGGCAGTGGATGTACTCAGAAAATCCTAAGCCCTATAACAGCTTCGGAAACGGGGCTGCGATGCGTGTTTCGGCTTGCGGTTTTGCTGCGAGTACGCTTGACGAAGCTGCTCTCCTTTCGCGCAAGGTTACGGAGGTAACGCATAACCATCTCGAAGGTATCAAGGGTGCGGAAGCAACGGCTATCTGCATATTCCTTGCGCGAACGGGGAGCAACATCCTTGAAATCCGTGACTATGTGAATAAGCACTACTACCCGATGAACTTCACACTTAACGGAATCCGCGAAAGCTATACATTCAATGAAACCTGCCAAGATACTGTGCCGCAGGCTATTATGGCATTCTTGGAATCATCCTCTTTTGAGGACGCAATTCGAAATGCTATCTCCATTGGCGGGGACAGCGATACACTTGCTGCGATTACTGGCGGTATCGCCGAAGCCTACTACGGTATACCAACGGAGATTAGGAAACACGCACTTACTTTCCTTGATGAGCGTCTGCTCGGGATACTGAACACATTTGAGAGCAAATATCCGCCTGCACTCGAAAAGGGTAACGGCGGCAAATCCATAAAGGTAAACGGAAAGAAGCGCACAATGAAAGCTGAAACCCGCGAAGAAGCTATGCAGTCAGCCCTATCTGCCGCGGATGATGACTATGCATCCAGTTTCACCGCCCACGAGGAAACCACAAGTGAGCGGCTGTTCCGGCATTTGTTCGAGGCATGCAATATCCTGCGAGGCCCCATTAATCAAGACGAATACAAAAGCTACGTCACACCGATGTTGTTTTTCAAACGGTTGTCGGATGTATATGATGAGGAAACCACCAAGGCTTTAGAGGAAAGCGGTGGCGATGAGGAATACGCCGCGTTCCCCGAAAACCACCGTTTCATTATTCCTGACGGTTGCCATTGGAATGATGTGCGCGAGCAAAGCGAAAACGTCGGCAAGGCGATAGTTGACGCTATGAGCGGCATTGAACGCGCAAATCCCGAAACTTTGTCCAGTGTCTTTTCCAGTTTTGACGACGCCGTGTGGACGGATAAAGGCAAACTGTCCGACGAACGCCTGAAGGATCTTGTGGAGCATATGTCCAAAATTAAGGTCGGCAACGAAAACTACTCCGCCGATGTGATGGGTGACGCTTACGAGTATCTCATAAAGAAGTTCGCCGACCTTTCCAAAAAGAACGCAGGCGAGTTCTATACCCCGCGCACGATAGTGAAACTACTTGTTATGCTGCTCGCTCCAAAAGCAGGCGAAACCGTGTATGACCCTGCGGCAGGAACCGGCGGTATGCTCATAGAAGCTATTCGTTATATGCAAGATGATAAGCAGACTTATGGTCGCATTTATGGGCAGGAAAAGAATCTCGCCAACTCCGCTATTGCACGAATGAACTTGTTCTTGCACGGAGCGAGGGATTTCAATATTGCACAAGGCGACACGCTTCGCTCACCACATTTCCTATATCGCGGTCAGCTTAGGACGTTTGATTGCGTGATTGCCAATCCTCCGTTTTCCTTGAAAGCGTGGGGAGCAGAGCAGTTTTCGTCCGATGTCTACGGACGCAACCTATGGGGAAGCCCGACCGACAGCAACGCCGACTTTGCGTGGCTTCAGCACATGGTGAAGTCAATGGACGCGAAAAACGGCCGGCTCGCCGTCGTGCTGCCGCAAGGCGTATTGTTTCGTAGTGGCAAAGAGGGCGAAATCCGCAAGAAGATGATAGAGAGCGATAAACTCGAATACGTTATAACCCTTGTGAGCGGCGTGTTTTATTCCACAGGTGTGTCGGCGTGTATTCTTGTGCTGAACAACAACAAGCCCGCCGACCACATCGGGAAAGTATGCCTCGTAGACGCTTCACAAATATACACAGCACAGCGGGCGCAAAACATTATGACTGAGGAAAATGTAAACGACGTTTTCAAGCTGTGCGCCGACTATACCGACGTTATCGAACGGGCAAAGGTTGTGACCCTTGATGATCTGCGATCAAAAGACCACACGCTCTCCGCGGGTGTTTATATCGAAAAGGCGGCAAAGGAAACCATCTCACCCGCCGAGGTGCGAGCAGACTTTGTTAATGCGCTTGCAACCGCCAAGGCCGCTGAAGAACGTCTGAGTGAACTGCTTGTAAAAGGAGGGTATGTGAATGGCTGAACGGATTACCCTCGATGAATTGAAGACCTACCTTTGGGGCTCGGCGGTGTTGCTTCGCACTCATATTGACGCAGGCGCGTACAAGCAGTACATATTTCCGCTGTTGTTCTTTAAACGGATTTGCGATGTTTACGATGAAGAGCGTGCCGCATCTTTTGCCGAGTATGGCGAGGATTTCCCTGAGAACCACCGCTTCGATGTGCCGGATGGCTATCATTGGCGTGATGTGCGAAGTGTAGCCGAGAATGTCGGCGTGGCGATAGTGGACGCTTTCCGAGCCATAGAACGCGCAAACATAGAAAAATTACAGGGCGTGTTTGGAGATGGTGCTTGGACGAATAAACAGCGTCTGACGGACGAGCTGCTGAAAGATTTGATTGAGCATTTCTCCACGCTCACGCTCTCTATCGCCAACTGCCCCGAGGACGAGCTCGGTCAGGGCTATGAATATCTTATCCGCAAGTTCGCTGATGATAGCGGACATACGGCGCAGGAGTTCTATACCAACCGCACCGTCGTTCATCTCATGACGGAGATACTGAAGCCTCAGTCCGGTGAAAGCATATATGACCCGACTTGCGGCAGCGCAGGTATGCTGATTTCAGCGATTGCCTACTTGAAAGCCCAGAACAAGGAGTGGCGAAATGTCAGAATTTATGGTCAGGAGATAAACGCGCTGACCTCTGCGATAGCGCGGATGAATCTGTTCTTGCACGGCGTGAAGGATTTTGAGATAGTCAACGACGACACACTGACGAGCCCCGCGTTTATTGACAATGGGAAACTCCGGACGTTTGATATCGTGGTAGCCAATCCGCCGTACTCCATTAAACAATGGAATCAGGCGGCATTTGCGGCAGATAAATATGGGCGCAACTTTCTCGGCACACCGCCGCAGGGACGCGCCGACTACGCTTTCTTTCAGCACATACTCAAAAGCCTTGACCCAAAAACAGGCAGGTGCGCTATCCTGTTCCCGCACGGTGTTTTATTCCGCGCAGAGGAAAACGCCCTGCGAGAGAAGCTGATAAGGTCGGATTTGGTGGAATGTGTGATCGGCTTAGGTCCCAACTTGTTCTTTAACTCGCCGATGGAAGCGTGTATTGTCATCTGCCGCACAAGTAAAGCTCCAGACAGGCGGGGGAAAGTTCTGCTGATTAACGCCTTGAGCGAAGTGACGCGCAAAAGCGCACAGTCGTGGCTGGAGGATGGACATATAAGGAAAATTGCGAGAGCCTTCGACAACTACGATGACATAGAGGGCTTTGCCACCGTGATAACAATAGCGGATGCCGAAAAGAACAACTTCTCGCTCTCCATCCCACTCTACGTGAAAGAGGTCGTCGCGGAGGAAACCAAAGATACCCGCTCCTTTTCCGAATGTCTTGACGCTTGGAAAGAACGCTGCTTTGACGCACATACGGCTTATGAAGAACTTGCATCCCTGCTTGGAGGTGAAATAGGCGGCCCCCAAAATATCGTCAAAGAAGGTGGGCCGGGTGTGGGTTCAGTTGCCGAGAAATTCTCGTCAACTGCGAGGGACGATAAAGACGGAGGTACGGGCGATGAGAGTTAAACTTGGAGATGTTGCGGTCGAGAGCCGTGAAACGTATAAGGGTAGTCAAAGCGGAATTCCGATTGTCGGCTTGGAACATTTAGCGCCGCAAGAGGTAAGCCTTGCCGAATGGACCGTGGACACTGAGAACACATTCAGCAAGATGTTTCGCAAGGGACAGGTGCTGTTCGGACGGCGTAGGGCTTACCTGAAAAAGGCTGCGGTTGCGCCTTGCGATGGTATCTGCTCTGGCGACATCACGGTGATTGCGGCAAAGGCCGATGCACTCGCTCCTGGGTTACTGCCGTTCATCATTCAGAACGACCGCTTCTTTGACTTTTCCGTTGAAAAGTCGGCAGGTTCGCTCTCGCCTCGTGTAAAATGGGAGCATTTGCGTGACTTCGAGTTCGATCTGCCGCCAATGGGTGAGCAACTCCGCCTCGCAGAGGTGCTTTGGGCATTCGACGAGACCCGCCAAGCCTATAAAAAGTTGCTAAAACTGACCGATGAATTGGTGAAATCTCAATTTGTCGAGATGTTTGGGGATGGTATAAACGATTCCAAATGGAATAGAGTTCCGCTTACAAAAGCTTGTAAGTCATCTGACGACATTAAGTGCGGTCCATTTGGGACACAACTTCGAAATGCCGATTATCAGAGAGAAGGTGTCCCTGTATATGCCATTCCACAAGTTAATTCTGCGTTTCAGAAAGAACCTACTGATTATCTGGCAGAGGAAAAAGCCGAACAGCTTAGAACGTATTCCTTGATACCTGACGATATTGCAATGTCGCGTAAAGGTAATGTTGGAACGTGTGCCCTCTTCCCACAGTCGTTAACAGAAGGAATAATCCATTCCGATGTGCTTAGGATTCGGGTAAATAGCGAAAAGGTTAATCCTGTTTTTTTAATCGCCCAGCTTCATTATAGCCCTGCTGTTACAAGGCAGATTGAATTGGTGAGCCAAGGCGCAATAATGGCAGGAACGAATGTCACCAAACTAAAAGGTATAAAGATCGAATTACCCCCACTCTCCCTCCAAAACCGCTTCGCAGACTTCGTCCGGCAGGCCGACAAATCAAAATTTGAACTGAACCGCACTCTTGAGGAACTGGAGGCAGCGTATAAAGCTCTCGTGAGGGAGCGATTGGGATAAAATACAATAGCGTTTCCTCTGAGGATATTAATTCCAACACAATATTTAGGAGGAAACAAAATGGATAACAGACTTATAACAGCTATAGAGCTGGACATGCTCGGCACATTGGACAATGCGCAGATGGAAAAGCTTCACGAAGTGCTGTCGCGCCGCTTGCGAGGGGTCACGGCGATTGAACCTCTTGGGGAGGAAAGTAATGCGAAGTATCTTGCGAATTTTATAGCCGCCAAGCGCGTGGAGGGGTGTTCGGACAAATCGCTCCGTTATTACGAATCTACCCTGAAGAATATGTTTTCTGGCATCGGTAAGTCTGTCAAACACATCACGACGGACGACTTGCGGCAATACCTGGATAAATACCAGCGCGAAGGTGGCGCGGGCAAAGTGACGATGGACAACATCAGGCGTATCCTGTCGAGTCTCTTTTCTTGGCTTGAAGAGGAGGACTGCATCCTCAAAAGCCCCGTTCGTCGCATTCACAAGGTCAAGACGGGAACAAGCGTAAAAGAGACGTACACCGACGAGGATTTAGAGATTATGCGCGACCACACCGAAACTACACGCGACCTTGCGATGATTGACTTGTTATCCTCTACAGGTATGCGCGTTGGCGAACTGGTCAACCTCGACCGAAAGTATATTGACTTCAACAACCGCGAGTGCGTGGTCTTCGGCAAAGGCGACAAGGAGCGCAAGGTCTACTTCGATGCTCGGACGAAAATCCACTTGCAGAATTACCTAAACGGCAGAACTGATGATAACCCGGCATTGTTCGTATCACTTCAATCGCCGCACAACAGGCTTCAAATCAGCGGTATTGAGATACGGCTTCGGGAATTGGGCCGCAGGCTCGGCATTGAAAGGGTCCACCCACACAAGTTCCGCAGGACGCTTGCGACTGTAGCTATCGACAAAGGTATGCCGATTGAGCAGGTGCAGCAGCTTCTTGGTCACACCAGCGTAGACACTACGCTCCAGTATGCAATGGTGAACCAGAGCAATGTGAAGGCTTCACACCGAAAATTCCTTGCATAGCTGTTTGCAATTCTCAATTTGTCAATGACCCTGTAAATGGCGAGTTTTCCAAATCCATTGTGAGAGGAGAACTACGCCATGCGGCATAAATTTGGTGACATCGCCGTCAACAGCACGGCAAAAAAGAAACCGACACCGGCTGATAAAGACATATACTTGGGCCTTGAACATCTCGACAGCGGAAATTTGACCGTAACACGATTCGGCTCGGAGATCGCCCCAATTGGCGAAAAAATACTGATGAAAAAGGGAGATGTTTTGTTCGGCAAACGACGAGCCTATCAGAAAAAAGTGGCAATCGCTCCATTCGACGGGATTTTCTCCGCCCACGGGATGGTTCTTCGCCCGAAAACGGGCGTTGTAACTGAGCGGTTCTTTCCATTGTTCATCGCTTCGGACTATTTTCTCGATGCAGCAATAAAGATTTCGGTCGGTTCGCTTTCGCCTACTATAAACTGGAGCGCATTAAAGGAGTTGGAGTTCAATCTGCCGCCGCTTGATGAACAAGATTCGCTTGCAGAAGTCCTCTGGGCGATGATTGAGACGAGAAATGCCTATAAAAGGCTGATTTCGTTAACCGACGACCTTGTGAAGTCTCAATTTGTCGAGATGTTTGGGGATCCGGTTATGAATAATAAAGGGTGGGACGTGAAACGCCTTGACCAGATAGCTGGTACACGGCTTGGCAAGATGTTGGACGCAAAGCAGCAGACAGGCAAGAATCGCTTTCCGTATCTTGCGAATTTTAATGTTCAATGGTTTAAATTTGACTTGGAAAAGCTAAATGTGATGGATTTCGACGAGGTGGACAGAGGCGAATTTGCCCTTAAGTACGGTGATTTGCTTGTTTGTGAGGGCGGCGAAGTTGGCCGGACAGCTATTTGGAAGAACGAAATAGAAGATTGCTTTTTCCAAAAGGCTATTCACCGTGTTAGATGTCATCAAGGTGCCTGCATCCCTGAATACTTGGCTTGGGTTATGTATCAGAAAGCAACTATGACCAACTTTGATGGACTGGTCTCAAGCGCGACAATCGCCCACTTGACGGGCGAAAAGCTGAAAGGGCTGCTGGTGCAGGTCCCCCCGCTTTCCCTCCAAACCCGCTTCGCAGACTTCGTCCGGCAGGCCGACAAATCAAAATTTGTCGCATGGGAAGCGACCAAAGCGGCGATACAATCTGCGACCATGATGATGACCCCGCTCTTTGGAGCCTTAGAGCATTGGAAAACCCAGTATGAACAGGAGGAACGGCACGATGTTTAATGAAACTGAACTTGAAAAATTAGTGGTGGACACCATTGCAAAAAACGGTTGGGAGTATATCCCCGCCGATCAGTTACCGCGTCGCCATTCAGACGTACTGGTCGAGCCGTTTGTCCGTGACGCATTGATAAGACTCAACCCCGAAATCGCAGAACAGCCCGCCCGCGCCGATGAGGTTATTTATAAGCTGCGCTCTCTGATTTTGACCGTCCAGCCACACGACCTTGTGGCGCAGAACGAGCGGTTCAAGAAACTGGTCTTTGAGGAGAACTCATTCCCCTTTGGCAAGGACGGGCGGATGATTCCGATTCGTTTCTTTGGAACGGGAACGAAAGAGGCGTTGGCGTTAAACCGCTATACCGTGACAAACCAGTGGGTGTTTCCGAAAGACGACGGCGGCAAGCGGCTTGACGTTGTGGTGCTTATCAACGGATTCCCTGTGGCAATCGGCGAAATGAAGACACCTACACGCAATGCCGTGACTTGGCTTGATGGAGCAGGCGATATTTCCGCTTATGAGAAAAGCATACCGCAGATGTTCGTGACGAATGTTTTCAACTTCTCTACCGAAGGCAAATGCTACCGCTACGGCTCGGTGTGTATGCCGATCAACCTATGGGGCCCGTGGCATACTGCCCGCAATAAGCACGAGGGTACTCTCGCCGATGTTGCGCGAAGCGTTGGAGATATGTTCACTCCAGACAAGGTGATGGACATCTTCCAGTTCTTTACGCTGTTTGCCACCGATAAACGTTACCGCAAGTATAAGGTCATCTGCCGCTATCAGCAGTTTGAAGGCGCGAATCTCATTGTGGAGCGTGTAAAGGCGGGATATCCGAAAAAGGGGTTGATTTGGCATTTCCAAGGGAGTGGCAAGTCGCTTCTGATGGTATTTGCCGCGCAGAAATTACGCATGACATCGGAACTTAGAAATCCGACCGTAGTCATTGTGGACGACCGTATCGATCTTGAAACCCAGATAACCGCCACGTTCAATGCTAGTGATATTCCAAACTTGCAATCGGCATCCAGCAAAGAAGACCTGGTCGCATTCTTTAAGGGCGATATGCGAAAGATCCTCATTACAACCATATTCAAGTTTGGTGAGGTGGATGGAGAACTCAATCCCCGTGACAATATTATTCTTATGGTGGACGAGGCGCACCGCACCCAAGAAGGCAACCTCGGTGAGAAAATGAGAATGGCTCTGCCTAATGCTTTCTTCTTTGGGTTGACGGGTACTCCGATTAACCGCACGGATAAAAATACATTCTTTACCTTTGGCGCGACCGAGGATAAGTCGGGCTATATGAGTCGCTACTCGTTCTCCGACTCCATCCGCGACAACGCCACGCTTCCACTCCACTTTGAAGCCGTGCCGGTTGACCTCCATGTCAATCAGGACATTGTTGACGCGGCATTTGACGAAATGACCGAAAGCCTGACCAAAGACGAGAAAACAGAACTTGCCAAACGCGTAAAGATGGAAGCAATCATGAAATCGCCAGAGCGCATACGCAGGGTGTGCGAACACATCGCCAAGCATTTTCGTGAGAAGATAGAGCCAAACGGCTTTAAGGGACAAGTGGTCTGCTACGACCGTGAGTGCTGCCTGCTATACAAGAAACAACTTGATAAGTTGCTCGGTGAGGATGCCACCACCATTGTAATGGATACGAACAATGACAAAGAGGGGCGGTATAAGGACTATCGCCGTGATCGTGACGCAGAGGGAAAATTGCTCGATTACTTCCGCGAGCCAAACAGCGAGTTGAAGCTGGTCATCGTCACATCCAAGTTGCTCACGGGATTTGACGCGCCAATTTTGCAGGTGATGTACCTCGATAAGCCAATGAAAGACCATACGCTGTTGCAGGCAATCTGCCGCACCAACCGCGTTTATGGGCAGGAGAAGTCCCACGGCTTGATTGTGGACTATATCGGGATATTTGATGATGTGGCAAAGGCTCTGGATTTTGACGAGAAGAACGTACAGCAAGTGATAACGAATATCGCCGAGGTGAAAAAACAATTCCCGACATTGATGGCCAAGTGCCTGTCCTTCTTCAACGGCGTTGACCGTACCGTCGAAGGTTGGGAGGGGCTTATGGCAGCGCAGGAGTGTCTTCCAACCTCAAAAGAAAAAGACAAGTTCGGCGCGGACTATAAAGTGCTGTGCCGTGCCTATGAAGCATTGTCGCCGGATTCTTTTCTGTCTCCGTACCGCGCCGATTATCTATGGTTGACCAAGGTCTATGAGTCGGTTCGTCCGACTGACGGGCGCGGGGGCTTGATTTGGGCAGCGTTGGGTGCGAAGACCATAGAACTGGTTCACCAGAATGTGAGTGTGGAAAATGTCCGCGAGGACATAGACATTCTCGAGCTGGACGCGGACCTGATTGACGATTTCTTTGAACATAACAAAGAGGGTAAAAAGAAAATCAAGGAAATTGAAATCGACCTTGTAGCGAAAATCCGCAAGCATGGCAAGGACGACAAGTTCGTCAGACTTGGCGAGCGACTTGAGGATTTGCGAGAGCGGCACGAGCAAGGGCTTGTATCGAGCATAGAGTTTTTGAAACTCCTGCTTGAACTCGCCAAAGAGGCCGCGGAAGCCGAAAAGGAATATGTACCGGAAAAGGAGATTGACAAAGGCAAGGCGGCATTGACCGAACTGTTCAACAGCATAAAGAACCCAAACACGCCGATTATAGTGGAGCGGATTGTCTCCGACATCGACGCTATTGTCAAAATCGTGCGTTTCGACGGTTGGCAAAACACCACAGCGGGAAAGCAAGAAGTCACCAAAGCCCTGCGGAGCGTGATTTGGATTAAATATAAACTAAAAGATAAGGACATCTTCGACAAGGCGTATAGTTACATCGAAATGTATTATTGATGGAGGATGGCAATGCAAGGAGAGAAGTATTCGGTAACGCAATATCCCATCAGCGCTATCCTCGGCTTTATCGAGGCAGGAGCGTTTGTTATCCCCGAAATTCAGCGGCCATTTGTCTGGAAGCGCAGCCAGGTGCGCGATTTGATCGATTCGCTCTATCATGGTTATCCAACAGGATATCTGATTATCTGGAAGAACCCATCTGTTAAGACGAAGGATGGTGGAAGTTCCGAAGGGAAAAAGATATTGATTGATGGCCAGCAGAGGGTAACCGCGCTCATGGCCGCCATATCCGGCAAGGAAGTGCTGGATGAGGACTTCAATTCCGGAAGAATAAAAATTGCTTTTAATCCTATGGAAACGGAAGCTTCCAAGCAATTTGCCGTGCAGGACGCCTCGCATTTGAAAGACAAGAAATGGATACCGGATATCTCTGAAATTTTCAATCCTGCGTTTCGCAATAGGGCCTTTGAGGATGCGTACATCCTTTCAAATCCGGAGGCGGATGTTGATGCAATTGACGATTCTCTTACGCAGCTGAAATCCATAGCAAATCGGCAGATCGGTGTGATTGAGCTTGCCTATCAGCTTGGTATTGATGAAGTAACCGAAATTTTTATTCGAATCAACTCTCAAGGCAAGGCGCTTAGTCAATCAGATTTTGCCATGTCCAAAATTGCCGCAGACGAGAAATATGGAGGAAATATGCTTCGCAAGGCGGTAGATTACTTTTGCCACCTTGCTGTTAAACCGGAGTTCTATCCCCATGTCGAGAAAGACTCTTCATTTATGGCATCCGAATACGCCTCCAAAATCAGGTGGCTGAAGAACGACAAGGAATCAATTTATAATCCGGATTACGGCGATATGCTTCGCGTTTCCTTCATGCATCAGTTTGGCCGGGGCAAATTGGGCGACCTTGTCAGTTTGCTTGCAGGACGGGATTTCGCTACACGCAATTATAAAGAATCCATTGCCGAAGAATCCTTTGCCAAACTCAAAAACGGCGCACTCCACTTTGTAAATGAATTCAACTTTTCAAACTTTGTACTCGCCATAAAAGGCGCCGGCTTCATATCTGAAAAACTACTTAACTCACAGATGACGCTTGATTTTGCGTACACGCTATATCTCTTACTAAGTCTTGGCAGCGAAATACCAAAAAATCAGATTAAGCGTTGTGTTCAAAAATGGTTCGTCATGTCCACATTGACGGGCAGATACATTGGCTCTCCTGAGACTGCCATGGACAGGGATTTAAGAAGCATAGCGGAGAAAGGATTTACAGCTTATTTCAGAGAAATAGAAGCTGCCGTTTTGTCCGAATCATTTTGGCGCATTGGGCTTGTGCAAAATCTGGAAACATCCTCAACCAATACCCCGGCATATAACACTTTTATTGCAGCGCAGATTTTTAATGGTGACAATTCATTGTTTTTGAATGGGACCAAAGTAGCTGATCTTGTAACGGTTATGGGTGATGTGCACCACATTTTTCCTCGGAACTATCTGAAAAGCAATGGTATTAAAGAAAAAACAAAGTATAACCAGATTGCGAATTATATCTATCTTGACACGCAGGTCAATATATCTATCGGAGACAAAGCCCCATGCGACTATTTTCAAACAGCATATGCTCAATGCAATGGTGGTGAAATGAAATTTGGAAACATTACGAGCATTGATGTATTGACTACAAACCTCACGCAAAATTGTGTGCCAGAAAGTATTTTCAACATGAACGTTGAACATTACGAGTCTTTCCTTGCAGAGAGGCGCAAGCTTATGGCTGCAAAAATTGAAGCGTATTACCAGGCTCTATAATCCATACAATTACGAAATAGATATCTGCAAGATTTATCTAAAAATATGATATAGGCCAAACCGTATCCAACGTCTGAACCAAGCTGTATTCTGCCTCGCTATAACCAAAGAAAAGCCCAACAGCAATCAAAGCTCCTGCAACCGCCTACGCAGTTCCTCATTGCTTATTTCTCCCCGCTCCGCCTGCCCTTTCAGATCCTGAGCCTTCGCAACGGCGGCGTTCCACTCATCCAAGTTCATCCTTTTCCTGTTCTTTCTCGCTTTCAAGCGATTATAGGCCTTCGCATACTCCCGCTGGGCGGGAGTGGCGGAGGCCCTTTCTTTTGCCTCCTTCCGATGTGCGCCCACCTTGCGGCAGGTGCGCTCTGTCTCGCCCGGCGCAAGATTGTTGCAGTAACAGGTGTTGTAGCCCTCGGTGAGCAGAAAATACTTCCCGCAGTTGTGGCAGCGGCGTGGTGTGTTGCCCGCCATCAGGCCGCGATAGAAGTCTGTGTAGAGGAAGTGCGAGAGATAAGAGAACTCCGCTTTCTCCGCCAGGATGACCTTGCCGTCCATGGTGGGGTGTGCAATGGGAACAAACTTCACCTGAGTGGGGAAGCTCTGCTCGAACTCCGATTCGGCAAAGAATATCCCAGCCGCCGCCATATCGGTAAAGTACCGCGCGTAAGCCGCCGCATAAGCATCAATGCTCCGCCGATTCAGTGGTTCGAGGTATAGCTCAAGTATGCCAACTACCTGCCCACGGAAGTTGCGGAGGCTCTCCGGAAAGTACTCCAGCCCGTTCAGAAACTGTTCGAACATGGCGTGGCCCTCGGAATGAATATCCAGAACCTCGTCCCACTTTGCCCTGTCGGAAAACATGAGCTGCAGGAGCTGATGGCTTGTCTCCAAATCCATAGATAGCTCCCGATAGAGAGGCATCGTAAAAATCAAATCCCAGACAGCGTTCAGTTTCTCCTGCGCGGAGCAAGCGGCGCTGTCTGTTTTTTCTTGAAGCAAGGTCGCTATCGAGGGCATGAACGCATTGATGCGCTGATTGATCTCGTTCAGTACCTGATCGTTCAGGTTCAAAATATCGGTGGCGCACTGTCCCAAAGGTAACGGCTTGCCGTTCACAAACACTTCGCCCTTGCCAAAGAGGACAGAGAATCGATCAAAATAATCCGCCATCATACCACGCCCTTCTGTATCCGATAGACTTTTTGGATTTACCCATTACAGTCCGGAACTATTGAAACTTCTTTTCCGCTATGCTATGCTCATTGTACCAGATAGAGAAAAGAAAATCAATCAAGCAAAAGGGGATGTGAAAAATATGATTGCAAAAGCGGTAAGTGAATAAAGCGGAAAAGAGAGGAGATGTAATTTGAAGTACAACCGATGGCCCAAGCGCGACCCAATCAAAAACTACTTCCCGGTTCCCAATGAGATTTACCACCTCGGTCTGGAGGCCGGTGAAATCGCCATCTACGGTTACCTGCTCTCCATCGAGGACAGGAAAACCTACCAATGCCACCCCAGCTACAAAACAATCGGCAAAGCGGTGAGGATGAGCTCCAACACGGTGCGAAAGAATGTTGTGGCGCTGGAGGAGAAGGGACTCATCTCCACCGAGGCAACCATGATTCGCCGCAAAGACGGGCGGCCCATGAACGGCAGCCTGCTCTACACCATTCGACCCATTCAGGCTGCGGTGGAGATGTTCTATGTACGGCAACTCCGTAAGGTAGAGGAAGATGCGGAGAAGCAACGCATAGCTGAGCGGCTGGAAAAGCTCCCGCACAGGAGCCACTGTAAGCCGCTGTGTGCCCCTTTGGACAAGGAATCGAGCCCCAACCCCATCCGGGGCGAAACAGGCGACGTTGAGCCTGTTTCGGAGGATGAGCGGAGGACAAATGAATTCCTGTCGAAGCCCAGCGAAGCGGTTTCGGAGGATGAACGGGAGGCGAAGGAAAAAGCAGGATAAAAGGCTGGAGCCGCCAGCGGCACCCGCCCAGCCACAAACACCCGCAGTGCGGGCGTTTCACGGGAATCCAGACAGGGGTCAAAAACAGAGAAAAAAGAGGCGCTTGCGGTCAGAATCTGCAGAAAGGCCACAACAGTAGAATTTTAAGCGGGGTCAAGCCCCGGAAAGGAAGATGAAATGAGCAAAAAGGAGAAATTTGCGCTGTATCTGCCCCCGGAGCTGCGGGAGGAGATTGACAGAATTTATGCCTCAGACGGCTGCTCCAGCCGGACGGAGTTTATCGAAAAGGCCATCCGGCACTACTTGGGCTGTCTTCATACGAAACAGGCCGGGGCGGTGCTCCCTCAGGCGGTTAGCTCGGTTATCGAGGGGCGGCTGGGGGTATTCCAAGACCGGCTTACCTCGCTGATGTTCAAGCAGGCGGTGGAGCTGGACATGGTTTTGAGTCTCCTCGCGGAAAGCCTTGAGGCGGACGAAGAAAGCCTGCGCCGGCTGCGCGGCAGGAGCGTTACCAACGTTAAAGCGACCAACGGCAGGCTGAGCCTGGAGCAGCACGCCCGCCGGGGAAGCGAGGTGTAAATGGCAAAGCTGATTCTCAAGTGTCCCTATATCAAGTGCGACGGTAGCGGCAAGGTCAGCGGGTACCTGCAATATATCGCCACCCGTGAGAACGTCCAGCGTGTCCCCGACGGTCGCCCGGCGACACGAAAGCAGGAGCAGCTCATCGAAAAAATCGTCCGTGACTTCCGGGACAGCAAGGACTTATTCGAGTATGAGGACTACGAGGCGGCCCACACCGGGGCGGCCGCCTCCGCCTTCATCACCGCAGCGTTGGAAATGAACTGGGACGCCGCCGGCCGCTCGGATGTGTATATGAGCTATATTGCAACCCGCCCCGGCGCCCAGCGGTTGGGGGAACACGGACTGTTCGGCGACAAAGACGCCGTGGATTTGGTGAAGGCCATGGGCGAGCTGGAGGGCTACACCGGGAATGTTTGGACGCATATCATCTCTTTGCGGCGGGAGGACGCGACAAGACTTGGCTACGACAGTGCCGGGGTGTGGCGCAATCTTCTGAAAGCGCATCGCAACGAAATCGCGGATGCAATGAAAATACCGCCGGAAAACTTCCACTGGTACGCGGCGTTCCATGATGAGGGCAGGCATCCTCATGTGCATATGATGGCCTGGTCGGCGGATCCCGCACAAGGCTATCTGACCCGCGATGGCATCCGGCACATCCGCTCCAAGCTCACCAACGATATCTTCCATCAGGAGATGCTGCACCTGTACGAGCAAAAAACCACCTCCCGTGACGAGCTGGTACAGCAGGCACGGCAGGCCATGCTGGAGCTGACGCGGGAAATGGCGCGCGGCCTGTGCGACCATCCCCAAGCGGAAAAACTCCTGTTGGAGTTGGCACGGCGGCTGGAAACGGTAAAGGGAAAGAAGCAGTACGGCTACCTGCCAAAGCCACTCAAGGCGCTGGCAGATGAGATTGTCGACCAGATGGAGCGCCTGCCTGCGGTGGCGAAATGCTATGACAAATGGCTGGAGCTGCAGGGACAGGTGCAGAGCTACTACACCGGGGAGGCCGTGCGCCGCCTCCCGCTTTCCAAACAAAATGAGTTCCGAGCCATTCAGAACGCGGTGATTCAGGAGGCAGAGCGCATTCGACTGGGGGAAATTTCCTTCGAGGATGAGGCAATAGGGACGGTGGACGAACCGGAAAATATGTACCGCACAGCGGAGCTTTACCGACAAATGCGCAATATCATCCACGATGAGAGCCTTTCGCTGGACGAGCGAGACTATGCCGTGGAGCAGATGCGCCAGCCGGCGGAGCGGGGCTATCCCTACGCTCAGCACCAGATGGGTAAGCTCTACCGGGACGGTACCGTGGTGATTCCCGATATGGTAATGGCAAAGGAGTGGTTTTTGAAAGCGGCGGCGCAGGAGGTTGCGGCCTCCCAATATGCCTTGGGCAAGCTGTTTCTCTCTGATGATGCGGAGGTTCGTAATCCAGCCGAGGGGATGCGCTGGATGGAAGTGGCAGCCCAAAACGGCAGTCACTACGCCGCCTATCGCCTTGGGAAAGAGTATCTGCGAGGCGAGGTTGTCAAAAAAGATGTGCCCAAGGCGATGGACTATCTGAACCGCTCGGCGGAGGATGGGAATCAGTTTGCCCAATACACATTGGGCAAGCTCTATCTGATGGGGCGGGAAGTTCCGCAGGACAGGGAGCTTGCCAAACACTGGCTGACCTTCTCCGCCGACCAGGGCAACGAATACGCCAAATTCTTTCTTGACCGTCTGGATCAGTTCCGGGAGCCAAGCACCATGCTCGGGATCACCCGCCTGCTCCACCACATGGCGGGGATATTCCGTGACCACTCTCTGCCCAAATCCCCTCCAGCGGGTGGGCAGATTGACCGTAAGCTTCGCAGAAAGCTAATGGAAAAGAAAATGGCCCAAGGGCATAAGCAAGACGACCATGAGGAACAGAATTGGACAATGTCGATGTGATCGGCGCCAAAATCTGCGCCGCAATAATCAAAGAAAAGGCCTTCCTGCGGGAAGGCAGGAAGGACACTGCATGAAGAAATCTAGATACAAATCTTTTGACGATCTGCCCCTGATGCTGACCGTGCCCGATGTCTCCAACGTGTTGGGCATCGGCCTGGCCCACGCCTATGAAATCGTTCGGCGGCGGGATTTCCCCACCATCACCCTCGGCTCCCGCATCATTGTCCCCAGGGACAAATTTATGGAGTGGATCAATGCACAGGCGGACAAAAAGGACGAGAGATATTGATAGCTATCTTCCCTCTTCTGTGGTATATGTTGGTGTTGCAAAGGAGGCGGTCTTATGAGCAAGAAACGCGCAAACGGCGAGGGGAGCATCCGCAGGAAGCCAAACGGCCACTGGGAGGGCCGTTACACGGTGGGGGTGGACCCCGCCACCGGCAGGGCGATTCAGCGGAGTGTGTCCGGCAAAACCCAGGCCGAGTGCAAAGAAAAGCTGAAGCGGGCCATTCTGGACAACCGAGGCTTGGCAATCAACCACACCGGCGAATACACGGTGGCCGAGTGGTGCCGACTGTGGTTCGAGACCTACAGCAGGCCCAACATCCGCGCCAGCACGGCCTATAATTACAACAACGCGATTGAGAATCACATCATCCCTGCCATCGGAGCCGTCAAGCTGCGGCAGCTGACCTCGCTCCAAATTCAGCGGATGTACAACGATACCAAGACGGGCGGCCGGGTCAAGCGCTTTGGGAAAACCACCGACCTGTCCCTCTCGGGTAGCTATGTGCGGGGGCTCCACATGATGCTCCACAACTGCCTGCAGCAGGCGGTGAAGGAGCGGCTGATCCCGTACAACCCCTGCGACAACTGCCGCATCCCCAAAAAGGAGAGGGCGGAGATGAAGATCATCCCGCCCGAACAGGTTGGCGCGTATCTGAGAGAAGCCGAGCAATACGGTGTGCTGCCCATCTTCTATCTGGCGCTGACCAGCGGCCTGCGCAGGGGCGAGTTGCTGGCCCTGCTGTGGGAGGACTTGGACGCGGAAAGCCGCATCCTCACAATCAATAAGCAGGTGACCCGGCAGGATGGCGAGCTGGTGGTGTCCGAGCCTAAGACGCAGAACTCCATCCGCAAGGTGGCGGTACCACAGCAAACGGTGGAGCTGCTCATCGCCGAGCATGAGAGCCACCCTGACAGCCCCCTGATGTTCATGTCCCCCAAGACCGGTACCTACTGGAGTCCCGAGTCCATCGGGCGCATTCACAAAAAGCTGCTGGAGGCCGCGGGGATTGATACCGGCGTGCGGTTCCACGATCTCAGACACACCTTCGCCACTCTCGCCATGCAGAGCGGCGTGGACGCCAAGACTCTGGCAAGCATGCTGGGACATTACTCCGCAGGATTCACGCTGGACACCTACACCCATGTGACCCATCAGATGCAGCAGAGCGCGGCGGACAAGATCGGCGGGTTTATGGAGGGGGTGGCGGCAACAACTCCGGAGCCAGAGCCGCCAGAGCCGACATCGAACGCACCGGAATCCACGTTGGAGAGTGAATGCAAGATCATCCCTTTTGCACAGGCGATGTAGGGATAAACAGCAAGGGAGACGCACTTCGCGTCTCCCTTGCTGTTTACTGGTCTGGCGTATTCTTCTTTTTCCAAAGAGCAGCCAAAATATCTTTTAGCACAAGGAAAGCGTCCATTTCATCATAGCCGTATTTCTTCTTTAACTCATCTAACAGAGCGGTTAATCCAACGGCGTAAAAATGTGTGTCCACTTCTTTTTGATAGGTCGTAAGGATCGGGTATTTCTTTCCCCACGCCTTCGTCCAATCCACTTTATTTTGGACTTCCTCACTCGTCTTATCAATGACTTCCTGTATCTCCTGGACATCCAGGTCAAAGTCAATCAGTTTATCCAAGGGCAAGTGATACAAAAGAGAAAGCTTCTTGGATTGGCGTATATCGGGAAGGGTTTCACCCAGCTCCCATTTTGAGATTGTCTGTCTGCTGACGCCCAGTTTTTCTGCGACTTCCTCCTGTGACAATCCGCTCTTCTTTCTGGCATTGAAAAAATTGTTGCCCAGCTCCATTTCTGAGGCCTCCTTTGGTTTGAGTATAAGTAAAGTATAGACATTTTCCAGAAGAAAGACTACCAATTAAAGCTGGCAATTCTGCCACGTTTGCATGCATTTTGAGGATACAGCTTCTCAAAAGCCACATCCCATGCTACAATATGTTCGATATGAAATGGTTCATTAGAAATGATTATGGATCACGCTCGATTGGAGAAAACAGTATGAATAAACAAACCCGATGCCCTTGGGCCGGAGATATTCCCATTTATATGGATTATCACGATCACGAATGGGGACGGCCGGTCCATAATGACAATAAGCTGTTTGAAATGCTCATTTTGGAAGGAATGCAGGCGGGGCTCTCATAGATTACCGTACTCAAGAAAAGGGAAGCATACCGGGAGGCCTTTGATGGATTTGACCCGAAAAAGGTGGCTCTTTACGGCGAAGCAAAGATTGAGGAGCTGATGAAAAACGAGGGCATTATCCGGAACCGTCTGAAAGTCAATTCCGCCATCACCAATGCCAGAGCCTTTCTGGCGGCTGCGGAAAAGCACGGGAGTTTTGATGCGTTCATATGGCGCTATGTGGATAACACGCCAATTATAGGACATTGGGAACGCATTGAGGATGTGCCGGCAACCACCCCCCTCTCGGATCGAATTAGTAAGGATCTAAAGAAAATGGGGTTCAAGTTTGTCGGATCAACCATTCTATATGCGTTTATGCAGGCTATCGGCATGGTGAATGACCATCTTTCCGATTGCTTTGTTTATCAGGAGATGGAAAAATCTTTTTGATTTACAAAACGCCAAACAGGAAATAGAATATAAGTCAAGGCATCCGATTGGCAACAAATATGGGCTGGACAGTGATTCACTGCCCAGCCCATAAAGTTCGAGTTTCCTTACTTCTTCTCCTTCACCGCAATCCAGATTTCGCAGGTGTAATCCGGGTTGGACACCTCTGCGGAGGGGTAGACCTCCAGCTCCACGCCATTGCCGTATTCGTAGTTGCTCTGGGGAAAGAACTCGGTGACGATGCGCTGATAGGTGGTCTTGAATGCCTCGGGCATCGGGCCCTTGCACTGGAATACCGCAAAGGTGTATGCGGGAATATCCAGAATCTCCAGCGCTTCTCCATGAAGGGGTGCACCATTGTACTCCGCGCCGATACCGTAAGGGAAACCGGAATCCGCCATCTCCCCGGAGAAGCAGATGCCCAGCACGCCGCCCAGATTGTCAAAGCGACCATATTTGCAAATATCCTCGATTGTGCCGTCTTTGGTGCACTCGTTCCAGAATGCCGAAATTTCCTCTGCGGCGGTGTCCCCTTGGGGCTTGGTGACCTGCTTTTTCTTGCAGATGATTCTGAACGCGTCTTTCTTTTCAATTCTGTAGTCCATGGTACTGCCTCCCGATAAAATCAGTTTTACGGATAGTCTGAAAAAGGATTTGATGGTACCGCCCCGGCGCGCCTCGGTTGGGGTAATGCCATGAAACCGCTGGAATGCGCGGGAGAAGCTTTCGGGGGTATCGTAGCCGTACTTGAGTGCAATGTCGATGACCTTATCGCCGGTGCACAGCAAGTCTTCGGCAGCCAGCGCCAAACGGCGCATACGGATATAGTCGCCGAGAGAAAATCCGCAGAGCATACTGAACATCCGCTGGAAATGAAAAGCTGACGAATAAGCCTGCTTCGCCACAGCCTCATAGTCGATTTTCTCGGTCAAATGCGCCTCTGTGTAGTCAAGGGAGCGCTGTATCCCCGTAATCCAATCCATCTTCAAACCTCCTTCCGTATGTGATGATTCTACCAGTCCGGTGACCGGCGTTCTTGATTTTCCGTGCGACGTGATGACAGGATATGTACCCTCCGCTTACATGGGCTTTAGGTTCTGATTCAGCCTGTCCACCATCCACGCCAACCGCTTTTCCCGTCCGGCTTCTGTTTTCGCATCCAGATAGGCGCGCGTATAGGTTTTCTTGATCGATGGCGGCATGGCTTGAAAATTGGTGTAGGCGGGCTCATATGCCCGCAGCAGCTCTGCTACGGCGTTAATCTGCTCGTCTGTCACAGTCGGTGTCTTGGCGGCATTCCACTGTCCGTTTTGCTTGGCTTCGGCTATTTTTTCTCTGCCGTGGTCGGTCATGATGCCCTGCTGTTCCAGCTTTTCGGTCAGCGCCTTGTTTTTCTCCGACCACTTGCTGTTCTCCCGCCGCCGGGAGAAATATTTTTTATACGTCTTATCATCAAGACTCTGCATCTGTCCGTCAATCCAGCCGAAGCAGAGAGCCTCCTCAAGGGCATCATTTGCTGTAATTGTCTTGGGGCCGCCCACCTTGCCAAAGAGCAGCCACACGCCGCCGCTGGTGAGACACTGTTCCACCAACCATGCCCGAAACTCCGCCCGGTTAGAGAACTTCAATAGTTCGTCCATAAGCAACCCTCCAGAGCAACCTGTGTTATTATTTGCTGAGAAGACGAGCACTGTACCTTTGCATGCCTCTACATCACGAACCCCTACCGCTTCAATACTGTGCGCCGCTAATTTCAATGTGAACAGCTTTGGAGATACGGTGCCGGGACGGCTTTTGTCAACCACACTCCGTTTACTGAGCAGTAAAATTTGAATCTGTCACTGAACATGGCGCCGCTCAGGACACGGTAAATGACAGGCTTACCGTGTCTGGAACCAACCCTGTGTGCTGTGGCTTCGTCTTTGGACAGGTGGACATACAAACGCGATTTGGGAAGAAGCCCCTGCGCTTCGATAGACTGCGTGTACTTTTCACCCGTGCCGTGCCAAAGAAATTGCGGAGGCGCTGTCTCCTTTAATTCAACATCCACAGATATCGAGTGCCCCTGATTTGCGCGGATCAGCGTCCTGTCCTCATTGAAGGAGTAGCGTTGCTTGTCATCAATGCTTACAATTTCCTCAAGTGTTTTGATATCCAGCGGATATCTCGTATTTACGCCGGCAATCAATTCATCCACATTGGCCCACCCGTGCTCATCAAGCATGATCCCAATGGTTTCTGGTTTGTGCCGCAGTATCAAACTGATAAACCGGCTGGTTTCAGTTAAACTCATAATTACCTCACTCACAAAAGATAAACTTTTATAATTGCCGTCAGTTTTAGGACTGCCATCATTATAACGAAAAATCTCTGATTCCACAACGTAATCATCGAACCAAACACCTAATATCGAATTTTTGACCCCGTTAGGGATGGGTTAGGGATTTGCGCTTACGGCGGCGGGATTTTTTCCGCCGCCGTAAAATATTTCTCGTCCCTAACCGGGCAAATCAATTTGGGATGACGCTCTGAAATCCAAACGTAAAACGCAGAAAAACCGCCTAAATAAGCGGTTTTTCAAGGAGAAATGGTCGGAGTGACAGGATTCGAACCTGCGGCATCCTGGTCCCAAACCAGGCGCGCTACCAACTGCGCTACACCCCGATATTCAGTTTTGTGCTCGTTTCGCGCCAGTTCCCAAACCGCACACGATATCAAACTTCGCTACGCTAAGATAGCAACTTTATTAGTATAAGATAATTCCCGGGAAAATGCAAGAACTCTTTACAGAAAACCGCCGCTTGTGGTATGATACAGAGGATTTTGTAAGCGAGGAGCAATCGCCATGAGGATGCGCAAAAAAACCAATCTGATCCCCCGGATGGAGCGGTGCGCCGCTACGTTGATCCGGGACCCGGAGGAGCGCCGGGGTGGCTGGCGGGAGCTAATGCCCGGCTGCAGGGAGCTCCGGCTGGAGCTGGGCTGCGGCAAAGGCCGTTTCACCGCGGAGACCGCCGCGCGGAACCCCGACGTCCTTTTCATCGCGGTGGAGCGAGTGCCCGACGCCATGGTCATTGCCATGGAGCGAGTGACTGCCATGGGCCTCACCAATGCTTTCTTTGTGGACGCCGACGCCGCCAAGCTGACCGACTACTTTGCCCCAGGCGAGGTGGACCTCATCTACATCAACTTCTGTGATCCCTGGCCCACCAACCGGCACGCCAAACGGAGGCTGACTTATGTTAACTTCCTGAAACTTTACCGCCAGGTGCTGGGGGAGAGGGGACAGATCCACTTCAAGACCGATAACGCGCCGCTATTCGAGTGGTCCCTGACCCAGTTCCCAGAGGCGGGCTTTACGTTGAGTGAGGTCACCAGAGACTTGCACGCCCAAGGTATACAGGGTGTGATGACCGACTACGAGGAGAAGTTCCACAACTTGGGCACCGCCATCAACCGCTGTGTGGCAATCATGAGCGAGCTGCCTGTTTCAAAAGAAAGTGAAACGGAAAAGAGCGCGGACCAATAGGTTCGCGCTCTTTCTTATGTCAACTTACAAAAACACGATAACCCGGTACATGAGAAGGAAGTGACAGATACTGCCCAGGACAATAAACACATGGAAAATCTCATGGCAGCCAAACCGGGGATTGTTCCGGCCAGGCCACTTGAGGGCGTACATCACGCCGCCCACCGAGTAGAGGATACCGCCCGCCAGCAGCCAGAAGAGCCCTTTCCAGCCTACGCTCAGATAGAGGGGATAGAGGGCCACCAGTGCCATCCAGCCCATGAAGAGGTAGATGCCTGAGGTCATCCAGCGGGGAGAGTTGATCCAAACCATCGTCAGTGCCAGCCCGCCCAGGGCCAGGGCCCAGATGATTCCAAAGAGCGTCCAGCCCCAGGCCCCCACTGTGCGCAGGCCTACGAGGCAGATGGGGGTATAAGTCCCGGCGATAAGGAAATAGATAGAGGTGTGGTCGTACTTACGCAGGGCGATGCGCCCCCGGACGCTGGTGTTCAGGCAGTGGTACAGGGTGCTGGCGGTGTACAGCCCAATCATGGACGCGCCATACACGCCAAAAGAGACCAGATGCCAGGGGTTCGCCCCCAGGGCGATGGCCCGCACCAGGAGGAGCACGGTGCCCAGAACGGCGAGGACGGCTCCCACTCCATGGGTTATGGCGGACCAAGGGCGCAGGCCGTCGTAGGGGTCGCGGCCCTTTTCCTCGGGTCGCTTCCGCGCCTTTGCCTTGCTCTGGAGAACCGGCCCGTTGCCAGGCTCGGGTATGATGATTTCATCCATATTTAATCCACCCTTTCCCTGATGAAAGCCGTGTATTTGAGCGGGATTCATTCTAGCGATATTCTAGCACATGGGATTATATAAAATCAAGAGAAATACTATATAATATAATATTAAAAATTAGATTAAAATCTGACATGGAACAAAGGACATGCTCATAAGGTGGATTGAGCCCCCATTATAAGTTAGCATTCCCGCAGGCTGGGCCGTTCATCCCCTGAAATCAACAAAAAAGCGCCGCTCCCCGGAGGGAGCGGCGCTCATATGGACGTAATTTAGGCCAGCTTGCTCTTGGCGATTACGGTGAGCTGGGTGAATGCGGCCTTGTCGCTGATGGCCATCTCGGAGAGCATCTTGCGGTTGATGGTGATATTCGCCTTTTTCAGGCCGTTCATGAAGGTAGAGTAGTTCATGCCGTTCATCTTGCAGCCGGCGTTGATGCGGGCGATCCAGAGCTGACGGAAATCGCGCTTCTTCAGACGGCGGCCGGTGTAGGCGTACTTCAGGCTCTTCATGACCTGCTCGTTCGCCATCTTGAAATGCTTGCTCTTGGCACCCCAGTAGCCCTTGGCAAGCTTAAGGATCTTATTTCTTCTCTTGCGCGTCATCATCGCGCCTTTGACTCTAGCCATTGTAGATTAGCCTCCTATATTGTGAGTGGGTTTAGAGTTATTTGTAGGGGAGCATGCGCTTGATCGCGGCGACGTTGGTGGAGTCCGCGTAAGCGGTGCCGCGGAGGCTTCTCTTGAGCTTGGTGGTCTTGCCGTGGCCATTGAGCAGGTGGCGGCGCTTGGTGGAGGCGCGTTTAACCTTGCCGGACTTGGTGAAGCTGAAACGCTTCTTGGCGCCGCTGTGGGATTTGAGCTTAGGCATGTTGGTGATCTCCTTTACTTACTGTTTCATTCCCCGGTGGGGGGAGCGGATTTTTTGCTTTCCTTGGCGTCCTTGCCGACCTTGGGGGAGAGGAAGATGGACATGTGGCGACCGTCCAGCTTGGGGTCCTTGTCCAGTGTGGCCACCTCGGTGCACTGCTCGGCAAATTTGAGCAGCAAACCCCTGCCGATGTCGGTGTGGGCCATTTCACGCCCGCGGAAACGGACGGTGACCTTGACCCTGTCGCCCTCGGCCAAAAACTTTTGCGCGTTGCGGAGCTTGACGTTGAAGTCGTTCACGTCGATGCCCGGAGACATGCGCACCTCTTTTATTTCAACCACGTGCTGGTTCTTCCGCGCCTCTTTTTCCCGTTTCTGCTGCTCAAACCGATACTTGCCGTAGTCCATGAGCTTGCACACGGGGGGGACTGCGGTGGGGGAGATCTTCACCAGATCAAGGCTTTGCTCCGCCGCCTTCTCCAGCGCCTCTCGCGCGGACATGATGCCCAGCTGCTCGCCGTCCTCGCCGACGAGGCGGACCTCCTTGTCGCGAATCTCCTCATTGAGTTGATGACCCTTGTTGCTGATACGAAAGCACCTCCAGTTCCAATTGGCCGCAAAAAAATACGGCTACCGAACCGGTACCCGTAATCCACACATGCAGACCGAGCGCCATAGAGCGCCCGCTTGCTCAATGTTGACCTCTTCGCCCAAGGCTGGAGGTGAGGACGGGGGTACCGTTCCTGCTTTATTGTTCCGTGACAGTATACCAGAAGACCGGTGACCTGTCAAGAACGATTTTAATCTGACCTTTCCCATTTTGTGCCGCGCCAGCCCAAATGGTGAATTTCCATAATACCCTCTTCCTTTTTAAATGAAAATAAAGTATAATAGCCGAAAAAGCGCTTGGAGCCCTGTCATCAAAAAATGGGGGGATACCATGAAACGAATTGTAATGCGCGCCGCCGGACTTCTCCTGTCCGCCCTGCTGATTCTGAATCTCCTACCCCTGGCAGCTCAGGCGGTGGGGGAGGGGGAGAGCAAGCAGGCCACCATTCTCTTCACCCATGACATGCACTCCCACCTCCTGCCCGCGCCCAAGGAGGGAGGAGGTGAGTTCGGCGGTTTCGCCCGGCTGAAGACTGCGCTGGATCAGCAGCGGTCTACCGCCGCGGCCCAGGGCCTGCCCACCCTGACGGTGGACGGGGGCGATTTCTCCATGGGCTCCCTTTTCCAGACGGTGTACACCACCCAAGCGACCGAGCTCAAGAGCCTCGGCGCCATGGGCTTTGATGTGACCACCCTGGGCAACCATGAATTTGAGTACCGGAGCGACGGCCTTGCAAAAATGCTAAACGCCGCAATGGAAAGCGGCGATCCGTTGCCCCAAATCGTCCAGGCCAACTACACCACTCCCAAAAGCCGCGACACCGACTACAATGTGGTCAAGGCCCTGAAGGATTACGGCGTCACCGAGTACACCATGATTGAGAAGGACGGTGTCCGCTTCGCGGTCTTTGGCCTCATGGGCAAGGACGCGGACGACTGCGCCCCTATGTCAGGTATGGTGTATGAGCCCATCGAGACCGCCGCCCGGCGCGTCGTGGCTGAAATTCAGGCGAAGGAGGACTATGACTTCATCGTCTGCCTTTCTCACAGCGGTACTAATAAGGACCCTGCCAAGTCGGAGGACGAGCAGCTCGCCAATGCGGTGGACGGCATTGACTTCATCGTCTCGGGACACACTCACAGCACCCTCTCCGCGCCCAAAATCGTCAATAACACCATTATAGGCTGCGTGGGGGAGTACTGCAACAACCTAGGTAAGCTCACCATCTCCAAGGACGCGGCGGGGAAGAACACTGTGGTGGATTACCAGCTCATCCCCATCAACGAGACCGTGGCTGACGACCCCGCCATGGCCGCCACCGTCGCCGGTTACAAGGCACTAGTAGAGGAGGACTATCTATCCCGGTTTGGCATGACCTTCGATCAGGTCCTTGCCCGCACACCCTTTGACTTTACCCCTGCCTCTCAGTTTGCCATCGAGCAGGAGGAAGACAGCTTAGGCAACCTCATTACCGACGCCTACATCTATGCCGTACAGCAAGCCGAGAAAGGGAAGAACACACCCCCAATCGCGGCGGCCTTTGTGAATTCCGGCGTTATCCGTGCCTCCTTCCCCGAGGGGGATATCACGGTCTCCAACGTGTTTGATGTCAGCTCCATCGGCTCGGGGGCCGATGGCACGCCGGGCTATCCCCTCATCGACGTGTGGCTCACCGGCGCGGAGATCAAAAATGTCCTGGAGGTAGACCCCTCGGTGGGACCCATCTTTTCGGGTGCCCAGCTCTACAGCTCCGGCGTGCGGTACGATTTTAACATGAACCGTATGCTCTTCAACCGCATGACGGACCCCTCGCTCCTCCTCACCGACGGAACCCGTAAGCCCCTGGGGGACGGTAAGCTCTACCGGGTGGTCACCAACCTCTACTCCAGCCAAATGCTGGGCCTGGTGACCGAGAAGTCGTTCGGCATCCTGAAGGTCACGCCCAAGGACGCTCAGGGCAGCCCCATCACCGACTACGAGGACTACATCATCCATCTGCCCGATGGCGGCGAGCTGAAGGAGTGGTACGCCGTCGCCACCTATCTTCAGTCCTTCCCGCCGGAGGATGGGGAGCCCCGTGTGCCCGTTCGCTATTCCGGCCCCGAGGGTCGCAAGACCCGGATCGACAGCTTAAATCCCATTGAGCTCCTAAAGTCGCCCAACTGGGTCACCCTGCTGACCCTGGGCATCGTTCTTCTCTTTACGGCGCTGATCGTCTTCATCGTCTATCAAGTTGTCACCCGAAAAAGGCGTAGGGGAAAACGTAGGTTGGTCAAGAGCTACAAGAGCTACCGGGGATAATAATGAGACCAACGGACGCGGCAAAGCCGCGTCCGTTGGTCTTTTAGTATAAGTTTTTTAGTTATAAAGCTGCTGGCCCGGGCGGCCCAATGAAAGTAAATCCGTAGGGCGAACTGTGGTCACCCACGATTCCTTATGCCTTCGGTTTTGCCTTAAAGATAACAGCCACCAAATAACCAAAGAAGATGGCCGCCGTAATGCCTCCAGCCGTAGCGGTAACGCCTCCGGTGAGGATGCCGATGGCACCCTGCTCGGTGACGGCCTTTTCCACACCCTTCGCCAACAGGTAACCAAAGCCCGTTAGCGGCACGGTTGCTCCCGCGCCTCCCCATTCCACCAAGTATTTGTAGAGCCCCAGCCCACCCAGAATCACGCCGGACACCACATAGGTCACCAGTATCTTGGCCGGGGTCAGAGGGGTCTTGTCGATTAAAAGCTGCCCGATGAGACAGAGAATTCCCCCGCAGAGGAAGGCACGCCCGTATTCCCAGAAAACTTCCATGTTTATTTCCTCATTTCTGCGTTGATATGGCGACGGCATGGCAGATGCTCGGGATACTCTCTCCCTGCTGGGTAGAGGTGGGAGAGAGGAGGGCTCCGGTGCCGCAGAATAGGATGTTCTTCCATCTGCCCTCTCGCATTCCGTTGAGCAAAAACCCAGTGAGCACCACCGCCGAGCAGCCGCAGCCCGACCCGCCGCAGTGCACGTCCTGGCCCTTCAAGTCGAAGATGAGGGTTCCGCAGTCATCAAAGTTGCCCAGCTCCATCCCATCCCTGTGAAAGAAGTCAAGTACGATCTCTTTCCCCAGCCGCCCTAAATCGCCGGTGACGATCAGATCGTAATAGGAGGGTTTGCGGTTTAAATCCTCCAGATGGGCGGTGATGGTGGCGTAGGCGGCGGGGGCCATGGCTCCGCCCATATTGTTTGCGTCCTTGATGCCCTTATCTACAATTTTGCCGGTGGTCACATGGGTCACGTAGGGTCCCTCGCCCTCCCGGGCCAGCACCACGGCCCCCGACCCCGTCACCGTCCACTGGGCGGTGGGGGTGCGCTGCCCGCCGTATTCCAGGGGCGTGCGGTACTGCCGCTCGGCGGAGCAGAAATGGGAGGAGGTCACTGCCGCCGTCCACTCGCCAAAGCCGCCATCCAGCATCAGCGCCGCCAGGGACAGGCCCTCCGCCATGCTGGAGCAGGCCCCATAGATGCCATAAAAGGGGATGTCCAGCCCGCGGACGGCAAAACCTGTACCGATACACTGGTTCAAAAGATCGCCGCCGAAGAGAAAGTCCATCTTGGACGCTGGCTGTTTTGCCTTGTCAAGGGCGCTGGAGAGGGACATTTTCTGCATGGCGCTCTCGGCCTTTTCCCAGCTCTTCTCGCCAAAGCTGTCGTCCTGCTCGATGTGGTCGAAACTACCCGCCAGCGGGCCATCCCCCTCTTTCTTGCCCACCACATTGGCAAACCCCGCGATAGACGGGGGGATACCCAGCGCCACAGTCTGCTTGCCCAGCTTTTTTGTCGTCATACGCTCTCGCTCCATTCTCATACTGGTTGTCGCTCCTTAGTTTGAACAAAACGGTAAAAAATATGAGTACGCATTTTGTGCGTGGATATGCTGGTCAAACGTGGGATTTTGAGCTATACTAGACTTATCCTTTATTTATGAAAATCCGGAGGCCCATCATGGTGGAAGAAACCAGCCGCACCCTCGCCTATATTTGCCCCTCCTGTCGTCAGAGCGTAATCGTGGATCGCAGCGTCTTCCAGCTTGCGGCCGCGCCCAATACCCTGCCCTGCCCCTGCGGCAAGTCCGCCCTCCGGGTGGAACTGACTGGGGACCGGGCTAAGCTGAGCGTCCCATGTCTCTTCTGCCAGGAGGAGCACACTGTCTCCTGCTCTTCCAAGGCTTTTTTGCACGAAAAGGCTTTGGCCTTTTCCTGTGCCGCCTCCGGCCTCGACTGCTGTTACGCAGGGGAGGCCGAGCCGGTCTATGCCGCCATGCGTCGGCTGGAGGAGGCGGTGGACAAGCTGGAGCACGACGCGGGGGAGCACGGATCCTTTCTGGACGATATCGTCATGCACGAGGTCCTCTCCGAAATCAAGGACATCGCCCAGCGGGGCGGCGTCTCCTGCGCATGCGGTTCCAAGCGGTGGAAGGTACAGGTAAATTACAGCTCCATTGATCTCATCTGCGCCGACTGCGGCGCGGCCCTGCGCATCCCCGCCGCCACCGCCAGTGATATCGACGATATCTGCTGTAAGGACACCCTGCTCATCCATGGGCGGGCTTGACGCCCTAGCCCCGTATTTTGAAAAGGCCGTGATTTTTTGCCTGTCTTCTATGAAAAAACCTATACCGTCGATACCCGCGACGTAGACCCCTTCAATACCTGCCGCCCCTCGGCTCTGCTGGGGATCCTGCAGGAAGCGGCCACCGCCGCCGCCATGGAGCTCCACGTCTCCCGGGAGAACATCGTCCCCCGGTACAACGCGTTCTGGATGCTGGCCCGCATCTGGTTTACTCTGGACAGGCCCCTGCGCTGGAACGAGCGGGTGACCGTCAGAACCTGGCATCGGGGCGGTAATGGCGCCTCCATGTACCGGGACTTCGATCTCTCCGTTGGCGGCGTACCGGTTGGGGAGGCGGTATCCACCTGGGTGGTAGCGGACCTGGACACCCACAAGCTTCTCCGCCTCTCCAATATGGAGGAGTTTGCGGGTACCGACGGGGGAGCGCTCTGCAAAACGAAACTGCTAAATAAGCTCCGCCTACCGGAGAACCTGGCTCTCTCTGAACGCCGAAAGCTGCACTACAGCGACGCTGACATCAACGGCCACGTCAACAACGCCCGGTATGCCGACTTTGCCTGCGACGCTTTGAGGATGGAGACCCTGGGCCGGGAGTATTTCATATCCTCCCTCCAACTTGGGTACCTGGCCGAGTGCCTGCCTGGGGAGGAGCTGGACCTTCTCACTCTGGAGCAGGAGGGCACCCACTACATCCGCGGGATGGACGCTGCTGCTAAGCCTCGTTTTGACGCCGCCCTTACCCTGGAGCATATCTGAGCACAGAAAAAACTCCCCCTTGACACCCGCTGCCACCCGTATTAGAATAGGAAAAATTTATATCAAGAGGAGATGCAGTATGGTCAACATAGACGCAAGTGAGAAGTTTACCAAGCAGGGCCTCACCTTTGATGACGTGCTCCTGGTCCCCGCCGAGAGCAATATCCTGCCCGCGGACATCGACCTGCACACCTGGCTCACCAAGAAGATCCGCCTCAACATCCCCCTGATGAGCGCGGCAATGGACACGGTGACCGAGTCCCGTATGGCCATCGCCATCGCCCGTGAGGGCGGCATCGGCATCATTCATAAGAATATGTCCATCGGGGCGCAGGCGGAGCAGGTGGACATGGTCAAGCGCAGTGAGAACGGCGTCATCACCAACCCCTTTTGGCTGGCCCCCGGCCATACCCTGGCTGAGGCGGACGAGCTGATGGCTAAGTACCGCATCTCCGGCGTGCCCATATGCGACAACGGCAAGCTCATCGGCATCATCACCAACCGCGACATGAAGTTCGAGACCGACATGAACAAACTCATCGACAATGTGATGACCAAGGAGAATCTTGTCACCGCCAAGGAGGGCACCACCTTGGAGGAGGCAAAGGATATCCTGCGCCGCCATAAAATTGAAAAGCTTCCCATCGTGGACGATGACTTCCACCTCAAGGGCCTCATCACTATTAAGGATATCGAGAAGGCCACCGTCTACCCCAACTCCGCCCGCGACGAGAAGGGCCGCCTCCTGGTGGGAGCCGCCATCGGCGCGACGGCCGATGTGCTTGACCGAGTGGCTGCCTTGGTGGACGTGGGAGCCGATGCGCTTGTGCTGGACAGCGCTCACGGCCACAGTCAGAACGTCATCGATTGTGTCCGCCGCATCAAGGCTCTCTATCCCGATGTACAGCTCATCGCTGGCAACGTGGCCACCGCCGAGGGCACCCGAGCCCTCATCGAGGCGGGGGCTGACTGCGTGAAGATCGGCATCGGACCTGGCTCTATCTGCACCACCCGCGTGGTGGCCGGCATCGGCGTGCCCCAGATCACCGCCGTTTATGATGCTGCCTGCGTCGCCGCCGAGTACGGCGTGCCCATCATCGCCGATGGCGGAGTGAAGTACTCTGGAGACATTGCAAAGGCCATCGCCGCCGGGGGCAGCGTAGTCATGCTGGGCTCCCTCCTGGCGGGCTGCGAGGAGTCTCCCAGCGATACCGAGGTATACCAGGGGCGCCAGTTTAAGGTGTACCGTGGAATGGGCAGTTTGAGCGCTATGGCCAAAGGCTCCAAGGATCGCTACTTCCAGGAGAGCAATAAAAAGTTGGTCCCCGAGGGTGTAGAGGGCCGCGTGCCCTACAAGGGCCTCGCCAGCGAGACCATCTACCAGATGATGGGCGGTCTCCGTGCCGGTATGGGCTACTGTGGCTGCGCTAATATTGAGGAGCTGCGGCAGAAGGCTCAGTTTATGCAAATCACCTCCGCCGGCCTCCGTGAGAGCCACCCTCATGATATCTATATCACCAAGGAAGCCCCCAACTACACTGTTAACCCCCAGACCTAAAACTGAACTGAGCGGGACCCGCAGAGATGCGGGCCCCGTTTTTTCGATTCCCCCCGCGGGCTGCGCCCCCCAATGGCAGTAGGGAGGCGGCCTGCAGGGAGCCCCCTCAAAAAAATAGGGCCATTAAAATTTCCCCTTGACAAATTGCCCGATCCGCGCGTATAATGGCTCAAACTAAAAATTGTAAAACCGATGAAGAAGAGGAGTAGCCTTGCAAATCGCCTCAAAGAGAGCCGCGGGTGGTGGGATCGCGGCAGGTAAGCGGCAGGGTGAATGGATTTCCGAGGGTGTATGGCGAAAGATTTTTTCAAGTAGCCAGACGGGGACTCTGCCCGTTATCAGGGGAGCACGTGCTGTTGGGCACGGAAAAGTGAGTGGGCGCCGCCGTATAGCGGCGTCAATCCGGGTGGTACCGCAGAGGTTTGGCCTTTGTCCCAGAAGAAATTCTAGGGCAACGGCTTTTTTTGTTGCCCAAATCAAGAAAGGATGAGCGACAATGAACAAGATCCCCCACCGCCTGTATCTTACCGAGGAGCAGATGCCCAAACAGTGGTATAATCTCCGGGCCGACATGCCCGAGCAGCCCGACCCCCTCCTCAATCCCGGCACCCTCCAACCCATGGCGGAGGAGGAGCTGTACCCCATCTTCTGCAAGGCCCTTGCCCACCAGGAGCTGGACGGCAAGACCCGCTACGTCGACATCCCCGAGCCTGTACAGGACATCTACAAGATGTACCGTCCCGCTCCCATCATCCGGGCCTATGACCTGGAAAAGACCCTGGGCACCCCCGCGAAAATCTACTATAAGTTTGAGGGCAACAATACCTCGGGCAGCCATAAGCTCAATTCCGCCGTGGCCCAGGCGTACTACGCCAAGGAGCAGGGCATCACCCGCCTCACAACCGAGACAGGCGCGGGCCAGTGGGGCACTGCCCTGGCCGAGGCCTGCGGCTACTTTGGCGTGGACCTGGACGTGTTCATGGTCAAGGTCTCATACGAACAAAAACCCTTCCGCCGCATCGCCATGAACGTATTTAACGCCAACGTCACCCCCTCGCCCTCCTTACTCACCGAGGCGGGACGAAAGATTCTGGCTGAAAACCCCGATACCACCGGCAGCCTGGGCTGTGCCATCTCCGAGGCGGTGGAGAAGGCCGTTACCGGGGAGAACACCCGGTATGTTCTGGGCAGCGTCCTCAACCAGGTTCTCCTGCACCAGTCCATCATCGGCCTGGAGAGCAAGATTGCCCTGGAGATGATGGGTGAGTACCCCGATATCATCGTTGGCTGCGCAGGCGGCGGCTCCAACCTGGGCGGCCTGATTGCCCCCTTCATGCAGGATAAGCTCACCGGCAAACGTAACCCCCGCATCGTGGCGGTGGAGCCCGCCTCCTGCCCCTCCTTTACTCGGGGCAAGTACGCCTATGATTTCTGTGATACAGGCAAGGTCACCCCTCTTGCCCGGATGTACACTCTGGGCTCCGGTTTCATCCCCTCCGCCAACCACGCAGGCGGCCTTCGGTATCACGGTATGAGCCCCATCCTCTCCAAGCTCTACCACGACGGGTACATGGAGGCCGTCAGCTATAAGCAGACCGACGTGTTCGAGGCCGCTTGTCTCTTCGCCCGGCGGGAGACTATTCTCCCCGCTCCCGAGTCGGCCCATGCCATCAAGGGCGCCATTGATGAGGCAATCAGGTGCAAGGAGACCGGCGAGGCCAAGACTATTCTCTTCGGCCTCACCGGCACCGGCTACTTCGATATGACAGCCTATGACGCCTACCTCACCGGCTCCATGACCGACCATATCCCCACCGATGAAGAGCTCCAGAAGGGCTTTGACACCCTCCCGGACATCCCCCAGAATGAGAATATCTAAGGCACGTGGGGAGCGGCGGCCCGTCGCTCCGTGACTTATCTCCCTGCTCCGCGGCTTGGCGTTTCTTGCTGTCACGCTGCGGCGGCTGCGCGACGGCGGATAGCTTCTCCGACTGCGCAAAATCCGTACACACCCTCCGGGTGTTCCCGGATTCCGCTCCGCTCCGTCGCTATCCGCCTGCTCCGCACGCTTTCGCGCTTCTTCGCTCGACAAAAGTTCCTCTTGCAATGCAGCTACAAATGGGTTACAATGGTTACAAACCGGTAACAAATTGGTTTCCGAATGGAAACAAGCTGGGAGTGGGACTTTTGAAGAGACGGATATTCTGCCTCGTTCTCTGCCTCGCCTTGACCCTGGGCACGACGGCTCGGGCCGCCGACACAGCCGCTGTTTCCGTCGCAGTCGCCGTGGACGGCATAGCTCTGGAGCACCTCTCTGCCGTTGCTTACGACGGCGCAACCTATATCTCTCTCTATGGTGTGACCCTGGCCCTCCGGCCCGACGCGGTCATCACCTGGGAGGACGGGCAGTTGGTGGCCCGCGCAGAGGACCTTACCCTTTCGGCCCGTATCGGCGCGTCCTACCTGGTAGCCAATGGACGCTACCTCTATGTTCCCGGCGGCGTGAAGATGGACGACACGGGGGACACACTGGTCCCCGCCCGGACGTTGGCTGCGGCTCTGGGGGCCGGTATCACATGGACTGGTGCGGTGGAATTTACCTCCGGCGGCACCCCCATCCTCTCCGGCGACCAGTTCTATAACTCCGTGGACCTGGATCTCCTGGCCCGCGTCATCAGCCACGAGAGCGGCAACCAGCCCTTGGCCGGGAAGATCGCCGTGGGCAATGTGATTTTGAACCGAACAAAGACCTCCGGTTTCCCCGACACGGTCTCCGAGGTGATCTACCAGAAAAACCAGTTTCCCGGTGCCACTGACTCCACGCCTAATGCCGAGAGTATCGTCGCCGCCAAGCTCTGCCTGGACGGGGCCGTCACGGTTCCCGGTGCGCTCTACTTTAACGGCGTGGGCAAGTCCTGCTGGGCCTCCCGCAACAAGACCCTTCTGGCCGTCATTGGCGGCCACGCGTTCTACGGGTAATAGTAAGACCCGGGAGCCGTCCTTGATTGGGCGGCTCCTTTTTTGCATCGAGGCCATCCCGGACTCTGGGAGTTGTGCCTGCCTGCCTCAAATGATATAATAACAGCAGATTAGACTAAAAAAGATTGAGGGGATGCGCTATGCTAAAGCTCCTGCTGGGCCGGGCGGGGACGGGGAAGACCACCGCCCTTTTGCGCACTATCTCCGCTGCTGGGGAAGAGCGACCACAAATTCTCATTGTCCCCGAGCAGCACTCACACGATATGGAACGCCGCCTCTGTGCCATCGCGGGCAACCAGGTCTCCCGTTCCGCAGAGGTGTTATCCTTTACCCGCCTTGCCAGCCGGGTCTTCTCGGTCGTAGGTGGCCTAGCCGCCCCCACGCTGGACGCGGGCGGGCGGCTCCTTCTCATGTATACTGCCCTCCGCTCGGTATCCGGCCAGCTCAAGGTCTATGGCAGGCCTTCCCGGCGCCCGGAGTTCCTCTCTGGCCTCATCGCCACGGTGGACGAGTTGAAGAGCTGTCAGGTTACCCCCGCACACCTTTGGACGGCGGGGGAGGATGCGCTGGGGCGTGAGGGGGACAAGCTCTTAGACCTCTCTCTAATTTTCGGTGCGTACGAGGCCCTCACTGCCCGTCAGGGGGCTGACCCAAGGGACAAGCTCACCCGTCTGGCCGAAGGCCTGAAAGAGAGCCGTTGGGCTGCCGGGATGGACATCTACATCGACGGCTTTACCGACTTCACCCCTCAGGAGCGGCTGGTCCTTGCCCAGCTTATGGGGCAGGCTGCCAGCCTTACCGTGTCCCTCACCTGCGACGGCGTGGAGGAGACGGACGGGGGCACGGGCATCTTTTCTCCCGCTCGCCGCACCGCCCACGGCCTCTTGCGTCTTGCACGGGAACATAAAATTTCCCAGGAAATTGAAATTCTTAGCACCCGAGCCCGCCTCCGTACCCCCGCTCTGGCTACGGTAGAGGAGCGGCTTTTCAACGCCGCCCCTGCCCCCTGCGGGAAGAGCGGGGGAGTTGCCCTCTTCGAGGCCAATACCCCCTACTCTGAAATCGAGTGGACGGCGGCGGAGATTTTGCGCTTGGTCCGGGAGGATGGGTACCGTTTCCGGGATGTCGCAGTAGCCGCCCGCAGCATGGATGCCTACGGCGGCCTCATCGACATGATCTTTCCACGGTATGGCATTCCTATCTTCCGCTCCGGTATGAGCGATGTACTTCAAAAGCCGGTCTTCTCCCTCGTCATCTCGGCTCTGGCTGTCGTGGCCGGGGGATATCAGTACGACGACCTCTTCCGGTACCTCAAAACCGGCCTCACCGACCTAAAAGACGAGGAGCGGGATTTACTCGAGAACTACGCTCTTAAGTGGGATCTTAAGGGCTCACGCTGGACCCAGAAGTCCCCCTGGACCATGCACCCCCGTGGGTACGGTCTGCCCCTCGGCCCGGAGGACGAAGAACTCTTGGTACGGCTGGATGCCATCCGCCGCCGGGTGGTGGAGCCTCTGGAGGCCTTGCGGAAGAATCCAGAAAAGACAGGGAGAGGGCAAGCGAAAGCGCTTTACACATTTGCGGAGGCGGTGGGCCTGCCCCGGTGTCTTCAGGAGCGTACTGCCACCCTCCAAGAACGGGGAGAGCCCGCCTTGGCCCAGGAGTACGGCCAGCTCTGGGATATCCTCTGCACCGCGCTGGAGCAGTGCGCTCAGCTCCTGGGAGACAGTCCTATGGAGCTGGATGAGTTCCGACGTCTCTTTGAATTGATTCTCTCCCAGTACGATGTGGGCAGCATTCCCGCCTCACTGGACCGGGTGACAGTGGGGGAAATGCCTCGGCTTAGCCAAAAAGAGTGTAAAGTACTATTCCTTGTCGGGGCGGACGATGGCTCCATCCCTCAGGCCGCCCCGTCCCCCGGCCTTTTAAACGACGACGATCGCAGCTTCCTGGCCTCCTACGGGCTGGAGTTGGCCCCTACCCTTACCGAAAAGCTGTACCGGGAGATGACCATCGTCTACGAGACCTGCACCCTGCCGACGGACCGGCTGACCGTATCCTGGCCTACCCTGGGCAGCGAGGGAGAGGACCGCCGAAGCGCCTTCTTGGTGCACAAGCTGCGTACCCTCTTCCCGGACCTGAAATTGAAGAGGGAGGCGGCGCTGGACGGCTCCTTCCGTCTTGCCGCCCCCCGCCCGGCGTTGGAGCTGGCGGGCCGGTACCGGGGAGTGGGAGAAGCCCTGAAGACTCTGCCCCGGTATTGCTCTCGGGTGGAGCGGATGGAGTTGGCCAGGCAGCTGGAGCGAGGGAGCCTGACCCGCCCCACCGTGGACGCGCTCTACGGCGCGCGGGTACCTATGTCGGCCTCCCGCATGGACAAATACAAGTCCTGTCATTTCTCCTACTTCATGCAGTACGGCCTTAAGGCTGAGCCCCGCAAGATCGCCGGGTTCCAGGCACCGGAATACGGCACCTTCATTCACTACGTCTTGGAGCATGTCCTCCAGCGCCCCACGGAGAGCAGGGAAGCGTTGCACGCTCTCACGAAAGAGATCGTGGACCAGTACGTCCGGGAGGAGTTGGGAGGGCTGGAGAACGAGACGCCCCGGTTCCAGTACCTCTTCCGGCGGCTCTTAAAGTCTGTCTACGCCGTGGTGGACAATGTGGCTGAAGAACTCTCCCGCTCCGACTTCAAGCCCATTGCCTTCGAACTGGGCTTTGGCGCGGGAAAGGACTTGCCCCCCGTGGAGTTTACTCAAAACGGTGTGACGGTTAGCGTCTCCGGCTTTGTAGACCGGGTGGACGGCTGGGAGAAGGACGGACGGCTCCACCTGCGGGTGGTGGACTATAAGACGGGGCGCAAGTCTTTTGACCTTACAGATGTGTGGAACGGCCTGGGACTCCAAATGCTCCTCTACCTTTTCACCCTGGAGCGGGAGGGAGGATCCCTCTTTGACGGGAAGGAGATTGTCCCCGTCGGGGTCCTCTACCTTCCGGCCCGCGACGCGGTAATTGCCGGCAGCCGCACCATGACAGAGGAGGCCCGCCGTGCGGCGGTAGACCGGGAGCTGCGGCGCAAGGGCCTGGTGCTGGACGACTCCTCGGTTCTGGAGGCTATGGAGCACCCCGGTGAGGAGGGCGTACGTTTCCTGCCCATCAAAGTCTCTGGTAAGACGGGGGCCATCTCCGGCCCTGCTCTGGTGAGCGCCGAGCGGCTGGGCAAGCTCGACAAGCATATCCGTAAGGTGCTCCGCGAGATCGGCGCGGAGCTGGCCGCCGGCACCATCACGGCGGATCCCTTCTGGAAGGGCCCGGAGCAGAACGCGTGCAAATACTGCGACTATGCCACCGCCTGTCACTTCGAACCCGGTCACGGCACCGATCAGCGCCGCTGGCTCCCCAAGGTCAAGCCTGAGCAATTCTGGGAGCAGGTCGGGGATTGAGATGGGTTTACGTGCTGAGAATATTTATGTGAACGATACCTTCTAATCATAACACTCTAGGAGGCGAACTCCATGCCTTTTGCGTTGACGCCTGAACAGTCCGCCGTGGTACAGAACCGGGGCGGCGCGCTGCTGGTCTCCGCCGCCGCCGGCTCCGGCAAGACACGGGTGCTGGTCGAGCGGCTCCTCACCCGCGTGCAGGACGACGGGCTGGACATTGACCGTTTCCTCGTCATTACTTATACCAAAGCTGCCGCCGCCGAGCTCCGGGGCCGTATCGTGGAGGAACTGTCCCAGCGGCTGGCTCAAAACCCCGCCGACAGCCACCTGCGTCGCCAGCAGACCCTGGTGTATAAGGCCCAGATATCCACCGTCCATTCCTTCTGCGCGCATCTGCTGCGGGAGAGCGGGCATTTGCTGGATGTCAACCCCGACTTCCGCCTCTGCGACGAAGGGGAGGCCGGCATCCTCATGCTCCGTGCCCTGGATGAGGTGCTGGAGCGCCGCTACGAGCGTATTGCGGAGGATGGGGACTTTGCTCTCTTGGTGGACACCATGTCTGCCGGGCGGGACGACCAAAGACTTGTGAACATCGTGCTGGATATCCGTGCACGGGTGCAGAGTCACCCGGACCCTGCCGCCTGGCTCGCGGCGCAGGAGACGGCTTTAGCTCTGGATGGCGTGACCGACGCGGCTGGCACGCCCTGGGGAGCTCTCCTGCTGGAGGACGCCCGCCGCCAGGGGGAGTACTGGCTGGGCCGCCTGGGTTGCGCTCTGGAGCTCTGCGGCCTGGACCCCAACCTTAGCGCCAACTATGCGCCTACCCTCTCGGCTACCATCGCGGGGGTGCGGGCATTGCTGGACGGCGTGGCCAACGGCTGGGACGCGGCGGTGGAAGCTCTGCCTGTCCCCTTTCCCAGGGCGGGCAGCAAGAAAGTGAACGAGTGCCCAGAGGCGGCGGCCCAGGTCAAGTCCATCCGGGCGGCCTGTAAAAAGCGCCTCGATAAGCTCTCTGATCTGCTGGAGGATAGCAGCGAAGGTCTTCTCTCTGATCTGCGGGCAGTCCACCCGGCAGTGCGGGCCCTATTCTCTCTGGTAAATGACTTCGAGGCTGCCTATACCGCCGAGAAAGCCCGCCGGGGTCTACTGGACTTCGCCGACCTGGAGCATCTGACGGTCAAGCTCCTCTCCGAAGGCGGCGTCGCCGCCCAGTACGCCGCCCGGTACGATGAAATTATGGTGGACGAGTATCAGGACACCAACGCAGTGCAGAACGCCATCTTCTCCTCCGTCTCCCGAGGAGAGGAGAACCTCTTTATGGTGGGGGACGTGAAGCAGTCCATCTACCGTTTTCGCTTGGCGGACCCCACCATCTTCCTGAGCAAGTACCGCTCCTTTAAGCCCTATACCGAGGCTGAGGCGGGAGAGAGTCGGCGCATCACCCTCTCCAGGAACTTTCGCTCCCGCCCCCAGGTACTGCTGGGGGCCAACTATGTTTTTGAAAACATTATGTCAACGGAATTCGGCGAGATGGACTACGGACCCGAGGAGGCCCTCTATCCGGGGGCGGTCTACCCGGCGGGGGATGATGCCTGGTATGCGGTGGAGCTGGACGCCCTGGATTTGTCCGGCGGGACCGGGGAAGACGATGAGGATGATTCCTCCGAGAAGACGCCCCGAGATCTGCTGGAGGCCCGCTTTATTGCGGGGCGCGTCTCGGAGCTGTTGGAGGGGAAATTCCACATCTCGGACGGGGAGGGGGGTACCCGCCCGGCGAAATACGCCGACATGGTGATCCTCCTGCGCTCCCCCGGCTCGGCCCTGCACCACTATGCCCGGGCGTTGGGGGAACGGGACATCCCCTGGGAGGCCGACGGGGGCGGAGACTTCTTCGCCTCCACCGAGGTTTCGGTGGCCCTGGCCTTGCTCCAAATTGTGGACAACCCCAGGCAGGATGTGGCCCTCCTCTCGGCCCTGCGCTCGCCCGTGTATGGTTTTTCCGCGGACCGGCTTGCCCAGCTCCGCTCCGCCTGCCCCGGCGGCGATTTCTACACCGCGCTGGAGCAGGGGGCGGCGGCGGGCGGGGAGGACTGCGCTGCCTTCCTCGCCGAGCTTGCCGCCCTCCGCTTTGGTGCGGGGGACAAGGACAGCTACGAGCTCTTATGGCAGATTTACGACCAGACCAACCTACTGGGCGTCTTCGGGGCGATGGACGAGGGAGAGGCCAGACAGGGGAATCTCCTTGCGTTATGTGAACTGGCCCGCCGTTTTGAGGGGGCGGGGCACAAGGGGCTGTTCGGTTTCCTCACCTACCTCACCCGCCTGCGGGAGAGAGGGGACAAGCTTGCCGTACCCCAGCCGGGGCGCGAGGGGGGCGGCGTGCGTATCATGAGCATCCACCGCTCTAAGGGCCTGGAGTTCCCCGTAGTCTTTCTGGCAGGGCTCATGCGTCGCCTGAACAGGGAGGACGTGCAAAAGCCCATCCTCTTTCACCCCAAGCTGGGTGTTGGGCCCAAGCGGCTGGACGGCGAGCGGATGGTGGAGTACCCCACCCTGGCCAGACGGGCCGTGGCACGGCAGCTCGAGTACGAGATGATGGCGGAGGAACTGCGTCTCCTCTACGTGGCTATGACCAGGGCCCGGGAAAAGCTCATCCTTACCTGTGCCCTCACGGGCGGGGTGGACAAGCTGGCGGCCCTGGCCGAGAACGCCGCCTGCCCGGTGGAGCCCCAGGTGCTCTCCGGGTGCTCCAGTGTGGGGGAGTGGGTGCTCCTGCCCGTGCTGGCGCGGCCGGAGGCGACGGCGCTCCGGGCCGCCGCCGGGGCCGACTTTGTGCCACAGAACGCAGACTTCGGCCCGGCATGGGACATCCGGTGGGTGGACGGCTCGGTCTACGGGAGCGCGCCCCAGATGCGGAGAGAGCGGGAGACGGCGGGGGCCGAAGAATGGGAGGGCCTGGAGGGCCTGGCAGAGCGCTTTGACTGGGTCTACCCCCACGCCGGAGACGTGGAGATACCCTCTAAGCTCACCGCCACCCAGCTTAAGGGGCGGGAGCTGGACGTGGAGGTCGCGCAGGGCGCGCCCGAGCCCGCCGGGGATCCCGCTCCCAGAGAGGCCCCCATCCGCCGTCCCCGCTTTGACGAGGAAGAGTTCGGCCTGACCCCGGCGCAGAAGGGCACCGCCCTCCATCTGGTGATGCAGTACATCGATTATGAGCGTACCGGCTCGGTGGAGGAGATCAAGGAGGAAATCGCCCGCCTGACGGCGAAACAGTTCCTCACGCCCCAGCAGGGGGAGGCAGTGGACCCGGGAAAGATTTCTGCCTTCTTTGATTCGCCCCTGGGCCAGGAGCTGAGGGGCGCGGTCAGCCTGAAACGGGAGTTCAAGTTCTCCATCCTGCTCCCCGCATCCGACTTCTATCAGGGTGCGGGGGAGGGGGAGCGGGTGCTCCTCCAGGGCGTGGTGGACTGCTACTTTGAGACGGCGGCGGGGGTCACGGTGGTAGACTTCAAGACCGACCGGGTCACGCCCCGATCGGCCTCCCTGAGGGCCGGGGAGTACCGGCCCCAGCTCATGGCCTATTCCCGGGCACTGGAGGAGGTCACCGGGAAGACGGTTGCCCGCCGGGTGCTCTGGTTCTTCTCCGCCGATTGCGCGGTGGAGGTGTGACTTCCCGTTGCCCCGCCCCTGTCCCTCTCTTCCGTTTTTTGAGAATTTCCCCTCACGGGGGAAAAAGGCGGCGAGGGCTTTCGCCTCGCCCTACAGGAAAGCAAAGGGAGTGGCACAGCCGGGTATCCTGCAGCTAAAAAATTAGGAAAGAGAATTTAAAAAGCTGTTGCAATCTGCGAGCATTCGTGATATTATATCAAATGCGTTTATAGGGATATTTTGTCCTTGAACATATCCTTCCCATGAGAAAGAGGTGAAACAGCATGAAGGAAGGCATCCATCCCAACTATAAGCAGACGACGATCACCTGCATCTCTTGCGGGAACGTGATCGAGACCGGCTCCATCAAGGAGGACATCCGCGTCGAGGTCTGCTCCAAATGCCACCCCTTTTTCACCGGCAAGCAGAAGTTGGTGGACTCCGGCGGACGCGTCAGCCGCTTCAACAAGAAGTTCGGTCTGGACAAGTAAGTTGGTCAGAGAAACCCGTACCGGTTGGTGCGGGTTTCTTTTTTCAAGGAAACGCATATACTGTTTTTACTGAATGACAGGGAGGCGCGCGCTATGTTTATAAAAATTGACCCCAAGACCCTGGACGGGAACGTCTTTTCCATGATCGACAACCAATGGATGCTGGTAACCGCCGGGACTAAGGACCGCTGCAATACCATGACGGCCAGCTGGGGCGGCCTGGGCATCATCTGGAACAAGCCCGCCGCCACCTGCTACCTTCGTCCCCAGCGTTATACTCGGGAGTTTGTGGAGCGTGAGGAGTATTTCACTTTGGCCTTCTTCGGAGAGGAGCACCGCAAGGCCCTGGCCTTCTGCGGCAGCAAGAGCGGGCGGGATGTGGACAAGGTGGCCGAGTGCGCATTTACCGTGGCAGCCGCCGACTGCGGCGCGCCCTATTTTGAGGAGGCCGAGCTGGTGCTGATTTGTAAAAAGCTTTACACCGGTGAGATCGACCCCGCCGGGTTCCACGACGAGGCGCTCCGGGAGAAGAATTACCCTGGCCGCGACTACCACAAGCTCTATATCGGCGAGATCGTCGAGGTTTTGAAAAGACAATGATTCAGAGATCCGCGAAGCGGGACGCCATGCTTGCGGCGGAGCCGAGCGGAATTCCTTTCCGACCCGTGATTAAATTGAAATATAAGGGATGCCCCATGGGATGGGGCATCCCATGGGGAGCTCTATGACAGAAAATATAACTGAGGTTAAAAAAGACAGAGCGGTGCTGGTGGGCCTGTCCGCCCATTGCCTCACCGCCGAGGAGAATGCCACCGACAGCTCCATGGAGGAGCTTGCCGCCCTGCTGGAGACGGCGGGAGGCGAATGCGTAGGCGTCATTTTTCAGAACAAGGACACCCCTGACCCCCGCACTTTCATCGGCGAGGGTAAGGTGGAGGAGGTGCGGGAGCTGGTGGAGGCTCAGGGGGCCGACATGGTCATTTTTGACAACGCCCTCTCCCCCTCCCAGCAGCGGGTGCTCACCGAGGAGCTGAAGGTCCAGGTGCTGGACCGATCCGCGCTCATTCTGGACATCTTTGCCCAGCGGGCCCAGACCAAGGAGGGCAGGCTTCAAGTGGAGCTTGCCCAATACAAGTACCTGCTGCCCCGTCTGGTGGGCATGTGGGGTCACCTGGTACGCCAGAACGCCGCCGGAGGGAAGAGCCCCATCGGTACCCGTGGCCCCGGTGAGACCCAGCTTGAGACAGACCGCCGCCACATCCGCCGCAAGCTGCAAAAGCTGGAGGAGGAGCTGGATGACGTCCGGCGGGTCCGGAGCGTCCAGCGGGAGCGGCGGGTGAAGAACGAGATGCCTGTTGTGGCCATCGTTGGGTACACCAACGCCGGGAAGTCCACTCTATTAAACGCCCTCACCGGTGCGGGTATCCCGGCCAACAACCGCCTGTTCGACACGCTGGACACCACCACCCGCACCCTGGAGATATCTGATACCTGCACCGTCCTCCTCAGCGATACGGTTGGCTTTATCGCAAAGCTCCCCCACCATCTGGTGGAGGCCTTCAAGGCCACGCTGGAGGAGCTGAGCTATGCGGACCTCCTTCTCCATGTCATTGACGCCTCCAACCCCGAATGGCGGGAACAGGCTGAGGTGGTGGAGAAACTCATCGTGGAACTGGGAGCTGCCGAGACGCCGCGCGTTGATGTATTCAACAAGTCCGACCTCTACGCGGGGGACATTGTGCCCCACGGGGAGGACATCGTCTCCGTCTCGGCTAAGACGGGCCGGGGGCTGGATAAGCTCATTGAGATGATCGGCAAGCGGCTGGACAGCGGGGCCCACCGTGTTACCCTCCGCCTGCCCTACGACAGGGGCGGCGTGCTGGACATGCTTTACCGGGAGGCCAAGGTGGAGGCTGTGGAGTATGGCGAGACCATAGAGGTCACCGTCGTATGTACGCCAAAGGTGCTGGGCCAGGTTGGTGAATTTATATGGAACGATTAGAGACGCCGCGCCTGCTCCTCCGCCCTTGGGCGGAGGAGGACGCGGACGATTTATATGAGTACGCGAAGGACCCGGGGGTGGGGCCCATCGCAGGCTGGCCAGTCCACAAAAGCCGGGAGGAGAGCGCGGAGATTATCCGTACCGTCTTCAGCGCGCCCCACGTCTTCGCCGTGGTGTGGAAGGAAAGCGGGAAAGTCATCGGCTCTGCGGGCTACGTGGATCGACATCAGACTTTGCTGCCCGGCCCTGACGACGAGATCGGCTACGCCCTCAACCCCGCTTACTGGGGCCGCGGGCTGATGCCAGAAGCGGTGGAGGAGCTGCTGAGGTACGGCTTTGAGGACTTGGGACTCCGCGCTGTTTGGTGCGGGCACGACGAAAAGAACGACAAGTCCCGCCGGGTCATCGAGAAGTGCGGTTTTCACTATCGTATGACCGAGCGGAGCTATTCCGAGCTCATGGGAGAGGAGCGCACCAGCCTCCTCTACGCGCTGACGAGAGACGAGTGGGCGGTGCGATAACAACCATCCGGGAGGAACTCTATGACCGAATACTATGTCCCCACAGGCCGGTCTGAGGCCGAGTACGTGGAAAAGCGCTCCCGCTTCATTGGGGAGGTCTACCCCGTGGAGAGCGAAGCCGAGGCGCGAAGTTATATCGAGGCCATTAAGAAAAAGCACTACGATGCCCGGCACCATTGCTGGTGCTACCGGTTTCACGGCGGAGCGGAGCGGTACTCCGATGACGGAGAGCCCCAGGGCACCGCGGGTCAGCCTATGCTTAATGTGTTCCAAAGGGAACAGATCGAGAACGTCCTCTGTGTGGTGACCCGTTACTTCGGCGGCATTTTACTGGGGGCCGGAGGGCTGGTGCGGGCATACACTCAGGCGGCCAAGGACGCACTGGACGCGGCGGGTGTTTCCGTCGTGCGGCCCTGGATGGAGATTGCTCTGCCCTGCCCCTACAGCCTCCTTGACCGGGTCAAACTGGCGGTGGAGGGGCACGGGGGCGTACTGGGGGAGCTTGAGTACGCCGCAGACGTGACAGTCCGGGCCCTGTTGCCGGATGACAAGCTGGAGGGGTTTACAAGCTTTATTACGGAACTGACGGCGGGCGGCGGAGACATTCAACTACTGGGAGAGGTCTTTAAGGCCGCGCCCAAATCGCCTTAATCCACGCTAAAAAATATTTTCGAAAAATTAAAGGGTTTTTGCGGCGAAAATAGTATATAGCATATAGAGGCTATTTTCGGAGGAGGGAAATCTATGACCATACGGGAACAGACCGAGGCCATCGAGCGGCAGACCCTGTCGCCCCACGCCTGTCTCGCGACCGAGAGCAAAGGGCGCCAGCGGCCCATGGAGGAGGATGACGTGCGCACCTGTTTCCAGCGGGACATTGACCGTATCGTCCACTCCAAGGCCTTCCGCCGCCTCAAGCACAAAACCCAGGTGTTCCTCCAGCCGGAGGGGGACCATTATCGTACCCGCATGACCCACACCATCGAGGTATCCCGCATCGCCCGGACCATCGCACGGGGCCTGCGGCTCAACGAGGATCTGGCCGAGGCCGCCGCCTTCGGGCACGACCTGGGGCATACCCCCTTCGGCCACGCGGGGGAGCGGGTGCTCAATGAGCTGATGCCCGGCGGCTTTGAGCACAACGTCCAGTCCCTCCGTGTGGTGGACCGACTGGAGAAGGATGGCGAGGGCCTGAACCTCACCTACGAGGTGCGGCGGGGCATCCTCTGCCATACGGGGAGGGATCAGGCTGAGACCCTCGAGGGGCAAATCCTCCGCCTGGCCGACAAGATCGCCTATATCAACCACGACATTGACGATGCCATGCGGGGCCACATCATCTATCCCACCGATATCCCGGTGAGCATCTCCCAGGTGCTGGGGTATGACCACTCCCAGCGTATCAACACCCTGACGGTGGATGTGATTGAGAGCAGCATAGGGAAGGAAGAGATCACCCAGTCCCCAGCCCGCCGGGGGGCCATGCTGGAGCTGCGGGAGTTCATGTTCGAATTTGTCTACCGCAACCCGGTGGCGAAGGGGGAAGAGGGTAAGGCCCAGGACATTCTGCGCCGCCTTTTCGACCACTACCGGGCTGACCCGGACGAGCTGCCCGGAGAGTACCAGGAGATCCGGGTGAAGGAGGGCGTGGATCGGGCAGTGTGCGACTACATAGCGGGCATGACTGACAAGTATGCCGTGGAGCAGTTCAGCCGCCTGTTTATCCCCGCGTCCTGGAGCGTGAAGTAGGTCGCGACCCGCTTTACACTCTGATTTGGTATGTTTTTCGTACTTTTAGACCACAATAGGCGGAAGGAGGGCCAGCAGTGGCGATCCCCGAACAATTTATAGACGAGCTATTGGCCCGCAGCGACATTGTGGACGTAGTGGGCGGGTATGTGACCCTCAATAAAAAGGGGGCCAACTACTGGGGCCTTTGTCCCTTTCACAATGAGAAGACGCCGTCCTTTTCGGTCTCCCAGGAGAAACAGATCTACAAGTGCTTTGGCTGCGGCAAGGGGGGAGGGGCCATCTCCTTTATCATGGAGGAGGAGAACCTCTCCTTTGTGGACGCGGTCAAGCTCCTGGCTCAGCGGGCCGGGATGGAGGTACCTGAGACTGGCGTGAGCCAGGACGAGAGCCGTAAGAAGGCCCGTGCTTTGGAGGCCAACAAGGAGGCCGCACGCTTTTATAACGACTACCTGAAGAGCCCCGGCGGCGCCCAGGTGAGGGCATATATCGAAAAGCGGCAGATAAGCCCCAGAACGGCCACCCGGTTCGGCCTGGGGGCCGCCCCCAACGCGTGGGACGAGTTGACGAAGCACCTGACTGCCAATGGGTTCTCCAAGATGGAGCTCATAGACGCGGGGCTGGCCGTCGCCAACAAGAGCGGTGGCGTATACGACAAGTTCCGTTCCCGGCTCATGCTGCCGGTCATCGATGTGAACGGCACGGTGGCGGGCTTTACGAGCCGTATTCTGCCGGGGGAGGAGGGGGCTAAGTACCTCAACAGCCCCGATACCATCGTGTTCAAAAAAGGGCGGCTTATATACGGGCTCAACCTTGCCAAAAATTCCAAGCGGGGTAACATCATTTTGGTGGAGGGCAACATCGACGTGATCTCCCTCCATCAGGCGGGGTTTGACAACGTGGTGGCAACCATGGGTACTGCCCTCACCGAGGACCACGCTAGGCTCCTCGCCCGGTACACCAAAGAGCTTGTAATCTGTTATGATAACGACGGGGCGGGCAGGCACTCAACCGAGCGGGCCTTGGGTATCCTCAAGAACACAACCATGGAGGTGCGGGTGCTCCAGCTCCCCAACCCCTGCGACCCGGCTGGAAATATCCTTCTGGACGAGAAGGGCCAGCCCCTGAAACAGGACCCTGACGACTTTATCAAGAAGTTCGGCGCCGCAGCTTTTGAAAAGCACTTGAACGGCAGCGCGGGGCAGAATGACTACTGGCTGGACAATCTGGTGAGCGAGGCCAACCTTACCACCCCGGAGGGACGGATCGATTTCGTTAAGAAGGCGGCGGAAAAACTTGCGGGACTCCCCAGTCCCATCGAGCGGGAAATCTATGGTGGAAAGGCCGCCGCTGCCGCGGATATTACTTCCGTCACCATGGCCCAGGAGGTAGAGCAGTACCGCAAAAACCGGGACAAGCAGGAAAAACGCAAGCAGGAGCGGCGGGACCTGACCCCTACCCTTCAGCTCCAGCCAAAGGAACGGGGTCTGCGGTACGAAAACCTCCGCTCCGCCCGGGCCGAGGAGGGCGTTCTGCGCCTAATGGTGATGGACCCGGCCCTCTTCCGGCAGACCGGGGGTCTGGAGGTTGAGGAATTTTCTGCGCCCCTGCTGGGGCGGGTCTTCGCCATTTTAAAGGAGCGGCATGAGAACGGCAGGAGCACCCAACTGGCCGCTCTGGCGGGGGACCTGACGGCGGAGGAGATGAACCATATGGTGCGCGTTATTGACCAGCCTGAGGACCGGTCCAACAGCCGCAGCGCCTTAAAGGATTACATAGAGATCATCAGGACCGAGGGGCTCAAGCGCCGGGTCGGGGACGAGACCGATCCGCTGCTGGCCGCCCGGGAAAAATACAGAGAAAAGAAAGCATATGGAGGATAAGCGCATGAGTGGAAAGAAAACGGTCGAGGCGGTGGCGGAGGTCCGGGAGGACGGCAAGCCCCAGCTTTCCAACGAGGAGAAGATGGAGGCCGGCAAGATCGAGGTTTTGAAGGTTGTTGAGGGTGTCGCCGGGGCGGACAAACTGGGCGACCTCATCGAGCGGGGCAAGAAGAAGGGCAACCTCTCCGCCAGCGAGCTGATGGACGTACTGGAGAACATGGACCTGGAGTCCGACCAGATGGACAAGATCTACGACACTCTGGAGAACCTTGGCATTGACACTGTAGGGGACGACTATCTGCCCGATCTGGCGGACGACGGCCCCCCGGTCAGCGAGCTGGAGGACATCCCGGAAGAGGAGATTGTTGATCCCAATACCCTGGTGGATGCCTTCGGCATCGACGACCCCGTGCGTATGTACCTCAAGGAGATCGGCAAGGTAAATCTGCTCACCCCCGACGAGGAGGTCCAGCTCGCCCAAAACATGGGCCTAGGCGACACGGCGCAGGCCCGTATGCATGAGGTTGAGCACGCCAGAAAGCACGGCGAAATCGTGGAGCTCTCCCCCGAGGAGGAGGCCCAGCTGAAGGCCGATATCCGCAAGGGCGAGGCCGCCAAGCAGCGCCTGGCGGAGGCGAACCTCCGCCTGGTGGTGTCCATTGCCAAGCGGTACGTGGGCCGGGGGATGCTCTTCCTCGACCTTATCCAGGAGGGGAACCTGGGCCTCATCAAGGCGGTGGAGAAGTTCGACTATGTGAAGGGCTTTAAGTTTTCCACCTATGCCACATGGTGGATCCGCCAGGCCATTACCCGGGCCATCGCGGACCAGGCCCGCACCATCCGAATCCCAGTCCACATGGTGGAGACCATTAACAAGGTTATCCGCGTCTCCCGCCAGCTTCTCCAGGAGTTGGGGCACGACCCCAGCCCCGAGGAGATCGCCGAGGAGATGAACATGCCGGTGGACAAGGTGCGGGAGATTTTGAAAATCGCCCAGGAGCCCGTCAGCCTTGAGACCCCAATCGGCGAGGAGGAGGACTCCCACCTGGGGGACTTCATCCCCGACGAGGATGCCTCCGAGCCCTCCGAAGCCGCCAGCTTTACTCTCCTGAAGGAGCAGTTGGTGGACGTGTTGGGTACCCTCACCCCCAGGGAGGAGAAGGTGCTCAAGCTGCGTTTCGGCATTGAGGACGGCCGCACCCGCACGCTGGAGGAAGTGGGCAAGGAGTTCAACGTCACCCGTGAGCGTATCCGTCAGATTGAGGCTAAGGCCCTGCGCAAGCTGCGCCATCCCAGCCGCTCCAAAAAACTGAAGGACTTCCTCAACTAAGACGGGAAAATACGAGATTTAAAAAAGAGACCGGAAGAAGCATCATCTTCTTCCGGTTTCTATATAGTTTTTATAAAGTAAGGGCGGAACGCAGGAGAGGGGAAAATATGAAAGTAATTGCAATCAACGGAAGTCCGCGAAAGAACAACAACACTGCAACCTTGCTTAAGGAGGCGCTGGAGGGCGCGAAATCGCGAGGGGCCGAGACAGAGCTGGTCCATCTCTACGATCTTGAGTATAAAGGCTGTGTCAGCTGCTTTGCCTGCAAGAGGAAGACCAGAAAAAGCTTCGGGAAATGTCTTTGGAAGGACGGCTTGACCCCACTCCTCGAAAAATTGGAGGAAGCGGACGCAGTCATTCTCGGATCCCCGATCTACTTTGGTTCCGTAACCGGGGAAATGCGCTCCTTTTTGGAGCGGCTGTTGTTCCCCTATGCCTACGCTGTGGGAAATGAGGATTTGAGCGACCGGAAACGGTCAGTTGGCTGTATTTATACCATGAATGTGACGCGCGAGCGAATGGCGGAGATGGGATACGTTGAAGGCTTGAAAACCATAGAGCTTTACCTGGAAAGAGCGTTTAGCTATGCGGAGTCCCTGTTTGTGAACGACACGTTTCAATTCGATGATTATTCCAAATACATCTCTTACTTTGACGCCGACTGGAAAGCGAAGGTCAGGGAAGAGCAATTCCCCGTTGACCGCAAAAAAACTTTTGAGATGGGTATAAGATTTGCGGAAACCACTGAGCGTTAACGGCAAGCATCCGTTACACGCCAAAACCAGGCGTAGCGAAGTAGAGCAGATTGTTTCTTTGGGACGGGGCGTCAATAGCCCTTAAAGGACAGGCAAAAGTCCGGCGCAGACCTGCGCCGGACTTTTATTTATGGGTTCAATAGGGCCGTGTCCACCGTGATGACGGGCCGCACGCCATAGGGCTGGGCGGCGTCGCGCATGTAGAAGTACCCGTCGGGGCCCAGGGTGCGCAGCATGGAGCCGTTGTTGTAGTAAGGCGTGTCCATCCAGCAGGGGTTGGGGGAGAGGAGACCGGACCGGGAGAGTCCAGCTAGGAGCGAGAGGTCGGGCAGGCGGACGGTGTCGCGGTAGGAGCGGGAGTAGGATATCTCCGTGGCCCGGTCGCTGTACCGGGGGACGTGGAAAGCATAAAAGTCGTTATAACCGCTTTGGGCCAAAGCCTTATCCTGGGAGGAGAGGAGGACCGTGTGGTTCTCCGTCTCTAATAGGGTCCACTCCGCGTCTGTGAAGGCTTCCTCCAGGAAAGGGCCGTTGAGCCAGGCGCGGAGGCTTGAGCTCTCCCACAGGCTGTTTCCAAAGGCGTCCGCCCCATCCTCCGAGTAGGGGAGATAAGCGATGGGCTGAGTAGCGAGGAGGGTGAGCTCGTTCCCATCCCGGGCCACGATCTGCCAGATAATTGCCTTGCCCTCCCAGGAGCCGAAGTTGACCGACTCGTCCTTCAGCCGCGCCTGCCGTAGCAGAGAGGGTGCGAAAAGGGACAAAAGGACCAGGGCCGTCATGCCGCCCACCAGTAGGGTGGCGGGGCGGCGGGAGTGCTCGGCTCGGCAGAGGAAGTGCCCCAGTCGGGCAAGGAGGAAGAGAACCAGCAGATCAATAATCTGGGCGAAGGCGAACATGTGCTTGGCTAAATCCGCCTCGCCATTGGTGACGATGGGCATGATGAGGTGATAGGCCAGCGTGCCCAGCAGCGTAAGGATGGTGAGAACCGCTGTGATGGCACTCTTTTTATCCCCCTTTTCCCGCAGGCAGCACCAGAGAGCGAGACAGCCCGCCAGGACGATCAGGCCGTTTCCCAGCCAAGTGTCGAAGGGGAGCTGGCCACGCAGATAGGACCACCCGGCGAAACGGGTTAAGAAGGAGAGGCGGGGGTAGTTCTCCCCCAGGTTGGAGAGGTAATAGGGCCTGATAAAGCCGCTGTGGGCTACCGCCACATCCAGCTTGGAGAGGAAGGGGCCGGGGTGGCGGAGGTAGAAGAGGAGAAGGTCGAACTTGGAGACCGTCGAGAAAGCACCGTCAAACCCGGCCTCAGACCGGCTCTCCACCCCCCGCTGGGAGTAGTAGGTGGAGTAGGACAGGCCGGACATGGAGGCCGGAAGGCCCAGCGCATCCAGATATTCGGCTTGTTCCTCGCCGCTCGCGTCCTTGAGGACGCCAAAGAAGACGGCGTTGTAGTTGGTCTCCTCGTCCATCCATTTTGGGAGGGAGAGGTAGACTGTGCCCAGGGCGAGGATGCACACCAGCCCCCAGGCGGTCAGGGCAGCACGGGTTTGCCTGCCCGCTTTCAGGAGGAGGGCGAGGCCCAGAGCGCAGATGCATAAGGCCCCCACAGGGAGGTTTACAAACTTTGCCCAACCGTACACCGCGCAGGAGAGGAAGAGGAAAGTTATGTTAACCCATAGCTGCCCCCGGCCCGTGAAGGCCCGCAGAGCGAAAACGGTCAGGGCCAGCAGGGCCAGGATCTGCACCGGCTCGCTGTATAGAGAGTTAAAGTAGGTGATATACCCCTCGTCGCACAGGACGAAGAGGACGAGGAGCTTGACGAGCAGATCCGCCCCCGGCTTGGGCAAGGAGAAGGAGCGAAAGAGCAGGAGGAAAAGCCCCGCGTAGCACAATAAGTAGAGGAGGCCCAGCACCTGGACCCGGTAGGTCTCCATAGGCGCGCCCGCGAGGGCGTTGAGGGCAAGGTTAGCCCCCATGGAGGCGCGGATGAAGAGCAGGTGGACCGAGGGGTAAGCGTCCACGCCGTCCAGGGAGAGGAGAAGGTCGGCGGGGGAGCGGCCCTCCAGGTCCATGCGGAAGGTTGCCTGATAGACGTAAGGGACGTTGAGGGGGGTGATGAACTCCAGAGAATTTGTCTTCATGATGCGGGTGTAGTCCCCGTTGTTGGAGAGGCCCGCTCCGTCGCCACTGTAGAGGATAAAGGCCATCAGTGCAGCCGCCAGGAGAGCCAGGAGGGCGGCGCCGTATTTCTCATAAAAGCGTTTCAGGCGTCAACCCTCCTCTCATTTATCGATTGACCGAACTTGCCTGACGGTGGTAGGTATGGCGCACGCCGCGGATGGCCACCGAATAGGCGAAGATGTTTTCCGGCAACGCAATGCCCAGACCGCCCGCGTCTCCCAGATGGTGGATGTCGGTTCCCGCCATCTTGCATTCCAGAGCGATGCGGCGGATGGTGTCCACGTCTGCCCCCTCCTGGCTCGTGCCGATGGCGGTCATGGCCAGCTTGCCCAGACTGTGGGCCTCCGTAATTAGGCGTCTCACATACTCGGTGGTGATGCCGGGCACCGTGCCCGGCGCGGGGAAGAGGAGCACGTCGGCCTCCGCCTCGGCGAACTGATGCACGTCCTCGGCAGAGATGATACGTTCTCCCGCCTCAGAGAGGATACCGGCAGCGTGCATCTTGCCCGCGCCCAGGATCACCCGGTCCCCCACCGCGGCCTTGAGGGCGCGCAGAGCCTCTGAAATGGCGAAGTTGGAGACCGCCATGCCGGGGTTCCCCGTCAGGAGGATGAAGTCCACCCCCAGGTCAGCAGCGCGGACAGCGTTTTCGGCGGTGGCCCTGCGGCCCTCGGTCATGGCCCACTGGGAGTCGTCCCCGGCGGCCATGGGGGCGGGCTCCAGATTAATGCCGATGAGCCGCCCCGTCAGGCGCTTGAGGGTGCGTACCACCTCCTCCGGAGAGCAGGGGGGAAGACCGTTCACCACCGGGTGGAGTACGTCAAATAGATTGAGCAGCAACAGATCCGCCCCTTGGGAGGCGGCCAGCTCCGCGTTGGAGACATCCCATAGTGTGGGAGGGAGAACGCCGATGGTCTCGCATGCGAGGACGCGCCCCTCGCTGGCGGCGATGCCCTCCAGAATGTCAGCCCGGCCCATGGCCTGCAGCTCGCTGGCAGTGGCGCTGATGATCCGTTTTGCCATAACACTCAACTCCTTTGGCACCATTTTACAGGAGAGGAGCTACCTCCGTCAAGAAATCGTCCACATTCTCCTCGGTTGTGGCAAAGCTGGTGACGAAACGGATGATGGTGTGACCATCATCCGCCTTGCCCCATACCTCGTAGGTGCAGATGCTTTCAACTTTGGGGAGAAGGGAATCGGGTACCACAGGAAAGATGAGGTTGGAGGGGGAAGGGGAGGCCATGGGAACGCCCAGGTTTTCCAGTCCTGCGCGCAGACGCTGAGCCATGGCGGTGGAGTGGCGGCCCAGGTCCCAATAAAGGCCATCCTTCAACAGGGATTCAAACTGCACGCCCAGCAGCCAGCCCTTGGCCAGTACCGCGCCCCTCTGCTTCTTGAGCCGGAAGAAGCCAGGCTGGAGAGCGGGGGCTACAATGACTAGAGCCTCCCCCATCAGCGCGCCGTTCTTGGTACCGCCGAGATAGAAGGCGTCGCAGAGCCGGGCGAGGTCGGGGAGTGTCAGGTCATTTTCGGCCGCGCCGAAGGCGGAGGCCAGCCGCGCCCCGTCCAGGAAGAGGAGAAGACCGTTGGCGCGGCAGTAGTTGGAGAGTGCGGTCAGCTCAGATTTTGTATATATCCCGCCGCTCTCGGTGGCGTCGGAGATGTAGACCAGCCGGGGGCTGGTGGTGTGCTCGTCGGCGCAGTAGGCCAGGATGGGGGCAATGTGGGCGGGAGTCAGCTTTCCATCGGGGCCCACCTCGACCTGGAGGAGCTTGTGGCCCGTGGCCTCTACCGCCCCTGCCTCATGCCCGTTGATGTGACCTGTGGCGGCGCAGACCACCGACTCCCACGGGCGAAGGAAGGCGCATATGGCGGTGAAATTCACCTGAGTGCCCCCAATGAGAAACTGCACGTCGGCCATTGGCGCCTGGCAGAGGTCCTTGATGAGAGCGGCGGCGCGGGCGCAGTAGTGGTCGGCCCCGTAGCCGATGTTGCCCTCCAGATTGGTGGCGCAGAGGGCAGAGAGCACGTCGGGATGCGCTCCCTCGGAGTAGTCGTTGCGGAAGTTGTACATGGTGTTGACCTCCAAACACGGATTGCCACACCGATATTCATACCGGCGTGGCAATCTCTTTTTTATACTTTAAAGCTGTCCTTGAGGCTCACCGAGCGGTTGAAGACCAGGCGCCCGGGGGCGGAGTCTTTATTGTCCACGCAGAAGTAGCCCAGGCGCATGAACTGGAACGCGGCGGGGGCGGTGGCCTCGGCAAGGCTCCGCTCCAACTTGGCCCCGGAGAGGACCTCCAGGGAGTTGGGGTTCAGGCAGTCTAAGAAATTCTTGTCACCGGCATCGGGCTCCTCATGGTCGAAGAGGTTGTCATAGAGCCTGACCTCCGCATCTATGGCGGTGGCGGCGTCCACCCAGTGGATGGTGGCCCCCTTCACCTTGCGCCCGTCCTTGGGGTCCCCGCCGCCGGAGTTGGGGTCGTATTCGCAGAGGACCTCAACCACGTTGCCCGCTTCATCCTTCAGGCAGCCGGTGCAGGTGACCAGGTACGCGCCCTTTAGGCGGCACTCGGGGCCGCCGGGGAAGAGACGCTTATACTTAGGGATGGGCTCCTCCATAAAGTCGTCGGCCTCAATCCAGAGGCTGCGGGAGAAGGTGATCTCCCGCTCCCCATCCTCGGGGCGGTTGGGGTTGTTCTCCACAGTAAAGGCCTCAGACTTGTCGGCGGGGTAGTTGGTGACGGTGAGCTTGATGGGCTTAAGCACCGCCATGACCCGCCGGGCGTTCTCGTTCAGGTCCTCCCGCAGGCAGTGCTCCAGGAAACCGAACTCCACTGTGGAGGCGGCCTTACTTACTCCGTTGCGCTCGGTGAAATTGCGGATGGCGCGGGGGGTGTAGCCCCGACGGCGCAGACCGCAGAGGGTGGGCATGCGGGGATCGTCCCAGCCGGAAACCCTGCCCTCTTCGACGAGCTGGCGCAGCTTGCGCTTGCTCATGACGGTGTAGTTGATGCCCAGCCGGGCGAACTCGATCTGCCGGGGTTTTGCGGGGACGGAGCAGTGCTCGATGACCCAGTCGTAGAGAGGCCGATGGTCCTCAAACTCCAGGGAGCAGAGGGAGTGGGTGATGTGCTCCAGCGCGTCCTCCAGGGGATGAGCGAAGTCGTACATGGGATAGATACACCACTTGTTCCCCTGGCGGTGGTGGTGCATGTGGTTGATGCGGTAAATGACGGGGTCGCGCATATTGAAATTGCCGCTTGAGAGGTCGATCTTGGCGCGTAGAGTGTATTTGCCATTTTCAAACTCGCCGTTTCTCATCCGCGCAAAGAGGTCCAAGCTCTCTTCCACGGGCCGATCCCTCCAGGGGGAGCGGGCGGGGGTGCTCACATCGCCCCGGTACTCCTTGAACTGCTCGGGAGTGAGCTCGCACACGTAGGCTAGACCCTTTTTGATGAGCTCCACGGCAAAGTCGTACATCTGGTCAAAATAGTCCGAGGCAAAATAGAACCGGTCGTCCCAATTAAAGCCCAGCCAGCGGATGTCCTCCTGGATGGCCTCCACGTATTCCACATCTTCCTTGGTAGGGTTGGTGTCGTCCATGCGGAGGTTACAGAGGCCGCCATACTTCTCGGCGGTGCCGAAGTCGATGATGAGGGCCTTGCAGTGGCCGATATGGAGGTAGCCGTTGGGCTCGGGGGGAAAACGGGTGTGGACCGCCATGCCTTGGAATCGGCCACCCTGGGCGATGTCCTCGTCGATGAAGTCATGGATGAAGTTCTGCGACATTACGGGGGTCAGTTCTTCTGGCATGCTGTTTCACTCCTTCGTTTATAACAAGTATTCATTTTACCCGCTGTGGGGGGAAAATGCAATAGGGTATCGGGGTAAGAGTTCGCAAAGGCCGGCGGCTGACCCTTTTTCAGCCTACTACGTGGATGGGGGTTCCGGCCAGGAAAGCCCGGATGTTCTCTTCCAGAATCCCCACCAGCCGCTGGCGGGTCTCCAGTCCCTTCCAGCCCATGTGGGGCGTGAGGATAACGTTGTCGAGCGTGTAGAGTGGGCTGTCCTCCGCAGGAGGCTCGGTCTCCTGCACGTCCAGCCCCGCCCCGGCGATGGCCTGCCGCCGGAGGGCGTTGATGAGGGCTGCCTCGTCCACCAGCGCACCACGGGCGGTATTGATAAGGAAGGCAGAGGGTTTCATTTTGCCTAGGGTCTCCGCACAGATCAGGTGCCGGGTGTCGGCATTCAGGGGGCAGTGAAGGGAGAGGTAGTCGCTGCGCGCAAGCAGCTCGTCCATAGATACGTAGTGGATACCGTCCGAGTCGGCCCTGGGCGCGCGGGTGAGGGCGATGACCTCCATCTCCATGGCCTGGGCAATTCTCGCCACGGCACGGCCGATGTTGCCTGTGCCGATGAGACCCAGGGTTTTGCCATTTAGCTCCACGTGGTCCAGTAGCAGTCCGCGGGTAAAACAGCTCCGATCTCCTGCGAAGAGCATGGCTTGCTGCCGCTGAAGGGAAGAGGAGAGGGCCAGCATCAGCAAAATAGCAGTATGGGCCACCCGCTGGGTGCTGTAGGCCGGGATGTTGCAGACGGTAATGCCCTTGGCCTGGGCGGTCTCTAGGTCGATGTTGTTGTACCCGGTGCCTGCCTCGCAGAGGAGCTTGACGCTCTCGGGGAACCGGGAGAGCAGGTCCCCACCGATGGGCAGCTCCTTGGTGACTACCACCGCACACCCTTGCACTCGATCCAATAGCTGGTTGGGGGCAGTGTCGTCGTAAATGGTCACGTCGCCGGAGAGGCCTGTCAGATCCAGCTTCCCGTCGTAATTGAGCCGCCCGGCATTGAGTACCACAGTCTTTTCGTTCATATAGGGATACCTCCTGGGGAAACTTTATGGGGATACTATAAATATACCCTCTGACCAGGGCTTGTCAAGCGGCGGGGGAAGGGCGAAAGCTCCCGGGGAAAATTTTATCAAAAAAAGGAGTTGACAAATTCAAATATTAGAATATACTAATATTAGAAAACACGAATGCGAGGTGAGTGGGTGGAACAGAATATAGTGCAGTATGAGGAGAAAGCGGCGCTGCTGAAGGCGCTGGCCCACCCCTTACGGCTGCAGATCGTCCGTGGCCTGATAAAGGACGGGTGCCACAACGTGAGCTGTATGGAGGCCAACTTGAGCCAGTCTCAGCCCTGCATTTCCCAGCACTTGATGCGGCTCAAGGCCGCCGGAGTGGTTAAGGCCTCCCGCAGCGGCAATGAGGTCTATTACGATTTGAGCGACAGGGAAGAGATCTCCGCTGTGGTGGCGGCTCTCTTCGGAGACAGTGAGGAGGAATACGGCAAGGATGTATGATATCGCAGTGATCGGCGGCGGCCCTGCGGGGCTGTCTGCCGCCGTCCAGGCCCGCCAGCGCGGGAAGACGGCGCTGGTCATCAGCGGAGCCGACGCCGACGGCCCTCTCTGGAAGACCGAGCGGGTGGACAACTATCTGGGTATGCCCCAGGTCACCGGCGCGGGCTTAGGCGAGCAGTTTCGCACCCACGCAGAGGCGATGGGTGTGGAGCGGATGAAGGGTCGGGCCCTGAATATCATGCCCTCCGGCGGCAAATTCTATATCAGCGTCGGGAGCGACATGGTGGAGGCCCAGGCTGTGGTGCTTGCGCCCGGTGTGGCACGGGGGGCCAAGTACCCCGGTGAGGCCGAGCACCTGGGCCGGGGCGTGAGCTACTGCGCCACCTGCGACGGGATGCTTTACCGGGGCAAGAACGTGGTGGTGGTGGGCAAATCAGCCGAGGCCCCTGAGGAGGCAAACTTCCTCCGGGAGATCGGCTGCCAGGTCACCTATGTCAGCGCGAAAGAGCCCGAAGGCCTGAGGGAGGACGTCCCGTTCGTCAAGGCACCCAAGGTGGAGGTCTTAGGAGACGAGACGGTCACCGGCCTAAAGGCTGGCGGGGAGGTTTTTCCCTGTGAGGGGGTATTTATCCTCCGCGCCGCCGTCGCTCCCACAGACCTGCTGCCCGGCCTGGAGCTGAAGGATGGGTATATTTCGGTGGACAGGGATATGGCGACCAGTGTTCCCGGTGTGTTTGCGGCGGGGGACTGCACCGGCCTCCCACTCCAGATTTCCAAAGCGGTGGGGGAGGGCCAGATTGCAGGCCACCGTGCCGCCGAGCTTATCGACAAGAAAAAATCCAATTAACATACGTAATTTGAAAGGAAGAAAAAATTATGGCAACCATTCATCTCAACAGCGGTAGTTTCGATAAGGCGATTTCCGGCGGGATCACGATGGTGGACTTCTGGGCCTCCTGGTGCGGCCCCTGCAAGATGTTGGGCCCGGTCATCGACGACATCGCCAACCGCTATGAGGGCAAGGCCGTCGTAGGGAAGATCAACGTGGACGACGAGCAGGAGCTTGCCGCCAGGTATGGCGTTATGAGTATCCCCACTGTCGTTTTCTTCAAAGACGGCAAGGAGATCACCCGTAAGGTGGGCGTCATGCCTCCCGAGTCCTTCACCGACGTGCTGGACAGCAACCTGTAAGGGAAAACTCCATAAAACAAAAAGGCTGGTATCGGTTCAAACGATACCAGCCCTTTTGTTTGAGCGGTTTATATCCCGCACTGGGCGGGGACGCCGGTAAGGCCGATCATACTCTCTACCGGCAGGGTGAAACAGACACAGTGGGCGGGGGACTGGTGTCCCGCCCTGGTAGAGAGAGCGGCCATCACTTTCTCAGCGACCTCCGCCTCCACCAGGGAGAGGATGACCTCCTTCTCGGAGTCCACGGTGATGCCCATGAACATATGGTGGGACGCGCTCTCGCCCCGCGCGTTGATGATGGTGGCGCCCTTCGCGCCCGCCTCGCGGGCGATGTCGATGACTTCGCTGGAGAAACCAGCATTCACGATGATGAAGAGGGACTTCATATTTGTCTTATATTCCATGTTTATGCCTCCCGTTTTGAAAACGACAGTGTTTCTATGGGTATGGTAAAAGCGATGCCGGTGTTTGGTTTGTTGAAGTCGAATTTCTCGGCCAGCATATCCAGGACGGCGCAGGACTTTTCCTTCAGGACGAGGCCGGTGATGATGACCTTGTTCTCCTCAGGTATGAGGCCCAGCACGTTCTGGAGATAGGACGCCTTAGCGGTACCCTTGCCGTACATAGTGTTGGCCAGCTTTACGCCCGATTCGCTCAGCGCGGCGAGCAGCGCGTCCTTCTGCCTGCGCCCGGCGATGAGGGTGAGAAAGACGGCTTTGCACGTGCGTTCATTGTTCATTTGCTATCACCTCCGTGAATGAGTCGATAGAGCAGTCTTCTTCTGTCAGAGTATGCGCTGGGTCGAAATCGGTCCCTTCCTCGTAGGAGCCAAGCTCCTCCAGGTCGGCAAGCTCCTCCAGCTCTTTGGCCTCGAGCTGTTTCTGGAGGGACTTGAGCCGGAACTGGTAGACGATGCCCAGGGTCTGCACCGCGATGAGGGGGGTGACCGAGATAAAGGCGATGATGCCAAACCCGTTGGTCAGCACCGACTGTGCCCCCGGCCCCGCCTCCACGGCCACCGCTTGGGCAATGCCCAGAGTGAGTGGCGTGAGGAACGCCGAGGTCAGCGCACCGCCGCTCACCCCTCCGGAGTCGAAGGCCAGGCCCACGAACAGCCGGGAGGTGAATTTCATCATGATGAGGGCAATGGCATAGAGGGGCACCAGGAGCCAGAGAATATTGATCTGGGTAAGAATTTTCACAATGGAAAGGACCGAGGCGAAACCGATGCCCACAGCCAGTGTAAAACGGATGGTCATCTTTTCGATGTGGCCGTTGGTGATCTCCTCCAATTGCTCGCCAAGGACGGTGACGGCGGGCTCTGACAGGGTAATGGCAGCCCCCAGCACGAAACCCACCAGCAGGAGTAGCCACCTGAACCACCCGGGCCGTGCCGGGTCTAAAAAGACCTCACCGATGTACTTCCCCGCGAAGGCAAAACCGAAATCGATGCCCGACAAAAAGATGAGCAGCCCCAGGTAGACCGGGATAGTGCCCAGCAGGAGCTTAATAAAGTCTCGCCTGGGCAGCTTGACGATAAAAATCTGGAAGGGCAGAAAAACCAGCACCACCGGGAAGAGGGCCAGGGCCACGCCGCTCAAATTGGAGTGGAGGATAGCCCTAAAGCTCTCCGCCGCGCCGGGGTCGTACACCCCTGCGGCAGGAAGGACGCCGCCGTTCAGCGCCTTTATAATGATGCCGTAGATGAACAGGGCCAGGATCGGCCCCGCCGAGGCAATACCGATGATACCAAAGGTGTCGTCGTTGGTCTTGTGTTTCGACATAGTGGCCGAGACGCCTAAGCCAAGGGCAAGGATGAAGGGCACCGACACGTCCCCCGTGGTAGCTCCGCTGCCGTCAAAGGCCAGAGCCACGAACTCCTCCGGGACGAAGGCCACTATAGCGAAGATAATGGTGTAGAGGACGGCAAAGACCGCCTTGATGTTCAGGTTTTTCATCACACGGAAGAGGGCGAACCCTACGAAGACACCGATGCCCGTGCTCAGTATCCAGATGAACATGGTCTCGCTCACCATGGGCATGATCATGGTGGTCTGCCGGGCGAGGACGGCCAATGCTGGCTCCGCCACGGTGGAGAGAAGACCGAAGAGAAAGCCAAAGAAGATAATAAAGATAGCCTTCTCGAACTTTACAAGGGACTGGCCCACCATCTTGCCAATGGGGAGGATGCTCTCGTCCAGGCCAACCAGGAACAGCGCCTGGCCGAACAGGACAGAGAGGTAGCCTACGGCCAGCTTGAAGTAGTCAAACGCGCTTTCCATTGGCGCGATAAAGACGCACACAATCATGATCACCGCGGCCAGGGGTAGCGACGACAGAAAGACTTCTTTCAGGACTCGTAATATTTTCATACGCACCCACCTAGTCTAAGAGTAGTCACAAGCGGCAAAGGCGCGGCAACGGGCACACCCGTTTCCACGTCCAGCGAGCTGGCTTTTTTTCATCACTCCCTTCAGGATTTGCTCATAGCCGGCTGTGTGACGCGGGGAAGAGCGTTTCCCGTGTTCCTCCCTGCGTCATATTTATTATGGTATCTATTATACCGGGAAAGCGGGAGAAATACAAGGTAAGAATGGCGAAGGGGAGATAAGGCCGCCGAATGGCCCCAAAAAGTACCGTGAGCCACTTTATAAGCTCACGGTACTTTTCACAGGGCGGGCCTCATCTCAGCTTGTTCCGCCGCTTATAAAGTCGCTTGTACTCGTACATCCTCTCGTCCGCCGAGCTCAGCAGCTCGCTTGCGGTCAGGGTGTTGCCCGCCCCGACGGGAATGAGGCCATAGCTGATGCTGTGCTCATAGAGCGCTCCGGGTTCCAAGCTATGCGCCGCGATGTGTTTGCGCAGCAGCTCCATCCGCTCCCGGGCGGCCTCAGCGGGCCAGCCTTGAGCCAGGAGCATAAACTCGTCCCCGCCGATACGGCAGGCAATCGCATCAGGAGAGAAGTCGCGCAGGGTGTTGGCGATATTTATGATGTACCGGTCTCCCTTCAAGTGCCCGTATCGGTCATTGACCGCCTTCAGGTTGTCGATATCGGAAAAGCAGAGAATGAACTCCTTGCCCGCGTCCAGCCACTCCTGAAGGGTATGCATCCCATAGCGCCGGTTGTAGAGCTGGGTCAGGGTATCGTGATTTGCGATGTTCTGTAGGTTGTTCAGCCGCTCCCGCTCGCTGCTCACGTCGGTGAGGACAAAGGCCAGGGTATTGCGCTCGAGCCAGCGCATGGGGTGGATGGTCACGGAGTAGTACCGGGAGCAGCCGTTCTCCGGCAGCTCCACTTCCGCCGTGCCCACCTCCGGGCGGTCCCTCATTGCCGCAGTCTGCCGCTCCAACCATTGGTGCAGCAGCCTGACACAATCCGGGTCCATAACATCTCCGTTGACCTCCCGGCTGGCGAAGAGCCACTCTGCGGTGTCCGCGTCGACCACGATGATCCACTGCTCGATCTGGCCTGCCAGAATCTCATACAGGTTCCGGTTCTGGAGAAGCTGCCGGTTCTCCATCTGCCGACTCTCAATCTCCTTCAGAAGGGCATTGCGCTGCTGGGAGAGCTGCTCGGTCATGTCGTTAAAGGACTTGGAGAAGTCCCCCATAAAGTCCACCCGCTGGTGGTAGTCCCCCTTGGAAACTTGCTGGGTCTGCCAGGTAAGGTGCTTGAGGGAGGCGTGCAGGCTCTTGAGCGGGGCGGCGATCTCGTTGTTGCGGGGCGGGAGGGGCACGTCAAGATTGCCCCGTGCAATTGCCTTTGCCAGCTCCATTGTTTCCTTTACGCTTCTGGTAAAGTCAAGCAGGCTCCCGCCAAAATCACGAAGCTCCTCCGGCAGCGCCTGAAGGTCCAGCTCGGCATGCTCAGGGTCACGCGTCACGTTATTCAGATAGGCTCGCATAAGCTCGTGTGCGGAATCCATCTTGATTCTCTCCCTACTATGCCTTGGGTGTATCTGAGAATTGGCAGGATGCCAATGACGAGGGATTATATCGTCAGATAAACAGATTTTATGCAGGAATACTAAGTGGACTTTAAGGAAAATCTGCGTCGCATGGCGATAAAAGTCCTTCAGTCAGCGTTTGGGCAATTTTCAGACAGCCCTAAACCCCGGTTATAGAACCATGCCCTGGAAACGGCATACCCGGTCGCCGTTTGCCCAGCAGTCAATTTCATGGACAGTGTATTTTTTCCCAGTGTAAGCCTCTAAAATGCCGGAGATAAACCCCTCGTCGTAATAGCAGACCGACTCGCCGGTGACGGGAAGCCCGCTGCAGTCCAGGTCCTCACCCACGGTGAGGACGATCTCACCGGTGGTGTCGTCAAAGGACTCCATGCGGAGGATACCGATCTTCAGCTCTTTCAAAGCCCGCTGGAGGTCGGTCAGAAACTGATCGAAGGGGACGCTAAGATTAAGCACGTTCCTGACAAACTCCTGGCCCGCCAGGTAACCGGCGTCGCGGAAGCGCTCGTTGGCCTCCTCCTCGCCGTAGACCCGGCTGAGCACGTCCAGCATGGTGTACTGCATCAGGCGGTAAACCAGGACGGGCATATCTTCGCCCAGCTCGCCCCGGCCCTTCTTGATGTCGCCTAGGCCGCTCCAAGTAAATATGTGGTGCCCTTCGTTTTTCATCGGTTTAGTTTCCGGCATAGCGGTCACTCCAACTGCTTTTATATTTCCTCAAAAAATCTCCCATTCACACAGGCAGCGGCTCCTCCAGCCGCTCCCGAAGGGAGTCCACAAGAAGAGGGACCAGCGTGGGGTCGAACTGGCTTCCGCTGTTGCGCTCCAGCTCACGGATCGCCTCGGGAAGGCTCATGGCGCTCCGGTAGACCCGGTCATGTACCATGGCGTCCAGCGCATCGGCCATCGCCAGGATGCGGCAGGGGAGGGGGATGTCCTCACCCTTGAGGCCCCGGGGATAGCCGGTTCCGTCCCAGCGCTCATGGTGGGCGAGGATCAGGTCTGCGATCATGGAAAGCTCGGGGGACGCCCGGGCGATCCGGCAGCCGATCTCGGGGTGACGTTTCATTTCGTCCCACTCCGTGGGGGTGAGCGGGCCCGGTTTTTGCAGGATGTCGGGGTCGATGCTGACCTTGCCGATGTCGTGCAGGAGGGCCAGGAGTGAGAGCTCATCCATCTCCTTGGAGGAAAGGCGGAGCCTGCGCCCTATGGTGTGGCAGGACTCCTCCAGCCGCTTGGAGTGGGCTTCAGTCTCATTGCTCTTTTCGTATAGGGTGGCAAGCAGAGTGTTGATGATGGCATTGCGGTAACTCTTGCCGGAGAGGAGTTTTTGGTGGTACATGTAATCCTCCGCCTCGCCCAGGGTGGCCAGAAGACTCTTCTCTCTCGCCTCCTTAACGGCACACCCCAGGGATAGACTCAGATACAGCTCACCCCTGTTAATGGAGAGCGGAGCGCTCCTGATACGCTCGATGACCGTCTCAACAGTTCCGATACAGGTTCTGGGCAGGAAAGCGACGAACTCGTCTCCGCCCCAACGGGCGACCAGGCTTTCCGCTCCGCAGCAGTCGCGAAGGAGGTCCGCCACGTTTTTCAAAAGCTCGTCCCCGGCCGTATGGCCGAACACGTCGTTGGTGAGCTTGAGGCCGTTCACATCTCCCATGATGACCGCAATGGGCAGGTTTTTTACCCGGTCCAGATCGTCCAGCGCCTTTTCGATGCCTCGCCGGTTGTATAAGCCGGTCAGGGGGTCGCGATAGCTTAAAAATTCAATCTGCCTGTGGCGTTCCTTCTCGGTGCTCATGTCCCGGAAGACCATCACCGCGCCGCGGACCTGCCCCTCCTCGTCCATGATAGGGCTGGCGCTGTCAGCGATGGGGATGCGCGCTCCGCCGCGGCTGGCCAGCTCGGTGTGGTTGGCGAGACCGACGATCTGGCCGGTCTCCAGCGCCGCCCGGATCGGGCTATCCACCGGTTGACCGGTGACCTCGCTGGTCAGGGGAAGTATGTCGGCAAATGGCTTGCCCTGTGCCTCGCTCTGCCCCCAGCCCGTCAGCTCCTGGGCGACGCGGTTGAGGCCTGTGACGCGCCCGTCGTTGTCGGTGGTGACCACGCCGTCCCCGATGGACTGGAGCGTGATGCGCAGCAGTTCCTTTTCCCGGGTGAGCTCGTCGCGCAGCCGCTCCCGGTCGGTGGCATCGAAGTTGATGGAGTAGCGCAGCCTGCGCCCCTCGTCGATGATCAGGCAGGAGTAGATATCCAGAACCCGAATCTCACCGTTTTTCAACCGGTGGGGGAGAGAGGTGAAAAGGGAGCCGCCGGTCTCGTCGATCTGACGCTGCTCCTCCGCCAGGTCCACCGGATGAGCGTTGAGATCCTGGATCGCCATCGATAAAAGCTCATTCCGGGTATAGCCGAAGAAAGCGCAGGCCGCGGGGTTTGCGTCCACGATATGGCCGGTGTCGGGCTCGAAGATCATCTGAATGGCCCGGTGCTGGCTAAACATGGCCCGCAGCCACCGGGAGAGACTCTCGTTTTTCCGCTGGGCCTGTTTGAGATCGGACACGTCTTTACTGAAACAGAAGAGGTAATGAACGCCGTCCTTACCGGCGATGAGGGAGACCTCGCTCTGAAGTACGCACTTTCCCGGCTCAAGGCCGAACTCCTGCTCATAGCTCACCGGGCGGCCGGTACGGATGCACTCCTCATAGTAGGCCTTTAGGACGGCGGCCTCCCTCGCGCCTACCACCTGCGACAGCTCCTGCCCCTCGATCTCGCGGCAGCCGGTGAGCCTTTGGTGTGCGGCGTTGTTGAGAAGGTAGCGGTATTCCCCGCCCCTGTACTCCAGGAGGCTGACCGCGTCGTGGACGTGATGGAGGACAGGCTCCAATCCAACAATGGCATGTAGGGCCTCTCTCGACAGCCGTACCGGGCACTCCGCACCGGAAGGCGGGGTATCTTGTAAGTCACTCTCGTGCAATGCCGCTTTCCTCCGTCTGTCAGCCATTCTGACAAAATTTATAAAAAACCTATATATTGTTTCATTCTACCAAGCGGTCTGCATAAAATCAAGATGGGGTCAAAAAATATGTAGAAGGCCCGTTCGTTTTCTGTGAGGTTTGTTATTTTATGGAGAAAATAGGGGCGGTAGGTCTCTCTCTTTTGGCGTTTATTTTTTGTTGTAGCGGCGTTTTAGGGATGATATAATATCTATGTATTGATAAAAAGGCATGTTGCCCCAAGTGGGCAGAGAGATGGAGGGATAGAGCGCGATGTGCGGTATTGTAGGATATATCGGGGCGGAAGAAGCCGCGCCCATTCTATTGGATGGCCTGAGCAGGCTTGAGTACCGGGGGTACGACTCCGCCGGTCTGGCGGTCTTCTCTGAACAGGAGGGGCTGAAGGTAGTCAAGGCCAAAGGGCGGCTCCAGGTCCTGTCGGATATTGTGGCGGGAGGGAAAAACGTCCATGGGACCTGTGGCCTGGGGCATACCCGTTGGGCCACCCATGGCGCGCCCTCCGACGTGAACTCCCACCCCCAGGTGAGCGCGTCGGGCCGCATCGCCGTAGTACATAACGGTATCATTGAAAACTATGTCCAAATTAAGGAATTCCTGATCTCCAAGGGGATCAAATTTGTCTCCCAGACCGACACCGAGGTGGTGGCCCAGCTCCTGGAGTACTACTATCGGGGGGACATCATGGAGGCGGTGACCAAGCTCCTCCACCGCATCGAGGGGGCCTACGCCCTGGGCATCATCTGTGCCGACTATCCCGACCGGCTCATCGCTGCCCGAAAGGATAGCCCTCTCATCCTGGGCTATGGGGACGGGTTCGCGTTCATGGCCTCCGACGTGACCGCCGTCATTAAGTATACCCGCGAGGTGTGCTACATGGAGGACGGGGAGATCGCCGTCCTGACCCGGGACGGCATCGAGGTATTCAACCATCCCTATCTCCAGCCGGTAAAGAAAGAGCGCCACCACGTGGACTGGGAGATATCCGCGGCCGAAAAGGGCGGATACGAGCACTTCATGTCCAAGGAGATTATGGAGCAGCCCAAGGCTTTCCGGGACACAGTCTTTCCCCGCATTCAAAATGGCCGCGTGGTGCTGGATGACCTGAAATTGGATGCCGATACACTGCGGGACACCGATAAGATATACATCATCGCCTGCGGCTCCTCCTACCACGTGAGCGTGGTGGCGAAGTACGTGATGGAAAAACTGTTGCGCAAGCCGGTGGAGGTGGCCCTGGCTTCTGAGTTCCGGTACAGCGACCCCCTGGTGACCGACAAAACCCTCTGTATCGTCATCAGCCAGTCGGGGGAGACCATCGATACCCTGGCCGCCCTAAGGGAGGCGAGGCGCTTGGGGGCGCGTATCCTCTCCATCGTCAACGTAGTGGGCTCCTCCATTGCCCGGGAGTCGGACGACGTACTCTACACCTGGGCCGGGCCCGAGATCGCTGTCGCCACCACCAAGGCCTACTCCACCCAGCTGGCCGTAGTATACCTCATAGCCCTGCGCTTTGCCGAGCTGCTGGAGACCATCTCCAAGGAGGAGTATGACACCATCGTAGAGGAGCTGCTCACCATCCCCAGTAAGATGGAGCGCATCCTTGCCGACCGGGAGGCTATCCAGTACTATGCCTCCATCTACTTCAACCATGAGTCTGTCTTCTTCATGGGCCGCAACATCGACTATGCCATCGGCCTGGAGGGCTCCCTCAAGCTCAAGGAGATCTCCTATATCCACTCGGAGGCCTACGCCGCCGGGGAGCTCAAGCACGGCACCATCTCCCTCATCGAGAAGGGCACTTTGGTGGTAGCTCTGGCGAGCCACACCAAGCTCTTTGATAAGCTCATGGCAAACGTGGTGGAGGTGAAGTCCCGCGGGGCCGACGTGTTGGGGCTGACCGTGGAGTCCAAGGGAGCCGATGCTGCCAAGACGGTGGACCACGTGATCTTAGTGCCCGACACTCACCCCATGCTGGTACCCTCTCTGGACGTACTTCCTATGCAGCTCTTCGCTTACTATGTGGCTCTCATGCGCGGCTGTGATATCGACAAGCCCCGCAATCTCGCCAAATCCGTGACGGTTGAGTAAAGTAATTACTACTTGCGCGCACATGCGGCAATAGAACAAAGAGAGAGGACGGCGACGCCGTCCTCTCTCTTTCATACTTTATCAGCGATCTGTTTCTTTGCCTTTTTATCCAGTATGTCACCAGACAACGCGTTTAAAATAAAGCCATCTATTTTATCTGATTTGGGTTCTTTCCTAATTATGAACAGTACGTCCAGGATATCAAGCAAAATGGATTTCCGCATGGTTTCTTTTACGGACATAAGGTCAAAGGAGATAAGGATGGAGGCTATTTGATCACGCAAAAACGGTCTGGATAGAGCCATTTTCCCAAATGATTGAATGCACTGCCGTATTGTTATCGGCTTTTCGTCCTTTAAAAGCCGTATACACTCGTTGATCAAGCTTCCTGTCCTGCCTTCGGTATCCCATTTTACATTCTCAGCGAGCAGCATCAGGCCGATACTCCTTTGATAGGAGTTATCGCTTTGCAGCTTGCTTTGGAAGGTATCCCAATATGGATAGACGTCACCAAAGAATAACGACCTGCTCTGCAAAATGAGGAACGCCCGATACCTGACGTTGTCGTCTTTAAGTGACAACCATTCTACAAGCTGCGAAATGTCGTTTTGGCTCAATCTCATTGCCGTTCCCTGTAAATCGTTTTTATCGATTGACATGATACTTTCTATGGTAACCATGCTTAGCCTCCAATCAAAATGGATTATAAATGATCCGATGGCTATCTGCGCCCAATGCCGGTAAAATTATATCAGGTGCGCATACAAAAAGAAAGACACCCTCAAGGGTGCCTTCTTGTTGGAGGTTTTGGCGGTAGTGGTTGAATTGGCCGCATAAAATCAGTAAGGCGATTCTTTGTAAGCATATCATGCAAAAGGAGTTCTCAGAAATCCAATCCCAGCAAGGATAAGCAAATGCAGCGGATAAAAAGCGTACATAAACCTCTGAAATGCTTTGCCAGTGTTTCCTTTTTCACCGGAATAAAAGCAGACAGCCAGAACGCCCAGATAGGGTCCCAGGACATTCAGAATACAGGTTCGCAGCATTTCCCAATCTCCGAGCGTATAGGCAACTAACCTGTAACGGGCAAGGAAAAGCACGGGAATAAAGAGCAACGCTTTTTGCCATGCCGGTCGATTCCTCGTCATATAGAACATAAAGATAATTAAGATGTAGCCCTCGCTGCCTTCAAACCGAAGTAGCCGCGCCAGGACGCCAGCCAGTACGACAATACCGATTCCAAGTGCCTTGCTTCCATTTTCCGCGCATTTTTGATAACCCCAAAGGGCAAGAAGTCCCAAACCCAATGTGAACAGTATATTGAAGGGGACCTCCTTCCAGTTACCCTCGATGCCGTACATCCGGTTTTCCGCCAGGTCAAACAGTATATAGGGAATTTGGGCGAGCGTTGCGGTAACAAAAATGCGTAAAAGATACTTTTTGATATTCCGCGTATGTAAAAAGCCCTGAACAATACAAAACATAAAAACAGGCGCCGCAACCCTGCCAAAATAGGCAAGAAGATAAGGGACACACGACATTGCCCAAACGCTCAGTTCTTCCTGCCCGATTGAAAAAAGCCAATCCCCAGCAGGGGCAATGACGTCCGACAGCGGGAAGATCCGTATAAAATGGTCGAAGAGCATGGAGACGAGAGCAAGAATTTTAAGCTTCTTACTGTTCATTTGAAAAAGCCGCCTCCGCTTTCAGACTCAATGGCGGTGACCTGTTTGACCAATGGGCCACCATCCTGCGTGGTGGCCGTCCCGTAAGGAAGGCCCGTATCATAGCGGTGGCTGCGCTCAATTTCTTTGGTGCGCCGGTCAAACGCAGCATCCCCTTCTCTCAAAACCTCCACGGAGGTGATTTGTCCCAAGCGGTCCCGCTGCAGGGAAATATCCACAGCGCCCTCTTCGCGCGTCTGTACTGCTCCAAGTACTTCATCCGTATAAACCCGCACCGGTTCACCTTTGTATAGATAAAAACTGTCCGGCCCCTTGGTAATACCTTGGTTTTCATACTCCTTTGATATTTCATCGTCAGTCAGGCAAAGGTCGACCGCGAGCCGGAACGCGCCTTTTTCCACGCCAAATTCTTTTGCCAGGGCTGCTTTCACTTGATTCGCAATGACGTCGGGATCATTGGAAGCATCCGCCTCCAATACGTCAAAGATTACATTGTCTGCGCGCTGGCCTGCATTTTCGCCCAATGAGATATCTCTTGCAAGCCCTGCCTTGACGCCCCATCGGGAGGATGTACTGGAGCAGTAGCTGCTTAAATAGACCGAAAACGGCGCCTGCCCTCCGGTTGCAAACACAATGGTACTGAACAACACCAACAGCATGGAGAGTGTCAGCATAAAGGCGGTCGCTTTTTGATAGCTTAAAACAGTCTTTATTCGGCGCTCCACCTCTGTTTTGGAAAAGGCGCTGTAAAGCAGCGTGGAGCGGCTTCCGGTAATCGCCATGGAAAGAAGTGTGGCAGCATAGCTTTTTCGCTCGTCTGTATCCGTATGTTTAAGTACCGCTTCATCACAGGCCGCCTCCAAATCTGAGGACAGGCATGTTGACAAGAGCCACACCAGCGGGTTATACCAATGCAGACACAGCGCAATCACCATCACCGCTTTCCGCCAGTTGTCCCTGCGTTTGATGTGCATTGTCTCGTGGGCGAGGATATGGCGCAAAAGCTGGGACTGCCGGAAATCCATGCCCGCAGGAAGATAAATGCGGGGATTTAAAGTGCCTAAGACCAGTGGGGAAACGATTTCATCATTGGTGAACACAAGGATATGACCCATACCCATGTCTCGGAGAATGGCGTTAATGGTTAGGTTGTGTTCGACCAGCAGACTGTTTTTTAGCTTGCGGGAATACCGGATTTTCTGTGATAGCAATATTACCGCTGCTGCCACAGCCCCCAGACCAAAACCAACTGTCAGCGCAAGCTGCCAGTTCAGCGGCAAGCCGCCGGAGCTCTCCGCAAAGCTGTATGTCACAGCTTCAGAAACGCTTGCGCTGGTTGTTGCTGTGCCTTCTGCAAGGTCAGTCAGATAGACAGTCGGACTTTCTGAAAGCAGCTGCTGCCACTCCGGCACAGGCGCACTGATGGGGCTGGACAGGGAAAAGGGGACCAGGAGCCGGATAAGCACCATACTCCACAGCAGAGGAAAGACAAATTTGGGCAGCCGATTTTTAAAAAAGCTTCGAAATAAAAAAACGATTACAATCATAACGCTGCCGTACAGGGCCATCAGGTACAACGGCATATCCATTCGAAAATGCAGCATTCTATTTTGCCCCCTCAATCAGCTTGGCAAGTCGTTTGGCTTCCTCATCTGAGATGCCCTGATTTTTGAGGAACGCCGAAAAGAAAAGCTCACTGGAACCGCCAAACATTTTATCAATAAGCTGCTCCGTTTCACTCTGCTGTACTTCGTCTCTGGTGACCAGCGGCTTACAAATAAAACCGGGTTCTTCCCGTTCAATAGCGCCCTTCTCAATGCATTTTTTAATAACCGTGTAGGTGGTATTTTTGTTCCAGCCCACACGCTCTGTCAATACGTCCACGATGTCGCGGGCAGGCAAATTACCCTGTTCCCATAAAACCTCCATGATCTTTAGCTCGGAATCAAACAGCTTGATATCCATACAAATACCCCCTTCGGACTATTGCAATAGTCTTTTGCAGTCATAGACTATCATAGTAGTCTGCACTTGTCAAGGAGCCTTATCAATGTTTTGAAAGTCTTTTCGGGAAAACTTAATTTAACGTGGCATAAAAATAGCCCCCGGCCTGGATTTATCGTCCTGGCTAGGGTCATTTACTTCTATATATTTAATTTTGCCGTAACATCTTTTGCTTTTTTGCTTAACATCTCTTGGGTATCATAATATCTGCAAGGAACAGTTTCTTTTTCATTTCATCCTCTTTAGAGTAGGCCGGACGTCGAGAGCGGGCGTCCGGCTTTCTCTATACTCTTTTGAGGAAGGTTAACTGCCCTGGGGATTGCTTCCCCGGGGGCGGTTTTTCACATTATGCTCATTTAACAGACCTTATACTTTTTTCTTACTCTTATAGAATACATAACCGCCACAAATAATATAAAAAATCAGAACAATAATCCCGATTGGCATTTCATTAATAATTTGTCCTGTTTCTTTTGTCCCCATATAAATCAGGCTAATTGCAGGTAATGCTCCAAATAAACTACCCCAAAACACATTTTTACTTAAAAGAATGCCACCTATTAAAAACAATACCAGCCAAACTATAACAATTGGCGAAATAATACCAATGCCGCCGCCAACTACTACTGAGCCATAAAAAACTGTAAAGATAATCGCGGGCATATAATATACAATTTTTTTCATCATGTCCCCCATCAAGTATAAAAATCAAAAGTGTTTGCTTCAATTATACCACATCGCTAGGCCAGTGCAAAGAGCGACAAAAGATAACCAGCTTTTTGGGCGATGCAGCAAATACCAACCTATTCATCATTTTAAGACCGGGATAATCAAGAAGGGCCGTGGCGGGGCGGCCTGTCGCGCCTTCTCTCTTTGTGATAGCGGCTCTGTGGGTGGAGCTACTATCACTCCTCTTACCCGGCCTATTGCACGAATCAGGGCTACCCTCATCCGATCTCGGCCAATTCTACCTGCGCCAGATCGAGTAGGGAGGAACTCCGAGTTTTCATTCGCATTTTGAGTAATTATATTTATCCATAAAATTTGTAGTCAATAAAAAATGTGTTTACATAAGCACCTCATAAGCCCATTGAAAACAAAAGAAAAATCCCGAAGTCCTGACAAATCAAGACTTCGGGATTTGGTGCGGATGGCGGGACTCGAACCCGCACGTCCATGGGACACTAGCACCTCAAGCTAGCCAGTCTACCAGTTCCAGCACATCCGCATATATGCGGCCTCTTAGGAAAGGCCGCTTGATTATTATAGCGGCACGGGGCCGGTTTGTCAACTCACTTTTTCTTTTTTTCGCAAAGGAAAAGGATCGGGCTTGGCCTAATGGGTAAACTGTGCTAAAATAGTAAAAAAGGGAGGTGACACGCAATGGCAGACCGAAGTAGCGGGGACGGCCGCAGTTGGGCCGGATACGAGCAAGGCGACGGCGACCCTGGGTCGCCATTGTGCCTTGCCATTTCCCGCGCCTGACGCAAGACCCGTCCTTTACGCTGCGATCACAGCGAAAGGAAGGAACAGAAATGAAGAAAGACAACGCAAAAGCCTTTGCCCGCAGGAGAGGAAGCGAAACCTCTCTGCGGGAGCTTGCCATGCTCCGAGAAGAGGAGCTTTTAACTCGCCTGGAGAGCGCGTCCTCCGGCCTGACGGCCCAGGCCGCGGAGGAAAAGCTAGACGAATTCGGCCCCAACGTCATCACCTCGGGCCGAACCCATGGGCCGCTTTATCGCCTGATGGAGGCGGTAGCAAACCCCTTTAACCTGGTGCTGCTGCTTATCGCAGTCATCACCTTCCTCACCGACGTAGTGTTCTCCGCGAAGAAGGACTTTGTCACGGCGGGCATTATTTTGGGCCTGGTTATGCTTTCCACCGGCATCTCCTTTTTCCAGGGGGAGCGGTCCAACAGCGCGGCGGCGCGGCTGTCCAAGATGATTTCCAACCAGGCCGACGTGCTGCGGGACGGAAAGACGGTCTCCGTGAGCATCGACGTACTGGTGCCGGGGGACGTGGTGCTTCTCTCCGCCGGGGACATTGTCCCCGGCGATGTGCGGTTCCTCACTGCGAAGGACGCCTTCCTGGCTCAGGCCGCCCTCACGGGCGAGTCGAACCCGGTGGAGAAGTTCGCCCAGCTCCCCCAGGGCGGAGCGGAGGCTGTCACCGATCTTGCCAATATCGGCTTTATGGGCTCCAACATGGTCAGCGGCAGTGCCCGGGCCGTCCTCCTTGCCACGGGGAACGACACCTATTTCGGCTCAATGGCCCAGAGCCTAACGGGCGACCGGGCCAAGAACAGTTTTGAGCGGGGCGTGGACTCTGTGAGCCGCCTGCTCATCCGTTTCATGCTGGTGATGGTGCCCGTCATCTTTGTGGTGAACGGTATCACGAAAAATGATTGGATGAGCGCTTTTCTCTTTGCTATCTCTGTGGCGGTGGGCCTTACCCCCGAGATGCTGCCCATGATCATGTCCTCCACCCTGGCAAAGGGGGCCGTGTCCATGGCAAAGCACCAGACCATTGTCAAGACCCTCTCCGCCATCCAGACCTTTGGGGAGATGGACGTGCTGTGTACCGACAAGACGGGCACCCTCACGGAGGATCGGGTCGTTCTGGAGCGTTACATGGACCTCCACGGGAATGATAACCCCCGCATCCTGCGCCACGCCTACCTCAACAGTTACTTTCAGACCGGGCTGAAGAACCTTATAGACCTGGCTATCATCAACCGCGCCCATGAAAACGGCTTGGAGGGCATGAAGGAGACCTACACCCGGGTGGACGAGATCCCCTTCGACTTCACACGGCGGCGCATGAGCGTTATTCTCGAGGATACCTCCGGTAAGCGCCAGCTCATCACCAAAGGCGCGGTGGAAGAGATTTTCTCCGTCTGCGCCTGGGCCGAGTTCAACGGGAAAATAGAGCCCCTCACCGAGGAACTGAAAAAAGAGGCCATGGAGGTCTATGAGGAGCAGAACCGGGGGGGGCTGCGGATGATCGCCGTGGCCCAACGAAACGAGCTGCCCGGGCGGGACCGTTTCGGGGCGGAGGACGAGCGCGATCTGGTTATGCTTGGGTTCATCGGGTTCCTGGACCCACCTAAGGAGAGCGCTGCGGCGGCCATCACCGCTCTAGCGGAGCATGGCGTACATGTGGCCGTCCTCACTGGAGATAGCGAGGGTGTAGCCGTCAAGGTCTGCGAGAGGGTGGGGGTGGACCTGTCTCATCGCCTAACTGGGCGGGACGTTGAGGGCATGGATGATGCCGCACTCAGTAAGGCTGTAGAGACCTGCCGCCTTTTCTCCAAGCTCTCCCCTGCCCAGAAGGAGCGGGTGGTGGCCGCGTTCCAAAAAAACGGCCACACCGTGGGCTACATGGGGGACGGCATCAATGACGCGCCCGCCATGCACCAGGCCGACGTGGGCATCAGCGTGGATTCCGCCGTGGATATTGCCAAGGAGACTGCCGACATCATCCTCTTGAAAAAGGACCTGATGGTCCTGGAGCAGGGCGTGGTGGAGGGCCGCAGGACCTTCGGCAATATCATAAAGTATATCAAGATGGCGGCCAGCGGCAACTTCGGCAATATGATCTCCCTCATGGCGGCAAGCATTTTTCTGCCATTTTTGCCCTTGCTGCCGGTGCACATCCTGATTCAAAACCTGCTGTGCGACTTTGCCCAGATCGGTATCCCCTTTGACCGGATGGACCCCTCCTATATCAAATCCGCCCACAAGTGGGACACCAAGAGCATTCAGCGGTTCATGGTAGTCATGGGCCCCTTGAGCTCCCTCTTTGACATTGCCCTCTACGCGATTTTGTGGTGGGCAATGGGGGCGAACAGCGCCACTAACGCCGCTCTCTTCCACTGCGGCTGCTTTATCTTCGGTACCCTGTCCCAGATTCTGGTGGTGCACATGATCCGTACCGAAAAGCTGCCCTTTTTCCAGAGCCGCGCCTCCCGGCCTTTGGCCCTGTCCACCGGCCTTGTCAGCGCGGTGGCGCTGGCAATCGGGTTTACGGGTCTCTCCCGCCACCTGGACCTGGCTCAGATGCCGCTGCTGTTTCTGCCGTGGCTTGTCCTCCTATGTCTGGGCTACTGTGTGGCGAGCCAGCTTGTGAAACGCGCATATGTCAGACGGTGGGGTGAGTGGATCTAACAGTATGCGGGCGCTCCTTGACAGAATCTTCCCGCGGAGGGTATGATAGAGAAAATCCTTTCAAATCGGAGGCCCGGCTTATGAAGAGATTTCGGCTGCTACCCCTGTGTCTTACGCTGTTTCTGCTCCTCGCGTCTTGCGGCGGCGAACAGGAGGAGTCGCTCCCCGCGCCAACCATAACGCCTACCCCCAGCGTGAGTGTTCCGCCGAGCTCCTCTGTCACTCCGGATCCCAGCCCTGAGGCCACTGGCCCCCTGAACCCCTTGACTGGCCTGCCCACGGAGACCGAGGAGGAAGTCAACGCCCGCCCGGTGGCCATCATGCTCAATAACCTGAAGGAGGCCCTGCCTCAGCAGGGGCAGAGCCAGGCTGACATTATCTATGAGTGCCTGGAGGAGGGGGGGATCACCCGGATGCTGGGGGTGTACCAGTCCATCAAGGGCGTAGGTATGGTGGGCTCCATCCGATCGGCCAGGAGCTACTACCTACAGCTTGCCCTTGGGCACGATGCCATCTTCATTCACGCCGGCGGCAGCGACGTGGTGGGAGTAGAGGACGCCTATGGGAAAATTAAGGAGTGGGGCGTCACCTCCCTGGACGGGGTGCGTGGCCCCTATATGAGCACCACCGTGGAGGGAGGTCTCATGTGGCGAGACCCCACCAGGCGGCAGACCATGAGCCGGGAGCACACGGTGGTCACCACCGGAGAGATGATGGAAAAGCTGCTGCCCACGCTTAACATCCGCCATGAACACGAGGAGGGCTGGAACTACGAGATGGCTTTCGCCGACGACGGCACTCCCGCTGGCGGCGTAGACGCGGGGGCGATCAAGGCGGTGTACTCCACCTATAAGACCGGCGTTTTTACCTATATTCCGGAGCAGAAGCTCTACCAGGTGGAGGAGTACGGCAAGCCTTATATTGATGGAAACACCGGGGAGCAGGTGGAGGTCACCAACGTGGTGGTGCTGAAGGCCCGCCGGGGCTACACTGGGGACTCCTACGCCCACGTCACCATCGACCTCGCCAGCGGCGGTACCGGGTACTTCGCCTGTGGCGGCAAGCTCATCGACCTCCTCTGGACGAAGGACTACCCCAGCGGGCAGTTCCGCTACACCAACCTGGATGGAAACCCCATCGTCTTCGGCCGTGGCAAGACCTATGTGAATATCATCCCCACCGACCAGGAGGTAGAAATTCTACCGTAAAGTATTTTCCCTTACATATAAAGCCCGTCTCCATAAACGAAGACGGGCTTTTTTGCATATAGTAAGTGAGTGCTTAAAAGTTGAACACAGCGTCGTAGGACCAGTCGTCCTCCGCGGCGGGGCGGACCCCGTCGCTTACGTCCACAGTAGCAGGGGCCAGAAGGTAGGCCTTGGAGGAGACCTGCAGTAGAAGTCCATCCCGGCTGTAAGCTGCGCCGCTCAAAAAGTCCACGATGCGCCGCGCACCCTCAGACGTCACTGCGGAGAGGTCCAGCAGCACCAGATACCCCTTGCATAGGTAGTCGGTGACCTGGCCCACGTTGGCAAAGAGGTCGGGTTTCACCAGCATGACCTTACCCGAGCTGGGCTCAAAGAGGGCGACGTCCGCGCCACATTCCGGGGCGGCGCGATCCTCGCCGCCGTCGACCTCGCCCCAAATCAGTCTCTTCAGCTTGTCCAGTAGCTCCACGGTATGTCCCTCCCTGTATGTTTTTCCTAAATTGGTATTAACATTATACAGCAAGTGGTTCTACTTTACAACTGTCAATTTACATAAAAGTTGCCTAATCGGCCGCAAGCACCAAACAGACAGCTCCTCATAGAATGGTATGGAAGGCAACCAACCTTTTACAAACTACTCTTTAGGGAGGTATTGCAATGCCTGAAAAGGTCATGCCCGGCCCAGTGCAGGAAGGTGCCAGCGCCCGCGAGGCCGTGCGTATACACACGAGAAAGATCTTTGATTCCTGCAAAGACAAGGATTGCATTGAGGACCTGCGTTTTTACCCCACCCAGAGCTCCAAGCACGTCATAGACCGGGCCCTCTGCCTCAAGGCCGGTAAGGCGGAGCTCATCAGCGTGTACATCGACGTGGAGCCCATCAGCTTCAATCGCGGCTTCTATACGGTAGACGTCCGCTATTTCTACCGCGTGACCGCGGACGCCTTTGTCGGCGCGGCTCGCCCCGTGGAGGTCACCGGGCTGTGCGTGTTCGATAAGCGCGTCATCCTCTTCGGAAGCGAAGGGGGAGCCAAGAGCTTTTCCTCCAGCTCCTGCGCCGACGGCGTGGAGGGCCAGGCCATTATGTGCGAGAATCTGCCCGTCGCCGTGGTAGAGGCCGTGGACCCCATTGTATTGGGCATGAAACTGGTGGACGTCTGCGAGTGCCGCACCTGCGACTGCGACCTGGCTGACATCCCGCCCTGCATCTGCGCCTATTTCGACAGTGATCTCTTCTTCGGCGGAGACGGCAAGCGGGCCTACGTCACCCTGGGTCAGTTCTCTATCATCCGCCTGGAGCGGGATACCCAGCTCCTCATCCCCGCCTACGACTACTATGTGCCCGACAAGGAGTGCACCGGCAGCGACTCGGACGATGACCCCTGCGAAATCTTCCGCCAGGTCAAATTCCCGGTCGACGAGTTCTTCCCGCCCAATAGCGCCGCTGCCGCCAGCGATAACTATCGCGAGATTAAGAATCGGTAGCCCCAATATACAAAAAGCTGGTGCTGCGGGTAATTCCGCAGCACCAGCTTTTTGGCCTGCCGTATCGGCAGGCCGCGAGAGTGGTTTTCTATTTATAAAAACAAAAAAGCCACACCCTATGGTGTGGTACTCTCTGCTGCACGGATTTATCGATCGCTGATGACAATGGAACTATCGGAACCAAAAATCAAGTCGTCGACATCCGCGCTATGGATGCCCTTGTAAAACATACTGCACAGTACCTCCTTTCTTCTGTTGTGACCATATCATACCACGGTTTTTAAGAAAATGCAAGCGTCAATTGGCGGAGTTTATAAAGCATAAGTAAATAATTTGTAAAATACGCCGAATGAAAATTCGCCTTGCCAATTGAGGAAAGGTGTGCTATACTATCAAAGTCGCATTAAGACGCAGGTATAGTTCAGTGGCAGAACGTCAGCTTCCCAAGCTGAATATGAGGGTTCGATTCCCTTTACCTGCTCCACAAGAAATCCCCAGAACCCAACGGTTCTGGGGATTTCTTGTTTCGGTACAGATCCACGCCCGATTCAATGTGTTTACTTCAAGTTATGCTCACTTTGTCTCAAAAAGTCGCATTATACAAACAAGCACCATCTGATGCCATATTTATCAATGAAATCTGCCATCAGGGGACTATATTCGCATGGTGCAAGTGGCATGAGAATTATAGCATCTGTTTTTAAAACTTCATATGCTTTCTCTAGCAAATCTTCATTTCCTTCTCCATATTGCAAACAAAACTGCATTACGTTACCGGTAATCGTTTTACCTGCTATGGCATAATCTGAATTTCGTTCTGCAACGGCTAAGATTTCTCCTTGAATGTCAAGTTCTGCATGAAAAAATGTCCCATCAGCATTTGGATAACTGCTGACGAGAGCAGCACCGAAAGCCTTTTGGTAAAGAGACACGGCTTCGTCGCTTTTTGTGACATACGCTTGCATCATTGATCTAGTCATATATCCTCCTAAGTAATATGGATATGGTGCATCTTACCTTTGCTAACTATGTAAAATATAAATTGACTTTACCAGAGTATACCATATCGTCATGCTCATGCAAAGAACAATAATAGAGGGGCTTACCCCCCTCGGCTGTCTCCGGACACTTCCCCTCTTGCCCAGCATCCCGGCCCGCACGAGAGCGTTATCCTCCAGACCTCGCCATGGACTGCAGCTGGGGCGGAGCGTTTCTTTTTTTACAACTGGGAATATACTGTTAATGTGGGGGCACAGGCTTAAGGTATATGGTATTAGATTGGTAAATTTGGAGCTGATGGACAGATGAGATATAAAGAAGACTTTTGTCGTTCTTCTCTCACTTGGAATATTTATAGTGGTGCGGATTTTACACCAATAGTAATCGCTCCGCCAGCGCTACTCCCCGAAAGGGTAACCGAAGTGTTTCGCCAATTTCTGGCGACCAATTTTCTTGCTCGAGTGAAGAAAATCGCTTGTGAAATCGCTTTGAAGAAACCCAGCCTTATCGGACTGCAAGAAGCGGAGTTGTGGCAACTAGTAATCCCGAATTTTCAAGTAGTTACCTATGACTTCATACAATTATTGCTTTTTGAGCTGGAGGAAATGGGGATAGAATACAAAGTCGCTACTGAAAATCAGAATTTTACTGCGGAACTTCCAGACAGCAATGGAAATTTGGTTCGCTTTTTGGATCGGGACACAATATTGGTCCACAAAAAATATGAGCATAGTATAGTTAATAAGCAAGAGGCCAATTATAAAGCCAATCTAACTGTACAGATCGCAGGACAACCATTTGTTATACTCCGAGGCTGGTCTTCCGTTGACGCTGAGTTGGACGACAATATTTTCAGGATGATAAACACTCATCTGGAGCCCGCCGCTCCTGACATTCAGGTTGAACAGGCGTTGGAATTATTGGCGGGACCTGCCAATACAAAGATGCCCGTTATTATTGCGGGTGATATAAATTCAAACGCCGATGGCAGCGAAACACCAACGTACGGGATATTTATCAACGCAGGTTTTCAAGATGTATGGAAAGAGGTCGGTATAGGGCCTGGATTTACCTGTTGTCAGGCTCCTGATCTTCTAAACGCAGCGTCCGGGTTAAACAGAAGGATAGACTTTATTTTGTTCAAAAATGGCTGGAAACCAATTAGGGCGCATTTGGTAGGAGATGGGCAAGATGATCGAACATTTACTGGTCTCTGGCCTTCTGATCATGCGGGTGTATCTGCCTGGTTGGTTTTAAATTATGGATGTTGTCATGACTCCCCAAAGGAATAGCCGATAGTTTTTATTGGTAATTGAGGGCCGGAACTCGCAAAGCACCGATATTGCTTCCTCATAGCTTCTATATGGATTAGTTCCCACTTGGCGTTGAACCGGTTGGGGAGCTTTTTATTTGCAGCATATCGCTACCGCGGATTGAAATATGTATTATCTAAACCATATCATTTTTATAATTACATAAATCACGAATAACCATATTGCCACGATTGGCAAGGCGAAATACCATTTTTTCGATTTTCCCCTTCCCATAATCCTTCAGCGCAAATACGACATTCTGCAAATATATCAGGCGGAATCAATCTTATTGTCAGCACAACAAGACTAGGCAATATAATTACGTCGCCTAAATAACCCAACACGGGTATAAAATCTGGTATCAGGTCAATCGGAGATAAAGCATAAATAATTGTTATACCAGCAAGAACTTTTGCTATTGTCGGTGTCTCTTTTTTCTTTAGAGCTATGAAGATAGCGGGGTATCTATTTTTAAATGTTTAGCTCTTTCTTTAAACTTCATAATATACTCCCCTTTATGCTTTGCATAAGTATAACAAGTGTTGTCGCGTTTACAAAGAACGCCCGATAAATGGCGCTCCGATGCTTATCTTGGCAGCGAAGACCCCGAAAGCTCCGAGAGTATTCAATACGGCGTCTACACTCCGGCAAGGTGAAGTCCTTATCTAAATGATTGCATATAAAAAGAACAGGCTGGTGGCCTGTTCTTTTTATATGCAATCTTAAATTTACACCGCGCAGAGGGTCTCGATCTCCACCTTCGCGCCCATGGGGAGGGCGGCGACCTGGAAGGCGCTACGGGCGGGGAAATCGGAGGTGATGTTCTGAGCGTACACCTCATTCATAGCGGCGAAATCGGCGATGTCAGCCAGAAATACAGTAGTCTTGATGATGTTGTCCACGGTCAGGCCGGCGGCGGCCAGGATAGCCTTGATGTTCTTGAAGCACTGCTCGGTCTGGGCCTTGATGTCGCCCTCCACGATTTTGCCGGTGGCGGGGTTAATGGGGAGCTGGCCGGAGGTGGCCAGCACCCCGTTGGCGGAAATAGCCTGGGAATAGGGGCCGATGGCCTTGGGGGCGTTCTCGGCGGAGATAACAGTCTTGCTCATAGCGTAAAAACTTCCTTTCTTTTTGCCATTTGGGGCTGTCATATCTTATATGATAAATAAGTTAATGGGAGAAAGTCAAGTGTTATCTTTAGCTTGTCGCTCAAAAGGGCGTAAATTTGGCTTGCCAAGCAGGACGATAGCGGGTAGAATAGAGGGACGCGAAAAGATAGGAGTTTTGTCATGGACCGGAGCTTAGAGCGCATCCTCCCACGGGTGCAGAAACCCGCCCGCTATACGGGCGGCGAATATAACGCGGTGGTCAAGGATCCCCGTGCGGTGGAGGTGCGCTACGCCCTCTGTTTCCCCGATACCTATGAGATTGGCATGTCCAACTTAGGTATGCGCATCCTGTACGGGGTGATGAACGATCTGCCCTGGTGCTGGTGTGAGCGGGCCTTTGCTCCGTGGGGGGACATGGAGGAGGAGTTGCGCCGTGAAGGGATTCTCCTTTACGGCCTTGAGAGCGGAGACCCTATCTCCGACTTCGACCTGATCGGGTTCTCCCTGGGCTATGAGATGGCGTACACCAACGTTCTCAATATGCTGGACTTGGCAGGTCTGCCCGTCCGGGCCAAGGAGCGCCGGGGCCTCAGCCCTATCGTTGTGGCAGGGGGGACTTGTGCCTTCAATATCGAGCCCCTGGCGCCCTTTGTGGACGTGGTCTCCCTGGGTGAGGGTGAGGAGGTATCGGTGGAGCTGCTGGAGCTTTACCGCAGGGCCAAGGTTGAGGAATGGAGTAAAGAGGAATTCCTTGCCGCCGCAGCCCAGATCCCCGGCATCTATGTGCCTTCCCTCTATGATGTGAGCTACAACGAGGATGGCACCGTCGCCGCCATTACGCCCCTGGAGGATGTGCCCCCGGTGGTTACAAAGCGCATCGTCCAGGACTTTGAGCACTCTTATTTTCCAGCCAAAACCATTGTTCCCTCTACCGAGATCGTCCATGACAGGGTGACTCTGGAGGTCTTCCGCGGCTGTATCCGTGGCTGCCGCTTCTGCCAGGCGGGATACGCCTACCGGCCCGTTCGCTCTCGCAGCCCGGAGCTGCTGGTCCAGTATGGGGAGGAGTCCTGCCGTGCCTCGGGCTATCAGGAAATGACCCTCTCCAGCCTTTCTACCAGTGACTACCGCTATTTGGAGCAGCTGTGCGACGGCCTGGTGAGTTTCTGCGAGCCCAACGGGGTCAACCTATCCCTGCCCTCCCTTCGGGCGGATAACTTTTCTATGGGCCTCATGCACCGCCTCCAGCGGGGGAAGAAGAGCGGCCTTACCTTTGCCCCCGAGGCAGGCACCCAGCGTCTGCGGGACGCCATCAATAAAAACGTCACCGAGGAGGATATCTTAAACTCCTGTGCCGTGGCCTTCTCCGGCGGGTGGAGCGCTGTCAAGCTCTACTTCATGCTGGGTTTACCTACTGAGACCGACGAGGACGTACTGGGCATCGCGGACCTGGTCGAAAAGGTCTATAAGACCTGGCGGGAGAGCACCACCGAGCCCAAACGCGGCGTGCGTATCACGGTGTCCACCGCCTTCTTCGTTCCCAAGCCCCACACTGCCTTCCAGTGGGAGGGACAGATCACGATGGAGGAGTACCAGCGACGGGTAAAACTCCTGCGGGAGCACATGACGGGCCGCTCCATCGTCTACAATTGGCACGACCCAGACACCAGTTACCTGGAGGCCGTCTTTGCCCGAGGAGACCGGCGGCTCTCCGACGTGATCGAGGCGGCTTGGCGCAAGGGGGCCAAGTTCGACTCCTGGAGCGAGTATTTCGATTTTAGACGCTGGATGGACACCTTTAAGGAGTGCGGCATAGACCCCGACTTCTATGCCGCCCGCTTGCGGGGCAGGGAAGAGGTGCTGCCTTGGAGCACCGTCACAACCGGCGTGCGGACCGACTTCCTCTGGCGGGAGCGGGAGGAGTGCTACAAGGCGGTTGTTACTCCCGACTGCCGCAAACAGTGCACTGCCTGCGGTGCCGACAAGCTGCTCTGCCCGGGAGGGAAATGCGATGCGGAATGAACATAGACTACGCTTTTCTAAGCTGGGCCGGGCCCGGTATATCTCCCATCTGGATCTGATGGGCACCTTCCAGCGGGCCTTTCTCCGGGCGGGTATCGATATCAAGCATACCGAGGGATTCAATCCCCATGCCTTCGTCTCTATCCCCCTGCCCCTGTCTGTGGGCTTTGGCAGCGAGTGCGAGGTGCTGGACTTCCAACTGGTGAGGGAAATCCAGCTGGAAGAGGTACCAGGCCGCATAAACGCCGCCCTGCCCGAGGGGATCGTGGTGCAGAAATGCTACGAGGCTGAGAGGCCGGCGAAAGCGCTGACTTATGTAAACTATATCATTACCCTGGAGTACGAGAGCGGCACCCCTGTGGGAACTGCCGCTGCCATCCAAGAGCTTTTCACCCGGGAGAGTCTGGTAGTGTCCAAGCGATCGAAGAAGGCCAAGAGCGGGCAAGTGGAGGTGGATTTGATTCCTCTCATCGCCAAATACACCGTGGAGGGCCGCCGGGATAGCGTTACCGTGGACGCGGTGCTCCGCGCCCAGAACCCCGGCCTCAACCCGGAACTGATGGTGTCCGCCATCCGCAGCCAGTGTCCCGCCGCCGCCCCCGATTTTGTCTCTTACTACCGCAAGGACGTCTTGGACGCCGACTTCCAGCCCTGGGAATAATTAAAATCCCCTGTCCGATGGACAGGGGATTTTTAATTGTTCACTCAATATCGATGGGGTCTACCTCAATGGGATGATTTTTGCGAAATTCCTTTCCCACCCGACCCAGCATCAGGATGGCCCACAGGTCGGCAAGGCCGTTGTAAATCAGCACTCCGCCGATGACCATGAAGAGGAAGTCGGACAGGAAGAGGGGCCGCATAAGGATGAGCACGCCCAGGCCCATGGCAATCAGGGTCAGGAGGAGAGCGATCCACCAGCGGGGGTATTCCATCCGACGCAGTTCAATGGCCCGTTTCAGGTTGAGTAGGGCGTCAATGATGATATAAAGCCCCAGGATCACGGGGAAGATGGAAAGCACGAACTCCGGGTTAAGGAGGAACAGAACCCCCACCGCAGCGGCAACCACGCCCAAAACCAGCTCGAGCCGATAGCTCCCCAGGCGGCTGGAGTGGACGAAAAAGCTGAGGATGCTGATGGCTCCATACAGCAGCAGAATGCCGCCGAAGGCGAAACAGAGCACGCTGCCTGTGGCGGCGGGCCAGAGGAGGATTACCATCCCAAAGGCAATGTACAGAAGGGAAGAGACCAGGTAGTTTACCTTCATATTTCGGAAAAATTCTTTCATACAAGCTCACCTCGTTTTTATTCTGCCCAGTTTTTGCAGACGTCCACCCACCCTGCGCTCCCGGAAAGCTCAGCCAGTTCCCCGCAGGTAAGGCGGATGGCGGAGTTGGAAGACCCGGCGGCGGGGTAGACAGTTTCGAACCGCAAGAGGGAGACGTCCAGATAGGCCGTCACGTCCTCCCGCGTAACCCCGAAAGGGCAAACGCCACCCACCGCATGGCCTGTAAAGTCCAATACCTGTTCAGGGAGCAACATGGTGGCCTTGGTGTGGAACTGGGCCTTGAATTTCCCGTTGTCGATCTTCGCGTCCCCGGCGCATACCACCAGGACGCACCCGCCGTCCAAGGCAAAGGAGAGGGTCTTGGCGATGCGCGCCGGCACACACCCCACGGCCTGAGCCGCCAGCTCCACCGTGGCGCTGGAGACCGGAAACTCCAGAATGTCCCCTTCGCGGCCCAGAGGACGGAAAAACTCTCGTACAAGCTCGATTGACATGAATCAGGTTCCCTTTCTGCTCTGGGCTTTTGCAGTGAATTTGGCGGCGTCCACGAGGAAACGCTCGTGGGTTCCGCTGCCGATCTGCCCAGCGCTATCGAAGGCGCGGACGGTAAAGCTGATTTTACGGCGGTCCACCGTCGTTACCTCGGCCTCGGCCCACACGGTCATACCCACCGGGGTGGCGGCGTCGTGGGCGATAGAGAGGCTGGTGCCCACCGAGCTCTCTCCCTCGGCAAGGTATGGGGCCAGGGCCTCCACGGCGGCGCGCTCCATCAGGGCGGCCAAGCTGGGCGTGGCAAAAACGCTCAAGCTTCCCGACCCGACCGCGGCAGCAGTATTTTCTTCCATAACCAGAGCATCCGCCCGGCCTTTGGTTCCTATTGCAATCGACACGATTCATCGCTCCTTTGATAGCTCCAGTGTACAATAAAAGGAAGAAAAATGCAAGAAGATGGGAGCATCCTTTGATGCTCCCATCTTTGTTATCAGGTCTTGAGCCGTAGCCACTCGCTGTCGTAAAGGTCCAGAATATTCTGGGGCAGGTTGACAAAGCTCTCGCACCGGCTCAGTGCCTCGCTGTCGGGGTAGGCGACGCTGTCGTTCTTCACCTCGTCGGGCAGGGCGTCTCTTACGGAGAGGAGGGGGGTGGAATACCCGGTGGCCTCGCAGTTGGCAAGCCCCGCATCGGTGGAGCACATGAAATTGATGAAGGCTTCGGCGTTTGCTTTATTGACCGCCCCTTTGGGGATGCACATGGCGTCCACGAAGACGTTGGAGCCCTCCTTGGGCAGGCAGAAGGCCAGATCGGGGTTTACCTCATGCATGGTGATGAAATCCCCGGCGTAGTAGGGGCCGATGGCGGCTTCGCCGCCCTCCAGCTTGTCGAAAATCTGGTCCATCACGTAGGACTGCACCAACCCGTCCGAGCGTTGCTGTACCAGCAGGTCGACGGCCTCCTTGATCTGCTGTTCGTCGGTGGTGTTATAGGAGTAGCCCAGGTACTTGAGGGCAATGCCGATTGCGTCCCGGGAGTTATCAAACATCAAAATCTGTCCCGCGTAGTCCGAGTCGAAAAGGATATCCCAGCTATCAACGGGCTTGGTCACTTTGGTGGTGTTGTAGATAATGCCCACGGTGCCCCAGGTGTAGGGCACGCTGTACTCGCCCGTGGGGTCGTAGTCGGGATTCTTCAAAGTGGGGTCGATGTCGCTGAAGTTGGGGATATTGGCAAAGTCCAGCTTCTCCAGCATATCCTCGTCGATCATGCGGGAGATCATATAGTCGGAGGGGATGATGACGTCGTAGTCCGCGCCGCCAGAAGAGAGGTTCGCGTACATGGACTCGTTGTCGGTGAAGGTTCGATAGACCACCTTGATGCCGGTCTGGGCCTCAAAGTCGTCAAAGATGCTTTCGTCGATATACTCGCCCCAGTTGTACACCTTTACCTCGTTCTTGGCTGCGCCGGTGCTGCCGCAGCCGGACAGGGCGCCCACGAGCATCGCCGCGGACAGCATGATTGCCAGAGTCCTTTTCAATTCCTTTCTTTTGCCCCTTTCAAAAATTAAATCAAAACCGGAAATCCGGCGCAGGGAAACGGTTCAAAGCCCTTCCTCAGTCTCGTCGATGAGGGCTGCGGTCTCCACGGGGATCAGTTTGGCGGCTTTGCGCTTTTCGGCGCTCTCCTGCCGGGTCTGGCGGACGTTGACCACCACCAGCAGGATGAGTACCGTAAGGAACATGAGGGTACTCAGCGCGTTGATCTCCGGGCTGATGCGCTTGCGCGTCATGGAGTAGATCTCCAGGGCAAGGGTAGTGGTCTCGCTGCCCGCCGTGAAGTAGCTGATGATGAAGTCGTCGATACTCATGGTGAAGGCGATAAGCATACCGTTGAGCACGCCGGGCATGATCTCGGGCAGCACCACCTTGCGGAAGGCGAGAAGGCCGGTGGCTCCCAGGTCCTGGGCTGCCTCGTAAATGTTGGGGTCGAGCTGGCGGAGCTTGGGCATCACCGATAAGATGACATAAGGGATATCAAAGGTGATGTGAGCGATCAGCAGAGTGCCGAACCCCTGATTGAACCCCAGGACCCGCCCTGCGAAGACGAAGAGGAGCATCATGGATACGCCGGTGATGATCTCGGCGTTGGTCATGGTCACGTTGCTCACCGTCATTAAGATGCCACGGGGCCGCCGTTTCATGTTGTGGAACCCGATAGCAGCCGCCGTACCCGCGATGGTGGCAACCACCGCCGCGATGACCGAGATGAGCAGCGTGGTCTTGAGCGCGTCCAGAATGCGGGTGTTCTGGAAGAGCTGGATATACCACTGAAGGGAGAACCCGCCCCACACCGTCCGGCTCTTGAGCGCGTTGAAGGAGAAGACGATGAGGACGAAAATGGGCGCGTAGAGGAAGAGGAATACCAACACCATAAAGAGATTAGAGAAAAAGCCGTTCTTCTTCACAGCAGCATCGCCTCCTCCTCGCCCTCACCAAACCGGTTCATTACGGCCATGCAAACCAGCACGATGACCATCATTACAAGGGAGATTGCGGAGCCCAGATGGGGGTTGTAGGCGGCACCCAAAAACTGCATCTCGATAAGGTCGCCCAGCATCATGGTCATCCCGCCGCCGAGGAGCTTAGTGATGACGAAGGTGGACACCGAGGGGATGAACACCATCGTAACACCAGACAGCACGCCGGGCAGGCTCAGCGGAAAGGTCACCCGCTGGAAGACCTTCCGGCTGTTGGCCCCCAGGTCCTGGGCCGCCTCGATGAGCCGGGGGTCGATTTTTACAATGACCGAGAAAATGGGCAGTACCATAAAGGGAAGATAGTTGTAAACCATCCCCAACACCACCGCACCGGGAGTGTTGATCATGTGAAAGAATTCGATGTTGGTGCCCAAAAGACTGTTCCACAGGTCAAAGAAGTGGATTGCCTGCAATAGCTTGTTGATTAGCCCCGTATCCTCCAGAATGGACATCCACGAGTAAGTGCGCAGGAGAAAATTCATCCACATGGGGAGCATAATGAGCATGGTGGCAATGCTTTTTAGAAAGCCGCCCGACCGGGCCAGGAAATAGGCCAGAGGATAGCCCAGCAGGATACAGATCAGGGTGGCGATGATCGCCAGCAGGAAGGAGTTGCCGAAGACGCCCAGGTACTGGTTCATGGTTGAGAAATTCGCCAGTGTAAAGCCGCCGTCCTTGCCGGTGAAGGCGTATACCACGATGAGCAGCAGCGGGGCCACCACGAAGACGGCCATCCATGCCACATAAGGCGCGGCGAGACCCTTGTTACTCTTCATCCTCTTCCTCCTCGTCGGCGGGCTCCTCGTTGAGCTCGTCGTACTCGGCGGAATAGGAGCTGTAGTCCCCGAACATACCGGAGTACTGGCTCTTCTTCATGATGTGGAAACCGTCTGGGTCAATCTTCACGCCGATTTTGGTGCCAACGGGGGAGTAGTCGGTGGTCTGGATGAGCCACTTGAAACCGCGAAAGTCTACGATGATATCGTAGTGCATCCCCTTGAAGGTGACCTCGGTCACCGTGCCGGTGAGCTGGCCTTCCGCCACGGAGACAATGTCAATGTCCTCGGGCCGGATGACGATGTCCACCGGCTCGTTGGGAGCAAAGCCGCTGTCCAGACAGGGGAATTTTTTGCCGTACATCCCCACCATCTTGTCCTCGTACATCACGCCGTCGATAATGTTGCTCTCACCGATGAAGTCGGCCACAAAGGCGTTCTTCGGCTCGTTGTAGATGGCCTCGGGGGAGCCAATCTGCTGGATCTTGCCCTCGTTCATAACCACCACGGTATCCGACATGGTGAGGGCTTCCTCCTGGTCGTGGGTGACGTAGATGAACGTGATGCCAACCTGCTGCTGGATGCGCTTGAGCTCCACCTGCATGTCCTTGCGGAGCTTTAGGTCCAGCGCGCCCAGCGGCTCGTCCAGTAGGAGCACCTGAGGCCGATTCACGATGGCCCGGGCTATGGCGACGCGCTGCTGCTGTCCGCCGGAGAGGGAGTTGACGCTCCGTTTCCCATACCCCGCCAAGTTTACCAGGGCTAAAGCCTCCTCTACCCGCGCCGTAAGCTCGGCCTCCGGTGTCTTGGAGATGCGCAGGCCGAAGGCCACATTCTCAAAGATGTTCATGTGGGTGAACAGGGCATACTTCTGGAAAACCGTGTTGACCTTCCGTTTGTGGGGCGGGACATCATTAATCCTCACGCCGTCAAAAAACACGTCCCCTCCCGTAGGCTTAAGAAAACCACCGATGATGCGAAGCGTGGTTGTCTTGCCGCAGCCGGAGGGACCGAGCAGCGTGAGGAATTCCTTATCATTGATATAGAGGTTGATGTGGTCCAAAACTACGTCGTCCTCAAATTTCATAAAGCAATCCGACAGGCGGATTAATTCTTTTGCCATTATCCTCCCCCGTTCTGTAGGTTTATACAAGGAAAAAAAGGCGTACCCCACCGGCGGTTGGGTACGCCCCTCTAACGGAATAAATATATATGGTATTGCCCCAAATGTCAACAAAAAAATGCAATGTTTTTTTCGCCCCTAAGCTTTACGGCTGTAAGGCCCGAACCCAAAGCATTATTTAAAGTATTCCCCGACGAAATCCACGTCCTCCACAGTAAAGGTTTTTCCCCGCAGCCCGTCCAATATCCCCGCATCGGTGGGGAAAGTGAACGTGAGCTTGTAGGAGTAGAGGGCCTGCCCGCCCGTGCGTCCATATTTCTTGTTCTCTTTTTCACGGCCATACTTTCCGTCCCCCAGCAGGGGGCAGCCCGCGTCGGCGAACTGGGCACGGATCTGGTGGGTCCGCCCGGTGAGGAGCTGGCACTCCACCAGAGAGAGACCGTCCTTCACCCGGAGCGTTTTATATAAGGTAGCGGCGCTCTTCCCGCCGGGGATAGGCCGGTGGTAGACCGTCACCTGCTTTTTGGCTTCGTCCTTGAGTAAGAAACCTTCCAGCTTTCCCTCCGGAGGGTTCATCCGCCCCAGCACCGCTGCCAGATAGTACTTCTCAATCTCTCGGTCTTTGATCTTGTCATTCATAACGCGCAGCGTCTCAGCGTTCTTGGCGGCGATGACGATGCCGCCGGTGTTGCGGTCGATGCGGTTGCACAGGGCGGGGGCGAAGGAGTGCTCGTCTCTGGGGTTCCACTCCTTCTTCTGGTAGAGGTAGGCTTGGATGTGGGTGATGAGGGTGTTCACCCGCTCCGTCTCGTCGGGGTGGACCACGATGCCCGGCCGCTTGTCCACCAGCAGGAGGTTTTCGTCCTCGTAGACGACGCTCAGATGGGGATTAAAGATGGATAAAAAGGCATTTTCCTCTTTTGGGGTATCAAAAAACTCGTCGTTAATGTATAATTGTAGTACGTCCCCAAGCGCCAGCCGGGTATCCCGCTGGGCCCCCCTGCCGTTGAGCTTTACCCGCTTGAGCCGGATATACTTCTGGGCCAAAGGCGTGGGGAGGAGGGGCAGGGTCTTGCCCAGCCACCGGTCCAGCCGCTGCCCCGCGTCGTTTTTCTGTATGGTGAATTCCTTCATCGGGCATCCTCCGATTATAAGCTATCGACAGTGTACCACACTCCGCAAGAAAAAAGAAGAAAGTATTTGACATTGCCCGGATTTTTCGGTATAATGTCCGCTGTACCGTTGTGAGGAGAAAATTATGCGACTGAACCTGCGTGAAATCATCCATGTGCCCGGCGCTGTCCTGCCTTTCGACTTTCAGATGGACCTGTCTGATCTGGAGTGGAGCGGCGAGCACTACGCCCCCAACCCCGTACATGTGACCGGGCTGGTTCGGAACATGGCTGGCGCCCTGGTCCTGGAGTGCGAGGCGTCAACAAAGCTGGCGCTCACCTGCGACCGCTGTCTCAAGCCTTTCACCGGGGAGAAGACCGTCATCCTTGATACCCTGCTGGCCACCGAGCTGGCCGGGGAGGAGAGCGATACGATCATTCTTTTGGAGAAGGACGAGCTGCCCTTGGGTGACTTGGTTCGGGAGACCTTTATCCTTGAAATGGATACCAAGCATCTCTGCTCAGAAGAGTGCAAGGGACTTTGCGCCAAGTGCGGGGCGGATCTGAACGACGGCCCCTGTAACTGCAAGCCCGACATCGATCCACGTTTGGCCGCGCTCGCGCAGCTGTTGGATGATAAGAAACCTGAGAATTAAATCCTGAATGGGAAGAGACCAAGGAGGTGTCACCAATGGCGGTTCCAAAAAGTAAAGTATCCAAGCAGCGCCGGAACAAGCGTCGCAGCTCCGTATGGAAGCTGGAGACTCCCAATGCCACGACCTGCCCCAAGTGCGGCGCGTTTCGCCTGCCCCACCGGATGTGCAAGTCCTGCATGACCTATAACGGGATTGTGCTGGGCAAGCCCGAGACCGAGGCTGCGAAGTAAAAAGCATAGCATAAAGAGAGGGAAGAGGGGGGTTATTACACCCCTCTTTTCTTTTTAGAAATGCGAGTGTGAAAGGACAGCCCAAGGAGGGAGTTTCCATGAGCCTTACCGTCATCCAGTCCATCGACCCCGGCAGCCCCGCCGAGCGCGCCGGCGTGCGTGTGGGGGAGACCCTCACCCACGTGGGGGCCCATCCCATCGTGGACGTACTGGATTACAAATACTATACCTACGATGCCCATCTGGAGCTCGCCCTGAAGACCCTAGACGGAAGCGCGCGCACCCTCCGGGTGAAGAAACGGGACGGGGAGGACTTGGGACTCAATTTTGAGACCTATCTCATGGACCGGGCCCGCTGCTGCGCCAATAACTGCATCTTTTGCTTTGTGGATCAGCTTCCCCAGGGGATGCGTGATAGCCTCTACTTCAAGGACGACGACGCCCGCCTCTCCTTCCTGACGGGCAACTATATTACACTGACGAACCTTTCAGAGCGGGAGCTGCAGCGCATCGTCGACCTGCGCATCTCCCCCCTCAATATCTCGGTCCACGCCACCAATCCCGAGCTGCGGGCCCAGATGCTGGGCCACCGCAACGGGGGCGCGGGGATGGAGCTCCTGCGGCGCTTTGCTGCGGCAGGCATCACCATGAACTGCCAAATCGTCTCCTGCCCCGGCATCAACGACGGGCCGGAGCTCCAGCGCAGCATGGAGGACCTGGCCTCCCTTTATCCGGGGGTCAACTCAGTGTCTATCGTGCCTGTGGGCCTCACCAAGCACCGCCAGGGCCTCTCCAACCTGCGCCCTTATGAGAAAATCGAGGCAGCCGCTGTGGTGGATATGGTGGAGGAGTATGGCCGTGCCTGCCGGGAAAAGCATGGCACTACCCTCTTCTGGTGTTCCGACGAATTTTACCTCAAGGCAGGCCGCGCTCTTCCGGAGAACAAGTATTACGAGGAGTACACCCAGCTCGAGAACGGTGTGGGGATGCTCCGCCTGCTGATGACAGAATTCCGCTCAGCCCTCTCCCTGGCGGATGAGGTGGAATCCATCACCCCATTCTCCGCCGCCACTGGCTTGGCTGCAGCTCCTTTTATCAGCGCGCTTATTGATATGGCCGCCGTAAAGTGTCATACTAGGAAGGGCCAGGTCTTTCCCTTGGTGAACAATTTTTTTGGGGAGACCATTGATGTGGCCGGGCTCATCACCGGCAAGGACCTAATTACCCAGCTCCGGGGCAAGGAACTGGGCGAAAGGCTCTTGATTCCTGTCAACATGCTTCGCCACGGGGAGGACGTATTCCTGGACGACGTCACCATCGCCGATGTGGAGCGTGAGCTGAAGGTCCGAGTCCGTCCCGTCAACCAGGACGGGTTCGACCTATGCGATGCTATCTTTGAAACGTAAGGAAGTGATTCCATGCCCAAACCCCTGATTGCTATTGTGGGCCGCCCCAATGTGGGCAAATCCATGCTCTTCAACAAGCTGGCGGGAGCACGCCTCTCCATCGTTGAGGACACCCCCGGCGTCACCCGGGATCGCCTGTACGCTGAGAGCGAGTGGCGTAACCGCAAATTTGACATGGTGGATACCGGCGGCATAGAGCCGGGCACCGACAACGAGATACTCTCCTTCATGCGTGAGCAGGCTGAGATTGCCATCGATAACGCCACCGTTATCGTCTTTGTCTGTGACATCAAGACCGGCATGACCGCCTCTGACCAGGAGGTGGCGAATCTGCTTCTCCGCTCCGGCAAGCCCGTGGTGCTGGCGGTGAACAAGATGGACTCGGTAGGCGCGACGAATCCTGACATCTACGAGTTCTACAACCTGGGCCTGGGCGACCCCATTGCCGTTTCCGCTGTTCATGGCCACGGCACCGGCGATCTGCTTGACGAGTGTTTCAAGTACTTTCCCCCTGAGGAAGAGGAGGAAGAGGGGAGCGACACCATCAAGGTGGCCGTTATTGGCAAGCCCAACGTGGGCAAGTCGAGCCTCGTTAACCGTATCCTGGGGGTGGAGCGGGTTATTGTTTCCGATGTGGCGGGTACCACCCGGGACGCGGTGGACAGCTACTTTGAAAACGAGAAGGGCAAGTATATCCTCATCGACACCGCTGGCATGCGCAAGAAGGCCAAGGTGGACGACCGCATCGAGAAGTTCTCCGTCCTCCGCGCCACAATGGCGATTGAGCGGGCCGACGTCTGCCTTATCATGATCGACGCGGGCGAAGGCGTCACCGAGCAGGACACCAAGGTGGCAGGTCTCGCCCATGAGGCGGGCAAGGCCTGCATTATCGTCGTCAACAAGTGGGATTCCATTGAGAAGGACGACAAGACCATGGACAAGATGCGTAACGATATCCGCCGGGACCTCTCCTATATGACCTATGCCCCCATCCTCTTTATCTCCGCCAAGACCGGCCAGCGGGTGGATCGGCTTTTTGAACTGATTAACTACGTCTCCGACCAGGCCGCCCTGCGCATCACCACCGGTATGCTCAACACCGTCCTGGCAGATGCCACGGGGCGGGTCCAGCCCCCCACAGACAAGGGCCGCCGTCTGAAGATCTACTACATGACTCAGGTGGGTGTCAAGCCTCCCCACTTTGTGGTCTTTTGTAACGACGCCCAGCTATTCCACTTCTCGTACCAGCGTTATATCGAAAATCAAATCCGCAACACCTTCGGCCTGGAGGGGACGCCGGTCATCCTCACCGTCCGGCAGAAGAGTGATAAGGAGGGGTAAATATGCCAGGTGAGATAAAGGTGATTCTGGTTTTTGCTGTGGTAGCCGTTGCCTCGTATTTTCTGGGCTGTTTCAACGGTGCGGTCATTGTCTCCAAGTACATCCTGCGGGACGATGTGCGAACCCACGGCAGCGGCAACGCCGGCCTCACCAACTTCTACCGCACCTTCGGCGGTCCGCTGACCTTAGTAGTCATCCTCTGCGACGTGATCAAGGCAGTCATCGCGGTGCTGATTGGTGTGAGGATGATCGGGCTGGTGATGCAAGCGCCTCTTCTGGGCAAATACTTCGCCGGTACCTTCTGTATGATCGGCCATATGTTCCCCTGTATGTTTAAGTTTAAGGGTGGTAAGGGTATCCTCTCCGGCGGCACCATCGCCATCATGATCGACTGGCGGGTGGCCCTGGTGGTCTGGGGCGGCTTTATTATTCTGGCCGTTCTCACCAGATGGGTCTCTCTCGGCTCTTGCTGGGCGGGCCTTACCTTCCCCATCTCCACCTGGTTCGTTTTCTATGACCCTATGTGTACCCTCCTCGCTGCCGTCTGCTGTGCCCTCATCCTCTGGAAGCACCGGGGAAACATCCAGCGCATTCTAAAGGGCGAGGAGTCCAAATTTAGTTTCCACCGCAAGCCATAGTCCCCGACCCAGCTGTAGGGCCTCCGCCCTGGTTGGCGTATTCTTTTAACTAAATGGGAGGTACTCTCATGAAAATTTCCGTACTCGGCTCCGGCGCCTGGGGCACCGCCCTCGCCATGGTGCTCCTGGAGAACGGCCACGACGTTACCCTCTGGTCCTATGCGGAAGAGGAATCCCGGGTTCTCAGGGAGACGGGGGAGAACCCCATGCTCAAGGGAGTATCCTTGCCCAAGGACTTGAACCTCACCAGCGATATGAGCTGCGTTAAGGACTGTGAAGTAATTGTGCTTGCAACACCTTCCTTTGCTGTCCGTACCACCGCTCGCAAGCTGGCGGAGTTGGCCTCTCCCGGCACTGTGGTGGTCTCGGTCTCAAAGGGCATCGAGAAGGACACCTCGCTCACCCTCACCGAGGTCATTGGGGAGGAGTTGGGGGATAGCTGTAAAGTGGTTGCCCTTTCTGGTCCATCCCACGCAGAGGAGGTGGGCCGTGGCGTACCTACCACCGTAGTCTCCGCCTCACGGGACCAGTACGCCGCCGAGCTGGTGCAGGACCTCTTCATGAACCAGCGTTTCCGGGTCTACGCTTCGGGAGACGTGGTGGGGGTGGAGCTTTCCGCCGCCCTCAAGAACGTCATCGCCCTCTGCGCCGGCGTGTGCGACGGCATGGGCTACGGGGACAACACCAAGGCAGCCCTTATGACTCGGGGCCTCACCGAAATTGCCCGCCTTGGGGAGGCCCTGGGTGGCCGGAAGGAGACCTTTGCCGGCCTAGCCGGGGTGGGGGACCTGATCGTCACATGCACTTCCATGCACTCCCGCAACCGCCGCTGCGGCATCCTCATTGGACAGGGCGTTCCGGTACACGAGGCTATCAAGGAGATCGGCGCTGTGGTTGAGGGGTACTATGCCGCCGCAACCGCCAAGGATCTCGCCGACAAGCACGGGGTGGATATGCCCATTACCCAGGCGGCCTATTCTGTCCTTTACGAGGGCAAGGACCCCCGCAAGGTCATCACCGAGCTGATGACGCGCGCTAAGAAACATGAGATCGAGGAGAGCTGGCTTTAATGACGGATAAGCTGACGCTCCACGCCCCCGCCGAGAAGGACGAGGCCCTGGTCTGGGCCTACCGCCAGGCGTTCATGGACCGGGATGAGCATGTAAATGGCAGCTGCGATTTGGGACGGTGTGAGAGCTATCCCCTCTGGCTTGTCAAGGTCCGGGCCAGACTCCGCCCCGAGACCACTCCTCCCGGCCTGGTCCCTGCAACTACCCTCATGGCTCTCCGGGAGTCCGACGGCGCGCTGGTGGGCTTTACCAATATTCGTCACTGCCTGAACGACCATTTCCTCAACTTCAGCGGCCACATCGGCTACAGCGTCCACCCCGCGGAGCGCCGCAAGGGCTACGCAAGCGAGATCCTCCGCCTCGCTATGATCTACGCCAAAGCTGAGCTGGACCTGGACCGGGTCCTGGTGACCTGCGATAAGAAAAACGAGGCATCCCGCCGCACCATCTGCTCACAAGGCGGCGTCCTGGAGAATGAGCGTCCCTGTGACGGCATCCTGGTCCAGCGGTATTGGATCGATACTTAATAAGAAAACGGCTGACGAAATTTTTTCGTCAGCCGTTTTGCTTTCTTTGCCGCGAGGACGCGCCGCGTATCGCTATATTGTAATAAGCGCAGCAGTTTACCCTTCAAGGCCCTTCCCGTCATTCCATGCCCAATCCCTTATCTCCGGCATATCCTCGCCGTAGGTGGTGATATACTGCTGGTGCTCTACCAGCTTGTCCCGCATGAGCTGGATGAGGAAAGCTCCCCGGTTTCCGAGCTGGGGCAGGCGTTTCACTGTGTCGATTACAAGGTGGTAGCGGTCGATGTCGTTCTGTACCCGCATGTCGAAGGGGGTGGTGATGGTGCCCTCCTCCTTGTAGCCCCGGACGTGGAGGAGCTTGTTGCGGCGGCGGTAAGTCAGCTCGTGTACCAGCGTGGGGTAGCCGTGGAAACAGAAGATGATGGGCTTGTCGGTGGTGAAGTAGGCATCAAAGTCCTCATCGGTGAGGCCGTGGGGGTGCTCGGTGTGGGGCTGGAGCTTCATCAGGTCCACTACGTTGATGACCCGTATGTGCAGCTCCGGCAGGTATTTGCGAAGGATAGTCACGGCCGCCAGAGTCTCCAGGGTGGGGGTGTCGCCGCAGCAGGCCATGACCACGTCGGGCTCGTCGCTCTGGTCGTTGGAGGCCCACTGCCAAATGCCGATGCCCTGAGTGCAGTGCTTCACCGCCTGATCCATGGTGAGCCACTGGGGCCGTGGGTGTTTGGACGCGATTATGACGTTTACATAATTCCGGCTGCGGATACAGCCGTCGAAGGTGGCAAGCAGGCAGTTTGCATCGGGGGGGAGATAGAGGCGCACCACATCGGCCTTCTTGTTCGCCACGTGGTCCAGGAACCCGGGGTCCTGGTGGGTAAAGCCGTTGTGGTCCTGCTGCCACACGTTGGAGGCCAGAACATAGTTGAGGGAGGCGATGTCCTGCCGCCAGGGGAGCTGTCGGGCCACCTTGAGCCATTTGGCATGCTGGGAGAACATGGAGTCGATGATGCGGATGAAGGCCTCGTAGCTCACAAAGACCCCGTGCCGCCCGGTGAGGAGGTAGCCCTCCAGCCAGCCCTGACACATGTGCTCGGAGAGCATTGCGTCCATTACCCGCCCTTCCGGGTCGAGGCCCGTGTCGCCTGGGAGCAGGTCGCTGTTCCATCGGCGGCCCGTGGCGGAGAAGACCGCATCGAGCCCGTTGGCAAGGGCCTCGTCCGGGGCGAAGAGACGGAAATTCTTTGCTTCGGCATTGAGCTGTACTACGTCCCGCAGATACTTGCCCAGCTCCGCCATGTCCTCGCCGCTCCGAGCCCCGGGGGCTGGGACAGCTACGCTGTACGCGCGGAAGTCGGGCAGGCGCAGATCCCGCAGCAGCCCGCCGCCATTGGCGTGGGGGTTGGCGGCCATGCGCCGCGTTCCCACGGGGGCCAGCTCCCGCAGCTCGGCCTTCAGCTTGCCCTGAGCATCGAAGAGTTCCTCGGGCCGATAGGAGTGAAGCCACGACTCCAACTCATGTAGGTGCTCTGGGCGGGAGGCACTGACGGGCAGGGGAATCCGGTGGGAACGGGCGGTGCCCTCCGCGTCCTTGGGGCCCGTCCACCCCTTGGGGGAGCGGAAGACGATCATGGGCCATCGGGGCCTGGCGGGGTCGCCCTGGGTGCGGGCGTGCTCCTGGATGCGGCTGATTTCCCGCACCGCCCAGTCCAGGGCGGCGGCCATGGTCTGGTGGGCCTGGGCGGTGTCGTCCTCGTCCACAAAACGGGGCTCCCAGCCGCAGCCTTTAAAAAACATCTCTACCTCTTCCTTCGTGATGCGACCAAAGACGGAGGGATTGGCGCTCTTGTAGCCGTTTAAGAGGAAGATGGGCAGCACCGCGCCATCGGAGACCGGGTTGATGAACTTGTTCGACTGCCACGCGGTGGCGAGAGGGGCGCACTCGGCTTCGCCGTCGCCTACCACGCAGGCGGCAATCAAATCGGGGTTGTCCATCACAGCGCCAAAGGCGTGGGAGAGGGAGTACCCAAGCTCGCCTCCCTCGTTGATGGAGCCGGGCGTTTGGGGCCCGGCGTGGCTGGTGATGCCGCCGGGGAAGGCGTACTGCCGGAAGAGCTTTTTCAGCCCCTCCTCATCCTGCCCCACGTTAGGGTAGACCTCGCTGTACGTCCCCTCCAGATAGGCCTGGGCCACCACTGCCTCAGCCCCGTGGCCCGGCCCGGCCACATAGATCATGTTCAGGTCGTTTTTCGTGATGACCCGGTTCAAGTGGGTGTAGATGAAATTCTGCCCCGGGGCGGTGCCCCAATGGCCCAGAATCACCCGCTTGAGATGCTCAGCTTTCAGTAGCTCTTTTAAAAGAGGGTTATCCAGCAAATAAAGCTGGCCCACCGAGAGATAGTTGGCGGCGCGCCAATAGGCGTCCATTTTCCGCAGTTGGTCCTGATCCAGGGGGCCCCGCCTGGACATGCGCGCCGCCGCTTTAAGTACCGGCTTAGTTTCTCCGTTTGCCGTTTTAGCCATGAGAACATCCTCCTTGCAGGGTCGTATGCTTTATATTATCGCGAATTAAGGACTGGAAGTCAAGTGTAACGGAGGATTTAACCATAAAAAACAAGGCGCACCTTGAGGCGCGTCTTGTTTTTTGAGAAATCAGGTGGGGTTTACTTCGGGTTTATTTGTCCGATTGTCCAGCCGGACCTTGAAAATATACTTGTCTCCCCGTACCACGGAGCGGGTATACTCTACCAGCACATCCTCCTCGTAGCTGAACCGTTCCAGCAGCATGCAGGGGATGGGATGGGTGACGCTCAGCAGCTCCTTCTCGCGCGGAGAGGGGAGGATGGGCTGCAGGGTCTCCATGGCGTGGTCCATGCGCAGGCCGTACTTGCTGCGCAGGTACTCGTACAGAGATGCGTTGGGCAGGGCCGCGGCGTTGATTTTATGGAAACGGCTCTGGGGCAGGTAGGTATACTCCACCATCAGAGGCGCCGAGGCGGCGCAGCGCAGACGCACCAGCAGGTGGATAGCGGAGCCCTTGGGGCAGTTCATCTTTTGGGCCAGCTTATCGTCGGCTGAAATGAGCTGGTAGTCCACAATGGTGCAGCCAAAATCGGTTCCCCGGTTTTTCAGCTCGTCGGTAAAGGAGTAGAAATTAAGAAGCTGCTGCTCGATGACTTGAGATTGGACAAAGGTGCCGCTGCCCTGGATGGTGCGAATCAGGCCGTTCTTCTGTAGCTCTCGCAGGGCACCGCGGACGGTGGAGCGACTCACATGATAATATGCGCAGAGGTCCCGCTCCGGTGGGAGGGGGGTCTCGGAGTCATATACGCCCTGCTTGATGTGCGAGAAGAGATCGTCGTAGATGTCCATGTAGAGCGGTCTGTTCGGCACGGGCACTCACCATCCCAATCGAAAGATTTTATCCGAGGGAAGAGGTCTTTGTCATCATACCATAAATTGGCGCGTTTGCGACAATTTTTTTCGTGAATTGCATACCAATTTAAAAATGGTATTAATATGGACAAAATACATATAATTAATTGGGTCGTATTTGTGCAATCTATTGAACGAAAGAGAAAAACGTGTTAGAATGCAGGAGAAGTTATTCATGGTTTGTTCACAATTGTGATAATCAGTTGTAAGGAGGAGTTCCTATGGCGGAACCGAATATTTTGCTGACAAGGATCGATAACCGGCTGATCCATGGGCAGGTGGGTGTCACCTGGACCATGACCCTGGGGGCCAATCTCCTGGTGGTGGCCGATGACGAGGCGGCAGAGGACAAGCTCCAGCAGGAGCTTATGAGCATGACGGCTGAGTCCTCCGGCGCGGGAGTGCGTTTCTTCACCCTGCAAAAAACCATCGATGTGATCCACAAGGCGGCCCCAAGCCAGAAGATATTTCTCGTCTGCCGTACCCCCGCCTCCGTGCGGGCCCTGATTGAGGGCGGCGTGCCCATCGAGGAGGTCAACGTAGGCAACATGCACTTCACCAATGGCAAGCGCCCCATCAGCAAGAAGGTATACGTGGATGACAAGGATATGGAGGACCTGCTGTTTATTAAGGGCAAGGTCGAAAAGCTCTACATCCAGGACGTGCCTGGCGACTTCAAGGAGGACGTAAAGTAAAGCGTTTGATCCGCTGGAATCGTGTGCCCAGCGTTTCAAAATATTTTGAGGAGGAGATATTGTGGAAATTACCCTCGTCCAAGGCCTGCTGCTCGCTATTATGGCGATCATCGTGGGCGTCGATTTTTGGCTGGAGGCGTTCTTCATCTTCCGGCCGATCATCGTCTGCACCCTGACGGGTATCATCCTCGGGGATGTGAGTCTGGGCCTTATTACCGGCGGTCTCACAGAGCTTGCGTTCGCGGGCCTTACCCCCGCGGGCGGTACCCAGCCCCCCAACCCCGTCCTGGCCGGCGTGATGACGACGGTCATCGCCTTCACCACCGGTTCTACCCCCGCCGCAGCCATGGCGCTGGCGCTCCCATTCAGTTTCCTCATGCAGTACATCATCCTGTTCTTCTACTCGGCGTTCTCTGTATTCATGAAGAGCGCGGACCGCTATGCGGCTGAGGCCGACACCAGGAAGTTCGTCCAGCTTAATATCCTCACCACCGCGATCATCGCCGCCGCTTATGGCATTATTGTCTTCCTGTGCACGTTCGTTGCCCAGGAGGGGATGAAACTCCTGGTAGAGGCTATGCCCGCCTGGCTCACCAACGGTTTCGCCGTCGCCGGCGGCATTCTCCCGGCAGTGGGTTTCGGTATGCTGCTCAAGGTCATGCTCAAGGTGGAGTACGTGCCCTACCTCATCATCGGTTTCCTCATGGCGGTCTTCATCGGTTTCTCCAATCTGCTGCCTGTGGCTGTCGCCGGTGTTGCCCTCGCTCTGATTGAGTTCAACCGCTATAATGAGAGGCGTCAGCTAGGCTCGGTTGGTAGCTCAGCCAGTCAGGATGGAGGGGAAGAAGATGGGATCTAATGAGAACAAGAAAGTACTGAACAAGAGCGACATCACCAAACTGGGCCTTACCTCCTCGTTCCTGCAGGCCAGTTTCAACTACGAGCGCATGCAGTCCGGAGGCTACACCGTAGCCCAGCTCCCCGCACTGAAGAAGATCTATAAGGACGACAAGGCAGGCCTGTCCGCCGCCATGACAGACAACCTGGACTTCATCAACACGCACCCTAACCTGGTGGGGTTCCTGATGGGTCTGCTTATCTCGCTCGAAGAGGCCCATGAGGACCGCAAGATCATTAAGGGCTTGAAAATCGCCCTCTTTGGCCCTCTGGCCGGCATTGGCGACGCCATCTTCTGGTTCACCCTGCTGCCTATTGTAGCGGGCATCTGCTCCTCGATGGCGATGGACGGGAACATCGTGGGTCCCATCATCTTCTTCCTGGTATACCTTGCTATTTGGCTCCTGCGTATCGTCTGGACCCACCTGGGCTATAATCTGGGCGTCAAGGCCATCGATACGATAAAGGCCTACTCAGGCATCATCTCCAAGTGCGCCACCATCCTGGGCATCACCGTCATCGGCGGCCTGATCGCCTCCTATGTGAATATCAACGTCCTGGTGGAGATCCCCGTCAATGAGGTCAAGACCGTCATGCTCCAGGCCGACTTCTTCGACAAGATTTTCCCCCGCATCCTGCCCCTGGCCTATACGTTTACGATGTATGGATTCCTGCGCAAGAAGGTCAGCCCCATCGTGCTCATCGCCGTGACCTTTGTCCTTTCCATCCTGCTCTCTTTCTTCGGAATCCTGTAATTTTCCGGTATGACGAAAAAGCAAGTGGGTCAGCATCGCTGACCCGCTTGCATTTCCCGGGCAAAGACGATATGAGACATGAGGAGACTGATGGAATGAAACTATTTGCATGCGATATGGACGGTACGCTCCTATGCAGCGACTTTTCCATCAGCCGTGAAAATTTGGACGCCATCGCTGAACTGACTCGCCGGGGCATTGTGTTCGCTATCGCCACCGGCCGCAGCTATATCGATGCCCGCTCCATCCTGGACAAGTATGACCTCAGGTGCCCCATCGTGTGCAGCAACGGTGCGGCGGTCCGGGACGCGGACGGAGGGCTGGTCAGCAAGCGCACCATCCCCTTGGAAGAGCTCTCCCGCCTGTGTACCTATATGGATGAGCACGGCATCTTTTATGGCATAAACACCACCTGGGACCTGAGCATGCTCCCGGACTGGGAGGCGCTGGTGGACGCGGAGGAGGGGGCCACGCCGGAGCAATTGGCCTTCGTCAAGGGGCCGGTGCTCTCCCAGTACGGCCTGCGTTTTATCCCCAGCTTTGCGCCCTTTCTGAGCGGGGAGGAGCCTAGCTGCAGCATCTCCCTTGCCAGCACCAGCGAGAAAAAACTGGACGACCTCGCCGCTTTCGCCGCCCTTTCGGGTAAGGTGCACCTGATGGCCTCTGGGTTCAGCAGCCTGGAGATCACCCCGGCGGGCTGCTCCAAGGCCAGCGGCCTGCGGGAGCTGGGGGAATTCCTCGGCGTCTCCCTGGAAGAAATGGTCTCCATGGGAGATAACTATAATGACCTGGATATGCTGCTGGAGACCGGGCGCTCCTTCGCCGTAGCCAACGCGCCGGAAGACATCCGGGCCGCCTGCACCGGCGTTACCCCCAGCTGCAACGAAAACGGCGTGGCCTATGCCATCCACCGATTACTCGAGGAGGAATAACATGTTTGGATACAGTGAAGAGGAACTGCGTCGCCTGGGAGCGGAGCACACCGCACGGGAAATAGCCCAGCAGCCGGAGGTCTGGCCCAAGACCCTGACTCTCATTGAAAGGCGGGCAGACGAGATCAAGGACTTCCTGGCCCATACCATTACCCCAGATGCCCGCGTCATCCTCACCGGTGCGGGCACCTCCGCCTACACGGGAGATGTGGCCCGCTACGGCGTTGCCGCCACCCTGCCCTGCCGGGTGGAGTCCATCCCCACCACGACCCTGGTGGCGAGCCCTCAGCTCTGGCTGGAGCCGGAGACCCCAACAGTCTTGGTCTCCTTCGGGCGCTCTGGTAACAGCCCGGAGAGCGTGGGCGCGTTCGATTTGATGCAGGCCAACACCAAGTGCCTCTCTCATCTGGTCGTTACCTGCGCCGAGGACGGGGCCCTGGCCCAGCGGGCGCGGAGCACCCCTGGCAGTTTCCTGCTCCTCCTGCCTGACGAGGTCAATGACCGGGGGTTTGCCATGACGAGCTCCTTTACCTGTATGCTCCTCTCCGCCCTCCTCTTTTTCGATATCGAGCATATTATGGAGAACCGCGCCGTTGTGGAGGCCCTCTCCTCCCAGGGCCGCCGGGTGCTGGAGAAGGACTGGGCGGGGATCAAGGCCCTGGCTGATGCCCGTCCGGAGCGGCTGGTCTATCTGGGGTCTGGCTGTCTCGCGGAGCTGGGCAGAGAGCTGGCCCTCAAGAACATGGAACTCTCCAACGGGCGCATCGTTTCGGTGAGCGAGAGTACCATGGGTTTCCGTCATGGGCCCAAGGCCATTGTGAACGATAAGACCGTCGTCATGGTTCTCGGCTCGGGCAGCGCATATACCCGCCGCTACGTCCGTGATATCGCCCGTGAGCTCCATGGCGACCCCGGTGGGCACCAGGTGGTGGGTGTCGCCTATGCGCCGGACTCTGAGTTGGCCGCCAACACCGACCAGTGTTTCACCATTTCCGGCGCTTCCGTGCCTGAGTACTATGCCGCCCTCAACTACGTGCTCTACGGGCAGATGATGGGCCTCTTCAACTCCCTCGTCATTGGCAATACCCCTGATAATCCCAACCCTACCGGGGTGGTGAACCGCGTGGTCAAGGGGGTCACCATCTATCCATACGAGGGGGAGGGGACGGTATGATTTCCATCATCCTCACCGGTCATGGCAGCTTTGCCGAGGGGCTTTACAGCGCGGCAAAGCTGATTACCGGCCAGACCGACGCCCTCTTATGCGTCACCTTCCCGGAGAGCGACAGCACCGAGGACCTGCGGGAGAAATTGAAGGCAGCCATTGATGCCGCAGAGGGAGAGGTGCTGGTCCTGGCCGACATGATGGGAGGGTCTCCCTTTAAGGAGTCGGTGCTCCTGCGCGCCGCCCTGCCGGAGCGTAAAATAGAGGTGGTTGCCGGAGCCAGCGTGCCCATGGTCATCTCGGCCCTGTTGGGGCGGGACGGGGAGAGCCTGAATAGCCTCATTCCCCATCTTCTGGAGGGCGCGAAATTTGCCATCAGACAGTATGTCCCCGCGGCGGCGGTTACCGCCCCGGATGACGGGGATGAAGGAATCTAAGGAGGAAAGACTATGCCCCTGGTAACGACGAAACAAATGCTGGAGGACGCCCGGAAAAACGGCTACGCAGTGGGCGCCTTCAACGTAGAAAATTTAGAGATGGTCATGGCGGTGGTGGCTGCGGCGGAGGAGCTGCGCGCCCCCGTTATTCTCCAGACAACCCCCTCCACCGTACGGTACAGCTCCCTCGGCTACCTAAAGGCAATGGTGAAGGTGGCCGCCCGTGGGGCAAGTGTCCCGGTGGCCCTCCACCTGGACCATGGAGAGAGTTTTGACATGGCGATGGCCGCCCTCCGGGCGGGGTACACTTCCGTGATGATCGACGGCTCCCACAACGTCTTTGAGGAGAATATCGCCCTCACCCGCCGGGTGGCAGAGGCCGCCCGGGCCATGGGCGTACCTGTGGAGGCCGAGCTTGGCAAGGTGGGCGGTAAGGAGGACGACACTGACGGCGGCGAAGGGGGCTACACCATTCCGGCCGAGGCAGCCGAGTTTGCCGTGCGCACCGGCGTGGACTCTCTGGCAGTTGCCATCGGCACCGCCCATGGAGTCTATAAGGGAATCCCACGACTGGATGTGGACCGGCTTTCCGCCATCGCTGCCCTGGTCGACATCCCTCTGGTGCTCCACGGCGCCTCCGGCGTGCCGGAGGACGCGGTGAGGGATTGCATCACCCGAGGCGTGGCGAAGGTGAACTTTGCCACCGAGCTGCGTATCGCCTACTCCGAAGGCATCAAGGCGGCGATTGCCAAGGACCCCGAGGTCTTCGACCCCAAGAAATACGGCAAGCTTGGCATGGCCGAGGTCGCGCGCGCAGTCAAGGAGAAAATCGTTATCTGCGGTTCTGCAGGGAAAGCATAATAATACAAAAAATGGGGCCCGTTCTGTGCAACAGAACGGGCCCCATTTTTTGTTTAGAGGTTTATACACCGCCTACTGTCTCCAGGGCGTAGTCCGAAAGAGCAAAGCTCTCGCCATCGTAGCTCAGCTGAGCGGTGAGGGTGGCAGCGTCGTACCCGGCCCCTCCTCCGGAGAGTTCCAGCCGCAGGCCGAAAATGACCACGTAGCCGTCCCCCTCCTGCCGGAAGAAAACCAGGTCTCCTATAGGGGCCAGACCCACCGGCTCCTCCTCGCCCTCGTACCACAGCCTGTCGGTAGAGCTCCCCACTGTCAGGGTGACGTAGTCGTCCTCGTAGCGATAGGTCACCAGCCCCTCCAGCAGGGGGGTGAACTCGGCCTGGGTGAACGGGTGGTCAGTCCAGGCGGTTCCGTCCCACTCGTAGATGTGCAGCTCGTAGACGATGTCACCTTCGGTATCCTCCACCAGGTACTTGACAGCCAGCTCGTTCTCCCCGTCGCCGTCAATATCGGCCCAGTTGAGCTCGGGCAGAGTATACCGGGCGGTGGCGTAGGTCTGGGGGAAGAACTGGACGTAGTCCCCCTTGCGCAGCAGCACCCCCGCCGTAGGGTCCCCGTCGCCATAGAGCCCGATGTCCGCGTCGGACAGAAGGGCAAGGCACACCGGACCATCAACGCTGGAGATGTTTCCGGCGGGTTCCACCTCGGTGGGAAGGTCGACTGCCGTCTTGCCCTCCCACCAGAGCTTTTCAGGCGTGGCGGATGGGGTGGGGGACTCGGCCATTTTTACCGTTCCCATAGGGGAGGGGGAGACGTCCCTATTGGCCGTGGCGCAGCCCGAGAGCAGCAGAGCCAGCGCCAGGGATAAGTACAGCTTTTTCATTTGAGCTCCTTTGTGTACCGCAGGTCCACGCACACTGTGTCGGGCGGGAAGGGGATGTCGGCGTGTGTGCCGTCCCAATTAAAGCCATGAGCGGCGTAGAATCTGCGGGCTTTCTCGTTTTCCCGCAGAACGAAGACGAAGGCACTGGGGTGCCCGGCCTCCTTGAGGCGGTGCACCGCTTCCTCAAAGAGGAGCCCGCCGTACCCCTTGCCACGTTCCTCAGGGTGGGTGTAAAAGGAGACAATCTCCCCCCAGCCCTCGTAGCCGCGGGAGTCGAACATACAGATGGACCCGGCGTTGAGGTTTGCCACCCGGGCGGGGCCGTAGTTGATGCAGGCCACCGGTTTCTCATCCCTGTAAAGGAGAAGACCGTGACAGCGCCCACTTTCGTAGTCAGCCCGGAAAAACTTCACCCAGCGGTCGTCGGTGATTTCCCGGGCCATATAGTCGGCGGGTATGTAGCCCACATAAGTGTCCCGCCAGCCCAGGGCGTGGATAAGGCTCATGGCCTCGAAGTGTTCGCTGACGCTGGCGTCAACGAAACGCAGCTCGCTCATACGCAGACCGGCTCTTTTTCGCCGCCGTTCTCCGGCTCCGGCTCGGCCTTGGCTGCGGGGGAGGACGCCTTCTCCTTTGCCATGGCCTTGGCGTTGGCAAGCATCAGCTTGATGCGGTTTTCCTGGTTGATCTTGGTAGCGCCGGGATCATAGTCGATGGCAACCACGTTGCTCCAGGGGTAGTCGTCCTTCAGCTTGCGGATCATACCTTTGCCCACGATGTGATTGGGCAGACACCCGAAGGGCTGGGTGCACACGATGTTTGGCACTCCGGTGTGGATGAGCTCCAGCATCTCGGCAGTGAGGAGCCAGCCCTCACCCATCTTATTGCCATCCCCCAGGTAGCCCTTGATATAACCATGCAGCTCGTCGAAGTCGCCCGGCGCGCGGAACCGGTTCGAGCGCTTGATAGCGTCAATCATGGCGTGCTGGTACTTCTTTACGTAGTCGGAGAGAAAACGGCACAGCGCCTGCTTCGCCCACTTGCCGCCGTAGAGGTCCACGTCCACGTCCCGGTTGTAAATCTTGAAAATGATGAAGTCGGTGAGGCCGGGCACCACCGGCTCGGCCCCCTCGGAGAGGAGGAAGTCGTTGAGGTTATTGTTGCCCAGTGGGGCGTACTTCACGTAGATCTCGCCCACCACGCCAACCCGCACCTTCTGAGGCCCCGCCACCGGCACGGCGGCGAGGTGCTCAATGATGCGGTCGAAGTTTTTGCACATGCTCTTGTAGCTTAACCCCTCGCCCCGGCCCATTCCCTCCAGGAGGAAGTCCATGCACTCGGCAACGGCGGTGTCGGTGCTGCCGGTGGTGACCTCATAGGGGCGCACCTGGTTTGCGATGTTCATAAGTAGGTCCCCGTACATGACGGCGAAGACAGCCTTACGCAGGAAACCGATGGAGAGCTTGAACCCCGGGTTTTTCTCAAGGCCCGAGAGGTTGATGGAGATGACGGGCACGTAGCTGAGATCAGCCTTCTCCAGAGCCTTGCGGAGCATGTGGATGTAGTTGGAGGCGCGGCAGCCGCCGCCGGTCTGAGTGATAACCAGGGCCACCTTGTGAGGGTCGTATTTGCCGCTCTTCACCGCATCGATGAGCTGGCCAATGACCAGAATTGCGGGGAAACAGGCATCGTTGTGAACGTACTTTTGTCCCGCGTCCACAACGCTCTTGCCTGTGTTGCCCAGCATCTCCACCTTGTAGCCTTCGTTCTGCATAATGCGCACCAGCATGGCGAAGTGATCGGGCAGCATCTGGGGGACGAGAAGGGTGTACTCCTCCTTCATCTCCTTGGTGAAGAGGAGGCGGCCGGTCTTGTCGTAAACTAATTCTGCCATAGGTCAAGTTTCCTTTCTTAAAAGAAGCGCTGAGCCGCCGAGCAGGGGAGGCCCGGAGCCGGAGGGAAGGCGCCCCGGACGTGAGGCGTGACAGGGTGCCAACTTACTTGCGGTTCTTGCGGGCGTCCATAGCGGCCATAAGGGAGCGGATGCGGATTTTCACAGAACCCAGGTTGTTGATGTCGTCGATTTTCAACTGGGTGTAGAGCTTGCCGCCACGCTCGAGAATGTCGCGCATCTCGTCGGTGGTGATGGCGTCGGTGCCGCAGCCAAAGCTGACAAGCTGAATCACTTGCATATCGTCCTGGGTACAGACATAGCGGGCGGCATTGTACATCCGGCTCTGGAACGTCCACTGGTTGAGGACCTTCCGGCTCTCATACCCCTCCAGGTAGGAGAGGGCGTCCTCTGTGACCAGAACGAAACCGAAGGAGGTTACAAGATCGTTGATGCCGTGGTTAATCTCGGGGTCAATGTGGTAGGGCCTGCCGCAGACCACCGCGATGTTGAGGCCATGCTCACGGGCGTAGGAGACATACTCCTGCCCCGTCTTACGGAGGTCGGCCATATAGGCGTCATAGGAGTCGTAGGCGGACTTGACCGCCGCGGCGCTTTCCTTAGCGGGGACGCTAAACTCCTCCGCCATAATAGCGGAGATGCGTTTCTGGAAGTCTTTGCGCCGCCAGAGGCCCACGTAAGGGTCCAGGAATTTGGTCTGCTTAAGGGCCGGGACGTTGGCGGCCAGGAGCTCAGGGTAATAGGCCACCACGGGGCAGTTAAAGTGGTTGTCGCCGATGCCCTCGTCGTTATTATAGGACATACATGGGTACCAGATGGCGTCCACCCGGTCCTCCACCAGGGCCTCCACATGGCCATGAAGGAGCTTTGCAGGGTAGCAGACGGTGTCCGAGGGGATGGTATGCTGGCCTTTAATGTAGAGCTTGCGGGAGGATTCGGGAGAGAGGACCACCTCGAAGTTGAGGGAGGTGAAGAATTCGAACCAGAACGGGAGGTTCTCGTACATATTGAGGCCGAAGGGGATGCCGATCTTCCCACGGAGGCCATTGCCCTTCCCCTTGCCGTTCAGGGCCCGGAGCTTTTTGTACTTGTAGGCCATCAGGTCGGGCAGCTCGGTCTTCTCTTTCCCCAGGGGGCGGGAGCAGCGGTTGCCCGAAATAAAGCGCCGTCCACCGTCGAATTGGTTGACGGTAAGAGAGCAGTGGTTGGTGCAGAGATTGCAGGTGACGGGCTTTGCGCTATGGGCAAAAGACTGTAAAGCGTCGAGGCTTAACAGGGAGGAGGCCTCCAGCCCCGCGTCCCGGGCCGCAAGAGCGGCCCCGAAAGCCCCCATCAGCCCGGCGATGGTGGGCCGCGTCACGTTCCGGTCCAGCTCCTGTTCGAAGGCTCGGAGCACCGCATCGTTGAGGAAGGTGCCGCCCTGAACGACGATGTGCTTGCCCAGATCGTCGGCGCTGGCGGCCCGGATGACCTTGTAGACCGCGTTCTTCACGATGGAGATGGAGAGGCCCGCGCTGATGTCCTCCACGCTGGCCCCGTCCTTCTGGGCCTGCTTGACCGAGGAGTTCATGAACACGGTGCATCGGGAGCCCAGGTTCACCGGCCGGGGAGAGAAGAGGCCGATCTTGGCAAAGTCGGCAATGGAGTACCCCAGGGCCTTGGCAAAGGTCTCGATAAAGGAGCCGCAGCCCGAGGAGCAAGCCTCGTTGAGCATGATGGAGTCCACCGCGCCGTTCCTGATCTTAAAGCACTTCATGTCCTGGCCGCCGATGTCGATGATGAAGTCCACACTAGGCTCAAAGTGGGCGGCGGCGTTGTAGTGGGCCACGGTCTCGACGAGGCCGAGGTCGCAGGAGAAGGCGTTTTTAATCAGCTCCTCGCCGTACCCGGTGACGGCACTGCCCTTGACGTGGATGCGGTCGCCGCAGAGCTTGTAGATCTCCTTCAGCTGCTCCAGGACAATGGCCACGGGGTTGCCGAGATTGGAGTGGTAGTAAGTATAGAGCAGGCCGCCGTCGGGCGCGATGAGGGCAATCTTGGTGGTAGTGGAGCCCGCGTCGATGCCTAGGTACGCGTCGCCGGTATAGGTAGCCGCGTCTACCTCGGGGGGGCGCTTGGCGTTGTGCCTGGCGAGGAAATTGTCGTACTCGCCCTCATCGGCGAAGAGGGGGGGCATGGTGTCGACCGTGCTGGTGGCGTCCACACTCTCCTCCAGCTTTTTGAGGAGCTCATCAAAGGGCCTGGCCTCGTAGTCTTCGGAACAGAGGGCCGCACCGATACCGGCAAAACAGTCCCCGTCTGCGGGAAAAATGGCGTGGGATTCGTCCAGGTGCAGGGTCTCCACGAACCGCGCTCGCAGGCCGGCGAGGAAATGGAGGGGCCCGCCCAAGAAGACGATCTTGCCCTTGAGCTCCCGGCCCTGGGTGAGGCCTGCCACCGTCTGGTCTACCACGGCCTGGAAAATGGAGGCGGCCACGTCTTCCTTCCGCCCGCCCTGATTGAGGATGGGCTGGATGTCGCTCTTGGCGAAGACGCCGCAGCGGGAGGCGATGGGGTAAATTTTTTCATGTTTCAAGCTGAGGTCGTCCAGCTCGTTTACGGTGACGTTCATCAGGGTTGCCATCTGGTCGATAAAGGCCCCGGTGCCGCCGGCGCAGGAGCCGTTCATACGCTCCTCCAGCGCGCCGCCGAAGAAGATGATCTTTGCGTCCTCGCCGCCAAGCTCGATGACGGCGTCGGTGTCCGGATAGTAGGTGTTCACCGCCGCGGCGGTGGCATACACCTCCTGCACGAAGTCGAGTCCCGCGGTCTTGGCGACGCCAAGACCCGCCGAGCCGGTGACCACCAGCTTGACCGACTGGCCGGAGAGCATATCCGTGATGGAGGTAAGAGTCTCCACCGCCCGCTCGCGGGCCTTGGAGTAGTGCCGCTCGTAGGAGCGGAAGAGAAGCTTATTGTGTTCATCCAGCACCACAACCTTCACGGTGGTGGAGCCGATATCGATTCCGATGCGCAGGCTCATTAGGGTCCTCCTAGTCGAGAAAGTAGTTTCAACAATTCTCTATATACTATATCAAAATTGTGAACTTTACAAGTACAACCGAGTAAAAACGGGGGTATTACGGAGGTGGAAATAACCGCCTGAGCTGAGTATCTTTCTCACCGCCGGGGCCCCCGCCGACGGCGGGAGAGGGAAAAACAGGCACTTTTTAATGAAGTTTTAAGGGTTTCTACAGTACAAACAAAGGGATGGGAGGGTAAGATGAAAGCCACAAGAGAGGAGTTGGACCAATGAGCAGGGAGGAATATCTGAGCGAACTCTATGCCCTTTTGCACCAGCGGCTGCCGTCAGGTGAGCTGGAGCACATCATGAAATACTATGAGGACTACTTCAACGAGGCCGGACCCGAACGGGAAGGGGAAGTCATCGCCGAATTGGGCTCCCCTGAGGATCTGGCCCGCCAGGTTGCGGACGGCGGGCGGCGGAGTGCTCGCCCACCCCACTATCGGGGGGAGCGGCGGGGCTGGACGGCGGGGCGGATCATCGCCTTGGTCTTCCTGTCCCCACTGTGGCTCACGCTGCTGGTCTTAGTGGCGGCAGTGCCGGTGGGCTTGGTACTGGGCCTTGCCGCCGGTGGCCTGGGCGTAGCGGCGGGGGGGCTCTTCACTGTCTGGTGCGGATTTACAGCCCTGTTCACGCCGGGGCTCACCACGACCATGTTCTTTGCGGGACTGGGAATTTTCTTCGTCGCCTTCGGGCTCACTATGCTGGCCGGGGCGCTGGCACTGAGCCGGGTGTGTGGGAAAGGTGTGGCGGCCCTGTGCCGCTGGCTTTTTATCGGCGGAAGGAGAGGTGAGGCGGTATGAAGGGATTGACCAAGCTGCTGCTGACCACCGCCGCCGCCCTCTTCGGTGTGGGAGTGGTTCTGGCCCTGGCCGGTTGGCTCATGGGCGGGCAGACCTCCATGGTAGTGACCGTAGGGGGCCGGGATGTGAACGTGGGCCTCACGGGGGTTCGCCTCTCCAACTGGAGCGGGGAGCGAAACCGGGTTGCCGACGGTGGGGACCTGGAGCCCTTTACCGCTCTGGACGTGGACGTGGACCTGGGGGACGTTTACTTCATCCCCTCCAACCACTACGGTGTAGAGCTCTCCTGGCAGGGGGAGGACTACGCGCTGCACTACTCCAATAAAAACGGAAAGCTTAAGGTCTGGAGTACATCCTCCGTCCGACTGGGGGTCGACCTGGGGTTTGGCTATGGTGCGGAGGTGCGCGTCTACTTCCCTGAGGGGGCGGAGTTTGAGAGCGTCACTGTGAAGACCTCCCTGGGCAGCGCCGAGCTGGAGGGCCTGCGCGCCGGGCGCCTGGACTTAGAGGCTGACCTGGGCAGCGTCGCCGTCACCGACGCAGTGGTGGGGGAGAGCACCATGAATCTGAGCCTGGGTGACCTGGAGCTGAAACGTATCACCGCCCGGACACTGGACCTTACCCTCTCCCTGGGGGCGCTAGTGGGGGATGAGGTCTCCACGTCGGAAAGCCTTACGGTGGAGAATGACATGGGCAGCGTGGTGCTGGCGGGGGCATTTGAGGGCCACACCAAGATCGTCGACGACATGGGAAGCGTGGAACTCACCGTCGCGGGCGCTGAGGCGGACTATGGCTATGATCTGCGGACCAGCATGGGGAACGTCACAATAAACGGCAAGGACGCCGGAGACGAGGCCGACCACCGGGGGGGGACGCATACCATCGAGGTGGAAAACAGCATGGGAGATATCGAGATCAAGTTTGAAAAGTAATATGGTATTAGGACGTTACAGCGCCGCCGGCGGGTTTGCCGGCGGCGCCGCGTGTTGTATGGAGGGGATGGAGAAGGTGGCAGGAGGGCCGGAGAAAAGTGGACAAATTGCAAATTGACAGCGGGAGGAAAAGAGGATAAAATATCCGGTAAATGCGCAAAGCGGTGGAAAGAGGGCGCGGGCCTTGTCCAAGAAGAGGAACAACCGATATCGGGAGATGGAGGCCAGGCGGAGGAAAAACCGCCGCAGGCAGAAGGCGGTGGGGGAGGGGAGCGATCAGGGCCTCCAGCCGGTTGCCGCCGTGGCGGTAGCCGAACCGGAGTCCCCTCCGAAGGAGGACTGGCGCAAACGGATGCGCCTCCGCCTCCGTCAGCCCCGGGCGCGGTGGCGGACCCGGCCCTGGGCGCGGGCTATTTTGATGCTGCTGGTTCCCGCCGTTATCCTATACTGCTGCCAGCTCATCACTCTTCAGGAGCCGGGAGCGGCTTTTGACTGGCTGGTGGTCCGCCCAGAGGTCTCCCTGCTCACCTACGGGGTGCTGCTGGGGGCGGTGGCACTCCTCTTCGCATTGACCGGCGGCCTGGGGTGGAGCGCGGTGCTGGTCGCCCTGCCGGTCTTCCTATTCGCGTTTGCAAACCATATGAAGGAGGCCCTCAACGGCTCACCGGTTATGATCAGCGACTTGGCCCTGGCGGGCCACGCTGGGGAGTTAGCGCGTTTTTTGAGGCCCGGCATCGACTTTGGACCGGGCACCTGGGGAGCGCTGGGGATCTTGCTGCTGATGCAGGCGGTCGTCCTGGTACTGGGCCGCCGACAGAGGGGAAAACGTCTGGACTGGCGCATCCGTGCGGGCGGAGTGGTTTTGAGTGCGGCGGCGGTGGGGCTGTGCCTTGGCACTTCTCCGGCGCAGGCCCTGATCTCCGGGCCGGGGGACGAGATCCAGGCCGAGCGGAATGACCGGTTGGGCTTGCTGGCGGGCTTTTACAGCGGCTGGCTCAACTCAGCCGTGCAGCAGCCCAACGCCTATAACGAGAACAACATGAACGCCATCCTGCGCACCGCCTCTAAGGCCGCGGCGGCTGACCCCTACGTGGAGTCTAAGGTGACGCCTAACGTTATCATGCTCATGTCAGAGAGCTTTTGCGACCCCGAGGTGGTGCTTCCCAACGTGGACTTTAAGGACGACCCTATCCCCAACTACCATACGTTAGCTGAGGAGTTTCCGGCTGGGGGCTTTCTCTCCAACACCTACGCGGGAGGCACCGGCAACGTGGAGATGGAAGTCTTGACCGGTCTGCCCATCGCGTTCCTCGGCTCGGCGGAAGACCTGACAGCCCTGCGGGACCGGACGGCGTACAACCGGATGCCCTCCATTGTCAAGACCTTCGGCTTGCAAGGGTATGCCACCGAATTTGTCCACTCCTACAACGACAAGCTCTATAACCGTGCGGACAACCTGCCCGCCATCGGGTTTGAAAAGGTGCTCTTTGAGGACGAGTTCCCCGAGGACGCGGAGCATGCAGGGCCCTACCTCTCCGACATGGCCCTGACCGAAAAGCTTATCTATGAGTATGAGCACCGGGACAAGGACAAGCCCCTGTTCCTCTTCGGCCTGTCTATGGAGAACCACCAGCCCTATTTTGGAGAAAAATTTGAGGAAGCCTCCGGCCTGAAATACAGCGCCAAGACATTGAATGGGGCGGAGAAGGAGACCCTGGACAACATTCTACATGGACTCCACGACGCGGACGCCGCTCTGGGTGCGCTGGTGGACTACTTCGAGAAGGTGGATGAGCCCACCATCATCGTCTTCTGGGGGGACCATCTGCCCGGCCTGAATACAGGTGACGGCGGTGAGACCCTGTACTCTATCTTGGGCTATGTGCGCAGCGACGAGACCAAGAACTGGGACAGCGCCACTATGAAGAAGATGCACACCACCCGGTACTTGGTGTGGAACAACTACGGCGCGGACTTCCCCGCCCCGGAGGAGATGAGTACTTTAGGTATGGGCACCCATCTGCTGGACTGGGCGGGGGTGGAGAAACCTCTCTACTACCACTGGGTGGACAAGGCTCTGGAGGAGATGCTGCTATACCGGCAGCGCCTCTTCGTCCCCACCCACGGCGAACCGCTGTCCGAGCCTCCGGACAACAAGGCCGTGACCCGGGATTACCGCAATTTGGTCTATGACATTGTATACGGCAAGGGCTACATCTCAGGCGAGATGGTGAAGAACCCGCACAGCGAGTGAAATACATAAAAAGAGCCGCCCATGAGGGCGGCTCTTTTTTTAGATTGATTCGGCCCTGAGGTTTGCACCGCCGCCTGTGACGGCGTAGAGGGCGTATTCCGACCGCGTAAGAGGGGAGGACGCCAAGACGGTGCGGACGGCAGGCAGGTCGCCGGGGGAAAAGCGCAGGGCGATGCCGCAGCCGGCAGAGACCTGACGAAGAACAGGCATGGTCTGCACGGGGCAGACCGGCGTCAGCAGGGCCTGGGCCGAGATGGCGGCATGAGTGCTGGTAAAGGCAAGTATACAGTAATCCATAAAGTAAATAACCTTTACAGTGAAATAACCTTTCCGGCGGCTTGCATCCGGGAGACAATGTCGTACATATTGCTAATGGTACCCGCGCGCAGACTGTCGGTGAGGCCATAGAAATTAAGGCAGGCCCCGCAGACCAGGGCCTCCACTCCTTTGGCGGCGAGGGTGTTCAGGTGCTCCACCACCTGGTCGTCCAGGGTAGGAAGCTTGACGCCGTCGTTCATGAAGAGGAGGGCGGCGGGGAGATTGTCGGAGTTAGCCAGCGTATAGAAGAACATGCGCATGAGGTTGGTTCCCAACGCGCGGTCCCCGGAGCCGATCATGTCTCGCCCGATAAAGACCACGTAGTCCCTACTTTGAGTGGGCAGGGGGGCGGCGGGGACGGTTTCTGCCGCTGGGGTGTCGCCGGGACGGGAGAAGTCCAGCGCGAAGGCGCCACCGCTCAAATCCCGCACAGGGGCGGTTAGGCCATTACTGGAGGCCATGCGGGACAAGTTTTCCACGGAGGTGCGGTTGTCCACTTCGATGGTGAAGGGGAGCTTGCCATCGGCGATGGCCTGCTTTGCCATCACTACGGGAATGGGGCATTCTTTGCCACGGGCATCAATAAAATCAGACATAGAAAAGCACTACTCCTTTACAGATAAAATCTACAGCCAGCGGATGAAGGCGGTTTTGTCCTCGGAATTGAAACCCGCGTTCTGGTAAAAACGCAGGGTGGAGGCGTCCTTGCGCCCGGTGAGAAGCATGATCTTGTAGCAGTTCGCCTCCTCCGCCAGGGACACGGCCCGCCTTAGCACTGCGGTGGCCCGTCCGCCGCCCCGGAAATCCGGGTGGGTGACCACGTTTTCGATGAGTGCATAGGGTCGGGCATTTCGGGTCAGATTGGGGATGACAACCAGGACGCAGGAGGAAACGGGGAACCCCTCCTCCAGGCCCAGGAGGACGTGATGGTTGGGGTCGGACAGGATGGCACTCCAGGCCCGCTCCACCTGGTCAGGCTTCGGGGATGGCTCAGGGTGCAGGTGGGCGTATAGGAACAACAGATCGGGCAGGTCGCCGGTTACGACCTCACGGATTTCAAGGGGCATTACAGAGCGCCTCCTTAAAAACAAGATAGATATAGTTATTATAGGGCAAAATATTTTTGGTGTCAATTTCCCAGTAAAATGCTCAGCAAAAAATCTTTGTGAAAAAGTTTGACAAGTTGATGGAAAGAGAGTAGAATTTTCGCATATGACTAACTATCAAAAAGGGTGTGCTGACAGATGAAAAAGCAAAAGGTATCCAGTGCCGTAATTCGCCGTCTGCCCCGCTATTACCGCCATTTAAATGATTTATACCAGTCGGGGGTGGTTCGTATCTCCTCCAACGCGCTGGGAGATTCCATGAACCTGACCGCCTCCCAGATTCGCCAGGATCTGTCCTGCTTTGGCGAGTTTGGACAGCAGGGGTACGGCTACAATATTGAAAAGCTCCGGGGCGAGATCTCCGATATTCTGGGGATGGACCGGGGGCACAATGCTGTGATCTTCGGCGCGGGCAACCTGGGCCGGGCGCTCATCGAAAACTTCCACTTTGAGAAGAGCGGGTTTACCCTGTCCGCCGCCTTTGACGTGGACAGCGCCATCGTGGGCACCGAGGTCGCGGGGGTGAAGATCTATCACACCGACACGCTGGAGGAGTATCTCGCCGAGCATAAGGTGAGCGTGGGGGTGCTGACGGTGCCCGGCCACGTGGCGGGCGCGCTGGCGGACCGGCTGGTAGAGCACGGGGTGCGGGGCATCTGGAATTTCACCAACATCGAGCTCCAACTTGAAAAGCCGGCGGGCGTGGTGGTAGAGGACGTCCACTTTGCCGACAGCCTGCTGGCCCTGAGCTATATGATCTCCGAGGAATAGGCCGCTTATGAAAAAGCTGGCAGCCTTTCTTCTGGCGGGGCTCATTCTCCTGGGTGGCGCGGCGGCCCTGGCGGCAGGAGGGAGCGCGTCAGACCCGCTCATCACACAGAGCTATATTACCGGCACCTATATCCCCGCGACGGTGACGACGGCCGCTGGGCGGATGGACACGGCTCTCACCAGGGCTTACGATGACGCGGCGGCACGGCTGAAGGCACAGGCCGACCTGTACCTCGCTAAGGCAGGGGCCATGACCGGCGGGGAGGGGTACGCCTCTACCTTTACTGAAAAACGGTTTAAGCGGGGGGACATCATCACCTTTGATACCGGCTCCCAAGTCCTACTCCTGGCGGGGAGCGCCGCGCTGAGCTATGACAAGGGCGCGGCGGTAGACGCGACGGCTGGGATGGCCGCGTCCGCCGGTGCGGCGATGGAGGTCCGGCACCGCTACCTGGCCGCCGAGGACAGCCTCTGCCGGGTAACCGTCACGTCGGACACGGCGGTGATCTCCCTCCAAGGGTACTACGCGCTCACCTCGAGCAGTGAGACCGACTATAATGAACTGGCGGACGCGCTGAAGGCTATGGGCCTCTTCAAGGGTACCGGGACGGCCTACGGCGATGGGTATGACCTGGAGCAGACTCCTACCCGCATCGAGGGGCTGGTCCTCTTCCTCCGCCTGATCGGGGAGGAGAAGGCGGCCTTGGCTTACACGGGGACGAACCCCTTTACCGACGTGCCGGACTGGGCGCGGCAGTACGTTGCCTACGCCTATGCCAAGGGGTACACTAAGGGCGTCGATGAGGACTTGATGCGCTTTGGTACCACCAACATCATCAGCTCGGGGGAGTACCTGACCTTCCTCCTGCGTGCTCTGGGATATCAGGACAGCGGGACAAGCCCCGACTTCACCTGGGATACCGCACTTGATCGGGCCAAGGATCTGGGCGTTATCACAACGGGGGAGCGGGCGCTGTTTGACCCCGCCAAACCCTTCTTCAGGGCACAGACGGCCTACCTTTCCTACTATGCCCTCTCCGCCAGCCGCAAGGCGGGAGGCACCCTACAGAACGCGCTCATCTCCGCCGGGGCCATGACCCAGACCCAGGCCGAGCAGGCCAAAGCGGGCGTGACGGGCGCGCGGCTTCGCTGACGAGAAAAGAGGTACGGTAGGGTACAGAGTTTTATCAGCGAATTTCTTGACGATTGCACCAATCAAGTGACGCCGCATAGTATGAAATGAGACCGCCGAGGCCAGGCCGCGGAGGCGATGGCCGGTGAGCTCTCCAATTCATATAGGAGGTACTTCATTTATGGGGTGCAATAACGGTTGTGGCTGGGGCGGCGGCGGCTGCCTCTGGATCATCATCATCATCATCGTCCTCTTCTGCTGCTGCGGCAACGGCTTTGGCAACAACTGCGGCTGCAACAGCAACTGCGGCTGCAACAACAACTGCAATAACAACTGCTGCTGATCCGTGCGGAGAGGCCATAAGCAAGTAAAGCAACATAAGAGGAGGTCGGGACACGCAGTCCCGACCTCCTCTTTAATATTGTTTCACGATTACTTCGTAAGCTGCGTGATGCCCTGACGGATACGGCGCAGGGTCTCGTCCTTACCAAGGATGTGGCAGAGCTCAACGGCCCCGCCGGGGGTGACCGCCTTGCCCGAGAGGGCGGTGCGTACAGGCCACATAATGCGGCCGTTCTTCAGTTCCAGCTTTTCGGCAAGGCCGATGAGAGCAACGTGGATGGCGTCAAAGCTCCAGTCGCTTATGGCCTCCACCACGGGGAGAACCAGCTTGAGGGCATCCAGGGAATTTTCCTCGTCGGTCTTCATCTTTTTATGGCAGTAGAGCTCATTGGAGTACTCGGGGAGGGCGTCGAAAAAGTCAATCTGAGGGGCGATGTCCATCCAGGTGTCGCACCGGGGCTGCACCAGGGGGGCGATGAGAGTATGGTCGATGCCGGGGGTCTTGACGGCCTCCTTGAGGTAGGGTGCGGCCCCACGGTAGAACTCCTCAGGGGAGAGGGAGCGGAGATAATTGGCGTTGAAGTACTTGAGCTTCTCAATGTCAAAGATGGCGGGGGACTTGGATATGCCTCCGATATCGAAGATCCCGGCCAGCTCCTCCAGGGTAAAAAACTCCCGCTCGGCGTACTCGCCCCGGGGGGACCAGCCCAGGAGGGTGACGTAGTTCTCTACTGCAGGGGAGAGGAAGCCCTGGGCGATGAGGTCCTGGTAGGAGGGATCGCCGTGGCGCTTGCTCATCTTATTGTGGGCGTCCCGCATAACGGGGGAGCAATGAATATAGGTGGGCACCTCCCAGCCGAATGCCTGGTAGAGCAAGTTGTACTTGGGCGCGGAGGAGAGGTACTCAGAGCCGCGCACCACATGGGTGATGCCCATGAGGTGGTCGTCCACCACGTTGGCAAAGTTGTAGGTGGGCAGCCCGTCCGATTTGATGAGGACCTGGTCGTCCAGGGTGGTGTTCTCCACCGTGATATCCCCGAAGACGGCATCGGTGAAGGTGGTGGTGCCCTCAGAGGGAATTTTCTGGCGAATGACATAGGGAACCCCGGCAGCCAGTTTTTCGTCTATCTCAGCTTGAGAGAGATGGCGGCATTGCCCGTCGTATCCGCCCAGGCCGTCCTCACCCCGGAGGGAGTCCAGGCGCTCCTTGGTGCAGAAACAGCGGTAGGCATGCCCTGCCTCGATGAGGAGCTCTGCGTATTTGCCGTAGGTATCCCGCCGCTCGGTCTGCACGTAGGGAGCCACAGGGCCGCCGATGTCGGGGCCTTCGTCCCAGTCGAGACCGCACTCCCGCAGGGTCTTGTAGATGACCTCGGTGGCACCCTCCACCAGCCGCTCCTGGTCGGTGTCCTCGATACGCAGGATGAATTTCCCCCCCTGGTGCCGGGCGATGAGCCAGGTATACAGGGCGGTGCGCAGGTTACCGATATGCATATATCCGGTGGGAGAGGGGGCAAAGCGGGTGCGCACCTCCCCGTGGGGGATGCGCGCCTCCATCTCGTCAAACCATGTTCTGTCCAAGGATGATTCCTCCAGCCTTTTTTATTTGCGTATCCATTTTAACGGTGTGTGTAAAACTTGTCAAGCGGTGCCGGGAGTGGTATACTATACACATTTGAAAAACGATCATTTGAGGTGTTTCAATATGGAAGAGACAGCAAAAAAAGTAATGCTCTCCGGCATCCAGCCCAGCGGGGATCTGCACTTGGGCAACTATCTGGGGGCCATCAAGAATTGGGGGGCCCGGGCCGAAGAGTTTGACTGCTACTACTTTATGGCCGACATGCACACCATCACCGTCCGCCAGAACCCCGCAGACCTGCGCCGCCGCACCTTGGAGCAGTTGGCCCAGTATATTGCCTGCGGCCTCAGCCCGGAGCGCAACACCCTCTTCATCCAGAGCCACGTCCACCAGCACGCGGAGCTTGCCTGGGTGCTCAACTGCTATACCATGTTCGGGGAACTCTCCCGTATGACCCAGTTTAAGGATAAGTCCGCCAGGAACGCCGACAACATCAACGGTGGCCTCTTTACCTACCCCAGCCTTATGGCAGCCGATATTTTGCTCTACCAGCCCGACTTCGTGCCCGTTGGGGACGACCAGAAGCAGCATGTGGAGCTCACACGGGACATCGCCCAGCGGTTCAACAGCGTCTATGGCGACGTGCTCAAGATCCCTGAGCCCTACATCCCCAAGACAGGGGCACGCATCATGAGCCTAAATGCCCCCGAAAGCAAAATGAGCAAGTCCATGCCCGAGGGCTGCGTCTTCCTCATGGAGAAGCCGGAAGACATTCAGCGCAAGTTCAAGCGGGCCATCACTGACAGCGACACTGAGCGCTGCGTCCGTTACGCCCCCACCGAAAAGCCGGGTGTGGCAAGTCTGATGACCATCTACTCCGCCGTCACCGGCAGGAGCTTTGAGGAGATCGAGGCGGAATTTGACGGCAAGGGGTACGGCGCCTTCAAGCCCGCCGTGGGCTACGCGGTAGTGGAGCTGCTGCGTCCCATTCAGGAGGAGACACGGCGCATTCTGTCCGACAAGGCCTATCTGGAGAGCGTATACCGCGCCGGGGCCGAGAAAGCAGGCTATGTGGCCGAAAAAACCCTGCGCAAGGTATATAAAAAGGTTGGTTTCCTGCCGCGTTGAACAGCGGATTTGATATAGACAGAGGAGCAAAAACAGCATGAATATGGAACTCCAGAAAATCGGCATGGTGGCAGCGGCCCTGGGTGTGGCCCTGATTGTGTCCTTCATTCTTACGCCCGTGGTTAAGGTGCTGGCCCAGCGGATGGGCGCGGTAGACGTGCCAAAAGATAACCGGCGGATGCACGATCATCCTATCCCCCGCATGGGGGGACTCGCCATCTTCTTCGGCTTTCTCATCAGCGCTTTGATTTTCGTACAGATCACCCCGCAGCTGCGCGGAATGATGCTGGGTGCGGTCATCATCGTGGTGCTGGGCATCTTTGATGATATTTACTCCCTAAAGGCCGGTTTCAAGTTCGTGGTGCAGATTGTCGCCGCCCTGATCGCGGTCTGCTCAGGGAATATTATCCAGATACTCTCCAACCCCAACATCTTCTCCGCCAATCCCTACTGGGACTTGGGGCTGCTCGCCTACCCCGTCACAGTGATTTGGATCGTCGCCATCACCAACGCCGTGAACCTCATCGACGGTCTGGACGGCCTGGCCTGCGGCGTCACCACCATCAGCTCCATGACGCTGCTGGTCATCGCCCTGGTGGTGGGGGAGCCACAGGTGGCCTTTTTGGTGGCGGCCCTGGTGGGCGGCTGTCTGGGGTTCCTGCCCTACAACTTAAATCCCGCGAAGATCTTCATGGGGGACACCGGCTCCACCTTCCTGGGGTTCGTCCTGGCAGTGGTCTCGGTTCAAGGGCTCTTCAAGCTCTACACCATCATTTCTTTTGTGGTGCCCTTCCTTATGCTGGGCCTGCCCATCTTTGACACGGCCTTTGCCTTTATCCGCCGCATCGCCCACGGGCAGAGCCCCATGCACGCCGACCGCAGCCACGTACATCACCGGCTCATCGACATGGGCTTTTCTCAGAAACAGGCCGTGGCGGTACTCTACGTTATCAGCGCGATTCTGGGCCTCTCCGCCGTGGTGCTCACCACCAGCGGCCCGGTAAAGGCCATGCTGATGCTAGTGGCCCTCTGCGCCGCCGGGGCGGTTGCTGGGCGCATCTTTCTCAACTACAACGAAAAACGCAACGGCCATTCCGCCGGAGACAAGGCAACTGAGGAAGAGGAGGACGGGGAATGAACAAGCTGCGCGTCATGACCATCTTCGGCACCCGGCCCGAGGCCATCAAGATGGCCCCGCTGGTTCAGGAGTTGGACCGCAGGGCGGAGATCGATAGCCTCTGCTGTGTCACCGCGCAGCATCGGCAGATGCTGGACAGCGTGCTGGAGATTTTTAAGCGCAAGCCCGACTACGACCTGGACGTTATGGAGCCTCGGCAGACCCTGTCCACCATCACCACCAAGTGTCTTCTAGGGCTGGAGCAGGTCTTCTCCCAGGCGAAACCCGACCTGGTGCTGGTCCATGGGGACACCTCCACCACCTTCGCCGGGGCGCTGGCCGCCTTTTACCATCAGATCAAGGTGGGCCATGTGGAAGCGGGGCTGCGCACCTGGGACAAGTACTCCCCCTACCCGGAGGAGATGAACCGCAAGCTGGTGGGGGACATCGCGGACCTCCACTTCTGCCCCACACCGGCCAACCGGGCGAATCTGGCCCGTGAGGATATCGCCGAAGGTGTATTCATCACGGGTAACACCGTAATCGATGCCCTGGAGACAACGGTTGTAAAGGATTTCCGCTTCTCGACGGAATTGCTCAACACCCTGGACTATGAGGGTAAAAAAATCATCCTGGTCACCTGCCACCGGCGGGAGAACTACGGCCAGCCCATGACCAACATCATGTCCGCCCTGCGCCGTATCGCCGATGCCTGCCCCGATGTAGAGCTGGTGTATCCCGTCCATCTTTCCCCGGTGGTACAGGAGGCGGCGGGCAAGTATCTCTCCGGCCACGAGCGCATCCACCTCATCGCCCCTCTGGACGTGGAGGAGATGCACAACCTGATGGCTCGGTCCTACCTGGTGATGACCGACTCTGGCGGCCTCCAGGAGGAGGCTCCCGCCCTGGGCAGGCCCGTGCTTGTTCTGCGTCGGGAGACCGAGCGGCCCGAAGCCGTGGAGGCGGGTACCGTGAAGATTGCGGGCACCGAGGAGGAGGAGATCTTCTCCCTGGCAAGTGAGCTTATCAATGACCGCGCTGCCTACGAGGCTATGGCCCATGCAGTCAACCCCTACGGGGACGGCCACGCCTGTGCGCGGATCGCAGACGCGATTTTGTACCACTTTGGCCTGCGGGAGGAGCCGCCCGCCGAGTTTTAAGAGAGCGGAAAGGGGGAGTGGAGTACATGGAGGGGAAGAACCGGACCATATTTGTGGTGCTGATCGCCGTCGTCATTGTGGTGGCGGTCTTCTCCAGCTTTGGGCTGAACCTCTTCATGCCGGGTACCCCCGATGTCTACCTCCCCGATGTGACCGACAGCGCGGGGGAGGACCCGGGCCCCGGCGGCACCGGCGACCCCGACCGCTACGTCCGGGTGGACGTGACTCCCGAGACAGTGCAGGACGTGATCCGCACTATGGTGCCCCTCCAGCCCAAGAGCTTTCACCGCACCGTCAAAGTCCAGACCGCCCTGGGGGACGGGACCATGGGGACCACAACGAACAACGTGTGGGAGGACTTCGGCTGGACCATGGTAGAATCGGTCTGGCCCAGCGGCGTCACCGAGCATACCATCGTGGGGGACGGGAAGGTGTACCGCTGGTTCTCCGGCGACTGGACGTACAAGGAGTGGGACGGGGAAGATCGGGACGCCAATATGGCCCAGCGCATCCCCACCTATGAGGATGTGCTGGACCTGGATAAAAAGCTTATTACCGCCACCGGGTACGAGGACAGGGACGGCCTGCCCTGCGTCTACGTCGAGGTGGGGGAGAACGAGCTTGGCAACCGGGAGCGGTACTGGGTCTCCGTGGAGTCCGGCCTCCTGGTGGCAGCCGAGACGAGAAAAGGCGAGGAGACCATCCTCCTCATGTCCTCCGGCACGGTGGAGAGCCCGGTTCAGCAGGGGAAGAGCTTTGCCCTGCCGGACGGCACAGTCCTCCATACGGTGGGTAGCTGATCGTTAGTCGAGACCCAGGAGGAGAATGAGCCCCAGGGTGATAATCAGCTCGATGTCGTCCCCCTCCAGAAAGAGAAAGAGCAGAATGAGTAGGAGCAAAATGTCGCCCGTGTCGATGTCGTCCAGCTTGAGGCTCTTCAGCAGGCCGGCGAGGCCCTTCTTCTCCTCGGCGTTGGGTGCTTCCGGCGCATCGCCCGGCGCACCGGCCTGTGTGGGGCGGGCGGGGGAGTCATCCTCCACGATACGGGTATAGGTCGTGCCGTTGGGGATATAGCGGTTATACATCGCCACTGCCGTCCCCTCCCTTGAACATCTGGAACGCGACCCGGATGACCCGCGACAGCTTGGCGATCTGGACGGCCTTATCCATCTTAGCCAGCCGCTCCTCTTTCAAAAAGGGCTTGAGGGCCGCAAGCAGAGCGGTCTTCCGGTCGTCGCTGGTGCTGTACTCGGAGAAGAGACGCATGGCGGTCTGGATGAGTCGGGGGTCCAGGTCTCCCAAGGCAGCCAGGGGGTTTGCGGAGAGATCTGGCATAGTTACCGGCGCACTTTCTCCCTCCACAGGCACATACTCGGCATCGATAGGGTTTACGGGGGGCGAGGGCGGCGCACCGCCGCCGTCCGCCGTCAGGGCCTTGGCAATGTTGACGATCTGCCCCATGGCTTCCTGATTTCCCAGGATGGCGTTCAGTTTGTCTTCAAATTCGGCCATGGCGCACCTCCCTGTGTTGTCGTCCCCGGGGCATGGGGGCTATTTTTTTGGCACCGTCTTCTGGATCCGCTCCACGACGGCGGCCCCCTCCTTGGTGCCCATGACCTGTTGCATCAGCCCCATCAGGGCGCTGGAGTCCCCCTTCATGGCGGCGTCCGCCGCGCCCTTCAGGTTTGCGCCTCCGTTCTGGTTCAATAGCTCCATCAGCTTTTTCGCGTCAGGGGAGCTTAAAAGCCCCATGACGGCCTCCTTATTCTTTAAAAGGGTGGCAGCCTCGGGGGAGCTCAAGATGTCGACGGGTAGCTTTTTTGGGTCTTGCATGGCATATCCCTCCAAATCAGTGTATGTTGGAACGTTCACTCTCATTATATGGCGGAAGGAAAATTAGGTGCACCGATGAAGATTCTCGTTTTTTCGGATTCCCACGGAAATGTGACCAATATGAAACGGGCGGTGGAGGAGGAGCGGCCCGACCGCATTTTTCACCTTGGTGACGTGGTGCGGGACGCTCAGGTGCTGGCGGAAGCGTTCCCCCAGATCCCGCTGGAGTACGTCTGCGGCAACTGTGACGGATACTGCGACGTGCCCGCCCAGCTCATCGCCGACGTGGATGGAAAGCGCGTTATGCTGACTCACGGGCACCTCTACCATGTGAAATTAGGCATCGGCGTGCTGCTGGAGGCAGCGCGGAAGGCCAGGGTGGATGCCGTCCTCTTCGGGCACACCCATGAGGCCCTCTGCACCCGGCACGACGATTTTTGGGTCTTAAATCCCGGCAGCATCAGGGACCCCTGGAGGGCCGGCTATGGCGTGCTGGAGACCGGGGATGGAGCCCTTACCTGCCATCTTATGGAGCTGAAGTAGGAGGAGTGAGGCTATGCTTTTGACTATTGATGTCGGCAATACCAACATGGTGTTCGGCGTCTTCGAGGGGGAGGAGCTGCGGGGCAGCTTTCGCCTGAAGACTGACCCGGCGCGTACCTCGGATGAGATCGGTCTGCTGGCCTGCCAGTATTTCCAGCGTTTCGGGCTGGAGGGGAGCGCGGTGGAGGACGTGGTCATCGCCTCGGTGGTGCCACCGGTGATGTACACCCTCACCAGCGCCATTATTAAATACTTCGGCAAGCGGCCCCTGGTCATTGATGAGGACTTAGATCCCGGCCTGCCCTATGGCGTGAAGAGCGACGAGCACCTGGGGGCGGACCGGGCGGTGGCCGACATTGCCGCCATGGAGAAGTACGGCGCGCCCATCATTGTCCTGGACTTCGGCACCGCCACCACCCTGGATGCGGTGAGCCGGGAGGGAACCTATCTGGGCGGCTGTATCGCTGCCGGGGTGCGCCTGGTCACCGAGGCTCTGTTCCAGAAGACCGCTCACCTGCCCAACGTGGAGCTCGCCATGCCCGCCGCCGTATTGGGCGGCACCGCCGTGGGGCAGATCCAGGCGGGGGCAGTGATGGGCTACATCGGCTCTATGGAGTACCTCATCAAGGCCGCCAAGCGGGAGATGGGCTACCGGTCCGGGGAGGTCAAGGTGGTCGCCACCGGCGGTCTTGCCCATCTGGTTGCCGGGAACACCGACATGATCGACATTGTGGACCCCTCCCTGGTGCTGGACGGGCTCAGGATTATCTACGAGAAACGAAAGTAAAATAAAAGCATTTATTCAGCTTTATGTTCGATGATATGCCTGGAGGAATCAATATGCGGAGATCACTCTACGACGACGTGCTCTCCGTGTTCAATCAGTACGGCTTTAGCTGGCATATGAACGACTACTTCGCCATGACGAATGTCCCCGATGAATTTTACGCCGGGGCGGAGCCAGCGGAGTACAAGGGCGTTGCGCCCTTTGACGCGGAGCTCCCGCGGCTGTTCCAGAAATACCAATAATTAAAGAGCGGGCCGCATTGCGGCCCGCTCTTACTGTTATGGGGTTCTATTGTAAAAAGAGCGCCTCATCCATCTCAGATGTGATTTTGTCATATGGGGCAACGCTCGGTAGAGCCTCTAAAAACGCGGTAATTTTTGCGACCAGGTTTACGGTAGGATTTGCTGTGCCGTGTTCAATTTCGCGCAGATAGGATTGGCTGATGAAGAGCTCGTTTGCCAGACGTTTCTGGGTGTAGCCCTTTCGCTTTCTCAGGGCTTTAATGCGGCGGCCAACCCGCGTGGCTACAGTCATATAATTACCCCCTTTTTAAATTATAAGGACAATTTGTTATAGACTCCAGACGATATATTGGCGCTTGCTGGGGTTTGTGATGAAAAAATATGATAAAATTTTTAATTACTTACAACAAAAATAGGACTGCCGACTGAGAACCGGCAGTCCTATTATAAGCGAAGGGGATTTACCGTTTTGTGTAGTAGTCGCACCAGGGGCGCAGGGTGCACCTCTCGCACTCGGGACCCCGGGCCATGCAGACAGCCCGGCCGTGGAGGACCAGGCGGTGACAGAAATCGTTGGACTCCTCGGGGGGCAGGATTTTGCGCAGCTGCTCCTCCACCTTACCCGGGTCCTTGGTGCCGTCGGTGAGACCCAGACGGCCCGAGAGGCGGATACAGTGGGTGTCGGCCACCACCACGCCGGGCGTGTGGTACACGTCGCCCAGGACGAGGTTTGCCGTCTTCCGCCCCACGCCGGGCAGCTTTAATAGCTCCTCCATCGTGTTGGGTACTACGCCGCCGTATACCTCCAGCAGCATATTGGCCGCGGCCACGATGTCCCGCGCCTTGGCCCGGAAAAAGCCGGTGGAGTGGATGAGCTCTTCCACCTCGCTCACGTCGGCAGCGGCCAGGGTCTCCAGCGTGGGGAAACGGCCATAGAGGCCGGGGGTGACCTTATTCACCCGCTCGTCGGTGCACTGGGCGGCAAGGCGGGTGGCGAACATAAGCTCGTAGGGCTTTTCATAGTCCAGAGAGCAGACGGATTCGGGGTAGAGGGTCTTCAATTCCTCCAGGATGGTAAGGACATCCTTCTTCTTCTTCATATGTTTCACCTCGTTTTCCCTATCATATCATAGATTTCTCGAAAAAACGACTGAAAATTGGATTGTAAATCTATCCTGTTGCCGCTATAATGGAGAGAGCAATCTGGCAACACACCGATCAACGAATAGGGGGAAATAGTATGGTCAAGGACATCATGGATTTTCTGGCCGCCCAGGACGCTGAGGTGGGCGAGGCCGTCCGCAAGGAGTATGCTCGCCAGCGCCGCAATATCGAGCTGATCGCGTCTGAGAACTTTGTGAGCGAGGCGGTACTCGCCGCGGCGGGCACCGTGCTCACCAACAAATACGCCGAGGGCTACCCCGGAAAGCGCTACTATGGCGGCTGCCAGTGTGTGGACATTGTGGAGGACCTGGCCCGGGACCGGGCCTGCAAGCTCTTCGGGGCCGAGCACGCCAACGTCCAGCCCCACTCGGGCGCCAACGCCAACTTTGCCGTCTATCAGGCCCTGTGTGAGCATGGGGACACTGTGCTGGGCATGGACCTCGCCAACGGCGGGCACCTGACCCACGGCAGCCCCGTGAACTTCTCCGGCAAGAACTATAATATGGTGGCCTACGGCCTCAATGATAAGGGCTACATCGACTACGACCAGGTCCGGGACCTGGCCCGCAGGCATAAGCCCAAGATGATTCTGGCGGGTGCCTCCGCCTATCCCCGCATCATCGACTTTAAGATCTTTGCCGATATCGCCCATGAGGTGGGGGCCTATCTCTTTGTGGACATGGCCCACATCGCCGGGCTGGTGGCCGCCGGGGTGCACCCCAGTCCCATCCCCTATGCCGACGTGGTGAGCACCACTACCCACAAGACCCTCCGGGGGCCCCGGGGCGGCATGATCCTCTGTAAGGAGGAGCTGGCCAAGAAGATAGACTCCGCCATCTTCCCCGGCAGCCAGGGCGGCCCGCTGGAGCATATTATCGCCGCCAAGGCCGTGGCCTTCGGCGAGGCGCTGCGGCCCGAGTTCAAGACTTTCCAGCAGCAGATCGTCAAGAATGCCGCCGTCCTCGCGGACGGGCTGATGGAGCAGGGGTTCGACCTGGTCTCGGGCGGCACCGACAACCATCTCATGCTGGTGGACCTGCGCAAGGCGGGGGTCACCGGCAAGGAGCTGGAGCACCGGCTGGATGAGGTACATATCACCGTCAATAAGAACGCCATCCCCCATGACCCTGAGAAGCCCTTCGTCACCTCGGGCATCCGGGTGGGCACCCCTGCCGCCACCTCCCGTGGCCTCAAGGAGGAGGACATGAAGGTCATCGCCTCCTGCATCTGGGACGCCGCCGTGGACTTCGACGGCAAGGCCGACGACATCCGCGCCCGTGTGGCCGCCATAACCGATAAGTATCCCCTGTACGGCTAAGGGGGGCCTATGGGAGGTTTTGGTTTTGACGGTTACGGATTTTCTTTAATGGAAACCCTCTTTCCGGTGATATTCTTCGCGATCTTCGCCCTGATTATCGGCACATTTATTGTGTTCTTGGTGAAGGGGCTTAGCCAGTGGAGCAAAAATAACGCCTCTCCCGTCCTCACGGTAGAGGCAAAGGTGGTAACAAAACGGGCCGATGTGTCAAACCGTCTCGACTCGGATAGCGACGGCATGACCCACCGCCACAGCAGTACCTCCTACTATGTCACCTTCCAGGTGGAAAGCGGCGACCGGATGGAGCTGCATGTGCCCGATCAGGAGTTTGGTCTGCTGGTGGAGGGGGACCGGGGAAGGCTTACCTTTCAGGGTACCCGGTATCATGGTTTCGTGCGGTATGGAGTAGATTGATAACATAAAAACGAGGAGGGCGAACATTTGCCCTCCTCGTTTTGTCGGTGCGGGGGAAATTCTCCGCAAAAGCCCTTTACGAGTACTAGAACGTATGTTAGAATAAGAAACAAAAAGCGGGAGGAGGGCTTCCCATATGGCGTACCGACCGTTGGCGGACGAGATAAGACCCACGACCTTGGGCGAGGTTGTGGGTCAAAGGCATATCCTGGGCGAGGGTGGATTACTGCGGCGCATTATCGAGAGCGGCAACATCCCAAACCTTGTTTTCTATGGCCCTTCCGGAACGGGGAAGACCACGGTGGCGAACATTATCGCGGCCAAGACCAGCCGCACCCTACGGCGTATCAACGCAACCACCGCGTCCCTCTCGGACATCAAGGACGTAATCTCCGATGTGGGCACGCTGCTGGCCCCCAACGGCATTCTGCTCTACCTGGACGAGATCCAGTACTTCAACAAGAAACAGCAGCAGTCCCTGCTGGAGGTCATCGAGAGCGGGGACGTGACCCTCATAGCCTCCACCACTGAGAACCCCTATTTTTACGTCTACAACGCCGTCCTCTCTCGATCCACCGTCTTCGAGTTCAAGCCCATCACGGCCGAGGACGTACTGCCCGCCGTGGAGCGAGGCGTGTCCCTTATGGAAGCGCGCATGGGGGAGAAGGTGAGGTGCGAGAAGGGGGTCAAGGAGTACATCGCCTCGGCCTGCGGGGGTGACGTGCGCAAGGCTATGAACGCGGTGGAGCTGCTGCTCAACTCAGCCCGCCATGAGAAAGGAAAGCTGCTAGTCAGCCTGGAGGACGCCAAGGCCGTTGCCCAGCGGTCCGCCATGCGGTACGACAGGGAGGGGGACGACCACTACGACATCCTTTCCGCACTCCAGAAGTCCATCCGGGGCTCCGACCCCGACGCAGCCCTACACTACCTGGCCCGGCTCCTGGAGGCGGGAGATTTGATTTCGGCCTGCAGACGGATGATGGTCATCGCCTGCGAGGATGTGGGGCTTGCCTATCCCCAGGCCATCCCCATCGTCAAAGCCTGCATCGACGCCGCCAATATGCTGGGCCTGCCTGAAGCCCAAATTCCCCTGGGGGATGCGGTGGTCCTCATGGCCACGGCCCCCAAATCGAACTCCGGGTGCGTGGGAATTGAGGCCGCGATGGCCGACCTGAAGGTGGGCAAGACCGGTGAAATTCCTCGGCACCTCCAGAACAAGCACGCCGACTCGGCGGGGATGGAGCGGGAGCAGGGCTATCTGTACCCCCATAGTTACCCGGGTCACTATGTAAAGCAACAATACTTGCCGGATAAGCTGGTGGGTACCAAGTACTACGAGTACGGTGAGAACAAGACAGAGCAGGTCGCCAAGCGCTACTGGGACGAAATGAAAAAAGAGGAATAGGCGGGCGCAAAGCGCCCGCCTATTTTTACTAGAATATTGTTTCCATCCCCGCCTTGCGGCTGACGGGTGGGGCATATTGCCAACGGGCAAGCTTGCCCTCTGTGATAAAGTATTTGGGCGGCGGGGGCGGCTCGGGGGGGAGGCGCTCGATGGCCAGAAGCTTGATTTTCATCCGCTCGGGGAGAATGGCCTTGATGTAGACCGAGACCCGGTCTCCCTCACGCAGGTCGCTCCGGGGCTCCGCAAGGCCCGAGAGGTTGGGGGCCAGCTCGATGAAGACGCCGTAGTCCTTGACGCCGCGGACGTATCCGGGCACCGTCATGCCACAGGAGAAACGCTCGACGTTCTCCGCCCAGGCTCCCAGGAGCTCCTTGTGGGAGAGGGTGACCCGGCCCTGCTCCGGCTGTACGGCCAGGACAACGGCGAAAATCTCCTGCCCCACCTGGAACCGCTCACCGGGGTTGGGGATTCGGGAGACCGAGATGTTCTCAATGCCGATCATGGAGGGGATGCCGCAGCCGATATCCACGAAGGCCCCAAAGGGCTCGAGATGGGTGACAGTGGCAGGGATGACGAGGCCTGGCTCCAGAGTCTCCAGCAGCCAGGCGCGGGAGTGCTCCTGGGCCTTGCGGCGGGAAAGAACGGGGTGGACCACCCCCTCCTGGCTCTCCACGCTGTCCACAAAGAAAGCTACGGGCTTTCCCACCCGGGAGAGGATGGCGATCTCCCTCGTGCTCCCATCGTCTATGCCCAGGGCAGCCTCGGCCCGGGGGATGACGCCGGTGAAATCGCCCAGGGAGACCACCAGATTATGCTCCGCGTCGCAGAGGACGGCTCTGCCCTCTAAGAGCTGGCGGCGCTCCATGGCACGCAGCAGCCCCGCCTTGGTGGCGCAGGCGGCCTTGTTCTCCGGCGTGTTGAGAAGCCGCCCCTCCGGCAAAAAAGTACAAGTCAATTTGACCATTCCCTTCGGCTGTGGCATATATTTTTTCCGATAGACCACTATATGCAAAGTTGGGCCGCGAATTGACAGGGAGGGGACGGGAACTTATAATAGAGACGAGGAAGAAAAAAGGAGGTGCGCAATGGACGTACAGGTGGGCGATATCCTGGAGATGAAAAAGCCTCACCCTTGCGGGAGTAAGAATTGGCAGGTGCTCCGGGTGGGCATGGATTTTCGGCTCAAGTGCAGCGGCTGCGGCCACGAGCTGATGCTCCCCCGTGCCAAGGTGGAGCACGGTATTAAAAAGATCATACGGCAGGCGAAAGACTGACAAGCAAAAGAGCTTGTCAGTCTTTCTTTTTTGCCCGGCCCTGATTTGACTTTTTTTGATGGGGCGAGCCGCTATAATTAGGACTGTTGGTAAATCGCGGAGAGGAGGGGCGGAGTATGACGGTGGTCTATATCGACTCTCTCTTTTTGCTGAATCTGGTGGTCAACTATCTGCTCCTTCTGGCGGCGGCCCGGTTGGCGGGGGAGGTTATCTGCCGCCCCCGCCTGGGTCTGGGGGCAGGCTTGGGGGCACTGTACGCGGCGCTTGTTTTCTTCCCGGGGATGGGCTTTCTGCTCCATCCGCTGTGCAAGCTGGGAGCGGCGGTAATTATGCTCCTCTGCGCCTTTGGGGGCAGTCGCCGCTTGCTGCGGTTGACGCTGGTCTTCTTCGGCGTGTCGGCGGCTTTCGGCGGCGGCATCTTCGCCATCGAGCTGCTGGGAGGGCGAGGGCTAAGTCTAAAAAATGGCATCTTCTACTCCTCTATGGACCTGCGGCTTATCCTGCTGTCAGCTGCGGCGTGCTATGTCGTCATCAGTCTCATTTTCAGCCGGACCGGCCGCCACACCGGCCCCAGCCGGGAGTTGATGCCCGCCGTCCTTACCTTGGGCGGAAAAAAAGTGGCCCTCACCGCCTTGGTGGACACCGGCAATACCCTGACCGACCCGGTGACCAACCGCCCCGTCATGGTGGCGGAGGGGGAGAAATTGGTGCGCCTCTTCCCTGATGGGGAGGCCCCGGCAATGGAGGACCTGCGGGACCCCGTGGCTGGGCTGGAGCGGCTCTCAAACGGAAATTCGAGAGGGCGGTACCGCCTGCTGCCCTATCAGGCCGTGGGGGTGGAGTGCGGCCTGCTACTGGCTCTGCGGCTGGATGGGGCCAAAGTAGGGGAGACCGACTACGGCGGGATTTTGGTGGCGCTGTCGCCTAACCGCCTGTCGGACGGCGGAGGCTACAGCGCCCTGATCGGCGCGTAAAACATAAGGAGGATGGCAATGAAAGGATATCGACTGCGCTGGTACGTGAGGTTCCAGCGTATACTAGCAAAATTGGGACTCAAGCTGCCGGGGAAGATCATGTACATCGGCGGGAGCGACACGCTGCCCCCGCCTCTCACCCGGGACGAGGAGAGCGACCTGATCGGCCGCCTGAGCGAGGGGGAGGAGGCCGTCAAGAGCCAGCTCATCGAGCGTAATCTCCGGCTGGTGGTCTACATCGCCCGCCGGTTTGAGAATACCGGCATTAACATTGAGGACCTGATATCCATCGGTACCATCGGCCTCATCAAAGCCATCAATACCTACCAGCCCGCCAAGAACATCAAGCTGGCTACTTACGCCTCACGGTGCATTGAGAACGAGATCTTGATGTACCTCCGCAAGACCTCCTCCCTCAAGAGCGAGGTGTCCTTTGACGAGCCGTTAAACACCGACTGGGATGGGAACGAGCTCCTCCTCTCCGATATTTTGGGCACCGAGGGGGACACCGTCATGCGCCCCATCGAGGCCGACGTGGACCGCAAGCTCCTTATGGACGCCATGGAAAAGCTCAATCCCCGGGAGAGGCAGATCATCACCATGCGTTTCGGCCTGGACGGACTACCCGACCGCACCCAGAAGGAGGTAGCTGACCTATTGGGCATCTCTCAGTCCTATATCTCGCGCCTTGAAAAGCGCATCATCTCCCGGCTGAAGCGGGAAATCCTGAGGATGCTTTAGGCCCTGTAATCAAAACCGTCTGCGCCGGCTGACGAAACAGCCGGCGCATTTTTGTAATATGCGCCATCTTGCGTTGTGGGTAAATATGGTGTATACTATTATTATAATGTAGGATTGACATGACATAACGTCAAAAAGTATGATGTGGATTTAGGAGGAAATGCTATGAATTATGTACGGCTGAGCAATGGTGTTGAAATTCCCCAGTTAGGGCTGGGTGTTTTCCAGACCCCGGAGGGCGAGCAGACAGTGAATTCTGTCAAGTGGGCGCTGGAGGCCGGGTATCGGCACATCGACGCCGCCAGAATCTATGGCAACGAGAAGAGTGTGGGCCTGGGCATGAAAGAGAGCGGCGTGGCCCGGAGCGAGATTTTCCTTACCACCAAACTCTGGAATGAGGACATCCGCCAGGGTCGGGCCAAGGCCGCTTTTGAGGAGAGCCTTACCGACCTACAGACCGACTACGTAGACCTCTATCTCATCCACTGGCCCGCCGACGGGTATGAGAAAGCCTGGGGCGACATGGAGGAGCTCTATGCTGCCGGGCGCATCAAGGCCATCGGCGTGAGCAACTTCCACCGTCACCATCTGGAGCGGCTGGAGAAGACGGCAAAACTCCTTCCCACCGTAAACCAGATCGAGTCCCACCCCCATTTCAACAACCAGGAGCTCATCGACTACTGCCACGGCAGGGGCATCGCCGTAGAGGTGTGGAGCCCGCTGGGCGGCACGGGCGGCAACCTCCTGCAGGACCCGGTGTTGGTAGAGCTGGCCGGAAAGTACGGTAAGACCTCTGCCCAGATTGTTCTGCGGTGGGACATTCAGCGCAGTGTGGTCGTCATTCCGAAGTCTACCCACCAGGCGCGGATCGTCTCCAACCAGGAGGTCTTCGACTTCGAGCTGACCGGGAAGGACATGGAGCGTATAGACGGCCTCAATCGCAACCAGCGAGTGGGGGCTGATCCGGAGCATTTTGATTTCTGATTTTTCGGAAAGACGAAGTCCATCGAAAAGAGTCCCACGATAAAATATTTAACCTGTTGCGAACTCGTATGAAGTCCCCCGCCGCGGAAATACTGTAACCACAGTATTTATAAACGGCGGGGGGCTTTCTGTTGCAGGGTAAAGTGGAGATCTGCGGGGTAAATACCTCCAAGTTGAAGGTGCTAAAAAACGAAGAGACCACGGCCCTCCTCAAGCGGGTAAAGGAGGGCGACATGGACGCCCGGGAGCAGCTGATCGCGGGCAACCTCCGGCTGGTGCTATCGGTCATTCAGAAATTTACCAACCGGGGGGAGAATGTGGACGACCTCTTCCAGGTGGGGTGCATCGGCCTCATCAAGGCTATTGACAATTTTAATACCGATTTAGACGTGCGCTTTTCCACCTACGGCGTGCCTATGATCGTCGGGGAGATCCGCCGCTACCTGCGGGACAACTCCTCTCTCCGGGTGTCCCGCTCCATGCGGGACACTGCCTACAAGGTACTCCAGGCCAAGGAAAAATTCATGGCCGAGCACCAGCGTGAGCCCACGGTGGAGGAGATCGCTAAGGTGCTGGAGATCAGGCGGGAGGACGTGGTCTTCGCTATGGACGCCATCATGGATCCCGTGAGCCTCTACGAGCCGGTGTACTCCGATGGGGGAGACACTATCTGCGTTATGGACCAGGTGAAGGACGGCAAGAACACCGACGAGAGCTGGCTGGAGCAGATTGCCCTGAAGGATGCCATCGGCCGCCTGACCGATCGGGAGAAACACATCCTCTCTCTCCGGTTTTTCGAAGGGAAGACCCAGATGGAGGTCTCCGCTGAGGTGGGCATCTCCCAGGCACAGGTCTCCCGCCTGGAGAAAAACGCCATCAGCCAAATCAAGAAGAATCTATAAGAAACGCCCACCGGCTCTGCCGGTGGGCGTTTTGCATGCGTATTAGCCTATGTTTCTCGGGTCCATGCCGTAGACCTGCACAATCTCCACCAGTGGGCTTTCCGCCAGGTCAGCCACGGTGACGATGTGCCCGCCGTCTCCGTCCAGATCGTACCCCGCGCTCTGCCAAGCGTACCAGGGGAGGTAGGCGCACTGGGAGATGAGGTCACTCTCCGGGTCGGGTGCCTTTTCTCCAAAGATGCCGGAGGTGAGTCCATAGGGGATGCCGTCCAAGTACTTCAGGGCGAATTCGGCCACCTGCCGACGCTCCTCCATGGTGGCGTCCTTGACTCGCAGCACCATAAAGTTAGAGTAGGTGCGCCAGTGCTGCATATCCACCTGGGCGCTGTCGCTGCCCAGGACAACCGCCTCCAAAGTGACGCCCCGGGCGGAGTCCACAACCAGGCCCGCGTGCCCATGCCGCCAGCCGAAGGTGTGGGTGGAGAAGGAGACGATGACGTCCCCCGGTTCCGCCAGGGCCAGGGGGACGGTAGCCTGTTTGGCTCCGTTCTCGTCCAGTACCAGGTCCTCGCAGGTAAAACGGCCGGGCAGAAGAACGACACACTCTGTATCGTAGTGGGTGAAAAAGCCCTCCTGGGTGGCTAAGATTTGGTCGACGCCGCCCTGCCCGTAGGGGAGAAGCTGGTCCACCGCAATTTTTGTAAGGCCGGTCTGGAGGAAGAGCGTCTCGTAGTCCTCGTCGGTGAGTGCAGCTTTCTCCAGAATAGGGGCCAGCTCCACCTTGGCGTAGTCGGGGTAGAAGAAAGACTCCCGGTGGGCCCAGGCAGTCTGGAGGATGTAGTTTACGCAGTAGAGGAGCAAGAGGATAGCCAGCGGTACGGCCAGCCAGAGCCAGCGCCTGCGGCGTTTCGGAGCGGAGGAGGGCAAGGGGCACACCTGCTTTCATAGGACGAACTTACTGTTACATAGGATTATACATCAAAAAAGAACGTTTGGAAATGGGGCGTTTTGCATATGGTGGGCAGGGTTTCAGAGCTGCGGTGCAAGGAGATCATCAACGTTGCCGACGGCAGTCGCTATGGCTACATGGGAGATGCGGAGATCGACCTGGAGAGCGGCCAGGTCAAAGCCCTGGTGGTTCCGGGCCGCCTGCGGCTCTTCGGTCTGCTGGGCAGGGAGGAGGAGAAGATATTCCCCTGGGAGAGCGTGCGCCGAATCGGGGAGGACATCATCCTAGTGGAAACAGCGGGGGCGAGAGCCGCCCATAGGCGGGGAGAGCGAAGAGAGGGGCAGTAACTTGAGATAATACTTGCATTTTGTTGCCCTTTGTGCTAAAATACCTTAGCTGTGCGAAAGCGCGGTATTACACACACCCAGCCGATGGGGGTCCTGTGCCCATAGGGTGGACCGGCCCAGATGAGGCGGGTGGAGGTAATAACTATAAAGGAGGAATTTCTCTATGGCAGTCGTATCCATGAAACAGCTCCTCGAGGCGGGCGTCCACTTTGGTCACCAGACCCGCCGCTGGAACCCCAAGATGGCCACCTATATCTACACCGAGCGCAACGGCATCTATATCATCGACCTGCAGAAGACCGTGAAGAAACTGGAAGAGGCCTATAACTTCGTCCGCGAGCTCTCCGAGAGCAACCAGACCCTGCTCTTCGTCGGTACTAAGAAGCAGGCCCAGGAGGCCATCAAGGAAGAGGCCGCCCGCTGCGGCATGTACTTCGTGAACGCCCGGTGGCTCGGCGGCATGCTCACCAACTTCAAGACCATGCGCGGCCGCGTGGACCGTCTCAACCAGCTCAAGAAGATGCAGGAGGACGGCACCTTTGATATGCTCCCCAAGAAGGAAGTTATCAAGCACCTGGGCGAGATCGCCAAGCTGGAGAAGTACCTGGGCGGCGTCACCGAGATGCGCAAGCTCCCCGGTGCCCTCTTCGTGGTCGACCCCCGCAAGGAGCGCAACGCCATCAACGAGGCCCGCAAGCTGAACATTCCCATCGTGGCCATCGTGGACACCAACTGCGACCCCGATGAGATCGATTATGTCATCCCCGGCAACGATGATGCCATCCGCGCCATCAAGCTGATTGCCTCCGTTATGGCCAACGCCATCCAGGAGGGCAAGCAGGGTCAGGACAGCGTCGAGGAGACCGCGAAGACCGAAGAGACCGTCGAGGCCTAAATAAAAGAGCGTTTTGAGCGCCCGCCCGCGCGGGCGGGCGCTTTTCCTTTTTTCGTTTTCCGCCCAGTCGTGGGCAGTACCAGTAAAAAGGACTTTGAAAAGAATTAAATGGAGGTATAAAATAATGGCTTTTACAGCAAAAGACGTGCAGGCTCTGCGCGAGATGACCGGCGTGGGCATGATGGACTGCAAGAAGGCCCTCACCGAGACCGACGGCGACATGGACAAGGCCGTCGAGTATCTGCGTGAGAAGGGCCTTGCCGCCGCACAGAAGAAGGCTGGCCGTATCGCCGCTGAGGGCATCGCCTATGCCGCCGTCGTGGACGGCGTGGGCGTGGTGGTCGAGGTCAACGCCGAGACTGACTTCGTGGGCAAGAACGACCTCTTCGTCGATTTCGTTAAGGGTGTGGCTGCCGCCGTCGTTAAGAATAATCCCGCTGATGTGGAGGCCCTCATGGCCGCCCCCTACGGCAACGGCCACACTGTCCAGGAGGAGCTGCAGGAGAAGGTTCTCGTCATCGGGGAGAACATTCAGATCCGCCGTTTTGCCCTGTTTGCCGACGGTGTCTCCGTCCCCTACAACCACGCTGGCGGCAAGATCGGCGTGCTGGTGAACCTGGAGGTCTCCGCCGGCCTTGAAGACAAGGTCACCGAGGTGGGCAAGGATCTCGCCATGCAGATTGCCGCCCTGAACCCCCGTTTCCTGGACAAGAGCGAAGTCGACCAGGCCACCCTGGACACTGAGAAGAAGATCATGCTGATCCAGATGTCCGAGGACCCCAAGATGGCATCCAAGCCCGACAAGGTCAAGGAGGGCATCGTGGCCGGCAAGATGGGCAAGTTCTTTAAGGAAAACTGCCTGCTCCAGCAGGAGTTTGTGAAGGACAGCGCCCTCTCCGTGGAGGAGTACGTCGCTAAGACCGCCAAGGAGCTGGGCGGCACCATCGCTCTGAAGGGTGCCGTCCGCTTTGAGAAGGGCGAGGGCATCGAGAAGAAGCAGGAAGATTTCGCCGCTGAGATTGCCAAGCAGCTGAATAAGTAATCCGGCTAAGGATGCCCGCACCCGCCTCGCCGGGTGGCGCGCGTTTTGCCGCAGGCAAAACCTTGATATCCGGGTGGATTTACTGCGCCCCACAAATGAGAAGGAATGGGGTCCCCGCGCGGCACAAGCTGGGCGGGGCTGGGAAACGGACCTGAGATCCACTGTTTATTGTGGGTTTCAGGTCCGTTTTTATACGGCAGCGCAAAAGGCGATGCAACTTGCGGGAACATTTATGGATTTCTCTCGTCTATCTCCATATAAATAATTATAAAAGGAGAAGCGGCGAGCATGAAAAAACAGTTTGCCCTGTTCCTGGCGCTGGTCTGCATATTTGCGTTGGCTGGATGCGGGAATACAGCGGACGGAAAGACGACCGAGACGCCCGCAGCGAAAGTATATTTTAAAGCAAAAGTTTTGGACATTTCAGACGATTACCTCCTGGTGGAACCGCTTGAGGGGACGCCGGAACGAAAGTCGGCCGACCGGATCAAAGTCAGCATAGGCGACATAGAGGAAGAGCAGTCTTTGCGTTATCTTGCGGAAGCGGGAGTTGATGATACCGTTGAGATCGCGTATAATGGGAAAATTGCGGAGAGCTATCCGGCCCAAACTAACAGCGTCTATGAAATTAATTTGGTAGCTAAGGCGGAACCCATGTCAGCAGAGATGGGGTAAACACCAACGTCATTCTGCCTTTATAATAAGAGAAACGTCCTCCGGCAAGCGCTGCCGGAGGACGTTTCTCTTTAGCTTATGTGCTCTTCTGTAGGGACGAACTGGCTATTGTAGAGGTTGGCGTAGAACCCGCCCTGGACAAGCAGCTCTTCATGTCTACCCTGCTCGATGATCTTCCCATCTCGCATGACTAAGATGCAGTCGGCCTCCCGGATGGTGGAGAGGCGGTGTGCCACCACAAAGCTGGTTCGCCCCTCCATCATGGCGTCAAAGGCGGCCTGAACCTTCAGCTCGGTGCGGGTGTCGATAGAACTGGTAGCCTCGTCCAGAATAAGCATGGGCGGACGGGTGAGCATGACGCGTGCGATGCACAAAAGCTGCCGCTGGCCCTGGGAGAGACCGCCGCCGGCCCCCACGAGGGTATCGTACCCCTGAGGCAGGCGGGAGATAAAGCCGTGGGCGTGGGCTGCCTTCGCGGCCTCGACGATCTCCTCCTGCGTGGCGTCAGGTTTGCCGTAGGCGATGTTTTCCCCCACGGTGCCGGAGAAGAGCCAGGTGTCCTGCAGCACCATGCCGTACAGGGCACGAAGGCTGCTCCGGGTGACCGTCCGGGTCTCGGCCCCATCCACTGTAATGTACCCGGCCTTTACATCATAAAAGCGCATGAGAAGGTTGATAAGGGTGGTCTTTCCACAGCCGGTAGGGCCCACGATGGCAATGCGCTGCCCCGGCTCTGCCCGGAGGGTCAGCCCCTCGATGAGAGGCCGGTCGGAAGAGTAGGAGAAGGCTACGTCCTCCAGCGCCACCTCGCCCCGGCAGGAGGTGACTTTCACGGCGTCGGGCGCGTCCGGGGTCTCGTCCGGCTCGTCCAGCACAGCGAAAACACGGCGGGCGCTTGTCATGGCCGACTGGAGCTCGGTGGCAACGCCGGAAATCTCATTGAAGGGCTTGGTGTACTGGTTGGCGTAGCTCAAAAAGCTGGAGAGCTGGCCCACGCTCATATGCCCCCGAAGGACGGCCAGCGCCCCGGTGAGGCCCACGGCGGCGTATACCAGGTTGTTGATGAAACGGGTGCCCGGGTTGGTGATGGAGGATGAGAACTGGGCGGCGAAACCCGCATCGTAGAGCCGGCCGTTGATCTCGTCAAACGCCTCCTGAGCCCGGCTTTCATAGCCGAAGGCCTTGGCTGTCTTCATACCGGAGATGAGTTCCTCAATATAGCCCCCCAGCTCACCCCGGATGCTGCCCTGCTGCCGGAAGGAGGAGGAGGCATACCGGGCGATAACCGCGGCCACCACCAGAGAAAGGGGTGTGAGGAGGACAACCACCAGTGCGATGGGGGCGTTGATGGAGAGCATGAACCCCAGGGTGCCGAGGATGGTAATGATGCCGGTGAATAGCTGGGAAAAGCCTTGAATGAGGCCGTCGGAGATGAGGTCAATATCGTTTACCATGCGGCTGATGAGGTCTCCATGGGCATTCTGATCGATATAGCGCAGGGGCACAGCCTCCAGCTTAGCGAAGACCCGTGCCCGCAGGTCTTTGACGGCGGAATAGGTGATGTGGTTGGTGCAAAGACTCATGAGCCACTGGAGAGCGGCGCTCACGAGGACTACCGCCGCCAGCCGGACTAAAATGGCGGCGACACCCGCCAGGTCCACAGTCCCAGGACCGACGATAAGGTCCACCGCCCGGCCTATGAGCACGGGGGCGTACAGGGTGAGGGAAACGCTGCCCACTGCGCAGACCAGTGCCAGTAGGAGAAAGCGCAGATGGGGCCGCACGAACAGGAGGAGGCGGTTTAAGGCAGACTGTTTCATGCCCGTTTCGCCTCCTCTTCCGAAAGCTGGGAGAGGCAGATCTCGCGGTAGACCGGGCAGGTTTCAAAAAGCTCGGCATGGGTGCCGATGCCCGCCACCGCGCCGCCGTCCAGCACGATGATGCGGTCTGCCCCCTTTACTGTGTTGGCCCGCTGGGAGACCATCAGTATCGTCATGCCTGCCGTATCCCGTTTCAGGGCCCGGCGCAGGGCCGCGTCGGTGGCGAAATCCAAAGCGCTTGCACTGTCGTCCAGGATGAGGATGGAGGGGGAGCCCACCAAGGCCCGGGCGATGGTAAGACGCTGGCGCTGCCCGCCTGAGAGGTTTTTGCCCCCCTGGGTCACCGGGCTGTCCAGCCCCTCGGGCAGGGCACGGACGAAGTCGGCCGCCTGGGCCAAATCCAGCGCGGTCCAGAGTGCGCTGTCCTCCGCGTCGGCCTTTCGCCAGCGGAGGTTGGAGCGGATCGTACCCGAGAAGAGGACGGCAGACTGGGGGACCATGCCGATCTGCCCACGCAAGTCTAAAAAGGGATATTCCTTTACATCAATGCCATCCACGAGGATGCGGCCCTCGGTGGCGTCGTAGAAGCGTGGAACCAGATTCACCAAAGTGCTTTTACCCGCGCCAGTGCCGCCGATGATGCCGATGGTCTCGCCCGGAGCGACGCTGATGGAGAGGTCCGCCAGGCTGAGCCCACCGCCGGGATAGCGGAAGGAGACGGATTCAAAGCTGAGCTTGGGTGCGCCGGGGACGGGGGATACAGGAGTGTTCCCCGTATCGGTGACGCTGGGGCGGGTCTCGAAGACATCGTTGACACGCTGGGCGGAGGCTGCCGCCTTGGTGAAGATGACCACCAGATTCGCAACTACGATGAGGGCCAGCAAAATCTGAGTCATATAATTCCAAAGGGCAATGACCTGTCCCTGGGTCAGGGTACCAGCGTAGACCCGCTGCCCACCGAACCAGAGGATGGCGAGGATGGCGGCATTGGCGATGATGGAGGTGGCGGGGTTGAGCAGGGCGGAGAGCCGGTTTACCCGCAGAGTGCTGCGGCGTAGTTCTTCGCTGGCGTCGTTAAAACGCTCGCCCTCGCTCTCCTGCTTAGAGAAGGCTCGGATGACCCGCACCCCTTCCAGATTTTCCTGGGTAATGAGGGATATCTTATCCAGGAGCCGCTGGATGCGCTTGAAGTGGGGAACCGATCGGCTCATGACCCGCCATAGAGTGAGAGCGATCAACACGGCGGCTGCCAGGAAAATGACCGACAGGCGCAAGTCGAGAAGCATAGCCATCACCGTGGCTCCCACCGCCAGGAAGGGGGCCCGGAAGACCAGCCGGATGAACATGGCGACGGCAACCTGGAGCTGATTTACATCGTTATTGAGTCGGGTTATGAGGGACGGCGTGCCCAGGCCGTCCAGCTCGGCGTGAGAGAGGGACGCAATGTGGCGGAACAAATCACTCCGCACCAGAGTGCCGAACCCCTGCGAGGCCCGCGACGCGCTATACTGTGCCACCATGGCGCTGGAAAAGCCCAACACCGCCAGAACGGCCAGCACGCCTCCCATTCGCCACACATAGCCCTCGTCCCCGCCGCGGATGCCCACGTCGATAATGCTTGCCATCACCAGGGGGACGAGGAGCTCTAAAATGGCCTCCGCAAGCTTGAAAGCGGGGCCTAAGATGACCTGTCCTTTAAATTTCTTCAAATAATGCGCCAGTTTTCGCATGACTTGCCTCCCGTGTAAGAACTCTTAGACATTCTACCACATTTCGTGTATACTAGAAACACTGATTTTTAAAATGGAGCGAGGAAAGCCCTATGCTGCTGTCGGCGGAACAAATTGAAAAGACCTATGGAACCCGGACCATCCTGGGTGGCGTATCCTTCTACCTGGACAGGGGGGACAAGGTGGGCGTCATCGGTGTCAATGGCACCGGGAAGTCCACCCTCCTGCGTATTTTGGCGGGGACGGAGGAGCCGGAGGCTGGAACCGTCACGCGGGACCCCAATGTAAGGCTGGAATACTTGCCACAGGACCCGGCCTTTGAAGGGGAGAACACGGTGCTGGAACAGGTCTTTGCCGGGCTCTCTTCTGAGGCGCGGGAGCTGCAGGGATACGAGGCCAGGACCATTTTGATGAAACTGGGCATGCCCGACTTTGACCAGCGGGTAGGCGCTCTCTCCGGCGGGCAGCGCAAGCGGGTTGCAATGGCCTCCGCTCTTGTCCACCCCTGTGATGTGCTTATTCTGGACGAGCCCACCAACCACCTGGACAGCGAGATGGTCCGCTGGCTGGAGGACTACCTCCGCCAGTATAGGGGTGCACTGGTGATGGTGACCCATGACCGCTACTTTTTAGAGCGGGTGGTGAAACGGATGGTAGAGGTGGAAGACGGAAAGCTTTATACCTATGAGGGCAGCTACAAGACCTACTTAAAGCTAAAGGCGGAGCGGGAGGAGATGGCGGCTGCCTCCGAGCGCAAGCGCCAGTCCATCCTGCGGCGGGAGTATCAGTGGGTTATGCAGGGCCCCACCGCCCGGGGCACCAAGAGCCGGGAGAGGCTGGAGCGGTACGAGACCCTGAAAAGCCAGGCGGGGAGCGAGCAAAAGGCCGAGTTGGAGCTCTCCGCCCTCTCCAGCAGGCTGGGGAAGAAGACCATCGAGCTCTCAGGGGTCACCAAGTCCTTTGATGGGCGCACCGTCCTGCGGGACTTTGACTGCATCCTCCTGCGGGATGACCGCATCGGCGTCGTAGGGGCCAACGGGAGCGGAAAGTCCACCCTTCTAAACCTCATCGCCGGGCGGCTGACCCCAGACGCGGGGACCGTGGTGGTGGGGGAGACGGTGCGGGTCGGCTACTTCTGCCAGGAGAACCCGCCCATGGACCCTGATATGCGGGTCATCGAGTATGTGAAGGAGATTGGAAACAACATTGAGACCCCGGAGGGCACTTTAACGGCCACACAGCTTTTGGACAAGTTTCTTTTCCCCGGCGAAACCCAGTGGAGCCCCATCGGCAAGCTCTCCGGCGGGGAGAAGCGGCGGCTCTTCCTCATGGCGATTTTGGCTGCCGCGCCCAACGTCCTCTTGTTGGACGAGCCGACCAACGATCTGGACATCCAGACCCTCGCCACCCTGGAGGACTATCTGGACACCTTCCCCGGCGCGGTAGTGACGGTTTCCCATGACCGGTATTTCCTGGACCGGGTGGTGCGCCGGGTCTTCGCCGTAGAGGGGGACGGGCATGTGATAGCCTACCCCGGAGGCTACACCGAGTACCTGGAGGCCCGGGCGGCGGAAGAGCGGCCCGTGGCGAAGGAGAGTATGGCCGCTGCCCAGCCAAAGCCCACTGGGGCGAAGAAATTGAAGTTTAGTTATATGGAGCAGCGGGAGTACGAGCGCATCGACAGCGACCTCGCCGCCCTGGAGGGAAAAATAGCCACAGTGAAGAGCGAGCAGGAAGGGAGCGCCAGCGACTATGTGGCCCTCCAGCGCCTCCAGGAGGAGCAGGCCGCATTGGAGGTCGCACTGGAGGAGAAGATGGAGCGCTGGGTCTACCTGAGCGACCTTGCCGAGCAAATTGAGAGACAGGGATAAGCCTTGGGTGCATTTTTACCTTGTCATTCGTCAGCTTTCCGATTTTCGGATACGCCCCAGGGATTTTATACAAATTTCATAGATTTCCCTTGACGTTTTCAGGGTGAACGTGTATGTTATGAATGATAAAGAGTGAGCATACCTAAAAAATAAATAGCATCTCCGAGCCCCTCCGCCTAAGGGAAACTACGGCGGCCGGGCCGAGACCCGCAAAACAAGCGGGTCGTCAGGGTATCGCCGGAAACGGCGACGCCTTCCGTGTTTGAGAAGGAGAGGGAGCCTCGGGCGTATATATGGTTACGCCCTGTTTTCCTCTACCTTTTTTAAGGCAGAGGATTTTTTTGTACCTGCATTAGAAGAAAGAGGCGCACACTATGAGAGATACCCTGGTTTATAGTTTTGTCGCATTTTCTGGGGCGGGGAAGACCACCTATCTGGAGCGGCTGATCCCGGCGCTGAAGGCCCGGGGTCTGCGGGTGGGCGTGGTCAAGCACCACGGACATGACACCGAGCTTGACCAGGAGGGAAAGGACTCCTGGCGCTTTGCCAAGGCGGGAGCCGACGTGACCGCCGTAGTCTCCCCAGGACAGGCCGCGTTTATAGAAAACCGAGGACTGGACCCTGAGGAAGCGGTGGAGCGCATCTGGGGCGTAGACCTCATTTTGGCCGAGGGGTACAAGCGCGGTCCATGGCCTAAAATTGCCGTCTGCCGAGGGGATAGCACGCGTGCGGTGCCGTTGGAGGATTGCGTCGCCGTACTTTCCGACAGACCTATTGCCTGTGCGGCTCCGGTCTTTACTCTGGACAACCCGGAGCCCATGGCGGCCTGGCTGGCCGCGCGCGTGGAAGAACATCGAGACAGGAGGGTGCTCAAATGAAACTGATTCGCACTGAGGACGCGGTGGGGCATGTGCTCTGCCACGATATGACCCGCATCGTCAAGGGAGAGACGAAGGGCCCCGCCTTCCGCAAGGGACATGTGGTGACGGCGCAGGATATCCCCATGCTCCTCTCCATGGGCAAGGAGAATCTGTACGTATGGGAGGTGGAGCCCGGCATGCTCCACGAGAACGAGGCCGCCGAGCTGCTATATGCCCTTTGCGCAGGCCCCAATATGTGCCGCAGCGAGGTGAAGGAGGGCAAGATCGAGGTGATCGCCGAGTGCGACGGCCTCCTCCTGGTAGACGTCGAGCGGCTCAAAAAAGTCAATTCTCTGGGGGAGTTGATGATCGCCACCCGGCACAGCCGGTTCCCCGTGAAAAAGGGGGACAAGCTGGCGGGCACGCGCATCATCCCCCTTCTGATCCATGAGGACAAGCTGGCGGCGGCGAGGGGTGCGGCGGGGGAGCGGCCCCTCTTGGAGCTGAGGCCCTTCCGCTCCAAGAAGGTGGGCATCGTCACCACCGGGAGCGAGATACAAAAGGGGCTGATCCAGGACACCTTCACCCCCGTGCTGGTGGAGAAGGTGGGGGAGTACGGCTGCGAGATTCTGGGTCAGATTTGCCCGGGAGACGACCACACCGCCATCACCGCCGCCATTTTGGAGCTTCGCCGGCAGGGAGCGGACCTGGTGCTCTGCTCCGGCGGTATGAGCGTGGACCCAGATGATAAGACCCCCCTGGGTATCAAGAACACGGGTGCGCGGGTGGTGAGCTACGGCGCGCCCGTCCTGCCCGGTGCCATGCTGATGCTGGCCTACCTGGACGGAGAGATACCTGTGGTGGGTCTGCCCGGCTGTGTCATGTACGCGAAACGCACCGTGTTCGACCTGGTGCTGCCCTCCCTCATCGCTGACGCGCCGATCACCGCCGACGATCTGGCTGCAATGGGACACGGGGGGCTCTGCCTTAACTGCGATGTCTGCACCTATCCCAACTGCGGTTTTGGAAAGGGGTGGTGAGTACATGGGCCTGACCCATTTTGACGCTGCTGGCAACGCCGTCATGGTAGATGTCTCCGAAAAAGGAGAGACCTTGCGGGAGGCGACCGCAGTGGGACGAATAGCCGTAAACGAAAAATGCTTTATAGCTATTCGCACAGGCACCGCTAAGAAAGGGGATGTGCTGGGGGTAGCCCGGGTGGCGGGCATCATGGCCACCAAGCGCACTTCAGACCTTATTCCCCTCTGCCACCCCCTGCCCATTACGAAGGCGACGGTGGATTTTGAGCTTCTAGAGGAGAGATATCAAGTAAAAGTGATTTGCACTGTCTCCTGCACCGGAAAGACAGGGGTGGAGATGGAGGCATTGACGGGGGCCACCGTGGCTCTCCTCACCATCTACGACATGTGTAAGGCCATCGACAAGGGTATGACAATAGGGGGCGTCTACCTTCACCGGAAGACGGGGGGCAAAAGCGGACTCATAGAGAATCCCGGGCCCAGAGGTGAGTGATTATGCGGGATCAATTTGGGCGCGACATCGATTATATGCGTCTCTCGATCACAGACCGATGCAATCTGCGCTGCCGGTATTGTATGCCTGAGGACCTGCCCTTCATCCCTCACGAGGAGATTTTGCGTTTTGAGGAGATCATCCGGATCTGCGCCATCGCGGTGCGGCTGGGTATCCGAACTCTGAAGGTCACCGGCGGGGAGCCATTGGTGCGCAAGGGCTGTGCCGACCTGATGCGGGAGTTGAAGGCCCTGCCTGGTATCGAACACGTCACCCTCACCACCAACGGAGTTTTGCTGAAGGAGCAGTTGCCCGCCCTGGCAGAGCTGGGAGTGGATGGCATCAATATTAGCCTGGATACCCTGGACCGTGAGGCCTACCGCCGTATCACCGGGCGGGACGCACTGCCGCAGGTGCTCGCCGGGCTCTACGAGGCGATCAGATTGGGGCTGAAGGTCAAGCTAAACTGCGTGCCCCTGGCAGAGAGCGGCCTTCCCGGCCTTCTCGCTTTGGCGGAGCTTGCGATGCACTATCCTATGGATGTGCGCTTTATTGAGATGATGCCCATCGGCCATGGTGTGGACTTTATTCCCCTGGAGCAGGGGCGTGTGGAGCAGGCCGTACTGGAGGCGTGGCCCGACCTCGCCCCCACGGAGGAGCGCCGGGGGTTTGGCCCGGCCCGGTACTATGTGTCGCCCGGATTCAAAGGGGCGGTGGGCTTTATCGATGCGGTAAGCCACAGCTTTTGCCGGGATTGTAACCGCGTGCGACTTACCAGCGAGGGGTTTTTAAAGCTGTGCCTTTGCCACGGAGACGGGCTGGATCTGCGTGCCCTCCTGCGTGGCGGCGCCGACGATGGGGAGATTCAGGCCGCAATGTCGGCCGCAATCGTGGGAAAGCCCGCACGGCACAGCTTTGGTGAGCGGCAGGCAGACGAGGCACGCAATATGTCTCAGATCGGAGGATAGGCATGGGCGTCATTAAAGCCATCTGTATCAGTGAAAAAAAGGGCACTCAAAAGCACCAGATCCCCACCGCCAAGCTGGTGGAGGGCTGGGGAATTGAGGGGGACGCCCATGCGGGCAACTGGCACCGGCAGGTGAGCCTTCTTTCCCTGGAAAAAATCGACGCATTCCGCGCCAAGGGGGCAGAAGTGGACTTCGGGGCCTTTGGGGAGAATCTTGTAGTGGAGGGGTTTGACTTCCGGGCCCTTCCTGTGGGCACCCGATTCTCCTGCGGAGAGGTACTGCTGGAGATGACCCAGATCGGCAAGGAGTGCCATTCCCACTGCAATATCTATAAGACGGTGGGGGACTGCATCATGCCCCGGGAGGGGGTCTTCGCCCAAGTACTCCGGGGCGGGGAGCTGAAGGTGGGGGATGATCTGACCCTGCTCCCACCTGCCGCCGACGCGCCTATGCGGGCGGCCGTGGTGACTCTTAGCGATAAGGGCTTTCGTGGGGAGCGGGTGGACGAGAGCGGCCCCATCCTGCGCGATATGCTAGTGAATGCGGGTTACGAGGTGGTGGAGGAGGTCCTGCTGCCCGACGAGCGCAGCCGCATTGAGACCGAGCTGATCCGCTTGTCCGACGGCAGGCAGTGCCACCTGGTACTCACAACCGGCGGTACCGGTTTTTCTCCCAGGGACTGCACGCCGGAGGCCACGATAGCGGTGGCCACCCGGAATGCTCCCGGTATCGCCGAGGCCATCCGGGCCTACTCCATGAAGATCACTGACCGGGCCATGCTGAGCCGGGGCGCCTCGGTCCTCCGGGGCGGTACCCTCATCGTCAACCTGCCCGGCAGTCCCAAGGCGGCGCGGGAGGGGCTGGAGTGTATCCTCCCGTCCTTAAAGCACGGCCTTGAGATATTGAGGGGTACTACGGGCGAGTGCGCCCGATAATACCATATTGTCCGAGCCCGTCTGTCCTAAGGCGGTGAGCACGCTATGGCGGAGGGCCAATGGGTGCCGGGGGAAACGCCGACGCCTACCGTATTTGTGAAGGAGAAGATAAAAATGAAAAAGCTCACTGCGCTTACACTGTCCCTCGCACTCCTGCTGGCCCTAACCGCCTGTACCGGCGGCGCTGGGTCCACCCCCCCGGCCAGCGCTACCCCCAGCCCCACGGCCAGCGCAACACCCAGCGACACCCCAAGTCCGGAGCCCTCCGCCGAGCCGGTGGAGCTCATCGTCTTCGCGGCGGCCTCCATGCAGGAGACCCTGACCAAAATCGCCGAGATGTACAAGGCTGTGGCTCCCAACGTGACCATTACCTATACCTTCGACTCCTCCGGCACCCTCAAGACCCAGATCGAGGAGGGCGCTGACTGCGACCTCTTCATCTCCGCGGCCCAGAAGCAGATGAACCAGCTTGACATCACCGCCGATAGCTCCGTCAATGACAAGGGTTTGGATTTTGTGCTCCAGGGCACCCGTGTCAATCTGGTGGAGAACAAGGTGGTTCTGGCCGTGCCCGAGGGGAACCCCGCCGGGGTTGCCTCCTTTGAGGACGTGAACACCGACAAGGTGAAGATGATCGCCCTGGGCAACTCCGATGTGCCCGTGGGGCAGTATTCCCAGGAGATATTCACCAACATGGGGGTCTGGGATGCCATCCAGAGTAAGATCACCTTCGGCTCCAACGTGAAGGAGGTCACCACCTGGGTCAGCGAGGGCACCGTGGACTGCGGCGTGGTGTACGCAACCGACGCCTACTCCGCCGGGCTCCAGGTGGTAAACACCGCGCCCGAGGGCATGCTCAAGAGCCCCGTCATCTATCCCGCCGCCGTGCTCAACATCACCAAGAACGAGGAGGCGGCCAAGGCTTTCCTCGACTACCTGCAGACCCCTGACTGCGCCGCCGTCTTTGAGAGCGTCGGTTTCACCATCCCCGGCTAAGGAAAATGACATGAGAGGAGGCGGTGGGCCGTGGATTGGTTCCCCCTCGTAAATTCCCTGCGCATCGCGCTCATCGCCACCGTCTGCACCTTTTTTCTGGGGATTTTAGCGGCCTACTACGTGGCCAGACTGCCCAGGGGAGTAAAGGGCGTGCTGGACGTGATTCTCACCTTGCCCCTGGTGCTTCCCCCCACGGTGGTGGGGTTCTTCCTCCTCAAGCTGATGGGGCCCAAGGGACCAATCGGCGGTTGGTTCTACACACAATTTGAGACGAAGATCACCATGACCTGGTATGCCGCCATCTTCGCCGTCATCATCGTCACCTTTCCGCTGATGTACCGCACAGTGAGGGGGGCCTTTGAGGCATTCGACCCCAGTCTCCTGGCCGCGGGGCAGACTTTGGGCCGCTCCAATGCCTGGGTGTTCTGGCGGGTGCTGATGCCGGGGTGCAAGCAAGGCCTGATGGCGGGGACCGTCCTGGCCTTTGCCCGCGGGCTGGGGGAGTATGGCGCCACCAGTATGGTTTCCGGCTATACCCCTGGCAGGACGGCCACGATCTCCACCACCGTCTACCAGCTCTGGCGGGAGGGGAACGACCTCCTGGCCTATAAGTGGGTGGCGGTAAACCTGGCTATCTCGTTCACCGTGCTTTTGGCCATTAACCTCCTGGAGCGGCGGCAGGGCGGGAGAACGCCCGTGGGGGTGGTTCTATGAGCCTGGAGGTTCAGATCAAAAAGCAGCTTGGGAAATTCAAGCTGGATGTTTCCTTTGAGACGGGGGAGGGGCTTACCGGACTGCTGGGAGCATCCGGCTGCGGCAAGAGCATGACGCTCAAGTGCATTGCCGGGCTGGTTACCCCCGATGAGGGGCGTATTGTCCTGAATGGGCGCGTCCTTTTTGATTCTGTAAAGGGAATCAATTTATCACCTCAAAAGCGGCGGGTGGGTTACCTCTTCCAGCACTACGCCCTCTTTCCGAATATGACGGTAGAGCAAAACATTGCCGCCGGGGTGCGGGAAAAAGCCAGGCGTGAGGAGAGTGTCGCCGCACTGGCGCGGGCCTTCTATCTGGAGGAGTTGGGGAGGAAGTATCCGCGCCAGCTCTCCGGCGGGCAGCAGCAGCGGGTGGCCCTGGCCCGTATCCTGGCTAGCGAGCCGGAGGCTCTCCTGCTGGATGAGCCATTCTCGGCCTTGGACAGCTACCTTAAATGGCAGGTGGAGCTTGAGCTGAGGGACCGGCTGGCCCAGTTCCCTGGCCCGGTTGTCTTCGTTACCCACGCGCGGGAAGAAATCTACCGCCTGTGCAGCCAGGTCTGCGTGCTAAGCCATGGCCGCTCCGACCCCATGCAGAGCGTGAAGGACCTCTTCGAGTCTCCGGCCACGCTCTCCTCCTGCCTCCTCTCCGGGTGCAAGAACATCTCCCAGGCGCGGGCTGCGAGTGAGGACAAAGTAGAGGCAGCGGATTGGGGTGTCACCCTGGAGACGAGCCGACCGGCACCAGAGGGGCTTTCCCACCTTGGCGTGCGCTCACATTTCATCAAGCCGCACCCGGCGGCGGGGGACAACACCATCCCCTGCCGGGTGGAGCGGGTTGTTGAGGACGTTTTCTCCACCATCGTCATGCTCTCTACGCCCGGCGGCGCGGAGGGGTACTCCCTACTCCGCATGGAGCTAAGCAAGGAGGACTGGGCCGGCTTAAACGACCCGGAGACCCTCACCGTGGGCATCGCCCCGCGGGACCTCATGCTGCTGAGGTAGGACGGCGAAGCCAAAGAGAATAGCGCGAAGAAAAAGCGAGACAAAAAAGAGGGGCGGGACTGTGATTCAGTTCCACCCCTCTTTTATACCCTTCTAGGGGGACAACGTGGGAAAGAGTGCTTTACTTTTTCTATACCATGCTATATAATGTGACAGGACAAGTTCATATAGAATCAGTTTGTGAGAAAGGCGCCGCAGGCGCGGGGACCATGTGAGTCCCTCCGGTGAAAATCCGGCATTGTACTCAACAACCGTGAAGCCAACGAAAGGGCAGACGCCACTGGTGTTCCGTATATGGAAAGCTGGGAAGGCGCCCTAGTAGGAAAGAGCCGCGCTGTAAGCGGCTTATGGGCAAAGTCGGGATATTCCTTCTGATTTTTGAAGATGCGATACCTTTGAGTGGTGGCTACGTATGACCGTCCGAGGATAGGACGGTCATGGTAACGGAGCGCCTCAGAGGGTGTTTCGCTATTTTTTTGCCCTAAAAGCATTCCCTAAAACAGAGGCGGCCTGAAAATTGAATACGCTGCATCGTGTCCCACGTGATGACTGCCGGAACCGGCAGGCGCTGGGATGAGGAAATCCGGTTAGAGTCCGGAGCATAACCCGTTGCTGTAAGTGCAGGAGTCTGTTATCCGCGGCGTGAGCCGGCCATTGGGAAACTGAGAAGGTAGGATAACAGGCGCAGGGGCGATCTTCGCCCCCCAATGCATGAGCCAGAAGACCGACGATGTTCGAGACCGAAGGGGCCTTTTCACAAGGCCGGACGGATTTTGGGTACACGAAAACAGACGGACGTGGCAGATAGGATATCTGCCGCGTCCTTTTTTGTTAGAAGAAATTGCGCCGAATGGCGTTTATATAAATGTAGATTTCTATGAGGAGGAGAATAAATGAAAAATCGAACCTGGAGCAAACGCTTTCTCTCCGGGCTGCTGGTGCTGGTCCTGACGCTGGGGATGCTGCCGTCGTCTGCGATGGCGGTGGGGGGGACGGTTCAAACCATTAGCAGCCAAGCGGAGTTAGAGGGGATCGGCTTGAGCGGCTCCTATAAGCTGACCGGCGATATTGTGTTGACGGGCACATGGACGCCTATAGGGAGCGCTACTGCGCCGTTTACCGGCACCCTTGACGGCGGGGGATATACCATCAGCGGATTGAATGTCAGCGCGGGGAATGCCACCTATCAGGGCCTGTTTGCCAAGGTAGGGACAGGTGGCATCGTACAGGACCTTACTGTTGAGGGTAAGATAATCAGTACATATTCAAGCAACGCGTTTATCGGTGGTATCGCGGGCCAGGTGCAGGATGGCAATATCGTCAATTGCGTCAGCAAGGTGGACATCGACGCTAAGGGAAACAAGATTGGCGGCATTACGGGGGACACTACCGGGACCTCGGTATTTGTTGGCTGCGCAAACCTTGGTCCTGTCAAGGGCAAAGGCATGGTGGGTGGACTCATCGGTGGCATGTCGGGCAGCACAAATAATATAAACGTTAAAAATTGCTATAATACCGGAACGATTGCCACGTCTAGCAGCAATTGCGGCGGCCTGATCGGCTATACCACCACAGGAACCGTGACAATTCAGAATTGCTACAGCGCGGATACAGGCGTGCGCAGCGGCAGCAACAGCGGCGCGCTGATCGGTTCGCTGATAAATACCGGAGCTGCCAGAAACTGTTATTGGATGGGGGATGAGAGCACAATCGGCATTGGCTCTTTTTCTGCTAGCTCGGTTACTAACTGCACGTTCAAAACAGGGGAGAAACTAAAGGAGATCGCTTTTCTGGATACGCTGAACCAGGCCGCCCCTGAAGGCAGCCGTTTTGCGGCCGACCCCGGCGATCTGAACGGCGGCTACCCGGTCCTGGAGTGCCAGCTCCCCAAGGTGGAGAAATTCCAGGTGACCTTCGACCTGACCCCAGCGAACGCCGCTCTGACGGTAAAGGACGCCGCAGGTGTCACCCAGACGGGGGCAAACGGCGTCTACCGTCTCCCGGCGGGAGAGTACGTCTACTCCGCCTCCGCCTTTGGCTACCAGATGGCGAACGAGGTCTCCTTTACGGTCGTGGACGGTGGCACCCCCGGCACAGTCACAGTTGCTCTGACGGAGACGGCCCGGCAGACGGTGACCTTCTCGGGACTGTCGCAGGGAGCCGCGCTCACGGTCAGCCATGCCACCGCGGGACAGCTTGAAAGCGAGTCCGACGGCAGTTACCGTCTCCCGGCTGGGGAGTACCGCTATACCGTCGTCGCCAAGGGCTACGAGCCCCTTGTTGACCGGGCGTTTACGGTAGCCGCCCAGCCTGTGAACGAGGCGGTCTCCATGATCGCCCTCCCCGCGGCCCAGCCCTGGGACGGCGCGGAAAAGACCGCCGTTACGCCCATCGGCGGAACCTATTACATCAAAACCGGCACGGAGCTGGCCTGGTTTGCTGCCCAGATTAACGCCCAAAGTCTCTTGGATGCAAAGGTTGTCCTGCTCGCCGATATTGATCTGGGTGGTAAGAATTGGACCTCTGTCGGAGGCTACGACAGAAAGTTCAACGGCCGCTTTGACGGAAACGGCTGCACCATCAGCGGACTGGCGGGAAGTTGCTATGGGCTGTTTTATGCAACAGACACCTCCGGCGTAATTGAGAATCTGACCGTCTCCGGCGCTATCACCGGCACGAGCAACACCGGCGGCATCGTGGGCGTGAACTACGGCACGGTGAGAAACTGCGCAAGCAGCGTGACGGTTTCCGCCGACGGTCAGCGTGTCGGCGGCATCGCGGGGAACAACAGCGGCGGCCTGATTTCGGGCAGCGCCGCCCTTGCCCCGGTGAGCAGCAGCTATGCCACCAAGAATCTGAATGGAGACAGTGTGGCACTGGGCGGGATCGCCGGGCAGAATTCCGGCACAATAGAATTTAGCTACAGCACCGCGACGGTTGCCGCGACGGGCGAAAACCCCAATGGTGATATAGGCGGCATTGGCGGCGTTACCGGTGTGAGCACGGGCAGCATTAAAAGCTGCTACAACGTCGGCACAGTCAGCAATGCGGACGGGGCCGACAAGGCCACCGGAGCGATTGTCGGCACGCGCACCTCTCCGGGCAACGTGCAGAATACCTTCTACCTGGATAGCTCCTGCGCCAAGGGCGTTGGGGAGGGGAGCTCGGACGGCGCACAGCAGAAAACCAGCGCGGACATGAAAAAGTACACGCTGGCGGTAGCCCTGAACGGCGGCAGCGTGGAGGGCCCCTTCTATCTGGCCGCCGATGAAAACCAGAACGGTGGCTACCCCGTTCTCAAATGGCAGGGTGGCAGGGCCCCCGTAGCATCCCCAGAGGAGCAGGCGGTGGCGGCAGATAAAGCGGCCCTGAGCCTACCCCAGTTGGTCTTTACTTATGCCGGGACGATCAAGTTGCCCAAGACGGGAGCGTTGGGCAGTACCATCTCATGGGAGAGCAGCAGGACTGACGTGATCAGCAGCACGGGCGTCATCGTCCTTCCCGCTGAGGAGTCTCAGGTTACGGTTGTCCTTACAGCCACGCTGACCAAGGGTGAAGCACGGGATACCAAAGCTTTCACGCTCACAGTTTACTCCGCCGCACAGGTCACGCAAAACTACCTCAAGGAGGCAAAGTCCTCCCTTAGCGCCATCCTAACGCCGGTCTACACCCGAGATACCAATATCGTTGCCCTGGTGGAGGCGCAATTGGCCGACCGCGGCTTTGCCGATGTGGATGTGGCCCTCACGAACCGCGGCTCTGCCACCTCGAGCGATGAGATTTATATCGAGGATAGTGGTGCCATTATCTACTATTACCGGGACCCCGAAACGACAGGCGCATACAACGGCGCAACTGTGGGCGGTATTTCCTTCACCCTCTCCAAGGACGGACAGAGTGTGGACTGGGGTGGCGTCCAGGCCAATATCCCCTGGGACCGCGACAGAGTCGTGGAGACTCTCCGGGAGCAGGTGGCCGGTCAGCTCACCTGGGACGCGATAAAAGGAAGCAACAGCTCCCCGAGTGAGATCACCAAGTCCCTTACCCTACCGATCAAGCTGGATACCGCCCGGTGGGCCACTATCTCCTGGGAATCCGACTCCTGGGCCATCGCGCCGCAGGAGGCGGCCCCCCTGGACGATGAAACCACAGGCGTCATCAACCGGCAGGGCGTGGATGCCCAGGTGAACCTGACCGCCGTCATCCATTTCAACCTGACCGCGAGCGGCGAGGCCGATATCACGCTCTCTGTTCCCTTCGATCTCACCGTCTTGGGCAGCGAGGGCGCGGATACCCCGGAAAAGATGCAGCAAAAGCTGGGGAGCTACACGCTGGAAAGGCTGAAGGACTCCATAACAAAAGCCGCAATCGATCCAGCCGCTGTGAAGGGCGACCTTCAATTTCCCACCCCGGTTAATACGGGCGTGGCGGACTATTCGGCCTATCGGTTCACGGTCACCAGCAAGGATACCAATGTACTGGAGGTAAACGGCTACCGCGGCTACATCTACCGTCCCCTGCCTGGAAAAGCGCCGGTGACCGTCGGCTTTACCGTCACCATGACCAGCCGGGCGAATCCGGCGCTCTCAGCCTCCAAGTATATGGAAATCACCGTTCTTCCCCTGGAGCAAGAGGAGATTGACGAGGCGCTCCGTCTGATGGAGGCGGTCCGCGCGGACTATGCCAACGCGCTCATGGGCACGAATACTGACAAGGACGCGATCACCGCAGACCTGAAGACCTTCCGGGAGGCAGTCTTCGCCCCGGACGGGCAAACCCTGGTTTACAGCCGCAATATCAATGAAGACACTGGGCGCGGCGTCGCGGTGGACGACCTGCCTGGCTCCGAGCCGGGCGGCCCTGGCTACGAGCAGTGGAGGATCTTCCGCTCCAGCAGACCCAACATCCTGGAGCATGAGGTACTGCGTCTGCACCAGCCTGTCTATAACAAGCCGGTCACGGTGGAGAGTTGCCTCACGCATGAGGTGTTGGGCAAATACAAGCGCAAGTACCCCGGCAATCGGGATTTTGCGGCCCTCTATCAGGTCGGCATCCAGGCCCAGTTCAAGGTTACGGGCACCACCGGCGAGGATGATGATCAAAAATCCTCGTTTGCGGTTACCTTTTCCCTCGATGGCAGGGGCCTTATCGAGAGCATTCCGTCCATTTCGATCGAGAAACTGGAGAGCGGTACGACTGCCTTCGACGTATTCGAGCGGGCCTTGGCCGACAAGGGCTTTACCTACGAGGCGAGCGGCTCGTACATCGCCGCTGTCACGGACAGCAAGGGGGTGCGGCTGGCGGAATTCGACAAGGGCGAGGACTCCGGCTGGATGTACACGGTGGACGGCGTATTCCCGGATAAAATGATGAACGCATGCTATCTGTCCGGCGGGGAGAACATTCAGCTCCTCTACACCGGAGACTGGAAACAGGAGCCCGGCGTGGTCGGCGGCATGACAGGGCAACCGACAACCGGGACTGTTCTCAAACCCGAGGTCACTGCGGACAAGAACGGTGAGGCCAAGGTAGATATGACGGAAAAGGGCCTTGCCTCAGCGATCAAAGCCGCCAGGGACAGCAAGACGGACGCCATTGTCATAGAGCCTGTCATTAAGGGCGATGCTTCCAAGGTTGCGGTCGGGCTGCCAAAGACATCTGTTTCCAGCATCGGTTCAGATACCGACGCCGATCTGAAAATCGAGACGCTGGTTGGTAACGTGACGATTCCCAATAATGCACTAGCAGCTGTGGTGTCCCAGGCTGCTGGTTCGACCATCACCATCGTGGTTGAGGCCGTGGGGACCAAGTCCCTGCCCGCCGAGCAGCAAAAGCTGGTGGGAGACGGCGCGGCTTTCGACATATCCATTCTCAGCGATGGCAAGAAGATCACCGGCTTTGACGGCAAGAGCATCACCATCTCCCTGCCCTACGCGCTGAAAGCTGGCGAGATTGCAGACGGCGTCGCGGTCTGGTATCTGGATGATGCGGGTAAGCTCACGAGTATGGCCTGCACCTACAATAAGAACACAGGCCTTGCCACCTTTACCACCACGCACCTCTCCACCTATGTAGTGGGCTATGATGCATGGACCAATCCCTTTGCCGACGTGCGGAGCGGCGCATGGTACTATGACGCGGTGAAGTACGCCATCCAGAACGGCCTCTTTACCGGAACCACCACGACCACCTTTGGCCCGGAGGCCGACATGTCCCGCGCCATGCTGGTGACTGTGCTCTACCGCCTGGAGGGCAAGCCTGCCGTGACCGCTGGGGCCACCTTCACGGATGTGGGGAACGGCCAGTGGTACACCGACGCCGTGCGTTGGGCCAACGCCACCGGTATCATAACAGGGTATGGCAGCGGTATGTTCGGCACCAACGACAGCGTGACCCGTGAGCAGCTGGCGGCGATCCTCTACCGCTATGCAGACTATAGGGGTTACGACACCACCGGGGCAGACGACCTTTCAGCCTACTCCGACGCCTCCGGCGTCTCACCCTATGCGCGGAGCGCTATGGAGTGGGCTGTGGACGCGGGCCTGATTACAAGCACCACCACTGGCGGCCTTCTCCCCGGCGATAGCGCGTCCCGCGCTCAGGTAGCCACCATCCTCATGAGGTTTGTCAAGAACGTTGTGAAATAAGATTTCGCCTCCGGCGGCCCTGCCTTTCTGATGAGGCAGGGCCACCGCTTTATGTTTCGGGGAAATATGTCGAATAAAAAGGAGAAAGGGAGACTTTACTTTTTCTGTGCCGCGCTGTATAATATAATCAACAAGTTCATATAGAATCAGTTTGTGAGGAAGACGCCATAGGCGTGGGGATCGCGTGTGTCCCTCCGGTGAAAATCCGGTACTGTACTCAACAACCGTAAAGCCAACGAAAGGGCAGATGCCACTGGTATTCCGCATGCGGAAGGCCGGGAAGGCGCCCGAGTAGGCAAAAGCCGCGCTGTAAGCGGCCTATGGGCAAAGTCGGGATATTCCTGCTGATTCGTGAAGATGCGATGCCTTTGAGAGGTGGTGCCGTATGACTGCCCGATGATAGGGCAGGCATGGTAACGGAGCGCCCCAAAGGGTGTTTCGCTATTTTTTTACCCTGATTTGGCTGGGCGGACTTTTTTGGCGTTTCATTCTATGAAAATTGTATTTCCACAACTGAATACGCTGCATCGTGTCCCACGTTATGACTGCTGGAAACGGCAGGCGCTGGGATGAGGGAATCCGGTCAGAGTCCGGAGCATAACCCGTTGCTGTATGCGCAGGAGCCTATTGTTCATGGCGTGAGCCGGTCATTGGGGGGTGATGCCCCTGAGAAGGCGGAACAAGAGGCGCAGGAGCAATTTTGCTCCCCAATGCGTGAGCCAGAAGACCGACGATGTTTGAGACCGAAGGGTGCTTTCTATTGAGAACCGGACGGATAAGAGTGCGCGAGAATGGACGGACGCGGCAGATATCATATCTGCCGCGTCCTTTTTGCTTTGTGTGGCATATTGCGCCAAATGGCGTTTATATAAAATGTGGATTTAAGAGGAGGAGAACAAATGAAAAATCGAACCTGGACCAAACGATTTCTCTCCGGGCTGCTGGCTCTGATCATGGTATTTAGCCTGCTGCCCTCGGCGGTGCTGGCACACGAATCCTTCAACGAGGAGACATCTGCCATTATGACCACTTCGGACGTTCCTGAGAAGGAGGCCTCACTAACGGAGGAGGTCCCCGATGAGGAGGTGTCCGCTGGCATAACTCCTTTAAATGCTTTGGAGGAGGAGCCTGCAGATGGAGGAGAAACGACTGCCATAACGGTTGATTTCACGGCGCAAGCAGCAAACGCATTCCTGTGTGCGCCGCAACTTGGCATCGAGGTCACTAGCGATCTTGCCGAGAGCTACGGCTACACAGACGGTGTAAAAGATGGCGTTTCTGCGCTGGATGTGCTGGTGAAGGCAACGGAAACCATCTTCGGCGATGATTTTAGAACTGAGACGAAGGATGCCTATCTGGAGGTGGATGATGGCGGCATCAAGACCATTTTTGGCGTGGAGACCATGAATTGCGGCTTTTCGGTAAATGGCAAGCAGCCCCATGGCGATACGCTGAGTGAGGGGTACTACGCCGGATACACGGTTGCGGATGCTGCGATTGCCAACAATGATCTGGTCGAGTTTTATCTTTATCAGGATGATTGGGCGCTGGATAACTGCGTGGAATTCACCATAGATAAAGCTGCGCGTATCACCTCCTACGATTTATCCGCGGGATATGGAAAAGTTTTTTATCTCTATGGTTATTCCATTGGCTGGTATGGTTGCAGCGATGAGCAGACCCTGCAAGCCAAAAGGGCGCCGATCGGGGACGCGCAGCTCTGCTATATCAACGCGGAAACCGGCGAGAAAACCGATATCGACGGCGCAGTGACCGACGACCTCGGCACCGTGACGCTGAAAATCAATATCCCAGGCGAATACCTTGTTTCCGCCTACATTCCTGACGCAGAGATTGAGGATGGAGCAGTCCCGGTAATTATGCCGCTGCTAAAGGTCAACGTTTACGCTGCTCCTGTATTTGGGAGCCTTGAGCTGTATGAAAACCAGGCCGCGTACAAAAACGGCGACGCTCCGATCCCGTTTACACCCGCATTTGAAAGCTCCAAACTGACCGGCTATACCGTTACGGTTCCTGATTATACCACCAGTTTCTTTGTCGCGGCCAAGGTTCCCGGTGCGAGCGATATCGCTGGTGGAGGTGGCTTTACCATTGGATCCCAGGAATACATGGTTATGTATAGTAATTCGTATGGCGGCTGGTCAAACAATGCTTATACCGCCGCTGCGTTCACAAAAGGCTACGTTGACATCTATATCAGGCATAATAACAACAAGACGACGAATTACCAGATCCATGTTGATCAATTCACCACACTAAAGGCGCTTGCCGTCGACGGCGTGATGACGCCCGGCTTTGACAAGGCGACCGAAGCATATCATGTCTACGCGGACAGCAGCAAGGACGGCATAGACATTACGGCCACCCCCTATAGCAGTGGTTATGAAATCACCATTAACGGCGAAAAGGTTACGAACGGCACAGCTTACAAATTGAAATACAAGTGGGATGTAAATGACACCATGGAGGTGTCCATCAAGGTCAGCGGGACCGGCAAGCAGGACAATACCTATACCCTGTTGATTGAAAAAGAGCCTTTAGAGAATAAGCCTTTCATTGTAAGTCAGCCTAAGGGTGCCGTTTATGTGATCGGCGGACAGACCTCCGCAACACCCTTAGATGTCCGCGCCAGCGCCGAAGGAGTGTTGTCTTACCAGTGGTACAGCAACGATACAAATTCCGCGGAAGATGCCAGCCCGATTGCGAACGCGACCTCCGCTAGCTACACACCCGCGGTCGACATGACTGGTACTACCTATTACTTCTGCCGCATAACCAATACCGCGCAGACAAGCGGCAATGTAACTGATACGGATATTGTCTCCATTACGGTGTATCCAGACCCCACGCCCGTCGTGACGATCATGAATACGGTACCGGACCTGCCCAGTGATGGTCCCTATAAGGATACGAAGGGATATGTATACGACGTGGACGCTTCCGCCACTCCCCTTGAGGTGAAGTGCAGATCCGCGGCGGAGGGCGGCACATGGAGCGGATACTGGATCAGGGGCAACTCCAATACCAGCCATAGCGGCTCTGTCCTGGATGCGGCGTGGACCATCACGCCTGAAACAGGGATCGCCAGAGCAAATGATACGGGGAACTGGTATTCTTATAAGGCGAAATATACTTTTAATGGAAAAACCTATACGGTTGATTCCGATTATATTTATGTATACGTAAAGGCGGCGGCAGTGCCCGACAACATCATCAGCACTCAGCCTAAAAGCGCCGAGTATACGCAAGGTAGCACAGCTGGCAGCTTGGCTGTTGCCCTGAAATCTCCTATTTATGGCACGGTGGCTTATCAATGGTATGAGAATACGGCGGACAGTACTGTGAGTGGCGCCCCCATTGCGGGTGCTACAAATACTTCTTACAGCTTGGGTACTCTTACGCAGCTCGGCACAAAGTACTATTACTGCATCATAACCTCCACCCTGCAGGGAATGAGTTCACAATTGACCTCCAGCGTGGCCGCGATCACTGTAAAAGAGGATGACACTCCCCCTATTGTAATCCCGTTTACCGGCTCCGGTACGGAGAAGGAGCCCTATCAGCTTTCCGCTGCAGCCGATTTTGCCTCAATTGCGTCCCTGGTCGCACAGGGCTACAGCTTTGAGGGAATGTATTTTGCCATGCAGAACGACATCGCCCTCTCGAAAGACTGGATTGGTATCGGTATGCTGAAAGCCGGTGCGACAAACGCCGGTAACGGAACCAATATTCTCCCATTTTCCGGGACACTGGATGGCAAAAATCACACGCTTAGCTTTGCGGAAGGAGGTAAGGCGCTACTGACCTATGCGCGGGAGGCGACGGTCCAGAACCTGAACATCTACGCCCCATATATAGCGGACTATGCGCTTCTCACCAATTACGTGGTGGACTATGGCGAGGACGGCAATTACAACAGCGGCACCGGCGGAAGCTATGCCCCAGGCTGCCCAGATACCCTTGACGTGATTAACGTCACCCTGAAAAGCGGCTCAATCATCAGAATGGGCGGTTTCCTAGGTGGTTATGCCTCTGGCGGGAATGTCTGCAATTTCACAAATTGCATGGTGGAGCCTAATGTTAAGATCGGCTACAACAAGACCACCGGTGCATCTTCCGGCTCATCCGGTGTAGGCTCGTTTGCGGGCGAGGTAAGCGGAAAGTTTCTGAACTGTGTCAGCTATGCAGATGTCTACGGCGTAAACAATGTGGGCGGCATAGGAGGAGTGAAAGGCCAGTCTATGGGCCCCTACTCCTACAGCAACTGTGAGTTCTATGGCACCATTACCGGGACTGGAAGCTGCGTCGGCGGCATCGCAGCGGCAGGCTATAACTCTATTTCTGCGCCAAATACTCCCTGTACCAGCATTCAAAACTGTATCGTCTCAGCGGATATCACCGGTACGGATAAGGTCGGCGGTATTCTGGGCGGCGAAAACGGTATCGCCCAAAACTGGAGCAACGCTTATGTTCGCAACAATGTTTTTAGCGGTACGCTGAAAGCAACGGGTGAGGGAGGCGTATCCGGGGGCATCATTGGCTATTTCCGCTCGCTAAATAAGACAAATATCATTGAGAATAACTATTATTGCGCGGACGGTATTGAAAGAAGTATCGGCAGAGCGGATTATGTGGACACCAGCTGTAAGTCCCATGAGACGGAGTTATGTAAAAACTACTTTGATACCTCAGTTGAGCTTCCTACGGAGCCTGCCAGTGTTTCCAGAAAGGATCACAACCGTACAGACGATCCGTTAGGCGCCGACAGCGACAAGTTAGGCAAAAAGGTTACTGCTGCAGAAATGGCTGACGGTTCTCTTGTGGGGCCACTTAATAACGGCGAAGGCAGCTATAAGAACTGGGTGCAAGGCGAGGAAGGCTACCCCAGCCACATCGACAAACCTGTCGTCTATGAATTGGCTATTTCTGGAAACTACAAGGGCGAATATTATCTTGGAGAAACGCTGAATCTTGACGGAATTGTTTTCACTGCAAAATGGAGCGATGGAACGATAACCACCCCCACCATCGGAGGTAAGGATGGCGTAACAATCAGTGGCTTTGACAGCGGCAGGCGGGCGGTGCAGACATTGACGGCCACCTGTGGTGCTGCTAAGGCAGAGTTTATCGTAACGGTGCTGAAAAAACCGGTGGCAGCGGACACGATCACGGTGTACTTCACGCTGCTGGGCGACGAAATCCATGATAGCGAGAAAGACGGAAAGGTTCATACACTGAAAAACAGCAATCTGAAGACTTGGATCGAGAAGACCTCGTATACAGTGGACATCAACGCAACGGCGGCCGACGTGTTTAAGAAGGCGCTTAAGGACGCAGGCCTCGAGTTTGAAGGCGATGACAACAATCTATATAAAACCCTTTATGTCTCCGGCGTGCAAGTGCCTGGCACCAGCACGATGCTAAGCGAGTTTACCAACGGGCCACGGTCCGGTTGGATGTACACGCTTAACGCTAAGCATCCCAATCTGGGGCTGGCCCAGCAGTTCCTGGAGAATGGCGATAAAATTGTTTTCCATTATACTGACGACTATACCGTAGAAGAGGGCAGCGATAGTTGGAACAGTGGTTCAAGTAGTACCGCTGCCACTACGACCCTTACACCGACAGCTACGGTCAGTGGTGGAACTGCCAGTGTGTCCCTGGATCTGGCGGACATGAAAGACGCCATCGCCAGTGCGAAAACCAGCGGTGGCGATATCGTGATTGCGCCGAAAGTCAAGGGTACGGTAACGGCGGCCCAGGTCACTCTTGCCAGGGACGCGCTGGACGCGGTAGCCGGACAGACGGATGTAAGCCTGATGGTGCAGACCCAGGTCGGCAGTGTGACCCTCCCCAACGGCGTGCTGTCGTCCATCGTCTCCCAGACGGCGGGCTCTACCATTTTAATTAGCGTCGAATACATAGAAACAACCTCCCTGACTGCGCAGCAGCAGGTGCTTGTGAGCGGTAGCGCGGTGTTCGACATATCCATTCTGAGTGACGGCAAGAAGATCACCGGCTTTGACGGCAAGAGCATCACCATCTCCCTGCCCTACACGCTGAAAGCCGGCGAGAGCGCCGACGGCGTCGCGGTCTGGTATCTGGATGATGCGGGCAAGCTCACGAGTATGGCCTGCACCTACAATAAGAACACAGGCCTTGCCACCTTTACCACCACGCACCTCTCCACCTATGTAGTGGGCTATGATGCCTGGACCAATTCCTTTGCCGACGTGCGGAGCGGCGCATGGTACTATGACGCAGTGAAGTACGCCGTCCAGAACGGCCTCTTTACCGGTACCACCACGACCACCTTTGGCCCGGAGACCGACATGTCCCGCGCCATGCTGGTGACTGTGCTCTACCGCCTGGAGGGCAAGCCTGCGGTGACCGCTGGGGCCACCTTCACAGATGTGGAGAACGGCCAGTGGTACACCGACGCCGTGCGTTGGGCCAACGCCACCGGTATCATAACAGGGTATGACAGCGGTATGTTCGGCACCAACGACAGCGTGACCCGTGAGCAGCTGGCGGCGATCCTCTACCGCTATGCAGACTATAAGGGCTACGACACCACCGGGGCAGACGACCTTTCAGCCTACTCCGACGCCTCCGGCGTCTCGCCCTATGCGCGGAGCGCTATGGAGTGGGCTGTGGACGCAGGCCTGATTACAGGAATCACCACTGGCGGCCTTCTCCCCGGCGATAGCGCGTCCCGCGCTCAGGTAGCAACCATCCTCATGCGGTTTGTCGAGAACGTTGTGAAGTAAAGTCCGCTTGGGTATCCCAGTTCTCGACCGGGCAGGAGCACGCCACAGGATGAAGTGCTAGGAAAGGCAGTGCAGACAAAAAAGGCTATGGAAGAAAGAGGGAATAAAAGATGAAGAGTTTCAAGCAGCGGGGTCTCGGTTTCTTGCTGGCTGCCGCACTGCTGGTAGGGGTGAGTGCGCCTGCCCACGCCGCGGTATCGGATGATACCCTGGCAAGCGCCGTGGACGACGCGGCGGCGTACATGTATAAGACCGTCAAAAGCCCACAGGTGGGGTCCATCGGCGGGGAGTGGGCGGTGTTGGGCCTGGCCCGGAGTGGCTACGAGGTGCCGAAGGAGTACTATCAGGACTATTACGCCACTGTGGAGGCCTACGTCAAGGCTTGCGGCGGTATACTGCACACGAAAAAGTATACCGAGTACTCCCGGGTCATCGTAGCCCTCTCATCCATCGGCAAGGACGCCAGGAACGTAGCAGGGTACGATCTTACCAAGGCACTGGGGGATTTCGAAAAGACCATTTGGCAGGGCATAAACGGCCCCATTTGGGCTCTTATAGCCCTGGACGCGGGGAGTTATCCCATGCCCCAAAACCCTGGTGCGGCGACCCAGGCCACCCGGCAGATGTACGTGGACGAGATACTCTCCCGTCAGTTGGCGGACGGTGGCTGGAGCCTGAATGGCGTCGGCGGGGCAGCCACCCCGTCCGACCCCGACATCACCGGTATGGCCCTCCAGGCGCTTGCCAAGTATCAGGATCAGAGCGCGGTGGCGAAAGCCACGCAGGATGCCCTGGCGTGCATGTCAAAAATGCAGGGTACGGACGGCGGTTTTTCTTCCTGGGGTAACGCCAACCTTGAGAGCAGCGTGCAAATGCTGGTAGCCCTGTGCGAGTTGGGCGTCTCTATCGATGACAGCCGCTTTGTCAAGAACGGCAAGACCATCCTGGACAATGTAATGTCCTTTTACCGTGCGGGCGCTGGTTTCCTGCACACGCTGGATGGCTCCGGAAGCAACCAGATGGCTACAGAGCAGGGCTTTTACGCACTGGCCGCCGTGCAGCGGGGAAGGGCAGGGAAGAATAGCCTCTACCGTATGGGGGACGCCCTTTCCATCCCAGACGCCGTGAGCGCGAGCGCCACCAAGGGCGCGGGCCTGGGGGGCAAGCACGCCGACGTGAAGACAATGCCGGTTACCGCGCCAGGTAAAACCTTTGCGGACATCGTATCTAGCCCCAATATCACTGCCATTGAGGCCCTGGCGACCCGGGGCATCATTAACGGCAAGAGTAACGGCAACTTCGACCCCGAGGGCAGCATGACCCGTTCCGAGTTTGCCAAAATTGTGGTGGTCGCGCTGGGACTGCCGCCCGGGGCCAACGATAAATTCCCCGATGTGGCCGTTGCCGCCTGGTATGCCTCCTACGTGGGAGCGGCCAACGCCTATGGCATCGTCAACGGCGGCAGCGATGGCAGCTTTAACCCCCTGGGTACCATCTCCCGGCAGGAGACCGCCGTCATGGCAGCCAACGCTGCCAAGCTATGCGGGATGGATATTACTATGGATACCGGTGCGGTGCGGGATATGCTTTCCCAGTTCCCGGACTACACCGCGAGCGCCGCCTGGGCGCAGCCCGCTCTGGCGTTCTGCTACCGGGAGGAGATCTTAAGTCAGGGCGACGCTGACATCCGGCCCACAGAACCCGTTACCCGGGGTGAGGTGGCCCAGATGCTCTTCAACCTTTTGGACAGCGCCAATCTGCTGTAATTGGTGGCAGCTATGTGGTGGAAGAAAAACAAATGGAAGGTGATGCTTCCTGCGGCGGTTCTCGCTGTGCTGGCATTTGCTTTCTGGTACGGGGGGAGCGCCCCCGGCCTGCAGGGATGGACGGTCGGCATTCCAGTCCCCAGCCCATCGGTGGAGGCGGTTACGCCCAGGCCCAGCGCACCTGCCGAGACTCCAGAGCCCACGGAGACTCCCGGGCCCACGCCGGAGGCCGTGACACCGGGTCCCGCTGAAACGGCGGAGCCTAGTCCGTCACCCTCGCTGTTTCCGGCGGATGGTCTGGCCTCCCGTCCCAGCGGGGAGGAGGGGAGGCTCACGGTGGAGGAGAAGACGGCTCTGGCCGCCGAAATAGCCGGTGGCTCTTCCGCCGCTGTTCAGGACGGGGACGCCGAATATTCCCAAACTCAGGGCATGGAGATAAACCCAACTACCGGCAAGGATAAATATCTGACAGACCCGGTGCCGGAGGGGAAACCTCTCCCGGTGGAGCCTCAGAACGTGACCATCTCCGCCACCGCCTATACCTGCACGCTCTCCGTCCGGTGCGACACCATCCTGAACAATATGGACTGGCTTGACTCGAACAAGGCGGAGCTCGTGCCTGAGGACGGGGTAATTTTTCCCGCTACCGAGGTTACGTTCTACGAAGGGGAGAGTGTCTTCAACGTCCTCCTGCGAGAGATGAAAAGGGCGAAGATTCATATGGAGTTTGAGAATACGCCCATCTATAACAGTGCCTACATTGAGGGCATCAATAACCTCTACGAGTTCGACTGCGGAGAGCTCTCCGGCTGGATGTACAAGGTGAACGACTGGTTCCCCAACTATGGCTGCTCCCGCTATGCCCTTAAGCCCGGCGATGTGGTTGAATGGGTCTATACCTGCGACTTGGGCGTGGACGTGGGCGGATATTATGCCGCACGTTAAATCGCATGGTGCTCCTTATAGAAAAAGTCAAGTGCGGGACTGAATCTCAGTCCCGCACTATATTTTCTGATTCACATTCTCTATCTTGTATAAGCATTGCGCAGAAAGCCGCCAACATCAATGCACAGGATAAAAGGATACTTTTTTCTTGCAGAAAAGTGAGCAATAAATTTCCGCATACGACGGCGCCCAGCGCAAATCCAATAATAATTGTAAATGCATAAAGCCCTCTTTTAAGCGTCGCCTTGTTTTTGGTGACATGGTATTCACATATGGCTTGCACGCCGGATCGTAAATTTCCTATACACATGGTGGTGGCTATGCCCATTTCCTTGTTTTGCACTTTGCGAAAACTCTCCACCTGTGCGCCGCAGGCAAATGATATAAGACTGTTTGCCAGAAGATTGAAAGACTGGGGTATAAAAGCAACACAGAAAAAGAGAAGTGCCTCGATAAGAACAACTATTTGCCGCCAATGTACACGTGGCCTGCCGCGATAATGAATCCGTAGAAGGGAGGCAAGCGCGATACCAATGGCAAAGGCCACTACAGGCAATAGATAGGTTAATGCCAGCATAAAGTTTCCTGTTGTAAGATTGATGCTGAATAACACGATATTTCCCGTCTGCGCATTGGCAAAGACATGTCCTCGTTCCAGGTAAGAATAAGCGTCCATCAGCCCGCCCGAAAAAGCCAGCGTAATGGCTAGCGGAAGAGAATCAGATACGCTATGTGCACGTTTCATCTTATAGGCCTTCTTTACGAATTGCTGATTCTGATTATAACATATAATTAAATCGTTTCCACAGGAAGATTACGCAATTCCTATTGCTGATGAAAAGGTGTACCTTTCCAAGCTTAATTTTTAGAGACTTGCACATTGGTGGTGTGTTATTTCCCTTGCCAAAGAATAAAATAGAGTTATAGAAATAATGAACGGAGGCCTTAGAATGGGATTTTACATATGTATCGACAACAATGTAAAAGTTTATGTAGAAGATGTCAATCCTGCAGGCAGGGAAACGGTTCTCTTCATACACGGCTGGCCTGGAAACCATAACTTGTTTGAATACCAGTTTAACTATATGCCCCAAATGGGGTACAGATGTATCGGAATGGATTACAGAGGGTTCGGCCAATCTGACAGACCGTGGACGGGATATGACTATGATCGTCTGTCGGATGATATCCGATGCGTGGTCAATTCGATGAAATTACATAACTTTACGCTTTTGGGCCATTCTACAGGCGGCGCTATTTGCGTCCGGTATATGGCAAGACACAGGGGATACGGAGTGTCAAAGCTTGTTCTCTGTGCCGCGGCGGCTCCAAGCGTTATTGAGCGACCGTATTTTCCATACGGCTTGAAAAAACAAGACGTGCTGAGCATAATAGAGGGGGTATATAAAGACCGACCCCAAACTCTAAGGGAATTTGGAAATACGGTCTTTTTTAACCCTGTCAGCGCTGCTTTGTCCGACTGGATTTTTCAATTAGGGCTGCAGGCAGCCAGTTGGTCTACTGCAGCTATTGCATACACATGGTTGGGTGAAGAAGAATTGTTTAATGATCTTAAAAAAATACATGTTCCCACGCTGATTCTTCATGGTCTCAACGATCAAGTGTGTTTATATCCGTTGGCGTTAGCTCAAAATGAAAGTATAAAAAATTCCAAGCTTGTCCCGCTGGAATCATGCGGACACTTTCTGTTTTATGATCAGCGTGAAAAATTTAATAAAGAGCTGATTGGGTTTATCGAAAGATAGGTGGCCCCTTTAGCGCAAAGTAAGAATTAAATATATCTCAAATCTGCATGAACTTTGGCAGATAAAAGACCGCCGACAAAAAGTCGACGGTCTTTTCAATGGTCGGAGTGTCGGGATTCGAACCCGAGGCCTCTTGGTCCCGAAGGTTCGTCAGAGTAAAAACCGGGGAACTTTACGTCCGTTTGAGGATATTCTCTCCACCTAGAATTGCTTTGTAGGCCTATGTGATCCACTATCTACACCCACTGATTTTCTATTATGGGTCAGAACATGGGCCAAGCGACTGTAGTACCCCCACCCCACCTAATGGTGGGGAAATGTTTTAACAAGAAGAAGGATAACAAAGAAAAGGCTGCTGATCGTCCCAGATATTTTTACAGAGAATGGATGCTTATGTAAATCAAGATAAACCGCTCTGTTTGCATAGCCTTAATACATAATCAAGCGAAACGGAGGGGTCAACCCATAGGTCAGGATAAAATCCGATACCGTCTCTATTTTCAAGTCCCTCATAAAATGTCAAGCTGGTGCCAAATCTGACCATCAGCTTTGAATTTGGAAGATAAAAATAAAAGATATTTCCGCAAACACTGGTCCCGCCTGTGTTTGAACCAACAATCAGCACGTTCTCCAATGTTCTGAGCCAGGCAATAAAGTCTTCGGCAGCGGACACAACGTTCTTATCGACTAAAACAAAGATGATACAATCATTTTTTTGCTGCTTGCCTTCCATAATTTGCGAAACCCATGGATCATGTTGATTATCAATCCAAGTAGAAAAGGTCGAGTCGTATAAGCTACCGGGGGAACTCACATAGCTGCAAAAGGAGGCACTAATTCTCTGTGTAAACATTTGCTTTACCGGAAATTCCGTACCAAGAAAATTCTGTAACCAGGACATCGCATAGGCACTGTTACCGCCATTATTGCCTCGCAAATCCAAAATCAACGATCTATTATCTTGGTACTGTGCTCCAGAGCTTGCAAACTGCTCTAAGACATCAACGCTCTCTGAGGAATACAGCATAGAGCGGGAAGTGATTATATTAATTCCGTCTACAGTCGAGGTATCATAATATGACAATTCGGAAGGCTTGAATGGTTCCATTTGTGTCCAGTCTAAGAAAATTGTTTTCTGGTCAACAATAGCAGTTTCAGGCAAATCTTTGCCATCTTTGCTGGTCGCGACAAATGCATACTTAATTATTCCCTCTGGCGTAAGGGTTAGCCCCATATATTCCTTGTATGCGGCCAAGGGCGAATCAAAATATAGATTGGGTACTTGGTAGGGATAGAGTTGACTACCCGTGGATATGTGGATATTCTGATTGACCCAATTACAAAATGAGAGTCTTTGATAATAGAGGAAAGATGAGTGGCAAGCAGCGATTCGATGGCTCTTGGTGTAATTTCGCTATCCTGTAATAAATGTACCTCATCTAAAATCTGTTGCTTTGCGGTATCGAAAGTTTGACCGCCGCCAAAATAAAAATAGGCTCCATATGTCTCCTTCAGTAATTGAAAGAGAACATCTACATCTTCGACGAGTTGGGAGGAATCCACCCCCTGTTCAGGCCCTGGTGAGCAGAGCTCTTGTAGTTGGGTATCTGAGAACACTGAGTCCACAGCGGTATTTGAGTCGATAAAACCCTGCAAAAGCAACTTCTCCGATTCTTCCCAAGGAGAACTGACTCCCTGCTGTCGCATATGGTTCGTATCTTTTAGAAAACCTGCAAGGGAGTTGTTTGTGGTATTACAAGAAACGAGTGTAGCAATAATAATGGAGATTAAAAATGCCACTCTTATTCTCTTCATAGGCCCAACCTGTAAAAACAAGCATTTTTTGCAAATTTATAGAAATTTTGTTGAGTTTATATTATCACTAATTTACAGTATCTGCAAGCACTTTATTGTGAGGTATTAATATGAAATTATAATTGATTCACTTGAAGGATATTAAACTTGAAACGTATTGTTACATCGATCCTAGCGATTTTAATCATTGCTTGCTGCTGTCGAGAAGATAGAGGGTTCATGTCTCGGGCTAGTGGAACGAAATACGGGGTGGAACTGCCATCCAGTTCTGCTCTGTACTTTCCCAAACTTTCCCCGTATGGGTCAGACATGGGGCAATACACTTTATCCCACATCTTACCCATACAAAAAGGCAAGAAAAAGGCGCTAAAATCGGTACAATCAACCGATTCTAGCGCCTTTTTGGTCGGAGTGTCGGGATTCGAACCCGAGGCCTCTTGGTCCCGAACCAAGCGCGATACCAAACTTCGCCACACCCCGAAAGACTTGTTTATTATAGAGATTTCCCCGCTCCTTGTCAAGCGGATTCCTATTTTTCTCTTCATGATTCCATGGCCCGGCTGCCCGCATATCCTCCGGCCCGTCCGAATATAGATAGGTACATCCCTTGCCACCAAAGAACGGAGGTCTGTACCTATGGAGACGGCATATCGCAATTGGGAGCGGAGGCGCGCCCACCCACGAAGCGGGGGCACGACACGGAAGACGAAGGTCACCCTCGGTGTCCGGGAGCGCCGGAGGCTCATACAGCTTGGGGTGTGTATCGTGCTTTTCCTTGTAGTGTTCCTGGGTAAGGGGATTTTCCCGGAGCAGATGGTAGACCTACGGGAAGGCCTTACGCAAGTCATGGGGAGCGACACTGATTTTCGGGCCGCCTTCGCCAGCCTGGGCCGCTCTATCTCCAATGGTGAGCCGGTGCTGGACACTCTTGGTGAGCTCTGTGTTGAGGTCTTCGGTGGCACCCGGTCGGCGGAGCCTGCCGCCGTAAAACAGCTGCCCTCCTATGAGGCGGAGCGCGCCTTCTTGAACGGTACCGTCACGGTGGAGAGCCTAATGGAGCACCGGCTGGGCGTCACAGGGGCTGTGCAGGCGGAGCCGGAGCCGACCCAGAGCGCGGAGGACGTTCAGACGAAAGAGACCGATCCGCCTGTAGAGGTAATAGAGCCTATTGAGCCAGCCGTAGTCCATATGGACTACTCCGGGCCGGCCCTGCCGGATAACGCCACCATGGACAAATACACCCTGAACGTGGGGGAGACTGTGTCGCCTGTGTCCGACTGGTGGCTTTCCTCTGCTTTTGGCTGGCGGGAGCACCCGGTGGATGGTGGAGAAAAGTTCCACAACGGCATCGACATGGCGGTGAACGACGGCACGGCGGTGCGCGCTTTCGCCAGCGGTACCGTGGACTATATCGGAGAGAGTCCCATCTACGGGCTCTATACGCAAATCAAGCACGACAACGGCGTGACCACCTTCTACTGCCATTGCAGCACCCTGCTGGTCCAGCAGGGGCAAAAGGTGACGGCGGGAGATGAGATCGCGGAGTCGGGGGAGACGGGCAACGCTCTGGGCCCTCATCTCCACTTTGAGATCAAGAAGGACGGCGTACTCCTGAACCCCATCTATTATGTAGACGCGGAGTGACCTATGCTGCGCTGGAGAAGAGTGGAGGTGACGGGTGGCTTCCTGCTGTTGGCGGCTGTCCTTTATTATCTGGATGACCAGGGGCTTTTTCTTTTGACAGGGCTGGCCGCCGCGCTCCACGAGCTGGGCCACCTGGCGGCGATATACGGCCTGGGCGGACGGGTCGCACGGCTACGGCTCTCCGTAACGGGCGCGGAGATGACTCTCTCGGCCACTCGGATTCTGGGGCCGGGCGCGCGGCTCCTGGCCGCGCTGTCAGGGCCGGTGACAAATCTGGCCTTTGCCAGCCTATCGGCTGGGCTGGGAGCGTATCTGGGGGAGGACGCCTTTCTCTTCGCCGGACTCAACCTAAGCCTGGCGGCCTTTAATCTCCTGCCCATGGAGCAGTTGGACGGCGGGCAAGCGCTGGGCCAGCTGGTGACCCTGCTCTGGTCGCCTCAGGCGGCGGAGCGGACGGTGAGGGTGATTTCTAAACTGATGGCGGCGGCACTCCTTTTAGGAGGGGTCGTCCTCCTATGGGTCACCCGGGCCAACTTCACCCTGCTGGTGACGGCAATGTGGCTCGCCGCTTCTCTCCACGGGCCGAAAAGAAGAAAATAGTGCAAAAGTTGCTTGCAAACAGGGGATTCTTATGGTATCATACTTGAGTCTCAAGAAAGGGTGGTCCTCTGCGGCTGTCGCTCCGAGCGGAGCGGCCTTTGAATGGTCGGCATGAACACCTATAATTAGGAGGAAAAGTAAATGAATCTCATGCAGGCTTTCAACGAAAAGCACCTCAAGGCCGAGCCCCCCGTTACCCAGGTCGGCGACACCGTCCGTGTCCATATCAAGGTCAAGGAAGGCAGCCGCGAGCGTATCCAGATTTTTGAGGGTACCGTCATTGCCCAAAAGCACGGCGGCATCAGCGAGACTGTCACCGTTCGCCGCGTATCTTACGGCGTCGGCGTGGAGAAGGTATTTCCCATCCATGCTCCTTCCATTGAGCGCATCGAGCTGGTGCGTCACGGCAAGGTTCGCCGCGCGAAACTCTACTATCTGCGCGACCGCGTGGGCAAGAGCGCCAAGATCAAAGAGAAAATCTAAACCTGAAAAAGAAACCGTCCGCAGGACGGTTTCTTTTTTTACTAAAACTAGTGCTAAGGCCTTTTTTTCTGTCCATATATTGTGTATAATAATACCTGCATGAATTTGAGAAATTTGTCGAAAGGCTGTGAACAGATGGACATCCAGTGGTTCCCGGGGCATATGAAGAAGACGCAGCGGATGATTTCCGAGAACCTGAAGCTTGTGGATATCGTGGCCGAAGTCATCGATGCCCGGATACCCATTTCCAGCCGCAACCCGGATATTGACGGCCTGGTGGGGGACAAGCCCCGCCTTATCATCCTCAACAGGGCTGACCAGGCCGACCCCGCCGGAAACAGGGTCTGGAGCGAGTGGTTTAAAAGCAAAGGCTGGGCGGTGATGGAAACCGATGCGAAGGAGGGCAGGGGAGTGAACCAGTTCTCTGCCGTTATCCAGCTCGCCCTGAAGGAGAAGATCGAGCAGTGGCGCGCCAAGGGTCAGGTGGGCCGCCCGGTGCGTGCCATGGTGGTAGGCGTCCCCAACGTGGGCAAGTCCACCTTTATCAATAAGGTCGCGGGGCGCAAGTCCGCTAAGGCGGGGGACAAGCCCGGCGTGACCCGTGGCAAACAGTGGGTGGCAGTGGACGCGTCCCTCGATCTGCTGGATACTCCCGGTATCCTCTGGCCTAAGTTTGAGGATCCACAGACCGGCCTTCACCTGGCCTTTACCGGCGCGGTGAAGGACGATATCATGGACACGGAGACACTGGGCTGCCACCTGATGGAGACCCTTGCGGAGCGCTATCCCGCCTCTATTAAGGCGCGGTACAAGTTGGAGGTATCTGCCCGGGCAGAAGACGAGGAGGGCATCGCCTACGGCTACGATCTCCTGGAGCAAGCCGCGAAGAGACGGGGTTTCCTCATCTCCGGCGGCGAGGTGGACACCGAGCGTATGGCCAAAATCCTGCTGGACGAGTTCCGCGGTGGCAAGCTTGGGCGCTTTACACTTGAAATGCCGCAATAGATGGCCCCTGGAGGTGTCATGATGGTTGATTTATGGGAAATCGAGCGAACCTGCTTTGACCGGGGGCTCGCTTTGGTTTGCGGCTGCGACGAGGCGGGGGCGGGCCCTCTTGCGGGTGCTGTCTATGCCGCCGCCGTCATTTTGCCTGCCGGGCTGGTCATCGATGGCCTGAACGACTCCAAGCAGGTGAGTCCGAAAAAACGTGATGAACTTTTTCCCCTGATCCAGGCTGAGGCAATGGCCTGGGCAGTAGCCTCTGCGGACGAGAAGGAAATTGATGAAATTAATATTCTCAATGCCCGGTTGCTGGCCATGGATCGGGCCATCCATATGCTTAGCCCCGTCCCAGGGTACGCCCTTATCGACGGCAACCGCAATCGGGGTATCTCCATCCCAAACGAGGTCGTTATTAAGGGTGACTCCCGCAGCGCCAGCATTGCCGCGGCCTCCATCCTCGCCAAGGTGAGCCGGGACCGGTACATGGAGGAGATGGCCGCCCTGTATCCTCAGTATGAGTTCGACAAGCACAAGGGCTACCCCACTAAGCGCCACTATGAGCTGCTGCGGCGGTACGGTCCCTGTCCAATCCACCGCCGCACCTTTTTGAAGAATCTATGAGCGGGGGAGACAGAAAGCTGCTGGGCCGCTGGGGAGAGGCCCAAGTGGCGAACTATCTTCGGGAGCGCGGGTACCGCGTCGTCGCCGCTGGGTATCAGTGCCGGTTTGGAGAAATTGACCTGATTGTGGAGAATGGTAAGTATATAGCCTTTACAGAAGTAAAGCTCCGGAAGGATGCCGCTTTCGCCCCAGGGCGGGTCTTTGTGGACGCGAAGAAGCAGGGGAAGCTGCGTACCACCGCCGAGCTCTACTTGGCTGCAAACCCCACGACCCTCCAGCCCCGGTTTGATGTGGCGGAGATATATGCTCCCCAGGGCACGGCGACCAGAGCGCCGCATATCGTGTATTTAGAGAACGCTTTTTAAGGAGTAGAGATGCCCATGGGATGTATCGACCTGTTTGATGGCCATTGCGACACCCTTTCCCGCCGCCTGGAGGAGGGGGGAGGGCTCTGGGAGAATGACGGCCACATGGATTTGAAACGCACCCGGAAATTCCACCGGTACGCCCAGTTTTTCGCCATCTTCGGGGACAAGGACGAGCACCCGGACCTCCCCCTATGGGAGCTGTGTCAGCGGCAATACGCCCTCTTCCAGAAGGAGTTGAAGGAGAACGGCGCATATTTGATACATTGCCGCACGGGGGCGGAGGCAAGGAGTGCCTTTCAGTCGGGGAGGACGGCGGCTTTTCTCTCGGTGGAGGGAGCCGAGCTTATAGACTGTGATCTGGGCAGGCTTGAGCAGGCCCACGCCATGGGCGTCCGTGCGGTGAACCTGACCTGGAACCACGCCAACGCCCTCTCGGGCAGCAACGCGGAAGAGCCTGACCGGGGCCTCACCGAGCGCGGGCGGACCTTCGTCCGCCGGATGGAGGAACTGGGGATGTTGGTGGACGTATCCCATCTCTCCGACCCCGGCTTTTGGGACGTAGTGGCTATGGCAAAAAAACCTTTTATCGCAAGCCATTCCAACGCCCGCGCCATTTTTCCCGCCGGCAGGAACTTGACCGATGGGCAATTTACTGCCATAATAGAGCATCATGGGGTCGCCGGGCTGAATATGTACTCCGCCTTCCTGGGGGAGGACCCGGACATCGACATGGTTGTGTCTCATCTGGAGCACTTTCTCGCCCTGGGCGGGGAGAAGAGCATCGCCTTGGGCGGGGACTGGGACGGAATTTCTGCCATGCCCCGGGGACTCACCGGTATTGGTGACATGGACCGACTCTATGAGCGGCTTTTACAGAAAAACTATCACGAGGCGCTGGTGCGCGGCGTGTTTTTCGAGAATCTAATGAGAGTAGTGAACGAAGTATGTACTATGTAAGCACGAGAAATACCGGGGAGCGCCTCACCGCGTCCCAGGCCATCGCCCGGGGCCTGGCCGCCGACGGCGGGCTGTTGACCCCGGAGGTCTTTCCCAAGCTGAGCCAGAATGGGCTGAGCACGCTGACCGACATGTCTTATCAGCAGCGGGCCGTCTATGTGATGAACCCCTATCTGGAGGACTTCTCCGCCGCCGAGCTGTCAACCTATGCGAGTAAGGCCTACGGCTCTGACAAGTTCGACGTGAAGGAGGTGGCACGCGTCCACACCGTGGATGAAAAGACCCACTGCCTGGAGCTCTGGCACGGACCCACCTGCGCCTTTAAGGACATGGCCCTTCAGATGCTGCCTCACCTCCTCACCGCCTCTCTGGAGAAAAACGCGGAGGAGAAGACGGTCTGCATCCTGGTGGCCACCTCGGGCGACACCGGCAAGGCGGCGCTGGAGGGCTTTAAGGACGTGAACAAGACCCGCATTTTGGTCTTCTACCCCAAGGATGGGGTCTCCGCCATTCAGGAGCTGCAGATGAATACCCAGGAGGGGGCTAACGTTGGCGTCTGCTCCGTGGTGGGTAACTTCGACGATGCTCAGACCGGCGTGAAGAAGCTCTTCTCCGACGAGGCACTCAGAGCAGAATTGGAGGAGCGCGGCTATTTCTTCTCTTCCGCCAACTCCATCAACTGGGGTCGGGTGCTGCCCCAGGTGGTCTATTATGTCTCGGCCTACTGTGACCTGGTGCGGGATGGGAAGATTTCTCTGGGGGATACAGTGAATGTCTGCGTTCCCACCGGCAACTTCGGCAACATCCTGGCGGGCTATTACGCCAAGGAGATGGGCGTACCCATCGGCAAGCTCATCTGCGCATCCAACAGCAACAATGTCCTCACTGACTTCCTGAAGACCGGCGTATATGACCGCAACCGCAAGTTCTACAACACCATGTCCCCCTCTATGGATATCCTCATCTCCTCCAACCTGGAGCGGATGCTCTTCGAACTGTCGGGCTGCAACGCCGAAGAGGTTGCGGGATATATGAAGTCTCTATCCGTCTCCGGCAGGTACGAGGTGAGTTGGGAGATCAAGGCAAAGCTCCAAAAGCTCTTTGTTGCCGGCTGCTGCGACGACGCCCAGACCCAGAAGGCCATCGACCTGGTCTGGAAGGAGCACAATTACCTGATCGACCCTCACACCGCTGTGGCCTTCGACGTGCTGGAGCGGTATCGGGGAGAGACCGGGGACGAGACCCCCGCCATTGTGGTTTCCACCGCCAGCCCCTTCAAGTTCTGCGATAGCGTGCTGGGCGCTCTGGGCGTAACCGAGCTGGCGGAGGGTACCGACCTTCTGGACCAGCTGGCTCGGGAGACCGGCGTGCCCGCTCCTGCGCCCCTGGCCTCCCTCAAAGACAAGAAACCGCGTTTCGGCACTACAGTCGCCAAGGATCAGATGGCTGACCAGGTGCTGGAGATGCTGAAATAACCGGACCGGAGGGATAGCGTGGCCCTATACGCAATCGGCGACACCCACCTCTCACTGGGGAGCGACAAGCCCATGGACGTCTTCGGCGGCAGCTGGACGGGGTACGTGGAAAAGCTGACCGCCGGGTTCGCCGCCGTCAGGCCGGAGGACACGGTGGTCCTCTGTGGGGACCTCTCCTGGGGTATGAACCTCGGTGAGGCCAGGGAGGATTTTGCCTTTCTGGATGCCCTGCCGGGGAAGAAGTACCTCCTCAAGGGCAATCACGACTACTGGTGGAACACTGCCGCCAAGATGAACGCCTTCTTTGCAGAAAACGGTTTTAACACCCTGAACCTCCTCCATAACAACTGCGGGACCTACGGTGACCTCGCCCTCTGCGGCACCCGGGGCTGGTTTTACGAGGAGGATGCGGGGGGGCACAACGAGAAGGTCTTTAACCGGGAGCTCATCCGGCTGGAGGCATCGCTCAAAGCGGCGGGTCAGAGGGAAAAGCTCTGCTTTCTCCATTACCCGCCCCTCTACCAGGGGTATTCCTGCCCTGAGATCATCGCCCTTCTGGAGCTTTACAACGTTAAACGCTGCTATTATGGGCATTTGCACGGCGGCAGCCACCGCCTCGCCATAGAGGGAAAATACGGCGCGGTGGAGTACCATTTGGTCTCAGCAGACTATTTGGGTTTTAAACCGCAGGCAATCTATGAATAGATTGAAAAACAATCGTGAATAATTTAAAAAAACTATGGAAATATCGGAAATTTTCTGGTAGTATAAATCGGATATTGTGAAAGGGCGGTCTGGCGCTGGGGAAAGATAGCCGGCGGGACCGCGACAGGAGGAAAATTGTACATGAACGTCAAAAGCGTAGATAAACGGGAGAACAGCACAGTCGAGCTGGTCATCGAGGTGGGCGCGGCGGAGTTTGAGACCGCCGTCAACAAGGTCTATCAGAAACAGCGCGGTAAGATCAACGTGCCCGGTTTCCGCAAAGGCCATGCCCCCCGCAAAATTATCGAGGCCATGTATGGCGTCGGCGTGTTCCACGAGGACGCCATCAACGAGATGTATCCCACGGCCTACGCCCAGGCGCTGGAGCAGGAGAAGATCGACGCCGTCGCCTACCCCAATGTGGAGGTCCAGGAGGTAGGGAAGGACGGCTTTACGTTCAAGGCCATCGTTACCGTACGCCCCGAGGTCAAGCTGGGCGAGTATAAGGGCCTCACCGCCGCCAAGGACACGATTAAGGTCACCGACGAGGACATCGACAATGAGCTGGCACCCTATGTGAGCCGTGCCACCCGCCTTGTCTCCGTGGAGCGCGAGGCCAAGAACGGCGACACCGTGGTCATCGACTTTGAGGGCTTCCTGGACGGCGTGCCCTTTGAGGGCGGCAAGGGCGAGGGCCATGGCCTGGAGCTGGGCTCCAACTCCTTCGTCCCCGGCTTTGAGGAGCAGATCGTCGGCGCCAAAGCGGGCGACGAAAAGGATCTGGACGTCACCTTCCCCGAGGACTATCACGCCGACCTGGCCGGCAAGGCCGTGGTCTTCAAAGTGAAGGTCCTGGAGGTCAAGGAGAAACAGGCCCCCGCTCTGGACGACGAGTTTGCTAAGGATGTCTCCGAGTTCGAGTCCCTGGCCGACTTCAAGAAAGACCTGGGCGACAAGCTGACGGAGCGCCGTGAGGCCGACGCCCAGCGCGCCTATGAGAGCGCCCTGCTGGAGCAGGTGACCGCCAACATGACGGTGGAGATCCCCGACGCCATGGTGGACTACCGGGTGGACCAGATGGTCAACGACTACGCCAACCGCGTCACCAGCCAGGGTATCCCTTTCGAGCAGTACCTTCAGATGATGGGGATGACCGTTGCCGATATGCGCAGCCAGGCCCGTGAGGGAGCACTCCGCCAGGTGCAGGTTGATTTGGCCCTGAGTGCCATCGCCGCCGCAGAGAGCATTGAGATCTCCGATGAGGAGAAGGATGAAGAGTACAAGCGCATGACCGAGCAGTACGGCATGACCCTCGAGCAGGTAAAGTCCGCCGTCCATGAGGACGACCTGGTGGCCGACCTGAAGAGCAAGAAAGCCAGTGAGCTCGTCTTCTCTACCGCGAAGGTAGGCAAGGCCCCCGCGAAGAAGGCCGCCGAGGATGGGGAAGAGAAACCCAAAAAGCCCACCGCGAAAAAGACTGCCGCGAAGACCGAAGAGACCGCCGAGGAGAAACCTAAAAAGAAGGCGGCTCCCAAGAAGGCCAAGACCGAGGAATAAGTTTCCGGCGGCAGGGTATACTGTACCAGTATGACTGCAAATAAAGGAGATCATCAGCTATGAGCCTAGTTCCTTATGTCATTGAACAGACCAACCGGGGGGAGCGGTCCTACGACATTTTCTCCCGCCTTCTGAACGACCGCATCGTCTTTCTGGGCGAGGAGGTCAACGCCACCACCGCGTCCCTCATCGTGGCCCAGATGCTCTATCTTGAGGCTCAGGACCCGGATAAGGACATCCAGTTTTACATCAATAGCCCCGGCGGCAGCGTTACCGACGGTATGGCGATTTACGACACCATGCAGTACGTAAAGTGCGACGTGTCCACCATCTGCGTCGGCATGGCCGCCAGCATGGGCGCGTTCCTGCTCTCCTCCGGGACTAAGGGCAAGCGTCTGGTGCTGCCCAACGCCGAGATTATGATCCACCAGCCCTCTGCGGGCACCCAAGGCCAGATCACCGACATGGCGATTCACCTTAAGCGCCTGGAGGTCATTAAGAGCAGGATGAACAAAATCCTGTCCGAGAACACCGGCAAGCCCCTGGACGTCGTCACCGCCGACTGTGAGCGAGACAACTTCATGTCCGCTGAGGAGGCCAAGGACTACGGCCTGGTGGACAAGGTCATCTATCAGAGATAACCCCAAAAGAGCGGGGACATACTGTCCCCGCTCTTTCTCCCCCACGGGGCTTTGCCCCGCGGGGGCCCCTTTTATGGGGCGCGTTTGCCCCGCCCACTATCCGTCCGTGCAGACTCGCGGACAAATGAGGTAATTAGTATGCCGAACAAGACTGACGACAAGAAATCGGTCCGCTGCTCCTTCTGCGGTAAGCACCAGGAGCAGGTTAACCGTATCATAGCCGGGCCGGGCGCTTATATCTGCAACGAGTGCGTCCACCTCTGCATGAGCATTCTGGATGACACCTATGATCCTGAAGAGCAGGTCTCTCCCGACATCCCGGACGTGATCCCCACCCCGCGGGAGATCCGGGACGTGTTGGACCAGTATATCATCGGCCAAGAGGGGGCCAAGGTGGCCCTCTCGGTGGCGGTTTACAACCACTATAAGCGCATCTACTTCGGTGGCGGGGATGATGTGGAGCTCCAGAAGAGCAATATCCTCCTGCTGGGCCCCACCGGCAGTGGCAAGACCCTCTTTGCCCAGACCCTGGCCCGTATTTTGAAGGTGCCTTTCGCCATCGCCGACGCCACCACCCTCACCGAGGCGGGCTACGTGGGCGACGACGTGGAGAACATCCTCCTGCGCCTGGTCCAGGCCGCCGACTTCGACATCGAGCTGGCCGAGCGCGGCATCATCTATATCGATGAGATGGATAAGATCGCCCGCAAGAGCGAGAATACCTCCATCACCCGCGATGTGTCCGGCGAGGGGGTGCAGCAGGCCCTGCTGAAGATTCTGGAGGGCACGGTGGCCAACGTCCCGCCCCAGGGCGGGCGCAAGCACCCCCACCAGGAATTCATCCAGATCAACACCAAGAATATCCTCTTCATCTGCGGCGGCGCTTTCGACGGCATCGAGAAGATCATCGAGCAGCGGCTGGACAAGAAGAGCATAGGTTTCGGCGCGGAGATCGAGAGCAAGAAGGAAAAGGATGCCTCGGCCATTCTGAAGGACATCCAGCCCCACGACCTTCTCAAATTCGGCATTATCCCCGAGCTGGTGGGCCGTCTGCCCGTCATCACCGCCCTCCAGTCCCTGAACAAGGAGCAGCTGGTGCGCATCCTGACCGAGCCAAAGAACGCCCTGGTCAAGCAGTACGAAAAGCTGCTGGAGTATGACAATGTGAGCCTGGACTTCCAGCCCAAGGCCCTGGAGGCGGCGGCGGATCGGGCTATTGAGCGCGGCATCGGTGCCCGGGGGCTTCGTGCCGTACTGGAGGAGGTCATGACTCAGGTAATGTACGACGTGCCCTCCGACCCCACGATTGCCAAGGTGACCATCACCGAGGAGAGTGTCCGGGACCGGGAGCAGCCTGCCATAGAGCGGGACAGCAACCGGAAGGAGCGCCCCCGTCTGGGCGGTGCTGCTCTGCGGGCGGAGCGGGGCGGTCTCTCCACCCAGGGAAATGTGTCCTGAAAATGTGAATTGTGTTTTGCCAGAAAGGGCGGGGGCAAGCCCCCGCCCTGTTTTTTGAAAGGAAGTGTGCAGTATGAGTCAATTTAATACTTCCGTCTCCATGCCGGCCCTGGCCCTGCGTGGGCTGACCATATTCCCCAATATGCTGCTCCACTTCGACGTGGGGCGGGAGACCTCTATCAAGGCCCTGGACGAGGCCATGTCCACCGGGCAGTCTATCTTTTTGGTGGCCCAGCGGGACCTCTCTGTGGAGGAGCCGGGCCAGCGGGATCTCTTCGTCATCGGCACCATCTCCAACGTCAGGCAGATTTTACGGATGCCGGGTGGGAACGTGCGGGTCATGGTGGAAGGCCTCTCCCGCGGGCGGCTGCTGTCCTTAGGACAGATCGAGCCCTACCTCCTGGCTGAGGTAGAGGAGATCCCCGGCGATGCCCCCGTCAAGTCCTCACCCCGTACAGAGGCGCTGATACGCCGGACCTACGACCTCTTTGAGAGCTACGCGGAGCTGGCCCCTAAGATGACCTCCGATGTGCTGCTGGCCGTCCTCGCCAGTGAGGACCCCGGCTATATCGCAGACTATATCGCCCAGAACATCATCATGCGCTCCGGCGACAAGCAGTCCATCCTTGAGGAGCTGCGGCCTGTCCGTCGGCTGGAAAAGCTCTCTCAAATCCTCCGGAGAGAGGTGGAGATTCTGGAGCTGGAGCAGGAGATGCAGAGCAAGGTTCGCGAGGGCCTCTCCCGGGGGCAGAGGGACTACTACCTGCGCGAGCAGTTGAAGGTTTTGCAGGAAGAGCTGGGCGAGGACCAGAACGGCGAGAGCGAGCTTGCCGAGTACAGCCAGAAAATCGCCGCAGCTAAGCTGCCCAAAGAGGTGGAAGAGAAACTGAACAAAGAGCTGGCACGGCTGGGCAAGCAGCCCGCCGGCTCAGCGGAGGCCAGCGTTTCCCGCAACTATCTTGACGTGTGCCTGGAGCTGCCCTGGAGCAAGCGGACCAAGGAGCGCCTGGACGTGGCGGCTGCACGCAAGGTGCTGGACGCGGACCACTTCGGCCTTGACAGGGTCAAGGCGCGTGTACTGGAGTTTCTGGCGGTCAAACAGCTCGCGCCCCAACTTAAGGGGCAGATCATCTGCCTCGTGGGACCTCCCGGCGTGGGTAAGACCTCTATCGCCGCCTCCATCGCCAAAGCGATGAACCGAAAAATGGCCCGCATCTCCCTGGGCGGCATTCACGACGAAGCTGAAATTCGGGGCCACCGCAAGACCTATGTGGGGGCCATGCCGGGGCGGGTCATCACCGCTATCCGCCAGGCGGGGAGCAATAACCCTCTGCTTTTGCTGGATGAGATCGATAAGCTGGCCTCCGACATCCACGGGGACCCCTCGTCGGCCCTTTTGGAGGTGCTGGACGCTGAGCAGAACAGCACGTTCCGGGACAATTTCCTGGAGCTGCCCTTTGATTTGTCCGATGTGCTCTTTATTACCACTGCCAATACCACCGACACTATCCCGCGCCCGCTGCTGGACCGCATGGAGGTCATCGAGCTCACCAGCTACACCGACGAGGAAAAGCTCCAGATCGCCCAGCAGCACCTGCTCCCCAAGGAGCGTGGGCGCCATGGCCTGAAGAAGAGCCAGCTCAGGCTCACCGACGACGCAGTACGGGAGCTCATCGTGGGCTACACCCGAGAGTCTGGCGTCCGTGTGCTGGAGCGGGAGCTGGGGGCCTTATGCCGAAAGGCTGCAATGCGCATTGTGACAGGTGATGTAAAGTCTATTAGTATTACAGGGGATTCACTGGAAGAGTACCTTGGTGTGCGGAAATTTCACCCAGAGCGTCTGCCTAAGACCGAGCAGGTGGGCGTGGTGAACGGCCTTGCCTGGACCAGCGTGGGCGGCGAGCTGCTGGAGGTGGAGGCCAACGTGGTCCCCGGCTCGGGCAAAGTGGAGCTTACGGGTAATCTGGGCGACGTGATGAAGGAATCGGCTATGGCGGCCCGCTCCTATATCCGCAGCCGGGCCACCCAGCTGGGCGTCGAAGAGGACTTCTATAAGACCAAGGACATCCACGTCCATTTTCCAGAGGGGGCGGTCCCCAAGGACGGCCCCTCTGCGGGAGTCGCCATTACGGTGGCGATGGTCTCGGCCCTCAGCAATACCCCGGTGAAACGGGGCGTTGCCATGACAGGTGAAATCACTTTACGGGGACGAGTGCTGCCAATCGGCGGCTTGAAGGAGAAGACGATGGCAGCCCTGCGCAACGGCATCCGCACCGTCATCATCCCGGCGGACAATGAAAAGGACCTGGAGGAGATCGACCAGACGGTCCGCTCCGCTCTGCACTTTGTGACGGTGGACTGGGCGGATGCCGCCTTGGCGGAGGCACTGTGCCCCCGCGCGCTCCAGAGTGACACGCCCCAAAACACCCTGTCGCCCGAGTGCCGCAAGGCGGAGAGCGCCATCCATTTAAAGCAGTAGGGAGAGGAAACACTGTGGCTCTGAATTTACAGAAGACGGAATTTATCCGCTCCGCCGCCTGGGAGAAAGACTTCCCTAGGGACGGCTTGTCCCAGGTGGTGTTCTCCGGCCGGTCCAACGTGGGCAAATCGTCGGTCATCAATAAGCTCCTCCTGCGCAAGAACTTTGCCCGGGTGGGGGCTGCGCCGGGGAAGACGGTCCACATCAACTATTTTCTGGTGGACGAAAAGCTCTACCTGGTGGATCTGCCGGGGTACGGGTACGCCAAGGTCTCCCAGGCGGAAAAGGCCCGTTGGGGCCGGCTCATTGAGAGCTGGTTTGCCGATACCACACTGATGACTCTTGGGGTCATGATCGTGGACGCTCGGCATAAGCCCACCGCCGACGACTGCACCATGGCTGAGTGGTTCAAGGAGAGCGGCAAGCCCTTTCTGGTGGTAGCCAATAAGCTCGACAAGCTGAAGAAGAGCGAGATCGAGCCCAACCTCACCCGTATCCGGGAGACGTTGGAGATAGATGATGATGTAAAGGTGATCCCCTTTTCGGCAGAAAAGGGGGACGGGCGGCAGGAGCTGCTGACCGAGATTTTAAAGAGCGTGGGAGAGACGGTATGAGGTTTGTAAGAATCGAACAGGAGGGCGGACCCACGTGGGGCGTTCTGAGCGGGGACGCCGTGCGCACCCTGTCCCGCGCGCCCTATGACGGCATCTTCTGCGATGGCGGCTCCCTGCCCCTGGCGGAGTGCCGCCTGCTGGAGCCCTGTGTGCCCAGTAAAATTGTCTGTGTGGGGAAGAACTACTTCGATCATGCCCAGGAGATGGGGGAGGGGGTGCCCGAGGCGCCCTTGCTGTTCCTGAAGGCTCCCAACACCCTAAACCGCCCGGAGGGAGAGGTTCACGCCCCCGCTTTCGTCCAGCGGCTGGATTACGAGGGGGAGCTGGCCTTCGTGATAAAGAAGAGGGCCAAGGATGTAAAGGAAGAAGACTTTGCGGACTATATTCTGGGCTATACCTGCCTCAACGACGTGACAGCCCGGGATGTACAGAAGTCTGATGGGCAGTGGACCCGTGGCAAGAGTATGGATGGTTTCGCTCCCGTGGGCCCTGTGGTCACCGACGAGGTGGACGGAGCGGATCTGAAAATTGAGACCCGACTCAATGGAGTAACGGTCCAGTCCTCCCGTACATCCCTCTTCATGCACGGGCTGCCCAAGCTGATGGAGTACATCACCGCGTCCATGACCCTGGAGCCGGGCGACGTGGTCACCACCGGCACCCCGGCGGGCATCGGCCCCATGAAACCGGGGGACACCGTGGAGGTAGAGATCGAGGGTATCGGAGTGCTGAGAAACCGTATTGTATGACCACAAGCATACCCCCAAACGCACAGCGTTTGGGGGTATGCTTGCTTTAAATTCTAATCCATTGACCGTATTCCCTGTGCATCCGGGCCAGGACACCCTGCCGCGTGCTCCAGCTCAGAGATTTGCAGGTGTTTGGTTATAGCGGTGTTATCCGATATCAGGCACCATGAGGTGAGTATCGCACCGATTGCCAGGACTAACCGGATTCGGTCAATAAGGAGGAAAGGGCTTTCGTCTCCTCCTTGTTTTTTAGGTGGGTTTTTGATATAATCATTTATCTATCGCAGTTTATTTACCAAATTCGAGGAGGACGCGCCATGCTGAGACATATTCCGCTGGGCAGGATGCTGAATCTGAGGGACCTGGGAGGGCATCCCACCACCGACGGAAAGATCACCGCCTGGGAGCGGCTTTTGCGGGGAGATGTACCCCAGGGCTTTTCCGAGGCAGACGTGGATTGGCTGCTGGACCGGGACGTCACAACGGTCATCGACCTGCGCCACGACGAGGAGACCGCCGCCCGGCCCGACGAGCTGAAGTTTCTGCCCGGTTTCCACTATCACCATGTTTCCCTCGCCGTCCATGGCCTCTACCCCAACAGTGAGGCTGATGTGGGGTCTGGCTACTTCCGTATGCTGGATGAGAAGAACGCTCTTTGCGCCGTAATGCGCCTCATCGCCCACGCGCCGGGCGGCGTACTCTTCCATTGTACGGCTGGAAAGGACCGCACCGGCTGCGTTGCCGCTCTCCTGCTGAGCCTGTGCGGCGTGGGGCTGACCGACATCCTGGCGGACTACCAGGTGTCAGAGACTTATATCATGGAGCTGCTGCGCCAGATGGCGGCTCGGGTGCCCGATATGGAGGCCTGGCTAGGCCGCTCCAAGAGCGAGTATATGGACGAATGCCTGCGCCTCCTCCTAGAGAAATACGGCTCCGTGCCCGGCTATCTGCTGGAGGCGGGGCTCACGGAAGAGGAACTGACGCTCTTGAGGGCAAAGCTCCTTGATTAAAGCCGCCGCATGGAGGGAAGAGTAACGTTGAACACGTTTTTGGAATATTTTCAGCAGATGAACTGGGACAAACTGGTCTCTTTTCTGCTGCAGGCGGCTGCCGTCCTAATCTGCCTGACGCTCCATGAGTTGGGACACGGGATGGCTGCCTACATGTTGGGGGACCCCACTGCGAAGAAGAGCCGCCGCCTGTCTCTGAACCCGCTGCGCCACCTGGACCCCTTCGGCGCTCTGATGATGCTGTTATTCGGCTTTGGCTGGGCCAAGCCTGTGCCCATCGATATTCGTTATTTCAAGCATCCAAAGCAGGGGCTGGCGCTAACGGCGCTGGCGGGTCCGGCCACCAATTTTCTGCTGGCCTACGTCGCCCTGGTTGGCGCAAACTTTTTCCTGCCTCTGGCCTATGCCGGAGCCGCCTGGGCGGAGTATCTGGTGAATTTTCTGGCGACACTATGTCTGTCAAGCTTGGGGCTAGGCATCTTCAACCTGATCCCGTTCCCGCCGCTGGACGGCTCGAAGGTGGTTGAGGGCTTTTTACCGGACAAAATCACTTATACCATCCTGCGCTATGAGCGGTACGGTATGCTGGGACTGATGCTCGTGCTCTGGCTGGGCTGGCTGGATGGGCCGCTGGTGGCGGCGCGGAGCGCAGTGCTCAATCTGTTTCAGAACGGAGCGGCCTGGGCTGCGGTATTGGGCGCGCGGCTGATATAGCTTTATAACGAGAGGGGGGCGCGTATGGACACTCCTATTTTCCACCTGGAGAAAGTGGTCAAGGCGAAAGCGGAGGATATGGAGGACTTTACCGGCCCCCTGGATTTGATTTTGAGTCTCCTCTCCAAAAACAAGATGGAGATCAAGGATATCCAGATATCTGTGATCCTGGAGCAATACCTAACCTGGATGGCCCGGCGGCAGCAGCTCGATTTAGAGGTCGCCAGCGAGTTCGTCACTATGGCTGCCCAATTGGTCTTCATCAAGACCCGCATGCTCCTCTCCATTAACGACGAGGAGGCATTGTCCGAGATGGAGCTGCTCATTGCCTCCCTGGAAGAGCACCAGCGGCACGAGAGCTTTACCCGTATTAAGGCCGTGGTGCCTGCCCTGTCCGACCACTATGCCATCGGGCGTGACTACATCACCAAGGTACCTGAGGCCATTCCGGTGAACAAGGTATACCGCTACGTCCACAAGAAAGAGGACCTGCGCCGGGCCATGATCTCGGTGCTGGAGCGGGTAGACAACCAGCTCCCGCCGCCCATGGCGGCCTTTGAGGGCATCGTGGGCCGGGAGCCCTACCCTGTGGGAGACAAGGCGACGGAGATATTGGACCGGCTGGTCCAGTTCGGTGTGACCCGGTTCAAGGCCCTCTTCCAGGGCAACCGCAGCCGGTCCGAGATTGTCGCCACCTTTATCGCGGTGCTGGAGCTCTGCCGAGCCAAGCGTATCCTCCTGGCTGGCACCGAGGAAGACTGCACCGTCACCAGCACACAGGAGGCTGGGGAAGAGGAGCTGGAGCTCTCCACAGAGGGGTACTAACTTAGGAGGACGAAATACTTCATGGAAGTTAAGGAAATGGAATCGGCCATCGAGGGTATCCTCTTTGCCGCGGGAGACGCTGTGGGCGTGGAGCGCATCTGCATGACGCTGGAGGCGGACCGGGCCACGGTAGACGCGGTGTGCCAGCGCCTGGCCGACTACTATAGCTACGAGCGCCGGGGTATCCGCCTCATCCGGCTGGAGAACAGCTATCAGCTCTGCTCTGCCCCCGAGTACGCCGATTATATCCGCAAGGCGTTTGAGAGCCGCAGGCCCGCCCGGCTGTCCCAGTCGGCGCTGGAGGTGATGGCTATCATTGCCTATTATCAGCCTGCCACCCGGGCCTACGTGGACCAAATCCGGGGCGTGGACAGCTCCTATACCGTGGGGCTACTTCTGGAGCGGGATCTGATCGAGGAGTGCGGGAGGCTGGCGGTGCCCGGCAGACCCATCCTCTACCGAACGACCCAGACGTTTTTGCGCTCCTTCGGCCTCTCCAACCTGGAAGAGCTGCCTGAGCTGCCAAGCGCCAGCGCGGAGGACGGGCAGATTACCATGGAGATGCAGATGGCGGTGGAGCGCATGAAAGCCGAGCAAGAGCAGGTTGAGACGGGGACGCCGGAGGGAGTCTCCACCGACGAGGAGCTTTTGGCGGCTGCCGTGGAGTACGTGAAACAGGAGGCCGGGCACGAGGACTCCGGAGAAGAGGAGTGACCCATGACGGGGTGGATGATTTTCGGGGGCGTTGTGCTGGCTTTGTTCCTCCTGTCCCTGATACGGGTAGGCGGTTTTGCCGAGTACAGCGGCGAGGGCCTGCTTGCCAAGCTGCGGGTAGGGCCGCTCTATTTTACCCTCTATCCGATGAAACGCAAGCCGCCCAAGGCGAAGAAAGAAAAGAAAGAGAAAAAGAAAAAGGAAAAAGTGCCCGAGGAGGAGCCGCCCGCCAAGCCAGGCGGCACACTGGAGCGGCTTAAGCAGTATCTGCCCCTAATCCCAGAGGCGACGAGGGGGTTAAAGCGCAAGGTGCGCATTGACAAGCTCTGTCTCGATTTTACTGCCGCGGCGCCTGACGCGGCGGCGGCTGCCATGGCCTACGGAGGGGCCAACGTTGCCATCGGTATGATTCTGACTGTGTTCGAGCATAATTTTAAGGTAAAGGAGCGACGCGTCCGCACGGCGGTGAACTTCGATGCCAGCGAACCCAAGATCTACGTCCATGCGGCGCTTTCAATGACCATCGGGCAGGGCGTTGCCCTCACGGTCCGATTACTGTTTTTATTTTTAAAGCTTACCCTCCGCGGGAGGGCGAAGCAGAACGCAGAGAAAGAGGCGGTTTAGTAATGGAAAACAAGCAGCATCCCATCGGCGAGCTCATGAGCACCACAATGCAGAAAATCCGAGAGATGGTGGATGTTAACACCATCGTGGGCCAGCCCATCCAAGCTGGAGAGGTCACCATCATCCCTGTGTCCAAGGTCAGCTTTGGTTTCGCGTCCGGCGGCAGCGACTGGGCGGGTAAGAACCAGAAGCCGGACGCCGACAACGCTTTCGGCGGCGGCGCGGGTTCTGGGGTCACTATTGTCCCCGTCTCCTTCCTGGTGGTGAAGGGCGACCTGGTGCGGCTCATCCCCGTCTCCCCCTATCCGCCCACCAGTGTGGATCGGGTTATTGAGATGGTGCCCGAGGTCATCGACAAGGTCACCGGATTCATCGAGAAACAAAAGGACAAGGATAAAGACGAGTTCTAGGGCTCATAATAGCACCATCTCGGTTTTTGGGGTGGTGCTATATGAAACGGATTGTCGCGGCGATGCTTGCCGCGCTGTTTTTGTGTTCGTCTATTTTTGTAAAGGCAGAAGGCTTGTCGGCTCCTGAGCTGTCGGCCTCCTGTGCCATTTTAGTGGACGCGAGGACCGGGCGGGTGCTCTTTGAGAAGAACTCCAACGAGAAGCGGGCTATCGCCAGTATTACCAAGCTCATGACCGCGTTGGTGGCCATCCGCTCCATGCCAGACCTCTCTCAGGAGGTGACGGTGAAACGGGAGTATACCCTGGTCGGCGGCTCCTCCATGTACCTGAAGATGGGGGAGAAGGTAACCCTGGAGACTTTGCTCTATGGGCTCCTCATGGTATCCGGCAACGACGCGGCCCTCGCCATCGCAGATTTCTGCGGCGGCGGGGTGGAGAACTTTGTGGGCTGGATGAACGACTGGGCAGCCGAGCTGGGCATGGACAACACCCATTTTGCCAATCCCAGCGGCCTTCCGGACGACACCCACTACTCCACCGCCGCCGACATGGCAAAGTTGGCCCGGGCTGTGATGGAGAACGAGGTTTTAGCCAAGGTCGTCTCCACCAAGACCATTACAATCGGCGGACACAGCTTTTCAAACCACAACAAGCTTCTCTGGCAATATGAGGGCTGTATCGGTATGAAGACGGGGTACACCGACGCGGCGGGGCGCACTCTGGTCTCCTGCGCAGAGCGGGCGGGGCAGCGGCTGATCGTCGTTACCCTTAATGCCCCCAATGATTGGAAGGACCACGCCGCCCTCCTGGATTATGGCTTTGCCGCCTACCCTCAGCAGACGCTGGCTGTTGCCGGTAAAGAGATACGCAGTCTTGCCGTGACGGGCAGCCTGGTGCGCTTGGTGCCTGTGGCCGCGGCGGAAAACCTATCCTACCCGCTGGCGGAGGGGGAGAAGGTATCCTCCAAGCTCATCCTGCCGGAGAGCGTTCATGCGCCCGTGCGCAAGGGGAGCTTGGCTGGGGAGGCGGTCTTCTACGTGGAGGGGATAGAGATCGGGAGGACCTACCTCGTCTATGCAGCCAGCGTGGCGAACAATGAGCCCAAGGGAAGAAGCCTGATCGAGCTGATTCGGGGTTTACTGAACAGACCCAAGGAGGCCAGCTTTCTGGCGGCCTTTGGGACTGGGACTTTCAGCGCTTAGGAGCGGCAAGTGCCGCTCCTAACCTATGTTATTGAGAGAGTGAGGCGAAGCTGATGGAAGAGCGCCTGCAAAAGCTACTCTCTGCCTGCGGCGTGTCCTCCCGCCGGACGGCGGAGGGTTACATTGAGGCAGGGAGGGTGACCGTCAACGGTGCCGTAGCCCGGCTGGGTGATAAAGCGGACCTGGAGCGGGACGTAGTGGCACTGGATGGCGTGCCCTTGGCGCGGGCTATAGAGCATACCTACATCCTGCTCAATAAACCCAGGGGCTATGTTACCACCCTCTCGGACGAGAAGGGGCGGCCCACTGTCGCCCAGCTGACGGCGGACTGCGGCGCGCGGGTCTGGCCTGTGGGGCGGCTGGACCTTGACTCCGAGGGTCTGCTGATTTTGACCGACGACGGGGAGTTCACAAACCTCCTCACCCATCCCAGCCATGAGATGGAGAAGGAGTACCATGTCTCCGTCAACGGTGATATAGAGGCGGCCTTGCTCATCCTGGCCGGGCCCATGGGCCTGGACGGCGTGCCCCTGGCCCCTGCAAAGGTGAAACAAGTAGGGAATGGAGTCCTCTCCGTCGTCATTCATGAGGGGAAGAACCGGCAGGTGCGGCGCATGTGCGCCGCCGCGGGCCTCACGGTTACCCGCCTCAAACGGGTGCGGGAGGGGAGCCTGACACTTGGCGGCTTAAGGCCCGGGGCGTGGCGTCCCCTTTCGGCGGAGGAGCTGGCCGGGCTAAAGAAGTAGGGGCTTTTGCAGGAAGAATTTCATTTTCTTGCAGGCCGGACTTGTTTTTAACTGAAAATCCGGCTATGATAAAAGGGAGTGCCCCGCGGCACGCAGGGCGATTCCGGGAGGGTTCAGGCTATGTCAAAAGATATACTGGCATCCATACAGAGTGGGATGCGGAGTTTTTCCAAGGGGCAGAAGGCGATTGCCAATTTTATTCTGACTTCCTACGATAAGGCGGCCTTCATGACGGCCAGCAAGCTGGGCAGGACGGTAAACGTCAGCGAGTCCACGGTGGTCCGATTTGCCGCTGAGCTGGGGTACGACGGGTACCCTGCCATGCAGAAAGCGCTGCAGGAGATGATTCGGGGCAAGCTCACCTCGATCCAGCGTATCGAAGTCTCCAACGACCGTATCGGCACCCAGGACATTTTGCCCCGGGTCATGCACTCGGATATTGAGAAAATCCGCATGACTCTGGAGGAGGTGGACCGCGCAGAATTCAACGCTACGGTGGATGCCATTGTGGGGGCCAAGCGCATCTACATTTTGGGTGTCCGCTCCGCCTCGGCCCTTGCAAGTTTTCTGGGATTCTATTTTAACCTGATTTTTGAGAATGTGGTTATCGTACATACGAGCTCAGTCAGTGAGGTCTTCGAGCAGATCCTGCGGGTGGGGGAGGGCGACATAGTCATTGGTATCAGCTTTCCCCGATATTCACAGCGTACTGTAAGGGCGATGCACTTTGCACACGACCGCAGGGCCACCGTGGTGGCGATTACCGACGGCAGCACTTCGCCCTTGGCCTCCATCGCGGACCACGCGCTCCTGGCCAAGAGCGACATGGCCTCCTTCGTGGATTCGCTGGTGGCTCCCCTTTCCTTGGTCAACGCCCTCATTATGGCAGTTGGCCGGAAGAAGAACGAGGACCTCTCCAAGACCTTTGAAACCCTGGAGCGGATTTGGGATGAGTATGAGGTCTACGAGAAGGCAGAGGAGAACCATGGCTGATATTGTTGTCATCGGAGGCGGGGCAGCGGGCTGCATGGCCGCATTGACCGCCGCAAAACACGGGGCCTCCGTCCTGCTGTTGGAGCGCAACCCAAAGCTGGGCCGCAAGCTCTATATCACCGGCAAGGGCCGCTGCAACGTCACCAACGACAGCGCCGCCGACGAGGTGCTGAAAAATATACCCCACAACGGCCGTTTTCTTACCAGCGCCGTCACCCGCTTTCCGCCGGCCTCGGTTAAGGCTTTCTTTGAGGAGCTGGGCGTGCCGCTGAAGACGGAGCGGGGCAACCGGGTTTTCCCCCAGTCGGACAAGTCCGCCGACATCATCGATGCACTCCTAATGGCGCTGCGCCGCGCCAGGGTAGACATCCTGGAGGACAGGGCGGAGGCCATTCTCACGGAGAACGGAGCGGTTTCCGGCGTGAAAGGGGAGCACGGGGTATATAGGTGTAAAGCTATCATCCTTGCAACGGGTGGCGTATCCTATCCGCTTACCGGTTCCACCGGGGACGGGTACCGCATGGCGGAGGCGCAGGGACACGCCGTCATGCCGCCCAAGCCTTCTCTGGTGCCGCTGGTGGCCGAGGGGGATGTCTGCAAGAGGATGCAGGGCCTCTCCCTGCGTAATGTCACGATTAAGGTGAAAAACGGGAAGGGGAAGGTGATTTTCACCGAACTGGGGGAGATGCTCTTTACCCACTTCGGCATCTCCGGTCCGCTGATTTTGAGTGCAAGCGCCCATATGAGGGAGTTTGACACGGAGCGCTACACCGTCACCATTGACCTCAAGCCCGCATTGGAGGAAAAGGCGCTGGATGCCAGGCTCCTGCGGGACTTTGGGGAGAATCCCAACCGTGATTTTCACAATGTGCTGGAAGGGCTGGTGCCCCGGCTCATGGCCCCTGTGCTGGAGGAACTGACAGGCATCCCAGGGTACACGAAGGTGAACGTGGTGACCAAGGAGCAGCGCCGCAAGCTCCTGGAGGTGCTGAAGGACCTGAAGATTACCATCAAGGGTCCCCGCCCGGTGGAGGAGGCCATCATCACCTCCGGCGGCGTGAAGACCAGCGAGGTCAACCCCAATACGATGGAGTCTAAGCTGCTGCCCGGTCTCTACCTGGCGGGAGAGCTGCTGGACGCCGACGCCTATACGGGAGGCTTTAACCTCCAGATCGCCTGGAGCACCGGGCATGCGGCGGGCGAGGCCGCCGCCCAAAAGACGAGAGACTGAGGAGCGAGCACATGAAGTATAAGAGTATCGCCATCGATGGGCCTTCCGGCGCGGGCAAGAGCACCCTGGCAAAGCTGCTGGCGGAGGAGCTGGGTTTCCTCTATGTGGATACCGGTGCCATCTACCGCACTGTGGGCTTATGCGCCTTCCGCCAAGGGGTGGAGCCCACCGATGCCGCCGCGGTTACCGACCTGCTCGGCGGCATCGCCGTGGACCTCAGGTATGGGGACGACGGACTGCAGCATATGTTCCTGAACGGGGAGGACGTGACGGGGGAGATCCGCCGCCATGAGATATCCCGCTACGCTTCCGCCGTCTCCGCCATCCCGGCGGTGCGGGCCTTTCTCCTCCAGATGCAGCGGGACATGGCCGAGCGGCAGAACGTGGTGATGGACGGGCGGGACATCGGCACCGTAGTGCTGCCCGACGCGGACGTGAAAATATTTCTTACCGCCACCCCGGAGGACCGGGCGGAACGCCGCCAGGCCGAGCTGCTGGCCCGAGGCCAGGCCTGCGATTTCGGCACCGTCCTCGCGGACATCGTGGAGCGGGACAGAAACGACAGCTCTCGGGCCGCCGCGCCCCTGCGCATGGCGGAGGACGCAGTGCTGGTAGACACCACGGGCAACTCTCTGGAGCAGAGCTTTTGTGGGCTCCTCCAGGTCATAAAGGAGAAGGTCGAGGTATGAGAGTATTTTACGCGGTGATCTGGAGCGTGATTTGGCCCTTTTTCAACCTGGTCCATCCCGTGCGCCAGGTGGGGCGGGAGAACCTGCCCGCCGGGGGCGCCGTGGTCTGCGGCAACCACAGCGCCATGAGCGACCCCTTCTTCCTGGTCTTCGCTGCCGGGCGGAGAAACCAGATGCGGGTCATGGCCAAGGCCGAACTTATGCACGTACCGGTCATCGGCTGGCTCCTCAAAATGGCCGGGGTCTTCGGCGTGGAGCGGGGCAAAGCCGACGTTGGGGCCATCAAGACCGCTATGAAACACCTCAAGAGCGGCGAAAAAGTCCTTCTCTTTCCCGAGGGCACCCGGGTGAAGAACGGCCTGGATAAGGAGGGGCATGAGAGCGAGGCAAAGACCGGCGCGGCCATGCTGGCCATGCGCACCGGTGTGCCGTTGGTGCCTGTGTACATCCCCGAGAAGAAAAACTGGTTCCGATTTACCACAGTGGTCATCGGCGAGCCCTATTACCCGGAGGCCGCCAGCGGGGAAAAGAAACCCACCGCCGAGGACTACCGCATCGTGGCCGACAACTTGATGGAGCGCGTTCGCGCCCTGGGCGGGGTGAGCGCGTGAGACGGGTAACGCTGGCCGAGCACGCAGGTTTCTGTTATGGCGTGGAGCGTGCTGTCAAGCTTGCGGAGAGCGCTGGAGCGGAGGGGAAGAGCTGCGTCATGCTGGGGCACCTCATCCACAACGACGCTGTGGTAGCCCGGCTGGAGGCTATGGGAGTGGGCACGGTGGAGAATGTGGAGGATGTGCCCGAGGGGGCGGCGGTCATTATCCGTTCCCACGGAGAGGGGCAGGCGGTCTACGACCGCCTGAGGGAGAAGGGCGTTGAGATACTGGACGCCACCTGCCCCAACGTCTCCGCCATCCACAAGCTTGTTGAGCGGGCCGAGGGCGAGGGGCGGCAGCCTGTCATCATCGGCACCCCTGACCATCCTGAGATCACCGCCATCGCGGGCTGGTGCGCGCATCCGGTGGTCCTGTCCGACGCTGCGGCCTTGGATTCCTGGCTGGAGGAGGACCCTACCCGAAAGGAGCTTCCCCTCACGATGGTCTCTCAAACCACATCCATCCGGGCGGCTTGGGAGGAATCCGTAAAAAAAGCAAAAAAAGAGTGTACAAATTTAAAAGTTTTTGATACAATATGTAGTGCTACGTGTAAACGGCAGCAGTCGGCCCAGCAGTTGGCGGCCGAATGTGACGCAATGATCGTTGTGGGCGACCGAAAGAGCTCCAACACCAGACGTCTCGCCGAGCTATGCGGCGCGCTCTGCCCTATGGTTCTGTGGATCGAGGGGGCGGGGGAGCTGGAGCCTTCCGCCTTAGACGGGAAGGTTTCTGTTGGAATCACCGCGGGCGCTTCCACGCCTGGGTGGATTATAAAGGAGGTCTATGACAAAATGAGCGACGAAATCATGGAGATCGAAGAATCCTTTGCTGAACTGCTGGAGAAGTCGATCAAAACTTTAAATACAGGGGAGAAGGTCACCGGCGTCGTTACTGGCATTACGCCCACGGAAATCTACGTCGACCTGGGGACAAAGCACGCCGGTTACATACCGGTGTCCGAGCTGACCGACGATCCTACTGTAAAGGTGGAGGACCTGGTCAAGGTTGGCCAGGAGGTCGAGGTCTTCGTGGTTCGCGTCAACGACCAGGAGGGCGTGGTAACCCTGTCCAAAAAGCGCCTTGACACCGTCAAGAGCTGGGAGGACGTGGAGCGCGCCTGTGAGGAGCACACCACCGTCGAGGGTATTGTCACCGAGGAGAACAAGGGTGGCGTGGTCGTGTCTATCAAGGGCGTGCGCGTATTTGTTCCCGCCTCCCAGACCGGTCTGCCCCGCGAGGCTCCCATGAGCGACATCCTCAAGAAGAAGGTCCGCCTCGTGGTCACCGAGGTTAACCGCGCCCGTCACCGCGTGGTGGGTTCCATCCGCAAGGTGGCCGACGCCGAGCGCTATGAGAAGTCCGCCAAGGTGTGGGAAGAGATCGAAGAGGGCAAGAAATACGACGGCGTGGTGAAGAGCCTAACCTCTTACGGCGCTTTCGTGGACATCGGCGGCGTGGACGGCATGGTCCACATCTCCGAGCTCTCCTGGAGCCGCATCAAGAACCCTGCCGAGGTGGTCAAGGTGGGCGACCAGGTCAGCGTATACGTCATCTCCTTCGACAAGGAGAAGAAGAAGATTTCTCTGGGCATGAAGGACCGGGGCCAGGACCCCTGGGCGGTGTTCACCGGTAAGTACCAGGTGGGTGATACCGCCTCCGTCAAGGTCGTGAAACTAATGACCTTCGGCGCGTTTGCCGAGATTGTCCCCGGCGTTGACGGCCTCATCCATATCTCCCAGATCGCCGACCGCCGCATCGATAAGCCCAGCGACGCGCTGCGTGAGGGCCAGGCTGTGGACGTGAAGATCACTGAGATCGACAACGAGCACAAGAAGGTCTCCCTCTCCATCCGGGCGCTTCTGGAAGAGGCTCAGCGCTCCGGCAGCACCGAGGGCGAGGACAGCTTGGTCGCCACCTCCGACAGCGAGGGTACCGCTGTGGCTCCCGCTTTCGAGGGCGACGCGGAGTAATCCAAATAAGAAGCCTTGAAAGCTCCCCATTTCCACTTGGAAATGGGGAGCTTTTTTAGTGAAACCCATGTAAAATTCAATTTTACTTGCAAAATGTAAAAAGATTCGCTATAATAGAGGAGGAAAGATTGGATTTGGGGTGTGTTTGAGATACAGGAGGCTTAGAATGTTCAAAGTAGGCGACAAGATCGCTCATCCGATGCATGGCGCGGGTATCGTGGACAGCGTGGTGCAGAAGAAGGTCAACGGCGTGGTGCGTGAATATTATATCCTTAAGCTGCCGGCCAACGGTATGCTGGTGATGATCCCCACGGAGAACAGTGAGGAAATCGGCGTGCGCCCCGTGGTTGAGAAGGACGAGGCCGATGCCGTGATCCAAGCCATCCCCGGTATTGAGGTGGACATGACCCAGAACTGGAACCGCCGCTACCGGGAGAACATGCTGCGCCTGAAGAGTGGGGACCTGCTGGAGGTCGCCAAGGTCGTCAAGGGCCTTATGCTCCGCGAAGTGGACCGGGGACTCTCTACCGGGGAGCGGAAAATGCTCCACTCCGCAAAGCAGATTTTGATTTCCGAAATCGTTCTGTCTCAGAGCAGCAGCTACGAGGAAGTGGAGGAGCGCATAAACGGGGCACTTGCCTAATAAGATATTTTGCGGTATTCTTAGGACGGGTTGTCACAGAGAATGTGGCGATTCGTCCTTTGCGTTTATCGATCAGGGGGAATAGCCATGGGATTGTTCAGCCGGTTTCGCAAAAAAAAGAGTGAGGCGCGGCCCTGGTGTGCCGCGGTGGTGCCTGCGGCGGGCTCTGCTACGCGGATGGAGGGGCAGGACAAGGTCCTCTCCACGCTGGTGGACTGGCCGGTGCTGATGCACACCCTCAAGGCCCTGGAGGCGAGCAGCCTGATCGACGAAATCGTGGTGGTGACCCGGTCCGACCTCATCGTCACGGTGGGGCAGCTTTGCCGGGATTACGCCCTCTCTAAGGTGACTAAGGTGGTCGTGGGAGGGGACACCCGTACCCGCTCGGTGCTGGCAGGTATTCTGGAGGTTTCGCAGCAGACCGCCCTGATCGCCATCCACGATGGGGCCCGGCCCTTGGTGCCTCCAGAGGTTATAGACGAGGTGATCCTTCGGGCTGCCGAGTGCAGCGCCGCTGCCCCCGCCGTGCCGTTGAAGGACACCGTCAAGCGGGCTGCCGGAGGTTTTGTGGAGGCCACCTTGGATCGGGACAGCCTCTTCGCTGTCCAGACCCCCCAAGTTTTTGACGCTGATCTCATTCTGGGCGCGCTGAAAAAGGCGGAGGAGGACGGCGCGGCCCTCACCGATGACTGCGCCGCGGTGGAGCGTATTGGCATGACGGTGGCCCTTACCAAGGGCTCCTATGAGAACATCAAAATCACCACCCCCACCGACCTGATGGTAGCGGAGGCGATTTTACAGGGGAGAGGAATGCTATGAGAATCGGCCACGGGTACGATGTGCATAAGCTGGTGGGGGGGCGGGCGCTTATTTTGGGTGGCGTGGAGATCCCCTATGAAAAGGGCCTCCTGGGCCACTCGGACGCCGATGTGCTCACCCACGCCGTCATGGATGCCCTGCTGGGCGCAGCGGGGCTTGGGGATATCGGCAAGGCCTTCCCCGACAACGACCCCGCGTATAAAGGCATATCCAGCCTTGTCCTGCTGGACCGTGTGATGGAGCGGCTTTCCGGAGTGGGTCTCTCCGTCGGAAACGTGGATGCCACTATTATCGCCCAGCGCCCTAAGCTGGCGCCCCATATCCCTGCCATTCGGGAGGGCTTGGCCGCCCATATAGGCGTGCCGATAGACCGGGTCAACGTCAAGGCCACCACCGAGGAGGGCCTGGGCTTTACGGGGACGGGGGACGGCATAGCCGCCCATGCTGTCTGCCTCCTGATGGAATAACCGAACGCGCCCCTCCCGCATACGATGTTGCGAGAGGGGCGTTTTACTATGGTCTACTATCTTATCATATGCCGTTCGCTCACCTACGCTCAGCGTACCGCCCAGGCCCTGGAGCGGGCGGGCATCACCGCCCACATCCTCCGCTCGCCCAGAGCTGTCACCGACCAGGGATGCAGCCATGCCGTAAAAATTTCCGAACGCAATCTCTCTGACGCGCTGCAGGTCCTCAAGCGGGTGGGGCTCTCGCCCAAGCAGATCTTTATCATAGACAGCGACGGCAGCTATAAAGAGGTGCGGCTGTTGTGATCTATTTGGACAGTGCCGCCACTACCCTGCAAAAACCGCCCACGGTGCCCCAGGCGGCCTATTACGCGACGGGGCATATGGCGAGCCCGGGCCGGGGCGGGCACCGCCCGGCCATGCTGGCGGCCGACACCGCCTTCTCCTGCCGCCAGACGGCAGCAGAGCTGTTCGGTCTCTCGGACCCGGAGCGGGTGATTTTTACTTCCAACGCTACCCACGGCCTCAACATCGCCATCAAATCCCTGGTAAAGCCGGGGGACACGGTTCTTATTTCTGGCTACGAGCATAACGCTGTCACCCGGCCCCTCCGCGTCATGGAGGGAGTCTCTATCAAGGTGGCGTCGGCTCCGCTCTTCCAGCCGGAGGAGCTGTACCGCCGGTTTGCTGAGGGGTTGACCGGCGAGGTGTCCGCCGTGGTGTGCAACCACGTCTCCAATGTCTTTGGTTATATCCTGCCTGTTGAGCGCATCGCCGCCCTGTGCAGGGCGAGGGGGGTGCCCTTCATTTTAGATGTCTCCCAGTCGGCGGGGACCATTCCCATCCGCATGGAGGAACTGGGGGCGGCCTTTGCAGCCATGCCTGGCCATAAGGGGCTCTACGGCCCCCAGGGCACTGGAATCCTTCTCTGCGGGACCGGGGAAGTCAAACCCCTGCTGGAGGGAGGTACGGGTAGTCTCTCGGCCCAGCAGACCATGCCGGACTTCCTACCCGACCGGCTGGAGGCGGGCACCCACAATATCCCCGGCATCGCTGGGCTCCTGGCGGGGCTGCGCTACGTAAAGAGCAGGGGCGAGGCCGCCATCCTGAAGCACGAGCAAGACCTCACCCGCCGGGCGGCGTCGGGCCTTGACCGAATCCCCGGCGTGCGGGTTTACGTATCGCCCCGCCCGGAACTCCAGGCGGGAGTGCTGTCCTTCACTGTCCAGGGCATCGACTGCGAGGAGGTGGGGGAGACGCTGGGGAAAGAGGACATCGCCGTACGCTCCGGGCTCCATTGCGCGCCCCTGGCCCACCAGTCGGCGGGCACGCTGGAGAGCGGCACCGTCCGGGCAAGCTTTTCCGCCTTCAACACAGCCCAGGAGGCAGACCGCCTCGTCTGCGCGGTGTCGCGCATCGCCCGCAGGTAAAGAAAACGCCGTGTCCTGTGTTTCAGGGCGCGGTGTTTTTCTATTTCGCCAGGATTTTAATAGAAAATTCATTTTCCCCGTATTGCCATTTGTAGAGCGATAAAGTATAATCTTTAGAATAGGAATCGTCTCTTTTTTCAGTGATACCAGTGGAAAGGCGGGTGAGGATGGCATGGAGATGATCGTACAGTGGTGGCAGAACATAACGACGAACGTGCCTGCTGCAAGCATTACCGATATTCTTGATATTGCCATCATGGCCTACATCATCTATAAAGTCCTCATGCTGGTCCGCCGAACCAGTACGGGCCAGGTCGTCAAGGGTGTGTTTATTATCTTGGTGGCCTTTGCCCTGGCAAGCTTTTGGCACTTTAATATGCTCAGCTATATTTTGGGGCGTGCGCTGGAGTGGGGCGTTCTGGCCCTCGTCATCCTTTTCCAGCCCGAGATTCGCCGGTTCCTGGAGCAGATGGGCCGCAGCAGCATCGGCAACGTCTTCGTCAGGGAGGACATCCCCGGCGAGCTAAAGAATGCCATCACCCAGACCGTAGCCGCCTATACGGACCTATCAAAGACCAAGACGGGTGCTCTCATGGTGTTCGAGCGGAAAAACCTGCTGGACGACGCCATTAAGACCGGCACTGCCCTGGACTGCCAGGTCAATAACGAACTTTTGAAAAATATGTTCTGGAACAAGGCGCCCCTCCACGACGGGGCGGTCATCGTGCGGGACGGGCGCATCGTGGGTGCGGGGTGTATGCTCCCCCTGTCCGGCAACGTGAACCTGTCCCGGGACCTGGGTATGCGACACCGGGCGGGCATCGGCGCAAGCGAGCATTCGGACGCCGTCGTGGCCATCGTCTCCGAGGAGACCGGCTCTATCTCGGTGGCTGTGGGCGGCATGCTCAAACGTCACCTAGCGCCCGACACGCTGGAGCGCCTGCTCATCAATGAGCTGATGCCCGAGCAGGACACCGAGATGAAGCCCAAATTTAGCTTGGCTACCATCACCGGGCTATTAAAGTTCAAAAAGGGAGAGCCGTTAGATGCTAAAAAAGATAACAGAAAGTAGATGGCTCTATGTGGTTCTCTCTGTTTTGATGTCCGTCCTCCTGTGGGGATTTGTCATCAACGAGCTCAACCCGGACCAACCTAAGACCATCTACAATATTCCCATCACGTTCACCGGCACCGACGTGCTGGAGACCCGCCACCTCATCATCTCCGAGGGGGCGGACCAGACTATGAACCTGGACGTGAGAGCTAAGCTGGACGTGCTCTCCAAGCTGAGCCGGGAGAACATTACCGTGAAGGTTGATGTCTCCAAGATTACTGAGCCGGGAGAGCAACGGCTGATGACCCAGATCAGCTATCCGCCCAACGTGCAGAGCGGCAGCGTCTCTATTGAGAGCGACTTGGCCGACCTCTATGTCAGCGTCACCTTTGCCAAGAGCGAGGCCAAGGAAATCCCGGTCAAGGCCGAATTTGTAGGCAGCGTGGCGGAGGACTACCAGTTGGGAGATATTACGGTTACCCCCTCCACCATCAGCATCAGCGGTCAGCAGGAGCTGGTGGATCAGGTGGTTTACGCCAAGGTCACCCTAACCCAGCAGGACCTGGACGCCACCTATACCGGCGACTTGCCCTTCGTCTATATCGGCACCGACGGCAAGGAGCTCACCGGGCTGGACGTCACCAGCAGCGTGGACACCATCCACGTCACTTACCCCGTTGTCAAGGTGGTGAACGTGCCTCTGGCGGTGGATGTGGTCTACGGTGGCGGTATCACGGCTGAGAACCTGGAGAATTACGTGGACATTGACATCCAGCCCAAGAGCATCAGCGTTTCCGGCGAGGAGGACGTTCTGGCGGAGCTGAGCCAGCTCTACGTCGGGCAGATCGACCTGACCAAGATCGTGACCAACGAGAAATATACCTTCCCCCTGGACGTGGGGCAGGAGCTCACCAACGAGAGCGGTATCACCGAGGTTACCGTCCAGGTTACTATTAAGGGCCTGGTTACCCGTGAATTCGGCGTGGACAACATCCAGCTCATTAACATCCCCGAGGGCTACGCCGCCGAGGCGGTGACCAAGTCCCGCACTATCATAGTTCGTGGGCCCGAGGCCGCAGTGGAGGCTGTCTTCAAGTCCCAGCTGCGCATCGTGGTAGACGTCTCCGCCGGTATCCCGGCGGCGGCAGTGGGGCGGTTTGACATTCCGGCTAAAATATATCTGGATGGCAGCAGCGACGTAGGCGTAGTGGGGACCTATAACATCTCGGTCTCCCTGAGCCGCTAAGCGGGGTCGGCTGTGTTCGGATATGTGAGACCCTACAGGGAAGAATTGAGAGTACGGGAGCTGGAGGGCTATCAGGCCATGTACTGTGGCCTCTGCGCCGCCATGGGCAAACAAAATGGCTTTACAGCTCGAATGCTCCTGAATTATGACTTTGTCTTCCTTGCCATGCTCCTCGCTCCAAAGGAGGACAGGCCTTCCACCATGCTATGCCGCTGCCCGGCGCGTCTGGGGCTGCGCAAAAAATGTGCCTGTGCGCGCAGCGAGGGCCTGGAGGCGGCGGCCGACGAGAGCGTGATTTTAAGCTACTGGAAACTGCGTGACAACGTGATCGACAGCGGATTTTGGAAAAGGCTGGGGGCACGGGTGCTGTCCTTTCTCCTCCGGAGGGGCTACCGTAGGGCGGCGGCCAGGAGGCCGGAATTCGATCAAGAGGTCCGCGCCTGTCTGGAGGAGCTGCGGCAGCTGGAGCAGGAGGGCTGCCCCTCGCTGGACCGCACTGCGGATACCTTTGCGCGTCTGCTCTGCGCGGCGGTCATTCCTTCGGGCGATCTAGGGCGGGACCGGGCGCTGGGTGAGCTCCTCTACCATGTGGGTCGCTGGATCTATTTGGTAGATGCCTGGGACGACTTGGCGGAGGATGTTTCCGCCGGGCGCTATAACCCCATCCACGCCCGTTTCGGGGGCGAGGAGGAGGGGGAGCGGGAATATTTACGCACTACCCTCCGTCACTCCCTGAATCTGTCCCGCTCCGCGTTCGCCCTAGCAGACTTCGGCTGCTGGAGCGGTGCTATAGAAAACATCCTATACCTGGGGCTGCCTGCTGTGGAGGAACTGGTCTTCCGCGGCGAGTGGCATAAGGTAAAGAAAATGGACCTTGGACTGAAACGAAACTGAAGTTTAGGAGATAACAAGATGACGGATCCATATAGCGTACTGGGTGTGAGCTCCAGCGCAAGCGACGAGGAGATCAAGCGGGCGTACCGGGAGCTGGCACGCAAGTACCACCCGGACAACTATCAGGATAACCCCCTGGCCGACCTGGCTGAGGAGAAAATGAAGGAGATCAACGAGGCGTACGACGAGGTGAACCGTCTGCGCAGCGGTGGCTCATCGGGCGGCTCCGCCTATCAGAGCGCTTATCAGGGCGGCTACGAGAGCGCCTATCAGAGCCAGTCCACCTCGTCCGCCAGTCCTCTCTTTCAGCAGGTCCGCCAGTACATCAGTGCTGGGGACCTTAACACCGCTGAGCGTCTCCTTCGGGAGGCCCCTGCGCAGAATGCCGAGTGGCACTTCCTCTCCGGCTCCATCGCCTACCGCCGCGGCTGGCTGGATGAGGCTAGGCAGCAATTCCAGATTGCATGTAACGCTGACCCGGGCAATTTGGAGTACCGGCAGGCGTATAATCTCATGCAGCAGGGCGGACAGTCCTACCGCTCCTATAACACCGGCATGGGCATGGACTCCATGGATTGCTGCACCTCGCTCCTGTGCCTCAACTGCCTGTGCGGCGGGTGCCGGTAAGCGCCGATGGATAAGGGGCGTTATTCTGCCGGCGCAGGCCGGGTCGCCCTGGTGGGCGTTTTGACAGCACTGTCTATCATTTCTCTCTATCTGGCCGCCTTGACCCCCACGGGACAGTTGGGGGTGGTTGCCGTCGCAGGGCTTATGCCCGCGGCGGCGGTGGTCTCGGCCAGCCTCTCCGCCGGGGCGTTTTGTTACGTTGCCACCGGCATTCTGGGCCTGCTCCTCTCGCCGGACAAGGGGAGCGCTGTGCTCTACCTCGTCTTCTTCGGGCTCTACCCCCTGGCCAAGTGCCTGATCGAGCGGCTGCGCAAGCTGCCGTTGGAGTGGCTGTGCAAGCTGGCCTTCTTCAATCTGGCCCTCACGGCGTGCTGGCTTTTCCTCCGCCCCGTCCTGCTGAGCGGTTTACCCGCCGTGTTTGATGAGCTATGGGTGCTCTACCTCATAGGCAATGTGGTCTTCGTGGTCTACGATTTCGGTTTTTCCCAGCTCATCGCCCTCTACGCCACCCGAATAGATAAAAATCTACGCCGCCATTAAAGGGCTTGCCCTGGGGCGGCAAATTTGGTATAATACCCTGATACGACGTCGATAACAGAAAGGGAGCGATGCCCTTTGGTCAAGAGCATGACCGGCTATGGCAGGGGAGAGGCGGTGAAGAGCAGCCGCACCATCACGGTGGAGGTCCGCTCGGTGAACAACCGCTATCTCGACTGCACTGTCAAGCTGCCCCGTATTTATGTTTTTACTGAGGACGCCATTAAGTCCCGGGTTCAGAGCAATATCTCCCGGGGCAAGGTGGATGTATTCGTCACCATCGGGCCCTCCGAGACGGGGGAAACCTCGGTCTCCCTCAACAGGAGCATGGCTGATGGGTACTATAAGGCCCTGTGCGAGCTGCGGGAAACCTATGGTCTTCGGGATGACCTTTCGGTCTCCCTGCTCTCCCGTTTTCCCGATGTGTTTCTGGTGGAGAAGAGCCAGGAGGATCTGGATGTGGTGGCCGCCGACCTGTGTGCGGTAACCGACCTGGCCCTGGCTGACTTTGATGCCATGCGCACCCGTGAAGGGGGCAAGCTGGAGGAGGATATCCTCGGCCGGGCCAAGACGATCGAGGGCCTGACCTCCAAGGTGGAGGAGCGCGCGCCCGGCATCGTAGCCGACTACCGCGCCAAGCTGGCCGCTAAAATGGCCGAGGTGCTCCAGAGCAAGCAGCTTGACGAGAGTCGCATCCTCACTGAGGCCGCCATCTTTGCCGATAAGGTTGCCGTGGATGAGGAGACCGTCCGTTTGCGCAGCCACCTCTCCCAGCTTTCCCACATGCTGGGTCAGGGTGGGGCGGTAGGCCGCAAGTTGGACTTTCTAATCCAGGAGTTTAACCGTGAGGCCAATACCATCGGCTCCAAGAGCAACGATATCGAGACTACCCGTTGGGTGGTGGATATCAAGGCCGAGATCGAAAAGATCAGGGAGCAAGTGCAGAATATAGAATAGCAGAGAAGCGCAGAGCCACCGAGCATGGGAGCCTGGACCGGGTAAAACACAGGAACCGCTAAAGGCGGGCCGGCTTTGCCCGAGTCCGAGGGGTTATCCGCTTGTGAGGATGCGATGCGTGACAGTTGAGGGGGGGGGGCCATGAAATTACTGAATATCGGCTTTGGCAACCTGGTCTCCGCCGAGCGGCTGATCGCCATCGTCAGCCCGGAGTCCGCGCCCATCCGGCGCACCATCCAGGAGGCGAGAGAGCGGGGTGTCCTCATCGACGCGACCTACGGCAGGAAGACCCGTGCCGTCCTCCTCATGGACAGCGACCATATCATCCTCTCCGCCATCTCACCCGAGACGGTGGCGGGCCGCCTGGCCGGGCGGGATATGGCGGATCCGGAGGAGGGTGAGGCATGATACTAAGGAAAAAGACAAAGGGCCAGCTGATTGTCCTCTCCGGCCCCTCCGGCGTGGGCAAGAGCACAGTGATTTCAGAGCTTTTGAGCGAGCGACCCGGAATCCACTTCTCGGTGTCCTACACCACCCGCGCACCCCGTGTGGGAGAGGCGGACGGTGTGAACTACAACTTTGTGGGCCGGGAGCAGTTCGAGGGGATGATCGATCGAGGCGAGCTCCTGGAGTACGCCCAGTACGTTGATAACTACTACGGCACCTCCCTCAAGGCCATCCAGGATCGCCTGGACGCTGGGATAGACGTGCTTCTGGACATCGAGGTTCAGGGTGCGGCAAAGGTTCGATTCCGCTGCCCTGACGCAGTATTCATCTTCATTATCCCCCCATCCTTTGAGGAGCTTTCACGCCGCCTCCGTGGCCGCAATACCGACGGGGAGGCCGTCGTCGCCGGGCGGCTGGAGAAAGCCAGGGAGGAGTACAAGGAGATTCCCTCCTATGATTACCTGGTCGTCAACGATAAGGTCTCAACGGCAGCGGCTGAGATCATCGCCATCCTCACCGCTACCGACTGCAAAACAAAAAACCGCATGTGTCTGGTCGAAGGGATCTAGGCATGCGAAATGAAAGGAACGATGCCCCATGATGCTTGAACCTCCCATGAACAAATTGCTCAATAAGATTCCCAGCCGCTATATGCTGGTGAACGTGGTGGCCCAGCGGGCTCGCCAGATCGCCAGCGAATCCGAGGAATCCGGTATTCCGCTGGACGATAAGCCGGTCTCTATGGCGATCCGCGAGGTGGCCGAGGGCAAGTGTGTGCCTGAGGTTCAGGAGTAAATCTGAGCAAAGAGGGCAAGTGAGGGGGCATCGGCTCGGTACCCTTTCACTTGCCCTTTTCAAACGGGAGGGAGAGGAAAATGGAGCAGGTCAAATTAGCGAAGGTGGCCCTCAAGGCTGCAACTTTCGCCATTGACAAGCCCTACGACTATCTCCTCCCCGGGGACCTGGCTCAATCCGCCCGGCCCGGTATGCGGGTGCTGCTGCCCTTCGGCTCCGGCAACAGGAGCACCGAGGGTCTGATTTTAGCCATCGCGGAGGGGGAACGGGGCCCTAAGCTCAAGGCCATCACCACTCTGCTGGACGAGGAGCCCGTGCTGGACGCCGAGGGCATACAGCTGGCCCTCTGGATGCGGGATCGTTATTTCTGCACTGTGTACGACGCTGCGCGAGCCATGCTTCCGGCGGGGCTTTACTTCGCCCTCCAGGACCGTTACCAACTCGTCAAAGGCACGGACAAAGAGAGGGCCTATGACGCGGCGGGCCGCTCGGACCATGCGCGGCGGATTTTAGACGCGGTATATGCAGGGGGCGGCTTTGTGGAGCTGGGCCAGCTCCGGGCGGCCTTTGGCAGCAAGGACCCCAACCCGGCGCTGAAACTGCTGGTGGATAAGGGCGTTCTCACCCTGGAGACCACCGCCATGCGGGGGGTGGGGGACAAGACGGAGGAGCTCTCCTGTCTTGCAGTCCCGCCGGAAGAGGCCCTGGCACTGGTAGCGCCCAAGCGCAGGACGGCCCCCCTCCGTTATGCGGTGGTGGAGCTCCTGGCTGGAGTAGGGGAGGCGTCCTCCAAGGAAATCTGCTATTTTACCGGCGCATCAGCCGCCACGTTGAAATCCTTGGAGAAGAGCGGCATCATCGAGCGGAGCAAGCAGGAGGTCTTCCGCCGGGTGGCGGTGGAGCCGGCAGAACCCACGGGGCCGATAGAACTTAACACGGAACAGGAGCGGGCCTACGAGGGCCTGAATGTCCTCTGCGCCTCCGGCGAGTCCCAGGCCGCGTTGCTCTACGGCGTTACCGGCAGCGGCAAGACCCAGGTCTATATCAAGCTCATCAAGAGCGTACTAGAGCGGGGGAAGACCGCGATGGTCCTGGTCCCTGAGATCGCTCTCACCCCACAGCTTTTGCATATCTTTTCATCCCACTTCGGGGACGCCATCGCAGTGCTCCACAGCTCCCTTCGGGCGGGCGAGCGGTACGACGAGTGGAAACGGGTGCGCTCGGGCAAAGCCCAGGTGGTCATCGGCACCCGCTCTGCCGTCTTTGCGCCCCTTCAGAATTTGGGTCTCATTATCCTGGATGAAGAGCAGGAGTACACCTATAAGTCGGAAAACGTCCCCCGGTACCACGCCAGGGAAGTGGGGAAGTTTCGCTGCGCGAGAAACGGTGCCCTCCTTCTTCTGGGCTCGGCCACCCCGTCGGTAGAGAGCATGTACCAGGCAAAGACCGGGGTCTACCATCTCTTTTCCCTTAGCAGGCGCTATAATGAGCAGGCCATGCCCCAGGTCCTCATTGCCGACATGAAACGGGAGTTAAAACGGGGCAACGGCTCCTCCATCAGCGCCCTTCTCCGCCGGGAGCTGGAGGAGAACATCGCCCGGGGGGAACAGGCCATTCTCTTCATCAACCGTCGGGGTGCTAGCCGCATGGTCTCCTGCGGGGAGTGCGGAGCGGTGCCCGAATGCCCCCGGTGCTCGGCTTACCTGACATACCACTCGGCCAACGGGCGGCTCATGTGCCACCACTGTGGTCACTCGGAGCGTCTGCCCGACGCCTGCCCCGAGTGTGGGGGGGGCCTGGAGTTCATCGGCGCGGGTACCCAGCGGGTGCAGGAGGAGCTGGAGAGTATCTTTCCCGGCGTGGAGGTCATGCGCCTGGACGCCGACTCAGTGACCGCCAAACAGTCCCACGAAAAGCTCCTCGGCCGATTTGAGCATGAAAAGGTGCCCATTTTGATCGGCACCCAGATGGTGGCGAAGGGGCTGGACTTTGAGAACGTGACTTTGGTGGGGGTCATTGCCGCCGACCTCTCCCTCTACGTGGACGACTACCGGGCGGGGGAGCGGACCTTCTCCCTTCTCACTCAGGTGGTGGGCAGGGCGGGCCGGGGCGGCAAGAAGGGCCGGGCAGTCATCCAGACCTTCACCCCTGAGAACGAGGTGGTCCTCAATGCCGCTGCCCAGGACTACAACGCCTTTTATGAGCAGGAGATCACTCTGCGCTCCCTGCGCCGCTGCCCGCCCTTTCAGGACCTATTCGTCCTCACCGCCTCGGGCACGGAGGAGAGTCAGGTTCTGCGCTTATGCATGAAGCTGCGGCGCACGGTGGAGGACTGGATTGGGAAAGAGCCGTACAAGGCGCTTGACCTCCAGCTCCTGGGCCCCGCCCCGGCGGCAGTGGCAAAGGTAAACAATCGATTCCGATATAAACTTATGCTGATCGGAAAGAATAGCAGAGAGCTGCGGGGGCTGGCGTCCTATCTGGTGCGCTCCGCCCAGACCGACAAAGAGAACCGGGGCGTGTCCGTCTTTGCGGACGTGAATCCCCTGGATTAGGAGGAAATAACATGGCATTGCGAGAAATTTTAAAGCGGGGCGACCCCGTGCTCAATAAGAAAGCCCATCCCGTAACCCAGTTTGATGAAAGGCTCCACAGTCTGCTGGATGACATGCATGAGACCTTGGACGCCGCGGGGGGCGCGGGTCTCGCTGCGCCCCAGGTCGGCATCCTCCGCGCCGTGGTGTTGGTGGCCAACAGCAAGGACGAGGTGGTAGAGCTCATTAACCCCACTATTCTCTCTGCCGAGGGAGAGCAGGAGGGCCTGGAGGGCTGCCTGTCGGTACCCGGCTACTGGGGTTTTGTTAAGCGGCCCGAGAAGGTGCGCCTCAAGGCCCAGGACCGAAATGGAAATTGGTTTGAGGTAGAGGACTCCGGCATGGCCGCCCGGTGCTACTGCCATGAGCTGGACCACTTAGATGGGCAGCTCTACACAGAGTTGGCGGACCGGCTCTACACCACCGAGGAGATCGACGAGATGGCGGAGCGGCATCGGGAGGAGCGGATCGAGTGAGGATACTCTTCATGGGCACCCCAGAGTTTGCGGTGCCTTCTCTGAAAGCGCTGACAGATGCGGGGCACGAGCTCTGCGGTGTGTTCTCCCAGCCGGATAAGCCGGTGGGCAGACACCAGAACGTATTGCAGCCAACGCCTGTAAAGGCTTTTGCCATGTCTAAAAACATCCCGGTTTTTCAACCGACTAAACTGCGGGACGGCACGGCGCTGGCCCTGATCCGGGAGCTGGAGCCCGAGCTCATCGTGGTGGCGGCCTACGGGCGCTTTTTGCCCGACGAGATTCTGGACTACCCCGCTAAGGGGTGCATCAATGTCCACTCGTCCCTGCTGCCCAAGTACAGGGGCGCGGCCCCCATCAACTGGGCCGTCCTCAACGGCGACGCCGAGACCGGCGTCACCATCCAGCACCTGGCCTCCGAGATGGACACAGGGGACATTATCGCCCAGACCCGCACCTCCATCGGCCCGGATGAGACGGCGGCCCAGCTCTACGGCCGCCTGGCCGAGCTGGGCGGGGCGCTGCTGGTCGAGACTGTGGCCGAAATCGAGGCGGGTACGGCCACGCGCAGCCCTCAGGACGGCGGCGCGGCCACGCTGGCCCCCATGCTCTCCAAGGCGCTGTCTCCCATGGATTGGAACAGAACGGCTTGGGAGCTCCATAATCAGGTGCGGGGGCTGCTGCCCTGGCCCTGCGCGGTGACTGAGCTTGCCGGAGTGCGCTGTAAGATTTTTTCTACCGCTGTACTGGAGGAGAAGACCTCTAAGCCCACCGGAACCATCCTTGCGGCAGACAAGAACGGTATCCGCGTGGCCTGCGGCGGCGGGACGGTATTGCGTATCGACGAGCTCCAGGCCGACGGCAGCAAGCGCATGGGGGCGGCCGACTATTTAAGAGGCCATCCCATTGCCATTTAACTTACCTTTTGAAAGGGGAGAGGGAACGCATGGCGCAGACCGCCCGTGAAATCGCATTATTGGCCCTCTCTGCTTGCGAAAAACAGGGAGCCTGGTCGGACGGCTATCTGAAAAAGGCCCTGCGGGAAGCTGGGCTGGACAGCCGGGACGCTGCCTTCGCTACCCGCGTCTGTTTCGGCGTACTCCAAAATCGGATGCTGCTGGATTCTTACATCGCGCGGTATTCAACCATTAAGCCGGAAAAGCTTGAGAACCGGGTGCTCTGCGCCCTGCGTGTCGCCGTCTATCAGCTGCGTTTTATGGACCGGGTGCCCCAGAGCGCGGCGGTGAATGAGTCGGTGAGCTTGGCCCGGAAATACGCCAAAAATCCCAGGGCGGCGGGGCTTGTGAACGCTGTCCTGCGCAGCATCGTCCGCGACGGGGAGAGCCTCCCCCAACCCGCGGATCTGGCGACCCGATATAGCCATCCCGAATGGCTTGTAAAGGAATTACGCCTTTCAGTTGGAGACGATGAGTTAGAGGCGCTATTGGCGGCGGACAACAGCCAGCCTCCCATGGTGGCCCAGGTCAACACTCTGCGGGTGACGACGGCAAAGCTCCAAATCTCCCTTGCTGCTGACCGCGTGAGCGCCGAGCCACATCCCTGGCTGTCCGACTGCCTTATCCTCTCAGGTACCGGCAACCTGGAGAATCTGGCCGCCTTTCAGGAGGGCCTTTTCTATGTGCAGGACGCCGCCGCGCGGCTGGCGGTGATGGCTGCCGGGCCGGAGCCGGGAACGCGCGTGCTGGATGCCTGTGCTGCGCCGGGGGGCAAGTCCTTTGCGGCGGCGATTGCTATGGAGGGCAGGGGAGAAGTCCTCTCCTGCGACATTCATCCCCACAAGGAAAAACTGATTGCGGCCGGGGCGGAGCGGCTGGGCTTCGACTGTATCGTCCCCATGACCCAGGATGCCAAGGAGGACCGCCCCGAATGGCACGGTGCCTTTGATACGGTACTGGCCGACGTGCCCTGCTCAGGCCTGGGCATCATCCGAAAAAAACCGGATATCCGCTACAAAGATCCGAAGCTTCTGGAGGGGCTGCCCTCCGTCCAGAGGGCCATTCTGGACAACGTCTGCCAATACGTTAAGCCCGGCGGGGTGCTGCTCTACGCCACCTGCACTGTTCTGGATCGGGAGAACACCGCCATTGTCCGGGATTTTATTGACAGGCATAAAGACTTTACACTTGAACCGCTGACGCTGCCCGGCCCGGTGGGGCAAGCGCCTGATGGGATTGTGACCCTCTGGCCTCACCACCATGGCACCGATGGCTTTTTCTTTGCGAAATTGAGGAAACAAGTATGATTGACATTAAATCCATGAATCAGGCCGAGATGGCCGACTTCTTCAAGGAGCTGGGGGAGCCCGCTTTCCGCGCCAAGCAGGTCTTTCAGTGGCTCCACCGGGGGGTGAGGAGTTTTGATGAGATGAGCAACCTCTCCAAGCCTCTGCGAGAGAAACTGGCGCAGACCTGTTTCATTACCGTCCCTACCGTTGAGCGGAAACAGGAGTCGGCCCAGGACGGGACCATTAAATACCTCTGGCGGCTGGGGGACGGAAATTGCATCGAAACTGTTTTGATGCGCTACCATCATGGGAATACTGTCTGCATCTCCTCCCAGGTGGGCTGCCTCATGGGGTGCGCGTTCTGCGCGTCCACCCTGGGAGGTAAGATTCGGAACCTGACCTCGGCCGAGATTTTGGATCAGGTGCTTTTCACCCAACTCGATTCAGGTGCAATGATTTCCAATATCGTCCTCATGGGCATCGGGGAGCCGTTGGACAATTTTGACGCTGTGCTGCGGTTTTTAGAGCTTGTGAACAGCCCGGAGGGGCTCAATATCGGAATGCGGCACATCTCCCTTTCCACCTGTGGGCTCATCGAAAAAATTGACAAACTGGCAGAGCTTCGGTTACAATTGACCCTGTCAGTTTCCCTTCACGCGCCTGACGATGAGACAAGGAGCGCTATTATGCCGGTGAACCGCTCGGTGGGCGTGGAAAAGCTCTTCGCCGCCTGCCGCCGCTATTTTGAGAAGACCGGGCGGCGCATCTCCTATGAGTACGCCATGATCGACGGGGTGAATGACTCCGACTGGCAGGCCGACCTTCTGGCGAAACACCTGAAAGGCACGCCGGGCCACGTGAATCTAATCCCACTTAACGAGGTGGAGGAGAGCCCGTTCAAGCCCAGCCGCCGGGTGGAGGCCTTTCAAAAGCGGCTGGAGAGCCATGGCATCACGGTCACTGTCCGCCGAAAGCTGGGCGGAGACATAGACGCTTCCTGCGGGCAGCTCCGTAGGAAGGCCATGGGGCCCCTGCGCGATGCGCCAGCATCGGGTGGGGAGAGGAGGAGCAAGGGAGCGGAGTGAGCCCACTGGGATCCCCACAAAACCAGGGTTCTGCGGGGAGAAAAGGAGCAAGGAAGCAAAGCGAAGGGGGCCGTCAAGTCACCCAGAGCGAAGCAGAATTTGCGACCACGATAAGCTGGGGCGAATAAAGCGGACTTTGCAACGACGAAGAATAGAGGCAATCGATATGGTAAAGGGTTGGGGCGTGACCGACAAGGGCGCCGTCAGACAACAGAATCAGGATGCCTATTACTTATCCATTACGGACGCGTTGGCCGCTGCCGTCGTATGCGACGGCATGGGCGGCGCGAAGGCGGGCAACGTGGCCAGCACCTTAGCCGTGGACACCTTTGTGGAGGCACTGCGAAGTCAGAGCTCCGAAAAGCAGGCCGATCCCGACCAGGTGCTGATGGATGCTGCCGAGCAGGCCAACGGCGCGGTATTCTACCGCTCCGGCGCGGATCCGGACTGTCTGGGCATGGGTACCACTATGGTGGCCGCACTCATTGAGGGCGGCGTCGCCCATATCCTAAACATCGGCGACAGCCGGTGCTACCTCATCACCGATAAGGGCATTACTAAGGTGACCCGTGACCACTCCGTTGTCGAGGACTTGGTGACCCGTGGCGAAATTACCCCCGAGGAGGCCCGACTCCACCCCAGAAAGAACCTGATTACACGGGCACTGGGCGCTGAGGGCCATATCCGTGCCGACCTCTACCACCAGAACCTGGCGGAGGGGGAGTTTCTGCTCCTCTGCTCTGACGGACTCAGTAACGTTGTGACCGACCAGGAGATCCTCTATGAGGTCATCCACGGGGGTGAGCCGGACAGCTGCTGTGCCCGGTTGCTGCAAATCACCATGGACCGGGACGCGCCCGACAACGTGACGGTGGTCCTGCTGCAGGTATAACGATGAAGAAATTAGTAGGAGGATATTTACCATGGATCAATACATAGGTAAATTACTCGACAATCGATATGAGATCTTGGAGCGCATCGGCTCGGGCGGCATGGCCGTGGTCTACAAGGCGCGCTGCCACCGCTTAAACCGCTTGGTCGCCGTTAAAATCCTGAAGAGCGACCTCGCCCAGGACGCCGAGTTCCGCCGCCGCTTCCACGATGAGTCCCAGGCTGTCGCCATGCTGTCCCACCCCAACATCGTGGCCGTCTACGATGTGTCCCGCTCCGACCAGCTGGACTACATCGTTATGGAGCTCATCGACGGTATCACCCTTAAGCAGTATATGCAGAAGAAAGGGGAGCCCCTGAGCTGGCGGGAATCCCTCCACTTCATCACGCAGATTATGAAGGCCCTGGGCCACGCCCATAGTCGGGGCATCATCCACCGGGATATCAAGCCCCACAATATCATGGTCCTGCGGGACGGCAGCGTGAAGGTGGCCGACTTTGGCATCGCCCGCCTCGCCTCCGCCGCCCAGAATACACTGACCCAGGAGGCCTTGGGCAGCGTCCACTACATCTCCCCTGAGCAGGCAAAGGGCAGCCACATCGATAATCGGTCGGACATCTACTCCGCCGGCGTGGTGCTCTACGAGATGCTCACCGGCCGCCTGCCCTACGAGGGGGATTCTCCCATCTCGGTGGCCATCCAGCACATCAACTCCATCCCCCTTTCGCCCCGGGAGATCAACCCCGACATCCCGGAGGCTTTGGAGGCCATCACTATGAAGGCTATGGCCCCCAAGGTGGATCAGCGCTATCTCTCGGCCGATGCCATGCTGGTCGATTTGGAGGAGTTCCGCAAAAACCCCAACATCAACTTTGAGTACACCTCCGCCGATCTTCTAGGCGGGTCTGATGAGCCGACCCAAGTCCTCAAATCTGGCGTCGGCGCTGTCCGTGCTGCTGCTGCGCCCCCCCCCAGGGCGGAGGATCGGGCTGAGCGCCCGGTCCGCCGCAGAAGGGTGGAGGAGGACGGCCCGGACGACGAGGAGGATGGCCGTCGCAGGCGGGGGAAGAACAGCTCGGGCCCCGCCATCGCGGCGGTGGGCGCCATCGTCATCTTCCTGCTGGCGGTGGTTTATTTCCTCTGGACCGTCATCTCCGGGGTGGTCAACCCCGCCGACGTCACCTATACCGTCCCCGACCTCCTCACCGGCATCACCATTGATGAAGCCCGGGCCGACAAGGACCTGCTAGGCGACTTTACCATTGAGAAGGGTAAGACTCTCTACAACAAAGATGTTCCGGAGGGACAGATCGTCAGTCAGGACCCGGCACCGGGTACCACAGTCAAGTCCGGCGGCCTTACGATCAAGGTGGACGTGTCCGGCGGGGACAGCGATTCTTTCGTCATTGAGGACTTCCACAATAAGTCCGCCTCCGTGGCGAAGGCTACGCTGGAGAACCGGGGGGTCCACGTGACTATTAATGAGGTTAACGACCCGACGGTCACTCAGACCTACGTGATCTCCCAGTCGATCCCCGAGGGTAACACGGTATACAAGGGAGACACCGTCACGCTGACGGTGAGCCTCGGACCTGAAAAGAAACAGGTCACTATGATCTCTATCATCGGCTCTACCCAAGAGTCTGCGGAGAAACAGCTCAATGATCTGGGCCTTAGTATGGGGAGCGTGACACCTACCTATGACGCGGAGGCCCCCGTTGGCACCGTGATCTGGCAGAGCGTGGCGGTGTCAGTGTCTGTCCAGGAGGGGACTGTGGTGGACATCAAGACCAGCTTGGGTCCTGACCCAAGCGTCAGCCCCCCGCCCGATGTGAGCGTTTCTCCTAGCACCAGCCCCTCGACATCCCCCTCCAATTCCGAAACACCCAAGAAGACCTCTACGACCATCAAGGTTGAGCTGCCCACGGACCGGGATTTGGTCAGCGTTGTCATAACTGTGGCCGGAGAGACGAGCTATAGCGATCCGAGCTTGGCTACCTCCTTCCGTAAGATCAGGCCTACCATCTGGGGCAGTGGCTTGAATCAGGAGGTCTGTGTCTTTATCGATGGGGTCTTGGTTGACACTCAGTATATAGACTTCGGATCATGAGCCAGGGAATCATCTTGAAAGCCCTCAGCGGGTTTTATTATGTGGACGATGGAAGCGGCTCCCTCCCGGTGACCTGCCGGGGCCGGGGCCGCCTCCGCCATGAGAAAATGAACCCCCTGGTGGGGGACCGGGTGGCGTTCACCGCCCTGCCAGACGGTACCGGCATGGTGGACGAGATTTTGCCCCGGGCAAATCAGTTTCAGCGCCCGGCGGTAGCGAACATTGACCAGCTCGTCATCATTGCCTCCGGCGCCATCCCCGTCACCGACCCGTTCCTCATCGACCGCATGGTCTCCATCGCCGAGTGGAAGGGCTGCGAGCCCATCATCTGCATCAACAAGTGCGACCTGGACGGTGCGGAGGACCTCTTCGTCACCTATCAGGCCGCCGGGTTTCAAACCCTGCGAGTCAGCGCCGAGACAGGGGAGGGGCTGGATGAACTCTATGCCGCGATTGCTGGAAAGGTATCTGCCTTTACAGGGAATTCAGGTGTGGGTAAGTCCAGCATTCTCAATCGCCTGGAGCCGGAGTTTCACCTGCAGGTAGGGGAGGTCAGCGACAAGCTGGGCCGGGGCCGCCATACTACCCGACATGTGGAGCTCTTCCGGCTGAAAAATGGCGCCATCGTGGCCGATACCCCCGGTTTTTCCTCTTTCGACACTGAGGAGCTGGAGGGCTGCGGAAAAGAGGAGCTGGAGCGCACCTTCCGGGAGTTTGGGCCCTATCTGGACAACTGCCGTTTCGTGGGCTGCGCCCACGTTAAGGAAAAAGGCTGCGCCGTACTGGAGGCGCTGGATGAGGGCGAAATCTCCTCCAGCCGCCACGCGAGCTACGTGAAGCTCTACCAGCAGGCCGCCCAGCGAAACCCCTGGGAAAACAAGTGAATATAAACTGCCGGAGTGTCGAAAAAGTCTTTTCGGCGCTCCGGCGCGCACACGCCGCTTTCTTCCGCGTATACTGGTTTAGACACCAGAAAACAGGAAGGAGGCGGCATTTTTATGCGCTGGCCCAAGAAAAAGACCATCTGGACGGCGGTGGCCTGTGCCGCCGGAGCGGCCCTGCTCTTTGTCCCCGGCAGCATTCCCGTGCTGGTGCTGGGGGCCGCCCTGGGCTACTGGGGCCGCTCCAAGCTGGAGCAGTATCTTCAAGACTGATAGGAGGTCATGGTATGAAAATCGTTGTTGTCAAGTCCCCCAGGTCCCTGCGCGGCATCCTGCGCTTTATTTTCGGTCTCCGCTGAGCCAAGGCATGTCATATCGCTCCACCCTTGTACATATAGTTTTGTAGCATGAAAAGGGCGGAAGCCTGTACAAGGAGTGGAACGATATGGAGATCGAGCTCACACGCACCCAATTGGCCTGTTATGATACGGTACTGGACACCACCGTCCTCCATGAAGAGACCATGGAGATGATCGTCTCCGACGCATGCCCTGATATCCTGCGCATCGTGGACACCGCGGGCACCGTCTGCCTCAAGAGCAAGGAGGCCATGGAAGGGCGGGCCGAGGTGACGGGTGCAGTCCGCTGCGCCATCCTCTACCTCCCGGATGGGGAGCGGGGAGTGCGCCGTATCGAGGCAAATATCCCGTTTTCCTGCACCGCCGACTGCGCGGGCATCTCTCCTGCCTGCAGTGTGGTGGCTGTCCCCAGGATCCTCTGCGCGGACACTAGGGTCCTCAATCCCCGGAAGGTGCTGGTGCGCGTCAATCTGGCGGTGGACATCCGGGTGTTCTGCCCCACGACCGCCTCCCTCTGCACCGGCGCGGAGTGCAACGCCCCCAACGGTGTGGAGCAGTTGACCGAGCGTCACAAGACCTACCTGGTAACCTGCGTACAGGAAAAGCCCTTTACATTCTCTGATGATCTGTCCATCCCCGGCAGCCGACCCGAGGCCGCCGAGCTTCTCAAATGCCGGGCCAATCTCACCTGCACCGAGTCCAAGATCATCGGCAACAAGCTCATCTTTAAGGGCGAGGCCAGTCTGCGCATCTGCTACCGCGCCATGGACGACAGCGTCTGCTCGGTAGACTTTGAACTGCCCTTCTCCCAGATCGTGGAGGTTTCCGGGGTAGGGGAGGATGCCGACTGCTCGCTCAGCGTCCTGCTCACCGAGCTCTCCTGCACCCTCGGGGCGGGGGACGGGCGGACGGTGTCGGTTTCTATGGGGCTGCTGGCCCAGGCCGTAATCCGCGAAGAGCGATATATCGAGCTGCTTACCGACATTTACAGCACCTCCTGCAACCTGACCACCGAGATACAGTCCAACTCCTTCAACGACCTTGTGGAGCAGGGCTCCCGCCGCCAGACCACCCGGGAGATCATCGAGACGGAGGCAATGGCCCGGACAGCCATCGACGCCTCGGTCAGTCTGGGTGTGGTTACCCAAAGCCGGGAGGGGAGCCGGATGACCTTCTCAGTGGAGGCCTTCCTCTCCGTCCTCTACCTCACCGAGGAGAACGAGGTCCGCTCCGCTGCACGCCGGGTGAACGTACCCTGCCAGGTGGAGTTGCCGGAGAACTCTGCCTGTTCCTGCCGGAGCCGTAACATCGGCGAGGTCTTCGCTACCCCCACCGCTGGGGGCGTCGAGATCCGCTTCGACCTGGACTTCCGCTATCTGGCCCTCTCCAGTAAGCGGGTAGCAGCAGTGGCGGGGGTAAAGGCGGGCGAGGCCATCGTCCGTGACGGCGAGAAGGAGCCCTCCATCGTGCTGAGGGTCGTTGGCCAGGAGCGCCTGTGGGATATCGCCAAGACCTACCGCACCACCATGGCGGATATCATGCAGGCCAATGAGCTTGAGGAAGGCGGAGCCCTGGAGGGCAAGCTCCTCCTCATTCCCAGGAAACGGTAAGAAGGAGGGCGCAGAGATGGAACAGCGTAAAATTTATGAGGACATTGCCCAGCGTACGGAAGGGGACATATACGTCGGCGTGGTCGGCCCCGTCCGCACGGGCAAATCCACCTTCATCAAGCGGTTTATGGAGACCCTGGTAATCCCCAACATCGACAATGTATACCGCCGGGAGCGAGCCCGTGATGAACTGCCCCAGAGCGGCTCGGGCCGCACCGTCATGACCGCCGAGCCCAAGTTTGTACCAGAAGAAGCTGTGGACATCGCCATGGATGACGGAGCCAGTTTCTCGGTTCGCCTTATCGACTGCGTGGGCTACATGGTTCCCGGTGCCGCGGGACAGCTCGAGAACGATATGCCCCGCATGGTCACCACCCCTTGGTTTGAGCATGAAATCCCCATGACCGAGGCCGCCGAGATCGGCACCCGCAAGGTTATCGCTGAGCACTCCACCATCGGTATCGTTGTCACCACAGACGGTACCATCACCGACATCCCCCGGGAGGACTACCTGGAGGCAGAGGAGCGGGTCATCTCGGAGCTGAAGGAGCTGGGGAAACCCTTTTTGGTGGTGCTCAACTCGGCAAACCCAGGTTCGGAGCGGGCCAGGGCCATTCAGTCCGACATCATGAGCCGCCACGATGTGACATGCCTATGCGTCAACTGCCTGGAGCTGGACGAGAATGCGGTGACGGGCATCATCAAGGGTGTGCTCTACGAGTTCCCGGTGAAGGAACTGGACCTTTTCCTGCCCCCCTGGGTGGATGCCCTGCCCTACGATCACCCCATCAAATGCACTCTCTATGCCTCCATCCGCAAGAGCGCCGCCGGTATGCGCCGCATCCGGGACGTGGACCGGGCGGTGAACGCCATAGGCGAGTGTGAGCGGGTCTCCGGCGCGCGGATCATCTCCATGAGCCTGGGTACCGGCCTTGCCTGCGCAGCCCTCGATCTGCCACGCAGCCTCTTCTATGAGACCCTGTCTGAGCAGTCCGGGTTCACCATCCAGGACGACGGGGATCTGATGGAGCTCCTCACCCAGCTCTCCCAGGTCAAGCATGAGTACGACAAGGTGGCGGTAGCCCTCCGAGAGGTACGGGAGACAGGGTACGGTATCGTGGTGCCCAGCACCGACGAGCTCACCCTGGAGGAGCCCGAAATCGTCCGCCAGGGCGGGCGGTACGGCGTACGCCTCAAGGCCAGCGCCCCCAGCATTCACATGATCCGTGCAGACATCGAGACCGAAGTCTCTCCCATCGTAGGCAACGAGAAACAGTCGGAGGAGATGATCAATTATCTCCTCCAGGAATTCGAGGGGGACACAAGAGCCATTTGGCAGTCCAACATCTTTGGAAAGTCATTCCATGAACTGGTAAGCGAGGACCTGCACACCAAGCTCATGCGTATGCCTGAAGATGCCCGGGGCAAGCTTCAGGAGACCCTACAGCGTATTATCAACGAGGGCTCCGGCGGGCTTATCTGCATCATTTTGTAGAAATATTTCAACCTAAAGCACCCAAGCGCCCCGGCTATCCAGATGGATGCCGGGGCGTTTTTTCAGTTGAGTATTTCAGGGAATGGTGCTATAATATCCTCTGAATGCGTAAACTGATAAAAAGTCTGCCCTTGAGAGGAGCTTATGATATGAAAATCGTCGTTCTGGCCGGGGGCCTCTCCCCGGAGCGCAACGTCTCCCTATCCACAGGAACCATGGTGGCTGAGGCCCTGGAGAGCAGGGGACATCAGGTGGCTCTGGTGGATATGTTCTTCGGCGTGGAGCCGGCGGAGGATCTGGACGCCCTCTTCGGCGCACCCATTGACCAGTCGGGCAAGAAGGTGGATCGCCAGGCCCCGGACCTGGAGGCAGTGCGCCGCAGCCGGAAGGGGGACAGCCCCAGCATGTTCGGTCCCAATGTGCTGGGGCTCTGCGCCCGGGCCGACGTGGTCTTTTTGGCACTCCATGGCACCTGCGGCGAGGACGGCAAGGTGCAGGCGGCCTTCGACCTGCTGGGCATCCCCTACACCGGCGCGGGCTATTTGGGCAGCGCCATCGCCATGGATAAGGACCTGACCAAGCGCTTGGTAGAGGGCAGCGTGAACACCCCGGGCTGGAAGACGGTAGAGTATACCGAGGCAGATATCGACGATCTTGTTCGGGCTGCCCGGCTGCCCGTGGTGGTGAAACCGGTGGCCAGCGGCTCCTCCATCGGCGTGTCTATCGCCTACTCGGCGGAGGAGCTTCGTACCGCGCTGACCGGGGGCCTCACCCTGGGTGGCAAAACCGTTCTGGAGCAGTATGTCAAGGGCCGGGAGATACAGGTGGGTGTGCTGGAGGACAAAGCCCTGCCCTCCATTGAGATCATCCCCAAGGTAGGCTTTTATGACTATGAAAATAAGTACCAGCCCGGCGCCGCCCTTGAGGTCACGCCTGCGGACATTCCCCCCGAGGCGGAGGAGAAACTACGCGCCGCCACCCTGCGGGTATACGAGGCGCTGGGCCTCTCGGTTTACTCCAGGGCCGACTTTATCCTGGACGGTGACGGGGAGCCCTGGTTCCTGGAGATCAACACCCTGCCCGGCATGACCCCCACCAGCCTGCTGCCTCAGGAGGCCGCGGCGGTGGGCATCAGCTACCCAGAGCTTTGCCAGCGCATCGTGGACGCCTCCCTTGTAGCTAGGAAATTGGGCCGGTAACCCACACGAGGAGAATTTCTATGGAGCCTATTACGATACGGGAAATACTGGAGGCCGTCGGGGGCAAAATCCTCGGCGATTTCGTGACCCTGGATATGGAGATCCCCAAGGTGGAGACCGACAGCCGAACCATCCGCTCGGGCTCCCTCTTTGTGCCCCTCATCGGAGATCAGTTTGATGGTCACGCCTATATCAACGCCGCCCTAGAGGGTGGGGCCGCCGCCTGCCTTACCCAGCGGGAGCGGGAGAGCTATCTCCCCGGCAAGTGCTACGTCAAGGTGGAAAACACCGCACGGGCCCTCCGGGAGCTGGCTGTTTACTATAAGAAGAAGTTTAACGTACCCGTGGTTGCGATCACCGGCAGCGTGGGAAAGACCACCACCAAGGACATGGTGGCCGCCGTTCTGGGGGAGCACTACAATGTGCTCAAGACCGAGGGGAACTTGAATACCGACATCGGCACCTGCATGACCCTCTTCCGCATGAACCGGGAGACCGAGCTACTGGTGCTGGAGATGGGCATGAACCACCCCGGCGAGATCGAGGTCATGTCCGCCATCGCGGAGCCCGACGTATGCCTCATTACCAACATTGGGGACTCCCACATCGAGTTCCTGGGCAGCCGTGAGAACATTCTCAAGGCCAAGTGCGAGATTTTCAGCCACGCAAAGTCAGGCTGTCTCGCTGTCCTCAACGGGGACGACCCGCTCCTTTCGGCTTTGGCGGCCCGACTGCCCTGCAAGGTGCTGACCGTGGGGGCAAGGCCCGACCTCGACTACACGGCGGACCAGCTCACAAGCGATGGGCGGGAGAAAATTAGTTGTAAGGTGAAAACGCCGCATATGACCTGCGACGTGGATATTCCCGCCTTAGGGAGCCATATGATCTACCCCACCCTCATGGCGGCGGCGGTAGGGGAGCACTTCGGTGTAACCGGTGAGGAGATCCGCCGGGGCGTGGGGCACTTCGCACCCACCAAAATGCGTATGAACATCCTTCGCCGCAAGGACGGCATCACCATTTTAAACGACACCTACAACGCAAACCCACAGTCCATGCGGGCGGCGGTGGAGGTGCTGTCCAAGAGCCAGGGAACGCGGAAGATTGCCGTCCTGGGCGATATGTTCGAGTTGGGAGCGTTGGCCCCCGCCCTCCACACGGGAATCGGGGCTTACCTCGGTAAGGCAGGAGTGGACTGCCTCGTGGCGGTGGGCGCGCTGGCGGAGAACATTTATACCGCCGCTAAGGAGGCCCTGGTGCCTGAGGTGCACTGGTGCGCCACCAAGGAGGAGGCCCTGCCCGTGCTGGCTCAAGTGGTCACGCCGGAGTCTACCGTTTTGGTCAAGGCCTCCCGAGGGATGGCCTTTGAGGAGCTGGTGGAGTATTTAAAGAGTATTACCACAGAAGCGTGACGGGGCGGGCCCGACTTGTTTGTTCGCCCTGCCGACGATAGGAGAAAGACGATGATAGACATATCCGTCTCGGACCTGACGAAAGAGTTCGAGGTAGGCAGTAAAATATTGGACGGACTCTCATTCCAGATTGACCAGGGGGAGCGGGTGGGCCTGCTGGGCAAGAACGGAGCAGGGAAGACCACTTTCTTTAAGATCCTCACCGGCGAGCTGGACTACGACGACGGGCAGGTGATGGTGGCCCCCGGCAAGGCCTTGGGCCTCATCTCCCAGATTCCCGTTTATCCGCCCGCGTACACGGTGGAGGACGTGCTCAATACCGCGTTTCGAAAGCTCCACGCCATGGAGACTGAGATGGCCGCCCTCACCGAGCGCATGGCCCAAGAGAACGACCCGGCAGCCCTGAAACGCTATGGGGAGCTCTCCGCCCAGTTTGAGTCGGCGGGCGGGTACGATACCACTACCGAGCTGGGCAAGGTCTGCAACGGCCTGGATATTCCCCAGGAGATGCGCGGCCAGCTCTTCTCCGCTCTCTCCGGCGGGGAGAAGACCAGGGTCAACTTAGCGCGGCTCATTCTGGAGGACACCGACATCCTCCTCCTGGACGAGCCTACCAACCACTTGGATCTCCACGCCACCGAGTGGCTGGAGGAGTATCTCTCCCGGTATAAGGGCACCGTCCTCGCCATCTCCCATGACCGCTGGTTCCTTGATAAAGTGGTTAAGCGGGTCATCGAGATCGAGCACGGCAAGGCTGAGTTCTATGAGGGAAATTACAGCTTTTACGTGGTGGAGAAGGAGCGCCGCTATCAGGAGCAGCTTAAGCAGTATGAGAAGGAGCAGGCGAAAATCGGCCAGCTTCAGGAGGCGGCCGACAAGCTCCACCTCTGGGCATTTATGGGGGCTGACAAGCTCCATAAGCGGGCTTTTTCTATGGAGAAACGCATCGAGCGTCTACACAAGACGGACAGGCCCACCAAGGAGCGGCAGCTTGACATCCGTTTCGGGGAGCGGGACTTCCGGGGGGATGAAGTCATGGTCGTAAAAGGCCTGGGCAAGTCCTTCGAAGAGCGGACGCTGTTTTTCGACGTGAATCTATTGGTGGAGGGCGGTGAGCGCATTGCCCTCCTGGGAGACAACGGCACCGGCAAATCCACCCTCATCAAGATCATCATGGGGGAGGAGGAGCCAACAGCGGGTAAGCTCCGCCTGGGGCCCACAGTGAAGATAGGCTACCTGCCCCAGATTATCCACTTCGCCCACCCGGAGCGCAATCTGGTGGACACTATGATTTATGATCTGGACTGCTCCACCCAGACCGCCCGGAACCGCCTGGCGGCCTTCAAGTTCCAGGGGGAGGACGTATTCAAGAAGGTCTCCGCCCTGTCTGGCGGCGAGCAGAGCCGCCTGCGGCTGTGTATGCTTATGGATGATAAAATCAACCTCCTTATTTTGGACGAGCCCACCAACCACCTGGACATCGCCTCCCGTGAGTGGATCGAGGAGGCGGTGGAAGACTACGAGGGGAATCTCCTCTTCGTCTCCCACGACCGTTACTTTATCAACCGCTTTGCCACCCGCATCTGGATGCTGGAGAACGGGCAGATCACCGACTTTGAGGGTACCTACGAGGAATTCCAGGCCGCCCGGGCGAAGGGGGCGGCCCCTGTGCCCGCCACGCCCACAGATCCTGAGGAAAAGAAGGAAAAACCAAAGCGCCCCGGCGGCACCAAGGAGCTGGAGAAACAGGTGAACGCCGCCGAGCGCGAGGTCTCCAGGGCCGAGGAGCGGATGTACGACCTGAGCCGGGAGATCGAGGCGGCCTCCAGCAACTACCTGCGGCTCCAGGAGCTCTACGAGCAGCGCACAGCCATGGAGGACGAGATTGCCCACCTCTATACCACTTGGGAAAAGCTGGCGGCTGAGCTGGAGGAGGCCCGGTGAGGGCGGTCCGGCGGAGCTACCGGCCTTACGGCGGCAAACGCGGGAAACTGTGGCTTAAAGTACTGGCGGCGCTGCTGGCGGCGGGAATTTTATGTTTTGCCGCGCTGGAGGGAATCGTTCTGGCGGGGAGCCGCACCCACATCGAAGGGGAGCCCAAGGTCATGATCGTCCTTGGCTGCCAGGTCAAGCCCTGGGGGCCCTCCGAGCTGTTGCTGGACCGGCTGGACACCGCGCTTGAGTACCTGGAAGGCAGGGACGACGTTCGTATCATCGTCAGTGGGGGACAGGGTAAGGACGAGCCCACCACCGAGGCTGCTGCCATGCGGGACTACCTGGTGAAAAACGGCATCGAGGAGAGCCGTATCTGGCTGGAGGATAAGAGCCACAACACCCACCAGAATCTGGTCTACTCCTTTGAGCTGCTGCGGGAGAAGGGGGAGGACCTGTCAGCGCCATACATCATCGTCTCCAACGGTTTCCACCTATCTCGGGCTGTTTTACTGGCGAACCGGGTGGATAATGGGGCCGAGACCTATACTCTGGCTGCCCCCTCCACCCATACGCCCTCCCGTATTAAAATGTATTTCCGCGAGCCGTTGGCGCTCGTCAAATCCTTTGTATTCGATCAATAAGAGGTATGTATGCAAGATAAGCTCAGAAGTCTAGAACTGCACTATCAGGACATGGAGGCCCGCTTGGCTGCCACCGAAACATATGCCGACCCGGCACTGGTTGCCAAGCTCAATAAGGAACAGTCCGAGCTGGAGCCGTTGATCACGGCCTACCGGGCCTATCTGCGCCGCCGCCAGGACCTTTCTGACGCCGAGGAGCTTATGTCCGACCCGGACATGAAGGAGCTGGCCCAGGAGGAGTTTGCCGAGGCCAAGGCCGATATCGAGCGGCTGGAGCAGGAGATCAAAATTCTCCTCCTGCCGAGGGATCCTAACGACGATAAAAACGTCATCGTGGAGATTCGTGCCGGCGTGGGCGGGGAGGAGGCGGCTCTGTTCGCAAACTCCCTCTACCGCATGTACTCCATGTACGCCGAGGCCCACCGCTGGAAGGTAGAGGTGGCCAGTGTCAACGAGACCGAGCTGGGAGGGATAAAGGAAATTTCCTTTACGATTGAAGGCGGCGGCGCTTACTCCCGGCTGAAGTTCGAGAGCGGCGTCCACCGAGTCCAGCGGGTGCCTGAGACCGAGTCGGGCGGGCGTATCCACACCTCCACCGTTACGGTGGCAGTCCTGCCTGAGATCGACGAGGTGGGGGAGGTGGAGATTCGGCCCGAGGATGTGGAGATGCAGGTTTTCCGCTCCTCCGGCGCGGGGGGACAGCACATCAATAAGACCTCCTCCGCCGTGCGCCTCATCCACAAGCCCTCTGGCATGGTGGTGGAGTGCCAGCAGGAGCGCAGCCAGTTCCAGAACCGGGACAAAGCCATGATGATGCTGCGCTCTAAGCTCTACGAGCAAAAGCTTCAGGAGCAGAACGACGCCATCACCTCGGAGCGCCGCAGCCAGGTGGGTACCGGCATGCGCAACGAGCGCATCCGCACCTATAATTTCCCCCAGGGGCGGCTCACCGATCACCGTATAGGATTAACGCTTTACAGATTGGACGCCGTCATGAATGGCGATTTAGACGAGATCATCGACGGCCTTCTCACTGCCGACCAGGCTGAGCGACTGAAGGCCAATGAGACCTGAGAAGAATTTAACCAAAAGATAGGAAGCTAGACCAAATGGAATTACTGATTCATTTTAAAACCCTACCCGACAACAAGACACTGGACGACGTGCATGGAGAGCTGACCGCACTTCTGGCGGATGACGGATGGCTCACCGGTATCTGCGAGAGCCCCGAGGGCGGTTGCCTGGAGCTGGAGCTGGAGGACGAGAGAGCCAACCCCAAGCACGGTATCCTGGCCGTCAAGCACTACCTCCAGAGTGCCTCCTTCGCCCCCGACACTACCATCGAGCTCTCAGGCGTGCCGGTGGGTATCTATGAGTAAGGGTGCCGGTTGGACTGCGAAGCTGACGCAAGTGCTGGGTCCCCGCGACGTGATCCCTGCCGGGGAAATACTCAGGGGGGGCGGCCTCCTAGGTATCCCCACCGAAACGGTATACGGCCTGGGGGCCAACGGCCTAGACACCCAAGCGGTGACCCATATCTTTGAGGCCAAGGGGCGCCCCCAGGATAACCCCTTGATTCTGCATATCCCGTCAGTGGAGTGGCTGGAGCGGTACTGCGAGGACATACCTGACGAGGCCTATCTGCTGGCAGACCGTTTCTGGCCCGGCCCACTCACCATGATCTTGAAACGAAAACCCATTGTTCCCGACGTGGTTACGGCCGGGCTTGATACCGTGGGGATGCGCTGCCCAGACCACGCCGTCTGTCGCGCCATTATCACCCAGGCCGACGTGCCGGTGGCCGCCCCCTCAGGCAATACCTCGGGCCGTCCCAGCCCCACTACAGCTCGCCACATGCTGGAGGACATGGGAGGCAAGATTGATGCCATCGTAGATGGCGGCGGCTGTTCTGTAGGGGTGGAGTCCACCATCATCGACTTGACGCTGGCCCCGCCCCGGCTCCTGCGCCCCGGCGGCATTACGCTGGAGCAGCTCCGGGGGGCGCTGGGAGAGGTCGCGGTGGATGATGCGGTAATGCGCCTTTTGACGGCAGGGGAGAAACCTAAGGCCCCCGGCATGAAGTATCGGCACTATGCACCCAAAGCCCCTGTAATCGTTGTAAGAGGAAATGCCTTGCGCGGTGCTGAGTATATCTCGGTCCACGCAGGGGAGGGGAGCGGTGTGATCTGCTTTGACGAGTACGCGGACCTGTTTCCGGGCCGAGTGGTCAAAACCTTGGGCAGCGCTGCGGACAAGTCCGCCCAAGCCCGACACGTCTTCGATGCCCTCCGCTTTTTCGACGGTACCGACGTAACCGAAATCTGGGCCCAATGCCCCGACGATACCGGATTGGGCCTTGCCATCTCCAACCGCCTGAATAAGGCGGCGGGGTTCCATATTATTGATTTAGGATGAAAAACCGTGAATATTGAAGTAAAAAATAAGGTGGCTATCGTGCGTGAGGCCGGGGTGCTCATCGCGGATGGGCAGTCAGCACTGGACCTGATCGCCACTGTAAACTACGAGACTGGCTGTGCCGCCATGGTGCTCCCAAAGGAGGCCCTGTCTGAGGACTTTTTCCGTCTGTCCACCGGCCTTGCGGGGGAGGTATTGCAGAAATTCGTCAACTACCATATGCGCCTCGCAGTTGTGGGTGACTACTCGGGCTACACCAGCAAAAACCTCAAGGATTTTCTTTATGAAAGCAACAAGGGCAGCTCCGTGCTCTTCCTGGCCGACGAGGAAGAGGCGGTGGCCCGGCTGGGCCAGTGAGGATTTTTCTATGAAAATCATTGGCATAACCGGCCCTACGGGGGCAGGTAAGACCACGGCCCTCAACGTGCTGGCTGGGCTGGGCGGTGAGATCGTGGACTGCGATGCGGTCTATCATGAGCTTTTGGAGTATAGCGAGCCCATGAAACGGGAATTGACGGCGCGGTTTGGGAGGGGTATACTAAGCGGCGAAGGGCGTCTGGATAGAAAACTCCTGGGTCAGGTAGTCTTTCAGGACCAAGACGCGCTTCTGGCTCTCAATGCCATCACCCATCGCTACGTGGGAAAAGAGGTCAGGGCGCGCATTGCCGTCGCTGAGGCGGAGGGACGTACCGCCGTCGCCATCGACGCCATTGCCCTCATTGAAAGCGGCCTAGGCAAGCTATGCCACGCGGTGGTGGGGGTGCTCGCCCCCGCCGAGGTGCGGGTCAAGCGCATCGTGGCACGGGAGGGCATTACCGAGGAGTACGCCCGCCTGCGGGTGGCGGCCCAGAAAGAGGACGCCTATTTCCGGGCAAACTGCACCCATATCCTGGAGAACAGCGAGGACGATACGCCGGAGATTTTTGCAGAACGTGCGAGAGTCCTGTTCAAGACAATTTTGGGCGAGGGGCCGATTCAGGCCACCGTTCAAGACATAAAGGAGGAAAATTTCATGGAAGAAAAGGTAAAGACCATTGGCGAGCTGCGGCGCGAGGCGCTGCTCGATAACCCGAAGAACGGCTATGACCGCCTCACCATCGAGGATGAGGCCGCCATGAAGACCTACTGCGAGGACTATAAGAAGTTCCTCGACGCGGGGAAGACCGAGCGCGAGTGTGTGGACGAGGCTATCCGTCTGGCCGAGGCCCAGGGCTTTAAGGCGTTCACCCGCGGCATGACGGTGAACCCCGGCGAAAAGCTCTACCGCGCTAACCGGGGCAAGGCTCTGATGCTGGCCGTTGTGGGTTCCGCCCCCCTCAGCGAGGGCGTGAACATTGGCGCGGCCCACATCGACGCGCCCCGGCTGGATCTGAAGCAGCGTCCCCTCTACGAGGACAGTGAGCTCGCCTTCCTCAAAACCCACTACTATGGCGGCATCCGCAAGTACCAGTGGGTTACCATCCCTCTCGAGCTCCATGGCGTGGTGGCCCTGAAGAGCGGTGCCACCGTCAAGGTCACCGTGGGGAACGGCGCGGGCGATCCCGTCTTCACCATCGACGACCTGCTGCCTCACCTGGCCCAGGATCAGAGCAAAAAGCCCCTGAATGAGGCTATCCCCGCGGAGAGCCTGAACATCCTGGTGGGCAGCCGCCCCTATAAGAATGACGAGGGCACCGACCGGGTCAAGCTGGCCGTCATGGACATCCTCAACCAGAAGTACGGCATTACCGAGACCGACTTCATCTCCGCCGAGCTCGCTGCTGTGCCCGCGTTCAAAGCCTCCGACGTGGGCTTTGACCGTTCAATGATCGGCGCATATGGGCACGACGACCGGGTCTGCTCGTTCGCCGCTCTGGCCGGAATTATGGCGCTGAACGAGCCCCGGCGTACCGCTGTGTGTATGCTGGCGGACAAGGAAGAGATCGGCTCCGAGGGTGTGACCGGCATGAAGTCCGCCGCGTTCGACACCTTTATGAGCGACCTGTGCGATACTCAGCGTATACCTCTCAAGGCCTGCTATGAGAAATCGTTCTGCCTCTCTGCCGACGTGACTGCGGCGTTTGATCCTAATTTCCCCGAGGTCTATGAGAAACGCAACAGCGCCTTGGTCAATTATGGCATGGGCTTGTGCAAGTACACCGGCAGCCGCGGTAAATCCGGCGCGTCGGACGCCACCGCCGAGGTGGTGGGCTACGCCCGCCGGGTGCTGGACGACGCGGGGGTCATGTGGCAAATGGCCGAGTTGGGCAAGGCCGACCAGGGCGGCGGCGGCACCGTGGCCGTCTACATGGCCGAGCGCGACATCGACACCCTGGACGCCGGCGTTCCCGTTCTGAGCATGCACGCTCCCTTCGAGACCGTCTCCAAGCTGGACTGCTACATGACCTACAAGGGCATGAAGGCAATCTACGAGCAATAATGGAACAAAACCGGGACCGACAAAAATGTCGGTCCCGGTTTTTTATAAATTTGCCGCCGACTGCGCAAGCTAACCCATATGATAGAAGGGCGGCGGAACTATGAGCGAAGAGAAAAAAGAGACCCTTGAGACGGGTAACGAAGACAAGGAGACCGACCAGAATGACCGCCAGCAGCAGATCGTGGACATGGGCTCGGCCACCATTAAGACTCAGCGGGGCACGATCCACACTCTGACCATCGTGGGGCAGATCGAAGGGCACCAGATCTTGCCGCCCTCCAGCAAGAGCACCAAGTACGAGCATGTGATGCCCCTCCTCGCCACTATCGAAGAGAGCGACGAGGTGGATGGCCTGCTTATCCTCCTCAACACCGTGGGCGGGGACATCGAGGCTGGGCTTGCCATCGCGGAGCTGATCTCCAGCATGAGAAAGCCCACGGTGTCTTTGGTGCTGGGCGGCGGGCACTCGATCGGCGTACCTCTGGCGGTGTCGGCCAAGGCCTCCTTCATCGCGCCCTCGGCGGCCATGACCATCCACCCTGTGCGGCTCAATGGACTGGTCATCGGCGTGCCCCAGACCTTCAACTATTTTGAGCGCATCCAGGAGCGCATCATTCAATTCGTCACCCGTAACAGCCATATAAAGAGGGAGACCTTTACAGCGCTTATGCTCCAAACCGGAGAGCTGGCCGCCGACATCGGCAGCGTCATCTACGGGGAGGAGGCGGTGTCCATCGGTCTCATCGACCACATCGGGGGTCTGTCCGACGCGCTGGAGTGCCTGCATACCATGATGGAGGAGAATAAGAAAGTCGGGCCGTAGCCGGCCGGTTTATTGACAATCTAAGACGGGCCTTAATGGCCCGTCTTTCTTCTTTACATAACCGTTTACATAACAAGAATAAAAATGTTGGAAATCTTTCTTCAATTGTGGTAATATACTATCGTATGTCTATACCACATCTGGGGGAAATCATATGACTTATTTGATGTCGGTCATCATGGGTGCTATTCAGGGTGTCGCGGAGTTTTTGCCCATCTCCAGCTCGGGCCACCTGGCTCTTTTTCAGGCGTTTTTCGGCATGAAGGACGTGGAGGCGGAGCATATGTTCTTTGCTGTGCTCCTCCATTTCGGCACCTTCATTTCTGTTTGCATTGTCTATTGGCGGGACATTGTGGACATGGTGCGGGAGTTCTTTCTGGGCATTGCTGCGCTCTTCTCAAAAAAAGAGGGGAGGGGGACGCCCCCGCCTGCCCGGCGTCTCGTCATGCTCATCATAATTGCTACCCTGCCACTCTTCGTCATGGTCTTTCTGAAGGACTACATAGCAGTTCTCTTCCAGAGCAGCATCATGGTCTCTATCGCGCTGCTGGTGACGGGCTTTCTCCTCTTCTTTGCCGACCGGCTGCCTAAGGGGCACAAGACTGCCAAGAACGCCACGGTAAAGGATGCGGTGGTTGTGGGCGTAGCCCAGGCCATCGCTGTCATTCCCGGCCTGTCCCGGTCAGGCACCACCATCTCTGCGGGGATGTTCCAGGGCTTTGACCGGGGCTTTGCCGTGCGCTTTTCATTCCTCATGTCCCTGCCCGCCGTGCTGGGGGCCAACGTCCTGGAGCTGAAGGACGCAATTGAGGTCGGTTTCGATTTTTCCCTTCTGCCCGTCTATCTGGTAGGTGTGTTGACAGCTACCCTGGTGGGCTACTTCTCCATTCGCCTCGTAAAGTCTATGGCGGACAAGGGCAAGTTCGGAAAATTTGCCTACTACTGCTGGGCGGTGGGTGCGATCTCGCTGATCGCGGGCATCATTTTGAGGTAAGGGCCCGCCTCCGCACTATCTCCCGGAAAGGATTGATCTCATGGCGACCGCACAGAAGAAAACGGGGAGCCGTCAGGCCCCCGCCAAGCGGACAAGCAGTACGAAAGGGAAGAGCGCAAAGAGCGCGAAAAAAGCGCCACGCCCCGTTAGGCGGGGGGTGGGGGCCGTCATTTGCCTGGTGCTGGCTTTTTTTGCTGTCTTCGGCTATTTTGACGTGGATGCCCTGTTCATCAACTTCTACTGCAAAATATTGAAGGGCATCCTGGGGTACGGCTTTTGGATCGTTCCCCCTGCGCTGCTCATGGCAAGCTACATTCTTGCCTTTCACCGTGGCCGTCCCGTGCAGATGAGGCTGTGGTGCACACTGCTGCTGCCCCTGATGGCGGGGGTCATTCTGCACCTGATCTTCAACCAAACGGAATATCTGTGGGATTGGTCCATTTTCTCCGCCCTCTGGACGGACGGCGCGGGCGGCAAAAGCGGTGGTGTAATGGGGGGCATCCTGGCCCTGGGCTGTGCGCTGGCGTTCAGCCGCCTCGGTACGGGTATCCTCTTCGCCGCGGGGGCGGTGATGATGGTGCTTGGCGCGTTCAACCTTACGGTGGTGGACGTGGTGGACTACTTCCGCAGTCGGGAACGGCTGGAGTATGAGGAGGAGATCCTCCCCGAGCGTAGGCCCAAGCTCCGCAGAGATCCCGAGCCGGAACCTGAGGTACCGGCCAGACGCAAGCCCAACATCGACATCCCGGTGGACGAGCCCTCAGCCTCTCCTGAGCCGGTGGAGCAGCCTCCCAAACGGGAGCGGTTTTTTAACCGCAAGCCCGCCGTCCCTACTCCGGATCAGGTGCTCTCCGGGGTGGGGGAGGAGCCAGTCGCTGTTCGAGAGACCGAAGAGGAGCCATTCCCGATCCGGGTGCAGCCTATTCCCACGCCCGCCTTTACACCCACGCCATCCACTGTACCGCCGTCTCCCGCGCCCGAGATCGTCCGGGAGCCTGCGGTACCCAAAGCCAAGCCCAGCCAAGCCGCCCAGGCCGCCGTAGAGGTGGCCCATGACATTGAGAAGAAATTGACCGAGGGCCCACCTGCTTACCAATACCCGCCCGTGTCCCTGCTGAAAGAGGGGGAGGGTATCATCGGAGCCGATGCCATCGGCGAGCTAAAGAACAATCAGGTCCGCCTGTCGGATACCATCCGCTCCTTCGGTATCGAGGCCAACATCGTCAACGTCACCCGTGGCCCTTCGGTCACCCGATACGAGCTGGAGCTGGACCAGGGCGTGCGGCTTAATAAGCTCACCAATCTTGCCGACGACATTGCCCTGGCCCTGGGGGCCACCGGCGTGCGGATTGCACCCATCCCGGACAAGATCTCCATGGTGGGCATCGAGGTACCCAACAAGCTGGTCTCCCCGGTGTACATCCACGAAGTCATCGACTCCAAGGAATTCCGGGATCACAGCTCCAAGGTCTGTTTTGCCGTGGGCAAGGACATCGGCGGCAATAGTATCGTGGGCAACATCGCAAAGCTGCCCCACCTGCTCATTGCAGGTACCACCGGCTCGGGTAAGTCGGTATGTACCAACTCTCTGATCGTTTCACTGCTCTACAAGGCCACACCGGAGGAGGTTCGCCTTATCATGGTGGACCCAAAGATGGTGGAGCTAGGCATTTATAACGGCATCCCGCACCTTCTTATCCCTGTGGTTACAGACCCCAAGAAAGCGGCCGGGGCCCTCCAGTGGGCGGTCACCGAGATGATGAAACGCTACCGCGCCTTCTCTGAGGTGGGGGTGCGTGACCTTGCCTCCTATAACGCCCACGTAGCCAGAACCGAGGGCATGGCCAAGATGCCCCAGGTGGTGGTGGTTATTGACGAGCTGGCCGATTTGATGCTGGTAGCCGCCAAGGAGGTGGAGGAGTCCATCTGCCGGGTGGCCCAGATGGGCCGCGCCTCCGGTATGCACCTCATCATTGCTACCCAGCGGCCCTCCGCCGACGTCATCACCGGACTGATGAAGGCAAACATCCCGTCGCGCATCGCCTTCGCCGTAGCCTCCAGCCTGGAGTCCCGTATCATTCTGGATACCACAGGCGCGGAAAAGCTGGTGGGCCGTGGCGATATGCTCTATTTTCCGCTGGGCACCGGCAAGCCCCAGCGGGTCCAGGGCTGCTTGATCTCCGATGAAGAGGTAGCCAACGTGGTAGAGTTTGTCAAGCGCAGCGGCGGCGCGGAGTACGACGAGGCCATCATCCATGAGATCGAGCAGCACGCCGCCGAGAAAGAGAAGGGCTCGAAAGGCGTGGGCGGCTCCGCCCCCGATGAGGTTGGGGACGACTACGACGAGCTGCTCCCAGCCGCCATTGAGGTGGTGGTGGAGACCGGCATGGCCAGCGTCTCCATGCTCCAGCGTCGCTTAAAGCTGGGCTACTCCCGGGCCGCGCGATTGGTGGACCAGATGGAGGAAAAGGGGATCGTTGGACCCTTCGAGGGCTCCAAGCCCCGGCAGCTCCTCATCACCAAAGAACAGTGGCAGGAAATGCAGTTCCGCCAGGGTATGGTGGATGTGGCGCCCGATATGGGCGCCGTGCCCGAGGAGTTCGACTACGAGGGGGACGCCATTCCCCAAGGCCGGGATTTGCCTCCCTTTGACATGGGGGATTAAAGATGTACGAGATCAAATTTTGCACTGAGGAAGAGGTCCATCCCCGCATTGCGGGTCTCCGGGAGTACAATAAGCGCTTTATAAAGGAGACCTCCGACCTCTCCTGCTATTTGGAGGACGAGACTGGGCACTGTGCCGGGGGTATCAGCGCCTGGAGGGCGGATGAGCTCATCTACGTGGACCTGCTCTTTGTAGAGGAGTCTAAGCGAAAGCTGGGTCTGGGGGCCAAACTGCTGAGCTTTGTAGAGGAGGAGGGGCGGAAACTGGGCGTAAAGTACGTGGAGCTCAATACTTTCGGCTTTCAGGCCCCTGGATTCTATGAGAAGCAGGGCTACCACCAGTTTGGAAAATTGGAAAACTGTGTGAATGGATACGGACACTATTTTTATTTGAAAGAGCTATAAGAAATCCGGGCGGGGGGAACACCCCGCCCGGATTTCTTCAGATGACCAACGTGCCTGTCTCGTCCTCCAACAGGAGCAGAATGCGTTCTTCGTTGCCGGTTTCCACATTGATATAGAAGAGATAGTGCCTGCCGTCCGCCGTCTGACACTTGAATTCATGACAGAGAATTTCGTACTCGCCGCTGGTGGGAATCAGGGCGAGCTGGTAGGAGAGGACCTCCAGGCCACCGTCCACCTTGCTCTGGGCCTCCTCCTTCGATACTGTGGGCTGGGGCAGGGTGCGCTGGGTGTGATTCATCAGGTAGCCACGGGCGTCAAAGCCCATCACGCGACAGGTGTCCAGCGCCACGGTGACCTTAATGAGGTCGGGGTAGAGGATGACGCCGTCCTGAACTGCCGCCAGGTTGATGGTAAGAAGATTTGCCTTGCTGATATAATAGGTGGGGACCAGGTTTTCATACCCGTGTGCCTGCAGGAATGCAAGACCCTCCTGGGTGGCCTCTTCGGTGGAGTAGGCGGCCTCGCCTGCCGGACGGGAGTTAATCATCTGCACCACCACGCCGCCCTTGCGGGCCACCTCCACATAGACCTCGCCGCCCTCAATGGTGGCGCTAAACCCCCAGCCAGGGAGGTTGCCCTCCAAAGTGTTGGAGACTGCCAAGATGTCGCTTTTCACGCCAAGGAATTGGGCGGCGGCGGTGAGGGCCTGCTCCTTTGTGACGTCCTCCTTGCCCTCCAGCAGCTTGGGCACACGGTCGGTGAGGTGCTCGGAGAAGGGACCGTCATATACCAGAGTGGGGAGTTCAGGAAACTCGGATTCGATATTTTTGTACGCGCCGGCGTTTATCTCGCCGCCTTTCTCAGTGGCGGCGGTGAGTCGTGCCGTTGCCTGATCCAAGTCCTCCAGTGTGACCACGTTCCTGTAGATGTCGGAGCTCAAGTCCTCCAACATCTGAGAAAGAGAGGCGGACGCCTCAGCCAGGGACTGGAGATTTTGCCGCTCCTCATCGGAACAGGCGCCGTTCATGGCGGTGTTCCGGGAGAGGGCGACGGCGTAATCGCCCACCTTGGCGATAAAGGAGGCGGTCTGCTCCAGCTCCACGTTACTGTAAGGCAGCTCACCCAGTGCCATCTGGGCCGACGAGGTCTTTCCGAAGAGCTCGGTGCACAGGGAGGAGACGAGGGTTGGGGAAGTGGCATAGGAGAGCTTTTGTAGGGAGGTGTTCACCTCGGACATAGCGGTTGCAAGCTCTGTAAAGGCATGTTGATATACATTGCTTAGCGTGTTCTGATAGGCCACGGCCCTTGCGTGGCTCTGGATAGCAAAGCCGCCTGTGATGAGAAAGGCCGCCGCCACGTAGCTTATTATAAGCGTTTTCGCTTTCCTGGTTTTCAGGTTTATTCTCATAAAAAAACACGCCCCTTTTGGATTTATCTTTTCCAAAGATGGCGTGTTTTTGCATGTAAATCCTGTTAAATTATTTTAGGCTCTTCGGGCCTCTCAGCAAGCGTGTGGAATTTAGGATAGCGAGGACCGACACACCTACGTCGGCAAAGACAGCCTCCCACATGTTGGAGAGACCGAACGCACCCAACAGGAGCACCAGCGCCTTGACTCCCAGGGCAAAGACGATGTTTTGCATCACGACGCGCTTGGTCTTTCGGGCGATGTCCACGGCGTCTGCAATTTTGGAGGGCCTGTCGTCCATGAGCACTACGTCGGCTGCCTCAATGGCTGCGTCGGACCCAAGGCCGCCCATGGCAATGCCAACGTCGGCCCGGGAGAGGACAGGGGCGTCATTGATACCGTCGCCCACAAAGACGAGAGCACCTTTGCCCGTCTTCTGCCCTAATAGGGCCTCTACTTGGTCCACTTTATCGGCGGGAAGGAGCTGCGTGTGGGTTTCGTCCAGCCCCAGCTCCTTCGCAACCGCCTCGCCCACTGCTTTTGCGTCGCCAGTTAGCATAACGGTCTTGCGCACGCCGATGGACTTCAGTCCGGCTATAGCCTGGGCTGCATCAGGCTTCACCTCGTCCGAGATGACGATATGGCCGATGTAGGCGCCGTCCACGGCTACATGGATGGTAGTGCCCACCCGGTGGCAGGGGTGCCAGGGTACGCCGATCTCGTCCATCAGTTTGCCATTGCCCGCACAGACCACCATGCCGTCCACCTTTGCCCGCACACCCCGGCCGGAGAGCTCCTCCGCATCGGTTACGCGAGTGGCGTCCAGCTCAGCGTTATAGGCGTCCCGGAGGGAGCGGGAGATAGGGTGGTTCGAGTAGCTCTCGGCCAGGGCAGCCAGCTCCAACAGCTTTTTCTCATCAAATTCTTTGGGGTGGATGGCTGTTACGTTGAACACGCCCTGGGTGAGGGTTCCCGTCTTATCGAATACAACGATCTCGGCGTTGGCCAGAACCTCCAGATAGTTGCCGCCCTTGACCAAAATGCCCTGCCGGGACGCGCCGCCGATGCCGCCGAAGAAGGCCAAGGGTACCGAGATGACCAGTGCACAGGGGCAAGAGATGACCAGGAAGATGAGGGCGCGGTGGATACTCTCCGCCCAGGGAAGTCCGGTGAGGGGAGGGAGGAGGAGAGCGAGGAGGGCCGCGCCAATCACGACGGCGGGGGTGTAGACCCGGGCGAACCGGGTGATAAAGTTTTCGGCCTTGGCCTTCTTGCTGCTGGAGTTTTCCACTAGATCTAGGATCTTGGCGACAGTGGACTCCTCGAAGGGCTTGGTGACCTGAACCCGGAGCAGACCGGTCATGTTGACACAGCCGGAGATCACGTCGCTGTCCGGTTCGACCTCCTGGGGCAAGGACTCACCGGTAAGCGCCGAGGTGTTGACGCTGGAGTTCCCCTCCAACACAATGCCGTCCAGAGGGATACGCTCACCGGGCTTTATCACGACGACGTCGCCCACTGCCACCTCCTCCGGGTCCACCTGTGTCAGAACGCCGTCCCGCTCAATGTTGGCGTAGTCGGGCCGGATGTCCATCAGTTCGGAGATAGACTTGCGGGAGCGGTCTACCGCGTAGCTCTGGAAAAGCTCGCCCACCTGGTAGAACAACATGACGAAGACAGCCTCGGGATATTCACCGGTAAAGAACGCGCCTACCGTGGCGATGGACATGAGAAAATTCTCGTCAAATATTTGGCCGTGTGAGATATTGCGGAGGGCACCCCACAGAATGTCCCAGCCGATGATAGCATAGGGAACCAAAAAGACGAGGAGCCGAGCCCAGCCCTCCACGGGGAGGAGAACGGCGACGATCAGCAGTAGGGCGGAAGCGAGGATGCGCCCTAGCATAAGTTTCTGTCTCTTGGACATTGCAAACACCTCTTTATCAGCGTTACTCCGGTACGGCCGGATTTACATGACGATGGTGCAGTCGGGCTCGATCCTCTTGCAGACCCGGGCGGCCTCGGCCATGATGGCATCGAAACGGCCTTCGTCAGCGTCGATGGTGAGTTTCTGGGTCATAAAGCTGACAGTGGCGGCGTTCACGCCGTTAATTTTCTTGATGGCTTCCTCCATCTTGGCGGCACAGTTGGCGCAATCCAGGTCGACCAGCTTAAATTTCTTTTTCATAAAATTGCTCCTCTCTAATATCTTATTCGGCTACGTGCTCCATGCCCTGATTGATGATCAAGCGCACATGGCTGTCCGCCAGGGAGTAGAAGACTGTTTTTCCCTCCCGGCGGTACTTCACCAGCTTGCTCTGCTTGAGGGCGCGGAGCTGGTGGGAGATGGCCGATTGGGTCATGCCCAAAAGCTGGGCAATGTCACATACGCACATCTCCGCTTCGAAGAGGGCATACAGAATCTTGATGCGGGTAGAGTCGCCGAAGATCTTGAATAGCTCGGCCAAGTCGTACAGAATTTCATCGTCAGGCATGGTTTTGCTTACCCGGCAGATGATGTCCTCATGGGCGCATTCATATTCGCACCGCTCAATGCCATCCTGCTTCTCCATAGTATTGGCCTCCTTTCCTTAACAACATATGAGCTATTGTTCATATGTTTATTATAGCGTCTGTGATTCATTTGTCAATAGGGGAGGGAAAGAAATTTGTAACAGAGAAGATAAAAAGATTTTTGATGAAAAATGGAATTAGCTCTTGCAACTTTAGGACAGTTATGCTATTATATCAAAGTCGCCTGAGCGACATCCGGGTGTGGCGAAGTTTGGTATCGCGCTTGAATGGGGTTCAAGAGGCCGCTGGTTCGAATCCAGTCACTCGGACCAAAGAAAAAGACCTAAAGCCGTTGAGGCTCTAGGTCTTTTTTGATTTTATGACACAACACAAAAGTAGAGTGAAAATTGGCCGAAATGAGTGCAGTTCAGAACGCGTTTAGAATAAATTTATAGCCCTACTACAATCTTCCGAAGTCCGTCCAGATCTGCGTCCGTCAGGCCCGTCCTGCGCCGCTTTGTGCCTTTATCTTTGATAACAATGTATCGGGATAAGAAGGCTTTTGACGTACTGACACCCTCTAGCCGCTCCTGGTGTTAGCGCACCGGGGGCGGATTATTTTTATTTTAGCTCATGGCGAACCAGATGCCCCCAGTTCCATCATACCTTTCGCCAAACACAAGTTTTGGTGCAGTATCGGTCTTATCCACCAAGTAAACGCCATACCCTTCAAGCGTGCCACCCTGATAGAGCGATCCACTGAATGTAGGACTTGGAGCCACAGTAAAAGTGGACCCGTATTCCGCGTTTGTGGAGCTGTATGGTGTGAAATCATAATTAGAGAAAGAAACCGACTTATCGCCATCGATGGAATCTAGAGAAAGGCGTATTTTAACAAGAACATACTCTATACAAAACCTTTTAATTTCTCTTTGTTCATGAGTACACGCTCCTTTTTATTTTTACCGCCCTCCGGCGGCGTGGCTGCACTACACGTTTTTCATGGGACGTACCCCATTGAAATCACTTCATTACGGATTTGAAACAAGGAGTCCGATTGATGATCTGTACATACCGATACCTACAAATATCACAGAAAATAACACCAATAAAAACGCCGGTGCTTTTTCAAAGGTGGCAAAATAGCCGACACTATCCAGAGCGTAATAATTCATTTGTGTTTGAATCCAATCACGTACCTGATTATCGGAAAAGGTATGCTCCCAAGAATACTCTACCAAATTTTATCTAGGTCGTCAGCATAAAGCTTAATGGCTTTCCCATACTGTTTTATATTTTCATCCAAAGATGTATCAGCTAAGTTCGTTAAGAGCATTTTCATTGCACTTGAAAATTCTCCTAAATTATATAATGTCATTGCGTAAAAAGTTTTTATGGCGTTGTCTTCTGGAAACAGCTTCAAAGCTTTTGTAAAAACTGTCTTTGATTTTACATACTCTCCTAGCGCCCTGTATGTACTCTACCCAACCCCAAGAAAGCTCCCTTTAAATCATCTTCGGGCAAACCCAATGAAATCGCTTTTTCATAGTAAGGCATTGCGTCCCGTTCAAGTCCCAAGACATCAAAACTCCACGCGCATTGAAACTGAATTGCTGCATTTTCTGAATGTTTTTACACTAGTTCAAGTAACAATTCATTATATTCCTTTAAACGCCCTGTTGCCCTTAAGTTAATTGCTAAATTTAATGCGTCCACGCGCAACGCCCCTAACTTTAATTTATTCACCTTACCCTCTTCGCTAAAGAAATGGGGCTTTAGCAGATGTCGGGCTATCTTTATGTCTCAGAAAGACACCGCCTCCAGGGATTTGCTCCCTGGGTATGGTGTTGCCTTGTGTTATGCTGAAAATATGCTGTGAATCAAAACTACAGATATTTCTCGAAGCAAATGGAGTTTGCCCTCTCTGCGTATTTTCCGTAGTTTGGAATTTTTTTGTATCCATTTCGTTCATAAATGATACGGCGTTTGTATTAACAATACGCGTTTCAAGACGGAGCGTTTCATACCCAATATCATGTGCCTGATGCTCAAGATAGGAAAGAATCTTGTTACCAATTCTCATACCTTTGCTCTTTGCATACATTCTTTTGACTTCTGCTGTTGTTTCATCTATAGGACGGAAAGCGCCACAGCCAATTGCCTCGCCGCTTTGATTCCTGGCTATTACAAACATAGCCCTATCATTGCATACATCATTAGCGTCAAATGAGCTCTTTCCGCTATCTCCTGTAATATCTTGGAGACATTCCGAAAGTTCGTCTATTAAAGATATAGCATCGGAGGAAAATGGACTTTCCGCCGATATCATAACGATTTTTGAATCCATAATTATCGCCCCTATACTATATAAATAATTTGTAGTTTAATTATACCACATCGCCATACCTGAGCATAGAGCTACAAAAGAGCCCATCACTCAGTAATACAGGTGGTGGTGGGGCGTGCATTAAGGCAAAGTAGATGTTCCTTACTGCAATATTCATAAACGGGTTTTTACGTGCCAGGCAAGCCTAAGGCATTAGGGATTCAGTAAATGCGTGAACGTTTGAATTACGGGGAAGATTCGACTTTCTATGTCCATTTGACGTGTGACCGGAGTGTTTAACAACTTAATGTTGTATTTGCGGGTGAATCATGCTAAACTAAAAGAGAGCTATTATGTTGAAAATAGCAGTGAGGAGGACATACCATGGATATAGCCCCAAAACGCACGAATCAGCAAGGTGAGCAAAACGACAATGAAATCATTCAGGATCTGACAACAGCCATCTGTTCTCCCGAGTTTGCCAATGGATGCACGGACGTAGAGCCAGACGAACTCGAAAAGTAGTCTAACTATACTGGACACCAGACAGCCTGCAAGCCCTTACAGCTTGCGGGCTGTCTTTTTGCTTCGTTACGATATATCACTAATTAATTCAGCGATGGAGACGGGGGACAAGCTGAGGCCGACATTCCCCAGGGCGGGAAATAAGGCATAAAGAAAACCGCCGCTCGGGATTGCTCCCTGGGGGCGGTTGCCTCTAGGATTCCAAATGTATAGCACCACCTGCCAATAAATTCATCGATCTCCCAATCAATATAATTATTGTTTTAGGGTGGGCCGGACGTAGGGAGTGGGTGTCCGGTTTTCTCTATGCTCTGCAGCACAAAGACCGCCCCCAAGGGACGGTTTTTACGTAGGCTCATTGCTGGTCTAATCTTATTTCTTCTTTTTTGAGCGGATGGTTATGCCGATCAATAAGCCAAGCGAGGTGCCTAGGGAGATTCCCATAGCTAAATTGTCAAGCATAACTCCAAGTGAAACACCCATCGCGATGCCGATAGGCAGAAAAACGCCTATGTAATTTGTCTCGCTTTCATCTGTGTCCTCATCAGTTGGCTCGTTGTCTTGTGGGTCTTTATTGTGGTCATCCATCCGGGCATCTCCTATCATAGCATTATTATGGTACTTGCTTGCAATTATACCACTTTGCCACGCCCATGCATAGAGCAACGAAGAGCCTCTATCACTCGGAGTAATGAACGCCGCCTCTAGGGAGCTGTCTCTAGGGGCGTATTTTTGGTGGTGTGAGGCGGTAATCCCGGTTGAACCGATGGCGTTAGCAGGTGTGAGCGAACTTGCATTAATTGCTCCGGTTCGGACACGGTTCAGAAAAAATGATCTCACCCCCTTGCTTTTTCTCTTGTATAGTCTCTATACCAAGAGAAGTGCCGTTAAGGATTGGTTTCTGTTAAATAGGATGGAGCTTTGGGCGGTTTTTCCGCGCTACCTGTGTCAGGCAACTGTACTGCGTTCTCGGTGGCTGCTTCAGGGCACTCACGGAATCGTATTAATGCAAAAAAAACTGCGCCAAGTGAAAGCAAGATACCGGATATCAACCACATATTTCGAAAATCCATCTGTGCGCTTACCAGATAGCCAAGTAAAGAAGTAACAAGCCCACCGGTCTGCAGAACAAAGGAAAAGAGGGAAAGTACGCTTGCCCGCAGACCGGGGGAAACCATTCGGTTTAAGAGCGTATTTTCTATCACACTACCGCCGCCAACGAAAAAATACGTCAGCATATACGTGCCAATAAAAAGTGAGGATTGAATCTGAAATCTCAAAATAATTAGGCTTATGCCAAACATAGCTTTACATGCAAGCAGCAATACCGTCCCGCGGTCCGTTTTTTTTATAAGCAGGAGTTCCGCCGCCTTACTGCCTAAAATTACGCAGAAAAAGCCCGCAAAGCTGACCACACCCAAAAGCCACGTTTGAGAGGAAAGGGCCTTAAGCGCAGGCTGCCAATAGGTTTCTATAGAAAAAAGTGCGACGCCTGTAAAAAACACAATTAAAAGGAGCACACGCATTAAGCCTTTTTGCGCCACAAAACCAATACTATCTTTGATTTGCATGCCAATTCGGAAAGCCTCATTTTTTTGCAGAACATTCCCAGGCTCCCAATGCTCTTTGGCAAAAATAAGGATCAGAAAAAATAGCATAACATAAAGTAAAAGGCTCAGTAGATTGTTACCCACGTACTGATTTCCGAGGCCTGACAGCCACCCGCCCACAAGCGCCCCACCGGCTAGCCCAACACTTTCAAGAATGGAGAGCTGGCTCGTCACTTTAGTAAGGTTTCTGCCGTTTGCTACGGCATCATCAATTGCCCAGGAGTCGATGCTGCCAGAGGAAAATGCACGGGCCAGACCATTTGTTATCATGCAACCAAACAGAAGTGGGGCCGCGTTTGCAGCCAATAGTAGACAATAGGAGAAGACAGAAAGAAGACATGCAAAAAGAGCAGCTTTTTTTCTGCCGTAAAGATCCGCAAAAATGCCGCTGGGAATCTCCATGGCGATGATGGATAAGGAATAGGTGCCTAAAAGCAAAGACAGTGTCGTGATGGAGGCACCATGGGCAAGCAACGCCAATGTCAAAACAGGGGCCATAAGACCTGTGGTAAACGCCTTAAAAAAAGTGATCACCTGAAAAACCCTACTCATTTTGTTCACCTGAAAGGGGATAGGCAATAAGGGCGTATTCCCACGGTATCTTGCCTTGGTGGCTTTTTTCCTCATGATGGTCTAGAAAGTCGCGTATGATACCATAAAGTTCTTGAGCCTCCTCCTTCCCAAGGTAAGCAATACCAGAAAGCAGGTCGCCGTAATAGCCATCTATGCAGCAGTCAGAACTTTTTTGGCAATGCTCTGCAAAACCAGAAAATACGGAATTTAAAGTATTTTGCATGAATGCAAAGCGCTGCACGTCATTTTTGTCATTGAGCTGACAGCCGATACTGACAGTTTTCGGCAGAACCTTGTAGTAGCTTGCCATAATACCGTGAATCCGTTCGGTATGACTTAGACCGACAATACCAAGCTCCACAAGTTTTTTGATATGGTGCTGCACTGCCGAAGCAGAAATGCCAAGCTGATCTGAAAGTTGCTTGGGCGTCATTGGCGCGCCCGCGATTCTCATACAGCGCAGCAAGTTTTGCCGCTGTGGGTTAATATAAATGTCCAGTTCTTTTTTCCCTGACAATACAATTGTATCCATACCTTCACACTCCTCATTACACAAATAATAACATTACAAAGTGTGTAATGTAAAGAGCGATTAGCAGAATCGATGAGAAATAGGTGTATAATCTTGCAGAGAATTCACTATGTGAAACTGCGTTCTCAGGTATATTCGCATTTTTCAAGAGGTTTATTTTAGCAAAGTCCACAAACCAGGCTTGGTCGAATTATAAAAAACGTGAGATAGACGTCTATAAATATTCAGTAATATGACAAAAATAAACATAGTTAGACATATCGTCTTGACGCTCAAATTTCTTTTCGTTATACTGTGTAACAACAGGCGAAGGTGCTATAGTTAGGCACCTTCGCCTGTTTTTTTATAGATAGCCATATTTCAGTTTGCGAGGAAGTGTTATTGGTGTCCCCAATAGACAGGAATGCTGGGATTACTGAAGGTACCATCGCCTTTAGAGGAGGATATACCTGGTATCGCCGCGTTGGTAAATGCGAAAACGGCAAGTTTCCCTTGCTTGTGCTGCATGGCGGGCCGGGAATGGGCCATGAATATCTGAAATCACTGGATGATCTTGCGGACGAGGGACGTGAGGTGATTTATTATGACCAGCTGGGCTGTGGAAGATCGGCCATGGCAGCACCGAATACCTTTTGGGATACCCTCCTCTGGCAGGAGGAGATCGACGTCGTCCGTGCAGCGTTGAACCTGCGTGAGGTACATATCCTGGGGCAATCCTGGGGCGGAATGCTGGCTATGCAATATGCCATAGCGCAGCCACGAGGTGTGAAAAGTATGGTGATTGCCAGCTCGCCCGCTTCGATGACGCTTTGGGAAAGCGAAGCCGCACGCCTTGTGGGGTATCTGGAGCCCCGCCATAGAAGGGCTATGGAGATCGCCGCAAAAACCGGAGAATATAGCGGGCCGGAATATGATGAGGCGGTAGCGGAATATTACCGGCGGCATGTGTGTATGCTTGAGCCCCATCCAGAATACGTCAAGGAATCATTTCAACGGCCCAGCAGAGTGTATGCCGTTATGCAGGGCCCCAGTGAAATTACAGTACTCGGAAAGCTGAAAAACTGGGATATTACCGGGCAGCTGCATACCATCGAGATTCCCACTCTGTTGACCTCCGGGGTTATGGATGAGGCCACTCCGTATATTGTCAAGCAAATTTACGACAGAATTCCGAATTGCGAATGGGAGCTGCTCATGGGCACGCATCTGGTGCATGCCGAATGCCGCGAAACATATAACCGGCTTGTCGAGCGCTTTTTGCAGAGAGCTGAATGTCATATCACGGGAGGGAATCACGCATGAAAAGATATATCGGAAGCAAAATTCTGCAATACGCAATTGTTCTGGCGGTGAGCAGTATTATCATTTTCGGTATGGTGAGACTGAATCCGGCGGATCCGGTGGCGGTTATTGTCGGAGGAAAGCAAACCACACCTGAAACTGTAGAAAACATAAGAAGAGAATTCTATCTTGACAAGAGCGCTCCGGAACAATACAAAATATGGCTTTCCGGTATCTTTAAAGGCGATCTGGGTGTCAGCTTTAAATACCGTCAGCCTGTTGCCTCGCTTATTAAGGAACGTCTGCCTGTGACAGCCGGAATCATCATTCTGGCAACAATTATCTCTATTTTAATTGCCATCCCCACCGGTATTCTGACAGCCGAGAAGCAGCATAGCTTTATCGATACGGGTATTTCCGTTTTACAGCTTATTCTGGTGGCATTTCCACCGTTTTTAACTAGTATTTTGATGATTTGGATGATTACCTTGGTTGCTCCTAACTTTTCGTTTACAGGATCGTTTACGACTTTCGGGCAGTTTTTGCAGCGTATAAGCCTGCCCGCAGTGGCGCTTTCCTTCTCTATGATTGCGCTGACTGCAAGAGTTATGAAGTCAAGTATGGTCGAGCATTTGCAGTCAAACTATTACACGGTTGCCGTTTCCAAAGGCCTGAGTACCAGAAACGTTGTGCTGAAACATTGCCTGAAAAACGCCATCATTCCGGTTATCACGATTTTAGGTACACAAATTGGTATTCTTATTGTCGGCGCAGTTCTCGTAGAAAATGTGTTCTCCCTTGCCGGGCTTGGCTCCATACTCATCGAAGGCATCAAGGCCTCTGATTATCCACTGGTGCAGGGCATTACCATGCTCATGGTGTTTGTCTTCATGACAATCAGCACCATTCTTGACGTGCTATATGGCGTTATCGACCCGCGTATCCGCCTGCAATAAAGAAAGGGGAAAAAGGCGATGAAAGAATCTACCAAAGAAAAGCTGAAAAGCTTTTTTACCGTCCCTGTATGCATCTCGCTTATTTTATTGCTGTCGGTTATTCTTATGGCAGTCTTTGCCAATCAATTGGCAACGCACGATCCCAATGCGCTAGATATTGCCAATATGCTGTCCGGACCATCTCCGGAGCATCTGCTGGGGACGGATAAAACAGGCCGTGACTTATTCTCCCGCCTGGTCATTGGTTCAAGGATAACGATTCTGAGCGCGTTTGGCGTTGTTTTAATTTCTGCCATCATAGGGATTCCATATGGCATGATTGCCGGCTACTACGGCGGCTTTGTTGATAAGATGTTGATGCGGATTTCAGATGTCATTTTATCTTTCCCGTCTTTGCTTTTGGCGTTTGTATTCGTTTCTGCCTTTGGGCGTGGCGTGATCAATGCTGTTTTAGCGCTTGGAATTGTCTATGTGCCGATGCTGGCAAAGCTGACTCGCTCAATGGTACTGGTCGAGAAAAACAAGGTATATGTCGAGGCGGCAAAATCCATCGGATATTCAAACCTACATATTATGGTCGTAGAAATCTTGCCTAACTGTCTTGCCACAATTGTCGTTCAACTGACGCTGGATATTGGATATGCCATTTTGGACCTTGCGGCTATGAGCTTTCTGGGCCTTGGCGTTCAGCCGCCGACGGCGGACTGGGGTGCTATGCTTGAAGACGGCCGTATTGTTATAACTAAGAGCCCGCTTGTCGCACTGGCACCGGGCATTATGATCGTCATAACCGTGGTCGCCATCAATATTTTTGGCGACGCGACGCGTGCGTATTTGGATCCGGCTCAGAGAAAGCTGCCTTCGCTCAGGAAATTTAAAAAGATGGTGGGTGCAGAAAGTGTCGGATAATGTAGATAATCTGGTTTCAATACAGGGCCTTAGCGTTAACCTCATGTCTTCGCGTGGTGCTGTGCGCGCGGTACGCAATATCAATATGTCGATTAAAATGGGCGAGATTCATGGGCTTGTCGGTGAAAGCGGCTGTGGCAAATCCATGACGGCAAAGGCAATTATGCGCCTGCACAATGAAAAGGCCATGCTGTACAGCGGACAGATCATATATAACGATCAGAATATTTTCGATTTAAAGCAGCGGGAAATGCAGGCGCTTCGCGGCAAGGAAATATCCATGATTTTTCAGGACCCCATGACGGCCCTTAATCCCATACGCAGTGTCGGCAGCCAAATTGAGGAGATTTTACTTCTGCACAAGATTTGCATGAAAGCAGAGGCAAAGGAACGGGCAATAAAACTATTGGAGGATGTCGGCATTCATCCAGCCGAGGATCGCTACAAGCAATATCCGTTTGAGATGAGCGGCGGTATGCTGCAAAGGGTCGTGATTGCAATGGCGATTGCCTGCAAGCCCAAGCTACTCATTGCGGACGAGCCCACAACGGCGTTAGATGTCACTGTTCAGGAGCAAATCCTGCAGCTTTTGCTGAAACTGCAGCAAAAGCGCAATATGTCGGTTCTAATTATTACGCATAATTTCGGTGTGGTGGCCGAAATCTGCCATAGAGTATCGGTTATGTATGCCGGAAACATTGTGGAGTCCGGTGAGGTTAGTGAGATTTTCCATAATCCTTGCCATCCTTACACGCGTGACCTCATGCAAAGCATTCCGCAGCCAAAGAGCCGCGGCAAAAAGCTTGTCACCATTCAGGGTACGCCGCCGGACCTGAAACTTAAAATTACAGGCTGTCCCTACGCGCCACGCTGTAGTATGGCGGATGATCTCTGTCGGCAGTCAGTGCCAGTATTACGGCAGGAGTCGGCCACGCATATTTTCTCCTGCCACAAAACCATAGAGCGGGGGCAAGAGGCATGAACGAGACGCTTTTTACAGTAAAGGATTTAAAAAAATACTACCCGGTAGGAAAAAAAAAGGTTAATGGAAGAAGGCAGGAAGTCGTTTTAAAAGCTGTCGATAACGTAAGCTTTGAGATTTTCCGCGGTGAAAGCCTTGGCGTAGTCGGGGAGAGCGGCTCCGGCAAATCGACGCTTGGCCGCTGTATTTTAAATCTTATTGAGCCGACAGAGGGCGAAGTGCTTTTTAAGGACACGAACCTCGCCAAAGCGACTCCCACCACATTGAAAAAGCTGAGACGCGACATGCAGATGGTATTTCAGAACCCATCTTCCTCGTTTAACCCCAAAATGACCATTGGCAAATCGCTTTTGAACGTTGCCCTTTTCGATGGCATGAGCAGGGAAGAGGCCAAGGAAAAAATATATGAGCTGCTCAACTATGTCAATCTGGACAAATCCACGTTATCCCGCCGGAGCGATGAGCTCAGCGGCGGCCAGCTTCAAAGGCTTGCTATTGTGAGGGCGCTTATTCCATCGCCAAGCTTTATTATGGCCGATGAGGCGGTTTCAGCGCTGGATGTTTCCGTCCAGGCACAAATTTTAAACCTTCTGTATGATATGAAAATCAAGTTCGGGCTGACCTTGCTTTTTATCTCACACGAGCTCACGGTGGTCGAGCATATCTGCAACAGGGTCTTGGTCATGTATCTTGGCAGCATGGTGGAAATCGGGGATACGGATGAGCTTTTCCAAAATACCATGCACCCTTATACCAAAGCGCTTATTGCATCTAAGCCCAAGATGCTGCCGGAGGAGGAAAAAACCTCTGTACCGCTGGAGGGGGAAATCCCAAGCGCAATGGACGTTCCACCGGGCTGCCGTTTCTACTCCCGCTGCCCGCAGGCAATAGCAGGGAAGTGCAATGCGGAACCGCCTCCGCTGTATCAGGTCTCTGAAAGGCATTGGGTGGCCTGCTATCTGGCAAAGCCTGCGGCAACGGATTTTCAGAAAAAAGCTCAGAGCGATAGCAAGGAGGACTGCGCATGATCACGCGGGAACAAGTGTTGCCCTTATTAAAGGAATTTAACGACCTAAACGGCATTTCCGGCAATGAGGAAGCCGTATCCGAGCAGCTTGCCAAATATCTCATACCGGTTACGGACGAGCACTATACCGACGCGCTGGGAAACTGTGTTTTTGTTAAGAAGGGGAAAAATCCTGACCTTAAAATTATGATTTCGGTTCACATGGATGAAATCGGCTTTATGGTGACAGATTTTACGGATAAGGGTTATATCACCATCGTACCGGTCGGCTACCATAATCCCAATGTGCTGGTCAATCAGGTGATGACGATACATACCGAAAACGGCCCGGTTTACGGTGTCGTGGGCGGCGGAAAACCCATTCATCAGACCATGGGCAAGGAGAGCGCTGGCTTTCATTTCGGCGATATACAGATCGATGTCGGCGCTTTTAATGTGGAGGAAATTAGTGCGCTGGGAATTAAAAAGGGCGACTTTGTGAATATCGAAAAGGAGAGCCATGTGCTGAATGGCCGCTATTTCAGCGGTAAGGCGGTCGATAACCGCTGCAGCTGTGCAGCACTCGTGCTTATTATGCAGACTCTTAAGGATGTCGAGACGGAGGCCACGATTTATGCCTGCGGTACTGTACAGGAGGAGATCGGATTAAAGGGCGCGGCGGTTCTGACCCGGAGAATAGACCCGACGCTTGCACTTTGTATTGATGTGGGTCTTGCAACGGAACAGGATGATCTGAATCCGGACGCGGCACGCTGCTACATTGATAAGGGCCCCGCCATAGAGCTCTATGACTGGAGTCCGGAAAGCTGCACAGGCAACATCGTGCCGAGAAAGATGGTTAAATCTCTGGAAAAAGCGGGGGAGAAGGCGGGCATTCCTTATCAGCATGCCATTATGCTGCGCTGCGGTACTGACGCCTGCGCCATTGCCTATAACAATTTTGGTATTGTAACCGGGGGTATCTCTATCCCCGAAAAGTACATTCATACGACAATTGGGGTTGTCAGCATTGATGATGTGAAAAATACCGCCATTTTGGCTGCACAGTATCTCATGGATCTGGCGTAATTTCTTTTATAAGAATTTACATAATATTTCGCAAATAATTGTTAGGAGGAAAACTATGAAAAAGGTAATTGCTCTATGTCTGGCTCTTGTTCTCTGTACCGCGCCTTTAACAGGCTGCGGTGGCGGAACAAGTACGACACCGCAGCCCAGCACCTCGGGAAATATTCCCACGCCAAGCACATCTGTTGAGGGCGATACGCTGAATGTTGGTCTCTATGCGGAAATCATCTCCATGGATTCAGCTTTCGCATATGACTTCTCGACAAACCCTGTTGTGATTCAGGTAACCGAAAGCCTTCTCTACTATGATGAGAACGATCAGCTGCAAAACGGCCTTACAGAGAGCTGGGAAGAGGTTGACCCTCTGACTTATGTCTATAACGTCAGAAATGATGTTACTTTTTCCGATGGCACACCCATGACCATGGAGGATGTGCTCTTCTCACTTGACAGATACCGTGATCCGAGCGTCGCTTCCTATCTTGCATGGATGTATGATAACGTCGATTCCATCAAGCAGACAGGCGACTGGCAGTTTACCGTTAAGCTCAAGCAGGCTGACGCTCTGTGGAAGCACACCTTTGCAACAACCGGTGGACATATTCACAGTAAGGCTTTTGTTGAAAGCGCCGGCGATAAGTACGGGACGCCCGAGGGCGGCGTTTTGGGCACCGGTCCTTATACCTTTGTCAAATGGGATGTCGGCAGCCAGATTGTACTTGACTACAATGAAAACTACTGGAATAAGGAAACCGAGGGTGAGCCCGATATTAAGCACATTGTTTTCCAGGTAATCCCCGAGGATACCACCCGCGTCATGGCCTCCACTTCCGGACAGATTGACTTAAACCTCTCAACTCCTGTTGAAATGCTGGGCGATGTTGAAAGCAGTCAGTATGTAAGCCTCACCAAGATCGCTTCTGCTGGATTGGAATTCTTGTCCTTTAACTGCCAGAAGGCGCCGTTTGACGACGTCAACGTCCGAAAGGCTATCGCATATGCCATTGATGCCGGTACGCTTCAGGAGAACATTGTAAAAGATTTCGGTACCATGACCAATTATCTGCCGGTGCCGGAAAGCCTCTTCCTCTTTGAGAAGGATACCTGGCTTAAATATGAGGAGAGCTGTCTTAAGTATGAGTACAGCCTGGAAAAAGCCAAGGAAAGTCTTGCCGCTTCGGAATATCCCAATGGGTTTGACTGCGCCATAACCGTTGACGAAAAGTCAATTACAAACTCTGTGGCACTTATTTTGCAGCAGGCCGTCGCCCAGATTGGTATTAATGCCACCATTGAAAAAGTCTCCAATGACGAGGTCGTTTCTCTTCAGTTTGGTTCGGGTATCGACGCAAACGGTGTACGCCCCTATGATATTGCCATCTTCGAGTGGTCTTCTGACTTTCCCGATCCCTCTGGTGTGCTGACCCCGCTGTATTTCAGCACCAACCGCGGCGAGGGCGGCTCCAATTCCAGCGCCTACGTCAATGCCCAGGTTGATGCGCTGCTGCTCGAGCAGGCGGCCTCCTCTGATGAGAAGGAGCGTACCGAGCTTATGCTCCAGGCCCTGGATATCATAAACGACGAGGTCCCGTACTATATTTGGACGCATCAGAACTGGCTTTTTACCGTAAATAACCGCATCACAGCTGGCGTAGATAACCTGACTGGCACATGGTTCTGGAATCTTTACGTAAAGAATATTAAAATAGGCTAAAACGGAGGTTACCATGTATAGGCTGGGAGATACGGCGGTTCTTGCAATGTCGGCAGAGAACTCTGTGGTACTTGAAGTAGAGGACAAATCAACAGTTGTTTTTGAAACGATGGATTGCTTTTCAAACCAGCTGACCAGTGAAGAGCAAAAAATCGAAACGCTGGATTGGAGCTGCATTAACCCCGCCACAGGCCCCGTCTATGTGCGCAACGCGCAGCCCGGCGACATACTTAAAATCTCAATCCTCGACATCAAGGTGGCGCAGTATGGCACAATGGTTGCTCTGCCACAGAATGGGGTTTTGGGTGAATATGTGCAGGAAGGGCAGATTAAGCGCATTGAAGTCAAGAATGGCATTGCGTATTTTAGCAGAGAGATACATTTGCCGTGTATGCCGATGATCGGCGTTATAGGCGTTGCGCCGGAGAGTGGCGCAATACCCTGCGGCGAGCCGGGCAGTCATGGCGGCAATATGGATAATACCAAAATTGCCGCAGGGTCGGTACTATACTTACCGGTGTTTCAGCCGGGAGCGCTGCTTGCCATGGGTGACGTTCATGCCTGCATGGGCGATGGTGAAATTATGGTGAGCGGTCTGGAAATACCAGCTGAAATCACGGTTCACATTGAAGTTATAAAATATGTGAGCATAAAAAATCCCATGATGGAAAGTTCCCATGCGTGCTACACCATCGCATCACATGAGGATGTGGAACAGGCTGTTAGAGTGGCAACGCTGGATATGGCCAACATTCTGATGTTGAAAAACCAACTTTCCTTCAATGAGGCCGGCATGCTTTTAAGTGCAGCCGGAAATCTTCAGTTCTGCCAGATGGTGGACCCCAAGCGCACGGTGCGGATGGAGGTTCCAAAAACGATACTCAGCAGTCTATTCTAAGCAAAACGCGCTTCGGGGAGACTATACTCGTCGTCTGCTGTCCCAGCATTAACGATAGATTCATACCGATGCGCACATTGTGCTGGAAAAGACGTTTTTATCGCCGAGCGGCTGTGCTTCAAACCTATTGAGGCAGTAAAAAGAGTGAGTGGAAAGGCAAGTCCTTTCCACTCACTCTTTTATAATTAAATTTCTCGGGTAAAATCTGTTGCAGCGAGAGTGTCCGCGGTAGTGCCAAGAAAGTTTCGCCAATTTGGGTTGCAGGTCTGGGCAGAAGAGTTATCCGGCAATATTGGCTTGTCTGGAAAGGATATCCAACTGCCGTTTTCTCACGCATTGTTGCAATTGGTTGTTGCAACTATTTGTAGTGGACGAACAAAATACTGCTTGTTACAATTTAGCCAATAAAGTCGAAAGGGTGGTTTAAATGTTAAGCAAAGTCACATTGATTATGAGAGGGTATACTTACGAGGAAATTCGTTTGGCGGCGCAAGTGCTTACCAAAAGCACTTTTGTCCGTAACATTGAGATCACATTGAATTCAGAAAATCCGTATGAGATAATAAAGAAGATTTCGGATGAGTTTGGCACGGTTTTGAACATTGGGGCCGGCACAGTGCAAACCTATGATGAGCTTGTGAAAGCAGTTGCGGCGGGCGCGAAATTTGTTTTGTCGCCCAGGATGATGACGAAGGAAATGCTGGATTATTGCAAGGAGCACAATATTATCTCCGTGCCGGGTTCTTTCACGCCGTCGGAGATTGCGAAGTCACTGGAGGACGGCGCCGATATTGTAAAGGTATTTCCCGCAAGCGAGTTGAGCTACGGCTATGCAAAAGCGGTTTGCGAGCCCATGGGGAAGCTCCCGCTGATGGCTGTGGGTGGAGTAAACAGATCAAATGTGAAAGAAGTGTTCAATTCCGGTTACACTTATGCTGGAACAGTAAGAGGCATTTTTGACAGAGAAGATGTCCGCGCCTTGGCAGCAGACAAAATGGAGCAGTCTTTGGTTTTATTTGAGCAAGAATTAAGCTGAGCATAGACATCAGATAAGACGCGTGGATGCGGAAGCCAGTTTCCGACGCGGTGATAGGTGGTGGTAATATGGGATTCACAAAAAGGCAGACGAAGATTATTGCAATCTTGGACCGGGCGAGCGGTTATACAACGGTGGATGCGCTGGCAGCGGAGCTGCAGGTATCTAAGCGCACCCTTCATAACGATTTAAACGCAATCATCCGTGCCTCGGATTCCCCTATCATCGAAAAGAAACGCGGGATAGGCATTCGGATTCAAAGACAGCAAAGCGAGTCCCGGAGCGCCAATAAAAGCAAAGAAACTGCTACGATCCTCCGCGTCTTTAAGGAGTTGTTGCTTGACGAGCAAACCGTCACCATACAAGGGTTGGCGGACAACTATTTTGTGAGTCAGACTTCAATTTTAAAGGATTTGAATACGATACGGGATGAATGGCTCAACGAATCCACCGTTTCACTGAAAAGCGATGCGCACGGGACCAGACTGGTGGGCAACGAAACGCAATTTCGCAAAACGCTCATCGTATTTAATGAGATGGTTATGGAGCTTTGCGGCAAGAAGTTTCAGCTTGAGGATGCAGACGTGTTCTGCCAGTTTTATCCTGAAGAGCTGGTGGATTCCTGCATTGACGTCGTGAAGTCGTTTGAGTCCTATCATCTGTTCAATATCGCCACGCATTATGAACTGAATGTGTTTCATGCCCTGCTGGCCATGAGCTATCGCATGTGGAAGGGTTATCACCTGCCCTCTGAACGCAACACACTCAAGCTCGACGAGGTCATGGGCCTAAAGAATTACCTGGTTGCTAAGGACCTACTGGAGATGCTGGCAGAGCGAGTATCCTTCTCCTTTACTGAGGACGATATCTATGGCGTGTCGGTTTACCTTCAGGCTAATCGGTTGGAGTTTAAGCTCTCCGAGACCTATATAAACGAAACCTATCATCAGGTCGTGGTGGATATCATACGCAGAATGTCGGAATGCGTTCACGTGGATTTGACGCAGGACACGACCTTGTACGAAAATGCAATAGCCCATTTTTATCACATGGTCTTTCGTTTGAAACAAGGCATTCACATACGCAACCCGCTGCTTGAGGACATCAAGGGGGAATTTCGCCTGATGTTCGACTTGACATGGATTGTATTAGATGAGCAGTGCGAACGGGTGGGAATTGAATTAAACGATGACGAAGTGGGTTTTATGATGCTCCACTTTCAAAGCGCTCTGGACAAAACGATGAAGAGTAGAAAGCTTCTTGTCGTCTGCCCTAAGGGCATTGTCTCATCAGGGTTCATCGTCAACAGGATACGGCGGGTTCTTCCGCCTCTGGATATCATTGAGTCCGTTTCCGCGACCAGTGTGGAGCGCTTTGATTTGGATTATGTCGATTTAATCATATCGACAATACCGCTTCTCGACGTAAACAAGCCGGTAGTTGTGGTTTCCCCACTGATCACGGAGAAGGATCTGGAAGCCATCAACCACGCCTATCAGGAGAAGCTGGTGCTCCAGGAAAAAGAGACTGCCCTTGTGATAAAGCACTTGACCCCATACATTCATCCTTCGTATGTATTCTGCAGCCAAGAAGCACAGAGTATGTCGGAAATCGTGGATTGTGTTGCGGAGCAACTTCTGGCGGATGGGTATGTACGAAAGGGCTACAGGGAGAGCGTCCTGGAGCGAGAGGCAAACGGAGGCACTGAATTAGCGACAGGCGGGGCAGTGCCCCATGGTTCTCTGGAGTTTGTCAACAAGACCATCATACCGGTTTGGATCAATAAAACACCCGTTAAGTGGGGCAAATATTATGTGAAGGTTATCATCTTTTTTGTGCTAGCGAAGAATGACCTATCACACGCAAAATCCCTCCTGGAGGAGATATTCAAGTTGGTTAAGTCCAAACAGTTCATCAATACCAAGCTGTTGGCCTTAAGCGAAAAGGAACTGCTAATTTTATTGAGCGGAGGTGAGGAAATTGATTGAAAAAGAATTGGTATTGCTGGACATGGCCTTATCGACCCGGGACGATGTATTGACTGCCGTTTCTGACAAAGCGTACGCGCTCAACTTTATAAAGGACAAGGCTGCGTTTATAGATGGAGTTCTGGAGCGGGAAGGGCTGATACCCACCTCAATTGGATTCAAGGTTGCAATACCCCATGTAAAGAGCAAAGTAGTCAACAGCCCGTTCGTCTCCTTCGTGAGAACAACGGAAGCATTTCGCTGGGACGACCGAAATGACGAGGACGTTGATTTTATCTTTCTCATTGCTATCCCCGAGGTTGCGGAAAGCAATCTTCACCTGCGGTTTCTCTCTGCTATCAGCAGAAAGCTGGTAGATGAGGAATTCCGAAATTCTCTGCGGAACGCGAAGACGAGCACAGAGGCATATGACATCCTGCAAGCAATCAACAAAGCAATTATAGGAGCATGAAAGATATGAAGATTTTAGGTGTTACAGCTTGCCCGACGGGCATTGCGCATACTTATATGGCACAAGAGATGCTGGAAAAGGAAATCAAGCGCAGAGGCTATGACTGTAAGGTGGAGACGCAGGGGAGCATTGGGATTGAAAACGAGCTCACCGAAGAGGATATCGCCTCTGCCGACGCCATCATTTTGGCAGTAAGCATTACCATAGAGGGCGAGGAGCGTTTTGAGGACAAGCCTGTGGTTCGCGCCAGCGTTGATCGCGCCATTTCCGATGTAAAAAATCTGGTAGATGAAGCAGTTGCTTTAGTGGAGGGTTAACATGAAAAAGCTGTTAAAGGACATCCAAAAGCACTTATTGAGCGGCGTTTCGTACATGATGCCTGTCGTGGTGGCAGGCGGCGTTATCTTAGCGATCTCCCTGCTTGGCGCACAGCCCACGGATAAGGGGCTCGTTCCCAATGGTCCCATAATGCTGTTTTTGAACCAGCTGGGAAAAGCCGGCATGACCTTGATGATCCCGGTGTTTGCGGGATATATCGCATACTCTGTTGCCGGCCGTCCGGGCTTAACGCCGGGCTTTATCCTAGGTTTCATCGCCAATAGTGACGTCACCATCGGCGGCGTCAATGCCAAGGCGGGTTTTTTAGGGGCGCTTTTGCTCGGCCTGCTGGCGGGTTACATGGCGAAGTGGATGAAAGACTGGAAAATCGCGAAGAACCCGGCTATCCGCTCCATTATGCCCATTTTAATTATCCCCATTGCTACCGTGCTTGTCCTTGGTTTTGCGTACTATTTCATTATCGCCACGCCGATTTCCTTCCTGATGCAGGCGTTGACCGGCCTGATGACGACCCTCAACGAGGGAAGCAAGGTTGCCCTGGCGGTCTTTATGGGTATCTTTGCTGAAGTTGACTTCGGCGGGCCAGTCACAAAGTCGGTTTCCATGTTTACCCTTGCGCTGATCAACGAAGGCATCATGGAGCCCAATGGTATTTTCCGCATTCTGGTGGCGGTTCCCCCCATTGGCCTGTTCCTGTCCACCCTGATCGCGAAGAACAAGTATACCGCAGAAGAGCGCAACAATGCGAAGGCGGTTGGAATTATCGGCTGCCTCGGCATTACAGAGGGGGTAATCCCTTACGCCATCAAGGACCCCAAGGCCGTATTCCCCGCTACCATCATTGGAAACATCGTCGCGGCCCTGATTGGCGCCTTTGGGAAAGTAACCTGCCCGGTTCCGCACGGCGGCTTTATCGTACTCCCGGTGGTCGGAAACAAACTGTGGTTTGTGGTGGCGATCCTTGCCGGTGCATTGGTGACTGCGATTCTTTTGAGAATACTAAAGAAGGATGTCGAACAAGTCGAGTCAGGAATAGTGAAGACCGCCTGATGTGCGTCTAAGGTGATAGGAAATTTCCATTTGAGTGTTGATTTATAGAGATAACGGAAGGAGCACCGTCGGCGACGGTGCTCCTTCCGTTTAGTTTTTACAAAACCTTTACTTAGATTTTATTGATATAGCATTAGAAATCCCGTAGTCTTTAATTAGCCAAGAGCCAGGCTCTGGAATACGGCAGATATAATTTGGTGTACGAAGGCTGGGAGCTCTGAGGGCCCCGGCCTTCATGTTTCCTGCTTAGCTAATTATAAAAAGAGACGTTATGGGGAGGAATCATCATGAAAAAGACTGTCATTATCTCTGTGTCCGTCGTTATTATAGTCATTATCATGTTCTTTTTGTATCCGATAAGTATGAGTAGTATTCTTGGACGCCGGAACCAATCTTTGACCCTTCTCATTAAAGACACAAATACAGAACAAATGATTACAGAACAGATTGAGCCGGGAAGCGAGAAGTATACTCAAATACAGCGGCTCCTAGAAAGGTACATCTATCACCCCTCTATAGGGACACTTATAGGAGATTCTACATTAGACGGGAATGCGGCAGGATTTTGGGTGCAGATATACTGTGGCGGGCGTTCCCTTGTGAGCGGGGGCACCGGAGAAATAAAAGTTGACGATAGGATTTATAGGCTAGGGTACTGGGGAAACAAAACGGCGTTATCTTTTATGGAGGAAATCAGAAGCATTGTCGAGTAGAGTTCGGCCGGGCGGATTTTGCTGTTCCTACTTAGAACATACGCTTGCTAGACGTTAAGCATTAAGCAGTAAGCAGTACGGAATACGTATGTAATGCACATAAATTTTAGAAAATACACCACTCCGACCAACAAGCTCCAGTAACTATTATAGTTACTATAGCTTTGTTATTTTCTCTTTCAAGTGCCAGGGCCGAGTGCCGATGTCTTATCGGCACCCGGCTCTTGCCACTCTCATTAAGGGCGGGGAATGGTCACGAATTTTACCGAGTAGAGATCGCACATGATGTCAGCCCTGGCGTTGGTGTCGTACAGGACGAAATAGTTGATGCCCACCTCTTTGATGACACCTGCTTTATCCACGTATTGGCTGGTTCCGACGATGAACTCCGCCCGCACGGCCCGACCGATGTTGCTGGCCAGGTAATAGGGGATAAATCCCTCCTCGGCGGCAGGAGGGGGGCCCTGGACCGTCGTCAGATCCACCCCTTCGGACGGCATGGAATCGGTCGGGGCAGGCATGTAGGTCATGGGAGCCTGCGCGGTGGGCTGTATGTAGGGAGGGGGCGCCGGAGCTACCCGGCTCTGCTGTACTGGCGGTGGGGAGGAGAGGGTGCCTGTCTGGCGGGGCGTGCCCGAATCCAGCACCTTGTTTCCCATCCAATTGATGCTGTTGCTCATAAAAAGTACCTCCGTCTCAAGTTTGTGAATAGGCCTCCGTAGGGTTGAAGAAACAGTGTTGGTTTACCCTTGTGAACCAGTATCCCGTTTTGTTGTAGGGGAAGAAGTTGGGGCAGTCGGAACTAAAGGGATTCATGAACCAGAGGGCATTCGAGCCCACGCCGGTAAAGACTCCGCCGTTCATGGCCCAGTCGGCCACCTGGTAGTGGATATCCTCTGGGGTGACCACCCACACATTCTGGTTGTGCGGCACGCCGCCGATGACCGTTTTGTAGCAGGAAAACTGGCAAGTCTGCATAATGACCTTCCGCACATCCCCCTGGCAAACACGGAAATACTCACCGAAGGGTACTCTGGCCCGGTTCATCACCACCGTGGCCGCTGCCCGCATCCCGTTGAGGCCTTCACCTCCGGCCTCGCATTTTATCAGTCTGGCAAATAATTCTCTCGTATCCACGGTATTCACCTCATCTCATGTTACGCTCCTTTTTTGCGGTTGGTTCCGATATTCTGGCCCGAAATCATTTTTTAGAAACGCACTGAACACAAGAAGGGAAGAGCTCACCCCAATTAGGGTGAGCTCTCAGATTCGGATACGATGCTTTCCAGAACGGCGATGAGATCGTTCAGGTTTTCAAGTTTGACATTACGGGACAGTATTTCATTTTTTAAATCAATAGGGAGAGATTCAAATTGGGAATGAATTGCGGGATTGACGTAGGACATCTTTTTCACCTCGGCATTCACTTTATTGATTCTTGATTTTCAGACGGAAAACTTACTTTGAAATGCTCGCCGATCAGCATCAGATCTCCGGGCGTTGAGATTTCGACCTCTGAGGCATTGATAAAGCCTTTTACATTTTGAGGCAGAGACAAAAAGTACTTTTCCATCACAGGATCTTTATATTTCACATGATCACCCTGATTTAGCATACCCCAATTTAAGCTATACAAACAGAAGATTAAAAGGAAACTACTTGGTGAGCGGTCGAAAACAAAGCCACCGCGCGAGGAAGGCTGCTAACATGGCCCGGAAGATATATTGAGTTGAATTAAAAAATAAAAATCTTCATATACTACACCAAAAGGAGGAATCACTATGGGAATTATCAGCTGGATCATCATTGGCGCCTTGGCTGGCTGGATCGCCAGTATGATCATGGGGAAAAATAACGAGATGGGTGCCGTCGCCAATATCGTTATCGGAATCGTGGGCGGCTTTATTGGCGGGCTGGTGATGAACCTACTTGGCGGAAGCGGCGTTACAGGGTTTAACATCTGGAGCCTGCTTGTGGCGGTTTTAGGTTCTGTCATTCTTCTTTGGATTATCAATGCAATCAAAAGAAAAAAATAATAAATGCCAAACATAACAAAACCCCGGTAACCATTGTGGTTACCGGGGTTTACCTAGAAAAGGCGGATACCTTAATGCCGGGCGGAGCCATTGCGCCGGAGCGGACAATTAACTTACCGTACCATAAAAATGACCACACCTTTTGGTGTGGTCATTTTTATGGTACGGCTGAAGGGATTCGAACCCCCGACCTTTTGGTTCGTAGCCAAACACTCTATCCAACTGAGCTACAGCCGCATACTGCGCTGAGAGGGGAACCTCTCGTTGACAGCTTATTTATGATAGCACAGCCGACCTTAAAATGCAAGAACAATTTTCAAAAATCGGCATAAAAAACGCGCCCTTACGGACGCGGAAGTTTTGGTCTGTCCTCCCCGCAGGAGGCGGCTGCCATCCTACGGGGAGACAGTGCTGTTCGGGATTTGGAAAGAGAGGGAGGGAGAGGATTTTAAAGTATCTTTCGTTTGTTGACAAATATAGGATACCACAGCCCAATAGAAATTGATGGATAAAGTTATAACTCACTGTGAACAATCTATGAACGTTAGGCTGGAGTGTTTCAAGGAAAATCTGCGCGGCCTAGTGGAAAAAGTCCCCCCAGGTCGCGTTTTGTTGATTTTTAGATACGCACTAAGGATCGCGTATCACATATAGGGCATTCAAAACCCGCCAATTTTGTGGAAAGTTACGCATCAGGTTCCAGTACCCGGCCCCCAGCAAACCGTACTCCGGGATGAGGGCCAGTTTTGCCTTGATGCTCCGGGCGTCCTCGAACCAGACCTCGTGCCGGCTTCCGTCCTCGTCGGTGTAGCGGAACCAAGGGGACTGGGCGTAGTTGTCGTACTGTATCTCCGCGCCGTAGCGTACCGCCCGGGCTACCGCCTGCTGGCTGGAAATAGAGGTGGCCCGCGTCTGCCCCTGTACATATGGGAGGGGCCAGTCGTAACCATAGTTGGGCACGCCCAGCCAGATTTTTTCGGCCGGTATCTCGGTCAGGGCATAGTCTACCACCCTCCGCACGTTGGGCAGGGGGGCCACGGCCATGGGGGGGCCGTAGGTGTACCCCCACTCATAGGTCATCAGCAGCACTTCATTTGCAGCCGCGCCGATGGCCTTATAGTTGTGGCCCTGGTAGAGGAGGCCGGGCTGGTCGGCGGAGGTTTTGGGTGCCAGGGCGGCGATGACGGGATAGCCTAACGGGTTGAGCCGCTGGGCAAGATTGCCGATGAACTGTGCATAGGCTAGGGCGTCCTGAGGAAAGACAAACTCGAAGTCCACGTCCAGCCCCCGGTAACCACGCTCGGCAAGCTGGCGCTCCACATTGTCGATGAGGTTGTTCTGCACCGTCATGTCGGTGAGAACCAGGTGGGCCAGGTCGTTGGAGAAACCGCCCTCCTCCGTCAGGGTGGAGAGGTGCATGAGGGGAGCCGTCCCGCCGTCCTGCGCCATGGCGATGAGCACCCGGTCGTTTAGATTCACCAGCCCGCCTTGGGTGGTGATGCCGTAGGTAAAGGGAGTCAGATAGGTGAGGTAGGGGATGGTCGAGCGGAGGAGCTCCTTGTTGATGTAGGGGTATGCGTAGCCGTTGACAGAGAGCGTGCTCGTCCTATCGCCCGTGTAGGTGATGACGATGGTTTGCCCCGGATAGAGGACCGGCTCACCGCCCAGGACCGGGTTGTTGCGGTAGAGCTGGCGGACGGAGAGGCCGTACCGCCGGGCAATACCGGTGACGGTGTCTCCCGGCCCTACCGTGTGGATCTGGTTGGGGAATTGGACCACCAGGGCCTGCCCCACCGCCAGCCTATAGGGCTCCACGAGGCCGTTGTCCACTGTGAGCTGGGAAAGGGGGATGCCGTACTGCCGGGCGATGGAATAGGCGGTCTCCCCGGCCGTTACGATATGGATTTCCATGCCATCACCTAAATCAGCGTGATATAATCGCTGCTGGCGTAGCCCACCACGCTGTCAAAGCGCACCAGATACCAGCCCTGCCATTCGTTGATGACGGTGAGCTGGGCACCGTCGTAGGCGCGAGCCACCACGGGGGCTGTACGATCCGGCCTGCTGCGGATATTGAGATAGCCCCAGCTCACGTCCACTACGGCCCGCCGGGGCGGCATGGGCTCCAGGAATGGGATGCCGAAGAATTGGGTGAGGGAGAGGACGATGTTGCGGGCGATGAGCTCCAGGTTATTTGTGATCCAAGCGGCGTCGTCGGGGTTATCGTGATAGCCCAGCTCCAGGAACGCCGAGGGCGCGCGGACCCTGCGCACTTCTCCGATGATGGTAGTGGGCTCGGTCCTCACCAGATTGGGGAGGGGGTAGATGGTCTTCAGGTTCTCCGCGATGAGGGTGGCGGCCCGCTGACCCTTTACGCTGCCGGGGTAGTAATAGACGACGATACCCCGGTGCTGCCCGTATTGCCCTTCGGGGGAGGCGTTTGAGTGGAGGGCGAGATGTAAGTCGTAATTCCCCGCGTTGGAGGCCGCAATAGAAGAGGCGGCGGTCATATCGGGGGTGTTCCTGGTGTACTGGATGCCGCTGGAGTTGAGATAGGGGACCATCGCGTCGGCCAGCCGGTTCATCCACTGTTCCTCAGTGCCGCCGCTGACATAGTAGTTACCTTCCTGCGTGGAGGGGGAGAGATAAATGTTGGGCATAGGAATACCTCCTTTTGCGCTATCCTATGCGTCCCGCCGTCCCCTTGACAGCGGAACTATTGTTTCCCACCTAACGTCTAAAAGGCATCCGGGCAAAATAGAGGAGGTATGAAGATGAAAAAGCGAAGTCTCTTGCCAATCACCGCGTTTCTCCTGGCTCTCAGCCTCGCCGCTTGCTCAAGCGGCAGCTCAAGCATGTCTGCACCCCAGTCAGCCCCCAGCGCCAGCGCGATGCCGTCTTCCGCCCCGTCGGAATACCTGTATGGGGAGGCGGGGGACGCTCCCTCCGCCGATGTTGGGACCTCAAGCGCGGTACTACGGGACTCTAAGCTCATCCTGCGGGCCAACCTCACCGTGGAGTCACAGGAGTTTGACGCGGCGGTAGCGGCCCTTGACAAGCTGGTCATGGACAAGGGAGGGTACTACGAGAGCAGCAACCTCCAGCAGGGCACCTATTATGATTCCTATTCGTCTACCGCCCACGCCGCCCGATATGGAGACTACACCATCCGTCTGCCTCGGGACCAGTTCGAGGCGTTCCTGAACGCAGCCGGGGACGTGGGCCACGTGGTCAGCAGCAGCCGGTCCTCCGAGGACGTGGGGGAGGAGTACTACGATACAGAGATCCGTTTAAAGACCCAGCAGACCAAGTACGAGCGCCTGCTCGCCCTCCTGGAGAAGGCGGACAACATGGAGAATATCATCGCCTTGGAGAACGCCCTCTCCGATGTGGAGTATGAGATCGAGCGGCTCACCGGCACCCTGCGGAAGTACGATAGCCTCGTGGGGTACTCCACCATTACCCTCCGTCTGAACGAGGTGGTGAAGCTCACGGAGCAGCCTAAAGAGACTGCCAGCCTGGGCGGGCGGGTATCCAGCGCCTTCTCCGGCGGTCTGAAATCCGTGGGCCAGGATCTGAGCGACCTTGCCGTATGGGGTGCCTATCACTTCATCGGCATATTGATCTTCCTGGCTATCGCGGCGGCGGCGGTGGTTTTCCTTGGAAAAGGCTACCGAAAGCGCTACCCGAAAAGTAAAGGTGAATAAGTAAAAGTCCTGGTGTCGTTTTTACGGCACCAGGACTTTTTTATTAGACTGGCTCTGGCAAAAAGGGAGAGTACATCATGATGGCATCGTTTTTCGCCAGGAATCTTTCCTCTATGAAATACCCCTCCAGGTCAAATATCTGCTGGTAGAGCTCGTTGTGCCTTGTGTATCCACCCCAGTACTGGCCTTTCATCTCGTGGTTACGCTCTACCACCGTATATACATATTCCGGTGGGGCGGACACCCGCCACTCGCCCGCAAGGTACTCCTCGCCCACGGAGACGAAGAGCTGATACTCCTCCTGTGTGTCGTTGCGGATCATCAGGTCCCCGTGGGGGTAAAAGCAGGTGGCCCCACTCCCGAAGGGCTGGGTGCGGTTGGCGTCCGGAAACACATCGTACCCGTGGCGGTGGCGTTCGATCACGGTGAGGGGTGTGTGGAGGGTCATCCAGAAGATCAGATTGGAGAGCTGGCACAGGCCGCCGCCGGCCCCAGCGCAGAAGGTGCCGTTACGCAGCACCATCCCGTCCACGTATCCCTTGCGCTTGGTTGGTTTCCCGATCAATTTCCAATAGCTCAGTACCTCGCCGGGCCGCAGGACAATCTCGTCGAGCTTTTTGACGGCAAGGTTTAGATTGACGATTTTATTGTACTGCATCCACATGTCCACGTCCTTGAGCTTGCGGAGGAGAGGCGTTTTGTGAGACGAGCAGGAGAAGGGGAGGGGCTCCGCCCTTCGAACGGACGCGAATACCTTGCGCATCCTGAGCCATAGCAACCGCCGCCGCAGCCCGTAGTAGGTCATGCCCAACTTTAGGCGCAAGCTAGAACGCTTTACAGGCATTTGCATCTCCGCCATGCCGTTCTCGCCCTCCTTTCACGAGGCTATTTTAGGTGCCTTGCCAGCGCCGCAAACTCTGGAATACCCAGCCGCTCACCGCGCACGTCGGCGTGGAGGCTGCAGGTTTGGATAACGTCCCGTAACTCGTCCTTTGTGAAACGGCTGCCGTAGGCTGAGGTCAGACCGTTGAGCAGGGTCTTTCTCCGCTGGGCAAAGGCCGCCTTTACCACCTGGAAGAAAGCCTTTTCGTCCTCCACTTCGGCGGGTGGGACGCTCCGGGGCACCATGCGGATGACCGAGGAGGTCACCTTAGGGGCAGGGAGGAAACACTCGGGGGGCACGTCAAATAAAAGCTCAGGTACTGTGTGATACTGGCAATAGACTGAAAAAGCCCCATAGTCCGCCGTTCCCGGCGCAGCACAGATGCGCAGGGCTACCTCACGCTGAATCATCACAGTGATGGAGGCAAAACACCCCGCCTCGATGAGAGTAGTCAGCACCGGGGTGGTGATATTGTAGGGGAGATTGGCGCAGGCAACTGGTGTAAGGCCATTTAGCTTGTCGGCAATAAACGCCTTAATATCCAGTTTCATGATATCGCCAGGTACAATTTCCACATTGTACCGGCCCGCCAGGGTCTCCGCCAGGACGGGAAGGAGGGAGCGGTCCAGCTCCACCGACACCACCTTAGCCGCTGCGTCCGCGAGGCGCACCGTGAGAGGTCCGATGCCGGGTCCGATCTCCAGCACACCGCAACCCTTATCCGCTCTCGAGGCGGCGGCAATGTCCTGGGGTACCCATCCCTCAATAAGAAAATTCTGCCCCATGCTCTTGGAGAAGTGAAAGCCGTGCCGCCCCAAGAGGGCTTTGATATCGTTGATATTACAAAGGTCCATACCCTGCTCCTTATAATTGCTATTGCTCAAAGTATAGCATAATCATGCCATGTTGTATAGCATCCCTCTCTCTTGCTTTGACACGCCATACATAGAAAAGGCCGTGCCACAACAGTTTCCTGCAGCGGCACGACCTTTCCATCCAGAGGTGGAAATATGATGCGGTTCTTAATCCTTCCTCCACCGCAGCAGCATGGGGAAGAAACCACGCATCTGGGCCTTCGCCTGCTCCTCGGTCATGCCGGGGTTATTCTGGGCCATGAGCGGGGCACAGAAGGCGATCATATCCTCCATACTCATGGGTGCGGTGAAGGCCCCGTTCTCGTAGCAGTATTTGCAATAGTGCTGGCTAGGGGCGCCGTCGGCCTCGGTGCCGAGGATAGCGGGGTCGCTGATGGGCATACCGCAGGATTGGCAATAGCTTTGATTGATTGGTTCCATATGGAAAGCCTCCTTTTGTGTGGATGGCTCCATCATACTCCCGCAAACCTGACACCCTATGTCAGGTTTGCAATTTAACTGCCAAATTTCTTTCGCAAGCAATGAAAGACGCTCCTTAACCCTGGGCGGCTCCAGCACCTCCACCCCCGCGCCAAACGAGAGCAGATAGCCGTACAGCCATCCGTCGTCTGGGAAGGTGACCTGTACCAGCAGCGCGCCGTCCTCCTTGAGGGTAATACAGTCCTCGTCAAACTCATCGTACACCCGGTAGGCCATAAAGGGAGAAAAACGCAGGCGTACCGACTTACACAGCCCCTCCGGCGGGCCGTCCATCTCAATGGGCGGCGGGGCCGGTTCCAGGTCATAACACTCATCCTGCAGCTCCAGGTTCAGAATGCGGCTCACCTTGAAGGTGCGGTAGCCCCCTTTCTCCGGGCAGTACGCCTGGAGATACCAGCCCTGGCCCTTGAATACCAACCGGGCAGGGTAAGCCCTGCGGTCGGTAGTCTGCCCATAGGAGCTGACGTATCGGAAGTTTATTACCCTGCGCCCGAGGATAGCGGACTTCAGCAGCTCGAATTTGCGGCTGTCTGCGGCGCCGCCGCCCCAGCGGGTTAGGTCCACCTGGAGCCAGTCGGTCTCCTGGCGGCGGAAGAGCCCGGAGAGCTTGGAAAGGGTCTCCTCCGCGCCCAGCCGTGCGCTCACCGGGAGGCTCTGGAGGGCGGTGAGAAGGGCGCGCTGCTCCTCCTCGGTGAAGGCCGCCCGATCTAAGACATAGTGGTCCATCAGCGCCACTCCGCCGCCCTTGCCCTGAGCGGCATAGATGGGGACTCCGGCGGAGGAGAGGGCGTCCACGTCACGGTAGATGGTGCGGACCGAAACCTCGAACCGCGCCGCCAGCTCCCCGGCAGTTAGGCGTTTCTTCTCCAGCAGGAGGTATACGATCTCAAAAAGCCGGTTAGCGGACATGGCTATTCCCCGGTGTGGCGCAGGCGGGACATCATCAGAAGGTCGGCATATCTGCCGTTTCGGATAGCGGCCTTGCGGAGCACGCCCTCCCTCTCAAAACCCAGCTTTTCGTATAGGTGGATGGCCTTGGCGTTGTCGGTGTATACGTCCAGCTCTACCCGCACCAGCATTAGCCAGTTGTCGGCCAGTTCCAGCAGGGCCTTGACCAGGGCTGTGCCGGCACCCTGGTTCTGGTAGTCGGTATGGACATAGATGCCAAGGCTTGCCATATGGCGTTTCCTGGGGTTTGAGAAGAGCATGAGCCCTGCGAGTCCAACCACGTGCCCGTCCTCCGTTACAGCGACAAACTGGTGGTCGTCCACGTCCAACCCGGCGATAAACTCCTGGGTCTGGGTCACACGGTTGGAGGGCAGGCCCATGGTGTTCTCAAACACACCGGGCATACGCCGCAGCTCCCACAGCTCCTCGGCGTCCTCAGGCCGGGGCGGGCGGATGGTAAATTCCATAAAAAAGACCTCCTGACTATTTTGGCAGATTTCCGTTGCCGGCAGTGCTGGTGTACATGGTGTCGTCCCGAACGCAGATGACCACGTCGGGCTTGAACTCCTCGATATACTCCTCCAGGCTCTTGGCGGTGTAGCCGCGCAGGTCCAGAGAGCGGGTCTCGTTGAAACTGGTCCAGAAGACGGTCTCCAGCGGGTCGGTGAAGGAGTCCCCGAAAATGAGGGCGTTGGGTAAGTCCGGCCGGTTGGTCTCGATGACGGTCTCGGAGATGTCGCCGCCCATATAGACGGTAAAGCCCACAGGCTCGGTATTACTCTCGGGCAGGGTATAGAGGTTAGCGGCGACGGTCTCGCCGTTATCGGTTCGGGTAAAAGGGATAGGGTCTTTCAGAGTTCCGATCACCACCGCCTCATCGCTTTTCCAAAGTCCGCACAGCCGCCGGGAGCGGGAGCCCAGATAGGGGTTAGGCAGGGAGGTCAACTCCAGGTCGTCCTTGGTGAGGATGGAGAGCCCCAGGCCCGTGTCCGTGTTGATTCGTTCCATCAGGGCCCCGTAGGACGCCAGCATACCGGAATAGGTATAGTGATGGTCTATCTTGGAGTAAAACTCGTCTGGATGTTCCAGGACGTCATAGACCAGCCCCGCATCCAGGAACGGGACGCCACGCTCCTTCAGAGCGGAGGTGAACTGGGCTTGGATCGGCTCCAGCACCCAGGCGCGATTGTCCATATAGGAGGGGTAGCGGTCCCGGAAGTAGGAGAACTGCTCGGGGATGCCCAGGTAGAGGAAGTAGCCCCCGTAGCCCGTGATCTGCCCGTTGAGCCGGGCCAGCCGGTCCCCCATGTCCTGTGACTGGTCCTCGATATATCCAAGGTCCCACTTGCTGAAGCCCTGGTAGGGCACCAGCACATCCCCTGCGATGACCTGGTCGTTTACTGAGATCTTCCCGGTGAGTGCGTAGTCCACCCAGGTGCTCAGCGTCAGAAGCTGATTGCGCCAGGCCAGGTGGTCGGAGAGGAAGTCGTCCATGCTCGAGAAGAACGAGCCATCCAGTACATTTTCCACCGTCATGGGCGGTCTTACGGCTAACGCGCGGTTTTCATAGGAGGAGAAAGTCTCCCTGGGGCCCAAAGCAGTCCAAATAGGGAAGGCCGCCATCGCGCCTAGGAAAAGCAGGAGAAAGACGCTGTTGGCAAGATGGTGCTTTGATTTCATCGTCGTTCCTCCTCGTTTAAAAATTCGCATAGATGAATGGGTTAAACCCGGAGCTCACCATCCTGGCCAGGGCAAAGGCGCCGAAGCTCAGCGCCAGCAGCCGGGGAGCCCAGATGAGGACCTGCCCGCTCCATGCCGTCTGCTTTTGCTCCAGCCAGGCGGAGAGCCAATTTTTTATGGGTAGTGCGGTGAGCACGCCCAATATAAGCTCCCAACGGTACTCCAGCAGGAAGTAAAGGGCCTGGCTGCTCCCCGGCCCCATGCCGCGCAGGCCGAAGAGGGTGCCCAAAATTCCGATGATCTGTTCCGCTCCGCTGGCCCGGAAGAGCACCCAGCCCAGAATAACGATGAAGAGCGTATAGACCCGGCGCAGGGGGGAGGGGAGGTTCTCAACCGCCTTGCCCCAGAGGTAGCGTTCTCCTATTAAAACCATCGCGTAGTAGAGCCCCCAGGCCACAAAGTTCCAGGCGGCCCCATGCCAAAACCCGGTGAGGCACCATACGACCAGAAGGTTGAGAATCTGCCTCGGCAGCGCCCTACGGCTGCCGCCCAAGGGGATATAGACGTAGTCCCGGAACCAGGAGGATAAGGTAATATGCCACCGCCGCCAAAACTCGGTGATGGACCTTGCCATATAGGGGTAGATAAAGTTTTCGGGAAAATGGAAACCGAACATCCTGCCCAGGCCGATCGCCATGTCCGAGTATGCGGAGAAGTCCAGATAGATCTGGAGGGTATAGGATACCGCGCCTAGCCAGGCCATAGCGGTGGACAGCTCGCCAAGCTTAGTGGCATAGGCCGCGTCGGCGACCTGGGCCAGAGAATTGGCAAGGAGGAGCTTTTTTGCCATACCAAAGAGAAAGCGCACCGCACCGCCCACGAAGTCGTCCACGCTCTCCTGCCGTCCGTCCAGGTCGGCCCGGAAGTCGGGGTAGCGGGCGATGGGACCGGCCACCAGCCGGGGGAAGAACGAGAGGTAGAGGGCCACCCATAGTGGGTTCTTCTGGGCGGGAATGGCGCCCCGGTACACGTCGGCCACGTAGGAGATGGCCTGAAAGGTGAAAAAGGAGATGCCCAGCGGCAGGACGACCTGAGGCATGGGTACGGAAAGCCCCGCGCTGTTAAGAATACCTGCGAAGAACCCCGCATACTTAAACCACCCCAAAAGGGCCAGATTGCAGAGCACGGCTAGTATCAGCACCGCCTTTTTCCGGCCCTGGCTGCCTCCGGATACCAGTAGGCCCGCCAAATAGTTGAGGGCTGAGGACGCCAGCAGGAGCAGAAGGAAACCGGGACCCGCCCAGGCATAGAAAAAGAGGCTGGCCCCCAGTAGTATGAAATTCCGCGCCGCCCGCAGCCGGGAGGGGAGGAGGTAGTAGACCGCCAGCAGGGCGGGGAGGAAGGCAAATAAAAACGACACGCCGGTAAACGACATAAGCCACCTTCTTCATGTTTGTTAAGCATGTCCTATATTTTAGCATATCAACCCGCGGACAACAAGGCCGCCCGTCGGGATTTCCCGACGGGCGGCTGAAAGAATCATGTCAATAGGCTGCGACCACGCCACCATCGTTGGCATAGACCGTGCTGATGCCGCCGGTCTCCACGATGATGACATCCTGGAACGAGCAGGTCTTCAGCGCCAGTTCCTTAAGGAAAAAGGCCCGATCCAGGCAGTTGCAGTGGGCGATGCAGAGAGTGCGGCCCTTGTGCCGCTCATCCGCGGCCATGATGGAGACCATCTTGGTGAGGGCCTGCTTGATGCTCAGGGCCTGACCACGCTTGGTAATCTCACCTTCGGGGGTGGAGCCCATGAGGAGCTTGATCCTCAGCGTCCCGGTGACGATAGCCTGGAGCTTGGAGAGCCGCCCGTTTTTACGCAGATTATCCAGGTCCTCCAGCACGAAGAGGGTGCTCATGGCGCTGATGTAGCGGGAAACCTCGCGCACCACCTCTTCGAACGGCACCCCTCGCCCAGCCAGTTCCTTAATCTTCATGGCTACGAGCACCTCACCTGCCGAGGCGGAGCAGGAGTTGAAGATATGGATCTTGCCCTCGGGGTGCTCCTCCAGAAACATCATGCGGGCCTGGGCCGCGCAGTTGTGGGAACCGGAGAGGAGGGCGGAGAGGGTCACCACATAGACCTCGTCCACGCCGCAGTCCATGGCCTCCAGGTACTGCGCGGGGGAGGGGCAGGCGGTGGCCGGAGCCTTTTCGCTGGCTTTCATTCTCCAGAGCAGGTTTGCCTGGTCGAAGGTCTGGTCGTCCACGATCACCTCGTCGTCAACCCGGATGGTGAGAGGTACGCTCCGAAAGCAGGCATCGCTCAGCATGGCGGGGGTCAGATCGCAGCAGCTATCTACAATTATTTTAAAACTCATATAAATTATCTCCTAATATGATATTCAATACGAGATTTATGCCTGGGGCTATTGTAGCATGGTTCAGGGGAAATGTAAAGAAGAAAAGAGGAGGCGCACCTTGGTCGGTGCCACATTTCTTTCGTCGGCTTGGAGTACCTGCGTACCCCTCCGCGTAGGCCCGCTCCCCCCGGGGGAAATTATAATAATATATTAAATAAAAAGCAGGAGCCCCACCTAGGAAACGGGGTCCCCGCTCTCTTCGTCTAATTCTTTTAAAAGCTTCCGATCCTCCTTGGAGGAGAGATCCAGCAGCTCGTACATATCGGGCCGCCGCTCGCGGGTGCGGAGAATGCTCATCTTCCTCCGCCAAAGTGCGATGTTCTTGTGGTTGCCTGAGAGGAGAATAGGGGGGACCCGCCGCCCGTGCCACTCCTCAGGCCGAGAGTACTGGGGGTACTCCAGCAGACCGTTCCAGTGACTCTCGTCCTCAAAACACTCTGGGTCGGACAATACGCCGGGCACCAGGCGGCACACCGCATCGGACACCGCCATAGCCGCGATCTCTCCGCCGGTGAGCACAAAGTCCCCCAAAGAGAGCTCTTCGTCCACACACTCCTCTAGAAAACGCTCATCGACGCCCTCGTAGTGCCCGCAGACTAAAATGAGGTGGTCGTACTCCCGGGCCAGCTCCTTGGCCTTCTCCTGGCAGAAGGTCTTGCCCGCCGGGGACATGAAGACGGTGTGTCCCGGCCCATACTTGTCCACGATGTGTTTCCAGCACTGGTAAAGGGGGTCGGCCTGCATGACGGCCCCGTGCCCGCCGCCGTAAGGGTAGTCGTCCACCTGCTTTTGCCTGTTAAGGGTGTAGTTTCGAATCTGGTGGGCCTCGATACGCAGGATGTCCCGTTCCTGGGCCCTGCCCAGGATAGACTCGCTGAGCACGTCCCCCATGGTGAGATCGAAGAGAGTCATGATATCGATTCTATACATCGCTCTCCATCCCCTCGATGAGCTGCACCCGGATATAGCCGCCCTCTACGTTGGTCTCTTTTAAAAAGGCGTCTACCGCGGGGATCATATACGCGCGGGTACCGCCCTTCACCACGTAGACCTCATGGGCCGGGGGCGTGAGGACCTCGGCGATTTTGCCCAGCACCGCACCGCTCTCCGCGTCCCGCACCTCCAGGCCGATGAGGTCTGCGAGGAAATGCCGGCCTTCGGGAAGCTCGATGCCAGTGCGGTCGATCTCCACCCGTTTGCCCTTCAGGCGCATGGCGGCATTCACGTCATCTAGGCCCTCGAGTCTTGCGAGGACGCTGTTCTTGTGGGGCCGGGCGGACAGCACCTTTACCGGCATGCCGTCGATATAAAGTATTTTAAATTGGCAGAGAAATTCCGGTGAATCGCACCAGGAGTTGATCTTTACCTCTCCCTGCACCCCGTGGGTGTTGACGATTTCTCCGGCCTCAAGAAATTTTTTCATAAGCGCCTCCATTTGTCGCGTGGAAAAAAAGCGGCGGGGGAAAGCCCCCGCCGTTTTCTGTAGGGCGCGGCATCTCTGACACGCCGGACGTTTAGTCCATGATTTCCACGGTGACTCTCGTCCCGTTCTTCTGGGCGACGGAGCGCAACAGCGTGCGAATCTCCTTGGCAATACGGCCCTGACGGCCAATCACCTTGCCCATATCGTCGGGAGCCACCCGAAGCTCCAGGACAGTCTCGTCCACGCCCACGTGCTCGGTGACCGTCACCGCGTCGGGATGGTCCACCAGGCTCTTGGCGATATAACTGAGCAGTTCTTTCATGGTGCCCTCCTTTACGCTGGTGCCGATTAGATGGCACCGGCTTTTTTCAGCAGGGCCTTCACTGTCTCGGTGGGCTGAGCGCCGGTCTTGATCCAAGCCTGGGCGCGTTCGCTGTCGACCTTGACCTCGACGGGAGTGACCAGGGGATTGTAGGTACCGATCTCCTCGATGAAACGGCCGTCACGGGGATAGCGGGAGTCGGCCACCACAATACGGTAGAAGGGAGCCTTCTTGGCGCCCATGCGGCGCAGTCTGATTTTAACCATTGTATATTCACCTCCAAATTTGATAACCAATCTCTATATGGAAGCACTCCAAGGGAGCGCGAACCAACGTCCTTGCTTAAAAGGGAAAGCCGCCCTTTCTGCCGCCCATGCGGCCCATTTTCCCCATCTTACCCATCTTCTTCACCATTCCGCCCCCCGCCATCTGCCGGGTGAGCTGCTGCATCATTTCAAACTGCTTGAGCAGGCGGTTCACGTCCACCACCTGAGTGCCGCTGCCTGCCGCGATACGTTTCTTGCGGCTGCTGTTAAGGAGACTGGGGTCGTCCCGCTCCTTGGGGGTCATAGAGAGGATAATGGCCTCGGTGCGGGACAAAGCCTTTTCATCCACGGTGGCGCCCTCCAGCGCCTTGGCGTTCACGCCGGGCAGCATACCCATGATGTCAGACATGGAGCCCATGCCCTTGATTTGAACAAGCTGCTCGTAATAGTCTGTGAGGGTAAGGCGGTTCTTGCGCATCTTCTGCTCGAGCTCGGCCGCCTTCTGCATGTCAAAGTTCTGCTGGGCCTTCTCAATGAGGGAGAGTACGTCGCCCATGCCCAAAATGCGGGAGGCCATGCGGTCGGGGTGGAAGACCTCAATCTGGTCCAACTTTTCACCCACACCGATGAACTTGATGGGCTTGCCGGTCACAGCCTTGATAGAGAGGGCCGCGCCGCCCCGGGCGTCGCCGTCCAGCTTGGTGAGCATCACACCGGTGAGATCCAGTGCCTCGTCAAAGACCTTGGCGGCGTTCACTGCGTCCTGGCCGATCATGGCGTCCACAATGAGAAGGATTTCGGTAGGGTTAATGGCCTCTTTCATGCGAACGAGCTCAGCCATCAGCTCGTCGTCCACGTGGAGGCGTCCGGCGGTGTCGATAAAGACCAGATCGTTCCCATGGGCCTTGGCGTGCTCGATACCCGCCTTGGCGATGGACACCGGGTCCCCCAGCCCCTGCTGGAACACAGGGACACCCAATTGTCCGCCTACGGTCTCCAGCTGTTGGATGGCAGCGGGGCGAAAGGTGTCGCAGGCCACCAGGAGGGGCCGCTTGCCGTTCTGTTTCTTCATCAGCCCCGCCAGCTTAGCGCCGTTGGTGGTCTTGCCTGCGCCGTTGAGGCCCACCAGCATAATGACGGTGGGGGGCTTGGAGGAGATGTTCAGCTTGGCGCTCTGTCCGCCCATGAGAGCGGTAAGCTCCTCGTTGACGATTTTAATGATCATCTGCGCGCTGGTCAGACTCTCCAGCACATCGGTTCCCACGGCCCGCTCCGTGACCTTGGCCACGAAGTCCTTAACCACCTTAAAGTTTACGTCGGCCTCCAAAAGAGCCATGCGGATCTCGCGCATGGCCTCCTTCACATCGGCTTCGGAAAGGCGGCCCTTGCCGCGCAGTTTCTTAAAGGCGTTGGAGAGTTTTTCGGTTAATCCTTCAAAAGGCATGGGTTACTCCTGTTTCATTGAGGCCACGGCGTTTTTGATATCGCTGACCCACTGGCTGGTAAGATTATCGTCGTTGTGATTGAGGATCTTGTCAGCCGCGTTATCAATGAGCTCCAGCTGCTCCTGCATTTTCTGAAAGCGGCGGATGATGCCGGTCTTGTCCTCCAACTCGGTGAGAATGCCCTCGGCCCGGACGATCACGTCCCGGACGCCCTGGCGGGTGATGTCGTAATTTTCAGCAATCTCGGCGAGGGAGAGATCCTCATTATAATAGAGGTCGTAAAACTCCTTCTGCCGCTCGGTGAGCATATCCCCGTAAAAGTCGAACAGCAGGGCCATGCGATAAGCCTGATTCTTCACCAATGGCGCCCCCTTTCGTTTTCCGTAAAGTGTTATGGCTTTACAACGAGAATTATCATACAATATTTTGTGGTCTTTGTCAAGAACAGATTTCGTTTTCCGTATGTGTTTTCAAACATGGGTACTGCCCGCCGCGAATACGGCGGGCAGTACCCGGCATCTGGCCTCTTATCCGATATCACGCTGCCGGAAACAGGTGATGCCGACCGCCGTCAATACGAATGCGAGGGCCGTTAGTACCGCAAGGGGAGCCGCCGAGAACTCCTGTACCGGGACCTGGGGAATGTTCCCGAACGGCGAGAGCTTATGTGCCCACTCGGGCAGGTCGAAGAGCCGCCCGAAGTACATCATAACGAAAGAGTAGGCATACACCGCCCAGGCCAGTCCGGTCAGCCTGGGAAGAGCGCCGATCAGCAGGGCGCACAGTCCCAGCAACACCCACAGCGCTGGCAGATACGCAAGGGCGTCCGCCATCAGTGCTCCGAGCTCCACGGTGTCGGTACTCTGCGCCGCGGCAAAGAGTCCGAGCGCCGTCATCACCAGTGAGACAAAGCTCTCAGCGAGAGCGAGGGCCAGGTATGAGAGAAACAATTTCTCGCGCCGTACGGATTTCGAGAAGATCTGCTCCAGCCGCCCGTGCCGCTCCTCCGAGCGAAGCTTGTTTGCCAGGAGCATCACCGGAACCGCCGCCAGCAGCGCCCCGATCATGAGGATCAGTGCTATATAGTTATTGACGATGTCATAGTTTCCGGTGGCGCTGAGAATTTTTTGAAACATCTCGTTGCCGTTGACAAAGGCGTCGATCTGCCCCAGCACCGAGCCATAGGTCGCACCCATGACAAACATCCCGATGCCCCAGCCGAACATCGTGCCGCGTGAAAGTCTCCAGGCGAGCCCAAACTCGCTCCGAAGAAAATGGGAGGCGTGCTCTCTGCCTTTGCGGGCCGGCAGCACCCCCTCACCCAGGTCACGGTTGGCACAGACAGCCAGGGCGGCCGCGCCGACGATAGCTGCCTCGACAAGCAGAACCAGAATGGGCGTGAAATTATCCTCATAAAACGCGCTGACGCGAAGTCCAAGCCCCATAGGGGAGATTACACTAAACGCGTTATCTGACATGTCGCCCGACATTCTCATTACATAAAAGAGGCCGAGGAGTGTGAACGCGCTGCCGGTCGTTCCCCGTGAGGTTGAAAATATTTGAGCTGCCAGCAAAGTGAGCACGGCAAAGAGGAAACCCTGAGTGCCGATGGATAAGGCGTAGGCAAAGGCCCCCGCGGCAGTGGTCCCACCAATATTCAGCGCTAACAGTCCAAGGGCGATGATGAGGGAGATGCACCCGTTCAGGGCCAGCGCGCCAAAGAGAACCGCCGCCGCCCCGGTTAGCTGCCCTATGGGCAGGGCGCGGAGCATCTCATGTCTGCCGAGTTCCTCATCCATTCGGGTATGGCGGTTCACAAAGAAAATATTCATGATGGCCACCGCAAGCGCAAACCAGATCAGGCACTCTTGTGCCATGATGATCGCGGTGCTTACCTTATCAAGTCCATACACTGGCCCCATCAGCGCGACCATGGCGGGGGTATTCATCGTCGTGGCCATAATAAGCATGGACTCCTTATCGGGAAACAGACTGGGGTACATCCCGGCGAATAGGAGCGCCGACCCTGCGACGCAGACGATCCAGAGCAAGCTCGTCGTTCTCTCGCGCCGGGCTATGAAACGGAGGTATCTTCCAAAGCCATGTAGAGATGACACGGTCACTTCCTCCCCTCATACTCCGCGAGGAAGAAGTCCTCAATGGTTTTCCCCTTTGCCTTTTCGGCAATCTGAGCCATCGAGCCGCTCTCGGTGATCCTGCCCTCGCGGATGATGCTGACCGTGTCCGCCAGTTTCTCTACCTCGCTCATAATGTGGCTTGAGAGCAGCACCGTCTTTCCGTTCTTCTTGAGATCGATCACGGCGTCCTGAAACACCTTTTCCATAAGCGGATCCAGACCGCTCGTCGGCTCGTCGAGGACGAAGAGCTCCGCGTCGGAGGCCAGAGCGGCCACCAGGGCAACCTTTTGGCGGTTACCCTTAGAGTAGGTACGGCATTTCTTGCTGGCGTCGAGTTCAAATTGCTCTTTCAGGCGGTCCAGCCTGACTTGATCGTAGTTTCCCGCGCGGCGCATGGACAGGAACAGATCGATGACCTCGCCACCCGTCAGGTTTGGCCAGAGGTTCACGTCACCCGGCACAAAAGCAAGGTGCCTGTGGAGCTCGACCGCATTTTTCCAAGCGTCCTGTCCGAAGAGTTTCACATGGCCGGAGGTGGGCTTCAGGATCGCAAGGAGACATCGGATAGTGGTTGTTTTTCCCGCGCCGTTGGGGCCGAGAAAAGCGTGCACCTCGCCGGGCTCGGCGGACATATTTACGCCGTCCAACGCACTAAACTTCCCGAACTTCTTTACAAGGTCTGTGATTTCGAAGGCTGGCATGACTTTTCCTCCTTAGCAAAGGGCGTTTTACAGTATTTCAAGAACAGAGCAAAACTGACATAGATGAAACATATCACAAATCACCTTGTTTTTTAATGGGAAGAGAGAATATTTTAACCACGCGGTCATGCGTCTCTCTCGCCACGGGACAGAGACATATGAATAATCCCACACGGTCGGGAAAAACTGGCATGGAATCGGAATAACGTCATGGGAGAATGAGCATGAGAGAGCGCATGGAGATCAGGACGGACGATAAACACCTGGCCCAGCTAGGCGAGAATACGGCCAAGGCGCTGGACCAGGACGGGTGGGCCGCGGGGTATAGGGTCCGCCGGAACATCCGGCGTGACCTGTCCGCCATCCGGGAGAGTCAGGCCCGGGTAAGCCAGTGGGCTCAGCGGCGGGCCGAGCTGCCCCAGGCGGCGGAATGGCTGCTGGACAACTGGTACCTTGCCCAGCGGGAGGGGCGGGACGCAGCGGACGCCTTTCACAGAGTAGGCCGTCTTCCTGCTGTACGCCGGGAGGGGCGCCAGCCTATCGTGCTCGAACTTGCCAGGGCTATGGCCTGGGCGGGGGAGGTAACGGTGCCCCGGCTCGCCCTCTTTTTAGGTCATGCTCAAGCCGCAAGGCCCCTCACGGAGCGGGAACTCTCCCTCTTCATCCCCGCCCTCAAAGGCGCACTGTCAGACCGGCTGGCCTGCCTCTGCCGGGGCCTGGAGCGCCTGCTGGCGGGGAAAGGCGGGGAGGGGGAGGAAGAACGCCTGGCCCGGAGTATGGAGGAGGTCTTCACCGCCCTGCGTACCCTCTCTAACGCCAACCTTGGCCGCTTGCTGGAGGAGTCCAGCAGGGTAGAGCAGCTCTTACAGCAGGATCCCACAGGGGAGTACGCGGGTATGGATGACGCTACCCGCGCCCGCTACCGCGCGCAAGTCTGCCGTCTCGCCCGGAAACAGGGCATGGGGGAGAGCGAGGTGGCGCAAAAAGTTCTCGACCTCTCCAGAGCGGGGGCTGAGGAGGAGCGGCACGTGGGCTGGTTCCTCTTCCGCAGACCTCTGGGTGAGGAGCCCCACCGGGCCACAGGCGTGCTCTACGTGGGCGGCGTGGTTTTGCCCACGCTTTTTGTCGTTTTACTCACCGGGTTCCTTTTAAATAGCCCCATTCTGCCTCTCTTGCTACTCCTGCCGGTGTCAGATCTGGTGAAGAACTGCCTGGACTTCTGCGCTGTGCGCCTGGTTCCGCCCAGACCGGTCTGCCGGATGGAGCTGAAGGAGGGTGTGCCCGAGGAGGGGAAGACCCTCTGCGTCATCGCCTCTCTCCTGATGGGGGAGAAGAGCGGCCCGGCTCTCGCCGCCTTGCTGGAGCGGTACCGCCTCGCCAACCGGGATGCGGGCGAGCATCTGCTCTTCGGCATCCTGGCCGACCTGCCCGACAGTGACCTGCCCATGGGCTCCGCTGGGCGGAATTATGCAGAGAAGGCTCGTGCCGCCGTGGACGCCCTCAACCAGAAGTACGGCGGTGGTTTCTTCCTCCTGTTCCGCCCGCCCGTCTTCCAGCCCCGGGATGAGCGGTATATGGGCTGGGAGCGCAAGCGGGGCGCGCTGTTAGAGCTGGTGCGCCTGCTCAAAGGGCGGCGAAGCGGTCTACAGGTGGCGGCAGGGGAGCGGTCCGCCCTGGCGGGCGTCCGTTTCGTCATCACTCTTGACTCGGATACCAGCCTTAACGTCGGCTCCGCCCGTGAGCTCATCGGTGCCATGCTTCACCCTTTGAACCGGCCAAAGGTGGACCTACGCCGCAAGCTTGTCACCTCTGGGTACGGGCTCCTCCAGCCTAGGGTTGGGGTGGAGCTGGGGGCTGCCAATAAATCGCAGTTCTCCCGCATCTTTGCCGGGCAGGGGGGCGTTGATCCCTATGGCGGCGCGTGCAGCGACGTGTACCACGACCTCTTCGACCAGGGGACCTTCACCGGAAAAGGTATTTTTAACGTGGACGCATTTTTCCTCTGCCTCAATGGCCGTCTGCCGCAGAACACCATCCTCTCCCATGATCTGCTGGAGGGATCCTACCTTCACGCGGGCCTCATTGGAGACGTGGAGCTTACCGACGGCTACCCCTATAAGGTCACCAGCTACTTCAGCCGCCTCCACCGCTGGGTACGGGGAGACTGGCAGCTCCTGCCCTGGCTGGGGCGTATGGTTTTCAACGAGGCGGGAGAGAAGGTGCCCAACCCCATTCCGCCAATGGCGAAGTGGAAAATCTTTGACAACCTGCGCCGCAGTTTGTCTCCCATATGCACACTTCTCGCCCTGCTGCTGGGTATGTGTTTCTCCGGCGTGGCCTTCGGAACGGCTGCCGCCGCTGCTATTCTCTCGGCTGCCTCCAACCTTCTCCTCTCAGGGGCGGATCTTGCCTTTCGGCGGGGAACCGGCCTGCGGGCGCGGTATCACTCCACCATCATCACGGGTTTCGGCGGCGTGATTCTGCAAACCCTGGTACAGCTGCTCTTCCTGCCTTACCACGCATGGACCTGCACCTCCGCCATAGTCACCGCTCTATGGCGGAGCCTGATTTCCCACCGAGGGATGCTGGCCTGGGTCACCGCGGCGGATGCGGAGCGTCAATTGGGGGATGGCATCTGGGCCAACTACCGTAAGGAGCTCTCTTCTGTGGCGGCGGGCCTCGCTGCTATGGTCTTCTCAATTCTACCGGCGGGGGCGGCGGTGGGACTGGTTTGGGTACTCTCGCCCGTCTTCGCCTGGGCCATGAGCTGTCCCATCGAGGAGGGGCGGAGCGTCTCCAAGCCGGACCGTGCCTTCCTCCTCCACGAGGGAGCGTTGATCTGGCGCTACTTTGCCGACTTCCTCCGCCCCGAGGACCACTGGCTCCCGCCCGACAACTGGCAGGAGCAGCCGGGTCTCGGCCTTGCCCGGCGGACCTCGCCCACTAACATCGGTATGGCTCTCTTATCCGTCCTGGCGGCGGTGGATCTGGACTTTTTGCCCCATGAGCGGGCGGCGGCTTTGCTTGGGCACATGCTGGACACGTTGGAGGCCCTACCCAAGTGGAGGGGGCACCTCTATAACTGGTATGCCACCGATACAGCCCTGCCCATGACGCCCCGGTACGTCTCCTCGGTTGACTGCGGCAACCTCTGCGCCTGCCTCATCGCAGTGCGGGAAGGGCTGTATGAGTGGGGGGAGGGGGCACTGGCCCGCCGGGCCGAGGCCCTGTCTGAGGCGATGGACTTCTCCAATCTCTATGACAAGGAGCGCAAACTCTTCTATATTGGTTACGACGTAGAGCGTGAGCGCTATACGCAGGGCTGGTACGACCTGATGGCAAGCGAAGCCCGGCAGACCAGCTATCTCGCCGTCGCGAAGGGCCAGGTTGAGCCGCGCCACTGGCGGAGGCTGGGGCGGATGCTGGTACGGGACAACGATTACTCCGGCATGGCCTCCTGGACGGGAACAATGTTCGAATACTTCATGCCGAATCTGCTCCTGCCCTGCGAACGCAACTCACTCATGTACGAGTCCCTGACCTTCTGCATCTACGCACAACGGCGCCGAGGGGCCAAGGCCGGTACTCCCTGGGGCATCTCAGAGTCGGGCTTCTATGCCTTCGACCCTGGGCTCAGCTATCAGTACAAGGCCCATGGCGTGCAGAAGCTGGGCCTTAAACGGGGCCTGGACGCCGACCTGGTGGTGGCGCCTTACGCCTCGTTTCTGACTCTCCTCCTGGCACCCGGCAGCTCCAGCCGCAACCTAAAGGTCCTGCGGGACATGGGGCTGGAGGGGAAATACGGCCTCTATGAGGCCGCCGACTTCACGCCCTCCCGCCTCACCGGGAAGGAGAAGTGGGAGACGGTGCGCTCCTACATGGCCCACCACCTGGGCATGAGCCTGGTGGCTATTGATAACGCCCTCAACGATAACGTCATGCAGAGCCGTTTTATGCGGGACTGCTCCATGGGGGCCTACCGGGAGCTATTGCAGGAGAAGGTGCCCGTAGGGGCGGTAGTGGCCCGTGTTCAGGAGCGGGAAGTGCCAGAAAAGCCGCGCCGTCTGCGCAGCTCCGTCTTTCAGCGGGCTGGAGAGGGGTTCGACCGGGAAAAGCCGGCCTGTCATCTGGTATCGAACGGTTCCTACACCGTCTTCTGCACCGACGCGGGGGCCAACACCTCTCGGCTGGACAAGCTCACGCTCACCCTGGCAGAGTTTGGCGGGCCTGCCGCCCCGGAGGGTGTGTCCTTTTTTCTGCGTACGAACGGGGGCAAGCTTTTCCCGCTGACCGGCGCGCCGCTCTACGCGGGCGGGGGACCGTCTGCCTGGCGTTTCTCCGGAGGAGAGGCCGAATGGAGTGTAAAATATAATAGCTTTACAGCAAAAGTCGGTCTTAGAGTGCCGGAGCGGGAGAGCGGAGAGCTGTGGGAGACTGAACTCCACTGGCACAGTGGAGAGCTGCGCGGTGAGATCGTCTGCTATTTTGAGCCGGTGCTTGCCCGACTGCCCGACTACAAGGCACATCCGGCCTTTTCCAAGCTTTCCATTGAGAGTGCCCCCTTTGGGGATGGCCTGCTCTTTACCCGCCGCCCCAGGAATCGTGGCGAGGAGTGGCCCGCCCTGGCCGCGGCATGGGACGCGGAGGAGGCATATTTTGATTCTTCGAGGGAAAAGGCACTGGGCCGCGGCGGACTCCGGGCGCTTGAGACAGCGCTGAGACACCCGGCGAGCGGCACCTTCGGCGCGGTGCTGGACCCCTGTCTATTGGCCCGTTTCCCCGTACGGCTGCGCTCGGGGGAGAGCGTCCGGCTCCGTCTGTCCCTCGCCGTTGGCAGCGCCGAGGACGCGCCCCTTACGGCCCAGCGCCTCCTTCGGTTGCCCAAGACAGAGGGGGCTTATTTGGATCGGGTTGCCTACTCAATTCACATGACAGGTGAAGAAACTTTACAGGCGTTTTACCTCTTGGACCGCCTTGCTTTTCCACCCAAGCGCGACTATCGGCAGGAGGCCCTTTGGCCATTTGGCATTTCCGGCGACCTGCCTATTGCGGCCTGCTGGGCTGTGGAGGGGGAGGAGGAGGAACAGAGCTCTCTAGCCAAGCAGCACCAAATCCTTGCCCGGTGCGGCTTTGGGTTTGACCTGGTCTTTCTTCTGCGGGATGGCGGCGACTACCGCCGCCCTGCCCGCACCGCCCTTCTGGAGGGGTTGAAGGCCCTGGGGCTGGAGCACCGAGTCGGCGCCCGAGGCGGTATTCACCTGGCTGACTGCCCCACAGAAGAGGCCGCAGGGCCCATCCTGGCCGCCTCCGCCGTTGTTCTTGAGAATGGGAAACCACTTAGGGATCAGGAACGAGGTTCATTAGAAACAACTGAAAAGGAGCTAAGCTTTACACTGAAGCCTGGCCTGCCTGAGTACTATTTTACTGACGACTTCAGCTTTGTAATGGAGCTGGACGGCCGCCTGCCGCCCTTGGGGTGGAGCCAGATGCTCGCAAACCCCACCTTTGGCTGGTTCACGGATGAAACCGGCTGTGGGCATCTGTGGCGCGACAACGCCAGGGAGTGCCAGCTTACTCCCTGGAACAACGACCCACTCGCCATCGGCAGCGCGAAAGATTTCTACCTTCGGGCCGGTGGGGAGGAGTGCTCTGTCTTCGCAGACGCCGACGGCCTGCCCTGCCGGGTGACCTATGGCCCCGGTTTTGCCCGCTGGGAGAAGGTTTTTGGGAGACGAACCCTCACCACCACTGCCTTCGTCCCGCCGGATAGAGAAGAACGGGTCCTGCGCTTTGAGCTTGCGGGGGAGTCCTGCGAGATCCGCTATGGGGAGGCGGTCTATGAGCTGGATGGTGTGCTCTTCTTGGCCACCGGAGTGAACGGTATCCATGTCCCATCCGACGGCCCTGAGCATCTGCGCCGAACCCTGGACTTCTGGAGAAAGAGGGCGGCGGCGGTGACGGTAGATACTCCTGATGAGAACCTCAATCACTACCTGAACGGCTGGGCCATGTATCAGGTGGTCGCCTGCCGCATGTTTGGGCGCACTTCCCGCTATCAGAACGGCGGGGCCTACGGTTATCGGGATCAGCTCCAGGACGTCTGCGCGGCGCTCCTTGTCTCCGATGATCTGGCTGTGGGGCAGCTGCGCGCCGCCTGTGCCCACCAGTTTACCGAGGGCGATGTGCTCCACTGGTGGCACGAGCTGCCCCAGGGCGATAGGGGCGTGCGTACCCGCATTAGCGACGACCTGCTCTGGCTCCCCTATACCCTGTGCGAGTACCTGGAGAAGTGGGACAACCCGGAAATTTTGAATAAAACCGTCCCCTATCTCTCCGCGCCGGTTCTGGGGGAGAGCGAGCATGAGCGGTATGAGCAGTTTAATATTTCCCAAGAAATGGATAACGTATATCAACATGCCGTCCGTGCCATTGAGTGCGCGCTCGCCCGGGGCACAGGAGTCCATGGCCTGATGCGGATGGGCGGCGGCGACTGGAACGACGGCATGAACCGGGTGGGAAAAGCGGGCCGCGGGGAGAGTGTATGGCTCACCTGGTTTACCGCCCACGTGCTGGAGCGTTTCACGCCCTTGGCGGAACAGATGGGGGAGAAGGAACGGGCAGAGCGGTACCGGGAGACGGCTAAGGCTCTGACCGAGGCCGCCGAGACCGCCTGGGACGGGGACTGGTATCTACGTGGTTACTATGACAGCGGCAACACTTTGGGCAGCCATAGGGACGAGGCCTGTCAAATAGACTCCATTGCCCAGAGCTGGGCGGCCCTGGCGGGCGGAAACGAGGCGCGGGCCAGAACGGCGGTCAAGTCCGCACTGGAGCAGCTCTTCGACCAAAAGCACCGGATTGTCAAACTCTTCACGCCTCCCTTCGACAGCGAGGATGCAGACCCCGGCTATATCCGGGGCTACCTGCCCGGCGTGCGGGAAAACGGCGGGCAGTATACCCACGCCGCGGTATGGCTGGCGCTGGCCTGCTTTCGACTGGGCATGGCGGAGGAGGGCTGGGCGGTTCTGAAGGCTATCCTGCCCGGCGGACGGGACGAGACCGTCTATCAGGCCGAGCCCTATGTTCTGGCAGCCGATGTCTACTCGAATCCCGCCCACCTGGGCCGGGGCGGATGGAGCTGGTACACCGGGGCGGCAGGCTGGTTTTATCGCGTGGCGATAGAGGAACTGTTGGGGCTCAGACTCCGGGCCGGGCGACTCTTCGTGGAGCCCAATCTACCCCCGGATTGGCCGGGGTGCTCCGCCGTATGGCGGACGGAACAGGCGGAGTTCCACGTTACGGTACAGCGCGGGGATAAAAAAGAAACCCTCCTGGACGGGAAACCCGTCCGGGAGGGGATCGCGCTGGAAAAGTACGCAGGGGAGCACTCCGTCGAGGTCGTGATTTAAGTCTGTGCCCGCTCCGCGGCGCACCACAGCGGCAGACCCAGCAAAACCGCGCCGCCAAGCATATTTCCCAGAGTCACCCAAAGCATGCTCCACCCCATGGCGGGCAGCTGGGAGACGCCGAAGTAGAGGGTATAGAGGCTGAAACAGGCCATGTTGGCCACTGAGTGCTCAAAGCCCGCCAGCACGAAGGTGGTGATGGCGAGGACGATGGCGATGACCTTACCCGCCTCGCTCTTGACCTTAAAGCCGGAAAAGACGCCCACGCAGACCAGGAAATTGCACAGCACCCCTTTTAAAAACAGAGCATACCAGGGAGAGGTGAGCTTGCCGGGGATGGTGAGGGCCAAGTAGGAGGAGAGCAGGTCTTTTACTGCGCCAGACCCCACCAGCAAAACGCAGAGAACAAAAATACCGATAAAATTCCCTGCATAGGACAGCGCCCACACCCGCAGGGCGTCCATGGGGGATACCCGCCCCTCGTAGAGGGTTACCCCCATCACCAGATTGGATCCGGTGAACAGTTCTCCCCCCAGCAGGACGATGAGGACGAGGGCCGCCGAAAAGGTGGCGGCCCCCAGGAGCTTAGCGACGGACAGGTGGTCGGCGTAAAACCAGGCGGCAGACAGGCAGGAAAGAAGCGCGCCCACGAAGATGAACGCCCCGGCGAGGGCAGCCCGGGTGAGGTAGCGGAACGGCTCGCTCCCGGAGAGGGCGGCCTTTCCGGCACCCGCTTCCGCAATGGCGGAAATGTCAGTTCTTGTCATATCGTATTGCTCCTAATAAGCCTGGGCGGCCTGTTGGACGGCCTTTTGCAGGCTTTAAGTATGGGGAAGTTCCTCTCTTATCCCAGATCTCTTTAAAATTCACAGCCGCGAGTCTCCTAAAACCTGCCCTTTTGCGCATGGTCGCATTCAGCATATCCCTGCCGTAGGGCCAGGTGGCGTAGGATATGCCGTTTGCCGGGGCGAACCTGGACGTACCCAGAACAAAGCAGTTGGACACCTCGCCCTTCACTTGCCCGTTGATATGTAAATTTTATCATGGAACATGGCAGAAGTCGAGGGCAAGACAATTCTTTTTCTTTTTATAGTGTCAAGCGCTCAAATTTGATGTATAATGATACCTGTATTACAGTACCCAAAGTTCTCCACGAAAGGAAATTGGTTCATGGCAGAGATACTGCAAAAGGAGATATTGCCCCGCGTGTCCCTCACCGCGGTGCATACAGCCAAATTCAAGTCTTCCTATATGAGCGTCCAGTTTTTGGCGCCCATCAACGAGGAGACCGCAGCCCTCAACGCGTTGGTGCCTATGGTGCTCCGCCGGGGTACGGAGCGCTGCCCTGACATGGAGTCCCTCTCCGCCGCATTGGACGAGCTCTTCGGCGGCACCATCGAGCCCGCCATCCGCAAAAAGGGCAGCAGCCAGTGCGTGGGTTTTGCCGCCAGCTTTTTAGACGATGCCTACGCCCCCGACGGCACCCCCATTCTGGGCGCCGCTGCTGATTTGCTGGGGGAACTCCTGCTCCGCCCGGCCACCGGGGAAACGGGCGGCTTTGTTCTCGCCTATGTGGAGGGGGAACGGGCCAATCTGGTGGATCGCATCCGCGCCCAGATTAATGATAAGCGCCAGTATGCCGCCCAGCGCCTGAACCAGCTCATGTGCAGGGAGCCGGACCGCCTGGGGGACGAGAGCCAAGCCGCAGCCATTACGGGTGAGGCCCTGTGGGCGCGGTATCAGGCTCTCTTCGGTTGCCCCATCCAGGTCTACTACGCAGGCTCCGCGCCCTTTGAACGGGTGGAGGAAGCCTTCCGCCGGGCACTGTCCGGCCTCAAGGGGCACAGCGCCGCCGCCGTCAGCCCCGCTGTCATCGTCCCCATTCCCGAGGCCGCGCCCCAGAGCCACGAGGAGACCATGGACGTGACCCAGGGGAAGCTGGGGCTGGGCTTTCGCTGTGGCGTCCGCCTTACCGACCCGGATTACCCCGCTATGCATATCCTCAACGCCCTCTTTGGCGGCACCACTACCTCCAAGCTCTTCCTCAATGTGAGGGAAAAGCTGTCTTTGTGCTACTACGCAAGCTCCCAGTACGACAAATTCCGTGGGCTTCTGCTGGTCTCCTCCGGGGTGGAGTTTGACAAGCGGCAACAGGCCCAGGACGAGATTTTGGCCCAGCTTGAAAACTGCAGGCGGGGGAATGTCGAGCCCTGGGAGTTAGAGGCGGCTAAACGCAGCGCCGTCAGCACCACCCTCACCATGCTGGACAGCCAGAGCCGCATGGAGGATTTCTGGTTGGGCCAGGCTGTCATGCCCGGCGGCAGCCCGGAGGAGTTGGCGGCCCGGTACGAGACGGTCACCATGGACGAGGTGGTAGCCGCCGCACAGAAGATTACGCTTCACACCGTCTACTTCCTTAAGGGAAAGGAGGAGGGAGCAAATGGTCAGTAAGGAATACCCCCGCGTAGGGGAGAGGATGTACCACGCTGTACTTGAAAACGGCCTCCATGTCTATGTGGACGCCAAGCCCGACTTTCAGAAAAGCTACGCGTTCTTTGCCACCAACTACGGCGGCATGGACATGAAATTCCATTTAAACGGCCAGTGGCACGACACCCCGGCGGGGGTGGCCCATTTCCTAGAGCACAAGATGTTCGACACAGAGGACGGCAACGCCCTCCAGGACCTTGCTGCCAACGGTGCGTCTCCCAACGCCTTCACTAGCTTTGCCATCACGGGTTATTACTTCGAGAGTACCCAGAAGTTCTATGACAACCTGAAGATCCTCCTCTCCTTCGTCTCCATCCCGTATTTCACGCAGGACAGCGTGAACAAGGAGCAGGGCATCATCGGGCAGGAGATCCGCATGATCGAGGACGACCCGGAGAACCAGGTCTTTTATGCCATGCTGGCGGGTCTCTACGGGCATCACCCCATCCGCACCTCCATCGCCGGGACGATCGAGTCCATCAGCCATATTACGGCTGAAGCACTCTATGCTTGCCACAAGGCATTCTACAGCCCCGGCAACATGGTCCTGTGCGTGGCGGGTGATGTGGACCCGGAGCAAGTCTGCGCCCTAGCCCGGGAGATACTGCCCAAGGAGAGCGGAGGGGACATCCAGCGAGATTACGGGGAGCCCGAGTTCCCCATCGCGGCCAAGAGCCGCACAGCGCTGAAGATGGAGGTCTCCACTCCCATCTTCCAGATTGGCTGGAAGGCCGAGCGCCCCGTGGATGGCGATCAGAGGCTGAAAGCGCGGCTGGTGGGAGAACTGGCCTGTGAGGCCCTCTTCGGCAACTCCAGTCCGTTGTACGCCCGACTCTACGCCCAGGGGCTTTTAAACGCCAGCTTTGCCTATGGCTACGAGAGCTACCCCGGCTGCGCCTTCCTGGTGGCGGGAGGGGAGAGCCGGGACCCAGACGCCGTCAGCACCGCCATCGCTGCCGAAGCAATCCGGGTGGATCGGGAGGGAATAGACGAAACCATGTTCCGCCGCCTGAAGAAGGCGGCCTACGGCAATTGGGTGCGGGGCCTCAACTCCTTTGATAACCTCTGCATCGAGACTGCCCAGTCCCACTTTGCTGGAATGGAGTATCTGCGTTTCCCCGAGGCGTTCGACGCCATTGAGAAAAAAGACATTGAGGACTGTATCCGCACCTATGTGACACCCGAGCGCACGGCGTTGGCGGTGGTCAGTCCCAAGGAGGCAGGTCAATGATCAACGAGCTCTCTTTCCCCGGCCTGGGGCTCCACTTCACGCTGAACAGGGTGGCCGTCACCCTGTTCGGCCGCCCTATCTACTGGTACGCCTTCATTATTATCACGGGATTTCTCCTGGCATGGCTGTACTGCAGCCGCAAGGGCCAAAAGCTGGGCGTCAGTGACGACGACCTGACCGACATGCTCATCTTCGCCGTGCCCCTGGCTTTGATCGGGGCGCGGCTCTACTACATTATTTTCTATCTGGATCTCTACCGCAGGGACGACGGCAGCCTGGACTTCGCCGCCATGGTGCGGGTGTGGGACGGGGGTCTTGCCATCTACGGCGCGGTCATCGTGGGCGTCATCGTCATCTTCTTCGTCGGTCGGCATAAGAAAATACCCTTCCTGGCATTTGCCGACCTGGGGGCCTTCGGCCTCCTCATCGGTCAGTGCATCGGCCGCTGGGGCAACTTCATGAACGTGGAGGCTTACGGCGGCGTGACCACGCTGCCCTGGCGCATGTGTTCCCCAAAGATTGCCGCCGAGCTCTTCGGCCAGGGGCTGGTAGACAGCGCAGGGTACCAGCAGATCATCGACGGCACTCTGGGCGTGCACCCTACCTTCTTCTACGAGTCCCTTTGGAATCTTATCGGTTTCCTGCTGCTGGTGCTGATCTCTCGCAAATGGCGCAAGTTTGACGGACAGATATTCTTCTCCTATATCGCCTGGTACGGATTCGGCCGGGGTCTGATCGAGGGCCTTCGTACCGACAGCCTCTACTTCATGAATACTCCTATCCGCGTGTCCCAGGTGCTGGGCTTTGCCTCGGCCCTGGTGGGCGGCTTCCTGCTGGTTTTCTTTTTCCTGCGCAGACCGAACCCTGAACACCTTTGGGTCAACCGTAAGGCGGCAATGGCGGCGGCCGACCGGCCGTCCGCACAGGATGAAAAGGAGGAACAGGACAATGGCGGCGACAATCATTGACGGAAAGGCTCTAGCGGCAAAATGTAAGGAACGTATAAAGGGTAAAGTGAATGCGCTTTCCAGGCGTCCCGGGCTGGCGGTCATCATCGTGGGGGACAATCCCGCCTCCCGGGTGTACGTGGACAACAAGAAACGGGACTGCGCCGAGTGCGGCATCTACAGCGAGGAGTACGCCCTCCTGGAGTCCGCCACCCAGGCGGAACTCTTGGACCTCATCGACCTGCTCAACGGCCGCGACGACATTGACGGCATCCTCTGCCAGCTCCCGCTCCCAAAGGGCTTTGACGAGAAGGCAGTGCTGGAGGCCATCGATCCCGGCAAGGATGTGGACTGTTTCCACCCCTATAACGTGGGCAAGCTGATGACGGGGGAGAAAGGGTTCCTTCCCTGCACTCCCGCTGGGGTTATGGAGATGTTGGACGAGTACGGAATCGACCCCAAAGGCAAACACTGCGTCATCGTGGGCCGCTCCAACATTGTGGGCAAGCCCCAGGCCATGCTCATGCTCCGGCGGGACGCCACCGTCACCATCTGTCACTCCAGGACCCCAGATTTGGGCGCGGTCACCCGGCAGGCCGATATTCTGGTGGCCGCGGTGGGAAAACGGGATCTCATCTCTGCTGACATGGTGAAGGAGGGGGCCGTGGTCGTCGACGTTGCCATGAACCGGAACGACGCCGGCAAGCTCTGCGGCGACGTACGCTACGCCGAGGTGGCTGACAAGGCTTCTTACATTACACCCGTCCCCGGCGGAGTGGGCCCCATGACGAGGATCATGCTGCTCGAGAACACCCTCACCGCTGCGGTGGCCCATGGGAAATAAGATCTGAGTCGAGTAGTTCCATGGATCACCAGTTACTTACTTAGGAGTAAAAACTTCAAACAAAATGTCCCCTGGCACATACTGTGTCCGGGGCGGCGGTGGCTTCAATAGTCCGATCCCGGAGTCCTGCGGCCCACTGACTGAGCTGGAGGAAGAGATAAAAGCCGGCACGGCTGACTCAGTCAGCACCTTTCCCTAAAACCTCATTGACCTATACTGTGAGCAGATTGGTTTCTTGCAGTGGTGTGTACCAGAATAAGCAAATAAAAGCGGTAGGTGTTCTGAGAGAACACCTACCGCTTTTCATATCAAATTCGTCGCTGCTACCAGGTCGGACATGGAATATAGCCCCGGCGTCTTGATGCCGGCCATATATTTGGCGGCCCGGACCGCGCCAGAGGCGAAGACTTCACGGGATTGGGCCGAATGTCTGAGCTCGATGACCTCATCCCGCCCGGCAAATATGACCTCATGGTCTCCTACAATGGTGCCGCCCCTGACGGAGGAGATGCCGATTTCCCTGGGGTCCCTGGGCTTGCGGACAGCGTGGCGGTCATAGATATACTCGCTTTGGTAGGGGAGGGCCTCGGCGGCGGCGTCCGCCAGCATGATGGCGGTGCCGCTGGGAGCGTCCACCTTGCGGTGGTGGTGCCGCTCCACGATCTCCACATCGTACCCGTCCCCCAGGACGGCGGCGGAGCGTTTCACCAGCTCGATAAGGAGGTTAATGCCCAAAGACATATTACCGGAGCGGAAGATGGGCAGGAGTCTGGCGGTATCGTTGATGGCGGCGAGCTGAGCCTGGTCATACCCAGTGGTGGCGAGAACCAGAGGGACGCGGCGGGCCTTGCCAAAGTTTAGGAGGGCAGGGAGGGCAGAGGGGGAGGAGAAGTCCACCACCACATCTGTTTCGCCGGAAAACTTATCAGGCGTGGTATAGACCTTGAAAGCGTGGTCACCCGCACCCAGAAGGTCGAACCCGGCGACGATGGTTACCATCGGATCGGTGGAGCAGATGTTCTCCACCACGCGGCCCATGTGGCCGTTGCAGCCGGAAATGGCGATTCTTATCATCGGTAATCCCCCTTAGGCTTTGATTACAGGAGTTTCATCCTCTGCATAGCGGCCTTCAGCGTCTCAAGATGAGCGGGCGAGATGTCGCACAGCGGCAGACGCAAGCCACCCGCATTCATGCCGAGCAGATCCATGGCGGCTTTGATGGGGATGGGGTTGACCTCAATAAAGAGCGCGTCGATCAGGTCCATGTACTCCACCTGGAGCTTGGCGGCGGCGGTAAAGTCACCCTCCAGGCAGAGGTGGCTCATTTTCACCATCACCTCGGGGATGATGTTGGAGGCTACCGAGATGACCCCCTTGGCCCCCAAGCTCATCATGGGAACCACCTGGTCGTCGTTGCCGGACCAGATATAGAAGTCCTCGCCGCAGAGGAAACGGGTATGGGCCAGCAATGAGAAGTTGCCGCTGGCCTCTTTCACACCGTTGATTTTGGGGTTCTTCGCAAGAGCCTGATAGGTGTCGGCGGTGAAGGAGACGCCAGTGCGGGAGGGGACGTTGTAGAGGATGATGGGCAGTTCTACCCGGTCAGCAATGTACTCATAGTGCTTGATGAGGCCGGTCTGGCTGCACTTGTTGTAATAGGGGGTTACCAGCAGGAGGGCGTCGGCCCCCGAGTCCTGGGCGTGCTGGGAGAGATAGACGGCGGCGGTGGTATCGTTGCTGCCTGCGCCGGCGATGACCTTGACCCGGTGGTCCACGTGCTTGACACAGAACTCCACCGCGGCAATGTGCTCACGGATGCTCATGGTAGCGCTCTCGCCCGTGGTCCCGCAGACGCACACCGCATCCACGCCTCCGGCGATCTGGAGGTCGATCTGTTTGGCAAAGGCGTCGTAATCAATGGCACCGCTCACATCAAAGGGAGTGACCAGGGCGGGGCATGCGCCGGTAAAGACGGGTTCTCTCATATGGAAAGCCTCCTTAAAAGATACGGGTTGCAGTTAAGCACGGGGCTCAATGTAGCCCTCGGCGCAGAGGAGCTCGGCAAGCAGCACGCCGCCGCCCGCTGCGCCCCGCAGGGTGTTGTGGGAGAGGGAGACGAACTTATAGCCGTACTGCGTGTCGGGACGGAGGCGGCCCACAGAGATAGCCATGCCGCCCTCCAGCTCCCGGTCCTGACGGGCCTGGGGCCGGTCAGGCTCCTCAAAATAATGGAGGAACTGCTTGGGGGCGGTGGGGAGCTCCAGTTCCTGAGCCCGGCCCTTGTACTCGGCCCAGGCGGCCTTGATCTCCTCCACGGTGGGCTTGGTCTCAAAATCCACAAAGACGGCTGCGGTGTGCCCGTCGGAGACAGGGACGCGAAGGCACTGGGCCGTGATGGCGGGGGAGGAGGCGGTGACGATGGCGCCGTCCTTCACTTTACCCCAGACCTTCAGGGGCTCGCGCTCACTCTTCTCCTCCTCGCCGCCGATGTAGGGGATGAGGTTATCCACCATCTCAGGCCAGGTAGTAAAGGTCTTGCCCGCGCCGGAGATGGCCTGATAGGTGCAGGCCAGCACCCGCTTGACGCCGAACTTTTCCTTGAGGGGGTGCAGGGCGGGGACGTAGCTCTGGATGGAGCAGTTGGATTTAACAGCGATAAAGCCCCGCTTGGTTCCCAGGCGCTTACGCTGGGCGTCGATGACCTTGATGTGGTCGGCGTTGATCTCGGGTATTACCATGGGCACGTCGGGGGTCCAGCGGTTGGCGGAGTTGTTGGAGATGACCGGGCACTCGTGCTTGGCGTAGCTCTCCTCAAGGGCCAGAATCTCGTCTTTCTTCATATCCACGGCGCAGAAGACGAAGTCCACCAGGGCTGCGATCTTCTCTACGTCCGCCGCGGCGTCCATGACGATAAGATCCTTGGACTCCTGGGGCATGGGGGTGCTCATGGCCCAGCGCTCTCCCACGGCCTCCTCATAGGTTTTGCCAGCACTGCGCCCGCTGGCGGCCACAACGGTGAGCTGGAACCAGGGGTGGTTCTCCATCAGGGTCACGAAACGCTGGCCCACCATGCCCGTGCCGCCGATGACGCCTACCTTGTATTTTTTCATCACAAAACCCTCCGTTTGCTCTCTATCTTTATGGTATTCAGGACACCGCCTGTTTGAGAATAAAACCAGACTATAAAAAAGAAATCAGCGGGTTTGCATACCGGCTGATTTTGTACTATAATGTCCACATACGTCGCGCATGGAGACGGCGGTTTCATATGATGAAAATAGTATCATGATTGGCTTTCAGTGTCAATAAGCGCGGGAAACGGAAAGAAATAGAATTTGGAGCTACCTATGAAGAAGATATTTAGGCAATTTGCATCCCTGCTCCTGGCGGGTGCGCTGCTTTTGCCCATGGGGCACTCGAGTGCGTCGGCGGCCACCGCCATTCCCGAGGTCGTACGGGTGGGTCTCGCCTACGGGACAGGAGCCCTGCCGGGGGCGAACCTCCTCAACAGTACAGGCAGCGGCTACCGCCTGGGCTATTTTGACGATAGTCTCAATTTTATCCAACTAGGCTATACTTACGAGACCGCTATCTCCGTCGTGAAGACGCGGAACGTATACTACGACGGAAAAAATTACGTGGATTCCGCCACCGGCGCGGCGGTGGGCTGCTACCATCTGCAGCTCCCCACTGTGTACGCGAGCTTCGATGAGGCGCTGGCCGCCGCAAAGCAGGCGGGCGGGTTCCCCGCATGGATCGGCGGCGCTTACTATGCCCGTGTCGGCGCGTACCTTACCGTAGAGGGTGCCAATACCGCCCTGGCCGCCTCAGGTCTGAACGGGGCTACAGTGGTGGGAACCAGCTCGGGCGGGATATCGGTAGTGAAGACGGGGTCGAGTACTATCCTCTTTCAGTACGACACCGGGGCTAACACCGGGATGCTGGGCGTCAAGCCGGGCCTGGACGACTCGGTGAAGACTGCTACCTGGTTCGCGGGTTATAAGTATTACGGCGGTTTCCGGTACCAGCGCATCAGCGGGGGAGACCTGACGGTGGTGAACATCCTGGACCGGGAGGACTATATTAACTGCGTCATCTCTCAGGAAATGAGCGACAGTTGGCCTCTGGAGGCCCTCAAAGCCCAGGCGGTCATCGCACGGAGCTACGCTGCCGTCTGCTCCACGAGGCACCAGAGCCAGGGCTTTGACCTGTGCGCCACCACCCACTGCCAGGCCTACCCCGGCATGAACCGCATCGGAGCCAATACCACCCGCGCCGCCGCTGAGACGGCGGGACAGTATGTCTGGTACGGCGGCGAGATCGCGGAGACCTACTATTTCTCCTCTGACGGCGGAGCAACGGAGGACGCGAAGAACGTCTGGACCCAGGACATCCCCTATTTGAAAGGGGTCGTCGACCCCTGGGAGGCTGGAGTCGCGGGCAGTATCTCTAACTATAACTGGAGCGTTACCTACACAAAATCCGAGTTGGAGCAAAAGCTCCGGGCGGGGGGGCGCAACATTGGGGACTTAGCCACTGTGGTGGTGAACCCGACTGCCATGGGAAATGCAAAGTCAATTACCTTTACAGATACGTTGGGCAAGAGCTGGACCATTGCAGGCGACAGTGCCCGTGTTTTCCTCGGCGCGAGATCGGTCCGTCTCCGGCTGGAGAGCGGGGGGGGCGGCGGCTACTATGTGAACGGCAGCGGTACCCTCTCCTCAGTCTCCGACGCGTACGCCATCGGCGGCAGCGGCAATGTGAGCCAGGTTGGGGATGGGGCCTATGTCATCACGGGCTCCGGCACCGAGCAGGTTCAGGCCCCGGCGGGAGCCAGCGGCGACAGCTACACCTTCGTGGGCTCCGGCTGGGGCCACAACGTGGGCATGAGCCAATGGGGAGCCAACGCCATGGCAAAGGCGGGCAAGACCTACCGCGAGATACTTACTTTTTATTACACGGGAGTAGAAGTGAAATAGATGAGGACTTCTGATTTTTACTACGATTTACCCCCTGAGCTGATCGCTCAGACCCCGCTTGACCGGCGGGACGACTCCCGGCTCCTGACCCTCAATAAGGGGACCGGCGAGACCGAGCATCTGCACTTCTACGATCTGCCGGGGCTTCTGCAGCCCGGTGACTGCCTGGTACTTAACGATTCCAGGGTCCTGCCCGCACGTCTCCTTGGCCACCGGGAACCCACCGGCGGCGCGGTGGAGGTTTTGCTCCTCATTGACCGGGGGGACAAGGTTTGGGAGTGTTTGGTGCGCCCAGGACGCAAGGTGAAACCGGGGACAAAGCTCTCCTTCGGGGACAGCCTCCTTACCGGCGATGTGCTGGAGGAGGTGGAAGGCGGCAACCGCCTCATCCGTTTCCACTACGAGGGCATCTTTTTAGAGCTTTTGGAGCGGCTGGGCAAGATGCCCCTGCCGCCCTATATTAAAGAAGAGCTGAACGACCCGGAACGGTACCAGACCGTCTACTCACGGGAGGTGGGCTCTGCTGCCGCCCCCACCGCAGGGCTGCACTTCACGAAGGAACTGCTTGCCCAGGTGGAGGCCGTGGGGGTGGACTTGGCCTACGTGACCCTCCATGTGGGGCTGGGAACCTTCCGCCCCGTGAAGGAGGAGGAGATCACCGACCATGAAATGCACGCCGAGTACTGTATGGTCTCAGCAGACGCCGCGGAGAAAATTAACCGCGCCAAGAAAGGCGGGGGACGGGTCATCTGCGTGGGCACAACCTCCTGCCGCACCATCGAGAGCTGGGCGGCAGAGGACGGCACGCTGAAGGAGAGCGCCGGGTGGACCAGCATCTACATCTACCCCGGCTACCATTTCAAAGCGCTGGACTGCCTCATTACGAACTTCCATCTGCCCGAATCCACGCTAGTCATGCTGGTCTCGGCGCTGGCGGGACGGGAGCATATTCTGAGCGCCTATCAGGAGGCCGTGGAGCAGAAATACCGTTTCTTCTCTTTTGGCGACGCCATGTTCATCTATTGAGGTATGTAATGACAACTTTAACTAGTCTCCCTAACATCGGCCCTGTGGTGGCTGAAAATTTGCATAGAGTTGGGATTGAGACGCCGGAGCAGCTCAAAGCGGTTGGTGCTCAGGGAGCATGGCTGCGTATACGGCTCCAGGTGGATGAGGGCGCGTGCCTTCACCAGCTGGAGGCACTGGAAGGCGCTGTGTTGGGCATCCCCAAGAAAGAGCTCCCTTTAGAGAGAAGAGCGGAACTAAAAGCCTTCTTTAAAAAATACTAAGGCAGGGAAACGGATGTTTAAAGTAATCAAGACCGAAGGCCACGCCCGGCGGGGCGTGTTTTCTTGTGCCCATGGAGGCGAGGTACAGACTCCGGTGTTTATGAACGTGGGCACGCAGGGGGCCATCAAAGGCGGCGTCTCCGCCCACGATCTCAAGGATATCGGCTGCCAGATCGAGCTTTCCAACACCTACCACCTTCACCTCCGCCCGGGAGATGACGTGGTGCGGCAGATGGGAGGGCTCCACAAATTTATGGACTGGGACGGGCCCATCCTCACCGACTCGGGCGGGTTCCAGGTTTTCTCCCTCTCCGGTCTGCGAAAGATCACCGAGGAGGGGGTAACCTTTGCCTCCCACATCGACGGGCACCGGGTCTTTATGGGCCCCGAGGAGAGTATGCGCATCCAGTCAAACCTCGGCAGCGACATCGCCATGGCCTTTGACGAGTGCGTAGAGAATCCCTCCACCCACGACTATGTGAAACCCTCCTGCGAGCGGACCCTCCGGTGGCTCACACGGTGTGTGGCCGAGCATAAGCGCTTAAACGTCCTGGCTGACACGGTAAACCCCGGTCAAATGCTCTTTGGCATCAACCAGGGGGGCATCTACCCAGACCTGCGGGTATGGCATATGAAGGAGATTGCCCGACTGGACTGCGACGGCTTTGCCATAGGCGGCCTGGCGGTGGGGGAAAGCGCTGAGACTATGTACGAGATCATCGAGGCGGTGGAGCCGCACATGCCTGCAGATAAGCCCCGCTACCTCATGGGAGTGGGCACTCCCAGCAACATCATCGAGAGCGTGTACCGGGGCGTGGATTTCTTTGACTGCGTCATGCCCGCCCGCAATGCCAGGCACGGAAAACTCTACACCTGGGAGGGCGCCCTCAACATCAAAAACGAGAAGTACCGAACTGACCCACTGCCTATCGACCCCGCCTGTAACTGCCCGGCCTGCCGCTCTTTTTCCCGGGCCTATCTTCGCCACCTCTTTGCGGCAGGCGAGATGCTGGCCATGCGCCTGGCCGTCATGCACAACCTTTATTTTTATAACGAGCTGATGGGGCGTATCCGCGCCGCGCTGGAGGAGGGCTCCTTCGAGGAGTTCCGGGCCAGGTATTCCTCGGTACTGGAGAAGAAGATTTGACTTCTAAAAGATTTTGTAAAAAGCATAGCATAACGGGATGAAATATATTGAAAAAATCTTGACAAGCCTTTTTCAACAAGATATACTTTACTTGATAAATATGTAAATATTTTACAACTAAGCCTTTTTGATCTGTTGCTGCTGCAGCGATCTTTACCTCACTGATTTTCCTTCTTGTATGGAGTTAAAATTATATATTGAGACGAAAAGTGTGTTACTATTCAATTAGGCAAAAACTTTTCAGCGGAGATAAAAATCTCCGTTGGAGAGTTTTTGCTTTTTTTGTTAGTGTCCGCTTAACGGCTGAAATCTAAGTAGGAGGAGAACAGCAAAATCGTTTCTTTCAGCTGTTAATTTAATACCGGGCAAATTAATTGAGGAAAGGAAACCGATACCATGAAGAAAAAAGTACAAAAGGGCTTATCTTGGCTACTCACACTTTGCATGATGTTCACACTGCAACCGATGGCCGCTCAGGCTGCGAACGAACTTAACGGCATTGACGTAACGGCCCGCACAAGCTCTACGAACGGAGATAAAATCATTGTAGGGACGGTAACAGGCTCCGGGGGGGATTATGCGGTGGCCGTAACCGGTAGCGGCGAGATGGAGACCGTGACCGGCAACCCGGGCGGAGTGGCGACGCAGGGCAAATGGTTTGGCCTACAGCTGGCCCCGGGAGGAGTTACGGACATCACGACTCTGCAGTATAAGACCGATACACAGCCCACCTTCATGGACTTGACAGAAACCGACGTGGAGGAAGCCGGGGAGGCAGGAGAAATTGTCCTGTGGATTAACGGCAGCAGCGCGGGGACCAGTACTATTTGGCTGAAGAACAAGGGGGCGGAGGACACTGCCGCAATCAAGCTGATCATTACCTTTCTGCCCTATATCCCCCTCGCCGGCCGTACACCCGAGGAGATTCTAAAGGATATGACGCTTGACCAGAAGATCGGCCAGAAAATCATGCCGGACTTCCGCCAGTGGAAAGTTGAGGATGCCACTGCTGTAAGCGACGTTACGGCGATCAACTCCGAAATCATTGACATCATTGATAAATATGATTTCGGCGGTGTCATCCTATTTGCTAACAATGTGAAGGAGACTGAGCAGACCCTGCGCCTGACCACCCAGCTGCAGCAGGCGGCGCTGAAGGACGAAGGAGAGGAAGCGGGTGTACCGGCCATCCCCATGTTCCTGACTATCGACCAGGAGGGCGGCATCGTCTACCGCCTTGGCAGCGGTACTGCCCTTCCCGGAAATATGGCGATTGGCGCCACGAGAAGCACTGAGATGGCTAAGCAGGTCGGCGAGATTATAGGCCGTGAGCTGAGCGCTCTGGGCTTTAACGTCAACTTTGCTCCCGTCGTGGACGTGAACAACAATCCGGGGAACCCTGTCATCGGTCTGCGCTCCATCTCCAGCGACCCGAACCTGGTGGCCGAGCTGAGCGTTCCCATGATTGAGGGCATGAACGAGTATAACGTCGCATCGGCGGCCAAGCACTTTCCCGGCCACGGCGACACCGCTACTGACTCCCACTATGGGCTGCCGTCTGTGGACAAGAGCCTTGCCGAGCTGAAGGCCACTGAGCTGGTGCCCTTCCAGGCGGCGGTAGACGCCGGTGTGGACATGCTGATGACCGCGCACATTATGTACCCGCAAATTGACCCGTCCGGCGACCCCGCCACACTGTCCAAAGTCATTCTCCAGAAACTGGCCCGTGAGGAGCTGGGCTATGACGGCGTAATCATCACCGATGCACTAAACATGGATGCGATCTCCAAAAACTTCGGGCAAGCGGAGGCGGTGGTCAAGTGTTTCCAGGCGGGTGCTGACATTGCTCTGATGCCTATCATCCCAAGGGATAAGGTCAATGCTCCGAAGGACATGGACGCGGTTATTGCCGCCGTGAAGGGTGCAATTGACGATGGTACGCTGACCATGGAGCAAATTGACAGGTCAGTGCTGCGAATTCTGACCCTAAAGAAAGATCGGGGTATCCTGGACGCGGAGTATCCGGCTGAAAATAGCGTGGAGTTCAATGCCAAACTGGCTACCGCGATGGAAGAGGTCGGCTCCCAACAGAACCGCAAGTTAGAGCGGGAAATCGCAGCGGCGGCAATTACCGTTGTGAAGAACGAGAACAATTTGCTGCCCCTAAAGCCAAAAGCGGGTGAGAAAGTTCTCCTTTTCACGCCCAATGCGAATGAGGAGCCCGGCCTCCAGCTGGGCATGCGGCGGGCCATTGCAGACGGCGCAATTCCGGCAGGTGTTGTCTATGAGACAAATAGAACACAATTCGCCAGTGGATTTACCGCGCTTAACGATGCGGTCAAGGCAAAAATTGACGAGGCAAATTACATAGTCATTATCTCGGAGGCCACGGCATCGCAACTGGCCGGCTGGCAATGCAAGTTCCCCCAGGAGGTTACCGCTTATGCCAAGGGGAAGGGAATCCCGGCAATCGTTGTGAGCATTTTCCAGCCCTACGATGTGGCAAACTACCCGGATGCGTCGGCCATCTTGGCGGCATACGGTGCCAAGGGCATGGATCCCACAGAGAGCCTTCAGCCGGATAAGGCCTTCGGTCCCAACATCCCGGCCGCTGTCGAGGTCATCTTCGGCAATTACCAGGCAAAGGGTAGGCTGCCCGTCAATATCCCGGTTATCAAGAACGGCAAGGTCGATACAAGCCAAAACGCCTATGCTTTCGGATTCGGCCTTACGCTAACTTACACAGTAACCTTTGAGAGCAATGGCGGCACTGAGGTCGACACAGCCCTGGTGGAGGTAAAAGCTCAGGTCATCAAACCTTCTGATCCGACTAAGAGCGGCTACACCTTCGCGGGCTGGTACACCGACACAGAATTGACCGCTGCATATGATTTTAATGCACCTGTTACTAAGAACCTCAACCTGTATGCCAAGTGGAACCCCGTAGAATCTCCCTATGTTTCTACCGAAGGCAACACCAAGACGGAGACTAGGAAAAACCAGGATGGCAGCACCACCAAAATTGTCACCAACAAGATCACCGGCTTGATAACCGAGACCACTACCTGGCCCAATGGCGACAAGCTTATCGTAGAGACCAAGAAGGATGGAACCGTGACCACCACCGCTACCGATAGCACGGGTCTCAAGACCGAGACCATTACGACACCGGCGGGCAACACCACCGCTAATATTATCCTCCCCAAGGGAGTGGAGAGCGCCGTGGTGACGGCGCCCGTGAAGAAAACCACCCCCGGCACCGTGGCTGTTCTCCTCCATGATGATGGTGCCGAGGAGGTCATCGTGACTTCCGTGAACACCGGGGAAGGTATCCGATTTACCGTCAATGGCAATGCCAAGGTAAAGATCATCGATAATACGAAGACCTTTGCAGACGTGGCAGCCGGAGACTGGTTCTATGCCGCGGTGCAGTTTGCCGCCAGCCGTGAGCTCTTTAACGGTACCGGGACCGGAACCTTCTCTCCCGCAGCGCCCATGAACCGCGCCATGTTGGTGACTGCGCTGGCCCGCATGGACGGCCAGGACACCACCGGCGGAGCGACCTGGTACGAAATGGCCGCCAAATGGGGGGTCGAGCGCGGCATTACTGACGGCAGCAGCCTTGACTCCAGCATTACCCGGGAGAGCTTGGCTACTATCCTTTTCCGCTATGCCAAGGCAAAGTCTGCCGATGGCATGGAGCTTGGTAAGTTCCCTGATGCCGATCAGGTATCCGCCTGGGCGCGTGATGCCATGGACTGGGCTGTAACGAACGGTGTCCTCATTGGTACCAACGACGGCGCACTGAACCCCTCCGGCATCGCCTCCCGTGCCGAGGTAGCCGCCATGCTCCACCGTTTCGTAACCCTTTCAATCCAGAAGTAAGCATACTGCATGTAGCATATAAGGGAGGGGATGCCCTGTACCGCACGGTACGGGGCATCCCCTCCGGCTGACGTTAACCCCTTGTGTATTTCCCACGCCAGATTGCATATCCTTTGAAGATAGGCGCTGGGGGAAAGATTTGACCGCATTTTCCAAAAAGTACTTGTAAAATTGTGTCCAAGCCTGTATAATGCCATTTACATGCAGGGCTCGTCTAAATCAAATCGGAGGTAATCGCTCATGCCACTTGATAGCAATACTTTAATGTCCGTCGCCATGCTGGTCGTCCTCGTTGTGGTCTTCTACTTCATGCTGATCCGTCCGGAGAACAAGAGGAAGAAAGAAGCGGCCAAGATGCGCTCCGAGCTGGCGGTAGGCGATTTTATCACCACCATCGGCGGTATCATGGGCACTATCTGCGCCGTGAAGGAGGAGTCCATCGTTATTGAGACCGGCGCTGACCGTGTCCGCATCGAGCTTACCAAGTGGGCCATCTCTTCTAAGGGTGTTCAGACCACTGAGAACGCCGACTCCGCCAACGCGGAAAAGAAGTAAAGCGGAAACCACTTTGTCCATCAAAACCTTAAGATAATAAAAAGGCTGACGAGTATCTCGTCAGCCTTTTTGTTTGTGCATAAACGACATACCGGGCCGGAACGGCGCTGTTCCGGCCCGGTATGTTTAGAAGGAGAAAAATCGGCGAACCGACTCTGTTATATCTTATGCGCGAGGGTGTGCTTTGTTGTATACGTCTTTGAGCTTTTGGTTCACGAGCTGGGCATAAATTTGGGTGGAGGAGATGTCCGCATGACCCAGCATCTCCTGGATGGAGCGCAGGTCGGCCCCGTTCTCCAGCAGGTGAGCGGCAAAGGAGTGGCGCAGAGTGTGTGGGGTGATCTCCTTCTTGATGCCCGCCTTTTCCTGATAATGCTTGATAATCTTCCAAAAGCCTTGGCGGCTCATGCGTTCCCCACTCATATTGACAAAGAGAGCGTTTTCCCCCGGTTGCTCCAGCATCTGGGGCCGCACCCGATTGACATACTCGGTGAGGGCGCGGACGGCAGCGGGGTAGAGGGGGATGATGCGCTCCTTCGCCTTTCCCGGGCAGCGGACAAAGCCAGCCGAGAGGTTGAGATGCTCCATATTCAGCCCGATGAGCTCCGAGACACGTATGCCCGTGGCGTAGAGGAGCTCCAGCATGGCCTTGTCCCGGCATCCCTTTGCGTCGCTGGACTCAGGCTGTTCCAGGAAAAGATCGACTTCCTTACTCGTCAGGATCTGAGGCAGCTTGCGCTCCACCTTGGCGGGAGTGATACCCTTGGCCGGGTTCACGCTCACCACGCCTGCGCCGATCAGGAAGGTATAGAACGACTTGATAGACGCGAGGCTCCGGGTGACGGTGGCCACCGACTTGCCCACCGCGGAGAGGTGCTTCACATAGTGCTCGACGTCCTCCTGCTCCGCCTGATAGGGAGTAAACCCCTCGCTCTCCACCCAGCGGAGGTACTGGCCGATGTCCCGCAGGTAGGAGCTGAGGGTATTGGACGAAGCCTTCTTTTCAATTGTGAGATATGCCTCGTACTCTTTCAAATACTCCATAAACCTGCCGCGTCTCCATCCTATGTAATTTCTGTGCGCTCTTCATGCAGGGATAAGCCCTGCCATACCGGCCACCAGCACCGGCACAACGAGATACTCCAGTACAATACACACACAGAACGCTCCGGCACACACACCGCAGCGCAGAAAATAAGCTCTTCCAAAGGGTGAAAAGCGTTTTCCCTCTCCCAGCGCCCGCCCTGCCAGACCGCGGGCGGCAGCAAAACCATGGACGCCCAGCGCGAAGAGCGCGGGAATCGAGAAGAGGCCGGAAACCCCGAAAACCACCAACGCCATCAGTGCGCCCGTACCGCCAAAAATCCGGGAAAAGGAGGCGATCGCGAAGGAGAGGAGAAAGCCACGGATGGAAAAGAGTACCGGAATCCCAATGAGACCCAGAGCGGTAAAACTGAAAATCACAGTAAAGAGGGGCCAGCGCAAAACCTCCCAGATGAGAGGGAGTAGGTCGGGCCGCGTCACGCTCTCCGACCGGGCCACGACCCAAAAGCCCTCAATATAGGACGCTAGGCTGTCGCTCCCGCTACCGCCCACGCTGGCGGCCAACAGGCAGCCGGCGATACCGCCCAAGAAAAAGAACGCCGCCGTCACCGCCAGGGCGGAGCTCCCACCCTCCAACGGCACGTCCCAAATACCCGCGACCGCTCTGCGCATTGCCATCACCTCGTTGACAGCTTATGCGCTCACCGCCCCGGATAATACAATAATCATTTCCCCAGCTCTCTGGAACGATTGACACAGCGCTCCATGGCTCGGGAGATCATCTCTTCAAAGCGGTATTCGTCAAAGGCGGTCAGCGCCGCCAAGGTAGTGCCACCCGGGGAACAGACCTGACGGGTAAGCTCACCCGCACCGCCTCCACTCTCCAGCAGCATTTTGGCTGCGCCCTCCATCGTGAGGGCCGTGAGGCGCAGCGCCTCCACCGGGTCCATTCCCAGCTGCTCGGCGCCCTTCACCATGGCGTCGGCCATACGGAAGAAATAGGCAGGGGAGGAGCCGGACACCGCGATTACGGCGTCCAACAGGGTTTCAGGAACAATAGAGACCTCGCCGACCGCAGAAAATATCTCCACCACTTCATCAAAAAGCGGCCTGGGGACTTGGGGCGCCTCAGCCACCGCCGTGACCCCTTTTCCCACCAAAAGCGGGGTATTGGGCATTGCGCGCACGATGTGCGCACCGGGGAGCTGGAGCGCAAGCCAGGCCATGGAATAGCCCGGGGCGAGAGAGACGACACATTTATCCCAGAGCAGGGGAGCCAGCTCGGGCAGGATATCGGGGAACATTTGGGGTTTGACGCCCAGTATGACGATGTCCGCCCCCTTGGCCACGACCTTATTATCTATGGTGGTGAAAACGCCGCGCCGGGCAGGAACCTCCAGCTTACCCTCGTGCCGGTTTGACACGAGGATTCGGTCAGGGGAGAGAAGCTTGGCCTGAAGGATGCCGCTCACTATCGCGCCGGACATATTGCCTGCGCCGATGAACCCAAGCGTACCCTCCAAGTCGTGCACCCCCTTAATATTGGTAAAGTATAATATAGCCCCAAGCGGCTGGTAACGCAAGGAATCCGGGGCAAAAAACTCATTTTTGTTTATTATGCCAAATATTTATGTAAACTTCGTTATGTAAACTGCGTCACAAAAGAGATAGGCGCCGCGGCCTGCGGCGCCTATCAGAGGTCAATATTTGGTATGTGGGAGCTGCTGCGCGCTCAACATATGTGGTTTTAGGAAAAAATCAAGCGATTACGATTTGTATAATTACTATCTGTATACCCTAGTCCGCCATTCCGGCGCCGATGGCGCGCAGGGCGATGGCGCACTCCAGGCGCTTGCGCTCCAGCGCGCAGCCCACGTGATGGGGCTTTTTTATGTCACCGTTGACAAGCAGGTTAGAGGCGCTGCAGCCTCCGCTGCAGTAGAAACGGGCCCAACAGTCCTTGCAGTCCTCGCGGGTGTAGATGTTCAGACCTGCAAACCGCTTGGAGATATCCATGTTGAAGGTGCCGTCAAAGAGATTGCCAAGGCGGTACTCCTCGTTGCCGACAAACTGGTGACAGGGGTAAATGTCTCCATCTGGAGTGATGGCAACGTACTCGCACCCTGCTCCGCAGCCCCGCAGCCGCTTGATGACGCAGGGGCCCTGGGCCAGGTCTACGTTGAAGTGGAAGAAGTTGACCTCCGGGTGCTTACGCAGCTCCTCCGCCAAGCGCTCGTACTCCGCCTGAAGGGCGGGGATGTCCTCTTCCCGTAGGGCGTAGGGGTCGTCCGGACCGCCAACCACGGGCTCCACAGAGACATTGCGGAACCCCTCGGACGCGATGTGCATCACATCCTTGCTGAAATCCAGGTTGTCCCGGGTAAAGGTGCCGCGGAGGTAGTAATCCTTGGTGCCTCTGCCCTCTACCAGCTTTTTAAACTTGGGCACGATCACGTCGTAGCTGCCCTTTTGGTTCACCGTGGGGCGCATACGGTCGTTGATCTCTGGCCGGCCGTCCAGGGAGAGGACAGCGTTGGACATCTCGCGGTTGATGTACTCGATATTCTCGTCGTCCAGCAGGACGCCGTTGGTGGTAATGGTAAAACGGAACTGCTTTCCGGCCTTCTCTTCAATGGAGCGGGCGTACTCCACCGTCTTCTTCACGGTGTCCATCGCCATCAGCGGCTCTCCGCCGAAGAAGTCCACCTCGAGGTTGCGCCGGGTACCCGACTTGGCGACGACGAAGTCGATGGCCTTCTTCGCGGTCTCAACGTCCATGGTCATGCGCTTGCCGGTACCGAAGTCGCCGGTGGAGGCAAAGCAGTACTTGCAGCGGAGGTTGCAGTCGTGGGAGACGTGGAGACACAGGGCCTTAATGGGAGCCTCCTGCTGCATGGCGACAGCCGCGGCGGGGTCGATGTAGTCATCCTCAGAGAAGAGGAGACCCTGGTCATAGAGTTCCTTAAGGTCCTCCCACGCGTCGCCCAGGCTATCGGGACGGCTGGCGAAGTCGGGGCGCTGGCCCTGGAGGGAGAGAAGGTCGTTGAGGGTATCGTAGGCGGCCTTGTCCAGTACGTGGACCGCGCCGCTGTTTACGTCCACGGCCACATAGACGCCGAGGGCGGTAAAGGTGTGTACCATAATTGTTGCTCCAATCGTTATTGATCCTGTTTTGCGGGGCGCGTCAATAAGAAAGGGTGGGCCTTCGACCCACCCTTTCCTCTACGCGCTGCTTACTTATTGTCCTGATTCTCGCACTTCTGGTTGGCGACAGTGCAAGAGGTCTTACAGGCAGACTGGCAGGAGGTCTGGCACTCGCCGCAGCCGCCGTGGGCCGCGCTCTTCTTCAAAGTCGCGCCGTTGAGCGTCTTGATGTGTTTCACTGGTTTTCCCTCCCATGCAGGTGTTTGATGGGATTATATCATACATCTTCTGCTGTTTCAATTATTTTCTGCGCTTTTTCTTGGGTTTTCCCCCGAAGATGCCGGCCGCCGCGCCACCGCAAAGGGCGCCGCAAAGGAGTCCCAGCCCACCCTCCTCCGGAATGGCAGAGCCGTAGAACAGCAAGCCCACCGTCAGCAGGAGCAGGAAGAACACCACACCCACCAGCAGTCCCACGATGAGCGTGCGGGAACGAGAGCGGCTCACGGCCAACGCGCCGCCCACAAAGCCGCCCAGCACGCAGCCCACGATGGTGAGTTGGTACATGAGCCCCTCGCCCAGCCAGCCACGGGAAATCGCCACCGAGGCCAGCAGCAGAAACAGAAAGCAGGCACCCAGCGCCACGGTGCCGCCCAGCAGGACGTCCAGCATATAGCGGATCAGCCGTGCGCCCTGTTCCTCCTCGTTCTTCCTCATAGAGATACCCTCCTCTTAACCTTCCTGTCAAAAGAATATGCGGGGGATGGGACATCCATGTCTCTATTTTGATCACCCGCCGCCGTTTCAGCGTCAAATAACGCATGCGTTATTTGACGCTCCTCCCTTGCGCATGTACCCGCCTCGTGGTAGAATGAAACATACGTTTAATGATGACAGGGAGGGTCGGGTATGGTTATCCTGGGGATCGACCCCGGCATTGCCATCGTAGGCTTTGGGGTGGTCCGGGCGGAGCAGGGGAGGCAGGAACTCCTTCAATGCGGAGCCATCACCACCCCGGCGGGGCTGCCGCTGCCCACCCGCCTGCGGCAGATCGCCGACGATATGGACGAGCTTTTCGCTGCTTTTCGTCCCGATGCCATGGCGATCGAGGAGCTCTTTTTTACCAACAACATCACCACCGGCATCGGGGTGGCCCAGGCCCGAGGCGTCCTCCTGCTGGCCGCCGAACGGCGGGGAGTGCCCATCTTCGAGTACTCGCCCTCCGAGGTCAAGCTTGCCGTTACCGGTTATGGCAAGGCGGAGAAACGCCAGGTCATGGATATGACGAAACGGCTTTTGAACCTGAAGGCGGTCCCCAAGCCGGACGACGCCGCCGATGCGGTGGCCATCGCCCTCTGCCACGCCCGGTCCTGCACCTCCCGCCTGACCACGCCTGACGCGGCCCGCCCCGGCTCCGGCCGGTACGCCGTGCGCAACGACTGATAAAGGATGGATTTGCTTTGTTTTACTATGTAAAAGGGACCGTGGCCCACATCGCGCCCTATCTGGCAGTCATCGACTGCGGCGGCGTAGGCTACGCCTGCCGCACCACCAGCAATACTCTTTCTTATTTGAAAAAAGGGGAGCCCGGCAAGCTTTTCACCTATCTGAACGTGCGGGAAGATGCTATGGAGCTCTACGGCTTTGCCACCGAAAACGAGCTCAACTGCTTTCAAATGCTCATCGGTGTGTCGGGCGTGGGGCCCAAGGCAGCCCTCTCCATCCTCTCGTCCACAACACCGGAGGGGCTCGCCATGAGCATCATCACCGGGGACGAAAAAAGCCTCACCGTAGCCCCCGGTATCGGCAAGAAGATTGCACAGCGCGTCATTCTGGAGCTGAAAGATAAGCTGGCGAAAGGGCAGCTCGGCACGACGGCGGGGGAGAGCTACGGGGGTACCGGCGTCACCGTCATCCCCCAGAACAAGGCAAGCGAGGCCTCCGCCGCTCTGGCCGTGCTGGGGTACAGCCAGGCAGAGGTGGCTGTCGCCCTCAAGGGCATCGACGTGGAGGGGCTGGCTCTAGAGGGGATCGTAAAGCTGGCGCTGAAGAAGATGGTGAAGGGGTGAGCATGTGAGCATCGATTTTTCCACCGACGGGTTTGAGACGGAGGAGCCTCTCGTTGCCACCTCACTCCTGCGGGAGGACGACGGGGAATACTCCCTTCGTCCCAAGACCCTGTCGGAGTACATCGGTCAGGAGAAGGCCAAGGGCAACCTCTCCATCTTCATCGAGGCCGCGAAGATGCGGGGCGAGTCCCTGGATCATGTGCTGCTCCACGGCCCCCCGGGGCTGGGCAAAACCACCCTCTCTGGCATCATTGCAAACGAGATGGGAGTCAATATCCGCATCACCTCAGGCCCCGCCATTGAGAAACCGGGGGACCTGGCCGCCCTCCTCACCAATCTCAATGAGAACGACATCCTCTTCGTGGACGAGATCCACCGCCTGAACCGGGCGGTGGAGGAGATCTTGTACCCCGCCATGGAGGACTACGTGATCGACATCATCATCGGCAAGGGCCCCTCGGCAAACTCCATCCGGCTGGACCTGCCTAAGTTCACCCTCATCGGTGCTACCACCCGGGCCGGGCAGCTCTCGGCCCCTCTGCGGGACCGTTTCGGCGTCACACTCCGACTGGAGCTCTACACTGCCGAGGAGCTTGCGCTCATTGTCCGGCGCAGCGCGGGCATCCTCAACGTGCCCATCGAGGATGAAGGAGCCGTGGAGATTGCCAGGCGGAGCCGGGGCACGCCCCGTATCGCCAACCGTATGCTCCGCAGGGTGCGGGACTTTGCTCAGGTCAAGGCGGGAGGCGTTATTACCCGGGGAGTGGCGGATCAGGCCCTCTCGGCCCTGGAAGTGGACTTTCTGGGTTTGGACGCGGTAGACCGCCGTATGCTCACCAGCATCATTGAAAACTACGCTGGCGGCCCGGTGGGGCTGGAGACCCTGGCCGCCACTATCAACGAGGAGGCCGTGACCCTGGAGGACGTGTACGAGCCCTATCTCATGCAGATGGGATTTCTCACCCGCACGCCCCGGGGCCGCTGCGTCACACGAAAGGCGTATGAGCATCTGCACATCCCCTTTTTTGGACAGGAACAGATGGAATTTTGACATAGAAATGGAGCTAACTTTATGGGAAAACTTTTTGGGACGGACGGGATCCGAGGGGTCGTCAATGTGACGCTGGACGCGCAGCTCGCGTTTAAGGTAGGCCAGGCTGCCGCTATCGTCTTGGCGGAGGAGAGCCATGGGCGCCGCCCGCTGGTCACCATCGGAAAGGACACACGCATCTCCTCCGACCTGCTGGAGGGTGCGCTCATTGCTGGCCTGTGCTCCGCCGGGGCCGACGTGCTGCACCTGGGCGTCATCCCCACCCCTGCCGTGGCCTACCTCACCGCCCACTCGGGCGCTCAGGCGGGCGTGGTTATCTCCGCCTCCCACAACCCGTTTGAGCACAACGGCATCAAGATCTTCAACGGCCAGGGCTTCAAGCTCTCTGACGCGCTGGAGGAGGAGATAGAGTCCATCATCCTCGCAGATACGCCGATTCCCCTCAAGACCCATGGTGATATCGGCAAGGTGACCTATGCAGACCAAAAGGAGTCCGAGGCATACATCGACCATCTGGTCTCCTCCGTAAAAGAGGACTTCGCTGGGATGCGCGTCCTGGTGGACTGCGCCAACGGCGCATCCGCCGCCACTGCCGCCCGGCTCTTCGACCGTTTCCCCAAGCTCCATACCGACATCCTGAATGCCGACCCCGACGGTGTGAACATCAACGCGGGCTGCGGTTCCACCCACATGGATGGGCTATGCACCATGGTAAAGGCGGGCGGATACGATTTGGGGCTTGCCTTCGACGGAGACGCTGACCGCTGCCTTGCCTGCGATGATCAGGGCGAGCTCATTGACGGCGACCAGGTCATGGCCTTGTGCGGCCGGGACATGAAGAGCAGGGGAGAGCTCCCCGGTGAAACAGTGGTGGCCACCGTCATGTCGAACCTGGGTCTCCACGTCTTCTGCCGGGAAAACGGCCTCAACCTCTTCTGCACCGACGTAGGGGACCGCAATGTGCTGGAGAAGATGGAGGAATGCGGCTACCGGCTGGGCGGGGAGCAGTCGGGCCATATGATCTTCCGCGCCTTCGCCACCACGGGGGACGGGCAGCTCACGGCGCTCCAACTCCTCCAGCTCCTGCGCCGCTCGGGCCGGAAGGCCGGCGATCTGGCGGGGGACTGCAAGCGTTTTCCGCAGATCCTCGTCAACGTGAGCGTGGCCGACCGCGCGAAGAAGGCCGAGATCATGGCCTCCCAAGCCCTTCAGGACGCCGTGGCCGTGCAGGAGGCACTTTTGGGCGGCGACGGGCGGGTGTTGGTGCGGCCATCGGGTACGGAGGCGCTGGTTCGCGTCATGGTAGAGGCCAGAGAAGAGAAAACTGCCAAATTCTGTGCGGAGGCTTTGGTGAATGTGATAAAACTTCTTTAATTTTTGTGATAAGAATAAATTAATTTGCATAAACTCTTGACATTTTTTCTGTTTTCTGTTTTAATGTCAAAGGAGATTTGGGAATGAGACCAAGTTCCAAGCCCTTGATGGAAGATCTCACGGACGAGGCCCTGTGCCGGCAGGCCGCACTAGGCGACCGCATTGCAGAGGAGGCGCTCGTGACGCGTTACCACCGTCTGGTTCGCATTTGCGCCCGTCCCTACTTCCTTGCGGGAGGGGACAGTGAGGACCTGATTCAGGAAGGTATGGTGGGGTTGCTCTCCGCAATTCGGGTATTCACTCCGGAGAGGGGAGCCAGTTTCCGCACTTACGCGGAGATCTGCATCAAAAATCGTGTACGCTCCGCCATAAAAGCGGCATCTCGAGATAAACACACCCCGCTAAATACCTATGTCTCATTCGGAACCCCTTCTCTTGACGGGAACGCAGACCGCTGCGCTTACGGCACAGACCAACAACACCTGGAAGACCCTGAGGCCATTATGATCGGCAGGGAGGAATTTCAGGAGCGCATGGATGTGCTCAATGGCCAATTGTCCGGTTTCGAAACAAAAATCCTTGGGTTGTATTTGAATGGATTATCCTATTCTGAAATCGCAGCCGAGGTAAACAGGTCCCCGAAATCGGTGGACAACGCTGTCCAGCGCATCAGGCGTAAATTGGCGCAGCACTTCCAATCTGGCGACATCAGCGTAAGCTGAGCGCAATATTACACCGTCCCAGCAAAATCGGATATTTCCGGGCCTGGGCAAACGAGTCAAAGAGAGGGAAAAAACTATGTTCGAAGACAAGACGCTTACATGCAAGGAATGTGGCCAGGAGTTCGTGTTCACCGCCGGTGAGCAGGAGTTCTATGCGGAGCGCGGCTTCCAGAATGAGCCCCAGCGCTGCAAGAGCTGCCGCGACACCCGCAAGAATGCCGCCCGTGGCCCCCGCGAGTACTTCACCGCCACCTGCGCCGCTTGCGGTGGTGAGGCGAAGGTTCCCTTTGAGCCCAAGTCCGACCGCCCCGTGTACTGCAGCGAGTGCTTTGCTCGTATGCGCGAGGAGCAGGGCTAATCTCTTAGCCGAACAAAAAGGAGACGTTCTTCGGAACGTCTCCTTTTCTATTTTCTATTAAAATAGTAGGAAATGAGGATATTCCTATTGAAAAATAGGACGAGTTGGGATATACTACTCTTATCCTAGTTATTTTGGAGGTTTACCACTATGGTTCAGATTACAAAGGACACAATTATCGGGGATATCCTCGATATCGCTCCCGAGACGGCACCCGCTTTCCTCGCTATCGGCATGCACTGTCTGGGCTGCCCCTCTTCCCGCGGTGAGACTGTCGAGCAGGCCTGTATGGTCCACGGTGTTGAGGTCGACGAGCTGCTCAGCTCCTTGAACGCTCTGATTCCTGCCGGGAAGTAATTGCGCCACACGAAAAAGAGAGCGGCCCGCGCCGCTCTCTTTTTTTGTAAATATACCAAAAGGAGGTGGACCCGCTTTGCGGATATTTGAGCTCTCGCCCCGACTGCAGTCGGTGGCCGGGCTGGTGCCCCGTGGGGCCCGCTTTGCCGACGTAGGCACCGACCACGCCTATCTGCCTGTCTGGCTCATCCTCAGCGGCGTACTTGACCATGCCATTGCCTCCGACCTGCGTGAGGGCCCCTTGGACCGGGCGCGGCAGACGGCGGAGCGATATGGTGTGGCGGAGCGGATGTCCTTCCGCATGTGCGACGGACTCGACCACATCGCGTCTGACGAGGTAGACACCGTTGCCATCGCAGGCATGGGAGGGGAGACCATTGCCCAGATCCTCGCCGCAGCCCCATGGACGGCGGAGGGGGGGCTCCGTTTTCTTCTCCAGCCCATGACGGCCCACCCTGAGCTGCGCGCCTGGCTCAACGGCCATGGATTTCGCATCGAGCGCGAGCTGTTGACCTGTGAAGGGAAGACTATTTACAGCACTTTTCTGGTGACTCCCGGCCAAGACGAACCTCTCACCCAGGCCGAGGTATGGGCCGGGCGGCAGACACAGGGTATGGACGCCCCCCTTCGTGGGCAGTACCTCGAAAAGCTTGTCAGACGTGCGGAGAGTGCCGTTTTAGGCGTACGGCGCTCCGCCAAGCCGGAGGATATTGTCAGGCGGGAGGAATTGGAGCAGGCCGCTATAGGACTTAAAAAAATGGAAGAAGAGTGGGACGCATGGCGGCGGTAAAAGAGATCTATGAGTATCTGGATGGGCTGGCCCCCTTTGGCCTCCAGATGTCCTTTGACAACGCGGGCCTTCTGGTGGGCCGTGGAGACCAGCACGTAACCAGAATTCTGATTGCGCTGGACATCACCGAGGAGGTGGTACGCGAGGCCATCGAAATCGGCGCGGAGCTGGTGGTGGCTCATCACCCCGTCATTTTCCATCCCGCCAAGGGCGTTACCGACGGCACGCCCACGGGCCGCACTCTACTGGCCCTGGTGGAGAACCGAATTGCCGCCATTTGTGCTCACACCAACCTGGACGCGGTGAGGGACGGCGTCAACGACGCACTGGCCCGGCAGCTGGCGCTTGCCGATATCGAGCAGCTCCATCAGGACGGGGTGGACCCGGCCGGCGCCCCCTACGGCATTGGCCGGGTAGGGAATGCGGCGGGGGAGAAGAGTGCGGCGGAGTTCTCCGCGTTCGTCAAGGACACACTGAGTGCGAACGGCGTGCGTTACGTGGATGGCGGCAGGCCCGTCTGCCGGGTGGCTGTGGGCGGAGGCGCCTGCGCCGATATGATGGGTGACGCACTGGCAAAAGGCTGCGACACCTTCGTCACCTCCGACGTGCGCTATCACGAATTTCTGGACGCCAGGGCTATGGGCCTCAGCCTAATCGATGCCGGGCACTTTCCCACTGAGAACGTGGTGTGTCCCGTGCTGGCCAGATGGCTTGAAGAAGGCTTTCCCAATTTGAAAATCGTAATTTCAAACCGGCATCACGAGGTATTTTCCTACCTCTAAGGGGTTGAAACCGGACGATAATTGTGCTACACTTTGGGTTGCGACTTTTTGAGAGAGGAACGAGAACATATGTCTGGACATTCCAAGTGGCATAACATACAAAAAACCAAGGGCGCAGCGGACGCCAAGCGCTCTCAGATGTTTACCAAGATTGCCCGCGAGATGATCGTGGCGGTCAAGGCCGGCGGCAGCGGCGATCCCGTCAACAACTCCCGCCTGGCCACCGTCGTCGCCAAGGCCAAGGCTGCCAACATGCCTAACGACAACATTAAGCGCACCATTGAAAAGGCCCTGGGTTCGGGCAATGCCGACAGCTTTGAGAATGTAGTCTATGAGGGCTACGGCCCCTCCGGCGTGGCCGTCATCGTTGAGGCGCTGACGGATAACCGCAACCGTACCGCCCCCGAGGTCCGCCACCACTTGGACAAGTATGGTAAGGGGCTGGGTGCCACCGGCTGTGTGTCCTGGTCCTTTGACCAGAAGGGCGTCATCGTCCTCGAGAGAGAGGATCTGGATGAGGACACCGTCATGATGGACGCCTTGGATGCTGGCGCCGAGGACATGAAGGCCGATGACGAGGTCTTTGAGATCACCACCGCCCCCGATGACTTCGGCGCCACCCTGGAGGCGCTGGAGAGCAAGGGCTATGAATTCATCTCTGCCCAGGTGGAGATGGTGCCCCAGACCTATGTTAAGCTCACCGACCCCGAGGATATTAAGAACATGGAAAAGCTCATCGATATTCTGGAGGAGAACGACGACGTGCAGAACGTCTGGCACAACTGGGAGCAGGAATAAATATGAAAAAGAGGCCCCGTCCAAATGGACGGGGCCTCTTTTTTTGTAACCTCATTCACCTGCCAGCGCTTTCAGCGTGTCGCCTGTGAGCCGGTAGACTGTCCAGTCGCCCATGGGCTGGGCTCCCATAGAGAGGTAGAAATCGATGCTGGGCTGGTTCCAGTCCAGGCACCACCACTCCAACCTGCCGCAGCCCCGCTCCACGGCGATCCTGGCAAGCTCCTTTAAAACGGCCCTGCCAAAGCCGTGACCCCTGTACTCCGGCCTCACGAACAGATCCTCCAGATAGAGGCCCGCCCGGCCCAGAAAAGTGGAGAAATTATGAAAGAAGAGGGCGAATCCGATCTCCAGGCCGCCCACCACCGCGAACAGGACCTCTGCCTTTTTATTTTCAAAAATCCACTCTTTCAGGTCCTCTTCGGTGGCGACAACCTCATCGAGCATATTCTCATACTGTGCCAGCTCCCTGATAAACCGCAAAATCAGTTCCGCATCAGTCTCATTTGCGAATCGAAAGGATAATTCCATATTACTATTTCACCCATATGTTCCGTTTTGGCCCCGGCAATAGAAATGGCCGGGCACCTATTATGATTGTACCACAAATGTGATGGCTGTGCTCAGAATTTAATTCTATAAAAATGGGACAAGGGCTCATATTCCCGGACATGCCCTCATAGGATTGTGCCAGTAAGACAAGCTGATACCAATGAGGAGCGTGGAACACGTGATAACGACAATGGACGGCGGGGCGCGGTTTCTGCAGGCGGCGGCACTGCTGCCGCCTGCCATGCGCCGGGCGGCGGAGCGGCTGCCGCCGGGAAAGCAGAGCGCGGCGGAGGAGCTACGCCTGCGATGCGGCAGGCCTATGACGATTGCGTACCGTTCGGAGGAGGAGACACTCCCCGGCTGCGAGGGAGCAGCCGTGACTCCCGCCGACTTAAATCAGGTGCTCGAGATTGCCACCCAAGCCTCGGCCCACACCGCCCTGGACCGGGTGCGGGGCGGCTTCTTCACCGTCCGGGGCGGTCACCGCATCGGCATCTGCGGCAGCGGCGTGGTGAAGGACGGGGTGGTGACCAATCTGAGGCAGTTTTCCTCCCTGTCAATCCGCATCGCCCGACCCGCAACGGGCGCGGCAGGCCAGGTTTTGGACGAGCTTACGGAGAGCGGAACGCTCCGCAGCACACTCATCCTGTCGCCGCCCGGCTGGGGCAAGACCACTCTCCTGAGGGACCTCATCCGTGTGCTCTCGGACGGGGAGGGGACGCCCCCCCTGCGGGTCGGTGTGGCCGATGAGCGGGGCGAGTTGGCCGCTATGTACGAGGGCCTGCCCCAGTTTGATGTGGGGCGGCACACCGACGTGATGGATGGCTGCCCCAAGGACGTGGGACTCCTTATGCTGCTGCGTGGGATGAATCCCCAGGTGCTGGCCGCCGACGAGATCACCGCCCCGGCCGACTGCGTGGCGTTGGAGATGGCGGCCAACTGCGGCGTCGCGCTTCTCGCCACCGCCCACGGGGAGAACTTGGATGACCTCAGGACACGCCCCCTGTACCGCAAGCTCTTGGAACAGAACATCTTCCGCCGCCTGGTCACGATCGGCTGGCAGGATGGGGCCCGGCGCTACCAGGTGAAAAGACTGGAGGCGGCGGCATGCTCAAGCTGATTGGAGCCGTCCTGCTGGCGGGCGGCGGGGCTTATTTGGGCCTTTCGGCTACCGCCCGACTGGAGCGGCGGGTCAGGTCTATCCGGGCCATGCTGGGCGCGCTGGAGCTATTAGAGAGGGAACTTACCTTTCGTTTAACGCCCATGCCGGCGCTGTTGGAACGGCTGGCAAGGCAGGCTCAACCCCCGGTCAACATCTTTTTCGCCCGCTGCCTGAGCGGACTTTCCGACTTGGGAGAGCGGACTCTGTCGGAACTCTGGAATGAGGCACTGGAGGCCGTCCCCATGGAACTGGGCCAGGAGGACCTGATGATTCTCCGGGAGCTCGGCGGAATATTGGGCCGGTATGACGGCGAGGGGCAGGGCGAGGCCCTGGCGCTGGCCCAGGCCCGGCTCGGCCAGTGCCTCGCTGCCGCCGCCGAGGAGCGGACCCGGCTGGGCCGGGTCTACGGCGCGCTTGGCCTATCCGTTGGGGCATTCCTCGTAATTTTACTGCTGTGAAAATAACCCCCTTGGCCCGCCGCGCGGCGGACAGCTCCAGAGAGGGAGAGGAAATTTCAATATGAATGTTGATTTGATTTTTAAAATAGCCGCCATCGGCATCCTTGTCTCAGTGCTCAACCAGGTGCTTACCCGCTCGGGCCGGGACGAACAGGCCACCATGACCACGCTCGCCGGGCTGGTAGTGGTGCTCATGATGGTGGTGCAGGAGATCAGCGACCTGTTCACCCTGGTGAAGAACCTATTCGGTCTATGACGGACATCCTGAAACTGGCTGCCGTGGCCATTATCGCCGCCATTTGCGCGGTGGTGGTAAAGAAGAACGTGCAGGAACTGGGTCTGGTGCTGGCGCTGGCCGCGGGAGTGATCCTGCTCTCCTATGCGCTGGGGGCCATCCAGAGTGTCCGGGACCTGCTGGATATGCTGGCGGACACGGCGGGGCTTGAGCCGGCGGTGTTGGCTCCCGTCATCAAGACGGTGGGCATTGCCATCGTCACCCACGTTTCGGCAGAGGTGTGCCGGGACGCGAAGGAGGGTGGGCTGGCCTCCTTTCTTGAGACGGCGGGGGCGGCCTGCGCCCTCTTCGTGGCACTGCCGCTGGTGCGGGCGGTGCTGGACATGGTAATGGGATTATTATGAGGTACTTATGAGAAAGAGACGGTATTTTCTCCTCTTCCTTGCCCTGGCTCTCCTCCTTATGGGGGCGGCCTCGGCGTCGGATGTGCAGAATGTGACCACTGCTCAAGCGGACGCGCTTGATACCTCCGGCCTTGAGCAGGCGGCAGGGGAATATGCCCCTGACCAAGGGTTCACCCCGGATATCGACCTGGACGCGGGGCTCCAAAATATTCTGAGCACCGGCAGCGACCAGATTCCCGGCGCGCTTCGCAAGGCGGTGCACAGTGGAGTGCTCCTCCTGGTCATCGTCCTGATCTGCGGCCTGGCCGACGGAATGTACGGTACGCTGAGTAAGACGGGTCTGGACGTGGTGGCGGTGGCGGGCTCCCTGGCGGTAGCGGCTGTGGCGGTGGCCGACGTAAATTCTCTCATTGGCCTGGGCCGCGAGGTGCTGGAGAATATGGAGACTTTCTCCAAAGCCCTCCTGCCCACCATCACGGCGGTGGCCGCCGCCAGCGGCTCGCCGGGCGGCGCGGTGGCCCGACAGCTTGCCACTATGCTCTTTACCGACCTGCTCCTCACCCTCATCAGCCGCCTGCTCCTGCCCATGGTATATGTCTACGTGGCATCCTGTACTGCCTACGCCGCCCTGGGGAATGAGGGACTCAAACGCATCAGCGCCACCCTTAAATGGGGCGTGACTTTGCTGCTGACCGCCGTTCTCCTGATCTTCGTTGGCTATCTCACGGTGAGCGGAGTCATTGCCGGCACCGCCGATGCGGCCACCATCAAGGCGGCAAAATTTACGGTGTCCAGCGTGGTACCGGTGGTGGGCGGCATCCTGTCCGACGCGGCGGAGACGGTGCTGGCGGGGGCGGGTATCCTGCGCAACGCCGTGGGGATTTTCGGCATGCTGACGGTGCTGGGCATGTGCATCGCCCCGTTCCTCTATCTGGGCGTCCACTACCTGACCTATAAAGCTGCCGCGGCCCTTACGGCCACGGTGTCCGGTGGCAGGGTAGCGGGGCTCATTGACAGCATCGGCGGTGCCTTCGGGCTGGTTCTGGGCATGACGGGGGCCAGCGCTCTTCTCCTGCTCATCTCTATGGTCTCGGCCATTTCGGTGGTGACGGTATGATAGAACTAATTCGTTCCTGGCTGGTGGGTATCACCTGCGCGGCCATGATCGTGGCCCTGGCCGAGAGCCTGTCCCCGGCGGGCGCGGTTCACAAGGTTGGGCGACTCACCGGCGGGCTGGTGCTTTTGCTTGCCATACTGCGGCCGGTTGCCGCACTGGACCTGGGGGACCTGTCCGGCATCCTGGCTCAATACAGGGTGGAAGCCGCCGGGTACAGCACTCTTTTAGATGACGAAAACGAAAGACTGATGAAAGCAATCATAGAGGAAGAAACCAGCGCATATATTCTGGACAAGGCGGCAGTTCTCGGCATCGAGGACTGCACTGTGACCGTGGCCGTAGCGGATGGGGAAAGGCCCGTTCCCGAGGCCGTGACCGTCATGGGCAGTCTCACCGAGAACCAGCAGAGGGCCCTGTCCCGGCAGATCGAGGCCGACCTCGCAATCCCGGAGGAGCGGCAGACCTATCGCGGGGAGGACGTGGAATGAAAGGGAATTTGGATCTAAAGGGCTGGGGTGAAAAATTGGTGGGCCTCTTCAGCCAGTATAAATATGTGTTTCTCGTCATTTTGGTAGGGGTCATCCTGCTGCTCCTGCCAAGCTTCGGCGGAGAGGAGGAAGCGGTCCCAACGCCCGCCTTGGTAGGCAGTACTGTTGAATTCGACCTCGCCGCAATGGAAGAAAAGCTGGCCGACGCCATCTCGGAGATATCCGGCGCAGGGAAGGCCAAGGTAATCCTCACGCTGAAAAGCGGCCCTCGGCAGGTGGTGGCGGTGGACGAGAGCGCCTCAGCCGACGAGAACTCCTCCACAACGGTGGTGGTCTCCAAGGGCTCCGGTACCCAGGACGCGGTGGTGCTCCAGCAGGTCTACCCCCAGTACCAGGGGGCACTTATTATCTGTCCGGGCGGGGGGGAGGCGGCGGTCAAGCTGAAAATAACCGAGGCCGTCGCGGCGGTCACCGGCCTAGGCGCGGCCAGAATCTCCGTATGCAAGGGAAATTAAAACCACAATGAAAGGATTGGTTTGAAAATGAAACTTTGGAAAAGAAACGCGGTGGTGGCCGCCATCGTCCTGTTCGTGTGCGTGGCGGTATATCTCAATTGGTCCTACCACAGGGACAGCGGCGACGCGGCAGACGCGGGCAAGACACTGGGCCAGGCCGCCCTGGTAGGCAACAAGACCGACGACCCGCTCTTGGGCGGCAGCGGCAATGACGGCGCGCTCACCAACGCTGAGGACCCCATCACCACCACCGGTTACTTTGACGCGGCCCGGCTCAACCGCCAGCAGTCCCGGGATAACGCCCTCTCCCTCCTTCAGCAGGCAGCCAGCGCTCAGGACGCGAACCAGACCATGAAGGACGAGGCTAACAATTCGATCCAGACCATGGCGAGCCTCACAGTCAGCGAAGCCCAGATCGAAAACCTGGTGACAGCCAAGGGCTACGCCGACTGCGTGGCCTTCATCGGAGACAAGAGCGTCTCCGTGGTGGTGGCGGCTGATGGGGACACCGGTCTCACCGACGCTGACGTGGCCAAAATTTCCGAGATCGTCACCGAACAGACCGGTTTCTCGGCCAGCCAGATAAAAATTATCGAGGCAGAGCAGTAATACTGAACTGATCGGAGAGCGGGAAATTTCCCGCTCTCCTTGCCGTTTCAAGACAAAACAAAAAACCAATTGTTATTTTTCTCCGCCCGTGGTACAATACCAGCAGAGTAACGACGAATAGGAGCGTGACCCCTTATGAGTGAAATCAAGGATTACATCTCCCGTACGGACGAGATGGGGAACATCCATATATCCCAGGACGTGTTGAGCGTCATGGCCGCCGCCGCCGCGCTTGAGGTGGAGGGCGTGGGCAGCCTGTCCGCAAACCTGGGCAACGACATTGTGGAAATGCTGGGCGGCAAGAAGAACATCGCCAAGGGTGTGCATGTGTCCTCCAACGAGGACGGCAGCCTGAACGTGGACGTTTCCATCCTGATCAAGTACGGCTACACCATCCTGGATGTGGCCCGTCACGTGCAGGACGCCGTTCAGGCGGGCATTGAGAATATGAGCGGCCTCACGGCAGCCAGCGTCAACGTCAACGTCACCGGTGTTATCTTTGAAAAAGAACCCAAGCGCCCGTAACCTTACTGCCCCTACCGCTTAGAAAAACCTTGAGCGCGCATTGTCGACGCTCAAGGTTTTTTATGCGTTTTTATGCGAAAATAGGGGTTTATCTTTTGGATGGGATTGTATATAATGGTGAGTATACATTGATTGCCTTGGGGGCGACCCTTTTCAATCGGTGGCACATTTGTCCCTACCGCATACGGAGGATGTTTTATGACCAGAAGCAACGCCAGAGAGATTGCCGTACACCTCGCTTTCGAACTCAGTTTTTCCAACGAGACTGCCGACCAGCTCTTGGAAAACGCCCTGACCCGCCCTGTCTTCTCCCTAATCGGCGAGGAGGAGCCCCTATATGCCGAATTTCCCAATGAAAAACAGCGGGCGTATATTGCCGCCCTGGTGCGGGGTGTCTATCTCCATTGCGCGGAGCTGGACGAGTACATCTCCCGCTATGCAATCGGCTGGAATTTTTCCCGGCTTCCCCGGGTGTCCATTGCCATCATGCGCGTCGCCATGTATGAGATCCTCTATATGCAGGACGTGCCCAATGCCGCCGCCATCAACGAGGCGGTGGAGCTGGCCAAGCACTATGAGGACCAGGACGTGGTCTCCTTTATCAACGGCATCTTAGGTTCCTTTGTCCGCAAGGAGAGCATCCCGGAGCGCTCCCCCGTCATGGCGGAGGGCATTTTCGACGCCGAGACGGAGCAGGGCGACCAATGACCACCCCCGTCTGTCTGGGGCTCGATACCAGCAACTACACCACCTCCGTGGCCCTCTTTGACGGCATGGAAGGGGAGAACGTCAGCAGGCTTCTGGACGTCCCCGCCGGAACGCTGGGCCTGCGGCAGTCGGACGCGCTCTTTCAGCACGTAAAGCGCCTGCCTGAGCTCTTCGACGCTCTCCAGGAAAAGGGTCTGCTCCATGGGATCGAAGCCGTGGGGGCCAGTACCCGCCCTAGGGCGGTGGAGGGCTCCTATATGCCCTGCTTTCTCGCTGGGGAGGGCTTTGGCCGCTCGCTTGCGGATAGTTTGAACGCTCCCTACTTTCCTGTCTCTCACCAGCAGGGACACTTGGCCGCCGCTGCATGGTCGGCGGGTCGGCTCGACCTGTTGGATGGACCTTTTTTGGCCTGGCATCTGTCCGGGGGCACCACCGAACTCTTATTGGTGGAACCGGAGGGAGTCAATGTCAAAGCCCTCTGTATCGGTGGTACCAGTGACATTTCTGCCGGCCAGCTCATCGACCGTTCCGGTGTCCTACTGGGCCTCCCGTTCCCGGCAGGGAAGGCGGTGGACATCTTAGCCCAGGAGGCGGATAAGGCCTTGGAATTTAGTGTAAAGGTAAACGACCTTGCGTTTTCTCTCTCGGGTGTGGAGAATAAGGTCAAGGCCTTGGCGGAGCAAGGAGAGAGGCCCGAGAACATCGCCCGTTTCACTCTTGCCACGGTGGTCTCCGCGGTGCGCCGGGCCACAGTAGCAGCCCAGGAGCAGTATCCAGGGCTGCCAGTACTGTGCTCCGGGGGTGTGGCCTCCAACCGGATGCTGCGCGATCATTTAACGGAGTTCTGCGGCTGCATATTCGCCGAACCGCGGTACTCTACCGACAACGCCATGGGCACGGCGATTCTGGCCCGGAGGGGCCTATACGGTGGGGAGGGAGCGTAATGAGAAGGGAAGAGGCCGTCCTCAGCGTCTCCCAGCTCAACGGGTACATCAAGTCTCTCATGGATGGGGACGCCGTGCTGGCCGAGGTGGCCGTCCGCGGCGAGCTCTCCAACTATAAGGTCTACCCCTCGGGGCATCACTACTTTTCACTTAAGGACGCCGAAGGCGTGCTGCGCTGCGTCATGTTTCGCCGGGAGGCCGTCGGGATGCGTTTCCGGCCGGAGAATGGCATGAAGGTCATCGCCTATGGGCGCGTGACCGTCTTTCCCCGGGATGGGCAGTACCAACTCTACTGCGGCGGCATGACGCCCGACGGCGCGGGAGACCTGCATGTCGCCTTCGAGCAGCTCAAGGCAAAGCTCCAGGCCGAGGGCCTTTTCGACGAGGGCCATAAAAAGCCCATCCCCAAATTTCCCGCCCGCATCGCGCTGGTGACCTCTCCGGCGGGGGCGGCAGTGCGGGACATGCTGCGCATCTTAGGGGCCCGCTGGCCCATGTCCAAGGTGGCGGTGGTGCCCGTGCGGGTCCAGGGGGCCGAGGCTCCGGCAGAGATCGCCGCGGCCATCTCCTGGGTCAACCGCTACCGCTGCGCTGACCTTATCATCACCGGCCGGGGCGGCGGCTCTATGGAAGACCTGTGGGCCTTCAACGAGGAAGTGGTGGCAAAGGCCATCTACGCCTCAGAGATACCCGTCATCTCCGCCGTGGGGCACGAGCCTGACGTGACCATCGCCGACTTTGTGGCCGACCTGCGGGCTGCCACGCCCTCCAACGCCGCCGAGCTGGCGGTGCCTGACCAGAACGATATCTACGAGCGGCTTTACCGTCTCTCAGACCGGTTCTCCCAGGCCACCTCGCGGCGTCTGACCAGGGAACGCCAGAGACTCGAGTACCTGTCAAGGAGCCGCGCCTTACAAAGCCCTCTCAACTATATCCAAGACCGTCGGGTGTTGCTGGACTACCAGCGGGACCGGTTGGCCCACGGGCTAACCGCCGCCCTGGGCCGGGAACGCGCCCGTTTCGCCCGGTTGGCCGCCGCGCTGGATGCCATGAGTCCCCTTAAGGTCCTGGGTCGGGGCTATGCCATCGCCCAGAAGGAGGATGGCGACGTGGTGCGCTCGGTTAAGGACGTAATGCCAGGGGAGAGGCTTGTCCTACGCGTGTCCGACGGCAATATAAGAATTACAACAGAAACGTGAATGCAGGGCGGGGGCAAAGCTCCGCCTCATAAGGAGAAATACCGATGGCAGAGAAAAAATTGACCTTCGAGCAGGCCATGGCCCGCCTAGAGGAGATAGTCACCAAGCTGGAGCAGGGGGATGCTCCCATGGAGGACTCTCTCGCTCTCTTTGAGGAGGGGACCGCCCTCATGAAGAAGTGCTCCACCCTCCTGGACAAGGCGGAGCAGCAGGTTGTTAAGCTGACGGCCCAAGCTGACGGCACTCCAGCCGAGCAGTCTATGGACGGCGAGGAGTGAGCACCAGCATGGACTACGAGCAGCAGCTCCGTGCGGATATGGCGCGGGTAGAGGAATATTTGAAGGGCCATTTTGCCCAAAGAGAGCCTAGGGCCGACCTATACGATGCGATGAATTACAGCCTCCTGTCGGGCGGCAAGCGCCTCCGCCCGGTGTTGACCCTGGCAGTCTGCCGCATGTGCGGCGGGGATATTCAAACCGCCCTGCCCTTCGCCTGCGCGGTGGAGATGGTGCACACCTACTCCCTTATCCACGACGACCTCCCCTGTATGGACGACGACGACCTACGCCGGGGCCGCCCCACCAACCACAAGGTCTATGGTCAGGCCACTGCTGTGCTGGCGGGGGACGCGCTCCTCACTGCCGCCTTCGAAACCATTGCCGAGCACGGCACCGCTCTGCCTGCAGACAAAGCCTTAGCCATCTCAGCCTGCCTGGGCGCCGCCGCAGGCGCTCGTGGCATGGTGGGCGGCCAGGTGCTGGATATGGCGGGGGAGGGGCATGCCCTCTCCTTGTCCGAGGTGGAGGAGCTCCAGAAACTCAAAACCGGTGCACTCATTACCGCCGCCGCCGAGATCGGCTGCATTGTTGCCGGTGCGGGGGAGGCTGAGCGAGCCGCTGTCCGCCGGTACTCACAGAACCTGGGCCTTGCCTTCCAGATACAGGACGATATTCTCGACGTTGTGGGTGACCAGAGCACCCTGGGCAAGCCGATTGGCTCTGACGCCCAGAGCGAGAAGACTACCTTCGTCGCCCTGAAGGGCGTCGTGGCCTGCCGAAATCTGGTGCAAGAGAAGACCAACCACGCAAAAGCGGCTCTACTGGAGCGCTTTCAGAAGACCGAATTTCTCTGCTGGCTGGCCGACCATTTAGTGGGCCGGGAGAACTGATACCGACACGGGAGGGTATGGCCTATGTTTCAGCTTGACTATAATTTGCCAAACTACCATCTGGGCAACCTGATTTTGATTCTGTCTGCGGTCGCCTGGGCACTGGCCCAGGTTTTGAAGGTAATTGTTGTTCTTCTCACCAAACGGCGGTTGGACTGGCGCTATATTTGGGCCAGCGGAGGGATGCCCAGCTCCCATTCCGCTTTCGTCTGCGCCTGCGCTGCCTCCACGGGGAGCTTGTATGGGTTCTCCTCGGCCCTCTTCGCCATCTCGACGGTACTGGCCATCGTGGTCATGTACGACGCCGCCAACGTCCGCAAGGCGGCGGGGGAGCAGGCAAAAATCCTCAACTATATAATGGACCACTGGAATGAGATGAAACCCGAGCTCTTCGGCAAGGAGCTGAAAGAGCTATTAGGCCATACGCCGCTTCAGGTAATCGCGGGGGCCCTGCTGGGCGTCCTCATCGGCCTGGTAGGCGTCGTGATTTTCCGCATGTAACCCACCGGAGGTGTTTATGATACTACCCGAAGCTATCCCGGATCTCCATGTAATTTCGGACAGCGAGGCCGAAGCCCTCTGCGCGAGACTCCGCGCCTCGCTGGTTGACAGCGTCTCCCGCACCGGCGGGCACCTTGCCTCCAACTTAGGAGCCGTGGAAATCACCGTGGCTCTTCACAGGGTCTTTGATTTTTCTGAGGACCGGCTGGTCTTCGACGTGGGCCACCAGTGCTATACGCATAAAATGCTCACCGGCCGTGCCGGCATTATGGACACCCTGCGTACCTTTGGCGGTGTCTCCGGGTTCCCCAAGCCCTCCGAGAGCAGGTGCGACGCTTTTATCGCGGGCCACGCCTCCACCTCTGTATCAGTGGCGGTGGGCATGGCCCGGTCCCGCACTCTGCTGGGGGCGGATTACAGTGTGGTGGCCCTGCTGGGGGACGGAGCCCTCTCCGGCGGCCTTGCCTATGAAGGCCTGTCCGACGCGGGGGACAGCGGCGAGAGGATGATCGTCATCCTCAACGACAACGGCATGTCCATCACCAAGAGCGTGGGCGGCGTTGCTGAACACCTGGCCCGCCAGCGGCTGCGGCCTCAGTACCTCCGCTTTAAAAAGGGCTACCGCAAGGCCATGAACATCCTCCCAGGCGGCAAGGCTATCTATCGTGTGACCCATAAAATCAAAAAGGCGGTTAAGGAGACTTTGCTCCCTTGCAGCATGTTTGAGGATATGGGCTTTACCTACCTTGGCCCGGTGGATGGGCACGATGTCCGGGGGCTGACTCAGCTTCTGCGCTATAGCAAAGATATAGAGACTCCTGTTTTGCTCCACGTAAGAACTGTAAAGGGGAAAGGCTATGCGCCGGCAGAGGAGAACCCGGACCTCTTTCACGGTGTGGGGCGCTTTTGTGTTCAGAATGGCGAGCCACTTCAAAAGGGTGGAACAACGTTCTCCTCCGTCTTTGGAAAGGCCCTGTGCGCGCTTTCGGAGGAGGATGGGCGCGTCTGTGCCATCACCGCCGCCATGGTCTCTGGCACGGGGCTGGAGGAGTTTTCCCAGCGGTTTCCCAGAAGATTTTTCGATGTGGGCATTGCCGAGGGGCACGCCGTAACCATGTCTGCGGGCATGGCGAAACAGGGGGCAATCCCAGTCTTCGCTGTGTATTCCACATTTTTGCAGCGGGCGTATGATATGCTTCTCCATGATGTGGCCATCCAAAAACTCCACGTAGTATTAGCGGTAGATCGGGCCGGACCGGTAGGGGACGATGGGGAGACCCACCACGGTGTTTTTGATGCCGCCTTTCTCGATACCGTTCCCGGCATGACTGTGCTTTGCCCCTCCAGTTACGCCGAGCTGCGCTCCATGCTGCGCCGTGCGGTTATCGACTGCAAGGGTCCGGTAGCCCTGCGTTATCCACGGGGCGGAGAGGGGGCCTATCATGCCGACTCAGGCTCCGCGGGCTCGGTCCTGCTGCGGGAGGGGAGCGATATCACCCTCATGGGCTATGGGATCCTCATTAATCAGCTTCTGGCTGCCGCCGATCTGCTGGCGGAACAAGGCATTTCCGCCGAGGTTGTAAAGTTAAATACAATTACACCGCTTGAGTTATCGACCGCTCTGGGGTCTATAAAGAAAACCGGGCGGCTTCTGTTCGCTGAGGACGTGATGGCCCCCGGTTCGGTAGGACAGCGGCTCTGCTCCACCCTCCTGCAAAAGGGGATAGTTCCCCGGGGGCTGGCCCTGTGCAATATGGGAGACAGTTTCGTCACACACGGTACAGTACAAGAGCTTTACAGGCTTTGCGGCCTGGACGAAAAGAGCCTTTTCAAGAAAGCGCTGGAGGTATGCGGCCGTGGCTAAGAAGAGACTGGACATCCTCCTATGCGAGCGCGGCTTGGCCGAGAGCCGCCCCAGGGCCCAGGCCGTTATCATGGCGGGTCAGGTCTATGTGGGGGGGCAGAAGGCGGACAAGGCTGGCGCGCCCACCAATGAGGCCGCCGAAATAGAGGTCCGGGGCAAGACCCTTGCTTTTGTGAGTCGGGGGGGGCTTAAGCTTGAGAAAGCTATGCAGACTTTTCCCATTAATTTAAAAGACGCAGTCTGCGCGGATATTGGAGCCTCCACCGGCGGCTTTACCGACTGTATGCTCCAGAGCGGGGCCAAAAAGGTCTACGCCGTGGACGTGGGATATGGGCAGCTGGCCTGGAGCCTCCGCAGCGATCCCAGGGTGGTATGCATGGAGCGGACCAACGCCCGCTACCTCACCTCTGAGCAAATTCCTGAAGCGCTGGATTTCGCCAGCATCGACGTGTCCTTTATCTCACTCAAGCTGATTCTCCCTGCCGTCCATGGGCTTTTGAAGAAGACGGGCAAGGTGGCCTGCCTCGTCAAGCCCCAGTTTGAGGCGGGCAGGGAGAAGGTGGGCAAGAAGGGTGTCGTCCGGGACAGCGCCGTCCACCTGGAGGTGCTGGAGCAGTTTCTCGGCCACGCATCAGAGGCAGGTTTTACTGTAAAGGGTATTACCTTTTCACCAATCCGGGGGCCAGAAGGAAACATTGAATACCTGGGCTATCTGGCGGCGGACGCCGGGGGGCCCTATGGGGGCGATTTGGCTGCCCTGGTACGCGCATCCCATGAGACGCTGGAGGGGGAATAAGATGAAAGTTGTTTTGAGCCCCAATCCCTACCGGGATAAGCTTTTACGCTCCGCCCTCGCGGCCGAGCGCATTTTGAAGGCGGCGGGTATCCAGACCGCGATGTGCCTTCCTTTTGTGCCGGAGAAGGGGAGCCGTCTGGAGCTGCCTAAGAATGCCCATTTCCTTGACATGCAAAGCGAACTGAAAAGCGCGGACATGCTTATCTGTTTCGGCGGGGACGGCACGATCCTTCACGCGGCGAAGGACGCAAACGCCTGCGGCGTGCCTATCATGGGCGTCAACATGGGCAGCGTGGGTTATATGGCAGAGCTGGAGCAGAGCGAGCTGAGCCTGCTGGGCAGGCTCGCCGAGCGGAAGTACACCCTGGAGTCCCGCATGATGTTGGATGTGCGCGTGATCCATGAGGGTAAGACCGTCTACGAGGACCTGGCCCTTAACGACGCGGTCATCACCAAGGGGGCGGTGGCTCGCATCATCGACCTGTCGGTCTATGGGGATAAGATGCTCCTCTCCGACTTTGGGGGTGACGGCCTCATCGTTTGCACTCCCACCGGCTCTACGGCCTACTCCCTGTCGGCAGGTGGGCCCATTGTGGAGCCCACGGCGGAAAACATCATCGTTACCCCCATCTGTGCCCACGCCCTCCACGCCCGGCCCATCGTTCTGAGCCAGGAGCGGGTGGTATCGGCCCGGCTGGGCAAGCTGGCCCGCAAGACGGCCTACCTCACGGTGGACGGCGGCAAGGCCGTTAAGCTCTCTGGCGGGGACACGGTGGAGGTCCGTAAGTCCCAGGCCGTGACGCGGCTGGTGCGCCTATCCAACCGAAGCTTTTATGAGATCATGAATCAAAAACTTGGAAACGGGTGATGGTATGAAGAATAAGCGACAGGAAGAAATACTGCGTATCGTCGCGGAGATGGACGTGGAGACGCAGGACCAGCTTCTCGAGCAGCTCAAGGCTCGGGGCGTCACCTCCACCCAGGCAACCATCTCCCGTGACATCAAGGAGCTTCACCTCATCAAGGAGCTCACCAAATACGGCACCTATAAGTACGTGGTCTCCGACCGGAAGACCTCTCTCAACTTCGCGGGGCGGCTGCTCACCATCTTCCGCGAGGGAGTCACCTCCTTTGACGTGGCCCAAAACATCGTGGTGGTGAAGACCATGCCGGGCCTTGCCGGGGCTGCGGGCGCGGCGCTGGACGGTATGGACATCCCAGACATGGTGGGCTCACTTGCAGGTGACGACACTGCCGTTCTCATCATGCGCACCAACGAGTCGGCAGCCGAGTTCTGCGCCGAGATACACAAGCTGCTGAAATAGCTCGCCCATTTTTCTGCCGCTCACGGTGGCGTGGAGGAGGAGTTTTGCCGTGCTATCCCTGCTGCACATTGAAAATATCGCGGTGATTGAGTCGGCGGACATTCAGTTCGGCGGCGGCTTTAACGCCCTCACCGGCGAGACCGGTGCGGGTAAATCCATCGTGGTGGATGCCATCGGGGCCGTCATCGGCGAGCGGACCAGCCGGGACCTCATCCGTACCGGGGCCAAGTCCGCGCTGGTGGAGGCGGTTTTCTGCGCCCTGCCCAGACTGTCTTGGTTCGAGGAGAATGGAATGGGCCCCGACGAGGATGGGAACTTGATTCTCCAGCGGGAGATACAGCCCGACGGCAAGAATATCTGCCGCCTGGGCGGGCGGCTCATTACGGTCTCACAGCTCAAGGCGCTTGGTGGGCAGCTGGTCAACATTCACGGCCAGCACGACGGCCAGCAGCTTTTGGACGAGCGCTGTCACCTCTCATACCTGGACCGTTTCGGAGGCACAGAGGCGCTTTTATCCGACTATCAGTCATCCTTTGAGGCCCTGTCTGCCATCAGGCACGAGATATCCTCCCTGCGGATGGACGAGGCCGAGAAATCCCGCCGTATCGACAGCCTGAATTTTCAGATCAACGAGTTGGAGCGTGCGGGTCTGAAAGCGGGGGAGGACGAGGAGTTGACTGAGCGTCGCAACCTCCTGCGCAATGCGGGCAAGCTGATGGACGCAGTAGAGGGCGCTCATACCGCCCTCTCCGGCAACGAGGACGCGGAAGGGGCCGCCTCTCTCATCGCGGAGGCGGAGCGCTCTCTCGCCCCCGCCGCCCGTATGAGTGCCCAAGCCGCCGAGCTGCTGGAAAAGCTGACCGAGCTGCGCTGCGCCGCCGACGACGCGGCAGAGCTGCTGCGGGATCTGCGGGGCAGCTTTGATTTTGAGCCCGGTGAGCTAGATGAGCTGGAGAGCCGCTTGGAGGCAATCTTCCGCCTTAAAAAGAAGTACGGCAGCAGCGTGGAGGAGATGCTGGAGTACCTAAGCCGCTGCAAGACGGAGCTAAACAGCATCGAGGACGCAGACGATTCCATCCTTCGTCTGGAGAAAAAATACGCAGAGGCCTTGAAACTGGCTGGTGAGAAAGCAAAAACACTTTCCGCTGCCCGGCACAAGGCCGCGGATGTTTTAGAGAAACGCATCCAGTCCGAGCTTGCCCAGCTGGATATGCCTAAGGTGCAGTTTAAGGCTGAATTCAGCCCCAAACCCGGGGATCTGGGTCTGGATGGCACCGGCATGGATGAGGTGCAATTCCTCATGTCGGCCAACATGGGCGAGGCATTGAAGCCCATCCAGAAGATCGCCTCGGGCGGCGAGCTCGCCCGGATCATGCTGGCCCTTAAAAATGTGCTGGCTGAGAACGACGACGTGACCACCTTGGTCTTCGATGAGGTAGACACCGGCGTTTCGGGCCGGGCGGCCCAGAAGGTGGCCGAGAAAATGGCAGACGTGGCCGCTCACAAGCAGGTCCTCTGCGTTACCCATCTGCCCCAGATTGCCGCCATGGCGGATGTACATTTTTCCGTGGAAAAGGGGGAGAGCAAGGGAAGGACCTTTACACACGTTGAGACCCTCTCCAGGGATCGCCGCAAGGAGGAATTGGCCCGGCTCACCGGCGGCGCACATATTACCAGCGCCATGCTGGAGGGGGCCGGAGAGCTGCTGGATGCCGCCGAGCGGTATATGAGCAGAGCATAAGGCCATACTACTGCAAACCCCTGTTGACAAACTGCGGCGGACCCTTTATAATATTTGCCATAATGGAACTGTGATGACGAGGAAGAGTAGCAAGACCGTGTCCGCGCGCAGAGAGCCCCTGTACTGGTGGAAGGGGGACGGGACGCGCTTGTGAATACCCCTCGGAGCAGCCGCCTGAACCGCCTGTAGGGCGTAGTAGGGCCGTGTCGGGTACGCCCGTTAGCGCGTGGGAGTGTGTTGGCACTCGACGAGGCCCTTTTCCGCGAGGAGAGGGCGAACCAGAGGTGGTACCGCGTTTTTTACGCCCTCTGTCCATAGGGACAGGGGGCGTTTTTGTATGAAATTTGTTCTGGCAAAGGGAGGGCGCGCGATATGAAAATTAGAACACTTCAAAGCGCCGACTACCCTCAAGTCCTTGCAATGATACAACAGCTGCACGCGATCCACGTAAAGCACCGGCCTGACATCTTTGGTGACACATCAGAAGCATTGCCAAAAGAGGAATTTCAGGCTCGTCTGCTCGAAGAGAATATTCTCTCGGTTGTCGCGGAGAGAGAGGATGGCGCTCTGCTTGGGGTTTGCTTGGCGGAATGGCGGGAGCGTACATCGGATGACCCACCGTGGAAAGGGGAAAAATTAGCTTATATCAAGGACCTGTATGTGCAGGAAACCTGCCGCAAAGGCGGAATTGGGCACACCCTTATGGAAGAGGTCAGCCGCCGTGCTCAGAACGCGGGTGCGGACTGCGTGGAATTACAGGTTGTTTTAATGCCGGACGGAGCTTTTGATTTTTATCAAAAAATTGGTTTTGCACCAAAGACCTGCTCTATGAGATATCAATTCAAGAAAAAAGGAGAACGAGACAATGACACTATTTGACGAACTGAAGGCCCGCGGGCTGATCGCCCAGATGACCGACGAGGAGGAGATCAAGGAGCTCATCAACGCTGGGCAGGCCACGTTCTACATCGGCTTTGATCCAACCGCCGACTCCCTCCACGTGGGCCACTTCATGGCTCTGAACCTGATGCGCCGGATGCAGCGGGCGGGCAACCGGCCCATTGCCCTCATCGGCGGCGGTACCGGCATGGTTGGCGACCCCTCCGGCCGAAGCGACATGCGTCAGGTGATGACGGTGGAGACCATCGAGCACAACTGCGAGGTCTTCCGGCAGCAGATGAGCAAGTTCATCGACTTCGGTCCCGGTAAGGCCATCATGCTCAACAACGCCGACTGGCTCTTGAAGCTCAACTATGTGGAGCTCCTGCGGGAGGTGGGCGCCTGCTTCTCGGTAAACAATATGCTTCGGGCCGAGTGCTATAAGCAGCGCATGGAGAAGGGGCTCTCCTTCCTGGAGTTTAACTATATGATCATGCAGAGCTACGACTTCTACCATATGTTCCAGCACAACGGCTGCAACCTCCAGTGCGGTGGGGACGACCAGTGGAGCAACATCCTGGGCGGCACCGAGCTCATCCGCCGCAAGCTGGGCAAGGACGCCTACGGCATGACCATCACTCTGCTCCTCACCTCCGAGGGGAAGAAGATGGGCAAGACCCAGTCGGGCGCCGTGTGGCTGGATCCCAACAAGACCAGCCCATACGACTTCTTCCAGTACTGGCGCAACATCGACGACGCCGATGTCATCAAGTGCCTGCGGATGCTCACCGACGTGCCACTGGAGGAGATCGACGTCATGGCGGCCTGGGAGGGCAGCCAGCTCAACGCCGCCAAAGAGCTGCTGGCCTTTGAGCTGACAAAACTAGTCCACGACGAGGCTGAGGCGCAAAAGGCCCTGGACGCGGCCAAGGCCCTCTTCTCCAAGGGGGGCGACCTCGCCAACATGCCCATGACTACCATCACCGCCGCCGACCTGACCGACGGCGCTATCGGCCTTTTGGAGCTGATGGTCAAGTGCGGCCTGGCTCCCTCCAGGGGCGAGGCCCGCCGGCTGGTCCAGCAGGGAGGCGTGGAGGTCAATGGGCAGAAGATCAGCGAGATCACCCACAGCCTCACCGCCGCTGACTTCGGCAAAGAGGGCGCCATGATCAAAAAGGGCAAGAAGGTCTTCCACAGGGCCATTCTGGAGTAATAGAGGCAAAAAAGCAGCGGGCGGCCTTTGGCTGCTCGCTGCTTCGTATTGAAAATTTTGGAAGATGTGTTATACTGTACCCCAAGGGAGGGAACCTATGATGGAGACGAAATCCGTTAGTCGATCCCCAGCGACGCGCGTGGGGTTGATGTGCTTTCTAACACAGCTCACGCCGCTGATCCCGGCGCTCTTGGTAGGTATCATCGCCGGGAACCATGCCGCGCCCCTGGAGCAGAGCATTTGGCGTATGTTCTTCACCTATGCCCTCAATTTTGCCCTGTTTCTGCCGTTGATGGGCAAGCTGCTGGGCGTCTCCCTGCGTTCAGTTTGGGCCGGGAGTAAGGTAGCTTGGAGGAATCTGGGGTATTATGTCCCCATCTGCTTCTTTCTCACATTGGTAGGGTTCCTCTTGTCGGTTCCCGTACTCAATCTGCTCCAAGTCTTCGGTCAGCAGTCTTCCAACGAGTTGCTTGAGCTCTTTGGGCGCTTAGACAGACCCTATATCATCATCTGCTGGCTCCTTCTCTCTATTTTAATTGGGCCGCTTTATGAGGAGTTTTTCACCCGCGGACTGCTGCTCTCGGCGCTAAAACCCTATGGGGATTTCTTCGCAGTCCTGGTTTCCGCCGCTTTCTTTTCCATTGGTCACGGGAATTTTTCACAGATGTTTGTCCCCTTTTTGTCGGGCATGGCTTGGGGATATATCACGTTAAGGACCGGCAGTATCAAAACTGCGTATCTGCTCCACGCACTCAACAATGCGGTCTCTATTATTCCTCAGGCACTCGGCGGGCTGACGAAAACCAATATTCTCTTACTGACTCCTCTGACCTACATCATACTCGGTGTGATCGGAGCATTCCTTCTTATCAAGCACAGGAACCGAGTTCTGGCCTGTCTGCGCCCTCGTACGGAGGTCCAGCCGGAATACTCAAGGCGCCGATTCCTATTGAATCCGCTGATCTTACTTTGGCCCTTGTACTGCATCTTCAATTTGATCCTCTCCGTTCGCCCCATCGCCTGAGGATTAAAAAAGCACCGAACCACTTAGGTTCGGTGCTTTTTTGCAAGCAGGCCTGTAAGCCGGGTTCTGTCATTTAAGACAGCCATCTATCTCGACGTGCCGTTGCCGACACGCTCCAGCCGCCTCCTGAGAGCGACCGGGCCGGTCATATGCTCTCCCACGGCGTTGCTCCGGATAGAGTTTACAGCGATGAGCGCTTTCACACGTCATCGGGCGGGCGCTTATCTCCGCCTTTCCATCCTTACCGACAACCACCTGAATATGCGGACATTACGTTATCTCTGCATATTCAGGCGGCCGCCGGCGGTTTATCTCTGTTGCACTTGTCCTAGGGTCGCCCCCGGCGGGTGTTACCCGTTATCCTTGCCCTGTGGAGCCCGGACTTTCCTCACGAAAGGGCCGTTGGGCCCAGCCGCGCGGCTGTCCAGCCTACTTGCGGAGACTATTCTAACCGATGGGAGACGGATTGTCAAATAGAGTTATTATTTGACCTTTCAAAAGACAAGATTAGAGCCCGTTCCAATTGAAATTTCTCCCTCTGCGTTATATAATATAGTATTACCATCGGCTGACAAGAGGAGACACAGTTTTTAATGGGCCTGCCACATGCCTGGCCGCAGTATTCTTCTTGATTTAGAACTCCGCCAGCGCCTATTGGGGCCTGCTTCAGGCGTGTCGCTCTTTTTCAACCGACGGTAGTTTGCATAAGAGACTGACTAGGGGAGGGATCCACCTTGCGTTCTACCATACAGGAGTATCTGGAAAGCCTGCGAGGCAAGCGCGTGGCAGTTATCGGCATCGGCGTCTCCAACACGCCGCTCATCAAGCTGCTGCTGCGGGCGAATATATGCGTCATCGCCTGCGACAAGAGCTCACGCGAGAGCTTTGGCGGCGTCATTGAGGCGCTGGAGAGCCTGGGCGCGGAAGTCTATCTGGGCGAGGACTATTTGGACCACCTGGAGGGCTGCGACGTGATTTTTCGCACGCCGGGTCTGCGGCCTGACGTGCCTCAGTTGGAGGCTGCCAGGAAACGGGGGAGCCTTGTCACCTCGGAGATGGAGGTCTTCTTCCAGGTCTGCCCCTGCGAGATTATCGCCGTCACCGGAAGCGACGGGAAGACCACCACCACCACCATTATCGCGGAGCTCTTGAAAAAAGCCGGGCTGAGCGTATACATCGGCGGCAACATCGGGAAACCGCTTTTGGCCGAGGTCGCCAACATGGAGCCGGACGACATGGTGGTGCTGGAGCTGTCCTCCTTTCAGCTCATGACCATGAATCTGAGCCCCGACATCGCCGTCGTCACCAACCTGGCCCCCAACCACCTGGACGTGCACAGGTCCATGGAGGAATACGTACACGCCAAGAAGAACATCTTCCTCCACCAGGAGAGCGAGGATCTGGCCGTCTTCAATTACGATAACGACATCACCCGGGGCTTTGCACAGGAGACCAGGAGCCGTGTCACCATGTTCAGCCGAAAAACGGTACTGGATAAAGGGGTCTATGTGAAGGACGGGGCCATCTGGTGTTCTGATGAGGACGGCAGCCGGTCCGTCCTGCCGCTGGGAGACATCCTGCTCCCAGGGGAGCATAACGTGGAAAACTACATGGCCGCTATCGCAGCGGTAGACGGCCTCGTCTCCGACGAGACCATCCGGGTCTTTGCCCGCAGCTTTGGCGGCGTGGAGCACCGCATCGAACTGGTGCGCACCTTCAATGGCGTGCGCTACTATAACGACTCCATCGCCTCCAGCCCTTCCCGCACCATCGCTGGGCTGAGATCCTTCCACGAGAAGGTCATCTTGATTGCCGGGGGATATGATAAGCACATCCCCTTTGACGAACTAGGGCCTGAGATTGTTGAGCATGTAAAGGTACTTGTACTGACAGGGGATACCGCTCCCAAGATCCGCGCGGCGGTGGAAAATGCCCCCGGCTATGCGGAGGATTGCCCGCCCATCGCGGAGTACGACGACTTCCATCGTGCCGTCATGGTGGCCGCCGGGGCGGCCCGTCCGGGGGACGTGGTGATTCTATCCCCGGCATGTGCCTCCTTCGACAAATTCAAGAACTTTGCGGAGCGGGGCAACCTCTTTAAAGAAATCGTGCGCGACATGGAATAGGATGTGAAACTATGCTGGATATAAAAAGTACTCTGGAACGGCTGTGCGCTCTGGGCTCGCCCTCCGGGTTCGAGAGCCCGGCGGCGTCCGTCGCCGCCGAGCTGCTGCGCCCCTTCATGGACGAGGTGGCGATCGACCGGCTGGGCAGCGTCATCGGCGTGCGCCGCTGCGGAAAGCCGGGTGCTAAAAAGCTCCTGCTGGACGCCCACCTGGACGAGATAGGCCTTATCGTCATCGGCATTGAGGACGGGTTCCTACGTTTTCGGGCCATTGGCGGGGTAGACCCCCGGATGCTGCCTGACCGGGAGCTGACCGTCCTCACCGACCCGCCCATCTTCGGCCTGGTATCCTGCCTTGCCCCTCACGTACAAAAGCCGGGGGAATCGGATAAATCGGTGGCCATTGAAGACCTGTTCGTGGACATCGGCATGAGCCAAGAAGAGGCCGTCAAGGCCGTACCCGTCGGTACCCCTATGGTCTACCGGGGCGGCTGCTTTGTCCTGGGCGAGGGTTCCATGTGCGGCAAGGCAATGGATGACCGTGCCTGTTTCGTCACCCTCCTGCGGGCTGCGGAGCTCTTGAATGAGAAAGACTTGGATGTAGACCTCTACATTATGGGCAGCACTCGGGAGGAGATCGGGGGCGCGGGCGCCAAGGCGGGTACCTTCGCTATAGACCCCGACTGGTGCGTGGCCGTGGACGTGACCCACGGCAAAACCCCCGACGCGTCCAAGGATCGCGCCCTGGAGCTGCTGGGCGGCCCTGCCATAGGCGTGGGACCCAATATGACCCGTGCCCTGACCGATCGGATGGTGGAGAAGGCCAAGGCCAACAAGATTCCCTACCAGCTGGAGGTTATGACCGGAAGCTCGGGCACCAACGGCTGGGGGATGCAGGTCAGCAGGGAGGGGGTCGCCACCTCGGTGCTGTCCCTGCCCCTCAAGTACATGCACACCCCCATCGAAGTGCTGGCACTGGAGGACATGGAGATGGTAGCCAGGCTGCTGGCCGTCTTTGCGGAAAACCTGGGAGAGGAGGCCGGTGAGATATGCTGACGGAAACCATTCAGGAGCTCTGCCTCCTCAGTGGCGTCTCCAGCTATGAGGACGAGGTGCGCGCCTACATCAAGGAGAAGGCCGTACCCTATGCCGATGAGCTGCGGGTGGACGCTATGGGCACCCTCATCGTCTTTAAAAAGGGGAAACGCCCCACCGGGAATAAGCTTCTCCTGGCCGCCCATATGGACGAGGTGGGGCTGATGGTCCGGCGGATCACCGACGAGGGCTATCTGAAGTTTGACTGTGTGGGCGGCATCGACCGCCGGGTTCTCCTGGGTAAGAAGGTACTCTTGGGCAAGGGGAAGATACCCGGAGTCATCGGGCTGAAGGCCATCCATCTGACCACGGCGGAGGAGCGTGAAAAGCTTCCCAAGCTGGAGGACTACTATATCGACATCGGCGCAAAGGATAAGGAGACCGCAGAGAAGCATACCTTTGTGGGCGACTTCGCCGCCTTTGAGAGCGATTGCGTCCTTTTTGGGGACGGCCTCATCAAGGCCAAGGCCCTGGATGACCGAGTGGGCTGCGCCATTATGCTGGAGCTTTTAAAAGAGGATCTGCCCATGGACTGCACCTTCGCCTTCACCGTCCAGGAGGAGGTGGGCTGCCGGGGTGCCCATGGCGCCGCCTTCTCAGTAGCTCCCAAAGTCGCCTTGATCCTGGAAACCACCACCGCCGCCGACCTGGCGGGCATGGAGGGGCACAAGCAGGTCTGTGCCCCAGGCAAGGGGCCCGTAGTGCCCTTTATGGACGGCGGCTCGGTGGCCGACCGGGGTCTCTTCGAGCTGCTGCGGGACTTGGCCGAGAAAAATGACATCCCCTGGCAGACCAAGCACTTCATAGCCGGCGGCAACGACGCCTCGGTCATTCAGCGGAGCCGCGAGGGGGTACGCACGGTGGTCATGTCGGCCGCGGTGCGCTATCTCCACGCCCCGTCCAGCGTGGCCGCCGTACGCGATTTCGACCATATGCTCAGCCTGGCACGTCTCTTTATTGACGCAATTTCCCAAGAGGAGGAAGAATAATGGATATTTTAAGTACCCTTCAGGCGCTCAACGCCTGCCACGGCCCCTCGGGGGATGAGACCCAGGTGTCCGCCGCCATCCGCAAGCTGGCCGAGCCCTATGCCGATGAGTGCCGTACCGATGCAATGGGCAACCTGATCGTGCACAAAAAGGGTAATGGGCCCAAGGTCATGTTCGCCGCCCACATGGACTCCATCGGTTTCATCATCACTCATATCGACGAGAAGGGCTTTCTGCGTTTTGGCAAGCTCGGCGGCCTCCATGCACCCGACATCTTGAGCACCCCTGTGCGCTTTAAGAACGGCACCAGGGGGATAGTCTGCCTTGACAACAAGGTCGCGGCCAAGGACATGACCCTGGAGGATCTGTATATCGACATTGGTGCCAAGGACGCAGAGGAGGTAAGGCACGTGGTGCGCGTGGGCGACTCCGCGGTGTACGACGCCCGTGCCTTCGCCGCCGGGGACCGGCTGGTCTCTCCCTATATGGACAACCGCATCTCCTGCGTGACCCTTCTGCTGGCGCTGGAACAGCTCAGGGAGTGCGAGAACGATCTCTACTTCGTCTTTACCGTCCAGGAGGAGCTGGGGCTTCGGGGCGCCAAGACCGCGGCTTTCGGCATCGATCCGGACTACGGTATTGCTGTAGACGTGACCCTCTCCGACGATGAGTTGAACGCCAAGCACTCCGGCAGCAGCGTGGCGGGCAGCGGCGCGGCCATCAAGGTCATGGACTCCTCGGTCATCTGCCACCCTGAGATGGTCGCCTATCTCTCGGCCCTGGCGGAGGAGAAGGGCATCCGCTATCAGCGGGACGTCATCCGAGCCGGCGGCACCGACGCGGGGGCAATCCATCTCAACGGCGTTGGGGTGCGTACGGGCGGCATCTCTATTCCCTGCCGCTATGTCCACTCTCCCGTGGAGATGGTGGATCGGCGGGACGTGGAGGCCAGTGCCGCCCTGGTGGCCGCCTTCGCCCAGGCAAAGCTGTTAAACAATTAAAAAGCAAGGATTGAAAAGCATTATGCCTTTAGAGATAAGTGAACGCGTATCCGCGCTTGCAGCCCGGGCACAGGTCGATCTGCAAGCGCAGTTCGACCGAATCGACGCAGTCGCGGAGGCGAACACCCGTAAAGTCCTGGCGGCCTTTCAGAAACACCGCGTGGCCGAGGGATATTTCGCCGGCACCACCGGCTACGGCTATGACGACCAAGGCCGGGACAAGCTGGACGATATCTACGCCGACATCTTTGGCACCGAGGACGCCCTGGTGCGCGTCCAGTTCGTCAACGGAACCCACGCCATCACGGCGGCCCTCTTCGGCGTACTCCGGCCGGGCGATGTGCTGGTGTCAGCCATCGGCGCGCCCTACGACACCCTTTTAGGGGTCATCGGCGTGGTGGACAAGGGGCCCGGCTCGCTCAGGGAGTATGGCGTGGGCTACCGCCAGGTGGACGTGACTGCCGACGACAAGCCCGACCTTCCCGGCATCGTAAACGCCGTGCAGGAACCCGGTGTCAAGGCCGTGCTTATCCAGCGCTCCAAGGGGTACTCTACCCGGGCCTCCCTGGGCGTGGAGGAGATTGGGGTCATCTGTACCGCCATCCGTGCCGTCAACCAGAGCGTCAGCATCCTGGTGGACAACTGCTACGGCGAGTTTGTGGAGACTATGGAGCCTACTCAGGTTGGGGCCGATCTGGTGGTTGGCTCCCTCATCAAGAACCCCGGCGGGGGCCTTGCCCCAACGGGGGGCTACATCGCCGGGCGGAAGGACCTGGTCGAGGGGGCCGCTATGCGCCTCACCGCGCCGGGCATCGGCAAGGAGTGCGGCTCCACCTTGGGCAGCAACCGCAGTCTCTATCAAGGACTTTTCCTTGCCCCCCATACCACTGCTCAGGCAGTTAAAACGGCCGTCTTTGCCGCCCGGATGATGGAGCTTCTGGGATACTCAGTAGAACCATCCGCCGACGCATTGCGTCATGACATCATCCAGATGCTTCACTTCGGCAGCCCCGAGCTCCTCAAGCGTTTCTGCAAGGGCATCCAGTTCGGCGCGCCGGTGGATTCCTACGTGACCCCAGAGCCCTGGGACATGCCGGGGTACGACTGCCAGGTCATCATGGCGGCGGGCGCCTTCATTCAGGGCGCATCCATCGAGCTCTCCTGCGACGCCCCCATGCGGGAGCCGTACACCGCCTACCTCCAGGGCGGTCTGACCTATGAGTCGGGCAAGCTGGGGGTTATGCTGGCAGTGGAGGAACTATTGAGGAGCGAATAAGGTTTTGAGACAAGGGCCGCTCCGCATAGTATCTGCATAGGGGGGTGACCTTGTATGCAGAAATGGCGGCGGATCTGGCCCCGCGTCCGGGTGCGGAGAAGGGCAGGCGGCAGGGGAGGGGACATCCTGCTCTCCTCCGTGCTGGGGATCGGACTGGCTGTTCTGGCCATCTACCTCTTCGACGGCCGGGTCCGCCCGGTGGTGGTGGAACTGGCCGAGACAAGTGCTCGCAACGCCGTCACCCGGGTTGTCAACGAGGCGGTGGAGCGCACTTTAGCCGCCGAGGCGGTCTCCTACGACGACATGATAATGCTCCAGAAAGACGCCTCCGGGCAAATCACCGCCCTCACCAGCAACTCCGTGGAGATGAACCGGCTACGCGCGGAAATTCTGGATGACGTTGTGGCACAAGTGGATATACTTGACAGCAGGGAGCTGGGCATCCCGCTGGGTAACGTACTGGGCCTTGCCACCTTGTCGGACAGCGGGCCCCGCTTGCCGGTAAAGGTGCTGTCGGTGGCCTCGGCAGGTGGGGATCTCCATAACGAATTTACCTCCGCGGGCATCAATCAGACTTACCACAAAATCATACTGGAGGTGACGGTGGACGTGAAACTTTTGATCCCCGGCGGCACGGTGGAAACGTCGGTATCCACCCAGGTCAACATCGCGGAGACCGTCATCGTAGGCAAGGTGCCCGACGCCTATTTACAGTTCGGAGAGCAGACCAAATAGAAAGTGAGAAACGCATGGGGTGGTATCTTCAGGTCACGTGGGACTATGTCCGGCAGATGCTGCCCTGTGCTATTCTCGGCGCGATCGGCTTTTTCATTCTACGTCCTCTTCGCAAAAGGGAGCTGACGGAAAAGGGCCTCAGGAGCGGCACGGGCAGGGAATCCGCGCTGTTTCTCTTTGTCATCTTTTCTGCCGGCCTTGCAGCGCTGACGCTGTTCCCGGCCGGCTTTTGGGTGGCCCTTTCCCATGGACATCTGCCCCAACTATTTTCGTTCTCCTCTAATGGATTTTACTGGACAATTACAATTTTTACTGAGCTTCTTTCCGGCGGGTCATGGCGCTTTTTCATGCTGCTGGGAAACATCGTTTTGTTTATGCCCTTCGGTTTTTTTCCTGCCCTGGTGGGGGACAGGCCCCACTGCTGGAAGGCCCTGGCCACGGGACTTTCCGTCTCCGCTTTTATTGAAGTAGCACAGCTTTTTGTTGGCCGCAGCAGCGACGTCAACGACATCATTTTAAATACATTTGGTGCGCTCTGCGGTTTCTGGGCCTATCGGCTCCTGAAACGCCTTGCGCCGCGCTTTGTCTCGAAATTCAAACTGCAAGCAACGGAGGTCGCCTATGGACGAGAGGCAGGAAATTGAACGGCTCCGTAAGGAGCTCAACGAGGCCGGCTACAAGTACTACGTGCTGGACAACCCCACCATGTCCGACTACGACTATGATCACCAACTCCGCCGCCTGGAGGAGTTGGAGACCGCCCACCCGGAGCTTGTGACCCCCGACTCTCCCACTCAGCGGGTGGGGGGAAAGGCCGCCGAGGGCTTTGCCGAGGTGGTTCACGACGTACCTCTGGAGAGTCTGCAGGACGTGTTTTCGGTGGAGGAGCTGGGGGAGTTTGGCCAGCGGGTGAACGACAGCCTGAAAAGTAACGTGGAGTTTGACGTGGAGCCCAAGGTAGACGGGCTCTCCGTTGCGCTGGAGTATCGAAACGGCATCTTCATCCGGGGTGCGACCAGGGGCGACGGCAGGGTGGGGGAGGACGTGACCGAGAACCTCAAGACCATCAAGTCCATCCCCCTGCGGCTCCCCGATGCACTGACCCGGCTCATCGTCCGTGGCGAGGTCTTCATGCCCAAGAAGGTCTTTGAACGGCTCAATGAGGAGCGGGAACTAAACGGCGAGGCTCTCTTTGCCAATCCCCGCAATGCGGCAGCTGGCTCCATGCGCCAGCTTGACCCCAAAATCGCCGCTGGACGCAGGCTGGATATCGTGGTCTTCAACATCCAGATCTGTGAAGGAAAAAGTTTTACAACTCACACCGAGACGCTGGACTATCTGGAGAGCCAGCACTTTAAGGTAATTCCCCGTACCCTTTGCAAGAACATGGAACGGGCTGGGGAGCTCATCGCTGAAATCGGCGACACACGGGAGAAATTCAGCTATGACATCGATGGTGCGGTTGTAAAGCTTAATAGCTTGTCAGATCGCGCAGTGCTTGGCTCTACGGCAAAATTCCCTCGCTGGGCGGCAGCCTATAAGTACCCACCGGAGCGTAAACCCTCCAAGGTGGTGGATATCGTGGTCCAGGTGGGTCGCACGGGGGTGCTGACCCCCAAGGCGGTGGTTGAGCCGGTGCGCCTGGCGGGCACCACCGTCACCAACGCCACTCTCCACAACCAGGACTTCATCACCGATAAGGATATCCGCGTCGGGGATACGGTGCTGGTGCAGAAGGCGGGCGAGATTATCCCTGAGATTGTGGAGGTGGTATTGAGCGCGCGGCCCGAGGGTACGGAGCCCTACCATCTGCCCGAGTACTGCCCGGTCTGCGGCGCCAAGGTGGAGCGGGACGAGGACGGAGCCCACATCCGCTGTACCGGCGCGGAGTGCCCGGCCCAACTGCTGCGAAACCTGACCCACTTCGCCAGCCGGGACGCCATGGACATCGAGGGGCTGGGCCCCGCTGTGGTGGAGGGGCTTGTCAAGGCCAATCTGGTAAAGACTCCCGCCGACCTCTACCGGTTAGAGGCAGAATCGGTCTCCATGCTGGAGCGCATGGGGAAGAAATCGGCCGAAAATCTGGTGGCCGCTATCGAAAAATCCAAGGGGAACGACCTCTCTCGGCTGCTTTTTGCCTTCGGGATCCGCCAGGTGGGGCAGAAAGCGGGGAAGGTCCTTGCTACCCGCTTTGGCTCCATGAATGCCCTCCTCGCCGCCACGGAGGAGGACTTCACCGCGGTGCCCGATATCGGCGGCATTACGGCGAAGAGCCTGTTTGACTGGCTCCGCAGCCCCCAGAGTGAGCACCTGATCGCCTCCCTCCAGGCCGCCGGGGTCAATATGGTCAGCACCGAGCCCCCTCCGGGAGACAAGCTGGCAGGACTCACCTTTGTCCTCACCGGTGCGCTGGAGCAATTCACCCGCGAGGAGGCGGGGGAGCGGATCGAGGCGCTGGGGGGCAAGGTCTCGGGCTCGGTCTCCAAGAAAACCAGTTATGTGGTGGCAGGGGAGGCTGCAGGCTCTAAGCTACGCAAAGCTCAAGAGCTTAATATCCCGGTTCTGAGCGAGGCGGAGCTTATTACGATGCTGGAAGAACCTTAGTGACAATGCCTTCTGATTATGAAGGTTCTCGGTTTAAGCTGAATATAAATAAGGCAATGAGACTATCGAAATAGTTTCATTGCCTTATTTTATACTGTATTAGAATTCACGAGGCCATACAGGTACCCGGGAATCTCCTATATGCTCTGATGCCATGCCGTTCCGTCCCGCGCCAGGGCCGGGTCGCCCGACAGCAGCAGCGCGCCGGCCAGCACCGCGTCGTCCATCAGAGCGCTGGGGAGAAGCTGATAATTGCTGATGGTGCCCACAAAGGCGAACTCGGATGTGAACCGTCTGAGGCGGGAAAAGAACACCTCACCCATCTTGGCCACACCCCCGCCGACGACCAGCCGGTCCGGCGCGGCCAGCGCCAGCACATTGGTAAGACCCATGGCAAAGGAGGACGCGACACGGTCCAGCTCCGCCATACAGAAGGGGTCGCCTGTCCGGCCGCCCTCCGCCAGGTCGGAGCAGGTGAGGGGAGCGGACCTGCCGGCAAGGACGCTATCCGCGGGCACATAGCCGGGCTGGCGAAGCCGGGACTCGATCCAAGGGCCGGCGCAGAGGAATTCCAGCCGTGTCCCGGTGCCTGGCTCCGTACTGCGCCAGTCCGGCAGCCAGGTGTAGCCCAGGGAGCTGGCCCCATAGCCTCCCCGGTCATACAGGCCACCGCCGATCCCGGTGCCGATGTTCGTATAAAACAGGCGGCGGCAGCCCATGCCCGCACCCAGCTTCCATTCGGCCACGCCACCGGTAACCGTGTCGTTTAGGACTACGGTGGGAAGGTGGAAGGTGTCCTCAAACCAGCCGCGCAGTGAAAAATTCTTCCAGCCCTCCACCTGTAGTGAACAGATGATGCGCCCGCTCACCGGATCGATAGGCCCGCCGAACCCCACGCCGATGCCGCTGAAGTCCGCACCGGAGCAGATGTCGTCTACTGTGGCTTTGATCCAGGCCAAAATCCCGGCCGCCGTGGTCTGATCCCCCAATTTCGCACAGCGGCGCTCCAAGATCTGACCGGAAGCCGTTCCCACTGCGATCTGCTGCTTGGTGCCGCCAATCTCTACGCTAAGATAGCGCCTGCCTTCCGCCGAAGCGCTCTCTTGTTTTTCTTCACACATGCTCTCACGGCTCCTCTCTATCCGCCGCGCCCCTCCTGGGACAAGGCATCACAAGGCCATTATAATACAGGGCGGAGAGAAAGAAAGTCCTGATTATATGATTTGGGGCCTTCTCCCCAAATATTGGTGTACTTGCTAAAAAACAGGTAAAATAATTGTGATATTTGTGCATTGAAAAGGATTACAAAATTTGATATTCTGCAAATATAACGAATGTAAAGGATTACATAATATGCCTACCATTTTAGATGTAGCGAAGGCTGCGGGGGTCTCCGTGGCAACCGTCTCCAGAGTGATGAACCAGACCGGTACGGTGGCGGAGGAGACCGCCATGGCGGTCCGGAAGGCCATCGAGCAGCTTGCCTATGTGCCCAACCAGCAGGCACGGAATCTACGGCGCAACGAGAGCAGGACGGTTTTGGTTCTGCTGCCCAACATCACGAACCCGTACTACGCCAACGTGTTCTCCGGCATCAATGAAAAGGCGCAGACGCTGGGATACAGCCTGTATCTGTGCAGTACGGAGGGCGGCGACTCAGAATCCCTGCTGAGCGGCGCTATCGACGGACGTACAGCGGATGGCGCCATTCTACTGGCTATCGACCACGACGAGGCCTGGCTGCAGAAATACAGCGACATCTTTCCGATCGTCCAGTGCTGTGAGTTCTCCGAGCGGTGCAGCACCGCCCACGTCTCCATCGACAACTACCGGGCCGGTTACGAGGCCACGGAATATCTTCTGAAGGTAGGGTGCAGAAATATATGTATCGTCAGCAGCACCAATAAGTTTATGTCCACGGTGCAACGCATGAAGGGGTACCGCGACGCCTTGGAGAAGGCGGGTATCACGCCCAACGAGCGGTGCGTCGCCTATGCCGACTCCAGCTACAGCTACCAGAGCAGCCTGGCGGCGGTCCGGTCCCTGCTGACGCGGAAGGATCGCCCGGACGGGCTGTTCTGCATCGGTGACTCCATTGCGCTCAGTGCGGTGGTCGTTGCGGGAGAGCTGGGCATCGCTGTGCCGGAGGAGGTATCCATCGTGGGCTTTGACGACGTGATCTACACCCAGATGATCCACCCCTACCTGTCTACTGTGATCCAGCCCTGCGCCTCTCTGGGGATGAAGGCCATGGAGATGATCCATGCGCTGATCTCCGAGCATGAACTTGAAAATCGCAGCGTCACACTCCCCCACGGATTTATTGCCCGCGAGTCGACTCTTCCGGCGCCTTGAAGCGCGCCCATCGGTGTATTTTTCGCCCGAGGGCCGGGCGGAAGATAGAGTATGTCTCGGCATAAAACAAATTTGAGGAGGATCACAATGAAAAAGCTAGTCGCGCTCACACTCAGCATGGTCATGGCTCTCACGTTCCTGTCCGCATGCGGCGGGACTCCCGCGGCTACGCCCTCTCCAAGTGGAGGGGCCGCTACTCCGACCCAGTCTGGCGGCAAAACCTATAAGGTCGGCCTGGTCATCCTCTCGGGCGACCACGGGTTCACCGGCGAGTCTGTGCGCCACGCCGAGATGGAGGCTGCCGCTCTGATGGAGAAGTATGACAATCTGGACATTGTCGTCAAGTCCTGCGGCGAGGCTGCCGATCAGATCACCGAGATTGAGAACCTGATTGCCGCCGGAGATATTGACGCCATTATGCTGTGGCCCACCGAGGGCGAGGCGCTCCGCTCGGCCGCCCAGACCGTGGTGGACGCCGGCGTCAAGCTGGTCATCTATGATCGGCTGATTGAGAATTTCAACGGTCTGGAAGGCCAAATGATGGGTGACAACTTCAGTATCGGCCATGAGATGGGCGTGTACCTGAATGACTACTACAAGGATGACGAGAAGGTCGAGTATCTGCGTTTCGTGGGCGACAGCTCCACCGTCACCTCTCAGCGCTCCGGCGGTATGGACGAAGTGCTGGACGCCAGGTTTGAGCAGGTCAACGAGACCTTCGTCACCGACTGGTCCACTGAGAAGGCCCAGGAGCAGATGGAGAACTGGCTGAACGCCCACACCAATGAGGAGGTCGAGGCTCTGGACCTGATCGTTACCCACGACGACGAGATCGTCGACGGCCTCATGAACGCTCTGGACGCTTACTCCGGCACCGCCAAGCTGAATATCCGGCTCATCACCTCCGTGGGCGGCCGTGAGGACACCATGCGGAAGTTTGAGAACTCCAAGCTGGATGTAAAGTTCATTACCTGGTTCTTTGCCCCCTCCTTCATCCGCGAGTGCGTCGACTTCACCGCCGAGGTCGCCATGGGTAAGCCCTTCAGCGGCACTGCCGTGGAGGAGAACGGCATCTATCTGATCCCCTCCTTCTCCATCAGCAACACTGGCGACGCCCACTACTCCTTTGAGGATTACCGGACCAGCAGCGAATATCAGGTCAGATATTCTATCGGCGATTTCTAGGGTCCGGACGCGGGCATCGAACGCATCCACATAATAGGTCTTTGTCAGGGCCGGCTGAATGTCAGCCGGCCCTGATTCCAAATAGGGGTCTGCCCCTCAGAAAGATCGCTTGGTGATAGGAAAGGAAACCAATGTCATGCGTCTAGAGATGAAGAACATCGTGATGGAATTCGGACCTGTCCGGGCGGTGGACGATGTGGAGCTCACCGTCGATCCCGGCCAGATCGTGGGCCTGCTGGGGGAAAACGGCGCTGGGAAATCCACGCTGATGAACGTCCTTGCGGGCGTCTATGCGCCGGTCTCCGGCAAGATACTGATCGACGGGAAAGAGACCGTAATGAGGAACGTCCGAACCGCCAATCAAAACGGGATCCGATTCATCCATCAGGAACTGAACCTTTGCAAGGACCTTCGGGTTTATGAAAACATGTTCCTCGGCAGCGAGCTCCCCAAGACGGTCTGCTTTTTGGATAAAAAGCAGATGGTCGACAAGTGCAACGAGGTCTTCGAGCGGATGGAGGTCCAGATCGACCCGGAGGCCGTGGTGGACGCCCTGTCGGCCGCGGAAAAGCAGCTGGTCGAGATCGGCAAGGCGCTACTGTTCAAGTCCGAGCTCATAATCATGGACGAACCTTCCACCGCCTTGGCGACCTCCGAGATCGAGAATCTATTTGAAATCATGCGCCAACTGAAAAAGGAGGGCGTCAGCTTTATCTATATCTCCCATAAGATGCCCGAGCTTTTTGAGATCTGCGACGTGTATTATATCCTCTGCGACGGGAAACTGATCGCCCACGGTGACTTTAAGGACATCGACGAGGACCGGGTGACGGAGATGATGATTGGCCATGATCTCCAATCCGACGAGTTCGAGCGCCATGTCTATCACGCCACCGAGGAGGTCCTCCTGTCGGTGAGCCATGTCTCCAGCGGCGTGCTGCACGACATCTCCTTCGACTTACATAGGGGCGAGATATTGGCCGTGACCGGCCTGCAGGGCTCCGGACGCGATACGCTGGCAGACGTTCTCTTTGGCCTGGTGCCATACACCGGCGAGGTGTGCGTGAGGGGCAGGAGGCTGATGAACAGGGCCGGCGACCGCTCGGTGCAGGAATACATGAAGCGCAGCATAGGCATGGTGCCCCGGATGCGCCCGGAGCGCGGCATCCACAACGATCTGTCCGTCTTGGACAATTTGTCCATGGGTTACCTCAACGCCAAGTCCAAACGGCTGCTGATTCGCTCCAAGGAGGAACGGGCGCGTTTCTCCCGCCAGCGAGAGGCCATGTCCATCAAGGTCGGCAGCTGCGGCGATCTCATCACCTCCCTCTCGGGCGGAAACCAGCAAAAGGTCATTTTGGGCAAATGGCTGGAGACCGACGCCGACATCCTGCTGCTGGATAATCCTACCCAGGGCATTGACGTGGGCACCAAGTTTGAGATCTACCACCTGATTTTGAAACTGGCGGAGGCGGGCAAAGCCATCATCGTCTTCAGCGCGGAGTATCCGGAGCTCTATAAGGTGGCCGACTCCTGCATAGTGCTGTACAAGGGCGGCTGCAATGCGCGGCTGAACCGGGAGAATCTCACGGAGAAAAATGTCATGTACTATTCCACCGGAGCGAATTTGGAGGGCCTGAAAGATGATAAAAAGACTGAACGCTGAGTCTCTCAAAGCGCTGGGCAGATCTCTGACCCGGGAATACAGTTTCGTGCTTTCCTTCGTCCTGCTGGTGATCATCGGCGCAGGGGTCAACAAAAACTTCTTTACATGGAGTAACCTCTCCAACCTGTTCGTCCAGGGGAGCATGGTGGGCCTGATCGCCCTGGGCATGACCATGGTTATCGGCGCGGGCCTCATCGACATCTCCGTGGGCTCTCAGGTAGCCATCATCGGTGGGTTTGGTATCCTGGTGCTCAACTGGACCGGCAGCGCCCTGGTCATGCTGCTGTTCTGCATTGTTTTTGGCCTGATCATCGGCGCAATTAACGGCCTGCTGGTGACCAAGGGTGGAATGCCCGCCATGGTGGCAACCCTGGCCACCATGAGCGCCTGCCGCGCCATCGTCAACTACTATGGCGCCGGCGGCCCCTTCACTGTGGACAAGGGCCTGTACGACCATTTCCGCCAACTGGCGGTGGGCGGTTTCCAGCTTGGCGGCATAAAGATACCCTACCTGATGGTCATTTTTATAGTCGCGGTCATCCTCTTTGATATCGTGATGAAAAAGACCAAGTTAGGCAAGCATATCTTCGCGGTGGGCAGCAACGAGAAGTCGGCCCGCCTGTCCGGTATCAACGTTGACGGCGTAAAGATTATCGCTTTTATGGTCACCGGAGCCATGTGCGGAATCGCCGGACTGATCTATGCCTCACGCATGACCGCCGTGGCAGCGGCCTCCGCGGCTGTGGGCTGGGAGATGGACGCCATCGCCGGTGTTGCAATCGGCGGCACCAGCATGAGCGGCGGCCGGGGCAGGATCGCCGGCACCTTCCTGGGCGTGCTGATGTTCAAGATCATCAGCAATATCCTGACGGCCGCCAACGTGTCCTCCTACCTCAATGGTGCCATCAGTGCCGCCATCATCGTCCTGGCCGTACTGCTGCAGAACTTCCAGAACAAACGCCGTTGATGCGATGCCGTGGCGCTTCCACCAACCAAATGCGGACAGAGGAGAGATGAGCATGATCAAAATTGGAATCATCGGGTGTGGAAAGATCACAGAGGTCCGTCACGCCCCGGAATACAGCGAAAATCCGGGCTGTGAGATCGCCGCCTGGTACGATGCCATGCCAGAACGGGCCCACGCGCTGGCGGGGCAGTATGGAGGCAGGGTCTGCGCCTCGGTGGAGGAGCTGTTGGAGAGCGGTGTAGACGCCGTGAGCGTCTGCGTGGCAAACCGCTTCCACGCCGAAATCAGCATCCAGGCCCTGCGCTCGGGCAAGCATGTATTGTGCGAAAAGCCTATGGCCACCACCCTGGAGGGCTGCGAGGCCATGGTCGCCGCAGCCGGGGAGAGCGGGAAATGTCTGATGATCGGCCTGAACCAGCGCTTGGCAAAGGCCCACGCCAAGGCCAAGGAGCTTCTGGACAGCGGCGAGCTCGGTGAGGTGCTGACCTTTGAGACCCACTTCGCCCACCCCGGCCCGGAGGGTTGGACAGGCGCGGCCAACTCTTGGTTCTTTGACAAGAAGACTGCCCAGTTTGGGGTCATGGCCGACCTGGGTGTCCATAAAACCGACCTGCTCTATTATCTCACTGGGAAGAAGATCGTCAGCACCTTCGCTGTGCTGGCCACTGTGGACAAGAAGTACCCCGACGGAAGACCGGTGGACGTGGATGACAATGCCATTGCCCTCTATACCCTGGAGAGCGGCGCAGTAGGTACCATGAACGTCAGCTGGACCAACTACGGTTCGGAGAACAACTCCACCAAGCTCTACTGTGAGAAGGGCGTCATACGCCTGTACGACGATCCGGAGTATTCCCTCATCGTGGAAAAACGCGATGGGACCGTGACGCCCTATAAGCTTGACCGCTTGACCTCCAATAAGGAGCAGACCTCTGGCGGACGCACCTCGACCGGAGTCATTGACGCCTTCATAGCCGGGGTCATCGGCATGGCCGGGCCCGATCTTACTGGGGAGAGTGCTCTGCACGCCATGAAAGTCATCTTTGCAAACCAGCGCTCCGCCGAGAGCGGGAAAGTAGAATCTGTGGAATAGGGGAGAGACACATGAGACCCATTACCATCACCACCGGACAGTACGGCGACCTGCCTTTTGAAGAGCTCTGCAGGACCATGCGAGATATCGGCTACGACGGCCTGGAAATTGCCTGCCACACCCACCTGGATGCCCACCGCTATGTTTCGGACGGGGCCTACCGGGCGGAGATCAGCGGCATTTTGGATAAATACGGCCTAAAGGTCTGGGCCCTGGGCGCCCATCTGGCCGGCCAGTGTGTGGGTGACCACTGGGACCCCCGGCTGGACAACTTTGCACCCTCCCGCCTGTCCGGCAAGCCGGAGAAGATCCGGGCCTGGGCCATTGACGAGATGAAAACCGTGGCCCGGGCGGCGGCCATGATGGGGGCAGAGGTGGTTACCAGCTTCATGGGTTCTCCCATCTGGCCCTACTGGTACTCCTTCCCCCAGACCTCCCAGCAGATGGTAGATGAAGGTTTCGCCAGGATCAGAGAGCTGTGGGACCCCATCCTCGACGTGTTCGATGAGTGCGGCATCAAGTATGCGCTGGAGGTACACCCAACCGAGATCGCCTTTGACTATTACTCCACCCGGAAGCTGCTGGAGGTCTTCAACCGCCGGCCCGCTTTGGGTATCAACTTCGACCCCTCCCATCTCCAGTGGCAGGGGATGAACCCCTGCCTATTCCTGCGGGACTTTGCCGACCGCGTCTATCACGTACACATGAAGGACGTGAAGGTCCGGCTGGACGGCCGTGCCGGGATTCTGGGCAGCCATATCGAGTTCGGGGATTTGCGCCGGGGCTGGAATTTTGTATCCCTGGGGCATGGCGATGTGGACTTTGACGGGATCATCCGTGAACTAAACGCCATAAATTACGCCGGCCCCCTCTCTGTTGAGTGGGAGGACTCCGGCATGGAGCGGATGTTTGGGGCGAGGGAGGCCTACGAATTCACCCGGCGCACCAACTTCGAGCCGTCCAGCGTGGCCTTCGATTCCGCGCTGAAAACCATCGGATAGGGGGAGCTGGTAAAGATGGAGAAGCCTTCTCCGATCGAGGTCGTCAGGCCCTGGCACGGCTATCATATCCGTTACGCCCTATTCGACTTCGATGGGACCGTCAGTCTGATCCGTGAGGGATGGCGGGAAATCATGATCCCCTACTTTGTCGAGGTGCTTTCTGCCGTAGGCAGCGGCGAGGCGGAGGGGGTGCTCCGCGCCTGCGTGGAGGATTTTGTAGACACTCTTACCGGAAAACAGACAATCTACCAGTGTATCCGACTGAATGAGGAGGTAGTCCGGCGCGGGGGACCTGACCGGGATCCGCTGGCGTATAAGAGGGAATACCTGCGTCGGCTGGAAACGCGTATCTGTAGCCGAAAGGCCGCTCTGGGGAACGGTGAGGCTCGCCCGGAGGACTACCTGGTCCCCGGCGCACGCCGCTTTATCGACCTGCTCCAGAGCCACGGTATCCGCTGCTACCTGGCCAGCGGCACCGATGAGGCAGACGTGCTCTACGAAGCCCGTCTGCTAAAGTTGGACGGTGCATTCGAGGGTGGTATCCATGGAGCCCACGACGATATGGCGGCCTGCTCCAAGGAGCTGGTCATCCGGGATATGCTGGAGCGGGAGAAGATTCTCCCCCGGGAGCTGGCTTCCTTCGGAGACGGCTATGTGGAGGTGGAGTTGGTGGCCGGCCTGGGCGGTCTGGCCGTGGGCGCAGCCACCAACGAGGATACCCGGGAGGGGATCAACGCCTGGAAACGGGAGCGGCTGATTGGCGCCGGGGCAAATGCCATCATCCCCGATTTCCGGGCCGCCGACGAGATATTTCAGGCGATAAGGGGGAATTGGCATGCCGTTTCCGCAGTTTGACCGCTCCAGGCTCAGCATCCTGCCGCTGGAGCAGCGTGTCCACGACGTAAATTTAAACGAGGTTCTGCTGGACCCCTCCGGTCCGGCTTCGGAGTTCTCACACCCCGCCCTGCCCCAGCTCGCCATGGCGGTGGTGGACGCCAGGCGGAAACGCGACGCCACCGTTCTTATGATGTATGGGGCCCACGTCATCCGCACCGGCAACGCCCTCTATATGATTGAGCTGATGAAACGAGGGCTGGTGACCCACTTCGCCACCAATGGCGCGGGCTCCATCCACGACTTCGAGCTGGCAATGATCGGTCGCACCTGCGAGAGTGTTGCCAAATATATCAGCGAGGGGCAGTTCGGCCTCTGGCGGGAGACGGGCCTCATTAACGATGCCATCCGCCAGGGGGCCACAGAGGGCCTGGGCTGGGGGGAGGCCCTGGGACGGTACATATGGGAGAACAACTTCCCCTACCGGGAGAGCAGCGTGCTGGCCATGGGCTACCGCCTGGGTGTGCCCGTCACGGTCCACATCGGCGTGGGTAACGACATCATTCACGAGCACCCCAACTGCGATGGGGCGGCCATGGGCGCGTGCTCCTATACCGACTTCCTCATCTATGCCCAGAGTGTCACAGGGCTGGAGCACGGCGTTTTCCTCAACTTCGGCTCCGCCGTGGCCGGGCCGGAGGTATACCTGAAGGCGCTGGCTATGGCCAGAAACGTGGCCAAGCAGGAGGGGAGGGATATCCGCCACTTCCATACCGCCGTCTTCGACCTGATGCCAATCGACGAGAGGGACGGCTACCACGCCACCCCGCCTAAGACCGACCCCCGGTATTATTTCCGGCCCTGGAAAACCATTCTGGCCCGGACGGTGGCTGACGGTGGCGTCAGCTTCTATGTCCAGGGGGAGCACCGGGAGACAGTGCCCAACCTGGCCAAGCAGATCCTGGCCCTGGATGGGGCAGGATAAGGCGGGGTGAGCTGGTATGGACGTCACCCCCATCCTCCGCGCTCTGGAGGGCGTGGGCCGGGCCCGCATCGCAGTTTTTGGCGATTATGCTCTGGATAAGTACCTGTACATCGACCCCGCCCGGGATGAACTTTCGGTTGAGACCGGCCTTACCGCCTACCAGGTGGAGGCCAAGCGCTGTTTTGCCGGAGCAGCGGGCACCATCGTCAATAACCTCCGGGCTCTGGGCGCGCAGGTCGTATGCATCGGCCTGGCCGGGGACGACGGCGAGGGGTTCGAGCTACTCCGCTGCTTGGAGGAGCAGGGTGCCGACACCGCCCATATGGTTTGCAGCGGAGCGGTGTGCACCAGCACCTATGTCAAGCCCATGCGCAGACAGCCTGATGGCTCCTATGCTGAAATGAACCGCCTGGACTTGCGCAGTTTTGCCCCCCTTCCGCTGGAGTTGGAGAGACGGTTGCTTAAGGCGCTGGTGGCCTCGCTTCCCAGCTTGGACGCGGTGATCGTCATGGACCAGTTCGTCCAGCGGAACCTGGGGGCCGTCACCGACGGCATCCGGGCTGGGCTTGGGCGGCTGGCGGCCGAACATCCGGAGGTCCTCTTTTATGCGGACTCCCGGGCCTTCGCTTGCGAGTACCGCAACATGATCGTTAAGTGCAACAACCTGGAGCTGATGGCTCTGGGGGGCGGGGGCGGCAATTCCGAGGACGCGGAGGCTCTCCTAGCACGTGCAGAGGAATTGCTGCGGGAGAGCGGTAATACGTTCTATGTCACCCGGGGTAGCAAAGGTATGATGGTGTTCGAGGAGGGCGGGGTTCGCATAGTACCCGCCTATCCCGTCACCGGGCCGGTGGATATCGTTGGGGCAGGAGACGCCTCCAGCGCGGGTATCGTGCTGGGTCTGACACTGGGTCTGACGTCCAGTCAGGCGGCGGTTATGGCCTGCTGCGTATCCTCCATCACCATCCAGCAGATCGGCTGCACCGGCACAGCAAGTATCCCGCAGCTGATACAGCGGCTGAAAGAATACGGGAATGAGGGGGAAATATGAACTATAAACAGCATCTGGCGGACTACCTGGAGATGGAAAAATGTGTCCTCTCCGAGCTGGATCTGGACGAAGTGAATGAATTAATGAACATCATGGAGCGGGCCCGCCTGGATGGAAAGCGTATCTTTATCTGCGGCAATGGAGGCAGCGCCGCCACCGCCTCCCATTTCGTGTGCGACTTCAGCAAGGGTGTCAGCCTCAACCAGGAGATCAAATACGACTTCGAGTGCCTCAGCGACAATACGCCGTTATTCTCCGCCATCGCCAACGACATCGGCTATGACGAGGTCTACGAGATTCCACTGCGGGCCAAGCTGCATGAGGGCGACGTGGTGATCGGCATTTCCGGCAGCGGCAACTCGGAGAACGTAATCCGCGCCCTTCGCTATGCCAACGAGCACGGCGGTTTCAGCGTGGCCGTGGTGGGCTATGACGGCGGTAGGATGCTTGAAATCGCCCGGCACGCCGTCCATGTTAGGATTAACAACATGCAGATCGTGGAAGACGTGCATATGATCCTGGACCACATGATGATGTATGTCCTGGCCAACAGTGGGGAGAGCGCCTGAGGAGAGGCGGCGGGGCGCTTGACCAATGATAAAATATTCGGCAAGAAGAAAAGAACGGTTCATCCTAATAGATTAAGGGCAGATTGCAAATGCAATCTGCCCTTAGTTTATTATTTATCGAAGGCGGGGTTGGTGAAGTAGACGTTCTTTTGATCCATTTTCTCCTTGGCAAGGCGCACAGCCTCGCCGAAACGCTGGAAGTGGACGATCTCACGCTCACGGAGGAAACGGATGGCGTCGTTCACGTCGGGGTCGTCGGAGAGCCGGAGGATATTGTCGTACGTAACTCTGGCCTTCTGCTCGGCCGCCATGTCCTCGGTGAGGTCGCAGATGACGTCGCCCTTGACGGCGATAGAGGCCGCCGTATTGGGGAACCCGGAGGCCGCCGTGGGGTAGACACCGGTGGTATGGTCCACGAAGTAGGGGGCGAACTCCGCGATACGCACGTCGTTGTCATTTAAGTTGCGGGTGAGCTGATGGACGATGGCCCCCACCATCTCCAGGTGGCCCAGCTCCTCTGTGCCGATATCGGTGAGGAGTCCCTTGAGCTCCGGGTAGGGCATGGCGTAGCGCTGGGACAGATAGCGCAGAGAGGCGCCCAGCTCACCGTCCGGTCCTCCGTATTGGCTGATGATGACGGAGGCCAGCCTGGGGTTGGGGGTCGCGATCTTTACGGGATACTGAAGCTTTTTTTCATAGATAAACATACCACCCTAGCCCTCCTTTCTACCGGTGTAATTCCAGGGCCAGGGATCATTGAGCCAGGCGGCCCAACTCTTCTCGTTGACGACACTCCGATGCATGACGGGGCCATACATGGCCTCGTAGCGTTCACGGGCCTCCTTTTCCATTGCTGCATATTTCCTGTAAAGCTCAAAAGCTTCACTGTCGTTCTGGTGGGTGTCCAGGTACAGGGCCAGCTCCAGCAGGACAAATTCCAGAGCCTGGAGTTCCGCCAAGTGGCCGGATGCCACGTCCCGGGCCTCGGCCTTGACATGGAAGGGCAGGTTCAGCCCGGGGAATAGGGTGCCGTTATTCAGCGCCTCCTGTCGGGAATAGCGCCTGGAGCCGGTCTGTTGAAAGGGGACATATGGAACCGCCAGTGGTGCGCACTCCGGCAGAGTACCGCTTGCATCGTCACAGAGAGGCATCTCCTTCTGGCTTGTCTCAAGGCCCAAAACATTTTCTTTTTTGCCTGTCTCAAGATTCAAAGCATTTTCTTTCTTGCCGGTCTCAAGATTCAGAACATTTTCTTTCTTGCCGGTCTCAAGATTCAGAACATTTTCTTTCTTGCTGGTCTCAAAATTCAGAACATTTTCCTTATTGCCCGTCTCAAGAATCAAAGTATTTTCCTCCTTTGGGATGGCATTGACGCGGGAAAGGGGAGAGGCCGGGGCCTCTCCAGCCCATTCTATGCCGTCGAACTTGGGAGGAAACCGCTTTGCTTTGGCTCGGTAATATGGTATAATTGTAATATCCGCACATAAGAGTACAAAACCCCTCATAGGTTGCGGAAGGGGGGTGTCTCATTTGAAAAAAGAGATGCGTGGAAAAATATTATTCTGGACTATGGTGGGCGCGCTTGTCCTCGGCGGTGGCCTTCAGGCCTTGGTAGAGCAGGGGAGATCCTCTCCCACTTTCTCCGCCGCCCGGGCCGCAGGGGAGACGGTAGTAATCGATGCGGGCCATGGCGGGGAGGACGGGGGAGCGGTCACCTCCACGGGAGTGCCCGAGAGTGGCATTAATCTCTCCATCGCCCTGCGGCTGGACGGCCTTCTTGGGCTATATGGCGTGCAGACTAAGGTGCTTCGAACCACCGATACCTCACTCCACGACAGCGACGCCAAGACCCTGCGGGAAAAGAAGGTCTCCGACCTGCACAACAGGGTGGCAATGATCGAGGAGACCGAGAATGCCACCCTCATCAGCATCCACCAAAACAAGTTTCAGGGCTCCAGATATCATGGGGCTCAGGTTTTTTACGCCAACGAGGAACTAAGCTTGTCTTTCGCGGTCCTGACTCAAAATGTATTAAAAGAAACGCTGGACCCCTCCAATGCCCGCGTGCCCACCCAGATCCCGGACAGTATATACCTGATGAATCATATCACCTGCCGGGCCATTTTGGTGGAGTGCGGCTTTCTCTCCAATTCAGCCGAAGCCCAAAAGCTCCAAACGCCGGAGTATCAGGAGAAAATTGCGGTGGCCCTGGCCGGGTCTTTTATACAATTTCAGGGCATGGATCCGCCCATTATTGAAGGAGAACTGCCAAATGAAGGCTAAAACCCTGTTTTACTGCACTCAATGCGGCAACGAAACGCCAAAGTGGGCGGGGCAATGCCCCGCCTGCCGTGCGTGGAACACCCTGGTGGAACAGCCCGTGGAGAGCAAGAAGAAGGCCGCGTCTGCGTCCATCAGCAGGCAAACCCCGCTGGGCGCCAGCCGTCCCAGGCCAATTGCCGACGTAGAGACCACCCATGAGCTGCGGTTTGAGACTGGCATGAGTGAGCTTGACCGGGTGCTGGGCGGCGGAGCGGTGAAGGGTTCTCTGGTGCTGGTGGGCGGCGCACCCGGTATCGGAAAATCCACGCTGATGCTCCAGATTTGCGATAACCTCTGCCGTTTCTCCAAGGTATTGTATGTATCGGGCGAGGAGTCGGAGCGGCAGATCAAATTGCGGGCCGAACGGCTGCGGGTGAGAGGGGAGGGGCTGTACCTCCTCTCTGAGACCAATCTGGAGGAGATTCTGGGATCAGTGAACGCGCTCCAGCCCGACGTGCTCATCGTCGACTCCATCCAGACCCTCTACAATGGCGATTTAACCACCGCGCCAGGCAGCATAGGCCAAGTGAAGGACTGCACCATGGCTCTCATGCAGCTTGCCAAAGGCCAGGGCGTCACTGTCTTCGTTATCGGTCACGTAAACAAGGAGGGCTCCATTGCGGGCCCCAAGGTGCTTGAGCACATGGTGGACTGCGTGCTCTACTTCGAGGGCGAGCAGCAGATGGCCTACCGTATCCTCCGGGCCGCCAAAAACCGTTTCGGGGCCACCAACGAAATCGGCGTGTTCGAGATGGCAGACAGCGGCCTGTCCGAGGTGCCAAACCCCTCGGAAATGCTCCTCTCCGGTCGCCCGGAGGATGCTCCGGGCACTTGCGTCACCTGCGTGATGGAGGGCGTACGGCCCGTCCTGGCCGAGGTACAGGCCCTTTTGACGCCTACCAGCTTTAATGTACCCCGCCGGGCCAGCAACGGTTTTGATTTTAACCGCGCTATGCTCCTCCTGGCGGTCCTGGAGAAGAGGGGAGGGCTCTTGGTAGGCGCCTGTGATGCGTACATCAACGTCATCGGTGGTCTGAGTCTGGATGAGCCCGCCGCAGATTTGGCCATGATTATGGCTTTGGCTTCCAGTTTCAGGGACAAGCCCGTACCCAACGACCTGGTTGCCATCGGCGAAGTTGGGCTGACGGGCGAACTGCGGGCCGTCAACGGCTTGGGGCAGAGGCTTTCAGAGGTAAGGCGCATTGGTTTTACAAAGTGCTTGATTCCGGCCAGAAACAGCGGCAAGCTGGCTGAGCCGGAAGGTCTGCAGCTCATACGGGTGAAAAACATCAGAGAAGCGCTTGCGGCGATTCTGTAGCTGGCGGAGTGCCGTCAGCGTGATATCTGGGCACGAAGTTAACGCAGGTCTCGTCATTGCTGGGTAAGCCGCAGGAGACGGCACGCTCCAAGCCACAGTAGCCGTCCTGCTGGTAGACGCAGTCGCTGGTACAGGCAATCAAGCTCACAGCCAACACCTCAACTTTTAAAATAACAGGGGACAACACAGAAAGTAGTCTTCTGCAAAACGCCCGATTTTATCAATGGAACTTCAAACCGAAAGAGAGAGGAGTGAATTGAGGCAGATATATAAGTAAACAAAATAAAAATTTTGTTTACTTTAGGGGAGGGCAAAAGCCGATTTCAGGCGTTTAAGCCCCCTCCGGGTCTGCCGGGATATCTATGGACTACCGCACCGAGGCGCCACCTATCCTGCGTGATTTTCTGACGTATCATGAGGCAATTCAGGGTCACTCCCGCAAAACGGTGGACGAATATTTTCTTGACCTACGCAACTTCTTTCGCTATATAAAAATTGAAAAAGGCAAAACGCCCCGTACAGCAGAGCTGGACGATATCTCTATCGAAGATGTGGATCTGGAACTGGTTCGCTCGGTCACGCTGGCCGACGTGTACTCCTACATGAGCTATTTAAGCCGTGACCGGGCCCAACGCCCCAACAGCGATCATACCGGCTATGGACTCAACGCCGCCTCCCGCGCCCGCAAGGTAGCCTCCATCCGCTCTTTCTATAAATACCTCACCAACAAGGCAAAGATTATCCCGGAAAACCCTATGCAGGACTTAGACGCGCCCAGGACGAAAAAGAGCCTGCCACGTTACCTGGACCTGGAAAGCAGCCTGGAGCTGCTGGACGCCGTGGACGGGCCGTTCAAAGAGCGTGACTACTGTATTTTGACTTTGTTTTTAAACTGCGGCCTGCGGATTTCCGAGCTGATCGGCCTCAATGTCACCGACGTCCGGGCCGATCAGCTCCGGGTCCTGGGCAAGGGCAATAAGGAGCGCATCCTCTATCTCAACGACGCCTGCCGTGCAGCAATCAGCGAATACATGGCAGCCAGGGGCACGGTTGGCATCATCGATAAGAACGCCCTCTTCATCAGCCAGCGCCGCAAGCGCATCAGCAAGGCAGCCGTGGAAAAGCTGGTGAAGAAATATCTGACCATGGCCGGGTTAGACAGCGCCCAGTATTCGCCTCACAAGCTTCGCCATACCGCTGCCACACTGATGCTTCAAAACGGCGTGGATGTCCGCACCCTACAGGAAGTCCTGGGCCACGAGCACCTGAACACCACCCAGATCTACACCCATGTGGACAACGAGAACCTCCGCACCGCAGCCAAGGCCAATCCCCTGGGGCGGGTCAAGCGAAAAAGCACAAAAAAAGCGCAGAATCCTGAAGAAGAGTAAACAAAATATTTGTTCTGAGATAAACAATCCCGCCCTTTGCTTTTAAAAAGCATCGGGCGGGATTGTTGCTAAAATTCGATAATATTGGGCGGATATGCACCCAAAATATGTAAAAAACGTAGTTCATCCACAGTATAGGAGCTCAGGGGCCGGTAGTCGGCGTCATAGGTATGGGCTGCGACCAAAATGGTGTCCAAGGTGCGGGGCTCCCCTATCTCCACGATGATGGGCGTGTGGCTAAAGGCCTCCCGCCCCTGAAACCGCAACTGCGCAAAGTCCCCAAGCTCCACAGAATCCATGTCGGAAAGCTCGCCAACTGGCCCGGGATTCACCTTGTTTCTGGTAACAAAGTTGCGAAAATACTCTACTCCCGTCCAGGAGGGGGATTTGTTGTTCGCGTCGATGTAATACCAGCCGTAGGTTGGTGTGTAGTTCATAATCCCGGTGCCGGCGTAGAGGCATTGGGAGGCAAAATTGGTGCAGTCACCGCCCAGCTTTTCGTAATCATAGTAGGCGGGATTGCGCCGGTAGGCCCACCTGTGGGCGTAGGCCACGGCTGCTGCGCGGTCATAGGGGACGCGGGGCAGATGAGCGGGAGTCACAGCCATCAAGTCCTTTCCTGAGACTGTGTCATCCTATGCACGCCCAGGAGCTTTGCGACCTCCCGCTCCGGCATGGTTCTCCCCAAAATTGCGGTAAGTGCGGCCCAAGAGTCGGCGTTGGGAGCGGGTCTATGTGCCAGGGCCTCCCAAGTCTCGGCGGCGCCGTAGACATAGGACGACCAGTTAGAGGTCTTCCACGTGCCGTTGCGCAGGGCTGTCACATAGCACTCCTCCATCAGGAACTCGAGGGTCTTATCAAAGGCCCTTTTCTGCAGTGGGACCAGCCGTTTCAGGTCGGCGCTCTCCATAGGGGCCGACAGCAGAATGTCATAGAGCGCGATGGCATCTGTAGTCATTGGCCGATGCTCCCGGCATTCCTTGAGGAGAAAATACACCTCCGGCGACAGGTAGACCGTCCGCCTGCGCCAAGCCTTGCTCACAAAGACCTCTTGCCGGTCGATGAGGGCCACCGCGTCCGCCCAGGTAAAGCCCAGCATATCAAGACTGGGCAGCCAGGGGTTCTCATTGCAGGCTAAAATCCCGAAATCCGCCAGGTACTGCCCCATTCCCTTGCTACTCAATGGTGAAATCCTCCGACTTGAAACCACCATACATTCTTCCGTCTACGGCGGTAAAACGCAGAACACAGTAGTCCTGGTCGGTTACCCCGCCGTGGTAGTACATAGTGTCCCCTGTCTGCCAGAGCATCTCCTTGCTCTCCACGTCCTCGAGAACCTCCATAACGCCGCGCAGCAGAACGCCGCGGAAAAAGCGCCGGTCACAGAAATAGAGGCAGGCTTTGGGCTCGGCCCGGAACTGCGCCACATGGTGGCTGGAGGTGTTGGTTGAAAAATAGATGGTCTTGACACCCTCCCGTTTTCTCGGCGCATTAAACGCCTTGATATTGGGATAGCCCTCCTCGTCCACGGAGCCGATATAGGAGACCTTTTGATGGTCGATCAGATTACCTACCGTTTTTTCAACGTCACGCGGCATGCCCTCTCCCCCTCCCTGTTCTATTACTGATATTATAAAAAGCGCGCCCCGGTTTGTCAAGAACAGATGTACGATTATTATAAAAAAGAGAGGCTCTCTATTGAGAGCCTCTCCCCTTTTTATTTTTCGCTTAGGCCTTGTTGTCGCTGCCCAGAACGTCGACTAGCTTGTGCTTGACGAGCTGCTTGATGTTCTCACGGGCGGGCTTGAGGTACTCGCGGGGGTCGAACTTGTCGGGGTGCTGGGCAAAGAACTGACGGATAGTGCCGGTCATAGCCAGGCGCAGGTCGGAGTCGATATTGATCTTGCAGACCGAGCTGCGGGCTGCCTGGCGGAGCTGATCCTCGGGCACGCCGATGGCTCCGGGCATATTGCCGCCGTTCTCGTTGATCATCTTGACGAATTCCTGGGGAACGGAGGAGGCGCCGTGGAGCACGATGGGGAACCCGGGCAGACGCTTGGAGACCTCTTCCAGAATATCAAAACGGAGCTGGGGATTGGTACCGGGCTTGAACTTATAGGCGCCGTGGCTGGTGCCGATGGCGATAGCCAGGGAGTCGCACCCGGTCTTGGAGACGAACTCCTCCACTTCCTCAGGGCGGGTGTAGTGTGAATCCTCGGCGGAAACCTGAACCTCGTCCTCTACGCCGGCCAGAGCGCCCAGCTCGGCCTCGACCACCACGCCGTGGTCGTGTGCGTACTCGACGACCTTGCGGGTGATCTCGATATTCTCAGCAAAGGGCTTGGAGGAGGCGTCGATCATGACGGAGGTAAAGCCGCCGTCAATGCAGCTCTTACAGGTCTCAAAGCTGTCTCCATGGTCCAGATGGAGAACGATGGGCAGACCGGTCTCGATGACAGCGGCCTCCACCAGCTTGATGAGGTAGGTATGGTTGGCGTAAGCGCGGGCGCCCTTGGACACCTGGAGAATCAGAGGGGAATTGACCTCCTTGGCGGCTTCGGTGATGCCCTGCACGATTTCCATGTTGTTGACATTGAACGCGCCGATGGCGTATCCGCCGGTATAAGCCTTCTTAAACATTTCGGCAGAAGTTACGAGAGGCATAGATAACAGCTCCTTTCAAATTTGCACCGTAATTCTATCAGTTTTGGTTGATAAATGCAATAGGACGTGCTACAATATTTTAGTACATTTGAGATTTATCCAGAAGTAAACTCTCAAATCAGACCATAAAACGAGAGGAAGATTTCAGTTATGAGCGAATTGAAGGGCGCACTGATCATTGGTCAGTCCGGCGGCCCCACCGCCGTCATCAACTCCAGCGCGCTGGGCGTCATCGCCACTGGCCTTGACAACGCCAACATCACCCGGGTGCTGGGAGCGGCCCACGGCATCAAGGGCGTCCTGGAGGACAAGCTCTACGACATGTCTCAGGAGGAACGCGCGGAGTTGGACCTTCTGAAGTATACCCCCTCCTCCGCCCTGGGATCCTGCCGCTATAAGCTGGCCGACCCCGACAAGGATGACACCGACTACAAGCGGATTCTCGAGATTTTCAAGAAGTATGACGTGCGCTATTTCTTCTATAATGGCGGCAACGACTCCATGGACACCTGCAATAAGATTTCCAAGTATATGCAGAAGGTGGGCTACGAATGCCGTGTCATGGGCGTGCCCAAGACCATTGACAACGACCTCAACGGCACCGACCACTGCCCCGGTTTCTCCTCCGCCGCCAAGTTCATTGCCACCACCTGCATGGAGGTCCATCGTGACGCCCATGTGTACGACACCGGGATGGTAACCGTCATCGAGATCATGGGCCGTCACGCCGGCTGGCTGGCCGGCTCCGCCGCCTTGGCTACCTGGGCCGGCTATGGCCCTGATCTCATCTACCTCCCCGAGGTGGACTTTGACATGGACGCTTTCCTCGCCGACGTGACCGCCATCTATAATAAGACCGGCAAGTGCATGGTGGCCGTGTCCGAGGGTATCCACTACGCCGATGGCCGTTTTGTATCCGAGGCCTCCACTTCCGCTACCGACGGCTTTGGCCACGCCCAGCTGGGCGGCCTTGCCACCATGCTGGCCGAGGTCGTGAAGAGCAAGACCGGCGCCAAGGTCCGCGGCATTGAGCTCTCTCTCCTCCAGCGCTGCGGCTCTCACGTCGCCTCCGCCCGAGACATCGAGGAGGCGTTCAATGCCGGTAAGACTGCCGTCGAAGCAGCTGTTGCCGGTGAGACTGACAAGATGGTCGCCTTCGACTGCACCCGTGAGGGCGGCGAATACGAGTGCAAATATGTCCTCAAGCCCCTGGACATCTGTGCCAATATCGAGAAGAAGGTTCCCCGCGAGTGGATCAACAAGGCGGGCAACGGCATTGAGCAGCCCTTCATCGACTATGTGCTCCCCCTCATTCAGGGTGAGCTGAACGCGCCGAAGGAAAACAATCTTCCCCGGTTCGCAAAACTAAAAAAGGTTCTCACTACCGAGATGTAGGCAAAACAAACGCCCCCGGTCCAATATGACCGGGGGCGTTCTCTTCCCATAAGGAGGCATACTATGACTTTTGAAACGCCAAGGCTCCTCCTTCGCCCGTTCCAGCAGGGCGATTTGGATGACCTCTTCGAATACGGCAGCCAGCCGGGTGTAGGCAGGATGGCAGGCTGGAGGCCATACGCCACCATCGGCGACGCTCGGCATGCACTGGAGAAAAACAGGAGCAATCCCAACATCTTTGCCCTTGTATACAGGAAGACGGGAAAGGTCGTCGGGCATATCGCCATCCACGAGGACTCTGAAAACGGCAGGGACGACACAAAAGAGCTTGGCTTTGCACTGAATGAGAGCTACCAGCGGCGCGGCCTCATGAGCGAGGCCGTTTCACTGGTTTTAGAGCATCTGTCCTCCATAGGGGTCCGGAAGGTCTGGGCCTGCTGTTTTCAGGAGAATCTTCCCTCCAAGCGGCTGATCGAAAAATGCGGCTTTGCTTTTATGCAGGAAGGCACCTACTACTCCCCTTCACTGAACCAGACTTTCCTCTCCTTTGAGTACGTTTATACCTTTTAAAAGTAAAGCGCCGGTATCTGAGCGATACCGGCGCTTTTGTTTTCCGCAAATATACTTTATCCGCCGGAGAGGACCTGCATAACGGTATAGGTCTGCTCATCGAGGCCTTTTTTCATCTTGAGGCCCTCGGAGATATCGTAGTCCACATAGGTCTCCCCCTGGACGCAGACCACACGGTTGGTAAAGCCCTCGGATAGGAGGCGTACTGCCTCATAACCCATGTATGTGGCCGCGATGCGGTCCCGAGAGGTGGGCGCGCCGCCCCGCTGGACATGGCCCAGGACGGTCACACGGGTATCGAGGCTGGTGGCATCGTGGATCTTCTGGGCCACGTCGTAGGCACTGCCAACGCCCTCGGCCACGATGATGCCAAAGTGGGTGTGACCGTCCAGGCGAGCCCGGCGGATCGGCTCGATCACGTCGCGTTCAAAATCAATCTCCGCCTCGGGTACCAGCACACAGGTAGCGCCGGTGGCCACGCCCACAGACAGTGCCAGGTGCCCTGCGTGGCGGCCCATGACCTCCACCACACTGCAGCGCTCGTGGGACTGCATGGTATCGCGCAGCTTGTCCACAGACTCAATGGCAGTGTTGCAGGCGGTATCAAAGCCGATGGTGTAGGTGGAGCAGGCGATGTCGTTATCAATGGTGCCGGGGACACCAATGACCGATACGCCCTGCTTGGAGAGCTCCAGCAAGCCGCGGAAAGTGCCGTCGCCGCCGATACCCACGATGCCGTCCAGCCCCAGCAGCTTGCAGGTGGCCACCGCCTTGTCCTGCCCCGGCCCGCTCCGGAATTCCTCGCTTCGGGCGGTGTAGAGAATGGTACCGCCCCGTCGGAGCAGACCGCTGACACTGTCAAAGTCCATCTTCACCACGTCGCCATTAATCAGGCCATGGAACCCGCGCCGGATGCCCACGCACTCAATGCCCAGGTGAATGGCGCTGCGTACCACGGCGCGAACCGCAGCGTTCATACCCGGCGCATCGCCGCCGCTGGTGAGCACACCGATCCGGCGAACCTTCTTTTTCTCTTCTCCCACGACAATGACCTCCTTCAGACCTTCAGGTCTGTATTTTTACGCTCCAGCGCATCGGCGTATTTCTCCAGTATGGGGTCGACATCCTGCGCCAAAAACTCTTCCACCTGCTCCACGCAGCGGCCAATGTAGCGCGACGGCTCCAGGTGGGCAGTAAGTTCCTCCCGCGTCATGCCGAACAGCGGGTCAGCAGCAATGAGATCCAGCAAATTGTTTGTAAGGCCTTTATCCTTTACATTACTTCCGGCCTCTTGAGAAAGCACCCGGATACGCTCGTGCAGCTCCTGCCGGTTGCCGCCCCGTTTCACCGCGTCCATCATAATGTTCTCGCTTGCCATGAAAGGCAGCTCCTCCAGTACGTGGCGCTCAATGACCTTCTCATGAACCACCAGGCCGGAAGCCACGTTGGCATAGATACCCAAAATGGCGTCCACCGCCAGGAAAGCCTCCGGAATGGAGAGGCGCTTATTGGCTGAATCGTCCAACGTGCGCTCGAACCACTGGACCGAGGCGGTGGCCGCACCGTTCAGCGCGTCGTTCATTACATAGCGCCCCAGAGCACAGATGCGCTCACACCGCATGGGGTTACGCTTATAGGGCATGGCGGAGGAACCAATCTGGCTCTTCTCAAAGGGCTCCTCCACCTCTTTGAGGTGACAGAGAAGGCGCAGGTCATTCGCAAATTTGCTGGCCGACTGGGCAATGCCCGACAAGGTTGCCAGTACGGAGGCGTCCAGCTTGCGGGAATAGGTCTGTCCAGACACGGGGACAACGGCTGTAAAGCCTATCTCCCTTGCAATCTTTTCGTCTAACTCCCGCACTTTTCCGTGGTCCCCCTCGAAGAGCTCAAGGAAACTAGCCTGGGTGCCTGTGGTTCCCTTGGAGCCCAGGAGTTTCAGGGTGCCGATGCGGTACTCCACCTCACTGAGATCCATGAGGAGCTCATTGAGCCAGAGGGTAGCCCTCTTCCCTACAGTGACAAGCTGGGCAGGCTGAAAGTGCGTAAACCCGAGAGTAGGCAAGGCTTTATACTTGTCAGAAAATGCGCTCAGCGCAGCGATGACCCGCACCAACTCTTCCCGTATCAGCTCCAGCCCCTCGCGCATGAGGATGAGGTCGGTATTATCCCCCACATAGCAGCTGGTGGCCCCCAGGTGAATGATGGGCATAGCCTTGGGGCAAACCTCGCCCCAGGCGTGGATATGGGCCATTACATCGTGGCGCAGCTTTTGCTCCCAGCGGGCCGCGGAGTCGTAGTCGATGTCGGTGAGGTGGGCCTCCATCTCATCAATCTGTTCCTGGGCAATGGGCAGACCCAGCTCCATCTCAGCCCGGGCCAGGGCTACCCAGAGTCGCCGCCAGGTGGAAAACTTCTTGTCGGGTGAGAAAATGTACTGCATCTCGTCGCTGGCGTAGCGGGATGACAGAGGGCTTTCGTAAATCCTATGCTCGCTCATATCGTTCTCCCTCACTCCGCCAAAAATTTCTCTAAGCGGTCCATGCCCTCCTTGATGTTCCCCATGGAGCAGGCATAGGACCAGCGGATAAAGCCGGGGGCCCCAAAGCCGGTGCCCGGCACCACGGCAACCAGACCCTTCTTCAAAAACACGTCGGCGAAGTCGTCGGCGGAGTTAATCTTCACTCCGTGGATAGTCTTTCCGAAGATGTCCTTCAGGTTCATCATCACGTAGAACGCGCCCTCGGGCTTGATGCAGCTCACGCCAGGGATGGCGTTCATCCGCTCGACGATGTAATTCCGGCGCTCCTCAAAGGCTTGGCGCATAATCTCGATCTTCTCCTGCGGGCCGGTAAGGGCGGCCTGGGCCGCCTCCTGTGAGATAGTGCTGGGGGACCCGGCGGAGTGGCTGATGTAATTTGCCATGACCTTGGCGGTTTGCTCGTTGGCACAGCCGTAGCCGATGCGCCAGCCCGTCATCGCATAGGACTTTGAGACGCCATTGACGAGAATAGTACGCTCCTTAATCTCCTCCCCCAAGGTTGCGAAACTGGTAAAGGGCCGCCCGTCGTACACAAGGCCGCAGTAGATCTCGTCGGCCACCACATAGAGGTCGTGCTTGACGCAGAGGTTGGCAATGGCCTGGAGCTCTTCCCTATTGTACATCATGCCGGTGGGATTGGAGGGGTTGTTGAGAATGAGAGCCTTGGTCTTGGGCGTAACGGCGGCCTCCAGCTGTCCGGTGGAGAGCTTAAAACCCTTCTCCTCACCGGCAGAAAGCACCACGGGGACGCCGCCCATCATCTTGATGAGCTCGATATAGCTCACCCAGTAGGGCGCGGGGAGAATGACCTCGTCTCCGGGGTCGATAATAGCCCGGAGAGCGGTGTAGACCACATGCTTGGCGCCGCTGCCCACCACAATCTGACTGGGGCTGTACACGAGTCCTCGGTCCGCCTTCAGGCGGCTGCACACGGCCTGGCGCAGCTCCAGCATGCCGTGGGCAGGGGTGTACTTGGTGTGGTTTTGCTCAATGGCGGAGATACCTGCCGCCTTGATCTCGTCGGGGGTGGCAAAGTCGGGTTCACCCGCCCCGAAACCGATCACGTCCACGCCGTCGGCCTTCATCTGCTTGTAGAGGGAGTCGATCGCCATGGTGGTGGACGCCTGGACTGCTGACGCGATCTGGGACAGGTTTTTCATGCTAGATGCCTCCAGTGATTAAGATGATAATTATAGGGTTTTATCCAGCGCTTTCATTGCCCGGCAGACCGCAGCCACCACCAGGCAGGAGACAATTGCCTCCGGGATACCTGCGCCGGTAGCCGTAGCTATCACGATCGCGCCCACGCCGCTCAAATCCACGCCATAGGAGTTGGCAATCACCTGGGCTGCAATGCCCCAGAGAGCGCCCAAATAGAGAACAGTATTTAAAAGAGAACCCACAAGACCTGCGATACCGTACCCGATCACGGATTTTTTACCCTGCAGTATCGGCGCTTTATTCAGCACCTTGCCGAGCAGGCCGGACAGCCACCCCATCAGGATGCGGGGCACCAGGCAGATCACGAGGTAGCCAAGGGGCGTGTAGGTCAAAACGGCGGTAGCGAAGACGTCGGCCCCCGGCATGGTCAGAACCTTAATGATGGCGGAGAGGCCAAAGAAACCGCCGAGGATTGCGCCCGCCGCCGGACCCATAAGCACTGCGCCGATAATGACGGGCATCTGGATGGTAGTGGCCGCGATAGGTCCAATCACTAGATAGCCCAGGGGGGTGAAAGCCAGCAGGAAAATGATGGCGGTCAGTACGCCCAACCGCACCATCCTGTTGATCTTCCGGTTTGTGTTTGCCATAAAAAAACCTCCTGCTCCCGCCCCTCTTTAGAGGGTGCAGGGCAAATATTTACCCGCGGCGTCGAGCCTCTACCTGAGCGCCGCAATGGGTACGATATTATTATGCCTTCCGCGCCCGATTTTCGGTGCTCTTCCTGTAAATAAGATAGAGCCCATTCAGGAGCAGGTCGGCATCGTAAATGATTTTGCGCTTGCAGTATTGCAGAACTTCCGCTCCGGCTGTGCCGGTGCCCACCACCGTGGCGGCAGGGGCGGAGGCCTGCTCCAGCCGCTCAATCATGCCGTCGATGGCGCTGGCGTTGCCATAGACTACGCCGGCGCGCATGGCGTCCAACGTGTTGCGACCCAAGATAGAGGGGGGCAGCTCAATAGAAATGTGGGGCAGCTCGGCGGCTTGGTCGGAGAGGGCCTCCAGCGCCACTGTGACGCCGGGCAAGAGGACGCAGCCCTCATAGGTACTGCCTACCAACACGGACATTGCGATGGCGGTGCCCATATCCACCAGAATAATGGGGCCGGGGTACTTGGCGATGGCGGCCACGGAGCAGGCCACGATGTCGCTCCCCATCTGGGTGTGGATGTCCGAGCGGATGTTCAGGCCGGTCTTGACCCCCGGCCCCATGAGCATGGGGGCCTTCGCCGTCAAAAACTCCACCGCGCCGCACATAGCGGCGGTGGCGGGGGGCACCACGCTGGAGATGATGGACCCGGTGACGGCCTTGAGGTCCGCCCCATAGAGCCCGAAGACCTGGGAGAGGTCGATGGCGCACTGGTCTCGGGTCGCGCCCCGCCGCGTCGCAAGGGTGGAGCAGAAACGGAGCACGCCGTCCGGCGTAAAAAGACCCACAGTAGTGGCCGAGTTACCGATATCAATTGCCAGCACCAATTTTCCCACTTCCCTTTCCCAGTGTCAATTGGGATTTTAACACAAAAAGCGCCAAATAACAAGGCCGCTATCTTACGTTCAGCGGCCTTGTTATTTCATTCCTCCAGTGCCAGCTTCGCGGCCCGGGAGGCGTGGATATAGGCAGTGTCGAACAGTGGCACGGATGTATCCCCCTGGGAGACTAAAAGCCCGATTTCTGTACACCCCAGGATAACGCCCTGAGCTCCGTGCTCAGCAAGGCGCGCTATGATGCTCAGGTACGCGGCCTTTGAGGTCTCAGAGACGACGCCCTTGCACAGCTCATCGAATATGACCGAGTTTATAAGCTCCATCTCCCCCTCCTCCGGAGTCAGGACCTGGACGCCACGCTCCAGGAGCTTATTCTTATAGAAATCCTGCTGCATGGTGTACTTGGTGCCCAGAAGACCGACGGTACGGATGCCGTGCGCCTCCAGCTCATCAGCGGTGGCCTCCGCGATGTGCAGGATGGGGATGGAGAGATGTCCGGCGATCTGGGGCGCGACCTTGTGCATGGTGTTGGTACAGATGAGCAGGAAGTCGGCCCCGGCCCGCTCCAGCCCGGCAGCGGCCTCACCCAGCAGTTCCCCTGCCCGGTCCCAGTCGCCTTGAGACTGATACGCCTCAATCTCCGCGAAGTCTACGCTGTGCAGTAGGCACTTGGCGGAGTGAAACCCTCCAAGCCGCTCCTTAACGGCGGTGTTGATGAGCTGGTAGTAGGTCACTGTGCTCTCCCAGCTCATGCCGCCCAGCATTCCTATCGTTTTCATAGTGCCCTCCAATCGGCTTATATTTTGCCGCGGATCAGCTCGCCCATTTTCCTCGTACCGACGGGGGCAGCGCCCGTCTCGGCGATGTCCGCCGTGCGCCAGCCCTCTGCCAGCACCGCGTCCACCGCGTGCTCGACGGCATCTGCCTCGGCGGGGAGCTGGAAGGAGTAGCGCAGCATCATAGCAACGGAAAGGATGGTGGCTATGGGGTTTGCCTTGTCCTGGCCCGCGATGTCTGGGGCGGAGCCATGGATGGGCTCGTAAAGGCCCGGGGTGGTATCGCCGATGGAGGCGGAAGGCAGCAGACCGATTGAGCCGGTGACCATGCTTGCCTCATCGGAGAGAATGTCGCCGAACATATTCTCGGTGACTACCACGTCGAACTGACCGGGAGCCCGGACGAGCTGCATGGCGCAGTTGTCCACCAGCACATCCTCATAGTCCACGTCGGGGTATTCTTCGGCCAGACGGTGCATAACCGAGCGCCAGAGACGGGAAGTCTCCAGCACGTTCGCCTTGTCCACAGAGGAGACCTTCTTGCGGCGCAGCCGCGCCAGTTCAAATGCGCGGCGGCCAATACGCTCGATCTCCAGCTCGGAGTAGGCCATCAGGTCGGTGCACTCCACCCCACGGTCGGGAGTATCGTACCGGTCCCGCTTGCCGAAGTATACGCCGCCGGTCAGTTCCCGCACCATCATGAGGTCAATGCCTTTCTCGGCGGTCTCCTTTTTCAGCGGGCAGGCATCCACCATGGCGGGGCGCAGGGCCGCGGGACGGAGGTTTGCATAAAGACCCAAGTCTTTACGGATGGCCAGCAGTGCGGTCTCGGGTCGCTGCTCGGAGGGCTTGTCAGAACCCCACTTAGGGCCGCCCACCGCACCCAGGAGCACAGCGTCGCAGGCCCTGCATTTCTCGGCTGTTCCGTCGGGGTAGCTCTTTCCCACCGCGTCGGTGGCGCAGCCGCCCAGAAGAACGTCCACATACGCGAAGGTATGGCCGAACTTCCTTCCCACGGCCTCCAGAACGTTAACAGCCTCGTTCACGACTTCGGGGCCGATGCCGTCGCCTTTAATTAGCGCGATTTTATAATTCATTTCAAACGACCCTCTCTCTCACAATGAAATCCAGTAGCGGCAGGTCCGCCCCTCGCCCTCGGGTACCTTGTTTTCCAAAACACCGCCGTTTGAAAGGATGGTCCGCTCCGATGCCGTGTTCTCGCTGTCGCAGGTAACCAAAACCCGTTCCATCCCATAATCACGGCACCACTCCAGCGCCAGGCGGAGCATCTCGGCCGCGCAGCCCTTCCTCCGCTCAGAAGGCAGGACGCTGTACCCGATATGACCGCCAAACTGCTCTAAATATGCGTTGAGCCGGTGCCGGATGTCGATCATACCGACCAAGTGTCCATCCGCGCCGCTGACAGCCAGAAAGGTAGTTGCATCCACAAGGCCCGGTCGCACGGTGTCCGGAGATTCGTTGTCCCGGAGAGCGCTGAGCCAGCCCCCGTAAGTCGCCGCTGCGCAGAGGCCCGCCGTGCCGTCCAAGCTGTCGCCCCGCTCCAAAAAAGCCTGACGATAGGCCAATACCTGTTCCTCGTCCTTCTCTGTGGGACGGCGCAGGAACAGTCCGCAATCCGCCGTCACTTCGCCACCCCGCGAGCTTTCAGGGAGCTCAACAGCCCGCCGCTCTCGATAATGCCGTTGATGAAGGCCGGGAAGGGAGCGGCCTGGTAGGTCTTGCCGGTGGTCTCGTCGGTGATGGTCCCCGAGGCAAAGTCCACACTGACCGCGTCCCCCGCCTGGATCTCAGAGGAGGCCTCCGGGCACTCCAGAATGGGAAAACCGATGTTAATGGAGTTGCGGTAGAAGATACGGGCGAAGGAGGCCGCAATGACGCACTTCACGCCGCAGGACTTGAGGGCCAGAGGCGCGTGTTCACGGGAGGACCCGCAGCCGAAGTTGGCACCCCCCACCACGATGTCGCCGGGCCGGACCGTACCGGCGAAGTCAGCGTCGATGTCCTCCATACAGTGGGAGGCCAAGGACTTGGGGTCCGGGTTATTAAGGTGGCGGGCGGGGATGATGACGTCAGTATCCACGTTGTCGCCATATTTATAAACTTTAGACATGTTAGGTCGCCTCCTTATAGAGTCGCCGGGTCGGTTACAACACCGGTGACGGCTGAAGCCGCCGCAACGGCGGGGTTTGCGAGGATAATCTCAGAGCTGACGGGGCCCATGCGGCCCACGAAGTTGCGGTTAGTGGTGGAGATGGCCCGCTCCCCGTCTGAGAGGACGCCCATGTGCCCGCCGAGACATGGTCCGCAAGTAGGAGTGGAGACGGCGCAGCCTGCCTCAATAAAGGTCTCCACATAGCCCGCCTTCATGGCATCCAGATAGATCTGCTGGGTGGCGGGGAACACGATGCAGCGCACGCCCTTGGCCACCTTGCGGCCCTTCAGCACCTCGGCGGCCTGGCGCAGGTCCTCCAGCCGCCCATTGGTGCAGGAGCCGATGACCACCTGCTGGATGGGGGTGCCCGCCACCTGATCCACAGTGCGTGTGTTCGAGGGCAGATGGGGCAGGGCCACAGTGGGACGGAGAGTGTCCAGGTCGATAACCACTTCCCTCTCGTATACCGCGTCGGCATCGGGCTCCACGGCCTCCCACGCCCGGCTCACCCTGCCGTCCAGATAGGCGCGGGTGGCGGCATCCACGGGGAAGATGCCGTTCTTGGCGCCCGCCTCAATGGCCATATTGGCGATGGTAAAGCGGTCGTCCATGGTGAGCTGGCCGATACCCTCACCGGCAAACTCCAGGGACTTGTATAGAGCGCCATCCACGCCGATCTCGCCGATGAGGTGGAGGACGATATCCTTGCCTGAGACATAGGGGCGCAGCCTGCCCTTCAGGGTGACCCTGATGGCGGAGGGCACCTTAAACCAGGCAAGGCCAGTGGCCATGCCCGCGGCCATATCGGTTGAGCCCACGCCGGTGGAGAAGGCGTTCAGCGCGCCGTAGGTGCAGGTGTGGGAGTCGGCACCGATGATGGCCTCGCCGGGAGCTGTAAGGCCCTTTTCAGGCAGGAGGGCGTGCTCCACCCCCATCTCGCCCACGTCGAAAAAATTGGTGATAGAGAACCGCCCGGCGAACTCCCGCACCTGAGCGCAGAGCTGGGCGGACTTGATGTCCTTGCAGGGCGTGGAGTGGTCCAGGACGAGGGCGATTTTGTTCCTATCGAATACCGCCGTCAGCCCAGCCTTGTCAAACTCAGTGATGGCGACAGGGGCGGTGATGTCGTTGCCCAGCACCAGGTCCAGCCTGGCCTCTATCAGCTGCCCGGACTCCACGCTTGCAAGGCCCGCATGCTTCGCCAGGATCTTTTGGGTCATGGTCATTCCCATGATGGGTCCCTCCTTTTATCTCGTTGCGCCTATGATAACAATTTAGCTTGCGCAAAGAATGTAAAGCGTGTTACAATCATTCCGAAAGGGGCGATAGCCATGGAAATACTCCGCCTTGATGCGCTAGATAATCAATATCTCTGGCACGACGCTGTGGGGCTTGCCACCCAATCCTTGGGTGAGGCTGCGGGGAGCCGGAGGCTATACGTCAATATCGACTCGGTCCCCCCCGGTGCTTACAGCACCAAGTACCATAGCCACTCCCAGCAGGAGGAGTTCTTCCTTGTGCTGGAGGGGGCCGGGACACTGCGGCTTTCCGGGGAGGAACACCCCGTCTCAAAGGGAGATTTCTTCGCCAAGCCCGCCGGGGAGCAGATCGCCCACACCTTTTATAACTCCAGTTCCGCCCCGCTGGTGATTTTGGACGTGGGCACCGTGGAGCCGGAGGATACCTGCTACTATCCCGACAACGATATGTATCTGCAAAAGTCCAACGGAGTCCGGCGCATCTTCTCCGGCGGAGGGCTGGACGAGACTTGGTCGCCCTATCCCAACGGGGAGGCTGGCGGGCCATGAGCGACATCTGGCACCCCCTCGCAGAGGGGCAGAGCGTGAAGGTCTACACGCCCGGGCAGCTCATTTACCTCCAGGACACCGAGGCACAACAATTTTACTATATTTTGTCGGGAACTGTAAAGGTCTTTATCAGCTCGGACGAGGGGAACGAGCGCACACTCACCCTCCACCGGGCGGGCAGCCTGATCGGTGAGGCGGCCTTCTTCGACAAGCAGCCCCGTGTCTCCTCCGCCGTGGCGGTATCGCGGTGTGAGCTTGTGAGCGTGGATCGTGCGCGCCTTTCGGCTGTCTTTGCCACGCACCCGGACTTGGCAGTCTCCATGCTGGAGTATTTGGCCCGGACGGTGCGGCTCCTTTCCGAGCATGTAGACGGTTCCTTCCTCTCCGCCGACCGCCGGGTGGCCCGGCACCTCCTCTCCCTCCCCGCTGAGGGCGGCATAGTTCCCTGCACCCACGAGGAGATCGGCTTTTCCGTGGGGGTGAGCCGGGTGACAGTCAGCCGAGTACTGGGTGAATTTGAGCGCCGGGGCTTGCTCAAAACAGGCTATCGCTCGGTGGTTCTTTTAGATCGTGGAGCGTTGGAGCGCCACGCGGTCGGGCAGGAATGATGATAGTCCGTCAGCACCCCCCTGAAATCTCTTGATTTCAGGGGGGTGCTTTTACCGCAGGATCAACTGCGGCTCCAGGGATACCGTGCGGGCGACGGGGATATCGCTCGGCTCCTGATATTTGTCGATAATCTCAATCGCCGACAGAGCGATTTCCTCCAGCGGCATCCTCACGCTGCTCAGCGGAGGGCTAAGCTCACCCGCCATCACGTCGTCGCTGCCGATGATCTCCACATCAGTCGGTACGTTCAGCCCGTGCTGGTTCGTATAGGATAGGGCTCCCGATGCGTATACATCATTCCAGCACATGATACCCGAGATCTCCGGGTCCTGTTCGTAGGCCTCCTTGACAGCCGTGAAGGCCGCCGCCGGAGAGATGACCCCGGGGCAGGTCATGACCTGGTATTGGACCGAGCCCTCCGGTACCTCGCCCATCGCCTTCAGAAAGCCGCCCGTACGGGACCGCTCCACCTCTGTTGGCCGTTTTTTTGTGACGTAGAGGAGGTGCTTATGCCCGCGGTCCAGCAGGTGCTTGGCCGCCATATAGGTACCCAGCATGTTGTCCACCAAAATACGGTTAAAGCCATAGCAGTCCGCGGTGCGCTCAATGAATACGACGGGAACGTTAGACTTATCCAGGACATTACGGGTTTTCTCGTCCAGATGTTCATCGTTAAAGCAGCACGCAATGAGGCCGCATACGCCGATGGCGGAGAGCTGTTTCGCATGGGCGGCGAGGGTTTCGTTGTTCACCATCCTGCAGTTGACGAAGATCGCGTAGTAGCCCTGGCGCTCGCACTCCTCATGGATGCATTGGGTCAGCTTTTAAAATAGGGGTTTAGTACCCCGTAGGGAATCACCACACCCACCAGGCGCTTGCAGCGCGTGAAGGAGTGCTGGGTGGGGACGTAACCGGTTTCCTCGATGGCCCGCTCCACCCTTTTTCTGACGTCCTCCGCCACGTACCCGCTCTGGTTCACCACACGGGAAACCGTGGTCAAAGATACGCCTGCCCGCTCCGCTATCTCCGATTGACGTACTCGTCTCACAGATTTCCCTCCGTAATCTGAAAATTTACATACATAGTCTAGCGTTAAACGCTGATAAAAGCAATAAAAAATACAACGCTCCGTCTATTCTAAAGCAGCTATATGAAAAAATTCATGACGCTACGGCCCACTAGCTTGCCGACCAGGGCGTCGATAATGTTGTCGTTATTGAAGCAGCAGTTGCTGAAAGTCTTAAAATATCTCTTTTTTACCAAACAAAAATGCCCTCATCAGCCGCAGGTGCTGATGGGGGCGCTTGTCCCGCTTGGATCAATCAGGTACAACAAGTCCCTTCATAAAGTTCCGCGGCTTATGTTCCATTGTCTCAAACGCCGTCTGTATCTCACTGAGCTTGAACTTGTGAGAGACCAGCGGCTCGTTGATGAAGGTCCCGTTGTTGATGAAGCATACGGCGCGGCGGAAATCGTCCCTCTCGTCCCTGGAATAAGGCGGGTGCGCGACCCGAAACTCCAGGCCCCGGTCCACCGCCTTGCGGAAGTCGAACTGGCAGGCCTCGTGGTGGCTGCTCATGAGAATGAGCCGTCCACGGCCGGACTTCAAGTAGTCCTGAGCGCTGTCCAGCAGGCTGGGGATGCCCGTCCCCTCGATCACAAAGTCCGCCATACGGCCGGAAGTGATCTCCTGGATCCGGGCCACCACGTCCTCCTTCGCGCTGTTAATGACGTGGCTGGCGCCAAAGCTCCTGGCCATCTCCAATCGGCTGTCGTCCACGTCCACGGCGATGAGCCCGGAGAGAAGATGCCCCGACAGGCCCTGGATGCACCACATACCCATAGGCCCCGCACCAAGCACCACGCCGTAATCCCCCGCCTCCGGCTCGGTGGCGCGGAGGACGGTGATGATACACTTCTGAGGCTCGCCCATCGCGTACTTGGGATCGATATGGTCCGCAAGCTTTTCGCAAGCGGCCTCGTTGGTCACCCGGTATTGGGCAAAGCCGCCAAAGCCGCGGTCAACGGCACTCACCTTATCCCCCACCCGTAGGTTCTTACAGTCGGGCCCAATGGCTGCCACTACGCCGGCAAACTCATGGCCCAGCTTGTGAGGGTAGCCCTGAAAGTTCAGGTGCCCATCCCAGAAATTGAGCTCCCAGTTACACATCCCGCAGCCGGCAATCTTGATCAGGACCTGGCCCGCTCCGGGCTCTTCATCCACCTCGAAGAAACCAAATTTCCTCGGCTCCACCAGGCAGGCTCTCGTAAACTTCATATCGCTCTACTCCTTATTTTTGAAATGGCACGTCGTCATAGAGAGGCGCGGGCTGGGCGCAGGTGGTCTCCATCACATGATGGCAGCCACTCCTGGAGGAATCCAGGATGCCAAGCATTATCTCCAGCACGTGAAGAGAGCCCTCTCCCGATACCCGGGGCGCGCCGCCGCCACGGATGCACCAAGCCATATCCGCAAGCCCCAGACCCCGGCTGTTTTCACAGTAGCCATACCGTATCGGTATTTCCTCGAATTGCTCGGCGCCCCGGCGCAGTTTGACGCACTTCCCCGGCTCCCCCATCGGAGAGTCGCCGAGGCCGCCAAAGGCGTTGGGATCGGGGAGAATGAGCGTACCCGCGCTGCCGAAGACCTCCAGCAGCGGCAGGCCGGATTTCCAGTAGGGGCCTGTCAGGTCCCAAGTGACAGTCAGGCTGCCAATCACGCCGTTTTCAAACTCCAGGCCGCCGCTGATAAAGGTGTCCACCGTGCAGGGGAATTCTTCCCCGTGTTTGGGACTCGCCGCCGAGAGGACCTTGCGGGTGGGATAAGTGGCCTTTGCAAGGCCGGTGACCCGTCTCACCGGGCCGAACAGAGACGTGAGCGCCGTCAGATAGTACGGCCCCATGTCCAGCAGAGGGCCCGCCCCCTCCTGGTAGAAAAAAGCGGGGTTGGGGTGAAAGCTCTCAGGTCCATGGGCCAGCATCAGGCCTTGGGCGCTGATCGGCGTTCCGATGGCCCCCTCCTCAATCAGTTTCCGACAGGTCTGGAGCCCGCCGCCGAGGAAGGTATCGGGCGCGGCGGCAACGAACAGCCCCTGTGCGCTTGCCAGCTCCAGCAACTCCCTGCCCTGGTCCAGCCGCATGGCAAGCGGTTTCTCGCTGTAGGCGTGCTTCCCCGCCAACAGTGCCCGCTTGGCGATGTCATAGTGCGCGGCGGGTACGGTCAGGTTCAGCACCACCTCTATCTCGGGGTCCACCAGGAGCTCGTCCACACTCATGACCTTGACGCCGAACTGCTCACCCCGCCGCCGCGCAGCGGCGACGTCCATGTCCGCGCAGGCGTACGCTTCCAAAATGCCGTCGAACATGGTGGTCATATTCTTCAGATAGATTTCGCTGATCATGCCACAGCCGACCACGCCAACCTTTACTCGCTTCATAAAAGCCTCCTAATTGCTCCTAGCCTCTGGTATATCGGTCTCCGCCGAGCTGCCATGTATACATGAAATTTTTCATTCAACCTTTTTCGTGGTTAGTATCGCTTTATACATCCCTGCGCCGACTCCCTGGTAAAATCATATATTATGTTTCTTTTTTATGCAATTGGCATTGTGTTTAAAATTATTTTAGAGTTTTTGTTTCTCTTTACGTGAAAATTTTCATATGCATTTTCACGGTATTTTTCTGTTTTGCTTTCTTGTTCTTATTGCAAAGCAAAAGCTCCCGGCCGCAGGAACAGCCTGCAGCCGGGAGATGTATTTCCATATTGGCTTTGTTCGTCGCCGGGTTTCCTCTTATTTTGTGCCAAAGATGCGATCACCCGCGTCACCCAGGCCTGGGACAATGTAGCCATGTTCGTTAAGTTTCTCATCAACGGCGGCGCAGTAGATGTCCACATCGGGATGGTCCTTGTGCACCCGCTGGATGCCTTCAGGGGCAGCGATAATGTTCATCAGCTTGATGTGTTTCACGTCATAGTTTTTAATGAACTGAATGGCGGCGGAGGCGGAGCCGCCGGTGGCCAGCATGGGGTCGAGGATAATGACGTCGCGCTCGGCGATGTCATTGGGCATTTTGCAATAGTACTCCACCGGCTCCAAACTCTCGGGGTCACGGTAGAGGCCGATGTGGCCCACCTTGACCGAGGGGATCAGTGTGAGGATGCCATCCACCATGCCGAGCCCGGCCCGGAGCACGGGGACAATGGCCAGCTTTTTACCGGTAAGCTGCTTAAAGGCGCCAACGGCCACAGGAGTCTTGATCTCCACGTCGTCAGTGGGCAAATCGCGGGTCGCCTCATAGCACATGAGGGTGGCGATCTCGGAGACAACCTCGCGGAAATCCTTCACGCCGGTGTTTTCATCCCGCAGAATGCTCACCTTGTGCTGTAGCAGCGGGTGGTCCAGAATGTGTACCTTGTCCATCTTATCCATCATGTTTGATCCCCTTTGTCATTTTTCTCCAGCCGTTCCCGTTCAGCCTGAGACAGTCGGTGGTAGACCGGCACAAGGCCCTCGGCATCAGTCAGCTCGTCCCGCCGGGCCTGCTCCAGGGCCGCCCGGGCCACGCCCCAGGCAGTCTGGTAGCGGAGGTGGGGTGGAGCAAGCCGCGCCGGGATACCCAGCTCTTGCAGATAATTATAGCATAAGACCGCGCCGTCTCCAACTATAATTTGCGTTTTTTTCGTCCCGCTCAACTCCGCCGCCAACTCCTCCAGGCCGATTGCCCGGTCCGGCGTCAGACGGCGGGGCATACTGTCCCCCGCTTCAAAGCGGGCATTGTAGACCTGGCTCCGCCGGGCGTCCATGGCGGGGCAGAGCTCACCATCCATATGTGCCACTGTCCAGGCCATTGCCTCCAGGGTAGATACCCCGGCGCACGGCTTATCCCCCGGCCAGGCGAGGCCCTTTGCCGCCGAAACACCGATGCGCAGGCCCGTGAAAGAGCCCGGACCTGCCGCCACGGCAATCAGATCCACGTTCTCCAACGTCACGCCGCAATTTTTCAAAAGGTTCTCACACATGGGCATGAGAGTGCGGGAGTGGGTCAGGCCGTTATTCTGGAAAGACTGGGCAATAAGTGACTCATCCTCGCATAGTGCCACCGAGCACGCCACCGCTGAAGACTCCAGCGCCAAGATTTTCATAGCTGCGGCCCTCCCTCGATGGTGATGATGCGGCTGTTCTCTCCCCCGCCCCGGCGCAGATCCACGCGGATACAGTCAGGGTCCAGTGCGTCAGCGACGATTTCGCTCCACTCCACGGCGCAGATGCCGCCCCGACATAGGTAGTCCTCCCAGCCGATGTCGAAGAGCTCCTCTGAGGAACCCAGGCGATACATATCGAAATGGAAGAGGGGCAGGCGGCCCCCCTCGTACTCATTGACAATGGTAAAAGTGGGGCTGGTCACCCGCTCTGTGATGCCCAGACCCCGGGCCAGGCCACGGACAAAGGCGGTTTTCCCCGCTCCCAGGTCCCCTGTAAAGGCCACCACTGCACCGGGAACCAGCCGCTCCGCCAGCCGCTCGCCCAGCGCCTCGGTCTCCTCTACCGTGTTTGAGCAATAGTCCATAGATGCACCTCGCTGCCTTCTTTATGCGGTGTGATACCATGAGCGTAGGCGAATGGTATCATGGATTACGTTTTTCGGTTGCCCGTGCAAGCGAGCGCGAAAAACGATTTAAAAAAAATATAATAGCCGCCTTGCGGTTATTATAACATATCTCTTAAGCCTGCGCAAAAAATGTTTACGGGGCCCGGGAAAGATGGTAAAATACATTGGATTATTGAGAAAGGGGGCGGCATATGTCCTGGCTGACCGATTCCCTGCGGGAGTTCGCCCGCAAGGGCGACATCTTGCTTTTAAGCCTGTGCACCGCCGCGTCCGTCTTCGGTCTGGTGCTCATCTTCAGCGCTACCCGGTACATCGGCGGATACCGGAACATCATTGTCCAGGCCGCCGCTATCTTGCTGGGGATCCTGGTCTATATCTTTCTCTCCGCCGTGGACATTGAGCTTATCACCGAACGGTCCTGGGGTTTTCTCCTGGCCTTCAACGTGGTCTTCATCCTTCTCACCCGGACTCCGCTGGGCGTGGAGGTCAACGGAAACCGGAGCTGGATCCATATCCCCGGTATCCCCTTCAACCTCCAGCCGGCCGAAATCGTCAAGCTCTCTTTCGTCCTTCTGTTGGCCTGGCAATGCAATAAACTGATGGAGCGGGGTATCTCCCGGCCCGTATCAGTCTTCAAAATCGCCGGGCACACCGTCTTCATGTGTACCCTGGTGGCTGTGGCCTCCGGGGATTTCGGCATGGCCCTGACCTACATCTTCATCTTTGTCATCGTTGCGTGGGCCGCCGGTGTAAAAAAGCGCTGGTTTATATTGGCGCTTATCGCGGGAGTTGTGGCCATCATCATCATCTGGCCCCATATCAGCGACGACTACCGGATGCGCCGGTTCACCGTCGTCATTGACCACCTGACCGGCAATCAGGATACGCTCAGCGAGCAAACCCTGGGCAAGGGCTACCAGCAGACCCGCAGCCTTCTGTATATTGGCGGCGGCGGGCTGTTTGGACAGGGTTTTCTCAACGGTATCCAGACCCAGAGCTATTACTCCATGCCCCTGTACATCCGCGAGACCGACGAGATTTTCGCTGTCTGCGGCGAGGAATTCGGTTTGGTGGGCTGCGCGCTCCTGCTCCTTCTGCTCTCCGCCGTCATCCTGCGCTGCATCTGGGTGGCCCGTCGGGCCAGGAGCCCTCAGTCCGCCCTGATCGCCATGGGCTTTGCCGGAATGCTCCTTGTGCAGATTGCCGTCAACGTGAGTATGTGTCTCTACATCTTCCCCGTGGTGGGGCTCACGCTCCCCTTCATCAGCTACGGCGGCTCCTCCATCGTCACCATGTTCGCGGCCATGGGGGTAGTCTCCAGCATCAAAATGCGCTCGCTCCCAAGCTGGATCAGCGACCGGAGCAAGCTCTAAAACTAGTTCGCGGAGCGGTGTTTTGCCGCTCCGCTCTGCTTTTTTATTCATGGGGAATAATCTCTCTTGGCTGGTAAAGAATATGGATACGCTCCATTTCACGATTTATCCAATTAAGGAGGTCATTCTCTTGAAACAACCCGCCGCTTTACGCCGCATCCTGCCCCTGCTCGTCGTCACCGCGCTCTGTATGTCTTTGGCCGTCCCCGTCTCTGCCCTGTTTGGCTTTGGTGAGAGTGAGAGCGGCCCCACCGTGGCCACCTTCTCCAAGAATGGCCTTGCCAATTCCCCCATCACCTTCTCCGCCGACGACTTCGTGGTGAGTGGAAACGCCACTCTGGACAGCGTGGTTGTCACCACCCTGCCTGACCCCGGCGCAGGTATGCTCGTTATGAGCGGTCAGCCCATCGCCGCAGGTGACACCGTCGCCATGAGCGCCATCTCCGGCCTTCGTTTCCAACCCCTGGCGGCCCCCGTGGTGGCGGTCACCGCCTTTAGCTTTACCCCTCTCTTCTCCGATGGTACTGCGGGCGACGCCGTGAGCGTAAGCGTCTACCTGCTCTCCGCCAAAAACGAGTCACCCATCGCGGAAAACCTGAACTTCAGCACCTATAAGAACGTCGCCATCACCGAGCGTTTCGCCGCCACTGACCCCGAGGGCGATCTGATCACCTTCCAGCTCATTCAGAAACCGGCACGGGGCGCGGTGACCATGCCCACCGACGGCTCCAATCAGTTTGTCTATACCCCCTATGAGAACAAAACCGGCAAGGACACCTTCACCTACGTGGCGGTGGACGCCGTGGGCAACGCCTCCGCGCCCGCTACCGTAAAGGTCACGATCACCAAGGCCAGCACCAAGGTCACCTATGCCGACATGGACGGCGTGCCCTCCTATAAGGCGGCCATTCGCCTGGCGGAGGAGGGCATCTTCGTGGGCGAGACCATTGATGGCCAGTATTTCTTCCGGCCCAACACCCCGGTCACACGCAGCGAATTCCTCGCCATGACCATGAAGGCCTCCGACATGAAGTCTTTGGCGGATGTGACAACCACCGGTTTTGCTGATGACCTGGTCATTCCCACCTGGGCCAAGGCCTACGCCGCCGCCGCACTTAAGTCCGGCGTGGTGCTGGGTGCAGCCCAGTATGACGGGCAGATCGTCTTCAGCGCCGACGCGCCCATTACCAGGGCCGAGGCATCCGTCATCTTAAACCGCGCCCTCCAGATCACCGACGTAACCCAGACCATGCTCTCCGACGCTGAAATCGCCCCTGTCTGGGCCGTCCAGGCCGCAGCCAATCTCCAGACCTGCGGTATCCTCCAGACCAACAGCACCGGCACCCTGGGGCTGAACGACCAGCTCACCCGAGGCGCCGCCGCCGAGATGGTTCTGGGTGCGCTGGAGGTCCTTGACAGCCGCGACAGCGGTGGGCTATTCAACTGGTAAATCTCCAAATTCTTTTCTCTTCATTTATGTAACGCAAAACCACCTGCCGCAGAAAGAAGCTGCGGCAGGTGGTTTTTTATGTCGGAACCTTTGCAATAATATGCTTGAATTTCCCGCTGATGGGGTTGGTCTCCGGCTCCCTTTCCGACAAACGCACCTTGGCTTCCGCGCCGCTGCGCCGCCAATAGTCCTCCAGCGCCCATTTCGCCTCTGCAAAGCTCTTCTGCTTGTCATCCGCAACCAATCGCAGCTCCAGGAGGTCCTGTTCCAGTTGGACAAGCTGGAACCGCCTTACTCCTTGTATTTCCTTCAAGATGGCGTACAGGGAGAGCGGCGCAATTTTTACACCATGCTCAAAGGTTAAAATATCGTCCGTCCGCCCTTCCAGCGTGAGCCATGGTTTCGAATTTCCGCAGGGACACGGCTCGTCATGAATGACGACCCGGTCGGTGATCTCAAAGCGAATCAACGGGCAGATTCTGTTGGCGAGATTGGTGAGCAGCACCTTTGCCGACTGTGTGCCTACCGGAACCGCTTTATTGTTTTCATCCACCGCCTCAAGGATCACCCAGTCGTCGTTGATATGGAAATGATGCTCCTTGCATTCGCAGGCCATCGTCCCGCCCTCCGTACAGGAGTAATTCGTCTGGACATAGCAGCCAAACACGCGGGACAGCCTCTCCCTCACCTCCTCGCTCAGGTACTCGCCGCCCGCCATTATGATGGCGGGGCGGATATGTAGATTTCCCGTCTCCTGCTCGGGCGCCAACAATTCCAAAGCGGTGGGATACGAGCCGATCATAGCGGGCTGAAAGTCATTCAGCAGGTCTACAATATCCTGCGTCCGTTTTCTCACATCGCAGGTATTCAGCTTATGTCTCTTCCACGGCATTTTCCTCAAATTATACCTGACAGAGCCGCAGCCCAAGTAAAATCCATTGTCCGCAAACAGCGCGACAGTCTTTCCACCCTGACGGATAAAGCGTTTCATATCCCGTTTCCTTGCAAAGCTCCGCAGCACTCCGATGGCCGAGGACACATGGAATGTGGTGTCGTCGTAGAGGATGGTGCAGGGTGTTCCCGTTGAGCCGGAGGTCGTGTAGACCAGGTATTTACCATCCAGCTTTCTGCCCACGTTTGAAAGGTCGGACATAAAAGCGTCGACCTTTTCCCTCGTAATGGCCCTGTCCGTCATCCATGCGTCGAAATGCTCCGTCATCTCCGCCTTATTGGTGACGGGCAGGATGGACAGCGGCGTGTCCTCGCTCACTTCCCTGTATAACGCCGAAAAATAGGGGCTGTTCTCCTTCGCGTAGGCAATGAGTTCCCTCAGGCGGTTTCGCTGCAATGCCATCCGCGCTGCGTCGGCCATTTTATCGGCCTGGTGGGTTAAATACAGTGTCGTCCATAGCCCGGTCTGTTTCATAACGCTTCCCCCTCTTATGTCTATTAAAAATGGGAAACGCCCGCTTGTCAATATAAAGAAATTAGATTCCCGGGGGTCCTGTTATGCCGACAGGATGGAGGGCGCCCTCAACCCAACGCGGCCCACTCGGGCGGTAAAGCCTGATCCCCCTCGCCTCACCAGACAAAAAGAGCCCGCCGCTCACAGGATGAGCGGCGGGCTCTCTCTATGACCTAAATTACATGGTATTCTTTCAGCAGCTTTTCGATGTCGGTACCCTCGACCTTTTTAAGCACTTCCTTGAGCGCGAGCTTTTCCTTGAAGCCGAGGTCCATGTCGGTGAGCTTTTTCCCGTCCCTGAGCTCCACGGTGGCGTTGAGCAAATCGCGCACGTCATAGACACTGCCCCAGACCTCGGGCACGCCCCGATCCACGTCCAGGAGGGTGTAGACCGCTTCCATAGCGGTGCGGATGGAGTACTCGGTGGTGAAGATGGTGTCCCGCTTGGTCTCAGCGAACTGGCCCAGGAAGGCAAAGTTCACGGCCCCCTCGGGCACAACGTCAGGCCGATCCCCGAACGCGCGGGGCATGAAGAAGGCGGTAATGTAGGGCATCATCACGGGCACGGTGTTGGCCGAATGCTCCGCCATGTCCTCAATCTCGCTCTCAGGAACGCCCATGTGGTAGAGCCACTCCATGCAGATCTCCTTGCCGGTACAGTCGCGCATGGGCTTTTTCACATAGTCGCCGGGCTTGTCGGAGAAGAGTCCGTACACCCAGCAGACCAGCTGGTCCTTGGGCTGATCCCGGAACTGTGGCTGGCGGTTGAGAGTCCAGCTCATGAGCCAGGAGGAGTCCGTTACCGTGACGATGCCGCCGGTGACCACCTTGCCGGAGAAGGGGTCCCGCTTGCAGATCTTCTGAATATAGGGCGGGATACGCCCATCTAGGGTGGTGACGGTGGCGCTCATCCAGTTGGACTGCTCGGGATCATGGCAGAACTTGTCGGGGCGGCCAAAGGAGGGGTCTTGGGCGGCGATCTTCCGCCACATATCCCAGCCACCGCCCGCCTTCAGGTCGGTGTTGAAGGCTGCGGGAGTGCTTTGGCTGCCGATGGTGGAGTTCTCCACGCAGCCGCCGTTGGTCACGAAGACAAGGTCGTTCTCGGTGAGGTCGATGGCCTCCTCCCTACCGTCCCGCAGCACGTCGATGCGCTTGGCCTGCTTTTTGCCGCCCGTCACGTCGAACGCCACGTTAATCACCTTGGCTCCGTAGTGGAACTGCACGCCAAAGCTCTCCAGATACTTAACCATGGGCAGTATCATGGACTCGTACTGGTTGTAGCGCGTAAAGCGCAGGGCCTTGAAGTCGGGCAGGCCGCCGATGTGATGGATGAAACGGCGGATGTAGAGCTTCATCTCCAGGGCGCTGTGCCAGTTTTCAAAGGCGAACATGGTGCGCCAGTACATCCAGAAGTTTGAGGTGAGCACCTCGTCGTCGAATACGTCGGTGATGCGCTTGTCCTGGAGCTCCTCATCGGGGGTGAAGAAGAGTTTCATGATCTCCATGGCGCCCTTGTCGGAGATGGCGAATTTGTTGTCGGTGTGGGCGTCCTCCCCCCGATTGACGGTGGCGCGGCAGAGGGAGTAGTTGGGGTCGGCCTTGTTGAGCCAGTAGTACTCGTCCAGAACACTTTCCCCCTCGGTCTCGATGGAGGGGATGGACCGGAACAGGTCCCACATACACTCGAAATGGTTGTCCATCTCACGGCCGCCGCGCATGACGTAGCCCACATTCTCATACTTATAGCCGTCGCACGCGCCGCCGGGAATAGGCTCCTTCTCCAGGATGTGGACGTGCTCGCCCTTCATCTGTCCATCCCGGATAAGGAAACAGGCGGCGGATAGAGCTGCCAGGCCGCTGCCCACGATATAGGCTGATTTTCTGTCCACGCCCTCCGGCTTCTTGGGACGGGCGAAGGCTTCGTAGTTACCGCTGGAATAATACATGATGTGTCCTCCTGTTTTTATGGGTTTCCCTTTGATGGCTACATTATAGCGCGGCGGCGGGGCTTTTATAATAAACAGAAAAGCCGCCGTGATAAAATTCTTATCACGGCGGCGGAGCTGTATAAATTTTTATCACTGGGGCGGTTTTGATGCGCCTTTATCCGTACGGTACTTCTCCAGCATCCGGGCGACGTCTCCGTGGATGAGGATAGAGAGCCGGTCTATGATGCCCTGGGGGGGCTCCTTCATGCCGTTTCGAATCCACTCCAGCATGAGACCCACGAAGGCAAATTTATAGAAGTTGGCAATAAACTCCTTGTCTTCCCGGCGAACGTCCATCCCGACGGCCTGCTCCTCCACCACGCCGATGAGCAAATCATAGGTGAGCTTGTAGAGGTAAATCTCCACCTGCTCCCGGCTCACTGAGTGGTAGACGTTCTGGATAAAGGGCTTGTTGTCCAAAACGGCCTCGAATATCTGCAAAAAGCCCTGCTGCCAGGTGTCGTAGGTCTTCTTACCGTCCAGCGCCTTCGCCGCGTCCTCCACGCAGGACCACTCAATTAAATCGTAGATGTCCTTGAAGTGGTAGTAAAAGGTCATGCGGTTTACGCCGCAGTCGTCGGTAATGTCGGTGATGGTGATTTTGTCCAGCGGTTTCTGGAGCAGCAGGTGTTTGAGCGACGCCTCCAGCGCCCGCTTGGTAGTCTGGGACATGGGAATTCCTCGTTTCTGTCGCGAATTTTAGCTTTATATGTACCCTACCATACCGCCCCGTATTTTTCAAACCCTTTTTGTCCCCATGGATGCAAAAAAAGAACGGCCCCGCCGGAGGCGGAGCCGTCCAAATGTACTTAGCAGGACCAGCCGAGCATTTTGCAGAGCGTGTTGAACAGATCGCCGCAGGAGCTGAGGTTACAAAAGTTAAAGCTGCACATATCTCCGACCTCCATAAAAAGATTGTTTTGCGAGGACAAGACGATTGTAACCACTTTGTAACCATTATTCAATGGTAATGCTTCCCGACGAAAAGCATACTTTTAATTCATATATTCCACCTCTTCCCTGTTCTAGCTCAATTCCTGGCAATCTGCCAATACTTACTCGTGGATTTTTCTCACCCCTCCGGCATACACTATTTATAGAACGTATGTACGGTGGTGAGGCCATGGAGCGGACGATTCTGCACAGCGATCTGAATAACTTCTATGCCTCGGTGGAGTGCCGGGATAATCCATCCCTGCACGGGAAACCCGTGGCTGTCTGCGGTGACCCAGCGGCTCGACACGGCATTGTGCTGGCTAAATCCCAGGAGGCAAAGAAGTACGGCGTAAGCACCGGTCAAGCCATATGGCAGGCAAAGCAATGCTGTCCCGACCTTGTGGTCGTGCCGCCACACTATGACCGTTACCTGGAGGTGTCAGCAGCCACCAGGGCCATCTACGAGAGCTACACGGACCAGGTGGAGCCGTTTGGCCTGGACGAGTGCTGGCTTGACGTAGGCGGCAGCCTCTCCCTTTTTGGCCCCGGAGATGCCATTGCCGACGACATCCGCGCCCGCATCAAGCACGAGTTGGGGCTCACGGTGTCGGTGGGGGTATCTTTCAACAAGGTCTTCGCAAAGCTGGGCAGCGACTACAGGAAACCCGATGCTACCACCGTTATAACCAAAGAAAACTACAAGGACATGGTGTGGGCCCTACCAGTGAACAACCTTCTTTATGTCGGCCCGGCTACAGAGGCCAAGCTTGGGCAGTACGGTGTGCGCACGATTGGAGACTTGGCTCGCAGCTCCGTAGAATTTATGAGCATAGTGCTCGGGAAAAATGGCGCTATGTTGTGGCGGTTTGCCAATGGACTTGACAGCTCTGGCGTATCTACCTACTACACTGCACCGCCTATCAAAAGTATCGGAAATTCTACAACTGCCCCACGTGATCTCGCAACAGATGACGATGTAAAAATCACCATGTTTGCCTTATGCGAGTCTGTGGCCGCCCGACTCCGGGAGCAAAACAGCGCCTGTTCCACCGTCTCTGTCGGCATTCGGGACACCTCTTTGCTATGGTACGTACGCCAAACAAAGCTTTATCGCCCTGTTTGCGACAGCACTAGCATATTTAACGCTGCATTTGGACTATTTCAGGCCAACCGCCCTGTGCTGGCAGCACGGTCCCTCTCCGTCAGCGCCACGGGATTATCCATTGCCGAGGAGTCCCCGCAGCTCTCTATGTTCCCCGAGGATAATAAGGCGCTGCGCCGCACCGATCTAGAGCATGCAGTAGATAAGATGCGGCGCAAGTATGGTTATGCGAGTATCCGGCGCGGCATCCAATTGGTGCACCCGGAGCTGGATTTGGATGCGAAGAGGGATCATATTGTTCACCCTATCGGTTTTTTGGGTACATTGTAATACGGGCATCGTTTTAAACCTTAGTTACGGGACCTATCGTGCAAATAAAAAAAGGTCATCCATATGTAAGGACGACCTTTTTGTACCTATGCTTTATAGAGCTCCGTCAGCTCTTACTAAAAAAATCCTCTGCGCAGCAGCTCAGCCAGCAGCAGCGCAGAAATCAAATCTCTTCCGAGCCCTCTGCGCCTGAACCTAAAGCCAAAACCTGGCCTGAATCCACCGCGGAATGGCGGGGGGTCTCCGGCCGGATCGTCTCTGTGCATATAGTCGGCCATGTCGGGGTACATATCGCAGAAATCGTCAAAGATACCGTCCGACAACTGCTCGAGCTGCCCTTGGGTGGGCATGCCGCCTCCGTATGTACCGATTAGGTCACATACCATATCAATATGCGGTTTTAATCTGAAATGAATTTCCGGATAGATTGCGCTGTTTATTAGGGGATTTTCCGCCATACCCTCGTCGCTCATCGCCTGCGGATAGTTCTCCTGAGTTTCCGGCATATCCGTATTCATATATTTAGGGAAGTTCCCCGTAGATGCCATTCCATCGCTGGACATGCTGATACCTCCATTGTTTAAACAAAATATTTGTACAGCCAGTCTGCGTACTACCATTCCATTGTATGAAATAAACCATTAAACCGTTCAGACAATAAACTTTCCCTTTTGAGGCAGGCACCAAAAGCCCCGCCTGCTCATAATGAGCAGGCGGGGCTTTTACAATGTTTCCTTTTCCTCAGTCAGCGCGGACCTATACCGGGATGCACTACCCGCCTTCAATGCGCTGCTGCCCAGAGGTTGGAGTTACGGTCTTGAAGTCCCAGGTGGTCTAGTAGGTCCAGGGGGTCTAGGAGGCCTGGGCGGTCTAGGAGGCCTGGGCGGTCTAGGAGGCCTGGGCGGTCTAGGAGGCCTAAATGGCGGTCTAAACGGAGGGAAAAATGGCGGAATGAATGGCGGAACGGGAATAACGGCACCAATAGGTATCATGATCTGCTGCCCAATAAATAGATTAAAAGGATTTAACCCGGGGTTTACCGCGAGGATCGCCTCCACAGGAACATTGAACATCACGGCAATGCTAAACAGGGTATCTCCCGGTCTTACAAAATAGGGAAACACTTCTATCACCTCATCCATATTATATGAGACAAGAAGCATTATGCCATTTAATGGGGGTTCCTTGTGGGACCCGAGACGGGTTATAGCTGAGACACCCACATCACTCGTATTATAAAGAATTATTTCAAAATTTGAAAAATACACTTTTGACAAACGGACTGGTGATAGGCGCATTTGCAGCGGAACAACTAACAGGATTTGTTTTCGTAGAATCAACAAAATTTGGTAACAACAATCAGTATGTGGACTTATCAAATATCTATACTTCTCAGGAATGTGATTAAAAACCCGCTCCAAAAAATATGGTTATAATTAGCGTTCATCGTATTTATGAAACTTATAAGGAGAAATTGATTTATAGTATTCTAAATCAATTATTAGTTCATCTCTATTCATTTCACCTAATGACGGATTATAGTTCCAACTTACAAGTGGGAATATCTCATACAGCTCATTATTAATTTTCTCAAATACAGATGCATATTGTGGAAAGCGCTTGTCGTAAACTGCTCTTTTATTTTTATATTCTCCACTCCCATATGGGACAACCTTGGCAATCCCATGAATTTGCAAAGTGCCAACCGATACTGCTACATATGGGTTTTGCGATATATTTTTGCATTTTAATGTATCCGAATAACTTCCAAAATATAAATGATAATTTTCATCATATGCAAAGCAGACAGCAGAATTGTCGGGATATCTACCATTCGTCGTTCCCAAGTAAAGAAGTTTCTCATTTTCTAATATGTTTTTTATTTTTTCTGAACTGAGCTTCAAATCATCATCTCCAATTCCTTTTCATTGACTCAATGACATTATAAAACCCCTGTAGTCCTTTGTATAGTCATAGATAATATGATTTATTTAATAATTACACCTCTATGTAAATACGCCATAGACATAAAATACAGCACAGGCTGGGGCTATCATTATGCCTCATAGGCTTGCGAAAATAAAACCGAAATAGTGCCTGATATATTGACCTCTTCCCCTTCATTCACTCAGCCAGTGGCTTAGGAGCCTCAATTTCGCGCCTAATGCTTTTGGTTGATCATATAAGTTCCTCCTACAATCTCCTAAGCTTCCAATCATTTGTACTTGCAAAAATAGTTACATTTTGTTACTGTTTACTTGTCCAGTGAGGACAATACTTTTAGGAGGTCACTGCCATGTTTTTCAATTTAGGTAACTTTAGCAATTGCTCCGAACTGTTACAGTATCTTTTTCAGTACATCAGCACTAGCACTGGTAGCTGCCCGAACTCTTAAGTCTCAAAACTTGCAGCCCCGCCAAGGCGGGGCTGCTTTTTTATTTCGCTCTCCTTCCCAGCCCCCAGGCCGCGCCATTGGACAAGGCACCGCTCTCTTACCGCTTCTATGCATGAGTATGGCAATGTGGTATAATTACAATCTATCATTGCTATAAGCCGACAGACAAACAGGAATTTACGGAGGAATATCTTATGAAATTAAATTATATTACTTTTATGGTTAGAGATATCGAAAAATCAGTTGCTTTTTATCAAGAGTTGGCAGGTCTATATGTAATGGACCGCATGAGCCCTGGGGCTGGAGAAATTGCATTTTTAGCAAATGAAAGGGGTGAAACTATGTTGGAACTAATTGAATTTGAAGGAGCGGAAAAAGTTTTAACTAAGGGAATGGTTATGAGTTTTTCTGCAAAAAGTGAACTTGAAGAGTTGAGAGAGAAAGCCATCTCATTAGGCTATTCTCCGTCAGAAATTATTACAAGAGGGCCAAAGCCGAAACATTTTACTGTTGCAGACCCTGATGAAATTATTGTAGAGTTTGGCGCTTAAAAGTCCAATTTATCAACAATATTGTGAGTATAGCGCAAAACAAAGACCACCCCCATGGACTAAGCCATAGGGGCGGTCTTTATACTATCTCGTATACCAGTTCCGTCGGCATTGCATACAGTGCCGGCTCCATAGCCAAATCGCCTTTTCATATTCCTTATCTGAGGACGGCGTAAGCCGCTGCATTGATGTCGTTGCAGACGGCGTAGATGCCATCCACCTTAGCAGGGACTGAGCCGGTAGCCAGCACCACCACGCCGTCGCCGGTGACGCTGTCGTAAGAAACACAGGTGAACGCGCCATATGCGTTTCCGTTATGGTAGTAGATGCCTTGTCTGCCGTACATGTTCTCCCGGTAGTCCAGCGGATAGCCCTGGTAGTACTCGCCCCCGCTCACCGACTCCGAGGAGCACTCCTCCATGGCGGCAACCGACTGGGCACTTAGGAACCGCAGTCCCTGGTACTCCCCATCGCCCGTCAAGATTGCCACCAGCTTGCCCAGATCCCCCGCACTGATGGTAAAGCCGCCTGAGAAATATCTTCCGTTGGCTCCGGGTGTGGGGTCCGGCAGGGCAGTCTCCAGCTCCGACACAGAGCGCCAGGGCGTGCCGTCCTCCCGATAGAGGGTCGTCAAGGTGTCGGGGGTCTTTACGCTCCCTGCCTCGAACGCTGCGTCAATATTCAAGGCGTTGAAAAATTTAGCATTCATGATCTGATCCATTGTCTCCCCGGCCGCCAGCTCCAGGGTCATGCCCAGCACCGCAAATGCATAGTTGTTGTAGTACCAGGAGCCAGCTGCTCCGGGCTTGCTACTAGTATAACCCCGGTTGGTGGAGAGACGGGCTTTCACGTCAGTATAGGCCCGGGAGACGTTGTCCCCCGCAGGCCAGATAGATGAAGTGTGGTTGAGGATATTGCGGATGGTGACGTCTTCGTCCGGGTAGCTGGGATTCACAAAATCCGCGTCCCAATATGTGCCGATAGGGGCGTTGAGGCTCACTGTGCCATCCTCCGCCAGGGCCATGGCACCCATGCCCACCATGATCTTAGAGATGGAAGCGACGCGCATTTTGCTCTCGTCATTCATGGCCTCCACATTCTTGGTTGCCCAGCCCGAATTTACCGTGGCGACCACGTCGCCGTTTTTGATGAGTGCCATCTGGGCGCCCACTGCGTGATTGCGCTTGACGGCGGAATCCACCGACGCCTGCAAATCGGCCAAGGTCTTCCCATCAAAGGTATAGGCCGGAGAGGGCGCGGGCTCGCCCAGTAGCTCACGGGCCAGTTCGCCGTACCGCAGCGCATCCAGCGCCAGCAGAGTCCGGGCAAGCTGCGCCCGGGAGACCGCCAGCTCGGGGTGTAACTTTCCCGTAACGACTCCGTTGAAGAGCCCTTTTCCTACAGCCCAAGCCATGGAGTCGATCACCCCCGCCATATCCCCCCCAGTGGTGATTGCAGCAGCACTTTGGAGCAAGCCCGCCAGCGCCTGGCGGTTAACCAAGGCATCGGGGTCACAGACATATTCCTGGAGTGTACCGTCCCCGCCTATGACGCGGCTGAAAACAGTTGCGGCCATATCGTTGGTGACCAGCCCGTCCGGGTCAAAATAATTCTCTTCTACGCCCAGCAGGTAGCCCCGGTATGCCGCATAGCACACCGCGTCGTGGTAGGGCGCAGCCGCGCTCATGTCGGCAAACTCTATTGCCCGAACCTTTTCCGCCTCCGTCAGCTCCCGTGTTGCCATCTCTTTTAAATTCGCCCCGTACCGGCCGTCGAGCTCAGTCTGCGCAGCTTTAGTACGGTGGCTGGCCCAGAGCAGTACCCCTCCGCTCAGGAAAATGATCGCCAGACAGACGCCCCATACAGCGGGCGGGATATTTCTTTTCTTTTCTCTGATGAGTATTCTCCCCTTTCACTGGCAGAGCGGTCTTTACAGAATATTATCGTCTTTTACGGGTGAAGTTAACAAAAGTGCCCCTGGTATAGGATGCCAGTCCTATACTGGCATGGCTATTTAATATATGAGTGCAGATAAGAATCGTTGTACAGCAGCAAAACGCAATAAATAATTTATCTATGATTGATAGGATACCCCGGGGGCGGCTGCACCTCCTGAAAGAGCAAAAGATAGCCCCCCCCACCCGTTAATTGAGTGATGGGGGCTATCTTTTGTCGCTCTGGGCATGTGTGTGGCGATGTGGTATAATCAAACAAATACTGCTGATTATTTATATAACGAGCAGATAAACAGAAATTAAGTGAGGTGAATGAAATGGAAATAAGAAAACTGACCATTGACGATTACAATGAAATATATGACTTTTGGATTTCAACTCCTGGGATGGGGCTAAACGACGTTGATGATTCAAAATTGGGTATTGACAAGTATTTAAAGCGCAATCCCAATACATGCTTTGTTTCGATTATATCAAATAAAATTGTGGGTGTTATATTGTCGGGCCATGATGGACGACGTGGTTATATCTATCATACTGCTGTTTCTGTGGCGTATAGGAACAAAGGCATCGGGAGTTCTTTACTACGCGCAGCATTGGATGCATTGCATGATGAAGGGATCAGCAAAGTAGCTCTTGTGGTTTTCAAGAATAACGAAATAGGGAATGCATTTTGGGAACACACAGGATTCAACACACGAGAAGACTTGAGCTATAGAAATAAGGCATTAACTGAACTGAAAAGAATTGACACATGAACGCCCGTCTTTCTATATTTAGTGAGCATAATGTGTAAACGCCCTCAGGGAGTAAGCCTTTCAGCAAAATATTTTGGCCGCTAAAGGCAAATAATATGGTTGCCCTGTTTTGCAGTAAAGTTTCAACGATAAAGGAGCCCCGTTATGCCTAAGGATAAAAAAACTAAAGGCAAGCAACAAGAGCATTTAGCCACCAAAAGAGTGATCAGTAAAGAGGACGCTGCGAAAGGGCGATATCCTAATTCAACAGTTCCAGGCGTTCACCGTGATTCTGCTCCCATTGGCGGAGGCTAAGAGGTCAAGAAGCATACCGCCCCCGGGAGGTTACTCCTTGGGGGCGGTTTCATTTAGTCCCCACCCCGCCGGTCGGGCAATAGGCCGGAGAAACAAAAACCCCTACCACCCGGGTTACCGAGTGATAGGGGTTCTTTGTTTCTCTATACATAGGTATAGTGATGTGGTATACTTTGGTAAAACAGCATAATCTTTACCGATTCGAATGAATAGTCCCTGATACCCAGGAATCTATAGTTTATATAATTTAGATTGAGTGGTGTTGTGGTTGCTGTAGTTACAAAAAAGCGCTGCTGATTATTTATTTATCGTGCAGATAAACGAGAATTTTCCGAGCAGTCTTTAACTGGAGGTTTTATGGATTTATGAAAACAAATAAAAGGAATTGGATTGTGATCATTATAGGGGTAGTTGGCGCTATTGCCTGCGCAGCGATTGACTATATCAAGAACGGGCTTTCATTAAGCTTATTCGCATGGCCGGTTCTCATTTTGGGAAGCATCATAATTCCGTCACTCATTGACATATTCAAAAAGCGCCAGCAATAATAGGGATGCATGATACTGAGTGAAATAAGCATTAGTGGTATTTTCACCCGAACTAAAGCTAACCTGAGTTGGGTAATGAAATGGAACAATATACGGTTGGCTGCCGCGCCTTGTCCGCAATTACTATTATAGGAGGAGAGACTATGAAATTAGACCATCTTGTGATAAATGTTGATAAAAAATATCAGACAGATAAGAACATTATTGACAACATCAGGGCTGTTGGCTTTCCTTATGAACCAAAGTGGGGAAAAGGTACGGGAGGGTTCAAAGTTTCTAATTTGTGGATAGGAAATGAATACTTTGAAATGGTACGTATTTTAAAATCAAATGGTGGCGGATGGATTCCTGAATGGACCAAAAGATACAACCGTGGACATCGAGGAATGATTTGCTTAATGTTAGATGTAGAGAACATAGATGAGATTTATTTGTCGCTAAAGAGTAGGAATATACAGGTAACTCCTCCGCATTGGCTAGAGTTTAAATGGTTTTTTAACTTGTTGACCAGAAGAATGCCTTGGAGAAATTGCTATATGCCATTTTTTGAAGGGGTTGAATTTCAAATTGGATTTCAGCAGATGCAAGATGAAAAAGCAAGAGATTTTATGAGCCAGTATATGATTCCTAATTCGAGGGATAATGGGATTTTTGGAGTTAACAATGTGATAATAAAGGGGCAATTCACCAAACAGGATTTTGAGATGATAGTATCTGTTTTTGGCGACGAGATATCTAATAATTCGCTAGATGAAACATCTATAAAAGTAGACTTATCTTCTACACAATCAATAGAATTCGTGAAGGATAATCACTGCCAGCTAGAGGTCTATACAGATGCTGCCAAAGAAAAGGCTATCAATATTGAGAATATAAAAATTTATTGCTAAAAGCTATTGAGGCATACTGTGAAATACCGCCCCAGGGGGCAATCCCCGGGGGCGGTGCTTGTTTACTCCGGCCAGCAAGGATATCTGCCCCGCCGGTCGGGCGGTAGGCCGGAGAAACGAAAGCCCCCCACCCAGCATAGCACCGAGTGGGGGTATATTAAGGGAGCGTCCATGTTTCATCTGCTCCTGAATTCATAGTATGCCACGGCTGGGTGAGTTGTATAAAAAGCGCCCTCGGGCAGTAAGCCCATAAAAAATTTCTCCACCCAGAGAGGATCTGAGTGGGGGGCCATGGCAGTACGGAAATGAGGCTATCTTTTTGGTCTATGCACGCACGTGGTGGTATGGTATAATTGCAAGCAAATACTGCTGATTATTTTTTATCTACAGCTATTCTATAAAATGAGTTTATTAAACTGATCCCCATGGAGGAATAACGATTATGAATATGCAATCGCATCATAAGGTTTGTATTGTACACGGGTATACTGCAAACTGTGATGCGCAGTGGTTTCCCTGGATGAAAGCCCAGCTTGAGACTCAAGGCGTTTCTGTGGTAGTTCCGATATGCCAGATTCCAATAATCCGCATTTATCAACATGGATTAAACAGTTGGAAAATAGTATACCGGATTTGGACGAAAACACCATATTAGTCGGTCACAGCCTTGGTTGCGTTACGGTCCTACGGTATTTGCTCAAAAAGGGAATCCGTATATGTGGTATCGTTTTGGTTTCGGGTTTTATCGGTCAAAACCCTATGAGTATACAAACCGAAGGTCTTTCTGGATTTGTTCAAGGTGAATTGGATTTTATAAAGATTAATCACTTAGCGCCAAAAAGATATGTAATAACAGCCTCCGACGATGACATAGTTCCATCTTGTTCTACACAGGAAATGGCGAAAACGCTGGATGCACAGCTCATTGTGCTGGATAGTGGAAAACATTTCATTGAACGAGATGGGTACATGAGTTTTCCCGTTTTGCTGAATATACTCCAGCAGATGGTAGAATTGTAAAACTTTTTCTCCCAGTAACTTCAAAGTGTATAGAGAAAGCCGGACGTCCGTTCCTGGCGTCCGGCCTACTCCGACAAAGAAGTGCAGCTATGAGAAATACGTTTGCAAGCTTACGATGCTCAAGAAACATCAAACAATACGCAAAAAATGTTGCGGCAGTAAAGCCCCCCAGGATGACAAATCCAGGCCGCGGGCTATTTTTTGCTGCCCTGTGCACAAGCGCGGCGGTGTGCTATAATTGCATACTGTTAATTATTTTATATTCGTGGGAGGGATTGAAATGAAAAATGAAAGATCACTTGTGGTTGTATTAGCTGCTTTATTGGTTTTAATTTGCATTGCTGTTTTCGGAAGCGGAGTAATCGGAGTTTCAAGAAGCAACATTGAGGAAAATGCCCGCCAAAGTCAAAGAATAGATGCATCTTGGCTTGTCGCAAAAGATGTGACCGATGAAGCGGCAGCTTTGTTGTTTTATAATAAAGAACTAAATCAACACACTTTTTCTATTTACTTAAATAACGACGGTTTCTCCTACGGTTATTTCTTTAGAGAGGGTGGTTCTTTAGGTTCTATCGATTCTGGCATACAAGGCTTTTCATATCAAAGCAATGGGTTAGTTCTGCTCTCAATGAATGCTAAAAATGTTGAGAAAATTCAAATGAATAACGGGAAAAACATAGAAATAATTACTATCAATCCGCTTGAACCTTTTGCAATAATTATCCCCTCAAATATCGACACAGTGACGCTGTACAATTCAAATGGAGAAAATATTTCGATAGATAATATTTCAACATAACAAAAATTTAATCCCAGCAGAAATATGAAAGCCGCCCCCAGGAAGCAATCCCCAGAGGCGGCATTATTATGCTTTCGCAGTATTTAGAAGCAGCGTCTGTTGCAGCACCTGTTGCAGCGATTTCTGCAGCAACGGAAACGATCATCCCGGTCCCGATCCCGGTCACGGTCCCGATCACAATCGTTAGAATTGAAATTGTTATTCCGGTCACACATAGTACATCCTCCTTCCCTAGTGATGTATTCTAGGTGAAGTACTCTATGTGTTGTGTTCCCGTATTCATATCATATTCAAATTGGATGCTGTGAGTGAAGGCAAGAGGCAAAGCAAATAAACCCCCACCCGGCAATGAGCCGAGTGGGGCGCACGGAATATATGGAGAGGAACAGATGCTGCTACATTCATAGTATATTCCTGTTGGGTGCAATGTGTGAACGCCCTCAGGCAACATAAGTAGGTATCCCCCACCCGGAATTAACCGAGCGGGGGATAAATGGGGGGTATGGCAGATACGAGAGAGGTTCCATATGTAATCTACTCATTCTTAATATATTCTACCTTGACGCAATCTGTGAATAAAAAATATGCCCCCCCGCCCATATTACCAAGTGATGTGGGTTTTCTTTTGTTGTTCTATGCATGGGCAGGCATTTATGCTATAACAATTTTTCAAAAATAAAGGCTTATCGTATTGGCTATTATAATTAGATAAGAATAATTTTCAGAAGGTAATGAACTTATAGCGACAGGAAGATAGTTTATGAAAAAAATGTAACTTTACAAAAAGATATAGTTCATTTAAGTTTTAATATCGGACTACTTCTATAGGGCATACACGGCCTGGCAGAGATAATTGGCGGAGTGCTGATGTTCTTTCTTACGCCGAACCGGATGAATGCGCTGACACGTTTCTTAACCAAGCATGAGCTTTCAGAATATCCGAGAGATTTGGTCGCTAATGTCATTTTTAATATTAGCACTAGTTTTTCAATCAGTACACAGCACTTTGCCATGTTGTACTTGATGTCTCATGGAATTATAAAATTCATCCTGGTTCTCTTGCTATGGCACAAGAAGCTGTGGGCATATTCGCTTACATTGTCTCCTTGATTTTGTTTATTGCTTATCAGATTTACCGCTACACACTAACTTACTCCGTATTTTTAATTCTGCTTTCTATTTTCGATGCCGTCATGATTGCATTGACTTATTTGGAGTATAGGAGAATCAAATCAGAATCTATAGCAAAATAAGCCGCAAAAAGTATTGGCTACTACCATTCGCATGGCAAGCAAAAGAACTGCCTTTAGGGAGCAATCCCAAGGAGGCGCTTCCCTTCAGGTCAAAAAGCATAAAAAAAGGCCGGGCGCTCGCTCCTGATGTCCGGCCAAAACGAAGAGACTGTTGCACACACTATCCAGAGCTTTTACAATGGCCTATGCGGGCCAAATGAGGACAAGCCTAGTCTATCGTTAAAACGCCCATGGCGTCCTTCACAGGCTTTTGAGCAGACTGTGCTGATTGGATAGTTCTTATCAATAAGCGGCGGAGCCTACATATTTGCTCCGCTGGCTGCCCTGATGTTCACTTTCATGATCTAAGACACTCCTACGCGGTATCCGCCATTCGCTCCGGCGACGATATAAATACTGTGCATGGAACGCTACCGCAGCTTTCACTTTGGATGTCTACAGCCACGTTACCGACAAACTGAAGAAAGAAGGCGCGGAACGCATGGAGGTATATATATATAAAGCATTCTAGATTTATAAGGGAAAACAGCTTAAAAAAGGATACAAAAAGAGCCTAGAACTTTGCCGTTCTAGGCTTTCTTTGTGGCGCGGAAGGAGGGATTTGAATTATAGAGCTACCGGCCTTCCCTGTAGTTTTGACCCTAAATCGTCCGCTTCTATTCGTTTTCCATAACTTATTTCTAGTGAATGTCCTATCTTGTCCTAATTAGACCTAGTAGAAACTGTGCTCTTAAGGGAAAAAATAAGGGAAAACTTCCTCACAAAAGCTAATCCAGATATAGACCCACTTTAAGGCCATTAGGGATCCAGCCAGGGCTCGGAGCAGTAGCCTCTTAATCCCCATACAATTTATCCTGCAGTAATTGCAATGGATTGAGGGCTATTATTCCGAACCACGCCCGAACCAAAGATTTTTGATAGAACCCAAAGAATCCCTTTTCTCTATTCGAAATCTGTTGCATGAATTTGGGAAATATGTATAATTAAATTAATTGCCACTACAGACTAATTTTATGAAACGGAAATTGATAGGAACATGCTAAAAGAAGGGGCTGGATAAAATGCATGAGGAAATATTATTAAGCGCCAATCCGGATTCTCCCAATATTAAACGAAAGGATGAGGAGATCTTACCAAATGGCATAAGAACGGAATTTATGCGTGATCGTGATAGAGCCTTATATTCAGAGCCTTTTAGAAGACTTGCCGGTAAAACACAAGTCTATGCAGTTGGAAATAGTGACCACTTGCGTACTCGCCTAACCCACACACTAGAAGTATCTCAAATAGCAAGAACAATTTCCTCCTATTTAAGGCTGAACTGTGATTTAACTGAAGCAATCGCTTTGGCGCACGATATTGGACATACGCCGTTTGGGCATGTTGGAGAGCGCACTCTACATTCTATTATGATTCCTCATTCTGACCATTATATAAACAAATGTCCTTTTGAAAAAAAGCCACTATCGTTTGATGATAAATACGGATTTAAGCATAATCTTCATGGAGTAAAAATTGCGTATTCTTCAGGCTTGAATCTAACAAACTATACACTATACGGGATCCAGGCTCACTCAAAACTAAAGTACGATGAGGCCAATGAAGACTTTTTTGAGTTAGGGTTTTATAGGCAATATGAACCACAATTAAAAACTCCATCGGGAAATAGCGCATGGTCACTGGAAGCCTATGTTGTTGCAGTTGCAGATGAAATTGCACAGAGACATCATGATTTAGAGGATGCAATTATTGGAAGAATCATTACGAAAAAGGAGGTAAATTCAGTAATACATGAGTACCTAAAAGAAGACACGCCCTTTAGTGAAAGTTTAGATGATAAAATATACGAGAAGAAATTATCCTCATTCATTGTAAATAAATTAGTTGAGGAATTAGTCAAGTCTTCTGAAGAAAATATTTTGCAATTTCAAAGAAAGTATAATGTAAGAAAAGATAATATTACGGAGTTTTTTGGAACAAAAGTTGAAAAAAATGAATTGAGTAACATTATCGCATACGCAAGTGATTTTAAAAAAATGGAACATAATTTTGCTAAAGAAATTCAGACTCGTGTTTTATCATCTTATGATATTCAAGTTGCGGATTCTAGAGGTGCCTATGTGGTAAAAAAATTGTTTCAAACCTTCTATGACACTCCGCAGCAACTTCCAGACAATTCAATTATTTCATTTCTTCTAAGATCGCGACTCTATCAAAATATATCTGAGCTAAATAGTATTCGCCAAGACAAAGGAATTGGCTACTTAAGAAAACAATTTGGTGAAAAATATAAAAATGCTGAATTAGACGATAAAATTTTGTTAATGAGAGTAATCTGCGATCATATTGCAGGTATGACAGACAACTACGCTTTAATCACATTTAGAAAGTTATATGGCCATGGAACCCTTTTTTAAGGAAATTCGGTTTATCTCCAGTTAAGGTTGGTGGGATCGGACAATTAGAGTATTGGGTGCAAAATTGCTTTAACCTCACCAAGACTAAACAAGATGGTTTCCTCCCTGAAGTGAGAATACCTTCCCTGGGGATTATCCCAGAGAAGGTTGCCTTTTTAATCCTTATTTGCTCTTCCGATGTCACTCTTATCCCTCATAGCCTCCAGCATATTTTTAAGAAACCCAGGCATAGGTACGCCCATCAGGCCCAGATTCTCTGTGATGCTCAACCCCTCGTTGCAATGAAAAACAGGTACATCGTCGGGCGTATGTAGACCGCGCCGAGCAGCTTGTCCAGCCAGACTCCCACCAAAACAAGAAGTAAAGTCCCTCCCTTGCGGAATAGGCCTTTCAGCCCCGCCCAGCTTTCCAGCGCTCCAGGAGGACATGGACACCATCCGCCGCACCGATATCGAGCACGCGATGGACAAAATCAGGCGCAAATACGGATACGAAAGCATCAGGCGGGGGATCCAACTGGTACACCCGGAGCTGGACCTGGACGCTAAAGGCGACCATACTATCCATCCCGTGGGATTCCTCGGCACAATAGCATAAAAGAGCCGCTGCCACGGACTGATCGTCCAGGGCAACGGCTTTCTTTTCGTTCGGCGCGTATTCCATCAGGGCACCAGATTGGCAGTAGAATCATGTAAAGAATGATATTCATAACGCAATCTTTCAATCTTCTCTGTAGGGAAAAAGCGCCTCCACTCCTCTTCTTCCGCACCTTGTTCATGGGTATGTTGATACCGATCAAACATTTTTAAAAGCTCTCTTGCAAACTGCTTTATCGTTATCTCAAATGATTGGTTATGAATCACGATCAAGCAATTATGTTCATTTTGCTTATAGACAGTCACCGTCTCTGTATCTGAACAGTTATGAAAGCAAACCTTTGTAGATACGGTTCTAAGTAAAATTGTGTCTAGTGCACTTTTTACTAATTCAGTCAACGGATTGTTGGGAATAAATTCAAATCTGTAAGTAAATGTGTTTGCACCTAAAGCTAATTCTAATTCGGCCCACCCAAAAGCTAATGTCGCTATATTAAATGAAACCTTTAGATTCTCCCGTTCCATCTTCAGCTGCTCAACAGCCTCTTGCTCGTTCAAAGTGAATCACCCCCTATGGTTATTATACATCCCAAGGCTCAGACCAGCAATAAGGCAAAATAGAAACGGCCCCACCACCCGTATTGCCAAGTGATGGGGGTTTCTCTTTGCATGGGCACGGTGGTGTGGTATACTATGGTAATACCGTCCAATGCTTATTAGGAGGTAAGGCGTTATGAGTAAATACAATGCTTTGTGGGAGTACATTCAAAAAAGTGACAGTCAAGCAATAAAGTTATCCTTTGCTGAAATACATGAAATATTGGGAATCGAGATAGATCACTCCTTTTTGAACTACAAAAAAGAATTAACTAAATTCGGGTATCAAGTAGGAAAGATTTCTCTGAAAGAAAAGACTATAATTTTCAGCAAGATTTGTGCCGAAAATTAGCTTTAAATAATTGGTATAAAATAGAGCCCGCCCCCAGGGAGCAATCCCCGGGGGCGGTATCTTTATGCCTTAATCTCTTTCCCTCCGCAGGCCCTATCCTTTACTCCCCCCCAGAAATTACGCTCTTTTATCTCTGTTATTTGTTTTTGAGGGTGCTATAATTACAACAAAAGGAGGCGTATTTTGCATGAATGATAATCAACTAAGCATATTAACAATAATTGTCTCTGGCATAGCCGTACTTATTTCATTATTCTCAGCCTGGATAAGTCGTCGCAGTATTATAACAAACGCAATATCAAGCAACAGAATTGAGTGGATTGCCATAGTTCGCAATCTTATTCGTGATTTTGTCAAGGAATATTCCGGGGGTTCGAATATCCCTGTACTAACCAACATATATAGCGAACTGGTATTGTATTTTAACCCTAACGGAGAAGTTTACGCTGGTCTTGTTAACGCAATGAAAAAAGCCATTTTGGAGGGATATACCGCCCAAAATCATTGGAATATATTGAATTGTGGACAGGCTGTTTTAGACTCGTCCTGGAAGCGAATGAAGCGTGAATCTGGTATGTCATTCAAAACGGAACTAAAAATTAGCAAAAGCTTTGTCAAAGAGCGCAAAATGTCGGGTGAAGGTAAGCCCCCCAAATGGACCATAGAAATAGTATAAGAATAGCCCCTGGCCGGAACGATAACTCCCGGCCAGGGGGCGGCTTTCCTTATACCTTCTTCTCTTCCCCGCTACTAGCCTTATCCCGCATGGCCTCCAGCATCTTCTTCAGGAACCCCGGCAGCGGAATGCCCATCAGGCCTAGGTTCTCAATGACGCTTATCCCTTCGTCCGCCACGAAGTAGAAGCAGACCGCAGTGCGGATGTAGGCCGCTCCTGTAAGCTCGTCCAGCTTGGTGGCAACCAAAACTACCAGCAGAATGCCACCCTTGCGCACAAGCCCCTTAAAGCCCGCACGGCTCTCCAGTGCCCCGCTTTCGCTCTTGGGCGACTTTTTGAAGATACCGGCCACAACTAACCCGGAGATGTAGTCCGCCGTAATCATGAAAACCAGAACCTGCAATGCAACGTCCCACCCTCCGAATGGATTCGCCAGGACGCTCACCATGGCAGCCAGCCAGAGCAGCACGGCGTCTTTTATATGTAGAATCCGATCCACTTTACACCGCTCTTTCAGCAGCCCGGTTGTATCCATCATGGACAGCTGGTCGCTCAGGTTGAGCTTACTATGCCATAGTGTTTTAATCATCCTCGCACCGGCACAGTCCACACAGAAAGCTGTGTGTTTCTCCGTAACTCAGCGCCGAGGATAGGGCAACAAGGTAATCGCCATGAAGAATCTGCGTATCCCCATTGGGCACCAGCTCCCTCTCGCCCCTGTGCAATCCGACAACCAGCAGGCCAGCGGGCCAGTCAATTTCGCTGATCTTTTTGCCCGCGGCCTCACTTCCAAGCTCCACAGGTATTTCCATGAGGGCGCCCTTTTTCCGAATATCTATCTGCTCTCCGTCAGGTGGGGTGATGCGCTTCAGGAGCACCTCGTAGATAGGAGTAACTTTTAAAACATCAGAGGTGAACAGAGCGACAAAGGTTACCAGAGCAACCGGGAGTAATTGCACCAGAGAGCCCGTCATTTCCGCCATCAGAAGAATGCTGGTGACGGGAGCCTTGACAGAGCTGGCCAACGCTCCCGCCATGGAACAGACAAAAAACACCGTGATATAGGCCTGTGGAAGTCCTAAGCGCTCAGCAAAGATACCCAAAATGCTGCCTGAAAGGGCCCCGATAGAAAGAATAGGAAGAAATATTCCTCCTGGAACGCCGCTGCCAAAACTCACGCAGGTAAACAGGATCTTTACAACAAAAAGCAGGAAAAGCATGGCGGCACCGGTGTTGAGTTTTGACACCAACTGGACAAGGCTCTGTCCACCGCCCAACACCTGCGGCAGCAAAAGCCCGCAGGGCAGAGCAAACAGAAGAGCCGCAGCTATCCGCAGAGGCGCAGGCAATCTTTCATAGACAGGCCCAGAGGCCAAGAGCAACTTGTTTATCAGCGAGCCTACCATACCTGACACGATTCCCACGAGGAGCAGCCATGGATACAGCCGGAGCGGGAGCTCCGGAACATCGAGAAAGCCAAGAACGGGACTAAGGCCAAAGAAGAAGGTGGAAATCATATCGGCTACTAGCGCTGCGCTGGTAGCGGCCACCAGGATACGAGGAGAGAAACTGCGGTGTACCTCCTCAAGGGCAAACACAATGCCGGACAAGGGTGCATTGAAAGCGGCAGAAAGTCCGGCGGCAGCACCCGCTGTAATCAGGTAGTTTTTCTCAACCTTGCTTTTCTCACCGTAGCGGCAAAAGGCCTGCGCACCTGCCGCGCCGATCTGTATGGACGGCCCTTCCCGGCCCACGGAAAGGCCAAAAAATGAAGTGAGCAGGCCCGCTAAAAAGCGTACGGCCAAAACCGTGTGCCACTTTATCTTCATGCCGAGCAGCACAATCCCCTCCACCTGCGGAATCCCGCTGCCCTTAGCGTAAGGCTCCAGTTTGATGAGTTTATAGGTAATCCACGATACCAGAGCGCCCAGCAGAAACCACGGAAGAATGTACAAGGGGTTTCCTCTCAGAAAACTGTAGGCCGAGAGGGCCGTTTCGGTGCCAAATTCAATCCCAATGCGGTAGAGAGAAACCAAAATGCCGGCAATAACCCCAACGAAGATGCTTTTATAGGTTAACCTCCACTTACTACTATTAAACCCGGACAACAATTTGTATACCTTTGATTTTCCCATTACTATGCCTCCATGCAGTTTCCCTATCGCCAAAGGGTAGTGATATCTTTATCATTTTACGCTTTTTCTTACAGGGATACAAGCGAACCGCCTCCTTCCGACGAGGGAATAGTACCTACGAATTTACTGCGAAACCTATATTTACTCTTCTCCTGTTGCACATGCGCTAATGGCAGATACCAACAAAATGTATTAAAAGAGTGCTAGAAATGGCAAAATCATAAATTGTAGTAAATCCCAGGGCCTACCACTAAGGCAAGTCCTGGGCTATTTTTATGCCTTACTTATCGTTCTGCGGAGCATCGGCATCCGTCAGCTTGTCCCCTGCCTTATCGACGTTTGACTTTAGTGCCGCAATTGCTTTCTTGAACCACTCAGGCTGCGGGCCGCCCAGCTTGCCGGAGTTCTCCAGGATGCTGCCGAGCTCCGTAATGATGTACCACGCCACCACCAGCGGCGCGAAAATGACCGTGTACTCAAACGGTAGGTTGATGGACGGGATATTATTGACGATCATCCCCACCACCAGATCAAGAATCCCGGCTACACTGACAGCCACAACAATCGCCAGTTTGTGCCATAGCCCTTCGCGGGCTATTTTGGAGCTCCAAGTGCCAAGTTTCTTCGCCACCGCGGTCCCGGTCATGTAGTCCAGCGCCATGCACAGTGCCAGGATAAGCACGAACCACCCGAACCAGCCCCACAGAGCCGTGAGCGCTGCGATCACTGCGGCCAACGCCGCCTTGAACCCGTTTACGTGTTCCATATCATATGCCCCACTTCCCAGCCTTGTCGGCCATGTTGTACATCATCTGGAGATTAACCAGATTGTCGTCCGTCAGGTGCAGCTTACCCGCACCGTCACCCTTGATAACGCCCTCGCTCATAGCCCTCTCCACAAGCTCCTGCGCCCACTTCGGCACCTTGTCCAGCGTGGTATATACCTTGGGCTTTGCGGCCTGTACTGCCTCGTCTATCATGGCCTGTGCCTCTTCTTTCGTCATGTCTTCGTTCACCAGTCTTTCTTTAAATTGCTCCCATGCCGTCTCGTTGTTGACGAACGGCGCAGGGCATATCTTTCCGGTCACATCGTAGTGACGGAGTACGTGGTCAGCGTCGATGCTGTACCGGGCCATGATGTCCCTTGCCAGCTCTACCGTGCGGTCAACGGTCTCCGGGTCAAAATACCACGTCCCGTCGGGCCGCTGGTGGCAGCACATCTCTATGCCGATGCTGTTGGCGTTGCGGCAGGTGGGGTGCTTGTACTTATTGTCGGTGCGGCCGCAATGGGACGCTACGCAGTCCTCCGGGACGCTGCCCCAGATGTCCGCGCCGTCCTCGGCATGTCCCACAAAGTAGTGTGCAGACGCCTTAATGCCTGGTGTGGTGCCATAGTAGGCGGCGTTTTGCAGCGCATCACCGAGCGCTCCGACGTAGTGGATCACTAGGTACAATATTTTCTGCGTCCGCTTGCCCTGGTAGTTATCCGGGTGGCAGGGGTAATCTTTATGTATGAACACTTCTGCCCCTCCTTTTCCGAACGCAATAATGCGGCCTAATTTCGTTGTACAGCCAGTACCGCAACCAGTCGAGAAAAACAATTCCAACGCCGGCCACGACCACCCACACCATAGACCACACAAGGCTGATCTGGCCCCAGAGATTCAGCGGTAGATGGGAGTAATCCCACACACCCATACCCAGCCAAACGTTGAGCACAAGCCCCGCCACCAGCTCCGCCGCCGTGATGCCAAGGCCGCCCAAGATGGCCTGCTGCCAGATGGGCATACACCAAGGCATGTGCTCGTTTGCGAGGTCGAGGGGGATGCAGATAATAGCGGCCAACACCAGCATAGTCCAGCTGATAGCCTCCGGGTTGCTATGGGCAGATTTCCAGATGACCTCAAAGAGAAAAAAAAGTGTGCCGCAGAATGTCCACAGGACGATGGAGCGCAGTAATTTACGCATTAGCAATACCTCCCGCAGCGGCCAGCACCGCCGCCATATTGGTTGCCAGGTCCTCCGGCAGCTCAGCCCCATATGTAATCCCGGCCAGCTCCTCCACGGTCTCTGCCCGCCGCGCCCACACCAACAGGTGATTGCAGTAGGTGGTATGGTACAATTTATGCTGGATGGCGGCTTGTGAGATCATCAGGATATCCGCAGCTGGATACATGCGGCAGAGCTGCCCATTTGCGTGGTATGGGTAACCAGCTCCACCCCGCTCCACGGCGGTGAGGGCAGTGCTCAGGTTGATCTGGTCGGTCTCCTCCAGGGCGAAGTGCTCTGTCTCCTCGGTGCTCGGCAGGGTGACATCCACCCCGGCCACGATGGCGGCGTTACCAGCATTAGAGAGTTCGGATAGCTTGAGAGGGCGGAGAGCCTCAACGTCCTCTATTGGTTCCGGTACGGTCGATGGCTCCGGGTCAATGCCGCCGCAAGCGATAAACTCCTCTCTGGATATCAAAACCCAAGGAGCCGGCTGTGTATCACTAGCGGATAAGAAACCATGCAGAACACCGTCTTTTTCCAGCTTGTAGTAGTACACTTATACCCCACCTCACTTTACTTTTATGTTTGCGTACCGATAGCCATTGATGTCGGCTAAAGCAGGCAACATTATGTCATCATAGGCTCTTGCCAAAACTACGCTGGTACTCGGATTGCCCGTACAAGTGTACAGCCAATGACCGGATAGTCCCTGCTCTTTAGTCGATTGACCAATCGTATTGATTGGCCCATCCAAGTTAAAGGCCACTAGGGTTTTGTTATGCAGATATATACCAAACCCTTTATCATAGTCCCAGTAAAAACCGTCTGGAGTTTCTGGGTTATCAAGAGCTGCGGCTATTTTAGTTATCACATCATTCTTATCGATAAGCCACCAAACTCTAGCATTGCCGGAGCCTCCGTTGTATACCAAGATATTGCCTTCAATGTCTCCGAGCATTTTACTCAGCGCGACGCTGTTCACTAAGGTCACACCGGCGAATCCAGATGCAACTATATTGTTTTTGCTGCATCTGTAAATAAAGTTTTGGTTTTGCGGCATGGCATACAGATAGTTTCCGGAGAACTTCAGATAGTACGGAAGTATTCCTAAGGAAATCGCGAACGAAGTGGTTGACACGGCGAGGGTACTTATTGTAATGGTATATACGCTTAACGTGCTATTGGTACCGGCCGCAACACACAAGGAAATAGTATTCGAGTCTTTGAGTGTAGCCGCCATGCACTCTGGAGATATTGCTGTTTTTGGCAGTGTGATACTGCCGATAGTTGCTAAGTCTCCATTGGGCTTAATGAGATACAAGTACGCCGCCGTCGAAGATTCTGGGCAGGTGATGTAAAGGGTATAGTCACTACCTATAACGGGGAGCAGACCAGAATAGGCATAGTACGCTCCCGTGCCATACGCGACTAACTGGGTGTTTGCTTTCGTTGTCTTGTTGTACCTATACAGATTTACATAGAGGCTTGATCTGGTGCAGTAAAGGTGGAATAACGGTGTTGTCCTATCCCAGCACGACAGATGATTGCTGTCCTGCACTACCGTCACAGTTGCAACATCGACGTAAGGGACTCTAAATGAACCGCCTATCGCCATATCTAGTTCAGGGTAGCTATCTTTTAATAGCGTTGCCCCATTGCAGCGCATCCAATTTCCCTCTGCAGGCAGTGTCGTAGTTTTGATATCTCCGACTTTATAGGCCGCATCAATGGCCTCCCTGGTCCGCCGCGGCGTCATAAACTTACTGTTGTCCACCCCCGCCTCGGCCTGCGCCTTGGTGGCCGGGAAAAGCCTGGACTGGTTGTAAATCTCCATAAGGCTGGGGTTACCTTCTACCGCGTCCACCTGCTCCTCGGTCATTGGCAGGCCCAGGAGATAAAGCCAGAGGATATAGGGCAAATTGGCGTCGTCAGGCGGGTAATAAGGAGGTTGGCCCGTAAGGGCAGCAAAGCCGCACAGGTCCATATCCTCCCGTGTGTCGGCCACGGTGGAGATGGAGGCCGTGGCGGTCACATGAGCAAGGCACAGATCGTAGAGGTCGCCCTCCCGCACCGGGGGAGGAAAGCTCTCACTACCCTTGACAGCCACCAGCTCAAAGGCCCGCACTCCGGCCGCACTGTTGCGTCGGCACATGATGCTGTACATCCCCGCGCCCTGGGAGATGGTCAGACCGTCTCCCGCCTCAAAGTGACACTGTCCTCCGTCAACCAGCGCCACGCCGGGCGTCACGGTGAAGGCAAGCCCGGAGGCCACCACCTTGCAGGCGTCCAGATCGTCTCGGACGAAAATGCCGTTGGTGAAGAACAGGCCCATATATCGGTTGAAGTCGTCGGCGTCATACTCCCGGTCATAGCCGGAGGGATAGTTTGTGACGTCCGTTGTGGGCTGTGCGTTGAAAAAGAATCCCTTCAAGGTTTTATCCTCCTTGTCTGATTTGCCGCCTGAGCCGCCCGAAGACGTTGAGCGGGGCCTTTCCGAAGGTGGCGGTGTGGGTGATGCCAGTTTCCCCGTATTCGGTGGTCATAGCCGTCACCATGGGGTGCATGGTCACGCCCCACTCACGGCTCTGGGCGGTCACCGTGTCGCCCAGGAAGTAGTCCCGGCCGTACTGAAAGCGACCGTCCAGGATGACACAGGTAAAGCTTTCGGCGGGGCGATAGTTCTCGGCCTCCTGGAGGGCGGCCCGCTGAAGCTCCTCGTATTCCTGCCCAGCCTCCGGGGTACTGACGGACAAGCTTAGGTGCTGCTCCCGGCGGTATATGCCGCCCTGCGTCTCCTCCCCATCCCGGACGTACATCATGGTCAAGGCCTCGTCCTCATACTCCGCGCCGCTCCTGGTGGCGTAGAAGATGTTGCGGGCGTCGGTCCTGCTATCTGTATAGGTCTGTGCCTGGGCCGTCCTGCGGGAGATATCAAAGACGATGCGTGGCCGGTCGCTCTGGATGCCGCTGCGGTCTACCCCCTGCACCACGTCAAAGACATAAGCCCCATTGTCCAGGTCAGGGATAATGTCATATCCCAGGCCCGCCGCCTCGCCGAGGGCCTGGAGCACGTCGCTTAGTCCATCATGCCGGGACATGTACTTATCGTCCTGCACTCCCCTCCCCTGGTCCAGCGCGATCAGTAAGCCGGGGATGTTGCGGAGCGGGTCAGCGGAGCGCACCATGTTGGCGTCGACAAAGTGTTTCATACAAGCCTCCGTGGTGCCGGTCACCACGTCGTAGCCCTGGGTGCCGGCCACGCTGGAGACAAGAGGCGGCAGAGTAATGCGGTCCACGGTCAGGCCCTTCAAGTCTCGCCCGGACGCGGTGACTTGCTGTCCCTGCTCTCCTGCCTCCAGCACTCGTCCGTCGATGACGCCCCAGAAAGTCCGGTCAATGAGCACCAGTCGCCCGGGCAGGAACGCATCGGCGTACCGCGCCCCCAAAGGGATGGTGATGGTAAAATCACCGGGGGCGGCCAGCTTGGATGTGGTAGAGATGCCGGTGGCGGCTGTGGTCAGCCCCACCCGGCCAAAGGCGGGGCGGTTGGCGGCCACCGGGTCAAAGATACGGATTTCAATTCCCACAGTCACACCCCCAGATATGGGATACGGTACTTGATATAGGTGATCGGCGTCTCTGCCGGAATCTCGTTGGAGATGGTGATGACGTTCTCCCCTGGAGCCATGCCCCACGGTTCACTGTCTAGCGTCAGCCAATGGCTCACGTCCTCTGTCTCTCGGTACACTCCGCTCTCGTCCATGGTCCAAATAGCGGCGCTGGCGTCCTCCATCTGGATCACCATCTTCTGCCCCGCCCCAATCGGGCGGTTGATGGAGATATGCGCCCCCGCCGTCTCATTGGTCACGGTGACGAGCTGGGCCGTGCTGGTTACCTCAATGACAGGATAAATGATCTCACTGGTGGGATTGTTGATGATGCCGCGGGGAGCCAGGGAGCCGAACACCAGCGGCAGGCGCATGGGGAAATGCCAGCGCTTGATCTGCACGCCCACAGGGTAGATATACAGGTCCGCGCTCTCCCAGTAGGGGCTGTCCGTCGTGAACTCGATGTCCAGGGTGCAGGTGTAGGCTATCCTCGTCCCAAAGGTTGGCGTGGCGATAGGGCGGCAGCGCACCTGCCGGGGGCCGTCCTCTGTGTGGTAGGTCAGGACTCCCCAGCGGTGAGGAGCGAATGCTTGACACAGCGCCGTGTGATAGCGGTCAAAAGCTGCCTGAGCATCGAGCGTCGGGCTGCCATAGGCCACCAGGGACCCGGTGACATTGATGGCGCGCACATCCAGCGCCGTGTGGTAGGTGGTCCTGCCGTCCTGCCTGGGGGCTTTGGCCGTCTCCGCCGTGGCCCCCAGGTCATCGGTAAGCGCTTTGAAGAGATAGGGAATGACGTCGCCCATGTGGACGATGTGCCCAGCGTCGCTCTCCCATGTGATTGACCTCATACTCTCCCTCCCTACGCTTTCGCCATCTGCTCCAGCACCTTGGCCGCCGCCCGAGCAAGCTGCCCAGGTGTCATCGCACTGGCTCCGGTGTTTATGGTCGCACTGTTGTTGTTTGTCACCAGATTGGTGGTGGCGTTCGTTATCTGCTTCACCGCCTGTCCAACGGTGGCCAGCACCCCCGCAGCGGCCTTCTGGGCTGCAGCCATCTGGGCGAGTTCCTTTTCCGCCTGTGCGTCCTCCGCCTTTTGGCGGGCCGTCTCTGTTGCTACCCGGTCCGACGCCCAAGAGGATGCGTCGTCAATCCGCTGCTGGTACTTGTCATTCGCGGCGTCCAGCTGATCTTGTAGGGCGGCCTTCTCCTGCTCCTTGGCATAATACCAGTTATTGTCCGCCTTGCTCTGCACAGCCTTGTCCAGGGCCTCCTGAGCGCGGGCTACCTCTTTCTCAAGCTCTCGACGGGTATTCTCGTCGCGGGCAAAAGTGAGTTGTGCCTTCGCGGCCTCCAGTGTCTTCTGCGCCGCGGATATATCATCCTCGTCGCTCTCTTCCTCACGCAAACGCTTGCGGGCAGCGATCTCTTCATCTATGCCGTCAATCAGGGCGTTAATGCGGTCCTCTTCGGCTTGCTGCTCGGCCTTGATGGCGGCAATGCGTTCATCGGTGTACTGCTTAACCAGGTCTGTGCGCTGCTTTTGTGCGGCCGCATAGGCGGTCTGCTGCGCGGCAAGCGCGGCCTCCTGCTGCTTTTGCTGCCAGTAATACAGCTCCACGGTGGCTTTCCGCCATGCCTCAGAGTCCTTTTCCAAATGTGTGTCCCTCAGCTCCTCCAGGTGCTGATAGTAGTAGCTGTCCGACGTGAGCCCAATGTCGTGGAAATAATCCTGATCGGCCCGCAATTTGTCATAGGCCTCCTGCTTCTCTTTAGCGGCCTGTTTATCGGCCTCCTGGGCCGCCTTCTCCTCGGCCTCCCGCTGGGACTTCGTCCACTCGTGGAGCTTTACCGTGGCACTGCGCCACTCGTCGCTGTTCTCCGTGAGGTATTTGTCTCGCAACTGCTCCAGTCTGGTGTAATAGTCGGCCTCGCTGATCTCATCCATATTTCGCTGATAGTCTAAATCTTCCATGGCGGCCTTATAGCCCTCCACCCGGAGTTCCTCTGCTGTCTTGGATTTGGAGCTGGAGCTGGAGGACTTAGGTGTAGTGGCGGCCTTGCCGCTCCAATCACCAGTGACCACAGTGTCAAGCCCGTCTCTCAGCTTTGTCAGCTGGGCTATCATTGCGTCAGTACCCGCCACCTCACCCTTCATGGCATTCGCAGCCTCTTGGTAGGACAGCGCCATGGCAGCGTGTCCCATCGCCGCCGATAACGCCGCTTTTCCTTCGAGTTCAAGCAGCCGGGTCTTCTGTTCCCGCTGGCTGTCTTGGATACCGGATATCTGTTCGTCGATCTTTTGCTTAGCGAGGGTCGCGTAGGCCTCTGCGTTCAGCCGAACGGAGCCGGTCTCCTCGTCCACAGCTAGGGCCGCGCCATAACCCGCCTCAATGAGTTTGAGGGTAGTATCAAGGGAGAGGGAGCCGTTCTCCTTCTGCTCTGCAAAGGCGCTGCTTAGGGTCTCCGTCTCCGAGGTCAGGGTGCGTGTTGCCTTCGCCAGTTCTTCCTCGGTGGCGGTTACCGTATCCAGGTCTTTCGCCAAATTGGATACAGCGGAGCCCGCATTGTCTGTGGCGGTAGAAAGGTCGTTATACTGACCCTGTAGCGCGGCGCTTTCGGATTCGTTGTCCTGCTGTGCCTGGGTGAGGTTGTTCACGACCCCCTGGAGCCGCCCCACCGTCACCTGAGCGACGGCATACGCCGTGTCATATTCGCCCATGGCCGCGGTGCCATTCTCCGTGACCCGGTTATACTCCTCCTGAGCAAGATACAGGTCCGCCTGGGCCTTCTCCAGATCCTCCGCAATTTGGATGCGCTCTTTCTCCAGCTCAACCATGCGGTCAGTGCTCTCCTGCTGGAGCTGCCGCCGGGCCTCTGCCTCTATGTACCGCTCCAGGGCATCCGCGGTCATGTTTAAACTGTCCGCCTGCGCGTTGTAAGCTAAGGACAGCGCTGGAACTGCCTCGTTGAGCTGATCCACCAGCCCCTTCACGACGGCCTTTTGGGCGGCGCTTTTATCCTCTACCGCCATCAGCTGCTCCAGGGACTGCATCATCCCCAGCGTGCTGGCGCGGCTCTCCTCGATATCCTCCACGGCACCTTGATAAGCCGCGCGGGATTTCTCTATCGATTCCGTCAGCTTGTTTTGGTTTTCGGTTGTCAGGGCTGTGGTTACAATCCATGTGCCCAAAACGGCTACAAGCGCGCCCACAGCGGTGATAATAGGCCCCATGGGGTTGGCATTAGCCGCCGGTGCCGCCGGTGCCGCCGGACGCCGCCACCTTGGGCGCAGGGACCGCGTCCCCGAACGTCTCATAGTCCGTGTCGCCGGGATAGGAGGCGATCCGGTAAGACTTGTGACCCATGCCGTTCGCGTCCATTCGCCCACCGCAGCGGCGGACAGTCCCCCCAGGTAAAGCGCTGATTATTGAAACAGCTCTCGATGACCGGCTGAACCTTCATAATGTCCGAAGGCCGAACCAGATACAGATTCTTGTTCTCCGTGGTGAATCCAATCCCCGCAAGAGCCTTTTTCATCAAGGCGTAGCGGAAGTTATCGAGTGCGATCCCCTGCACCGCATAATGGAGTGCCATGTCCGCTATACCCCAATCACCGTTCCTACTGCTGGTGATCGCTATTCCTTTGGCAGCTCTTACTTTGATATTTTGGGGCCCATCAACAGCTCTGATGAGCCTAACAATACCTCAATCGTCTTGAAACTGACCTTCGGAAAAATATCTTTTCTATTCACTGGAGACGCCGAGCGAGACGAAGAACAGGATATTCTTAGCGCTGGGTATGATCTATCGGCCACCGTCTTAAAGGTTGGGCACCACGGTAGTGACACCAGCACCACATATCCTTTCCTGCGCGAAATTATGCCGCAGTACGCCGTAATAAGCGTTGGACAGGGGAATACCTATGGACACCCTACAGAGGACACCTTAAGCCGCCTGCGCGACGCTGACGTGACTACATATCGCACTGACATACAGGGAACTATCATCTGTACCAGCGATGGAGAAACCGTCTCTTTTTCCACCGAAAGAAATGCAGACGTGGACACCCTCGACTTCTCTACTGCTGATGGTAAATACGGCCAGAGTGTTGTACCCAGCAAAAACGAAGATCCCTCTCCCTCTCCTTCCCCCGCACCGGTAACCCCAGTAACTCCTGCAAGCGCAGGAACTACCTACATCCTCAATACCAACACCTATAAGTTCCATTATCCATCTTGCTCCAGCGTGGACCAGATGAAAGATAGCAATAAGAAGTCCTACACTGGAACTCGTGACGACATAATTTCAATGGGATACGTGCCATGTAAGAAGTGCAATCCTTAGCCGCTAGAGGGCGGTATAAATAAAGAGAGGTGTACACATGAAAAAGGAACGAACGAAGGGGTTTATTTCTGGCATCCTCGTCTCCGCACTGGTCTTTTCCCTTATCGGGTCCGCAGCAGCAACCATCGCACAACGCACCCTAACAGCAAACTATAATGACATCAAGATTTCGGTGAACGGAACGCCTATCTCCCCCACCGACGCCAAGGGGAATCCAGTTAAGCCCTTTGCTGTCAATGGCACCACCTATCTCCCTGTCCGCGCAATAGGTAATGCTCTTGGGCTAGATGTAGACTGGGACAACAAAACAAATACCGCAATTCTTGTTGTATTCCGACTCCGGGTTTACAGCGTTAGACTCCATTCAACTCCTCGGTTTTTACAAGATACTTGAAGAGAATTTTACTGACCTACAGAACAGTTTTGACGGAGTAATAACTGGTATGCTGGAACACACAGCAAATACGATATTATCCGATGGCCCATACAAAGGCATGACACTCTATGAAGCCGGTATTGCCAAAATCGACGCTAAGCTTGTGCTTGCCGAAGAGCACTATATAAACTGTTCGAATTTCTTATTTGACAGCGACACTGAACTGATGTTGGAGTACCGTCGCCTAGCGGGCGTTGCAAAAAACGCGTATCAAGTATTTGGAAACAATCCCTCCAGCCCCGCAATAAGCAATCTCACGGGTGCGGCAACACAAAACTACTTTGACTGTATGATGGCCGGAATGAAAGCAAACGTTGCTTTCTGGGATACTTATCAATACGAATTTCAGTAAGTAATAAATTTTCGCTCCGCTGAACAAATAAAAAAGGCCATCCCGGTCTTGCACACCGAGACGGCCAGCACAGGCCCCAGCCGCTAAACTAAGGCACCTTTGCGCCCTTTTATTGTACCTGAAAGGGCTTAGAAATGCAATAGAAGGAGGTTGTTTTATGGCAAGACGAGCAGTTCAAGGCACCGGCACCATCAGAAAGAAAACCGTCCTTCGCGCCGGTAAAGAGTACAGCTATTGGGAGGCCCGCTATACCGCAGGAACCGACCCAGGCACCGGAAAGCAATTACAGCGGTCTATCACCGGGAAAACCCAAAAGGAAGTAGCTCAAAAGCTAAAGGCGGCTACGGCCTCCATCGATGCAGGAACCTATACTGCCCCCAACAAGCTCTCCCTGGGAGAGTGGCTGGATATCTGGGCAAAAGACTATTTGGGCGGCGTGAAGCCCTTTACCGTCGTCTCCTATAAGGGCCAAATCAAAAACCATATCAAGCCCGCTTTGGGCGCGGTTAGATTAGAGGCACTAAACGCCCATACCATCCAGAGCTTCTACAACGGCCTCAGCGAGCCGAAGGAGGACAAGACGGGTTTATCCCCTAAGAGTGTGAAGAATGTTCACGGCGTCCTCCACAAGGCCCTACAGCAAGCCGTGGCAGTGGGCTATCTCCGATTCAATCCCACTGATGCCTGTACCCTCCCCCGCGCCCAACGCAAAGAGCTAAAGCCCCTTGATGAGGAACAGAGCAAAGCTTTCCTTGCCGCCATAAAGGGCCACCGGCTAGAGTATCTGTTTACCACTACCCTTTTTACCGGCATGAGAGAGGGAGAAGCCCTCGGCTTGCTGTGGAGCTGTGTAGACCTCAAAACGGGGACTATCCTAATTAAGCAACAGCTCCAGCGAGAGAAGAAAAAGAATGGCCTCTATATATTCGCGCCATTAAAGAATGATAAAACCCGGACGATCACTCCCGCTCCTTGGGTCATACAGCTCCTTCGTGCTCACCGTACCAGACAAACCGAGCAGAGACTAAAGGCCGGGGACCTGTGGGAGGACAGCGGTCTTGTATTTACAGATGAGCTCGGCCACCATCTTGCCATCCACACGGTATATAAAGAGTTTAAAAAAGTTGTCGCCTCTATCGGTTCTCCGGATACCCGCTTTCACGATCTGCGCCACTCGTATGCTGTGGCCGCTATTCGCTCTGGCGATGACATCAAGACCGTACAGGGGAATCTCGGCCATGCCACTGCCGCCTTTACCCTAGATGTATATGGGCATGTCACAGACCAGATGAAGAAAGAAAGTGCCGCCCGGATGGATAGCTATATTAAAGACGTTTTGAACCTGTAAAGGGAAAACTAAAGGGAAAACAGCTTAAAAAAGGATACAAAAAAAGCTCAGAACCATTGTAGTTCTAAGCTTTCTTTGTGGCGCGGAAGGAGGGATTTGAACCCTATAAAATCCCTTTATTATCAGTCTGTTCAGGCTTTCTTGTGTCGTTTCTGTGTACTTCCATGCTCTTTTTTCGCAAGCCGTTTATTGATATTCTTTGTAGCAGCGTCTAGTTTTTGCTGGCGTAAATGCGTGTAGATTTCTCTTGTCATGGCCTCGGTGGAATGCCCCAAAAGCTCTTGTGCGATCTTCGGGTCAACATCAAGCTCAAATAGCATTGTAGCAAACGAGTGTCTAAGCTGATGCGCTGTACAGGTTATCCCGGTTTCCCGCACGTACCGGCCCCAAAGCGTTTGATACCGCCGGTTCGATATTGGCGTTGTCCCGCCGTCATCGGAGAAAATATACTTGCTCCCCTTCCCTACTGGCAACTCACGCCAAAGAGGGTCGAAGATGGGAACCGTCCTAACACCGGCCTCTGTTTTTGGTTTCTTGATATATGGCTTGTCCCCTATGTGGTATACGCTCTTTGTTACCCTGATCTCTTTGTTGTCCCTATCAATGTCATCATAGGTCAGAGCCAGGGCCTCCCCTTTTCGCAGTCCCGTATACAAAATCAGGTAGGGGAAAAGCCAAACTCCAGCCGATTTTTTCACGCGCTCCTCATCATCCGGGCTTCCTGCGTCCCTGTGGCCCTTTTGCAAGCCCTTAGGCGGTGAGATTGAGACGCAGGGGTTATAATCTATCTCCCCTTCGCTCACGGCGTACCCAAGGGCAAGAGAGAGAACCAGGAGCTGATTGCTTACCGTCTTTAATGCCCGCCCGCCTCTGGCAAATTCATTGATGAACCGTTTCACGTCCGGGGCCCTGATCTCCCGCACAGACGTTTCGCCAAATTCCTTCACGGCCCGCTCCAGTGCCGGCTTGTACCCCTTCAGTGTATTGGGGGCTAATGTGGGAAAGTGAATCCCCTTCCACTCGTCAGCCACCTCGCGGAATGGTCTGCCTTTGGTAAGCCGCTCTCGGTGTTCAATCATCTTCCGCTCAACGTCGGCATCCGTCTTCCCTCGAAACGCCACCCGCTTGCCGCTGATAGTCCTAATGGCCTCATGCAGCCCATCCGGCCTGACATAGTATTTCGGTTTCCTCGGCATGACGCTCCCCCCTATCTTCCCTTTTGGTTAAGTTATGCTTCTAATCTTGTAGTTTAGAGCGCCTACCCAACTATCGGATGTTTTGATTACGCTATCTGCAATTTCAATGGACTCTTTCGAGTTGGCCAAGAATGTTTGAAATGCGCTCTGGTATTTCGTACTTAGCACATCCCTATTAGAAAGCATTTCTAAAATGGCATTGTTCGCTGCTTCTAACTTTGTGACACACTCCCTCAGTGAGCTGAGTCCTTTTACAGCGTCATTAACTTCCGCATCATAAGTCCCCTTGTTTTTCTGTGCATTAATATCAATTGCCACGCTATCCAACTCATCTGTGCGATATCCGAGCTGCTTGGCGTTGCTTTCGCAAGAACTCTTTAAGTCGCTGGTTTTTGCTGTCCCTTCTGCCGTATAAGTGGCTATGATGAAAATATTCCTCTCTAACATCTTTAGGTCCTTTGCAATGTCTCCAAGCTCTTTGTAGTCGGCCATTATATTGCAATATGTTGCTTGCGGTTCACTAAAGCCTATTTTCTTAGAAAACTGTGCTGTGCTTGTTGTGCCATCCCAATTCACAGCCATTCCCATGGCGTTTCCTACCGCCCTTACCGGCAGATAGATAGTGCCATCGATTGCAAAAGGTTCAACGGAATTTCCGTTTGCGTCGGTGGGCGTAATCGCCTGCCCATCCATTGTTATCTTAATATCCATGTACTGAAGGTTCGCTGTTCTCTGCCCCGCCGTCGCTGCTGCTGCCCCAATCAATCCCATCACCAGAGCCATAACTAACATCCCAGAGATAAATCCTTTTGTCCGCTCCTTCTTCATAGGTACACACTCCTTTTATTTTTTGCCTCCTATCGGCGGCGTGGTCGCATAACATTAAGAGCCGATTTACTGTTATATTCCAATGGCTGTTTAATGGGTATATCATATAAGCTGTACCATAATACTCCCTATTAACCCCGATTAAGAATGTCGAAAATAGAAAAATAGACTCATTTTTTGTTAAATATGCCATCTTGCAAAAGCTGAACATATGTTCTATTCTGGTTTTACTGACAAGGGACACGGGAGAAGGGCAGATGCTATGGAAGAAAATATTACCAGTGGTATGCAGGAAGATTTTGGAGTAAAATTACTTAGACGTCAAAATAAAGATCGTACGAGCTTGGAAAGGAGTACATCTGCCATGTCTGATGACATAGAGGGCCAAATACTTGAGATCATTTCTCACCTGAATCCTGAGTATTTGGGGCTTGCGCTGATTTTTGCAAGGCAAGCAATGACTCATAGTATTCTAGGCTCCGCAATTGAGTCTCAGGCGGTAACTGGCGAACAATATCCATAATTTGCGCAATGATTGGATCATTAAGCCCACCCTCGGAAACGGGGGTGGGCTTTTTATCGTTTGCCTCACCCTTTAGGTAAGCTACGGATACTCCAAAATAATCTGCAATTTTTTTCAATGTGGGATTGCGTGGCGTGTTTACGCCATTTTTCCATGCGCTTAATACGCTCTGTGATACTCCGACCGCTTTATGGACCTGGTACGCCGTAATTCCACGTTCGTCTAGCAATTTTGCAAAAATCTCATACATATTTTTTGTCACCTCATACAATACTACTGAATTATTCTGTTTTCTGTTGACTTCCGAATAATTCAGTAGTATTATGCATTCATACAGAACAATTCAGAAGCATTCAAAATACACCGCAACTATACACAGCAGAAAGGAGGGCCCGTATTCGGTCCCGTGATTGTGTTCTATTCTCTTTTCACTCACCCGGAGCATATCACAAAACCGAAGTAAACGCAAGTATTTATTTTTATAAATCCGAAGTAATTTTCAGAAAGGAGTTCACACATGGAGCGTTGTTTCACCTGTGAAGAGGTTGCTGAGCGCTACGGCGTCAAACTCACCACGGTATGGGATTGGGTCCGCAAGAAGAAACTTCCTGCTATCAAAACGGGTAAGAATTATGCGATCCGGCCAGAGGACATTGAAGTCTTCGAGCAGTCCCGCCTTACCATTACTGACGAACCATCTATTACATAAATCAAATAAACCTGACCAATACCAAGGAGGTGCCAAAATGCCCCGCGAAAAAGAAGACTTCCGGGAAAACCTTGCCCGCCTAACAGAGCGTTTTCCTGGACGTGACACCATTACTATCACAGAAACCGCAACACTTCTTGGACGCTGTTCTCGAACAGTCCGAGATAATAAGTCAATCCCTAAGGTGAAAATGGAACGAGAATATCTTGTCCCCCTGGTGGGACTCGCCCGGTGGCTGTCGTGAGGCGCTATCGAGGCAGACGCCGCCGGAAGTCGGACAATCTCCAAGGCATTGGCGCGGCAGTAATTGCTACCGCCTGTATATCGGCAACCAGTTTGCTGGAGGAGCACCCGATACTTATTGGCTCTATCGTGCTGGTCGGAATGGTCCTGCTAGGTGGCTACTTCATTTGGCTATCAAATCGGTAAAGGAGGAATTAGCTTGACTAAGGATCAGAAAATAGAAATGTTTTCCCTTCGGCTTGAAGGAAAAACTTTTGAAGAAATTGCCACAAGGTTTGGCTGCATAAGGCAATACGTACATCAAGTTATAAGCGGAAAAGATAAAAAGGTCGCAATTAAGGTCGATCAAATCATTTTCCCTGGAATACGAAATTGGATGGTGGAAAATCACACACGTATCGCTGCGCTGGCGAGGGTTGCAGGATTGTCCCCGAGCTGTCTGTATACATCGCTTACTGCCAAATCAAACGGTGGCATGAACATGGAAACCTGCCGTCGGCTACTAAGCGTTACCGGGCTCACGTTTGAAGAGGCGTTTGGAACCTGTGACCCATAGAGAGGAGGGCATATGAACAACTTAAAAACCGTCCGTGGGACAACCCCTCTGCGGGAGATGGTCAAGCGGATTGACCGTCGGAGCGTTGATATCCCGCTCCTCTCCAAGATGGAGAACGGGGTATGCCTCCCTACAGTTGATACCATGCCAGCCATAGAACGGGCATATGGGCTCACACGCTCCGACCTCTACCCTGCTGCTGAGTTGGACTTTGGTGTCTCCGCGCCCGCCGCAGGCACGGAGGACAAGCCCACCAAGCCACGCAGAGACTACCACCGGCTCAAATGCAAACGCACATTCCGCATACCGCCGTCCCTTGCGGCAATCTTAAATCCTGAGGTTCTAAACACTTGCGGCTATGGCACAGCTCAGGATTGGTTTTATGCCTGCATCCGCCGTTTGGAGGCGCAAAACGCCGCCATCCTATCCCACCGAAAGGAGCGATGACCTATGAATACCATGTTCGACTCCATGGACGACCAAGATAAATATCCCGCCGCCTATGATGCAAACGGAGACGAAATATGGCCTGGTGAAGAGACCATCAACTACGAGGGCAAGGAAATCGTGTGGGAGACCTTTCGGGATGAAATCAACTCCCTCATTCAGACTAAGGCGGGTGCGCTCGACTTGGCCCGCGCCCTCGACCTGGATGTAATGGGGTACGAGTGATGGGCGGTCTCACATTCCTGGAAGAGACCCACCAATACTTCATGGATGGCGTAGAGCTGCCCTCTGTCACTCGAATCACCCGGTTTCTTTCCTATGACATAGCGGAGTTCGCAAAGCCATGGCTGCGCGATGAGGCCGCAGTACGCGGAACCGCCATCCACGCGGCAAGCGAGGCGATGGATTATGGCCTGGAGTTAGACGCAATTCCCGCCCAATATCTCCCCTACTTGGACGCTTACGCCGCATTTCTCCGTGACTATTGCATCCGCGGATGGGAAGGTATTGAGGTGCAGATGGGCAGTGCCGTCCTCGGATTTGCAGGAACGGCGGACCGTATCGGACAGATCAACCGCCGTACCGCCATCGTGGACATCAAATCTAGTTATGCGCTCCATATCCCATCACTTACAGCACAGCTTACGGGCTACGGTATGATGTGGGAGGAGGAGCACCCAGGTCCCGTACCTGATCTATACGGGCTCCACCTACGCGGAAACGGAACCTATACCCTACGCGCCGTCCCTTATGCCCCTTCCCTGTTTAATCCCTGTCTCACCCTCCATCAAGCCCTCTTACCAAAGAAAGGAGCGCACAAATGAGCACTGAACTAACTCTCTACGATGCCGCCCCACTCCCCACTGTGCGGGAGGTACGCGGAAATTACATAATGAACATCTGCGGCCAAGAACAGGCCCTGAAACGTGACGTGCATTTCGGCGTTATTCCTGGAACAAAAAAGCCATCGCTTTATAAGGCAGGCGCGGAGAAAATTGTCTGGATGTATGGCGTCACCACAAGCTACATATTGGAGACCGCCACCGAGGACGTTGAGAAGGGCTATTTCTTCTACCGTTTCCGCTGCGATCTCATTAAAAACGGACTCCTCATTACCTCAGGCTACGGATCCGCCAACAGTCGAGAAAAGGGGTGCGGAACTGCCTCTGGCTTTGACGTAGCAAACTCTGTCCTCAAAAAGGCAAAGAAACGCGCGATGGTGGATGGAGCCCTCCTCGTCGGCCAACTCTCTGATCTGTTCAGTCAGGATATGGAGAACGAGGATTTTATGAAGACCTCCAACGAACTCACACAAAAACATGGGCCAGATGACCCGATCACCACTCAACAAGCCAGACGCATTTTCGCAGTGGGGCGCACCGCTGGGCTCTCCTCAGATGAGGTGCGGGATGTCATTACCGCTTCTGGATATGACAGCACTAAGAAGATACCACAAAAAGACTATGACGCGGTTTGCTCCGCCATTGAGTCCGCCGGGAAGAAGGAATAGCCCATGCAAACGCAGTTCAAAGACGGTTCCGTTATGGTTTGCGGTGGATGCTCAAGGGATGCCAAATTAGAATACGTTGGAGACGCGAAAAAACGTATTTGTAAGGTAGGTATAGCCGTAGGTAAAAACGAAGATACCACAACAAAGTGGGCCAATGTAGTCGCGTGGCACGACACCGCTGCCGTGCTCTCGAAAGCAAAAAAGGGTGACTCCGTTTTCGTCATCGGCAAACTCAACACCCGTGAGTACAACGGGAAGCCATATACCGATCTTGTGGCCGACTTTGTAAGCGTGTGCTCCCCTTCCGCTGCGGCTACCAGTCCGCCACCCGGTGGATTTCAACCCGCAGGCGATGGGATAGGTGTTGATGCCGGGGACTTCGGAGCAGATGACGGGGAACTACCATTTTAATCTTTCAACGCGCTCCGGCGTGTCGCTGGCGTAGACGGCGGTCATAGACCGTGCTGTACGCACTATAAGGCGATACCCCCTCCCTTTCCCCCACACCCCCTATCTCTCCCCCTATAATCCCCCATGTTCTTACGACGTCGATGACGGAGAAAAAGATATGACTTCTGTTGATATAGAAAACCTATTTGAGTACTTAAAAATCCATCACGAACACAATCCGAAGGTACATAATCGACTCCTCATGAAAGCATGGCTAGAGCTATTAGAGCCATATGCTCCCGCAGATGTTAAGGCGGCACTCATAGCAACGATGCGGGAAAGCCGCCACTTCCCAGACTGCCAAGACGTAGCAGTCAAATGCGCACAAACGGCAGCTACACAGTCTGCACCACAAACGCCAGCGCAGCCAAGCCGTGCGTCAATAGAAGAATTTCATGCCACCTACCGGCGGCTCAAGGAGGAAGGAAAGATTTGATTTCTTTTACTATCCCATATCCAAGCGGAAAGAAAGCCAAGTCGGCTTTTTGCAATAGGTATGGCCTAAACGCCTATTATGCAGGAAAACACTGGGCCGCTCGTAAAACAGACGCCAATGTACTACATACGCTGACCATTGCGGCCCTGAATCGGGCCAAAATCCCCAAGAAAATTATCAATGAGCCGATAGTAGTAACGTTTTACTGGGATGACGGCCTGGATGTTGACAACCACGCAGTGATCGGGAAAGCCGTCGTAGATGCCTTGAAAGGAAATCTGATTGCTGACGATAACCGCAAGCACTTCAGGCGGGTAACCCATGACTGCTGGGATGGAGGATCAATCTTGGTCGAGATAAAGCCGATCAGCGAGTGCCGAATCAACGGGAGGCTTGACCCCACAGGAGACGGATCATCGGCACACCCATAGAGGCAGAGCTAAAACGTATGTATTGGGACGGAGCCACTGACACAGAAATGGCGCAGGCTGTCAACTGCCGAAAGCCTGTCATCTGCATCTGGAGAAAACAACACGGCTACGAACCCAATGATATACAGGGGCGCAAGCCATACAAGCGGTACAAAATTACATTGCGGAAAACGGGAGAGGTGCTGGCGGACGGTCTGATAGTGGACGCCGCAAAGCAGATGCAAACGACTGTTGTCGCGATCCGATCCATTGTACAGAAGACTAAAGCCGGGAGCCTCAAACGCTACACCGTCGAGGTGTCCGAGGTGTACGGATTAACTAACCAGTAGCGCCCCACGGGGCAGATAACGAGACGTGGCCACGCCTCCCCGATCAGGAGGTAAAGATGGACAACAGCAACAAAATTATTTTGGACCTATGCGGCGGGTCAGGCTCCTGGAGCCGCCCGTACAAAGAGGCGGGGTATGACGTGAGGCTCATCACCCTGCCGGAGCACGATGTGCGTACATATCAGCCGCCGGAGGGAGTATACGGCATACTGGCCGCGCCGCCATGTACGGAGTTTTCGGTGCTCAATTGCATTGCCGAGGCGCGGGAACGCAAGCCAGAGGTCGGCATGGTAGTCGTGACGGCCTGCCTGCGGATAATCGCCCAATGCAAGCCGGTGTGGTGGGCGATGGAGAATCCAGTAGGTTATCTACGAGAGTACATGGGCAAGCCGACGCTGACCTTCCAGCCGTGGGAGTATGGAGACCCTTGGACAAAGCGCACGGATATCTGGGGGAGCTTTACACCGCCCGAAAAGCTGTATAACTCATGGGAGGATGTGCCGGACAAGCTCCCACTGTATGCCCGTCCGGGACGCGGTAAGCCGAACTTTGCGTATCTGCACAAGTCGGCTCAGGCGCTGATCCCACAGCTTGCATGGGCGGCACCTAAAACGGACGCTGATTTTAGAGCCATAACCCCGCCCGGATTCGCACAGGCGTTTTACCGGGCGAACAGATAGGAGGCTACCATGGAAAACGATAGGGCGCATAGCGCCGAGGAGATTGTGCGGGGGCTGCGGTGCTGGGGTGGGTTAACGACACCGTGCAAGTCGGAATCCGGGGATTGCTATTACATCGCTCACGGATGGCCCGTCCACTGCCGGGAAACAGCATGCAACGATGCCGCCGCTCTGATTGAGGCCCAGGCCGCCGAGATAGGCGAGCTGCGGGGGCGAGTTGCGGAGCTGGAGGGTATTACGTTTTGGGCGCAAAACAGGTACCTTAAGGAGCAACTTGCGGGACTGGAGGCGCAGCTCGAGGAAATGACCAACCGTAATGACGAGAACCTTGGGATGTGCCGAATTTGGGAACGGAGATATGTGGAGCTGCAAGCCCAGCTCACCGCCTCCCGCGAGGAGACGAGGGCGGCGCGAAACGAGTTGTGCTTAAAGTGCGGGCGGTATCATGAGGCTCACAAAGGTGCCTGCGATGGGTGCAGGTGGACGAAAGGAGATAAGGATGAATAATTTTAGTAAAGTAGAAACCATCTATGAATTTACAAACAAGGATTCCGGAAACACGAATGGCGTTTACCGCGTCACTTTCAAGGGGTGCGAATATGTGTTCGTCCGCAACGGAAACTCCATCGGAAAGGTCTCGCACTACCTTGGTGAACCCGCAAGTCGTTGTGTCGGCGAAATCCGTGACGATGTAAAGCAAGAGTTTTTGGCACAGCTTGCAATGCAACGCATCACGGGGGAGTGCGCAGGTTGCGAAAATTGGAGCGGCTCAGACTGCACACTCGTTGCACCGGACACTGGATGCCCATACGAAGGCCCTCAGGAGGCCGGGGAGGAGCAGGAATGAGCAACGCTACACGCCATACCAATAACCGCGATCAGTCTGCGCGGCGATGAAAATGGCAACCATCGCCTATGCTCCTATGTGCAACGCTATTTTGAGGCGCACGGGCTAGGCGTTGGTGATACGTGGGTTGCGTACGAATATATGGAGTGGATCGGCAAAATGCACAGAGCCTTTCGTGCGCCGCGCGGCATACCGGATTTTAGAGGCTACAACCAACAGGAGCAAAAAGAATTTGATGAATGGCTCGAAATGATGGCCGCCCAGGCCGGGGAGGGTGAGCGATGAAACAAACAACCTGTGTCGATGATATCAAGTGTCCAAAGTGCGGGCACAAGTTTGATGGGGCTGATGCCGTTAACTATGACATGAGTTTGATGGCCATTGATGTTTCGTGCCCTCAGTGCGGCGTAGGTCTTGACATTATGATTAGCGTCGAGTACACGGCCACAGTGCGGGAGGGTGAGCGATGAAAGCCTTTAAAGGATATTCGCAGTACATTGACTGGGAGCAAATAGCCCTTAGACAAGAGTATCAGCCTTGTTGGATGGAGGAAATTGGGGTTGAGGTTGGGAGGTATCTCCATAACTGTGTATTCTACGGGCACACTCCAACCTTCAACGGGTTCTTTGATCACCTTGCAAAAATAGCTCCGAAAGAGGAGGCCCCCAATGAGTGAATTGAAGCCGTGCCAAGAGAACGAAATGACGCTTGACGAGGCAATACATTATTGTCGCGAAGCGGTCTGTCGGCTCAAGGCAAAAAAAGAATGCGACTGCGCAAAAGAGCATGAACAACTGCTTGGGTGGCTAGAAGAGCTGAAGTCCATCCGCCGCGCCCAGCCCGACTATATCGGTGACGTCACCGCAATGGTAGCCCAGCCCGCCAACGCCCCCCTCACCCTGGAGGAGTTGCGGGGGATGGATGGGGAGCCGATGTACTCGCAGAAAGAAGACCTTTGGGTCCTGATTACCATCAACGAATACGGACCCGTTTTAGTGTTTAAAGATGGTAGCCGCTGCTTTGCCGCCGACTGGCTGGAAACTGATTGTGGCCCACTCTACCGCCGCAAGCCGGAAGGAGGCGACCCCCATGCTACGAGGTGAGTTATTCAGCGGTGAGATGGTACGGGCGTATCAGGAGGGGCGGAAACTGCACACAGCAAGGCCGATTAAGCCGCAACCAAATGCTAAGACATTCGTCCCGTCAGAGAGAGTTATGCCGGAATGCGTCGGTGCTTATTTTTTCGACGACGGGACTGTTGCAAATCCCAAGCACCGCCCCGGAGACTACATATACTGCCGGGAGACGTGGCGCGCAACAGGGGTGTCGTCCTCGCCTTATGCATACCGGGCAAGTGAAGAAGACCTGCATCTTATTGGAGAAAGTGGGAAAGCGCTCACTCTCAAATACCGCTGGCGACCCTCCATCCACATGCCACGCGAGGCGGCGCGACTGTTCTTCCGGGTCTCCAGGATCGAGGCCATGCGCCTGGAGGACGTGACGGAGGAGTTTGCGCGGGAGGATGGGTTTCAAGCCCGCCCGGAATTTTCGGCGCTGGTACAGTTCAAGCACTTCTGGCGGCAGACTTACGGCGACGCCCGCTGGATGTGGGTGTACTGGACGGAGCCGTGCAGCAGAGAGGAGGCGATGGGGCGTGATGATTAAGTGTGACCCAAGTGCAATTGCCCGATGCCCTTATAAGAGGTCTTGCGGCGATAACCCGTATTTTTTGGACGGGAGCGACTGTGACAAGTTTAATCAAAAGGTATTGGAGCCGCCGCCCACCAACGCCGACCGCATCCGCAGCATGAGCGACAAGGAGCTGGCGGAGTTTATTATCCTTTCGCCCGAAATGGAGTTTGAGGTTTGCCGCTATTGCAAGTACGGCAATACAGTCCCGGACGATAGGGGGCAGTGCTTAGCTCCAAGAGGTCATTGCATTGCACAGGACAGGTGCGACGCGCTCAAGATTTATCTCCGGCAGCCGGTGAAGGAGGGGCAGATGATGGAACTGCAAGAAGCGATTATCCACACCCGCCAAGTTGCAGAGGGCTGCGGAGTAGATAGCTGTGACTGCGCCTATCAGCATGACCAGTTGGGGGACTGGCTGGAGGAACTACAAACCTACCGCGCTCTCGGCACCGTCGAGCAACTGGCACAGTTTGCACAGGCCCAGCAGGACGGGCGGCTGGTGGTGCTGCCGTGCAAGTTTGGTGGCACAGTGTACGTAATTGAGACCAACTGCGTTGGCTTGCCGGTATGCATCTTTGAGTCGAGCTTTAACAACCATATGCTTTACAGTGTCGGCAAGACCGTCTTCCTCACCCGCGAGGAGGCAGAGGCGGCGATAACAAAAGAAAACCGCCCCAACTAAGGGGCGGCTACCTCGACAAACCACTTATCACCATCACGCCATAGATAGCGTGTCTTACCATAGACCCTCACCTCATAGCGCAGCATACCGCCGCCGCCAGACGCAGGGGCGCGGCGCTCCACTCGGACAGGCCGGTCGTCAATGTCGAACCAGCGATCCGAGTATTCCATCCTGACAGGCGTAGCAAGACCTTCGGGGGAAAACTCGACAACGACTTTGATGTAGACGCGCTTTGGAACCCCCATATAAATCACCCCTTGCAGTATACCATGCCAAGAAAAAAAGATACATAGGAGGAGACACCATGAAAGCAACCATAAGCGGAGCGAATTTTAACCGGCTGATCGATGCCGTGAAGTATTTTGTGGACAAGAACTGCACCAGGGAGGCGCTTAGGTATATCCAGCTAAGATTTGATCGTGAACTTTGCAAGGTTACTGCGTACGGGGTTGATGGCCACCGAGCCTCAAAAGAGTGCGCCATGTGCCTGACCGTGGATGAGGACTTTACCGCAATGGTGAAAGTGCCGCCGATAAAGGCCAACGGGCAGTTGACCGTTGAAATCAGCCGAGATGACGGGTACGCATACATAAGCTACGGAGACATCCAATTCCGTACAGCGAAGCCAGGGGCGATGCCTTATGACGTGGACGATGTAATCAAAAAGGCCGTGGAGCGCACTGACGTTATGCGATTCGGGGCAAACGTTGACTATCTCATGGATGCACTCAGGAGCCTGAAGACGACAGGTGCTACCGGAAGGCGCCCCGTCATCGTAGAGTTTCGTGGGCCGAATGACCCCATCATCCTGCGGACCGACAAAGATAATCCAAAGATGGTGTTGCCGACGCGGATTAGCTCGGAGGAGTAGCCATGAGACGAATCAACATCCTTGAAATCGCACTGTATCTGGCCTGTGCGGTCATTCTGGTGGCGGCGTTACTATCACAGGTTGGGAGGTAACGCCATGAGACTAATTGATGCTGATGCAATCCCATATCGCGATTATCTGGGAGACGATGAGCCAAGGGCGTACAAGTCACAGATTGACGTGATGCCCACCATCGACCCAGTAAAACACGGGTGGTGGGTAAAGAGAGAGCTGGACGACAATGACTTTCTGAGTGAGGTCATTTACTCATTCGAGTGCTCTGCTTGCAACGAGGGACTGTGTCTCACCACCGAGGAGTGCGACGACAAATACTGCCTATCCTGCGGGGCGAAGATGGACGGTGATGACGGTGTACCCAAAACAGTATAACGGATTTGCCGAAATAACCGAGGGTTTAATCAGCATCCATCACACAAATAGCTGGGCTATTAAGTTCATATCCAAAACGGCAGCCAAACGACTTATGCACCAGAAGAAAAAAGAGAGGGAAAAGCGATGTGGTGTGATTTGCTCGAAATCCTCAACCCTGCCGCAGAAATAAGGAGATCAATACGAAAGGAAGAAGAAAATATGGCCAACAGAACAAATCCGTGGAACCAGTACGCGAAGAACTACAAAGGCCCCGCAAAGGTGCTTGCGACTATCCTTTTGGTGGTAATCGCCGTCTTGATCATGGTCTCACTCACACGATGAAGGAGGAGCCGGCATGAACTGCATGAGAGCCGATTGCTTTTGCCGAGGGAACGATACCAGCGACATATACCATTGCGATTGTGCTGCCATATGCCCAAACCGCGTGGAAAATAGAAACTTACACTACAGCAATAGAACGGAGGAGGAACCCACAAATGAGTAAACACCTAGACTGGTCACGCATAACGCCAGACGTCGCCGTGTGGTGCAAAACCGAGGAGGAGGACCTTGCTTTTCGGCAGGCGTGTGAGGAGCGGGGGATTCTGTGGGTTAATGGACACGGCATAGCAGGGCGCAGTTGTTTTACTTACGAAAAGTCTTATTACACTGTTAAAGACTATTCACTATACAGTGTAACCGGGGTGATTGGGTATACAATCCCTTACTCCGACCTCCTGGTGGAGGACAAGCCCCGCATCTGCGAGATTCTGGGCGTAGAGGTTGGCGAACGGTTTAATGTGCCGGGAAAGCGCCTAGAAATCTCCATTGATGAAAAAGGGCGGCTAAGCTGGCATGACCGCGAACATATTCAGGCGTTTAACAACCTTGGACTGTTGCAAGACCTCATCAACGACCCATCAATCATCATCCGCAAGCCACGCTTTACGCCTGACGAGCTTGCTATGCTGCGGTGCTTTGCGGCGGCAGGGGTAGAAAGCATAGAGCGGTATCACGATGGCATTGTGACCTGGAAAACGGGAGACCGGCAGGGTGCATTGCCGTCAGAAACGCTCCTCTCCATCCGCCCCGGACAGTCCGTGACGCTTGCGGCGGTGCTGAAATGAGGGAGTGCCTATTCCGCGGTAAGCGGCTGGAAAACGGAGCGTGGGTGGAGGGCTACTTATTCTGCCAGTGGGAGCGCGCTTACATCCTTTGGGGAACTACCAATGGAATCCCCGATATGACGGAGGTCGACCCCGCCACCGTAGGCCAGTACACCGGGCTGACGGACAAGCACGGGAAGAAGATTTTCGAGGGGGAAGTCTGCCGTACCGATGATGGGGAGGTCGGGGAAATTAAATTCGTTCTGGAGCACTGCGCCTTCCTCGGCTACACCAAAAATCCGCCCGCATATCACTACTTGGAATCCGATGGGAAGATGAAAGCAACTGAGGTCATCGGCAACATCCACGACCCAGGACTGCTGGAGGCCACGACATGAGCACAAAACCATGCAAGGGCTGTATCTACAGCGCCTACGCAAGCGGTGACATCATCTGCGACTACATAGGAGCTACAGGCCATATGCGCCCGTGTAAGTCCGGCAAGGCCTGCACCGTTCGCACAATAGGCGAAAAGCCAAAGCCACAGATTGCCGTGGGCAGGATGCGCAACTGGAGCGCAGCCAAAGCAGAGACGATGAGGGCGCAGGGCATGACTTACCCGGCCATTGCTGAGGCGTTGGGGACGACAGCCCCGGCGATAGTGGGGTACTTCGTGTATAAGCGTAAGAAGGGGAGGCTTGCACCATGCTAATCATCACCATTCACGTTGACGCTCCTATTGGGGCTGCTATAGGAGTCAAGGAGGCACTTGCCATGGATGCCGAGAAGTACGGAGATGTGCGGGTGGTAAGCGTTCAAGAGGTACAGCCAGAGCAACTAAAAATGGAGACGTGAAAAGAGGGGAGCCGATTGTGGCTCCCCTCTTCCCTATTTGTCTTTCTTCCCCAGCTCCGTATACAGCCTATTCCCTGCCGCATACCCGCCAACGATATCCTGCAACTTCTTTTTCTTCTCTGCGGCGGTCATGCCGTCATTGGTGTATGCCTGATACGCCTCCCTGTAATCCTCAGCACTCAGGCCGAACGTGTCTCGGATGTCGGGCCACTTCTTCTGTGCCGCCGCCGACATCTGCGTGATGATGAAACTATCCCCGTCTCCGTAGTCCACCGTCACATCCTTGGGAATGATAACGGTGTCGGATAGAAGGGTTTCATCTAAGACGCTCTTTTGCGCTGTCGTAAGTCTGCTGTCGCTCATAAGCTCCTTACGAACGGCGGCGTTCGCATCAGAGGTCTTCCCTTGCTCCTTCAGCGCTGAAAGCCTATCATTGTAATCCAGGTACACGTCAAATCCCACACCAGCCTCAACGGCCTTGTACGCTTTCTCCCACTGGCTGGACTTATAGGTAATACCCTGCCCCGCCAGCATCTCCCGTTTAGCTGTGTCGTTGGCAAAGCCCACAGCATCGGAAAGGATAGCCGACTGCTCGTCAACCGGGGCATTCTTATACTGGTCTGTCCCGATGATTGCCGTCATGAGCTCGTCGGTCAGTGTCCCTCTCCTACGCTGATATGTCTCTCGCTCAGCGGCGGTAAGCTCGTAGGTCTCCCCTCCGTACTTCACCGTCCGTGGCGCGTTCCTGTCAGGATAAATGTTGCTCTCCCCCGTTGCCTCCCGAACTCGCTGCAACTCTCTGGACACATCATCTTGCCGGTATGTCGTAACAGCACCAGGCAGCAGCATGGAGTTAAGTGCATTGGTAACACCGTTTCCGCCGTACTCCTTGTTTTCGCCAAAGGGTGTCAATTTAATAGGTAATGTTTCGCGGAGCCCAGGTAGTCCCATCTTCAGTGAATCCACCGTCTGACCCGCTACGCTCTCGCTGGTGTACCCATCACGATAATACTGGTCTCCCGCTTTCGCCGCCGCCTTTACCACGTTGGGTAGCAATATGCTGGACACATTCCCAGCTCCAAAACTCACCGCTGCATCTACAATCTTCCCTCCGGTAGTTTCTGCGTCGGAGTAAGTGTACCCATCGACCAGCGACTGAAGGTTAGACATTACAGGCAAGTCAAGTAAAGACTGGATTGTCCCATCTGCGGAGGACTTTAAAAAGCTCCATGGTGATGCCTCACCATTCTTTAGTTCCTGTGCCACCAGCGCCCCTGTGGTCATTTGCGCATTAATCGGCTCGAGGAACCCTATGCTCATAAGTGTGTCCCCACTCTTCCAAGTCGTGTCACCGCCAGAAAGCCACCGCTGTGCAGCATCAAGGTTAAGTTGTGTGCCTGTCGCTCCTTCGGCGGCGTTCTGTGCCTCTACGTCCTTGTCGTTGTCATCGTCGGCCACACGGAGTACTCCGGCCATTGCGAGTGCGGCAAAGGATGCAATGAGTGCAGTGCCAGTGAGCCCACGACCTACGTCACTTACTGCTTTAGCCTGTTGCGCAGCAGTCAGCGTTCCGCGCTTTGCATCACGTAGTACGCCTATCACCTCTTCAGCGCCCTTTGCAAAGCCCAAGGGCGAGTATTCAGCCGCACGGCTGACTAAGTTTGCGGGTACCCTTGAAAACGGCAGGAATAGGTCTCCAGCGCCAAAGCTATGTACCTTGCCTCCAGCGACGGTCTTTCCACTGTCTCCTACGCCAATTAGGTTTCCAATGTCGTGGAGCCCCATCATAGCTGCAGACGCCGCCGTGTTGTCCTGGAAAGTGCGATACTTTGCCAGCTCTTCCCCGTGGGCGTCAAGGCTGTTATCTGTTATCTGTCCTCGTTCCTTCAGCGCATCAATGCCGCGTTGCCCCTCCGTCTGAATGCCGCCCTTCTGAAAATCGTCGGTCACGTTTAGAGCGTATGACTGGTACTTTGCCCAGGCGGACAAGAATCGCTCAAACACACCGCCCGTCATCTTGAAAGTTCGCCTACTGGTCTGCCCATACCTAGTTTCTATGCCGTCGATGTCCACATCAAGAGCACTTTCGATGTAGCTCTTTAACATGCCGTCTATAGCCCCCTGTCGCTTAGCGGAAGAGAACCAAGACTTGTCCACCGCTGTAGAGCGCGTCCCTGTAAACTTGGAAAGCAAGATGTCAAGCGGAACCATTGACGTGCTACCAGCCCAAGCGTCCACCGGATCAAAGACATTGTTGCCCACAAAGTTGCGCATGAATGTTGCAAGGTTGGAGAGCATCAGTTGAGAGTGCCACGCTTTGATAACTTTACCCTTGTCTTTCGGTAGATAATCAGACGCAATGCTCGATGCCTGTGCGGTAGCCACCGCTTTCAAGTGCTCAAAGCTGTCTCCCTCCAGTGCGGCGTCTAACTGACTACTTAGCCGGTTGCGGAAGAAGTCCCCGGTCTTCCGTATGTAGGAGGCGTCACGGATGAGCGCAATAGCCCCAGCTTTATCGCCGTCCTTCAAGGAGTCAAGGGATTCAGTCGTGCGCTGCACATCTGCAAGCACGGAGTTCTTGCGTTCCTGGTTGAGCTTGGTCTTATCTAGGGTGCTTACCGCATCCACCAAGATACCCTGCGGCGTGCGGCTGTACTTGGCAAAGGCCTGGATCATCTGCCCTGCCTGAGTACCTTTCTCCTGAACAAGCTTTGCCCACTCGTTGGCTTTCTGGTAGTCACCGCTCTCCTTTGCATCAGCAAGATATCGATCCAGCACTCCCATAGCGGTATCAAGGTCTTCTCCGCTCCAAGCCGCCCGTTGTGGTAGGTCAGAAATTTCACCTTCTAGGTCAGTAAACAGCCTCTGCTGTGCCCGCTCCACACTCTGTTTTTCGGTCACGACGTCGTATGGCAGTGTGGATAGGTCAGCGCCAGCGCTCTCCAACTCTCCCAGCACTTCGGAATACATTTTTGAGTAAGTGTTGCTGCCCACGCGTGAATCCTTCTGCTGATATCCGAATTTACTCTTCGCCGCCCCTACGCTATCTCCCCCCAGTGTATTTTCTGCGCTCTCCTGCACATACTGCCCCTTGACGCCGCCCTCGGGTTGGAGTATAGTGGTGTCAGAAGAAAGACCTTGCGGCGGCACGCTTTGGGCGTTGTGTGCGGGGTCGGCAGTAATGCCGACATCGGACGTCGTAACTTGCGGGCCTTTCTTTTTTTGTATCCAAATGGTGTCGGTCGTCAGCGCATGGCGTCCATCCGTGACCGCCTGCGCCGTGATGTACATATCTCCGATTTGCTTTGAAAAAATCAAAACATTTCTTCCAGCGCTGTCTACGCTATCAGACATATGCACAGAATCAGGCTCCGCCACTACTTGCGGAATCATAGCAATATCTTCCGCAGTAACCGCACGCTGCCCTCTGGCGCTTTCAATCATTGGGTCTCCATGCTGCTTAAAAATATGCTGGACAGAATCGCCAGGAAGAATTGCATTATACCCGGCAATGTCTACCCCCACGGATTCACGCACCATTTCAGCCGTACTGTCAGGCACTTTCCCCATGTATAGACGCTCCGAGCCTCCTTTTTGTGAAAGCGCGTTTCTGGCAAAAGAAACGATATCGCTCAAAGTATCTGCCACAAAATTTTTCTTTCCCGTGGAAAGTTGTTTGCGCTCAGCATCAGAAAGCGGAACAAGCCATGATTGTGCCGTCTCCCCCGTGGAGACGGTTTTATTATCGACATCGGCCCCCGGCAGCATACTCACGCTTCTGTCTGCTACACTGGGTAGTGTGGAAGAACTATCCCCGGAGGTCTGTTGTCTGCCCATCACATAGTTTGTCCCACTCACCGCGCCGCCCATGACTCCGCCAGACAGCGCGCCGCCGACTCCCGCCCACGCTACGTTTGCCACGTTATCTAGGTAGGCTTTCTTTCTGGCCTCATCTGCGCTCATGCCCTGGTTCATATAGCTTTGCACCGCAACGTTGAAGTTAGAGTTTCCGCCCATGATGGCAGCATCTGAAAGGATGTTGGCGATTTCCGTAAATACCTCTTCGCTGGCCTCAACCCCAGCCTGTTTGGCTGTCTCGCGTAATAGTGTTTTCACACTGTCAACAGTTCGCGGCTTTAGTAGGTTGTCGATAGAAAACTTCTCAAAGATGGTTTCTGCGGCTCCTGCTGCCAATCCACCCCAAAATGCCTGTTGGTTACTTCCGCCACGCGCCATCACGTCTTGCGCCGTATCAGATGCCGCACTCGCGCCCATGAATATGGTTGCTGCAGGGCCTAGAGTAGCCACCTGTGCCGCACTTTCTGCTACACTCATGCCGGTATTGTAAAGAAAGCTTGCAACGTTTTGACCGGCAAGTTCAAAGTCGGTATTCTTCTCGATCTCATCAGAAACTGTGCTGCGGATTGTATTTACTAAGTTTGTTGCCTCCATACGATAAGGGTTTAGTGGAACATACGTGTCTAGATTCCGCTCATCGCTATTTGCGCCGAGCGCACGCCCCGCCACCTGCAGGAAGTCAAGCCCTTTGGCCGGAGCTGCAAGTACTGATACAATTGAGGACTGAACTGGGTATTTCTTAGCCGCCTCTTCTCGTTCCGCCTGCTTTCTTGCGTACTCCGCAGCCTCCTTCTTGGTCTGCTTGTAGCCAGACATACGGGTGTAGTCGTAACCGCGCCTTTTTAGTTCATCCACGGCCTCCGCCTGTATGTCCTCCCCTAAGTCATCCCGCCCTAGTAGGGCGGTCAAGTCGTTCATGTACTGCGCCGTAGACCCTGATGTCTCAGGTGACACGCCGAACCGTTCCCGGATTTGTGCCACCGCATCTGGGTCGCCCTGCAAACTGCCGCCCTGCTCCAGCGATGAGAGGACGCGGCGGATTACGACGTCAGGAGCGCCAGCCGTCCCCGCCGTAGTATAAAGGCCTTGACCGCTCTCATCCCCGGAGAGCTTTGAAAACTTCTCCTCGTTATCTTGAACATAATAATTTTGACGCGTCTTGTTCTGCTCACGCTCCAGCGCCTGAATGGAGCGTGTAACGTCCGATAATTCCGCACTCATACTCTGGATGTTGCCCATCTGCAAAGGCTGGCTCACGTCCACCCCATTGTCTGCCTCAATAAGCCGTGCTCTTAGCTGGGTCTGACGTTTCCGCAACTTGTCCAACTCAGCATACCGTGTCTCTGCCTTCGCCTTAATCCCAGCGGCCGAGGCGTCCCACGCCTCCTTGCTCTGTGCCTGATTCTGTGCCCCGGTATTGATTCGGCTTGCTACCTGTTCGGTCGGCATACCCGCCGCAAGTTGGGTACGCTGCCGCACCTCAGAGCGCAGTTCCTCCGCATCGGTCTTGCCCGTTGGAGTTGGCAGAGTAGTCATTCGCTTCTCCTCCGCCTTGGCCGCACCATCCGTAAAGGATTTCACAGTGCCCATGGGCAGGAAGATAGCCCCCTGCCCCATAGTTGCCCGAGCCGTCTGCACCATAGGCAGGGCAACGCCGCTCTTTGCAGCATTTACGGACTGACTTGTAGGAGCGCCGCTTACGGGTTTCTTTCCATAAGCCGCATCAAGCGCTTTGGCTTTCTCTCCCGCCTTTTTCCAGTCAATCATACTATCACCCTAATCCATACTTGTTCAAAAGCGTCTGTGCCTGCTCATCGCTCAGGACCCCGGAAACTGCGTACTGGCGAATCGTGTTATAAATCTTACTCGTGGGGTTTGCTGTGTTCTCCAAACGAGCCAGCTCATTTAGGACGGTTTGCGGTATGCTCGATGACGGAGTAGACTTGTTCTCTGCAGGAGCTACGTACCCCTCGCTAGAAAGCACCGTATTAAATGGCAACCCAGAATAGCCCTCGATGATTTTCTTCACCGCGTCTGAGGTGTCGCCACCCATTGCCGCAGCCAGAGCAATATCATACTGTGACTTACTGTAACTTTCCTTTCCTGTTCCACTATAGCTTCCGCTTGTAGTGCTCGTGTTCGCCTTCGACAATAAGTAAGCATTATAATCTTTCATGGCCTGGATTTGCGCATCGTCTAGCCCCAGCGCCTTGAACAACGAATAGTCTCCACTTTTTTCTGCATAATACTGTGCCAGATTATATGCCTGCTCCTGGCTGTACTGCTGTGTGCTGGTGTCGTACTGCTTATTCCACTGGTCGTTTCCGATAGCCGCCTGATCTTTCGAGAACTGGAGCTGTTGGTTTTGAAGGTCCATCTGCGCCTGCCACTGCATCTGCTGTAGCATGGACTCATTCTGTCGTACTTTCTCCTGGTAGAGCTGCTGGGCCAGTTCATAATTACCCTGAGCCTGTGCTTGCGCAATGGCGTTCTCATAGTCACTCTCCATCTGGCTCCTCTGGAGTTCAAGGTCAGCCATGGTGGATGCCTCCTTAGAGGCAATGTTGCTCAGATTCCCTTGTAGGGCGTTGGTGAACGAAAGCTGGGCCTGTCCACCAGCGCCGGAGTTCAGGCCGTTTGCGGCGGCGTACTCTGCAAAGTTGCGTTTCTGTAGCTCACTCTGCCCTGCGGCCTCGTTCCGGGCGCTCTGATATTCCGGCGCGATGGTTGCCTGCGTTCGGTCGAGTCCGTCCACATTTTTCTGGTACGCATTTCGTAGCGCCGCAATCGCCGCCTTTTGATTCTCCTCATTCATCATGCGGATATAATCATTAATCGCTTGATTATCTTGCTCGGTTTTCATCTGGTCAAGAATGGATTTCATTTCTTGACTCTTTGCATCGCCTGCAAACTGGTTATATACGCCGCCGCTGCTGATTTTGTTCTGGCGGGAATTATAAATTCCTAACAGGGTATTATAGTCTGCTGCACCTGACATTTCACTGTCCCACTGCTTGCTATAATCGACGTTTCCGTAATCATCCGTTCCCGTCGTCTTTGTCGGCGTTGTTGTCACAGCAGTAGATGCGTTGCTTGGCGTGGTGCTCGTCACAGTAGGCGTTGTCCCTGAAGTGGGCGTACTGTTCGCCTTTTGCGTCGCTGCATTTGCCAATGTAGGCAACACGGTCTTTGCCGCGTTTTGCAAAAGTGTACCTAAAATACTAGCCATATGTTCCTCCTTATCAGGAAGGGGGTGCCGAACCTATCCGGCCAGCACCCCCTTCTTCATCATGCTTTCTCCAAGTCTTCCAACCTGTGCGTAATACCCTTTATTTGCTCCTCAACCACCGGCATTCTTCGGGCGAAGTTGTTATGCTCACGCACCTCATCTTCCAGGGACTTCAGCCGCCAATTTGTGAGCTTGGCTGATGCCACTATACCAAGGGCTGACCCGGACAGGGTCCCGATGAGCGCTAATACGGCCACCGTAATCTCCGACGCCATACGTTACTCCCCCTTAAGCTGCTTGACTACCTGATTCGCCCCCGTGGCTGCGAGGCCGCTCACGATGCCCACAGCGATGGCGGTAATTGGGTCTCCAGCCGGAAACTCAGGCGTGAATATCATTGCGGTGGGGCCGAGCACTGCGCCGAACAAGCCCATAATGACAGGAATAACCTTATTGTCCAGCGGTGACACCTTAACGATTTCCCCCACCATGTAGCAGATAATCGTGATGACTGCCACGCCCCCTACGCCAAAAACAGTAATGTCCATAGTATGTACCTCCCTTTATTATTTCAGCATTCCCGCCCGGTCCAGCACCACGGCCAGCTCCTGCCGGGTCACGGGCTCAGTGGGTCTGGTGCCGTCCATGATGCCCTTGTCCTTTGCCTTTGCCCACGCCCCAGCGGCCCAATCATCCGCGCCCGATGTAGTGCCGTCACCTACCGGGTAATCCGCCCAGGCGATGCCCAGAAAGTCGCAGACACCCTTTGCCGTGGCCTCGGCCAACTTGGCACGGTACTCGGTAGTCTTTAGGAGCGCCACGTCCTCCTTGTTGGTGTGGAACCCATGCTCCACAATCATGGCCGGGGCGTTGGTCTTGACCAGCACCGTGTACTCGGCGTTGTACTGGATCGTATTCTTGCCCAGTACGACCCCCGCCGCACTCATGCGGTCGATAATCTTCAGCGCGGCCACGTTCCGCCCTGCCGTCATGGGACCCATGCTGGTGTAGATCAAAAAGCCCCGTGCCGCCCCCCAGCCCGCATTTCCCTCGGCGTTGGAGTGCAGAGAGACGAACAAGTCAGCCTTCGATTTGTTGGAAACGTCGGCCCGCTCCGTCAGGCTGGGATAGCCGCTCTCGTCCTTGGTCATGACCACCTTCACGCCGCAGCGCTCCAGGTGGGTCTTCACCCGCTGGCTCATATCCCATGCGAACTCGTACTCCTTGTAGCTCCCATCCGGGGAGCCGTTGACGCACCCGGGCCCGTGCCCAGGGTCTAAACATACTGTTTTACTCACAGGCTTGTCCTCCTTACTTTCTTTTTTGAGCCAGATGCAGAGGTAATTGTGTACCGGCCTCTCCGGCACATCCGAGGAGCGCACATCCCAGCTATCCCCGGACCCTTGCGAGGACCCGCCGCCGTCTGCACCTATGGCCGTCTCCGCGCCCAGCTCGTAAAGCTCGGTCTGTAGCCCCTCCATGGTAGCGCCGTCCTTGCCGTCGTTTGCGCAGTAGGTGATTAACTTTTCGACTCCCAGCGCCAGGGCCGTTCGTCCCCGTGCGCCGCCGAGCTTCTCATGGTCATATGGTATGCTGTCTCCCAGCCCCACCATAGGGGTCAAAAGCTCAGTCCCGCTGATGTAGTTTGCCTTAGGCGACGGCAGGGCCTCCATCTTGATATCCCCGCCGTTGTCCCAGGCGTACCCCCAGCACCCCCAGTCCGGCTTTGACAGCACCTTGCCGTCGATTTTGAGATGCCCTACGGGCTTGCTCCCATTGAAAAACCCCAGGTTTATGGTAAGGTCGCACCCCACGTCCTCCCTTACCTGTCTCGCTAATCGCCCCTTGCCCAGCACGATTGCCATGCGGTCAATACTGGAGAGTGGGATGGTGTTGATGTACTTACTCATTGGGCTCATCCTCTCGAGGAAACATTCCATCAAATTTATTTGTTCACATAATTATAGATTCAGCGCAGCGATAGCTGCCGCAATTGCATCGTCAACATACCCTTTGTTGGCTGCATCATGCATTCCGACAGGCGAGGCAATTCCTCTGACAATTGCATAATCATCAGTTGCATCTTGAAGAATTTCAAGGACGGTGCCATCCCCCTCGGAAGCCAAACGAATCCCATCTTGCCCTCCCGTGTTGAGAACCATATGACCAACCTGTGCGATAGGATAACTACCCATATTTAGCATACCAGCCATTGCGCCGCCAGCAGCAGAGAGTTTGGTATCAGCATAAGCTTTAGTGGCTGCATCGTTATCAGCGGTTGGAGTGGCGGTTCTAACTGTTCCAGTGGAAGTTCTACGCACTATTGTGTCGGCAGCCGGGTTGTTCTGTGCCATCGAGAATGTCGTTTGCAAAGCCGAACCTTGTGTACCATAAATCCGGTCAGCCAGGGCTACAACAGGAACACGGGTAGCTGCTTGTGCGTCTACGTACAGCTTGTTAGCTGCATCACCGCTAAGTATTGGGTCGCCTACAGAATTGATGCGCTGCGAGGACATATTGATCGGACTATTCGCCGTGATTGTGCCAGCCGTGCCTGTGAGAGCGCCAAGGGTAATCGTGCCTGCGCTGATGGGCTTGTCAAACGCAACACTTGTACCAGGGCTTGTAATGCTGCCAGCAGATACCTTGCTTGCATTCAGTGTCCCCATAGTAACGTCCCCGCTGATAGTCCCGCCGCCTGTAACAGCTAAAGCACCAACATCAGCGGCGGTGAGCGCGATGTTTGCAGAGAGCCCCTTTCCATTAATAGTGCGAGACGTGGGAACGGCTCCGATGTCAGTCGTTGTTATAGCAATGTCGGTTGCCAGTGGTTTACCATTCACATTTCGAGATGTTGGAACGGCTCCAACATCAGCGAAAGATAACGTGATGTCAGTAGATAACACCTTGCCGTTAACAGTTCTTGTGGTAGGAACTGCCCCAACATCAGATGCTACCAGGACTACATCTGCACTAAGGGCCTTTCCATTAATCTTGCGAGTATTTGGCACAAGTACGAACACCCCCGCCGTCTCCAGAGCAGGGAGAAGCGTATTGTTAATGTAGTCCTTCAGCGCCTCGCCGCCCTCATCGAATCGCTCCTTCAGCTCGGCGGCAGATAGCCCACCTACGTCATTAGGCTCATCGTCAAGAGCTGCTATGATCTTCATATCCTTTTCAAATCTATCAAGCGCCATGTTGACACCTCATTTCACATTTCCTGTATATCTCACCTGCATATCCACTCCCAGCACCGTGGCCGTAGCCGAGGTGGACTTGCTCTCGAATATCAGGGTATAGTAGGTGAATTTTTTGACCTTCAGCCGGACCCGTATCACCTGTGGTTTTCGGTTAGTGCCAAAGCTCCAGTGGGCAAAGCTCACGTTTCCAAAGCTTGAAAGGCCGGATGAAACAATCTTTCTGGCATAGTTGGATTTCAAGTTGCTCTGGGCCGTCACAGTTACCTGTGCTTGACTCTCAGGCTTTATTGATACCCACATGGTGCTGCTATACTTGCGCCGCCAGTCCTCACCAAAAGCCATAGCTCCACTCGCCCAATATGCGTCGATTGGGGCAAGATTGTCGTTACGGTACTGCGCTGACAGGTGCATAATGCGCCCATCCGCCGTCCCAAAGTAGACTTCTCCGTCCATCTTTTCCATGCAGAGGGCTGGAAAATGGTCGTAATAGTACCACACGTTGGAGGCGTAGTTATGCACCACCGCCCGGCCGCCGCAGACCAGATAGTACTCCTGCCGCTCCTCATCGTCGAAAGCGACGGTCTGTGCCAGATCGAACTCCCCCAGAGTGGCCTCCACTCGCTCCGAGATACGCTGGGCGTTGCGCTCGTCCCGGCTTGCACCCACGGTGAGGGTCCATCGGTACACGCCCCGCCCGAACACCGTTCTCGCATCGTTTTCAACCAATTTAACCTGGCCAGGGGCTCCACAACCAATTTCCCGGTTCAAAGGGCTAGTATAAAAAGCTGGCTCCACTCTCCCATCAGACATCGTAATCGTTCCGTACTGGGCGGAGTGTGCTGAGTCTGTCTTGAATACAAGTAGCCGGTCATAGTGGCGTATCATAGCGGTGATTGGTGTGTTGGCACTGTCCACGGCCATAGAGTAAAGGGCTGGGAAGTATTCCGCTGTCGGAACACCCAAATTGTCTATGCCACTGTAAATCGTCTGGTTGCTCCCATCACCGTAAAGGAATACGCGGCTATCAGATGATCCATTGTAAAGCTCCGCAAACTTCTTCCCTGTGACTTCGCTGCGGGTCCCGTTTCCTTTACGCCACGTAATTGTGATAGAATCCGTGAGCTTTGGCGGTGCTGTTTGGAAAGTTACTATTCCAGCTACAAGGTCTACAGTGTACGTAATGGAAGTGCCCTCTACGGATATAACCTCGTCGATATTTCCCTCAATTAGGTAAAATGCTGTCGCCGTTCCATCGGGAGAAAAGCGCTCTCGCTTTTTCCCATTCAGAAGATTTTGGTGCTCACGCTCAGTCCCTTTCCCGCTTGGCTCAGCCGAAACAACGACCAACGGGATATACCCCTCTACAACCTGTATCTCTGGCGTACTGCCGTCCCAGCAGTAATACTCTTGGCCGGTGAGCATATACACCTTCTTGGAAAACCCGAAGAAGAACACCTCCGTGCCGTTGACTTCTCCCAGGTCCGTTACCGTCCAATCCGTGCCGATGTCCCAGATGTGCCCGCCGCAGGCCGCCAGAAGATGCCGTGCCCCCGCCACGTACCCGCACCACAGTCCGCGTACCGGCTGTCCCGCCGCGAGGGTACATACGGGCGCATAGCCGGGTCGAATTTGTAGATGGTTCTCCCGTGTCACCCGGAAATTTCGCATCTCAGCGGCCTCGCCCATTTTAAGCCCTGTATCGCCATCCGGGCTCTCGTTGAGCCCAAGCCATTTTGTAATTTGAAATACCTTTGTGTCGTTTCCGGCCGCCATTTTTGCCATAATAAAATCACCTACCAGTGCGAAAATTCACCAAATTCAATCCCGCCGTACAGATTCGATATATCTTCACTACCGGCAGGGATGCTATTCCTGGCCACAGTTAAAAGCTCCTCATACCGTTGCTGGAAATAACTCGCGACTTCAGGGTTCTCGTCCAGGAATAGATGGGCCGCAAGCCCGTATGGTAGGACACCTTGACAAATCCCATCGTCAAGGTCGATGCTCTCCTCAAATGTCTTGATCTCCGCACATACCGGGCGTTTTCCCGGCTGTGCTGTATAGGTATCAGAGGCTGGATAGCATTCCACCCGTAGGATGTTGAGAATCGCCAGCGTGCGATTCTTATACTCCTTGGTGTCTGCCGTGTCTGCCTTTCCGCTGCTTTCGTTCACCTCGTCCATCAGGTGCATTGCCAGCTCAAAGACTTCCTGTGCGTTGGTCATGCCATCGCCTCCGTCTAATTGTCTGTTTTATTGTTGTAAATCTAATATAACTTTGTCTTGCAGTCATACATAAGTTCCCGTATAATCCCATCAAGAGGTGATGGTATGGGTGGTCTCTATTTAAAGCCGCTTTTCCGACGTTTAGAAAAGCTCTTGAATCATATCCCAGGCTACTGGAAACACCAGCACCCAGACATTAGCTATGAGCAACAAGTAAAAATGGCATTGGGTCGCAAGACTGCGCTGGAATATAAATCGCATATCCAGAAAATTGAAAATGAAAATGCGCGGGGTAAGGAGTAAGAATCCTTACCCCGCGCTCTCATCACGCGATAACTTCAGTCACGCCGGAGTTCATGAGCCCCGCCTTTGCGGCGTAGGCCCGGACAACGGTTCCCGTAGCCACGTCCACGGCGGCAGAGTAATCGGCGGCGGTGGTGGATGTCTTAGGATCGGTGCCGTCGGTGGTGTACTTGATGGCCGCGCCGCTGGTGGCGCTGGTGATGGTAGCTTTCCCCGTTGCCACAGCGATGGCGGTGTTCGCAACTACCTTGGCCGTGTCGATGTCCACATAAAGGCCGTTCACCTTAGTGCCGAGCGTAAAGGAATCGTGCATGAATCGACACTCGGCTACGTCGCCGTCGATGCCCATTGGGTTCTTCTGGACCCGCAGGGTCTTGAGTTTCATTGGGTCCACGGTGGCGTTCTTGTACTTGATAAAGAAATTCACGCCCGCGGGGAAATAGCTGTCAGGGACACGGACAATGCTCATGCCGTCCAGCTCTCCCACCACGCCAGACCCCACGCTCTTGCCGCCCAACTTGTCAATGCCCACGATCTCACTGGCGAGTTTCACGTTGATGTACACGCTCTCGCGGATAAAGAGGGTACGGCCCGTTAGCGGAACCAGAGCGTTCGACATGGCGGCGGTGCCGATCATGATTTTTTCCACGATGTTGCTCTTGGTGAGGGCCGCACTCTCAGCGGCCACCAGGCCCGCGCCGTTCATCCACTTGGAGAAACGGTACATGTCGATGAGGGGGGTTGCCCGCTCATCCCAGTTGCGCTTGAGGCGCTGAGTCACCTGTTTGATGTTGAGCTGCTCAGCAGCGTTGCCCGCGTCCACGGAGAAGGTAAAGCCCTTGTCCTGGGTCATCACCATTTCCTGAAGAGTGTCACCCAGCTCCACGAGGTTGCCGAACCGGGCGGTGCCGGAGCGGGTGTAGTCGCCCACGGGCACGCTGTCCACCGAGTAAATCTTAATGCTCTTCACGCCGGAGAAGTCATAGTCCTTGCCTGCATAGGAGTCGGTCAAGCTGCGGAGGGTAAACCGCTCCGCTACCTTCTCAGAAAACTTGCTGGTTAAATTAATAGCCATACTTTTTCATTCCTTTCCGCCCTTAGGCGTTCAATTCACGCGGTTAATCGTCCGCGTACCAAATCTTGTCGATCTCGTCCCTTGTGCTGCCATCCAGGCCGCTATTAAGGCTACCTGGAGTGCGCTGCCGGTTCTGCTGGTTCTGCCTTTCTGCGGTGATTTGCGCCTCCAGCTCCTGGTTTCGGTGCATGGTATAGGCGCTCATCAGGCTTTCACCTTTTGCTACCTGTGCCCACACCTGCGGCGGTATGGATTCAGGCTTAACGTTGGGATAAGCCGCTATAAAAGCATTCATGTCTCGTGTCCGCTCCTCATTGCGACGCTTTGCCCCCTGCTGGATGCGTTCCTGCTCCTGGCGCTGGCGTTCCTCCTCGGCGTTTCGCTCCTGCATTGCCGCCTGGTTCTTCTCAACCTCGATCTGTGCAGCAGCAGTCTGCTCGTTGACGCCCTGCGCCATCAGCTCCTGTTTGCGGCAGAAGTCAATATACGCTCCGATATCCATACCATTGCGCTCAGCGTAGGCCTTAACAAGGTTTAACGCCGGGTCTGCTCCCTGCCGATACTCACGTAGCTGATCGCGCTCCTGGCGGATGCGGTCATAGTCCATACCCTTCTGGGCTAGAACCACCACCTCGTCCCGATTTACGGTCTTTGTCTCCTCCAGGTGCTTTAGGGTAAAGGTATCTTGCGGCTGGTTTGCCGATGGCTCCTTATCCCCCGCCGCGTTGTCGTTTTGAGGCGGAGCGGCAGGAGGATCCTGTTTCCCCTCCTCAACGGGTGGCTGCGCCTCAGGTTCTGGCGGCTCCTCCTGCTGAATATGGGTCTCCACATCTTCATCCCACGCGGCATCGATATCCTGCTCATTTAACTCGAAAACGCTTTCCCGCTCGTCCATTTCTATGCACTCCTTTCACCTGGTCTGGTGAATGATTTATCGTAACGGCTGGTATGCCGTCAACGTCCTGTCAAATTAAGCCCCTCGGCCCCCGTGGTGTTGAGTTTCCTTTGCAGCTCACCATACCCACCGCCCACCGGCACTTCCACGGGCTGGTTAAAATCTGCAATCGGAGCGTTTGCCCCGCCTGTCGGCGTCTTCGCCGTCATTGCAGCCATTTGCCGCTCCTTAATGGTCTTAATAAGCTCCTGCTTATTGGAGATATACCCACTAGGCACCCGCTCCAGGTAGTCCACGACGTCGATTTTCCCCTGCATGAGGAGATTATCCAGTGTGTTCATCTGGGCGATCTCGCTCCAGTAGGCGCTGCCACCCACGTCCAGTTTGAGGGAGAGCGGGACCTCTTCAAGCACCGAAAAATCAAATGGCACAGGGCCGCTTTGCTGCTCCATGGTACTCATTTGCCCGGTGATATCTTGGAGCGTGGAGTTCCCCATGTCTTTCATCTCTACAGACCTCTCGCCATAGTACACCCGCATCAGGTCGAGCCAGATATTCCCCATGTCTTCGACAGATTGGAACAGGTTCTGCTTTGTAAGCTCCATTGGCACTGAACTGGCCTTCTGCAAGGCAATAATGGCGCTGGTATTATCCGGCCTCGTATCGCCCAGTGCGGCATCTGTTGCCCCCATGAACTCTTTCGTCAAGTTAATTGCCATCTGAATAAACTGACTCACCTGGGGCGAGATAGTCGCCGGGTCAATAGTCTTTGCCACGTTCGAAACGTCCCCGCCATTTACTCCAATTGCAGCCCCGACCCTGGAATCCCACTTTGCGACGCGAGTCTTGTCGTATACCACCTTCGGGTATGCAGTGGTCATAAGGCTTATCATGGTCATGGCGAAGAGCTTGTTCACAAACACCTGGTTTGGGATTAGACCTGTCACAGCGGCCTGACCGTGGTAGCAGTTTTGAACGAAGTCCCAATTCATCCATACGATTGGATATAGTTTCTGCCCGGTGTCCCATGGGCGGCGCACTGTGGAGTCTTTCGTGGTCTTAATGCACCAGATGGTCCCGGTCTCCTTCTCTCTCCAGAATTTTGTGATAGTGGTCACTTTGTCGTCGGTCATGGCATCGAAACGGTCTCCCACTTCGTCGGTATCTGCACGAATGGCATCGGGGCTCTCTCCATTCGCTTCGGCATCTAACTTAACCTCACTCACCAACTCACGGCGGGGAACAATGATATATGGCTGGGTCTGAACCTCACGGCTGTTTGGATTCCCGAAGATGACCCGCGTGTTCTCCAGCAGTTCAACACGGATATTTCCTTTTGCGGTCTGCCCAGTCTCCACGCTGGTATCAAACCAAGAGTAGAGGCATCCGTCGCCGTCTACGGCGGAGTTGCGCATAAACTCCCGCATGAGTTTCCCAACCTTGTTCTGCTCAAATAGGGCATCAAATTGGGCATTTACCACAGCGCAAAGCCGCTCCACATCATTCGATGAAAAGCCGGTGGAGCTCAACGGAGACGCCGCCATTTTGATGTTATCTGTAGCGGTGGAGGCCACCAAAAAGAGGACAATGCGCTTGATGAAGTTGAATACAGGCGTTGGCAGACCGTTACTCTGCACGCCCTCCCATTGCTTGCCGATGAAGAAATTCTCGTTATTCTTCACCGTCTCGTATAACTCGATCTGGTTTTTGAAGTTGACACCCTTGTCATATTCAACCCAGACCTTATTGGGAGTTTGATTCTCCTGTGTCACTCTTCCTCACCCCGCTTGCCTCCCACCTCATAGCCCATCAGATTGTTGATTCCCTCCTGCAGCTTGGCGTCGGAGAGCTTGAAAGGCCTCTTTTCCTCGGCCTCATCGTCTTCCCTGTCAGGCGGGGCGTCCCCGGCGCGCCTGTCCCTTCTCCCACCCATCACGCCCATTGTCAGCGCGGCGGCGGCCAGGGCCGTATTAACCACTGTCAGAACCATTAAAACTTCCAGCATTTTTTCCTCCTTAGGCCATTAAATAGCTCTCGTCTACCTCTCCGCCGGTCATAGCCTCTTCGTAGTCCTCCATCTCCTCATCTGCGTCCTCTCGCACTTCCTGCCGGATTGATCCCAACGTGCGGAACTGCACGAAATAGCGAAGTGCGTCGCAAATGTGAGTGATGTCATGTGGTTCCGTGGCGCAGTCTGAAGGGTTTTTATCGCTGTGCTGGAGTGCGGGCAGATTGCGAATGAGCCCCACGCAATCTTCACTTACCAGGAGCCCCGGCCTACCGTCCCACACGGGCTTTAAGTACTCCTTCAGGGTAAGCCACCCTTGGACGCGGCTATTATTGGCCTTTACAAGGCCAACGCCGTTCACTGTGAACACCTCCGCCATGGTCCTGCCTGTGTCCTTCTGTGTGCTCCACAGGTCTGGCGGCGCAATGGTATAGGCAATTCTCTCGTCCTGCAGCGTCAGACTGCGCATCAGCGCGGCGGCATCGGAGACGATAAGCCCTGACTGCTGCACCTCCCGGTACACCCAAGCCCGCCCCTCGAAGTCCACCGCCACCCATAGACAGGCGAACATATCTAGGCCGTAGTCGATGGCTCTGTATCTGATCCATTCCTGCGGAACCACAAACGGTTTGATAACGTGCGTCTCTCGCTTGAACTCAGCAAAGAACTGTCCCGCCATTGCGTCCCAGTCGCCGTATCGATGCGCCGCCCGTAGATCGTCCGGCAGCAGCTCGAGCATCTGGATATAGTCTGGGGAATTGTCCATCAAAGCCTTGTTATCCTCCACTGTTGCCTTGATGAATAGGTAGTCCTTGGGGTTTTCCTCCTTCAGGAACTCCCTCGTTACGAAGAGCCGTTTTACCCACATATGCCCCACCCCGCCAGGGTTACAGGTGAGATACATACGCTTGGGTATTTTGTTCACGCCACGCAGCGTCGCCGCCAAAGTACGGAACTCCCACTCGGTGAAGTGAGTTGCCTCATCCATGAAAATCCAGTCGTATTCCTGGCCTTGGTATTCCGTGATAGCATTGGCGCTCTGCAAGTGCCCGAACTTAATCATTGACCCATTGGCGAAGAACAGAGTGCGTAAAGTACCATTGTAGGTAAAGAGCTTGTCACCAGCCGGTTTCCCGTCAATGGCGGCGGTATTCAAAAGCTCAATGAGTGGCCGTATGATAGTATTCTCCAGCTCCGGGTAGGTACGCCGCAGCATCAGTATCTTGATGCCAGGATAGTACAGCGCACCCGCCGCTCCCTTCGCGCGCACCGCCCAGCTCTTGCCGCCGCCCCGCGCGCCTCCGTAAGCCGTATACCGCACCGTTGAGGTTAAAAACTTGGCCTGCTTGTCATTCGGCACGCCTAAGTCAAGTACGATTTCGCCCTTTACCGCTTTGCGCGGTCTCCCTCTCTGAGCCATACAAACCCCCACGAATAACGGCAGATTTCTGTTTTGAAATTTTAGAATCCAGTTCCCGAGATGGGGTACACCCGTTTTGTAGCACCCCACTATCACAGGGGGGCGACTTCACCGGCTCACCGCGTTGTACACCGCTTGCAACCGGAACAACCCAACTCAGGAGACTGGGTTATGCGCCTTAGTCGCGTGACGCTCTTCTCGATGATTTAATGCTTTGCCCTCGGCTGGACTCGAACCAGCGACGCACCCCGGATTGTGGGGTTGCTCTACCTACTGAGCTACAATGGCATAAAACCCGGCCAGAGCCACATGACCGTGGCCGGGTAATTCCATATCATACTCTTCTAGTTTTGCTATCTCACTTTGGGCTCATCTCGAATGCGGTTCATACCACGCCTCCTTCTCCCATATGGCGTCGTTGTTGGCGTCTTTTTGCATTGTGTCGTTGGGCTGTGTAAATACCCCTACGCCCCCGCTGTTGACCCCCACCCGTTTTTCCGCTACCCCGTGCCCCCACCCGGTCACTTGCTGGCTTGTGGTACAGGTAGGCACACACACGCCGGCACAGGTCCCACGCAGGCCCGCCTGGTGCTCGATTGAGGCGGCAAACACCCGCGCCAAGCGCCTAATTGCTCTCCCGTCAAACCGACGAAACCGGCTGCTAATTGCCACTTTTGCGATAGCCTAAAATAGCACATCCCTCTTATCCTTAGAGCCGCAACAGTTTCGCCAATTGTTAAGAGTGAACATAATCGTTATTTTGTTTACTCATTGCTTATTTTCCGTATTCAATGGCCACTTTCCCGTCTCCAGCACCAAAAGAGACCGCCACTTTGATGCCCTGGCCGCTGTCCTCAGTCGGCCTGTCCGAATATCCGCCATAACACGCCTGTTTGAGCCGAAATAGGCTCATCGTGTCCCCTCGTTGCTCCAGATCGTCACGCATTCGGACCATTGCCCTTTTTAAGACGCCGAACAGCTCTGTATATTTGCCTCCATCATTGTTAAGCCAATTGTCAAAAGTATCTTCAGATATGTCTAAATACAGTATTAAACCAGGTTTTGTATACTTTCTTCCGTTTTCATCACAGTAATCAAAATACTGTTTAACTCGTGTTTCTAACTCTTCCCTGGTGTATTTAAGTTGTCCTTTTCTCCAGTCTTGACCTCTACCGTTACTCCTACTGTTAGTTTTCAACTTATACACCTCCTAGCTATAAACAACTAAGTTACTTATCTGTTTATCGTCGTCGACAATACAGTGATGATATTGTTTTTATTATCTTGGTTAAATACTGTTACTCAATAAGCTTAATCTAATTAAGAGAGTATGGATTTTTGCGAAAATCGTCAAGAGCCTCCTATATTCTGGTATCGTATAGATGAACAAACCCCGCCAAACCGTTGAGTTACAACAGATTGACGGGGTTTCTCATATTATTCAAATTGACGTTAGATACGCAGTGATACACTGTGAAAATTAAAAATCTCCCTATTTTTTTGCTGTTTTACTCCGCTCTGTGTCTATTTTTTCCTCCACAGCGGAGACGACAAATGCGTTTAGGCTGACTCCCTCTTTCTCTGCGGCGGCCTTAATCTTGTCTTTGCTGCCTTCAGGAAATCGGATTGTGATCTGCTCCATTTTCTCCAGGTAGCGCCGGTTCCCCTGGCGCTTTGCCTCAGTAGACATACTTCCACCTCCTCCCACATCATACTACTTTATGCTTCATGTGTACATGAACAAAATACACAAATTCATGTATACATCTTTGGCTACTTTGCCTCTTTACATTCATGTGTACATGAATTATGATGTAGCCAGAACGAAACCAAACAACGAAAGGGGCCACACCATGAACCAGATTATTAAGAACCTCGAAACTGGAAAGCTCGAACTCCATTTTGAAAAGACCGAATATGCCGCGCTTACTGACAGCCAAAAGGCAGACCTAAAAAGTGCCTACCTATGGAGCAACTACGGGAAATGCTGGGTCAGCCGTGCGAAGGAACCAAACACCTACCGGGCAGAGCGTGTGGCCGAAAAACTGGGATTCTCCGGCATTGAAAAAACTGGGGAGCGCCTAACCTATGCAGAGCAGCTTGAACGCAAGGCCGAGAAAGCCGAGGCCCGTGCCGATCGCTACGAAGAGTATGCCGCAAACGCTGCACAGCGCGGAAACGCCCTTCAAAAGCCGCTTGAATCCATGCGCGGCGATATCGCATTTTTCACGCAGCCGATCATCGCCGGACATTCCGGTTCCCAGGCATTCGCACGGCGCCGGGAACGGATGTATGCGCAGTATGGGCGCGGCATCGAAGAGCACAAGAAAAGCGCCTATTACCAGGAACGAGCCGCCACGGCCAGGGAAACGGCAGGAAACGCCAAACTAAAAGACCGGGTATATCTCGACAACCGCATCAAGGAGTGCAACAAGAGCCTAAGAGACCTACAAAAGAGCATCGTAGCCATTGAGGAAAATATATACAAACTTCAACAGGGAGAAGAAATCAAGTCATGGAACGGGTCCTATCTGACGATCAACGGGCAAGAATCGCGCCTGGAGGAAACACTTGACCGTTACGAAGTATGGCAGGATAAGCTAAATTTCTTTGAGGATTGCATGAACAGTATTGGCGGCGTGAGTTTCTCAAAAGAAAATATCAAAGTTGGCTATATCGTGGAAGTTGCCCGCTGGGGCAATTGCGAAATCACCAGCGCCGGGCCGGTCAACGTCACTTATAAAATCCTCGCGGACTGGGCAACGGGCGGTTGTCTTACCGACAGCTACGCTGCCATCGTCAGCATCATTAAGGCTCAGGAGAAAAAATCCGCAATCGACAACCCTTTCAACGTCGGAGATATCGTCACGAAGAACCGCATGGGAGACGACAGTGTCTACCGCGCCTATCAAGTAATAAAGGCCACCGAGAAAAGTGTTCAGATTCAGGAAATTTCCGTTACCAATGGGACGCCGCAGCCGAACGAATTTACCCTCGGCAGCAAACCTATGCTTAGGAAAATTACAAAGAGCAAGTTCAGCGACTTTGTCGGTATCTACGACGGCGATTGGCAACTTCATAAATTCTGAGACACAGCCCCGCCGGTCGGGCAACAGGCCGGAAATAGAAATAGCCCGGAGCTTATCACAACGGTAGGCTCCGGGCTGTATTTTACTGTGTAGATTCTGTGTCGTTGATTGCGTATTTTATCGTATGACTATAGCCGTTGTTTCATTCGCAAAAAACTTATACCCATTGCAATTACTAGATTTTCTAGTAAACACAATGGGTATAAATTGGCGCGGAAGGAGGGATTTGAACCCTCGCACGGGTATTAGCCGCCTACTCCCTTAGCAGGGGAGCCCCTTTGGCCACTTGGGTACTTCCGCAAGTCCAAACTCAATTGAGCATATTTACTTTCGCATCCAGCCTTAAAAAAGATGGCGGAGAGAGTGGGATTCGAACCCACGGCTCTTTCGAGTCACCGGTTTTCAAGACCGGCTCCTTAAACCACTCGGACATCTCTCCACGTCCGAACTCCAACCAAATGCGAAAGTTATAATACCATATTCCGACTCGCTTGTCAACCCAAAATCCGCAAGAATCGCCCCAAAATTTCAATCGCCCAGCACAGGGCGAGAGCGGCAGCCGTTCTCGCCCCCCTCCGTTTTATGGGTTGCGTTCACCCACCGCGAATTCAACTTCGCGGTGGGTGGCTTTTTACATACTCTGTAAAGGGCACGTCTAAATCTTCCAACGTACCGCAAGGGTGAATTTTCCATCCCTTAATACGGCCTCTGCGCCGCACCCCATCTGCTCAGCCAGGGACTTTACGATGGCGAGGCCCAGCCCGGCATTCTGCCCCGTACGGTTTCTGTCCGAGGTAAAGGAGCGGTCGAAGACATGCTCCGCCACCTCGGCGGTCAAATTCCCCGCCCTGTTTTGGAATGCGGTGACGATCTCATTCTCCTCCCGATACGCCCGGATGGAGAGCATCCCTTCCCCGTGGTCCAGAGCGTTTCGGATCAGGTTCGTAAAGACGCGCAGGGCGGCGGAGGCATCTCCCCACACGAGCGGGAGGCCCTCGGACAGCTCCACCTCCACCCCAAGACCCGAGGCGGTGAGGTCGTTATAAAAGGCGGCCACCAGCTCGCTGAGGATGGCCCCCAGGTCGATTTTCTCCCGCACCAGGGGGTATTCTCCCCCATCTAGGCGGGACAGGTCGTAAAAGCTGGCGATGAGGTCCTGAAGGACCCTCGCCCGGCTCTCCACGATGCCCAGGTACTCCCGCCGCTCCTCTGTACTGAGGGTGTCCCCCTCCAGGAGCTGGAGGTAGCCCAGAATAGAGGTAAGGGGAGTTCGAAGATCATGTGAGACGTTAGCGATCTGGCGGCGCAGTGCGGTCTCCCGGCGGCGGAAATCCGCCTCGTCGGCAGTGCGGAGCTCCAAAAGCCCATTGATGGAGGCAAGCAGCTCCTCCGCCGAGGAATTGGGCGCGGAGAGGAGCAGCTTTGTAGCGCTGCCCGTGACCTCCGCATCCCTGAGCTGCCGGGCCGCGTCCCGGATGGCCCGCTCCGCCGTGTAGACCCGCACGGCCAGGCCAAGCGCGATCAGCCCGAACAGTACCGCAAGCACTACCGCCATCTCTTCCCCTCTTCCCTATTGAATGTCTTGTCTACGAAACAGCGCAAGCCCCACGGCGGTGGTGACGGCGAGCCACCCCAGCCCTAGCGGCCAGGCCCAGGCCAACCGCTTCAGGCCCAGCCCCACCGACAGTCCCTCCAGTGGCCATGAGAGGGCACACTTGGAAAGTAGAGAACAAATGCCGAAGAAAACAGGCCCCACCTTTTCCTCATTGAGCAGCCCCAGCAGACCCACAATGGGCTCCACGGCAATGAAATAGCCCAGATACAAAACGTAGACAAGGGTGGTGCTTTTCAACGTGAACTGGAGCGCGTGGAACAGTCCCAGCGCTCCAAGCCACAGTGGCAAGGCCGTCAGGAGCCCCAGGCCCAGCTTGGCGGCCGCTCGGGCCAGCTCTTCCCTTGGGGCGGCTTGGAAAAGGGCCGCACTCAACCCAAGCCAGAGCAACATCATCCATGCGCAGAGGATGGCCGCCATCACAACGGAGGCCAGCAGCTTCCCCAGATAGACCCGGACGCGGGGAATGCCGAAACACACCTCATTTTTCAGTGTCTTATGCTTATATTGCTCTGAAAAAACCGCGCTAGCAGGCAAAATGAGGAGGAAAAAACCCAATATCAGCATATCCAGCAGGAAGGTCACCGAGTCTATAAGCTGCCAGTTCGTGCTGGTCGCCCATGTGAGGAGGAGCAAGAGAGCTACCAAAGATCCCAGAAGAAGGGCCATGGGCAGCGCCGCACGCCAGCGGGCCCCTTTAAAGAGCTCCGCTTTCAGATAGTTGAGCACCGTGTGCACCCCCCATCGAGTTTTCGCATCAGTTGATTTCCCGTTTCCGCAGTGTCAGGATGCCCGCTACGGTGGCAACCAAAAACCATCCAGCGCCCACCGCGCAGCCATACCCCAGCGTGGCCCAGTCCCCCAGGGCAGGCATCGTCTCATATGCGCCGATGAGGAGGAACCGTTTCACCGAGTTAAAACCGGGGTTTACAAAGTAGGCCAGCAGCTTTAAAAGCTCCGGTATCCCCATGAGCACGCCCACCACGGCAACAGATGCGGCGGTAGAGCTCTTGAAGGTAAAGAAGAAAAAGATGGTCAACGCTTGTGCCCCCAGCCAAAGGGGCAGCATAGCAAAAACTGAAAAGGCAATTCCCTTTACAACTTCTCCATCCACCGCAGGGTCGTGGGGCAACAGCACCCAGCACAGCGCAATGTAGAACCCGATCACCACCGCGCAGGCAGCCAGCGCTACTACACAGGCCGTGACCAGCTTGCCCAGGTAGGAGCGGACCCGGGGAAGACCATAGGAGACTTCGTTTTTCAGGGTGTTGAACTTGTACTGGTCGGAGAAGGCGAGATCCCCGGTGATGAGCGTCAGGTAATAACCAAAGTTTAGCATCATAGCCAAAATACTTACGCCGCCAGAGAAGCCGATATTGTTGCCCCGAGAGTTGGTATAGGCCCAGGTGCCCACCAGGAAAGCCGCTCCGGCCAGCAGGACGAGGAGGAACCCATAGGTATACTTACGGCGGGAGACCTTGTAGAATTCTGAGCGAAGGTAATTAACCATGATGGACTCCGATCATAGCGAGGAAGTAATCTTCCAGGTTGGCACCCTTCTGCTCAATAGAGCGCAGGGCCACGCCGCCGCTCACCAGGGCCTGGGTGACCTGGGCAGCCTCATTCAAATGACTGTAAAGGCGGATCACATTACCTGGTAGGACCTCGTAATCCCGGGCCCCCAGCGTCTGCTCCAGCACCTGTGCCGCCTTAGCTGCATCCTCCACGCCTACTTCCAGGCAGGCCCGGCACTTCTCGGCCAAGGCCTTGGCCGAGATTTGCTCCAGCATGTGGCCCTTGTCAATGAAACCGTAGTGGGTGGCTAGATTCGCGAGCTCTGACAGAATGTGGCTGGAGACCAAAATGGTGGTCTGCCGGTTACGGTTCAAATCCAGCAGGATGTTACGAAACTCCACGATCCCCTCCGGGTCGAGCCCGTTAATGGGCTCGTCCAGCAGGAGAAAATCCGGGTGGTCCATCAACGCCAGGGCCAGCCCCAGCCGCTGTTTCATGCCCAAGGAGAAGTTCTTGAACTTCTTGCGGCCGGTGTCGGCCAGGTTCACCTGTCGCAGCACCTCCTCCACGCACTCCTTCCCGGGGATGCCCCGCTGGATGCGGTAGTACTCCAGGTTCTCCCGGGCGGTGAGGTAGGGATAAAAACTGGGGATCTCCACCATGACGCCGGTGCGGGCTCGCATCTTCTCCAGCCCCGAAGCATCCGACGCGCCGAAGAGCTCCAGTGCGCCCCCAGAGGACACGGTCTGGCCGGAGACCATACGGATGATGGTGGTCTTGCCCGCTCCGTTGCGGCCCACCAGGCCATAGATTTGGCCCTTTTCAATGTTTAAGTCCACGCCATCCACCACGGCGGTACTGCCGTACCGCTTGGTGAGGGCGTGGGTGACGAGCACATGCTCTGCCATTCAGCATCAACCTCTCTTTTCTTGAACTTGATGCCAGTATAGCCGAAAGTCAACAATCCGCTGTAAAGAAGAAGTGAAGAAAACTTAAAGTTTAAAAACGCCTTATTTCTTAGTGTAGCACATCGCACCATCCAGGTCAAAGCGGAGTCTGTCTGCATTCAAAAAGAGGTGGACCCGAAACTTTAGGTTTCGGGTCCACCTCTTTTATCTGTAAAATCTTTAATCATTCAACCCTTTATCCAAAAGGGTTCTCTTCCGGGTATGGGAGGTTTTTCGGCTGGTTATAGGCAATGTCCGCAATGCCGAGGTACTTAAATACTTCGAAAAGCGCCCGTCCCCAGTGTCCGAAGGCCACCGCACCATGGTGGGGGTAGCGCTTGGCGATCAGCACATGGCGATAGAAACGGTCCATCTCGGGGATGGCGAACGCGCCGATGGAACCAAAGCTCTCGCAGTCCACGTCCAGCACCGCGCCCTGCGCGATGTACGCCTTCAGCCGCGTGTCGGCGGTGGATTGCAGGCGGAAGAAGGTGATGTCCCCCGCCTTGATGTTACCCTCCATGGTGCCGCGGGTAATGTCGGGCTCGGGAAGATCCGGCTCCAGGTCCCGTTTCATGATAAGCTGATAGCCCATGTGGGGGTTCTTCAGCAGTGCGCAGCTCGTGTTGCCGCAGTGAAATCCCATGAAGGTCTCGGGCAGACGCACGTCGTAGTTGCCCTTGATGGCCTTGTCGTAGATGGAAGCGGGCACGGTATTGTTGATGTCCAGCAGCGTGGTGGGCGCGCCTGAGACGCACACGCCGATGTACTCGCTCAGTGCTCCGTAGATGTCCACCTCGCAGGAAACGGGAATGCCCTGGGCAGCAAGGCGGCTGTTCACGTAGCAGGGCACGAACTTAAACTCTGTCTGGAACGCCGGCCAGCACTTGTTGGCGAACGCCACATACTGCCGCGCGCCCTTGTGCTCCTCGGCCCAGTCCAGCAGCGTCAGCTCGTACTGGGCGAGACGGGGCAGGATGCCCGCATACCGGTTGCCAGGCCCGAGCTCAGCGCCCATCTCCTCGATCTTCGCGGGAATGCGGGGGTCGTCCGCGTGCTTATTGTAGGCCACGAGCAAGTCAAGCTCCGAGTTCTCCTCTACGGCCACGCCCAGGTCAAACAGCGCCTTGATGGGCGCGTTGCAAGCGAGGAAGTCGTCGGGTCGGGGGCCGAAAGCGATGATCTTCAGTCCCTTAAGCCCCAGTATTGCCCGGGCGATGGGCACAAACTCCGCCACCTTCCCGGCCAGCTCCTCCGCCGTACCCACTGGGTACTCGGGGATATAAGCCATTTTACCGCGCAGACCCAGGTTATAGGAACAATTGAGCATGCCGCAGTATGCGTCACCGCGGCCATCGTGCAGGTCGCCGTCGCCCTCAGCGGCGGCGAGGTACATGATGGGGCCCGTGAACCAGTCGGCAATCAGGGTCTCGGGCGTCTCGGGGCCGAAATTACCCAGGAACACCACGAGCGCATTGACGCCCGCGGAGCGCACGTCCTCCACCGCCTTCTTCGCATCCAGCTCATTTTCCACGGTGACAGGACACTCGTACAGGGGCAGCTCCGTACCGCAGGCTGCCTTCAGCGCCGCTCGGCGGCGGGCGGACAGACTCATGGGAAAGCAGCTGCGCGATACGGCGATCACGCCCAATTTTACTTTGGGAATGTTATTGAACATAGCTCTTTTCTTCCTTTCTGGTGGTATTCAAAAACTGTCCTGCAGGTCGATGTTCTCTCCCCGCAGGCGAATGGCCGCGCCCTGCCCAGCCTCGGCGGACTCACCGTGGGCCAGCAGCCACTTGTTGCGCGCCCAAAGCAACCCGTCCTCCGCCGTGTACGGCGTGATATCAGGCTTGTCTAGGTTCGTCCCTGCGGGCAGGGCCACCATCACGCGAAATCCCCTCTGTGGGTCCACATGGCAGGGGGCATAGTGCAGCGTGGTGGCGTAGACCTCCACCAAAATGCCGGCAGGCACGCGGAAGGCCCTGACCCGGGCAGTATCAAGCCAGCCGTCCTCCAGCTCCTCCTGCCGCGCCAGCAGGAGAACAAAGTCCTCGGTCCCCAGGTTGAACTCGCTGTCCCGGTGGTATTCAAGGCAGTTAAGCTTTGTATTGCGCCCATTGCACCAGCCCAGCTGAACGGGCATGCCGCCATAGAGGTGCGCGGCGCACGACCCGGCGGCGGACAGTGCCTGCAAGAGGGGCTCCTCCGGCACGTAGGCCGTGTCCTCGGGCAGCGGCGTCTGCGCCAGAGCCGCCATCAGTTCTTCCACCGGAAAGCCCTTCACCGCCCGTCCGTAAGGCTTGAATACAGGGTCTGTTATAGAATAAATATCCATCGCACACACACTCCTTTACAGCAATTGGGGGAACAGCGCCTTACATGCCGGGTAGATCTGTCTGAACTGAGCGTACCGCGTGTCGTATAAAGCGGTCAGCGCCGGGTCGGGTGCAACGGTATCCTTCACCTGCACCAGCGCATCGGACGCCGCGTGTACGGAGGGGTACGCACCGCAGGCGACCATAGCCAGCATGGCAGCGCCGTAACCCGGACCCTGCTCGGTGGCCACGATGTCCAGAGGGATTCCAAGGACGTTGGCCACAATGGTGCGCCAGAGCGGGGACTTGGAGCCGCCGCCGCAGATATTCGAGCGCGGAATCGCTATGCCCAAGCCTTTCGCCACCTCAAAGCTGTCCCGGATGGCAAAAGCGACTCCCTCCAGCATGGCCTGCGTCATGTCGGCCCGGGTGGTGTCCATGGTCATGCCGATGAACGCACCCCGCGCGTTTGTATCGTTGATGGGGCTGCGCTCTCCCATCAGGTAGGGCAAAAAATAGACGTGGTTGCGGCCCAGCTTATCGGGAGCAATTCTGGACTGCTCGCTTTGATAGTCCGTCGCGCCGAGAATATCGTCCTGCCACCATTTGTTGCAGCTCGCCGCCGAGAGCATGCAGCCCATCAGGTGCCAGCCTCCGTCCGCGTGGGCAAACGCATGCAGGCCGTTGGTGGCGTCCACGCCAAACCTGTCCGACGAGATGAAGATGGTGCCCGAAGTGCCCAGGGAAATATTGCAGCGCCCGTCGCCCACGGTGCCCGTACCCACGGCAGCCGCAGCGTTGTCCCCCGCTCCGGCGCATACCACGACGCTCCGGGACAGGCCAAAAGCGGCGGCCACCTCCTCCCGCAGCGTGCCCACCGGGGCACTGCTCTCGCAGAGCCGCGGCATCTGCGCCTCGGTAACGCCGCATAGCGCCAGCATCTCGGCTGACCAGCGCTTGTGCGCTACGTCCAGCAGGAGCATACCCGAGGCGTCCGAGTAGTCGGTGGCATGGACGCCCGTCAGCCGATAGACCAAATAGTCCTTGGGCAGCATGATTTTTTCTATCCGCGAGAAGAGCTCCGGCTCATGCCTGCGCATCCAGAGCAGCTTGGGCGCCGTGAACCCCGCGAAGGCGATGTTGGCGGTGCGCGCGCTCAGCACGGCTCGGCCAATCGTACCGTTGAGATACTCCACCTCATCCGCGGTACGACCGTCGTTCCACAAGATGGCCGGACGCAGGACCTCGTCTCCCCCCCCCAGGGCCACAAGGCCATGCATCTGGCCGCCCACGCCGAGCCCCCTGACTTCCTTCGCGTCAAAACCCTCCAGCAGCTGGGGCACGCCCGCGAGACAGGCCCGCCACCAGTCGTCCGGGTTCTGCTCGCTCCAGCCGGGCTTAGGAAAACTGAGCGGATACTCCCTTGAGACGGTGTTCAGCACCGCGCCCTGCCCGTCCACCAGCAAAAGCTTACAGGCTGAGGTGCCTAAGTCGATCCCGATATAGAGCATTTAATCGCCTCCATTTTTTCATCAGTATACCGCGTGTGCCGCTCCCCTGCCTTGACAAGTTGGCGAAGCTAATTAGACAAATTAGCTGTTTTGTAAAGTTTTCTATTCTGCACATGAAGACTCGCCTCCGCTTGGTGAAAACGCCAAAGGCCCTCTGGCGAAAGGTTTCGCCGGAGGGCCTTTACTGGTATTGCGCCTCGAACTGACACAGCAGATCGAGGCTTTTTTCAAGGGAGTAAAAACGTTCCAGCGAGTGCAGGCTGTGGTGGATCTTGGTCTCGTCCTGTACCGGGCTCCGGGGCTGTCGGCTGTATGCCTCCGGCGTCATGCCCACCCGCTGCTGAAACGTCTTTGAGAAATAACGGTAGTCGGAAAAACCGGACTCCATACATACGTCCAGCATCTTATGTCCCCCTGCGGCAATCAGCTTGCAGGCGCAATGGAAACGCACGGTGTTCACATAGTCCTGAAAGCTCTGGTTCATTGTCTCCCGTACGAAGTGCGAGAGATAGCTCATAGAGCGGTTTTCCATCCGCGCAAAATCGGACAGGCGAATCTTATGCATATAATTCTGGTCTACAAACTCAATGAGCCGTACCAGCCGCGCGTTCCGTCTCTCCAGGTCGGACGCCTCCTCCGCCGTCATGCGGCGGACTGGCATCCGGGTGAGCAGCCGGTGCAGCAGAAGGCTCGTCTGTCCCACGCAGAATAACTCGTAATAATCAGGGCGCTCCAGATAGGTGCGCATAGCGCCCAGCATGCTTTTTTTCACCCACTGATACTCCTGAGGCATCAGATAGTTCTCCGGGTAGACGCTGTCCACGAAGAGACGCTCAGTAACCGGGAAGCGATACGGCGCGACCTGAAGGCATAAAAATGTGCAGCTCTTTTCCCCCTTGCAAAACTCGTGGGGCTGGTTTGGGTTGAGCAGTGCCATTTGGCCGGGGGCGACAAGATAGTTCTTCTGGCCGCAGGTCACGGAGAGGTCCCCGTCCAGCACCCAGAGGAGCTCCCATTCCGGGTGCACGTGAGGGGTACGGTAGTCCACGGTGTCGAAGAACAGACGCATCCCGTCGATCTGCGGATGCCGGATGATTTCAATCTCAGGCATTTGCGCTTCCCCCTTCCCCATCCCTTTCACTCGATACAGTATACCATGCCGGTGCGGACGTCCACAAGCAGAAGAAAGCTCCTGTCCCCGTTCTTGGGGGACAAAAGCTTTCCTGACGTCCTACTCAGCCCATGAGGGCGGTCCAGGCCGCCGACGCGGGCAAGGCAAGAGCCAGCGCGGGTATCATATTGGCAATGGGAGCGCTCTTGATGCCGCTGACGCGCAGGCCCGCCGCCAGTGTGAGCACGCCGCCGCAGGCCATAAAATCCTGTAGCATGGAGGGCGTGACGTGAGGGGCCAGCAGCCCGGCCGCCAGAAAGAGGCTCCCCAGGACAGCCACCATCGGAAAGGCCACAAGGGCCACTGCCACGCCCAGCGTCACGGCGAATACCGCCGCCGTGCAGGAATCCAGCACAGCCTTGAAGAGAAGGATGCTCGCGTTGCCGCTCATGCCCTCCATCAGCGCGCCGTAGATCCCAAATCCGCTGGCGCAGAACAGCACTACCACGGTGATGAACCGCTCCATGTCGAGCGCGCCCTCCCGATGCGGAAGGCGCCGGACTATTTTCCTGGACACCGCCATGATACGCGTCTCCAGGTCCAGCAGCTCCCCAATCAGAGAGCCAAAAATCACAGCGATGACCACGGGCATCATGGCGCTGGCCTTGACGATGGAGTTGACGCCGATGGCCATGGAGGAAAAGCCGAGAACCACTGTGAGGTTTCTGCTGACGCGCGGGGAGAGGCGCGGCCCCAGCGCCGCGCCTGCCAGACCGCCCAACAGCACGCCCGTGCAGTCTACCATCAGCCCGATTGGCATACCAGCCACCTCAGGACAGGCGCGCCAGCAGCCCGGCGGCGGTCATGCCGGCAAACCCCGGCACCACAAGGTCGGCCTGACCCAGAATGTTCGGGCTGCCGATGCCCACGGCCTTCATACCCGCGTTATGGGCCGCCTGCACTCCGGCGGCGGCATCCTCAAACACCACGCAGGCCTCGGGTGTCAGCCCCAGTTCCTGCGCGCCGCGCAAAAAGACCTCCGGGTCGGGCTTCGCCTTGCTCACCTTGGTCCCGTCCACCAGCGCGTCGAAGAGACCGGCGATGCCCAACCGGTCAAGGATCAGGGAGGAATTCTTGCTGGCGGAGCCGAGGGCGATCTTATACCCCGCGGCCCGCGCGCCGGTCAGGAAATCCCGCACGCCGGGCAGGATCTCGTCCACCGTCAGCCGCTTGATGTAGGAGACATAGAGCTCGTTCTTCTTGGTGCAGTTCAGCTCCTTTTCAGCCTCGGACATCTTACGCCCGCCGATCTCCAAAACGATTTCAAAGCTGGCCATCCGGCTGACACCTTTCAGCCGCTCGTTGTCCTGCTCTGTGAAGGGAATACCCAGCTCGTCCGCCAGTGACTTCCATGCCAGATAGTGATACTTGGCGGTGTCCACGATCACACCGTCCAGGTCGAACAGCAGGCCCTTATATTCGTTCATTCTTATTTCCTCCTCATAGTCCGGCAATGCAGATCTCCGGGTTCCCCCGGGCGGAAGGCGGGTTCGCCTGCCAGCGCTCGCGCTCGTCGAGGCCCACCGCCTTCTCATAGGCGATGAAGAGCTGGGCGTCCCGCGCCTGGCGCGCCTGCGCCGCCTCATACCGCTCCGGGTGGGGTGAGAGTTTCCGCGCCAGAGCCCGAAACTCCTCCAGCAGCCCAGGCTCGTCCGCCGCCCGCTCATACTCCTCCAGCGGGTCGGCGGTCACGTCAAACAGCATGTCCTGTTCCTCGTACCCCCGGTATGTGATGAGCTTCCAGGGCCCGCGGCGCAGCATCATGCAGTAGCGCCAGCCGTCCTCTTCGCGTTCCATGTACTCGCTGTACACGGCCCGGCTCTCGTGTAGCCCCTCTCCCGTCAGCGCGGGCGCGAGGCTCACGCCGTCCACACCCTCCGGCTGTCCGGCACCGGCCCACTGGCATAGGGTGGGACCCACATCCAGGAGACTGACCGGGGCCGTCTCGGTGCGCCCGACGGCCACACCTTCCCCCGCAAAGAGCATGGGAACCCTGGCTGACTTTTCAAAAAAGGTTTCCTTGCCATAGATGTCCCTCTCCCCCGCCTGGTCGCCGTGGTCCGAGAGATACCCAAACAGCTTGGGAACGCGGCGTTCCTCCGTGAACGCGTCAAACGCCGCGCGCACCCGGCCAATCTGCCCATCCATATGCTCGATCATGCCGCAGTACGCCGCGCGCGTGCCTCTTGCCACCTCTTCTGAGGCCTCCACCCGGTGCTTTCGCAGGCTGGGGTTCATATAGGCAGGCGTCTGTCCATGCATGGCGGGCAGTTCCACCCGCTCCCAATACTTCTGAAAAAGCTCCGGCGGAGCCACATAGGGAAAATGGGGCCCAAAGGTCCCCACCAGAATGAACTGCGGCTTATCATGGGGCTGGCGCAGATATTCAATTGCCGCGTCTATCACCAGCTCGTCGTAATGCAGGACGGGCGACTCGCCGCCGCCCACCACCTCCGGCGCCCATTTGCCCGCGAAGGTGCGGGCAAACACCCCCCGCTCCCGCTTTAAATGCTCCGGCCTCGTCCAGGTGACCAGCGTCATGTCCGGCGCAATGCGCCTGGTAAAGCCGTGGCGCTGGTCGACGCCGATAAAGTGCATCCGCCCCACCAGCACCGTTTCATACCCCACCGCTACAAGCTGGTGCAGAAAAGTTGGCAGGGTGCTTGGCAGGGTGTCCATGTTGGTGAAGATGCCCGTGCGGGCGGGGCGCATACCGGACAGCATGGCCATACGGGCGGGAACGCAGAGGGGGCAGGCTGTGTAGGCCGCCGAGAAGCTGGTCCCCTCCCGGCGCAGGGCGTCCAGGTTGGGGGTGTCTATATCCACCTCTTCCCCTCCCATAAATTGCGGCGCGTGCTGGTCGCTCATAAAGAGCAGGATATCGGGCTGGCTCATGCTTGCTCCTCCTCAGGCAGTTTGGGAAGGCCGTAATAAACGCTGCTCTGGTTTCCCCCGGGTGGGCTGGACAGCGACGTAACGCACACCTCCGGCGGCTCCTTGGCCGCGTCCGGGTAGTCACGGAATCGCTCCCGGTCATCATATCCCTCCGCCTTTTCGCACTCCGCCATCAGCTTAGAGCGCCGGGCGTGGACGGCCTGCAGTGCCTCGGCGGCTGCCGGGTCCGTCCGCTCCCGCAGGATATTGCGGAAACTCTCGCACACCTCGGGCAACTCCTCCGCCAGGTTATATTCTTCCAGCAGATCGACCGCTACATTGAACAGCATATCCTGGTTCTCATAGCCGTGGTAGGTGACAAATTTGTACTTCCCACGGCGCGCCATACAGCCGTAGACCCAGCCGCCCCCAGGAGCCCGGTCAGCGCTTTCGGACAGAACGACCCGATCCGGCTCGCCCTGGCCGCCGCGCAGAATCGTCTTAAGACTCTGCCCATCGGCCCGCTCTGGCGGGGCCACTCCTGTCCAGGCGCACAATGTTGGCCCCACGTCCAGGATGCTCACCGGTTCGGCCCACTCCCGGCCCGCCGTCACGCCGTCCCCGGCAAATATAAGTGGAATCTTTACCGATTTTTCAAAAAAGGTCTTTTTTCCGAACAAGCCGTGTTCCCCGACGGTATCTCCGTGGTCGGAGAGGTAGCCGAACAGCCGAGCGTTGTCCCTTTTCTCGGCAAACGCGTCAAAGGCCGTGCGGACCCGGCCCACAAGGCCGTCCATATGTTCTATCAGGCCCTTATAGGCAGCCTGACAGGCCAATACCACCTCCGGGCGGGCATCCGGCTCTTGAAGGGAGCGCAGCACCGGGTTCATAAACGCCTCCTCCACGCCGAAGGTAGCGGGCAGGCGGGCCGTCTTCAGGTATTTATAGAACAGCTCGGGCGGGGCCACGTAGGGAAAATGGGGTCCATAGGTGCCCACCACGATGCACTGTGGCTTTTCGTGGGATTGGCTCAAGTACTCCTCGGCGGAGCGCACCACCATCTCGTCGTAGCAAAGCACCGGCGACTGGCCGCCGCCCACCACATGGGTGCACCATTTGTAGCCCATAGTCTGGGTGTGTACGCCAAAGTCCTCCTCCAGCCAGGGCGGGCGCGTCCAGCCGCTGTTTGTAAAGTCGGGGGCCACGCGCCGGGTAAAGCCGTGGCGCTGGTCAACGCCGATAAAGTGCATGCGCCCCACCAGCACAGTCTCATATCCTGCCGCCACTAGCTGGTGCAAAAAGGTAGGCAGCGTGTCGGGCAGGGCGTCCATATTGGTGAAGATGCCCGTGCGGGAGGGGCGCATGCCGGACAGCATGGCCATACGGGCGGGCACGCAGAGCGGGCAGGCCGTGTAGCCTTGGGTAAAGCTGGTTCCCTCCCGGCGCAGGACGTCCAAATTGGGGGTGTCCACCGCCATCTCTCCGCCCCCCATAAATTGCGGCGCGTGCTGGTCGCTCATAAAGAGCAGGATATCAGGCTGCATCCGCTCCACTCCTTCCGGCGTTTTATTAGGGTGTATCATGATAAACCCTAAGGCTTTTTTACGAAAGCGGCAAGCTCCCTCAGGCTGTCGTCGGCCTGGGGATAGACCCCGCACTTATCCACAAAGGCGTGGGCCATGCCACAGTAATCCATCCACGTGACCGGCACCCCGGCGGAGGCCAAGCGCTCTGCGTAGGTACGGGACTGCTGGGTGAGGTAGTCGTACTGCGCGGTGATCAGCAGTGTCTCGGGCAGGCCGGAAAACGTACTGTCCCACAGTGGCGAGACCCGCGCTTCTCGGGTGCTCACCCCCTTGGGCAGGTAATTATTCTCACTGCGCTTACCCGCGTTATAAATCGCCAGGATACGCGGCTCGATCATCGCCCGCTGACTGTCGTCGTATACGTAATCCTCCAGGCCGAAGTGAAAGCCCTCCAGACCCTCAACGTCCCGCACGGCCAGCGCCGCGTAATAGAGCGCCTGCCGCCGTACCATATCCAGGCCCTCGTCCCTGTCTCTATGGGCACAGAGCGCAGCCAGGTTGCCGCCGGCGCTGTCCCCCGCCACGGTGATACGGCTCGGGTCTACCCCCAGCTTTTCGGCGTGGTCGTACACCCAGCGCAGAATGGCCCAGCAGTCCTCCAGCCCGGCGGGCCACCGGTGCTCGGGAGCAAGGCGGTACTCCGTGTTCACCACCAATGCGTCCGCCTGCTCGGCCAGATAGCGGCAGAAGGGCTGTACGACGGCCCTGCCGCCATACTGCCAGCCGCCGCCGTGAAAATAGACGACGCAGGGCCGCAGCGCCGCTCCTGCCGCCGGACGGCACAGCGTCGCGGGTACAGATCCCCCCGGGCCGGGGACCTCCTCGTTCCACTGCTCCAGCGGCGTTACGGTAATTTCCCGCCCCTCCGGCTCTTGCAGCGCGCGCACCCTTTGAACGTCCCCAGCGCGGATGGCAAGCACTTTCTCATCCGGCTGCCCTCCAGCGGCCAGTATCTCCGCCAGCACCTCATCGCTCAGCACACCGACGCGCCCGCCGGGCAGCAGCTTGATTACGTGCTCCACGCCATACTGCCGCCAGCGCAGAGACTCAAATTCCGGCTGCATCCCGCTCTCCCCTTCCTCTTTACAGATGGGCGTCCCATTTGCCGCAGAAGGCGTCCACAGGACTTGTGCCCTTGAAGGCACTGCGGCCCACCAGCTTTTCCACAAGCTGACGCAGACAGTGGTCGTTGTTGCTGTAGCAGTTAATGTACGTCTTTACCCGGGGGAAATCCAGCAGATGGTAGGGGTTTTCCAAGGAGACGAACACCGTGGGCACGTCGTTAACGTAGTGGCCGCAGTCGGCGCCCATGGGCTGTTTCCACTCGATGCGCACCACGGTCTGGTTGCTCTTGGTGGACAGGTTCGCCACATAGAGGATCAAGTCATATTGCTTTACAACGTCCTCATACCGGGTGGTAAAGCCCTCGCCATACGGCTGGGGGACGAAGTCGTCCACGACGAAGCCCTCAGCCACCAGCATATCCCGCACTTTCGCGCAGGCGGCCTTGACCTTGTAGTTGCCTTCGCCGCCCGCGGGGGGCTCGATGGTATAAAAGAGGATACGCTTATAGCGCTGCGGCGTGATGGGCAGCACGCCGGGCTGCTCCTTCACCATGGTGATCGCCTTGTCGGCGCACTCCTCGGCCCAGAACTGGTGCTGGGCGCAGCCTACGATCTTCGCAGCCTCTGCCTTGTCCAGCGGCTTTTGCCCCTTATGCAATCCAAGTGCCGCCTTGGTGGCCAGGATGCGGGTAACGGCCTCGTCCAGCCGCGGGGAAGTGATGACACCATTGCGGACGCCGTCCAGCATAAAGCCGTAGTCCTCCTCCAGATTGCGCGCGAAAAGGAACATATCCGCGCCCCGGGCAATGCTCTCGGGTACCGCGCGGCGGCGGCTCATAGCCAGCGTATAGCCCGCCATGGTGGTAGCATCGGTGCAGATCAGTCCGTTAAAGCCCATTTCACCCCGAAGGAGCCCCTGCATCAGCTCAGCGCTGAGGGTGGCGGGCATGATATCCTCGTCCTTGATACCGGTGTTCAGGCGGCGGGTCCACGCCGGCTGCATGATGTGCCCCACCATGGCCGTCAGGGCCCCAGCCTCTATGCCTGCCCGGTAGGCCGCGCCGTAGGTGCTCATCCAGGTCTCACAGTCCATATCGTTGATGGAGGTCACCAGGTGCTGGTCCCGTTCGTCCTGCCCGTCGCCGGGAAAATGCTTGATGGAGGCGGCAAAGCCAAGGCTCTGCGCCCGTTTCACATACGCCTTGCCCATGCGCGCCACGCGATCCGGGTCGCTGCCAAAGGTACGGGTGTTGGTAATGGGATTACGGAAATTGGAATCGATGTCGATAATCGGAGCGAACGCCCAGTTTGCGCCCACGGCTCCCGCCTCACGGGTGCAGGCCTCGGCCATCTTTTCGGCCATCTCCGCGTCGTCCGTGGCGGCGATCTCCATGGGTGAGCCGACCAACGTGCCCTCCTCCACAATGCCGTTGCCGCCTTTCTCCAGGTTGGCCGCAATTAACATAGGGATCGCGCTGCGGCGGCGCACCTCCTCGGTGGCGTCGATGGCGCAGGCCGTAGGGATTACCCGGTACATGCACCCGCCCGGAGAGAGGATGCTGTATACATATTCGATCTCCTGCGGCTTCCCCTCTTTAAACAGCACGCAGAACAGCTGCCCGGTCTTTTCCTCCAACGTCATGCCGGCCAGCGTATCCTTTACCCAGGTAATGGCCTCATCGTCCAGATAAAACGGCCTTGCCTTCAAATCGATCATCGTTATTCCTCATTTCGTGGTATTCCCGCCGCCTTACTCTTCCCGGTCGATAAAGAGATCGGCCAGCGGGTCCGTGGGGAGTTCCTTCCTATCGGGTTTCTGCCGTCTGCCCCGGTATACGAGCAGCGCCGCGATCACGCCGCCTCCGCTCAGCAGACACAGCAGCGGCAGCAGTGCGCTCCATATGTCCATAGACGTTCCCTCCCTGTATTATTTTGCCTGTGCCTATGCGCCTCAGGCTCTTTTCAATCCATAGCGGGCATATACCTCGGCGGGGGCGTCATTCTCCGCCAGCAGGGCGGCAGCAGCAGCCAGCAGACGGGCCTTGACCGCCTCGTCCTCCAGCGGGCGCTCCTGGGCAGGGTCCTGCCGCAGGTCGAACAGCAGGTCCTCCCCCTCCTCCTGCGCTCTGGCAAAACGGGGGTTCACCCGGGCCTCAATCTTCATCACGGGCGCACCCTTGGTAAAGCTGAAGGGAGCGGCCATGGTGGCGGTCTTCATCTCCTCCACAGGGAAAAGGCCGCGCATATGGGTGGGCATATGGGTGTATTCGTACATCTGCACGCCAAAGTCGGCCACGGCCCGCAGCAGCGTATACCGCCCGTCCGTGATGCCCAGCGGCCCGCCGTGGTACCCGAACATGGCATACTCCCGCACAGGCGTATTCTCCGCCACCGTCTTGCCCAGGGGCCTGCCCAGCATATCGGCGGGAACCTCCACGCCGAAGAAATCCAGCAGCGTGGGCGCAAGATCGATGGTCTGCACCAGAGCGCTGCTCCGCTGGCCCGCCGTGCCGCAGCGGGGATCCCAGACGAAGAGGGGCGTGTGGACCAGCTCCTCATAGTTGGGAGAGGCACCCTTGCCCCACCAGTCATGCTCAGCCAGGAAAAAGCCGTGGTCCGTGTTTATGATCAGCATCGTGTCCTTCCACAGATCCAGTTCGTCCATCTTGTCCAACACCCGGCCAAGCTGCTGGTCGCAGAAACAGGTTAGGGCAAAATACTTTTTGCGCATCCCCTCCACGGTGGCCTCATCCTCGTCCACCTTGGCGTAGGGGGGCCAGTCGGGTACGAAGGGCTCATCGGGGCTGAAATACTTTGCTTCGAATGCCTCCGGCGAGTTGAAGGGCTCATGGGGATCGAAGGTCTCGATCTGCAAGAACCAGTTATCAAGCCTGCCGTTGCGGTCGAGGAAGTCAAGTCCATTGTCAAAAGTCTGGCGCATGGGGTAGTCGGCCTCGGTGTGCAGGCGCTCCCGGTTGTGGTCGTTTTGCCAGCCGCCCCTTCGGCGCATCTCGGCCAGCGTACCGTTCATGTTTTTGGTGCCGATGAGGTGTGGGGAATACTCGGCAGGGCTGGGCGTCAGGTCGGCCACCCACGCGTCCGTCTCCTGCCCGCGGTAGCACGCCCAAGTGCTGTAGCGGCTATGGTAGGTTGCGCCGCCGTCCTCAATGTAGTGGTAATGGTCGGTGGTGAGATGGGTGTATACCCCGTGCTGCTTGAGAATCTGGGGCATGGAGTCGTCAAAGGGCTCCACCGGGCCCCAGCTGCGGTGCAGGAAGTTATACCGCCCCGTATGCAGCTCACGCCGGGCGGGCATACAGGGCAGGCTGCCTACGTAACTGCGGTCAAATTGGACCGTGCGGGCGGCCAGCCGCTCAAAATTCGGCGTGGGGATCGGGCCGCCGTTGCAGGAGAGCAAGTCCCTCCGCAGCGAGTCGTACATTACCATAATGGCTTTCATTGTCGTTGCTCCTCTCTGTTTCGCACCTCGGCCCGGCTTACTGCCGGAAGGTGTAGGCCAGAAGCCGCTTTGTCACCTCGGGGTGCTCCCCAATGATGTTGTTCAGCTCGTCGGGGTCCTCCTGAAGGTCGTACAGCTCGTCCTGGTCATTCCAGCTGCGGATCCACTTATACCGGCCATCGTACACCATCTGGCAGTTCAGCAGCTCGCTGATCTGCACCTCGTGGGGCTGCGCAGCCGGTCCGTCCTCGCCCCGCAGCAGTGGCAGCAGGCTCCGGGCATCCATCTCCCGCTCATCGTAAGCCGCGCCCGCAAGCTCAAGGCAGGTCGGGGCCAGGTCCATAAGCTGGGCCAGCGCCTCGCTGTCCCGCCGCTCGGTCATCCATGGCGCGCTCACCACCAGAGGGATGCGCACGCTGGCCTCGTACATGGCCTTTTTTTCAAAAAGGCCATGATCGCCCAGCAGCTCCCCGTGGTCGGCGCAGAACATCACCACTGTATGATCCGCAAGGCCGCGTTGATCGAGGACGTCCAGCAGCTCCCCCACCCAGCGGTCGACCACCCGGACGCTTGCGGCATAGCACCGGCGCACATTCTGGGCCTGCTCCGCTGTCATGCCGCCGGTCTGCTTGGCGGCCCGGCGCTTTACCCACTCGGGCTTACCCTCCAGGCTGTCGGCCAGCGGGGGCGGGAAAGAGGCGTCCCGGAAAAATTCATAGTCCTCCCGGGGAGGGTCCCACGGGTTATGGGGCCCGGCGAAACTGACGAAATAGTGCCAGGGCGCGTCGTCCTCCACACGGCTGAGCCAATCGCAGGCGGCCCGGCCGATGAACGTGTCCTGAAAGTCCTCATCGGGCAGCACGCTGGGGGCGGCATAGTAGCGGGGCTTTTCCCACATATAGGCCTTATAGTCTGCGTTGATGGTCTCCAGCAGTCCCCTCTTGTCCAGGTACTTCTGGTAAGCGCCCATCAGGCGCTTGCTGCCGTCCTCCCGGTAGCTGATCCAGGCGCAGTTCATCTTCCCCTCGGTCTCGAAAGGATCGGTAAAGCCGTACTCATACATGGAGGGCAAATTTCCGTTCACTCCGCAGTATTTGTCGGCCTTGTGCAGGTCGCTCTTCCCTGCGAGCCCTACTCGGTACCCCGCCTTGCGCAGCGCCTGGTAATAGGTGGGCTGCTCCGGGGACAGCACGGCGTCATGGACAGGCACCCCGCAGCGGCTGGGGTATCTGCCCGTGGCCAGGGACGCCCGGCTGGGCGTGCACAGCGGGCAGGAGCAGCACCCCTGTGTGAATACCACACCCCTGTCCATGATGCGCTTGATGTTGGGGGTGGGAATGTTATCTCCCATGCCGTCCAGCGTGGTCAGGCGAAACTGGTCCGCCATGATCATCAAAATATTGGGCCGCTCGTTCATGCATAAATCTCCCTTCTACAGGCGACGGCGGCAAAGAGGTTCTTTGCCGCCGTCTGAACGCTATCTCTTCAATTCAAACAGCCACCGCGACGCGTTTGGCGCGGGTTTCTTTTGCCAGTGCCACGCGGGTGCGCTTGTCGCGCAGGAACTGGAGCTTGTCCTCGTTCATGCGGTAGATCATGAACACCAGCCAGACGCTGTATTTGATGCAGGTCTGCAGGTAGTCGCTCATACCCACGTTGGTAAACTTGGCAAGGCCAAGCACCAAGAATTGTACGCTCAGCGAGCCGGCCAGGATGCCGATGACGGGGCTCGACTTTTTGGACAGCCACACGCCCACGGCCATGGGGAACATGTTGGCAAAGACCGTACTGTTGGAGTTCATGCCCAGCACGGGCACCAGGCTGCTCTTGTAGGCGGTGTCGAACACGCCGGCGATGGCCACCAGGGCACCCGCCGCCACGTAGCACAGCAGGGCGTTGATGTAGATGTTGATGCCCGCGTCGTTGGCCAGCTTCTGGCTGCCCTGGATGGCTCTGCGGTTATAGCCAAACGAGCTGTACTGGAACAGATAGGTCATCACAGCCATAATGACCAAAATCACCACAACGATGAAGATCCGGTTGGAGAGGATTGCCACGCCCGGCTTGCCAAAGAGATTGAGACCCTGCTGGTTGTACACGCTGAAGGAGATGCACTCGTACACCAGCGAGAGACCCAGACCCAGCACCATGGGCAGGATGCGCAGGTTGATGAATAAGAACCCCGTAAAACCGCCGGCCACCATGCCCAGCAGCATGCTGAACACCAGTACGCCTACACCGCCCAGATTCAGGGACAGCGCGATGTTGCCGCCGATGATGCAGGCTAAGTACATCTGGGAGCCGGTGGAGGTGTCCATACGGCCAACCGGCAGGTTGCAGTTCAGGCCCAGCGCGAAACAGAAAGAAGAGAGCAAGTTCCGCATGAGGGTGGTCCAGTCCACCATGGAGTTCATCGTATGGACGCCGCAGACTGCCAGATTCAGCAGCTCCATCACCAGCCATACCGCAAGGGGTACCGCAATGGTGAACAGCGCGTGCATGAGCAGAATATGCTTTTTCTGAAAATCCTGCCATTTGCTCATTGTCTTACTCTCCTTTACTGATTGGAACGACCACCCTCGTAAGTGGTCTCACCGTTTGGCTCAGGCCATCAGTTCCTTGATGGTCTCAAAGCTCAGGGATTCCATAAAAGCGTTGATATCGTCGGCGGTCAGGCCGGGATTCACGGTGGTCAGCATGGAGTCCACGACCTTCTTGCCCGCAATCCAGTTGCCGGCGTCGCGGTCATCCCAGCCCTCCATCTCGGCCAGCTGCTCGGGGCTGGTGACGCCGATCATGTTGAACTTAAAGTGGGCAGGCTTGCCATCCACGCGGCTGACAGTGTCGATGCCACCGTTCAGCGCGTTATAGGTGACGGCAAACAGGCAGGCGGTCAGGGCTGAGACGGACTTCACGGTGACTAAGTCAACGCTGGGGTTCCCGCTGGGGTCCTTCGTGTTGAACGCGGTGGTCAGAGTGGTGCCCAGAGCGCCCACGCTGGCGACCTTGATGTCTATGCCAAAGTTCTGCTCCACCTCGTTGACCACGTTGGCGGACTGGTTATAGGTCTGGCCGGAGCTGAGGAACATGCCGTACTTGCCGCTCTGCAGCAGGGAGGAAACGCCGGGCAGCCAGGTCTCCTTGTTGGGAGAGCCGGGGTACAGGGTGATGGTCAGCCCCTTATCGTTTGCCACGTTGGTGGTCTCGGAGGAGGCAACCAGCTCATCAATGGTCTTTTCATAGGTCAGGCCATATTTCTCCTGCAGGCCCGTGAGGATGGCCTTGGCCGTCTCCACATGCTGGGCATTGCCGGAGGAGGCGAGGCTGGTGGAGACGAGGAAGCCCTCGCTGCCGTCGGCGCTGGCTTTCTCCTCCAGCCAGCTGCCAAACAGAGAACCTACCTGAACGTTGTTCGCGCCTACAGCGCCGGCAAACATAGGATAGTCACCCTCCAGGAGCTCAGGAGCATTCGCGTAGTCGCCGTTCATGGTGTAGACAAGGCCGTTCTCCTCGCAGAGGCGGGCCATCTGGCCAGACATGGACTTGAAGTCGATGATGGCGTCCGCGCCGGAGTCGACGCAGTTCTCAATGAAGGCCTTGGTGGCAGCGTCGTCCTTCAGCGTCTCGGAAAAGATAAACTTCACATTGTAGGTGGGCGCGATAAAGTTTTCGAGGTAGGCGCGGCGGGTGGTCACCTCGTCGTTAGCCTGGGCCTCGGCGATGCCGATGACATACTGCTTGGTGGGGGCGGGGGAGCTCTCCTGCGGGGCGGCGGAGCCGGAGCCGGAGGGCGCCGTGGAGCCGGACGGAGCGGCAGTGCCTCCGCAGCCGGACAGGGTGCCCAGAGCAAGGGCGCCGGCAAGGGCAAGGGTAGTTACGCGTTTCCAGAGGTTCTTTTTCATTTTAAGTCTCCCTTTCTTATTGATTTTCATCATCCGCGTCCCGCGGACGCGGCAGGTTCTCAGAACTGTACGCGGGAGGGCAGCAGGCTCTGACGCTCGCTGTTGAGGTATACCAGCGCCAGGAAGATGACGCCGCGAATACCCTGAATCAGGGCAGACGAGACACCCACCATCAGCAGGCCCTTGTTCAGCGCGGCCACGGTCAGCGCGCCGATGAGGCCCGCGTAGGCGTTGGAGCGGGAGCCGCCGAAGATGGACATACCGCCCAGCACCGTGGCCAGCATCACATCCATGCCCAGACCGCTGCCGGTCTCCACACTCACGGCGGCGACGTCGATCACGCTGAACACAGCCGCCAGGCCCACGCCCAGACCCGTCATCAGAAAGCTGATGTACGTGGCCTTTGCGTTACTCATGCCGGTCTGCTGGGCGCAGTTTTCGTTGCCGCCCAGAAAACGCAGCTCGCGCCCCACTTTGGTGCGATGGTAGATGACTACGCAGAAGATAAAATACGCGAAGAAGGCGATGTAGCGGAATCCCCCGTCCTCCAGAGCCGCCGCGGCGTCATAGCTGATCTCCAGCTTACCTCCGCCGCCGATCAGCAGGGTGCTGATCGCGCCATATATCTGCGTGACCACGATGGCGACGGTGATGGTCTTGATGTGGCACACCACGCTCAGGGTACAGTTGAAGGCCATCAGCGCCAGCGCGGCCAGCACGCTCACCACGATCATCTGTACAACGGAGCCAGTAGCGCCATACACCATCACGCCCAGCGTGGCGGCCAGCCCCAGCACGGCACCGATGGAGATGTCGAGGTTTCCGTTGGAGTAGATAAAGGCTACGCCCGTGGCGCAGGTGCCGATGATGATTGCCTGGCTGAGTATGCTGTTAAGTACGCGGGGCTGGAAGAAACGCCCCTGTGTGGCGCTGCCGAAAATCACGATGATGAGCGCCAGCATCACAAAGGGGAACACCATCAGGAACCAGCGGTTCGAGCGGACAACTTCGATGCGCTCCTTTAGACTCAGGTGCAGCTCCTTGCTGTTCGATTTTGTGGAGGTTGCTGCTGTCATTTTTCACGCCTCCCTTAAATCATGTACTCGATGAGCGTACGGTCGTCGTAGCCATCTTCACGGAAAAACTCGCCGGACACCTGTCCGTCGCGCATAATGAGCAGCCGGTCGCACATGCCCATCAGCTCGGGCAGCTCCTCGCTGATCATGATGATGGATTTGCCCTGCTGCTTCATGTCATAGATGAGCTGGTACATGGCCGCCTTCACGCCGATGTCCACGCCGCGGGTGGGGCAGTCCAGAATCAGGATGTCGGCATCGTCCGCGCACCACTTGCCGAACACGACCTTCTGCTTGTTGCCGCCGCTCAAGGCACGGACGGGCTGGTGGGCATTCTGGCATTTGATCATCAGCGCTTTGATCTGCCTGTCCACGTATACTTTTTCCTTGCGGCCACTGATGAAAGGTCCCACCTTGTTCTTGTCGTACCCGGTGGAGGCAATGTTGTTATAAATAGAGGCGTTCAGCTCCAGGCTCTCGGTATCGCGGTTCTTGGACACGTAGCCCAAGCTGTTTTTAAATGCCACCTGCGCGTTTTTCACCACGGTGCCGCCGTTTGTGATAACCACCCGGCCGTCCACCACTTGTTCAAGGCCGTACAGCGCGCGGCCCACGGTGTGCATGCCGCAGTCGGACAGGCCGCCGATGCCCAGAATCTCCTGCTTGTGCAGCTCCAGGTCGAAACACAGCAGACTCTGCATGGTGGTAATGCAGTCGGCTTTCAATACCACCTCGTCACCGTAGCCGTCCATGTCCACGCGGTAGTAGTGCCCTTTAATCTCCCGGCCCACCATCTTCTGCTTGATGTCGTCCGGATCGAAGTCCGCCCTGGCGATATTATCGATGATCACGCCGTCCCGCAGCACCGTCAGTGTGTCGCACTGCTCCATCATCTCGTTCAGATCGTGGCTGATGATCATCACAGCCTTGCCCGCGTCGGCCATGTCGTGCATGATCTTGTAGATGATGTCGCGTCCATGCTGGCTTAGCGCCGTGGTGGTTTCGTCCACGATCAGCAGCTCCGGGTCGCTGTACATACACTTTGCGATCTCGATCAGTTTGCGCTCCTGCATGTCGTACATGCGGGTGGGCAGGGCGGGGTTAATGTTGGTGACGCCGATCTTCTCCAGCGCCTTGCGAGCCTCTGCCACCATGGTCTTCTTGCTGACCATAGGACCTGTTTTGAACTTTTTATAGCTGCCCAGGAAGATGTTCTCGGCCACCGAGATATTGGCAATGGTTCCCGCCTCCTGAACGATCATGCCGATGCCTGATTCCTGGGCGCTCAGCACATCCTTGGGGCTCCACGGCTGGCCCTTGTAGCGCATCTCGCCGCTGCTGGGCGGCTGAAGCCCCGCAATGATGGAAGAAACCGTGGATTTGCCTGAGCCGTTCTCGCCGATCAGCCCTCGGATTTCGCCGGTTTTCACCACGAAATCCACATGGGACAGCGCAATGGTCACGCCGAAGTTTTTGCACATGTCTTTTACTTCGACCAGGACCTCACCTTTCTCCGGCATAGGGAACATGCCTCCTTCTCTGTCGTCGCCGCCCGGAAGTACCGGACTTTTTCTGTTTTTATATTATATCGACGCCCTTCTCCCCGGTCTGTAGATTTTCCGTGAGCCTCTTATCGAATTTGCGACCTTATTTGATTTTTCTATAAACAGTTATCAAAAATCCGACTTCCCCTGTCCTTTTTACGACGTATCGGCTATTTTTATAGATTGCCACAGGTGATCTATAAAAATTTCCGGCAGGAAGGCGATATATGCCTCCCTGCCGGAATCGTTTTTCTTATAATGGGCGGATCTCTATGTCTTTGCCTGCTCGGACAGTCCCCTGCAATAGCCCATCAGCATGCCGAAACTGACGCCGCTGGCAATCATCTCGCGCACCTGGGGCTCCCTGTCCGGCGGCACCAGGCTCCGCACCCGCGCCCAGAGCATCTCGGGGGTGAAACGCTGATCCTCTTCATAGGGCACCACGTCCGCCGTAGCCTCCAGCCATTTGAGCATATCGAACCGCATCCGGGTCAACACGTCCGCCAGCGCCGGATCATTGATCCGGTTCCGGGTCTCGCCGGGGTCCTCCTCAAGGTCGTACAGCTCGTCGGGGCCGAGGGTGCGGCTCACGTATTTGTACCGATCGCCCCGCATCATGATACCCTTGGCGTGAGCCTCATCGTCAAGCTGCGCCATCATTTTGGGCCAGTAGACCATGGTCCTGGGGGCACCGTTGGGACCCGACTGATGGTACTCGTCACAATGGGTCTCGCCGGGCTGCCGCCCCCCTTCGCAGAAGGCGTAGTCCCGCACATGGGCTGTGCGGTCCGCCAGCACGGGCCGCAGGCTGCGGCCGAAATGGGTGTGGCTCGGCGTCACGCCAGCGAAGTCCATCGCCGTGGCGTAGAAATCCACCAGCTCGGCAAGGCTGTCGCTGACGCCGGGGTCCATCGGTACGCCCTTGGGGGGCTTGACGAGCAGGGGCACGCGGGTCAGGCAGTCCTCAAAGCTGTTCTGACATTTTTCCGACAGGTCGTAATCCCCGGCGAAGTCGCCGTGGTCGCTGAGGAAGAAGATGGCGGTGTCGTCGTAGATGCCCGCCTCCTTCAGCGCGGCCACCAGAGCGCCGAACTGGGCGTCGATCTTCATGCACATGCCCTGGTACACCGCCCGCAGCTCGTCCCAGTCTGCGTCGGTGTACCCGTCCATCTGGATATAATCCCGGATCTTCTCCTGAATTTTCGGCTTACCGCTGCAATCCGAGGCGCGGATGCGCTTGGGCAGCCTGGCGCGGTCGATGGCGGAAAAGTACGGCTCCTCCACCCGGTAGGGCGAATGCGGGTAGATCAGGCCCAGGAACATACAGAGAGGCTTGTCCGCCGGGCGGTCCAGGATGCGCCCAATGGCAGCATCCACCACCTCGTCGTCTCCGCTATAGTTGAGGCCCTTCTCATTCAGCCTGAGCTTACCATCAAAATGAGAATAGTAGTTCTTTCCGTCCTCCGGGCCCCGGGGATCTGGGTTCTCCGGCCCCGGCTCCTGCTTTTTCTGTCCGCCGTAATAAATTTCGTCCGCGTGGCTCTCTGTCCAGCCGGGTATCTGCCCGGCGGTCAGATCGTTGCGGTCGTTCATCCAGACATAGTACCCGGCGTCCTTGAGCTCCTTGAGGAGCGACGTCTCGCCGGGACGCAGCAGATAGCTCATGGTGCGGTGGCCCCGCACATGGGGGTACAGGCCTGTGAAAAAACTGCACCTGCTGGGCACGCACACCGGGTTCTGGCAGTAGGCGTTGCGGAAGGACACCGCCTCCTCCGCCGCGAACGCGTCCAGATTAGGCGTCACCGCCGCGGGGTTCCCCAGATGAGCCAACGTACTGGCGCGCATCTCATCCGGATTAAAGATGATAATATGGGGACGCTTTGCCATCAGTAGTCTCCTTTCCAGCTTAACGGCGTTCCTTTAACTCCTCCGCGTGGCGGCGGCGCAGCTCCTTCGCGCAGTCGGCCCGTCCAGTCTGCTCCAGGCGCTCACAGTAGTCGTGCAGATAGCCCCGGCAGTGAAAGGGGCCGCCCTCGGCGATGACGTTCCACAGCGGGTCCTCGTGGGAATTGTAGATGTTGCTCAGCATATTGTCGGCTACCCAGCGCTCCAGATACCAGGCCGCGTGCCAGCACACCTCAGGGTGATCCTCCGCCACGTTGCGTTTCTCATGGGGATCCTCCCTCACGTTGAACAGCTCCTCATCCTCAATGAGGTGGTAGCCGTCGTGATAGGTACGGATGTACATCCAGTCACCAAACCGCACGCTGCGCTGGCACACGTGGGCACACTGGCTCACCACCAGGTGGTCGCGACCGCCGTCGGCGCCTGTGCGCACGCAGTCGGCAAAGCTCTTCCCATCGTACACCACAGGGTTCTTTTTGCCCACCACCGGATTGCAGGTGAACTCGGGCACCCCGCCCAGCAGGTCAATCATCGTGGGCAGCAGATCCAGATTGTAGTGGAACCCGCGGGACTCAGCGCCCTTGGCGCAGCCGGGCCACTTGATGATCATGGGGATATGGGTGGTGATATAGTCGGCTTCGCCGTGCTCGCAGTAGCTGCCCAGCTCACCAAGGTCCTCGCCGTGGTCGGAGCTGATGATGATGACGGTGTCGTCATAAATGCCCTGCTCCTTCAGCTTGTCGAACACCTGACCGAGCTGCTGGTCGGCGTACCAGATGCCGGTATCGTACTCGTCGACCATGCGCCTGAAATCGTCCAAATCCTTGATCTCCACCGGCTGGCGCGGCGTTGCGGGGTTGGGCACACTGTCGTACCCCGTAACCTCACAGGCGCAGTGCCCGCCGGGCTTTGTGCGCCGGTGCTCGTCCAGGATCTCCTGCGTCATCCATGGGTCGGGCAGGGGCACGTTCTCAAAGGGCTTGCCGTACACCTCGGGGGTGCGGTAGGGGATATGCGGGTCCCACACGTGCACGTGGAGGAACCAGTCCTCTGTCTCCTTCTTCCGCTCCAGCCAGTCCAGGGCGATGGGCACCACCTCGTGGGCCGGCTCCAGCCCCCGCATACCCACGTTGTAGCACTCGTCAAAGCCGCCGTTGAACCACCATGCGGCGTGGCGGTCGGGGAAACTGCTGATGGTCGCCGTCTTCATACCGGCCCGGCGCATTACGGCGGGCAAATTATAGCGGCCGTTGAAATCGGCCATGCCGCGGTCGCGTCCCTCCCAGCGCATCTCGGCGTTCACGCCGCCGTGGCCCACACAGCCCGTATGAATGCCGAAACGCCCCGTCATCAAGGCGGCGCGGCTGGGCAGGCAGGGTGCGTCGGAGCAGTAATAGTCGGTAAAGCGCACTGCCTCGCCGGCAATGGCGTCAATGTTGGGGCTGGTATTGCGGGGATACCCATAACAGCCCAGGTGGTCCGGGCGCAGGGTGTCGATGTCCACATAAAGAATCCGCATCAGAAACTCTCCTTCTGTCAAACCCTTGCGGGCCGGTTATTTTTTGAGGGGCCTACCGCGCCTCCCGGAACGCAAAGCTCAGGAAGTCAAAGCTCCCCACGCCGCGAAAGCATACATATAGGCTGTGCGTGCCGGAGAAGGCCCCCGGCAGCGCGACCGTCTGCCACTCCCCTGTCGCCAGCTTCAGCTTCGTCTCCTCCAGGACCGGCCCGTCCGGCCCATCCAGATGCAGGCTCAATATTCCCTCCGCGCGGCCCCGCAGGCGCAGCGTGAGCGCCACGGCGCTCTCCGCCTTGAAATACTTATAGCCCGCAACGGAGCCGTCCGCCATATTTGTGATGAACTGCTCCTTTTCAGCCCCGCCCCTGGTCTCCCGGATGTGGGGAATGGTCCCCGGGTCAACGTTGCGAAAATCCAACAGTTTTTCTGGCTCCAGACCCGTCAGATGGCAGGCAATCGCCGCGGGCCAACTCCCCCGGGCGGGCAGCGGCCCACCGTTCAGACCGCAGGAGGTGAGCTCCACCTGCGGGATGCTCCCGTCGCTCAGGATTTGGACCCGCTCGGCGCAGCCCTGGCGGGAGAACGACGTGCCGTGTGTGTGGCGATGGTAGAAGATATAGGCTTCTCCACCCGCCAAAATCACCCCTCCGTGGTTGTTCCCCGGTATGTAAGCGGGCTTTGTGCGGCCGTGCATCCCCATGTCGGCATTATCCACGATCACCCCGCCGTACGCAAAGCCCTCATCCGGTCTTGTGCTGTGCGCATAGCACAGCTCGCGGCACCACTGGCTGGAGTACACCAGATAGTAGAGCCCGCCGATCTTGCGCATGGAGGGGGCCTCAAAATAGCCGTGGCCCTCGAAGGAGGTGCCCGCCGCCAGCGCGTCCCGGGGGATACACAGCTTCGGCTCGGTCCTGACTGTCAGCATATCCCGCTCCAGCAGCACCACCAGCGCGCCGGGGCTCACCTCCGTGTCGAACTTCCGGGCGAGCATCTCGGAGGAAAAACCGTAGTAGAGGTATACGCTGCCGTCCTCCTCCACCAGGACGGAGGGGTCGTAGGGCATGTACTCCGCAAGCAGCGTGCCGTCCGGGCGGCGCACGTGTCCATAGAACTCAAACGGCCCGGCGGGTGAATCACTCACGGCCACGCCGAACTCCCGCAGCATACGCAGGCAGTAGTACAGATAATAGCGTCCGTCCGGTCCCCGTACCACATCGGGGGCAAACAGCTCCAGCGCACCGTCCGGGTTGGAGGGATCCTGGTCCCTGCGGTAGATGACGCCCTCATAGCGCCAGTCACCCAGGTCGTCCTCGGGCGCCGACCAGGCGACATAATCCTCCAGGCAAAAGAAATCCCCGCCCGCAGTGTCGTGAGAGCCATAGATGTACAGCCGCCCATCAAATACCCGGGGCTCGCCGTCGGGCACGTACTCATATAGGGGAAGATAGGGATTGACCGCTGTGTGTTTCACGCAGACTGCTCCTTTCCTGCACGTCACTTTTTTAATTCACAGCGGCGCAGGGCGCATTCATCGTGCCGCCAGCCAGTCGTTCAGCTGTCTCTGTTTCTCCGCTATGACCGTCTCAATGCCGGCCTCCTCCAGCTCGGTCAGAAAGCGCGGTAGCGCATCAGCCGGGTCCAGATAGCCGCTCATCAGTACGTTATGGTATTTATCCGCTACCGCCTTGCAGCGGTCCACCTCCGACTGCACGGGCGCGGAGTTGAATACAAACCCCATCGCGGGCGAACGCTGCGCGCCTTTGAGTGCCAGCTTAGGCGTCTCCTTATCAGGCAGCCGCCATACGCTGGCTACCTGCCGATTGGGCCAGCCCCAGTGGATGGTGCTCCACTCGTCCTGGGGGGGCGTGTCGATATTGGTCACCGTGTCCGCGTCGATGCGGGTATAGTCCACACCCTCCTGCCCATAAATGCACAGGTCGGCGGCCTCCTGGTTCGTATACAGCAGTTCCAGCAGCTGCATTGCCTGCTGCTTGTACTGGCTCGTGGGGGACACGCACCACCCCAGATTCACCGAGGAGCTGTTGGCGATGGGACCCCCGAGCTCAAAGGCCACCATCTCCTGCCCCACGGAGCGGGTGTTGCTCACGATATTGTTGTCGCTGAGACGAATAAAAAAACCAAAACCGTTATAGAGCTTCACCATGCGCGACGCCGCCTCGCCAGTCATGGACGCATCCTTTAGGATAAGCCCCTCTTCGTACCACTGGTGCATCCGTGCGCACATCTCGGCGTACTGCTCACTGGCATACAGGTTCTCAACCACGGTCCCCTTGTTGTCCAGCAGCACGCCCAGGTCGTTGCCCAGCGGGTCCTGCCCAAGCGTTTGATGGGTCTGCCCGAAGTGCGGCACCACCGGCACCATGTCCGGATAGGCGGCTTTCACCCGCAGCAGCACATCGTGCAGCCCGTCCCAGGTCGTTACCTGGCTGGGGTCGATACCCAGCTCCTCCACAATGTCGGCCCGAGCCAGAAAACCCAGGCTGTAGTTCACGCTGTTGTTGGCGGGTACGGCATAGGTCTGGTTGTCCACCCGCACGCAGGACCACACCTCGGAGGGCACGTTTCGGGTCAGGTAGAAGAAATCCTTCAGATGGCTGTCCAGCGGGAAAACATCGCCCTCGTCTATATAATTTTGCAGATCTTCAGGGGCGATGTAGCAGAACAGATCCGGTGCCTGCCCCAGCAGCATCTGTTGGGAGAGTTCACTGTCGTATTTGGCCATGGACGCCTGCTGCAGCTCTACCGAAAACCCCAGCTCGCGCTGCGTAAGCTCACTGAGAGCCTTTCCGATGCGCTGGCAGGCCTCCTCGCCGGAGGAGCCAACGGACAGGATGCGCAGCTTTACCGCCGGTTCCCCCGTTTCAAGCGGCCCTTCCGTCTCCCGCGAGCAGCCCGCCAGAGCTGCCAGATACAGCGCCGCCATCCCCAGGGCAAGACCACGGATTAGTTTCCTTGCCGATGATACCATTATACGTCTCCCTCCTCCGCGTCCACTACCAGAAAACCGGTCTTTATTATTAGAATCCAGACCTTCTTCATGCGCCGCCCCCCTGGCGCTCCTCCTGCGGGGTCACGCCCAGCACCTTTTTGTAGGTATAGGAGAAGTGGGAAAAGTTGCAGTAGCCCACCTTGGCCGCGATAAAGCTGATGGGCAGCAACGTGGTGCGCAGCAGAGCCTTGGCCTCCTCCATCTTCTGCAGGATAACGTACTCTTTGATGGAATAGCCGGTCTCCTTCTTGAAGATACGGGTGAGATAGTCGGGGTTCAGGTGGACGTACTCAGCCAGCTCGTCCCGGCGGAGCTCACTGTCCAAATGCTCTCCGATGTAGCGCCGCACCTTCTCCACCACGGTCTTCTGGTCGTCGGCGGGAGCCGGAGCTGAGAAGTGGACGGCCACGTGGTGCAGCAGCCGTTTCATGTTGTCCACCGACTTCATCGCGTTACGGTACAGCTCCAAATCCTCCGGCTCATGGAACATCTGGTGCATCTTGTCCTCGCTGCCCTCTATGGCGTGGTACACCATCTGTAAAAAATCCTGGTAAAAAGCCCTCAGCGTGGAACTGTCGAGCTGCCCATTTTCCAGCAGCTTGTCCAGGAGCGCACCCCCCTCTTTTTCCATGGCCTCTGTATAGCCCTCCCTCAGCAGGCTGTACCAGTTGCGTATCTGGGGTACGCGGAACGTGTGGGGTACTCTGGGTTTCTCCTCCAGCTGGAATACGCCTGGGCGCAGGGCCACGTTCTCGTCCCGCATGGCAACCAGCTTTTCCCACCGCTCAGGCATACTGCTCACCGGCACGGGGCCGTCCAGATAACAGGCTACGGTACACTGGATGTACTGCTCAAACACGCTCTCCAAAAACACAAGCTGGCGCACCACGCCCTCCAGCGGCATCTCCTCTCCCTCGGTGTTCTGCAGCACCATGGCGAGGCACTCCTCCCGCAGCATATAAGCCACTACCGAGAGCTCCGAGTGGGGCTCAAACGTCTCACTGGAGATGTTGCCCAGCGCCACCCCCAGCAATGACCCGTCCCAGGGCATATCCAGCTCCCAGCGCAGGGGCTGGATCATTACGAGATAGCCCACCTTGCCGCGCAGCGGCATGATGCCCATTTTTTCCAGGGTGGACATGTCGCGCCCGTTGGGCTGGCGCCGCAAAAAGCCACGCAGCACGTTTGCCACAATGGCGGGCTCCTGCTGGTGGAAGGCCTTGCCCATCTGCTGCAGCTCGGCCTGCTCCCGGCCGCTCTCCACATCCTCGACGGCCTTTGCCACCGCCTGCCCGATCTCGGAGTAGGGCGCGGGCTGGACGATGTAGCTGAAACCGCCAAGGCGCAAGGCCTCCTGTGCGTAATCAAACTTCGCGTGGGCCGTCAGGAAGATGCACCGGGTCTGCATTCCCTGTTCGCGCATCCACTGCAGCAGCTCCAGGCCGCTCTCCATGGGCATTTCGATATCGCACAGCATCACGTCCGCCACCTGCCTGCGCAAACTGGCCTTGGCGTCCACGGCGTTGTAGGCGGTATCCACGGCGGAAAAACCCATGGCCTTCCAATTGACGCCTCGTTTCAGGCCGTCCACCACGCTCATCTGGTCATCCACGATCAGCAATTTCATGCTCGGAGCTCTCCTTTTCCTTTTTCTCCTGCAGGAGGAACAGTTCCACGCGCGCTCCCCCGTCCCTGCCGTTGGCGAACGCCACAGCCAGTCCGCTGCCATACAGCAGCTTCAACCGGCGCAGCACGTTGGCAAGGCCCACATGCCGGCCGCTCTCCTCCCGAGGGGCAGCCCGGTTCAGCTCTTCCAGCTGTGAGGGTGTAAAGCCCGGGCCATTGTCAGCCACCGTGATGTTGGCAAGTGCGCCATCCTCCATTTCAAGCTGCCGGGCTGTGATAACGATGTGCAGCGCCCTGCCCTCCCAGACCCCGTGCTTTAAGCTGTTCTCCACCAACGTCAGCAGTGAGACCGGAGGCACGGGCAGCTCCCCGAGCCGCTCGTCCAGCTCGATGGAGCAGCAGGCTGGGTGCGTCTGGCCCACGCCGCTCAGTTCAATATAGTTTTGACACAGCTCAAGCTCCCTCTCCAGCGGCACGGTGTCCTCCGAATACGAGAGAATGTAGCGCAAATGCCGGGAGAGGAGCAGGATCAGCTTCTGTATCTCACCGGTACGGCCCGTCTCTGCCAGCGCATATACGTTCTTCAGGCAGTTGAGGACAAAATGTGGGCGGATCTGCATCTTCAGCGCCGTCATCTCGCTGCGCTCGGCCGCGAGCTGCCGCTCGTAGCTGTCTATCTTTAGGTCAGTAATCTGGTTGATCATGCCGTTGAATGTGTCGTTTACCTGCTTAAATTCCCTGTTTTTATATGCGGCGCTGGGCCGGGCCGTCAGCTCGCCCCGACCGATTTTCTCCATCGTATCCACCAGGGAATCCAGCGGCTGGAACACCGTGCGGCGCACGTATACCCACATTACGGGGATGGCCACCAGCATCAGTGCCGTACACAGTACCAGCACCAGCTCCAGAGGGCGCATGGCTCCCTGAACGCCCTGAAACGGCATGAGGTATAAAAGGCTCAGCCGGTCCGCCGCGCTCTTTACGCTCAGGTACGAGCGGCCGTCGCTGTTGGCGGTTCCATACCCCTCCTGGTTCCAGGCTATCTGTCCCGCCGTCACGCCAACGCCGCCGATCAGCGTGTTCCCCTCCTCATCCAGAAATGCCAGCAGACCGTCGAAATCGTACTGCCCGGCAGCCTTGTCCAGCAGCAGGCCCAGGTCGATGGCGCTGGCGAGGTAGACCGAGTGGTAGCGCACCACGCGCAGCCAGTAGGTGCGCCCGCCCACCTCCTTGGCAAACCACTCCTTCGCATCCAGGGGGCCAACGCTGGCAAGCTCCGTCAGCTCCTCCTGCATGGCTTGCATTGCCTGGGTTCTCTGCTCCGGCCCGCCGCCGGCCACCGTACCGTACTGCGCCATGAAGAGGTCGTTCGGCACGCTGTACAGCATCACGCCCATCAGGGCCTTGTTGGCCGTCAGGATGGCGGAAAAGCTCTGGCTCACCTCATAGCCGTCCAGATACGCCTGAGTCCGTCCCGTCTCCCCGCCAAGGCGGCGCAGGTTTTCGCTGTGCAAAGCCAGGTCCACCATATAGGTCTCAGCAGCGTTCATCTGAGTCTCCAGTGATACGGCGAACAGACGCAGCGAGGCCTCCCCCGCCTTGGCCAGCTTGCTTTTTACCTCTTCCATAGCCGTGGCCGTGTTGAGACTCAAAGCCAGCACCGCAGGCAAGGCCAACGCCGCGAAAATGGCCATCACGCGGCGTTTTAACGAGATATTCCGGATCTGTTTCATGGGCGGCCTCCCCTTTTGGGCGTTGGTTACTTTCCTATATCCAGTGTACCGTTTTACCCCCGGGCTTGTCAAATGAGAAGCAAGTCCCCGGGGAACTGAGGCTCCCCGGAGACTTGAGGCAACTTTTCTTTCCTGTCGGTCGGAGCGCCGAGGTTAGCCCATCAGGCCCTTGATGGTCTCATAGTCCAGTGTGCCCAGATAGGTATTAATCTCTTCCGCGGTCAGATCGGGATGTACGGTGGTCAGCATGGCGTCCACCATCTCCTTGCCGGCCACCCACTTACCGCTGGCTTTGTCGTCCCAGCCGTCCATGGTGGCAAGCTGCTCGGACGTGGTTATGCCCATCATGATGAACTCGAAATACAGGGGCTTGCCCTCGGCGTTCCGGCAGGCGGTGTCAACATCCCCGTTCAGCGCGTTATAGGTAATGGCGAACAGGGCTGCGGTCAGCACGGAGGTGGACTTAACGTTGGCAAGGTCGATGCTGGGGTTTCCGTTGGGGTCCTTGGTGTTGAACGCGGTGTCCAGCGTATCGCCCCAGGTAGCTAGGCTGGCGACCTTGATATCCATGCCAAAGCTCTGCTCCACCTCATTGACCACGGTGGCGGACTGGTTATAGGTCTGCCCCGCGCTGAGGAACACGCCGTAGTTGCCGCTCTGGATCAGGGAGGAGATGCCGGGCAGCCAGGTCTCCTTGTTGGGAGAGCCGGGGTACAGGGTGATGGTCAGCCCCTTGTTGTTCGCAACGTTGGTGGTCTCGGACACGACGGCCAGCGCGTCCACGCTCTCCTCGTAGGTCAGTCCGTACTGCTCGGCAAGGCCGTTCAGGATGGCCTGGGTGATCTCAATGTGCTGCTGGTTGCCGGAGGAGGCAATACCCGTCGCGATCAGGAAACCCTCACTGCCGTCGGCGCTGCCGCTTGCCCGCAGCCAGCCGGCAAACAGGGCGCCCAGCTCAGCGTTATTAGAGCCCACGGCGCCGGCAAAGTTGGGATAGTCGTTCTCCAGGAACTCAGGGTGGGCCACATAGTTGCCGCTTATGGTATATACCATATCGTTGTCGGCGCATATCTGGGCCATCTGACCGGACATGGACTTGAAGTCGATGATGGCGTCCGCACCGGAATCGGCGCAGTTTTCGATGAACGCCTTGGTGGCGGCATCGTCCTTCAGCACCTCGGAGAAAATGAACTTCACGTTGTAGGTAGGCGCGATGAAGTCCTCCAGATAGGCGCGGCGGGTGGTCACCTCGTCGTTGGCCTGGGCCTCAGCGATGCCGATGACGTACTGCTTTGCGGGGGCGGCGGAGCTCTCCTGGGGAGCAGCGGAGCTGGAGCCGGACGGCACGGCGGAGCCGGACGGGGCCGTACTGCCGCAGCCGGACAGTCCGGTCAGCGCCAGAGCACCGGCAAGGACAAGGGTAGTTGCGCGTTTCCATAGGCTCTTTTTCATTTTCTTTCCTCTTTTCCTGCTTAATATATGTAGAAAGGGGGTTGCCCCATCCTCTGTCGGGCGTCACGACGCCCCTGTATCGGGTCCGGGTGTCCTACTTTCGGCATTTTAATATTCCATCCGCCCCCCCGCGCCATGGTACACGCCGTTGCCGCGTCCCCTGCGGATCACGCCGCAGTGGATATCCGGCAGCGGGAATTTGTCGCCCGTTCGCTCCAGCCACCGCGCCAGGCGGAGGTTCAAATCACTCATGATGGCCCGGTAATTGGTGATGTGGGCCATGTTCATCTGTTCGTAGGGGTCGTCCTTCAAATTGTACAGCATCCATGGCCCGTGCTCGGTCACGACGTACTTCCAGCCGTCCCGGGTGATGATGCCCCGCCACGGGTCCGCCGTGCTGTTGAGGTGGCCCGTGACCGTATTGCACTGGAGAAAGGCCGAATCCGGCTCCCCCTCTGGCAGGGTGCGCCCGGTGACATAGCCGGAATAGTCATACCCCTCCATCCACTCCGGTGTCGGCACGCTGCACAGTCCCAGGGTGGTGGGCGCCACGTCCACATGGTTCAGCGGCGCGTCACAGAGAGCCGCGCCGTTGGCCCCGTACAGCAGCTCGGGCGCCACACTGTACATGCAGCCGTGGCCGGTGGAGATAATGAACGGGATACGGCAGGACTCCTCATAGGGATTGGTCTTGCGGAACCACCCGTGGCTGCCGTGCATGTCGCCGTGGTCGCTGAAAAATACGATATAGGTATCGTCCGCCAGACGCAGCGTGTCGAGCGCGTCCACGATGCGCCCCACGTTCCAGTCCAAGTTTCTCACCATGGCGTAATACCCCGCCAGTTCTCGTCTGGCCTGTTGCTCCACCCAGGGCACCGGCGGCACGTTGGGCCGGAGACGGATGCTCTCAGGCGTCAGCCCTTCGGCAAACCGCTCGGGCGCCAGATAGGGGTTGTGTGGCGGGAAAACGCTCAGCACCGCGAAGAAGGGCTTGTCGTGAGGCTCCGCCATGTAATCGATCAGAAGGTCGGTCAGCGCGTCGGTCTCAAAGCCCTCCAGCCTCTTAAATGGCGTACCGTCACCGTGGACGTAGCAATCCCAGGGCTCGTTGTTGTTCTCATACCCCACCCAGCGGTCGAACCCGCCCCGGTTCTCAGGCCGCACGATGTGCATGACCTCCCGGTTCGGACGGATGGACGCGGCGGCCCCCTCCGCGTCCAGATGCCACTTGCCGAAATAGGCCGTGTGGTAGCCCGCCTCCCGAAGCACGTGGGCGATGGTCTGTTTCTCCGGCGGCAGGCCCATATCATGGCCCGGTGTGCAGTGGTGCGGGTACTGGCCGGTGAGCATGCTCCCTCTGTAGGGGCAGCACAGCGGATAGCCCGACACCGCCGCCTGATAATTCACGCCTCTGGCGGCCAGCTGGTCGAGGTTGGGCGTGCAGATATTCGTCTCTCCGTTACAGCTCAGGGCCTGAGCGCGCAGCTGGTCGGCCAGCACCCAGATCACGTTGGGCCGTTTCGGCATGGAGGTCTTCTCGTTCCCTTCCGCAATCATAACGTCTCTCCTCTTTGCCATACAGGTTTGCGGGGCGTATCCATGAACGGCGGCATATCAAGGCTTATGTGAAATTTTTTCATACAGGCACAGCTGAAAAGATTTTCGTTTTTCTGTTCCTCATTATATATTACTCAACTTATACAACGCAATCGACAGAGTACACGAATATCTTTGTTCGATTTTATAATTTTCGACGTGAAACTTTTCATACTATATACAGAAAACAGGGTATTTCTTCCGCATTCAAACTGTGGTATACTGAAAAAAATTCATCTTTTTTTTGTACACAAATACATTAAAGGAAACATCGAGAGAAGGCGAGATCTATGAAGAAAATTACTATGAAGGACGTGGCCGAACGGGCCGGCGTGTCGGTATCGGCGGTGTCGCGGGTGTTGAACGGCAGCGGTTATGTGGCCCCTGACAAGCGTGCCGCCGTCATAAATTCCCTGCATGGCACGGGCTATCAGCTCCGGCAGGTGCCGCCTGCGCCCCGGGTCCCGCTGATCGGACTGATTTTGTTGCGTTCCCTGGGCGGCATGTTCTACGCCTCTCTCACCAGCGCCCTGATGGAGAGTGCTGCCGCCTGCGGTTTCCACACCATGGTGATGTACAGCGAGACGCTGGACAACGACGCGCTCATGCGCCATTTGGAGGAGCTGCGCAACTACCACGTCAGCGGCATCATCATCGGCGGCTTTGGCGACAAGGTGATCCGGGACGAGGTGCGCGTTTACCTGCGGGCCAGCGGCGTTCCCGTGGTGCTCATAGAGCGCACGGGCGGCTGCCTGGGCTTTAACCGGGTTTTGATCGACAACGAGAGCGGCGCTTACCAAGCGGCCAACAGATTAGTGCGGCAAGGACACCAGCAGATCCTTTACATCGTCCGCGCCAAGGACACCGAGGTGGAAAACGCTCGGATGAAGGGCTTTCTGCGGGCCATGGAGGAGGCGGACGGCAAGCTGACCTACCATGTGCGGCATTGCACCGACACCAGCGTGGAGATCGCCCGGCAGGCCGCGGAGCAGGCTTTCGGCGCCTGCCCCGGTATCACCGGCGTGATGACCTGGAGCGACAACTACGCCGCCGGTGTGCTGCAATACCTGTACCGGCACCAGCTCCGCGTGCCGGAGGACGTGGAGGTCATCGGCTTTGACGACACGCTGGCCCCAAGCCTGACGCCGCCGCTGAGCAGCGTCCATATGCCCATCCTTGAGATGGCCCAGGCGGCTATGGAGATGATCACCGAAAACCAAGGCCGGGTCAAAGACGCTTTCGCCAAGACCGTCACGCTGGAGCCGCGCCTGACCCTGCGCGGCTGGGAATGAGCTGCCGGAATCGTACTTCGGCATAAAAAAGCCCGCGCCAAAAGGCGGGAAGTCATAAGGATAAGTGTGAACCTACACCATAAGGCAAACTGAATATAAAAAAAGCCCCTCATTTCTAAAAAAGAGTTCTTTTAGAAATAAGGGGCTTGTAAATTTCAAGTCCTTTTCGAGAATGGGTAGGATCATGGAAGTATGCGGATGGAAGCGCAGGGGCACTAACAAAGAAAAAGTAGAAAGAAGTAGGCGTAGCGTCTTAAATTCCTCTTGACAAAATAGACTACATTGTGTAGTCTGTATATAGACTACAGAGAGTAGTCTTACCGAGGGAGGAATATATTATGACAGAAATTCAGTTAGGCGTGATTGAAGCTCGTTATGCAGACATGATTTGGGAGCGTGAGCCGGTCACCTCTTCGGAACTGGTAAAACTCACAGCAGTAGAGTTCAACTGGAAGCGTACCACCGCACACAATGTCCTACGGCGGCTGTGCGACAAAGGTCTATTCCAGAATGACAATGGTACGGTAACTTCACTAATTTCTCGACAGGAGTTTTACGCACTGCAAAGCAAAAAGTTTGTGGAAGACACCTTTGAAGGCTCCCTTCCGGCTTTTATTGCTGCCTTTACCAAGAATCGTACACTGACCCCAGAAGAAGCGACTGAAATTCGAAAAATGATTGACAATGCAGAGGGATGCTGACGATGGGTGCAATTTTTTTGAAACTGCTTAATATGAGCATTGCCGCAAGCTGGCTGATTTTGGCGGTAATGGTGTTTCGTCTGTTTATGAAAAGAGCGCCAAAGTGGATTCCGTGCATACTCTGGGCAATGGTTGCAGTCCGTCTAATTTTTCCGTTCTCTTTTAAAAGCGTATTCAGCTTGATACCGAGTGCAGAGACAATACCAGTTCAAAGTATTTATTCAGGTAATTCTATCGCTGCAAACGAACCATATAATTTTCAGCTGCAAAGCGGTATTCAGACTATTGATCGGGCTATTAATCCGATTACCCTTAAAACGACTGGCTCCGCAATGCGTTCAAATATTGAAATTTTTGCATGGATTTGGCTTGTAGGCGCTGTCCTATTATTGCTGTATGCAATCATCAGCTATCTGCGGATGTGGGGCAAGGTGCGCGAGGCTGTTCCTCTTCGGGATAACATCTGGCTCTGTGATGCTGTGAAATCTCCGTTTATTTTAGGTATCATCAGACCTCAAATTTTTTTGCCCTCTGATATACCCGAAGGACAGGTGAATTATGTACTTGCCCATGAGCAGGCTCACTTAAAACACAAGGATCATTGGTGGAAGCCGCTGGGATTTCTGTTGCTGGCGGTGTATTGGTTCAATCCGCTGGTGGCGGCGGCGTATATTCTTTTTTGCCGGGATATTGAACTTGCCTGTGATGAAACAGTGATCAAAACCATGAAGATAGATGAAAAGAAAGCCTATTCCTATGCGCTGGTATCTTGCAGTATGCAGCGGAAAATGGTGATGGTTTACCCACTTGCTTTCGGTGAGGTCGGCGTGAAGGAGAGGATTAATACTGTGCTGAATTATAAGAAGCCTGCGTTTTGGACTGTTGTAGTCGCCGTTATTGCTTGCGTTGTTGCTGCAATGTGTTTTTTGACGAATCCGAAGGGGCAGGCGATTGAGACACCGCTAGAAGGAACAGATTATTCGGGATACAGCGAACTAATTGCTGAGGCAAGAGATGTGCTCGAAAATTCTGACGGCAATTATCCGGAGGAGGAACCGTTCAGCCATGTGTTCTATCAGCACTGGGACTATGAAACGCTCGGTTATCTGATAAAAGACATTGATGGCAACGGCGTAGACGAACTCATATTTGGCGCAAATACGGATGGCTGGGATAACGGCGGTTGGGATGGCATCATTTATGATCTCTATACGATAGTAAACGGAAAAGTGTTTCATGTACTGGACGGATGGGAGCGAAACCGATATTATCTCTGTGAAAACGGCTGTATTGCCAATGAGGGCTCAAGTAGCGCCTTTGAGTCCAGCTACAACTATTATACATATAGCGGAACCGAATTGACCTTGGTGGAATCTGTTCTATATTACAGTTTGCAGGATGAAGAACATCCTTGGTTTTATTCAACCGAAGATAAACCTGATATTAAAAATGCTGAACCTATCAGTCAGGACAAAGCTGCGGAAATTATGAACAAATACGTACATGAACATCCACAGTACACACCATTTGTTGAATAAGGTGTGGACGTAGCAGGAACAGGCGGGAGAGAAGATCGTGGCGGGAGAAAGGTCGCAGAAATTTCCCCGCACCCGCCGCTTAGCAAAAACGGGGCGGACAGCCAAAACTGTCCGCCCCATCACAGGGATTTATACCCCGGTTCATTTTTTGTCCCTATGATACCCCGCCTAATTGGCGCGGGCTTTTTTTGAATAAGTCTATCAGAAAAGGGCTCTTATCTCAGGCGGTCTCCTCGTTCATCTTGAATCCGATTCCCCATACCGTCTTGATATACTCGGCGGCGCTGGCCTTTGCCAGCTTGGAGCGGAGGTTGGAGATATGGACGTTCACCGTGTTGTCATCCCCCATGTACTCCCCGCCCCAAACCTGCTCGTAGAGCTGCTCCCTGGTGAAGACCTTCTTGGGTGAGGCCATGAGAAGAGCCAGTATCTCAAACTCCCGGGCAGTGACCTGTACCTCCTTGCCCGCCGCCGTCACAGTGACCCCCTCCCGGTCCAGTATCAGGTCCCCGTGGGTTAAGCGGCCTGCGGCCTGGGCGGGCGCGGAGAACTGCTTGTACCGGCGGAGCTGGGCCTCCACACGGGCCAGGACCTCTGCGTTGTCAAATGGCTTGGGGATAAAGTCGTCGGCCCCCAGCCGCAGAACTTCCACCCGGTTCTCCAGCCCCGCTTTCGCGGAGAGGACGATGATGGGCATATTCCTGCTCTTGCGGATCTGGGTGATAAACTCCTCTCCCGTGAGGCCGGGAAGCATCAGGTCCAGGAGCACCAAGTCGTATTCGTACTGCCCAGCCCAGAGCATAGCCTCGCTGCCCGAGAAGGCCGGGCGGCAGCAGTGGCCGCCCCCCTCCAATATCTTGCACAAAAGGCGGTTGATGTTCTGGTCGTCCTCCACGACGAGAATATTGCAGGCGTCCATAGGCACTCCTCCCTATTTTACTCTCAGTTTCCGCGCTAAGTCCCCGTCCGGGTCCACCACCGCGGTCTGATAGGTGGTATAGACCACCATGCCGGGTCGGGACCCGGCGGGTTTCTTTACGAATTTTACCGGCGTGTAGTCCACCTGCACCTTCTTTCCCTCCCGGCTCTGGGAGAAATAAGCCGCCAGGATGGCCGCCTCGGTAAGGCTCTGCGCGTCCGGCTCCTCCCCGCCAGTCCAAAGGATGACGTGGGAGCCGTGGACCTTTTGGGTGTGGAGCCAGACGTCCCCTTTCCCGGCGGACTTGGTGGTAAGGGTGTCGTTCTGGCTGTTGTTCTTGCCCACCGAGATGCGCAGGCCCGCCGTGGAACGGAACTCCATGGGCTTGCCCGCCACCGTCTTCTCCCGGCCCCTGGACTTGGGTGGGCGGCGCAGGTATCCTGTCTCGATGAGCTCCTGACGGATCTCCTGCAGATCCCGCTCCCCCTCGGCCAGGGTGATGTTCTCCAGTACACTGTCCAGATAAGCAAGCTCCCGCCCGCCCTTTTCGATCTGCTCGGTAAGGACCCGCTGGGCGGTCTTGGCCTTATTGTATTCCTTGTAGTACTTCGCCGCGTTTTGCTGGGGGGAAAGCAGAGAGTCCAGTTTTATGTCAACCTGTCCGCCCTCCGGGTCATAGAAGTCAACAAGCCGGACGCTGCCCATCCCCCGCTCCATCATGTGGAGGTTGGAGGTGAGGATGTCCCCCAGCTCCCGCTTGCGCTCCCGGCCCGCTGTGGCGGCCAGCTCGATCTCCTGCTGACCCACCCGGCGGGCAGTCCGCTCCCGGGCGCGGGTGACCATCTTCAAGAGCTCCTGCTCTTTCTGCCCCATACGCCGCGCATCCTCACGGGTGGCGTAGAAGTCGTCCAGCAGGTGGGAGAAGGTGTCGTACTCCTTTAGCTCGGAGTCCGGTCCGTACTGTAGAATGGGCATAAAGGAAAATTCAGCCGGCTTACCGCTGCGCAGGAGCATATAGGGTTTCCCGCCCCCGGCTCTGACCCCCTCCTCCAGGGCGTACATAGCCGCCACGTCGGCCACCTTGCCCTGAAACTCCAGCTCCCGCCCGATCAGGGGAGGTACGCCGGGCCGAGGCTCGGGCAGGCGATAGAACATGCCGGGCAGCACCTGCCGCTGGGCGGACATATCGGCATCTACCCGGCGCAGGCAGTCGGTGATGCGGCCCTCGCCATCCAGCAAAATAAGATTTGCGTGGCGGCCCATCGCCTCCAGCACCAGCCTACGCTCTACCCTATCCCCCAGCTCGTCAAGGCACTCCAGGGTGAAAATCACCACCCGCTCCAGAGAGGGCTGCTCCAGCCCCAGGATGCGCGCACCGGTGAGGTGCTTGCGCAGGAGCATGCAGAACATGGGCGGCTCCGCCGGGTTCTCCCGAACCGCCTCGGTGAAGTGGAGCCGTGGATGGCTGGGGTTAGCGGATAGGAGGAGTTTTACGTTCTTCCCCGCGCCCCGGGCCGCCAGGATAACCTCGTCCCGGCCCGGCTGGTATATCTTGTCTATCTTCCCGCCGGCCAGGGTACTGCGCAGCTCCTCTACCACCGCCGACAGGCAAATCGCGTCCAATGCCATATAATAACCTCGAAGTTTCCGTCTTTACGCCTGGTTTGGGAGCTACTCCCCCATCATGAGCCCAAAGAGCTCGTTGAGCCGCTCGGTCTTCCCCTGTAAATAGAGGTGCCCAAAGAGGGCCTCAAGCGCCGTAGCGGTCTGATACTCCTCCCGGCTGGCCGCCTTGGGGACCGTGTGGGGGCTGCTGTTGCGCCCCCGGCGGAAGACGTCCCCCTCCTCCTCGGTGAGGAGGGGCAGTATCTTTTCCGCGGCTCTGGCCTGGGCGGGGGCCGCCACATAGTACACCGTGGCCTTGTGGAGGCCCTTGGAGGTGGCCTTCCCGTGCATGCACAGCCAGGAGCGCACCATCAACTCAAATACTGCGTCCCCCAGATGGGCGAGGCCCAGGGTGCTGATGGCCCGAATCTCATCCGGGGTGGCCGATAGGTGAAAATAATCCGTCATAATATCCCTCTACCTTTGCATATAAATGGGCGCTCCCCGGTCTCGCGCGGGCAGGCTTTAAGAGTCGTACCCCACGGTGAACACCAGCTCATAGTGCTCTCCGTCCGCAATGGGCTGGCTATCGGCCCCCACCATGATAGACTCGCCATCCTTGGTCATGAGCCACCACTCCTGCTTGGACTCGTCCACAGTCTCGCCGTCGGCGGTTAGGACATAGAGGCCATACTGGGTCTGGTTATCCTCCACGACGCCGCCCTCCACTAGGGCTTTGCCCAGAAATTCCTGTTCAGTGGCCAGCTTAAAGTCCTTGGTGCTGCCATCGGCATGGACGACCTGGACGGTAATGCTCTTATTCTCAGCCGAGGCTTCGGGACGGGTGGCAGCATAGATCGCGATGGCGGCGATCAGCACCACAACCACCGCAGCAAGTGCGATCAAAAGGCCCTTTTTGCTCTTTTTCTGCTCCATTGTTGTTTTCCTCCTCTGTTTTTCTGGCGGGGTATAGTCTACCATAGTTTCTCAAAAATGTACAGCAGGGCAGGCCAAAATGGCCTGCCCTGCTTGCAGAACTTCAGACTTTTTTACTGGGGCTTGTCGCTGGAATATTTCTGGTACGCGGCGGTGATCTTGTTCTCGGGGGCCTGCTCCACCTGATACCACCCCTTCTGCTGGGCAGTCTGGAAGAGCTCGGTCTGTGTCTTGTGGCCCTGGGTAAAGAGCTTGATGAATTCGTCCCTCAACTGAATGTTGGCGCACTCGGAGGCAAAGATGTCGTAGTTGTCGCTCATCTTCTTCTCAGAGAGCAGCAGGTCGTCCATGTGTTCTTGGTCGTTCATTGGTACGGTTCCCCCTTATTTCAGATATCCCAGAAGACAGTCGTAGTTCTGCTTGTGCTGGTCGGCGTACTGCTGGAACTTGGGCTTAATGCTCTGGTCGGTGCACTCCTGTGCCGCCGCCCGGTATTTGCAGCACATGACCTTTTCCAGTCCAAGCTGGTCGGACAGGGCAGAAAGCTCCTTGCTGGTGAGGTTTGGCATGGCGTTTTCACTCCTTTTACTGATTTGCCCCCTCAGTATGCCCTGTCTTATTTTCTTTATTCTGGAAGATGGGATATCCGCGCCCATTAAAATGAAAAACCGCGTAGGTCCGCCCGCATAGGGTCTCCAGGCTGGCAAAGCAGAAGAGGGGCGTCATGGGGAAGGCTCCTCCCTTCTCCATGGGCGCAGCCAGAGAAAAGCCCTCTTCCTCCCGCCGGAAGAGAGTCCCTCGCAGTTCCCCGGCGGCATGGACCAAAAGCCGCTCCCCCATGAGCCGGGCAGGGTTCTCCTCCCGGCTCCAGCCCGGAGCGCAGGCGTTTCCCTGCCCGCTCTGGTTGAAGAAAAACTCCAGCCGCCCCTCCCCGCCCGTCACTGGCCAGCAGCCCCGCCGCTCCAGCTCACTGATGGCCATCGTCCGCCGCAGGCGCAGGCGGCCCCGCTCCGGCATCAGGGTTCCCAGGAGCAGGTTTCCCCCATTGCCTTGGGCGTATGCCTTGTATAGCCCCCGCCCGTCGTCCGGCAGCTCGACCTCGAAAACCGCCCTGGGCCCCTCATCCCGTACCAGAAGGGTCCCGCCGGACCGCCCCAAACTGAAACGCTGTTCCACCGCTCCACCCCCATTCTGTCTCTCCATCTTATGCGCAGCGTGTGCTTTCCTTGACAAATGCGGATAAACTGGGTATACTAAGCTCAATATTAAGGAATTGGAGGCGGGAAGATGCGCAAATAACTTTCTGCATTTTGTGGATAGGACAAAGGCGGCAAATGCCGCTCGCTTTGTCGTATCCCGCGCGGGAAGTTGGTTTGCGTGTCCTCCCTCCTTTTATGCCCAAAATGGGGCGCGGGGAGGTTATCCTTTCCTGCGCCTCATTTTTGTATCTGGATGTGATTTATATGTCCCTCATTAACGTATCAAGCCTCACCTTTGGGTACGATGGCAGCAGCGACAACGTCTTTGAAAACGTCTCCTTTCAAATCGATACCGACTGGCGGCTGGGCCTTGTGGGCCGCAATGGCCGGGGCAAGACCACCTTTCTGCGGCTTCTCCAGGGCGAGTATGAGTACCGGGGCAGCATCTCTGCCTCTGTAAGCTTTGACTATTTCCCGTTCCCCGTCCCCGAACAGGAGCGAAACACCATCGACGTGCTGGAGAGCCTGGACCCGGAGCTGGAGTCCTGGCAGATCTATAAGGAGCTGGCGGCTCTTGAGGTGGACGACGCAGTCCTCTACCGCCCCTACGCCACCCTCTCGGGCGGGGAAAAGACCAAGGTGCTCCTGGCCGCCCTCTTTCTGCACCCCGGCAGCTTTCTCCTCATCGACGAGCCAACCAATCACTTAGACCTGGAGGGCCGCCGTGTAGTGTGCGAGTACCTCGCCCGGAAGAAGGGTTTCATCCTGGTATCCCATGACCGGGCCTTTCTGGACGGCTGCACCGACCATATCCTGTCCATCAACAAGCTGGACATCCAGGTCCGGCAGGGAAATTTCTCCTCCTGGTGGGAGAACAAGGCCCGGCAGGACGCTTGGGAGCGTGCCGAAAATGAAAAGCTCAGGCAGGATATCTCCCGCTTGGACGCCGCGGCAAAACGTAACTCCTCCTGGTCCGACCAGGCGGAGAGCGCCAAGTACGCCACCCGTAATTCAGGCCTGAAGCCCGACCGGGGCTACGTCGGCCACAAGGCCGCCAAGGTAATGAAACGGGCCAAGTCCGTGGAGGCCCGGCGGCAGGACGCCGTGGAGGAAAAGTCCGGCCTCCTCAAAAATATTGAGCTGACGGAGAGCCTAAAGCTCCACCCCCTCGCCCACCCACAGAAACGGCTGGTGGAGGCCATTAATTTGGCCGTGGACTATGGGGACGGGCCACTCTGCAAGCCGATCTCCTTTACAGTCATGCAAGGGGAGCGGGTCTCCCTCACGGGCCGCAACGGCGCGGGAAAATCCAGCCTTTTAAAGCTGATCGCCGGACATGACCTCCGCCATACCGGCACGCTGACCTTGGCCTCCGGCCTCATCCTCTCGCTGGTGCCTCAGGACGCGTCCTTTCTACGGGGTGACCTTGCCGCGTACGCCCGGGAGTGCAAGATCGACGAGAGCCTCTTTAAAACCATCCTGCGCAAGCTGGACTTCTCCCGGGCCCAGTTTGAAAAGGACATGGCCGAGTTCAGCGCCGGGCAGAAGAAGAAAGTCCTCTTGGCCCGCAGCCTCTGTGAGGCGGCTCACCTTTACATCTGGGACGAGCCGCTCAATTATATCGACCTCTTTTCCCGGATGCAGATCGAGGCCTTGATCAAAGACTACCATCCCACTTTGCTTCTGGTGGAGCACGACAAGGACTTCCTGGAGGGTGTCAAGGCCAGGTTGGTGCGCCTTGAGCGTCCCGAATAACAAACGAAAGGCCGGCGATGCTCGCCGGCCTTTCGCTTTTGGGATTTTAAACACTCAAAATTTCACTCACCGTGGGGTGTGGGAACACGGTCCCGGCAAGCTGCTCCCCGGTCAGACTCGCCACAATCGCCGTGGCCAGACCCCCGATCATCTCAGAGGCGTGGGGGCACATGATCTGCGCGCCCACCAGGGCCCCGCCCTCACCGTCGAAGACCAGCTTTGCAAAGCCCCGCTCCGCCCCCTCCACCAGGGCCTTCCCGTTGGCCGAGGTGAGGGACTTGCGCACCGCCACCGACCGCCCGGCAGCTTTGGCCTCGTCAGCCGTGATGCCCACAGATGCGATCTCAGGGTCGGTAAAGACACAGGATGGGATAAGGTCCAACTTCTTAAACGGTACTCCCCCGAACATGGCCCGGACGGCGTTGCGCGCCTGGGCCTCCGCCGCGTGGGCAAGCTGTACGCCTCCGGCCACGATGTCACCTACGGCGAACAGGCCTTTCATCCCGGTCTCGAAGTTCTCGTCCACCCGAACATAGCCCCGCTCCAGCTCCGGCCCCACACCGGGGGCAAAGACCTCCTCGGTGGCCGGACGGCGGCCGGTGCAGACCAGTACGCAGTCGGCCCCGACCTCAGCGGCAGTCTCCTTCTCGGTGTACCGGCAGACCAGCCCACCGTCTTCAGCCTCAATACCATTCACCGCTGCACCGGCGTGGACCTCCACACCCCGCTTTTTGAGTATCATACTCAGGTTTTGGGATATCTCCCGGTCCATGTTGTTCAGGATACGGGGCAGGGCCTCCAGAATCGTGACCTGCCGCCCCAGATCGGAGAAGATCTGGGCGAACTCCACCCCCACCACGCCGCCGCCGATGATTACGATGCGCTCTGCGTCCGCCCCCTGGCCCGCCAACAGCTCGTCGCTGGTGACGACGCCGGGCAGCTCCAGCCCCGGAATTGGCGGCCTGGCGGGACGGGAGCCGACGGCCAGCAAAATGCGCCCGGCGGTGTACTCCGTCCCATCCACGCTGACCTTTCCCTCGCCCTCTACGCGGGCTGCGCCGTGAAGGATTTCTACTTTACCCTTATGGAGCAGAATCTCGATGCCGCTCCGGAGATTGGCGGTCACCTCGTCCACGTGGAGGTACATGGCCTCCATATCAATGTTCGCCCCGGTCACGGTGACGCCCAGCTCCGCACTCTGAGTCGCCTCGCGATAGGTGCGGGCCGCCCGGAGCAGGGCCTTGGTGGGGATACAGCCCCGGTTGAGACAGGTACCCCCTACCTCCCGCCGCTCAGCGATGGCCACCGTCTTCCCCAGTGCTGCTGCCTCCAGCGCGGCCACATAGCCGCCGGGCCCCGCGCCAATCACGATCAGGTCAAAATCCGCCATATCATCCTCCAAATACGCACCGAAGCTTGGGGCTGCGGGCGGCGGTGACCTCGTCGGGCCTGCCGATGGGGGTGCTGACGGGGGCGGCCTGGACCGCCGCGGGGTCCTCCTTTGCCCTCTTCAAAATCTCTATGATGCAGTCGCAGGCCCAGTCCAGGGTCTCCTTGCTCTCTGTCTCGGTGGGCTCCACCATGAGAGCTTCCTCTACGATGAGGGGGAAGTACATGGTGGGGGCATGCATCCCATAGTCCAGCATGGCCTTCGCCACGTCCTTGGCCGACACGCCGGTCTCCCGCTTCAGGTCGGCCAGGGTCATAACGAACTCGTGCATGCAAATATCCTGCGACGCCATTGGGCAGTAAGGCGCCAGCCTGACGCGCATATAGTTTGCGTTCAGCACCGCGGTCTGGGACGCATCCCGCAGGCCCGCCTCACCCAAAACGAGCATATAGCACAGGGCCCGCACCACCACCAGGAAGTTGCCGTAGAACTCCTTCACGCTGCCGATGGTGGCCTCCGGCTTCTCAAAGCAGAACCCCTCCGGCCCCTCCGCGGCATGGAACTTGGGCAGGTGGCGGGCCAGGAACGCCTTGACCCCCACCGCGCCTGAGCCGGGGCCGCCACCCCCATGGGGGGTAGAGAAGGTCTTGTGGAGGTTAAGGTGCACCACGTCAAAGCCCATGTCCCCGGGACGGGCCATCCCCATAACAGCGTTGAGGTTGGCCCCGTCGTAATAGTTGAGGCCCCCGGCGTCATGGATGATCCTGGTGATCTCCAGGATGTTCTTGTCGAAGAGACCCAAAGTGTTGGGATTCGTCAGCATCAGCCCCGCCGTGTCCGGGCCGACGGCGGCACGCAGGGCGTCCAGGTCCACGCAGCCGTCACTCCCCGAGGGGACGTTCACCACCTGGAAACCGCACATGGCGGCGGTAGCCGGGTTGGTACCATGGGCTGAGTCAGGGACGATGACCTTGGTGCGGCCCAAGTCGCCCCGGGCCTTATGGTATGCCTTGATGATGAGCATACCGGTATACTCGCCGTGGGCACCCGCCGCGGGCTGGAAGGTCATGGCGTCCATCCCGGTGACTTTGCACAGCAGCTTCTCCGCCGTCGCCAGCACCTCCAGGCAGCCCTGGACGGTGTGGGGCTCCTGGAGGGGATGAACTCCCGCAAAGCCGGGCAGGGCGGCCATCTCCTCGTTGACGGCGGGGTTATACTTCATAGTACAGGAGCCCAGGGGATAGAACCCGTCGTTCACACCAAAGACCTGCTTTGCAAGCTCGGTATAGTGGCGGGAGAGATCGATCTCAGAGAGCTCAGGCAATTGTAAAGCCTCTTCCCTTTTCATATGCTCTGGCAGAAAGGAAACCGGCACATCGCACTCAGGCAGCAGGGTGCAGGCGCGGCCCGGGACGCTGCGCTCAAAAATCAGTTTCATACGCCCGCCACCTCCTTCGCGATTGCCACGACACGGTCCATATCGGCCCTGCTGTTCTTCTCGGTACAGCACCACAGGATGCCGCCCTCCACCGGGAGCCCGCCCAGAATGTCCTCCCTCTCCAGCCGAGCCAGCAGCTCGCCCGCCGGGACGGGACAGGTCATGACGAACTCATGAAAAAAGTCGCCCTGGTTCATTTGCGTAAAGCCTTTTACCTTTCCAAGTTCTCCCGCCAGGTAGTGGGCTTTGGAATAGCTATGTGTAGCTGCCTGGCGCAGCCCCTCGGGACCCATCGCGGCCAAATAGACCGCCGCGGTCATTGCGCAAAGGGCTTGGTTGGTGCAGACGTTGGAGGAGGCCTTCTCCCGCCGGATGTGCTGTTCCCGGGCCTGGAGGGTGAGAACGAAACAGCGGCTGCCCCGGTCGTCCGTAGTCTCGCCCACGATCCTGCCGGGCAGCCTGCGCTGAAACTCCTGGGTGGTCGCCATAAAGCCCAGGTAGGGCCCGCCAAAGCCCAGGGGCATGCCCAGCGGCTGCCCCTCGCCCACGGCGATGTCCGCCCCACAGTCCCGGGGCGTCCTTAAAATCGCGGCGGCTATAGGGTTGATCCCCATGATGAACTTGGCCCCGGCAGTGTGGGCCAGCTCACCCACCGCCTCGGCGTCCTCCAGCATACCAAAGTAGTTGGGCTGCTGGAGGTAGACCCCCGCATCGGTATCGTTCAGCATGGTCTTCAGTGCGTCCATATCGGTTTTCCCGTCCTTGACAGGGACGACCTCTGCGGCGGCGTTGACCCCTTCGCAGTAGGTCAGGATGGTCTGGATGACCATGGGGTTGGCCGCGCCCGAGATCAAAATACGCTCACGCTTGCGCTCCCGGCACATGGCGGCAGCCTCGCCCGCGGCCGAGGCCCCATCGTAAATGGAGGCGTTGGACGCGTCCATGCCGGTAAGGGCACAGATCATAGTCTGGTACTCGAAGATGGACTGAAGCACGCCCTGGCTGATCTCAGCCTGATAGGGGGTGTAGGCGGTGACGAATTCCTCCTTGGCGGTAACGCGCTTGACGACGGAGGGGATGTAGTGGTCGTAGGCCCCCGCGCCCCGGAAGATGCTGCCAAACGCACGGTTTTTCGCCGCCATGCGGCGCAGGGCGGCGGCGGCTTCCAGCTCACTCATGCCAGGGGCGGCGTCTTTGCCGCTTAGCCGGATGGTGCCGGGAATCACATCATAGAGCTCCTCCAGCGAAGAGATCCCCACCGCCCGCAGCATCTCCTCCCTCTGCTCGGCGGTGGACGGTATATATGTACCCATGGCTTAACCCTTCTCGCAGAACGCGGCGTAGGCGTCGGCGTCCATCAGCTCGCCGTACTCCTCGATGGCCTCCACCTCCACCAGCCATGCGTCATAGGGGCTTTCATTGATGAGCTGGGGTTCGTCCATCAGCTCATCGTTGACGGCGGCCACGGTGCCGTTGAGGGGACTGTAGACGTCGGAGACCGCCTTCACACTCTCAACGTCGCAAAAGCTGTCGCCGATGTCCAGCGCGTCCCCCACCTGGGGCAGGTTAACAAACACCAGGTCTCCCAGCTCGTGCTGGGCAAAGTCGGTGAGGCCGATGCGGACGCTGCCGCCCTCCAGCTTCTGGACCCACTCGTGGGATTCGGAGTAGAGCAGCCCTTTGGGAAATTTCATACAATGACCCTCCTATTTAAAATATAATCAAGCCTTTTTCGTCTTACTGTAAAAAGGCAAGCTGACAATCTCGGCAGCCACCCGGCGGCCCCGGACCTCTACCTCCACCGCTGTGCCGACCTCGGAGTGGTGCCGGTCGATGTATGCCATTGCGCAGCCCACGTTCAGCGTGGGGCAGTGGGTGCCCGAGGTGGTCTCCCCAACCCGCGTATCTCCGATAAAGACAGCCTCATGCTCCCGGACGATGCCACGGCCCGTGACCTTCAGCCCAACCCGAACTTTGCCGGGCGTGCCCTTCTCCACAAGTGCCGCTTTACCGATGAAGTCCTCCTTGTCCAGTTTGACCACGAAGTCAAGACCGGCGGTGATGGGGTCTATCTCGGCGGAGAGCTCGTGCCCGTAGAGAGGCATGGCGGCCTCCAGCCGCAGGGTGTCCCGGGCCCCCAGTCCGCAGGGCTGTGCCCCCGCTTCCAGGAGCGCGCACCACACAGCCTCAGCCCCCTCGGGGGCCATGTAGAGCTCATAGCCGAACTCCCCGGTATACCCGGTGCGGGAGACCATGCATGACACCCCGGCCACCGTCACGTTTTCCGTAAATGTATAATACTTGCCCGGTAGCTGCGCCTCAGGCACAAGGGTGGTGAGGACAGCCTTGGAGTCGGGCCCTTGGAGGGCAATCTGGGCCACCTGGTCGGAGATGTCGGCAAAGCGCACGTTCCCGGTCAGGTGTTCGGCAATCCAGGCCACATCCTTGTCCTTGTTGGAGGCGTTGAGGACCAAAAGGAATTTCTCCTCTCCCCTGCGATAGACGATGAGGTCGTCCACCGTACCGCCGTCTTCGTAGAGCATGACGGCGTACCGCGCGCCGCCCAGAGACATATCCCCAAAGCGGTTGGTGAGCAAATGGTCCAGGTTAGCGACGGCGTCCGGCCCCTCCAGAATGGCCTCCCCCATATGGGACACGTCAAAGATGCCCGCGCGCTCCCGCACGGCCTTATGCTCGGCGATGACCCCTCCAGAGTACTGGACGGGCAGAAGATACCCGGCGAAGGACACGATCTTCCCCTCCAGGTGCTCGTGCTGGCTGTAAAGCGGTGTTTTGAGTTCCATTGGTTACCCACTCCAATCGTTAAATTTTTAATAAAAAAACAGGGCGCGCAGAATTAACTGCACGCCCCGTCATAGACCTGAAAGATTCTCCCCCTGGAGCGGGATTGCTTCTTCGGTGCCGCGGAATCCGCGGCTCTTCGGAGTCTTGTCAGACGCCGGTCCTTTTGCCTGAGAGATTTTGCGCTCCCCTTCGGCTCCGCTCGTCAAAGCGGCCTCTCCCGGTGTCGTCATTCAAACCCTATTCAATTATAGCTCCAGTATATGGTTTCCAAAAGCAGGTGTCAATCCCTTTTTGCACAGTGCAGCAAATTTCTCTTTCTCAACACGGCCCATCCTGGTCAAACTGCAAAAAACGGGGCGGCGTTCTGCCGTCCCGTTTTTTATCATCCGATGGTATAGCTGCCCCGTACCAGGAGCTTGACGGCGTCCTTCGCCACCACGCCCCGGCCCTCGATGGTGGCCATGTAGAGGTGGTTCTGGACCAGGGCGCTGCCGTCCCAGGTGGCGCCGCCGTCCGTCATGTCGATGAGGGCGGGCGATGAGGAGGCAAAGCAGGTGGCCGAGCCCATACGGAGCATCAACTCACAGCCCACCCCGGCGGTGAGCTTCTGCCCCGCCGCCAGTGACACCACGGAGAAGGCCGCCGAGCTGCTCCCGCCGCCGGCGGAGGACAGCTTGTCCTCCATGCTCTTCGTGTAGGCGCTGATGGAGGCGTTAAGCTGGTCGGCGAGAGCCTTTGCCCGGTCTGTAGCCTTGGCGTCAGCCTGAGTCAAAATCTCGGGGGTGGCTTTTTCGGTGAGGTAACTCAGGGTCACCAGGGGGTCGGTCTGGCTCCCCTGCTGGCCCGCAGCCAAGGCCACGCCCAGCAGGGTCACAGTCACTAGCGCCCCGGCGGCGGCCCGGGCGAGCCATCTGCTCTTGTTCATATGTATGTCCTCCTCATGTATGCTGCCGTTGGTCGGGCGACAGGGCGGCTGCACGCGGCAGCCGCCCCGGCCCGCGATCTGAAAATTCTGCGGCTCAGACTAACTGCTGCTGACTGTGCAGGCCAAAGCTCACCGCTATGGCGCTGTCCACCCGCTGCATCTGATCGTCGTCTAGCCGTCCCATATGTTCTCTCAGCCGTTTTTTATCCAGGGTCCTGATCTGCTCCAGGAGCACGACAGAATCCTTGGGGAGGCCGTAGTTCTTGGCTGACAGCTCAATATGGGTGGGAAGCCGGGCCTTGCCCGTCTGAGATGTGATCGCGGCGGCAATCACGGTGGGGCTGTGTCGGTTCCCTGTGTCGTTCTGCACGATGAGGACCGGGCGCACCCCGCCCTGCTCGCTGCCCACCACGGGGCTCAGGTCGGCATAAAAAATGTCCCCACGTTTCACGCTCATGTCCACAAATGCTCACTCTCCGCCGGAAGATAGTCACTGTATCACGGCCACGTCGGGCCTGCTGACACGGTACTATGATTCTCCCACGGGGCGGCGGAATTTATACACAACTGAGATAAAAAACTCCCAAGCAGAGACCCCCGCCGCCCACTCGGACGATTCTCCCCCGAGCCATTTTATGCAGGGAAACGCGGAGGGGTGCGGAGCAGGCGGATAGCGACGGAGCAGAGCGAAGTCCAGGAGGCCCAGAAGGGGCTGTATGGATTTTGAGCAGTTGGAGGCGTTATCGCTCCGGCCGCGGGGTGTGCAAAGCGGGACCGGCCTGGGGCGCGATCTCCTGCGCCCCTACTCCAAATATACCCTCGGCACCCGCTCCGATATGGCGCAGAGGAGCTCATACTGGATGGTCCCGGCGGCGTGGGCAGCCTCCTCGATGGGGAGATTCTCCCCGCCGTCCTGGCCGTACACCGTGGCGACGTCGTCAACCTGCACGCCGGAGATGTCGGTCACATCGGCCATGCACATATCCATGCAGATGCGCCCTACAATAGGGGCGCGGCTGCCATGAATGAGCACCTCCATCTGGTTGGAGCAGACCCGGTGTAGCCCGTCGGCATACCCCACGGGCAGAACAGCCAGTCGGCTGTCACGTTTGAGGGTGAAAGTCCTGCCGTAGCTCACCACCGTACCTGCGGGCAGACTGCGGACGGCGGAAACCCGGCTCTTCAGCTCCATCACCGGCAGGAGGCCGGGGCCGTCCAGCCCTTCGCAGGAGGGGTCGGGGTAGTGACCGTAGAGAGAGAGGCCGGGGCGAACCATGTCGAGGTGGGTACAGGGGAAGTTCAGCACCGCGCCGCTGTTGGCGCAATGCCGAATGGGGAAGGTAACTCCTTTTTCCTCCAGCCGTTTCAGGGTTTCCAAAAAGCGGGTGAGTTGGAGCATGGTGTACTCCTCGCTGCCGTCCGAGTCGGAGAAGTGAGTGAAAACCCCCTCGTGCTCCAGGCCCGGCAGAGCGCAGAGCTCGGTAACCTGGGCAGCCGCAGCGTCCATATGCTCCTCGTCGCAGAGGAACCCGAGGCGGGACATGCCGGTGTCCAGCTTTACGTGGATCTTCAGTTTCTTTCCGGCTTTGACCGCAGCCTCAGAAAGGGCCTGGGCGGTCTCCAGGTCAAAGACTGTCTGGGTCAGGTTCAGGTCCAGCAGCTCCCCGGCATAATCAGCAGGAGTGCTGCCTAGAATAAGGATAGGCGTTGTGACGCCCGCTTCTCGCAGATCGGCGGCCTCATCCACGCAGGCTACCGCCAGATACTCGGCACCCAGTTCCTCCAGCTTGCGGGCCACCCGTACGGCACCATTCCCATAGGCGTTTGCTTTGACGATGCCCAAAAAGCGGCAGCCCGCGGGCAGCATGGCCCGGAGGGTTCGGTAATTGTGTTCGAGATTGGAGAGGCTGATCTCTCTCCAGGTGCGTTTCTGTGCTGTCTCCATTCGGCTTACCCTCTTAATTTTCAAAAGATACAGGGATAGTATACCACACCCGGCGCTCAAATGGAACGACTAATCCAAAGGACACGCAGCTGTTTCTTTTAACCTCAATTTAATCCAAGGTTCATAGAAACGCAAAGAAAAACGGCTATCGGGGCAGTATAATATGCACAGTGAAAGACAAAGTTACTCACATACCATAACCATATGTCATGAAAGGAGATCATAAATTATGTTGGAAGATCTGAGCAAGACCCTGGCTGACGTGGCCCTGGCCGGTATCGGCCTGACCGTCATCGCGGTGGAGAAGACGAGCGAGCTGGTCAAGGTCTGCGCTGACCGCGGCGGCGAGTTTCTTGAGAAGAGCAAAGTCGCCGGCGAAGAGTGGCGGGTCAAGGCTGAGCAGAAGGCCGCCGAGGGCCGCGAGCGCTGCAAGCAGGAGTATATTGAGCGCATGACTGACGAGGAGCGCGAGGACCTGCACCGCCGTCTGGCCGAGCTGGACGAGCGCAGGGCCGAGGAGGCCAGAGCCGCTGCTGAGGCCGCCAAGATCATCGACTTCGACCCTGAGCACAAGGACGAGGAGTAAGCCTAGACCAATCAATAACGAGGGCCGCGGAACAAAATTGTTCCGCGGCCCTCGCATTTATATTTTATGCCATCCGGAAGTCGCTGAACACACACTGGATTACTGTAAGCCCTTCCGAGGACAGCTCTCCCCGGAGAAGGATGTGGCTGACGGGATCAAACCAGAGGTCGGCCTCCAGCCCGGTCCCCGGGGAGCTGTCCGGCTCCCGGTAGCGGACCCGGAGTGTCTGGGTCTCCCCCAGTGACTCCTCTGCGCACTCAGCGATGAAACCCGCCCTGGCGTAATCAAGGAAGGTAGGCAGCGCATCGATGGGCGAGAGGCCGCCGGGGGTGATGGCCCCTGTCTCGATGCGGGCGCCGTCGTACTCCAGGGCTGTCTGACCGGTTTCGATCCTGATGGTCACCCCGGCGATATCCTCCGGGGCGGTGACGGCAAGCGTAAAGCCAGTTTCCTTGCTCCAGTTCATGTCGAGGCCGTAGTCGTAGATCCGCTCCCCGTAGTCGGCAGTCACCGCAAGCGCCGCCACGCAGGAGGTCATAGCCAGGTACTCGGTGCGGATGGTCAGCGCCAGTTCCTCCGCCTTACTCACTCCCATCCCTCCGCCGCAGGCGGTGAGCAGGAAACAGGCGATCATCATTTGTGCGCATAGGCTCCTCTTGCGCACGGTGGCTGCCCTCCCTTTTTGGTTTCTCGCTTTACCAGAGTTCCCGGGTCCGGTCCTCAATGCTCCGCATGGCCTCAGGCAGGCGGGCGATGAGGTCGGTGACCGCCATGCCATACTCGCCCAGCGCCTCGGCGCACAGGTCCCCCGCGCAGCCATGGAGCCACACCGCGATGGGCGCCGCCTCCCGGGGCGTAAAGCCCTGGGCCAGCAAAGACACCAGAACCCCCGCCAGCACATCCCCGCTGCCTCCCTTGGCCATGCCGGGGTTGCCAGTGGTATTCACGTAGGCGGAGCCATCGGGGAAGGCGGTGATGGTGCTGTGCCCTTTGAGAATCAGACAGCAGCTGTGGGCCACGGCGAACTCCCTGGCCGCCCTGAGTCGGTCCCCGCCCGACAGGTCGCCTCCCAGGCGCTTGAACTCCGCGTCGTGTGGCGTGAGGATGGTGCAGCGCCCGCTCCGCCCGTCCAAAACATCTATATGCCCCTCCAGCGCGTTTATGCCGTCGGCGTCCAGCACCACGGGCAACGCCGTGTCCTGGAGGATGCTGCGCACTACGGAGTATACGGCGTTGCTCCGCCCCAGGCCGGGGCCGATGAGGCACACGCCATACTTCCCCAGCCGCTCCAGAACCGTGAGCGCGGCCCCCAGCTCCAGCAGACCGTCCTTTCCGGCGGGCAGGGGCTGGACCATTGCCTCGTCTAGCTTGGCCGCAGCGATGGGCCAGATAGGCTGGGGCACCCCCAAGGTCACCAGCCCCGCGCCGGAGCGGACAGCGGCCTGGGCCGCCATGACGGGGGCCCCCGTCATGCCCGTGCTGCCCGCCACGATGTATGCCTTTCCGAACTCCCCCTTATGTGCGTCCCTGGGGCGGCGTGGCAGGCGGACGTCCTGCCGCTCCACCGAACGGACCGGATAGTCCCCGGAGGCAACCAGGTCGGCGGGGATACCGATATCGGCCACCACCAGCCTGCCCCGGTGGAGGGCCCCTTTGCCCACGCAGTGGCCCACCTTTGGCAGCGTAAAGGTGACGGTTACTGCCGCCTCTACCGCCGCGCCCAGGACCCGGCCCGTATCGGCCTCCACCCCGGTGGCGATGTCCACCGCAACCACCGGGATGGAGCAGGTGTTCATCATCTGTACCGCCATGAGGGCGTCCCCCTCCGGGGCGGCATTCAGCCCCACGCCAAAAAGAGCGTCCACCATCACGTCGGCGGCCAGGCACCAGGCCGCAAACTGGGCGGCAGAGGGTGTAAAGTCTTCCAGCTTACCTCCCTTCTCTTCCAGACGGCGCTCCATCTCACGGGCATCGTCTGTGAGGCGGTAGCGTTTCCCCACCAGCACGGCCCTGGCCTCCCAGCCCGCCTCCAGAAGCCGCCGGGCCACGGCGACGCCGTCCCCGCCATTGTTACCCGCACCGCAGAAGACGACGGCACGGCGGGGTTTGCCGCCGGAAACGCCGCCCCTCTTGTAAGCGGCGGTCTGACCCCCCACAATGACGCAGCCTTCCTCTTCAGGCAGATAGCGGAACTTTTTCAGGCCAGCCTCAGCGGGCTCCTGCTCCTCCATCATGGTGATGATGGTCCGGGCCACCGCCTGGGCGGCGTTTTCCATCAGCGTCAGGGACGGGATACCCCGTTCCTCAATGGCGTGCCGATCCAGCTCACGCATCTGCGCCGCTGTTGCCAATATCATGTATGAATTCCTCCGTTCCTTAACGTGAAGCACATTATAAGCGATTCCCGCTCCTCCGTCAATTTCATCTTGCATTTTCCTTCTTTCTATGGTATAAAGGTTGGTATCGAAACGCGAGGAACGGGAAAATAGCGGTCAAATGTTCCGTCAGAGAGTGTCTGTCACCGGCTGAGAGCAGACGCGGGAGCACATCGCTTAGTTCGCCCGGGAGCGGCCATGAGGAAATACATGGACGGCGTGGCTGCCGTTAAAGAGGCTTTAAGCGCGCGTAGAAATACGCGAATCGTGGGTGGTACCGCGGAGGGTTTGCCTTTCGTCCCCGTTTGGGGAGGAGAGGCGTTTTTTATTGTCTACGCAGGCCCGATGTTCACATCGGGTCATGCGCTCATAGGAGGTTTGATCATGAGAGAACAGCTGGAAAAAATCCGTCAGGAGGCACTCTCCGCCCTGGAGAGCGCCAAGGCGGCGGCCGACCTGGAGGCCCTGCGGGTCAAGTACCTGGGCAAGAAGGGCGAGTTGACCGCCGTTTTAAAGCAGATGGGCAGCCTCTCCGCCGAAGAGCGCCCAGTCATCGGGGAGCTGGCAAACAGTGTGCGCGAGGCCGTCACCCAGGCGGTGGAGCGCCGTCAGGCCGCCATCGAGGAACACGCCCTCAACGCGCGTCTGGAGCTGGAGAAGCTGGACGTAACCATCCCCGGCAGGGCCCCCGTCATGGGCCACCGGCACCCCATGTATATCGCCCTGGACGAGATCAAGGAGATCTTCGTGGGCATGGGCTTTCAGGTGCTGGACGGCCCGGAGGTTGAGCTGGCGGAATATAACTTTGACCGGCTCAACGCCGAAGAAGGCCACCCCTCCCGCGACTGGTCGGATACCTTCTATTTTGATGCCGACAGCCGTGTGATGCTGCGCAGCCAGACCTCCCCCATGCAGGTGCGGGCCATGGACACACTGCCTTTGCCCATCCGGGTGCTGGCCCCCGGAAGGGTTTACCGAAAGGACGAGGTGGACGCCACCCACTCCCCCATGTTCCATCAGGTAGAGGGCCTGGTCATCGACAAGGGCATCACCATGGCCGACCTGAAGGGTACACTGAACACCATCATGGAAAAGCTCTACGGCAAGGGCACCGTCACCCGTTTCCGTCCCCACCACTTCCCCTTCACTGAGCCCTCCTGCGAGATGGACGTACAGTGCCACAAGTGCGGCGGCGTGGGCTGCCCCACCTGCAAGGGCGAGGGTTGGATCGAGGTTCTGGGCGCGGGTATGGTCCACCCCAAGGTGCTGGAGATGGCGGGCATCGACACCGAGGTCTACTCCGGCTGGGCTTTCGGGATGGGCCTGGAGCGCCTGGCCATGCGCCGTTTCAAGATCGCCGACCTGCGGTTGATCTTTGAAAACGATATGCGCTTCCTTGAGCAATTCTGATTGGAAAGGAGAGAATAGCTATGAACTTAAGCAGAAAATGGCTGGACGAGTTCGTCTCGGTCAGCGTCAACGATAGAGAGTTCGCTGAGGCCATGACCCTCTCCGGCTCCAAGGTAGAGGTCACCGAAGTCATGGGCGAGGACATCAGGAACGTGGTGGTAGGCCAGGTGCTCGCTTTGGAGCGGCATCCTGATTCCGACCATATGTGGGTCTGCCAGGTCGCTGTGGGCAAGTCCTCCCCCATCCAGATCGTTACCGGAGCCCAGAACCTGCACGAGGGTGACTTCGTCCCTGTGGCATTAGATGGCTCCACCTTGCCCGGCGGGGTGCAGATCAACGCCGGCAAGCTCCGTGGCGTGGAGTCCAGCGGCATGCTCTGCTCCCTCAAAGAGCTGGGCCTTACCACCCACGACTTTCCCTATGCCATTGAGGACGGTATCTTTGTCCTCTCGGATGACCCCGATTTAAAGGACCTGACCCCCGGCGGCGACATCCGCGGTGTGCTGGAGCTTGACGACCATGTGGTGGAGTTTGAGATCACCCCCAACCGGCCCGATTGCCTCAGCGTCATAGGCCTCGCCCGCGAGGCGGCTGTCACCTTTGGAAGTCCCCTCCGCCTCCACAACCCCGAGGTGAAGGCCGACGGCGAAGGCTCTCTTCTGGATCTTTTGGACGTGGAGACCCCCGACGCCGACCTCTGCCCCCGGTACACAGCCCGCATGGTGCGGGGCGTAAAGATTGCCCCCTCGCCCAAATGGATGCGCTCCCGGCTGCGCGCCTCCGGCGTGCGGCCCATCAACAACATCGTGGACATCACCAACTACGTTATGCTAGAGTACGGCCAGCCCATGCACGCCTTTGACTACCGCTACGTGAAGGGCGGCAAGATTATCGTCCGCCGGGCCAAGGACGGCGAGGTTTTGACTACCCTGGACAGCGGCGCGCGCGCGCTCACCAGCGACATGCTGGTCATCGCGGACGAGACCCGTGCCGTAGGCCTTGCCGGCATCATGGGCGGCGAGAACAGCGAGATCGTGGAGGACACGGTGGATGTGGTCTTCGAGTCAGCTAACTTTAACGGCACCTCCATTCGTAAGACTGCTCTGGCTCTAGGCATGCGCACAGAGGCCAGCGCCAAGTTCGAAAAGGGCCTCGACCCCATGAACACCCTCCCAGCCGTGGACCGGGCCTGCGAGCTGGTGGAGCTGCTGGGCGCGGGCCAGGTGGTGAGCGGCGTCATCGACATCCTGAACTATGTCCCCCACCCCACCATCCTTAAGCTCCGTGCAGACAAGATCAACACTCTGCTGGGTACCGACATTGCTGCCGACGAAATGGTCTCCATTCTCCGCTCCCTGGACTTCACCGTTGAGGACGATAACGTGACCGTCCCCTCCTGGCGGGGCGACGTGGCACACTACTCCGACCTTGCCGAAGAGGTTGCCCGTTTCCATGGGTACAATAAAATTCCCACCACCCTCATGCGGGGGGATACCACTTTAGGCGGTTTTTCCATCAAGGAGGAAGCGGAGCGGGGCCTTGGCGCTCTCTGCCGCAGCATGGGATACAGCGAGATTATCACCTACTCCTTCATCTCCCCCACCTATTATGATAAGATCCGCCTTCCACAGGCCTCCCCCCTGCGCGGCTCCCTGAAGATCATGAACCCCCTGGGCGAGGACACCTCCATCATGCGCACCACCGTCCTCCCCTCCATGCTGGAAATTCTCTCCCGCAACTACAACTTCCGCAACAAGTCCGTCCGCCTGTACGAGCTGGGCCGGACCTACTTCCCCCGGGAGGACGGCCTCGCCGACGAGCCCAAGGTGCTCTCCCTGGGCGCTTATGGCGGCATGGACTTCTTCAACCTAAAAGGCGCGGTGGAGAGTATCCTCTCCTCTCTGCGCATTAGCGGCGCGGCCTACGAGGCCGTCAGCGACAATCCCTCCTACCACCCCGGCCGCTGCGCCAGGGTGCTGGTGGGCGGCAGGGAAGTCGGCGTCTTCGGCCAGATTCATCCCCTGGTCTGCCGCAATTACGGCGTGGATGAGGACGTCTACTGCGCAGAGCTCTCCTTCGACAAACTGTGGGAGGCTCGGGGCCCCGAGGCCCAGTACGCCCCCCTTCCCCGTTTCCCCAGCGTGACGCGGGACATCGCCGTGGTCTGTGAAGCATCCCTCACCGTGGCGGCCCTGGAAGACTGCATCCGCCGGGGCGCCAAGGGTCTTATCAAGTCCATCGAGCTCTTCGACATCTACACCGGCGCCCCCATCCCTCACGGGAAGAAGAGCGTGGCCTTCAACCTTACCCTCCGGGCCGACGACCGCAGTCTCACCGCTGCCGAGGCCGACGAGGACGTACAGAGCGTCCTGACTCTGCTGGAAAAAGAGCTGGGGGCGGTGCTTCGTTAAGCACTTTTCCTTTACAATTATTCGATATAAAAACCGGCGGCTTTGAACCCTTTCAAAGCCGCCGGTTTATGTTTGGTTGCTGGTGTGTGCGAAGGCTTATCAGCGCTTCCCCAAAAGCCGCTCGCAGGCCGACAGGAACACCTCTGGGCGCTCAAAGTGGATGTCGTGGCCGGATTTGACATTGACCCTCTCGCAGCCGTCGATCAACTGCTGAACCTTATCCGCGTCCGCGTCGGTGTTGGCGGCGTACAAAACGCCGTCCTTGCCGTACTGGGTATTCGCCTTTAGGTAAATCGTGGGGCATTGGATTTTTTCTAGGAGCGCCTCCTGATCTACACCCTCCATCCAGGTCCCGTCGTAGAACGCCTCCCCAAAGCGCGGATCATAGTTGTCCATGTAGAGCAGCGTACGAAGCCAGGCGTGGGGAATCCACGCAAGCTTGATGGGCCTGTCGGGGTTCTCCTGCCGGTACTCTGTGGCCGCCCGGATAATTTTTTCCCGCAGGCCGCCGAAGAGTGAGAGAAGATAACCATGCTCCAGGTAGTAGAGGGAAAAATCCGCCTTCTCCTTCTGACGCACAAAGTCGTGGGTGACGACGTACCCATCATACCAGGCAAATGCCCCGTTCCCCTCCTGTATCTCCTCAGGCGTGACGTGGAAGAGGGGCGGGTCCTCCAGTAGGAGCCCTGCCGTACGCTCCGGCGCGTTGGCCGCAAGCCAGGCCGCAAGAATACCGCCCGAGGAGTGCCCGGACAGATAGCATTTCTCCCCGATCACGTTGTCCATGAACCAGACAAGAGCCTCTCCGTTCGCCCGACAGGAGTAGAGCGCGGCCTCATGGCTCGAGCCGCCGTGCCCATAGCAGTCCACCGCGTAGACATGAAATGACTTTGCCAGTTCGGGCAATACCCGGTCATATTCCTCCCACGCCACGTCCTGGCCGTGGATCAGCAGGAGCGCCGGGCCATTGTCGGGCCCCTCGCCATAACAGAGGACGGAGCCGTCCGGCAGTGCCTCTGTTTTTTCTGTAAAGCCAATTTCATTTACACGCATCATCAAGCCGTTGTCATAGTGAATATTGCGGTAGAGATACCAGCCTGCCAGAGCCGCAAGACAGAGAAGAACGGCCCCAACGATCCCAAGCGTCATCGGCATCCTCTTTCCCCTCCTTTTTTTACCCATTCGTTTCGTCCTTCACTGGACGGGGAACCGCGTCCAGAAGGGGCTCAATACTGCGCAGAAAAAGCTCCGTCTTCAGGATGGCGATGCCGCCCAAGGTCTCGTCACCCAGGATCATCAGGCTGTCGCCAGGGCTAAAGTGAAAGATGTCCCGCGCTTTTTTGGGAATGACGAGTTGGCCCCGCTCTCCCAGGGTGACCGCACCGAAAACGTGCTTGCCCTTGGGCGGCAGGATAGGAACTGTTTCCTCTTCCCCTCCGCTGACCAGGTCGTCCAGACTCACGTCGTAGAGCTTCGCCAGCGCCACGCACTTATCAAGCTCGGGCAGGCTGTCGCCGCTCTCCCACTTTGCCACCGCCTGGCGGGAGACGTCGAGTCGCTCCGCTACATCTTCCTGTGTGAACTTGCCTTGTTTTCTGAGCATTTGCAAATTCCTACTTATCATATTTTTCATACCCCTTTTCTCTCCTATCTTAACGGATTCCAGGCCGCTTATCCAGCAAGTTTAGATAACATTTTTTAATTAATTATGTTATCCTCAGTTGCGAAATACAAAAAGAGGACCGGCGCGCCGCCCAAGCAGGACGGCGCGCCGGTCTTTCGTTATTCCGTTTCTCCCATCCTCTTCCGGCACCAGACCACAGGCAGGCCGCACAGGACGGCCAGCACCGCGAACGCTGTCCCTCCCGCGATAGCCTCCTGATAGAAGAGTACCAGAGCAAACGCCAAGCCCAGCAGGGCGGTGGTGGCGTACATATTTCGCTGATAGCGGTAGTATTCCCGCAGGTCCTCAGGAGCGGTGTGCAGCTCAAAGGGCGCCCCGTCGTTCTCCTTCTCGACGATGAGCAGCTCCCGGTTGAAAGACCCCGGCGAGGTGGACAGCTTTCCCGCCCCCTTTGCCCAGGGACGAAAGCGCACGTGGCCCGCAGACCAGTTAAGGTTCAGGTTCTTGCTCATCACCCTATACCCCAGCTCCCGCAGCAGGGACCGATAGTCCTCCTGCCGGCCTGCCGGGAGGTGGCCCACTAAGTCCACCCTGTATCGATACGCCCCCGGCGGGCAGGGCTCGAACTCATAGCTGAGCTTTCCCACACGGACCAGCCGCCATCCCTCATCAGACAAGTTGTTCAGCCAGCGCTCCTGCCGCTCCAGGAAACCCCCGAAGTACCTGTATATCCTCCTCATGCTCCGCCTCCTCCATGATTTGCTCTGCCGTGCTCACCAGCCCACGCAGGCGCTCCAGCTCTGCTTGGGCGACCTGCCTGCCCAAGTTGGTGACCAAGTATTCCTTCTTCCTCCCGTCCTGCTCCTCCAGCGCAGCGGCCCAGCCCTTCTCCACCAGGGCGCTGATGGCCCCGTACAGGCTCCCCGCTCCCAGTCGCAGCCGCCCGGCGGTCCTTTCCTCCACAAACTGCATGACGGCGTATCCGTGTCTGGGCGCGTGTACCGCCAATAGGACGAAAAAGGTAACCTCCGTCAAGGCTCCTCCCTTCACACTATCTCGCAAGCAATCCGCCCCTTTTTATTACGTTTTCCGTATTATATCACTAACCGTACTATGCGTCAAGCAGGGTGACAAGCATATTAAATCTTCATAAATATTTTCCACCTCCCCTTTACACTCCACTCAATTTCGGGTACAATAGCTCTAAAGACAACCCTATGGGAGGTGTAACCGCATGGACGTAGATTTTACCAGAAAATTTAGCCTGAATTATGAGCGGGACCAGGAGATCAAGGACATCCTCACCTCGGTCTATAATTCCTTGCAGGAGAAGGGTTACAATCCCATCAACCAGATCGTGGGGTACATCCTCTCCGAGGACCCCACCTATATCACCAATTACAACAACGCCCGCACCCTGATCCGCCGTCTGGACCGGGACGAGCTACTTCAGGAACTGGTGAAAAAATACCTGGCCGACTAATGCAAAGCAAGACTAGCGCCTCCGTCAAGCCCTTTTGACGGAGGTGTTTTCATTTTTCCCGCGGATGTACGGCAACAAAAAGGCGGACAGCGCGCATGCGCTGTCCGCCCCTATAATGTCTCCGCTGCCTCTCTCGGCTTACGCCTCTTCCCCGCCCATGAGGAGGTACATGACCGCCTTCTGGGCATGGAGCCGGTTCTCGGCCTCGTCGAAGATCTCGCCGGCGTGCGCCTCAAAGACCTCCGCGGTGATCTCCTCACCCCGGTGGGCGGGCAGGCAGTGCTGCACCATGGCCCCATTGTTGGCGAGAGCCATAAGGGAGTCGCTGACCTGGTATCCCGCGAAGGCCTTCTCCCTGACCGCTTTCTCCTCCTCCTGGCCCATGGAGGCCCACACGTCGGTAATGACCACGTCGGCCCCCGCCGCCGCGTCCTCGGGCTTGCGGCAGAGCTCGAACTTGCAGTCTGTGACGGTCTTGGCAAATTCCAGCACCTGGGGATCGGGGTCGTACCCCTCGGGGCAGGCCACCGAAACGTCCATGCCGCACTTGAGACCGCCCACAATGAGGGAGTTGGCCATGTTGTTGCCGTCGCCGATGAAACAGAGTTTCAGTCCCTCCAGGCGGGTCTGGTGCTCCCGGATGGTCATCAAATCGGCCAGCACCTGGCAGGGGTGGGAGAAGTCGGTCAGGCCGTTGATGACCGGAATAGAGGCATACTCGGCCAGTTTCTCCACGTCTGCCTGGCTGAAGGTGCGGATCATGATGCCGTCGCAGTAGCGGGACAGCACCCGGGCGGTGTCCTCGATGGGCTCACCCCGACCGATCTGGCTCTCCTTGCCGGAGAGGAAGAGGGCGTGTCCCCCCAACTGGAACATGCCGGTCTCAAAGGAGACGCGGGTGCGGGTGGAGTTCTTCTCAAAGATCATGGCCAAGGTCTTACCCTGGAGGTAGTTGTGGGTGAGGCCGTGCTTCTGGTTGTACTTCATCTGGTCGGCCACGTCCAGGATTTTTACGATCTCTTCCCGGCTCAGGTCCAGGAGCTTTAGCAGGTCTTTTTTCATTGTAACGTCCCCTCCATGATCTTTAGTCCCTTGTCGATTTCTTCCATCGTGATGGTCAGCGGCGGCAGGAGCCGCAGGGCCTTGCCCGCTGTCAGCACCAGCAGGCCGTTTTCAATAAGCTCTACGGCCAGCTCCCTGTTGGGCCTCTCGCCCAGAACCTCCACGCCGATCATCAGGCCCAGTCCCCGGGTCTTCCCGAGGCAGGGCAGGTCCATGCCCTCAATGCGAGCGCGCAGGTACTCTCCTTTTTCCTTGACGGCGGCCAGGGCCTCTTCGTCCAGAATGTCCAGAACCGCCAGGGCGGCGGAGGCGCAGATGGGGTTGCCGCCGAAGGTGGTAGCGTGAGTGCCGGGGGTAAAAACGCCCCTGCACTTCTCATTGGCTAAGATGCCGCCCATGGGCAGCCCGCCCGCGATGCCCTTGGCGAAGGAGACCACGTCGGGCCGCACGCCGTACTGCTGGAACGCGAAAAGACTGCCCGTCCGGCCGATGCCGGTCTGCACCTCGTCCACGAGGAGGAGCCAGTCCCGCTCCGCGCAGAGGGCGGCCAGCGCCCGGACAAAGCCCGGCTCCATAGGGAGCACGCCCCCTTCGCCCTGCACCAGCTCCACCATGACGGCGCACACGTCGTGCCCCGCCACCGCCTCCACACTGTCTATTTTACCCGCCTCCGCGTAGCGGAATCCGTCGGGGAACGGAAAGAAATAATTATGGAAGACCTCCTGCCCGGTGGCGGTGAGTGTGGCGAGGGTCCGGCCGTGGAAGGAGTTCTGGAGGGTGATGACGGTACCCCTCCCCTTGCCGTACTTATCAAAGCTGTACTTCCGGGCCAGCTTGATCATCCCTTCATTGGCCTCCGCACCGGAGTTGGAGAAGAAAGCATTGCTCATGCCCGCGCGGCGGCAGAGGGTCTCGGCCAGCTTTGCGTACGGCTGAGAGTAGAAAAGATTGGAGATGTGCCCCAGCTTGGCACACTGGGCGGCAATGGCGCTCCCCCATTTTTCGTTCCCATAGCCCACGGAGTTAACGCCAATGCCGCTGGAAAAGTCGATATATTCCTTGCCGTCCAAGCTATATAGGCTCGCGCCTTTACCATAGTCGATGTCCACGTCGAAACGCCCGTAGGTCTGCATGGTATACTGGCCGTCCAGCGCCTTTAATTCCTCGTGTGTCATAGTTTCCGCCCCTTTACAGCAGCATGGTGCCGATGCCCTCGTCGGACAGCAGCTCGATGAGAATGGAGTGGGCGATGCGCCCGTCCAAAATAATGGTGTTCTTGACCCCGGAGCGCACGGCCTCCACGCAGCAGTCCACCTTGGGAATCATCCCGCCCTTGATGACTCCGTCCTTTACGAGGCCGGGCACCTGGGAGAGCTGGACCACGGGCAGGAGCGTGCTCTCGTCTTTGGGATCCCGCAGGAGCCCCCGCACGTCGGTGAGCAAAATTAGCTTTTCAGCGTGGAGAGCGGTGGCCAGCTTGGCGGCGGCGGTATCGGCGTTGATGTTGTAGGCCGTCTCCGCGTCCATCCCCTGAGCCACGGTGGAGACCACCGGGATATAACCGCGTTCCAGACAGTCCACCACGCTGGTGGGATCCACGTGGGTGATCTCCCCCACAAGGCCGTACTTCTCGTCCAGCACCTTCGCCTGGAAGAGCGATGCGTCCAGCCCGCAAAGGCCAAGCGCTTTACCTCCCATGCGGTTCAGCGTGGAGACCAGATCCTTGTTTACCTTTCCGCACAGAACCTGCTGTACCACGTCCATGGTCTCCCGGTCGGTATAGCGCAGACCGTCCACAAAGACCGGCTCCTTACCTATCTTGTGGAGCATATCGTTGATCTCCGGCCCGCCGCCGTGGACCATCACCACTCGGACGCCCACCAGGTTGAGCAGAATCACGTCGGAGATGACGGCTCGTCGCAGCTCCTCAGAGATCATGGCGTTACCGCCGTATTTCACCACTACGGTTTTCCCGCTGTATTTTTGAATATAGGGCAGGGCCTCGGCCAGGACCTCGGCCCGCTCCACATGGGAATAGGACATATCGGAACCCCCAGATCACCGCAGGCGTGCTATCAAGTCCGATAGTCGCCGTTAATTTTTACATAGTCGTACGTCAAATCGCAGCCCCAGCAGGAGACGCTGTAGTCCCCCTCGTGGAGGGCCACGTCAATGGTGATGTCGTCGGTGAGCAGAATCTCCTTGGCCCGTCCCTCGTCAAACGCCACCCCGGCCCCCTGCTGGCAGACCAAGATCTCTCCCTTGGGGGAGCGGAACTTTACGTCCACATACTCCGGGCGGAAGGGCGCCTTGGAGTACCCCATGGCGCAGAGGACCCGGCCCCAGTTGGCGTCAGCCCCGAACATGGCGGCTTTCACCAGCGGGGAGCCAACCACGCTCTTAGCGAGGCGCTCGGCGCTCTCCTCGCTCCGCGCCCCATTCACCGTGCAGGTGACAAGGCGAGTGGCCCCCTCCCCGTCGGCGGCGATCTGCTTGGCAAGAGACTCACAGACGTAGTGGAGGGCACGTCGGAAAGCCTCATAGCTCTCGTCCTTCCACTCGATGAGGGCATTGCCCGCCATACCGTTGCAGAGAACCACGCACATATCGTTGGTGGAAGTATCCCCGTCCACCGTCACCCGGTTAAAGGTACGGGGCACGATAGAGTGGAGAGCATCGGTCAGCATTTCCTGGGAAATATTTACATCGCTTGTAACAAAGCAGAGCATGGTGCCCATATTGGGGTGTATCATGCCCGAGCCCTTGGCAATGGCGCCGATAGTAGCCGTCCTGCCCCCGACCTGAAAAGAGACGGCGATCTCTTTCTTCGCGGTGTCAGTAGTCATAATAGCCCGGGCTGCGTCGTCGGAGCCGCCATCCCGCTTGAGAGCTGCCATAAGCGCGGGCACGCCCGTCTCGATGGCGGCGATATTGAGGGTCTGGCCGATAACGCCGGTGGAGGCCACCACAAAATCCTCAGGCTTAAGTCCCGTAGCCTTGGCCGCCGCCGCGCACATACGCTTGGCGTTCTCATGTCCCTCGGGGGCGCAGGCGTTGGCGTTGCCGGAGTTCGCGATGATGCCATGGGCCACGCCGTCCTCCAGATGCTCCATAGTGATGTAAAGCGGAGAGGCTTTCACCCTGTTGAGGGTGTAGGTGGCAGAGGTGGTGCACTCCCGCTCCGAGAGGATGAGCGCCAGGTCCTTCTTGCCGGGGTCGCTGCTCTTCTTCACGCCGCAATGGATTCCGCCCGCGGTAAAGCCGATAGGGGCGGTGACGCCGCCCGAAATCTCTTTCATTGTTACCACTCCTTACAGGGCAAGGCCCGTGGTCTCATCAAGGCCCAGCATCAGGTTCATATTCTGTACCGCCGCGCCCGAGGCCCCCTTACCCAGATTGTCCAGCCGGGCGGTCAGGACGGCTTGATCACCGTTTCCGTTGACAAAAATCTGCAGCGTGTCTTTCCCCACGAGATTGTTAGACCCCAGAAAGCCGCAGGAGGGCGCGTCAGCAGGTCGCAACGTGACAAGGGCTTCCCCTTTATAGTACTTATCATAGGCCGCTCGCAGCTCCTCCACGCTCTGCCCGGAGGTCAGAAGGTCCAGATGGAGGGGCACAGTGACCACCATGCCCTGGGGGTAGTCGCAGATGATGGGGGAAAAGATGGGGTTGCGCTCCAGACCGCAGAGGACTGCCATCTCGGGCAGATGCTTGTGCGTAAGGCCCATGGCGTAGTGCCGGGGGCTGTCGAGCTCCTCCTCCCGGCTTGGGTCCTCGTACTGGGCAATGGCCTTCTTCCCCGCCCCGGTGTAGCCCGACAGGGCATGGCAGACCAAGGGATAGTCCTGTGGCAGAATTCCCAGCTCCACCAAGGGCCGCACCAGGGCGATAAACCCGGTGGCGAAGCAGCCGGGGTTTGCCACCCGCTTGGCAAAGCGAATCTTCTCACGCTGGCCGTGTAGCTCCGGGAAACCGTACACCCAGCCGGAGGCCACCCGGTGGGCGGTCGAGGCGTCGATGACGCGGGTGCGGTCGTTCTCAATCAGGCGCACCGCCTCCACAGCGGCGGCGTCGGGCAGGCAGAGGAAGGCGATGTCGGCAGCGTTGAGATAGCGTGCCCGCTCAATCAAGTCTTTTCGCTTGTCATCATCGATCAGCAGGAGCTCCAGGTCCTCCCGCCCCCCCAGCCTCTCATAAATCTGGAGACCGGTGGTGCCCTCCCTGCCATCGATGTAGATTTTCGGCTTTCCCATCAGACCCGCGCCTCCACAAACGCCTTTATGCTCTCAATCTGCTTCTCCACAGCCTCCTTGGCAGGGCCGCCATAGACCTTGCGGTCATTGACGCAGGTCTTGAGCTCCAGGGCCTGGTAGACATCGCTGTCGAAGACCTGGGAGACGGCGCGGAAGTCCTTGAGAGGAAGGGTGTCCAGGGTCTCCCCCGCTTTGATACACTGGGAGACCAGCCGCCCCACCACCATATAAGCCTCCCGGAAGGGCAGTCCCTTCTTGGTGAGGTAGTCGGCGCAGTCGGTAGCGTTGATGAAACCGCCGGAGGCCGCTTTGCGCATATTCTTATCCAGTACCGTCAGGGTGTCCAGCATAGCGGTGAAGACGGGCAGACACATCTCCACGGTGTCGATAGCGTCAAACACCGGCTCCTTGTCCTCCTGCATATCCTTGTTGTACGCCAGGGGCAGTCCCTTCATAACGGTGAGGAGCGTGAAGAGGGAGCCGTAGACCCGCCCGGTCTTGCCCCGAACCAGCTCGGCCACGTCGGGGTTCTTCTTCTGGGGCATGATCGAGGATCCGGTGGAGTATGCGTCGTCCAGCTCCACAAACTTGAACTCCCAGGAGCACCAGGCGATGATCTCCTCCGAGAACCGGGAGAGATGCATCATCAAAATGGAGCAGGCGGACAAAAACTCAATGGCAAAGTCCCGGTCCGAGACCGAGTCAAGAGAGTTTTCCGTGGGCTGACGGAACCCCAGGGCGGCAGCGGTGGCGAAACGGTCCACGTTGTAGGTGGAGGTTGCCAGGGCCCCCGCCCCCAGAGGGCACTCGTCCATGCGCTCCAGGCAGTCCTCAAACCGGGTAATGTCCCGGCGGAGCATGTTGGCATAGGCCATCATGTAGTGGGCGAAGGTGGTGGGCTGAGCCCGCTGGAGGTGGGTATAGCCGGGCATGACGGTCTCAAGGTTTGCCTCGGCCTTCTTCACCAGAACCTTTTCCAGGTCAAGGCAAAGCCCGATGATGGAGGAAATCTCCTCCTTAACAAAAAGGCGAAAGTCCACCGCCACCTGGTCGTTTCGGCTGCGGGCAGTGTGCAGGCGCTTTCCTGTGTCCCCGATGCGCGCCGTGAGCATGGCCTCGATGTTCATGTGGATGTCCTCATTATCGAGAGAGAACTCCACGCCCCCGGCGTCGATGTCAATCAGGATCGCTTTGAGTCCCTCAATGATCTTTTCGGCCTCCTGCTCCTCAATGATGCCCTGAGCGCCCAGCATAGCGGCGTGGGCAAGGGAACCCTGAATGTCCTGCCGGTACATCCGTGCATCAAAGGTGATGGAGGAGTTAAAGTCATTTACCAGCGTATCGGTTTCTTTCTGGAAACGTCCGCCCCATAATTTCATAGATAGCCGCTCCTTTGCGTAGCGGGCGACCCCAGGTCGCCCCTACATGCCTATCGTAGGGGCGGCCTATGGCCGCCCGCCCTTTTTACTTCAGTTTCCCCTGCTCCCGCAGCGCCTGGACGGTGTCGGGCAGGCCCCAGAGATTGATAAAGCCCTGGGAGTCCTTCTGGTCATAATCGCTCTCCTCAAACGTGACCAGGTTCTCGGAGTACAGAGTCTCCGGGGAGGTGACGCCGGCGGTGATAATGTTGCCCTTGTATAGCTTGAGCTTCACCGTGCCGGTAACATGCTTCTGCGTCTCAGTGGCGAAAGAGGAGAGGGCCTCCCGCAGGGGGGTAAACCACTTGCCGTTGTAAACGAGGTCCGCAAAGTCCACCGCCAGCTTGCTCTTCATGTGGGCGGTATCCTTGTCGATGGTGATCATCTCCAGCACCTCATGGGCACGGTAGAGGATGGCGCCGCCAGGGGTCTCATAGACGCCGCGGTCCTTCATGCCCACCAGCCGGTTCTCCACGATGTCCAAAAGGCCGATGCCGTTGGCGCCGCCCAGCTCGTTGAGCTTGCGCACCACGTCGGAGGCTTTCATGCTCACGCCGTCCACCGCCGTGGGCACACCCTTTACGAAGTCAACGGTCACGTAAGTGGGCTCATTGGGAGCCATCGCGGGGGAGACGCTCATCTCCAGGAAACCGGGCTTATCGTACTGGGGCTCGTTGGCGGGGTCCTCCAGGTCGAGGCCCTCATGGGAGAGGTGCCAGAGGTTCTTGTCCTTGGAGTAGTTGGTCTCACGGGAGATCTTCAGGGGCACGTCGTGGGCCTCGGCATAGTCGATCTCCTCTTCCCGGCCCTTGATGGTCCACTCGCGCCAGGGGGCAATGATCTTCATCTCGGGGGCAAAGCGCTTGATGGCCAGCTCGAACCGCACCTGGTCGTTGCCCTTGCCGGTGCAGCCATGGCAGATGGCGTCGGCCCCTTCGGCCTTGGCGATCTCCACCAGGCGCTTGGCGATGATGGGCCGGGCAAAGGCGGTGCCCAGCAGATAATCCTCATACTTCGCCCCCATCTGCATGGAGGGGATGATGACGTCGTCCACCATCTCGTCGGTCAGGTCCTCGACGTAGAGCTTGCTTGCGCCCGTCTTGATGGCCTTCTCCTCCAGGCCGTCCAGCTCGGTGCCCTGTCCCACGTCGCCGGAGACGGCGACGACCTCGGGATTGTTGTAGTTCTCCTTCAGCCAGGGAATGATAATAGAAGTATCCAGTCCGCCGGAGTAGGCGAGGACTACTTTTTTAACTTCAGCCATGGTAAAAACCTCCGTGTTCTCTATGTTGAGGATAGTCTACCATGCCCCCGGATAAAAAGCAAGAGGCAATTCGTATGTTTATACGGATTACCTCGCAAAATTTCTAGTATTATTGCATAATATTCATTTTATTATGAATATTCATTATTTCACTGTATGAATCATGTCACCCGCGCCGCCATGGGATGCCCCGCTTTGAACTGAACCAAATCCCACAGGTATCCATAGAGATCCCTAAATACCGCTACCGTGCCATAGTCCGCCTCCTTGGGCTCGCGCTCGAACTCGATGCCGAGGGCCTTCATCTCGTGAAAATCCCTCCAAAAATCGTCGGTCCCAAGGAAAAGGAACACGCGCCCGCCTGCCTGATTCCCGATGAAGGGCTCCTGCACAGGCTTTGAGGCGCGGGCCAGAAGGATCGTTGTCCCGTTGGAGCCGGGCGGGGACACCACCACCCAGCGCTTGTCCTGCTCGTTTTGGTAGGTGTCCTCCACCAGGGTAAAGTGAAGTTTTTTTGTATAGAACTCAATGGCTTCATCATAATCCCGGACCACCAAGGCAATGTGCACGATGGACTGATTCATTTTTTTGCTCACCTCACATGTGAAATCTTCTCCGCGCCTCCTCCCGGAAGGAGGGAATACGGCGGACAATAATCAGCGGGATGACCAGGGCGACGCAGACGGCAAGGACCGCGATGGACCAACCGGGGCCCCATGCCCCCAGAGCGTACCAGTCCAAAAAAAGCTCCACCCCCACCACGAAGACGCCGGCACTGGCGATGATGAGGGTCACGCTGGATAGGATGGACCGCTTTCCGCCCCGGAGCATCATCCCCAGAAAGAGCATGATGGCCCCCGCCAGCAAAATGATAGGCAGCGCCAGATGGACAAACCACCCCTGCCCGTCCAGGTCCACCGAGATGAGAAAAATATAGATTCCCACCGCCGCCACATCCAGCATAAGCCGCAGCAGCAGGTGCATCCCCCGCATAAGGAGGGGCGGTACGAACCATATCCATAGCATGACCGCAGCGCCGATAACATAGAGGGACCATATCCGTTCAGACCGGAGGAAGACGTTCAGCAGCCCGCAGCACACCCCCATAGAGAGGAACATGGCAGAGAGGAGCAGCGCCAGCTCCCACCGGGAGACCGGGGGCACCTCTTCCCGATGAGTGGGAAAGGGCTTGGACGAGGTGAGATCCACCGGCTGCTGGGGATTCGCTACAATGGAATGGCATAGTGGGCAGGTCTGGGCTGTCTTGTCCAGCTCTACGCCGCAGTTGACGCAGTATGACATAATCAATTCTCCCTTAATTCTCCCGGTTGCTCTCCACCTTGACGGGGATGCCCTCCTTCACCAGATGGGTGAAAAAGCGCCGCTCTGTCTCGGAGGATACGCCGGTACCGGCGAAGGTGATCTCCATCGTGTTGCCGTAGCTGATGGACGCGCAGTGGGGCGAGGGCCGGGTGGCCTGACCCAGGATAACCTCCATCCGCCGGATGTGGGGGCGCATCTCATCGGGCACCATGAAGGGGCCGGGGTTCGTATAGGTAGCCGAAAAGGGCCGCACCCCCACCAGCTTGTACGAGAGGGCCATCACCGGGTTTTTCAGTACCACGGGGATCACCTGCAAAAAGGGGTTGGTGGTGAAACGCACGTTGCCGGTGAAGGCGGAGCGCATCTGCTGGCGGTTGATGTTCAGGCGCATAAAGTGGTGGACGTATTCCACGATCTCCCGGAAGGTGTACTCCCCCATCGCCGGATCGATGCAGGGGCGGATGGTGATGATAAAATTCCTCAGGGTGGCAGACTCGAACCAGGGCCGGAGGTTGATGGGAATTGCCAATGCCACCGGGAGCTCACGCCTGTTTCCCTCGGCCCGCTGGTTCTCCAAAATGGCCTCGATCAGTGTGGCCGCCAGATACTCGGTAATGGAGGCGCCGTATCCCTTCGCCACCTCCTTGAGCCTATCCACCGGGAGAAAGCCCATGGTGACGTTGAGGGTATAGAACGGCTCCGGCTCGCTGGTATTGGGGTAGGCAGTCTTCTGCCAACCGCCCCTGCGGACCTTGCCGGTGGCATACTTGCTGTAGGAATCCTCGATCTCCTCCCTGCGGGGCGGCTCGTCCACATCCAGGACGCCGTTTCCATTGGGGACAGCGTATCCCCGCTCCCGCAGATAGACCGCCAGAAGGGTACGGAAAAAAATGAGCGCGCCCCCTCCGTCTGAAATGGCGTGGAACACCTCTAAGGAGATGCGTTTTTCATAGTAGAAAAAGCGCACAAGCCAGCCGTTGTCCTCCTTGGCGCGGATGGGCTGACAAGGGTTTGCGATGTCCTTCTTCACGAAGGGGCCGGGCTCCTCGTTCGGCTCGAAATAGCACCAGAAGGCCCCCCGTTTCATATGGACCCTGAATCCGGGAAAGCGGGGCATGGTCTTGTCCACCGCCCGCTGGAGGACGACGGGATCCACTGTCTCGGTCATTACCGCCGAAAAGCGGTAGACAGAGGAGTACTTCTCCCGCTGTATGGCGGAGTAAAGCACGCCCGCGTTGTCCAGCTTGTACCAGCCCTTTCGGCCTTTCTTTTCCGCCAACATACTCCCCCCTCTCTGACGAACAGATAAATTTTATCATGCCAGCCTGTAAATCACAAGAGAACCATGGTATAATTTAACCAATCATACTTTTACCGAGGAGGACCTCTCCATGGACCAGGAACGCAAGCCCAGGAGCATGAAACTGATCCGCCCCACGCCGGAGCAGCGCCATACCGCTGAGGAGCGCAGGCTCCAGCCCATGCTGCGGGCATTAAAAGCCATCCACTCGGCCTCCAACCCCGAATCCATGGACCCCGAGGACCTGGAGCGCCAGCGCGCCGGGCAGGAGCTGCTGGGCCGCCTGGCCGCGCCCATGCTCGGCATGAGCTTCGAGCCCTTCGACCTTGCCGGAATGAACGCAGCCTGGGTCCGGCCCGACCGCGGGCACGACCGCCGCCGGGCTATCCTCTACTGCCACGGGGGCGGCTACACCAGCGGCAACCTGGGCTACTCCCGCCCCCTGGCCGCAAAGCTGGCCTCCGTTACGGGCTGGGCGGTCCTCTCCTTCGAGTACCGCTTGGCCCCCGAGCACCCCTTCCCCGCCGCCGCGGACGACGCGATGAAGGCCTGGGACTACCTCATGTACCAGGGATACGGCGCGCGGGACATCGTCGTGGCTGGGGACTCGGCGGGGGGCAACATGGCCCTGGTGCTCTGCCACCGGCTTAAGGAGGCGGGCCGCAGGCTTCCCGCCCGGCTGGTGCTCATGTCCCCGTGGACCGATATGACGGCCTCCGGCAGATCCTACACCGAGCTGGCGGAGCTGGACCCAACCATCACCATGGATTATATCAAAGCCGTCCGGTGCGTGTACGCCCGGGGGTACGACCTCTCCTCCCCCCTGCTCTCCCCTCTCTTCGGGGACTTCTCGGGCTTTCCCCCCGCTTTGATCCAGGTAGGCGGCAATGAGATCCTGCTCTCCGACTCCGTCCGTCTGCGGGACCGCATGGTCGCGGACCAGGTCCCCTGTCGGCTGGAAAAGTGGAACAACATGTGGCACGTGTTCCAGATGTTCCCCATCAAGCGGGCAAACGAGGCTATGGAGAGCATTGGACGTTTCCTGCTGGAACAGTTTTAGCATATTTCTCCAAATTATCAGACATAAAAAAAGCGGTGCTGCCATTTGGCAGCGCCGCCTTTTTTATGTACATTTTAGCCCTGAGAAATAGCACCCACGGGGCAAGTGCTGGCGCAGGCGCCGCAGTCGATGCAGGTACCGGCGTCGATCTCATACTGGGAATCACCCTGAGAAATCGCGCTCACGGGGCAACCGCCCTCACAGGAACCGCAGCTGATGCAGTCGCTGCTGATGACATATGCCATAGAAAACACCTCCAAAACTAAATGTAGCATAATTGTACCACATTCTTTCAAAAATGCAATGCTAAAATGCGCTCGCGCTGGGTATATTTCCTTAGAGCCGGAAAAAATAGCACCAGAAAACCGGCAAGGAGGTGGGTACTATGGACGGAAAAAACCGTCCCTTTCACATGGAGGCTTCCGGAAGCCTGGTCCCGGAGCTGGAGGGCGCGCCCTCCAGCCTGAGGCACACACACCGTACTACAAAACACGAGAAGGAGAATGACCCGCGTGCGTCAAAACGACCGGCAAAGGCGCCCAACCGCCAGGCCCACGGCGGGGGGAGATAAGCCCATGAGCGAGACCAGATTCACCGAACGGGCCCAGTCCGCTCTGCGCCTTGCCCAGGAGGCCTCCTCCGAGCTGGGGCATGGCTATGTGGGCAGCGAACACCTGCTGCTGGGTCTCGCCCGGGAGGGGCAGGGCGTGGCCGCCCGGGTCCTCCAGAACGCGGGACTGGACCAGGAGACCATCCGCACCGCCATACGGCGCATGGTGGGCGTAGGCACGCCGGGGGTACGCCCCTCCCAAGGGCTTACTCCTCGCTGCAAAAAGATCATTGAGCTCTCCCTAACCGAGGCCGCGCGGCTGGGGCACCACTACGTGGGGACCGAACACCTGCTGCTGGGCATCCTCCGGGAGGGGGACGGCGTGGCACAGCGGGTGCTGGTCGGCAGCAGCGTAGAGCCCCGCAGGCTCTATAGCGATATTCTAGCCTCCCTGGGCGACAACGAGAGTCCGCCTCCCTACCGGGGCGGTAACCGTTTCCGCTCTGACCGGGACGATGACCACTCGGTCTCCGGCAACCGCGAGACCAAGCTCCTGGACCAGTTCTCCCGGGACCTGACAGCTCTCGCCTCCGCTGGAATGCTGGACCCGGTCATTGGCCGGGAGGCTGAGGTGCGCCGTGTGGTGCAGATCCTCTCCCGCCGTACGAAAAACAACCCTGCCCTCATCGGCGAACCCGGCGTGGGCAAGACCGCCATTGCCGAGGGGCTTGCCCGGCGCATCGTGGCCGGGGACGTGCCGGAGGATCTGCGCGGCAAGCGCATCTTGTCGGTAGACCTCTCCTCCATGGTGGCAGGCACCAAGTACCGCGGCGAGTTCGAGGAGCGGGTGAAGAATGCCATCTCCGAGGCAAAGCGGGCGGGGGACGTGATTTTGTTCATCGACGAGCTCCACAACATCGTGGGCGCGGGCAGCGCCGAGGGAGCCATCGACGCGGCCAACATCATCAAGCCCGCCCTGGGCCGGGGAGAGCTCCAGGTCATCGGAGCCACTACACTGGACGAGTACCGCAAGTATATCGAAAAAGACGCGGCACTGGAACGGCGCTTTCAGCCTGTGGTCATTGGCGAGCCTGAGCGGGACGACGCCGTGGCCATCCTCCGGGGCGTTCGGGACCGGTACGAAGCCCACCACCGGCTAAAGATCACAGACGAAGCCATCGACGCCGCCGTCACTCTCTCAGTTCGTTATATCGGGGACCGGCGGCTCCCCGACAAGGCCATTGACCTTATGGACGAGGCCGCCTCCCGGGTCCGCATGGATCGGCTGGCCACGCCGCCCGGCCTGCGCGTCCTGGAGGAAAAGGCTGAGCATGCTCAGCGCGAGAAGGAAGAGGCCATCCGGGGCCAGGACTTCGAGACCGCAGCCATGCTACGGGACGCGGAGGGCGACTTCCGACGTGAGCTGGAGCGGGAAAAACTGCGTTGGCGATCCGGGCAGGACCGGGGCGCGGTGGGGCCGGAGGATGTGGCGGCTGTGGTGTCCGAATGGACCGGCATCCCGGTCACCACCCTCACCCAGGTCGAGTCTGAACGGCTCCTTCACCTGGAGGAGGAACTGCACCGCCGCCTGGTAGGCCAGGAGGAGGCGGTAAAGGCCGTGTGCAGGGCCGTCCGCCGGGGCCGGGTGGGTCTCAAGGAGCCGGGCAGGCCCACAGGGGCCTTCCTCTTTCTGGGTCCCACGGGGGTGGGAAAGACCGAGCTGTGCAAGGCCCTGTCCGCCTCCCTCTTTGGCAGCGAGGAGGCCCTGCTTCGTTTTGATATGTCCGAGTATATGGAGCGGCATACCGTCTCCCGCCTCATCGGCTCTCCCCCCGGCTATGTTGGGCACGAGGAGGGCGGCCAGCTCACCGAGAAGGTGCGGCGCAAGCCCTACTCGGTGGTCCTCTTCGACGAGATTGAGAAGGCGCACCAGGACGTTTGGGGCATCCTTCTGCAAATTATGGAGGACGGCGTCCTCACCGATGCCCAGGGCAAGAAGACCGATTTTCGCAATACTGTGGTTGTCATGACCAGCAATGTGGGGGCCGGGCGTATCACCGCAAAGGGCGGGCGGCTGGGCTTTTCCGCCGGGGCCGTTCAGGGGGAGACCCGCTCCCTGGAGGAGCTGCGTGGCCCCATCCTGGAGGATTTGAAAAAAGTCTTCCGGCCTGAGTTTTTAAACCGTCTGGATGAGACCATCGTCTTCCGTCAGCTTACCCGGGGAGAGATCCGGGAAATTGCCGGACGGATGCTCCGTGAGGTGGCAGCCCGGGTGGCCGGGCTGGGGGCGGAACTGCGCGTCACCGATGAGGCGCTTGACCTGTTGGCCGACAAGGGCTTTGACCCGGACTACGGAGCCCGCCCCCTCCGCAGAGCCATCCGCGCTCAGGTGGAGGACCCGGCAGCCGAGCTATTCCTCTCCGGCGCGCTCTCCCCCGGCGGGTGGGCTGAGGTGACCGTCAAGGACGGACAGCTCACTCTGACCCCCGCTCCCCTAGAGGGGAACTCTCTGCCCGGTCCCGCCGTCTAAGATATTGTCCCATAAATACACCAGACTAGGAGAACTCAAATGAAACGCATCCTACCCCTCTTCCTCGCCGCGGCGCTGCTGACGGCCTCCCTCTCCGGCTGCGCAGGCAAGGGCGGCTCCGGTGAGAGCCTCACCGCCGAGGAGCGCACCGAACTCTACAAGACTGCCATCGAGAGCGCACGCGACGCCAAGGCCAACGCCGACCTCCCCCTCTCCGTCACCGGGAAAGAGGTGCCCGACATCACCTTCGAGCTGCTGGGCATCACCAAGGACGACGTGAGCGCCTATGCTATGTACGTCGCCGCCATGAACGTCCAGGCTTACGCCGTCGCCGCCCTCTATCCCGCCGAGGGAAAGAGCGAGACCGTGATGACCGGTCTGCAGGACTTTATCGACCGGCAGAAGAAGTCTTTTGAAAACTACCTGGCCGACCAGTACGAGATCGCCCGGAATGCGAAGATTGAGAAGCTGGACGACGGCACCATCCTCCTCGTCATGTGCGACGGTCAGGACGAGATCTTCTCCTCCATCAAGTCCGCCATCAATAAACAGGAAAAATAACATTAACCGCCCGCCGCTTTTTTGCGGCGGGCGGCTCTTTTTACATTAGAACATCGTAAGCTGGCTGGTGTCAGGCATGTTCCCCATGGCCCCGGCGGCCTTCAACAGCTCAATATGTGTTTTGGAGACCTTGGGACAGGCGGCGGCAAACTCCTCGATGGAGATGAAGTCCCGCCCCGTCCGCTGCTCGGTGATGGAGTAGGCCGCCGTCTCACCCAGGCCTGGGATGGCCGAGAAGGGCGGAATGAGGGCATCCTCCCCGCAGGGAACAAAGTTGACGGCCTCCGACTCGTAGAGGTTGACGGGCTTGAACTGGAACCCCCGAATGTAGAACTCATAGCAGACCTCCAGCGTGGTAAGCATGTCCTGCTCCACGGCGGTGGCCTCCTTATCCTTATCCCGAATCTCCTTCATCTTCTTCTGCACCACCTTTATCCCCCGGCACATGTAGGTCTCATCAAAGGCCTTGGCACGGATGGAGAAATAGGCGGCGTAAAAGGCCAGCGGCCGGTGGGCCTTGAACCAGGCGATGCGGAAGGCCATCATCACATAGGCCACGGCGTGGGCCTTGGGGAAGAGGTATTTGATCTTCTTACACGAGCCTATGTACCAGTCCGGCACCCCGGCGGCGCGCATTTCTTCCTCGGCCCCGTCGGGCAGTCCCCTGCCCTTTCGAACCGACTCCATGATCTTGAACGCCCGTTTCTCCGGCATCCCGCAGGAGATGAGGAAGAGCATGATATCGTCCCGGCAGCCGATGGCCTGGTTGACGGGGATGCCGTCCTTCACAATCAGGTCCTTGGCGTTCCCCAGCCACACGTCAGTGCCGTGGGAGAAACCGGACAGCCGCACCAGGATATCGAACTCGCTGGGCGTGGTGTCCTCCAGCATCCCGCGAACAAAGGAGGTGCCGAACTCCGGGATGGCCACCGCCCCGGTGGGGCCCAGGACACCGTCGTTTACAAAGCCCAGGGCCTCGGAGGTGGTGAAGAGGCTCATGGTGTCGTGGTCATCCAGGGGGATTTCCCGCGCGTTCACGCCGGTGAGGTCCTCCAGCATACGGATCATAGTGGGATCATCGTGCCCCAGCATGTCGAGCTTTAAGATGTTGCTCTCCATGGAGTGGTATTCAAAGTGTGTGGTGACGATATCGGTGCCGGTGTCGTCGGCGGGATGCTGGACGGGGCAGAAATCATAGATCTCCCGGTTTTGGGGGATGACCACCATGCCGCCGGGGTGCTGTCCGGTGGTGCGTTTCACCCCCGTGCAGCCGAGAGCCAGGCGGTTTTCCTCGGCCCGGGTGGCCTGGAGGCCCCGCTTCTCGAGGTACTTCTTCACATAGCCGAACGCCGTCTTCTCGGCCACGGTGCCAACCGTGCCCGCACGGAAGACGTGGCTCTCGCCAAAGAGCTCGAAGGTATAGCGGTGGGCCTTGGCCTGGTACTCGCCGGAGAAATTCAGGTCGATATCGGGTACCTTGTCGCCGCCGAATCCCAGGAAGGTTTCGAAAGGGATGTTGAACCCGTCCTTGGCGTAAGGCGTGCCACAGACGGGGCAGATGGCGTCAGGCATATCCGCGCCGCAGCCCTTGCCTAAAACCTTCGCGGTCTCAAAGTCGGAGTGTTTGCACTTGGGGCAGCGGTAGTGGGGCGGCAGGGAGTTGACCTCCGTGATGCCTGACATGAAGGCCACCAGCGACGAACCCACCGACCCACGGGAGCCCACCAGATAGCCGTGCTCCAGGGAGTTCTGCACCAGTTTCTGTGCGGACATGTAGATCACGTCATACTTGCAGTTAATGATGTCGTTCAGCTCCACGTTGATGCGGTCGACCACCAGCTGGGGCGGCTCCTCTCCGTAAAGCTCTCTTGCTTTACCCCACACCAGACTGGAGAGCTCCTCAGCGGAGTTCTCCAGCTTGGGGGCGAAGAGGCCCTTGGGCAGGGGGTCAACGCGCTCACACCAGTCGGCCACCAGGTTGGTGTTGCGCACCACCACGTTGTAGCAGTCCTCTTTGCCCAAATAGGCAAACTCCTTGAGCATCTCTTCGGTGCTCTTAAAGTAGAGGGGCAATGGCGCGTCGCAGTCATCAAAGCCCTTGGTGTCCAGCAAAATGTGCCGATAGATCTCATCCTCGGGCTCCAGAAAGTGGACGTCCCCGGTGGCGCAGACCGGCTTATCGAGCTCCTTGCCCAGCGCCACGATGGTGCGGTTGAAGTCCTTAAGCTCCTCTTCGCTCTCCACCGTCTCGTTACGCAGCATGAAGGCATTGTTGCAAAGGGGCTGTATCTCCAGAAAGTCATACCATGAGGCAATGCGTTTGAGTTCGCTCCAGTCCTTCCGCTTGGCGACGGCCTCGTAAAGCTCTCCTGCTTCACAGGCGGAGCCGAAGATTAGCCCCTCCCGGTTCTCGTTGATGACGCTCTTAGGCATAATGGGATAGCGCTTGAAGTGCTCCAGGTGGGACAGGGACACCAGCTTGTAGAGATTTCTCAGGCCGATGTTGTTCTTTGCCAGGACAATGAGATGCTTAGGCTGGCGCCTGGCCTTACCCGCGCTGCGCATCCGGGTCATGGCTGGGTTGATGGCCTGGAGAGAGCGGATCCCCAAGTCCTCCAGCATACGGAAGAAGGGTATCAGCATATAGGCCACCGTGGCCGCGTCGTCCGAGGCCCGGTGGTGGTTGAAAGCGGGCAGATGCAAATGCCCTGCCACGATGTCCAGCTTGTACTTGCCCAGGTCGGGCAGGAGATTTTGAGCCAAAATCAGGGTGTCCAGCGCAGTGTAGTCAAAGGGCATCCCCGCCCGGCGGCAGCCCTCGGCGATGAAACCCATGTCAAACTCGGCGTTATGGGCCGCCAGAGGCCGCCCTGCGGCGAAGTCCAAAAAGGCCTTAATGGCCTCGGCCTGGGAGGGCGCCCCGGCGAGATCCTCGTCGGTAATGCCGGTGAGCTCGGTGATCTGGCGGGTCAGGGGCCGCTGGGGGTCCGCAAAGGTGTTGAAGGTCTCGGCCACCTCGCCGTTTCTGAGTACCACCGCGCCGATCTCGGTAATACGGTCATTGCGGTTATCAAGGCCCGTGGTCTCGATATCGAAACAGACGATCTCCCCGGCAAAGTCCTGCTCCCGGTCCCCGTGGACCACCACCCGGTCGTCCACGTCGTTGATAAAGTAAGCCTCTACCCCATAGAGAACCTTGATGCTCTTGGCGGCGTGCCATGCATCGGGGAAGGACTGGGCCACGCCGTGGTCGGTGATGGCGATGGCCTTATGACCCCAGCTCTCTGCCCGCTTGACTACCGCCTTGGTGTCGGTGAGGGCGTCCATAGTGGACATGGTGGTATGTAGATGCAGTTCCACCCGTTTCTCCGGGGCGTTATCGGTCTTTTGCGCCTTATCACCCAGGGCAATTGCGTAGGGCTCCAGCACCATTTCTCCGGTGTAGCGGTCAAGGTTCAGCTTACCCTGTACCAGCAGGTGCTGCCCGGTTTTCACCCCGTCCACAATGGGTTTTCCCTCGTCCCCCAGGGTGAATTTGTTGATGTGGACCGAGCCGGAGTAGTCGGTGATGTCAAAGCCGATGACCCAGGCACCCCGGTTCCTCAGCTCCTTGTGCTCAACAGCAAAGACGTCTCCCTCCACTACCACGGTGCCCATGTCCAGGTTCAGGTCCTTCATGGGAATTGGATCCTTTTTAGGTACGTCCCTGCCGTAAATCTTCCTGCCGCCGCCCCCCTTTTTCTCGGGAGCCTTGGCGGCTTTCATCTTGTTTAGCGCCGCCCGGCGCAGCGCCTCGGTGCGGGCGAATGGGTCGTCCCCTGCGGGTGCCTGACCCGCGGGGGCGTCCTTTTCTTTCATATCTACGGAGGAAGCGAATTCCGCCTGCGGAAAGCGCTCCGCGCTATTATGCGCGACCTCGTGCGCTCCGCCCATGGCGGGTCCCTCTGACGCCGCCGAGGTGGGCTTTGTTGTAGGGTGAGGGCTTGCCCCCGCCGGATCCGGCGGTATTGTCAGGCTCAGCTCTACCCGCTCCACCCGGTAGGCGGCGGCCAGGGACTGCTCCCAGCGGGCTTTCTGCCCGTCTGAGGGCACGCTCACGCAGACCACCTCCGCCCGGATGGAGCGGGTGGCCTTGTCAATAACCGCGCTGTTGACCAGCGCAGTATCCGCCAGCGCGGCCAGCTCTCCCTCGGGCCGCCAGGCGGAAAACAGCTTTAAAAAGGGTATCTTCTGCTCGGGCATGCTACCATTCTCCCAAATCTCTCTTGTTACAGCTCTTCAATCAATTTAAACAGTTCGTCCACGAGGGCCTCCTGGGGCACCTTTTTTACGATCTCCCCTTTGCGGAAGAGCAGGCCCTCTCCGTCCCCTCCGGCGACGCCCACATCGGCGGCGGAGGCCTCGCCGGGGCCGTTGACCGCACAGCCCATGACGGCCACGGTGATGGGCCTGTCCACCTTTTTGAGCCGCTCCTCCACCTCGTTGGCAAGCCCAATTAAATCGATGCGGGTGCGCCCGCAGGTTGGGCAGGAGATGAGCTCGGGGCCATCCTTGCGCAGTCCCACGATCTTCAAAATATCCTTTGCCACAAGGACCTCTTCCACCGGGTCCGCCGAGAGGGAGACGCGGATGGTGTCCCCAATGCCCAGGGCCAGGAGCCCGCCGATGCCGACGGCGGACTTTAGGGTACCCATGCGGACCGTGCCCGTCTCGGTGACCCCCAGATGTAAAGGATAGTTACTTTTCTCTCTCATCAGCCGGTAGGCAGCCATGGTGATGGGCACGCTGGAGGACTTGAGAGAGACGCAGATATCGTCAAAGTCAAATTTATGTAGGAGCGCGATGTGGCCGAACGCGCTCTCCACCAGGGCCTCCGGCGTCACACCGCCGTATTTAGCAAGAATGGGTTTTTCCAGGGAGCCGCCGTTGACCCCGATGCGGATGGGGATGTTCTTTGCCCTGCAGGCGGCGGCTACCGCCTTGACCCTGTCCTCCCCGCCGATGTTGCCGGGGTTAATGCGCACCTTATCGCACCCGGCGTGGACGCACTCCAGAGCCAGCTTGTAATCGAAGTGAATGTCCACCACCAAGGGGATGTGGATGCGCTCCCGAATGGCTCCCACAGCCCGGGCGGCAGCCATGTCGGGCACCGCCACCCGGATAATCTGGCATCCGGCGGCCTCCAGGCGCAAAATCTGCTCCACCGTCGCGTCCACGTCGTGGGTACGGGTGTTGCACATGGACTGGATAGAGACGGCCGCGCCCCCTCCCACGGGGACGCCGCCCACGTTGATCTGCTTTGTCATACTAGACCTCTCCTATCGCCCAAAGAGCTTCATCACGTCGGAGAAGGCCACCACGACCATGAGGCCGATGAGGCACAAAAAGCCCGCGGCGTTGATATAGCCCAGATATTTCTGACTGATGTGTCTTCTGCTAAACAGGCTGTACACCTTATCCACCAGCAGGAAGAGAATCTGCCCGCCGTCCAGCGCAGGGATGGGCAGCAGATTCATGACGGCCAGGTTGACGGCGATGAGAGCAGTGAAATTCAGGATGCTCATCACAACCGCGGCGACCCAGTTCTGCCCATTCTCCTGGGCGTCTGCCTGGGCCTGTGTGCCCACGTCGCTCATCATGCCGACGATACCCACGACCCCGGACATATCCCGGACGCCCACCGCGCCGCTAACCAGATCACCCAGGCTGATCCAGACGACCCGCACCGTATCGATGGACTCATACCAGGTAAGCCTCAGCTTGTCGGAAAGGCTGGCCTCCTTCTTGGCGAAGGTGAGCCCTCTCAGCTTGACGGTCTCACCATCCCGGACGTACTCGCGGTAGGGCATATAGAGGCCGTCGAGCGCCACCCGTTCCCCGTCCCGCATTACCTCGAGATCCAACGTATCACCCCCGCGGGAGAAAAAGAGCTGTATGTCGGAGTTGAGATAGATGGCGTGGCCTTCCACCCTCACAATGCGGTCCCCGGGCATAAGACCACTCTCCCCCTGGGCGGTAAAGCCCTCCAAGAAGGAGCCAACGGTGGTGGTCGTATACTGGCCTATCCCCATGGACAGGAACAGGAAGATAAGCACCCCGGTGAGGAAATTCATAAATGCCCCCGCCACCAGAATGATAAAGCGCCGCCAGGCGGGCTTATTGTTGAAGGCGCGTGGGTCGTTGGAGTCCTCCCCCTCCCCCTCCATGGCGCAAAAACCGCCAATGGGGAACAGTCGGAGGGTATACTCGGTCTCCCCTCTCCGGGTATGAAACAGCCGGGGCCCCATTCCGATGGCGAACTCGTTTACCTTGACACCCAAGCTCTTGGCAGCGATGAAGTGCCCGAACTCGTGAACGGCTATCAGGAGGCCAAACATAAGGATGGCGATGAGGATATAGACGATTATCATAGGCTGAAATTCTCCTTTATCAGGGGGAAGTTTGACAAGCTATTTCCTTTACATTAATGCTACGGCACGGGCCGCCTGGTCGGCGGCGAGGATATCGTCCAAAGTGGGGCCGAAGACCGGGGCCACCTCCGATAATGCCCGCTCCACCAACCTGGGAACATCCATAAAGCCGATCTTCCCCTCCAGGAAGAGACTCACCGCCGCCTCGTTTGCCCCGTTGAGGATGGCGGTAGCCGTCCCCCCGGTCCTTGCCGCGCCCTTTGCCAGGGCGAGACAGGGGAAGGTCCTCTCGTCGGGCTCCCCGAAGGTGAGGCTCCCGCACTTCAGAAGGTCCAGGGGCGCGGCCACGGCAGGGGTGCGGGCGGGCCAGGTGAGAGCGTACTGGATGGGCAGGCGCATGTCAGGCGCTCCCAGTTGGGCAATCATCGCATTATCACAGTATTCCACCAGCGAGTGAACTATACTCTCCCGGTGGACCACGATGGAAATCTTCTCAGGCGGCAGCTCGTAGAGCCGCATGGCCTCAATAAACTCCAGCCCCTTATTCATCAGGGTCGCCGAGTCCACGGTGATCTTGGCTCCCATGGACCAGTTTGGGTGCTTGAGGGCATCGGCCAGGGTGACCTTTTCCAGCTCCTCCCGGCTCTTCCCGTAGAAAGGCCCGCCGGAGGCGGTGAGGATGAGGCGCTTGACCTCCCCCCTGTCCGCGCAGCCCTGGAGGGACTGGAAAATCGCTGAGTGCTCCGAATCCACGGGGACGATCTCGGCCCCATATTTTCGGGCCTCCGCCATCACGAGCTCTCCGGCACAGACCAAGGTCTCCTTGTTGGCGAGGGCGATCCGCTTGCCAGCCCGAATGGCGGCCAGAGTGGGCCGCAGGCCCACCACCCCCACCACGGCGGTAATGACAGTGTCGGCGGAGGAAATTGCAGCAGCCTCCATCAGCCCCTCCATACCGCAGAGGACCCGGAGGGAGATGTCGGACAGCCGGACCTTCAAGTCCCGTGCGGCGGCAGGATCCATCATGACGGCCAGCTCCGGGCGGTAGCGGCGGACCTGCTCCTCCATCCGGGCTACATCATGGTTGGCGGTAAGGGCGGCCACAGTCATGCCGCAGGCGGCAATCACATCCAGTGATTGCCGCCCGACGGAGCCTGTGGAGCCCAAAATTGAAATATGTCGCGGCATATGAAACGCTCCTATCCCGGAAGGGCGGCGGGGCAATTCCCCACATTATGTTTGTTTAGCCCCTGAGCAAATGTTTAGACTGAAAATGCGGGAAACCAGAGGATGAGAATCTCGATCAGGGGAGCGCAGAAAATCACGCTGTCGAACCGGTCCAGCACGCCGCCGTGGCCGGGGAAAATGTTGCCGAAGTCCTTGATGCCGTACTGCCGCTTGATATAGGAAAACGACAAATCCCCGATCTGGGCCAGGATGCTGCCCAGAGCGCCATAGAGCGCAAGGAGCAGATAATCCACCGTCAAGCCAAATCCCTTGTCAATCACCAGCCCGTAAAGGATACAGCAGAGGATCGCCCCCGCAAAACCGCCCACAGCCCCCTCCACTGTTTTCTTGGGGGAGAGCTCGGGAGCCAGCTTACGCTTGCCGAAGGCCATGCCCGCGAAGAGAGCGAACGCGTCGCTGGTGAAGGCTGCGATGAGGGGCAGGAGGATATAGAACCCGCCCAGGTTGGGGTCCAGCGCCTTGAGACGGATGAACGAGGAGAGGAAGTACGGAATGAGCATGGCGAAGAAAAAGGCCCCGCCCATTTTCTCCATGGTGACGGTGTAGTGGCTGGAGATGGCCACGGCAAAGATGGCCACGAAGTAGACAAAAATGCCCACCAGGGCCGAGCGCATCCCCTGGCCGATATAGACCCAGAACGGGACCACACCCGCCAGGACGATAGAGAGGGTAGAGATCCAGATATTTTTCACAAAGCCGGTGGACCAGAGCACCTCATGCAGGGCGATCATGGAGAGAGCCGAGATGGTGATGGGCATGAGGATGGGCCACGGAAGATAGAACACCAGGAAAATCAGCGGGATGCAAACCACCGCTACGATAATACGTTTAGCCATTGGTCACGCCTCCGAATCTCCGCTGGCGGTGCTGGTAGGAGCAAAACGCCTTGTGGAGCTCTTCTTTGTCAAAATCAGGCCAGAGCACGTCGGTATAGTAGAACTCGGAATAGGCCGACTGCCAAAGGAGGAAGTTGGAGATTCGCAGCTCCCCGCTGGGGCGGATGACCAGATCCGGATCGGGCACGCCTCTGGAGAAGAGATAGCCCCCAAACCGCTCCTCGGTCAGGTGGTTTGGGTCTGCCCTGCCCTCCAAGCAATCGGCGGCGTAGGCCCTGGCGGCCCGCAGCAACTCATCTCTGCCGCCATAGTTGAGGCAGATGTTGACCTGCACGCCGTCGTAGTGTTTCGATATCTCCCGGGTCTGCTCGCAGAGGACACGCAGCTCCTCCGGCAGGGGGGAGAGATCCCCGAAGAAACACATCTTCACCTTGTCACGCTCCATGCGCTCGATGGCTTCCAGCAGGTACTTTTTCAAAAGTCCCATGATGGCGGAGACCTCGTCGGAGGGGCGTTTCCAGTTCTCGGTGGAGAAGGCGTACACCGTTAAATATTCTAACCCAATTTCCTTACAATAGGTAGCAATGGCGCGAAAATTTTCCGCGCCGGCGGCGTGGCCCGCTGTCCGGGGCAGGCCCCGTTTCTTTGCCCAGCGGCCGTTGCCATCCATGATGATAGCCACGTGCCGGGGTAGATTATGAAAGTCCACCTGGGCCGCTGAGCGGTCCTTCGGTTTAAAAAAAGCCATATGCTACATCCTAGAATTATATCTGTCGAATCAACCGCTGGGCCGCTGATTCGCAAGGCATATGCCGCAGAATAAGTTTGAGTGCGGGACGCGCCCGGCGTCCCGCACCGATATATGCGGCGGATTTAAACTGCCATGAGCTCGGTTTCCTTTTTCTCAGTCAGCTCGTCTATCTGCTTGCAGCGCTTTTCAGTGATGTCCTGCAGGTCTTTCTCGTACTCCTTCAGGTCGTCCTCAGTGAGCTCGGCCTTCTTCTCCATGGCCTTAAACTTATCCATGGCGTCCCGGCGGATATTGCGGACGGCAACCTTGCCCTGCTCCGCGTACTTGCGCACCTGTTTCACCAGATCCTTGCGGCGCTCCTCTGTGAGCTGGGGGAAGGCAAGGCGGATGACCCGGCCGTCGTTCTGGGGGTTGATACCCAGATCGGAGGTCTGGATTGCCTTCTCAATGGCCTTCAGGAGAGAGGTATCCCAGGGCTGGATGGCAAGGCTCCGGGGGTCGGGCGAGGAGATGGACGCCACCTGGTTGATGGGGGTGGGGGTGCCGTAGTAATCCACGGCGATGCGGTCCAGTACGGCGGCATTGGCCCGGCCCGCGCGGACGCTGGCGAAATCGCTGACGACAACGTCGACGGTCTTCTGCATCTTCGCGTCAAATTCCTTGTTGAGCTCTTTCATTTCCTTTAAGCCTCCTTGACGACTGTTCCAATCTTTTCGCCCATGAGCACACGATAGATATTCTCCGGGTCTTTGAGCGCAAACAGGATCACGGGGATCTTATTATCCATAGACAGGCTGGTAGCGGTGGAGTCCATGACCTCCAGGTGCTGGGCCAGTATCTCGTTATAGGTGATGGAGTCGTACTTTACCGCAGTGGCATCCTTCCGGGGGTCCGCGGAATAGACGCCGTCGATGTTCTTAGCGAGCAAAATAGCGTCCGCGTCGATCTCAGCGGCACGGAGCACAGCGGCGGTATCGGTGGAGAAGAAGGGGCTGCCGGTACCGCAGCCGAAGATGACCACTCTCCCCTTCTCCAGATGCCGGATGGCGCGAGAGCGGATGTACGGCTCCGCGATGGGGCGCATTTCAATGGCGGTCTGCACCCGGACAGGCACGCCGTCCTGCTCCAGGACATCAGCCAGGGCGAGGCAGTTGAGGGCGGTCGCAAGCATACCCATCTGGTCGGCTCGGGTGCGCTCCATCTTACCTCCGCCGTCCTTCACGCCGCGCCAGAAGTTTCCGCCGCCCACCACGATGCCCACCTGGGCGCCCGCGTCCACACATTTGTGGATGATAGAGCACACGCTGCCGATCACGTCGAAATCAAGACCCCGTGTGGCCTCTCCCGCCAGCGCTTCTCCACTGATTTTCAGCAGAACACGTTTATACTTCGGTTCTGGCATAAAACACAACCCTTCCCTACTCTACTCTTCTTTTATGTCCTATCTATTCTAATATAAGTTTCCCTTTTTGCATAGAGGTTGAACCAAAGTTTTTACAAATTGTTCTTAATACGGCGCGAGTCGGAGTCCTCCCCCGCCGCCTTATCTCTCCCCAGAGTCCATATAGCGCCGAACAGGCCGGCGCAGGGACCGGATAACCACCAGCTGAACCGCCGTCATCAGCAGAGCCTGAAATACCCGGGTGGGCAAGAGCACCAGGAAGGGGGTTTTCATCAGGATAGATAGCCAGTATGTGTTGAGGAGGAACCCCACCCCCAGGCAGTTGAGGACCACCGCCCCCCCCAGCCGTAGCCACCCCTCCCCTCTCCGGTGAAGCAGGAGGCCGAAAATAACCCCTGTCAGAGCGGCGGAGAGCGTAAGCCCGGGGAAAAAGGGCCCTGTGGGAAAGAGGATGGCCCCCAGGAAATCAGCCAGGGCGGCGGCCCCTCCGGCCCAGAGGGGGCCGTACAGCATAGCGCAGACCGCGATGGGGGCAAAGCCCAGGCCAATCCTCACGGTGGGGGCGTTGATGGAGAAGAAACGGGTGAGCACCACGTCGGCGGCGATGAGGAGCGCCACCCGCAGAAGGGTCCGGACAGGAGATCTTTTCATGCGCGCCCCCCCTTAAAACAGCTGGAAGGCGGCGCGGACGGCCCCCGTCATATAGAGGGAGCCCAGGGCGCACACCAGGCCCGACGGCCCCGCCTGCGCCACAGCGGCTGCCACCCCCTCGGCCACGGAGCGGCATACGGTGACGGGCAAGCCGTACCGGGCCAGATGCCGGGCCAGCTCCTCGGCAGGGAGAGCCCGAGGGCTGTCGGGGGTCACGGCCACAAAGGCCCCGGCCCGCCCGGCAATCTCGCTGATGAGCCCTTCGTAGTCCTTGTCTTTCAGTACCCCCACCAGGAAGACCACCTTCTCCCCTGGAAAATAGACGTCCAGGTTGGCGGCCACGGTGGTGGCGCACTGGGGGTTATGGCCCCCGTCCACGATGAACCACGGGTGTTCCCCCAGAATCTCAAAGCGGCCCGGCCACCGGGCCTTGGCAAGCCCCGCGCGCACGGACTCCCCGGGGATAGACCATCCCCGGTGGCGCAGAGCGGACACAGTCTCCAGCACCACCGCCCCGTTTTTACGCTGGTGCTCCCCCAGCAGGCGGATGGAGAGATCGCTCCAGCGGCCATAATCAAAGCGCTGTTCGGCGCGGCTGTCCTCCCGTACCCGCAGGGAGGCAAAATCGGCAACCGTCAGAGGAACACCCTGGGCCTGGCAGATATCCACTATCACAGCTTCTACCGAGGCCGTCTGCCCATAGAGCACCACCTCGCAGCCCGGCTTGATGACCGCACCCTTCTCGGCGGCAATCTTCTCCACCGTATCCCCCAGCAGCGCGGTATGGTCCAGGCCGATATTGGTAATGACGACCGCCTCGGGCGCGGGGATGGCGTTGGTGGAGTCCAGGCGCCCCCCCAGTCCGGCCTCCAGCACCACGATGGCGCAGCCCCGGCGGCGGTAGTACTCCAGCGCGATGCAGGTGACCAGCTCAAACTCGGTGGGGTGGTCCTCCATCTCCTCCGCAAAGCGGCGGACATAGTCCGTCACTTCCCCCAGCTCATCATCGGTGATCTCGGCCCCGTTCACTTGGATGCGCTCGTGAAAGCGCCAAAGGTAGGGCGAGGTGTAGAGCCCGGTGGTATGGCCCGCCTCCCTCAGGACGCTGGCCAGCATGGCTGCGGTGGAGCCCTTGCCGTTGGTGCCAACGATATGGACGAAACGGAGTTCTCGCTCCGGGTGCCCCAGGCGGCTCAGCAGATCCTTGGTGCGGGAGAGGCCCGGACGACTCCCCAGCCAATTGTAGCTGTGGATATAGTCGATGGCCTCCTGGCCGGTCATGGTTCTGGACATAAAAAAACCTCCCTAAAATTCGGCAGCCGCCATGGAAATCCATGGCGGAACGCCGCACAGAGGGAGGACATACATCCCGGTATGCGGCAGCGGGATGCGGAACACACACTGTAAGCAAAACCGCTTTTCGTCCGGCGGACAACTCCCCGTCCCGCCGACACTGGCCCATTCGGGCGCAACACGTGTGTTCCTACTCTGCCTTTTGGAAGTATTATAATATCGTGCCGGGGAAAATGCAAGTTGCAGTATTAAAGGCGGGCCATGTATCCTTTTTAAAGGGCTCGCCCTCCGGGGGTGCGCCTCCAGTGTGGGAAAAACCTGAGGACAAACAAGGGCAATTTCAATGCCCTTGTTTGTCCTCATGACTCCCATTTTTAGAAAGAAGGGTGACGGTGCGCCTCAATAAGCCGCCTAACCTGAAAATAGCTACCCCGCCCTTAATTTGCACTTCTTGTGCGGTCAACGCGTGAGGGGTAAGGACAGTGGCGAGACGCGGGTAATACTCAGTCCTTCTTCTGGCTCATGGCCTGATCGAAGTGCTCATTGATCTGCTTGGTAAACTCCAAAGCGGCGTTGTAGCCCATCTTCTTGTGGCGGTTGTTCATGGCAGCCACCTCAATGATGACGGCCAGGTTGCGCCCCGGCTTTACCGGCACAGTGAGGGAGGGCACAGGGACCTCCAGGATGTTGGTATAGAGGTTCTCCAGGCCCAGGCGATCGTACACGGCGCCGTCCTTCCACTGCTCCAGGTTTACCACCAGGTCGATGCTGGAGGCCTCCTTAATGGCGGACATGCCGAATAGGCGGCGCACGTCAATGACGCCGATGCCCCGCAGCTCGATATAGTGGCGGATGAGCTCGGGCGCGGTGCCGATCAGGCGCTTGTCGCTGGCCCGCTTGATCTCCACCGCGTCGTCCGCGATAAGGCGATGGCCGCGCTTGACCAGCTCGATAGCGGTCTCGCTCTTGCCCACGCCCGACTCGCCCAGGAGCAGGACGCCCTCACCGTAAATCTCCACCAGCACGCCGTGGCGGGTAATACGGGGGGCCAGCTCGCTGCGCAGGAGGGCGATAAGGCCGGACATGAAGGAGGAGGTAGTATCCTTCGTGCGGAGGATAGTGCGGTCGTACCTCTCTGCCAGGGCCAAGCACTCGGGGAACGGGTCCATTGCCCGGGTGATGACCAGGGCGGGGATGTCCTGAGCCAGAAGGCTGTCAAAACAGCCCTGCCGCTCCTCCTCGGTGAGGCCGGTGAGATAGGTAGTCTCCACCTTACCAAGCACTTGGATGCGGGTGGGGTCGAAATAGTCGAAAAAGCCTATGAGCTGGAGACCGGGACGGTTCACATCCTCGGTGCGGATCGCCCGCTCCTCATAGTCCGTCCCCGCGCGCAGGACCTCTAAATTGAATTCCTTAATGATCTTCCCAAGCGGGACGCTGTAAGCGCTTTCCACAGATGATTCCTCCCCGTGTAATCTGCTTTTAGTATATAGGCTGATGAAAGATTTGGCAAGAGAGAAATGGAACGGGCAGCGTGATAAATATGGGGCGAAGGCGCAACCAAGGGAGGCGCTGCTTATCAAGAAAAAAATGCTTGCATTTCCCTTTGGTATCTGTTATTATACTACTCGACGCTTTCTGATTCTGAGCAGTTGAGACTACGAGCGAGGAGGTTCAAGCGAATGGCCAAATGTGAATTTTGCGATAAGGGCGTTGTGTTCGGTATTCAGGTGTCCCACTCTCACCGCCGCAGCAATCGTCCCTGGAAGCCCAATGTGAAGCGCGTCAAGGCGGTCGTGGACGGCGCACCCAAGCACGTCTATGTGTGCACCAGATGCCTCCGTTCGGGTAAGGTCACCCGCGCTGTTTAATCACATAATAAACACGACAAAATCCCTAGAGCCGCAAAGGTTCTAGGGATTTTTGTTTTTGAGGGCAAATTTTTTGTCTTATGGGCAAAGCTGGGGGTACAAAAGCCAATGCGGTACGCCTGCTGCACACCCGGATAGGGGCGGTGTTCGTTAGTCTGGCACGGATCAAATCGCAGGGGTTGGATCAGTTCAGCTTTATTTACTTCCTCTCAGGCAACCCCTCCAGGAAAGTGGTGATCTTCTCCACCATATTCACAGTAGGATTCGCCATCCCCTGCTCAATCTTGCGCAGGTAGGATTGGCTGATGAAGAGCTCGTTAGCCAGCTCCTCCTGTGTGTGGCCCTTCTGTTTTCTCAGAGCCTTGATTTGTTGTCCAATTCTCTCGCTCTCCATCATAGCAATCATCTCCAATTTCTAAAAGTATAATTGCTATGTTATAATAAAAACAATTTACTTTCAAGCATGAAATATTAAAACTAGAGAGCTGGCGGAGATCGGACGAGGTCGGCCGCACCGGTCGGGCAATAGGCCCCGGCACAATTACATATATCGGTTATTTGTGCAGCATTATTACAACGATCACCATGACTACCGCGGGGTGGGTTCCGGGCGATTGCTATTGTTCTATACATGGGCATGGCAAAGTGGTACACTTGAAGGCAAATACAACAAATAGGGGGCATCTAAATGAGAAAAGCACTTCTGGCCTTTATTGCTACTTTTTTAGCGGGTTTATTCGGAGTATATTGGGGTGCTTCTATTAATTTGGAAGGCTACCTCGGCATCATTCTGTCTGTTGCTACAATGGGGGCATTTATCGTATCTGCAATAGAAAGTAGGCACATAAAATAAGCGTAATGCAAAGCCTCCCTCGTGGACTAATCCATCGGGGCGGCATTATTATGCTTTCACAGCATTCGTAAACAGCACCGGTTGCGGGGATTAATGCAGCAATGCCGTTATGGATTGCTGGTAGCTATGTTGGTGCGGTGATGTTTTTCACCGGGTTGACTGTTGGCACTTTATTATGCATCAGGGGATACCTTTCGAAAAACGAATAAATATAATTCCCTGTTTATCGGCGTGATTAAAAGCATAATGCCTTATTTTCACTCTGTGGCACGTCGGCGTCGGTTAAGCCAGTCGCGCAATAGCCAGAAAAGGAAACACCCGGAGTTTGCCGTATTGCAGACTCCGGGTGTTCTCAATCAGTTAAAGCACGGCAGGCCGCTATGCCGCCGTGTAATACACCGCCCCGGTCGCTGTTGCTGCAGCTGTGAAATCCGAGGTGTTTGCAATTGTAAAAGAGGATGCCCCTGCGGGCAGCGGATTGTCCCCGCCGGTCACTTCAAAGCAAACGGTCTGAGAAGTGGCCCCCTCCGTAATGACAGCATAGAAATAAAGGGTCGTACCTGTCTTATAGGTGATAATCCCCTGAGTGGTAAACACAACCGTCAGAATTCCGGCCTCTCCATAATCGGTATTAAATGGAGTTCCGCTTACAATTGATACAGGAATATCCACTCTTTCGTCTCCTCCAATATCATAGCATAAAGGGCAATTTTCATCGCCCTAACACAGCCTATTCAAAATTGCATAAAAGGTTCCACTAGGTACATTCGGAAGGAAATCAAATAGAATAGGCTGAGGTGAACTATATGTGCGTTCTTGATTTAAACTGTAGTCAGTCCTTTAGTTTTACGCTGCCCTGCTCTTTCACCTGCAAAAATAGCGGCCGGGTACTTCTTGGGTGCGGCTATCAAGTGTTTTTATATTTTGATATTCCGCCTTGCCTCGACCTTTACAGCGTGAAACAGGCTAGACTGGTTCTGTTTAAAATACCGGATAGCGGTACGAGCTGTTACCCGGAAAAACCTCCAGTCCGGTGCTTTGCTTGCCCGTTACTGGAGTTTTACAGTCCGTATGGTTGCGCGTACTCCCCTCCCGTCATCGATGAAGGACACAGGGTGAATTTTTATGATAACCCAAACCTCTGCAGCACAGAAGTAGACGTTACCGAAACTGTGAATGCCTGGGCGAGAGGATCCATCGAAAACAAAGGGATAATATTGACCGCAATGGAAGACAGCAGACTCATTATTTATGCCTCCGGCCAATATGAGATCGCGGGCATGAGTCCGATGCTGCGACTTGTGTATGAAAATACTACGATATGTCAGCCATTAAGCGTGGAAAACTGCGATGTTGCGCTTCGTTTTTAACCAGTCAACTCCAATCAATTGGATCGTGAGGCTAATTTAAAACAAAGACCGCCCCCAGGGAGCAATCCCCAGGGGCGGCCTATTGTCTTTATTGAAGCACAAGCCCGTTTAAATTGCTGGGCCGGCAGTGCCGGTAAAGCAATAGCCATAAAAAGTTCCCTACCTGCCGCATATCCCAAGCGGGAAGCTGGTAGCAGTTATTTACTCAAGTTCAAAAACACCTGACGCGGCTTTCTTGATCACTTTCAACACCGCCGTTGATGCAACCGTTCCGGCAGCCGGTTCTATGCATGGGAATAGCAATGTGATATAATTACAGACCTAACACTGCTAATTATTTATAAACCAAGCAAATAAACAGAAATTTTAACGGCAGAAATATATGAGGTATTTATGACGTTTCGAGATTATGAATCAAGCGGCTGCGCTTTGATGGCAAAGCTGTTTTATGATACCGTGCATACCGTCAACGCCAAGGATTACACAAACGAGCAGCTTAAAGCATGGGCAACAGGAAATGTTGATCTGGAGGCATGGAATCGTTCTTTTTTAGCGTACAATACATTGATTGCAGAAATAGACGGAACAATTGTGGGCTTTGCAGATATGGATGATACGGGCTATTTGGATAGACTTTTTGTGCATAAGGATTTTCAACGCAGAGGCGTCGCTTACGTGCTGGTAACCGAATTGGAACAGCGTGCGCGCAATAGCGGCTTATCCCGCTTTGAAACGTATGCATCGATTACAGCCAAGCCTTTTTTCGAGAGACAGGGCTATACGGTTGAAAAAGAAAATAAGGCAATCCGAAATGGTATCGTTTTATTGAACTATAAAATGGTAAAGCGAATTTAAAAAAGGGCATAGAGAAAGCCGGATGCCTGCTCCTGACGTCCGGCCTGCCCTAATGGGGGAGGAAGAAATGAAAAAGTTGTCTCTTGCAAATATAATGATAATCAAGAAGTGTTAAGTAAAAAAGCAAAAAATGTTACAGTGGAATTAACTATCGGGGCGTCTTTGTAAAAAAGGAGTAAAGCCCCCGGCCCAGACGATAAATCCAGGCCGGGGTTATCCTCACATCTTATTCTCTTCCAGATCAGTGATGCGGTGGTTTGCCTCCTTCATCTGCTCCTCCAGCAGATAAGTGCGTTCCACAACGCTGTTGTGTTTCTCTACCTTTTTTTCGAGCTGCTCAATGCGCCAGTTGGTAAGCCTGGCTGAAGCGATGACCCCCATTCCTGCCCCGGCCAGTGTCCCGAGAAAGGAAATGGCCGCAACGATAATAGTATCCACGCATCAATCCCCCTTGAGCTGCTTATACACCTGGTTGGCCCCGGTAGCGGCAAGCCCGCTTACAACACCCACAGCGACCGCTGTCAGGTAGTCCGTGGCCGGGAAATCAGGCACTCCCAGCAGGAGTGCCAAGCCCCCCAGCGCGGCTCCGGCCAGCCCGCAGGCGGCGGGGATATACTTGTTGTCCCACGGTGTGGCCTTGACGATAAGCCCGACGAGATAACAAATAACCGTGATGGCCGTGACCGATGCAATACCCAGAGAAGAAATGTCCATAACATATACCTCCATTTAATTGCGCCCGGCAGCTCGCGGCTCCCCTTTCAAAGAGGGCCGCAGGCCCCGTAGCATCCTATGTAACATAAGTCGTCGCGATTCGACTGCGCGTAAGGTCACCCGTGCTGCGAGATTCAAATCTCCGGATGAAGGTCCCCCTTTCGCGCTATCCCACCCTCCGATACCTTTAGACCAGAAGTTTTACTTAAAGGAAACCAAAAGATATTCGGCGCATAGGATAGGGCAGAAGCGCTGAGCCGCCGAGCAGGGGAGATCGGAGCAAAGTGAAAACGCAAAGGGGCCAAGGGCCCCGGCGCGTTTTTGCATAGTCGGAGGGGTTATCGGCCCGCCCGCAAGGCATGCGAAGCGTGATACGACGGAGGCGAATCCATATGCAAGATCATCCCTGCCACATGCCGCGGGTCCTGGTGGAGGGCCAGCCAACGGCCCGCGCCCTGGTCCGGGGCAGCTCCGCCCACCCGGGGCTGCTGGGTGAAGTGCTCTTCTACCCCTTCCACGGCGGCAGCCTGCTGCTGGTGCGGGTGGCCGGACTGCCGGGGGACGGCTTTTTCGGCTTTCACATCCACGAGCACGGGGACTGCTGCGAGGGCGGCGACGTGCCCTTCTCCTGCACCGGTTCGCACTACAATCCCGGAAATCAGCCCCATCCGGACCACGCTGGCGACCTGCCCGTCCTGCTCGCCAGCGACGGCCTCGTCTACACCATCGTCTACACCGGACGTTTTCGGCCCGAGGAGGTCGTGGGGCGGGCCGTGATCATACATGACATGCCGGACGACTACCGCTCCCAGCCCGCGGGAGACAGCGGCAACCGCATCGGCTGCGGCAGCATTGAGGCCATCCCGTAAGCGCACACCGTGCCCCCGAACACCATTCGGGGGCACGGTATTTTTTGTTTTTGGACCGTTTTATGGTGTTTTTTATGTTCATAGGCCATGAATTTTGGGGCAAGCTATCGACGGCGGAAATTTGGAAAGGAGTTGTTTTGCTTGAATTCAATTAATCCCATTGCCGACCTGCCCATGGGTTTCGGCATGGCCCTGGCCCAGGACTATAATTCCATGCAGTATTTCGCCTCCCTCTCCCCCGATGAGCAGCGGGCCATTATCGACCAGACCCACTCCATCAATTCCAGGGACGAGATGCAGCTCTTCGTACAGTCCATCACCAACCAGCAGCACGACCTATAAGCCACCGGCCGGGATGGGACCATCCCGGCCGGCGCCGCATAAGCTGAACAGGGCGGTGATGAATATGGCGGGATGCAGCCCTCCCTCTGGTGAATGGGTCCTTATCGCGGCCACGCTGGCCGCGATCCAGCTCGCTCAGGGTCAGACTGTGGAGCAACTTGCCCTCATGTCTTCTTTTTTCGGCGTGTTGGGCAACAACCTGGGTTTTCTGGCCATAACCCGCGCCGAGACCAAGGGAGAACCCACTGCGCTCATATAAAAAAGGATTGCAATGACGGCGGATACAGGATAAACTAGCCATACATAAACTATGAACGAGAGTGGGAACACACCAATGAAGTGCGGAATCGTGGACATCGGGTCCAACACAGTACAGTTGACCGTCTACCACTATGAGGGAGATGGTTTCCGTCCCCTGCTCAACCGCTGGGAGACAGTGGGGCTGGCGGGATACGCAGAGAATGGAGCCCTCACGGAGGCGGGCGTACGGACCGCCTGCCGGGTGCTAAAGGACTTTCAGACCCTACTGGAGGACCTGGAGGTCAAAGAACTCCACGCCTTTGCCACTGCCTCTCTACGGGGCATCTCCAACACAGAGCAGGTAGTGGAGGACATTCGGGCGCGCACCGGCATCGGCGTAGAAATCCTCTCCGGCGAGACCGAGGCGGAGTACTCCTTCCGTGGCGCCACCTGGGGTGTTCCCTCCCCCGCTGGGCTGATGACCGACATCGGCGGCGGCTCCACCGAACTGGTGGGGTATGAGAACGGAGCCATCACCTCCACCGTGAGCCTGCCCATGGGGGTGGTCTCCCTCTTTAACAAGTATGTAAGCGGGGTTCTCCCCACTCAGGCCGAGCAGGGGTCCATCCGTGCCCATGCGGCGGCTCTGCTGGACGGGCAGGCTCTCACCCGCTGTGAGACTTTGCTGGGCGTGGGCGGCTCGGTACGGGCGGTGGTGCGGCTGTGCAACACCCTGTCGGGGGCCGAGCCGGAAAACAGGGTCGTACCTTTGTGTGAAGTCGATTCCCTTTACAACAGTCTTGCCAAGGGGGACAAGGACGCTCTTAAGCTCATCCTCCGCGCCGTGCCCGACCGAGTACATACCGTTATGCCGGGGCTGATTTTGGTACGGGAGATTTTAAACCGGTGTGGGGCCGGGAGCTTGGCTATGAGTGCCGCCGGGGTGCGGGAGGGATATCTCCTCAGCCAAGTAATGAAAAAATAAATCAAGGCCGCCGGTCAATCGACCGGCGGCCTTTGGGTTATTCGGCTTCAGGGATGGGAGGAGCCGCGGGCTCCTCCTTCTTTTTGCCCAGGTAGTCGGGCAGGTTCATGCCCGCCATGTCGAACATCTCGTTCATGGGCGGGATGCTCTTCACGAGTCCGGAGAGAAAGCCGGCAGTGGCCGTCTTCCCGTCCTGGCCCTGTCCGCCGTCCCAGACAGTGACCTTGTCGATCTTTACGTTCTTAATGGCGTCCACCTGGATGCGCATGAGGCTCTCCATCTTGTCGGCCAGCAGGAGGCGAACGGCCTCGTCGGCGTCGCCGCCGGCTGCGGCCACCACCTGCTTGAGGCCCTCGGCCTGTTTAAGGAGGATGGCCTGGGCGCCGTCGGCCTCGGCCTGCATCTTGGCCAGGATAGCGTCGGCCTCACCCTTCGCCCGGCGGCGGATCTGCTCGGCCTCGGCTTCGGCCTCAAGCTCCTTGCGGCGCTTGTCGATCTCGGTCTTGACGATAACGTCGGCCTCCTGGGTGGCCTTTTCGCGGGCATAACGGGCGGCCTCAGCCTTCTGCTCGGCGGCATAGGCCTCCTCCAGAGCCTGGGCGGTGGCGATCTTTTCGGCGGCGGTGGCAATACGGGTGGCCTCGGCCTCCTTCTCACGGCGCTGGGCGTTGGACATAGCCACCTCCACCTGGGAGGTGTTCTCGCCCTGGATGGCCACGGAGTCGGCCTGAGCTACCTGAACGCGCTGGTCGCGGTGGGCCTGGGCCTCACCGATGGAGCCGTCACGGTTGCGCTCAGCCACGTTCTTCTTCGCATCGTTGATGGCCTTGGCTGCGGCCTCCTTGCCCAGGGCGTCGATATACCCGGACTCGTCGGAGATGTCGGTCAGGTTCACATTGATGAGGCGCAGGCCAATCTTCTTCAGCTCGCCCTCCACGTTGCGGGATACGGCCTCCAGGAACTTATCCCGGTCGGTGTTGATCTCCTCGATGTCCATGGTGGCGATGACCAGACGGAGCTGACCGAAGATGATGTCCTTGGCGAGCTCCTGTATCTCCTGGAGGCGCAGGCCCAGGAGCCGCTCAGCGGCGTTCTGCATGACCCCGGGCTCGGTGGAGATGCCGACGGTGAAACGGCTGGGCACGTTGATGCGGATATTTTGACGGGAGAGGGCGTTCTGAAGGTCCACGGAGATGGACATGGGGGTCAGGTCCAAGAACTCATACGCCTGGATGACGGGCCAGATAAAGGCCGCGCCGCCGTGGATACACTTGGCGCTGCGGGCGGAGCCGTCGCCGTTGTTGCCCACCTTACCGTAGATGACCATGACCTTATCCGAGGGGCATTTTCTGTACCGCTTGAGGAGGAAGAGGAACAGGGAGAACAAGATGACTACGATGACGCAGACCAGGATGATTCCGAACAAGTTAGGCATAGTAGATCCTCTCTTTCATTTATGTGAGTGGTTCGACAATGAGGGTATCTCCGGTGACGCCCACCACGCGGACCTCCGCGCCGGTGGGGATGGGGCTTTCGCTGTCGGTAACGGCCTCGAACTCCCGCAGCTGGTCCTGGACGGTGACGTTTACCTTCCCCGTCTCCCGCCGGGCGGCGGGAACAGCGAGGTAGACGGTACCGGGCAGGCCCAGAGCGTTGCGGATATCCAGGGTGCCGTCCGATTGGAGGCGCAGAGCCTCCCGCAGAATGACCGCCACGACCACCATGCCGATGACCCCCACCTGTACCGCGAAGAACAGGGCCGGGAGCCAGTGCAGCTCCAGTTGGCAGAAGAGCAGGCCGCTCCAGCCGAAGAGGGTGAGGAACGTCACCACGCCCCGCAGGGTAAGGATATGAAGCCCGCCCGCCGTACCATCTCCGTGGTGTAAATGCTCTCCGTGGGCCTCCGGGCCGTGGGCCTCGCCGCAGGTATCACAGGGGTGGCCCCCGTCGTGGATGCCGAACCCGTGGAACCCGGCGTGGACGTCGGGGATACCGTCGCCGTCCAGGTCGACGTTCAGATCGTGCCCGCCGTGGGCACCGTCCGCGCCGTCGTGCCCACCGCCCAAGCCGACCAGCAAAAGCAAGGTCTGCAGCAGCAGGAGTACGGTGGCGGGAACGGCAATGTAGAGTAAGACCCGCTCCAGCAGGGTCAGTGACGCGAGCCAGTCCAGCATGACACGCCGCCTTCCTTTCTATGAAAAATAGTTTTTATCTTAAACAGCCGCGTTCTCCAGCCCGATCAGGAGGGCTTCCGCCTCCCTTTTGAGCTTTGCGGCAAGGAAGGCTGTGAGGATCACCCGCATGGCCCGGCTCACCGTCGCCCGGGCGCCCGGGCGGGGCTCACCATAGTCGGAGAGCGCATCCATACACCACTCCTCCAGCTCCTCCTCGTCGGGGAGAGGCTCGTGCTCCATCCTGCCGATGAGACGGCAAAGGCAGGTGTAGAGGTAGGAGTCGTCAATCAGGTCGTCCTCCTCACTGGAGAGACTGCCATTGAAGGTGGAGATGAGGCGGCAGATCTGGTCCAGGTGGAGGGCTTCTTTTAACATATTTATGATGAGGATGCGGCATAACTGCCTGCGGCTGTATTTTTTATGCTGGGGCGGCGAGAGGTACCCCCGTTTTACCCAGTTTTGAATGACGTGGGGTTCCAGCGCCGTGATACGGGACACCTGGGAGAGCATCAGGTCCCCCCCGAGGAAGAGCGGTGAGAGCACCGCGTCCGCCGCGTCCGGCCTAAGCAGGTCGGCGGGTACTATGGTTCCCGGCAATACATCTTCCATATTTGCACCTCCTCTTCGGGATGTGTATATCATATAACATGGTCATTTGATTGTCAATAGAGTTCTTAAGACAATATGTTAATTCTTTATTAATTATTGTTAAGAAAGCGCCGCGCCCTCTCCCGATGGGAGAAGATGCGGCGTTTTTTGATTTCGGGGGCCTATCCCTCTAAAAAGGCCCGGATGGCGCCTTGGGCGGCAACAGCCTGTTCATAGCCGTCCTGGTAGAGGGCCTTGATCTTCTCCACGTCGCGCTCGACCCGGGAAAAGCCCTTGGTGTTATGCGGGGCAAGCAGAAATACCTTCCCCTCCTTCTCCAGGTTGAAGAGTTTCTCCCTGCTGGCGTTGTAGGTGTCCGCCCGGCGGCGCATGGTATCGCAAAAATTGGGGTACTTGCGGTACCAACGCTCCAGCAAGGGCTGGAGCGTTTCGGGCGCACGAAGGTATTCCCGCTCCCGGGTGAGAATGACGACAACTCTGTCGCAGCCCTTCTCGAAGGCCCGCTCATAGGGGATGGCGTCGGCCGCCCCGCCGTCCATATACGCTTTGCCGCTGATATGGTAGACCGGGAACAAAAACGGCAGGGCGCAGGTGGCCTGGAGGAGAATGGAGTGCTTATCCCGGCGGGGTACTGTCAAGTATTCCGCCTTGCCGGTGTCCATATTGGTGACCACCGCCTCCGCCTCCCCCGGGAAGGCCTCAAAGGCGTCGTAATCGAAGGGAATCAATTGATTCGGTATGACGTTATAGGAGAAATCCAGCCCGAAGTAGCAGCGGTTGCCGGGTTTTAGCAGGTTGCGCTTGCCCACGTACCGCTTGTCGTTTGCAAAGCGGGTAAGTATCTCCAGGTTTCGCCCGCTCTGCTTGGATAGGTAGCTCACCCCGTAGGCGATGCCCGCCGAGACCCCCACGCAGTAATCGGGGAAGATATCCCCCGCCATAAGCCCATCGCACGCTCCGCTGGAGAAGATGGTGCGGAACGCGCCCCCCTCCAGTACCAGTCCTGCTTTCATTGGTATCCCCTTCCCCTTTCTCTTGTTGAAACAAAAACCGCCGGAGCACGGCTCCGGCGGCTGCTTTGGCCTTTTGCTGATTTAGGACGCGAAGTGGCCCACCCACTGGCCAAATGCCTCTCCGAAGGTCTTGAGAAACCCCTTGAGGGACTCATCCGCCACATGACCGTCGGCGCTCAGCGACTCGTGGATACCGCCGATATAGGCCTCGGGCTGCTGCATGGTGTACATATCCAGCACGGTGGCCACCTGGCGCAGATGGTGGTTGGCTCCAAAGGCGCCGGGCTTACCGGGAGAGACGCTTACGATGGCGATGGGCTTGCCGCCCCAGGCGTTGCTGCCGTAAGGACGGGAACCGATGTCAAGCGCGTTCTTGAGCAGCGCGGGGATGGAGCGGTTATACTCCGGAGTAATGAAGAGGTACGCCTCTTTCTCCTGGATCTTAGCGCGGAAGGAACCCCACTCGGCGGGGACCCGCCCCTCGTCGTCAAAATCCTGGTTATACATGGCGAGATCGGCAATCTCCACGATCTCCGCATCAAGCTGCTCGGGCAGAAGACCCATCAGATCCTCGGCCACGGCGCGGCTGAAAGAGCCCTTACGCGCGCTGCCCACAATAACGCCTACTTTTACTTTTTTCATATAACTGCCCTCCTTGAAAATTTTATGTCAACTATTCCGATATGAATTTTCCATTGCTCTATTATTATACCGCGGAGTACCTAAAATTCAAGCATTAAATCACCATTAGAGCAAAACCGCCGCCCGAATAGCGGACGGCGGGCAGAACTTATTCCTCGTCCTCGTCGAAAAGGGCGCGGTAAGCGTCGATCACTTTATAGAAATTGTCGATCTCCTCCTCGCTGCAGGTGCGCAGCAGCGCCTCGCTGGTGTTGGCGATGTCGCTGAGATCGTACAGCTTATGGGAGACGGAGAGGTTGATCCCCTTTTCGGTGGGAAAGAGAAGCACAACCTTCCCATCCCCCTCTTTCTTGCGGCGGTAGATGTACCCGTCCTTCTCCAGTCGTTTCACAGTCTGGGAGATGGCGCTCTTGGTCTTCTCCCGTTCCAGAGCGAGCTGGGTGATGGTAATGCCCGGATTCTCCTCAATATGGGTGAGCACATGGACCTCGGACATGCTGATAAGGTGCCCGTTGCCATAGTCCTTTGGCTCGGACATATAGGCGCTGTAGCGGCAGACAAAGTCGTACAATTTTTCGGCCCGATTGTTGAGTAGGCGGTATACTTTATCAAGCTGCTCTCTGTCTTCCCTGATAGATATGGCCAATCACCGTTCTTTCCAGCGCTGCTGTTTTTCTGGTCTCATTATAACACCCCTGTACAGGATAGTCCACGATAAAGTTTCTCTCCTCTCCTCCCCAAATTTTATGTAAAGCCGCTTAACTATTTTCCCATGCAATTTTAAGCTTTTTTCTATTTCATCCAATATTCGTAAAAAACTTTTGGATTTTCATTAGATTTTTGTTGACAATTATAGTTGTGAATGGTATATTCCAAATGCGATTGTTAATCGACTTAACAATAATTCGGGAGGCAAAGAGAAAATGGATACCAAGGAATTCATCAAGCAGTACGCAGTGGACCGGATGGGTACATACTCGCTGAAGTGGGACGCCCTCGACGTTCGCTTCCACGACCCCGACCTCATCTCCATGTGGGTGGCGGATATGGAATTCCGCACCTGCGACAAGATTCTGGAGGCCATGCAGGAGCGCATCAAGCACGGCGTGTTCGGCTACTCCTACGTGGGCGACGAGTACTACAACGCTTTCTTCGACTGGGAGGAGAAACACCATGGTTTCCGCCCCCAGAAGGAGTGGATGCGCTTTTCCACCGGCGTGGTAGTGGCCCTCTATTGGTTCATCAACGCCTTTACAAAGCCCCAGGACAGCGTCATCATCCTGACCCCGGTCTACTACCCCTTCCACAACGCGGTGAAGGACACCGACCGCAAGCTGGTCACGTGCGACCTGGTCAACACCGACGGCTACTTCACCATCGACTATGACGCCTTTGAGAAGGCCATCGTGGAGAACGACGTCAAGCTCTTTATCCAGTGCTCCCCCCACAATCCCGCCGGCCGCGTATGGACCGAAGAGGAGCTGGACAGGGTGATGGACATCTGCACCCGGCACAACGTGCTCATCGTCTCCGACGAGATCCACCAGGACATCATCATTGGCGACAAGAAGCAGATCCCCGCCGCCATCGTCGCGGGCGGAAAGTACCGCGACAACCTCATCACCGTGACCGCCGCCTCCAAGACCTTCAACCTGGCGGGCCTGCTCCACTCCCACATCATCATCTCCAACGACAAGCTGCGTGCAGCGTACGACGAGTACGCCAAGACCGTCAACCAGACCGAGGTCAACATCATGGGCATTACCGCCACCCAGGCGGGCTACCTCTACGGAGATGAGTGGCTGGGCCACATCCTTGAAATCATAAAGCAGAACTACGAGTACTTGAAGAAGGAGCTGAACGAGAAGGCTCCCGCCATCGTCGTGTCCCCTCTGGAGGGCACCTATCTGTGCCTGCTGGACCTGCGCAAGGTGATCGGCCCCGACCAGGCCCGCGACCTCATCCAGAACAAGTGCCGCCTGGCCGTCGATTACGGCGAGTGGTTTGGCACCAACTTCAAGGGCTTTGTCCGTCTAAACCTGGCCACCGAGCCCCGCTATGTAGAGGCGGCGGTGAAGAATATCATCCGCGAGGTCAACAAGCTGTGAGCCCCGCGCCGTCGAAGGCGTAATAATATCTGAAGGAGCGGCATCTATGACTTTTATTAAAAACAACAAGTCATCCTTTCTCCTGCTCGGCAGTATGCTCATTGGCGGTATCATCGGCGCGTTCTGGGGCCCCGGGGCCGAAATCCTCACTCCTATCGCGGACATCTTCCTCAACCTTCTCTATTGCTGCGTTGTACCCATGATCTTCATCTCCCTGGTCTCCTCCATCGCCAACATGGAAAATCTGCGCAAGCTGGGTAAGCTTCTGGGCATTATGCTCGTCATCTTTGTCCTCACTCAGATCCTCGCCTCCCTGTACATGGGCGGAATCTGCGCCTTGTTTGACCCCGCCAAGGGCGCGACGATCTCCATGACCGAGGAGGTCACCGACCTCACCAGCAACAACAACTTCCTTGCCATGTTCACCGTCAACGACTTCCAGAATCTCTGGAGCCGCAGGAACCTGACCGCCCTCATCGTCTTCTCCATGATTACCGGTGTGGCCCTGGTCGCCATCGGCGAGAAAGGCAAGACCCTGATCAAGATTTTCGACGAGGGCACCGCGCTCATCATGCGGATGATCAAGTATGTCATGTACCTGGCCCCCATCGGCCTGTGCGCCTACTTCGCCATTTTGGTGGGGCAGTACGGCAGCGAACTCACCGGCTCCCTGGCCCGGGCCATCATCATCTACCTCATCGCCGCCGTGGCATACTACTTCCTCTCCAGTTTCCTCTTCGCCTTCATCGGCGCGGGGATGGAGGGCGTGCGCCGCTACTTCCGCTACTGCATCCCCCCCACGCTCACCGCTCTGGGCACCTGCTCCAGCGTCGCCACCATCCCCACCACCACGCAGGCGGCCAACAACATGGGCATCTCCCCCGAGGTCACCAACCTCTGCGTACCTCTGGGCGCAAACCTGCATAAGGACGGCGCCTGCCTCATCACCATCCTGAAGATTTCCTTCATGTGCTCGGTCTTCGGCATGAACTTCCTCGATCCCAAGATCTTCCTCACCGCCATCATGGTCTCCACTTTGGCCTCGATGGTCATGGGTGCCATCCCCGCCGGCGGCTACGTGGGCGAGATCTTCATCATCTCCGCCTTCAACTTCCCCGCCGTGTCCATTCCCATCATGGTCCTCATCGGCACCATCACCGACGCGCCCGCTACTGCCATCAACGCCACCGGCGATCTGAGCTGCGCCATGATCGTGGAGCGGTTCGTCAACGGGAAAAATTGGTTCAAGAAAAAGCTGGGCGAGGCCGCTGTGAAGTAAGAAGGCCCTCCGCAAAATAAGAAAGGCGCTCCGGCTAAATGCCGGAGCGCCTTTTTATAGGATGCCAATTCACTCACCCGCTGAAGATTTCGGAGGAAAAATCAGGTTTAGTTATTAAACTCATTGAAAAACTTGCTGTGGATGACCTGAACGGCGCGGTCCGCGTCCTTCACATCCACCAGGACGGAGACCTTGATCTCGCTGGTGGAGATCATGCTGATGTTGATACCGGCACTGAAGAGGGCCTCAAACATGGTGGCGGCCACGCCGGGGTTGTTGATCATGCCCGCGCCCACGATGGAGACCTTGGCGATGCCGTCGGTCACGTCCAGCTCCTCAAAGCCCAGGGAGTCCCGGCTGTCCTCCAGGAGCTTACAGGCCACGGCCATGTCAGTCTTTGCGACGGTAAAGCTGATGTCTTTGGTCTCGTTGCGCCCGATGGACTGGAGAATGATATCCACGTTGACCTTCTGCTTGGCCAACATGGAGAAAATTTTAAATGCGATGCCCGGGGTGTCCTGCAAACCCACCAGAGCGATTCTGGCGATGTTCTTATCCTTGGCGACGCCGCTCACATGAGACTTTTCCACGTTTTTCACGACCTCCTTGACTTTCGTTCCCGGATTCCCGGTGAAACTGGAGATGACCTCCATGTTGACGTTGTATCTCTTTGCCATTTCCACCGAGCGGTTGTGGAGCACCTGGGCCCCCAGGGTAGCCAGCTCCAGCATCTCGTCGAAGGTAATCTCCTCCAGCTTTTTGGCTCCCTTGACACAGCGGGGGTCGGCGGTGTAGACGCCGTCTACGTCGGTGTAGATCTGGCAGAGGTCGGCGTGGAGGCTGGCGGCCAGGGCCACCGCTGAGGTATCTGACCCGCCGCGGCCCAAAGTGGTGATATCGTCATAGCGGTTGATACCCTGGAACCCGGTGACGATCACGATGCACTTCTTATCGAGCTCCGCCAAAACCCGCTCGGTGTCCACGCGGTCAATCCGGGCGTTGGAGTAGGCGGAGTTGGTACGGATGCCCGCCTGCCAGCCGGTGAGGGAGACCACCGGGTAGCCCATGGCCTCGATCGCCATGGCGCAGAGGGAACAGGAGATCTGCTCGCCGGTGGAGAGGAGCACGTCCATCTCCCGCTTGGAGGCGTCGGGGTTGATCTCCGCCGCTTTGGCGATCAGGTCGTCGGTGGTGTCCCCCTGGGCTGAGAGGACCACCACTACGCCGTGGCCCTTACGGTAGGTCTCGGTGATGATGCGGGCGACATTGCGTATTCTATCCGCGTCAGCCACCGAGCTGCCGCCGAATTTTTGTACGATGAGTCCCATGTATATGTACCCCCAATAAGGTGAGTTTCCAGAAATGCAGGAGCGCGGCTGCCGCCGGAGGCATGACAGCCCATGCCCCTGCACACTATTCTATGCACTTTTTCGTTCCCGTGTCAGTCCAGCACCCGAATGACCGACTGGGGGACAAGTCCCTTAAGCTTCGTATCCAGCACGGTGCGGGTCATGGGCCCGGTGAGGAAAGCGACCTCCCCCGCCGGCGCGCCGGGCCTGGCCAAGAGGTTCACCTCACCGAAAGCGGAGCGGACCGCGTCCGTACCCGCCTGGGCGCGGACATACCAGGCGCTCTCCAGCGTATCGGGAGAGACAGTCAGGTCCTCCCCGCCGGGGCCCCACTCCACGTACTTGCGGGTCTTCATGTGCTTGGCTGCGTCCATCACGTCGGCCACCACGGCGCTGGCGGTAGGCAGCTTGCCCGCGCCCCGACCATAGAACATCACGTCCCCGATAGCGTCGCCCTTGACGGTGATGCCGTTGAAAACGTCCTCCACGCTGGCGAGAGGAGCGCTCCCTTCCACCAGATGGGGAGCCACGTAGGCGCAGATCCTCCCGTCCTCCTGGCGGACGGCCCGGCCCAGGAGCTTGATCTTCCTGCCGCAGGCGTCGGCATAGGCCACATCGCCCAAGGTCACGCCGGTGATACCCTCGGTGGGCACCTGTTCGGGGTAGATGTGGCGGCTAAAGGCCAGGGAGCTCAGGATGCAGATCTTCCGGCAGGCGTCGTGCCCCTCCACGTCGGCGGTGGGGTCCTGCTCGGCGTAGCCGTTTTGCTGGGCCTCCTTAAGCGCGGCATCGAAGGAGAGGCCGGCGCGGATCATGCGGGTGAGGATATAGTTGGTGGTGCCGTTCAAAATGCCGCAGATCTCGGTAAGCTCGTTGGCGGCCAGGCACTGGCTAAGGGGACGGATGATGGGGATGCCGCCGCCCACGCTGGCCTCGAAGAGATAACTCACGTCGTGCTCCTTGGCGAGCTGGAGCAGGTCGTACCCACAGGTAGCCACCAGCTCCTTGTTGGAGGTGACCACGCTCTTCCCCGCCTTGAGGGCGCGCTCGGTAAAGTCCTTGGCGATGCGCGCGCCGCCGATGGTCTCCACCACCACGGCCACGTCAGGGTCGTTTTCGATGATGGAAAAATCGTGGACGATCTTATCCGCAAAAGGACTGTCCGGGAAGTCCCGCACGTCCAGGATATATTTGAGCCGGATGGGCAGATGGACCTTCTCGTCGATGTGGGCGCCGTTCTTCTCCAGCACCTCAGCCACGCCGCTGCCCACCGTGCCAAAACCAAGAATCGCTATGTTAACCATAATATCCTCCCTTAAAAACAGCGCACCGGATCGAGCGCGCCCTGCTATTCTCTCTATCCCGCTAAAATCTCGCACCGGAGCACGCCGGCCTGCTCCTTCACCCGGGCGATCAGCTCCTCCGCCGAGCTCTCCATGGCGGAGGTCTCAGCCCCGATGCTGACGACTGCGCAGCCGCTGACCGGGATGCCCTGGTTGATGGTGAGAATATTCCCGCCGCTTCTGGCGAAAATATTGAGCACTGCGGAGAGCACGCCGGGTTCGTCCTTAAGCATGATCTGGAACGTGATGATACGCCCGTGGAGCATGTCGTTGAACGGGCGCACCGCGTCCTTGTACTTGTAGAACGCGCTGCGGCTGATGCCCACCACCTGGGTGGCGCGGTTCACGGTCTCGGCCTCGCCGGTCTCCAGCATACGCTTGGCCTCGGCCACTTTGAGGAACACCTCGGGCAGCGCCTGGGCCTCAACGATAAAGTATTTGGGCTGCAATGACATCTTATGCGCCTCTCCTTTTCCGTGTCCTTTCCATAGGGTCATTTGTCCGTGCATTGTGGTCTATTGTAACACAGTGTCCGCCGAGGCGCAACTATATTCCACCCCGTAGCGACACAATCTTCTCCGGTTCGGCTCTGTTTTTTTCGTCGACTTGCACAATTAGTTAGGGAGGTGTACCCACTTTGCCCGAGAACAGGCATTTGAAACTATTGCTGCGGCTGGCCTATCTTGCACTGGGACTCGCCGGGGCGTGGCTTTTCCTGGCCGTTTTGCTTCCCTGGCTCCTCCCCTTTCTGCTGGCACTGGGGCTCTCCTGGCTGATGGAAAAGCCTGTGGTGGGACTCATGCGCCGGTTCCACCTGCGGCGATGGATCGCTGCAGCTCTCTGCACGCTTGCGCTGGTCGTTCTGCTGTGCGGCGGGCTTGGCCTCATCCTGTGGCGAGCGGGGTACGAGCTGGCCCTGCTGCTGGGGCGGCTGCCCACGCTGCTGGCGGGCCTCCCCTCTGCCGGGCGAGCGCTGGAGCGCTGGGCCTATCGCTTTATCGTGGCCCTGCCCATCCAGTTTCAGGATTTTTTTAACCAGGCTTTGACAGGGCTCATCAACCGGGGCATCGACCTGCCCAACCGCTTTTACGACGTGCTGGCGGGGCTGGTGGCAAAAGCGGCGGCGGCCCTGCCCAGCGTGGGATTCTTTCTCTTCACCACCGCTTTAGCCACCTATTTCTCCTCTGCCTCCCGGCCCGAACTGATGGCTTTCCTCCGGCGGCAGACGCCGGAGCGCTGGCACAAATATCTGGACGAGGCCAAGACCGTCCTCAAGGGCGCGTTCGGGAGCTGGCTCCGGGCCCAAGGGATACTGATGCTGATCACCTTCTGTGAGCTGACGGCGGGGTTCCTCTTCCTGCGTGTTGACCTGGCCCTCCTGTTGGCGGGGCTCATCGCCCTGGTGGACGCGCTGCCCATCTTCGGCACCGGAACTATTCTCATCCCTTGGGCCCTTTTCTCCCTGCTGGGCAGGGACTGGCGGCTGGGCGTGGGGCTGGGTGTGCTCTATGGCGTGGTCTCTCTCGTGCGCAGTCTGCTGGAGCCCAAGCTGGTGGGGGCCCGGGTGGGCCTGCACCCGCTGGCCGCCCTCCTCGCCATGTATGTCGGCTTTTCCGCCTTCGGGGTATGGGGACTCATCCTGGCACCTTTGGCCGCCATCTTCCTCAAGCAGCTCCATGACAGCGGGCTTATCAAGCTATGGCGGACCTGAGTATGCAAAAAAGAGAGGAACGTCTGAAGACGTCCCTCTCTTTTTTATTGGATGGGCGACCATAAGGAGCGTACCCTTAAGCGGCGGGAACATACGGCTCGTAGTCGTTCGGCCCGCCTCCGGGCGGGACGGTACCCGTCGGGTCGGTGGTGCCGCCAGGCTCGGTGGGCTCAGTGGGGATGCCCTCGGGCGGAGTGGTGCCCTTATTGGGCCAGGTCTCGGGCTTGGTGGCGTCAAAGCCCGGCCACTGCTCCTCGGTGGGCCAGGTAGAGGGGTCCGTGATGTCGAAAAGTGCGGCGTCATAGGGCTCAGGTACGGGAGCCTCGGTATGGACGGTGCAGTAGGCGTCCTCCCCCAAGCTGTCCATGTAGGCCTTGGTATACACGTTGTCCTGGGCGAAGGCCCCGATGGCCGGATCCCGCTCCACGTCGATGAGAGACACCGAAACCCGCGTCTCCTCCGGGCAGAAGTCCCGGGCCAGGTAATAAAGCCCGGCGATGGCGGCACCGTTGGCGTCCAGGAGCGGGGAGTCGGTGCACATCTCCACGGCCTCGCCGTGAACGGTGCAGTACTGGCTGGGCACATCGCCCGGGAAGTAGGACTCATACCGAACGCGGGAGCCCCGGGGATCCAGGGCGCAGGCATCGGTGGCCCTCATTCCGCTGTCGGCGCAGATGGCGACGGTCACCATCTCGCCCGCGCCGTCGGGCTTGTCGAAGTCCTTGTTCTCCAGCCCCTCGTGGACCTGGCTCATGACCTTCTCCCAGAGCTGAGCCGCCGGGTTGCCGGTAGCCTTGATGCGCTCGGGCTGGTCGTATCCGGTCCAGACCGCGGCGGTGTAGTACGGCGTGTAGCCCACAAACCAGCGGTCCTTGTTGGAGTCGGTGGAGCCTGTCTTGCCGGCAATGGTCATGCCGGAGAAGTAGGCGTCGTAGCCGGTGGCGCCCGAGATATTGGGGTTCACAACGTCCTTGAGCATGGAGTTTAAATACCAGGCGGTAGTGGACTTGAAGACCTGCTCGGGCGCCCGGGTGGTGGTGTTGTCCAGCACGATGTTCCAATCCGCGTCATACACGCGGGTATAGGTGCGGGGCTTAAGGTAGGTACCGCCACGGGGGAAGGCGGCGTAGGCCCCCGCCATCTCCATGGCGGAGACGCCGTCGGTCAGACCGCCCATTGAGAGGGGTGCTAGAGCGATGTCGGTCTTTATCTCCCCCTGTACCTCGCGCCCCTGCACAAGGTCAAAGCCAAGCTTGCCGGTCAGGAAATCGAAGGAGGCCTGGGGGGTGAGCTGGGCAAGGGTTTTGATGGCCAGGGGGTTGGAGGAGCGGTAGATGCCCTCCCGCACCGTCATGCGGCCCTTGTAGGAGCCGTAGGAGTTGCTGGGGTACGCCTTGCCGCTGCTGTCCACCTGGTAGGGCGTGTCGTCCAGCACCGTACCGGGGGTGACGAGTCCCGCGTCGATGGCGGGGGCGTAGACCGACAGGGGCTTGAACGAAGAACCCGGGGAGCGCTTGGTGGTGGCCCGGCTGAATACCCGGCTGCCCTCCTTCACTCCCATGCCGCCGGAGATGGCGACCACGTTGCTCTCCGCGTCCAGCACCACCATGCCCGACTGGAGCTGCTGGCCCGAGCCGGAGATATAGGGCAGGTTGTCCATATTGCTGTAGACCGAATCCACAATGGCCTGAACGTCGGGGTCCAGGCAGGTCTCGATCTGGAGGCCTCCGTGGTAGACCATATTAAGGGCGACCTTCTCAGAATAGCCCTTGGTCTCCATCAGGTCGGCGATCACGTCGCTGATGACCTGGTCCTCATACCAGGTGTAGGTGCTCTCCTCCTGACTCTCCCCCACTCCGCGGGCAAAGTTGAGTCCGGCCTTGAGCTCGGCCACCGCGCCGTCGTACTCCTCCTGGGTGATCTTCCCCTGATCCAGCATGTTCCAGAGGATGACGGTCTCCGCCCGCTTTGCGTTATTATTCCGGCCCCAGGCCGCGTCCAGATTTCCGTCTGTGTCCCTGCCGGTGACGTAGGGCCCGTAGATGGAGGGGTTATTGGTGATGCTGATGAGGCTGGCACACTCGGCAAGGCTCAATTCGGAGACGTCCTTGCCGAAATAGGTATAGGCCGCGGTATAAATACCGTCGGAGTGGGCGCCCAGGTAGATGTAATTGAGATACCATTCGAGAATCGTCTCTTTTTTATACTTCTTCTCAAATTCCAGCGCCCGGAATATCTCCATGATCTTTCGCTGGACCGTGACCTCGTTGTCGCTGGTCAGGTTCTTAATGAGCTGCTGGGTAATGGTAGAACCGCCCTGGATGTTGCCGCCGGTGAACATGGCCATGACGCTCTTGGTCGTTCGGATCCAGTCCACACCCTTGTGGGTCCAGAAACGCTTGTCCTCAGTACATACCGTAGCATCAATGAGGTATTGCGGAATGTTCCCGTACTCCACCCAGACCCGGTTTGCCCCGCCGTAGATGGTGCGCAGCTCCTGCCTGGTGCCCGAGCTGTCAGTATAGTAGAGCTTGGTGGACAGCTCCAGAGAGAAGTCGCCAAAGTCCACATTGGACTTGGGGATAATGGTGGTCCTGATGTAGACAGCGGCAAAGCACGCTAAAATCGAGCCGGTGACGGCCCCCATCAGCAGCAGCGTACCCAGTACCTTACCGACGGTGAGGAGAACGTCCCCCGCTGAGGAGCGGCGTTTCTTGCGTCTCTTCTTCGGGCGGGGTGCCTCCCCGCGCGTCTCGTTTGTATTCGCCAAAATAGCACCTCCGATTGGTGGATGGACAGATCATTTTTACGAAAGGAACACCCGGCCTTCCCTTGGGCACAGGCAGACCAGTATAACGTACATTATAACACTTTTTTTTCGCTTGTCCATCCCATAAAATTACATTTATTGGATAAGCAGTAAGCTGGCAAAAATTTGGCCCGTCCCGTGCTTGCTTTTTAGACACGTACAGGGTAAAATAAACGCTGTAGAAAACCGATCATACGGAAAGAGCGGTGTTTGCTATGAGCGAAGAGTACGGCGCGGATTTCATCACCATTACCGACGAGGACGGCAACGAATTTGAGCTGGAGCATCTGGATACGCTTGAATATAACGGCCAGACCTACATGGCCTTCTTTCCCGCGGTGGAGGACGGCAAGCCTACCGAGGAAGTGGATCTGGACGAGGAGTACGGCCTCGTGATTTTGAAGGTTGTGGAGGTCGACGGCGAGGAGCAGCTCTCCACCCTGGACAGCGATGAGGAGCTCGATTTGGTCTATCAGCAGTTCATGGAGGTCCTCTTTGCCGACGAGGAAGAGGACGAGGGCGGCGAGGAATAGAACATACTTACCTTAGTATCGTTCTTCTCGTCCCTAACCCTCTCGGAGAGTCGGGGAGTATCGACCCGGTGCGAACACCCGGTCATATCCAGGGGGGGGATGAATCCCCCTGGAAGGCGCATTTTTCGCGGAGCGAACGCTTTTCGGAAGAAAAGCGATGCGCCCTTCCCTGCTCGGTGCGTGACGGGCTTTATTTAAACCCACATTTATGAAACGGGACGTCCCCTCATGGCGCGGTTCGCAGGCCTCCCGACCCCTCGGGGCCGGAAGTTGGAAGCGATAAAACGCCGTGGAGACGACCCACCTGCCGATCGTGCAGGTTTTAAATGGGTCCGCACGGCCAGAGCGGGGAACCTTATTACAAGCAAAGCGGCCTGTTGATATACGGGCCGCTTTATTTATGAGCGCCGCCCCCGGTCCCAAGATTTTAGGACTTGCAACTTCCCCCCTTTTCCTGTATAATGTGGCGTTGTGCCATCCATTTTACAAAAGCAGCGCAGCACCTGTACTGCAATGCTCTGTATCAACATGAGAGGACTGAGACATTCATGAGCGCATCCAGAGAAAAAAAAGATCGGCAGGGCGTCGCCTCCCAGGGTCTGACTCAAAAGCAGCTCAAGGAGGCCAAGGAGGCCCAGGCCGCTAAGCGCAAAACCATCGCTTACTGGATCGGCGGCATTGTAATCTTGGTGCTGGTCGCGGCTCTGCTGATTTGGAGCTCCGGTTTCTTCCAGCGCCGTATCACCGCCGCCACCGTCGGCGGCGAAAACCTCAGCGTGGGCGAGATGCAATATTACTATAGCTCTGTCCGCAACAACGAGCTCTACTACCAGCAGCTCTATTCCCAGTATGGCATCACCGTTGTGTCCGACCCCTACGTAGTATACGACTCCTCCTCCGAGGAAGGAGACAGCCAGATCTACAACACCGAAACCAATCAGACCTATGCCGAGCACTTCCGCGAGTCCGCTCTGGATAGCGCGAAGCAGGACATCGCCCTGGCCAACGCCGCCAAGGAAGCCGGCTATTCCCTCTCCTCCAACGGCAAGTCCGATATGCAGGACAGCCTGAAGGAGCTGAAGAGCCAGATCAAGACCAACGGCTGGAGCTCTCTTAGCGCTTACCTCAAGCGGGCGTACGGCAAGTACGTAAATGAGAGCGTCTACACCGCCTGTGTGGAGCGCAACACCCTGGCCAGCGAGTACAAGACCCATAAGCAGGACTCCCTGACCTACACCACCAGTCAGCTCGAGGATTACGAGAAGGAGAACCCCGCTCTCCTCCAGAGCTATGATTACCGCTACGCCTATATCTCCGGCACCCCTGAGACCAAGACCGACGAGAACGGCAACACCGTGGATGCCACCGACGAGGAGAAGGCCGCCGCCACGGGGCTTGCTAAGACCAAAGCTGACGCGCTGGTAAAGGGCGTAGAGGCTGCCGAGGTCTCCAAGCGGTCCGACACCTTCAACTCTCTGGTGGTAGACGCCGTGGGTGAGACCTCCAGCTACGCCGACCCTGACAACAACCTCCAGTCCGGCATTCTGGGCAATACCCTCTCCCAAAACGGTACTCCCTACTTCGACTGGCTCTCCGCCGCTGAGCGCAAGGAGGGCGACATCACCTCCATCACCTCCGGCAGCGGGTACTATGTGGTTCTCTTCCTCAAGTCTGAGCTGAACGACACCGCTACCGTGGACGTGCGCCACATTCTCATCAAGGCTGAGGCCCCCGTGGACGACGAGGCTACCGCCGATGTGGACGAGTCCAAGGGCACCCCCACCCAGGAGGCTCTGGACGCCGCCAAGACCAAGGCCCAGGCCCTGCTGGATGAGTTCAACGCCCTGCCCGACGACAAGCGCACCGCCGAGGCCTTCGGCAAGCTGGCCAATGAGAATTCTGAGGATACCGGCTCCAACACCACCGGCGGGCTGTACCGCTATGTGGGCGAGGGCGAGATGGTGCCTGAGTTTGACGCCTGGATCTTCGACAGCGCCCGCAAGAGCGGGGATACCGGTCTGGTGTCCAACGTGGCCGAGGGCAGCAGCTACTACGGCTATCACGTCATGTACTTCGTAGGCCAGGACGGCCCCAAGTGGCATGAGGTGGCCGAGGATGCTCTCAAGGACAAGGATATGACCGCCTGGACCGACTCCACCCTCGAGCCGTATACCGCCGCCTGGACCGATGCCGGTACCAGCAACGTCAACGGCTAACCCTGCAAACAGAGAATAAAAAATCCCTCCCAAAGGCAGACTACTGCCAATGGGAGGGATTTTTTTGCAACTGCCTGAAAAGTGGAAACCCTTTCTCGCGGGGGTAGGCGCGGGAATGGTCAACGGATTCTTCGGCGGCGGGGGCGGCATGGTGCTGGTTCCCCTCCTCACCCGCTGGTGTGGGCTGGAGCAGCGCAAGGCCTTTGCCACCTCGGTAGCCATCATTTTGCCCCTGTGCGTCCTCTCCTCGGTCATCTATTTTTTCCGGGGTGGGCTGGAACTCAGCGCTGCCCTTCCCTATCTGGCAGGCGGACTGATCGGCGGTTTCGTGGGAGGAAAGACCTTTAAAAAGCTCAACATGGTTTGGCTGCGGCGGCTCTTCGCTCTCCTCCTCCTGTATGGCGGCGCGAAGGCGCTCTTTTTCTGATGGAGTGGCTCTTTGCGTGCCTGGCCGGGGCCGTCACGGGGGTGCTTTCCGGCTTTGGTGTGGGGGGCGGAACCCTCCTGCTCATCTACATGACGACCTTCGCCGGGGTACCCCAGAACCTGGCCCAGGGCATCAACCTGCTCTACTTCCTCCCCACCGCCGCCACCGCCCTCCCCGCTCACATCAAAAACGGATATATCGACCGCGGATCGGCCCTCCCCGCCATTCTGGGCGGGCTCATTGCCACCGGCATCGCCGCCTGGATCGCCACCGCCATAGATGTGACGCTCCTGCACAAGTGCTTTGGCGTTTTCCTTCTCTATGTTGGAGGGACGGAGCTGCTGCGAAAGGATAAATAACGCCCTCCGCAGACAGTCCGGGCTATCCCTCCTGCCGTTTTCTGGTGAGATAGCCTTCCAAAATCAGAGTAGCAGCCACCGCGTCTACTGTTTTCTTATGCTCCTTCATCCTCTTTCCGCTCTCATGGAGGATGGCGTGGGCGGCCACCGTGGTACGGCGTTCATCCCAGAGAACCGGTTTCATCCCCACGACCTCCTCTAGCTGTAAGGCAAACTCCCTATACAGCTCTGCCCGGGGACCCTCCGTGCCATCCATATTGCGGGGAAACCCCATGACCAGCTCCTCCACCCCCCGCTCTTTGGCTATACGGGCGATCTCGGCAGCCACAAAGTCGGCTTTGCGGCTTTGGATGACTGTGGTGTACCCCGCCAGCAGCCCGGTGGGGTCTGAGACGGCGAGGCCCGTCCGGGCGTCGCCGTAGTCGATTGCCATAATACGCATCCTTCTCACTCCTCTTCCCTGTTATTATACTGATTTTTATTTTTAAATCAACCATTCCAGGTGCGGGTATGCGTATCTTTCGTTTTCTCCCTCGAATGGAGTACAAAAGCTAAAAATTACCGCTGCAGAAGAATAAAAAGTCAATTCATGCTTGACTTTTTACCTATTTCTATGATACTCTGTTAGCACCTATGAAAAGGGCTCTTTTTTTGTGCGCATTTTTACGGTGTAATGACGCACGAACCCTTTTGCCGCGTAGACGGGCATAGGGAGGCAGACGATGCCGAATCCGCACCGTGACGACATACCCGGACCTGGCTTGCCATGCCCTGGTGAAGTTGCTGGATTCGGCGCATTGAGCCGCATCCGGCATTTTTTATGCCGAAAGCAGGCTCAAAATCATAAAGGAGGTGCCGACAAATGGCGAAGGCTGGAAGCCGGGTGAAGATCACCCTGCGGTGTGCGGAGTGCAAGCAGCGTAACTACAACACGTTTAAGAACAAGAAGAACGACCCCGACCGTCTGGAGATGAACAAGTACTGCCCCTTCTGCAGGAAACATACGGTCCACAACGAGACCAAGTAATGAACCCCAATTTAGGTTCAGAAGAAAGAAGGGTGTATCTGAATGTCTGAAATCGACAAAAACGAGCTCTCCGAGCTGGAGACCGAGACCACCGAGTCCGTTTCCACGGCTGAAAAGGCTGAGAAGACCAAGGCTGCCAAATCCGGCAAGGACAAAGGCGACGACAAGAAGTCCAAAAAGCCCAGCATCTTCAAGCGTATCGCCAAGTGGTTCAAGGAAATGAAGAGCGAGCTGAAGAAGGTTCAGTGGCCCAGCTGGAAACAGACGCTGAAGAACACCGGCATCGTGATCCTCTGCGTGGTCGTCGTCGGCATTTTTATCGGCGTTTTCGATGCCCTGGCCAACGCCATCATCCGGGCGCTGATCGACCTCTTCGGTTAAGGAGCGGGAGATGGCTGAAAACGCGAAATGGTATGTAGTGCATACCTATTCCGGCTATGAGAACACTGTCTCGGCCTCCATTGAGAAGGCAGTGGAGAACCGCGGCATGAGGGATCTTATTCAGGAGGTCCGCATTCCCATGGAAACCGTGACCGAGATCACCGATAACGGCCCCAAGACGGTGGAGCGCAAGGTCTTCCCCGGCTACGTGCTGGTGAAGATGGTCATGACCGATGAGACCTGGCATCTGGTTCGCAACGTCCGCGGCGCAACCGGCTTTGTAGGTTCGGGCAACAAGGCTATCCCTCTCACCGAGGAGGAGATCGCATCTCTGGGCGTGGAAAAGCGGGAGATCGTGGTCGGCTACCAGGTGGGCGACAATGTAAAAATCACCGACGGCGCGCTGGAATCCTTCCTGGGCACCGTCGAGGAGATCGACCTGGACCGGGGCAAGGTCCGGGTGGTGGTTTCCATGTTCGGGCGCGAGACGCCCGTGGAGCTGGAGCTCGACCAGATCGAGCCCGTTCAGCTCTGACCCAGCGCGTGGGAGGCGCTTTTCCGCGCCGTTCCAACCACATTTATCGTAGGAGGTGCTGTTTCAAATGGCACAGAAAATCACCGGTTATGTAAAACTGCAGATTCCCGCGGGCAAGGCTACCCCCGCTCCCCCCGTTGGCCCTGCCCTCGGTCAGCACGGCGTGAACATCGCCGCTTTTACCAAGGAGTTTAATGAGCGCACCAAGAATGACATGGGTCTCATTATCCCCGTGGTCATCACCGTGTACGCCGACCGCTCCTTTACGTTTATCACCAAGACCCCCCCTGCCCCCGTCCTCATCAAGAAGGCCTGCAACATCGAGTCCGGCTCCGGCGTCCCTAACAAGACGAAGGTTGCCACCATCAGCAAAGAGGACGTACGCAAGATCGCCGAGACCAAGATGCCTGACCTCAACGCCGCCAGCGTAGAGGCCGCCATGAGAATGATCGCCGGTACGGCGCGCTCCATGGGCGTCGTGGTGGGCGACTAAGGCGAAGGAGGGAAATTAGAATGTTTAGAGGCAAGAAATACCAGGAGAGCGCCAAGAAGATCGAGAAGGGCGTTCTCTATGACACCGCCGAGGCTATGGGCCTGGTGGTTACGACCGCTCCCGCCAAGTTTGATGAGACCGTCGAGCTCCATGTGAAGCTGGGCGTCGACTCCCGCCACGCCGACCAGCAGGTCCGCGGCGCCATCGTCCTCCCCCACGGCACCGGCAAGACTGCCCGCGTGCTGGTCTTCGCCAAGGGCGACAAGGCTGAGGCCGCCAAAGCCGCCGGCGCCGACTTCGTGGGCGAGATGGACATGGTCGAGAAGATCCAGAAAGAAAACTGGTTTGATTACGACGTGGTCGTTGCCAGCCCCGACATGATGGGCGTGGTGGGCCGCCTCGGTAAGGTTCTGGGCCCCAAGGGCCTGATGCCCTCCCCCAAGGCCGGCACCGTCACCCCCGACGTTGCCAAGGCCGTCACCGAGATCAAAGCCGGTAAGGTCGAGTACCGCCTGGACAAGACCAACATCATCCACTGCCCCATCGGCAAGGTCTCCTTTGGCCCTGAGAAGCTCACCGAGAACTTCAACGCCCTCATGGGTGCCATCATCAAGGCCAAGCCCTCCGCCGCCAAGGGCCAGTACGTGAGAAGCTGCGTCTGCGCCTCCACCATGGGCCCCGGCGTGAAGATCAATTCCGCGAAACTCGTCTAAAAGACTCTAGGGGGCATCCAATGCCCCCTAGATACGAGGGGCTGCGCCAGTGTGCGCACTGGTCGCGGCCGCCCCTCGACACCTTATTTCCGCTAACGCGGAAACTCTGCGAGGCTTTGTAGGGCGGGGGGCTTGCCCCCGCCGCCCCTCGCAAAACTTTTAGTTGACAACCTGTTTTCAGGCTGTTATACTGTTTAAAGTGTTCAGAGACAGCAGGTGGCGTTTCACGCCGTAAGTCCTGCCGAGAATGCAGCGAAAAACGTTTGTTTTGTGCTGTTTTGTGTCTTTGGATACGAGACAGCACTTTTATTTTACTGGAGGTGAATCCAAAAATGCCTAACGCAAAAGTTCTCAGTGAGAAGCAGGCCATCGTAGCCGACCTGACCGAGAAGCTGAAGAGCGCCGCCAGCGGCGTGCTGGTGGACTACAAGGGCATCACGGTGGCCGAGGACACCGCTCTGCGCAGCGAGCTGCGCAAGAACGACGTAGATTATGCGGTCATCAAGAACACCCTGATCCGTTTCGCCGCCAACAACGTGGGCCTGGATGGTCTGGACGAGGTGCTTAACGGCACTACTTCCCTGGCCGTCAGCCACGGCGACCCCATCGCCCCCATGCGCGTGGTGAACAAGTTCGCCAAGCAGTTCAACGGCACGAAGTTTGTCATCAAGTCCGGCTTTATGGACGGCAAGGTCCTCTCCCTGAACGAGATCACCGCCCTGGCTGAGCTGCCCTCCAAGGAGGTCCTGCAGGCCCAGGTGCTGGGTACCATGCTAGCCCCCATCACCAGCCTGGCCATCGTCCTGAAGGCCATTGCCGAGAAGGGCGGCGAGGTTGCCGCTCCCGCCGAAGCCCCTGCCGCCGAGTAATTCGGTGTACCTACCCAAATTGAAAGAAAAACCATATTAGGAGGTTCATTTATTATGGCTAACGAGAAAATTGCTGCCCTCATCGAAGAGGTTAAGGCCCTGACCGTTCTGGAGCTCTCCGAGCTGGTCCACGCTCTGGAGGAGGAGTTCGGCGTGTCCGCCGCCGCCATGGCCGCTCCTGCTGCCGCTGGCGCCGCTGCTCCCGCCGCTGAGGAGAAGACCGAGTTCGACGTGGTGCTGACCGAAATCGGCGCCGAGAAGATCAAGGTCATCAAGGTCGTCCGCGAAATCACCGGCCTGGGCCTGGCTGAGGCCAAGGCTCTGGTTGAGGCTGCCCCCAAGGCTGTTAAGGAAGCCGTCAGCAAGGACGAGGCTGAGGAGCTGAAGAAGAAGATCGAAGAGGTCGGCGCCAAGGTCGAGCTGAAGTAAGATTTTCTAAGCATAAAAAAGGGACTAGCCCTATGGGCTAGTCCTTTTTTATGCCTTTATCCCATCAGTTCTTTTTTCATGACCCGCGCCCTCATGGGGTGGCCGTCCCAGTTCAGGACAAGATACTCCTGAAACAGGAAACCCTGCTTTTCCCAAAAGCCGACCACATTCCCAGCATATCCATCCACCACGTCAATACGGACCCGGCGTGCTCCATCGCGGCGAAAAATCTCCTCCAGATATCCATAGGCCCGGCGGCCAAGCCCTTTTCCCTTTCTCCCACCGTCAAGCATGAGCAGGGATAGATAGGTCTCCTCCCCCAACCGATAGTCGCAAAGAGCGATAATCTGCCCACTTTTACTGTCAGTAAGAACGCAGGACTGAAATCCGGCTCCCGCCATCTCGTTCAGTTCCTTTTGAATAAAATCGGCGGTCACCCTATCCGTACCCAGATGGCTCTTTAAAAAGTCCAGATTGGAGTTATACAGTTCCGCCAGCCGAAGGATATCCTCCGATGCGGCTGCACGCAGGTAAAATAGAGGTTCACAGTCCTCCATGGTTTCCGCTCTCCTCTCCAAGTATGGGCAAGCGCTGGCCCAGCCGCCGGGCCAGCCACGCGGAGAAGAGGCCTACCAGCGCTCCCGCCAGCACGTCGGAGGGGAAATGGACCCCCACATAGAGCCGGGAGAGCCCCATCAGCGCCGCCAGGGCGAGGGCGGTAATTCCCATCCACCGCTTTGGCAGTGCCCTGTACCAGGCCCCCGCCGCCGCGAAGGCGGCGCAGGTATGCCCCGAGGGGAAAGAGTTGGGGTCGCCCTCCACCACCAGGAATTGAAGGCCCTCCACCGTCAGCCAGGGCCGGGGCCGGGCGACCAGATGCTTAAGGAGTACGTTGGTGAAGAGGGTCCCCAGGGCCAGGGCAAGCAGCCCCAGCGCCCCCGCCCGCCTGGTCTTTTTAAAACAGAGTAGAATCAGGGACGCCCCTATCCAGAGGAGCCCGAAGTCTCCCAGGTGGGTATAAAACACAAAAAATGGGTTTAAAAACCCCACACGGATAAATTCCTGGATCCACAGAAGAAGACCCCCGTCCAGGGCAATCAGACCGGACAGCATAAAGTACCTCCTTTGAAAGAAACGCGGCGGAGAGTGTTCCCCCCGCCGCGCTTTTGATGACTTTCTATTGGCCCGCCTCCACCGTCTCGCAGGTGAGGATGATGCCATTTATAAGCTCATAGCTCTTAGTTTTGACGATGTGGCTCTTGCCGATACGGATCTCCTGGGTGCCGACCGCCTGGGTGACCCGGTTTGTAATGACCGCCTCGATGGCGAAGGTGGCGTCTACGTAGCCCGGCTCGTCACTGAGCACGATGGTGCCGTCCGCCTTCTCTACCGCCTCCCTATGGGGCGCAGAGGTGATCGATTTCACCGTACAGCCGGTGAGTATATCGCCGTTGGCCATGAGGGTGTTGTTCTCGCCGCCGGCCGCCACCTGCTGGGCTACTGAGTCATACACCTCTTGAGAGACACGGCTCACCAGCACGGTGTACTCCAGGTGCACGCCCTCCCCCTCGGTTGGCAGGCCGCTGGCGCGGTTTGCCAGCTTCATGCCCAGCACCACCACGATGACAGCGATGAGCGCCAGGACGATCAGGTCGATGACGTTAATTTTTCCGAAGAGCTTTCCTTTTTCGTCGATGAACTTTTTCTTCTCTGCCATAGCACGGTACCTCCAGGCAATGTAAATTCCCCCTGTTTTTACGGGGACAACTATGATACAATATGGAAAGACGCTTGTTGTATTGTACCATGAATCTCCCAAGTGAACAAGTACTTTTTCGGAGGCACCTATGAAGGTCATTCATCTTATCTCCGGCGGCGACAGCGGCGGCGCCAAAACCCATGTCCATACTCTGCTGATGAATTTAAAAAACACGCCCGGCGTGGAGATCACGATGGTCACCTTTGTCGAAGGGCCCTTTACCGAGGAGGCCCGCGCCCTGGGCATCCCTACGGTGGTTCTGCCCGGGCGCAACCTGATCCGTACCTTCCAGGCCCTGAAAAAGCTCATCCGTGAGGGCGGCTATCAGATCATCCACTGCCACGGTGCCCGGGGCAACATGATGGGGGCCCTCCTGCGCGCCCCCACCGGATTGCCGGTTGTGACCACCGTCCACTCGGATTACCGGCTGGACTACATGGGCCGCCCCCTCTCCCGCCTCACTTACGGCACCATCAACACCATCGCCCTGCGGCTTTTAGATTACCGCATCGGCGTGTCCGATGCGATGGTGGACCTCCTCATCTCCCGAGGGTTTGACCCGGACAAGCTTTTTCCCATCTATAATGGGCTGGACTTCTCCCCCCGCGAGGTAAAGCGCAGCCGCGCCGAGTACTGGAAGAGCGTGGGGGCCGACTGGCCCGAGGACTGTGTGGTGGCGGGTATTGCCGCCCGCCTGAATCCCGTCAAGGATCTCCCCACCCTCATCCGGGGCTACGCCATCGCCCATGAGACCTGCCCTCAGCTCCGCCTTCTCATCGCGGGTGACGGCGAGCAGATGGCCGAGCTCAAGGCCCTTGCCCAATCCCTGGGCGTGAAGAACGAGGTCTGTTTCGCGGGCTGGGAGTCCGACACCGATAGTTTCTACCACGCCATCGACATCAGCTGCCTCACTTCCCTGTCCGAGACCTTCCCCTACTCCCTCACCGAGGGGGCAAGGGCGGGGCTGCCCACTGTCGCCAGCCGGGTGGGCGGCGTCCCTTACCTCATCGATCACGGGGTTAACGGTTTCCTCTTTGAGGCGGGGGACGTTCAGGGTCTTGCCCGGCACCTGACTACCCTGGCCAGCGACGCTACCCTCCGGGCCCACATGGGCCAGCGGCTCTATCAGAAGGGCGTGGCGAATTACTCCCTGGAGAGCACCTTGGAACGCCAGCTTGAAATTTACAACATCATCCTCCGCCGCCGCGCCAGGGCGTATAAGGAACGGGACGGCGTGCTGGTCTGCGGGGCGTACGGCCGTGGCAACGCTGGGGACGACGCGATTCTGGAGGCCATCGTCACCGAGCTGCGCCAGATCGACCCGGACCTTCCCGTCTGGGTCCTCTCCCGCAAACCCAGCGAGACCCGGCTCACTTACCGGGTTCGGTCCATCTACACCTTCGCCTTTCCCAAGTTTCTCTGGAGGATGCACAAAACCAAGCTCTATATCAACGGCGGCGGCTCCCTCATGCAGGACGTAACCAGCCACCGCTCCCTTTGGTTCTACCTCTTCACCATCTCGGCGGCTAAGCTTTTGGGTAACCGGGTCCAGATGTACGGCTGCGGCATCGGCCCCATCCGCTCCCCCTCCAATCGCGCTCGGGCGGCCTCCGTCCTCCAGAAGCGGGTAGACACCATTACTTTGCGGGACACCCATTCTAAAGAGGAGCTTACGCAGATGGGGGTCACCAACCCCGAGATCATCCTCTCGGCCGACCCCACCGTCATCCTCCCCGCCGCCCCTGCCGAGGTGGTGGACGGCATACTGGAGAACGAGGGCCTGGACCCGAACGGCAAGTACATCGGCTTTACCCTCCGTCCCTGGCCGGGATTTGAGGAGAAGGCCTCCATCTTCGCCGCCGCCGCGGATTACGCCTGGGAAAAATACGGCCTAACCCCCATCTTCCTGCCCATTGAGCGGCGCCTGGACGTGGCCGCCGCCGAAAAGGCCGCCACTTTTATTAAAAAGGCACCCTACCACATCTTGCGCAGCACGGGCAGCAGCGACCACACCATCGGCCTCTTCGCCCGGATGCAGGTGGTGGTCTCCATGCGCCTGCACGCGCTGGTCTTTTCCGCAGGGCAGGGGGTGCCCCTGGTGGGCGTGGTGTACGACCCAAAAATCAGCTCCTTCCTCTCTTACATCGGCCAGGACCTGTACTCCGAGCTGGAGACGGTTACCGCGGAGTGTCTCTGCGCCCACGTGGACGCCGCCTGCGCCCGTATCGGGGACAGTGCGTTCCTGTCGGGCGGCGTGGATCGCCTGCGGGAGGTTGAGCGGCGCAACAGCGCCGCGGCGGATAAGCTGTTAAGCACCTGACACTACTTGGTTCGGAGGTCCTTTCCTTGAAGCAATATATCTGCCTCGCCCCCTCTCCCTGGAGCGCCGCCCCCACCCGGACACAGCACCTGATGTCCCGGCTGCGGGACGCGAAGATCCTCTACTTCGAGCCTTCCTGTCCCATCGGGAGCCGGGCCCACAAAAAGCCAGCCCGCCAGGTCCGCCCCGGCGTGACGGTATATACCCTTCCCCCCGTCTTGCACGTGGAGCCCCAACACAGTCTCCTACTGGAACGGCAGCACCGCAGGCTGGCCCGTTTCATCCAGCAGAAACTGGACGTCCACCGCTTTCGGGACCCCATCCTCTGGGCCACCTCGCCGGAGCAGGTCCATCTGCTGGACAAGCTCCCCCTGCGCGGCATGGTGTACGACTGTGACCAGGACTGGCCCCAGCTCCCCCTGGAATGGGAGAGCGATCTGGCCCTGGCCGCCGAGGTGATCTTTGCCGCCTCGCCGGGCCTCATCAAGCATTTGGCCCCCTGCAACGATAACATCGCTCTCCTGCCCAACGGAGTCAACTTCCCTATGTTCAGCCGTGAGGGACTGGAGACGCCCCCTGAGCTGCAGGGCCTGAAGGCCCCCGTCCTGGGTTGGGTGGGGCGCATCCACCGGGACACCGACCTCTCCCCTCTCCTCCAGGCCGCCCAGGATCTAACGGGGTGCGCCTTCGTTCTGGTGGGGCGGGTGGAGAAAAACCCGCTGGCCTCCACCCTGCGGGCCCTGCCCAACGTGATCTTCACCGGGGAGCGGCCCCTGGCCGAGCTGCCCGAGTACCTCGCCCACTTCGACGTGTGCATGAACCTCCTCCGCCGCGGGGACGTGGGGAGCGACGTCATCCCCGAGCGCGTCTACCAGTACCTCTCCGCCGGAAAGCCCATCGTCTCCATGCTCTGGGAGGACCAGGTGGAGGACTTCCCCGACGTGGTCTACGCAGCCCACAGCCCCGCGGAGTTCTCCCAGCTATGCCGCCGGGCTTTGGCCGAACCGGGGGACTGGGCCAGAAACCGCCGCCGGGAGTACGGCGCCGGTGCCGCCTGGAGCGTCCGCGCCGACGAGGTGTACCGCATTCTGGAGACCATCGGGCTCTACTGAAGAAGTCGATATACAACCGATGCCGCAGATTTAGGGGTGAATCCGATATGCCAAAATATGCCGCCTTTTTCCGCGGACTCAACGTCGGCGGAAAGAATATCGTCAAGATGGCAGACCTGGAAACTCTGTTTTCCAGTCTGGGCTTTCAAGAGGTAAAAACATATATCCAGAGCGGGAACGTCGTCTTCTCATCCCAACAGGATGAAATAGCGCTCGCAGCGCCGATCACGAGCGCCTTTGAAACTCGGTTCGGCTTTCAAAGCGCGGTCATCCTGCGGTCGGACACGGAGCTATCGGATATCATTCACTCGCTGCCCTTTTCGGCGGCAGAAATAGAAATTGCCGAAAAAGAGACTCCCGACGTGGAACACCTCTACGTGTATCTGTCCGACGCCGCGCTGGACCGCGAACAGGTAACGCGGATCTGCGCCGATTATGACGGCAAAGATACAATTTACGCTGCAAACCGTGAAATATATTTGCTCTGCCGCCAAAGCGTCCGGAATTCAAAACTCGCCGCGCGATTGGCCAAGCTCCCGCAGGCATTGACCGCCCGTAATTTAAGGACGCTGGAGAAAATCAGCGGGATGTTATAATGATCTCTTTCCCAACTGCCCCCCTCGGGGGAACGTGCCTCCGGCATTTTAAGAAAATCAAAAAGAGAGACGGGGAAACACTCCCCATCTCTCTTTTTCTATATAAAAAATTACTTTCCCTTCCCCGTGCTCTTGCCGCCTCGGGCGGGGCGGGCGTTCTTCTTAGGCTTAGGCGCGGCCCAGCCAGCCTTTTTCTTCGGGGCGGCGCTCTTTCCGCCGGAGGCCTTGGCGGGCGGCTGACCCTTGCCTGCGCCCTTATGCCGGTCGTTCCTGGCGGCGTCGGGCTTATGGCTCTTGGACGGCCTCCCCTCCCCCGTCTGGGCGGCGGGACGGGGGCCGTTTGGCCGGACGAGACACTGCTTGCCATACCCGATCAAATCCTCCCGGTGGGCGGCGTGGAGGGCCTCCAGAACCAGGGGGCGTTTCTCCGGGCGCTTCCACTGCATCAGCGCCCTCTGCATGGCCTTATCGTGGGGATTGGTCGGCACGAAGACCCGCTCCATGGTGCGGGGGTCGATGCCGGTATAGTACATACAGGTGGAGAGGGTTCCGGGGGTGGGATAGAAGTCCTGCACCTGCTCCGGCTGGCGGCCAGACCTGTTGAGCCACTCGGCCAGTTTCACTGCATCCTCCAGGGTGGAGCCGGGGTGGGAGGAGATGAGGTACGGCACCAGGTACTGCTCCTTGCCGTACTTCTGGTTCAGGGACTCGTACTTGCGGCGGAACTTCTCGTAAACGTCGATATGGGGCTTGCCCATATAGTCCAGCACCGCGTCGGAGCAGTGCTCCGGTGCCACCTTGAGCTGGCCGGAGACATGGTGCTTCACCAGCTCCGCAAAGAACTCGCCGCTCTTGTCTTTAAGCATATAGTCAAAGCGGATGCCGGAGCGAATGAAAATTTTCTTCACCCCCGGGATCTCCCGCAGCTTGCGCAGGAGCTGGAGGTAGTCGGTGTGGTCGGCATCCAGGTTGGGACAGGCCTCGGGGGACAGGCAAGCCCTGTTTTTGCACAGGCCCGCCTTCATCTGCTTTTGGCAGGCGGGACGGCGGAAGTTGGCGGTGGGACCGCCTACGTCGTGGATATAGCCCTTAAAGCCGGGGTGCTTGGTGAGGGCGGTCACTTCCCGAATTACGCTCTCGTGGCTGCGGGCCGAGATGATGCGCCCCTGATGAAAGGCCAGGGAGCAGAAATTACACGCGCCGAAACACCCCCGGTTGTGGGCCACCGAGAATCGCACCTCCTCAATAGAGGGCACACCCCCCATATCGTCGTACATAGGGTGGGGCTCCCGGACGTAGGGCAGCTCGGCCACGAAGTCCAGCTCGGCCGTAGTGAGAGGCATGGCGGGTGGGTTGACGACCAGCAGGTCCTCCCCGTGGCGCTGGAGAATGGCCCTGCCAACAATAGGGTCGTGCTCCCGGTACTGGAGCATGTTGGCCTCGGCATAGGCGCGCTTGTCGGCGGCCACCTTCTCAAAGCTGGCGCACTCCACCTTGGTGTAGGTGCAGGCCGAGGGGTCTGTTGCGATAAAGGCAGTTCCCTTTACATCGGTGATCTCGGAGATGGGAGTGCCGGAGGCGAGGCGCGCGGCAATTTGCCGGGTGGCGGTCTCGCCCATGCCGTAGGTCAGGAGGTCGGCCTGACTGTCGAAGAGGACGCTGCGGCGCACTTTGTCATCCCAGTAGTCATAGTGGGCAAAACGGCGCAAAGACGCCTCCAGCCCGCCGATGACGATGGGGATATCCCCAAACACACGGCGAATACAGTTGGAGTATACGATTGCCGCCCGGTCGGGACGCAGCCCCGACTTGTTCCCCGGGGAATAGGCGTCGTCCTGGCGGCGGCGCTTGGCGACGGTGTAGTGCGCCACCATAGAGTCGATATTACCGCTGGAGATCATCACCCCCAGCTTGGGCCGCCCCAAGGCGGAAAAGGCCTCAGGCCGCTTCCAGTCCGGCTGGGCGAGAACCGCTACCCGGTACCCCTCGGCCTCCAGCACCCGGCCGATGATGGCTGTGCCGAAGGAAGGGTGGTCCACGTAGGCATCTCCGGTGATGAGAAGAAAGTCGTACCCGTCCCAGCCCCGGTCCGCCATATCCTGTTTTGAAACCGGCAAAAACCGGGTGTTTGCTTGTTCCATGAAGAGCTCCTTCAACGTCTATAAAATTATCTTACTTGCAACTCCAGGGCAATGGGTTTTTCCAGTAGGTCCAGGGGTACGCGACTCCCCTGAGCCTCCCCGATCTTGCGGAACCCGTACCGCTGATAGAACCGCTGGGCCACGTAGTTGTCCGGGGCGCAGCGCAGACGCAGCCGGTCCCTGCCCAATTGCCTGTAAAGGGAAACCGCCTCACCCATCAGTTGGACCCCCATACCGTTTTTTCGGCTCTTGGGGGTCATATAGTAAAAGGGGATGTAGCCCACGCCCTCGGCAGTATAGTGGCTTGTGTCCATCTGGATGAGGCCCACCAGCTCGCTGCGCAGGTAGGCACAGGTGACCGAACGGGGATTCACCCGCCACTGGTCCATGGCCTCCCGGACAAAACCGTCCCCGTCGAAATTCTGGATGGTGTGATGGATGGAGAGCCATGCCTCTTTCCGGGCCTGGTAGTAGAGCTCGCTGTCCTTCTCCATATCCAGGGGCACATAGCGGAGGTTCGTGTCCTCCTTCGCGCCGCTGCCCGCCTTCCACCAGGACTGTTTTGCCAGGGTGGAGATCTCCTCGGGCAGGTGGGAGTTGTCGTTGCGCCAGAGAATGCTGGCCCTCCCCTCGTCCACCTCGATGCAGGTGACACAGGTGTTGTCCCCATGGCCCAACGTAGTCCACTCCTTCTCCGGCAGGCCCAGCAACGTACCCTGAAGGGCGCGAATGGCCATGCCATGGGAGAAAACCGCCACCGTGCGGCCAGGGTTCTGCGCCACAATATCCAGCATCGCGGCAGCCATTCGGTCCCCCAACTGGCGAAAGGTTTCTCCACCCTCTACACTCCAGGTGGAAAGGGAGTTGTTGAAGGCGCGCATCCGCTCCGGGTCGGTGTAGGCCACCTCGCCCCAGGACCGGTCCTCCCATACGCCGAGATGGATCTCACGCAAATCAGCCCGGATCTGAAGGGGCAGGCCCTTGGGCCTGTAGACCGCAGCGGCGGTGGTCATAGTGCGGTAAAGGTCGCTGGAGTACACCGCGTCGATAGGGATGGATTCAAAGCGATGCTCCAGGGCGGCGATCTGACGGCAGCCCCGGTCGGTAATCAGGCTGTCGTACCACCCCTGGATGCGGCGGTAGAGGTTTCCCTCGGCCTCAGCATGACGTATGAGGTAAAGTCGGGTCATTCTTTTCTCTCTTTTCCTGGAAATAAGGGACAGCTCTCGCGGGTCTTACCAGGGTTTCACTGCCCCGGTCAGGTCGGACACCTTGGTAAGCCCCTGGGCCTGAGCAATGTCCCCCAGGCCGTCCCGCACACAGATGGGGGCGTAGGGCTCGGTAAAGCATGCGGCCCCAACAGCCACCGCCGTGGCCCCCGCCAGCATCAGCTCGGCGGCGTCCTTCCCGGTGGAGATGCCGCCCATGCCTAAAATGGGCACCTTGACGGCATTCGCCACCTCCCAGACCATGCGAACGGCCACGGGGAAGACGGCGGGGCCGGACAGTCCGCCGGTGTTCATCTTTAAAATGGGGCGGCGCGTATTTACATCAATACGCATGCCTCGGATGGTGTTAATAAGGCTGATGGCATCGGCCCCCGCGTCCTCCACCGCCCGGGCGATCTCGGTCACGTCGGTCACATTGGGGGACAGTTTCACCATCACGGGCACGGTGGAGTGGGCCTTTGCCACCGCTGTCACCTCTGCGGCCAGCTCGGGCCGGGTGCCGTAGGCAAGGCCCCCCGCCTTCACATTGGGGCAGGAGATGTTGACCTCGATCATATCCACCCCGGCGGCGGACAGCTTTTCGCACATCTCGCCGTACTCCTCGGGAGTGTTGCCAGAGATGTTGGCGATAACCCGCAGATCGTGCTTTCTCAAATCGGGCAGCTCATGGGCGATGAAGGCATCCACGCCGGGATTCTGGAGGCCCACAGAGTTGAGCATACCCATTGGGGTCTCTGCGATGCGGGGGGGTGGGTTCCCCTCACGGCGGGCTGGGGTGAGGCCCTTGACGCAGATGCCGCCCAGCTCCGAGATGTCGAAAAACTCCCCATACTCCCGGCCAAAGCCGAAGGTACCTGAGGCCGCCACAATGGGGTTTTTCATGGTCATACCAGCTAAGGTGACCGACATATCCAAATTAGACATTCCAGTCCACCTTCCTACTGTCAAAGACCGGGCCATCCTTGCAAACGTGCTTCATGCTCCCGTCCGCCATCTGGACTGCGCAGCCCAGGCAGGCCCCCACGCCGCAGGCCATCCGCTCCTCCATGGAGACCTGTACGCTCAAACCGAATTCTTCCGCCGCCCTCACTACCGAGCGGAGCATAGGCTTGGGCCCACAGGCAAGAATCCCTGTAAAGTTTTTTTCCTTTTCAAGCGCCTGACGAACCAGCGCGTCCACAAAGCCGTGGGTGCCGATAGAGCCGTCGTCGCTGGTGATCGCAAAGGTTTCGGCGGCTTTCTCAAAGTCCTCCGCCAGCATGGCTCGGTCCGACGAGCGGAAACCGGCTACGACATGGGCTTTTCCTTTACACCACTTGGCGGCATACAGCATGGGCGGCAGGCCAATGCCGCCTCCCACCAGGAGGAGCTTGTCCCCCGAGAGGTCAAAGCCTTTCCCCAGGGGGCCGATGAGGTCCACCCTGGCCCCCACCTTCCGGCGCGAGAGCCACTCGGTCCCATCGCCCCGCACCTCGAAGACCAGGCGCAGGGTATCCCCCTCTGCGTCGCAGATAGAGACGGGGCGGCGGAGCATTCGGCTATGCCCGCACTTCACCTGGACAAACTGCCCCGGCAAAGCCCCCCGGGCCAGTTCGCCCGCGTCCACGGTCATGGACCAGGCGTAGGGGTTGAGGGCCTCCATAGTCAAAACCTTACATTCGGTCTGGATGGGCATACTACTCCTCCTAGGCGATGATTAAACGATGGTGACAAAATGGGTGATATCGCTGCGCATGGCAATGGCGGCGGCGCGGGCGGCCTCCTGATAGTCGGCGCCGTCGTGTCCCGTCTTCTGCCAGGCGCACATGATGCTGCGGGAGGCGTTGACGATGGCCCCCCTGCCATACCGGTCAAAGGCGTACTGCACGTCCTCGGCGGTACCGCCCTGGGCCCCGTAGCCGGGGACAAGGAAAAAGGTCTTTTCCAAGCGGCGGCGCAGCTCCCGCATGTCGGAGGGGTAGGTGGCACCGACTACGGCCCCGGCCTGAGTGTACCCATACCTGCCCTCGGTGCCCTTGCCAAGCCGCTCGGTCAGGTCGCCCATGACCTTGTAGACCAGCCGATCGCCGGAGACCATGTCCTGGAGCTCGCCGGAGCCGGGGTTGGAGGTCTTCACCAGCACGAAGACGCACTTGTCCTCCGCCTTGCAGGTCTCCAGAAAAGGGTTGATGGAGTCGGAGCCCATGTAGCCGTTTAGCGTGACGCAGTCTGCGTTGAAGACGGAAAGCGCCTGGCTCCCCACCTTAGTCTTGCCCAGCCAGCCGTCGCTGTACGCCTCGGCGGTGGAGCCGATGTCGCCCCGTTTTACGTCGGCAATGACGAAAAAGCCCTTCTCACGGGCATACTGAATGGTGCGCTCCATGACCTCCATGCCCCGCCAGCCCAGGCGCTCGTAATAGGCGCTTTGCGGTTTTACGGCGGGCACAATATCGCATAGCGCGTCCATCAGGCCGCAGTTAAAGTGGTAGATGGCCTCGGCGGCCCCCGCCAAAGTCTCACCGTACTTCCCGTAGCACTCCTTCAAAATGTGGGGAGGCACATACTCGGGCTTGGGGTCCAGCCCCGCAACGGTGGGGTTTTTCATGGCTCTGATCTTGTCCTGCAGTACGTCGAACGACATGGTTTGATATCCTCCCTGTTTTTATCTCTTTTAAGCGGGACCAAGGCGCTCAGCCTTGGTCCCGGTAGACAACGCTTCCGCCCACGATGGTGCACTTCACACGGCCCTTGAGCTTTGCCCCGGCGAAAGGGGTATTGCGGCCCATGGAGCGGAACAGCGCCGGGTCAACCGTCCACTCCTCATCCGGATCGAAGACGACCACGTCGGCGTCCGCCCCGATGGAGAGGCGGCCCTTGGGAACGCGCAGGATGCAGGCGGGGTTCATGGTCAGCTTGCGCAGGATATCGGAAAGGCCCATGAGGCCGGTGTGGTAGAGGCTCGTCAGGGTGACGGCGAGGGCGGTCTCCAATCCCACCATGCCGCTGGGGGCCTCGGTGAGGGGGCGGCCCTTCTCCTCGGCGGAGTGGGGTGCGTGGTCGGTGGCGATGACGTCGATGGTGCCGTCCCGCAGGCCCTCGATGATGGCCTCCACATCCGCCTTGGTACGCAGAGGCGGGTTGACCCGTGCCAGAGTGCCCTTAGACAAAATCTCGTCCTCGGTAAGGGTAAAGTACTGGGGGCAGGTCTCACAGGTGAGGGCCACTCCCTTTTTCTTATAGCGGCGGACGATGGCCACGCTCTTGGCCGTGGAAATATGGCAGATGTGGAGCGCCGCGCCGGTCTCCTCCGCCAGCATGGCATCCCGGGCTACCTGAAGCTCCTCCGCGATGGCGGGCCGCCCGTCGATGCGGAGCTGGCGGGAAACGCGGCCCTCGTTCACCGCCCGGTTGCCCACCATGTCGGCATCCTCACAGTGAGAGAGGATGGTCAGGTTGTGCCGGCGGGACAAAATCATGGCATCCCGCAGGAGGTTGGCGTTCTGGACGGGAGCCCCATCATCCGAGAGGGCCACGGCCCCGGCCCGCTTTAGGGCCTCCTGGTCGGTGAGTTCCTCCCCCTTTAATCCCACCGACACCGCGCCGATGGGGAACACATGAGCGAGGTTTGCGTCGGCGGCCTTGCCCAGCACGTATTGGATGGTCTCGGGGCCGTCGGTGGCCGGGCGGGTGTTCGCCATGGGGGCTACCGACGTAAAGCCTCCAGCCACGGCGGCGGCGCAGCCGGTGGCAACGGTCTCTTTATACTCAAGGCCGGGCTCTCGCAGGTGGACGTGCATGTCCACCAGCCCCGCGCAGACCACCATGCCCCGGGCGTCCACCTCCTGGGCATCGCGCTCCCGCAGGTCGCTGCCGATCACGGCCACCTTGCCGTCCTCAATAAGCACGTCCATCACGCCGCCGATGCCCCCAACGGGGTCCACCAGACGGCCCTGCTTGATCAATAATTTCAAAGCGCCGCTCCTTTCCATATGTACGCATGAAAAAAGAGGTCAGGTCCTGCCCCCATCCCTCTCCACAATAGGCTCTTCGATTGTCCCGTGCGGCCCCCTCAAATGTGCGGTCCGCGCCGTTATATTCATTATATCTTGAAACGCATATTTTAGCAACGGATTTTTCGTTTTTTGTGGAGATAATATGGGCGGAGATTAAAGGAGGAATAACGAATGACAAAGCAAGGGTTTATCTCCGGCATCGGCATCGGCGTCCTGGCGGGCGCTACGCTGGGTCTGGCCATGTCCACGTCAAAAAAGCGCGAGATCAGGCGCGCTGCAGACAAGGCCATCAAGGCCGTGGGCGAGGTCGTTGACAACATCTCCGAGAACATGGGGATGTAAGTCAGGAGCGGGGACGGGAGAAATCCCGCCCCCGCTCTCTCTTTCGTCACATGGCCTCAGACAGGGTCGCCCGGATCAGGCCGTTGTTGTCAAGCATGGCAAGCTCTTTCACTTTACCAATTTCCAGCCCGGCGGCCTGGGCAAGCCGTTCGCCGTACTCCGGGTCGGCGAGGTAGCAGTGGGCGGCGTGGCGGTACTTGATGTTCACGGTGCAGGGAGCGATATCGCCGGCGGTATTATCGATGAGGAGCTGCTTTTTGTCCTCGGTCATCACTCGCCAAAGGTCGCCGCCGGCACGGAAACAGTCGTCGGTGGGGTCGTCCTTGGGGTCGTAGCGGTACATGGCTCCCTCCAGATCGAGGGGCGGCTCCATCACCTCGGGCTGGGCGGTCCAGGCGCCATAGCTGTTGGGCGTGTATGCGGGGGCACCGCCGTAGTTCCCGTCCACCCGCATGGCACCGTCCCGATGGTAGTCGCTTACCTCCACCTTGGCCCGGTTCACGGGGATGAGGTTGTGGTTGACACCCAGGCGGTACCGCTGCGCGTCGCCGTAGGCGAAGAGACGGCCCTGTAGGAACCGGTCGGGGCTGAACCCGATGCCGGGCACCACGTGGGCAGGGGTGAAAGCAGCCTGCTCCACCTCGGCAAAGTAGTTCTCCGGGTTGCGGTTAAGCTCCAGCACCCCCACCTCGATGAGGGGATATTCGGCGTGCCGCCAGATCTTTGTGATATCAAAGGGGTTTTCGTAGTGGTTCTTGGCCTGAGGCTCGGTCATGATCTGGACGTACATGGTCCACTTGGGGAAGTCGCCTTTCTCGATGGCCTCGAACAGGTCCTTACCGTGGTACTCCCGGTCCATGCCGTTGATCTTCGCGGCCTCTTCGTTGGAGAGGTTTTTGATGCCCTGCTGGGTCTTGAAGTGGAATTTACACCAGACGCGCTGGTTCTCCGCATTGTAGAAGGAGAAGGTGTGCTCCCCGAAGAAGTGCATGTTGCGGAAGGAGGCAGGAATGCCCCTGTCGCTCATGACCACGGTGATCTGGTGGAAGCACTCGGGCAGCAGGGTCCAGAAGTCCCAGTTATTCTGGGCGCTACGGCGGCCGGTGCGGGGGTCCCGCTTGACAGCGCGGTTCAGGTCGGAGAAATTATGTACGTCCCGGATGAAGAAGGTTGGGGTGTTGTTGCCGACGAGGTCCCAGTTGCCCTCCTCGGTGTAGAACTTGACGGCGACGCCCCGGATGTCCCGCTCACAGTCGGCGGCACCCCGCTCCCCCGCCACGGTGGAGAAACGGACGAAGAGCTCGGTCTCGGCGCACGGCTGGAGAACCTTGGCTTTGGTGTACCGGGAGATATCGTGGGTCACAGTCAGCTTGCCGTAAGCGCCCCAGCCCTTGGCGTGCATACGGCGCTCGGGAATGACCTCGCGGTTGAAGTGGGCCATCTTCTCCATCAGCCACACGTCCTGCATGACGACAGGGCCGCGGGGGCCGGCGGTAATGGAGTTCTCATTGTCGACTACCGGAGCGCCGACCTCGTTTGTTAACTTCTCGTACTCGTGCATAATTATGCTCCTTTCTATATCCATATGGGTGGGTACTTCCGGGCGCTGTGCGACGATCACGCTCCTCTCTCAATATAAAATACGGCCTTTCTTACAGGGACAGGCACATAACCAGCATCCATACATAGGCGCAGGTCTTGGGCAGCATAAACATTCCGATTTTGGGGTTTTTATTGGACCAGAGCACCACCGGCAGATAAAATCCAAAGCTCAGCGCGATGGCAAGCCACATATGGCGCAAATTTAGTATTTGATCTCTTTCCAAACAGAACAAAACCGCGACGCATACGCCTAGCAGAAAAAAAGGAACGTTACGCCAGATACCCCAGTTCACGGGCGGGTATCGGTCCCTCCATTTGTTCTGAGGCAGGAGGCAGAGAATCACACGTACGGCGGCTAAGAGATAGACAAGTCCCGTCCACACTCCCGCCCCTTGGGGCGTGAAGAGCAGCAGGCCCAGATGCCAAAGGATAATATAGAACGCCGTCATGGTGATGGAGGTGATGAGCTTGCCCAAGCCCAGGGCGGGACGCAGGCGCTCCTCATCCCCCGTTTTAATAACCAGAATGCGGGGAATCAGGTGGAACGCGTCCCCGCAGGCTAAGATCAAGGCCATAGCCCCCGCTAGGGTCCGGGCGGAGCTGCCCGCGCCAGTCACCAGGAGCCAGCCGCCGATCATCAGTGCGGCGGCGAGGTAGAGTGCGTCAAAAACCGCCTCCACCGTTCCGAATACTCGCTTCATTCCTCAGTATCCCCCTTCTCTCCCCTGGCTCTGGACATCCAGAGGAGGTGTCCCGTTACGGCGGCGCCAATGAAGATGAGTAGAACAGCCAGCCAGAGCTTGCGCACCAGCAGCATGGATAGGAGGAGCATCCCCCATAACCAGGTAAGGCTGATTGCCAGCGTCTTTCGGGAGAGGCCGGTCTTCTTCTCATAGTTCTCGATATGCTCCCGGAAGAAGGGCAGCCGCAGGAGACGAGACCTGAGGGCCGGAGAACCGGAGAAACAGGCGGCAGAGAGCAGGACGAAGGGCGTTGTGGGCCAGACCGGCACAACAATCCCCACCGCCCCCAGTCCCAGAAAAAGAAAACCCAGGCCGGTAAGCAGTACGATTTTAATCCTCAAGTGATCCCCTCCCCTTCATAGCCCCATTAACATTATCAGTATCTATTACTATTAATATAATATGCAACTATGCCCTTGTCAATAGGAAAGCTTTCTCCTCCATATAATCCTTGACACATTGAGCGCTAAACGCTATCCTTATAAATAAGAAAAGCACGCATGGGAGGGAAATAAGAGCCATGACCACCATAGACGACATCGCCCGCGAGGCAGGCGTGAGCAATACCACCGTGAGCAACGTGATCCATGGCCGGGCCAAGCGAGTGTCGGCCGACACCATACAGCGGATCAACGAGATCATCGAAAAACGAGGCTACGTGCCCAATATGTCGGCCCGGTCTTTGGCCTCCCGCTCCTCCAAGGTGGTGGCCCTCATCAACCACTTGGACCCCGAGGGGAGTGGCAAGCTCTCCGGGGACCCCTTCTTCAACACCTTAATCGGCGCGGTGGAGCAGAGCCTGCGGGAGAAGGGCTACTACCTGATGATCCGTGCCATCTCGGACAGCGAGGAGCTGTCCGCCTTCCTGCGCAACTGGAACGTGGACGGTCTCTTCCTCCCCGGCCTCTTCGAGGGTGAGGACCTCCACGCCACCCTGATGGATCTCGACCTGCCCGTGGTCCTCACCGACAGCTACATCGGCAAGCCGGGGCGCATGGTCAACGTGGGCCTCCAGGATTTCGAGGGCGGCCTCCTCGCCACCCGGCATCTCATTGAGAACGGGCACAGGCGTATCGCCTTTGCCTGCGCGCCCATCCGTCCCGGCGGCGTGGTGGCCCAGCGGCTGCGGGGGTATCAGGCCGCCCTGGCGGAGGCAGGCATCCCCTTCGACCCCGAGCTGGTCTTCCCCTGCGAGTTCAGCACCTCCGGCACCATGGAGCTGGGCCACAGGCTCGCGGAGCGGACCGACCTCACCGCCATCTTTGCCACGGCGGATATCCTGGCGGCGGGCATCATGTCCGGCCTACAGCAGAGCGGGCGGCTGGTGCCCCGCGACGTGTCCATCATCGGCTTTGACGACATCAACTGGTGCAGGCTCACTTTGCCCATGCTCACCACCATTAGGCAGGACGCCAAGGAGCGGGGACGGCTTGCCGCAGAGTGCATGACTCGTCTTCTGGAGGGGGAGCCGGTGAGCGAAAAGAACATCATCCTCCCGGTGGAGCTGGTACGACGGGACAGTGTGCGTTCCATTTCCGAGTAATTTTAAACGTGAGCGCGCGCCTCGGCGGGTTTTTGTAGCAAACTTACAAAAACCCGCTCTTTGTTTCTGTGTTTCCTCTAGTTTACAATTTAGGGGGACGGTGCTATGATTTCTTTGTAAGGTTGAGCGTCAAACTATAATGCAAACGTGCTCCTAATTATGTGGTTTGTCGCAAAACGTAGAAATCATTTTTGGGAGGGTATCGTATGAAAAGGAACAAGCTTATCAGTCTCGGCCTGGCCTCCGCGCTGTTGATCTCTCTCCTCGCGGGCTGCGCCGGTGCCGGCAGCGGGGATGCAAACTCCTCCCCCGCCGCGTCCCCCAGCGCGTCCACCTCTACCACCCCCGTCTCCTCCGCCCCCGCCGAGAGCGGCACCATCCGCCTGGGCATCTGGCCCGAGGACACCATGACCGAGGAGATCAAGATGCACGAGGGCTTCAAGGCCACCTTTGAGAAGGCCCACCCCGGCGTCACCGTCGAGCCCGCCTACTACAAGTACGCGCCCGACACCTTCGTCCCAATGGTCCAGTCGAAGAACTGCCCCACCGTCTTCGAGAGCTGGTTCACCGAGCCCCAGAAGCTTATCCGCAACGGCTTCGTGAAGGATATCACCGACATCCTGGAGGAGCGCGGCTGGCTCGATAAAATCACCCCCAGCGTCCGCTCCCTCCTCAGCGACGAGAACGGCCGGGTCTACGGCGTGCCCCGCGACGCTTATCCTCTAGGCATGATGATCAACCTCAACCTCTTCGAGCAGGCGGGTCTCATGAACGCCGACGGCACCCCCCAGTACCCCAAAACCTGGGATGAGCTGGCTCTGACCGCACAGAAGATTCAGAAGGCCACCGGCAAGGCCGGCCTGGTGCTGCTGGCCAAGGATAACGCCGGCGGCTGGCACTGGAGCAATATCGCCTGGGCCTTCGGCGCAACCCAACTGTGCATCGATAACGGCGACGGTACCTTCACCTCCAACCTGGCCAGCCCCGAGGCCATTGCCGCCATGCAGTACATAAAGGACCTGAAGTGGAAGTACAACGTCCTCACCGCCGACCCCACCACCGAGGACTGGGGCTCCGGCTTCACCGCCCTGGGTACCGGCGCGGCGGCCATGTATATCGGCGCGGTGGATGCCGTCATGCAGCCCACCTATGCAAACGGCCTTGCCGTTGACAAGCTGGCCCTGGTGCCCATGCCCGAGGGCCCGGGCGGACAGTACAGCCTGCTGGGCGGCACGCCCTACATGTTCCCCTCCTACGCCACCGACGAGGAGGTCAACTGGTGCCTCGATTACCTTGAGATCATGGGCAAGGGGCCAATCGTCACCGACGTGGCCCTGGACGGCATGAAGGCCGACGCCAAGTACCGCCAGGACAACGGCATCCCCGTCATCCCCCGCTTCCCCTGCTACACCGGCGAGATCGTAGAAGCTGAGAACAAGATCGTCGACGAGTACAGCAACGTGAACATGGCCCTCTTTAACGACTACTTCAACATCACCAAAAAAGAGGGCAACCTGAAGCCTGAGGAGCCCGGCCAGACCCAGGACATGTACGCCGCCATCACCAGCGTGCTCCAGGCAGTCATCACCGACAAGAACGCCGATGTCACCGCCCTGATGAACAAGGCGAACACCGACTACCAGACGCTGCTGGACGCGTCGTAACACAGACCATTCGCCGGGGCCGCCATCGGCGGCCCCGGCGCTTTTCACGCAACGGCATTTTCAAAACAGCATTTTTGAAAGGGGTTTTAACATGCCGCAGGAGAATAAGACGGCCCGGCTCCGCATGAAGGCCTCGGTGAAAAAGGACCTCACGGGCTGGCTCATTATGCTGCCCTCCCTCCTCCTGTTCGCCTTCTTCGTGTGGGAGCCCCTGCTGGAGACCGTGCGCATGTCCTTTTATCAGGTGAAGGGAGTCACCTTGGGGCAGTTTATCGGCCTGGACAACTATAATCTGGTGTTCAGCCATCCCCTCTTCCTCACGGCGGTGGGCAACACCTGTCTCTATACCCTCTGGTCTTTGGTCATCGGCTTCTTCGTGCCCATCCTGCTGGCGGCCCTCATCACCGAGACTGTCCATTGGAGGGGCCTCTTCCGGGTGGGGGTCTACTTCCCCAACATCATGCCGGGTATCGCGGCCATGCTGATGCTGGGTTTCTTCTTTCGCCCGGGCGAGACGGGGGTGCTCAACATCCTGCTGGGAAAGGCGGGCGTTTCCAACCAGCTCTGGCTTACCGACGTAAACTGGACCGTCCCTCTCATCGTGGCGGCCATGACCTGGAAGGCGGCGGGGAGCACGGCCCTCATCTACATGGCCAGCATCTCCGGCATTAACCCGGAGCTATATGAGGCGGCCACCATCGACGGCGCCCGCCCCCTCCAGCGTTTCTTTCATGTAACGCTGCCCAGCATCTTCCGTACGGGCAAGACCATGCTGATTCTTCAGATCATTTCGGTCTTCCAGATTTTATATGAGCCGCTGATGCTCACCAATGGCGGGCCCAACAACGCAAGCATCTCCATCATGCAGCTGGTATACCGTTTTGCCTTTGAACAATTCAAATACTCCATGGCCGCGGCTCTGTCGGTGCTCATCTGCCTGGTACTGCTGGTGCTCACGGTGGTTTACTTCCGCCTGACCCGCAAGATCGCACAGGAATAGGAAGGGAGGGATACGATGAGCTTCTTTAAAAAATACCGAGAGAAGCGGGAGGGCGCCATCCGCTTTTACGACCTCAATTCCCCCGGCACCCGCGTAGCCTGCGTACTTATCTTCCTTGCCTGCATCCTCATGCTGGTGATCGCCATTTTCCCCGTGATCTGGGTGATGCTCGGCAGCTTTAAGGACATCGCCGAGCTGCGCAACAGCACGACCATTCTCCCGAAGAGCTTTGACCTCGCGGGCATCATCGGCACATGGAAGGACCTGAAGTTCACCCGCTATTACATAAACTCCGCCATCTCCGCCGCGGGCAGCATCGTTTGCGCGGTGGTATTCAACGGGCTGCTGGCCTACGTGCTGGCCATCGTGAAGCCAAGGGGCCACATGATCATCTTTGGCCTCGTCATGTGGGCCATGCTCATCCCCCCCACCACCAGCATCGTGGCCCTCTTTGTAAACATCAACCGGCTGGGTCTCACCAACAGCTTTCTCCCCCTATGGCTCTCCATGGGGGCCAACGCCTTCTGGGTGGTGCTCTTTAAGCAGTATTTCGAGGGCCTTCCCAAGGAGTACATCGAGGCGGCCCAACTGGACGGGTGCAGCCAGCTCCAGGTCTTCCTGCGCATCATCCTGCCCCTCTCAAAGCCCATCGTGACGGTGGTGGCCATCTTCGCCCTCACCGCCGCTTGGAACGACTTCCTCCTCCCCTACCTGGTGCTGTCCGGCGGGGCAAAGGAGACCGTCATGGTGCGTCTCTTCTCTTTCCGCACCAACATCAGGGCCACCGACGCGGACATCCTCCGGGGCGTGCTGTTCGCCATCCTTCCCCCGGCAATCGTCTTCGCGCTCTTCCAGAAACAGATTACCAGCGGCGTGGCCGCCGGCGGAATCAAGGGGTGACAGTATGGGAAAATACGCGGACAGACACTTCCTGGTCTCCCCCTGGCGCGTGGAGGAGGAGGGGTTTGACCCGGCCTACGCCGAGGTGGGGGAGTCGGTCTTCTCCCTGGGCAACGAGTACACTGGGCTTCGGGGCTATTTTGAGGAGGGGTACAGCGGCCCAAGGCTCCAGGGCAGCTATTTGAGCGGCGTGTACGAGCGGCGCGAGCTCCAGCCCTCCGGCTATCTGGGCATGCTCCCCTTCACTGAGTTCATGGTAAACACGGTGGATTGGGTCTACTGCCGCATCACCTGCAACGGTGTCCCCCTAGACCTGGCTCATCAGGTTGTGGAGGAGTTTCAGCGCACCCTTGATCTGCGCACCGGCGTTCTGACGCGCTCGTTTACCTGGCGGCCCGATGAGAACACCCGCCTGCGGCTGCGGTTTGAGCGGTTCCTCTCCATGGAGCGGGAGCAGCTCGGCGGCCAGAGCGTGGAGGTTGAGGTGCTGGAGGGGTCGGCGGAGGTCGCCGTTACGGCGGGGCTCGATTTCTCCCGTCCCCACGTCTCGGCGGAGGAAAATCTCTTCAATGAGATAAGCGCCGACGCCGATGGGACTTTTTGCGAGATCTCCGCCGTTACCCGGCGCACCGGGCAATCGGTTTGGGCCGACGCCCGGTTCTCCAGGTCGGGAGTCCCTGCCCCCAAGGAGGAAAAGAAGAGCGCCAACCAGTTCCACGCCGTACTCACGGAGGGCGAATGCTTTGCTCTCCGCCGGGTGGCCGCTCTGGTCTGCGCCCGGGACGAGGCGGAACGGGAGACCTTTTCCGCCCGCCGGGAGGAGGCGCGGCACGCCCTTGAGACCGCCGACTATGATAATCTGAAACAGGGCTCCGCCGACTGGTGGGCGCGGCAGTGGGCTCTCTCCGACATCGAGATCGAGGGGGACGACGAGAACCAGCAGGGCATCCGTTTCTGCATCTTCCAGCTCCACCAGACCCTACACCGGGCGGGGTACAGCGCGGTCATCGGGGCGAAGGGCCTCACCGGGGAGGCATATAACGGCAACACCTTCTGGGACAGCGAGGTCTACTGCCTGCCCTTCTACCTCTTCAATAACCCCTCCGCCGCCCGGAGCATTCTCCAGTTCCGGTATGACACGCTGCCCCAGGCCAAGGAGCGGGCAGCCGCTTTGGACTGCCGGGGGGCCTTCTACCCCGTTGCCACCATCAGCGGGCGGGAGTGCTGCGACCTCTGGCAGCACGCCAGCCTCCAGCTCCAGGCGTCCACCGGCGTGGCCTACGGACTTTGGAGCTACGCCCACATCACCCGCGACGACGACTTCCTCTACCGCCAGGGGGCCGAGATGCTGGTGGAGATCAGCCGGATGCTGGCCTCCCGGGGCGGGTTCGACCCCGTCACCGGACGCTACGGGTTCTGCGGCGTTATGGGCCCCGACGAGTTCCAGATGATGGTGAACAACAACGCCTACACCAACTTCATGGGAAAGAAGACCTTTCTCTTCACCCTGGACACCCTGGCGGCGCTAGAGGAACGGCGCCCCGAGGAGTACGGTGCCCTCTCTGCACGACTGGCCCTCTCCCGGGAGGAGCTGAGCGACTGGGCGGACAAGGCCGAGCGCATGTACCTTCCCCTTGGAGAAGACGGCCTCTTCGAGCAGCACGACGGCTTTTTCCGCCTGCCCCATGTGGACGTGTCTACCATCCCGGCGGAGGAGTTTCCCCTCTACCACCACTGGACCTATGACCGCATCTACCGCAACGACATGCTCAAGCAGCCCGATGTGCTGATGTTTATGACCCTCTATGGCTCCGAGTTCACCGATGAGCAGGTGGCCGTCAACTACGACTGCTACGAGCCGCGTTGCATCCATGAGAGCAGCCTCTCCCCCTCGGTCCACTCCATCCTGGCCGCCCGGCTGGGGCGCATGGACAAGGCGGAGGCGTACTTCCGCTTTGCCACCCGCATGGACTTGGACAACTACAACCGCAATACCCGTGAGGGCCTGCACACCACCTCCATCGCGGGGGGGTGGATGAACATTGTCTACGGCTTTGGTGGGCTGCGGAGCGACGGGGAGGTTCTCTCCCTCTCCCCCCGCATCCCCAGTGGATGGAAGGGCTACTCCTTCTCCCTGCTGGCCGGGGGCGGAGTGCTGCGGGTTATGGTAAGGCAAGGCTCCGTTACCCTGGCGCGTGAGAGCGGAGCGCCGCTGGAAATCCTCCTCTGGGGCAGGCGCGTCACCGTCACGGCGGCGGGCCTCACCGAAAGGAGCGGCGAAACATGAGCTGGACCGTCACCACCAGCGACTACGCGGCGGAGGGGGTTGCCGATAACGGCAACCGTTTCCTTATAGGCAATGGCGTCTTCGGTGTGCGGGGGACCCTGGAAGAGCACCGAAAAGACGCGCTGACTGCCGTCAACCTGGCAGGGCTCTACGACCAGGTTGGGGACGGCTGGCGGGAGCCCTTAAACGCCCCCAACCCGCTCTATACCTTAGTCACCGAGGGTGGCGAGGCGCTGTCCCTGCCCGAGCGGGAGCCCCTCTCGCACCTACAGACCTTGGACTTCCACTCCGCCGTCATGGAACGGCGAACAACGTGGAAGACGGAGGGTGGCATACTGGAGGCAGCCGCCTGGCGGTTTGCAAGCCTCTCTAGCCCCGGCCTCCTCTGCGCGAAATTTCGTCTCACCGCCACCGCCCCCACCCGCGTCACGCTGGATGCGGGGATCGACGGCGACGTATGGGATATCCACGGGCCCCACTACGAATCCGTGGAATTTTCCTGTAAAGGCACTTCCCTTTCCTGTATCGCCAGGGTACAGAATAGCACACTCACTGTCCCCGTCACACGCCTCTGCACCCTGGAGGGTGCGGAGGGGACGCCGGAGCTTATAAAATTCGACCGTCTGGCGGCGCTTCGCTGGACTCTGGATCTGCACCCCGGCCATGCTGTCACCCTCACCAGTATCTGCACCGTCAACGCCCCCCCGGAGCTCGCCTTGGACGCGCCGGGTTACGACGCTCTCCTGACGGAGCACCGCGCCGCATGGGAGGAGGTATGGCGGAGGAGCGCCGTGGAGATCGACGGGGACGAGGAGGCCGAGACCGCCGTCAACTACTCCCTCTACCAGCTCAACGCCGCCGCGCCCAGGGACGGCGGAGCCCGCTCCATCCCCGCCCGGGGTCTCTCGGGGCAGACCTATAAGGGGGCTATTTTTTGGGACAGCGAGCTTTTCATGCTGGACTACTTCCTCCACACCCAGCCCGAGGTCGCCCGCTCCCTGGTGCGCTACCGCATCGACACCCTCCCCGGCGCGCTGGAGAAGGCCCGGCAATACGGGCACGAGGGGGCCTTCTACGCCTGGGAGAGCCAGGAGGGGGGCCGGGACGCCTGCTCGGACTACAACGTGGTGGACGTATTCACCGGCCGGCCCGTACGCACCTACTTCCGGGATAAGCAGGTCCACATCTCTGCTGCCGTGGTGTGGGCCCTCATACGGTACGTAAACCACACCGGGGACCGCGCCATCCTCCGGGAGGGAGGCGCGGAGGTTGTGGCCCAATGCGCCCGGTTCTACCTCTCCCTTTTGGTAAAGCCCCTGTGCCGGGAAAGGTACGAGCTTAGGGACGTGCTGGGTCCCGATGAGTACCACGAGCGGGTGGACAACAACGCCTACACCAGCCGCATGGCCGCCTTCGTCTTCGACGCCGCCCTCGCCATGCCGGAGCTTGCGGGGGAGGCCGGGCTGCTGGCCCGGCTCCGGGACGCGCGGGAAAAGCTCTACCTCCCCGCTCCCGACGATAAGGGTCTCATCGAGCAGTTCGACGGCTACTTTGCGCTAGAGGATGTCGTCCCCGCCCAGGTCCGCGCCCGGCTCCAGGACCCACGGGAGTACTGGGGCGGGAGCCACGGCGTGGCCGGGGACACCCAGGTCATCAAGCAGGCCGACGTGGCCGCCCTCCTGGCCCTCTTCCCCGGCGAGCACACCCCCCGGGAGCTGGAGGCCAACTGGCGGTATTATGAGCCCCGCACCGAGCACGGCTCCTCTCTCAGCGCCTGTATGTACGCCATGCTTGCCTGCCGTTTCGGGCGGAGCGACCTGGCCCTCCCCTTCTTCCATCAGACCGCCACGGCGGAGCTGAGGGGCGGGGGGAAACAATGGGCGGGGCTGGTGTACATCGGCGGCTCCCACCTGGCCGCCGCCGGGGGCGCGTGGAAGGTGCTGGCCGAGGGCTTTGCCGGGCTGCGCGCCACCGGCGGCCATGGGTATGCGTTTACCCCCTGCCTGCCCGAGGGCTGGCGCCGGGTGCGCCTGCGCCTCTCGGATGGCAAGAGCATTCAAATCGCCGAAATCACCCACACGGGGACTGTCCTGCGCCCCTTGGAGGAGGAACACATTTGATAAAAGCAGTTATTTTCGACTTGGACGGTGTGCTGGTCAGCACCGACGAGCTGCACTACCTGGCCTGGAAACGTCTGGCTGAGGAACTTGGCATCGCAGCCTTCACCCGGGCGGACAACGCCCGCCAGAGGGGCGTGAGCCGCATGGCCTCCCTGGAGGTGGTGCTGGAGAAGACCGACCGCGTCTTCTCCGACGCGGAAAAGCTTGCCCTTGCCGAGCAAAAAAACGGATATTATGTAAACTCTCTTACCAGCCTTACCCCCGCCTCCCTCCTTCCCGGTGCGCGGGAGACGATGGAGCGCCTTCGGGCTGAGGGCATCCGTACCGCGTTGGGCTCAGCCAGTAAAAACGCCCCCGCCATCCTGGAGCGCACAAGTCTCACCTCCCTCTTCGACGCCATTGCCGACGGACGCGATGTGACGCGCTCCAAGCCCGACCCCCAGGTCTTCCTGGTGGCGGCGCAGAAGCTGGGCCTACCGCCAAAGGACTGCATGGTGGTGGAGGACGCCGACGCGGGGGTGGAGGCCGCCCGCGCCGCCGGGATGACCGTTCTTGCCGTGGGGGACGCCGCCCATAACCCCCGCGCCACCCACAAAGCCCAAAACCTTGCCGACCCAGGTCTCGACTGGAACGTTCTGCTGAGGAAATAATAAAAGGCGATCCCCCGCGGTCATCCTGACCAAGTGGGATCGCCTTTGCGTATGTTTTGCGTACAAAAATCCGCAGGTTTTCAGTGAAAGTTTCGCCCGCGTGTGGTAGAGTATACTCACAGAAAAGTCAGACAGGGAGAATGAGTCTCTATGGAGCCGAAAAAAAGAATCTATATCGCTGATGACGAGCAGAACATCCGGGAGGCCATCAAGACCTTTCTGGAGAGCGACGGGTACGACGTGACCGCCTTCGAAAACGGGGACCTTCTGCTGGAGGTCTTTCGCAAGTCCCCCTGCGACCTGGTCATCCTGGACGTGATGATGCCCGGCTCCAGCGGCTTTGTGGTGTGCACCGAGATCCGCAAGCTGAGTACGGTGCCCATCATCATGCTTACCGCCCGTGACTCGGACCTCGACTACGCCACAGGGTTGAGCCTGGGCAGCGACGACTACTTCACCAAGCCCTTCTCCGCCATGTCGCTGGTCATGCGGGTCAAGTCCATCTTCCGGCGCATCGAGTTTGAAAAACAGAATGCGGGCCATACGGAGGACTCCCGCCAGCTGAGCTTTGGGGATATCACCATCGACACCAAGGGGAAAACGGTGACCGCCGGCGGACAGGAGGTTGCCCTCACTCCCAACGAGTACGACCTGTTAAAATACCTGATTGAGAAAAACGACCAGGCCGTCTCCCGGGACGAGCTGCTGGAGAGCATTTGGGGCTATAACACTGAGATCGAGACCCGGGCCACCGACGACACGGTGCGGCGGCTGCGGAAAAAGCTGGAGCAGAGCAGCGTCGTCATTGAGGCGGTATGGGGTTTTGGCTTTCGACTGAAGGTGCGTGATGGAAATGGAGCCTAAGAAAATACACAAGCGGCACGTCAAGCCCCGAATCTTCCTCATGCTGCTCCTGCTGTTGGCGGTGGTGTTCTCCAGCGTCTTTGTGGCGTTCAACCTCTTCGTCAGCAACTATATCCGCTCCAACGTGGAGACTCAATTGGACGACCTGGTGAAAGACTTTGGCATACCCAACGACGCTCCCCCGGACAAGCCAAAGCAGGACGGCATTGACCTGCCCGACCTCACGGGGCAGCGGAAGAACAAGATCGGGGCCCGGGGCGAGGTCATCATTCTGGACTCCGGGTACTCCATCAAGAGCTACAACGAGTTCAGCATCAACGAGGACTTGGACGAGCTGACGCAGATCGCGTCCTACCTGAAGGAGAAAAACGTCCCGCTGGAGGACGCCCGGTATGTGTTCGTGGACACGGACCAGGGAGAGTACTACATCTCCTCCGTCGAAGACACAAAGCAGCCCGGCAGCTATTTCGTCTTCTACGTGAGCGTGGCGGGGCTCAACCATCTGGTGGACACCATCAACCTCGCCATGGCGGTCCTTGTGGCGGCTGCCATGCTCATCTGTTTCTTCGTCGCCAACGTGGTCGCCTCCTCCATCACCAAGCCCGTGAAGACCCTCTCCTCCTTTGCCGAGGAGATTGGCAAGGGCAACTTTCAGAGGAAGGCGCTCTCCTTTCAGGACGTGGAGTTCGATGAGCTGGGCGAGGTCATGAACCAGTCGGCCGAAAAGCTGGACGCCTACGACAAGGACCAAAAGGCGTTTTTTCAGAACGTGTCCCACGAGCTGCGCACCCCCCTCCAGTCTATCCGGTGCTACGCAGAGGGCGTTGAGTACGGGTTGATGGACCCCAAGAAGTCGGGCGCCACCATCATATCCGAGACCGACCGCCTCAGCGAGCTGGTGGAGGACCTCCTCTACATCTCCCGGGTAGACAGCCTGACGGGCCGCGTGGAGCTGAGGGAAAATGATCTTCGTGAGACCCTCGCACTCTGCGCCGAGAGCCTTCGGCCGGTGGCCGGCAAGACGGGGCTTGCCATCAAATTTGAGTTCGACGACAACCCGGTGCTGCTCTCCTACAACGAAAAGCATATGTACCGCGCCTTCTCAAACCTCATCGCAAACGCCCTGCGGTACGCGGAAACCACCATCACCCTGCGGTGCGGACGGGATGGAGACCAGGTCGCGGCCTCCGTGATCGACGATGGGCCGGGCGTCTCCGCCGAGGATCTGCCTCACATCTTTGAACGCTTTTATAAGGGCCGGGACGGTAAACACGGTATTGGCCTCGCCATCGTCAAGTCGGTGGTGGAGCTGCACGGCGGAACTATCACCGCCAATTGTGATAAGGGGACATGCTTTACCATGCGCTTTCCCGCCAACTGAACGAGACATACGAAAAGGCCCGCGGCTAAGCCGTGGGCCTTTTCGTATGTTTTGCGTATAAACCGCTCCCTTTTTTCGGAGATGTACCGGGGCGCGCGTGGTAATCTGTTTACAGAGCTCAGGGATGAGCCGTGAAATCGCGAAGGAGATGAACAAAATGGCGATCGAGGTATTCAACCGCTACGAGAACAAGTACATGCTGGATGGGGACACGTTCCGCGCACTTCAGGGCAGGCTCTCCGACCACATGGAACTCGACGCGTACAACCGGCAGCATGAGACCTATACGATTACCAACCTCTATTATGATACGCCGGACAGTCATCTGATCCGCTCCTCTCTTCAGAAACCCGCGTACAAGGAAAAACTGCGGCTTAGGGCCTACGGCGTGCCGGACGGTGACGCGAAGGTCTATGTGGAGATCAAGAAGAAGGTGGCGGGTCTCGTGAACAAGCGGCGCAGCTCTCTCCTGCTGGACGAGGCGTATGCCTTCCTCCAGTCCTGCGTCCTCCCCGAGGAGCAGCCCTACCAGAACCGGCAGGTGCTCCGGGAGATTGCGTACCTCCTGGAGGCAAACGACCTCCGTCCCGCCCTGTACCTCGCCTACGACAGGCGGGCGTATTTCGGGATCGGCCAGCATGATCTGCGGGTGTCCTTCGACAAAAATATCCGTACCCGACGCTGTGATCTGGCCCTGGAGGCCGGGGACTATGGGGACCCTTTGCTGGGGCGGGACCAATGGCTGATGGAGATCAAAGTAGCCCGGAGCATCCCCCTGTGGCTGTGTGAGCTCCTCTCGGAGTACAATATCTACCCCACCAGCTTTTCCAAATACGGGGCCGAGTACTGTCGGACGCTGGAGAGCGCCAAGGCGCCTCTCCTCTACGGCTTTGTTCCACAAAGAGAGGCTCGGCTCCGCGCGGAGGCGGCAAGCGCCTGACAGTGAAAGGATGAAGAATATGTTCGACTCGATTTTTTCCACCACGGTAACCGAATCCACGGTCACCCTCCCCGGCTTGCTGGCCGCGCTCTGCACCGCCTTTGCCCTGGGGCTCGTGATCAGCCTGGTGTATACGAAGACCCACAAGACCAGAAGTCCGTCCCAGAGCTTTGCGCTTACCCTCGTTATGCTCCCCGCTGTGGTCACGGTCATCATCCTGCTGGTGGGCAGCAATGTCGCCCGGGCCTTCTCCCTGGCGGGCGCGTTCTCCATCATCCGGTTTCGCAGCGCGCCGGGGGATGCCAAGGACATCACCTATGTGCTTTTCACCATGGCGGTGGGGTTATCGTCCGGCATGGGCTTTCTCCTATACGCGGCGGCTATCACGGCGGCGCTGTGCGCTGTGATGCTCACCCTGGAGCTCACGAAGTTCGGCAGCGCCAAGGGAACTGAAAAGCTCCTGAAGATCACCGTCCCCGAGAGCCTGGACTTTGAAAATGCCTTCGGGGAGGTTCTGCAAAAATACACTCTGTCCTCCAAGCTGCAGAAAATCAAGACCGCCGACCTGGGGAGCCTGTATGAGCTCTCCTACGCCGTCACCACCAGGGACGGTGTCAGCGAAAAGGAATTCATCGACGACTTGCGCTGCCGCAACGGGAACCTGAACATCACGCTGGTCCTGGGCGTGCCCGCGGGCGAATTATAAAGGAGAAATCACTATGAAATTAAAAGGCATCAGCGCCGCGCTCTCCGCGGCCCTGCTCATCTTTTGCCTAACGGGGTGTTCTACCACCGGCGCGGCCTCCTCCTCCCCCTCCTCCCTGGGCACGGCGCAATCCCAGGGGAACTCAGGCAATACCGAGACAGCAGGCAGCGACTCTACACCGAGCACCGCGCCCCTCTCCGCCGACCTCTCCGACAGCGACATGGACACCTCCTGGGCAGACTCCGACACGCGCATCACCCTGAGCGGCTCCTCCGCAACGGTCTCCGGTGACGGTGCGACAGCCAGCGGCAGCGTCGTGACCGTCACAGCGGCGGGCACCTATGTCCTATCCGGCACCCTGGACGACGGGCAGATCGTAATCACGGCCACCAACGCGGACAAGGTCCGCCTGGTACTGAACGGCGTAAGCATCACCAACAAGACCGGCGCGGCCATCTACGCTTCCCAGTGCGACAAGCTGATCGTCACCCTGGCGGAGGGGACGGAGAACGCCTTGACCGACGGCGGCGCGGCCTTTCAGTACGCCGACACCGCAAACGAGGAGCCCAACGCGGCACTCTTCAGCAAGGACGACCTGACCATCAACGGCACCGGCTCCCTCACCGTCAACGCGGGATTCAATAACGGCATTGGCACCAAGGACGACCTGCTGATAGTCAGCGGCGATATCACGGTGAACGCAGCCAACCACGGCCTGCGGGGCAACGACTCGGTGACTATCCTGAGCGGCAGCCTGACCATCACGGCGGGCAACGACGGCATCCAGACCAACAACACCGAGGACTCGTCTCTGGGCTGGGTTTTAATCGAGGGCGGCGCTTTCAATATTACAGCCGGTCATGACGGCATCCAGGCCGACACCTCCATCGCTATCTCGGGCGGGGAGTTCAAAATCACCACAGGCGCGGCCTCCTCCTCGGACAGCACCTCGGACAGCTACAAGGGCGTTAAGGCCACAGGCGACATCACCTTCACCGCAGGCAGCTTCACCATCGAGAGCACAGACGACAGCATCCACGCAAACGGCAACGTCACCATCGACGGCGGAACCTTGACCCTCTCCTCCGGTGATGACGGCGTGCACGCCGACGGGGACCTGACGGTGAACGCGGGAACCATCAGCATAACGGAAGCCTACGAGGGCCTGGAGGGTTCGAACCTCATCATCACCGGCGGAACCATGAACCTGGTGACGAGCGACGATGCCCTCAACGCGGCAGGCGGCACGGACCAGAGCGGCGGAGCCGGGCCCTTCGGGCAGGACAGCTTCAGCTCCGGCGGCGCGCACAGCATCACCATCAGCGGCGGCGACATCACCTTCCTGGCGGGGGGCGACGGCATCGACTCCAACGGTACAGTCTCCATCAGCGGCGGCACAATCGCGGCCATCATCAGCTCCACGTCGGATAACGGCGCCATCGACGCCGACGGCACCACTACCTTCACCGGCGGCACCATCGTCTACGGCGGCACGGGCACCGGCTCCACCCCCGGCAGCAGCTCCACCCAGAGCTATGTGTTCGTAAGCACAGGTGTCACGGCAGGCAGCGAGATCACGGTGAAAAAGGACGGACAGGTCCTGATCACCTACACGTCTGCCGCGGACAGCCAGTATCTGGCCCTCTCCTCCCCCGGCATTCAGAGTGGTGAGAGCTACGAGGTCTATAGCGACGGCACCCTCCTTACCACCGTCACTGCGGGTACCGGCAGCACCGGCATGGGGGGCGGTATGGGCGGCGGCCGCGGCGGACGCAAGTGATATGGCTTAACAGGAAACCCGGAGAGGGGGCGGCAATTTCCGCCCCCTCTCCGGGTTTTTCTGAGTGTCTTTTGTGCGCTAATTGCCCTGACGCTCCGCCCGCTCCAGGAGCGCATCGATCTCCTCTCCGCTGTACCCACCCCAGCCAGACAGAATCTCTGCGGTGTGGTTCCTCCGCAGCTTCACCGTGGGCTCCTGCCGGATGGCTGCCAGCAGCTCGTCTGCATAGCTGCCCAGCGCCGCCTGCTCCTCCGGGGCGGCATACTCGGGGAAGAGGGGGAAATTCGTCTCGTAATAGGGCGTCAGCTCATAGGGCGGCATTGGCTTAAAGTCCCCGTTTACGACGCATCCCTTCAGCCCATACCGGGCCTCATAGCGGAGGAGCTGGGAACGCAGGCGGTCTCGCGCCTCCCCAGCCTCGGCGCTTGCGCCGCCGTAGAGCAGGTTGGTTGTCTCCCCCGGGTCGGCCCGGAGGTCGAATAGCTGCTCCCGGTCGCCGTAGTAGTAGATGTACTTATACCGCTCATCCCGCAGGCTGCACCAGCGCTTGCTGCCCCGCTGATGCTCTATGTACTGCACGGCTCTGTTTTTTACGCCGGACTGTGCCAAAACGCTCTCCCCCGGCAGGTCATAGTCGGCGGGGTAGTCGGCTCCGGCGGCATCCAGTAAGGTGGGCAGCACGTCGTTCAGGTCCACAAAGCGCTCGTCCCGGCTGCCCGGGCTTACCCTCCGGGGCCAGCGGAGGAGGAAGGGGATTTTGCTGGAGGCGTCGTAGGGCAGGAATTTCTGAAAGGTCCCCAGGTCCCCCAGCATCTCGCCATGGTCGCTCAGAAAGAGGATGAGGGTGTCGTCCAGAAGTTCCTGACGCTCCAGCTCCTCCAGCATGCGGCCGATGTTATAGTCCACAAAGGAGATGGCCGCGGCGTAGAGCTCCCGTGCCCGGTTGAGGGCCGCCTCATCCTCCAGGCACCCGAGCTGGATGTTCTCCCTGGCCAGGGTGGACAGGGGCGTATTGGTTCTGGATGGGGGCGGGATCTTTCCCTTGTACTTGTCCGCCCAGTCCCCCGGCACATCGAAGGGGGGATGGGGATGGATGAAACCGGCCCACATGAGGAACGGGGGGCGGCCGTGGTTCTGCCGGAAAAAATCAATGGCCCGGTCGGCAACCCAGTGGCTGCCGTGGTGCTCGGTCTTCACAAGAGAGCGCTGGGGCTGCATATAGAGCGCGGTCCGCACGCCGTGGACGCTGCGCAGGTTCCCGTAGCCGTTTTCCTTGAGGAAGAGGGCGTACTCGTCCTCCTCGCGGGAGCGGGGCAGCTCGTCCATGTTATAGAAGTAGTCGAACCCCGCAGCCCGGCGCTCGGGCTGAAAATGCATTTTGCCGATGGCCACCGTCTCGTAGCGGTGGTCACTCAAGATCTGCGCAAAGGTGGGTAGACGGTACGGGCAGGACTTGGCCTCAGCGCCGAAATAGTTATCGTCAAAGCCGTGGTGCCGGGCGGTGAGGCCGGTGATCAGATTGTGCCGGGCCGGGATACAGACGGGATTTGGAGAGTAGCCGTTGGTGAACGTGCAGCCCTCTCGGGCCAGGCGGTCAATATTGGGGGTCTCTATAAAATCGCAGCCATACGCGCCGATAAAGTCCTGACGCAATTGGTCGCAGGTAATGAGCAAGATGTTGGGTCGCTCTTGTGTCATGTTCGTTTCCTTCCTCTGTTCGATACGGTCTCCGTTGTGAAAGACCCGCGGTTATGATATAATTCTAAAAAGTTGACAAAAAGGGCGGTGGACCATATGGTTTTGGATCTAAACAAATATCCTTCTCTCACGTGGCTCACGCCAACGCCGCCGGAGGAGCTGCGGCCGCTGGAGATCGTCCACTTCAAGCCCAGAGAGCACCTGATGCGCGAGGGCGAGATCGGGCGGATGCATCTTTATTTCATCCTGGAGGGGGTCTGTGTCAACGACATCGAATACCCTCAGGACGGACGGCTCTTTGTCGCCAGGAAGGTGGTCCCCGGGGAGTTTATCGGCATCCAGGAGATCATCGCCTCCAGCCCGGAGCGGAGGGTCACCTCAGTGGCCGCGAAGACTCCGGTTGCCGCCCTGCAGATTCCCGGCACCGAGTTCCTGCGCTGGCAGGTCTCCCGGCCCGAGCTATATAACTTCATTATACACAGCGTGCTGTCCCTGCACTTTGACGTGCGGACCCTGAACGTTAACTGCGCCGCAAAGGACACCCTGAAGTCGGGGGCCTACTACCTCCACTATCTGTACGGCGTGTACGCCAAGGGCTGCCACCAGCCCGGCTACGAGGGCCCGGTGCGAATCTGGGACACCCGTCAGGAGATTGGCGTCGCCCTCTCAAGGGACGTGCGCTCGGTGGACCGCCTCATCAGCACCCTGCGCAGCCGGGGCGGTATCAGCGTGTCGGCGGGCAAGATTACCATTACGCGCTCTCAGGCCCAGCAGTTATACGACCTCTGGGCCCTATAAACCTCATACCCTCTCTTACCGCGCGCGGGCCTTGCCCGCGCGCTTTATCAGTGCGTTTAGGATGACCACGGCGAACGCCACGGTATAGGGGATGAGCTGGATGAGCTGGGAGGGAAACCCGAAGGTCTGGATTTTCATGGTGGCTCCGTCGGTGACGCTGAAGAGGAGCGAGCCCAGGAAGGTCCCCAAGGCAGTGCGGTTCCCCATGACGGAGGCGATGTTCCCCAGAAAGCCGCGGCCGTTTGTCATGCCGTTGGTAAACATGGCGAGATAGCTGGTGGAGAGATACGCCCCGGCGGCGCCGCAGAGCGTGCCGCTCAGGGTGATGCAGGCATAGCGCACCCTGGAGGGGTCCACGCCGGCGGTATGGACCGCCAGGTCGTTGAGCCCTGTGGCACGCACCCGCAGGCCCCAGCTTGTGTAATTGACCATAACGCCCAGGACCAACGTGCTTGCAAGGGCCAGCCAGAATACGACGGACAAGCCGCTCAAGGTATTCAAAATCGGGACACCCTTCAGAAACGGAATGGATACCGTGGGCATTTTTACGACCTTGCTGGAGGTGAACGCGCCGCTGGTATCGAAGATGACGCCAAGCAGATACTTGGTGACGGCCACCGCCAGCATATTAATGCCCACGCTCATAATGATGTTGTTTACCCTGAACCGGATGTTGAACACAGCGAAGAGAAATCCAATGAGAGAGCCCAAAAGCAGAGCCGCCAGGAGACCCAACATGGAGGAGCCTGTGTAAAAGTTGGTGAGGATGGCCACAAAGGCCCCCATCAGCATCATGCCCTCCAGGCCCAGGTTCAAAACGCCCACCTTGGAGGTGATCATTCCGCCCAGGCCCGCCAGGAGAAGGGGGGGAAGGGCGTTGAACGTGGTTTGCAGCATATTTTCAAGTTCAATGACGAGGTTCATCCCACCGCCCCCTTTCTTGCCGCTTTCCCGGGCCGAGCCGCGCGGAGGATAAAGTCTGCCGAAATCAGGATGATCATCAGCGACTGGAGCACGTTGATGAGGTCGCCGGGCAACCCGGCGCTGGCAGCCATCTGCAATCCGCCGTTGGTCAGCGCGCCGAAGAATACCGCGAAGACCACCACCCCCATGGGGTTATTGGAGGCCAGAAGCCCGATGGAGACGCCGGTAAAGCCTAGGTTGTTGGAGAAATTCGCGTAGAACCGGCCCATGGCGCCCATGACGGGCTCGGCCCCCGCAAGGCCGGCGATCATGGCGCTGATGAGCAGCACGGTCAGGCTGACACCCCCCACCTTGACGCCGATATACTCGCTAAAGCGAGAGTTCAAGCCCAGAGCGCTGCACTCATAGCCGAACCGGGTCTTCTTCATCACGAACCAGCATACCGCGACCAGCGCCAGTGCGATCAGGATTCCCACGCTCAGATCTGCAAAGGGGGAAAAGCGGATCAGCCGGGCGCTGGCCGCCATTTTCCCGGTGGCCGCATCGGGCAGGTTGCCCTTGAAGGGCCCGTTGGAGAGATACTCGGTAAAGAGCTGGGCCATATTGTTGAGCATGAAGAACATGATGAAGATGTTGACGCCCAGCTTGTTGTTCAGAAGGCCCGGGATGAGGGCCCAGACCGCGGCGGCAGCCATGGCGGCCAGCAGGCAGAGGGGGACGGCTAAGAAAGCGGGCAGAGCGCCGCAGTTTGCCCCCACCACGCCCGCGGCCAGCGCACCCATATAGAGCTGGCCCTCGATGCCGATGTTGAACACCCCTACCTGGGCCGCCACCGCGGCGGCAAGGCCGGTGAAGATGAGGGGCGTGGCCTTGCCCAGCGTACCCAGGAACGCGGTGCTTGTGCCGAACGCGCCCTTGAACAGGATGGCGTAGACCGAAAGCGGGTTCTGCCCCGCGTTCAGGATGAGGAGCGCGCCGATGGCAAGGGATACCGCGATGGTGATGAGCGGCTTGACCGACAGCCGGAGCAGCCGCTGAAGCATGGATTCCTTTTGCGTCATACCGCGTCTCCTTTCTCCTGCCGTTTTGCACCCGACATATAGAGGCCGATCTCCTCCCTGCCGGTGGTCTTCGGGTCCAGCACGGCGGTAACCTCCCCCTCGAACATGACCGCGATGCGGTCGCTCAGCGCGAAGATCTCATCAAGAGAGGAAGAAATGAGTAAAATGGCGCAGCCCTCGTTGCGCAGGGCGATCATGTGGTTGTGGATGGTAGAGATGGCCCCGATATCCACACCCCGACTGGGCTCCGCGGCGATAATCACCTGAGCGCCAAAGCCGGTCTCCCGCGCCACCACTACCTTCTGCATATTTCCGCCGGACAGGGAGCGTATGGGCACGTCCCGCCCCGGGGTCTTCACACGGAACTTTTCGATCATGCTCATGGCCAGCGCCCCGGTCTTTTTGCGGTCCAGGACGCCCAGCCGCCCGACGAATTTCTCCTGATACCCCGCAAAGCAGTTGTCCTCAATACTCCAGCTCAGGCAGACGCCGGTGGTGGTCCGGTCCTCCGGGATATAGCTGATGCCGTCCCGGATGCGCCGGAGCCGGTCATGGCCGGTAATGTCCTCCCCGCCCAGGGTCACCTGGCCGCTGTGGGGCAGGGTCAGGCCGCTGACGATCTGCGCCAGCTCTACCTGACCGTTGCCGGAAATACCCGCGATACCCAGTATCTCGCCCTTATGGAGGGTCATGTCCACATCCTTGAGGGCATAGACGCCGTTTTTCCTCCTATGGCTTACCCGGTTCAGGCGCAAGGCGGCCTGGGGCTGTATCTGCGCGCGCTCCCGCATGGGTGGTATCTCACTGCCCACCATGTGCACCGAGAGGTCGTGCACGTTGGTGTCTGCGCTCTTCAGCTCAGCGACCACCCTGCCCGCCCGCATCACCACGATGTGGTCGGCGGTCTGCATTACCTCGTCCAGCTTGTGGGTGATGAAGATGATGGTCTTCCCCTTCTCCGCCAGCTTACGGACGTTGACAAACAGCTCCTGGGTCTCCTGGGGCGTGAGCACAGCGGTGGGCTCGTCCAGAATAATGATCTCCGCGCCCCGGTACAGGGTCTTTAAAATCTCCAGTTTCTGCTGGACGCCCACCCACAGCTCCCCCGCCGGGGTATCCAGCGGCACGTGCATATTGTACTGCCGCATGATCTCCTCTATCTGGGTCCGGGCGCGTTTCCGGTCCAGCACGAGGCCGCCGGTCACCGGCTCCATGCCGATGATGATGTTCTCGAGGCACGTGAGCTCCTCTACCAGCATAAAATGCTGGAAAACCATGCCCACTTTGTGTTTCATCGCATCCCTGCTGGAGGCGAAGCGCACCGCCTCGCCGTGTAGGCGGATCTCCCCCGCGTCCGGTGCCGTCATGCCGTAGAGAATATTCATGAGCGTGCTTTTTCCTGCGCCGTTTTCCCCAATGACGCACAGAACGCTCCCCTTCGCCGCCGATACGCTGACATCGTCGTTGGCCACCACGTCGGGGTATGTCTTTGTGATATGCTTCATCTCAAAGGCCAGCTCCAACGTCCTTCCTCCTCTCAAATAGAAAGCTGGCGCCTGTCAGTTCCCCAGGCGCCAGCTGTTTGGCTGTATACGGTACCTGCCTTATTGGGCGAAGAGGTCGGTCACCTTGATCTCACCGGAGATAATTTTTTCGCGGATCTCCTCCAGCGTTTTCAGATTGCCCTCTCCGATCAGGTCCTTGGTGTAGGTCATGGGGCTCAGCCCCACGCCGTTATTATCCAGGTCGAACACCACGTCGCCCGAAGTAAACTCACCGTTCAAAATGCGCTCAATGAAGGTATAGGCTACCACGTCGCAGTTCTTCATCATGCTGGTGAGTATTTTGCCCTCCACGATGTAGTCTTGGTCGGCGTCGACGCCGATGGCGTACAGGTTCTCGTTCTCCTTGGCCGCTTCAAAGACGCCCTCGCCTGTGCCGCCCGCCACTTGATAGATGATGTCAGCGCCCTCGTTCATCAGCTGCAAAGCAAACTCCTTGCCCTTCGCCGGGTCGCTGAAACTGCCCACGTAGCTCTGGAGCACCTTGATATCCGGGTTCACATAGGCGGCGCCCTCCGCGTAGCCAATCAGGAAACGGTTGATATTGTCCCCGTCCATGCCGCCCACCGCGCCGATTGTCCCAGTCTTACTCATCATGGCAGCCAGCGCTCCGACCAGGAAACTGCCCTCGTGGTCGGCGGTCCGCGCCATCATCAGGTTATCGGCGGAGGCGCTGGCGTTCAGGCCGCAGAAGTAGATATCGGGATACTTTTCGCAGTACTCATCAAAGGCGTCGGTCCAGGAGGCTCCGATTCCTATGATTACGTTGGCCCCGCTGTTGGCCGCGGCCACGATGGAGCTGCCAAAGTCGGCCACGGTGGCGGGCTCGATGAGGGACACGCTGACTCCCAGCTCCTCGCCCGCGCGCTGCACGCCCACCCAGGTGCTGTCGTTGAAGGAGCGGTCACCCAGGCCGCCGGCGGTGGTGATGAAGGTCACCTTCAGGGACTCCGCGCCGCCGGACGGTGTGCCGGCCGGTGTACCGGCCGGGGTGCCGGTTGGTTTCGTTTCGCCGCCGCAGGCCGCCAGGGAGCACGCTAAGACAAACGCCAGAGCAAGGGTCAAAATCCTTTTCATTGCATTTCCTCCTACTATTCCTTGACTGAAAATTCCTGTCCTCGCCGCAGGGCCGCAGCCCCGTTGATACGTCAAGTATAGCATCCCAAAAAAGGTGAAAAAACGACAATTGTCAGTCGCCTGAAGTTGTTGCAGCGAAATTACATGTGGTTTTTTTAGATAGTTTGTACAAATTCAAATAATACCGCTCCCCTTTGGCGGAATGGCACATGTCTGATTCAGAAGAGGTAGACGGCTAAACTCCACCGCCGCGGAAAAGGAAACGCTCGTTTCGATTTTTCGAAACGAGCGTTTTCCTGTCCGGCAAATACGGCTTTATGTAGCAGCATGACCGCAGGCTAAACGCCGATACGGCCTGGTCGGTTGTATGTGACCTCAAGCGAAAGCAGATTTGGCGCGCAGAGGGCAACCCCTCACGGAAGCCCTTTCTGGAAGACGGTCGGATGAAATTGGATTAAATCGCAGACTCGGCTCTCCTGATCCATCGGCTGTGGTGTCAGCCCGGAGCTCTGAACCGGCCTCAGCGCACAGGCTGGGGCGCTGACTTTGTCTTGGGACGCGCCTGGGGCGCGGCGACTGCCTTCTTCCCTCGGTTGGACAGAAGAGAGGCACTGATGGCGGCCACCAGCGGCACAGTGAGGATGATGCCAATGGAGCCGGCGAGGCCCTGCAGCACCTCAATGACGATGAGGTCGCTGTTGACGATTTGCAGGAAGGGATAATTATACGCCCGGAACAGAATCAGCGTGTTGAGCGCGGACCCGGCAAAAGCCAGAATGAGCGTATTCGCCATGGTACCCATAGCGTCCCGACCTATATTCATACCCGATTGAAAGAGCTGGCGGGCGGTGAGCATGGGGTTAAGCTCGCGGAGCTCCTGACAGGCCGAGGCAATGGACATAGCCACGTCCATCACCGCCCCAAGAGATGCGATCAAAACGCCGCAGACCAGCAGGCCGCTGATGTGCAGGTGGTATTCGCTGGCCCGGAGCACCAGTTCCTCCGCCTCGGACATGTTAAAGCCGCTCAGCGGTGTGATGACGCCGACCACCGCGGCCAAAATTCCGGCGGCGGCGGTGCCTCCCACACAGCCCAGCGTGGCGCACAGCGTCTTGCGGGTAAACCCGGTGAGAAGGAGGAGAGACGCCGCTGTGGCTATCGCCACAAAAGCGATGGTACACGGGATGGGTGGCAGGCCCAGCAGGATCAGCGGAATGAGCAGAAACAGGAGGCATAGGATAGTGAAGGCCAGTCCCAGCAGGGCCATCAACCCTTTTTTCCCGCCGATGGCGACCAGCAGAGCACTGAAGAGGAGGAGCAGCCCCCCCATCACAAGCCCTCTGTCATAGTTGGCGACCATCACCACAAAGGGATCGCCGCTTTCATCCACGTCCACCCGGACGATGACCCTCCCCCCCACCTTTCCGTCCACATTGGAATACGCGGAGAGGAAATTTTGTATCGGCAGCACCTCGCCCTTGTACTCACCCTCCAGAAGCTCCACCTCCAGCTCCTGCTGGCCCAGGCGCAGTCCCTCCGTCCAGGTATCGGGGGTGGCGTCTTCGGAGAGGACCTCTGTAATCTTAGCCGGAACGAAAACACGCAGGCTGGCGGCAGTGGGCACTTCCCTCTTCACGGCGCGGTTGAGGAGCACCATGACGGCAGCCAGCCCCGCGATCAGCAGAAGCATTATCCCCACCCGGATGGCCAGAGCCGGAGTGACCGCCTCTTTCAACGCAGACAGCCAGGCAGACCCCCGGCCGGACTTCTCAGCACTATGTTTCTTTGCTTTTCTACGCTCTGCCATATATGTATTCCCCGCCTTTATTCATGTATGGGGGGCCGTCCGTCCATGAGGGCGGACGACCCCAGATTACATTTACTTTAGTACGCCCTCCACAAAGCGCTGGAGGATGGTGGCGATCTCAGCGCGGGTGGCCTTGCCCTGTGGGTCGATCAGCACGCCGGTCTTGCCATCGATGAGCCCGGCCTTGACGGCCTGCTCCACGGCGTCCTTCGCCCAAGGGCTTACCTTGCTCAGGTCGGAGAAGTCGCCCATTGCGGTCGCCTCCGCCAGGGTGAGGCCGGAGTAGTTCAAGTAACGGATCAGAATCACGCAGAGCTGCTCACGGGTGAGGTCGTCGTCGGGGTTAAAGTTTTTCCCGTCCCCCTCCACCAGCTTATTTTGGGCAGCCCAGGCGATCTCCCCGGCGTACCAGGAGCCGGCGGGCACGTCGGCAAAGGGGGTTCCCGCGCCGGTCTTCCCGCCGTCGATGCGGGCGAGAACGGTGGCCAGCATGCCCCGGGTCATGGGCTGGTCGGGCCTGAACGCGCCGGTGCTGTCGCCCCTGAATATCTCGCGGGCCGAGACAAAACCGATGGCGGGCAGGGCCCAGTGGTTGTCGGTGTCGCGGAAGGTATTGTCGTTATCGACGACCTCATACTTGCCGAGGATATTTACCACATAGGCCGCATTACCGCCGCTCACGGTGGCGATGGGCAGGATGGCGGTGGTCCCGTCGGACCTGGTAACCCGGATGACGCTGCCGGCGGCCTTGGGATCGACCAGCAGGGCGTTTACATCCGTACCCGCCGTCAGGGTCCCGGCGGGGATAATGATATTCAGCCCGCCGCCCGTGATCGCAACGGGTTTGGTCCCGTTGGCGGAGGCGGCCTTTTTGTTGGCGGCGTCGTCCAGTTTCGCGTTGGCGGCGGGGAGCTTGATCTCCGCGGTGCCGTCGTTCACCTTCACGTCCTCTGCCTTCACAACGGGGTTGGCAGCCGTGCCGCCGGTGTTCGTTCCGGAACTGGGGCCGGGATTGGAATCCGCCTTCTTGATGGTAAAGGTGAGGGCGACCACATCGCTGTCCTTCGCGTCGGCCCTGGTGGACTTCACCCAAATCTTGACGGTTGCGCCGCTCGTGCCCTCAATGGACAGGCCTTCGGCGGGGACGTCTCTCCAGTCGGGCGTACCCGCGGCCGGGTCAACAGTCACATACTTCACCGTCGCTCCGCTGAGCGCGGTAAAGGTGACCTTGTCGCCGCTCGTCACCTCGCCGCCCGACTTGGACGGCACGGGAACAGGCAGCTTGACGGGATCAGGGTTCTCCACCCCGCCGCCCTCGGCCAGGGTCAGGTAGTAGGTGGTGATGACAGAGCCACCAGATCCTTTCTTATAGACGGCGATATCACTCGCCGCGTCTTTCATTGAGCTATTCGGGCCATAGCAGCCGAAAAGCGGACCGGCAGCAAGGGGATTCCCGTCTTGGTCAACATTGGGATTATAGCGCATCCAGTTGGCGTCATTTGCTCCCTGCGCCTTCACTGTGGCATTTCCGTCCGCGGCAATCTCAATTTTCCAAGAGGAATTGTCTGATATGCTGGACTCCGTTCTCAGCCAGTTCCCTTTTACCGTCTGATCGCCAGAAAGCTTGCCCGCGGCGTAGAGATAGCCGCTCCCCACATTGAAAGAGAAGGTATCAGGTATGTTTCCGGTCTCCAGCGTAAGCTCCGCCACGCTCGCCCCGATCTCAACGGTCTCGCCGGACTTGGTCACCTCGGCCGCCTTGCGGTTATTGTTATTCTGCGTGGTGCCCAGCGCGTAGTTCACGTTCTTGGAAACAATGACCACCATGTCTCCAGTCTTCAGCTCACTCGCGGCGGTAACCAATGAGAAGGAATCTTCCCCGCCGGTCCCGCTCTCCGTCTTATAGGAGTAGAGGGCAAAAAGCTCGACGGCTTGCTTTGTGATGGTATAGGACGTACCCGCATTGAGGATGTTCAGGCCGGTGGAACTCGTGGTCTCCGGGATCTTTTTGTCCACCCAGCCGACAAAGGTGTAGTCCTTGCTGTTGTCCTCGGGCGTCCCGCTGACTGAGGGCAGGACGATGGGCTTGCCCACTTCACCCGTGGTCGGACCGCCGGGTACGGTAACACCCTTGGGCACGGCGTAGCCAATGTTGGCCGGGATGGGTTCCGGGTCGGGATCTGTCCCCTCGCCCAGGGTCAGGTAATAGGTGCTGGCTGGTGCACCTGCGGCGGCGTAGAGCTTTACATTCTCCTGTCCCGTGGTATAGCAGCGGAACCCCTTCCAACTATTGTTCCATTTGAGCTGATAGCTTGTATTTCCCACGTTGGTGATGACCATGTTGCCGCCGCTGAGCGCAAGCGTCCACTGGGCGATGGCATCATTGCTGTTTGTCGTGGTCCCAATGGCGTTTTTGCTGCCGCCGGGAAACGTGAGATAGGTGTCCGTGGGAGCACCCTTTAGGCGCAGGGTGTAGTTGCCGTTTGCCAGCTTGCTGATGGCGATGACGTAGTCGGAGGTCACGCCGGAGAGGGTATTGCCTGCCTTGGTCACACCGCTTGTTGCAAGGGAAACCGCCGAGTCCTGCGTGTCGATCTCCTTCCCCGTGGCCAGGTGGAGGGTATCCCCGCTGGGATTTGTCATGACATAGTCACCGCTCCAGTCTCCGCTCACCGGTTTGGTGGTGACCAGCTCAAAGGTGTCTGCCGCGCCGGAGCCGTCCTCCACCCTATAGGAATAGAGAGCGTAAAGCATGGTCTTTACGTTCTTGAGCGTGTAGGAGGCGCCGGTGGCGAGCACGGTAAACCCATCCCGGCTCTTGGTGGCGGCTACCTCGTCCTCCACCCAGCCGACAAAGCTATAGTCCTTGCTGTTGTCTGTGGGCGCCCCATTGATGGTGGGCAGGGTAATCGAGTCGCCCAGATAGCCCGCCGCGGGCCCGTTCGTCACGCTGACGCCCTCAGGTACTATGTAAGAGACGGACGCCGGAGTCTTTGGGGCAAACTGTATGGTGACGGTACAGTTCTCCTTTGTGTCTTTCACGGTAAAAACATTGCCGCTTTGGGTGACGGTGGCCGCGTTCGCAGGCTCCACTGTAAACCCTTCCGTGTAATAGCCGTCCTTCGGTGCGGCGGTTATGCGCCCGCCGCTGATTGTCACGTCACCCCACGCGTCATTATTGGAGTGGGGCGTAACGGTATAGGCCGGGTCAGTTGGCACGGATCCCCCGGAGGGGGTCTTCATATCCGCCGGCAGGGTCTTATTGAACAGGAGCCAGGCCAGCTCCGGGTAGTCGATGAAGACGTTGCGGTTTCCCTGGACGCCCTGGCACAGGTCGTTGCGCTGCATCTCCCAGTTGTCCACCGGGTCATTCTCGCACCACTGCAGCAGAGTGTCCAGGCTCTCGATGACCGGCTTGCCATCATCCGCGTCATCGTCAGAGTCTAGAGGAGGCAAATCTTTTTGAGCGACCTGTTCAAACAGGTTGGGCTGCCCCCAGCGCACATAGATATAGAGCAGAATACGGGCCACGTCGCCCTTGATATCGTCGTTGACCTCTACCAAGCCATTCCCGGCGGTGTTGTACCACAGTACGATTTTTCCGCCGTAGCTATAGGTGCTGGGGTTCGTAATAACACCCTGTACGTTGCCCATCGTGTAGTTATTTCGGGTGGAGTTGACGGTGGAGTTGGTGGGGCGCAGGTGGTGCAGATCGGCACCGCCGCCCGTCTCATAATAAGATGCCCGGCTCTTGGGCCAGACATGCTCCCGGTTATAGCTGCTGCTGTCCACGTCGCAGTAAAAGAGGGTCGCGTTGCTGTAGCCGGGCTGGGTATCCGTCGTGGGCCAGTAGCTGGTGAGGCTGTTGTAGGTAACTTTTTTTGTCATGGTGGTCGACATTAGGGTTTGCAGCTGCGAGTAGAGCGGGGTTTTCGTCCCCTGCAGAGAGCTGTCGGTATCAGTTCCCTCCAGTGTGGACAGCTTATCCCAGGCGTAGTCGCCGGTATAGTAGGAATCAGCCTGAGCGCTCAGGGAGGTGCAGTCCTCATGGCGCACGCCTTCGTTTCTTGGCGTCAACCCTGCCGCCGAAACCGCCGGGGACATGGAGAAAACCAACACCAGTGCCAGTATCCAGGGCAGCGCGCGTTTGGAGACTCTTTGCATTTATACTCACTCCTCGTTGTAGATGATGGAGAAAAGGAGCGGGGCTGTCGCCCCGTGGGACGAACAGCCCCGCTCCGTATAGGAACCTATGGAGGAGCCATGATACTTACTTCAAAACGCCCTCCACAAAGCGCTGGAGGATGGTGGCGATCTCGGCGCGGGTAGCCTTGCCCTGGGGGTCAAGCCGCCCACCGGTCTTTCCGTTGATGAGCCCGGCCTTGACGGCCTGCTCCACCGCGTCCTTCGCCCAGGGGCTGACCATGCTCAGGTCGGAGAAGTCGCCCATTGCGGCCGTCTCCCCCAGGGTGAGACCGGAGTAGTTCAGGTAACGGATCAGAATGACGCAGAGCTGCTCGCGGGTGAGGTCGGCATCGGGGTTGAAGTTCTTCCCGTCCCCCTCCACCAGCTTATTTTGGGCAGCCCAGGCGATCTCCCCGGCGTACCAGGAGCCGGCGGGCACGTCTGCGAAGGAGGCCCCAGCGCCGGTCTTCCCGCCGTCGATGCGGGCGAGAACAGTGGCCAGCATGCCCCGGGTCATGGGCTGGTCGGCCCTGAACGCGCCGGTGCTGTCGCCCCTGAAGAGCTCACGGGCCGAGACAAAACCGATGGCGGGCAGGGCCCAGTGGTCGCCGGTGTCGGGGAAGGTCTTGGTATTGTCGGCAACCTCATACTTTCCGAGGATATTTGCCACATAGGCCGCCTTGCCGCCGCTCACGGTGGCGATGGGCAGGATGGCGGTGGTCCCGTCGGACTTGGTGACCCGGATGACGCTGCCGGTGGCCTTGGGGTTAACCAGCAGGGCGTTCACATCCGTGCCCGCCGTCAGGGTCCCGGCCGGGATGATGATGTTCAGCCCACCGCCGGTGATCACCACCGGCTTGCCGGCGTTGGCGGCGACGACTTTTTCGCTGGCCGCTGCGTTCAGCTTCGCGCCGGCGGCGGGGAGCTTCACCTCAACGGTCTTCTCTCCCAGCTTCACGTCGTCAGGCCTTACAACGAGGTTGCTGGAGCTGCCGGTGCTGGGCGTCGGCACGTAGGTGCCCAGGGTCAGGCCGGCGAGGTCAAAGGTGTAGGTAGTAAGTACGTAATCCGCCCCCTCGCCGTCCAGGTCCACGGCAATGGTAAAGTCGGGGCTCGTCTTGTCGATCCGCTTGATAAAGTCGAAGTAGGGGTTGCCGCCCGGCGTTATGCCGTCGCGGTTGACGTAGGTAAGCGTTTTTTCGCCGAATTTCAGCACCATGGCCTCTCCGGCATAACCGGGCAGGGTAAGCCTAAGAGCCAGGTAGTTGCCCTCCTGCATTTCCGGGTTATCCTCCCAGAAACCGACGAATCCCCGCTTGTAAACCAGGGTGCCGGTGACGGTGACAGCGCCCTCGGCATTGGGGTCGGTGATGGCCACGCCCTCGCGCATAAAGGCGTCGTCCTCCGCACCCTCCATGGAGGCCGCGAAGCCCTTGGGCGGAATGGCAATCACAGCGGAGCTCTTACCGACAGGAATGGTGCTCTGCTCGTTCTTGCACACGACGTCGTCCCGGTTGCGGACACGGATACGGGGCGCGGGACCGTCAAAGGTATTGTCATAGGACGCGAGACCTGTGGCGGTGATTTTGTTGCCCACCTTCAAGTTGGTCCTCAGGCTGGCGTCCTGATTGGGAGTGATATAGCCGTCGATGAACACCCGGGCATCATATCCGGATGCGTCGCGGACCGTTATGGTCTGGATGGCCCCTTCCGCCTCGGCATAGGAGACGACCACACCCTCAATTTTGACCAGCATACCCAGGCTCTTGTTCTGTGCGATATCCCGGGTGGAGACAGAGGTCGGGGTGACCTCCGCAGGGGTCTTATCAAGCACCTTCACCCGTTTGACCGCCAACTGGCGCTCGCCCTGGTAGGAGCTGGTTGTGCCGCTGATACGCAGTTTCTGGCCCACCTGATAGTTGCCCGCCACAGGGAAGACATTGATGCCGCCGGTGTCGTCCTGCAGGTAGATGCAGTCGAAGAAGGCGGTGCTTCTGTCATACCCGGAGGCATTGGAGGTAACGGTGCCCTCGATGGTAAACCTCTGGCCCTCCGGGGCGGCGTGTACAGCGGAAATTTTGGTGATCTCGGGCTGGTTCAGATCGGCAATGATGTTCTCGAGGATGTTGTAGTTGCTGTAGGTGAGCGAGTCGTTGTTGTCCAGCTCGGCCTGGATCTCAAAGTTGGACATGAACGCGCCGCCCGAGACGATGACTTTTCCGCCTCCCGTCAGGGTTTCCGTCGCGGCGATCAGCAGAGCGCTCACGGTATTGTCGCCTTGCTTGGCGGAATATTTGGGTATGTCGCCGCCCAGTCCGTCTTTGTCCTGATCGAGGGAATAGGTGGTGTCAAAGCCGCTGACGATGGGGCTTATGCTGGAGGGCAGGGCGTTGGTGGGGCTGCCGCCGATGTCTACCGCATAGATGCTTGTGCCGCCGTAGTGGCTGAACACCTGGCTGTATGTATTCCCCTGTCCATCGAAGATATGGTCCTTGTCAAAGACGATCCCCTTGGTAAGAGGGTTGTCGAAATTGTAATTGGAAAGGTAGAGTCTGGCCTTGTTCGCTTCGCTGCCGCCGGCGTTATGCTCGTTATCCAGGGTGCCGTCGTCGGAGATGCGCAGGCTGGAACCCATCGCGGCAAGCATCCGGTTCTGCTGGGCGGCCATGTGGTCGTCCGCCGGGAAGGTCTTATAGCTCTCATAGTAGTCTGACCAGCCGGTGACGATGACGGTCCCGCCCGCCTGGGCAAAGGCGGCTACCGCGTCAACCTCGCTCTGTGTATAGTTCTTGTAGCCCTCGAGCAACACGGTGCCGTTCCGGCGGGTCGGCGGGGTGAGCACCAGCATCTTATACTTGGAATTCTTGGTGGCCGCGATGAGCTCCGCGCTGGTCTTCAGAAGCACCACGCGAACGTTGTACCCGGCGGCCAGGTTGGTAAAGTTGCTCATACTGTCCTTGTAGTTACCGTCCACATACTCGTTGAAGTGAGATGCGTCGATGCCCACATAGACCATGTTGGCGGGGTCCAACACCTCCAGGGCGAGCTGGGCAACATATTCGCTCTCCTTCCCGTTGGAGAGGATGACTACGGTGACCACCACCGTCTGGTCCACCGCCTTGCCGGGGGTGTACTTAAATTCGTGTTTGTAGGTGCCTATAGAGGCAAGCGTCTGGTTCAGGGTTATGGTCTTGAGCACTTCGCCGCCCTCGATGGAGTAAGTGATGGTCTTGATGGTGGCGGGGGTATCCTCATTGTTGAAAAGGGCGGTGGCGAAAGTGATCTCTTCTCCGGTGACGGGGACGGCGGTATCGCTGGTGAAGGAGTTGATACCCACCACCGTGCCCTTGCCCACCCAGACAGGAGCGGTGACGGCGATATTCGTATCGGCCTGGGTCACCCGCAGGAAATAGTAGCTATAGTCCGCGGGCAGCTCGATCTCCTGCGAAAAGCTGTGACTATTGACATTGTTCCACACGTAGGCAACCCGACCGCTGTTGGCGATTACCTCGACCTTGCTGATCCTGTCGCCGAGCACGTTGGTGTCGGGGTCGTTGATCACGGCGCGAATCTTCACGGTGTCGGTTTTGTCAATGATGGAGCCTAGGACATTGCCGTTGAGCGTATAGTCGATGGACAGGTTTTTATCCTCGGTGGCGTAGACCCTGCGCAGCTTCATGGCGGCGTAGAGGCCCTCCTCGGTGAATTCGTCGGCCAGGATAACACTCCGCGCGTCGTTGGCGTCGCCCCATTTGCCGTGGTGGTTATCCTGGTTGTTGGTGGGGGCTACGTGCCAGCCCTTGTCCAGAGCCTTGGTGTACTCGGTATAGGAGGGGTAGTAGCCGTCGGCCCCGATCTGCCCCTCGCCGTTGCCCACCTCAAGGAGCGTAATACGGGTGTCCACTGCGGCGTCCCAATAGGCGAAATCGATGAAGGTACCGAAGGTCTTGCCCGGGTGGTTGAACTGGGAGATAGAAGTCTTGCCCTCCTCTTGGCTGAGCAGCGCGTAGTAGGCCTTCAGCCCCGCGTCGTTCGTTTTGTTATTCAGGGTTTTGTTATTGCGGCTGACGATGCCGTCGGTGTTGAAGGTATTGATGTGGCCGGGTCCGCCGGACCAGGTCATCTCAAAACCGCCCAGGGCCAGGATACCGTTGGCCTCATTCGCCTCGTTGAACGCAGCGATGGTGTCCTTATATTGTATCCAGGTCGCTCCGGACTTGCTGGCATCGTAGAGGGCGGCCTCGGGGTTTGCCGCGCTGCTGCTGTCAAAGTAGTTGGAGTGGTCTGTGAAGGCCACAAATTGCACGTTGTTGTTCTTCGCGGTGTTCTTAATGTACGCCAGCCCATCGGCCAGGGTGCCCGCGCCGTCGGAGTACTCGGCGGTGTGAGAGTGGAGCTGGCCAAAGTATAGCTTTCTCACGGTCGCGCCCACGGTAAAGCTCCAGGTATGTGTGTAGCTCACTTTGTCGGCGCGGGTAATGACCACCTCGGCGGTATAGGCACCGTCCTCAAGGTCGGTGACAGGGGTATAGGCGGCCTTGGTGCCCGTCACGGTCATAGTCTGGCCGGTAACCACCGCGCTCCCGCCCTTGGTAAGCGTCAGCTTGATGGTGGGATCCACTCCCGCATTATCAAAGGTAACAGAAATTTCAGGTTTTTTAACGGTGTCCGTGTAGGAGCCTGGAGTAGGGGTCACGGAGACCACCTGGGGGATGTCCTCGATCGTAATGGTCTGCTCGGCAGAGTTGGCGGTGTTGCCCTTGGCATCCCTTGCGGTGATGGTCAGCTTGATGACGCCCCCCGCCGTCAGCTCAGTGCCGGGGATGGCGCACTCATACTTGCCCGTGCCCGCGTTCTTGACCAAGTCGACCGTCTTGGCCGCGGCGGCGTTCACCTGGTAGGTGAGTTTGGTTTCCGCCACACCAACGTTATCCGCAATACCAACGGAGACGGTATAGGCCTTACCCACCTCGGCCTTCATCCAGGCGTCGGGGAGGGTAATGACGGGGGCGGCGGTGTCGTTGGTCACCTGATAGGCGAGAAAGCTGTTCGTCTCCGCCTTGCCGGTGCGCAGCTGCCAGGTATCATTATACCTGGAGAGCACCGCGTAGAGATTCACCTCTTCCCCCGCCTTTACCCCGGCGGGATAGACAGCGGCGCGGTAAATGGGGTAGGTATTGCCGCTCTTGTCTGTCATGGTGGTGCTTTCGACGCCTGTTGTATCCTTGGTGTTGTAAGTTCCCAGGGTTACGCCGGTAATTTTGACAAAGCGAGAGACCTTGTCAGCCTTGCTCACGTCCATAGCTGCAAAGCTGTCATAGGTATCCGGCTCCATAAGCGGGGCGGTGATGGTTGTAACCTTTTCCGCGGTGATCGTGCCGCTCAACTGCGGAACGGTGCCGTACTTTTCCGCCTTGCTGCTGGTCACCTTCACAATGTCGCCCACGTTCATGCTGGAAAGGGTGTCATAAATCTGGAGGGAATAGATTGTTCCGCCCACCACGTCCTGCAGGATGGCGGAGCTCACTCCGTCGTAATTGCCGAAGCGGTAGACCAGCTGCCCTACTACGGTGAACCCGGCAGTGGAGCCTCCGCTGACCGTTTCCACGACTTCCTTAACGTTCTTGACGGTTGACGTGAAAATGGGATCGTCGTCGGGAATGGGGTCGTCCTGCACGGGGTCCGGGGCCTTTTTAAAGGTGTAGGTCGCGGTCATGGTTTCGCTGTTCTCCATGCCGGTCTTTACCGCGATGGCCTTGATCGTTTTGGCTGCGCCTACGTCCCCCGTGATAACGAAGGGGTCCGCGTATTCGTTGGTGGTGCCGCCCGCACCGGCGGCGGGACTACTGCCGTCTGTTGTGTAGTAGATTTTCGCGTCGGTCGTGATTGTGCTCAGTGTAACGGCAGCGCCGCTCACCACCTCGCTGCCGTCCGAAGGACTGGCCGTCGGCGTGGCGACCTTGGAGGGCACCTGAATATTCGTATAGTCGCCGGTACTGGCCACACGCAGGCGGTAGCCCCCGGACGGGTCGGTCGCATGGTACTGATCCACAACCGCGATCACATCTACGGTGCAGCCTACATTGGCGCCGGAGGGCAGAACGGCAGATTTGTAAATCTGTACGCTCTTAGTGTCAGCCGAACTGTCCTTTATAGTGACGTTTGGGTTAGCCCATTGACCGTTATTATCATCAATCACACTGATGCAGACGCCCGTCAGCTTGACACGCATGGCCTCGCGGGCTTCTACGCCCGTCCCATCGGCAAGGTCAGCCACGGTGATCGCGACGGGTGCGGGCAGGGTGGCCGCACTGCCTTCGGTGTATGAGGTAGCGTTCAGTTGAAGCAGCCCGTTGAACGTCGCGGTAGTGCCGGTGGCGGTCAGCTCTTTCCCAACCATGTCGGCAGGCGCATTGGCGGTAAGGCGAACCACGATACCGGCTGTGGCGTCCTGCATGTAGACGCTCTTGCCGTCTATGTAGGTCACCACGCCCTTGGTGGTCACAGAGCCGGTGGCCGCCCGGGCCTCAGCAATAGTTTTCACGCTGGGCTCGGCGGTCTTAATTTTATAGGTCGCGGTCAGCACGTCACTGTTTATCATGTCGCCCTCCACCGCGATGGCTCTGATGGTGATGATATCGCCCGCGTCCCCCTCGAGCTTGAAGGCGCCGCCGTATTTTTGCGTAGAACCGCCTATGGCTGTGCCGGGGGCGCTCTTGTCAAGGGTAAAGAAGATTTCTGCGTTCTGCGTGGCCGAGGTCAGCGCCACGGAGCTGTCCTTCTCCACTTCGACGGCGCTTGCGTCGTCGGTGCCTCCCACGGGGTCAGCCGTCGGCATGGCGGCCTGCACGGGGATGGTGCCACCGTCTTTTTTATAGATGACGACATTCGTCCCTGTAGTAGTTGAGTCCGCATAGGAGCCAAAAAGAGGAGAATTGGGGCTATTAGGGTTATAGCGCATCAAGCTCCTTGTATTTGACCCTTGAGCTTTCACTTTAACCTCGCCGGTAGTAGAAGAAATGGTCTCAATTTTCCAAGATGAATTGGCTGACTTTGTAGATTCCACTTTTAAATAGTTAGATGAGCTGCTTGCGGCGTATAGAAAGCCACTCCCTGTATTAAAAAAGAATGTTCCGCTTGTCGTTCCTTCTTCCAACGTAAGTTCTGTAACGCCAGTCGGGATAGTAATGTCGTTTCCGGATTTTGTGACCGCAACCGCTGGGACGTTATTGCCATCTGCATATGTACCCAGAGCATAGTTGGCACTGAGCGCGGCAATAATCACCTTATCCCCGACGGCCAGTTCACTTGCGTCTTTCACGAGGGTGTAGGTGTCTCCTACCGCCGCGAATACCATGCCAGGCAGCAGCGATAGGCACATTGTCAGGGTCAACAGGAGCGCCAGGGATTTTTTAAGTCTTTGCTTCATCAATAATCATCCTTTCCTTCACTCCGGAAAATTTTTACCCTCTTACCACGGTTGTGGCAGGAACCCGCTCTTATTGTATTGCCAATATTATCCAATTTCAATGATGTTGTCATATTTATCATGTAAATTTTATATAAGGACATTTGACGTTTTTTGCGTGTTGTTTCATATAAAAGTTTTGTTTTTATCTAAATTTCTTTATTTTTTGAAAATATTTACATTTTTTCTTTTAGGCATTTTGCCCCCCGCTCTTTTTAATGGCTCAAAAATGTTTTTAAAAAGCAGTCATTAGTCTCATTTTTTGAGCAAAAACCCAGCGTGTAATACTATACCACTGTAAACTATCTCACACGACCATATATAGAAGAGAGCTCGAAAAACCGATGGCTTTTCGAGCTCTCTTCTATATTGTTATAGTAAAACGCCTTTGCTATTGGTGGCTATGGTGTTTTCCAGTCTTTTTTATGCAGCCGATATTATGCGTTGGGGATACAAATGATCTGGCACCTAACCAAACAACCGAAATCAATATTGGGATTTGCCAAGATAAGCGCCGAGGGGCAGACATTGAATCTATTCGCGATTCCATTAAGCGTATCCCCCGCCCTGACAGCATAGCGGAACATATCTCTCCCACAACAGTTGATCGGAATGTAGATATATGTTCCCGCCTGAAGGCATCTCGGATTGAGCCCTGGGTTTCTCTGCAAGATGCTTTCAACGCTGACATAAAATTTCCGGGCTATTCCGCATATGGAATCACATCTTTCAACTAAGTATGCAAACTCGCTCGGAGCTGACGAAGCTGGTAGTGTCATCGCTTTCGTAGGCGTTGACAGTTTTGACTCTATCGGGGAAACTTTCGGCGCCGGTGCAGTCGGGATGCAAAGGGTTGAGCCGATTTGCAGGTTTTTGGCATTCACACCCGGATTGGCGTCCATAATGCTTTGGACGCTGACGCCGTAAGCCTGCGAGAGATTCCAAAGGGTGTCGCCCGCCTGAATCGTATAGGGGAAAGTCCCTTCCGGGCAGGAGATGGGCTGAGCCGTCGCAGCCGGGGAAACCTGCGATTCCAGCTTATTCATGGGGACCGGCTCTGCCGTCGCAGCCGGGGAAACCTGTGATTCCAGCTTATTCATGGGGACCGGCTCTGCCGTCGCAGCCGGGGAAACCTGTGATTCCAGCTTATTCGTGGGGGCCGGCTCTACCGTCGCAGCCGGGGAAACCTGTGATTCCAGCTTATTCGTGGGGGCCGGCTCTGCCGTCGCAGCCGGAGAAACTTGCGCTTCCAGCTTATTTGTGGGCGCCGGCTCTGCCGTCGCAGCCGGAGAAACTTGCGCTTCCAGCTTATTCATGGGGGCCGGCTTTGCCGTTGCAGCCGGAGAAACTTGCGCTTCCAGCTTATTCATGGGGGCCGGCTGTACCGACGCAGTCGGGATGCAAAGGGTCGAGCCGATTTGTAGGTTGTTGGCATTCACACCCGGATTGGCATTGATTATACTTTGCAGGCTGACGCCGTAAGCCTGAGAGAGCTTCCAAAAGGTATCGCCCGCTTGAACCGTATAGGGTAAACTCCCTTCCGGGCAGGACACGGGCCGGTTCGATATCGGCGATATCGACCTGGGGATACAAAGGCTCGAGCCAATTTGCAGGTTGTTGGCATTTACACCCGGATTGGCGCTGATTATACTTTGCAGGCTGACGCCGTAAGCCTGCGAGAGTTTCCAAAAGGTGTCGCCCGCTTGGACCGTATAGGGGAAACTCCCTTCCGGGCAGGAAACGGGCCGGTTCGATGTAGTCGGGGGAACCGGCGGGATGCAAAGGGTCGAGTCGATCTGCAGGTTGTTGGCATTCACACCCGGATTGGCGTCCATAATACTTTGAATGCTGACGCCGTAAGCCTGCGAAAGCTTCCAAAAGGTATCGCCTCTCCTTACAACGTGTTGTATTGAATTGGGAGGACATATTTCATTGTACATATATTAACACCTATCCCTGTTAAAATTGATAGATTGAACAATCCCTTATGTTCATCATTCTATTTTATGCGGACAGAATATATTGTTGCATTGAACAAACGGCGGTCAAACCGTGTCGGGTTTGGGTCTATTAAGGGATAGGGGGCCTCTTGTGTTAGGTGGACCTCCGCCAATCACTACCGCGCGTTGACGGTCCGGTGTCGATACTTGTCAAGTACCGAAGAACCCTAGAGATTTTATGAGTACCCTTGGCGAATTGACGGGTAGAGCACATTGTTTAGGCCTCGTATTATTTCGAAACGTCGCTCAAATTGAGCGGCGTTTCGCATTAATTCTTGCCCAAAATCGCGTAAAAAAGCGACTCCCGAAAGCCGGGTGCCGCTCATAGGCGAATGATAATGAGTTAGGTAGTTTTTACGGTTGACGTGGTAACGGTCCTGCTGTCAGATGTGCTCCCGATGGTAACAAATACGGTCACTTAGGTATAATACGAGGCTCCGGAGGTGTGGTAACATAGCTGTTATCCGATTTATAAACTGAAATGGAACGATACGCCCATAAAATTAGCGATATTATTCGCTGACTTTTCGGAAATCTCGCACTCATCGAGTGCATTTTGTAGTGTGCTGTAATACTCGCTGTTCCTCTGCGTTATGGGTATACCCGTGTTTTTATCGCCTTGCACAGCCCCCGCAGGAGAGGCAACAAAGTGAAACGTCTCGTCTGTCCATCGGCCAACCGCGCCAAATATATCAAATCCTGCTGCCTGGACGCCCAGCATCAGGCCGAAGGTACAAATGACGACAATGGCGGCAATACCCGCCACCTTTAATGCATGAGACAGATGGATTATTTTAGTTTTTTGAGGTTGTTTATAAGCAGTGCTTTCCTCTTTATCATCTATAAGTTCTTCATCCTTATCCTCAGTGGGGTACAGAGCCAGGCCCTCCCCTTCGAGAGTATTATAATACTGCTTAAACTCCGCCCAAGCTTTGGCCACATCGAAAATGTCCCCTGTAGAATTTTCTTGCTCCCTCCGCCTGATCACCTCCAGAATATGAAAAACCATCTCGTCATTATCGTTTTCTAGCGATTCAATATCTGCACGGAGAAATTCTTCCAATGCCTCTGTGCTCAATTGGTCCAGATAGGCGTATTTTCCAATTTGGTATTTACCAGCCATGTTCCGAACCACCTCCAATGTTATGTAATTCCCGCTATCTGAGAAAGCTTACATTAATTTAAATATTATTTTTTCTTTTTTCGTGCAGGGAAAACTTTGTAAAGCTTTTCTCTGATTCGCTGTAGCCGTTTTTGACAACCCCACACAGTAATTTCCAATTCCTGAGCCACTGCCTTATGAGTAGCCTTTTCTAATGTAATTCTTCTTAATAAGTATAGCTCTTCTTCTGTTAGGACACGCTTGAGTTTCTCTTCCGGAGATGGACTGTCTGGAATTTGCTGCTCTACTACATCCTCAGGAGTGGTTAATTCAATTGCGATTTCTGTATCCAAGGAGAGAAACCGGTACATATACCGCCGCCGCATTTCTTCACTTTTAAGTATTTTGTTTTTAGCTGTCTTCTTTAACCATCTCTCTGGAGATTCATGTTCCATGAGGTCTTTTACACGCATGGATGCGGTCTGAAAGGTATCTTGCACAATCTCCTCGGCCCTAGAGGAATCTTTCAAATAAGATATTGCATAGCGCCAAAGCTCATGAGCATATTGGCGGAAGAGGTTGTCCAGAAATCTGTCTTCTTCCGGTGACAATTCGCCCTCCCCCCTTTCTATAGGTTCTCTTTATTTTATCATATATTTTACAGATTTGGTTTTGTATTAAAATTTACATTAATATAAACATCGCTTTCAATACTTTTCAATCTTGGCCAATTTGTACATATAAGGCTCACAGGTGATGTCAATTGCTCACAAATAGACAATTTGATGAAATACATGTGATAGCGGAAAATATTTTGAGAATTTTGGCTCAATCACTTTTCTTGTGGGATTTAAGCAAACTGGCTGACCACACCGAAGAAGACGAAGTAATCCTCACTTCGTCCAGGGAGATCCTGCAACGCAAGGACAAAGAAATCACCTGCGGCGAGGCTATCCCAAGAGGCGATGTTTTGCTCACCTAGAATACTGTCATCCGAAAGTCGGGGTATGTTGACCATTACGATACCATCATGCGCAAAAACATGCTCTTTTTTCAGACGACGATTACTTCTTCCTAAAACTCTTCGACATGAGCCGTAAAGGCTATATCAGGAATCCGCAATCCCACAAGTTTATGATTGACGTAAAAATTTTTAGAAATTATGTCAGCTTTTGCGTTCATTGGGAATTATATAAGTGAAAGGAAAAATCAAGGGCCCTATTACTTCTCTGGCAGAGGTGTGGAACCCCTAATGTTATTGTATTATTCCAGGCTTCAATGGGGTGAAAAAACATTGCAAAACCGTGTTAGTTTCCGGGATTAACCGTCCTTTATAAGCCCAGGGCGAAATGTAATTGGCCACGGGTCTGCTAAATGACAGTGAGGAGGGAGGAGAGTCCAATGATCCGGGATTTTTAGGACGAAGGAACCATGCCGATGTCCACCGCACACACCACTTATGTTAAGAATCTGTAATTCACAACACGCAAACCGTCTCCTCGTCCTCTTGGGGAGTCAAGCTGTCCCGTATATTCCATGCTCACCAAAGGAGTGTTCCTATGAAGGCAAACAAGAAACGAATTATTATTGCCGCAATTTCTTTATTAATAATAGGTTCCTTAGTATGTCTCGTGTCTTATGATAAATTTCATGTAGTCAACCCGATCTCCAGCGGTATTGGATTTTTAAAAATTCTCACAGGGAAAGAAGAGTATGTGGTAATACAAGAATCACCAAAGCGGGTGGTTTTGGCAAGCCCGGATAGAGCTTGGGACCTATTCCTTAAGACGATGGAACAAGATGGGTATACCTATTCTGAATCTGAACGGATGGGAGCACTTTGCTTTTTTACAAAAGAAAACAAAAAGGTCGAGGTTTTCTTCTCTTTAAACGCATATTATTCTATATGGGAGTGGGCAAAGTAAATTAAAAAGGAGTATTTAAGATGAAAAAAGTAATGGCTTTGATTGTGGCTTTCCTGATGATTTTGACAACAATGAGCCAATTTGTGTTTGCCATGGATGACAAGGAAGAGATTAAGAGCACAGATGATACTGGCAATTTGCCCATCCAAACTATTGGCACTGATTCTGTCGACGTAGATATCTCTTATGATGAAGCCTGGTCACAAGAGATTGCAGCGTATGAAACATCTGTAGGTAATATGATTGACAACGTCTGTAACACTAATATTTATGTGACGCTCGCCACGTCTACAGAAGAATCTGACCGAAACCAATTTGTCGAAAAGGTTATAAATATTTATGACCAATTGTCTGTCGATCAGAAAGATGCGCTTGGTTCTTATTTGCTAGGTTATGCAGCGGGCACCAATAGCAAAAATGTTCTGGATTTTTTAGCTAGTCAAAAAAGCGCCACCAAAGTAACTTCACTGGCTGGCTACAACACTACTGCGGCAATCAATTATGCATATGCCTATTACTCTACATATAATCTTACCGATTACCCTGATGTAGGTGCGCTGGGCGGCGACTGCGCTAATTTTGTTTCTCAGTGTTTATATGCTGGTGGCAAACCGATGGATTCCAATTGGTATATTAGAAAGAAAAATAGTACATATCCTCGTCCAGCTAATGCGACGCAGCTGGATTATTCGTGGGATGTCGCCAATCCAAGTCCATGGATAAGTGCGAGAGAATTTTCCCCCTATTGGAGCTGGAACGGTGCAGACACTACGGACCTAATCCGGGTTGGGGATTACTTAAATTGGAGTTCAAAAATAATTGTAGGGTATGGGAATGGCGATGCTGTTCAAATAATGAAACGCAATATTATCGCTTACTATGGCTACCACACTATGCTCATTACAGGGACTCGTGCCGATTATTATTATACAGCACACACTTCATCCAGAAAGGACTATAACTTAACAACTGCATTGGGTAGTTACAACTCTGACGAATATATGATAAAATTTTATAGTATGTATTAAGCATTTGGGAAACGATAATCTATACGCTTTAGACATTTCTACAGGCGCTCCTTAAACAGGTTCATGTACTAACTTATTAGAAATCTATAATAGACTTGGTTCAATAGAAGGATGGTGAATCTTTGAACTACAAAAAAGTCAAAAAATATAGCCTATTTTTAATAGTAGTATTTATCTTATCTACTCTCTTCGGAGTATTGTCTCCACCTTTGCGGTACATCGCAGCAGCTGTAGGTGCATTCGCCATTATTGGCTGGGTTTTACTTATGCTGATTTACTGGAGATGCCCAAGCTGTGGTCGAAGTTTTCCTTTTTCCGGCTTTTGGGGCGTGTATGTTTGTCCTTATTGCGGGGAACGTCTGATGTAGGCAACAACTAGTTTTGCACCGCTACCAGCGGAGCGACAGATGAAGTATCTCCGAAAACTCCACGAGCAGCGCTGTTCTATCCGGCGGCTATCCAGGCTGACCATGCTAAGTAAGGCGCAGATGGAAAAAATATCAAGATGGGAGATGCAAAAGGGCCATCCATTCATCCGTCCATAGCACCAGCCCTGCTCCATCGCGTGTGGCACAGGGCTGGTGTTTTACATCTTAAATTAAACTGTATTTCGGCACTACTTTAATCAAGCACATTTGGCCTGCCAATGGCCGTGAACCCGGTGTTGGTAAACTTGGTCACAACCACATTCTGGAGCATTCCTGATAACAATGCAACTATATGGTATAACAGGTATACTGTAAGAAAAGGACGATACCACGTTGGCTCCGAGGTGACTTCGGAGCCAACGTGGTAATCAGAATATCAGAATAAGGTGCTCATTATGAAAAAAATTCAACTCAAACCTGCCATATGGCTTGTACTTGCTATCTCCGCAATCCTCCCGCTGTGCCTCTTCTTCCGTCCGCGCCCGATTGTGAGCGGAGACAATTGCAAGGTTGTGTATGTCGAACAAAATATAGACGGCCATATGAAAAAAATTGAGGTCTATGATGAAGCAAAAATTCTTACATACCTAAAAACCTGCTATGAACAGCGCAATTTATTCCAAAATTGGGACAGATACTATGCCAAAGATGAACATTGATCTTGAACTTGCGCTGTTCGTGGACGGACATGTCAAAGAACTCCTCCTCGGCAATTTCAATTATAGCGACGAGGGAACTGGTTCTGTGAAATGGCGCGTTCAAAATGCTGATAAGGTGCGCCTAATGCTACGCACCATCCTTGGTCTGGACTAACCGGTAAGGGAAGAGACAGGGGGAAGGTTAGCATGAACCCGCAAGCACATCTATACGGCAGATTGTCCGACTAATCATGCATGAATGCGGTCTGAAATGTATCTTGCACAATTTTCTCGGCCCTAGATAAATCTTTCAAATAAGATATTGCGTAGCGCCAAAGCTCATAAGTATATTGGCGGAAGAGGTTGTCCAGAAATCTGTCTTGCTCCGGTAACAATTCGCCCTCCCGCCTTTCTATAGGCAATCTCAATTTTATCATTTCTTTGGATAAATTTTGGTCTTTATACATGTGAACCACGTTTCTAACTCCCATCAAGAATCTGCTGATATGTATTTGAGCACATAAAAGTCCCTATGGGGCTATTTCCTCCCTTAATCAAACAATTGATAAGATACGGCGAATGAAGGGGGAATGGCATTTTTTATCGGAGTCTAGGCAGCAAAAATTAAGTCAGCTTTGTCATCCACCGGGAATAAGGAGTAACACCTTTTGGACCGAGATTCAATAAACCGTGCGTCCTGCCAGATGGCGGCTAGAGAAGGAGGAGAGTCCGATGATTTAGAGCTTTAAGGACATCCCCTCGTCCCCCATTTTTTGAAATTATTGTAAGAATCGAGTAAGACATATGAAAAAATTAGTTCGTTCTTTAACTACTATGTTACTTATCTGTGCGCTTACTTTTAGTTCTTTTGCTATGGCAGCAGATGGAAGAGACTCCACAGCCTCTGATACCGATTATTACATAAGTTATGACGAATACGGAAATTTAACTGGCTATAATATGCCAGTCCCACTTGCCTCTACTCGGAGAGCAGAAGATGGGACATACTTAAAAGTGATTTTTATCAAAAATGGGTCTGCAAGTAACTCTGATTGTGGTTTTCATCCCGATACCGATGTTTGGCGTCGCGTCTCAAGCTATACTTTTTCCAAGACTACAACTACAAATATGACAATATCCATCGGGCATAGTGGGAAGCTGTTCAATGGCTCAATTGGCGTATCAGCTGGGACTTCTACAGGCTTTGGATTTACCGTAACTGCGGACCAAACTAAAGATTCTAAAATACGCGTAAACTGCGATTATGATTATACATTAAATCGAGGAGAAGTCCGTAATATCTATACTGACGAATTAATTTATTCTTTTGACTACAGCGTAATTACCAAAACCGCTGAGCGCTTTGTTCCGTATTATCGCTAACCAAGTGTCCGAACGGAATATACTGCAGCATTTACAGTGCTGCAGTATATTCCCTTCTTTCTACACATAGCACGGACTATCTTGGCTAATTTACAATCTTGTTATTTAATCGGAGGGATTTATATGCGGATATGGAAAACATTTTGTTTTATTGGCGGGGGGGCTGCTTTAATTTTCTTTTTTTGGGGCATTTCGGAGCAGGAAAGGACTCAGGCCCTGCTAGCCATTCTCTGCACCTTTAGTGCTGCTATTTTTTCTGTTTTGTCCTATATTGCATATCTGCTCTCCCGGAAAAGCGAAAACAATAAAGGAATCATTCTACCACCTAGGCAAGATTAAAACGGCAAAGACAAGGGGGACGGTTCTTCTATCCTGACAAGCACCATCAATACTAGACTTTACCTTTATCAAGAGCAATTTTTTCCATTGAGCCACATATTCATCCCCAACGATCTAGTGTGACTTTGTAACTTTCCATCTTTGGTTTGTCTACTATCAAGTACGACATAGCACTTTATTAAACTAAATTATAAATAGCTATTTTTTGCTACTTCTCAGCACTGCTATAATGACAAATTATGTCGAACATTGGAAAACAGAACCAGAAATATCAAAAAGAAATGCAGCTCAATTCGAGCTGCATTTCTGGATTTATAAAGGGCGCATAGCATGTTGCGGATAAGTCAATCCAGTTGCGGAGAAAAGAAAAAGCTCGTTTTGATTTTCATCAAAATGAGCTTTTTCTTTGGTGGAGATAAGCGGGATCGAACCGCTGACCTCTTGAATGCCATTCAAGCGCTCTCCCAGCTGAGCTATACCCCCACGTCGCAATATTCAGTTTTTTGTGGTGGAGATAAGCGGGATCGAACCGCTGACCTCTTGAATGCCATTCAAGCGCTCTCCCAGCTGAGCTATACCCCCACATCGGGCTCCGCACGGCTTTTGCCCCGTACAGAACGAATGTTATTTTAGCAGAACAAGGCGAATTTGTCAATGACTATTTTTCTGTTTTCGAACGCGCTATAATATTGAAGAATATCTTTTAGAAAGCGTGAGCGAATGAGATTTGACACCGTGATTTTCGACCTGGACGGCACCCTGCTGGATACCCTTCAGGACCTTGCAGACAGCGCAAACTACGCCCTGGCCGCCTGCGGGCTGCCCCTGCGGACTCTGGAGGAGATTCGGTCCTTCGTGGGCAACGGAGTCGGGCTGCTCATCGCCCGGGCCGTACCGGAGGGTACGCCGGACGAGGTCCGTGGACGCTGTTTGGAGCTGTTCCGGGCCCACTACCTGCTGAACATGGAGAACAAGACCGCCCCCTACCCCGGCGTGACCGATCTGCTGGGCAAGCTGGGGAACGAGGGGTACAAGCTGGCCATCGTCTCCAATAAATTGGATGGAGCGGTGAAGGGGCTGGCGCAGAGCCATTTTGATGATCTGGTACCCGTAGCCATCGGGGAGCGGAACGGCGTGGCACGCAAGCCCGCTCCGGACATGGTACGCCTGGCCCTTGAGCAATTGGGCTCCTCTGCAGAAAAAGCCGTCTACGTAGGGGACTCCGATGTGGACCTGGAAACTGCAGAGAACGCACTTCTCCCCTGCGTCAGCGTCTCCTGGGGATTCCGGGACCGGCCCTTCCTGCTGGAGCACGGCGCGGCACACGTGGCCGACAACACGGAGGAGCTCTACCGCATCCTGCGGGAGCTATCATAAAGCAATCACCCACGGCGTTTTAAAGTGCCAGGCCCGTATTTACGGGCCTGGCACTTTTTTTATTTAACGACTTTGTAGCGCAGGCGCAGGTAAGAGTCGGCAAGGGGCTCCGCACGTTCAAGCTGGAGCACCCCCAGCTTGCTCAGCTCCTCTGGGGCGGTCAGGGAGGGGCCGTCGATGAGGGATGCCGTGTCACGCCCGCCGACGAGTACGGGCGCCACCACAAGGTCCACGCGGTCGATCAGCTTTTCCCGAAGGAAGAGGGCGTTCAGGGTGCCCCCCGTTTGGATGGTGAGAGCCTCGCAGCCGAATTTCTCATAGAGGTCCTCCAGCATGACGGGGGCGTCAAGGCGCTCGTAATACAGGATATGCAGGTGCTCGTTCAGGACCGAAAAGGCCGGGTGTCCGGGGTTGGAGGTAACGATGACCGCGTTCTTCACAAAATGGGCAAGGTACTCCACACCGTGACGCGTCAGGTGGTGATTATCCATCACGACGAAGCTCACAGGCAGCCGCCTCTCCGGCAAGGGCTTTTGGTTTACACCCATCTTCGCCTGGACCCGGCCAGAATTGAGGGCCCAGAGGTCGGTAGTCTGCTCGATTTCATAGTACTGGTGCAGCCCCTCGCGGACACCCGATATTTGTGGAAAATCCTTATCTACGTCCAGCGCCTCCGCCGCGCCGGTGCTGATCTTCCCGTCGACGGAGATCAGCATAAACAAAGTGGTGACAGGTCTCTTCGCCATTTTTACTCCTCCTCATATCACAAACGCAATCTTTTCGTGACATATGGTATTATCGGCGGTTTCCAAAGGACGGGAGCCGCCCGCGGCTAATAGCCGTCTGCAGCTATTAGATCACGCCCAGAGCTCGTCCGGGACGTAGATGTCCTCCCCGGGCACCTTCCCCCAGGAGAAGGCCGGAATCAGCGCTGCAGCGGGGCTGGGTGCCGGGGCGGGCTGCAATCCGGCGAGGTATGCCAGCTTTCCGATGATCTCCTCCGCCGTAAATCGGCGGCGCAGGGCCTCCACATCCAGATCCTTTTCCCGCTTGGAGAGGCGGCGGCCGTCGGGGGCCAAGAGCAGAGGGACATGGAAGAACTCGGGCGGCGTAAGCTCCAGCAGCTCGTACAGCCAGAGTTGGCGGGGGGTGGAGTCCAGCAGGTCATACCCCCGGACCACCTGGGTGATCCCCATGGATGCGTCGTCCACCACCACGGCAAGCTGGTAGGCATACACCCCGTCCGACCTACGGACAATAAAGTCACCGCAGTCTCGGGCAAGATTCTCCGCAAAGGGGCCAAGGTGCACATCTGTAAAGGAAATTACCCTGTCCGGCACAGCCAGCCGCCAGGCCGGGCGGCGGCCCTCCTGGGTGAGGCGGGAGCGCTCCTCCCCTGTCAGGATACGGCAGCGCCCGTCGTAAATGGCCTGCCCATCGGAGCGGTGGGGTGCGCTGGCGGCCAGGCACTCGGCCCGGGTGCAGTAGCAGGGGTAGACCAGACCCTTCCCTTCCAGCTCTTGAAACGCGGCGGCGTAGAGCGCCGTCCTCCCACTCTGTTCGTAGGGGCCATCCCCCCCACCCTGCTCATAGCCCTCATCCCAGTTAAGGCCAAGCCAGCGTAGGTCGTCGGCCAGTTGGCGGCTATATTCGCTCCGACATCGGTCCGGGTCCAGGTCCTCCATGCGGAGGACCAGCTTTCCCCCGGCGCTTCTGACCGACAGCCAGGCGAGGAGGGCCGAAAAGAGATTGCCCAGGTGCATCCGCCCGCTGGGGCTGGGCGCGAAACGGCCCCGTACGATTTTTTCCTCCATGTCCTTCCCCCTTTTTCCTTTGAGTCTATCACAAAACGGCACTGCTGCAAAGAGTCCATGTCTCTTTTTGCCTCTTTTTGTCTTTTGATGGTAAATTTCCAAAAAATGTTTGATTTCTTCCAAATTATGGTGTATACTTTCGTCACGTTACAAGGGAAGGATGAGCTGTGATGGGTCGTCGAACCGCCGCGATTGGAGCCGCGCTGGGGGCCGGACTGTCCCTTCTCGCCGAGGTGCTGCTCCTGTGCGACTATGGCTCCCGCGCCCCATGGATGCTGCCCCACGCCGTGCTGCTGTGCATTTTGGGGGCGATAGGGGCCGGACTCATCGTCCTGGCCTCCAGACTTTTCCTCCAGGCCCCTCAATCAGCCGCCGAGCGCGGGCAGTTCTACCTCCTGTCCCATTTTGCCAACACCTTCCTCTTTGAGTACCGCTTCCAGTCGCGCGTGCTCACCTTCAGCGACAACCTGCCCCAGGAGCTGGGGCTGGGTCTCCATCTGGAGGGCGCAGACTGTTCCTTACGGCTCTGTAAGCTCATCCACCGGGAGGACAGACACAAGCTCCGGGCGATGGCGGAAAACCCGCCCGCCCCCAAGGATGAGGCGCTCCAGGAGCTCCGGCTTCTCCATAGCGGCGGAAGTTACGTCTGGTACGAGTGCCGGGTAGCAGCAACCTATGATAGGCACGGGAGGCCCATGGCCCTGCTGGGCCGGTTTGAGAATATCGACGCACGCAAGCGCCGTGAGGCCAATCTGGTGGCCCGCTCTACAAGGGACGACCTGACGGGGCTTCTCAATCGCAGCGCCGTGACCCTTCGGGTGGAGGAGTGGACCCAGTCCCCCAGGGCGAAGGAGGGCGGAGCGCTCTTCATGCTGGACCTGGACAATTTTAAGTCTATCAACGACAGCCAAGGCCACGCCACCGGGGACCGCGCCCTGCGCCTCACCGCCCGGGTCCTGCGGGATACCTTCCGGGAGAGCGACATTTTGGGCCGGGCGGGCGGAGACGAGTTTTTGGTCTTCATGCCCGGCGTCAGCTCGCCGGAGCTGGCCTCAAGCCGGGCGGAAAGGCTCTGCCGCACACTTTCAGAGCAGCCGTTTGATTCCGACAATGTTTTCCCCTTTACATGCAGTGTGGGGATTTCGCTCTTCCCTCAGGATGGTAACAGCTACGCCGCCCTCTTTGAGGCGGCGGACGCCGCCATGTACCAGGCCAAGCGGGAGGGAAAAAACTCCTACCGCCTCTCCTCCAGCTTAGCCGATAGCTGTATCTAAAGAGAGCGCGCCCGTCGGGGCGCGCTCTCTTTTTCACATTTAATAATCGATGTGGGGTCAGACAGGCTGGAGCCCCTGGGTACATTCTCTCTGAAGGGCACGGATCTCCTCCACCACCGTCTCAGGCACCTGGGGCACCGTGAAATCGGGGCGGGACAGGTAATAGCCCTGGAGATAGTCCACACCGCAAGCAATGAGAGTTTTCATCTCCTCATAGGTCTCCACGCCCTCGGCCAGAACCAGGATGTCACGGCCCTTCGCGTAACTCACCAGATTGGAGACCAGTGCCAGGCGGTCAGCATCCTGGTCAATCCGATGGGTCAGGCTGGCGTCCACCTTGACCATGTCGGGTGCAAAGTCCACCAGCGCGGCGTCGGTATTATAGCCGGTGCCGTAGTCGTCCAGCGCCATGAGGCCGCCCCAGCTCCCGACCCGCTCCCGCTTGGCGTTGATGATCCTGCGGTCGGCCTCTTCGCTCTCAGTGATTTCGATGACGACCCTGTCCAGGACGTCGCCGTACAGCTCCTCAAGCTCCGACAGGAAACGGTTGGCGACGTTCTGGTTGCTCACCGAATTGATGAAGGCGCGTGTATGGGCGGCGATCTGCCCTGTGCGGGCCAGGAAAGCAAACCGGCTCATCGCCTCGCCCCAGGTCAGCTCCTCGATCTGCTGGAGCTTTGACTCGGCCTTGGCAAGGCGGAACAGATCCTCCAGATTGGAAAACCGTTTCACCATTGGGCGCATCAGGAATTCATACCCGTAAACCGAGCCGTCCTCCGCCGAGACGATGGGCTGGATCGCGTAGCGCACCATGCGGTTTTCCAGCATACGGTTCAAGTCGTCCTGGCCCTGGATGAGAATGGCTTCCCGGTCGTATTCCTTCCTGTTGAACTCCCGGAGCACACCTTTGACGGTGTGCTTCACGTTATACATGGTGAAGTCGGCCATACGCAGGAGCTCAGCGTAGCTGTCCGTGTCCCTGCCGTACCACGCAAGGCCACCCGAGGCCCGCACCCGGATCTCTCCGCCCCGGGGCAGGGCGCTGGTGGTCTCCCCCAACTGGCCCCAAAAACCCACTGCCGCGCCGCGCACGGCGTCCTCGCTCTCGTACCCGTAGAGAAAGACGTTGAACTCGTCCCCTGAGCGGCGGCCCAGAACGGCGTGCGGGCAATCGAAATACCGCAGGCAGCGGGCGAAGGTCTGGATGTAGCAGTCCCCATAGTCGTGCCCAAAGGAGTCGTTGATATACTTGAGGTTGTCCAGGTCCACCATGAGCATGGCTGCCACCCCCAACGCTTTCTCTCCGGCGGCGAGCCGCGTCTCCACCTCCCGGTCAAAGGCGCGGCGGTTATAGAGGCCGGTGAGCACGTCGTAGTCCCGCTCGTACTCGATGCGCTGCCGTGCCTCCATGTCCGCCGTCACATCCAGGAAGACGCCCAAGGCGACCTCTTCCTCCCACCGGCAGAAGAACTGCACCCAACGCTCCCGCTCGCCGCAGTCGACATGGTAAACCTGCTCCCCCGCGGTCTTCAGGTTACTCTCCCCGGTAATGGCATAGAGGCGGCGGAAGAACTCCCTCTCGGGGAGGAAGACATCGTCCTCTGGCCGTTCGGGCCAGCACAGGAGCTCGAAGAGATTTTTGCCGCAGAAAACCGTATCCGCGTTTGCCCGATACTCGAACACGCCGATGGGGATATGGGACATGGAGATAATCTTTGAGGTATGGGAGGCAGCCTCCACCGCAGAGTTAGAGAGGTTTTCGATGGATTCGGACAGGGCATCCACCTCAGTGATATTGACCCGGCGCAGGCGGATGAGCCTGTTGGGGTCGCTCTGGCGGAGGTCTCCCACCAGAGAGGAGATAGGCCGCGTGAAGGACCGGGCCGCCAGGAAGGTGAAGACGAGGCCCAGCGCCAGGGAGATAGCCGAGGTAACGAGCAGCATGGTGTTCACTTGCCTGGAGAATTGGAGCAGGTGTGTTTCGCTCTGGATGCCGATCAGGGCCCACCGGTCACCCGCGAAAGGTGTATTGCTGTTATAGAGCTTTAACGGCTGGACCGAGCCGTAAATCGTCTTGCCCGAATACTCCAGAGCGCCGGGCAAAGTGACGATGCCGCTGTACTCCGCGTCGGACTGGATCTCCAGGCGATCGGTCTTTCCGAAGTAGGCCTTAAACATAGGACCGCTGGTGCAGACGGCGGTATAGGTCTGGCCCCCGTCGGTGCTCCGTCCCAGGAAATAGGCCCCCGACCGGTCCCCGCCCAGCTCGCTGTAGTTGAGCTGATCAGCCAGGTAGTCCGCCGTCAGATCAATGCCGAGGACGCCAAAGACCGTGCCGTCCTTCCATACCAGAGGGATGGTATAGGCAATGACCGGGCGATCCGCCGGGCTGAGGGTAAAGCTGCTGCTCCAGTGGTAGAAGTAGTTCTCCTGCCGGTCCTCCGGCGCGGCCGCTGCAGCCGCCTCCAGGGGGCGGAAGTAGAAGTCCGTGGAGCTCTCCAGGCCCTCGCCAAAGCGGAAGAAAGCGCTCCAATAGCTGTCCATGGGGATGGAGAGGTCCCGCGCCACCTGGGGCAGACCCCGCTCCATCAGGAGGTCCGCGTTGCTGGACACATAGTTCTCCGGACCGTAGTCCCGGATGTAGACGCCCGGATAGTTCCCCTCCCCGGAGGGGCAATTCAGGATGGCGAACGCGCCGGTAACGCCGGTGCGCCGGAGCATGGCAACGAGGTTGGGAGTCACCCTGTCCAGGATATCCTGGCAGAGGGCGCTGTCGGAGCCCAGGTCGGCGGCAGACGCGCCGCTGTCCGCCAGCACCCGGCCCACTATCCCCATCAGGTCGTTCTTCCCCTCCTCCACGTTGGACCAGCGCTGGAGCATGTTGTTCTCCAGGTCCTGCTTGCGGCTGGCCGTCCGTTCCCGGAGGATCTCAAAAGCGTTGTTCTCGGTCTCCCTCACGACGCCTCCGCCGAAAAAGACCGCCAGATAGATGGCCGTCTGGAGCAGCAAAATCACCAACAGGAACACCAGCATACGGCGGAAAAGGGTGCTCCCCCTCCGCCGACGACTCTCCCGCTCCATCCGCTCACCCCCCCCGGCATCCCAATGGTTTTCTACTTAATTATGTTTTTCAGCTCGGCACGGAAACCGTTTAGCCAGCTGCTGAAGTTTTCATCGGTATCGTACCGCGCCACCGCCTCGGTCCGGGAAATACCCTGATCCATCAGCGCTTTTACCGCGGCCCGGTCTTTCTTCGCCTTCTCGTCCATAGAGGTATTTACTATGACTCTGGCGTCGCTCCCGTTTTCAAAGGCCTTTCCGGCGTAGAGCCGATACTCCCCCGTCATCTCCGCGCCGATGGTCAGCGTGTCGTACAAAACGGCGGACATCTCCCCGCTCTGCTCCTTGAGGGCCGCCACGCTCTGGTTGGCGGCGTTAGTAACGGGGAGATAGCCCGAGGACATGGCAAAGCGGCTGTTCTGCTCCGGCTGGGTGAACCATTTGAGAAAGGCCACCGCGGCCTTCTCCCGTTCAGGGGTGGACTTGCTCACCACCATGCCGGCCCCCTGCTGAACCGCCATGGGCTCGGTCCCCTCGAAATTGGGCAGGGGATAGACGGCCACCTCGATGGGGTAGGTGCTGCCGTCCGCCCGGGTGACCTCAGTGGGGAAATAGGTCGCGCCGCTGGTTGCGCCCACGCAGGCGGCCAGGTCGCCGGTGCGCACGTCGTCGCTGCGGAATTTTCCGAAGGCGCTGAAGTAGCCGTTGATATAGGGTATGTAGTAGCAGTCCCACAGGCGACGCATAGCCGTCTCGTCCACGCTGAGCTCCGCCTTCCCGCCGGACACGCGAAAGAGCCCCGCGCCCAGCTGCTCGCTGCCGACGAGGATGTAGTTGGCGAAGGCATCCCGACCAAAAAAGGCCTTGCCGTCCTCGGCCACGCCTGGGGTCAGCCCGTCGGTCCAGAGATAGTATTGCCCGGCAAGGGCGGCAATGCCCTCCCAGGTTGCAAAGGCGCTCTCGCCGGCCCCGGTGGCGGCGGCGAAGGCGTCCCACTCGGTCTTGTTGACGGTCAGCACCTCTGTGGATTTGGCGATGGGGAAAATCTTAAAGCCGCCGTCGTCCTCGAACCGCCCCTCGTCCAGATAGGCGGTGACGTAGGCGCTCTGCTCCTCCTCCGTGAGGTACTGGGCCAGGTCGGCCACCTTGCCCAAGCTGTTGATCTCATAGGCGGTGTCGGCATAGGAGGCAAAGACGTCAGGGACCTCCTCCGCGCCCACCTTTTCATAGACCGCGTCCAGCACCTTGCTGCTCAGGTCGTTCACGGTGCCATAGCTCTGGGCCTCCACCAGAATTCCCTGCTCGGCCCCCACGGTGCTGTTGAATTCCTGCACCATCTCGTTGAACACCTTCTGCTGAGCGCCGTTGTAGTAGTGCCAGAGCGTGATGGTAATGGGGTCTTCCTTGTCGCCGGCTCCAAGGCTCCCCTGTCCCCCGCAGCCCGCCAGCACCGTTATAAGGAGTGCGGCACAGACCGCCGCCGTGCAAATACGCCTTCGCTTTCCCATTTTCTACATCTCCTCTCACACGCACAAATGTATTTTTATTCTAGCATCTCTTTTCTTCCTTTACAATTGCAACTTACCAAAAATCCCCCGTTTCCGCTGAAATTCAACTGCGTTCAGTAATTGACAAAACGCATGAAATAGGGTATCTTATTTAAGCTACCCCTGAGCGGACCTCCCCGGGTCGGTCTGGGCAGCCGAATGAAATACGCAGCGGTATCGAAGCGGTTCATAACAGGGCCTGCTAGAAATTCTGTGATCCCCTCCTGAAAACTGCATATTTTCTACACGGACAGGTATCGAAGTGGTCATAACGGGGCTGACTCGAAATGAAGTAGGTCGAGTGGAAGTGCAATGACCCGAAACCCTTATAAACTCAGCGTTTTTCCCGCTTTCGGAGTTCGAATAGCCCTCAATTTTAAGGCTGTTCTATCCAAGTTCTATCCGAGGGCGTTTGAAAATTTTATACACGGAGAGGTATCGAAGTGGTCATAACGGGGCTGACTCGAAATCAGTTTGGGAGCAATCCCACGCGGGTTCGAATCCCGCCCTCTCCGCCATCTGGAAGCCTGCAATCTCAAGGGATTGCAGGCTTTCACCCTTTTTGAGCAGTGTTGTTTTTTCTCTTGCTCCGTTCATGGTTCTATCCGTCCCTTTCTAAAAACCGCCTACTTACAGGCTTTTTAAGCTATGAGTTCTATCCACCGGATGATACAGCCTCTCTCGCCACGAGTTTTCCTGTCAATGAGTTCCCGATAATCTCCGCTGTCTGTTTTTTGGAGTGATATTCCAAATGGCCATAGGTGTTAACCGTCGTGCGGATGTCGCTATGTCCTACCCAATCACGGACACGCTCGATAGGAACCTCGTTTGCCATCATCAGCCCGACGCAGGAGTGCCGGAGATCGTGAAACCTCACATGGGGCAGTCCCGCATTTTTCAGTAAGGTGTTGTGTCTGCTTGTGATATAATCCGGGTCGATAATTTCCCCTAACTGGTGAACGCAGATATAGCCAAGCCATTCCCGATTGTATGAGTTCCCACAAAGCTCTCGCAGGTCTTTGTTTTCTGCGATCCTTGCTTTCACCCGTTCTTCTACATACGGGATAAGGGGATAGGTGCGGTTACTCAAATCAGTTTTTAACTTGTCAGAGTGGAGATACAGCTTTTTTCCGTCAATGACTGCTTTCGTAACCGTGTGGTTTGCCCGAAAAAAACCGTGCCGAAAATCAAACTGTGATTCCCTTGTTCCCAAACATTCGCTGCGGCGCATACCATAAAAGCCTCCAAGGAGTATTGCTATCTCAATGATATCCCCTTGAATAAACTCAAGGTATTGCTGCATTTGTTCGGCGTTCAGCGTGGCGGCGTTATACTTCTCAATCTTGTGCAGGGTGATTGCGCTGTTGGGGTTTACATCAATCATCTTCCGGCTGATGGCGTAATTTAGCGCCTGATTAATGAGCGTGTAGTCCTTTGCAACAGAGGCTTTCTTCAAGCCGTTTTTAAGACGGTTGGAGTAAAACCCTTTCAGCAACTCTACTGTGACATCCTGCACCGTGCAGCCGTAGGCCATAAAAGTCGGATACAGGTTGCGCTTGATGTTATCCGCATAACCAGCCCATGTGTTGAGCTTGATTTGCCTATCAAAGTTGAAATCCTCGCCAATCACGATATTACTCGGGTGGCGAAAGGCAATCCACTCATTCAGCAAATCCGCAAACAACGGATTTTGCGGTTGTTCCACAGAGGCATCGGCTTTCGCTTTTGTTGCAGCAGTTTTTGGGCCTTTAGCGATAGGTATTTCGATTGTGCCATTTTTCAAGTCTACCGAGTATCGGATTCTTTCCGACAGGCATTTACTTTCCGCTTCTTCTCTGTTTTGCTTGGTAGCTTCCAGCTCAGTGGAAATCCAGAGCGGCCTGCGCTTGCCGTCCTCGTCTTTGCGGTTGAGGACGATGTAATAAACATTTTTTTTGGCGGTTACAAAGCCGCCGATCAATTCTTCTTCGGTCAGCCTGACCATTTTAAGCATTTTGGCGAGTTCCATAATGCTCCTCCTTTCAAGGATACTCACCGCTTGCTGTTGACAGCCTAAGCTTATCATGGCAAACGGGAATATCAAAATGTACGATGCTGTTACGTTTCCTTATTGACGGTATCAAATCGTAAATAGCTCAATAAAAAAGGCTTGGGGATTCTATAAGAACGCCCAACCTTCAAACACTCAATCTTATTTTCTTGGATCAGGACATACCCGGTTTTTAGACTGATACCGAGTATTTCACACATCTGTTTCATATCCAAGACATCGGGGTATCCTCGCAGCATCATTCGGTAGGCTTTTTCCTGCGATAATCGTCCGCTCATATTAAATCTTTTCCTTTCAGTCCCACACTGACCGCCAGCGCCCAGTCTATCCGCCTTATGGCCTCGCTGTCCAGCGTCCCGATATATTCTTTCAGACGCATTTTATCAATCGTCCGTATCTGCTCTAACAGGACGAGTGAATCATGCCCAAGCCCTTGCTGTGCCTTAATGGGAGCGTGGGTAGGCAGCTTTGTCTTGGTGGAAATCCGGCTGGTGATGATGGCGGCAATTACCGTGTTGCTGTGCTTGTTGCCGGTGTCATTCTGTATAATAAGTACGGGGCGGTAGCCGCTCTGCTCGGAACCGACACCTGGTGTCAGGTCGGCATAAAACATATCGCCACGTCTGATTTTCCTGTTCATAAAGGCCCTCCTCACTCTAAGTAAAAGCGAAAGGCGGCAGACTTAAAAAGTCTGCCGCCCAATCTTCGCATAAAAACTGTTGCTTACTGCTATGTCAGGAATTGCCCGTGAAATCGTCCTCGTACATGGAACCCCGAATTGTGACGGTGACGCTTTTCGTTGAGGTCAGATAGACGTTAGAGCCGGTCAGCGCCGTGGCCTGCGGGTCAAGGGCCTTTACTGTAAAGGTGATCGTATAAGTGCCATCCTTGGTTTCCACGGGGATATAGATTTTTCTGGCTCCCGTCACGCTGGAGCCGCTTACAGGGAACTGCCATGTGCCGCCGACGCTTTCCAGCGAAACGGTTTTGGTAGAAGTGAAGTTATAGCTTGCCGTAACAGTTGTTCCGCTGACGTAGGAGGTCGTGACGGGCAGGCTTGCAGTTATCCCATACCCGGATTTGGTTACGCCCGATTTGAGCGTCCCTGAGCCGCCGTCCCCAAGCGTGGCGCCGCCTGTGCTGAGTGACGCAGCAGAGGCAAAGGTTGCGCTGATGGTATGGCCCGAGGTTACATTGCTGAACGTATAAGTGGATGCCGCACCGATTGACGAGCCATCCACTTTAACGTCTGCAATTTTATAGCCGGTGTTTGCCGCAATGGTGTAGGTTTTGCTGTTGCCCTCTGTTACTGAGGTTGAACCGCTTGGGCTGATACTGCCGCCCGTTCCCGATGTCGCGGTAATGGTGTAAGTCACAGGCGTGGGAGGATAATAATGGCCTCCTCCGCCACCACCGCCGCCGGAATTTCCGCCGCCGTTGTTCCAGGGATGGTATTCGGAACCGTCCGCGCCGCCGGAATAGTTTTTTGTGGAACGTACTTTTTCAGCATCCTTATGAGCTTTCTCCATTCCTGCCTTATCTCCTGCTGCATTGGCTGCATCCCAAGCCTTTGTAGCTTTATCGATTTTGCTCTGCTGACTGGATGACAAATGCTTTTGGTCATGCGATGACACCACTGCCAGTGCGGGCGTGTAAAAAGCAGCCGTCATTATAACGGCTGCCAAGAGGACAGATATGCAATTTTTCAGCTTTTTCATGTTCACTTTATCCTTTCATTCATGTTAAGGCGGTCATCTCGTTCCAATAGACCGTTTCGGTAAAGGTATTGACGTAAATTTCCACGTCGATATCGCGGGTTTCACCAGCCTTTGGATTAGTAATGAAATCGTAATTTTGCTTAATCCAAGAGATATCAGTGTTTTCAGGTATTGTGACTGTCAGCACTCCGCGCACATAAGTCCCTGCGCGACTGCTGTGCCGTGACCAGTAAACGCAGGAGAGATCGGTTTTCAGCGAGATTTTCACTTTCCCGGCACTGTTAATTTCATCCTCCACGCCATAGGCTTCGGCAAGCACGAGCTTGGCAAAATCAAGGTCGGACTGAGTACCAAAGGTATAGGTATCTCCCGTGGTTATGCCAGTGTAGGTAACTGGCTTTTTCCATGTGTAGATGAGAGTATCACTTCCATTTGGATTGCGCAACTTCCACTCGTTTGCATTTTCAAAGCCGTAGCTGCCTGTGAAATATGCAAACTCAGGATACAGGGTCAGCAGAAACTCATCTGTATAAAGAGGGGTTTCGCCAGTAGCTTTGTCATACTCGCCGGACGACATGTCATAGTAACTGTGCAGACGGGTGATGTCGGCGGGAGCCAGCACGTCACGGTAAATCTGGACGGTGGTGAATAGGTCGGAGTAGCTTACCCAAGCGCCCAATGCCTCGGCCACATAGCGGATAGGAACGTAAGTGCGTTCCTCCCGGCTGATCGCCGCCGTGTCCATTTTAACGGCAGTTGTGCCGCCGTTCTCCGTGACCGTAATCGTATCGCTGCCAATCGGCACGGAAACGGTGATGCCGTTCTGTTCAATCACGGCGGTCTGCGTTTCCTGATTCCAGCTCACATCTGCGCCCATCGTTTCAGCCACGAAGCGAACGGGAATAAGCTTCCGGCTGTTTTCATCCACAAAGGGCTGCGCATCGGGGAAAACAACTGCCTCGCCGTTGTATTTCACAGTGAGAACGCTGGAACCGATACTTTCTGATACCGTGTCGGTAGTGCCTGCTGCTGCCGCGCCGGTCATACAAAAAGCGCTTGCGAGCATTGCCACGCCCAGCAGCATAAAGATTCGTTTCTTCATAGTAATGCCTCCATTCTAAAGTGATGTACGTTGAACTTTTTATGCCTTACATGCTCCCGCCCCCCTCCAAAAAAAACGCCATCATGTGGAGGACGATATAGGCCGGGGCGACGTAGGCGCATAAAGGGATGTGACGCTTGATCGGTAGATTCCGGATTGTGCCGTAGGCCATAGCGCCGAGTGCGGAAAGAACGAGGATTGCCGCCAGCTCCGGCAGACCGCAGGCGAAACCAAGTGCGCAGATCAGCTTGAAATCCCCTCCGGGGACTTCGCTTTTTGTGAGCTTCGCCGCCGCAAGCAGCAGCACGGCGGGGAGGATTAGCCCCATTATACGCCAAAAGGTTGGAAAGGAAAAGGCTGCCAAAGAAAGCAGTATAATGGGAACTGTATTCGGAATCTCCCGCCGCTTGTAATCCGCAATGCCACCATAAATCAGCGCGGCGGCGTTTATCAGGATGGAAATATAGTTCATAATGGCCTTACTCCGTCCGGTAGTTGGTGGACTGTACGGTGAAATTGAAGGAAAGGTCGTCGAAGCCGTACTGCCCAAAGAGCGTTGAGAACGTAACCGTTCCCGTGACGGTCAGAGCCGGGGGCGTTGCCGTGCCGGTAATGGACTGGATTTTCACGGTGTACTTGTCCGGCATATCGGAGGAAAGGAAGCTATAAAAATCCGCTGTCGCACCCGACATGTCCAGCCGCAGAATGTTGTCGGCCCGGTAAGCGTCCAGCATGTTTTTCTCAACCGCGCTGTTGCAGCTTCGTTGTAGGATGGTTTCCGCATCATAGTAACTTTCGTAGGCAGCTCCCATTTCCATAATGAGAAAAGAAATCAGCAGGAGAAAGAACACCAAGCCAATAAAAATAACCGGGATACCCCCGGTTTTGTCTTTCAACAGCTCTTTCATTTCCAGTATACCTCACTCATTCCGGCCACCTTGACCTTGATCGGCAAGTCCAGCGCAACGGGGTTCCCGCCGAGCGTCAGAATGGTGATGCGGTAGCTGCCTGTGAGGGTTACGCTGAAGGTCTGACGTAGCTGGATTTTCCTGCCGCTGTAGTACGCAGCATCCACCTGAACATTGACGTTTTTCAAGTCTGCGCTTTCCATCTGCGCGACAATGTTCCGGGTTTCTGCCTCGTCGTATACGCCCGTGATTTCGATGCTGCGTACCACTCGGCGGCACATGTAGCNTTTCTCTCGCAGCAGGCATCGAAGCCGTTTCAAAACCGCCATACCGCGCCCTCCTTTACCAGTTGCCGTTGAGCTTATCTGACATTTTACCGAACATGTCGCTGAAAAAGCCAGGAAAGAACTTGTTGATGGCGATAATCAGCAGCCCGACAATGACCACGCCGACAATGATGCCGCCAATCGTGTTGGTGGCAAGCTCCCCCTTGTTGTTTCTCAGGACGGATACCGCCTTGCTGCCGGCGTCATGGATTTTCCTGCGGATGGTCTGAATACGATTTTTCATGTTGTTTTGCTCCTTTACACGATATTGTTGAGGTTATGGATAACGTACACGACGAGGACATACAGAATCATAGCGACGCACACGCCGATAGCCGGGTAATAGGTGCGACGCATTTTCCCCGGCCTCAAGGACAGCTCTCTTTTGATGTTTTCCTTGGCCGCGCGCGCCATGTCGTCGGCCATGTAGGAGAGCGTCGCGGTCTGGTCGATGCCGAGGCTCATATCCCGGAGCGCCCCGCAAAGCCGGGAGGTTTCCGGCAAGCCCAGCCGGTTTTCAAAATGGACAAGGGCGCTTTGGAGGTTGCCGGACTGCATTTCGGCAAGCAGGATATCCAGCTCACCGCCAAGCTCCGGCCCCGCAATCTTCCGATACGAGCCGATAACGCTGACAAGATCGCGGTCAGATTGCAGGCTTCGGCAGAGTGTCCGCACAAAGCGCGGAATTTCCTGTGAGATAGCCAGCTCCTTTTTGCGGATTTTCTCATTCAGTGCGTCACGCTGCTTCATGAGGGCGAATACCATTACCAGAAGAATGACGAACACGCCGAAGTAAAAGCGGAGGATGAAGCATGCCGCCGTCAGGCCGATACCGGCAAACATGGTCAGGTATTTTCGGGCTGTGTAGACCTTTGGCGTGATGGGAAGCCCAGCCTTTTCCAAGTCATGGCTGAGCTTCGCCCCGGCGGTTTCGTCCACATAGACGAGCCGGGAAACGGCGGCAAGCAGTTGTTTCAGGGGAAAGACGGCCCACAGATCAAGCGGCTCCTTATGCCACTTGGCTATTTTTTTGAGCATCCCGCGCCCAGCGAAGGTGGTTCCGTCTGCCGCCGAGCAGACTGTTTTCATGCCGAGAAACAGCAGCGCGGCGATCAGGAACAGGGTTAATCCGATAATCATATTCCGGCCCCCTTACGTCAGCAGCGGCTTGTTCAGCCGATATGCCCGTACCAACGAAAACACCACGGTGGCAAGTAGAAGCGCAAGCAAAAACTGTCCCGGAAGCGTCGTGACGAGGACGGTATAGGCGTCTTTCATGAGAACGCGGAAAATGAGGGGCGCGGCGAAGATCAGGGACAGAACGGTAAAATACTCCCGCCAGATGGCGTACATGGCCGTGTCGGATTCCCGCTGGGCCTGCCGCACGTCGGCCATCGCATCCACAACGGACATGGTGACATATTTCATGTTCCGATCATCCTGGGCGAGAATCAGCACGTTTACCCATTGGGAAAAGTAGTCGTTGCCGACCTGCGCTTCCATGCGGCGCAGGCCAGTTTTTACGCTGCCGTCTATATAATTGGTGTAGGTGAGGAAGTCCCGGAACGGGGCCGGATACTCCAACACGCTGAGATTATCCCGCACGGATTGCAAAAAATCCTCCGTCACGATATAGGAATTGGAGAGGATCAGCATGGAGGAATGCAGCTTTTCCACACGCTGATTTTTGGCCTGTGTCAGCTTGATACGAAGAAAAAGCTGCGGGCTAAGAGCGCCGAGGACGCCTACCGCGACGGCGAAAAACATATGGGAAAACAGGAGCTTTCCAACTGCCGCACCGACGCCCACGCCGAGAACGGTAAGCAACCAGTAGACGGCGGGGGGCATATTGACCTCTTGCACCAGCCGCCGACGCTCTTGTTCCAGCCGCGCAAGCCTTGTGAAAAGCGTCTGCTTGCGCAGCTTCATTTCTCCGGCCTTTCTCCCGCGTTTGATCTCTGCGGCTATCTTTTTATCAAGATCGCTGACAAGAAAAATTGCCGCGCCCACAAGCAGGAACACGGCAAAACAGGTTAGATAGATCATGAAAGGCTCTGCACCTCCTTTTCATCTGCGTCCGGGAACAGGCGGCGAAGCTCCGTTTCCGGCGCTCCATTGTCGCGCAGACGGCAGAAAAGCTCTGGCGAAATCGTCCCCACTTTTTTGTGGGAGCCGTGAACCTTTACAACGCACCCACGCCCGTCGCGCTCCGTTTTGCTTATAACGAACCGATACAGCATACGGCCTTGGAGTCTGCCATTTTCAACGCCCGTCGCCTCGAAGATTTCCATGTACTTGCGGGAATTGTCTTTAAGCTGCTTTTTGAACACCATGATCGGCCACGCACCGGCGCACATTTCCAATAGATGCGCGTCTGAAAGCCCGGTCTGCGCCGCGTGGCACATGGACACCAAGCGTCTGTAAGCGTCAAAAGCGCTGTCGGCATGAAAAGCGGTCAGGATGGTATGCCCGGTCTGTCCGGCGTTTGCCGCCTCCCAAGCGGCGGCATCCCGAACCTCGGCGGGGACGATCAGCGCGGGGTGAAAACGCAAGGAGCTGACGATCAGGTCAAGCATGGTGATTGGGCTGGGCGGGTCTTTCGTCACGGTGTAGAGCACTCGCGCAGGGCGGTTATTGCCATTGTCATAGGCAGTAAGGTTCAATTCCCGGCTGTCCTCAATGACGAATACGCGGTTGTTGTAATCGTCGTTTCTCCTGATATACTCATTGAGTAAATATGCTTGATCGGTGGTTTTTCCCGCGCCGGTGCCGCCCGCCAGCCCGACGGAAATGCCGTTGCACAGACAGAGTGTCAGAAAATCCAGCATATCCGGGGACACAGAACCGGAATCCAAAAGCTGCTGCCGGGTGATTTCACTTTTGTTCTGCTTTCGGATGGAGGCGATCACGCCGCGCTCCAGCGGCACCACGGGGGGGATCATGGCCGATATGCGCGTACCGTCCCCGATATAGCTATCCACGCGGGGGGACTGCGCGTCCAGCTGCATCCCGCCCATGCGCACCATGCGCTTTACAATATCCAACGCCGTCGTGGGAGAGGAAAACGCTTCATCGCCGTACAGATACTTGATATGGTCGGGGTAATTGATTTCAACGACATTGTAGCCGTTGACGTTGATTTCCTCCACGTTGGGGTCATGAAGATAGTCCGTGAGGATGCCGAGGCCAGCCATGTCCTGATAGATTTTCTCAACAAGCGCCGCATGATTGAACGCACTCCCGGCCAGCGCCTCCACGCAGTATTTAAGAATGAGCGTTTTCAGGGTTTGTGCGGCGTCGGCGCTGCCGAGAGCCGAAGAAAGCTCCTGAGAATGCTTCGCCGCAATGATGGAGCGCACATTTTCAAGGAGCTTCAAGTAGTCAAAGCCGCCGTCCTGCTCCTGCGCCGCCTCCGTCGCTTGGAGGATGGAGAGATATTCATACGCCGTAATGCTCATGTCGTTATCACCTCGCACAGCTTATTGATCGCTCCGGCGTAGGCCCTACCTTTCTTCCCGGAGAGGCCAAACAAAAACCGCCTTTCGTTCTGGAAAAGCGGAGCCTCGCGGATATATGGGATTTTTATTTCAGGCGTACATTTCAGGAGCTCATACATGGCGGCATAGTCAAGGCCCGGTATGATCTCTGAGCCGACATACAGGGTTTTATCCTGTGCCGCCTGCAACGCCTTTTTGTTGGCTCTGTGCCAGAGAACGCCGGAAACATGACCGCCCGCGCACAGTAACACCTTATCTGCTCGGTTCAACGCCCAAGCGGAAAACAGGTCGTTTGTTTCGGACAGGCAATCCACAAGCACTACGTCAAAGGTCATCCGAGCAAGCTCCAGAAGCGTTTTGACCTGTTCGCCGGAATAGTCGCAGTCAGGGGCGCTGGCTGCGGAGGGGGCGGCAAGTACATAAAACAGTTCATCCACTTTGAATACAGTCCGTTGGAGGGGAGCGCCCCGGAGCGCCGCGCTCAGGCTGTTTTCCTCCGGGATTTTTACGCCGAGAATCGCGGAAAGCTCGCTGTAGGCCACGGGAGAAATGAGGCACACGGATTGATCGCCCCGGCTGACGGCATAGGCGAGGTTGACCGCAAGCGTTGTTTTCCCGGTCTGCGGCGCGCCCCATATTGCACAGATGCTCATGGTCGCGCCTCCGTTTCACGCAAGGTCAGGTGCAGGGCTTCATCCTTTTCCAGCCCGATCAGCACCTTAGCTTGCTGCTCGTTTACGGTGAAAACCACATAGGCGGGGGCAAGATCGTAGTCTGCGGGATCGGAGTCGGGGTTTGCTGTGAGTTTGGCGTCCAGATCGTCCAGAGATATGAGCTTGCTGTTGAGCACCTTGTATACGGAAACTGCGGTCAGGGCAACGCTTGCCACGGCGGAGCCGCTTTCGTCGGTGTAGCCGTAAACGTCCACCGTATCGCCGGAGCGGAGGATACCGGCAAGGCCGGAGGATTCGGACGGCAACGCGATAGTTAGCAGATAGGTTCCCTCGGATAGTCCGTAACCGGTCTGCGCCGTAGCGGTTTTGTACTCCTCCTGCGCCATGAAACGGTCACGCCAGAGATATTCCCCGGCGTAGATGGTGTCCCCGGCGACAAGGCCAATGATTTCGGATTTGTCCGTCACAACGGCATCCGGCAGGCCGTAGGAGCCGACTTCCACGACGGCCAGCATATCTTCGGTAATGACCGTTCCGTATTCCACGGTCTGCCGGAGCCTCACAATTTCCGTCGTGCCGGACTGTGCGCCGTAAAGCTGGGGCAACAGCCCGAACGCAAGCGCCCCGGCAAGCAGCAGGCACATTGCGCCGATAAAGAGCTTGTTTCTGAATAGTTTGAGCAATATGTTCACCTCGATTTCTGCCGTCACCATTTCTCGTGGGACGGCGGTTTTCCCTTTGTGGGATAAAGTTTTTCGCCATTTCAAAAGTAGGATGATATTAGGCATGGTTGCAGTGATTCCGTTCTGTAACGCGCACCCCAGGGGGGCGGCGATGTAAGCGGGAGATGGTTCCATGCAAAATAGCTCCTATGTAGACCAAAACGCAAACCCGGTCTTTAATAAAACTCGGCTTTGGCATAGCAGCCCTATAAAATGACCGGACTTGCGCCTTGGTATATATGAAATGCCTTTATTTGTCCTCGACACCCCAAGACATAGGGAAGTCATCAGGCGGCGGTCTGCTTAAACCGCACCACGGGAATTGCACCCCTCCGAGGATCGCTCCAAGCTGCCCTCATTGCGTGATCCCCCGTTCAAGGGGGGGCTGTGACTGGACAGGAGTATCGCCCCATTGCCTGTCATCGCCATACCGGGGGCAACCCGGTATTTATAGCCGGAGGTTTCTCGCTCATCGTACAGAGCAGCGGACTAACAAGCAAAATCATAATAGTTGACCTTGTTTCCGTGTTTCTGTACGCAGTCATGGCGCAACCGCTAATGTGGCTTATGCTCATCGCAATAGCAATGGGAAAGTGCCTGATGAATGGGTATGAAATTGTCAAGGTTCAACCCATTCACCAAAATGGAGAACAGGTGAGAGAAAATATCCTCTCACCTGTTTCCACAGTCAGGGGTGATTTGTTACCCCTGATTTTTTAAGTTTTTAATTCTTCCCTGATTTTTTCTTCTGCGCGGCTTACTGAACGGAATACGGATACTTTGGAACAACCCTCCATTTCCGCAATCTGCTCATAAGTAAGGCCAAATTCATGGTGCAGGACGAACCGCCGACGCTGAAGCTCAGGCAAGTCCTGAATTGCCTGCCGCAGTTTTTCATTCCGCAGGCTGTCAAAGGCCGCGTCCTCAACACTTTTCGGCTTATACAAAGCGCGGTCATAGAGCGATCCGTCAGTCAGGTCGGATTGCTCGGTATGCCTTTCGTCCCAGCGGCGCAGATTGCGCTCGGTTTTTACGAAGCGAAAAAACTCCAGATAGACGGGGCGGGACACCTCGGTTTCCCGCAGGGTAGCTTGTCCATCCTCAAAAGAAACAAAATATCGTGTCATACCCTCGGAAACCTCAGTTCGCAGGGTATAGGGATTTACATTATCAAACATTGTCCTTTCTCCAATCTGAATTTTTTTAAGAAATTCAGATTGGAGAGGCGGGCTGCGGCAGCCAACAGATGCAAAAGACACTCTGAATACAAAAGCGCACAACCGATCATCTTTCGGTTGCGCGCTTTCATACTTATAGTAGGTATTTAATAGAACTAATACGTCATGTTCAGAGTGTGCGTATTCATTAGCCCAATTGGGCCGATTTGAAAAGCTAAGCCATCGTTGCGGAGCAGAAAGTTTGTCCTCGTCAAACTACTCCTGGCTGCTCACGATGAGCAGCAATTTGTTATAGTAAAACATAAGGCCCTCTTCCCCGACTGGAAGGAGGGCGTTTAAGGCATAACAATAGACCCGCCATACCAATCGTTTTTTTTAATGAAACGATTCGCAAGTCGAGCGCATTTTGGCACTGTTAGTGCTTTGTTTTAGCTACTATTACGACATTCCGGGGAACGTCACCCCCCATTAAAATATATCTAAGGAGGTGAACTGCCAGTGCATAAAAATGATGACGAAACAATAACGGACAAGCTGGGTGAAATACTCAAGCGTGAACGCGAAAAAGCAGGATATACCCGAGAGCAAATTGCGGAAAGAGCCAAAATCGGAGTACGACACCTGGCTGCCATTGAAAATGAGCAACGAATGCCCAGCGTAAAGGTGCTGTTTCGTTTGATACGCGCAATCGGTATCTCTGCCGACGTTATTGCCTATCCTGAAACCACCCAATTTGAAACCGGAGAGGATTACGAAACTTCCCACCTTATTCGCCTTATTCGCATTTGTGATAATACAGCTCGCAGAGCTGCGAGAGCCATGCTTGAGGTTCTTTGCTACAGCGGCGCATCAGAAGATCATAAATAGACCGATAAAGATTGCTTATGAGAGATAGATATGATCAAAGCCTGCCCTTCAGATAAAAAGTGCAGGCTTTGGCGCATCCATTGCAACCAGACGATCATAGCGCCGCTTTACAGCGCCTTAGACTCTCGGCTTTGCGTCCCTGCCTTTCGGTAGGTTTGCCCACAATATTTATTTTCAATAAAACTATAACAAAATAAAGTGATTCATTTTTAAGCAATCTTGCTCTCTTCTTGCCATAGGAAAGTTTATTCCGAAAACCAGCTATCTAAGCTTTTAAAAAGGGACATTATTATAAAGGATGACATGCTTTCTATTAAAATCATCAATTCCATGAACAAAAAGGAATTCTTCAATAAGTATTTATTGTTATTGCTTCCACGAGAGGTAAAATGAAAATTCGGCTGTATCCAGTTGTTATGGTAAGGTGGCAGTACCCGCAGGCATGGGAAAGCGGCTTTGGGGAGATACAATTTATTTTGCTGACGATTTACTATCTAGCCTCTTGAAAAAGCCCGTGGACGATAGTCCAATTATAAAAATTATTACTCCGGCTGGAATTAAGATAAGGTAAATAGCTTCACTGAATTTGTCAAATAGAAGTCCATAAACAGCTTGACCCAGTGGCTGCGCACACATTGCAATGGTGGACACAAAAGCCATAACCTTTCCAATCAGATGATCCGGTGTCTTTTGCTGTATAAAAGAAAAAGAAAAAATCGAAAAAATACAGGCTGAGATTTGCATGCCGCAAAAAAAGATGATGTTGATGACATATCTTGCAATCGTACTTATTGGAGCAAGAAAAACACTGCCAGAAGGAATTAATAATACTCCCAGTACCATAAGTACAATTGATAAATGGCGGACTTTCAATTTTCTTGTTAATAATCCGGCAGCAATACTCCCGAGAATTGCTGCAAAGCCTAATGCGCTTTCTGCCGCACCGTAATATTCCGCATTTAAACCAAGAACAGTCCGCACTATATAGGGCAATCCCACCATAGCAGTACCTATTACGAAAAAGCTGACCAGCGCGATTAAGAGCAGCATTGTAAATATTCCGGGTTGTCCTTTGCAGATAAACCGCATACTTACGGAGAAATCATGTTTGACAATTGCGAGAACACCGTTTCGGTTATCAACAGGTATGTATTCTAATTTTATGAAGTATTCAAACAATGCTGTAAGAAAAAAGCATATAATGCTTGCGGACATAACATGTTTTAGCCCAAAAGTCACATAAAGTACGCTTCCCAGTATCGGGGCAATCAATGCGGATATTGCAGCCACTTGATTAACAATGGCATTTCCTCTGATTATATTATCCCCGGATTGCATTTGAGGGACACATGCCTGAACGGTTGGCGACTCGAAGGCACCCATAATTGACAGGGTTACAAGGAGTACACAAGTCACGGCAATGCCGTTACCCGTAGAAAACAGGAATGCCGCAAATAATAAGGATATTCCCGATAAAGTGTCCAATGCCACCATAATGTTCCTTCTGTTTGCGCGATCTGCGAGAATACCCCCTAACGGAGAAAATAAAATCGTAGGAATTGTAGCAACTGCTAAAATGCTTGCATATATAGCCGCCGAGCCTGTTACTTCCAATACATACATAGACAGGGCGAACTTTAAGATGTAATTTCCAAAGAGAGAGCTTGCCTGCCCAATGACAAGAAGCGTAAAGTTTTTTGTAAATAGTTTTTGTTCCATAGGCCATTCCTCCTGATAAAACAATTAGAAAACTCGGAGCAACGCCTTAAAGACATCAGAGATAAGCACGAGTAAGCTAATTCCAAGACAAATGTAACCTGCATTCTTCTTTCCCTTTTTCAGTAGCATAAAGCCCACAATAAGTAAAATGACAAAAATGACAGCACTGATAAAAAGCTCGTACCGCCATGCCCAATCTCCGAAGCTTTCTACTGATTGCTCAACGGCCTGTTCAATTCCTTGTTTTGTCATTTAAGTCATACCTCCATATTCATAACCCTTTTTTTAAGATTGCTTAATGTGATTGCTGCCGCAATGGCGCCTATTACCAGAGAAACAATTGCACCTGAAATATTTATTGTGATAGCCATCATTTGACACATGACGGTAGCAATAATGACTGCGGCGATAATCGTTACTGAAACCGATTGCTTCCCAAAACCGAAATTCAAGGCAACAATGCCCCACACACCAGCTAATAGGGAATAGCATAACAGGGAAAGAAAACCGTCTATAACCGTCTTTATACTCATTTGATCCGCACACAGGGGGAATTGACTTTCTGTTGTAAAGAAAATACCTAATACCAACGCACCGCAGAGAAGCATGGCAATCACTGTATATGAAAACACCATACAGATCTTTGCTTCCAAGATTTTTTTACGGTCAATCGGATAAGAAAACAAAAGCATTGCTCTTTTTCCCGCGTATTCTTCTACAACAAACCTTGAGTACATAACTGATGAAAAAATCGTAAAAATAACCATGCAGAGAATATTGTTCAGGTTGATTAAATTATGATATGTCATGAACATATTCAAATCTGTCTCTGTAGGGTCAAGCTTTGGTATAGCGGCCAACAGATATAAAAAGCTCAGCATAATGACCGTAATAATCACTACCGCAAAATGATAGGATTTCAGGCCGTTTCGTTTCAGCTCAAGCAAAATTAATCTATTCATTTTCAGTTCCTCCTTTTGTGATTGTCATAAAGTACTCTTCCAAGCCGCCTGAGTATTGCTTACGTATTTCTTGCGGCATTACTTCCTGTACGACTGTGCCATTTACAATTACACCAATTCGATTTGCGGTCTGCTCTATTTCCGAGAGAATATGGCTTGATAGTAAAATGGTGATTTCTCGTTCTTTCACAAGCTTGCAAAACAGTTCCCGCATTTCTTTAATCCCGACAGGATCAAGCCCATTTACAGGCTCGTCTAATATCAAAAGCTCCGGTTTATGTATAAGGGCGCGGGCAATTGCCAATCGTTGCCGCATACCGAGCGAAAATGTTGAAACAGGCTGTGAACCGACCGTTGGGAGTCCCACCAGCTCAAGCATTCCAACGATATCAGCGTTTTGGTAATCCATATAATCAAGGTGGATTTGCAGATTTTCAGTCGCGGATAAATGCTCATAGAAAATAGGCGTTTCAATCAGGCTGCCAGTCCGCTTTAGAATATCAAGATTTCTTTTTACGCTATCAAATCCTAAAACAGTTGCCTCACCTGCGGTCGGTTGAAGCAGTCCTAAAAGGATTTTGAATACCGTCGTTTTTCCTGCTCCATTTTTTCCTAAAAAGCCATAAATCTTGCCTTTTTCAACTGTCATTGAACAGTTGCGGATGACCTCACGCCCCCCAAAGGCTTTCGTCAGACCTCTAATTTTTACTGCTGGTTCATTCATTATATTTCCTCCATATTGATACATATAAATGTATGTATATTGCCAATAATAAACTGCCCTAATAGGCAGCTTATTATATTTAGCCGTTTTGCGTTACATAGTCATAATAGTTCTCAAATAAACCAGACATTTCGTCATCTATAACTGGTAAGCCAATACCATTAAACAAATCCTTAAAATGTCTGATTTTATTTAAATATTCTTCTTTTGAAACAGTAAATGTAACCGGGTTCAGCCAAAGATTTGCGAGTAGAATGAAGGTTTCTGATACCTGTTTTGGATTGTCAACATCCAATGAGCCGTCTTGATTGCCTTCTTCAATATACTTGCGTATGTTTGGTGCCATTGATTTTATGCAATCCCTCACCTGTTTTCCTATAAATATTGGGCTTTGTAAAACAGAAGGTGCTACTTTTACAAATTGTAATTGTTCCTCATTATTTAAGGACGCAGAAAGCAGATTACGAAGTCTGTTAAGACCACTGCCATTAAGGTCGGAACTGTCTTTAATCAGAGATTCAACATCGCCGCTAAACATCTGAGTTGTCACCGCATCAATAATATCATCTTTTGATTGAAAATGATGGTAAAAAGCCCCTCTTGTCACATCTGCCAATTCGTCAACAATATCTTGTACGGTTGTTTCTTCCCATCCCTTTTCCATAAACAGCTTTCTAGCTGCTTCTAAAATTCGTGTGCGTGTTATTTCTGGGTATTTGTTCCGTGCCATAATGTCACCTCCGAAGGATACATTCATATGAATGTATCCTATCATGAGGGTTTTCATCTGTCAATTGTGAGCCTGAAATAAAAATCGGAAAGTCTCCGGGCAAAATGTGCGCCTAATAAATAGGGCAAATTGAATATGAAAAACGCCTCATATCCAAGAAGCCTTAGAGAAATGAGGCGTGTCAACAAAAAGCTTACTTATATTATATTCCACCAATAAGCCGGCTTAGCTCCCCTGTATAGATCAAAGATAGGCGGTGCATAGCCCGGGTGCAGGCAATGTAAAGCAAGCTGCGGTCATATTCACCGAAATAGGTCTCATTGTTTGACGAGGGGATAATAACCTCGTCAAACTCCAGCCCCTTTGACATTTGAATCGAGGTAATCGATACGCCGTTCACAAAAGCGGTGCTTTCCGGCGAAATCAGATGTACATCAAGGCTCTGGGGTAAAACATCATAAAATGCTTTCGCGGCGCTGTTCGTTTTCAGGATAATTCCAAGCGTCACATTTTCACTGTCGGCAAAAGCGTCGATTTTTTTCATTATCTGTTCAAGCTCTTCCTGTTTGTCGCGGCAGTATATCAGTTCAGGAGCATCCCCGTGGCGTTCCACCGCCTCAAGCAGAGCGATACTTTGAATACGTTTGGCGAATGTGATGATTTCGTAGGTTGAACGGTAGCTCTTATTCAGTTCAATCAGTTTAGAAGCATCATAAAGCTCAAGCAAGTCGCTGAGTGTATGCTTATGGTTCGGATTGATACACTGCCCGAAATCGCCCAGGATCGTTTTCTGGCACTTGAACAGGAGGTTCATGACTGCGAATTGAGTCGGTGTGTAATCCTGCATTTCATCGATCACCAGATGCCGTATAACCCGGCTTTCTTTCAACCCCACAAAAGCGGCGTGAAAATATAAAAATGGATATACGTCGTCCCATCCAAGAGTATCCTTCGCGGGCATCACGAAACTTTCTGACCTATTCATCCGCTTGTAGAAATCCTTATAGAGCGCAAGAGTGTTCTTCAACTTCAGCATCGCGGTCAGACTTTTTTGGATAGTCCTGGCTGTCGGCAGCGTATCCTCCATAAAGTTATCTGTCTGAAATCGGTCGTAAATATCTTCCGCTATTGTTTGGAGCCGCTGTTTGACCGGCAGCTTATTCAAGGACGAAAAGCGGCTTTGTATCCACTCGCGCCCAACCGAAAACCGTCCGAAAGTGTAATCACCTGGTTCAAAAACAGTTTCCGGCATCAGCGCCAGATAATCATTCATCAGTTTAACGAATTCAAGTGTTGATTTGAAGCGCACCCGCTCCGCCCATTCTGGGTCTCCAGCTTCAAGCGGGTCCCGATCCCGTTCGAAACGGATGACGCTCTCAAGCTGTATTTCCGCAATATCCGCAAAGCTTATCCCGCCGATCGATTCCTCGCCGAGTTCAGGCAGGACGTTTGAAATGTAATCTCCAAATACTTTGTTGGGAGACAAAATGGCAACATTTTTTGCTGTGAGCCTGTCTTTAAAGCGGTAGAGCAGATAAGCTATCCGATGCAGCGCAATGGAGGTCTTGCCGGAACCTGCGACACCTTGGATTAGAAGGGTTCCTGACTTTTCATCACGGATAATCCGGTTTTGCTCCGTCTGAATGGTTGCGATAATGGACTTCATCTTCTCGTCTGAAGTATGGCTGAGTTCCCGCTGCAAAATATCATCCTGAACATTCAGTGAGCTTTCCAGCGCGTATTCCATTTCGCCGTTTTTTATCTTAAACTGTCTCTTTCGGCTCAGTTCTCCGTTGATTTGTCCGACAGGCGCGTCATATCCGGCAGGCCCGACCTCGCAGTCATAAAACATGCTTGCAACAGGAGACCGCCAGTCAGACACCAGCAGCTCATTGTCATGGTGAAAAGCAAATCGTCCGATGTATATGGAGCAAGGCGTTTCTTCAGCGGCTTCTCTGAAGTCAATCCTTGCGAAATAGGGAGAATCTTTGAGCTTTATGAGCTTATCCCTGATTTCAACGGCAAAGGCGCCGCGATGGTCAATTTGCTTTAATGCCAATTCGTTTTGGAACATTTCATGCGGGTCGATTTCACCGCGATGCTGGACCATGTACCGCTTGGTATCCATATATTCATCGTCGATGTGTTCGACGGAATCATTAGCATGTTTGATGGCCTCATCAAGCTTGCACTTAATCTCGTCCAGATGTGTGATTTCATCGAAAAAAACCGGCGTATCGTCCGGCAGTTTCCTTGTGGCTTCATGAACAGGGGCAGGTGCGTTTATATCGCGCCTGCCCGCTTTCTGTGAATTTGTCATTTCAGGTCCTCCATTGGTAAAACCATTCGTTGTGTCGGATAACCGAACTCCGTTAGAAGCTCGGCCTCAGCAAAGCCCAGTTCTTTGAGGGCTTTGCGGTATCCGGTATCCGCTTTGTCGCCCTCACGGAATGTGGTAATACTGATTTCCTTATTCTTTAATAATTCGGCAAGCGCAATATCAAGGAAATCTTTTGCTATACCATGTTTTCGATGGAGAGGATGTACGGCAAGAAAATCAATGCTCCCGGTTTCATAGCTGATGAGCATTCCACCGATGAGCATCCCGCCCTCGGTCATAAGCAGCGCACTCTTTTCATCAATATAGCGTTTCAGGCTTTCCAAATGTTCAGCTTCGTCCAAATAGGGAAAGCCGTCAATGGAAAGGCGCACTAAATACATCCATAACGGGATGTCCGCTTCTGTGGCAAAACGGATTTCTCTGCCGGATTGTTCCCCGGAATTCCCGGCTGTCTCCCGCTGGTTTTTGAAGTCATATTCAAGCTGCAATGGATAAAACACCTCGTTTTTTCGAAACTCAAGAGGAGACTGCTTATACATAGCCTTGAATACATTGCTGAAAGCCTGCTGGCTGTCGTAACCGGCCAGAATCGCAATATCCATGATTGGCTTATCCGAAAAAACAAGCAGCTTGGCCGCTTCCGTAAGCTGCCTGCGCTGTGCGTAATCATGAATGGTGAGCTTTACCGTATCACTGAAGATCCGGTGCAGGTGATATTTTGAATAGTGCACGGCATCCGCAACCGTATCCAGATCGAGCTTTTCATCTGACAGATGCGCTTCAATATATCCAATCGCAGCTATCACCGCTTCAAGCTTTTTCATGGCGTCTCCTTTCCCGATTAATGTCTATCCATTATAACAATATCACAACACTCAGGTTTAATAAATCTTGCGCTTTTTGATGCGTGTCCGACTGTTTTATTTCCTCGCATATTTCAGTTGACAGGAACGAAAACGCAGGATATTCTTATATCAGGCAGCAGACTAAAATAAATATTATTGGAGGGATACCGTCCGGTCGGGGCAGTAAACTGAACTGACTGGAAAAGAAAGCTTGAACGGATAATGGCTCAACCGTCTGACCGGTGCAGACGTTGTTTGTCGTATCTGTTCATCCTTTCGGAAGGTATCTCCCTTTTGTTTTCAGGGGGTACCATTATTGATTGGTATCCCTTCTTAGTTTGCTGCCAAAGAAGCTGAAAGGACATTTATTATGTTTAAATTAGATGATTTAATGGAGACCGACTGCCGTCCCGTTCCCTACGAGCCGGGCGCAGAGATGTGGAACGACAGCCACATTTCGAAAATGATGCTGAAGGCTCATCTGTCGTCCGATAATGACGCCGCAAGCTATACACCCTCGAAAATCCGGGCGATCTGCGATTATCTGCCCCAACGGATGCGGATAAAGGAAGGCTCCGCGATGATTGATTTGGGCTGCGGGCCCGGATTATACTGCGCCCTTCTTGCGAAAAAAGGCTTTAATATGACAGGTGTAGACGGGTCGGAAAACTCCATACAGTACGCAAATGAACGCCGAGAGGAAGCACAAACAAACTATATTTGCGGAAGCTACCTGAATCCATTTGGTGAAGGAGAATATGCTGCGGCCCTGATGATCAGCGAGGATTACGGCGTAATGAGTCCTGAAAACAGGAGATTGCTTCTGAATAACATTTACACCGCTTTAAAGCCAAACGGCTATTTTGCTTTTGATGTCTCGAGTCTGGCTGCGTTTATAGCTCGGAAGGAAAACTATGCTCCAAAGTGGTATGCATCCGAGCCGGGCTTCTGGAGAGGGCACAGGCATTTCGTACTGGAAAAGACTTTTTTCTATCCCGATATCCCGGCACTGTGCGATCTTTATTCCGTATTCGACTCTGAGCTTAAAATTTACCGCATATGGCAGTCCTTTTTTTCGCCGGATTCCATACAAGCGGAGCTGGAAAGCGGCGGCTTCCGGATAGACGCCATATTTTCAAACCTCTGGGGAGGAGAGTACGCGGACGATTCTCCTACAATTGGAGTCATCTGCAAAAAGGTTTAAGACTGTTATCATAGTCTCATCATCTAACGTACCAATCAATAAAAGCCGGAGCATTCTCGGAAATCTGAGAACGCTTCGGCTTTTATAATGTAAATGATTTTAGAGAGTCAGCTTATCGACTTCTCCGTTCATGATTTGCGGCAGGAACTGCCGTATCTTCTCAACAGGCCAGTTCCACCACTCGATTTGCTGTAACTTCGCAATGGTTTCTTCATCAAAACGCTTTTTGATTTCTTTCGCGGGAACGCCGCCGACAACCGTGAACGGGGGGACATCCCTCGTCACGACCGCTCTGGTTCCGATGATTGCGCCATCGCCGATATGAACGCCGGACAAGATCACCGCTTCATAGCCGATCCAAACGTCATTGCCGATGACAATATCGCCTTTGTTGTCCCACGCGGACGCAACATTCATTTTATTCAGATTCCATTCTTCAAAGAAGAGTGGGAACGGATAGGTTGAAAGTGATTTCAGCGTGTGATTTGCGCTGGTAAACAGGAACTTTGCCCCGCAGGCGATTGAACAAAACTTGCCGATAACGAGCTGGTCGTGATTGACAGGATAGTGATACAGCACGTTGTTCTTTTCAAACTGCGCGGGGTCGGAAGCAAAATCATTGTACATCGTATAATCACCGACGATGATATTGGGATTTGTAACGACGTTTTTCAGGTATACGGTTTCAAAGTCATTGGTCCGCGGATATATTTTATCAGCTGGAATAGTCATAAAAATCCTCCTGAGTTTTATTCTTTATTCAACTATTCCAGCAATTACAATGCACCGTTTCACTCTACCACCAACCTTAAGCTATATAATTTATTTGTTGTATAAAATTACTTGACACATTGGAATTTATTTTGCTTCAATATCATATCCGTAAATCCGGTATAGCCTTGAGCCGAATTTCCTCATAAATATGATTCATATTGATATTCCTGTTATACGGAAGAAAGCGCACTGCTCATTCATTAGGCAGTGCATTTCTCATTTCGCACGCTTTGGGCCAAGTTCGATTAGCTGTAAGCTGCTAAAGCTGACTAAATCATAGGGCTTTACTTAAGTAAACCATATCTACCAACTGAATACCATTATCAAACATTGGGTGATCGTAGTTGTCTGTAAAAAAGTTCTTAATCCTATGAGCGATTGTAAAACCGTTTTTTTCATAGAACCGTAATATCCATGGGCTGTCACCAGTTCCTACAAGCATTGTTGTATACTTGCCTTTGTAATACGAAAATATGTGGTTTAAAAGTTTACTTCCATACCCTTTACCATGCCATTCTTCGTAAGTGGCTATATTTTTAAGCTCGCAAACATCATCGCTTTCCTGTGTAACAACGCAAACACTTTTTAAGTCACCATCGTATAAGGCAAAAAGCTCGCCTCGTTCTAAGTATTTGTCTATCATAGATTCTTGCTCATCAGCTAATAAGAGTAAATCCAGAAATTGTTTCTTGTTTTCGCAAATACTGTTTATTTCCATAATGCACCATCCAAACCTTTGCCGTATATTTCTATGCTTAATTATATTATATCAGCTTGTTATCATATCTTCCACAAAAAGAAAGGAGCCTTACTATGAATGAAAAAGACAATTATCTGAAAAACGCCGAGCTTGCCACTGAACAAAAATGCAACATGATTGAAACCCGAAGAATCAGTTAATTCGACGTTCGGGGAGTGCAGTGGTTGAAACATAGCAATCATCTCACTTTCTTAAAAATATCCCGAAAAAGTTCGGGATAACAAAAGAGCTTTCTCAATAAATTACTTAGTAAAATTAACGTGGGATTTCAATATATTATCGCGTGAGCGATATAAAGCGTGCGAGATAAGCCGCGACAAATTCCAAAGCATCAGAAAAATGAGAGCAATAGGCAGTGGCCATAAGGAAGCAACTACCGAACACAAAAATAACGTGATAGACCGCCAATAGATAAGCAATGTTATGATAGTTCAATAAATTTTTTCTTTTTATCCTTGACCAAAAAGCAATCTGGTTGTAATATGAAATAAAGTTCATGTGAAGTTTATTTTACTGCCCATAAAGAAGGTGATAGATTGAAAAAAGAAGTGCCGGTGTTACTATCCAATAAAATTAAAGATTATCGAATAAAACAGGCACTAACTCAACAGCAATTAGCTGATTTGGTGGCAGTATCATCGAGAACAATTATTTCTCTTGAAAAAGGACAATACAATCCATCCGTATTACTTGCTTATAATTTATCGCAAATATTTGGAGTAGCAATTGAAGATTTATTTAACCTTAAGGAGGCAACCCATGAGAAAGAGTAAAAAATGCTTTTCTTTAATTATAATTGGTGTTGGCATAATTTTATTGATACTTAGTCTAATAAAGGTATTCCCAACAGAAATTTTTATCGCAATAGGGGCTATGCTTATAGGAAGTGGAACGGTCAGTTTTCTTTTGGAACACTTTATTCACAAAGTTGGACGAGCGAAAATCATGGATGATGATGAAAGAAATATTCTCATCAAGGGGAAAGCCTATACAATTACTTCGGAACTCTCAAACTTAGGTATAGCAGCGCTGGGGGTGTATTTGTATTCAAAACATGACGTTATGGGTTTTATTTTAGCAATTATATTATTCTTATTGCTCCAAATTACATTTACAATAGCTTTTAGATACTTTGATAGACACTAAGTAACAATCAATATGATAACCACCACAGCAACGGAAAAAAACCGTTGTCGTGGCGGCGAAGTAATTATGCGCCAGATGGGTATATACGTAGCAGAACAGCGGTTTTGAAATTGGAATCAAAGCCGCTTTCCTGGATTCATGAGGAGCCGTCACTGCAAAGTGACGGTTTGGCATAGCTGATGTTCTAAGGCAATATAATTTCAAAAAATCACATCAAAAAATGGGCGGCTACTGCGTCCATTTTTCATACGACACCGTTCGAGTTTTTTTAGGATAGGTGTCTTTTTATTTACTCACTTTTTGGACAAGACCCCGCGCAACTTCGGGCCAAGTTCGAGGTGTTTACAAAGTGCCATTTTTTCACCGTGTCACGCGCCGAGAACAAATTAATTAAAAAGTTATATGGCCTGCGTTAGTTTTGTTATCCCGAACTTTTTCGTCTATGGTTTTCTTAAACACAAAGAGAAAACAACTGATCGCCACTAAATATATGTGTAGGAAACGGCAAGAGAAGTTAAAATCTTCCCTTGCCGTTTTTAAAATACGCTTTAGTTGTACGATGGTATTCCATATCCGTAAATATCAACGCTGCCAAGGTCATAAGAGCGCCTGCGGCAGGAATCGCTGGAATTGCCCTCAATCGTATTGACCTTTCCATCAGCCACGCTCTCAACGATGCCCACATGGTCGCACTCGCCGTCCTGCTCCCAATCGAAAAAGATGATGTCGCCGGGACGGGGCGTATAGCCGCTGTCCTGCCACTCGTCCCTCTCCTCAAACCACTGAACGCCCGAAGGACACCAGGCAAACCTTGGAAGAATACCCGCATCAATATAACCGCATTGCTCGGTCACCCAGCTTACGAAGCAGGCGCACCATTCGACACGGCTTCCAAAGCCGTACCAGCTCCAGTAAGGCTCCCCGCCGACATTGCCGATCTGCGTAGCGGCGATTTCAATCATGGCCCCGTCGCCGGTGCCAGAAATACCGTAAAGCAGGGCATTCCACAGGCTGATATATTCCGGCTTCAGCAATTCGTCCAGAAGCTCCCTTTGCTCGTCGTTAAATCCATACTGCGCCGCCATTTCCTCCGGCGTTTTGTGGGACACGGTGATGTGCAGAATATACTCCGTCCATGTGTCGGCCTGCTCGGTTCCATCGTCATCAATATAACTGTCGGAGTGCTCTATGCTCTCAGTCCAATGGTCAACGGCATTCATATCCCAAAAAACAGAGCGGAGGATTGCCGCCTTTTCATCGTCCATCACAGCCACCGCCAGTGGGTTGCCCGGGTCTGCCGCCGTCCTGACAGCATAGACCACCAGCACATCCTTCCAACTCGCCCGCGCTCCGGACATCTCCAGATAATCATGGGTATTGGACGCTATGATATTGTCAATACGGCCTGTGTACTCCGTGTCGATCTCGGCCATCACGCTGCTTACCGTCTGCCCGGTATCGGGGTTCGGTTCGTTAGAAAAGAAGATACCGAAAATAGAGCCGGCAAGCAGGCCAATCATGCAAATAATCACGATCACCAGCACAGCCACCCAACCGCCTGCCGCAACAGCGGCAATCAGCCCTTTGGCGGCTGCGATTGTGGCTTTTACCATCGCGGTAATTCCTCTGGCGGCAGCCTTCGCAGCCCGGGACGCGGCTTTTACGGCGGCACGGGCGGCGCGCTCCGCAGTCTTGGCCGCTTTTGCGGATGCCTGCGCTGTTTTATGGGCGGTTTTTGCGGCCTGCTGAGCCGTTTTCACAGCCTGCTTTGCGGCTTGCTCAGAGGTCTTGACAGATTTTTTCGCCGTCTTAATTGTGCCTTTGGCCGTATCCTTGAAGCCCTTTGCTGTGGATTTAACGGCTTTGGCCGATTTTCCCGCCGATTCCGCTGTGTTGCCGATAGGTGGGGGCGCTTTTACGCCTTTATTCATATAGCTTGGGGGAAAAACAGCACTTGTCGGCCCCGTATTCTGCCTGATTTTTTGTAATGCCTGATACCCATCAGCCCGAACCTGCTTTAATGTTTGCTTGGCGTCTTTGACAGCCGATTTCGCTTCCTGCGCCGTTTCTTTGGCTTTGAAGGAGGTCTTTTTTAGGTTTTCAGCTTCCGTTTTGGCCTTATGCGCGGTTTTTTGCGCCTGCTCAGCGGTACGCTGCCGTTCTTTGGGATGTTGGCTCCTGACCTCCTGAAAATACCCCTTGGCGCGGGAGATATTCTCCCGCGCCTTTGCCTGGGGATTTGAGAGGTGCGCCGCCTTGCTGACCGCGCTCTGTGCCTTATCCTGTATGCTTTGAACGGCATACTCGGAGGGGGAATCACTGCCCGGCTCACAGGTTTCCTCGGCGCGCTCCTTTGTCTGCGCCATTGTATCTTTCATACGCGACGACAGATTTGCGGACTTGTCGAGGATTTTTTTGTCCTTTACCGCCGTCCGCATTTTTATGGTTTTCACGACGTTTCTCCGGGTTTTGTGGTCATCAAGCGGTAGAGCGCCGTATTGGTATTGAAGCGGTTGACAAAGGGGACGATGGCGTTGCCGATCCGCATAAGGCCGCACCCGGCCTCGGCGTTGGTAACGTAGGATAGCTGCTGCTCGGAGATGTTCAACAGCCGCGCAAGCTCGATGCGGTCTGAGGCCGACTGATTGTTCATCACAATAAATTCGCTGTTACTGAGCATTGTCCGCGCCGTGACGGACTCCAGCAAATACTCCACATTCTGAGTAATGCCAGTTGGATAGGCGTTGCGCTTTCTGAATCTGCGCCATGCAGAAGAAAAAAAGTTGCTGGAATAACTGTTCTCGAAAACGACATGGAACTCATCAATATACAGGTGCGTCCGCTTGCCTTTTTTCCAGTTTTCCGACACGCGGTTTATCATGGCGTCGGTAATGACAAGGAGGCCCATTGTTTTGAGCTGACTACCGAGATTTAGAATGTCATAGACCACCATGCGGTTTTGGGTGTTGACGTTGGTGGGGTGGGCAAAAACATTCAGGCTGCCGTTGGTGAAAAGCTCCAGGGACTTTGCCAGCCCCTCGGCCTCCTTGTCACGGTGCTTGCGCAGCTCCTCCTGTAATACGCAGAGAGTAGGCAACGGCCCTCCGTTTTGATAATCCTCATAGACATTTTTTACACAGTTGTCGATGATGCCTTTCTCGATAACCGACAGGCTGTGGTTTCGGTCAAGCTGCTCAAAGAGGGAAAGGATAAATTCGGATTTCTCAATGATCGGATTCCCGCTGTCGCCATAGCCCTCCACCATATCCATCGCGTTGATGTGGTCGGGGCTTCCCGCCGCGATACGGATTACCTCGCCGCCGAGGGCTTCTACGATTCCATATTCTCCCTCCGGGTCGCAGACCAAAATATCGTCGTCCGTCGCAATGGCGATAAAGGCGATTTCTTCCTTGGCCCCAAAGGATTTTCCAGAGCCGGGGACGCCCAGCCTGAAACCGTTGGCGTTGAGCAGGTTCCGCTTGTTGCAGAGAATCATGTTGCGGGATATGGCGTTGATACCGCAGTAAATACCGCCCCGGTCGGATACCTCCTGCACACGGAACGGGATAAACACGGCCACGCTCTCTGTGGTCAGCGTCCGCAGGGCGTCTATCTTCCTCACGCCGTAAGGCAGAACGGTGTTCAGGCCGTCCATCTGCTGATGCTTGAGGGTGGCGAACTGGCAGAGGTGCTTGCGCCCGATGGTAAACAGGGTTTCCGTATCGCTGTCAAGCTGCTCCTTGGTGTCGGCGGTGAGTACCACGGTCAGCACAGCAACCATCATGCGCTGGTCGCGGGTGGTGAGATCGTCCAAAAACTCCTTGCTTTCCTTGCGCTGAAGCTCCATGTCGTAGGGGATGACCGCCGAAAAGTTGTTGTTGCTGTTCTGCCGCCGCTGCCAGTTGGTGATGTTGGTTTCTACGCCCAGGACGCGCTTTTCTACCTCTCGAACAGCTTCGTCGGTGGGGATGGGGATAATATCAAGGCTCAAAATCATGTTGCGGTTAAAATCGCAAAGCTCTGATACCATGCTGTCTTTGATAAAGTTGGCATAGTCCCGAAGAAATACGACGCGTCCAAACTTGCCGCCCATCTGGAAATGGTCTTTTTCAAATTCAAAGGTGTCGGGGCAGATAAAGTCCTTGAAGCTGTGGCCCTTTCGCATGGCCTCCTGTGCGCTCCACCGGAAATTGCTTTCCTCGCCGGGTCGGAAAAAGTCATGGATGATACGCAGCCTGTCCCCGGCGTCCAGTACGATGGCGCGGGAACCCAGGCGGTTTAAGTGCGCCGCCAATTCCGTGCCTACGCGGGCGAAGTAGCTACGGGCTTCCTCGATATTCTTTTTGAATACGCTCACGGTGATGTACTTCATCTGGATAAAACCGTTTGCGCCGGTGGCCTCGTCGAGCAGAATTTTGTTGTACTCGGTGCGGTACACATCCAAGGCGTCGTCCTTTAGGGGGATAAGGATGGATTCCTTGAATTCCTCCTTATCCAGCTTTTTCACGATGATGGTGATTTTATAGGTCGCGCCGCTGTCAAAGGAATTGAGTAATTCGGAGTAGGCAAGAAACATGGCTTCCTTGTCCTCCTTGGACGCTACGGCATAGTTGATGTCCTCGAAGCGGAAGGTCTTTGAAAACTTGCCCGCGCTAGTCACGCTGGGGTTGCCTACCATGAAAATGCCGTCGTCCCATATCCTCTTAATGGGTATCACATCCTGGACGCCACGGGGAACGGTGAACCGCTCCCTGTCCTGCTGAAATAGCTTGCTGAGTGTTTTCATCTGCGTTTTCCTCCCTCTAAAACAGGTTTTAGGGCTTCATAATAGATGTTGGTTGCCCGGAACATCAGCCTTTTGGGTATGAGGAACGATGAGCAAACCCACGCCTGCAAAAACCGCTCTGCCGTCATCCCGTTATATTTAATGAAACCCATTGCGGCAAACGGAGCCGCGCCGAGGACGCAGACCCATGACACGGTTTCTGTGCCGAGGCGCTGCTTCAGCGCGAAGTAAAGGCCCACGGCCATAAAAATGGCCAGTAAAGAAAAAACGAACTGCCTAAGCGACAGTCCGAAAAACATGGATTCCGTATAGTCCCGGATTTCCCGGTTAATTTTTACTTCCATAAGCCGCTCCTTTCACCGTGCGCCGCCGTCCCGTGCCGGGAGCTTGGGCTGGTGTTCCCGAACCGTCTTTCCGTCCGAAGGTTTGATGAAATCAATGCGCCCCGCCGAATAGATGGCGTTGTCGGTGAGTTGACGCTGCCATGCGTCTTGCGACGGAGCCCACTTAAAGCCGCCCGCTTTCAGAACCGCCCGCTGCTGCTCGTCCGGCTTTTCATCAAAGAAAAGCTGCAAGCGATTCATTTCGGTATTGGCCTCGGCATAGCCGCCTGCAAATTCCCATCCCGCAAAGCCGCGTGATACTTCGGACAGTTTTTGTTCCAGGCGCTTGATCTGGCTGTTGTTGTTTGTCAGGTCATAGCTGGGGAAGGGCTGGCGCTCCCACGAATATGAGGAGGTTCTGATCTTCTCGTCCAGCTTTGCGGCCTGGGTGTCCGTAATGCCGGGTGCGCCCATGCAGGTGCCGGTTTTGCGCCAATGGGTATTGACGCCCTTCATAACCTCCTGTAACTCCACGCATTTTTGCAGCTCCTCGGTCAGCTTTTCCGCGCTCTGCGGTTCGATGGATGCTTTTTTGTTGTTATATGACATGAAGAAATCCTCCTGTTCGATATATTTGTTAAAGGCCCATCATCTCGCGCACGACGCGATCCGCCATTTTGACCATGCCCACAAGGACAAGCATATTGAAAATCAGCTCGCCCACATAGCTCCAAACCTGCGTGACCACCGCCGCGTCTGGGTCAACGACGGGCGGGCTTGACGCAAATACCGAGAAGATAACGCAGGCCAGTACAATAACAGCGCCCTCCAGACAGACAGCGCCATAGCTTTTGATGAACGCCTTGCCCACGCTCTGCGATGGTTCTCCCGCAAAAGCGGCCAGCGGTACAGGCGCGATAGCCGCGTAAAGGTAGAGTCTGAAAAACCGCCCATAGACGCTCATAATCATAATGAACGACAGCACCGTGATGAACAGCCCACCGATCAGCGTCACCGCCCACAGCGGGATGCTCTCAAGGAAGCCGACGCTCTCAATGGCGTCCACCATCTCCTGGGGCAGTATGGCGGGTGTATCGCCCAGGACAATGCCCGACGCGCCCATGATGGAGGACATCAGCCCTTGCACAATGCCAAACAGCGCCATCATCAGCTCCAGTCCGTATGTGACCGCCGCCTTTGCCAGAATAAAGCGGATGAACACCTTGACGGCGACCTCCGGGCGCTTCATTTCCGCGAAGCTGCCCATCGTTTTCATCACGCCAATCACAAAGAACAGCACCAAAAGCCCAAGCCCGATGGCCATGACCGCGCCGTGGATATTCACCACCACATTCCAGACCGCGCCGCCCTTAAAGGTGTCCGGCGACTGCGTCAGGATGTGCCATATCTCACCCAGCTTGTTATTCCAGGTGTCCAGCGCGTTGTTTAAGTTGTCTACAATCCAGTTGCCCGATGCCAAAAAATCACCCCCTGTTCAAAAAATCAGCGGGACAAGCCTGAAAAGACTTGCCCCGCGCTGCTTTACCGGCCAAGCTCATGCGACTTAGAATCAGGGGTGACGCCGTATTTGTCATCCACGAAGTACCGCCCCGCAAAGGGATTAAAGATGGCGTGGCACTTCACGCCGTTATAATCGGCCAGGTAGTCGTTGTCGCCCAGCCGCTTGAGAATAGTGGCCTCGCCAAGTACATTTCTTTCGCCCTGCTTGAGCGAGTGGATATAGCACTCGCATTTATCAATAAATTCTGTCATGGTGTTTACCTCCGAAAAATGTTGTTTTAGCCCGTGATAAGGTTCAGGATTTCCTTTGCGAATGTAATGATAACTCCACCCGCGAGTGTCATGAAACCGTTGGCCCGCTGAGAGGGGTCATGGGATTTCAGGGACAGGCCGATCTGTACGATGCCGAAGCCGAGCAGAATCAGACCGATGGCGCGAATCAGGCCGAAGATGAAGTCGCTCAGGTTATTCACGACGGTTATGGGATCGTTCGTGGCAAAGGCGGGCGTGCAGAGGGAAAGCAGCAGGACAAATGCCAGTACGGTCACGACATAGGCGCGAAAGCCCTTTTTTACGCCGCCCGACATAGGCAGCCTGCCACTTGATTTATTGCTTTTTTTCATGGGGTTGCTCCTCCTTAAAGTTTAATAATTCTTCCAGGTCGTCCTCGGACAGCAGTTCATACCCGCCCTCCGGGATTGTCGGCTCCGGCAGATCCGCCGGACGGAGGCCGTCTGCCGGGTCAATGTCCTCAGTAAAGGTGAGGGTGGCAATAGAATGAGTGACGACGCCGTGACGGAAAGGCTCGGCCCTGCCGTCCGTCGTGCCGCTTACATTGGGATGCCGCAGGATGTCAAACTTCTCGTCCATCACAGGGCGTTCGCCCCGGATAAACAAAAGGGCGTAGCGGTTATCCAGCATCCGCACCTCATCCGGGGTGAGAAGCTCCCGCCCCGTGATTTGGTAGTTGGTGCTGTAATTGCCGCTGCGCCCGCTGGACTTACCATGTGTGGTGGTATCCAGCGTTTCCTTGCCCAGAAGCTCGGAAACATACTTATGTGTGCTTTGCTCGTTCCCCCCTAAATATAGAAACTCGTCGCAGTTGCCGACAATGCTTTCCCACTGCTTTTCAAACAAAGCCTTGAGCTGCGCCAGGTTTTGTAGGATAATGCTGACCGATACTCCGCGTGAGCGCATGACGGAAAGGATTTTGTCAAAATCGTCCGGCAGACTCACATTGGCAAACTCGTCCATCAGAAAATGAACGTGTACCGGCAGTGTACCGCCGTGCTTATGATCGGCGCTGTAAAAAAGCTGCTGAAAGAGCTGTGTGTAGAGAATGGAGGCGAGAAAATTAAAACTGCTGTCATTGTCCGGGATGATGATAAACAGTGCGGTCTTTTTCTCGCCAATGGAAGCCAGGTCAAGCTCGTCCGTGACGGTCAGGGCGGCAAGGCTTTCCAAGTTAAACTTCTCAAGCCGCGCCGCCAGCGTGATTTGAATGGATTTGAGTGTCTTGCCCGAGCCAGAACGGTAATTGTGGTAGTATTTCAGTGCGATATGCTCCGGATCGCGCATTTCCAGGCGGTCAAAGAGTTCGTCCAGCGGCGATTGATACTGCTCATCTTCCTCGCGCACATCAGCCGACCGCAGCATCTCCATGACCATCGGGAAGTTCTGCTCATCTGGTGGCGCTTCATATCTCAGATAAAAGATGAGCGCCAGAAGCAGCATGGAGGCTGCCGTGTCCCAAAAGGGGTCTTGGGTCTGAGCGCCTTTTGGCGTGGTGGACTTAAAGAGATTCGTCACCAGCCTTTGCACATCGTTGTCCTCTTTAAGATATACAAAGGGGTTGTAGCAATGTGACTGCCACATGTTGATGAGGTCGAGCACCCTGACCTCCACGCCGCTGTTTATGAGTAACTGCCCTGTGTCCCGTGCAATCTCGCCTTTAGGATCGAGGATCACCATGCTGGTATTGCAGTTCATCACATTGGGCTTGGCGTAAAATCTCGTTTTGCCCGCACCGGAGCCGCCGACCACAAGAGTGTTGAGGTTGCGCCGATGCTTTCTGCCGTTCAGCCCGAAGCGAACGGTTTGGGTCAGAATCTTGTTAGCGGTGAAATGCTTATCCGCGTACTTTTTGTTCACGGCTGCGGCCTCGCCCCACTTGGCGCTGCCGTGTTCCTCCCGTGGTCGGGTATTGCGCCGGGTGGAGAGATATATCCCGATTCCCATAACGTAGGCGGCAATAAAAATGAGGACAGCCCTTAGGCTATCCCCGCACCATACAATATGAAGCGGAGCTTCTATTGCCACCGGAAAGTCTTTTATGATACCGGGTATCCCGCCGGATATGGAGGGCGCGACAAGCAGCGCCCCCCATACCACCGGGATTAACCCAAGCAGGCAGAGAATCAGGGCTTGTTTGGGGCTATCGCGCTTCATCGCGGCCTCTCGTCTTTTTTGGCGGGGCCTGGATAATTTTCAGCATCAGATCGCTCACGAAATCGGCGGGCTTCTGATTTTCAAGCTGTTCGGTTCGTATTTTGTTCAGTGCCTCTATGACTGCACCCTCCTCGTAGACATCGAGGCTGATGGTCTTTTGTTCCTCTCTCAAGGCGCGTCACCTCGCTTCCTGATTTCGTGCGGCCTTACTTACCGCATCAAGCTGTTTGGCCATGCGCCCTGAAATATTCTCGGCGGCATCGCGCATTTGCGCAAGCTCACCTTTGATCGCCTGTGCATCCATGCCGTCGAACACGTCGCCAACTTTATCAAAACTAAACGCCTGTGTTTCGACGCCATATTTTTTGCACAGCAGATACGTTGCGGAATAGGCACAAAATTCGGTTTCAGGAAGCAATTCGGGATCGGTAGCCAACTCAGCACAAGCCATCTCGTAAGCCACAGCGCGGAAAGTATCGGAAAACTCCATGCCTTTGCGAACGAGAATATCACCGTCGGGATTGGTCATTGCGCCACGGTTATCAGGCAGCTCGTCAACGCCTATGATTTTCATCGGATATTTGGAAATGAGCGCGCCTAAAAGCTGCCGGTCGGTGAAGCTGGGATGTGGGCTGATTCTTACCTTGCGGGTGTCCACCTGAGAAATGTCGAACACCTTTTTAATGTTATAGCCGATTCCCGGTGAACCGTCCTCCTTGATGTACTCATGCGGCTCCAGAATGGAGATGGAAGTCTGCCTGGGGCGCACGAAGCCACCCATGCCTTTCCAGTAATCAAAGTCACCGATCCGGGTGGCTTCCGGTTTCTGAGCCAGAATCAGCAAAGTGTTGACCGCGCTGTAACGGTCAAAGCGGCCCTGTACATCAAGATACTGCCGGAATTTGCCGCCGTCGCCCGCAACCTCCAGCGCGGTGCTGTCGGACAGGTCAAAAACCTCCTCGCGCTCGGCCCGTTTTTTTTCGGCGTATTCTTCCTTGGAGAGCTGGCCGCTCTGCGGCTCAGCGGGGGCGTTATTCAGAAGATCATCGTAATTGTTCATGCTCAAGACCTCTCTTTCGATTTTTTGGATTTACCGCTTTTCTGCGGCTGCTTGTGGGTGGTTTTTGGGGTATCCCTGGGCTTATCCGCTGCCGGCTGTTCCTCGCGCCCTTGGGCGGCGGCCTCCTGCGCTTTTTTCGTCGCCTTGATTTCCCTCAGTTCTTCCTTGACGGACGGCCTACTCGAAATATCCCTTGCGGATTTGCTTCTGCTCTCTGAGATAGGCTCGGACAGAGGGGTTGTCGGAGGGGCGTCTTGGACGAAAGGGCGGCTCTCCGGCTGCTCCTGTCCGGGCTTGACCGGCTCGGCTTGCACCGGCGACCTTTGGGAGGGCGGCGGCTGCTCCGGTTTGGCCCTGCCTTCGGGCTCCCCCAAAAGCTCATCCAGCAGCTTCTCGGTGTCGCCAACATCCGGGGCCTCCGGCCCCGCTGCCGTTTGCCCGGAGGCAGGCGCTTCGGGCGCTGCGCCCTCTCTTGCAGCTCTCTCCGCGACAAGCTCATGTTCGATTTTGGCCTTATCCACCGTAGCGAAGTGAAAACGCTCCACCAAGCGACTGATTTTAGGGGCGTCATCGGCTTTTACCATGACGTCGCACAGCCCGTCCGGGCTGTTTTTCGGATTCCGCAGGACGCAGTAGACAATACCGTATTCTTTTGCCCCCGCCACAAATTGCTTTAGGTCGCTTTCCTTGACCGAGAAAATCTCCAGCGGTTTGCCCGATTTGAGCATGGAGGTAAGCCGCGCCTTGCCCTTGAGCTTCAGATTGCTGTTGTTGCTTTTCAGCGCGGCCACCAGCAGCAGGGCAACTTCCTTTGCCGCCGAGCCGGTGATTTTGGCGGCGACCTCTACGCCCTCCAAGCTCATGCGTACAATCTGTTCAGCGGCGTCCCCTGAGTGGTTCATGCTTTTTCAGCTCCTTTCCCTGTGTTTTTTCATCCTCCTGCGCCCTGCGGATTTTGTCCCGCATGGCAGCAGAGCGCATTTCTATGTCCTCACATAATTTCACCTCCCGGCGTAATTCACCGATTTTCATGGAAAGCGCGGCGATCTCGGATTTGACCGCCGCCAGTTTTTCCTCATCCTGAATAGACCGCGCCTGATAGCGCAGGCGCTTCCGCTGGATACAGAGCGTTGTGAATTGGGTGGCCAGCCCCTCCTTGTGGGCGGTAAGCTGCTCGGCGGTATCAATACGGTAGTTCACCAGTAGCCGTGTTTCCCGCGCGATGTTTTGCATAAAGCGAATGTCCTCGCGGAACAGGAAGTACACCCGTTTCGGGTTTGGTTCCCGTGTTTTCGGCAGAACGCCCATGCGATAGAGGTAATAAAAATACAGGGCGCGAAGCCCTGTCATGCGTCTTGTCTTATGGAGAGCGCCTTTGAAACGCACCTTTTTCGGCGGCGGGTTGGGAGATATGGCGCGCCGTTCCGGGCGGGCCTGTGCCAGTATGCGCCTGCGGATACCCTCAATGGCATAATCGTCGCCAAAGTTGCGGCACAGCCGGACAAAACGCTCTTTGCCGGGAGGCCGGAGGGAAATATCCTTGCCCTGCTTGATTTCATAGCCCTGCTTGCAAAGATTGTCCCAAAACTGCCGCTCGGTCATAGAACCCCGGATGGCAGCGTCCACATCGGATTTCACCATGCCCCGCCAGGTCTGCCGCCCGTCCTGCTCGGCTTTCCACTCGCCGTAGTGCTTGGATTTGCCGCGCCCCGGATTCTCTATGACGGACAGTCCGTATTCCCGGCACAGGGAATCGGATTCCTTTTGCATATTGTGATAGTCCTGATTGGAACGGTAATACTTCCGGCCATCCACCATAGAAACATTGTTCAGCACAAAATGATTGTGCAGATGATTGGCTTTGTCCAAATGGGTGGCGACAATGACCTGATACCCGTCGCCCCAAAGCCGCTGCGCCAGCCTGACGCCGATTTGGTGAGCCATTTCGGGGGTGGCCTCGCCGGGGGCAAAGGATTGGTAGCCGTGGTAGGCGACAACGCCCTCGTCCTTACCGTAATGCTTCTTGGTCGCCATCATCTCATCGCGGGCGGTTTCCGGCTGGCAGTTTATCCCGGTGACAAAATGCCGCATGATTTCAGCGTGTTCATCGGTCAGCCCTGTTTTGCGGCTCTGCGCGGCATAGTCGATGACATCCGATAGCCCCTGCGCCTGCGCCGCCGTCATGCCCTCTTTTTCGTAACAGGCGGGGTTCGCTGTCTTTTCAGGGTTCTCGGCGTAAATGACCACCTGCCCAAGCCAGCCCTTGACCGCCCATATGGAAGTGGTGGCCATTATTCGATTTTCCTTTCAATTTTGCGGGGCAGCATGACGGCATTGGTAATATCCACGACAGCCTTTTTCAGTTGGGCGGCGTTCTCATCGTACCGCTTTACATCCAGTACGTTCAGAATGTGGGCTTTCTGCGCAATCTGATTGAGGTTCGTACCGATATAGCGCAGCTCCTTCATCATGGTAAAATAGTCGGGCGGCGGCGCGTCGGTGGGGATGAGGCCGTTTATGAGGTGGCGCAGATACGCTTCTTGATTAAGCCCGGATTTTTTGACGTGCGCCTTGAACTTTTCATTTTCCGAAATGTTAAGCCGAAATGTGATTTTGATATTACGATTTAGCATAGCGTACTTCCTCCTTTCCGTAGGGGTTTTAGGGGGCGCAGCCACCTAACAAGTGTCAAATGCCAGCATTTGACGTTGCTTGCTGATAGAGTGTATTGCTGAAGGTCGTGCTTTCCGCTGCCGGGGCTGTCGGGCGACTCATCGTTCCATCCCGCGTTCCTTTTGAGGCGGGGTGACGGTGAATGTCACGCCCTTGAAATGAGCGGCTTTGATCTGAACCTGATATTCTTTTATCTCGCATAACTCCTTTTCTGCCTGCGGCTCTGCTGCCATCGCTCATAATCGGCTGCTGCCGTTGAATATACGGTGGCGCAGGCGTTTTTGGCCGTATTGGGCAGATAGTCGGAACGCTGGCATTTGCGCTTGTGTGCCTCGTCTTTCTGCGTATGATAGGGGCTGGACAGGAATGTTCGGATCATGGCGTCGGGGTCGGCGTTGCACCAATAGGCCAGCTTGTTCATCAGTGCAATATCATCGGCACTTTCGTTGCCGTGACGCCGCTCACCGTTCCACAGCGCCCGAAAAACCTTGTCGCGCTCCAGCCCGGTATGCAGGAACCGATCCTGCGCCGCGCTCGGAACAAGGTCGGCAGTGGCGAGCCGGATAACCTTTTGATCCGGGTCGGGCAGCAGGAATTTATCGTGGATGGCCTGCAATTCGGCTGTGCGGGTCGCAATGGGCTTGATGCCGCCCATGACTCTGCCCGTGACGGTAAAGTACCGCCCTGTGCTGTAAATCTCCAAAAAGTAATTCTTTTTTCGGTGGCGTGTGATGTCTGCGCCTGGGGCAAGCACGAAGATGTGCAGGCCCGTTCCGCTTGGGCTGATCTCGGCGTAGGAGTCCAGTTTACCCAAAATCTCCTGCGCCTGGGGCGTCAGCGTCCCGGCCTCGTCGATCACATGATCCAAATCGACGCCGTAAACGCCGTCACCGTCAAACTCGTAGCCGACTCCACGCGCCCGCCCGCGCCGGACGCACTCGACGGCGGTTTCATAGCTGCCCCATGTTTCCCGGACGCCCGCCTTTGCGGGGGTCGGTCTACCCGAAAGTAGGCTTGCCGGGTAAAACGGTGCTTTCAGGGGTGCATCGCGGATGCCCCACGCCACCCAATTCGGGCGCTGCCGGAGTTGGGCGGGTATGTTGTTGTAATGGTGCATTGTATCCCTCCATTCAATAGATAGAGCCACCCGGTTTTGAAGCCGGACGGCTATGTAAAACGGCGCTGGATGATTCCAACGCCGCCCGATGAGAGTGATTTCAGTTGTGGGGCTTACCTTGCCCACGCCTGTGTCTTGACCGGCTCCATGTCGCTCTCGTCCGGCTCGGTGTCGAGAATTTCATTGTTTTTCTCGTCCATGTTCAGCAGAATGTTGAGCGCTTTCAGCCGCGCGGACTTGTCGGCATATTCCTGTTCCTGCGGGAATGGACGGTCAACCTCGCCCTTGGCCGTTTCAAGCTGAGTTTTGGATTCCTCCAGCCTTGCTTCGCAGCTTTGCAGGGATTCCGCAAACCGCTCCAGAGCATTGTCCAGACGGGTGATATTGCCGTGAATGTCCGAACCCAGGGCAACCGTGTGGGAGAGCGCTCCGGACAGGGTGACGCGGTACTCCTTTGCAAAACTGTCAAAGGATAAAATCATCTGAAAACCGCGATATTCGCCCAGGGCAACGGGGTCGGGGGAGGTCATGGCTTTGCAGGATTCTATGATCGCCTTGCCCGCCTCGGCTTTTTCGGCATAAGAAATCCCGCCAATCTTCATCGGCGGGAAGTGGTCTTTGTCGGCGGGGTGCTTCGCTGCGGTTTCGGCGTCGGTTTTGTACCCTGTAATTCGCTCGGTTTGCCGCTTTATTTCCTGCGGGTACTCCTTTAGGATTTTGTCCTCCAGCGCATACTTCTGGCTGAGGTGGCTGGCGTGGAGGATTTTCAGCTTGTTCACATCCATCTCAAGCTGGCATTTTTCGATAATGAGCGGGTTGCCGGTAGCCAGCGCTTTGATTTCAGCGTAGGACAGGGCGGTTTCGTCCACATCCTCAGCGGAGCGGACGGGCAGCTTGCTGGTCATAATCTGGCTGATAAACTTCTGCTTGTTTTCCACAAGCTGATAAAGGTAGCTGTCGAAGGTTCCCTCCGTGACATACCGGAAAATATCCACCTCATCATTCTTGTTGCCCTGCCGGACGATTCTGCCAAGCCGCTGCGCCAAATCTGAGGGCCGCCACGGACAATCGAGATCGTGCAGCGCCCCCAATCTGTCCTGCACATTGGTTCCAGCGCCCATCTTCTGTGTGCTGCCCATCAGGACGCGGATTTGACCTTTGCGGACTTTGGCAAACAGCTCTTTTTTCTTGGCCTCGGTGTCGGCATTGTGAATAAAAGCGATTTCATGCTCAGGGATGCCTTTTGCAGTCAACTTGGCTTTCAAGTCCTCATAGACATTCCAGAATTGTGCCTCATCCATCACAAATGTGCCGTCTGATTCTTTCATTTCAATCGGTGATTTTTTACCTTTGGGAGTCGAGAGGTCGCAGAACACAAGCTGAGTCAGTCGTTTTTCGCGGTGCTGCTCCCAAATGCGGAACACATTGGCGGCGCAGGCGGAAACCTTGCCGTCCGGGTCGTCGGGCAGCAGGGGGTTTATAAGCCGCTGATCAAGCGCCAGCTTGCGCCCATCGTTTGTTACCTTGAGCATATTGTCGGTGGCGGGGTTTACCTCGCGGTTTCGTATCCGCTCCGCGCGTTCCGCCAGCTCCGCAATCATATCCTGCTGCCACTGGCTCGGCTTGATGACCTCCGTATGGAAATTGGCTTTGGGAACGGGAAGATGGAGCGTATCGGCGGTCTGAATGTCGGCTACCATCCGAAACATGGACATAAGCTCCGGGAGGTTATAAAACTTGGCGAAACGGGTTTTGGCGCGGTAGCCGGTTCCCTCCGGTGCAAGCTCAATCGCCGTCACGGTTTCCCCGAAGGTGGAGGCCCAGGCGTCAAAATGCTGCAAGCCGTTCTGCACAAGGGCTTTGTACTGCAAATACCGCTGCATGGTATACATTTCCACCATGCTGTTGCTGATGGGTGTCCCGGTGGCAAACACCGTGCCACGACCGCCCGTCAGCTCGTCAAGATACTGCGTTTTCATAAACAGATCGGAGGACTTTTGCGCTTCCACCTGTGCGATGCCGCCCACATTCCTCATTTTTGTAATCAGGAAAAGGTTTTTGAAATAGTGGGCTTCGTCAATAAACAGGCGGTCTACGCCCAGTTCCTCAAAGGTAACGACATTGTCCTTCCGCGATTGATCGTTTAGCTTGGCCAGCTTAACCTCAAGGGATTTCTTCATCTGCTCAAGCTGCTTGATGGTGTAACGCTCGCCCTTGTTGCGCTTGGTTTCGTCAATGGCGTCCACAAGGTCATCAATCTGCCGATCAATCATGTGCCGCTGGCGCTCCATCGACATGGGGATTTTCTCAAACTGGCTGTGACCGATAATCACGGCGTCGTAATCGCCGGTGGAAATGCGGGCGCAAAACTTCTTGCGGTTCTTGGTTTCAAAGTCCTTTTTGGTCGCCACAAGGATATTTGCGGAGGGATAGAGCTGTAAAAACTCGCCCGACCACTGCTCTGTGATGTGGTTCGGCACGACGATCAGGCTCTTGTTGCACAGCCCCAGGCGCTTGGATTCCATCGCTGCGGCGACCATTTCATAGGTCTTGCCCGCGCCAACCTCATGCGCCAATAAAGTATTCCCGCCGTAGAGGATGTGGGCGATGGCGTCGATTTGATGCTTCCGAAGGACGATTTCAGGATTCATGCCGACAAACTTGATATGGCTACCGTCGTATTCGCGGGGGCGGATGCTGTTGAAGCGGTCGTTGTAGATACGGCAGAGGCGTTCACGCCGCGCGGGGTCTTTCCATATCCATTCCTCAAACTTGGCGCGGATGATTTCCTGCTTGGCCTGCGCTATCGCCGTTTCCTTTTTGTTCAGGACACGCTTTTCGGTTCCGTCAGGGTCGTAAACCTTGTCAAAGACCCGCACATCCCGCAGATTCAGGCTGTCCTCAATGATTTTATAGGCGTTGATACGCTGTGTGCCATAGGTGTTGAAGGAGTGGATATTGGAACGGTCGGCGTTTTTTTCAGTGATGCTCCACTCGCCCAAACGGTCGGAGTAATGCACCTTGGTACGGTCACGGGCGTAGCCGGAGGTTTGCAGCAGCTCATACATAAACTTCTGTATGACATCCTCCGGGAGCCATGTCGCGCCCAACCGCACCGAGATTTCAGCAGCGGTCAGGTCGGGCGGGATGGCCGCTTCAAGGGCGCGGACGTTGACACCGAGGGCGCCGTCGCCCAGGGCGGCCTGCGCCGCCTTTGCGTGAACCAGCTTTTCCCGGACATTGCCGGAGAGGTATTCGTCGGCGGTCACATAGGCTTTATCCTGGGAATCGGCAGCGCCGACATTCAGGAAGATAACGCCCTCCAGCGCCTTTATCAGCGTGTCGCGGCTCTGTCCGGTCAATTCGGCCATGTACTCTAAATCGACACGCGCCTTTTCGGACATGGAAACGGCCAGCGCCTCGCTTGCCGTATCAACATGGGTAATGGGGATATGCGGCTTGATGGTGCGCTTCTGGAACATATCGGCCTTGCGCTCCAGCTCACCGTTTTCATCAATGATTTCAAGGGAGCATAAGAGGCAGTAGGCGCTGTCCTGTCCAAAGGCCATGCTGTTGCCACGCGAATTGATGAGGCCGTACTTCTTTGTAAAGCCGTCGTATAATTTGTTCAGCTTAGCCTGCTCTGTGCGGATGTCGCTTTCGGGGTAGTCCTCGGCCTGATACTCAATCAGCCTGCGGACACACTCGCGCAGCTCAACAAGGCCCTTGACGCGGTTCTGCGCCGTCACCGGCATTTCCACGGGAACCATGCGGCTGTCCTGCCGGTAGTAGATTTTGCCGTCCGCGAGGGTGTAGCTGAAATTACGCACGGACGGGTCGGCGGGGATGGAATTATCCTCCTCCGGCTCATCCTCTCCGCGCTCGTAGTCGGGGATTTCCGCATGGATGTTGGCTATGGCATTGTGGAGTAATGCCGACAGGTCGGCGTTCTCAAAGGGCTTGCAGGTGGTGTCATGTCCATAGGCGGTGCTTTGGGTGGTCATTTCTCCCAGCAGCATATCTGGATGTTCCAGAAAATAGCTGTTGAGAGGGATTCCATCCTCGGTTTTGCCGAGGTGTACCCAGTCGGGCTCAATGTCGATCATCCTGTCGCGCTTCTGTAAAAAGATGATGTCAGCGGTGACTTCTGTTCCGGCGTTTGCCTTAAATGCGTTATTGGGGAGCCGGATCGCGCCCAAAAGATCAGCGCGCTGCGCGATGTACTTGCGAATATCCGGGTTCTGTTTATCCATCGTATATTTGGATGTGACAAAGGCGATAACGCCGCCCGGCCTGACCTTATCCAGCGTCTTTGCAAAAAAGTAGTCGTGGATGCTGAATTTCAGCTTATCATAGCGTTTATCCAGCACCTTGTATTGTCCGAACGGTACGTTGCCAACGGCCAAATCAAAGAAGCTGTCGGGCAGATTGGTTTTTTCAAAGCCTTGCACGGCGATGCTGTTCTTCTGATAAAGCTGCTGTGCGATGCGGCCGGTCACACTGTCCAGCTCCACACCGTAGAGCCTGCTGCCCTCCATACTCTCCGGCACAAGCCCGAAAAAGTTGCCGATACCGCAGGACGGCTCCAGGATGTTGCCGGTTTTGAAGCCCATATTTTCTACCGCCTGATAAATGGCCTTGATAACCACCGGCGTTGTATAGTGTGCGTTAACTGTGGAAGCCCGCGCGGAGGCGTATTCATCCGGGGAAAGCAGGGCCTTGAGTTCAAGATGCTCATTTGCCCATGAGGATTTTTCTTCATCAAACACATCAGCAAGACCGCCCCAACCGACATAGCGGGAGAGGATATCCTGTTCCTCGGGGGTGGCAAATCGGTTCTCGGACTCCACGGCCTGGAGGGTTTTTATTGCCTCGACATTGTAGCGATATTTGGCTTTTTCGCCGCCGATGCCAAGGGCATCATCGGTGATGATAAAGTTGTGGCGGGAAGCCTGTGGGATTTCCGGGTGAGGGTCAAAGGTCTGCGTCCGGCTTCGGGGCTTGGGCTTTTCCCATGCGGGGGTGATCGTGTCCTTGTTTAGCGTATCCGCATATTGATCCGCTTCATCAAGCGTATCGAATACAAGATAGCTTTGGTCATCGTTTTTTAGATAATGGTTGGATTCACTGTCCCAAATGCCGTAGGCATGGGTTTTATCAGCAATATCAACCCTCGGCGGGTTGCTGGATATGACATCCACATAGGAAACGCGCTTGGGCGCGAAACGAGGAGAATGTACTGGTGGCTCATCACCACGCGGCCTAAGGTCAATTACGATTTCCTTCAGGCCGCTGATCGGCTCTTTGGCTTGACTTGGTGTAATCGGCTCAGGCTCCGGCTGGAGGGGGTCGTACATACGGATGAAATCAAGCGATTCGGAGCGGAAAATAGGAAATCCTGTGTTGCTCTGAAATGTGGTGTCCCGCAGACTGACGGTTTCCCAATCCGTATCAACCATATCCACCACAAACAGCCGCCCTTGTATCTCATAACGGTCGCCCTTTTTGGGGGTATATGACTCCGGCTCTTGATCCGGCATAGGTTCCTCGTTGAGGTATTCGCTTTCAATAAACTCTGCGATTGCCTCATGGTCGCCCATACCATAATCGGAAGAATAGGTTTCAATCCCAACTGCAATGAATTCATCCGACACGACGAAGCCGCGCAGGGATAAATCCTCACGGATCTGTTCTTCTAGCGGCGGGCGCTGTACCCAATCAGCGGTGTCGGCGTCGCGCTCATGCAGTTCGACGCCATCGCTTCCTATGGGCACATCCTGATAGGTGCGGTCTAAAATGTCCTCAATCAGCCATTCCCGAAAACCTGAGAGGGCAAGGGCTTCTTCCAAACCGGGGTGGCTCTCGGCGGCGGCCGCAGCGTCCACAAACGCGCCTATAGCGTCCTCGGCTTCATCAGGCTCAGTATCGGGGTCACGCAGAAACGGGTATATTTCGCTCCGTGCGATTTCCTCTACCAGCTCCGTCAGGTACTTTTTATACAGGACACGGGGCGTATCCGCTGCGGCAGAGGGCGCCACAGGGTCGGGCTTAGCTTTGATAAGCCCGTCGTTCAGGCGGTTCTCCCGCAGCCTGCGGTCAAATTCATCGCGGGGCAGTTCCCGTGTGAACAAAGGCATAGCCGCATCCCGCAGTTCTACGCGGGCATCATCAAAGGCATTGATCTCGTATTCTTCAATGCCGAGGTAGACGGTCGCGCCAAGCTGAAGGTCGTACTCTCCGGCCTCATCGATGGGGGATGTTGCGGGGGCAACCGGCTGTGCCGATGCTGCCGCCTGTGCTTGCTCTGTGGGTTCAACAGGCGTGAACAGCGAAAATGTGCCGTTTTGCCAGGAAGTCAGGTGGCTGAACGCCTCTTGCATAAATGTGTAGTTTCGGTCAAAGTCGGCGGTGTTGTCGAGGATGTCCGCCATCTGAGAGAGGATTTTCGCAACGCGCTCCGGCTGGTCAAGCTGGGGACGGACGATTTTCACACGCTCCCCATAATCCGAAACAGCGTTGGGGAATGGGCGCGGCAAGTCCTCCGGCTGATAAGGATAGAAGCTGACAACCTCTCTTGCCAGCTCTTCCTTTTCATACTCGGGGATATGATCAAGCTCCCGCTGGCTCATATAACGGCCTTCCGCGATCAGCTCATCAATACGCCTGACAACCCTGGGCCATGTCAATATCACCTTGTCATAGGGCATATGGTTGTTTTCGCGGCTGTACGCGATGCCCTTGCTGTCATGCCACTCATCGAAGCCAAGGCGACTGTTGCCTCCGATCCCGTACTCTTTTTTCAGAAAGTCGGCTTTTTCCTTGGCGGTATGGCCTTGCAGGAAGTAGGAATAAATGCGGAATTTGCCGTGGGAGATGTTGCCGCCGCGCATTAGAACCTGATCCACCTCATCCTGGGTGATAAACGCCGCCCGCGCCGTGGATGCGGTTTCGTCGGCGGTGAAGAGGAGGGGTTCACGCTGTAAATCCACAAGCCCGGTCAGGGCATGGCGCAGATGGCGTACAGAAAAGCGGAAACGAAGTACGCTGTTGTCCTGCTCATATGCGGCTAAAAACTTCAGTCCATCAATGATGGCTATCTGATGACCCGGCTGTGCAATAAACTCCGCAATCCGCGTCGTACTGTCGGGAAAGCCGCCCTTGAAGATTTCTTTGTCCATACCAGGGATGGCCATTCCATCCATAAGGTCGTGCTCCAGATACCATAACTGTTCGGCAAGCGTCTTAATCTCAAGGCTGTCGGCTTTATCCAACTCGCTTTGAGGCATATACCGCCCCATATCCAGCAGCTCCCGGATACGCTTGGCGGCCTGCTCATAAGTGACAAGGGTGGCGACGGGGGTGAGTATGGTATTGCCCGTGGCGATGCGGATTCCGCTTTCATCAAACCAAACCGACACATGATTGCCGCCAAAGATGAAGCCCTTGCCGCCGCGCTCGTACTCCTGCCGCAGAAAATCGGCATTTTCAGCGGTGGGGTAGTCTTTTTTGAAATAGGACACGATACGCAGAGGGCTGTTAAGCTCGTTGCCGCCGCTGGTCAGCACCTCGTCGATGATTTGCTGAGAAATGGAAAAAGCGGAGGATTCGGCTTTTGCCGGTTCCTCCGCTTCACCAAAGATCGTGAGCTGGTCTGATACTGTGGGTAAAGGCTTTAATTGTAAATCAGGTCGCTGAGAATCGATTCCTCTGCCGAGTGCCGGATGTTGTTCATCAGCCCCATCCATTGCATTTGGTTCTCGGCTTTCAGCTTCTCCGTCACGCCCTGCGCCGCCGCCATCTGCGCGGTGAGCTGCTCCATCCGGCCCGTGGCCGTCTGCTCGATCTCCGTCAGGTGTGCGTTCAGCGTCCCCGCCGTCAGGAGATTCAGGTACAGAACGCGGCGGTGCTGCTTCAGATACTTCTTGCGGAGCAATGCGTATTTGCCAAGGATTGCGGGGGATTCCTCCGGCACGGTCAGATTCGGTACGCGGTAGTCGCCCTCCATCCGATAGGTCAGTTCCATTGTCAGCACTCCTTTCGTCATTTTGTTTGATAGGTATAGAATACGCCGGGGCTTCCGGCTTGGCAAATGTGCGATTTACATCCCTTTCCTGAATCCGCAGATTCCGCACCGTGGCCGCAATCTCCAGCAGACACAGCTCCGCAATATCGCTGGTGGCAAGGCCCAGGGCGTTGACCGTGCTGCGGGTGTTGAAGTCGGCTGCATAACGGAAGTCCTGAGGCTCCAGATAATCCTCCGTGTCAATGCCGCAGCGGGTCAGAAGCATATATGCCACGCTGTTTTGGAGGGCTGTGCGGTATTCCACCTCGATATTCAGCTCGTCCAGTTCTTCCAGAAAGCTGTCCTCACGGCAATACATAAGCTCATTCAGATAGTCGGAAAGGTTATCGTCCACGGCATTGCGCGCCGCAGAAATGAGGGCGTCGGCAAGGGTAGCTTTGTCCTCTAATTCACCGAAGGAGTTTTCCAGGCTCTCAATGACCTCGGATTCAAAGCGCGGCTCCATTTGCCATAGGGGAACACGCCGGGCGAAACGGCTTTCGTGAGTATCGGAGATGTCGAAGTAGTGTTTTAAGCGGTAACGACCATCATGCTCATCGTCAAAGACGGCGATACCCGTCGCGCCCCGGTTGACCCAACGGCCAAACTGCTCGTTCCACTTTTCAATTTCAAGAACGGCTGTGGCGTCGGGGCGCTGGGCGTAAATCAGGATTTGCTCATCAAAACGGCATTTGTAGTTCCGGCAGGCCGAGCGCAGAAATGCCGTCCATGCAACGGGTGTATTTGTGACGGCCTGGATTGTAGATTCATAAAGATCGGTGATTAGCTGATATTTGGACGCCATAGGGCGCACCTCCTCTCGGTTTGCTTACCGTTCATAGTCTTTAGGCGGTTTTGACTTTGGCAGTGCGGCTCTGTCCTGAGCCATATCCGCAGCTATCGCGCGCTCCATCTGCTTAAATTGCTGGTAGATACGCTTGCTCTCCTTGTAATGGCTGTTATCCAGCGTAATTTCAGCCTTGTCCGGCTCAATTATGACCTGAAATTCCCCGGCTGCAATATAACAGGCGTTGCAGATCAGCTCCATATAAGGGTAGCCGAGCCGTGAGATGTCAAAGGGCGTGGCTTTGCACGGGCTGCGCCATGAAAAAAGATTGTGGGCAATGTCCACCACCTGGCGGGTGCGCTCATCAAAATCACGAATCGCCCGTTTCAGCCCGGTGAAGCTGATACCGTCCACCGAGATAAACCGGCAGGCTGCGGCGCATACCTCCGGGTCATGGGAGAGCAAATAAAAGGCCGCATGATAAGAGGAGGGGTCATTGTTGTGTGATCCCCTGGTCAATGCGGTCAGCTTTATAAAGCGTTCTGCTTGTGTCATTGGCTTTTCCTCACTTTCTCCGTATTTCAGGCATGGGTTCTGCTCATCGCTCCGGCCCATCTTTTTTTGTGACGGAGGCAGAGGCTTTCCATCCTTGTCGTATTTCCACGGCTTTGCGGCGGGAACATCCCAGCCGAACATGCTCCCGGCAAGCATGGCCTCCTCCTGCGCCCGCGTAATGCCGAAGATTTTATTGGAGGTATCCGCGAAGAATCGGTTTTCCTCCGGGTTGGGCTTTGAACCGTCACAGCGGGAGTATCCCTTCTCATATCGAGATATGGAAATCAGCTCCCCGGTGGAGGGCAGAACGCTGTAACAGACATCGGGCAAATCATGCTTACCCGCCAGCTCGGGCAGCAGGTAGCGATTGTCGAAGGCAAAGGCGTATATATCATAATCGCCGGGGCGAGGCAGACAGCGGATATAATAAGAGAAGTCCAGCGTTTGTATCATGTAGCCGCTGCCCCGTGTGGTCAACTCCTTGCCGGGGGTCGCGGCACAAAACGCCGCCAAATTGTCACGGCTGGCAAAGGGCGGTTTTTGCCCACCATCGCGCAGAGAGTTGATAATTTCGTCAAATTCATCCTTGAACGCAGGCGTTTTCAAATGGGGCTGCTGGTCAAACCATGTAGCCCAAAAACCGCGCCCATCCCTGCCGAAATCTGCCCGAAGGTAGCCGATGGAGCCGTAACGCTCTGCGGCTTCGCCGTCCAGACGAAAAAACAGCAGTCCATCCTCTTTTGAGGGTAATAATTCATATGGCATTTCGTTTCCTCCTTGCAAAATTGATTTTGTCCCGTCACGGATACGCAGGGTCTTTATAACAACAACTCGATTTCATATTGCTCAGGCTCCCACTCAATCTTTTTTCTGCCGTAAATCCACCAGTCCATAACAGCATGGGCATCCGGCCAAAACGAACAGTCAAGTCCCGATTCCCTGCGAGCAACCAGCATACGATCAAAAGCGCGGAGATACGCGGCATAGTATTTTGGCCATCTCTCAAACTCCCGCAGCATCCCTTTTTCACGGGACATGGGACAGCCGATGCAGCCAATGCGGTGAAAGCCCTCGTCATACAGACAGCAATGCGGAATACCGTTGCCATTCAGGTATTCCCACACATCCTCGGTGAGCCAGTCAACAATAGGGTTTAAGATGTGCTTGCCTTTAAGCTGACAGCTTTCAACCAGTCTGCGGGCTTCATCGTTGTCACTATTGAGCATGATTTTTCGCGTAGAATAGGCATTTAGCTCCAACATGGCACGGGTATTTTTGCGTCGTGCGCTTTCATCCCAACGAACACCTGTAATCACAGTTCTGCCAATGCCGCCGCGCTCCTTGTAAATACCACAGCAGTAACGGATTTTACGGGTTGGCGGGATCTTCTTTCTCTCAATCAGTCGCCACATACTTTCGGGCGGTTGATCCAAAATTACTTCGGGATAATGCGCTTTGACAAAAGAAATGACCTCCGGCGGGTCAACCGAGGTCAGGTGAAAATGGGCGTCAAATCTTACGCCTGCTTCCTTGGCAAGATGATAAATACACTGGCTGTCCTTACCGCCCGAAAAGGCAAGGAAATAGCCGTCAGGCGGCTCAAAGGCTTTGATACGCTCGACGGCTATTTGAACCTTGTCAACCACGCCAAACAGGGTGTCCTCTACAAGCATGATTACCGCGCTTCTCTGTCTTTCGGTTTTCGGGCTTTGATGGGCGGGGCGGGTTGTTTTGCGGCCTCATGCTCGGCACGGATGGCATCCAGTCGCACTGCCGCCCATGCAGGCAGCTCCTTTATTTCACCCTGTACCTGATACCTCTCAAAGCGGGTACGACTGCCGTCGTTCAGGTGGATACAATAAACGGCGTTTCCATGTGGGTTGGCGTTTGCGCCGTTGCCGCCGTCTACCAAAACAAGCTGCATATCCCCGCGCCGGTATTCCGGGCGCAGAGCCTCGGCCTTGATTACCACCACCTTGCCGACAATGCCCTGACTGTAATCGTTAGGGCGGCACTCCCTGGCGGTGATCGGCTCAGGCTGATACGCCACTTTACCGATTTCGGATGCGACCTTTTCAATCTGATCGTGCAGGCCCTTGGCAAATTCCCGAATGATTTCAAGATAATCGGAATCCACAAGAATCTGGGAGTATTCGCCGATCAAGCCGTTTTCGGTGTACTCGGCTTTCATATAGAAGCTGCCGTCCTCCGCTACGGGGTTCTCGGCCATCAGAATCTCGCTATTGCCAATGCGGATGGACTGCTTGACCTCGTAGCCGGTGTCGGCCACCATACGCCTGCTTTGCTCGGCCTCCAGCCTTTCCTGCACCGCTCGTAAACCTTTCAAAAGCGGCTTGACCTCGGTAACATAAACCTCATGGTCGTCAAAGGAATCCGCGATTTCCTCTATGTCCTTAATGGTTTCTTTGACCATCTCCGGATCGGAAAGGTAGCTTTCCAGCTCCGCAATAGCGTCCTCTGCCGGGGTGTTCGTATAATAGCCGTGCGGGTCGTTCTCTTTTATAAAATTGTAAAGTGTTGCCGCAAATTTTTTGTTATCCATGAAAAACACGCTCCTTTATCTGATTCGGTATTTGTTGGCAGCCCTGCCGCCATCGCTGTGATACTGCGCAACCACATCAATATAGCCGCCCTCCCGCAGACGGCGAAGATTACGGCTCACAGCGCCTTTGGAAATGTGCAGCGCGGCGCTGATTTTTTTCTGTGGGATAATTATTTCGCCGTTTTTATCGGCAAGCTCTTCGAGAATGAGGTAAAGTAGCTTGCCGGTCACAGTAGAATCAACCTCGCCGCAGACTTTGTATTTGGACAGCTTTCTCACAGGTATTTCCTCCTTTCAAAAAATCAAGAGGGCAAATGCCCTCTATGTAAACAGGGACAGCAAACCGCTATCCCTGTTGGTGATTGTGGGTTAATATTCTTACTTGTGGGTTAACAAAGGGGGTGGGTGCAGGGAGGGGGAACGCGGCAATGCCACAGTTTGGGCAAAGACCTACTATCCCCTTGGCGGGAAAGGTTCATCGCGCGTCACGGTTGCGTTCTCTTTGCCGCCAAAGCTCCAGCGCCTTGATAATGGTGTCCTCAATTTTCTGCGCGGGCGTCCCCACGGGAAAAAACTTGCTGATTTTATCGCGCGGCATTTTGAATTGCTCCACTTGATTTGGCTTTTCCTCCTGCATGATGGAGTGGATGACATCCTCGCCAAGCCGCCCTTCCTCTGAAAACTTCCGCATTTTCATGGCTTGAATATGGGAAGGGGTTCTTTCCTCTGCGGTCATTTCCTCCAAAAGGGTATGCTGCTGCTCCGGTGGCAGATAAGACAGCTCCACGGCGGGGCGCATGGCGATTTTCCCCGCGTCCACCATGTCGAGCACCTGTGGGATAAGCTCTGTTAAGCGAATGTAGCGGTGAACGGTAGCCTGGCTATCGCCGGAGGTTTCGCCAATAACAGCAAGAGATTGTTTGCCCTTTAACTTCATATCCACTGGAGATGAAGTTAAATCCGTGCGCTGTCCCTGCCGTTTCATGGCCTCCAGCTTCATTTTGTAGGCAAGGGCTTTTTCGGATGGCAGGATTTTTTCACGCTGCAAATTGCTGTCAACCATAATAATGACGGCTTCATCATCCGTTAAATTGCGAATGAGGCAGGGCATTGTGCCGCGCTCGGCCAGCCCGCTTGCCATTTTACGGCGATGTCCCGCGACCATTTCATAGCCGCCGTCCCTGGGACGCACAAGGCCGGGAACCAAGACACCGTATTTTTTGACGCTCTCGGCCATTTCTACCATATCCTCATCCATTCTCACCTTGAACGGATGATTGGGAAAGTCGTGAATTTCACTCAGAGGCAGGTCTATTACCCGTTCCAGCTTGGCGTCGTCCCGTTCCTCCTGGGTAGTAAAGAGGTCATCTGCCGGGGGCAGGTTTAGCTTTAGCTCTTTCGCCATCGGCCAGCACCTCCTTGGTAAACTCGGCGTAAGCCTGTGCGACCTTGCTACCCTTGCTATAGGCAAAAATACTCTGTCCCGCCGCGCTGATTTCAGCGGCCTTGACTGCCACCGGGATTTGGGTCTTATAGATTTTCAGCAGACTGCCATACTGCTGCCGCAGGGTATCAGCCGTTGTCCGGGCAAGATTGGTGCGCATATCCGCCAGCGTCAGCAAAACGCCGTCCACCTTCAGGTTGGGATTGATCTGCTTCCGAATCTTGCCGATTGTCCGCATAAGCTGTGTCATGCCTTTTGCGGGCAGGTATTGCGCCTGAACAGGGACGATTACGCTATCGGCGGCGGCCAGCGCATTGATGGTCAGCATGGACAGGGACGGCGGGCAGTCAATTAACACATGGTCGTAATTGTGCTTAATAAGCTCCAGATAGTTGCGCAAGGTAAACTCGCGGCTCATGGCGTTTACGAGGCTCATTTCCATGCCCGACAGCTCAATGCTGGACGGAATCAAATCCACGCCCTCGTCATGCCGCAGGATTGCGCCGTAATGCTCAAAATCCTCGTCATGGAGCGTCTTTTCCATGATGTCGGCAAGGGTCATGGGCAGAGCGTCGCTGTTCGGCCAGCCAAGAGAGGCAGTCAGGTCGGCTTGGGGGTCAATGTCCACAAGCAAAACCTTTTTGCCCTGCATGGCAAGGCCGATACCGAGATTGGCCGTTGTAGTGGTCTTGGTTACGCCGCCTTTTTGGTTGCAGATCGCTGTGACTTTGCAATTAGACATACGGGGTTCCTCCTTCCATAGTAAAAGCCGCTTTCGTTTGGATTTGCCTAAAACGGCTATGTAGGAGGCAGAAGCCCCGGAAATGCAAAAAAGCCGTTCATTCTCGGGGAGAACAAACGGCTCTTTGCTATGTATGCGGTTGTCTTTGGCGGCTATTCTTCGGGTTTTATAGTGATAAGTCGCAAAACGGGCTGTGATGGCGGGGGATCGCCACCTGCGGATTTCCACCCGGCTTGAAACGATATGCGTACCATTTCAAAAAGAGCGTTCTGCGCCTCGTCATACTCCCGGCGGTCTATGAAGTCGGAAAAGGCTTTTTCAAATGTATTGGATTCCATAACTGTTACCCCCCGGATTTTGCCATACGAATGGGCGCGTTGATAATTTTCAGCATTACCTCGTCCACCACATCGGTATACCGCCCCTCGGCAATCAGGCTGCTGCGGAGATTGTTCAGCGCGTAAAGCAAAAGCCGCCATTCGGCTTCGTTCAGCGAAATATATACCTTTTTTATGTTGTGTCCCTCCCTTGTACCTACATTATATATAAAGGTATTGGCGGGGACAAATGTGCAAAATCAGTATATCATCCCTCTGTAATCAGGCTGCTGCGGAAGTTGTTCAGAGAGCCACCATTCGGCTTCATTTGAACTACCCCGGAGCCAACGGACACTAAAGAAAAGAGTGTTGTTGGTCATGGTATAATAAGCTGGACACCGAGATAAGCGCGAAAGGTGAAAAGTTTATGAAAAGAGCAGTACACGACAGGCAGTTTAAAATGGCACAGGCGGAGGCTCATTCTGTTCATGATACAGAGAAAGAGCTTGGCGTTAGCGCCAGCAGTCTGCGCAGTTGGATTAACAAATAAGACGAATAGTGGCATGGAGAATCATTTCCGTCGCGATTACTGCGGCAAATTTCCACACCTAACACTTTAGCTCCTGTGACGGTACCGTTGGGAGAATATTTCTGGTCGTTCATACGATAATACCGATATTCTGCAAACACATTGCCATCCGCCTCAACTGGCAGTGATGGAAGCGTCTGAGCAGCCTGGCGTTATTACACCCATGGCAGAACACTGTTTGATAGCCAAGAAATGGAATAATATCCTCTGTAATAAAGTTGAAATTATAAATTTGTTACATACTATTTAATTTAATTAAAGCAACGCGATCTCTCTTGAAAGTTTAAACATTCTTCCAAATATTTTGTTGGACTGTGCGTACTTTACTGAGTTTACAGTAATGAAACTGGCACTTACGCGCGAATCGAAAAATATAGATATTTCTTTGAAACCATCGAATTTACTGATATAATAAGCCTATTCCAAACATAGCCTTTCAATCTACAAGAATATGGTATTCGTGATGACAGGTGGACGAAAGAAGGTGTCCTATCATAAAAACAGTAAAAATGATTTTGGTGGTGGTTGCTGCTGCTGCGATAACCACACTTATGATACTCCTTGTTCAAATGAAATCTGAACAGCCCCTTAATCTATCTCAGGAAGAGACCGAATACCTGCAGTCCATTTCTCCCATAAAAATTGCGGTGGACCCTGATTGGGAGCCGTTTGAACGGCTTAATGATAAGGGAGAGTACTCGGGGATTGCGGCGGACTATTTTAAGCTGATAGAGAAAAGGCTCCATGTCCGGTTTGAGCTTGTGCCCACCAGTGATTGGAGCCAGTCGCTTCAGTACTCCCAGGATGGGAAAGTCATGCTGCTCTCCCTGCTGAATAAAACTCCCGAGCGGGAAAAATGGCTGATTTTTTCTGACCCGCTGATTGTGGACGACAACGTCATTATCGGCAGATACGATTCGGCTTTTGTGAGAGACCTTCATAATGAAGTCAATAAAACGGTTGTGCTTCCCGCAGGTACCTCTGTGGAAGAACGGCTCAGAACGGATTATCCCAACCTGTCCATCGTTCTCACCGAGACAGAGGCGGAAGCCTTTGATATGGTGCTGACGGGGCAGGCTGATTTTACAATACGGTCTTTAATTGTCGCCGAGTACAACATTCGCGGACAGGGCTGGTTTGACCTGAAGGTAATCGGCAAAATCGAAGGCTATTCCAACTATCTCTCCATCGGAATTGCAAAAAATCAGGTGATGCTACAATCTATTTTAGACAAAGCCATTTTAAGCATCACGGAACAGGAAAAGACGGATATTCTAAATAGGCACGTCCCTTTAAAGGTTGAAATAACCAACAGCAATCGCGTTGTTATCATTTGTCTCATTGCAACTGCCGTTGGAGCGGTAATTCTGCTGATTGTCGGGTTTATTCAATCTAGCAGGGCGAGATATCTAGCTATACACAACCGAAAAATACAGGAGATCACAGAGCGGTATGAGGCACTTTCTGAGCTGTCGGGAACCTATTTTTGGCAGGTGGATCGTGGCGGAGTTTATTCTTATGTCAGTCACGAGGTGTGTAAGGTACTGGGGTTTGAAGGTAATAGTCTTTTGGGCAAACATTACGGAGATTATATTGATGCAGACGATATGCAACGCTACGAAAAAACAATGGAAAATGCGGAAATTTTGACAAACTATGAAATACGCCATCGCAAAAAAGACGGCACGCTGCTTTGGCTCAAGGTAGACGCTATGCCTGTGCTTGCTGCGGATGGAACGGTTCTGGCTTACCGGGGCAGCAGCACCGATATTGAACAGCGCAAGCATCTTGAAAGCAACTTAATTAAAGCAAAAAACGAAATTGAGCTTGCCTATTATCAAGCGCAGATTGGACCGCATTTTTTGTACAATGCCATGAGCGCTATTGCGCTATACTGTACCACTGAACCCAAAAAAGCCAGCAGTCTCATTGTAGACCTGTCGTTCTTTCTGCGTAAAAGCTACGATTTTAAAAATATGGATTATATGGTGACACTGGAACAGGAATTGGAGCTGGTGAAGGCGTATATTAATATCGAAAAGGTCAGATTTCAGGATCGGCTGCAAGTAATTTATGAAATACCGGAAGAATTGTACCAGCAGTTGATTCCGCCTCTGATTTTACAGCCTCTGATTGAAAATGCCATCAATCACGGACTGATGAAGCGCATTGAGGGCGGCACCGTGGTGATTTGTGCCGCGCAGACGGGTAACATGTTCCAATGTGAGGTGCGGGACGACGGCGTTGGAATTGGGGAGACTCAAATCCAGATTTTGAAAGATATGAATGAAACTTTTACAACGATTACGATGGAGAAAACAGAGCCGACATCCCGCCGCGGCGTCGGACTGGTCAACATTCACGCAAGATTGCTGCGCCGGTATCATAAGGGATTAACCATTGCAAGAAATGAAGCGGGCGGCACAACGGTATCGTTTTCTCTGCCTGAAAGCAGAAAGGAGTCGACCATATGATGCGGGCGATTGTGGTAGACGACGAGTGGGCGGCGGGTCAGTGGCTGGGCTTGCAGCTGGCGGAGACAAAGCTGGTGCAGGTAACGCACATCCTGCAAAATCCCCTGGAACTGCTGCCCTGTCTGCAAAAATCCCAAACAGACGTTGTCTTTTTGGATATTGCCATGCCGGAGCTGACAGGGCTTGAGCTTGCGGAGCTGCTGCGGGAGCTTAAGTGTCCGCCCGTCGTCATTTTTGTAACCGCATATACCGAATACGCCCTGAACGCTTTTAAGGTGGACGCGCTGGACTATGTGGTAAAACCCGTACATGATGTGGAGCTGCGGCGTGTGCTGGAGAAGGTGCTGAAACAGCGTACGGGCATCAAGGGTGTGTCAAATCGCTCTGGCGAGGGAAACCAGTTCTTTTTCCCCGTGGCGGATGCCACCCTGCATTTTCAGACGGCGAAGTGTGAGGAACTGTTTTTCTACTTACTGATGAAAAGCGGGCAGACAGCACCCAAGTGGCCGCTGATTGAGACGCTTTGGCCAAACGGCTCCCCTGACAAAGGGGAGAGCAATCTTCGCACCACGGTTTTCCGCTTGAATCAGTCGTTGGAGGAGAGCAGGCTGGATTTGCGCATCAAGGCGGTCAAGGGAGCTTATTGTTTTATTTCCCCCTCTCTGGGTCAAAAGCCCATTCTGATACAGCCCTTTCCGCCACCTGAGGCACTGGAAAAAGCAGAGGGTTCTCTGGTTGAGGTTTTACGGCGATATAATTTTCTGCAATTTATTGCCCAGGCGGATTATCTTTGGAGCGTCACCTCCAAACAGTTTGAGTCCGCCTATCTAAACTGGGCGATTAAACTGACCGAGCAATGCAGTCACGCGGGAGTGCCCTGCGCCCAGGCACTGTGTTATCTGGCCGAGCAGTTCCCGTGGCAGGAGCAGCTTGTCCTGCGGGCAATGCCGTGTTTGTTCCGGGAGGAAGGGCCGGGCGCGCTCATCTGTTTTTACCGACAGCAGCAGGCGCGCTGGAACGAGCTGTACGGTGTGCCGCTCAGTCAATCCATACAGCAGGCGTACGAAACGTTGCTTTCCTAAAATTTTTTAGGAAAGCAACGTTTTTTGTCGTATACGGGCGTTTTTGTAATGACTTTGTAATTTTGCGTTTTTATTATAATTGCAGGGATAATAGCGTTCTATATTTTCACGTACACATTTTGGGAAAAGATTTGGAGGAATGATTATGAAAAAGAGGAGAATCATCAGTGCTGTTTTGGCGGTGGTCATGCTATTCGCCCTGCTGCCATCGGTGACACTGACGGCAAGCGCGGCGAATAATGCGTCTGTGGCAGACGGCGCAGCGCTGACAGAGGCACTGAATTATGCAGGAAACAACGGCGGAACCGTGACCATGACTGGGGATATTACCTGCACAGCGAAAATTACCATTGCCTCAGGAAAGACTGTGATTCTTGATGGCGGCGAGCATACGCTGACAGGCGATGCCACGGCAGACACCGGCACGGCACTAACTGTTTCCGGAAGCGGTACGTTGATTCTTAAGAACATCACGCTTCACGGAGGAGATGTAAGCGCTTACAGTGGAAAGAACAGCCATGGGCTATATACGCACAGTACCTTCAGCGGGGTCGTCGCCGTCTGGGGCTATGCCAACGCAATTGGGGGTTCCAGTTCTTCAAGTGGCGCTCCCTGCTATGGCCTGCTTGCAAACGGTAACGGCGCGAGAATCAGTCTGACCTCGGCAACCGGCGGAGGCCTGTCAGCAGCAAGCATAGGTGTGGACGCGACAAGCACTCAGACACTGTATGTGTATGTTGGAACTGCGTCCGCAGGCAGCTCTTCCGGCGCCAAAACTGGCATCCGCGCATACGGCGCAAACGTGATAGTCAATGCGGGTACCGGTATTTCTGCGCCTGGCGGTGCGTCATCGTACGGTGTGTTCGCATACGGCGGTGCTACGATAAATGTGGGCACGGCGAGCGGCGGAACCCAGGATGTCTTGAACATGGGCTCTGTTTACGCCAGGACCCTTGCCAACAATGCATCGACCGGTTCTACGGCGGTGGACACTGAAAACTCGAAGAGCGTCACGTTGCACAAGCTTGCCAACACAGATACCTGCGTGCTCTCTGAGCTGACGATTTCCAGCATCTTCAACATGGTATCCGGTCCTCTGCCTAGCGTTGTGGATCAGGACGGAAACATCATGGCTTGGTTTACCGACGAAGCGCTGACAATCCCGTATACCGGTAACGTTATCGGGTACGCGACAAATGACCTGTATGCGGGCTATACTACCCCGCCCACTTACGCAGCCACGATTAACACTCTGGTCAATGGCGTATCGGCAGATGTCAGCGGCAGCGTCCAGCTGCGGCAGAGCAATGTGGTGAAATACACCGCGACCAAATCCGCCACCGGTGTCTATACCGTCAGTGCGGACAACGGAACCTATGACGTGTTTGTAAATGGGATGAATACCGGCAAGACTCTCTCAATTGCGGGAGCCGCCGCGTCGGTCAGCGTCCCCCTTTACACCGTGGCCTTCAGCGGAACCGCCGCCGGCGACACGACCGGCAGCTCTGTTTCCGCAACCGTGGATGACACCGCCATTCAAACCGGCGCGCAGATACCCGAAGGAAAAACCGTGGTGCTGACCGCCACAGGAACCGGAGCAACCACTTATACCTATCTCTGGTCGGGAGATGGGACGAATGGGGAAACCGATGCCACGCTAACCCTATCCAATCTGAGTGCTGCCTTTAACGCAGCCTGCACGGTTACCGGTACCTACATAAACCCCGTGGTAACGGCCCATGATTCCGACGAGCTGAAAGCGGCACTGGGTAACAGCTACGTCACCACCATCAATCTGGTTCCCGGAACGGAATATACCTACGACGGCGGAACCGTCACCCGCGCCGTGACCATTGACGGCAAGGGCGCGACCATCAATGTCGGCACAGGCATTGCGGGCACGCTGGTCAAACGCCAGGGCGACACGGAGGAAACCAGTGTTCCTAGCGCCAACGGCCAAATTTTCCTTTCGGTTTCCGGCACTGACGGAAACCTGACCATAAAAGATGCCACGCTGAAAAACGGTGAAACTCTTTTGCTCTGCGGCATTCAGGTGAAAGACCATGCCTCGCTCACGCTAAAAAATGTGAGCTTTGAGAATTTTTACGGAAATCCCACTGATGGCGGAACCGTAAACAATTTCGGCGTTCACGCCGATCCAGATGCCGCCGCAGTCACCATCGACGGCTGCACCTTTGGCGACTCCAACGCGTTCCGCAACGCGGTTGCTTCCCGCGGCGGCACGCTGACGGTGACGAACAGCCATTTTTCCGGAACGGCGACCCCGGCGCGTCTGAACAAATCCGACGGCTACGAGTACGGCATTTATCTATACGGCGGAACGGCTACCATTACAAACAATGTGATGAGCGGTTTCAAAAACGCCTTTTTCCCCGGCTATCTCAGCGGCCCCATTTCAACCGCCGCTTACTTTGATATCACCGCAACCATCACGGGCAATCAATTTACAGATAATGCTGTTGGCATGAATCTGGTCGGCGCCTGGCACACCCTGTCCGACCCGGCCAAGGTCACCGTGAACGGCGTTTTGCTGGACAGCAGTGAGAACGCTTATGCGCTGGGAGAGGCGCTGCTTGCCGCCAATACCTTTGCCCGGAACAGCGAGGGCGATCTTCAGCTCAATCTGGATCAGAATGATTTTTATAAGAGCAGCATCGACACGCTCGACGAAGCATACGGAACCCCGGCGTATTTCGGCGGCTTGATGGCGCCCAGCGGAAAGACGGACACCACGCTCAGCTTCGCGTTTTCAAACGCGGAAACCGCACGGGCGGCGATTGACCAGCAGCAGAGCTTCCGTATTGAGCTTTCACAGGATAACGGCCAAACATGGACAACGGCCACTACCGCGGAGCCGCTTTCCAATACCTCCAGAAGTGTCACGGTGACCGGACTGACCCAAGGCACCAGCTATCTCGTGCGCGCTGTATTGACCATTCACTCGGATATCATGCCCGCCCGCGATGTCAGTGAAAAAGCAGACATTGTCTGCTTTTCAGACGCTATGGGTGTTAGCACTATCGGCCCCCTTCCCACGCCGAGCGCCCCCACATGGAAGGGCACCACGCTTAAATGGGACGCTGTTACGGATGCAGCCGCCTATTCTGTGCAGGTGATGAAGGATGGCGCACCGCTTGGAGACCCGATTCGCGTTACGGGAACGGAATATAATCTGACCTCACGCATGACTGAGGCCGGCAGCTATTCGGCCACCGTCACCGCGCTGGGCAATCAAACCAGCGCCTTGGACAGCGCGGCATCCGCCGCCGCGGCGACCGACATTTATTTAATTACCTACCAAAACGGGGACGATACCTATGCGGCGCAGCCGGTTCTCAGCGGAGAAAAAGCGACGCTTCCCCCTACTCCGAAAAAGAGCGGCTTTGTCTTTGCGGGCTGGTACAAAGACGCGGGTTTCACCAACGCTTGGACGTTCAACAACACAAATGTTGAGGCATCTTCCACACTTTTCGCGAAGTGGACACCGATACAGACCAGCAGCTTCTCCGTAACCTACCTTTCGGGAGGAGCGGCCTTGGGCAGCGTCCCCGTTGACCGGACCCAGTATGCGGCAAGCGCCACGGTTACGGTGAAAGCGAACCTCGGCGGGCTGGCGAAAGTGGGCTATACCTTTGCCGGCTGGAGCGACGGCACGAAAACCTATCAGCCGGGGCAAAGCTTTGCCATCACAGCCGACAAAACCCTGACTGCGGTTTGGACGGAAAATCTCGCCACCTATGCCGTGAGCTTCAGCGGCGGCGATGCGGCAGGGCAAACGGTTCCTGCAGGCGGTCTGGTGACACCTCCTGCGCCCCCCGAACACGCAGGCTTCACCTTTACCGGCTGGTACAAGGACGCCGTCTGCCAAAAACCGTGGAACTTTAACACCGACACGGTGAGCGGTAAAGTGACCCTGTATGCGGGCTGGGCGCAAAGCACCTATACCGTCGCCGGTACAGTTGTGGACGCCGATAACATTACGGCTGCTGTCAATGGTGTCGCGGTTGCGCTCTATCAAGGCGGCGTTCAGATTGGCACCACGACGACAAACAATTCCGGTGAATTTTCCTTTATGACTGTCCCGGACGGCGTTTATTCGCTGGTAGTCACAGGCAGCGAGGGGCAGCAGGTCACCGTGGGCGTGACGGTCAAGGGCGGAGCGCCTGTGCTTGAACCCATCAAGCTGCCCGCAGGTAACAAGAGCACACGCGTGAGCGTACAGGGCGAAGACACTCCGGCAATTGTTGTAAGCGGACTCGGCGCACTGCTGGCAACCGAAACAAATGGCGGAAAGCTGACGGACGCAGACAGCGACGCTGTCACTGGCGGCGGCTCTGTAAACATTGTGCTGGAGGTTCAGCCCAGCACAAGCTCAGCCGCACAGACGAAGGTCAGCGACGCGCTTCGCGCGGCGGGGATGACCACGGGAACAGTGCTGGATGTGGATTTGACCAAGATTACAACGACCAACAGCGGCGCGCAGACCGAAGACGCCATTACTGAAACCACCGATTTACTGACCATTGTCATTCCGCTGCCCGCCGCGCTGCAGGGCAAGGAAGGGTATGTGGTTTACCGCGCACACGGCAGTGGTCTTGCGGTAGATACCATTACGCAAGAACCAAACGACAACCATGAAAAGATTGAAATCAGCGCGGATAAGACCGAGCTGACCCTGTATGCCAAATATTTCTCGACCTATGCCATTGGGTATAACACCCCGGCTTCGCCCAGCACACCCACGGGCGGGGGCACAACACAAACCAGCTTCAGCATTACGGTTCCCACCTCCGTGACCGGCGGCACCATCAGTCCCAACGGTACGGTCAGCGTGACCAAGGGCGGAAGTAAAACCTTCACCATCACGCCAGACACAGGCTATGTCATTTCCGATGTGCTGGTAGACGGCAAAAGTGTGGGCGCGGTCAGCACCTACACGCTGTCAGATATTACAGCAGCCCACACAATCGCAGCGGTATTCACAAAAGCCGCCGGATTGCCGTACTATCTGGATACAAGCGGGAATAAGGTTTTCATCGGCTTCTCCTCGGAATCCAGCGGTACTATGAAATATATTGCGCCGGAAGGCAAAACGGTGCTTCTGGCACCGAATCCCAAGCACTTTACCGACATCTCGACGCATTGGGCAAAGGAAGCCATCGACTTTGTCACCCAACGTGAGCTGTTTATGGGAACCGGAAGCAGCACCTTTTCCCCTGACACAGGGATGACCCGCGCCATGCTGGCTACGGTCATCGGACGGCTCTACGAGCGCAGCTACGGCGCGCTGAGCACCACCGGCACCCATGCCTTCACCGACTGCGATTACAGCGGCTGGTATGGTTCCTACATCGACTGGTGCGCGGAAAACGGCATTATTACCGGTGTAGGCGGCGGAAAATTTGAGCCGGACCGTCAGGTCACGCGGCAGGAGATGGCGACCATGCTCTATCGGTTCGCCCAGTTTATGAAGCTAGACACAGCTACAAATGGAAAAATACTAACCTATCCCGACGCATCCTCCATCGGCGACTGGGCACAGGCTGGGGCATTGTACTGCCAAGGTAACGGTCTCATTACCGGGAGGGATAATGGCAGCTTCGCGCCCACTGGTACCGCCACAAGAGCAGAGGTGGCAACAATTTTGGAGCGTTTTATCCACCTGGTTGTATAAAATCACACCGGAGATCATTAAATAACCACGGAATATGGGCTTCTGCTTTTAAGCAGGAGCCCATATTTGTTTGTATTGTAACTTTACCAACGTCCCAGCGCTACGCCGTTGTGTTCTAATAGTATGGGTATGAGGCAGACTGAAAAATGCGAAAAGCCTGTGCCACAATTATATCGCAGACAATCAAAGCATATGTTTTTGGAGCGCCAGCTATACGTAAACCACCCCAAGACTCAGAGGCGCTTGAATGGCATTCAAAGGCACTAACAGGTTATCCTTGTTCGTGCTATCTGTTAGAATACCCCGATATCCTCAGCTTTGCATTTCGCGCGCATACAGATAGCTGATAACACTTTGTTTCTGTACGCGATACATAGCCCCTTGAACGATAAAACGCACTTTTTGGTCCTTGCACCATGAGATGATGACAGCGATTGAATGGCCTGTAAGCTGCCGTAGCTGCTGTGTGGTCATCATATCTGGGTATTCCTTAAATTGTTGGCTCAAATATTTTTGATATTCGGGGACTTCGCGGATTGATTTGAGCTTATAGCAATCCTTGTATCGTCCGTTATGTGGCGCTTTTTTATACCGTCGCTGTTCTCTCGGCAAAAACGGATTATTAAAATGCTGTGGCAGATAGTATTTTGACGGATTCGCATCCCTGTCCTCCAAAAACGCAATAATGTCTTTTGTTTTAATGGTATACCGACGTGTCTTTTTTCCCGTATCAACACAAGGAATGAAGCCGTTATCGAGGTAATATTTCGCGGTATTTTTGCTGATATGGCACATCCGATAAAACTGGTCTTTGCTCACCGTTTTAGGGTATTCCTTTGCCAAAAAGCTGTAATCAGCCATTTGCAACACCCCGCTTTGCCAACAGAGACGTAAAGAGCGTTTCGCAGTCTTTCGCCTGCTCTTTATGTAATGTAGATTTACGCCGGATACCCCGATAATATGGACTTGTCAGAAAAGCGATAAATGCTTCTTTTGTTATGATTGTTCCTTTACCGAGCTGAGGAGATTTAATTCTTTGCTTTTTATAGCAGAGTGCTTTTAGCAATTTTCGGTCAATCCAGTTGTTTACAGTGGTTTTCGCATAGCCTGTGAACCGCCGCACATCGGCAACAAATAGTAATTGCGGGTATGGCCTTAGCTGTTTTTCAAAATAAAGTCGCAGCAGGGAGGCAAACTCTTCATCCCCGCTATTGAAGCGCATTTGTTCATATTGATACCGCAATATATCGGCTGTTTTTATCTGTTGCCTGCGTCCTTCGTCTGTGTTGGCATACTCAAAGGAAATATGTCCTTGCCTTTGAATAGCATAGGCTTTGGATTTACAAATGCCCAGCAGAGCCGCCATTTCTTTTTGGGTTATATGCTCCGGGTAGCGTTCGCTCTCGGAACGGATAAAGTCACTAATGTTCATCTGCTTTCCTCGCTTTCATGTATTGTCAACAGCAAGCAGTGAAAACAGTTTTGTATGATGTGAGGGATAGACACTTCGTGAGTTCTATCCGAGTTCTATCCAAAACGGAAAAAAACAGCTCTTTTTGGGACTTAACTCGAACCCCCGATAAGTTCAAGGAAAATCAAAAAGTTGTTCGGAATCGCATGATTTCAAGGGTTTTTAAGTTATTCTATTTTCCGCTAAAGGGAGCTATCTTCCAGATCGGCGGGTTCACTCGAAATCAGTTTGCGCGCAAGCGCACGAGGGTTCGAATCCCTCCCTCTCCGCCATCTGGAAGCCTGCAATCTCAAGGGATTGCAGGCTTTCGCCCTTTTTGAGCAGTGTTGTTTTTTCGCTTGCTCCGTGCATGGTTCTATCCCCCCTTTCTAAAAACCGCCTATTTACAGGCTTTTTAAGCTATAAGTTCTATCCGCCGGATGATACAGCCTCTCTCTCCACGAGTTTTCCTGTCAATGAGTTCCCGATAATCTCCGCTGTCTGTTTCTTGGAGTGATATTCCAAGTGGCCATAGGTGTTAACCGTCGTGCGGATGTCACTATGTCCTACCCAATCACGGACACGCTCCATAGGAACCTCGTTTGCCATCATCAGCCCAACGCAGGAGTGCCGGAGATCGTGAAACCTCACATGGGGCAGTCCCGCGTTTTTCAGTAAGGTGTTGTGTCTGCTTGTGATATAATCTGGGTCAATGATTTCCCCTAACTGGTGAACGCAGATATAGCCAAGCCATTCCCAATTGTATGAGTTTCCACAAAGTTCCCGCAGGTCTTTGTTTTCTGCGATCCTTGCTTTCACCCGTTCTTCTACATACGGGATAAGGGGATAGGTGCGGTTACTCAAATCAGTTTTTAACTTATCGGAGGGGAGATACAGCTTTTTCCCATCGATGACTGCTTTCGTAACCGTGTGGTTTGCCCGAAAAAAACTGTGCCGAAAATCAAACTGTGATTCCCGTGTTCCCAAACACTCGCTGCGGCGCATACCATAAAAGCCTCCAAGGAGTATTGCTATCTCAATGATGTCCCCTTGAATAAACTCAAGGTATTGCTGCATTTGCTCGGCGTTCAGCGTGGCTGCGTTATACTTTTCAATCTTGTGCAGGGTAATTGCGCTGTTGGGGTTTACATCAATCATCTTCCGGCTGATGGCGTAATTTAGTGCCTGATTGATGAGCGTGTAGTCCTTTGCAACAGAGGCTTTCTTTAGGCCGTTTTTAAGACGGTTGGAGTAAAACCCTTTCAGCAACTCTACTGTGACATCCTGCACCGTGCAGCCGTAGGCCATAAAAGTCGGATACAGGTTGCGCTTGACGTTATCCGCATAACCAGCCCATGTGTTGAGCTTGATTTGCCTATCAAAGTTGAAATCCTCGCCAATCACGATATTACTCGGGTGGCGAAAGGCAATCCACTCATTCAGCAAATCCGCAAACAACGGATTTTGAGGTTGTTCCACAGAGGCATCGGCTTTTGCTTTTTTTGCAGCAGTTTTTGAGCCTTTAGCGACAGGTATTTCGACTATGCCATTTTTCAAGTCTACCGAGTATCGGATTCTTTCCGACAGGCATTTACTTTCCGCTTCTTCTCTGTTTTGTTTGGTAGCTTCCAGCTCCGTGGAAATCCAAAGCGGCCTGAGCTTGCCGTCATCGTCTTTACGGTTAAGGACGATGTAATAGAGGTTCTTTTTCATAGTTACAAAGCCGCCGATCAATTCTTCTTCGGTCAGCCTGACCATTTTAAGCATTTTGGCGAGTTCCATTATGCTCCTCCTTTCAAGGATACTCACCGCTTGCTGTTGACAGCCTAAGTTTATCATGGCAAATGGGAATATCAAAATGTACGATGTTGTTACGTTTCCTTATTGACGGTATCAAACCGTAAATAGCTCAATAGAAAAGGCTTGGGGATTCTATAAGAACGCCCAACTTTCAAACACTCAATCTTATTTTCTTGTATCAGGACATACCCGGTTTTTAGACTGATACCGAGTATTTCACACATCTGTTTCATATCCAAGACATCGGGGTATCCTCGCAGCATGATTCGGTAGGCTTTTTCCTGCGATAATCGTCCGGTCATATTAAATCTCTTCCTTTCAGCCCCACGCTGACCGCCAGGGCCTTATCAACACGACTTATAGCCCCGCTGTCCAGCGTCCCGATATATTCCTTCAGACGCATTTTATCAATCGTCCGTATCTGCTCTAACAGGACGAGTGAATCATGCCCAAGCCCTTGCTGCGCCTTAATGGGAGCGTGGGTGGGCAGCTTTGTCTTGGTGAAAATCCGGCTGGTGATTATGGCGGCGATTACCGTGTTGCTGTGCCTATTGCCGGTGTCATTCTGTATAATAAGTACGGGGCGGTAGCCACTCTGCTCGGAACCGACACCTGGCGTCAGGTCGGCATAAAACATATCGCCGCATCTGATTTTCCTGTTCATAAAGGCCCTCCTCACTCTAAGTAAAAGCGAAAGGCGGCAGACTTTTTTAGTCTGCCGCCCAATCGCCGTATGGGAAACTTGTTACTTACTGCCGTATCAGGAATTGCCCGTAAAATCGTCGGAATACATGTTGCCTTTGATGGTGACGGTAACGCTTTTCGTTGAGGTCAGATAGACGTTGGAGCCGGTCAGCGCCGTAGCCTGAGGGTCGAGCGCCTTTACGGTAAAGGTGATCGTATATGTGCCGTCCTTGGTTTCCACGGGGATGTAGATTTTTCTGGCTCCTGTAACGCTGGAGCCGCTTACAGGGAACTGCCATGTGCCGCCGACGCTTTCCAGCGAAACGGTTTTGGCAGAAGTGAAGTTATAGCTTGCCGTAACGGTTGTTCCGCTGACGTAGGAGGTCGTAACGGGCAGGCTTGCGGTTATCCCATACCCGGATTTGGTTACGCCCGATTTGAGCGTCCCGGAGCCGCCGTCACTAATTGTTGCATTTCCCGGACTGAGAGAGGCTGCGGAGGCAAAGGTTGCGCTGATGGTATGGCCCGAGGTTACATTGCTGAACGTATAAGTGGATGCCGCGCCGATTGAGGAGCCATCCACTTTAACGTCTGCGATTTTATACCCGGAGTTTGCTGTAATAGTGTAGGTTTTGTTGTTGCCCTCCGTTACTGAGGTTGAACCGCTGGGACTGATGCTGCCGCCCGTCCCGGCTGTAGCGGTTATGGCGTAAGTCACAGGTGCGGGAGGCTCATAATGATAGCCCCCGCCGCCTCCGCCGCCTCCACCACCGCCGGAATTTCCGCCGCCGCTGTTCCAGGGATGGTATTCAGAGCCGTCCGCGCCACCGGAATAGTTCTTTGTGGCGCGTACATTTTCCGCATTCTTATGGGCTTTATCCATTCCAGCCTGATCGCCTCTGGCTTTGGCATTTTCATAATCCTTTGTATACCCAGAAATTTTTTCCTGCTTGCTGGAGGATAGATGCTTTGAATCATGTGTTGATACAACCGCCAGTGCCGGAGTGCAAAAAGCAGCCGTCATTATAACGGCTGCCAGTAAAACAGATATGCAGTTTTTGAGTTTTTTCATAATAAGGTTATCCTTTCTCTTATTTCAAAGCGGTCATTTCGCTCCAATAAACGTCCGATGTAAATGTGCTTATACGGATTTCCACATCAATCTCTCGGGTTTCCCCGGCGTTGGGACTGGAAATGAAATCATAGTTGCTTTTGATCCAGGCAATGTCCGCGTTTTCGGGGATTGTGACCGTCAGCACACCGCGCACATAGGTGCTTGCGTCGGTACTGTGCCTTGAGGAATATACACATGAAAGGTCTGTTCTCAGGGATACGGTTGCCTTTCCTCGTGCGTTCAGCTCATCCTCTACGCCATAGGCTTCGGCAAGAATCAGCTTGGCAAAATCGAGGTCGGGCTGCTCACCATAAACATAGGTGCCACAAAGCGGACGGGAATGAGCGTCCGGCTGTTTTCATCCACAAAGGGCTGCGCATCAGGGAAAGCAACCGCCTCGCCGTTGTATTTCACGGTGAGGACATTGGAACCGATGCTTCCTGATGCCGTGTCGGTTGTGCCTGCTGCCGCCGCGCCCGTCATGCAAAAGGCACTGACCATAATAGCACCGGCAAGCAGCAGCGCAAGTCTTTTTTTCATCGTGTGAACCTCCTTCGTTTTAGTGTGGTATGGGTGGAATCGCTTCAATTTTGTAATTACATTGCTCTCACCTCCATCCCAGCGCAAACGCGGTCAGATGGAGGGCGAGGTACGTGGGGGCGACGTAGGCGCATAAAGGAATGTGACGCTTTAGCGGCAGACGCCGGATAAAGCCATAGGCCATAGCGCCGAGTGCGGAGAGAACGATGATTGCCGAAAGCTCCGGCAGACCGCAGGCGAAACCAAGTGCGCAGATCAGTTTGAAATCCCCTCCGGGGACTTCGCTTTTTGTGAGCTTTGCCGCCGCAAGCAGAAGCGCGGCGGGGATGATTAGCCCCATTATACGCCAAAAAGTCGGAAAGGAAAAGGCTGCCAAAGAAAGCAGAACAATGGGGACTGTATTCGGTATCTCCCGTCGTCTGAAATCCACAACGCCGCCGTAAATCAGCGCGGCGGCGGTTATCAGGATGGAAATATAGTTCATCATGGCCTTACTCCGTCCTGTAGTTGGTGGACTGTACGGTGAAATTGAAGGAAAGGTCGTCGAAGCCGTACTGTCCAAAGAGCGTTGAGAACGTAACCGTCCCCGTGACGGTCAGGGCCGGGGGCGTTGCCGAGCCTGTGATGGAACCTATCGTCACCGTGTATTTGTCCGGCATATCGGAGGAAAGAAAGCTGTAAAAATCCGATTTTGCCGCCGATACGTCCAGCCGCAGAATGTTGTCGGCCCGGTAAGCATCCAGCATGTTTTTCTCAACCGCGCTGTTGCAGCTTCTTTGAAGAACAGTTTCTGCGTCGTAGTAATTTTCGTAGACGGCCCCCATTTCCATAATGAGAAAAGCAATCAGCAGCAGGAAGAACACCAAGCCAATAAAAATAATCGGGATACTCCCGGCCCTGTCTTTCAACAGCTCTTTCATTTCCAGTATACCTCGCTCATTCCGGCCACCTTGACCTTGATCGGCAAGTCAAGCGCAACGGGGTTCCCGCCGAGCGTCAGAATGGTGATGCGGTAGCTGCCTGTCAGAGTTACGCTAAAGGTCTGCCGTAGCTGGATTTTCCTGCCGCTGTAGTACGCAGCATCCACCTGAACATTGACGTTTTTCAAGTCTGCGCTTTCCATCTGCGCCACAATGTTCCGGGTTTCTGCCTCGTCGTAGACGCCCGTGATTTCGATGCTGCGTACCACGCGGCGGCACATATAACTTGCGTTGTAGTATTGCATGATGTAGATCATAGCCGATACCAGCACGGCGAAGATCAGAACGAGCATGGCGGTTGTCATGAGAAAGGAAACCGCCTCGTCGCCCTTTTTCTCTCGCAGCAGGCATCGAAGCCGTTTCAAAACCGCCATACCGCGCCCTCCTTTACCAGTTGCCGTTGAGCTTATCTGACATTTTGCCGAACATGTCGCTGAAAAAGCCAGGAAAGAACTTGTTGATGGCGATAATCAGCAGTCCGACGATGACCACGCCGACGATGATGCCGCCAATTGTGTTGGTGGCAAGATCGCCCCTTGTGTCGGTCAAGGCAGTCGCCGTCTTAATGCCGAGGGTCCTTACTTTCGCTTTGATGGACTGGAGTAACTTTTTCATATTGATTTTCTCCTTTACACAATATTGTTGAGATTATGGATAACGTACACGACGAGGACATACAGAATCATGGCGATACAGACGCCGATGGCCGGATAATACGTCCGGCGCATTTTCCCCGGCCTTAGTGAAAGCTCTCTTTTGATGTTCTCTTTGGCCGAACGTGCCATATCATCGGCCATGTAGGAGAGCGTCGCGGTCTGATCGATGCCGAGGCTCATATCTCGGAGCGCACCGCAGAGCCGAAACGCCTCCGTCGAACCAATACGGTTTTCAAAGTGGACAAGGGCGCTCTGGACATTGCCGGACTGCATTTCGGCAAGCAGGATATCCAGCTCACCGCCAAGCTCCGGCCCCGCAATCTTCCGATACGAGCCGATAACGCTGACAAGATCGCGGTCAGATTGCAGGCTTCGGCAGAGTGTCCGAACAAAGCGCGGCATTTCCTGTGAGATAGCCAGCTCCTTTTTGCGGATTTTCTCATTCAGCGCGTCGCGCTGCTTCATCAGGGCGAATACCGTTACAAGCAGAGCGACGAACACGCCGAAGTAAAAGCGGAGGATCAGGCATACCGCCGTCAGTCCAATCCCGGCAAACACGGTCAGGTATTTCCGGGCCGTGTAGACCTTCGGCGTGATGGGAATCCCGACCTTTTCCAAGTCCCTGCCGAGCTTCACCCCGGCGGTTTCGTCCACATAGACGAGCCGGGATGCAATGGCAAGCAGTTGTTTGAGAGGAAAGACCGCCCACGGATTAAGCCGCTCCTTTTGCCACTTGGCTATTTTTTTGAGCGTCCTACGTCCGGCGAAAGAGCGCCCGTCTACCGTGCCACAGACGGTTTTCAAACCAAGGAACAGCAGCGCGGCAATCAGCAGCAGAGTTAATCCAATCATCATATCCCCGCCCCCTCACGTCAACAGCGGCTTATTGAGCCGATATGCCCTCACCAGCGAAAACACCACGGCGACAAGCAGAAGCGTAAGCAACACCTGGCCTGGAAGCGTCATAACGAGGACGGTATAGGCATCCCGCATGAGAACGCGGAAAATGAGGGGCGCAGCGAAGATCAGGGCCAGAACCGTAAAGTATTCCCGCCAAATGGCGTACATGGCCGTGTCGGATTCCCGCTGCACCTGCCGCACGTCGGCCATCGCGTCCACGACGGACATGGTGACATATTTCATGTTCCGATCATCCTGGGCGAGAATTAGTACGTTTACCCATTGGGAAAAGTAGTCGTTTTCGACCTGTGCCTCCATGCGGCGCAGGCCGGTTTTCACGCTGCCGTCTATATAATTGGTGTAGGTCAGGAAATCCCGGAACGGGGTCGGATACTCCAAGACGCCGAGATTGTCCCGCACAGACTGTATAAAATCCTCCGTCACGATGTAGGAATTGGAGAGGATCAGCATGGAGGAATGCAGCTTTTCCACGCGCTGGCTTTTGGCCTGTGTCAGCTTAATCCGAAGGAAAAGCTGTGGACTAAGAGCGCCGAGGACGCCGACTGCGACGGCGAAAAATGTATGGGAAAACAGGAGCCTTCCGACTGCCGCGCCGCCGCCAGCGCCGAGAGCAGTCAGCAGCCAGTAGACGGCGGCGGGCATATTGACCTCTTGCACCAGCCGCCGCCTTTCTCGTTCCAGCCGCGCAAGCCTTGTGAAAAGCGTCTGCTTGCGGAGTTTCCTTTCTCCGACCTTTTTCCCACGCCTCAGTTTTACGGCAATCTTTTCGTCAAGACCGCTGACAAGAAAAATTGCCGCGCCTACAAGCAGGAACACGGCAAAATTAATAAGTGGAATATACATTATTTTTCAGTCACCTCCGGGCAAGCGTCCGGGAACAGACGGTAAAGCTCAGCTTCCGGCGCTCCGTTGTCACGCAGGCGGCAAAAAAGCTCCGGCGAGATCGTCCCTACTTTTTTGTGAGAGCCGTGAACCTTTATGACGCGCCCGCGCCCGTCGCGCTCCGTTTCGCTGATTACAAACCGATACAGCATCCGGCCTTGGAGTCTGCCGTTTTCAACGCCTGTTGCCTCGAAGATTTCCATGTACTTGCGGGAATTGTCTTTGAGCTGCTTTTTGAACACCATGACGGGCCACGCGCCCACGCACATTTCCAGCAGATGTGCGTCTGAAAGCCCGGTCTGCGCCGCGTGGCACATGGACACCAAGCGCCTGTAAGCATCAAATGCGCTATCGGCATGAAAGGCGGTCAGGATGGTATGCCCGGTCTGTCCCGCGTTTGCTGCCTCCCATGCGGCAGCGTCCCGGACTTCGGCGGGGACGATCAGGGACGGATGGAACCGCAGAGAGCTTACAATCAGGTCAAGCATGGTGATGGGGTTCGGCGGGTCTTTCGTAACGGTGTAAAGCACCCGCGCCGGACGGTTGTTGCCCTTGTCGTAGGCGGTAAGGTTTAATTCCCGGCTATCCTCAATGACAAACACGCGGTTGTTGTAATCGTCGTTTTGCCGGATATACTCGTTGAGCAAATACGCCTGGTCGGTGGTTTTCCCGGCTCCGGTGCCACCCGCCAGCCCAACGGAAATGCCGTTGCACAGACAGAGGGTCAGAAAATCCAGCATATCCGGGGACACGGAGCCGGAGGTAAAAAGCTGCTCACGGGTGATTTCGCTCTTGTTCTGCTTTCGGATGGACGTGATTACGCCGCACTCCTGCGGAACGACGGGGGGAATCATGGCCGATATGCGCGTACCGTCCCCGATATAGCTGTCCACACGCGGGGTCTGCGCGTCCAGCAGCATCCCGCCCATGCGCACCATGCGTTTCACAATATCCAGCGCCATTGTGGGAGAGGAAAACGCTTCATCGCCGTACAGGTAGAGTGATTCGTCAGTCAGGTCAGATTGTTCAGTGTGCCGCTCATCCCAGCGGCGCAAATTGCGCTCGGTTTTCACGAAGCGTAAAAACTCCAGATAGATGGGGCGGGACACCTCGGTTTCCCGCAGGGTAGCTTGTCCATCCTTAAAAGAAACAAAATATCGTGTCATACCCTCGGAAACCTCAGTTCGCAGGGTATAGGGATTTACATTATCAAACATTGTCCTTTCTCCAATCTGAATTTTTTAGAAATTCAGATTGGAGTGGTGGACTGCGGCAGCGTGGTTCGACCACGAGATTATGGTCAATGTCTTTTATTTGAGGAATACTGTGAGAAAAGCGCATTTCTTGTCGAATAAAAAAGGTCAGTGTGATGCCATAAGCAAAACACTGACCTTTTTGAATCAACAGTATGAAATTGAGAAGATGAGTTGTGGTATGTACGACAGGTTGTGCCGTCTCTATTTGCACCTCATAACAGAGGAATAAGAAAACTGAGCCATGCCAATGCCTCTCTCACCATAGCCAGAGAAAGCCGGTATCCCGAACACCTGAAATATCCGTTAAAAAGCGCAAAAGCCTGCCCTCATAAAAGAGGGCAGGCTTCGCAGCCTTTCAGCAGCCAGACTATCGTAGCACATAAAGTGCCTTAGACCCTCGGCTTTGCGTCCCTGTCTTTAGACAGGTTTGCCCTTGGCGATGTTTATTTAATGGAATTAAAATCATTTCACCATTCCCTGCATCAATACCGCGATCATTTTCGCGGCTTGGGCGCGGGTGGCGCTTGATTGGGGCGCGAAGCTCCCGTCCGTATTGCCGGAGAGGATACCGTTGTTCATCGCCCACTGGATCGGAGCCTGCGCCCAGCTTGAAATGCTGTCGTAGTCGGAAAACTCCCGAACGGACATGCCCTCGGCGTTTGATACCGTGCCCTTGTACTCAGCGTAGCGGTACAGCATCGCGGCCATCTGCTCGCGGGTGATGCTCGCGCTGGGACTGAACTTTCCATCGTAGCCGGAGGCGATGCCAGCCTTGCTTGCCCACTGCGCCGCCGCGAAATACCAACTGCCTGTTGAGACATCCAAGAAGGAGGAAGCTGTGTAGCCGCTTAAATCGTCGCCGGACATCCGGGCGAGAATGGTCACGAACTCGGCTCTTGTAATGCTCGCGTCGGGGCTGAACGCGCCGCTCATTCCTCCGATGATGCCCCGCGCCGCAAGGTAGGCCACATAGTCCGCATACCACGCGCCGTCCGAAACATCGGAGAAGCTCACGGCGTTATAGCCTATGCCATAGGAGGAGAAGTGCGTGGTGGTGAATGCCACGGTGCCGGTTGCCGCGTCATAGACACAGCTCGGAACTGTGACCAGCTCGCCGGAGGCATTGATGTAATAGACTACAATAGCGTTCGCGTCCTCGCCCGCTGCGGGAGTGTATGGGACCGATACTGTGGCCGTGCCGCCGCCGAAGCTTGAAACCGTCGTACTGCCGGAGGTGATCTTGAGATCGTAAACCGGCCTCGTGCCAATGGCGGTCTTTGCCTCTGCCGAGAGCGCGGAGGCGTCCGCCGCAGTAGCTGTAATCGTCACATCTCCACTGGTCTGCTTGCTGATTTCAGCAAGCGTCCCGCTGTCCAGCGTAACGGTTGCGACAGCGGAGGATACGGTCAGGCTGGCTTCACCGCTTGTCAAAGTTGTAACCGCCGCTTTCGGGAGAGTGACAGAAACGCCCGTCGCACCGCTTCCGGTTTGCACCTGAAGGTTTACGGCAGTCTGCGCGTCCGCGGACGCCTTCGCTTCCGCAGCTGTGAGCATTTCCGAAATTTGGGTACTGGTTACACTTGCCGCCGCCACGCCGTTCGAGGCAGTTGTAGCGGTAACGTTTTTTGTAGCGGTGGTGGTATTGTTGTCCGCTGTAATGGTGATAGCTGCACTCACATCCGTGCTTGAAGGGGAACTACTTCCTCCTCCACCGCCACCGCCGGAACCGCTGCCGGAGTCAACGCCAGAGCTGGCGTTGCTGACCGTAAAATTGACCGTGAAGAACTTCGTAATGCTGTTGCCGCCGGAGACCGTCACCGTGGCGGTATAGGTTCCCGCACTCAGTTCCGTATTCGGGGCAACGGTGAAGCTGTCTGTGCCGTCTGCCGCGATGCTGCTAAGAGTGTTCTTGGACAGGGTAAAGCTTCCGGCATTTGCGCCGCTCAATGCTATGGTTAGCGCGCCCGTCGCCTGATTTCCGGTGCTGCTCACTGTGACGTTTAGTGGGGTAACGGCGCTGTAGCCCGCTGTCTGCCCGGCAAACGTGTAGTCCACTGTCCGGCTCAGATTGATGCCGTAGGTTGCCGTATCGCTCACCGTGAAGCTGATGCCAAAGGTCTGCCCGGTCACATTGTCGCCGGAGACCGTGACCGTCGCCGTATAGGTTCCGGCTGTCAGGCTGTCGTTCGGGGCAACGGTGAAGCTGTCTGTACCGTCTGCCGCGATGCTGCTAAGAGTGTTCTTGGACAGGGTAAAGCTTCCGGCATTTGTGCCGTTCACTGCTATGGTTAGCGCGCCCGTCGCCTGATTTCCGGTGCTGCTCACTGTGACGCTTAGTGGAGTAACAGCGCTGTAGCCCGCTGTCTGCCCGGCAAACGTGTAGTCCGTTGTCCTGCTCAGGCTGATGCCGCAGGTGGCTTCGGGGGCTGAAACAGTAACGGTGCATGTGGCTGTCACGCCGCTGCCGTCGCGTGCGCTTGCGGTTATTTTTGCGGTTCCCGCGCTCACCCCCGTGACAGCTCCGGCTTGGTCTACAGTGGCAACTTCCTCATTATTGGACGACCAGTATACGCTTTGGTTTGCCGCGTCGTCCGGCGTGATGGTTGCTGTCAGCGCTTCCGTTCCAGCCACGGCCAGGGCCGCTTCGGTTTTGTTCAGGGTAATGCTGTCAACATAGATTGGAGCGCTGAGCTGCGGATAACTCTGTCCGTCCTCAATTGACCAGATGTTATCAAAGTCCCATTTATAATAGGTGTCTTTTTCAAAGAAGGTCTTACTCTTCAATGTATCCAGGGAGGAAACTTCATTATCTCTATTATAGGTATAATAGCTATGGGGGTTGTATGGATTTGTGTAAGTCTCGTATGCCCATGAGTTATTAATGATCGTATCCGCGTCCTTTTTCGCTACCAGGCCACCCGCTGTCAATCCGTTTGTTCCCACCGTAAATGTAAATTTGCTGATGGAGTAGGATGTTGTTATTGTTCCTGTTTGCTGTAAATATCCTACTAATCCCGCAAAGCCGGTATATCCCGAAATTGCAGCGGTACTGTAGCAGTTTTCAACTAATCCACTGCTTGCACCTGCCAGACCGCCAACATAAGCGTTTTCAATGCCGGTAATCTGGCCTGTTGAATAGCAGCGGCTGATTGTTCCGTTGTTTTCTCCGACAATCACACCTGCATAATCACCATAGGCGGTGATGTCAACATCGATTCCTAAATTTTTGACGACACCCGAACTGCCAAGACGACCGAACAAACCGATATGTTCATTCCTCACGTCATCATGGATAATACCCTCGGATTGTTTTATTAACAGGCCGGTGATTTTTTTGCCATTGCCATCGAATGTGCCGATAAAACCTGAAACACCTGTTTGACCGGACGTTCTGCCAATTGGGATAAACCCGTTTCCGTTATTATAGCCGTCCCCTGTATCAGACAAATAATCTGTCATGTCAATGTCATTCATCAGGATAAAGTTCTGATTATAACCACCCATATGGTTTCGCACCTTATCCAGCATGGACGGCGTGGTAATCTGGTATGGGTCACTTGCCGTTCCGGTTCCGCCTGCGAAATCGTTGCTTTCCACCGCAACCGTGACCTTAGCGCTTTCCGTGTAGCCGGTCCTGGCGGGGCAGTACACCGTATAGCTTCCCGGCGTCAGCCCGGTAATCGCGGTTTTTCCTGTTACGGTGCGGTAATCCGTTTCGCCGGTTAACTTATAGCAATAGCTTGCCGTACTGTCAAGTCCCGTGATTTTACCGTCATTCACGCCGTAGGCGGAGTTCATAACGCCGGTCAGGGCCGGAACCGTCTGGCTGTTGTTGGAGACCGTGATCGGAATCGTTACCGTAATACTGTTTCCGCTATCATCAGTAACCTCAGCTTTTACACTGGTACTTCCTTCCGCGACGCTTTTTATCAGCAACTTGCCGCTGTCTGCACCACTGCCGAGCTTCACTGTTGCAACGTTAGTGTCAACCGAAACATCATCAGAAATTGCCGTGAATGTCAGAATATCGCCGTCTAAGTCATCTGCCACGCTGTTACCATCAAGGTTTATGGTTTTATCTGCGTCCGTACTCAATGTGTACGCAGGAGCCTTAGCGGTCGGTTTCGTTTCTATGACCGCCTGCACCACCGTGTTTTTATTCATATTGACAACCGTGGTCGCCGCGTCGCCGCTTTCCAGTACGCCGTTCACAAGCCAGCCGCTCAGATGCTCGCCCGCGCCGGGAGAGACGGTGAGCGCGACATCCTGATACATCTGAACCTTCCCGCCGGAGCCCACCTTTCCGCTGGCAGCGGTATTGCCGACCACCTGCGCCGATAGGGTTCCGCTCCCGCCTTTTATGGAATAGGTCAGTGTTTTGCTCGTGACAACCCGATAGTTAATCGTGACGCTGTAGCTGTAGTACAACTGGTCAAAGGTGTAGCTATCCTGACTTCCCAGAGTACTCGGAGTCCCCGTAGGTTTTCCGCTGCTGTCTGTCCTGTAAATTGTCCATGAATCTACGATGGCTGATTTCGGTTGTTTTGCCACGACTTTTACAGTTGCGTTTTTGGGGATGTCAGCACCGGATGCCACCTCGGTACCGTTCGCGTATATGGAATAACCGCTGTCATCCGCGTAAGCTACATCAGTATTGACAACGGATGAGTGAACCGTAACGTTTAAGTATTCCGCTTTTATAAACTTCACAGAAACTTTTGTATCATAGGAGAGGGAATCAATTGTTAAATCGTTGATATAATAACCGCCATGTGTTTTATTATCAGATAAATAATAAACCATATAGCCGGAATCCGGCGTCGCGTGAATCGTAATTTTTAAGTTCCCCGGCAAAGTTGTATCCTCGGCTTGCGGGAGGGTGTTGCCGTTGCATTCCGCAGTAATCGTACCATGAGAGGTGTCGCCGGTGTCAATAGCCTCGCTATAGCGGAAGCTGTAAAGTCCCAGACTGAAGGAAACCGAAACCGTCGTCGTCGCCGACAGGTCGTCCACGGTTAAGGAATTTTCGGTATTTCCGGAAACCGTTTTGCCGTTGATAATCCATTTGCTGACCGTGTAGCCGGAAGCCGGTGTCGCGGTAAATTTGACGGCGCTTCCCTCCGGGAGAGAAGTCCCCGAGGTCACGGCGGCGCTGCTGCTCGTATAAACCCGCTCCGCCGTCAGCGTCCCGCTGCTGTCGGAGGAGAAGGACACCTTATAGTTCACAGGCGTGTGATCCAGAACGGTAAGCGTCGCGTAATCGCTTTGGGTTGTACAAGAGGAACCGTTCGTGGCAAGCCTTGTGGCTTCACAGCGGTACTGATATCCGTCCATGTCCTCGGTTACCGCCGTCAGCGTCAACGCATTTTTTGTCGCATCTGTCACCTTGCTCCAGTCCGCGCCGCTGTTTTCCCGCATATACCACTGATAATAGATTCTTGTGGCGGTAGACCCGGCTGGCGTGGCTGCCGTTATGGAAAATTGCGCGTTTTCACCAGCCTGCACTGTAACGTCAACGGGCTGCTGAGTGATTTCGGGCGGGTTCTCTCCCGCTTTCCGGGCGCTTGCCGTTAAGCTTGCGGTGTTGGTTGTCGTGCCTGTGCTGTCGGACGAAATCAGGCGGTACTGATAGCTTTCCCCCGCGTAGACATCCGTGTCCGTATAGGTGTTGGTTCCGGTCGCCGCGGGAAGCCCATTGCTGATCGTCTCCCACTCCTTATAGAAAGGATCATACCGCTCAAGGATGTATTTGTTCGGCTTCAGCTTTGCGCTTATGACAGCGGGAACCTCCCACGCAAGTTCGACGGAGTTTTCCATCGAGCCGGTGCTGCGGAAATTCTCCACCCGCCTTGGCAGGCCCGTGTAGCCCTCCACGGTAAATTCGAGGACCATAATTTTGTTGTCGTTAAACGTCGTCGTGTAAGAGTGAAGCGTCGTCTTAAGCGTATAATTCTCTGTGTCAAGGTCCACGTCGGGGAACTCCTCCTGTGTCGGGAAGCCATTCAGGGCAGCGGAAATTTCGGTGCTCTCGTAGCTGGCCGTCGAGCCTCCGTAGCCGGTTGTATTCTCCACGGTGGTTCCCATGACGATGCCGCCTGCCCCGGCTCCAAATTTGGCGCCCAGAGTAAAGGAGACACCGTAGGCGCTTTCCTCCGTTTTGGTAATGCTGAGGCCGGTGGTCTCTTTGCCTCCTCCCGCCGTCACGGAAGCGGGATTCTTGCTGTCAATCACATTCGAGGCGTTGAGGAAGTCGGCTTTCGAGGCCGGATAGCTTCCGGGTTCTCCGAGAGTATGGGTCCAGAAGCTGCTGCCGATGTGCTCCAGGCCGTACTTTTGGGCCAGTGCGTTGTAGCGCTCAACAGAGACGACCAGGGTGGAGGGTGTGCCCGGCAGGGAAGCCTCCATCAGTCCCCAGGTGTCGGGGTCGTCCTTCTTCGCATTCGGGTAGAGTTCCTTGTATTCCGCTGTCCCTTTATAGTAGCGGTACTGGTAGACGTCCAGCGGGGAGGACACCATGACCACTGAATCCTGCCCTCTGGAGGTTGAATATTCGATGTAGCTTTCCGTATCAACCGTCTTGCTGTATTCGTAATCCGTGTTGACGCTCGCGTTGGTCTCGGCTTCCACAGAGAAAAGCCGTATCCCCAATACGCTGATATCCTGATGGAAATTAAAGTACCAGCCCAGACTGATTGATGTGGAGGCTGTGCCGGTCGTGGAGCTTCCGGAGCCGCTCTTCAGAGAGGTTTCACCGGGGTCGCCCCAGACTCCGGCCGGGTAGGCGTCCATGATGTCCTGAAAATACGGAACCGATGCGATGACGTCCAGCACCTCCGGTTCTGTGAATGTAAATTCATGTCCGACGTATTGGACATATTCAGTTTGGTCAACCAGATTCGGCGTGCAGATTGTTGGATAGAACGTCTTCTGGTAAAAATTATCACTGTCCGCGGTTCCTATGTACTTGACGCACCTTTGCGTAGCCATGGTGTCGCCGGTATTTTGGTATAGATCGGCCAGCTCAAAGGAAATGGTTTTACCATCCTTATCTCTTACATATTCGGCTAAAAGCTCCTGCTGCCCGTCGGCCGGGAGCGCGTTTGAGCCCCCTGTCAGAAAGTTTCCGACCGAGAGGGATATGATGGAAGAGTTGAACTCTTGAAAATTATGGTAAAGGACATGATCTTTGTCCACGTCCACTTCTCCGTCGGAATCGTAGACCTTAAACAACCCTGTAGAGCTGTCGAAGTAATACATATAATTGCCGAAGAAAACCTGATCATTGGTTTTGTCGTTTACATACCCCGTTAAGCTGACCGCCTGCATCGGAACCGTCCAGTTGCCCGAGTTCCTGTACCGCCGTGTGCTGTTCAGGGTTCTGTCCGAATACGTCTTGTATGAAGTCTCATTGCCGTCCGCGACGGTTCCCGCCGTTTTTTCATCGTCCCGGAAAACGCTGAAGCCCGTAAACCCGGAATACGCGGAAGTGTCATTGTCGTACTCCATATAGGCCATTGCCATCTCATGATAGAATGGTATGGATTTTGTGTAGCTGTTATCCTTTGCCGTATAGCTGTAGGTATCGGTTTTGCTTCCGGAATTGACCATGAAGCCGCCGACAATAATCTCCCCCAGGCCGTCATTGTCGATATCCCCGACCGTAACCCCCGCGCTGCCCATAAGATCATTATAGCTGCTTACACGAACCTCATAACTTACCGCACTATAGCCGGAAGCCGTATAGTCGAGGATGTTGATATTGCTGCTGGCGTCTTGGGTGACCACGTCGTCGGTGTCGGTATAGACAAGCTCCTCCGTTCCGTCGTTATCACAGTCACCGCTGGTCAGGTCATACGCCGAGAATTTTGTTTTTGTGCTGTCATCCTTATTATAGGAGGAATAGCAGTTGATGCTTTGAGCATATGCCTGAACAAGCTTGTCGTCCGCCAAATCCAGAATAAGCAGCTTGCCGGTGGTGCTTGCGTTGCTGCCCGGCACCACGAGCGCGATATCCGCCCTGCCGTCGTCATTGTAGTCTCCGGCTGTAAGCTGCAGATAGGACGACCAAAAATATACGCTGTCCGGAATAAAGAAATTCTCCGAGCCAGAATCGGCTTTGCTAACCTTGAGAACCTGACCGCTGGCCTTTGTATTCAGCCGTTTTCCGGTCTGAGAATCAATCACTTCCACATAGAACTCGGCCACATAGCCCGAATCCCCGGCGTTGAAGCGGTCTATGTCGCCGTCGTTCGCGCCTTTACTGATATCAATATAGTACCGGATGATTTCATCGGTACCGTCCCCGTTCACATCCGCCGCTAATGTTGCGCTGGGCCGGGTGTCCTCTTCATCGGCGTCTGTAAGTCCGTCCACATTGGTAAAAGTCCCCGTATGATTCATTGTCAGAAACTTCGTATCTGCGGATGAAGAATTCAGCGCAATAGAATCGTAAGTGTTTATATTTCCGCGGTCAGCGTCATCCTGACTGTGATAATTGTCGTCGGACGTGGAAATTTTGCTTCCGATCACGTCAATCCCGCGCGGCACTATGCCGAAGGTGCTCACGGTGTCCGTGTGCCCTTTCCACGGATTTGTACCTAATTCATCGCGTTCCTGCGAATCTGCTGGCTGTGCCGTAGTAAACCCCCAAGCCTCCGCTAATTCATTACTCGTCATGTCGTCCACATCCGAGGCGCTTGCCGGAACCGTCAGCGGGGGCAGCAACGAAATAATCGTCAGAACTGTCAGCAATAGAGAAATGCTCCTCTTTCCAATTGTTCTCTTCATATTTAACCCTCCCATTTTCACCTGTTTTCACTCAACATAAATTATTCTCAATCCAATTTTGAGTTTGATGTTGTACCGGAGTTACCAGACTGCCATAAATCTTATTTGCGTTTTAGACCTATGGATTTGCAAACCGCCGCTTAATGGCTTGCCATTAGCCGTCTTTAATCCATATCCAAAACATCTTTGATTAAATTTTGCAATACTTCAATTTTTTTCTGAATTCTGATTTAATTATGGATCACTGCTGAGATGCGGGATCCATACCATATGCGCTTGTTAATCATGACCTGCTCTAAAATTTTTTCTAACAAAATTCTATTTTTTATGATTCAATTTTCCAGCCTTCAATACCATTGAAGGCTGGAAAATTGAATTTTATTTCCCCTTTCTCTATAAAATCGCAGCAATCCACAGGATACACAGGTACAAGCGACTTTATCATGTATTTAATATAGTTTATCATTTATTTTCGAAGCGGAAAATCGTACCGGTATGAGGTTTTTGAGATTTATTTTTCCTTTTTTCCTTTGAAAAGTATAATACCGTTATAGAGAGGAGCCCGTTATGTCTTCGAACTGATTTAAAAAGCAGCCCTGGGAAGTTATCCGGAGCAACATCACACTGCTGATCAAGACTGTCTCGGCGAGCTTTTATACAGCAAGGCCTATTTACATGGCAAATGGACACAGCGCCTCTGGTAACAATCAGGGCGCCTAACGGTATGGGGATTTGACAATCTCCGTATGGGGCTCAACAAATTTTTCAATGCATGTTATATCATCAGAGCTATCCTTGTTCAGCTTGAATTTCCCAACCTCCTGTCGCAGAGTTTGTGCCTGTGCGGCTAGTTCTTGGCTGGATGCAGAGCTTTCCTCGGCGCTGGCTGCATTCGTTTGCATGATGGCGGATACCTGAGCCAGTCCATGATTGATCTGTTCAATCGCCTGTGCCTGTGCTGACGAAGCGGCCGCTATTTCCTGTATGGCCTGCTCAACAAGCTGTGATTTTTCGGCAGCATTCTGAAGAATTTTTGCTGTTTGGGTCGCCAAACTCTCTCCTCCCGCAACGGTGTTCACCGAATGCTGAATCAAATCGGCGGTCTACTTTGCGCACTCGGCGGACTTCGCTGCAAGACTGCGTACTTCATCGGCCACTACCGCAAAGCCTTTTCCGGCTTCTCCTGCACGGGCGGCTTCAATTGCGGCATTGAGCGCGAGGATATTCGTCTGAAATGCAATATCCTCGGTAACAAATGTATACAGCATATGAGACCCGGAATATGGGAAAAAGCCTGCCCGATGGAGGGCAGGCTTCATTGCTTGCGACGATCGGCAGCCAGACTATCATAGCACCATGGGAAGTGCCTTAGACCCTCGGCTTTGCGTCCCTGTCTTTAGACAGGTTTGCCCTTGACGATGTTCATTTAATGGAATTAAAAATCATTTCACCGCTTTCTGCATCAATACCGCAATCATTTTGGCGGCCTGAGCGCGGGTAGCGCTCGACTGCGGGGCGAAGCTCCCGTCCGTATTGCCGGAGAGGATACCGTTGTTCATCGCCCACTGGATCGGAGCCTGCGCCCAGCTTGCAATGCTGTCGTAGTCGGAAAACTCCCGAACAGACATGCCCTCGGCGTTTGATACTGTGCCCTTATACTCCGCATAGCGGTACAGCATCGCGGCCATCTGCTCGCGGGTGATGCTCGCGCTGGGGCTGAACTTTCCGTCGTAACCGGAGGCGATGCCAGCCTTGCTTGCCCACTGCGCCGCCGCGAAATACCAGCTGTCTGTCGAGACATCCGAGAAGGAGGACGTTGTGTAGCCGCTCAGATCGTCGCCGGACATCCGGGCGAGGATGGTCACGAACTCGGCTCTTGTGATGCTCGCATCGGGGCTGAACGCGCCGTTGTTTCCTCCGATGATGCCCCTCGCCGCGAGGTAGGCCACATAGTCCGCGTACCAAGCGCTGTCAGACACATCCTTGAAGCTCACGGCGTTATAGCCGACGGCGTAGGTGGAAAAGTGGGTTGTGGTGAAGGTCACCGTGCCAGTTTCCGCGTCATAGACACAGTTGGGAACTGTGTCCAGCTCGCCGGAGGCATTGATGTAGTAAACCACGATGGCGTTCGCGTCCTCGCCCGCTACCGGAGTGTACGGGATCGATACTGTGGCCGTACCGCCGCCGAAGCTTGAAACCGTCGTACTGCCGGAGGTGATCTTAAGATCGTAAACCGGCCTTGTGCCAATGGCAGTTTTTGCCTCTGTCGAGAGTGCGGAGATATCCACCTCAGTGGCCGTAATCGTCACATCTCCGCTGGCCTGCTTGCTGATTTCAGCCAGCGCCGTGTTGTCCAGCGTAACGGTTGCGACAGCGGAGGAGACGGTCAGGCTGGCTTCGCCGCTTGTCAAAGTGGTAACCACCGCTTTCGGGAGAGTGACGGAAACGCCCGTCGCACCGCTTCCGATTTGCACCTGAAGGTTTACGGCAGTCTGTGCGTCCGTGGACGCCTTTGCTTTTGCCGCCGCGAGCATCTCCGAAATCTGCGAGCTTGTCACGCTTGCCGCTGCCACGCCGTTGGAGCCTGTGTAGGCAGCAAAGGTTTGCGAAGCAGTGGTGATATTGTTTTCTGTTGTAACAGTGATATTGCTTTTTGAAGAAGAACTGTTCCCACCGCCGGAGCTTCCGTTGCTGACCGTAAAACTGACTGTGAAGAACCAAGAGGTCACATTGTCGCCGGAGACCGTCACAGTCGCCGAGTAGGTTCCCGCGCTTAGTCCCATATTCGGTTTCACAGTGAAGGTGTCGGTGCTGCCTGCCGCGATGCTGCTAAGAATACTCTTGGACAGGGTAAAGCTGCTGGCATTTGCACCGCTCAGTGCTGCGGTAAGTGCACCCGTCGCCTGATTTCCGGTGCTTGTCACAGTAACACTTAGTGGTGTAACGGTGCTGTAGCCAACCATCTGCGAGGTGAAGGTATATGCCGATGTCTGGCTGAGGCCGATGCTGTAAGTATTAATTGGATTAACCGTAACGGTGACGGTGTATGTCTGCGTCGTGCCATTCTCAGCTGTGACGGTGTAGGTCACCGGGTCAGTAAAGTCCTGCGCCGTGCCGCTTGTCGGTGATACAGTCGCGTTGGCGCTCACCGTGATGGTCGGGGTCAGGCTCGTGACGTCCGTTCTGTAGGGCAGCATGACCACGATGGTGTGGTCGGCCTCGATGATCGTTCCATCCACACTGTCGAGGGTGAAGTCGGTAATGGCCTTGGCACTGCTGCGGGTATCGGATTCCACTGTTACCGTGACGGTGTATGTCTGTGTCGTGCCGTTTTCAGCCGTGACGGTGTAAGTCACCGGGTCAGTAAAGTCCTGCGCCCTGCCGCTTGTCGGTGATACGGTCGCGTTGGCGCTCACCGTGATGGTCGGGATCAGGCTCGTGACGTCCGTTCCGTAGGGCAGCGTGACCGCGATGGTGTGGTCAGCCTCGGTAATCGTCCCGTCCACGCCGCCGAGGGCGAAGCCTGTAATGGCCTTGGCGCTGCTGCGGGTATCGGATTCCACTGTGAAGCTGACCGTGAAGGTCTGCACGGTCACGTTGTTGCCGGAGACTGTGACCGTCGCCGTATAGGTTCCGGCTGCCAGGCCGTCGTTAGGGACAACTGTGAAGGTGTCGCTACTGCCCGCCGCGATGCTGCTGACGGTGCTCTTGGACAGGGTAAAGTTCGCCGCGTTGTCTCCGATCAGTGCTAAGGTCAAATCACCCGTCTCCTGATTGCCTGTGCTTGTCACGGTAACGCTCAGCGGACTGAGCGCACTGTAACCGACCATTTGAGAGGTGAAGGTATACGCCGATGTCTGGCTGAGGCCGATGCTATAAGTATTAATTGGATTAACGGTCAGAGTGACGGTATAGGTATCCGAAGAATCCGTCTTGCTGTCGTTGGCCTTGAACACCAGCGTAACCCCGTCGGTGGTGGTTGGCGTGTAGCTGTATCTTTCCGCTGCGGTCTGTTCCGCTCCACCGTTTACCGAAACCTTGTAGGTGAGGGCATCGCTGTCCGCATCCTCAAAGATTGTGCTGAGATCAAGGGTATACGAATCATTCACCGTGATACTGGCGGTTCCGGTTGCTGCCACTCCAGATTTCCGTGCCGGAATGGTGTTATCCGGTACAATGGTGATTTCCGCACTTCCGTACTTCCCTGAGCTGTCTTTCGCCGTGGCCATGACTGTAACAGTACCGACAGCGTTGGCGGTCAGAAGACCGTTTTCATCAATGGTCGCGCTGCCTGTTCCGTTTGTTACACTCCATGTGATACTTTTATCTGTTGCATTATCTGGGAGAACCGCCGCGCTCATTTGCAAGGTGTTACCGTTTTTGATGCTGGTCGCGTTATCATCTCCGGTAACTGTAATTGAGCTTATCAGAGCTGTTTCTCTTGTAACCGTCAAAGTATATTCCTGAGTTGTTGTTCCATTTTCTGCTGTAACCAGTACGTATACAGCATTGTCACCGACATTTAGAGTCATCGTCTTGTCGGTAAGCTCAGATGTATAGTTGCTGTCGCTGTAAAGCTTCCATGTTGCGCCGTCGCTCACTGTCACGTCAACGGCGAGGCTACTCACGCTGTTTGCAACAGTCGCAGTCACGCTCGTGCCGCTTACCGCTGCACCGGACGGGCTTGTCCACGCTGTGATGCTGCAAGCTGAGGATAACATTACGCTTGTAATCGAAGCTGCAACAGCTATGTCGTTTGCGCTGCCTGCAAAAGCATTCAGTTGTGGCGTATAACCATAGTTTTCATCACTTGTCTTGGTAGTAAAATATGGAGTGGTGAAATCAAGTGCAGGCATGTTTGTGGAAGCAGCCTCACCAACCATTTTTGCAGTTGTCAAACCAGTTCCGTAGGTAGTTACATCCGATGTTGAAGATGAGTCACTTCCTACTGCCAATGTGTTTTTGCCGGTATTCCAATAGCAACCTGTAACGGTTCCGGCTTTATAATAGCCTACCATTCCGCCTGAATAGGCGTTATTTGTTGATACGGTGCTTCCTGAATATGAATATTGGATGGTGCCGGAAGAAAAATACCCAATGAATCCACCGTAAAAAGTAGTGCTTTTCTTGGTACTGTTCCCGCCGACGCTGCCGGTGGCATAACAGTGGTCAATAATCGCACCACTTCTTGTAAATCCGGCGAAAGCGCCAGCATAAACAGCACCAGTAGCAGAGACTTTTCCGGAAGCAAAACATTTTGTAACAGACGTAACCATACTGATGCCCATGAAACCACCGGCATAGCCACCTGAACTTATGACCGCTCCTGTTGCGTAGCATTCAGTAATATTGTAGTTGCTTGTCGTAAGGCTGCTTGTTGAGCTTAGATAGTTTGCACCGACCAGTCCTCCCACGGCGACAGAAGTAGTAGGGGCTAATGAGGTAACTTTGCCTGTTGCATAACAGTTTGTAAGCGTTGCCTTATTTGACAACGTAGTAGTACCGCCTGATGTAGTGCTTGTGCTGTTATTATTTCCTACCAGTCCACCTATGAAGCATGTTCCTGTAGCCGTGCCACCTGTAACTTCGCCTGAAGCCGAACTGTTTGAAATTGTCCCGGAATTATACCCAGCTAGTCCTCCCGCCATGTATCCAGTGCTTCCGCTTGCTGTTACATTGACTTCGGACTTGCAGTTTTCAATTGTTCCAGCATTGTATCCCACCAAACCACCAACATAGTTGGTTGATGAGCTATCCGAAGCGGCGCCTTTAACGGTAAGATTGGATATATAACCGCCGCTGCCAATATATCCGAAAGCACCTACATATGAACTTGTCGTCGAAGAAATGTCAATGGTAATGCTATGACCGTTTCCGTCAAAGCTGCCGGTAAGCTTAGTTGTGTTATCGCAAATGGGTGATGTGAGTGCGTCGGTTATATCGTTGTTCAATTTGAAATGAGCGGTCGGATAATTTGCAACGGACTGCAGCTGAACAAGGTTTAAAATTTGGTAGGGATCAGAAGCTGAGCCGGAGCCAAGCGTGAAAATACTTGATGTTACTACTGCTGTCATCGCACTTTTTTCTGTTGAGCCACTCAACGTACCGTTAGACGGAGTTACCTCAACACAGAGATAATTCCCCAAATCGTTTGCAGTTAGAGCATATGTTTTAGACGTAGCTCCGGAAATTGCCGCAATATCGCTTCCGCTTGAATCAGATGCTTCGTACCATTGATAAGTTGTTCCGCTTTCAGCTGCATTGTGCAGATCACAATAGTCATAGTCTGCCGTCAGCGTCATGCCAGGCACAAGATAACCACTTACTGTAGGATTCAGTGCCATCGGTGCTGATAGCGCACCGAATACACCTACGCCGGTAATCCGGGGATAATTCGAGTTTTCACCCGGGACGATGCTCCAGCTCAATGAATCTGTGATAGCCGTTGCGTTTCCATTCAGCAAAGTCGTAAAGTCAGCGCTTTTCATGTATGCTTCGGTTTGCAAGGTTACAACACTTGAGCCAAAGCTTGTTCCGGAAGCAGAGAGTCCGTCAGCCTTTTCCCAGTAGCAGTTTGTAACCGTATTGGACCACTGGGCCCCGAAGAAACCGCCGACGCCCACATCGCCTTTATTTCCGTGGACACTGCCTACAGAATAATTGTTTGTATAAACACTGCTGTATGTATATGCAGAAAGTCCCCCAGCAAAAGTGCTTGTCCCGATAATATCGCAGGAGGAAAAACAGTTCTGAACTGTAGTTGTTTCAGATGCCCCAGCAATTCCGCCGGTGCCTCCTGCGGAGTAACTGCCGCTTACGACGTGTTCCCCACTTATTAGGCCTGCTGATGAGCAGTTCATAACCGTAATGTAGCGCGAAAAACCGATTATCCCTCCGGCATACCAGTATCCGTCCAAATTGCATGATGTACTGCAGTTTTTGATTATTCCGTCCATGATGCTCGTATCATAAAACGTGCCGCAGATACCACCCAGGCAGGTTATTTCTCCGGAACCAAAATTTCCGGAAATATAACAGCCTTCAATAACTGCTCCATTGGAAGCTGTACCGGCAACCCCACCCACGGCGTAGGCAGTCAGTACGTAAATTGAAAGCGTGCTTAATCTTACATTTTCGACAGTAGCGCCGCTGACATATCCAAATAACCCGGCTGATTGCAGTGTGGCCGGAGAACCGGATGTTCCTATTGTAAGGCCTGAAACGGTATAATCATTTCCGTTGAAAGTTCCTGAAAAGCAAGCGGCGGATGAACTTCCGATAGGTGTCCAGAAATGCGCAGATAGGTCAATGTCTTTTGTAACATTAAAAGTACAGCCCGAGAATGTCGTTACCCCACTATTAACCTCATAGGCAACCCACGCCAGATCCTCAGTGCTGTCAATCGTATATGCGGTTGTAGATGACGAATACACAAGATCCGAACTGCCTATATAATCTATCCAGTTGCCTGAGGCAATATCTGCGGCCGCCGCCGATAATGGCAGTTGCAGCATCCCCAACATTAATGTTAGAGTTAAGAACAAGGTTAAGCATTTTTTCATCACTTTTTTCATTTAAGTTTTCCTTCCCCCGTCTGCGATTAGACATAGGCTTATACATTATTTTGATGTCATATAGACAACCCGACATACATGTCAACAGGTGCAACAAATTGGAATATAAAGATTGGACAATACTCACAGCATAGCCTACCATTAAATTTTATAATTGAACATCGTACTGGTATGAGGTTTTTCAAATATAAATTTCTTGCCTTTTGAAGCAACGGGAAATATAATACCGTTATAGAGAGGAGTCGGCCATGTCTTCAAACAACTACGTAAACGATAAATTTATCCCGACCCCAATGCCGGAGGTCTGCGCACCGAGAGCATCTATTCTGAGCAGGTTTGAGCAGGAGTCGGCGAAGCATCTCACTGTGGTGTCCGCACCCGCGGGCTATGGGAAAACAGTGTCTACTCTGCTGTGGCTCCGCGCTTACAAACGGAAATCGGTTTGGATTGGTCTGGATGAATACGATAACGCACCCTTCGTGTTTTATAAGCTGTTCTGCACCGGGATTCTGTCTGTACAGCCGGATAACGCAAAAATGGGGGAGATTTTAAACAGCAAGGCCTTTTATTCCTCACCTGGTGAGAATACCATCCGGTTTTTGCTGGAATTTACACAGGACGACGGCGCTTATGCGCTGGTGCTGGATGATTTGCATACCATCACCAATAAAAAACTCCTCAAAGCTCTGCCATTTATCCTGAAACGGATGCCCCATTCCTTTGATATTTTGCTTTTAAGCAGAAATAAGCTCCCCGACGAATTACAGGAATTCGCGGAGAGCAGAAACAGTATTCCCATTACGGCAAACGAGCTGGCTTTTTCGGCGGAAGAAATACAAACATATTATAGTGCCCTGGGGCGCAAGCTTACGAAGGCACAAGCAAAGACGGTGCTTGACACCACGGGCGGCTGGGCCATCGGGATTAATGCTTTGTCCAAAAGCGAATCCCTAGACGCGCCTCAAGGCAGAGGGCAGTTCCTTGAACACTATATTACCAAAAACATCTGGGATAGGTGGGACCCGGAGCTGCGGGAGTTTATGCTGGTCACCTCTGTTGCAGACGAGATGGACGCACGGCTGTGCCAGCTTTTGACCGGCAAAAAAAATGCGGATGAAATTCTGGACAGGCTGCTGATTCAAAATCTATTCGCGGTTAAAACCTCCCAGCACACGTATCGGTATCACCACCTGTTTACGGAATTTCTCAGAGGCAAGCTGAAAGAACGACCGGATATCGACATCCAAAAACTGAATTTAAAGGTTGCCGGACTATATTATGATCGCGGTGAATATTTTACCGCGCTTGCTTATTATGTCCGTGTGGAAGACTCAGCCGGTATCAATCACTGCTTCCATCAGCTGAACTCCATCTATCAGGATTTCAACGTCGAAGAGTGGATTAGCTACACCTCGACCTTTGTGCTGGACAGGCTACCGGAGGAATTTATCCGCGGCAATATCACCCTGCTGATTGAAGCCGCGTGGGCAAGCTTTCTAAACGGAAATGCCAAGGCTACGCTGTCCTATATTGACGCGGCAAACGAATATATCGCAGGCAATCTGGATGCTCTCAAGGAGGAGGATCTGCTTGGGTATGCCCTGACCATCGGCTTTGCCGATTTCCGCATGGGTATCCACGAATTTGCCGAGGAATTTTCCGCTTGGCCAAATGCTCTGCCCGAAAAAAGTATGGAGGATTTAAATCTGTATACGCCCTCCATCACACAGAATTTTCCCTACATGCACCGTTCCATCTGCGACTGTCTGGGTGTTTTGGTTGATATGGACGGACGATTACAGGAAATCCACGATGTTTTCGGGGCTTTTTACGTCACCGAAGTGGATACATTCTGTACATGCGTTCAGGCCGGGCTGTATTATGAACAAAACAAGCTGGAAAAAGCCTCGGAGGCCATTGCCCTGGCGCAGAGTCAGGTTACAAAACAGCTTCGCTTTGAGATGCATTTTTGCGTATTTATGATGTTGTCCCACATTCTGGACGCTACAGGCAGGCCGATGGAATCAGGAAAAATGCGAGAGCAGCTTGCCGCCCGCATTTCGGAGGAGAACGCCCTCCACTTAAACCCCAATTTTCTTGCGGTTGATATGAAGCTCCGGCTGTGGAACGCTGACCGGGAAGCTGCGCAGACGTGGCTCGAACAGCTTTTTGTCGCCGACGACGAGCAGCTTCGTTTTTATAGGCTCTACCAGTACTTCACGACGGCGCGTGCCTATATCGTGCTGTCGGAGAGGAAAAAGGCGGAAGATATTCTTGACAAGCTAAAGCAGCTTTGCGTGGATTACCACCGCCCTCTTGACGCTGCCGAAGTATGTGTTTTACAGGCCGTACTATATTGGGCAACCAGCGCGCGGCGGGAGGCTATGGAGCTGTTGGAGGCTGCGCTGCTCGCTATGCAGCCTTACAGGGTCGTCCGGATCATCGCGGATGAGGGCGCGGCGGTGCTGCCAATTCTGAAAAAGCTTGCCGCCAAGGCGGATCGGATAGACTATTCCGGGCAGCTTGACAGCCGATATGTGAATCAGGTATTATTGTGCGCCCATGAGGTTTCCGCGCAACATAAAGGCATCACAGCCAACTTGAACGAGAAGCCGGTTAAGCTCTCAAAAAAGCAGCAATATATGATTACTCTCCTGGCTCAGGGCTATAAAAACGCGGACATTGTCAGTATGACGGGCCTCAGCCTCAGCACCGTCAAGACCCATACCCAGCTGGCCTATGGAAAGCTTGGCGTTAATAACTCGGCCGACGCGGTGATGGAGGCAAAACGCCGGGGACTGATTGAGACGTAAGGACAAGTCCTTATCTGAGATTCATATAGCGCCGAATCTGGCACAGCTAAGCTCACATGTAATATGTAGCATTGTTTTAACGGTTATACACCGTGCCGAGGCGTTTTTCTCCATTAGTCACGATGAACCCGGAATAGTGCCGCATCCTGATGAATGTCACCTCCTGATTGGATGTTTCAGCGCTTTCTCCCTATGACAAAAACCTGCCCTCATAATGAAGGGCAGGCTTTTGTACAGCTCGTTGCAGCCAGACTATCATAGCGCGAAAAGCGCCTTAGACTCTGCGGCTTTGCGTCCCCACCTTTCAGCAAGTTTGCCCTTGGCTATGCTATTTCGTTTTTAATGGGCAAGTAGGTTACTCACTATGTTTGGCCGTGCTGTCAGCGCCTGTCGGGAAACCATCATTTGCTCAACAGGTTATACAGCACTTGCGCCATTTGCGCGCGGGTGGAGCCTGAGGTGGGGGTGAGTTTGCCGTCGGAGCCAGAAACTGTCCCGGACTTGACCAGCACGGTCATGGCCTCCTTTGCCCAGCTTGCCATGCTGCCGCTGTCTGTGAAGTCCGTAAGGGTCTTGCCGTTGTCGCCTTTGGGCAGCTTGTCGAGGACTTTAAGGGCGTTATACAGTAGGGTGAACATCTCCTGTCGGGTGATGGAGTTGTCGGGCGCAAATTTGTTGTCACCGACGCCGCTGGTAATGCCCAGTTTCTTCGCCGCCGCCAGATAGCCGGTATAATAGGTGCTTCCGGCATCCGTGAAGTTATCCGTCGGATTCGTTACCGTCGCAACGCCGTAGGCCCGCAGCAGCATCGTGATAAACTGGCCGCGCGTCAGGGTGGCGTCTGGGCTGAAGGTGGTGTCCGTCGTGCCAGAGGTGACGCCGCGTGCCGAGAGGAAGGTTACGGCATCGGCATACCACGCAGCGGCACTTACATCCGTAAAGCTCACTTTGTTGTAACCCACGGCGTAGGCGGAAAAGTGCGTTGTCGTAAAGATCACCGTACCCGTCGCGGTGTCATAGCGCGCGTCCGGCACCAGCGTGGGCGTACCATCGGCGGAAATGTAGTAGATGACGATGGCATTCGTGTCCTCACCGGAGACCGGGGTATACGGGACAGATACCGTCACGTCTCCGCCGAACTGTGAAAGGGCGCTGCCGCCGCTTGTTACGCCGAGGGTGAAGACCGGGTGGTTGCCGATAAGCGCCTGAGCGGCAGCGGACAAGGTGGAGCTGTTTGTCTTGGTAACGGTGACGGTCACGTCGCCGGACGCGCCGGAGATGGTTTTCAACGCCGCCGCGTCAAAGCTGACCGAGCCCGTGGGGCCGGAAACGGTCAGCGCGCCGACGCCGCCGGAGACGAGGGTCTGCATGGACGCGTGTGGGATCGTCGTGCCGACGCTGCTCGCGCCGGACGCGCCGCTGATCTGAATGGTCACGTTAGGCGTACCGTTCGTGCCGGCCGCCGCCTGCGCCTTTTTCAGCGCGTCGCTCATCTGGTCGGCGGTGACAGAGCCGGTGGCCGCGCCGTTGGAAACGGCGGGCATCACCGTGGTTGTCGCCGTGGAGCCGGACACGGTCGTGGTGGGCAGGGTTGTTGCGGCGGAGCCGGCGGTAGGCGAACCGGGATTACTGCCGCTCCCGGTGGGCGACCACTGGGCATAGAGTACGATGTCCTCGGAGCCGGGGCCACCGGTCAACGTGGCACCCTCAGCATAGGGCGTTCCTGTGCCGTTGGCCTCCGTATTCCATCCGGTGAAGGTATAATTCGTTCTCGTAAAAATATTAGTGCTGACGGTATAACTCTGGCCCTTATATACGGTGCTGAAAGGCGTGGCGCCCTCGCCCCCGTTTGAATGATAAGTAAGCAAATGTTTGCCCGACACAACCTGAACGGCGGGATAGGAAACCTTCCAGGAACCTGAAGCGCTTCCGCTATAGTCAACCTGAACGCCAGTCCACCCACTGTTGCTATAGTTCCATTGTGCCGTCACATGGTCGGCTAAAACGGAGTAACCGGTGGCGGTCAGCCCATCTGTTTCAGTGGGCACCGCATAGGTTTTTGACGGAGATACGGCGACAGACGCACTCAGGCTGCCGGAAGAGATCTTGCTCAGAAGGCCGCGTTGGTAAACAACCACCGCGTTACTCAGAACGACCTGATACCCGCTTCCGGCGGTAACTGTGCCCCCGGTGATGACGGTTTGACCTCCGGCGCTGATTGCGCAGCTACTTAAATCGTCCGAGGTTGATATTACATTGCCGCCTGTCATGGTAAGCGCCGGTGCATTTTCACCTATATGGTAGGTCATCACAGTAGCAATTTTGCTGGCGGAGGATGCAGTCCCGCCGGAGATAACAAGGCTTGTGTCCCAACTGGAAAGTGCTCCCCCTGTGCCGGTGTTTACAATTTCTCCGCCTGCAAGTTCAAAGATTCCGTCACCGTTCAGGAGTATCAAGGGAGCATCTGCGGCTCCGGTGAGGGAAGCCTTCCACAGCACCTTAACCCCTGTGGGAATTATAAGTGAAAGCGCGTCTGTGGCAGCCTTCGTGCCAGTGACGGTGACCGTGCTGCCGCTCACATCGGCGGTAAGACCGAAATTGTTTAGCGTATTCGCAAGCGTTTCGACAGAGGGAACAACAACCGCAGCTGTACTGCTCTTGCTGATATCAACCGTTGATACGGCCGTAACATTCAGTATTGTACCCATTTCATCCGCTCCGACAGTCAGCAGACCGTCAGCCGAAACGCTGGTATTTGCGCTGGTATTGCCGACAAGCTCCCATATAACCGTTTGTGCCGTGCCATCTGTCGCATTCACCGTCGCGGTGAACTGCCGTGTTGCCCCTTTTTGCACGATGGCGGTAGTTGGGGAAACCGTGACGCTGTTCACGGGTGAAAAAAGCGGCAGAACCGCACTGCGGTCAGACCACCTGCTGAAAGCGCCCGAATTTACCTTGACCTGTACTTCAAAGGCAAAGCTTCCGTAGCCCGCCGTTGTTATTGCATTGGTAAAGTCATATTGCGTGACTGTGCCGGTTTCGATCACGTCACCAATCTGCTTGTTGCCATTATAAAGTACCACTCTATAGACGGCAGCGTCTGCCACCGCATCCCATTCTGCTATGTGTGGCGACGTTTCGTCATCCCATACCGGGTTGCCCGGGGCGGCCAGTGGTATCACCGTCACTTCGGCTATACCGGATTTGGTTTGGTCAGCGGTTGATGTCGCCCAAACGGTCAGTATCGGCTCCGTTTCGTCCGCTCCGACGGTCAGTACCCCCCCAGCCGAGATGCTCGTTCCGCTGCTGGTTCCGCCATCAACCGTCCATGCAACCTCTTGCGACGGGTTATTCGTGCCAGTAACCGTTACGGTGAACTGCTGTGTTGCCCCTTTTTGCACGGTAGCAGTATCCGGAGAAACCGTAACGCTGTCCACGGTCGCGGGAAGCGTCGGCAGCGCCTCGATTGTACCGTTCACGGTGGTCGTCGCGATAGCTGCGTTTTTGCTCAGCGTGAAATTCACCTTGAACGAGCCGACCTGTCCCGGGGTTGCGGGGACAACATCTGTTATTCGGTACTCCATATCGCAGTAATATGGCGGCCCCATAAGATTAGTGAGCTTCGGGTCAATATCGTCTTCAATAGTCTGCCGCGTATTTTCCTTCGTCGTCCACGTTATTCCTTCCAGCTGCAATTTGAACGCATCCACCGCGGCTTGGTCTTGGTCGGGCTTGACATAGACATACCTCGCACTGTAGCCGGACAACGGGCTATCAGGCAATGTTGTTCCGTTGCCTCTGGCATAAACGTTGAATATATAGTCCCCGTTGCCGTTCTCAGCGATTTTGCTGGTAAAGTTATATTCCAAAGCTGTGCCTGCGTCGCTTGTGTCAACCAGCGAATTATTCTTAAACAGCTGTACGGTGTAGCCGGAAGCGTTATCGACCGCATCCCATTTTGCTATGCCGGGGGTTGAATTGGCCCATCCCGGATTGGTCGGGGCGGTAAGTGCCGGGACGCTTGCTATATCCAGCGCGACCGTGGAAATATCTTCGCTCCCATCTCCATTTGCATCCCACGGCATAACGCTCTGGCCGAGAAAGATAATACCGTCCGATTGCAATTGGAGGTTAAGGATTGTCTGCTCGCCGCTTATGAAATTTGTTGAGCCGGCGGGAACCTGAAAGGTTTGGGAATAGTCGGTGCCTATTGTGACCTCAATCCAGTCGCTTCCCACCTGAAGGGTTTGAGGGGCGATGATAATAGCCGCGCCATTCGCCCTGGCAGGGTAGGCCTCGCCGAGATAGGAGCCAACCACCGTGCCGTGCTTGAAGTCGACGCTGGCACCGCCATCCATATTTTTCAGGGCAATTGTAGCGTCGTTTAAGTCATCCGGAACGCTACCATCCTTCGAGAGGTTTACCACCAATCGGTGCATCACGTGCTTGAATTGGAGTGTCACTCCACCCGTCCTCGTGCCCGTCACGGGGAGCGCCATCATCAGGTCGGGCTTTGGTGAATTGGACACATTCAGACTCTGTACGCCTATGTTACTATCCAGGTTGCCATAAGTCGGATACCAGGCGGTGAAAATCGCCTGTGCCGAATCATTATTAGCCCATTGCACTGAATTGCTTCCGATGGTGTAGTTAGACACTGTGGTGTTGCCAGACAGCTTAGCCGTAGTGTGCAGAACAAACGTATTGCCATTTCCGATAGGGCCGCTTGTGTATGCAAACGCCGCCGTCGGCAGCATGGTCAGCACCATGCACGCGGCCAGAGCAACGCTTAAAAGTTTTTTTCCTATTTTCATTTACCTTCTCCTCCTCTAATTCATTTCTATTTTTGCGCCAGCTGGAACGCCTCGGTGAGGGAAATTTCAACTTTTCCCTCCCAACTAATGCAGATGCCGTTGGTGGTAGCCTTCCGAAATAGCTCCGCGTCCGCGAGCATGCCGAACCGTATGGTTTCAAGCCTGCTTTCCAGGCTGAGCTGAATACTGCTGCCGTTGTCCAAAATAATGTCCAGGCAGTAGTCCTCCTTTGGAACGACCTTGGTTATCTGACTCACATCAATCACCTCCATGACATAAAAAATCCACCGTACTTTTATTGTACAGTGGATTTTTACTCTTGTCTGTCACCCGGCGGGTGACAAGGGCGGGTGACAAAAGCCTTATTCCCGCGCCTGCACATACTGCCGCAGCATAGTGCGCGAGTTGATGCCGAGCTTTTCAAAAATGCGCTTCATCAGGGTTTTGACGGTGTTTTGCGTGATAAAAAGCTTTGCGCCGATCTCGCCGTTGGAAAGCCCCTGCGCCACAAGACTGGCAATTTCCGCCTCGCGCTCGGTCAGCTCGGGACGTTTTTCCGTGAAATATTCCCGCGTGATCTGCTCCGCCGCCTGCCGGTAGGGCAGATACAGCTTCAAGATGGACCGCGCGGCCTCCCGATACGTTCCTTCGTGCGAAAGCGCCTCCAAAACAGGCTTAAGCAGATCGGCGTTTTCCACAAAGGGCATCAAAAGTCCGTCCGGCAGGGCCAGGGAGAGCGCCTCTCGCAACCGGCAGAGCGCGTCGTCCCGCCGATGCAGCTTCTCGCTTGCCGCCGCCGCGTGGATGAGGGCATAGATTTGGCTGAGCACATTCGGGAAGACGGATGCGGTTTCAAGAAAGCCGTCCATGCTTCCCAGCAGCTTAGCGTAGTCCCCGCGCGCCAGCAGCACCCGGCCGTAGACGATATGAAATACCCCCATGGCGGGGAAATACAGACGACTGGAGAAAAAGTCTCCCTCCGCAATCCACTGGGGAAGCTCCTGTGTCCTGCCCAGATTGAGTGCGATCCAGGCATCGCAAAGCTCCATCGTATGCATGAGATTGTACCAGCCGCCGCGCTCAAGCTCCTCACGCAGATTGTTTAAGCTGTATGCCGCAAGGGCGTAATCTCCCTTGCAAAAGGCCAGCCGCGCCTGAAGAAACACCGCGCACAGAAGAATATCCTCCTGCTTGCTGCCGCCCGCCAGATGCAGGGCCTTATGTACGGCGATGTCCGCGCTGCTGAAATCGCCGCACAGATAGTCCCGCTCCGCCTCCATGACAAGCTCCGCGCCCCGGCCATGGCCTTTGGCGAAATGGTCGTAGAGAACCATGCCCTCCCTGAGGAGCGCCACCTCTTTGTCCAGCTGCCCGGATGCGCGGTGGAACATATACAGCACGGAGGGCGAGCCGAAGGTCCAGCCGCCGCGGGTATCCATGAACTCGGTCGGCCGGTCGAGCAGCTCCGCCGCCCGGTGATAGTGCGCAACCATTTTCTCAATATCGTTATACTCGCCGAAGCTCAGCAGGACCTCAAATTCTCCAGAAAGCGCCCGCGCCGTTTCCTCGTCCAGTGCGCCGCCGCTCAAGATGCCGGACAGTTCCGCGCAGGTAGCGCCAAACAGCTCCGTCTCGTTGTACGAAAACAGGCATATGGCGTAGACTAGTAGGGCCACCGGGTGCGTTTGACGAAGGGTATCGGGGCAAGCTTCCATATACGCAATGAGCTTTTCCTTGTGCTCATTGTGAAGGCTGTGTCCCTGGTCCAGCTCCAGCACCGTCAGCAGGCCTTCAAAATCCTGCGCAAGCTCGTAATAAGCCATAGCCGGAATACAGTCCCCGGTTTGCCGGTACCACGCCGCAGCCCGCCCGTACAGGCGCTGTTTTTCCGCAGGCGGCTTCTGCTCAAAAAGGCCTCTGAGAAATTCCGCGAAAATCCGGTGCGTCTGATAGGCGCCGCTCCGCCCGTCCCAGGCGATAAAGGCGTTTGCGCCTGTAATCTCCTCCATCAGCTTCTCACTGCCGCCCTTTTGCCACATATGTGCCGCCTGCTCGAGCGTAAATGCGTCAAAAAGACAGACGGTCATCAAAAAATTCTTAATTTCGTCGGAGAGAGGGGCATACACTGTTTTTTCCATCAGCGCGGTGATATTGGGCGGTGTTGTAAAGGCCCCCTCCGCCTGATAGCTGAGCATTAAAAGGTACAGCGCGCTGATCCAGCCCTCGGTGTAGGCGTAAAGCCGGCGCACCTCATTGTCTTTGGGGGACAGTCCGCAGAGGCGATAATAGGAGACGATATCCGCCTGCGTCAGTTCAAGGGCGTCCTTTCGGATATGGTTCACATACCCCTTAAGCGCAAGCTCATCCAGATTTATAAAGTGTGCGTAACGCGCGGTCAGAACAATATGGAGGTCGGGCAGTTCGTTCCAAAGCAGGTATTCGATGAAGTACGCCACCTCGGGGCAGTCCGCCAGATGATAATCGTCGATTACCCAAATAACGCCGGAGGACGGCAGTGCGTCCACAATGAGCTCAAGCGCTTTTTCTTTCGTCGTGCCGTCGCCCGGAAAGCCGAGCTGTCGCAAATACTCCGCCCGCAGAGCGTCCAGTTCCCGAAACTGCCGGCAGAATGCCAGCCAGAAGCCGGAAACCGATTCGCTGAAAACCTTTTGCCACAAAACGCGGCATGCCGTATTCACAAGGTATTCCCGCACTGCTGTCGTCTTGCCGTAACCCATGGGGGCCTCGATGATCGTGCAGGGATATTCCGTAATCTGTGACATCCGCTTACGAAGTTTTTCAGGAAAATAGAGGGCTCTGGCGTTAAATATCTTTTGTTTGGGCATCGCCGTGACCTCCCGGGCCGCTATTTTTTCGGTTTCCCTTTTTCCGTCTATCCTCGGGCCTTGGCGCGTCCTTTGGAATGATCCAGGTTGCGCCGACCTTTTGAGCGCCGAGAATGCGCCTGTCTACGCAGTGATAATTAATCATCCTGGCGCTGATGCCCCACGGTGCGACAGCCTTTACGGCGCTCATATCGTCCACGTCCGCACCTCCGATCAGTTGTCTTTTAGTATACTTCCGATTTGAGAAGCACGCAAGCAAAAGTGGGCATTCATCCCGTTGTCGTGAATGAATGCCCGCTTCGTGGAGCGTGCTTCGACTACCGAGTTTGCACATGGATATTTACAGTGCTTATTTCACCGTATTCGGTTTGCCTTTGGGTTCTACGCTGAGACGCAAAAGCAGGCAAGTCTTCAAAGAGAAAAGAATATGTTGGATGCACAGTTTAGATTGGCACAGACAGAGTTTGCATCTCTGCGGCAGCTGCAGCAGAACGCCGCAGCTTATCGGCACGATATGCGCCACTATTTTGCCCATTTGCAAGGGTTGGCCTCCAAAGAACACATAGAGGGGATTAAAGAGTACTACGAACTGCCCAGTCCGACATGGATACCATCACGCCCACATGCTTTTGCGAAAACGAAACCGTCAACCTGATTTTATCCGCTTTTGCTACGAAAGCGAAACAAGGGTCAACCATGCTGACGGTGGATGCGAAACTGCCTGATTTGCTTCCCTTTAGCGATACAGAACTTTGCTCACTCTTGTCAAACGCTTTGGAAAATGCCATACAAGCTACAAAAAACAGGCGTTTTCAAGTTGGGCTGCTGGTCAAACCATGTCGTCCAAAAACCGCGTCCATCTCTGCCGAAATCTGCCCGAAGATAGCCGATAGAGCCGTAACGCTCGGCTGCTTCGCCCTCCAGGTTGAAAAACAGCAGCTTATCCTCTTGTGAGGGTAATAATTCATATGGCATTTCGTTTCCTCCTTGCAAAATTGATGTTGTTGCGCCACAGATACCCAGGGTCTTTATAACAACAACTCGATTTCATATTGATCAGGCTCCCACTCAATCTTTTTTCTGCCGTAAATCCACCAGTCCACAACAGCCTGGGCATCCGGCCAAAACGAACAGTCAAGCCCCGATTCTCTGCGGGCAACCAGCATACGATCAAAAGCCCGGAGATAGGCGGCATAGTATTTTGGCCATCTCTCAAACTCCCGCAGCATCCCTTTTTCACGGGACATGGGGCAGCCGATGCAGCCAATGCGGTGGAAGCCCTCATCATACAAACAGCAATGCGGAATACCGTTGCCATTCAGGTATTCCCACACATCCTCAGTGAGCCAGTCAACAATCGGGTTTAGGATGTGCTTGCCTTTAAGCTGGCAGCTTTCAAACAGCCTGCGGGCCTCATCGTTATCATTATTGAGCATGACTTTTCGCTTAGAATAGGCGTTTAGCTCCAACATGGCACGGGTATTTTTGCGCCGTGCGCTTTCATCCCAACGAACACCTGTAATCACTGTTCTGCCCATGCCGCCGCGCTCCTTGTAAATCCCACAGCAGTAACGGATTTTACGGGTTGGCGGGATTTTCTTTCTCTCAATCAGCCGCCACATACTTTCGGGTGGCTGATCCAAAATCACCTCGGGATAATGCGTTTTGACAAAAGAAATGACCTCCGGCGGGTCAACCGAGGTCATGTGAAAATGAGCGTCAAATTTCACGTCTGCTTCTTTGGCAAGATGGTAAATACACTGGCTGTCCTTGCCGCCCGAAAAGGCAAGGAAATAGCCGTCAGGCGGCTCAAAACATTTGATGCGCTCGACGGCTATTTGAACCTTGTCAACCACGCCAAACAGGGTTTGCTCTACAAGCATGATTACCGCGCTTCTCTGTCTTTCGATTTTCGGGCTTTGGTGGGCGGGGCGGGTCGTTTTGCGGCCTCACGCTCGGCACGGATAGCGTCCAGATGCTCCGCCGCCCACGCGGGCAGTTCTTTTATCTCGCCTTGCACATCGTAGCGTTCAAAACGGGTGCGGCTTCCGTTGTTCAGATGGGTACAGAAAACGGCGTTACCGCGCGCGTCGGCATTTGCACCATTGCCGCCGTCTACCAAAACAAGCTGCATATCCCCGCGTCGGTATTCCGGGCGCAAAGCCTCGGCCTTGATTGCCACCACCTTGCCGACAATGCCCTGCCTATAATCGTTGGGATGGCACTCCCTGGCGGTAATGGGCTCAGACTGATACGCCGCTTTGCCGATTTCGGATGCAACCTTTTCGATCTGCCCGTGCAGACTCTTTGCGAATTCCCACATTATTTCAAGGTAGTCGGAATCAACGACAACCTGAGAGTATTCGCCGATAAAGCCGTTTTCGGTGTACTCGGCTTTCATATAGAAATTGCCGTCCTCCGCTTTGGGGTTTTCTGCCATCAGAATCTCGCTATTGCCAATGCGGATGGATTGCTTGACCTCGTAGCCGGTATCGGCCACCATACGCCTGCTCTGCTCGGCCTCCAGCTTTTCGCGGATCTCAAGCAAGCATTTCAAAAGCGGCTTGACCTCGGTAACATAAACCTCATGATCGTCAAAGGAATCTGCAATTTCCTCTATGTCCTTAATGGTTTCATTGACCATCTCCAGGTCGGAAAGGTAGCTTTCCAGCTCCGCAATAGCGTCCTCTGCCGAGGTGTTTGTATAATAATCGTGCGGGTCGTTCTCTTTTATAAAATTGTAAAGTGTTGCCGCAAATTTTCTGTTATCCATGAAAAACACGCTCCTTTATCTGATTCGATATTTGTTGGCGGCTCTGCCACCATCGCTGTGATACTGCGCAACCACATCAATATAGCCGCCCTCCCGCAGACGGCGAAGATTGCGGCTCACAGCGCCTTTGGAAATGTGCAGCGCGGCACTGATTTTTCTCTGTGGGATAATTATTTCGCCGTTTTTATCGGCAAGCTCGTCGAGAATGAGGTAGAGCAGTTTGCCGGTCACAGTAGAATCAACCTCGCCGCAGACTTTATATTTGGACAGCTTTCTCACAGGTGTTTCCTCCTCTCAAAAAATCAAGAGGGCAAATGCCCTCTATGTAAACAGGGACAACAAACCGCTATCCCTGTTGATGATTGTGGGTTAATATTCTTGCTTGTGGATTAATAGAGGGGGTGGGTGCAGGGAGGGGGAACGCGGCAATGCCACAGTTTGGGCAAAGACCTACTATCCCCTTGGCGGGAAAGGTTCATCGCGCGTCACGGTTGCGTTCTCTTTGCCGCCAAAGCTCCAGCGCCTTGATAATGGTGTCCTCAATTTTCTGCGCGGGCGTCCCCACGGGAAAAAACTTGCTGATTTTATCGCGCGGCATTTTGAATTGCTCCACTTGATTTGGCTTTTCCTCCTGCATGATGGAGTGGATGACATCCTCGCCAAGCCGCCCTTCCTCTGAAAACTTCCGCATTTTCATGGCTTGAATATGGGAAGGGGTTCTTTCCTCTGCGGTCATTTCCTCCAAAAGGGTATGCTGCTGCTCCGGTGGCAGATAAGACAGCTCCACGGCGGGGCGCATGGCGATTTTCCCCGCGTCCACCATGTCGAGCACCTGTGGGATAAGCTCTGTTAAGCGAATGTAGCGGTGAACGGTAGCCTGGCTATCGCCGGAGGTTTCGCCAATAACAGCAAGAGATTGTTTGCCCTTTAACTTCATATCCACTGGAGATGAAGTTAAATCCGTGCGCTGTCCCTGCCGTTTCATGGCCTCCAGCTTCATTTTGTAGGCAAGGGCTTTTTCGGATGGCAGGATTTTTTCACGCTGCAAATTGCTGTCAACCATAATAATGACGGCTTCATCATCCGTTAAATTGCGAATGAGGCAGGGCATTGTGCCGCGCTCGGCCAGCCCGCTTGCCATTTTACGGCGATGTCCCGCGACCATTTCATAGCCGCCGTCCCTGGGACGCACAAGGCCGGGAACCAAGACACCGTATTTTTTGACGCTCTCGGCCATTTCTACCATATCCTCATCCATTCTCACCTTGAACGGATGATTGGGAAAGTCGTGAATTTCACTCAGAGGCAGGTCTATTACCCGTTCCAGCTTGGCGTCGTCCCGTTCCTCCTGGGTAGTAAAGAGGTCATCTGCCGGGGGCAGGTTTAGCTTTAGCTCTTTCGCCATCGGCCAGCACCTCCTTGGTAAACTCGGCGTAAGCCTGTGCGACCTTGCTACCCTTGCTATAGGCAAAAATACTCTGTCCCGCCGCGCTGATTTCAGCGGCCTTGACTGCCACCGGGATTTGGGTCTTATAGATTTTCAGCAGACTGCCATACTGCTGCCGCAGGGTATCAGCCGTTGTCCGGGCAAGATTGGTGCGCATATCCGCCAGCGTCAGCAAAACGCCGTCCACCTTCAGGTTGGGATTGATCTGCTTCCGAATCTTGCCGATTGTCCGCATAAGCTGTGTCATGCCTTTTGCGGGCAGGTATTGCGCCTGAACAGGGACGATTACGCTATCGGCGGCGGCCAGCGCATTGATGGTCAGCATGGACAGGGACGGCGGGCAGTCAATTAACACATGGTCGTAATTGTGCTTAATAAGCTCCAGATAGTTGCGCAAGGTAAACTCGCGGCTCATGGCGTTTACGAGGCTCATTTCCATGCCCGACAGCTCAATGCTGGACGGAATCAAATCCACGCCCTCGTCATGCCGCAGGATTGCGCCGTAATGCTCAAAATCCTCGTCATGGAGCGTCTTTTCCATGATGTCGGCAAGGGTCATGGGCAGGGCGTCGCTGTTCGGCCAACCTAATGAAGCAGTCAGGTCGGCCTGGGGGTCAATGTCCACAAGCAGAACCTTTTTGCCCTGCATGGCAAGCCCGATACCGAGATTGGCTGTTGTGGTGGTCTTGGTCACGCCGCCTTTTTGGTTACAGATCGCCGTGATTTTGCAATTAGACATACGGGGTTCCTCCTTCCATAGTAAAAGCCGCTTTCGCTTTGATTTGCCGGAAACGGCTATGTAGGAGGGCAAAGCCCCGGAAATGCAAAAGAGCCGTTCATTCTCAGAGAGAACAAACAGCTCTTTGCTATGTATGCGGTTGTCTTTGGCGGTTATTCTTCGGGTTCTATCGTGATAAGCCGCAAAATGGGCTGTGATGGCGGGGGATCACCGCCTGCGGATTTCCACCCGGCTTGGAACGATATGCGTACCATTTCAAAAAGAGCGTTCTGCGCCTCATCATACTCCCGACGGTCTATAAAGTCGGAAAAGCATTTCTCAAATGTATTGGATTCCATAGCTGTCACCCCGCAATTTTAACCTTTCGGATGGGCGTGTTAATGATTTTCAGCATTACCTCGTCCACCACATCGGTATACCGCCCCTCGGAAATCAGGGTGCTGCGGAGGTTGTTCAGCGCGTAAAGCAAAAGCCGCCACTCGGCTTCATTCAGCGAAATATAAGTCTTTTTCATGTTGTGTCCCTCCCTCATACCTACATTATATATAAAGGCATTGGCAGGGACAAATGTGCGAATTACAAAATTGCCTGTAACTCCGGTGTCTTATAAATGGCAAAAGCAAGAATTCATAGAAGTAGGGGCATATGGATTTATCTGTGCATTCTACGCCTCACTGCGCACATCCACCAGATCGGCTTTTTGCAGCAGGCGGAGAATGATAGTAGCGCTCTCGGCGCGGGTGATGTTGGCGGTGGGGTTCAGTTTGCCGTCCGAGCCTTGAATGAGGCCGCTTCCGATGCTCCATTTCGCCGCGTCCCGCGCCCATGAGCCAACGCTGGCTGCGTCCGTGAAGCTCTCCAGATTTCCGCTTGCTCCGGTAAATTCCGTGAGCGCCGCCGCCCTTTGCAGCATGAGCATGGCCTCCTGCCGGGTGATGTTTGCATTAGGGTCGAATTGGTTATCGCCCTTGCCTGACACGATGCCATACTGCGCGGCGGTCGCCACCGCACCGGAATACCAAGCGCTGGCGGATACATCTGAGAATGCGCTTATCCCGTCCGTCGGCAGGCCCAGCGCGCGAATGAGAATGGCGGCAAACTCGGCCCTTGTAATACTGGCGTCTCCGTCAAAAGCGGATGCACTGCGCCCCGCGATGATTTTGCGACTGCCCATTTCATTGACCGCCGCCTCGTACCATTTGCCCGCGGCGTCGGCAAAGGTCACTTTATTTTGAATGAGCGCATAGGTGCTGTTCGTGCGGGAACTCACAACGGCGTAATATTTGCCGTCCTTTTCAATCACGTTTGTCGGCACATGGCGGACACTGCCGTCGGCGCTGACCACCACCGCCGTGGTGATTTTCGCCGCCTGTTCCTTTGTTACCTCGATCACGCGGTCAATGTAGGCGCTGAAGGTATCCACGTCCACGGTTTTCCCGCCATAGGTCGCGGTGACGGTAAACGCCACCGGGGGGAGCACCAGCGTTTCGCCCTCGACACCGACGGAGCTGTTTGTGATTGTCACGTTAAACGGAACCGTACTCATATCCGCGCCGGGGAAGGCCGCCGCCAGCGCCGCCGTGTCGATAGCGGCGGTGTTCAGGTTATACGCCACGCTTCCGGTCTGTACGGTGAGCGTCATACCCTTTTGCGCCATGTCCTCAATGTTTTTCACCACGAGCGAGGCCGTGGCGGAGCCGTTTTCGCTCACCGGCACCACGACGGAGGAGCCGGACGCGGCAGTGCCGATGTTCGTACCGAGCTTCGACTGATCAACGGTGACGGTGGTGGAGTCACCGGATTTTTTTTCCGTTCCGATGTTCTGGGTTTTGCCGTCTACAATCACCGGCGCGCTGGTGGGGGGTGTCCCGCCGCCGGAGGGCGCGCTGTCCGTCGTGACGGCAAGCGCCGTGCTGATTGTGCCGGGAAGCGTCGTGGCGGTGGCCTTGATTCGGGCCACAAAGCTATACGTGGTGCTGCTGCTCAGGCCGGAGAACACATTGCTTTCCTGCCAGGTCACGCCGTCGTCCCTGGAGTATTCATAGCCGGTCATGGCGGCCAGCGTCACACTGTTATAGGTCTTGCTGCCCTGCGTCAGAGCGTTGGAGGACGCCGGGGCTGCGATGGTAATAAGCTCGTGTTCATTTGTCGTTTTGTCCGTCTGGCGGACCTTGACTGTGCCAGCGGCAAAGACGATTCCGGAAGTGTCCGGAGCGGTGCAAATTGTCCAAGCGCCGTCCGCAACTTGGTATTCCATGTTTGCCGTCGTGCCGATAAGCTTCCCGGCGGCCACGTCAAAGCCCACGCCGGTGAGGGTAATGCTATCCACGCCCAACTGAACCTCGCCGCAGTCCGTCCAGTTGCTGGCAAACGAATTGCTCGCAACCGCTTTTTGACGGACGTACACATACTGTCCGCTGGTGGCGGCTACTTCCGTTGCGGAACCGCCACCGGCAGTTCCTGCTTCGGAAGCGGCAGGTAAAGCGTCGGCGAGAATGTATTCATAGATGGCCGCCAAGGTCAGAGAAGTATGGCTTGCGTCTTCGCCCGCCACAATGGTTATGACAGCGTCCCCCGGCGCGTCGGGTCTTGCGGGCACCGTCAGCGTCTGCACGTTACCGGCAAGAGCCATGTCGGTTGCCGCGACGCGGAAATAGTAGTTAGTGCCGGGTAGCAGCGCCAGAAGCGCGTTCTCTCCTGTTGTCCATGTTGTCGCGGTCGCGGAGCTCGTGTTGTATTCCACCGTGTCAGGAACGGAAGCGGTGGTTTTTTCATCGGCAAAGTCAATTGCATAAGCCGGAGCCGCCGCCGGAGAAGCGACGCTGTCGAGTGTCTGCGGCTGGCTGGGCATTGCGGTATCGGTTTCCTTTATGCGCACCTGAATCACATTGCCAGCCGCGAAGGGTACGCTGGTGACGGGCGCGATTTGCCAATGTGCGCCATTGTCCAAACTGTATTCATATATTTCGCCCAGCCCGATGATGGTTCCGTTTTTGACGCTGTAGGTCACGCCGCTGTCGGAGAGAGACGCTGGCTCGGTTTTTGTGGTGACGGAGAGCGTGTCGCTTGGCACGCTTGCAAAGCTTGCGTTCGTTGACGGTATTCTCGTCACGACACTGTATTCAGTGTATGCGGTCAGGTCATTAAAGGACAGACTGCCGCCATTCCCTGTTTGCCATGTTGTGCCGCCGTTCACGGAGTATTCCTGCGTGGAAACGGTATTTGCAATCGTGATAACGGTGTCGGTTTTTGTGATATCTGCGACTGTGATTGCATTCGGTGTGGCCGGACGTGCCGCAACCATAAAGCTGTCGGCCTCGCTTGCGGGAACTTCGCCTGCGTCGGCTTTCACACGGACATAATAGGTCGTTTCGGGCTGTATCGTGCCGCCGCTGACAACTGCCTTGCTGTTGTCCAAAAAGTTCTGATCGCTGCTGACCTCATAGGTATTGGCAAAGTTGATTTTTTCTTCCGCGTAATTGACAGTTACCACGTTCGCCGACGGCGTGGCGGGCAATGTGTATTGCGGCGTGTAAGCGGACGCGGAGGGCATCGCGGTTTCCGTTTCCGCCACGCGGACATGGACGTAATACCGAATCGCGGGGGTCAACCCGGAGAAGGTATGCATACCCGTGCCGGTCGCGTAAGCGGCATCGCCGGTGGACCATGTTGTGGGCGGGGTGGCGCTGGTGGAAATATAATACTCGTTGCCCTCCTCCATGCTGACGGTGATGCTGGTAGAGGTGGGCTTGTCCGCACCCGTGCCAATTGTGGGCAGGTCGGGAACGGGCACCTGTGCCGATGACTTCTTTGTAGTCACAGGCAGAGGATCGGAAGCCTCGCTTGCCGAGGAAACATCTCCTGTACTCACCGCCGCAACACGGTAAACGAGATTATAAGGTGTGCCCGATGACAACCCGCTAAAGGTATAGCTACTGCCCGTACCGCTGACCCAGTCTGTTCCATCAATGCTGTAGTCATACCCGGTCTGCGTATTGATGGTAATGCTTATATCTGTTTTGGCCGTGACGATGGAAGAATCGGGTGGCGTGCTGGGCGCGTTTGCTTTCCAGTTGGCGGTGTAGGTTTTATTTCCTGTGCTGCCTGTCGGGATTGTAACGGTCAGATTTTCGCCGCCTGTCAGATCGGTTCCGCTCCAGCCCACGAATTCATAGCCATCTCTGGTTGGGTTGTTCAGCGTAATGGCGGCGCTTACAACGGTATAACTTGTGGGGTTCGCAGGGGAAGCCGTACCGCCGTTGAGCGTGTAGCTGATTGTGTAAGTATCCAGTGTCCATGCAGCTGTGTATGTAGCCCCTTCGGTAACACTGGTGATGGCCGGCGTCCATCCGGAGAAGGTATAGCCTGTATTGGTTGGATCGGAATGTGTCGGCATTCCGCCATAGGCTACGGTGCTGAAATCAATTGTCGTAGCGGCGTCCTTTGCCCATATAATCGTATAATTTTGGAGAGTCTGCGTAAAGCTTGCGTATACTGTCTTTGCCGCCGTAATATTTTCTAGTGTCGCAGAGCTGGAGCCATTTGCCGCCGTTACCCAGTTGGAAAAGACATAAGTATACTGAGCGGTGGCCGCTTTTTCCGGTGTCAAACCTCCATATACAGCGGTTTGGCCGGAAAGTACTGTCTGAGTATCCAGTGCGGTGTTGCCGTCCTGGCTTTTGAACGTCACCGTGTAGTAGTTGAGATCAACACTGGCGGCAGATCCGCTTACCGTAATATTCACGCCTGTATCGATACCGTTCGCATAGATGTTATAAGTGCCATTTGCTACAGAGGTGCCGTTCGCTACAGCATTGTCAACTGTTGTTCCCAAGGTAATGGTTGGCGCACCAGCGCCAAATGAGCCGCCATCCTTGTTTACCGTCACAGTGGCGGTATAGGTCGGCGGCGTCCATAGCGGACCAAACACAGGATATGATCCCGATGATACCCACGTATAAAGATCTGTTTTCGCTTCGCTGTTCAACCAGGCGTTAAGGGCGTCGAGGAGCGAGGAGGTATTTGTTCCCCCGACCGTCACCGCAGCTGCCAGTAAATCTGTGCCTGTAAAACTGCAATTTCCTGTTTCGGAGGCACTACTATCACTACGGCCAACGCTATCTGCTGTTGCAGTGGACAGCCAATAGCTATACGATATAGAAGCCTTCCTATTATATCCGGCCAATCCACCCACAGAATACGTACCTGCACCAGTGACAGAGACGGCGGCGGTTGTATAGCAGTTTTCCACTGTTCCGTTCATTGTTCTGCCCGCAATACCTCCAAAATAGACAGAACTATGCGTAACAGTACCGCTTATACTGCCGGCAACAACGCAGTTTACAATCGTTCCGTCAGTGTTTCCCGCAAGACCACCAACAAATAACGAGTTAGCTGCGCTTATTACATTTATGCTGACACCGCTCAGGCCAACATTTTTAACTGTCCCGCCCGAAATTTCGCCAAATAGTCCGTAACTCGAACCCAAAGAACTTATCGTATTTATTTTGAGATTTGAGATAATGTGTCCTCCGCCGTCAAAGGTGCCATTAAACTCGAAATCAAGTTTGCCGATGGGCGTCCAGTTTGGATAGGCTGCCAAATTAATATCATTCCCCAGCTTATAGTTCGCGCTGCCCCAGCCGTAAGTACCGGCATTGACCTGCTGCGCCACATAGGCAAGCTGGTCGGCGCTTGTAATAATGTACGGACTTCCCTCAGTGCCGCTGCCTGTTATGCCGCTGCCGTCTGCCGCCGCTGCTGCGGGCTGTACTACTGTCGGCAGCAGTGACAGCACCATACACAGAGTTAGGATAATGCTAAAAAATCTCTTTTTCATCTGTTCTCTTCCTCCTTAATTTTGCCTAAGCCGCATACGCCGGTTTGCGTGGGATGCTCGGTAAGAATGCCAAAATCCCCATACTTGCAGTACCAGCACTCCCGGGCTGAAAAAAGCCGGCTTTCGTCCTGCTCAAAAGCGTCGCAGCAGTCGTTTCGCGCAATTTTAGTTTTGCCGGACGTCTTGACCTCTCCGGTTTTTTCATGGGGATTTCCCATGATAAAGGCCACCTCCTCAGAGCTGATTTCTCACATTGGATTATACAAAAAAGCTGCAACCGAAAACCGGTTGCAGCGTAATTGCAGTATATTTGGCGTAAATGTCGTGAGTTTGTCGCATTTCGGGGCTTAACGCTATAAGTGCAGCAGAATCCGCGTCCTGAAAACGCTGTCTTGCACGGTGAATTCCACCATGCCGTTATAGCGCTCGGCGGAATACGTGATACTCTTTGTTCCCGTGCCGCCCCCCGGCTTCTGCGATTTTGGGAAGTCACCATCAAAGACGATGTTATCCGCGCAGGAATTTTCAAAGACAAGGTGAAGCTTTTTCGCTCCGTTATAAGGTGTAGAGAAGGCGATATTTACAGTGATAAATCTCTCCGAGCCTTCAGGAGTGCGCAGGCAGCTCTCCACGGCATTTTCAAAGGCGTTGGCAAGGATACCAACCAGCGCAACCTCATCCATAGGAAGGCTCTCGGGAATTCTCGCGTCGATTTCGGTTTTGATGCCGCTCTCCCTTGCCCGCGCCGCCCATCTTGACAGGATAGCGTTTGCGGCAGGATGCTCGCAGACGCCTGCAAGAGCCGCGCTTTCCGCCCTCCGCGTCTGTGCGTTCAAATAGGAAACCGCTTCCTGCGTTTTTCCGCCCTCCAGCATTGATAAAAGCGTGTCGTAGTGATGGCGAAGATCATGGCGGTCACGGCGAGCGGCGCTCACGGCATTTTTCTGTTCCGCCAGCTGTTCCTCCCAAAGCTTATTTTGCTGAGCGAGGATTCTTCCCCGCTCCTGCTCCTCATATTTCCCTACAATCGCGTTGATAGAGCGGAATATCAGCAGATAGACGCTGAAAAACACCAGATAGGAGCTTGCGACCAGATACCAGCGGCAGTCCTGCTCATACCAATAGAAACGCGGGAAATAGAGAATAACGGCTTCCAGGACATAAAAGAAAAAGGCTGCCAGCGCGATGGAACGCCACTCGTTCCCCAGAACCTCCACCAGTCTGCGGAAGCGGGGGCGCAGAAATTTGAAATTAAAAAACAAAAGCGCGCCGAACAGCGCCGTGCGGAATATTAAATATTGGATCTGATAGCCGAGCAGGGAAGTATCAGTGCTGCACACATCCGAAATATAGCTTATTCCGAGGTATAAATTAAACTGCGTGAACATGACAAAAAGCGATACCGCCCATCTGTCGGCGCAGCAGAGGACAATCAGCAGCAGGCTCAGCCCGACCTCGACGGGGATAATCAGGCGCTCCGCCAGCTCCTGCCCATATAGGGCAAGCAAGGCACAATATGCCCCGGCAACCGCAATGTAAATCGCGACGGTAAGCACAATCCGCTTTCTTTTCGGCTCTTTCAGCTTTATGAGCGAGAAAAAAAACAAGCTGATGTAAGCCGCCGTCTGCAAAAACCGGAGCAGCACCGATATACCTAAAAGTATCCGCATAAGGCTCCCCTCCCTTTAAAAGCGGCAGCTGTAATCCATGTACAGCTTTCTCAGCTCCGCGTATTTTCGGCTTATGATCGGGATTCTTGCGCCGGTTGAAAAAGAAACGCTCCTTGCCGAAAGCTCAACGATATATTCCATATTGAGGATGTAGGTGCTGCCGCATTTATAAAAACGCGGATCCTCTTCGAGCAGCTCAAATAGCTCGGTTGAGGATTTTCTCACCCTGATTAAGCTGCCGTCCGACAGATATAACTTCTGAACATGGTTATCGGTTTCAGCGTATACGAGCCTATTTAATTCTACACGGCTGATGCCGTCAACCGATTTGATGGTAAGCGCCACCCCGTACCTGTCTGCAAGGTTATTGATCGCCTTTTCAAGGGCCGCGAAGAATTCTTTTTCTGAATAGGGCTTCACCAGATAATGTGCGGCGTCAAGCGAAAACGCGTCTACGGCATGATCCCGCGAGGTCGTCAGAAAGATAATCTGGCAGTTATCGCGCATAACCCGCAGCTCCCGTGCCGCGTCCGTCCCGAGGATGCCCGGCATATAAATATCAAGTAATAGCACGTCAAAGCCGCCCTTTTCCGCCACATGAGAAAGCAGCTCTAAAGGCGCGGAGAAAGATTGAATTTTTATTTCATATTGCGGATGTTCATAGGCGTATTTCTTGAGCAGGCTGTCGGCCCGCTCAAGCTGCTGCGACTCGTCGTCGCAGATTGCAATGTGCAGAATAGCGGTCACCTCCTCCGTGGGATATGGGAATATTTTATCACGCGCCGCAAAACTTGTCGAGAGCGAGTGAATCAACCCATTAACAAGGGACCACTGATGGTGATCTAAAAGCAAATATGACAGAAAGCTCTTACTATCTTCGTGCTGTCGCATTCTCGCGGCGTATCTTCGCCGGAGATATTGCCCTCCACATAATCGCGTGGGGCCTGACCGGGGACAGACCATGCTTTGTACTGTCCTCCGGTCAAGCCCCTGCCGATGTTTTTCACGACATACTTTTCCGCAGTCCGGTAACGGCGAGGATATACCTCGCTGTACTCGGTGAGATATTTTAAGATTGTGTCTGACGACCGCTTGTGCGTATAGCCTGCGGTATGCTTATCCCAATACCGCCTACGCCTCGCTTCGCACATCCACCAGACCGGCTTTTTGCAGCAGGCGAAGGATGATCGTAGCACTTTCTGCGCGGGTGATATTGGCGGTGGGGTTCAGCTTGCCGTCCGAGCCTTGAATGAGGCCGGAGCCAACGCTCCATTTCGCCGCGTCCCGCACCCATGAGCCGACGCTGTTTGCGTCCGCAAAGCTGTCCAGCGTACTGCTTGCGCCCGTAAACTTCGTAAGAGCCGCCGCCCTTTGCAGCATCAGCATGGCCTCCTGTCGGGTGATCGCCGCGTCCGGCTCAAAGCGGTTGCCGCCCTTGCCCGCCACGATGCCATATTGCGCGGCCGTCGCCACGGCCCCGGCATACCATTCGCCGGCGGGGACATCTGAAAATGTGCTTGCCCCATCCGCCGGGAGGCCCAGCGCCCGGACGAGGATTGCAGAAAATTCGGCGCGGGTAATGCCGGCTTCGCAGTCAAAGAGGTCTGCGCCGCGCCCCGCGATGATCTTGCGGCTGCCCATTTCATTGACCGCCGCCTCGTACCATTTGCCCGCGGCGTCGGCAAAGGTCACTTCGTTCTGAATCAGGGCGTAGGTGCTGTTCGTGCGGGAACTCACGACGGCGTAATACTTGCCGTCCTTTTCAATCACGTTCGTCGGCACATGGCGGACGCTGCCGTCGGCGCTGACCACCACTGCCGTGGTGATTTTCGCCGCCTGTTCCTTTGTTACCTCTATTATGCGGTCAATGTAGGCCGAGAAGGTATCAACGTCCACGGCTTTTCCGCCATAGGTCGCGGTGACGGTAAAGGCCACAGGGGGGAGCACCAGCGTTTCGCCCTCGATCGTGACGAAGCTGTTTGTGATGGTCACGTCAAAGGGAACCGTACTCATGTCCGCGCCGGGGAAAGCCGCCACCAGCGCCGCCGTGTCGATGGCGGAGGTGTTCAGGTTATACGCCACGTTTCCGGTCTGTACGGTGAGGGTCATGCTCTTAGCCGCCATGTCCTCGATGTTTTTCACCACAAGGGAGGCTGTGGCGGAACCGTTTTCGCTCACCGGCACCACAACAGAGGAGCCCACAGCTGCACCGCCAATATTCGTACCGAGCTTCGACTGATCGACGGTGACGGTGGTCGTGTCACCGGCTTTTTTCTCCGTGCCGATGTTCTGAGTTTTGCCGTCTACAATCACCGGCGCGCCGGTGGGGGAGGGAGTCGTGCCGCCGCCGGGAGCCGGTGCCGGTGCGGACGCCACCTTAAACGTCACGCTGACGGTGACGGCATAGGCGGGCATGGTGAAGCTGCCGTTTGTAACCGTCACTGCTGTGTCTGAATCCTCGGTTTTGCAAACCGAAATGGTGTCTAATTCATAGCCGCTGTTTGCGGCGGGCGTGACGGTCACAGTCTGCCCCTGTATCGCGGAGGGAACCTCATTGCCGTTTACCTTCACAGTGAAGCTGCCGTTTGTGGCAGCGGTCTTGGCGATGGCTTGCGCCGCCGCCAGCTTGAGCTGGCTGTCATTTACAATCACGGCAAACTCGCTGTTGTCGCTGACGAATTTTGAGATATAGTCGCTGTTCGTAACAGCATCTCCTGCGGTGAATATACCCGATTTTGGTGTGAATACAAAGCTGTCGTCGTCCTCCTCCGTCATCTCAACGATACTTACGCCGATGGCTGTGCTGTTGGTGAGCGCACCTGTAATGTAAATATTAGAAGGGTGACCGCCATAAGGCATCAGCGCAACATTGTCGCTTGCTTCGCCGACTGTGTTGCCGGAGATATTAACATTGCCGGACAGCGTCATACCTTCGTTGGTAAGCACCCCGCCGCCCGCGCCGCCCGCGACTACAGTGTTGCCTGTGATGCTCCCGCCGCTCATGTTGAATTCACCTGAATTCGCCACTCCACCGCCGATTGACACGTCACCGCTGCCTGAGATGCAGGAATTACCGGCAATACTTCCTCCTGACATAGTGAAGGTACCCCTATTTCCCACGCCGCCGCCGTTCATAGCGGTGTTTCCTGTGATATTGCCGCCGGTCATGATGAAGGTGCCGGAAGAATCGACATAAACTCCGCCGCCCGTGCCGTCTCCGGTGCCGTGTCCCCCGGTGATTTTCCCCTGATTGGCAACGGTGGCTGTGCTGGTGTCGCAGAGGGTCAGATGGCCATTCACGGTGAGGACGTTATTATCCAAACTACTTGTCGGAATACTACTGCCGTTGATGGTCTTGCCGTTCAGGTCAAGCACAGTGGTCTTGCCATTTTCAAACTCCAGCGCGGCGGTGGTATTCACATTCTCCAGAAGCTGAATGTATGCCGTGCCGCTTGTAAGATCATTGGCGTATTCCACGGCATCAGCGAGGGTGCCGGTTGTCCAGCTTATCGGTGTGGAACCATCGCTTCCCGCCACGCCCCATTGCGCCTTTGGCGCAGTCCGCTTTGCATCGAACACCGGGTAGCCGCCGTTTGTCGTTCCGCTGTCGGCCTGCCATGTGTAATAGTCGATGCTGTCTTGCTGTTCGACCCATGTGTTCATCCGGTCGATCAGCGCGTTTTCCCCACCTGAGGCGGCTTTCATCTGCGTGTCTGGCAAGCTTGTACCAAGATTTGAATTTGTTCCTGTAATCGTTGCGGTGTCTACATAGTAACATTGATCAACTGTTCCTGAATTGAGTGTACCGATTACGCCACCGGCAAAGCCGCCCGTACCGGTAGCGGAGACATTTGCGGTGCTGTAGCAGTTGCGTATGGCAATCTTCTGACCGGCATAGCCAACCAGACCTCCGGCATAGGAGCCACTGCTGCTTGCGGCACTGACGCTGCCGCCCCGGACGAAGCAGTTGGAAATGGTTCCATTGAATACATCGCCTCTGAATACATCGCCTGCCAGAGCACCGGCATAGACCAGTTTGTTATTGGTAGAGGTGTTGGAAGCGACGATTGACACATTTACCAATCCGAGGTTTTTAACGGAGCCGCAGAACTCGCCGAACAGCCCTGCAAAGACAGTTTCGTCACCTGCCTCAATCTTCACCGTCAACCCTGTGATGGTGTGGCCCTGCCCGTCAAAGCTGCCGGCAAAGGCGGAGCCGGGAGCACTGCCCACCGGTGACCAGAGGAAAGCGGACACGTCAATGTCATTAGCGAGGAGGACGGTGTACATATCATCAGTATACGTATCGCCGTTTGCCGACCACCACGCCGCGCCCTTGGCGGTTTTGATGGTGAGGGTTTTGTTAGTGGTGTCCAGATCATAGTCGGTGCCGGACGCTGCCGCAGGGGAAGCCGCCGCATATTGCGCTGCCGTAGGGAGGGCGTAAGTAAATTTGCTGGCTGCGCTTGTTGTGCTTGTGCCGCCTGCCGTAGTTACCGTAATATCTACTATTCCTGTTCCGACAGGAGCGGTTGCTGTAATAGAGGTTGCGGAAGTCACCGTAAAACTGGTTGCTGAAGTGCTTCCAAATTTCACGGCTGTTGCACCGCTTAAATTGGTTCCTGTAATCGTTACCGAAGTGCCGCCTGTGGTGCTGCCGCTGGTGGGTGAAACGGCAGTAACGGTTGGCGCTTGAGTAACGGGTACCGCAAGCTGCACTATCTGTGCACTGTCGGCACCGCTGTTTTGCACCACATAACTGCTGTTATCACTGGTGAAATAGCCGCTGTAATCGGCGCTGTTTTCGCCGGTGAAAGCAAGCGGCGACGACGCGCTTGGAACAAGGGCTGTACGAACGCCGATGGAAGCGCCTGTGGTAAGCGGTGTCGCGGTGCTTATTGCAAGTATTTGCTGATCGGTCGGGGTCGGGATACCACCCAAAAGGTACACATTGTTTGCAAGGATATCAGGAGTTGTGCCGCTGGTGTTGCCCGTGATTTTTGCCGTACCGCCCACGGTAAAGCCGCCGGTTTGGATGAATACGCCGCCACCGTTATATTGGGTGTGGTTCCCGGTAATGCTTCCTCCGGTCATGGTCATAACATTGCCGGTACTGTCGCCGTACACACCGCCACCGCTTGTGCCGGAGGTGTTTCCGGTGATATTTCCGCCGGTCATGGTAAAGGCTCCGGTGCTTTCAATATACACACCGCCGCCATACCCGTCATACCCGGTGCCTCCCGTGATTTTACCTTGATCCGCAACCGCCGTCGCGCTGCTGTCGCAAAGCGTGAGGTTGCCGTTCACGGTAAGAACGCTGAAAGTACCGTTCTTTGCGTCAATGGTTTTACCGTTCAGGTCAAGAATCGTCGTTGTTTCGTCATCGAAAATGAGCGTGGCAGTGGTATCCGCGTCACCTTGCAGCTGGATATACGCGCCGCTGTTGGCGTTGGCATAGGTCATGGCATCGTCAAGCGTACCGGAGCCAGCCCAAGACGAAGGAGCCGCGCTGCCATTTGCAACACCCCATTTGGCTTGGGGTGCGGGCGGAGTGATAGCCACATACTGTTTTGAAGTCTTGTTTACGATTAGCGCTGCCGCATGGTTAGCATCGGCCCCGGCAACGACAGTATAGCCATTGCCCACGGTGATTGTGCCTTTAATGCCAACACCGACCAGCATACCATCCACTATACCACCTGTTCCGACACCACCTCCGGTGGCAGTGAGTCTCGCCGCTTCTTTTACCGTAACACTGCCGCTGACACCATTCCCGCCATCGCCGCCAACCCCACTACTACTAGATGATCCACCTTTGCCGCCGGTGCAAACGAACGTTGCCGTACCCATGACAGTAATATCGCCGCTCATACCAACGCCACCATCGCCACAGCTTCCCCTTTCAGTCGATCCGCCTTTGCCGCCGGTGGCAGTGAGTGTTGCATCTTCTGTTATCGTAACATTGCCGCTGACACCAGCGCCGCCAGCGCCGCCTGTTCCCCCATCAGACGATCCGCCTACACCGCCGGTGGAAGTGAGCGTTGCCGTACCCATGACAGTAATATTGCCGCTGATTCCTGCGCCGCTTTTGCCGACTTCTATCAAACTGGGGTTGCCCATACCGCCTGTCAGGGAGCTATCCGCAATTACGTTCAAGGTGACTGTGCCGCTTGTCACCGTCAGGGCAGTTGCGCCGTCCGGCACATTAGTCCATCCGTTCGGTGCGTTGATTACAACGCCGTTAAGGTTCAGCGTTACTCCCTCAGCGGTAACCTTAATCACATTTGAAGTAGAGGATTTTCCGCTTGCCATAGCGACTGTATAAGTACCCTCTGTGGAAAAAGTCAACACGCCGTTTTCATAAGTTGTGGTGTCTTCACCGGAAGTGACCATAAAGTCCCCCTTGGATACGGTCGTTGCTGTTGCCAGCACCCCCATCGGCAGCAGGGTCAGCACCATGCACACCGAAAGCAGAATGCTCAAAAGTCTTTTTTTCATATTCTGTACCTCTCTTTTTAATCCAGAATTTTTTTCGGCCAGCAGCACACGCCAACCTCCAGTGCGCGCGGTCTATTTAGGTGAAAGTCGGCGCAGCGGCAATACCAGCACTGCCGCAGCCCGACCGGCGTATCCGCTCTTGGCTCAAAGGCCGGGCAAACCTGTTTAGGCCACACATTGCCCTCCGCGTTAGGCGCGGAAAGGGGCGCATCTTCCTGTCTGCGCCGACGGTTTTCCATGTGATCACGCTCCTTTCAGTAAGGGTAAAACGGCATCCCGAAGTATGCGGAATGCCGTTTTACTTCAGATTGACCAAACCGAATTTTAATTGCTGGGATTTTTCAGATTTTCAATCACAGGAAGCAGACGGTCTGCGGCAATCTCCTCCAGTTCAGTGACAGGGATATCAAACAGCCAATAGTCCCCGGTGGCGTGGTTATCGCCCTCGCACCATACATTCAGATTGCCTCCGTCGCCAAAGTAAAATTGCGATGCAAATTCGGAGGTGTCAATGCTGTCCGCAAGTTTTTGGTAGGCAGCCGCTTTGACTTCTTCGGGTACTTCACCCTCAACCCCAGCCGCTGCGAAACCGAACTTTTTGTCCAATATCAACTGCTTGAATGCAGCCTTGTCCTTTATAAAGCTCCACAAATCCCCTGTATCCTTATCGCCCGTAGTCAAGTCCAAAAGCTGTGACCGTATGGCGCTTACAGGATAAGCCGCTCCCGTCGCATAGGCGGTATCATATGTCCTGACACTCAGCAAATTGCCGCCTACCAGCTCAAAGACAGGCATAATATCGTAAGTAGTATCCTTTTTAGCAGAAGAGGTTGGTGCAAGGCAAAACTCTTTCAACGCCTGATTCAGCTTTGTCTGCACCGTCGTGTCTGTTAAACCGCTTACCCCCACATAACGTGCCTGCGTGTTGTCATCCCCGTAGTTTTCAAGCGCTTTGATATCAAATATCGCATTGGCAAAAGAGCTTTCCTCAGCAGCAGGTTCCTCTTTTGCGCTGCTGACGCTTGCGGCAATATCGGTTACGGAGCCATCTTCCTCATACATATAAAGCTCGGCAGTGGTCTTATCACCAGTGGTTATGACGGCAAAGGTGCGAGTCGCCTCTGGATAGTCGGTATTATGGTCAATCCAAGTACCTTCATTGATATAACATTTTCCGTTATCCATGGCTCTATAGGAGGGTACATGAGTATGACCGAATACAACTACATCCACGTTCTCATCCGGGTTTTCCAGATACTGCGCCTTTGCTTGTCTGAAATAATACTCCCAGTCCACAGTTCCTGCGACCGCCTCAAGGAAGCTGTTGGGAACCTTGACCTGATTAACTTTCTGGCGCTCATCCCATGTACGCTGAATATTTCTAAACAGCACCGGCGCGGAAATGGTTCCATCCGCCTGTTGCACAGGATAGAAATCAAGATAGGTGTAGGCATCATCAAAGCCATCCATGCGCATATCAAATATTTTTTCATCGAGGCTCTCGTTCGGAGTCATTCGCTCGGATACGCTTTTGAGAATGGAGTAATACATAAAAGCTCCATACTGATCTGTGTCTGATTTGTCCGGCACATTTGTCACAACCGGCAAGTTCTTTTCCACCTTGGGACGACCTTCCAATACCCAAGTCGCAGCATAACGGGCATAAAAATAACCGGCCGGCAGCATGGTATCGCTATTTCCCGTAAGCTCCGCATTGGTAACAGTGTCCGGCGCGGAAAATACATCGTAGCGGTGTCCATGCTCGATTGCAATTTCGTTGCGGTCGCCTGTGTAATAGGTTCCCAGCCCTTTGGCATCTCGAATCTGTACGATTTTTGGAATAGCCTCCTGTAAAACTTCATCCCCCTGCGTCATATCGTGGTTGCCGGGTATGTAGACCAGCTTTATCCCGCTGTCGGCCACCTTGTTCAACTCATCAATAACACCCTGATTGTTCGCAATGACATCCTTGTAAAACTGCTGTACATCTGTGTAGCTGGGATAATCCACCGGTAAAAACCACTCGTCCAGAAAATCGCCGTCAATCACCAGCTCCCGCACATCCTTTGTGCTTTGCAGCCGTTTCAAGAAATCAATCAATATCGGGCGATTCGCCACGTTTTCGGCGTATTGGTCGTCAATTCCAATGTGAATATCGCTTATAACGACAATCTTGTTTCGTGTGCTCCCAGCCTCCCACAAGACAGACGCACTGCTTTTTTGCGCGCAGCCGCTTGCAAACAGCATCAAAGAAACAGCCATGCTGGATGCCAGTAAGAAAGATAAAGCTCTCTTTTTCATATTCTTTTCCTCCAATAACTCCGTGATATTTTGTAAATTTCCGTTCTGAAGTTACCATGAAAAAAAGAAAAAATGAGCCTTTACACTTAAAAGACTCATTTTTACACTTAAAAAAGCTGATATTTTATTAAATTGGCTCTTGACAAACAATTTGTGTCGTGTTCTCAAACCAGAATGCGTACCCGGAAGACACCGGTTTCTATTTTGTATAGAAGCTCGCCGTCATATTTTTTTGCAAAAGCAACAACGCTCCGGCTGCCGATGCCATGTCCTTCCTCACGCGCAATTGGGTAGCCATTTTCATCCAGCGTGGTATCCCCTGTGCAGGTGTTTTCCATTTCAAGCAAAAGCCGTCCCACGCTCCGGCAGGTAAAGCGTAGATAAGGCTTTGTGCCATCAGTAAGCCTTCCGCAAGCCTGAATCGCATTTTCTAAAAGATTTGATACCACCATGGAAAGCTCCAGAGAATTTACTGGCAACTCTCTCGGAATGTCCAGCTCAATCTCTGTGGAAATCCCCGCTTGCTCTGCGAGCGCCGCATAGTGGCAAACGGCGGCGTTGACAGCGGAATTTCCACAGTAAATCCTGCTGATTTTTTGCGTCATTTGATTTTGACTTTGCAGTAAAGCAGTGGCCTCGCCGGTTTTCTCCTGCTCTAAAAGCTCTAAAAGCACATTGTTAAAGTGGCGGCGGTCATGGGCAGCCCGGCTGTTCTGCGCTGACAGCTCCTCCATCAGCATAAGCCGCCCCGACATATTGCCTGCGGCCAGCTGGAGATATTCCTGTTCCGCCTGCATTCTGCGATTCTCCTCCTTCACTTGGAACTCCCGCTGGAGATTTTTGAGTGAGAGAAAAATAGAGCCGTAGGCAGCAAGCCCGATAAAGATTACCAGAAGCAAGGGTATCGCTTGCTCTGTCAGCATAACGACAATATCGTCCGCAGACAGAACATAGTAATTGAATGTGATATAAAGCCCCAGTGCAACCGCGAAATACGCCGTCCAATGCTCCACCGCCTGCCGGTACAAGGGGCGCACATAGCGAAACAAAACCAGCAGAAAAATACCGAACAGAATCGCGCGCAGCAGCGAATTGGCGTAAGCGGGATAAGGCAAATACCTTGAGCCGTCGAAGCTGAGGATAATCACGATATCGCTGATGTTCTGGACGGTGATATAGGAAAACAGCCATTGCATGAAGGTATCTTTGAATAAGGGCCACACCGCAAAGCAAAGCACCGCGAACAGAATAATATCCAGCTTTGAAAGCAAGGTCAGGTTCCCGCTGAGATAGCAGTAAATTGCCGTGCCTAAATCGGCGGCGAGAATGCCCAGCAAAGCCAGCACGGTAATTTTCTTAGAGTATTTTGGCTGTAAAAGCGTTCCCATCAGAAGGACATTTGCGGTGGTGGAAACCGTTGCCCGCAGAAGGTCGGGAAAAAGTTCGCTCATTTGCACACCTCCTTTGCCATCAGGTAATCCATATAGGCATCTCTTACCGCAGGGTATTGCTTTGCCGCAATCGGCACAATCCTGCCGCCATATAAGGTGAAGCTATCCTTGGCGAAGCGCTCCACCCGGCGCAGATTGATAATAAACGAGGTGTGGCATTGCAGAAAGTGCCTATCCCTCAAAATAGATGTACAGTATTCTGAAAAATTCTCACGAAAGGTGCGGCTGGATATTTCTTCGCCGTTTGCCAAGCTGAAAGCAACCGCATGATTTCGGTATTCACAGCAGATAATCTCTGCCAGCTTTATCACCCTGAGACTATCAGCTGTCTTGACAGCAAAGGTCTGATCTTCCGCAAGGTCTGCTTTAGCGATGGCGAGTGTCAGCGTGTCAAACAGCCGTTCCTTATTAATTGGCTTCACAAGATAGTTGATGGGACTTGCGGCATATGCCTGCAAAGCAAACTGTGGCTCGGTTGTAACGTAAATAATTTGCGCTTCACGGTCGAGACGGCGTATTTCCTTGCCAAGTTCAATGCCACTGACCATAGGCATAACAATATCCAGTATGTACAAATGAAAGCTTTCCCCTTCAATGGTGGTCAGCAGCGCATCCGGATGGGAGAATACTTTTGTTTCGGCTTCCACTGTATGAGTGCCAAGATATTCTGTTATATATTCGCCGATGATTTCCAGCTCTTTCGGCTGGTCATCGCAGATAGCAATACGCAGCATGTTTCTGCCTCCCTTCTCCGATACTTGGATTTATTTTATCATTCTCCATAAAACTTGTCGAGGAATCAATGGATTTACATTTTTATTTCTTTCAGAAACAATGGTAACATGCAAAATGCTGGAATTCCCCATTAACTGTATTTGAAAACCGTGGCAGTATAATGCCATTCAGTCGGGGGGGTAGTGCCATTGGAGCGCCTTTTCAATGCCATTCAGTCGCCCATAGAATCAATAATGTAATTTCTTCTAAATTATAGAAATAGAACAGGGACTAACGCATCGTTTTAGTTGGTGTCAATGCCATTCGGTTGGAGGAGTGTTTTTCAAAACCCCTGAATTATCAAGAGTTTCCGGCTACGGTCAAAAAGAACCACCCATAAAAACATTTCGTTTTCGGGGGTGGCTTACCGTACACTCCGGGAGCGCCAGCGCTACAGTAAACTACCCCCAATAATGTGTGCGAACGAATGGCATTAAAAACGCAATATTTTTTCTATCATATGGGGGTATAGCTCAGCTGGGAGCGCCAGCTATACAGTAAACCACCCCAAATCTCAGGGGCGCTTGAATGGCACTCAAAGTCACCAATAGTTTGTCCTTATCCGTGCTATCGGCTCCTTTTGTTTTAAAATACCCTTATTCTGCTTGAGGCAGGAAGCAGCAAAGATGCAAATAATATAGATAAAGAGAAAAACCGTTTACTCTTCACTTAAAAGAACAAACGGTTTTCGCCCTTCAAACTTTTCATTTTACTACATACCTGCCAACAGAGAATCTTTCGCCGCGTTGGCCTATTCTCTTCGCTGTGCGGCTTGGTTTTGAGATCATCCAGGCTGTGTATTATATACCTTTGGGTAGGCAAAATTACTTCTTTTTCATAGGATGATCCCACCTTGAACTTTAACTATATATGGAGAAGGAAAAACTTGTAATTATATTGTCAATTTTGCATTTCTCGCTCATACAGATAGCTGATAATGCTCTGCTTCTATATGTGATACATAGCCCCTTGAAAAATGAAACGCACCTTTTTGTCCTTGCACCATGAGATAATGACAGTAATTGAATGGCCTGTAATCTGCCGTATCTGCTGTGTTGTCATCATGTCCGGGTATTCCTTAAACTGTTGGCTCAAATACTTCTGATAGTCGGGGACTTCTCTGATTGATTTGAGCTTGTAGCAATCCTTGTATCGTCCGTTACGCGGCGCTTTTTTATACCGTCGCTGTTCTCTCGGCAAAAACGGATTATCAAAATGTTTTGGCAGATAGTATTTTGACGGATTCGCGTCTCTGTCCTCCAGAAACGCAATAATGTCTTTCATTTTAATGGTGTATCGGCGTGTCTTTTTTTTCGTATCAACACAAGGAATAAAGCTGTTGTCGAGATAATATTTTGCCGTATTTTTGCTAATATGGCACAACCGATAAAATCGGTCTTTGCTCACCGTTTTAGGGTAGTCTTTTTCCAAAAAGCTATAATCAGCCATTTGAAACATCCCCCTTTACCAGTAGGGACGTAAAGAGCGTTTCACAGTCTTTTGCCTGCTCTTTATGTAATGAAGATTTACGCCTGATGTTCCGATAATATGGGCTTATCAGAAAGGCAATAAACGCTTCTTTTGTTATAACTGTTCCTCTGCCGAGCTGTGGGGACTTGATTCTTTGAGTTTTATAGCAGAGTGCTTTTAATAGTTTCCGATCAATCCAATTATTGACCGTAGTTTTCACATAGCCCGTGAATCTCCGCACATCGGTAACAAATAGTAATTGCGGGTATGCCTTTAGCTTTTCTTCAAAGTAGGGACGTAGCAGGGCGGTAAACTCTTCATCCGTGCTATTGAAGCGTATTTTTTCATACTGATACCGCAATATATCGGCTGTTTTTATTTGTTGCCTGCGTCCTTCGGCTGTGTTTATATACTCAAAGGGGACATGTCCTTGCCTTTGAATAGCATAGGCTTTGGATTTACAAATACCCAGCAAGGTCGCCATTTCTTTTTGGGTTATATGCTCCGGGTAGCGGTCGCTCTCGGAACGGATAAATTCACTAATGTTCATCTGCTTTCCTCGCTTTCATGTATTGTCAACAGCAAGCGGCGAAAACAGATTTGTATGATGTGGGGGATAGACGCTTCGTAAGTTCTATCCGAGTTCTATCCAAAACGGCAAAAAACAGCTCCTTTTGGGACTTTAGTCGAACCCCTGGTAATTTCAGGGAAAATCAAAAAGTTGTTCAAAATCGCGTGATTTCAAGGGTTTTTAAGTTGTTCTACTTTCCGCTAAAGGGAGCTATCTTCCAGATCGGCGGGTTCACTCGAAATCAGTTTGACGGAAACGTCACGTGGGTTCGAATCCCACCCTGTCCGCCAGAAGAACCCCCTTGGAAACATAGCGTTTCCAAGGGGGTTCTTCTTTCTTATCGCCTGTCCGAAATTGGGAGAGTGGCGCCGATGGTTGCCACGGCTAATGGCGCCGCAGCAGTATGAGCATAATTAATCATGCATTCTTTATGAATGTAATGTAACCAAAACAGTGCTGGCACCATAAATCGGGGATATAAATTATATATTGACAGCCATGCTCTCTTTATTGCAATATATACAACAAACTGGTATAATTAGACAACGGCAGGCTATGGTCTGTAGCTACGCACGGTTTGCCGCGCTAAGAGATATCTCTTAGCGCGGATTTTGTTTGGGGATATAATAGCAATAATAGGACGTTTACAAAGTGGCTTATTATGCGCAGTTAGCATGGCTATTTGTAATAGCAAGAATACATTAAAACGATTTTTCCGGCTTGTGTTGTTTTTGTTTACTCTAAATCTTTTGTGACACGAAAAGGAGCATTAACTATGAAATTAACCACCAATAGCCAGCGTATTCTTCACGAATTGTTCATGCAAGAGTATCAAGATAATTCTGCCTATACAGACGAGGGTGCTTTCTTTGAGAAATTTGGGGCTGAACAAGTAATGAAAGTTTTTGATTTAAGTGACGAAGAAGTTGAAAGTGGGGTTCTTGGGGCTGGAAACGATGGAGGATGTGACTCCATATATGTGCTTTTAGATGGAGTCTTAATGACCGAAGATATCGTTAATGATATATCGACAAGCAAAGATGCCACCATAGATTTCATTATTATTCAGGCTAAAAGAGAGAATTCCTTTGGCGAAGACGCAATTATGAAATGGAAAACGACAACTGAAAACTTGATGGAGATAGGTGTAGATGATACGGAATTTATTGGACGCTATAACGAAGACTTGCGTTCTGCGTTTTCCCTCTTTCGCAACTTATACGTTAAATTACTACGAAGAACCCCCAAACTAAATATACGTTTTTTCTATACAACATTTGCTACCGAAGTTCATCCAAATGTCCAATCTCAAGCCGATGAGTTAAGAACAAAAACTCTTGAGCTCTTTCCAAGCCCTAAAACTTCTGTAAGCATAGATTTCTGGGGAGCTGATAGAATTTTATCGGCAGCACAGGCTCAACCGGAGCAGAAAATTCAAATTTCGTTAACAGAGCCGCCAATTAATATAGGAAATCATCATGATTACGTTACCCTTGTAAATCTTGGGAAGTATTATCGATTTATAACTGATGAGCATGGTGATTTGCGTAAATACATATTTGAAGCAAATGTAAGAGACTATCAGGGACACAACGCTGTTAATCAAGATATCCAAGCATCTCTAGAAGCACCAACTGTTGAAGATTTTTGGTGGCTTAATAATGGCATAACTATATTAACAAATGAAGCCATTCCAGTTACAACAAAAGAACTGATTTTAACAGAGCCGGAAATTGTAAATGGGCTTCAGACTTCTAACGAGATATTTAACTATTTTCATTCTTATCCTAATAATATTAATCTTGAGACAAGAAACATACTTGTTCGCATAATCGTTCCTGAAAGCGAGGAGTCAAGAGATCGGATAATCTTAGCTACAAATAATCAGACAAATATACCTAGATCTTCTCTGCGAGCGAATGACCCTATTCATCGTCAAATAGAATTGTTTTTTAAAGGGCGTGGGCTTTATTATGACCGAAGAAAAAACTACTATAAAAATCAAGGCAAAAAAAGCTCTGACATTGTTAGCGTATCGTTTTTAGCGCAGTGTTTAATTTCGTTAATTTTACAAAAGCCAAATTATGCACGAGCTCGTCCTTCTACCGTGATTGCGCAGGACGAAACATATGAAAGACTCTTTATTGAAAATCAAGACCTAGATGTTTTTTATAAATCTGCCTACTTGGGTAAGAAAGTGGAACACTGCCTTAAAAAGTCCAATGAATTCACACAAGCGCAAAAGAATGATATTTTATTTTATGTTCTGCTATGTGTAGTGGCAAAAAAACTTGAAACGACAAACATAACACCAAAAGCAATAAAAGAAATCAATTTAGAATACCTTTCCGATGAAGACATACTCGACTCTGCAATACAGGTTTTTGCAGAATATGATGCTCTTGGCGGAGATGGAAAAGTTGCAAAAGGGCCAGAATTGATTGATAAAATTATGCAAATTGCAAGTACAACTGAAAGAGCAAATATTCCTTTGGTGGGAGCAACCGTTTGATGTATTTAATATCTTTAAATGTGTTTAAATCATGATATCCAAATATTTTTTTAGATAGCATATTATCCATTATATGTGTATGGTATTGATTCTGCTGACTTGCCTATTAGGCTTATAATAAACCGGCGACCGGGCTCTACATACGGATCCCCGGCCTCAAACAATATATACAGGAGTGATAAGGATGGAATGGATAAAGCTTTACGGGCCGGACAGACAGCCCAGCGCCGCTGAAATCGCGGCGTATATTAATAATCCCCTCTGGGCTGAGATAAATCGCTTTCTGGAGGCGAATTACGAGGTCCAGCCAAGCTACAGCTACAGCAGCTGTTCCGGTCAGCCGGGTTGGAATGTGAAATATCAGAAGGGCGGCCGCTCCCTCTGCACCCTCTACCCGATGGAGGGGTTCTTCATTGCGCTGGTCGTGATCGGCGAGAAGGAGCAGGCCGAGACCGAGCTTATGATGCCGCTGTGCGGTGATTATACGCAGAAGCTGTTTTCCAAAACCGCTTTCAGCGCAATGGGCCGGTGGCTGATGGTCTTCGTAACCAACGAAACAATCCTGGAGGACGTAAAGCGCCTGATTCAGATCCGCAGGAAGATAAAAAAGAAGGCATAGCGATGGAGCGCATCATAACTGTAACGGCGGAAAACATTGACCGCGAGCACATCTGCTGCGCCATCTCCGACAAGAAGGGCGAGACCTGCGTATCCTCCAAAAAGGCGTGGATGAGCGCGCGCTTTGCGGACGGTCTTATGTTTCAGAAGCTGGACGTTCGGGGCAAGGTATTCATTGAGTACATTCCCGCGGAGCAGGCATGGTGTCCCATCGACGCGCCGGGGTATATGCACATCAACTGCTTTTGGGTGTCGGGGCAGTATAAGGGCAAGGGCTACGCCAACTGTCTGCTGGAGGCGTGCATTCAGGACGCCAAATCCAAGGGCTGCTGCGGACTCACCGCTGTCGCCTCGGAGAAAAAGCGCCCCTTTCTGTCCGACCCGGATTATCTGAAATACAAGGGCTTTTCAGCCGCCGACGCCGCCAGTCCCTTTTTTGTGCTCTACTACCTTCCATTAACTGGGGACGCGCCGGTTCCAAGGTTCAAAGGCTGTGCAAAACAGGGCAAAACCGAGGAAACGGGCATGGTGCTGTACTACACCAACCAGTGTCCTCACACGGACAAATATGTGCCGATCATTGTGGGCCTTGCCAAAGAGCGGGGCGCGGAGATCAGCGTCCACAAGATCGAGACCACCGGGCAGGCACAGTCGGCCCCTACGCCGTTTACGACCTACAGTTTCTATTATAACGGCAAGTTTGTGACCAACGAGATTTTGAGCCCGACGAAATTTGAAAAATTTCTTGATCAGAACGGGTTTTAGCAATGGATGAGGAACAGGGCCGCAGCGCATAAACGCGCCGCGGCCCTGTTTGATTGCGCAAGTGGGTGGTGCTTTATTTTTTCACCGGCAGCCAGATATAGCAGACATAGTCCTCGCTGCTCTGGTCGCCGTCGGTATACTGCTCGATATCGGGCGCGTCGGCATATTGATATCCGCTGTTGGGCAGCCATTCCGTCATGATACGCTGCTGCATGGACTGAATGGAGTGAGGCATCGGCCCTTTACATTCGAAAATAGCCCAGGCGCAGGCAGGAACCTCATATTCGGCCATGCCTTCCGGTATCGGCCGGTCGCTGGCAACAGCAATGAAGTAGTCAAAGCTCCCGGCAGTCTGCCAGTTACCCACACTGACCCCCAGCACGCCCATAGGCTGCCCATTCATGATCCCACAGAGAGTTGGAATAGTACCCTTCTGATACTGCTCGCCCCAGAACTTCGGAACAAGGGCAAACCCCTCCTGCTTTTCCGGTGACCACGGGCAAGACATCCTTGGGCCGACAATGCGGAATGCGTTGTGATGTTCAATACGGTAATTCATTTCAGCTTCACCTCGTATGGAAATTTTGAAGCTAATGGGATGGTAGGCCTTTAGAACAACCCCTTCTTGCCGGGCGGCAGAGGGAGAGACGCCGTGTACGCTTTGAAAAGCGCGGTTGAAAGCGGTTGGAGAGTCATAACCGTATTTCAGCGCGACGTCAATAACCTTATCCTCGGTGTTCTGCAAATCAAACGCCGCCTTGGTCATGCGCCGCCTGCGGATATATTCCGCCAACGGAACCCCGGCCATATACGAAAACATGCGCTGAAAATGGAACGCCGAGCAGCAGGCAATTTTCGCCGTCTGCTCCAGGTCGATTTCTCCCTCCAAATGCTCTTCAATGTACCGCAGCGCATCATTTAGTTGTCCAAGCCAATCCATACCATCATCCCCTATGCTGAAAGCTTACCCTATTTCTATCAATGTGTCCTCTCCATCTCTGCCGGATTTGGAGAGATGGGCCCTAGTATTATTAAATGCTTTCGATATACCCAAAGCCGATAGGCCGTGCTAAACACAAACCTCAAAAATGGAGCCTTCCCGACGGAACCCCTGCTTTTCGTAATACTCATCCACGTCGCTCATGACATAGACGGTATCATTCGAAAAATCCTTACGTACCTGTGCCATGAGCTGCCTCCCGATTTGTTTTCCCCGATGATGTTTGTCCACCAGGAGGTCATAGACATAAATACCGTAGCCGTCGTCGTCCCGGCAGCGGCAATAGCCACAAAGAATATCGTTTTCGTATGCCACATAAACAATGCAGCTATGAAGCGCCGCTTTGTACCTGTCACGTCTCTCTTCTCTCCAATAGCTCTCCCATTCGGCACCCTCGTTCTTCATGAGAGAAAACAGAGCCGATTCGTCATCCTCACTGTAGCGTCTTATGGTTATCATAAGCTTATCCTCTTTATCGTTCATGCTTTTCGAACCGGGTGCCGGATAACGGTCTTCAGTTTAGACATGTCCGTTCTGCGGGGGTCGCTCAAATAAATCTCGTGGTGATACCGTTTATCGGTGATGTCAACGGCATAGCCGTTTTCTTTTGCATATTGCTCCATTGCAAGTACAGTGGCTGGCTCCTCGTCATAAGAACCCAGATGCATACACTGTACGCACAGCCCCTCGTCATAGGTAAAAAACTGAACCGGAGAAAAGTCCGTCTTCTTTTTTCTTGTTGCCTCTTCCAGCGCCCAGTCAAAATCGGATTTCTTCACAAAATCCGGCAGCCGGATCAGAGAGATCCAGCAAAAGCTGTCCTTGCGGGAGTAGTCGACGCCACAGACGCCTTCCTGCCACCACACCCCCTCCAGCGGCGGCACAACATACTCAAAGAACCCTTCAATTTTATGTGTGCCTTTATAACTCATTTTGATCGTGTATGCCATGCCGTAGAGAAGCTCCATGGCTCTTTTGTATTCGCCGCCCTCTTCATTGGGGTTGCCCTTTCCCCGGACAGCAAGGAAATTCATGCGGGGAATTTCAACAATGCCAGGCTTTTGGGGTGGCAAATAGAATTCCTGATATTCTTTTTTATAGTCGAATGCCATGGGTTTCCCTCCTCATATGAATCTGGCAGCGGCAGGTGATCTTTGCTGGATTTTTCCCATCGCAGCATGCGGAAAGGGTAAATACTGCCCTTTCAGTATACCACATTATTTTTCAGAGTGGGAGACTTGCCTGCCCCCCAGCAATGTGAAGAAGTGAGAGGCCCTATTAGGGCCTCTCACTTTTTTGCTCTTTGTCCTGCAGCGTCTCCAGATATGTGGTGATTTTCTCGACCAGGTTGACAGTAGGGTTTGCTCTTCCCTGCTCGATCTGGCGCAAGTAAGATTGGCTGACAAATATCTCGTTTGCCAGTTCCTCCTGCGTATACCCCTTCTGCTTCCGCAACGCCTTGATTAGGCAACCAACTCTCTCGGCCTCCGTCATGGGTATCACCTCTTTCTGCATGGTTGGGACTACTTTCTGCACAGTTGCGACAACACTTTCTATATTATATCAAAGTTTTTTGTTTTTAGATAGGAGAATATGCTCCCCTTTCCAGAACCGTGGCGGCTCATCACCGTGGCGGCCTGGTCCAGGAGCGGCCAAGGCCTCTCTCATCACCAAGCCCGGCACTTCATCCGCGATTATTATTTATATTCCGCGTGAAAGCCTTGAAACAAACCGGGGTTTTTGGCATAATAGAGTTGAGCTTTGCGCCGGTCCCTCAGCACCCGGACCAGAGAAGGCAAAGTGCGGCTAACTACTACTTACGGCAGGTGCAAAATGTCTGATTCAATTGTTCACGAGGCGTTTACGATAACCAGCCGCTTTCTGCTTCAGGCTTACGGCAAGGCCAATCTCCCCCTTCTGTACTCCGAACTGCGCTCCATCACAGGTGCGCCCCGCCTGGAGAGCGAAGACACCCCCTTAGGGGCGGCCACCTATGAAGAGGTACAAAAATCGCTGTCCACCCTCAACGAAAAGGAGACCATCCAAAAAAGCAAGGGCGTCTATTACACGCCCAGCGACGTAGTCAGGTTCATTCTCGTGAACAGCATGAAATCCGCCTATGGGAAACTGACGCCGCACAACCTCCACGATATGGACTTAAGCGCGCTCCCCTACCGCCCCCTCTGTGCGGACAAGACGGTATTCGACCCCACCTGCGGCGCGGGTGAATTCCTGCTCGCCGCGCTGGAGCTGAAGCTCGACCTTCTGGACACCCACTGCCCGGACGCGACCAGAGCCGCTATTCACAAGGTCGTCTCCACGGTACGGGGGAACGATATCAACCGCGACTCAATTATCATCACGAAGATCAGGCTGCTTTTATGTGTCCTGCACCGGTACGGGCCCGCCAGTCTCCGGGGGCTTTCGGCGGTGCTGAACGGCTGCTTTTCCTCTTATGATTTTATCCAGAAGACGCCCGACGCCCAGCGGTACGACATCATCGTGGGCAATCCTCCCTATGTGGAGGACGGAAAAAGCGACCCGGCGCCGGAGAGAAGATACGGGAATATCTACGGCAACGTACTGGAAAACGCGGCGCTCCACTTGAACGAGAGGGGCGCGCTGGGTTTCATCGTTCCCCTCTCCTACGTGGCGACGCCCAGGATGCAGCCCTTGCGGGACACGCTCTTCGGCATGGTGGAGGAGCAGTATATCCTGAGCTATTCCGACAGACCGGATTGCCTCTTTTTGTATGTTCACCAAAAGCTGTGCATCCTGTTCGGGAAAAAGAAACATACGCAGAAAGCCATTTACACCGGCAGCTATCAATATTGGTACAACGCGGAGCGGGAGGACCTGTTCCGGAGCGCCTCGGCCGTAAGGAACCGCCTGTCCTCCGGGCAGTACATCCCTAAGGTCGGCTCCAAGGCGGATATCAGCATCTATCAAAAGGTCACCGGCAAGGGGCGGCCTATCATCGACCTTCTCAAAGGGGACGGCCCATCGGTCTATATCAATATGCGGGCCACCTTCTGGATCAAGGCTTTCACCACGGCCCACGACGGCGCCGAGTATAAGGAATTTGGCTGTCGGGACGAAGACACGGCAAGCTACTGCATATGCCTGCTCAACTCCTCCCTCTTCTGGTGGTATTGGGTCTGCGTGTCCGATTGCTGGCACATCACCTTGAAGGAGCTGGAGGGCTTTACCGTGCCGAGGGGCGCGGACTACGCGCTCCTCCGCGTGCTGGCAAGCCGCCTGGAAGCGAGGCTGGAGGAGACCAAAAAGTACGTCGGCACAAAGCAGACCGAGTATGAGTATAAGCACAAGGACTGCGTCGGTGAGATTCACCAGATTGACGACTATATCAACGCCCTGTTCGGTCTCTCCGCGGAGGAGAGCCGGTATATCAAGCAATTTGCCTATCGCTATCGCGTCGGAGGGGGAGCCCCTGGGGCTGCGGAGCCCTGTCCCTCGATACAGCACCGCCCCGAGCCTGAAAATACGCCTCCACGGGAGAACAAACATGAGAATCATCCTATCCCCCGCTAAGAAAATGAACGTTGATACCGACAGCCTGCCGCCTGCCGCTCTGCCCCATTTCCTGCCCGAGGCGGAGGTCGTGGCGGACCGTCTCAAAGGCATGAGCGACGAAGAGCTCCAGGCTCTCTGGCGCTGTAACGACGCCATTGCCTCCCTCAACGTGGCCCGGCTGCGGGATATGGACCTGCGGAAAAACCTGACCCCCGCCCTTTTGGCCTACGAGGGCATTCAATACCAGTACATGGCACCCGGTGTGTTTGAGCGCAGTCACCTCCAATACGTGGACGAGCGTCTGCGCATCCTGTCCGGTCTATACGGGCTGCTCCGTCCCTTTGACGGGGTAGTTCCCTACCGGCTGGAAATGCAGGCAAAGCTAAAAATCCGTGATGCGAACGACCTTTACAGCTATTGGGGCGACAAGCTCGCGCGGCAGCTTAGCGCCGAGACCGGCTTTATCCTGAACCTGGCCTCCAGGGAGTACAGTAGGGCTGTAGCGCCGCATCTGCCGAAAGGGGTGCGTTTTCTCACCTGTACCTTTGGAGAGCGGCAGGACGGCAAGGTCATCGAAAAGGGCACCATATGCAAGATGGCCCGGGGCGAGATGGTACGCTGGCTGGCGGAGACCGCTACCACGGACCCAGAGGACATCAGGAATTTTTCCCGCCTGGGGTACGTCTATTGCGGCGCGCTCTCCGGCGCGGACAATTATGTATTCATCAAGGAGACGAAGAAGAAAGGAACTGTGGCAGAATGAACGCTTATCCCTGGCTGGAGGAATATCTGGAGCGCAAGCCCGGCGTCGTCCGGGACTACAAGGAGGAGTGGGGCTGGCACCGCTTTATGGTAGGCGGCAAGCTGTTTGCCGCCCTTATGCACCCCTCTGCCAAGTACGACCCCGCCTACGCGGAAAAGGACCTTCTCAACCTCAAGTGCGACCCCCTGCTGGCCGAGCTCTGGCGCAAGGAGCACGCCCAGGTGCTGCCCGCCTTCTACTCAGACAAGCGCACCTGGAATTCGGTGGTACTGGATGGCGGCCTGCCGGAGGAGCGCCTCAAGGTGATGATCGACGACAGCTACCGGCTGGTGTTTGAAAAGCTCACCAAAAGGCTGCAAAAGGAGATTCTGGAGGCTGGGAAATAGCGGGCAAATTACCGACTAATCAAAGATGCAGCTTACAGCGTGCCGACAAAGCAATAAAATAAAAACCGGAGGCCGACAAAGCAGTCGGCCCCCGGTTTTTATCGTTACTCCTTCACCCCGAAATAGCGGCGGTTGGAGGCCACCGCGGGGGAGTCTGGCTTATAGCGGGCGGCCAACTCGTTGTAGATCTTAGCCTTCTCCTTCTCTCCCTGGGCGTCGTAGCAGACGCAGAGCTGGATACAGGGGATGTACCCGTAGCAGTCAGGTGAGGTGAACCCGCCCCGGCTGTCGTCCCGCTTGCACTCCAGAGCCCGGGTGTACCAGTAGACCGCCTGGGCGTACCGCTGGCGGTCAAAGAAGTGCTTACCGATCTCACAGCATAGCTCGGCCCTTGGCAGGTCATAGGCAAAGCTGCGCAGGAACGCCCGCAAAGCCTCCTCCTCCCTGCCTAAGCCGTAAAGGCAGTAGGCACAGTGGGCGCAGGCGTCTATGACATTCTCCAGCCACCCGGTCCCGCTGTCAAGGAACGTTTCAAAGACTCGGAGCGCGTCGTCGTAGCGCTCGTGGTAGTAGAGCTCCCGCCCATAGTAGAACTGCTGGCGGGGGTCCAGGGTCTCCCCTCTCGCCAGGAGCCCCTCAAAAATACGCAGGTTGCGGTCCGGGTCCGAGGGGTGGAGCTTACTGTGGGTAACGGCGCACTCATTGTAGATCACCTTGCCCACAGTGGAGATTACCTCGTGGATCGCCCCCACCCAGCGCATCCCGGCGCCGTTTTTTATGAGCCGCTCCCGGTAGTAGGAGAAGGTTACGTTCCCCTGGGCGTCGAACCCGGTGTTATACCTCATCATCACCACATTCACATCGCTCGTCAGAGCGGCCTTGACCTTGCGGAACGCCTCCCGGTCCTTCGGCTCGAGGATGTCGTCGGCGTCCAGCCACATGCAGTACTCCTTGGTAGCCTGATCGAAGGCGTAGTTCCGGGCGGCGGCAAAGTCGTCAATCCATGTAAAGTCATACACCTTTTCAGTATAACGGGAGACCAGCTCCTTCGTGCGGTCGGTGGAGCCGGTATCCACGACGATGATTTCTTCCACCAAATCCGCTACGCTCTCAAGGCAGCGGGAAATGACGTCCTCCTCGTTTTTCACGATCATGCAGAGACTGATAGTAGCCATAGCATACCCCTCCTATAGGAGTATTGTATGCGCCGTGCTCCTCCCCGGTCACCGCGGTAAGCCCATGAAAAAACCACCGGCCCTCGGGCCGGTGGTTTTTTCATAGAGCTTAGCGGTTGACGATCTTCTTGGCCAGCTCGCCGCCCAGCATGGGGAGAAACGCGAGGATAAGGGCCACGATGATCTCGTCAAAAACCAGGGGGACAGTGCTGAATACGGGGTTGAGGAAGGGCACATAGATGGTCGCCAGCAAGAAGACCACCGAGGCCAGCACGCACTTATTCAGGTAGCTGTTCTCAAAGATGCGCATACGGAAGACCGAGGTCTTCTCCGAGCGGGCGGAGTAGGCGCGCAGCAGCTCGCCCAGAACCAGCGTAAGGAAACAGGCGGTACGGGCAACCTCCAGGTCGTGTACCAGGTAGCCATAGACGAAAGAGCCCAGGGTGCCCAGGGCCAGGAAGATGCTCTGGATGCCGACGGCGATGCCCATCTTCTTGTCCACGATGGGCTCGGAGGGGTCACGGGGCGCACGGTCCATGACACCATGCTCCTCCTTCTCCATGCCGAGGGCGAAGGCGGGGAACGCATCGGTGATCAGGTTGATGGCGAGGAGCTGGATAGCCACCAGGGGCACGGGGAGGTTTGCGAGCATGGCCAGGAAGATGACCAGAATCTCACCGATGTTGCAGGAGAGGAGGAAGCCCACAACCTTACGAATGTTGCTGTAGATGGTGCGGCCCTCGGCCACGGCCTTGACGATGCTGGCGAAGTTGTCGTCCGTCAGGATCATGTCGGCCGCCTCCTTGGAGACGTCGGTGCCGGTGATGCCCATGGCAATGCCGATATCGGCGTGCTTGAGGGAGGGCGCGTCGTTGACGCCGTCGCCCGTCATGGCGGCAATGTTGCCGTTGGCGCGGACCGCGTCCACCAGGCGCACCTTATGCTCGGGGGAGACGCGGGCGAAGACATTGGTGGTCTTCACACACTCCTGGAGCTGGGCGTCGTCCATCTCGCTGATGGCCCGGCCCTCGATGGCGACAGTGTTCCCCTCCACGATGCCAAGCTGCTGGCCGATCGCGGTGGCGGTGATCTTGTGGTCGCCGGTGATCATCTTGACCTGGATGCCTGCCTTCTTACAGACCTGGATGGCGTCCTTGGCCTCCTCGCGGGGCGGGTCGATCATGCCGACAAGGCCCGTGAAGATGAGGTTGTTTTCAGACTCGAAGGAGGTATCCACCTTGTCCATCTCACGGTAAGCCGCGCCAATGACGCGGAGGGCGGACTCGGCCATACTCTGGTTAACGGCCAGAATCTCCTGGCGCTTCTCGTCTGTAAGGGTCTCTACCTTGCCACCCAACTCAATGGAAACGCAGCGGCGCAGCAGCTCATCCGGCGCGCCCTTGGTGTACATCACGTTCTTCCCGCCGATGCTGTGGAAGGTGGACATGAGCTTGCGGTCGGAGTCGAAGGGGATCTCCTGGAGGCGGGGGCAGCGCTCCTCCAGCGCACTCTTGACGATGCCGGCCTTGTAGGCCAGTACCACCATCGCGCCCTCGGTGGGGTCGCCCACGATGGTCTCATTGGCGGGATCGTAAAGGGCGTCGTTGCAGAGGAGGACGCCCTCCAGCAGCCTGCCCACGGAGGCGGAGACGTTGTTGCCGGAGGCGTCGGTGATCTCTCCCGCGCCGCTGTATCCGGTGCCGCTGACGCTGTAGAGCTCTTTGCCGTCATAGACGCGCTGGATGGTCATCTTGTTCTGAGTCAGTGTGCCGGTCTTGTCCGAGCAGATGACGGTGGTGCTGCCCAGGGTCTCCACCGCGCTCAGGCGCTTGATGATGGCGTTGACCTTGACCATCTTCTGCATGCCCATGGCGAGGACCACGGTGACGACCACCGTCAGCCCCTCCGGGATGGCGGCCACGGCCAGAGCCACGGCGTTCATAAAGGACTCAAAGAGGTCGTCCCCGTGCCACCAGCCCAGCACGAAGATGATGGCGCAGATGGCGAGACAGACGATGCCCAGAGTCTTGCCCAGGCTGTCCAGTTTCTTCTGGAGGGGGGTGGCCTCCTCCTCGGCCTCGTTGAGCATGCCGGCGATGTTGCCCATCTGGGTCTTCATACCGGTCTCGGTGATGATACCCTTGCCGCGGCCGTAGGTAATAACGGTGCCCATATAGGCGCAGTTGATGCGGTCGCCGAGGCTTGCCTCCCCATCCAGGACGGCGGAGGCGTCCTTCTCCACGGGGACGGACTCGCCGGTCAGGGCCGCCTCGTCGATTTTAAGATTCACCGTCTCAATGAGACGCAGATCGGCGGGGATATAATCACCCGCGTCCAGAATGACCACGTCGCCGGGGACCACGTCCTGGGAGGCGATCTCCACCACCTGGCCGTCCCGCAGCACCTTTGCGTGAGGGCTCGCCATCTCCTTGAGGGCTTTGAGCGCGTTGCTGGCCTTGTTCTCCTGGTACACGCCCAGGAACGTGTTCAACACCACGATGGCCAGGATGACTGCGCCCTCCAGCGCCTCGCCAAGGAAGATGGAGATGACTGCCGCGGCGATCAGGATAAGCACCAGAAAGTCCTTGAGCTGCTCGAGGGCCATTTGCAGGAGGCTCTTACCCTTAGCCCCCTCCAGCCGGTTGGGGCCATAGGTCTGCGTGCGCTTTGCGGCCTCCTGGCTGGACAGGCCCGCACTTAGGTCACCCTGTAGGTCCTGCACGGTCTCTGAAACGGATTGGTTGAAATATTGTTTCATGCTGCACTCCTCTGTTCATACTCTTGCCGCCCAGGGGGACGTCTTATGGCGGCCTCGGGGGGCGGATAAATCAAACGCACAGTATGTGGCGCGTTCTCCTGCGTCTCTGCTGTGCGTTCCGTCTGGCAAATATTATAGCACACCCTCCGGTCTCCTGTACAGCGTGTATTATGCTAATTTTCACCTGAACTTTGAAAATTCGCTCTTCCACGCCCGCTGTTTTTTCTCAACTGGCCTCGGGTGGGTATTTTTCCCGGAAACGTGCGCTTTCCGTGGGCCCGCCTACTCACCCATGCGCCTTTTTTGCATATATTGAGTACGGAGGTACTGCCTCTGGCCCCCACCCGGGCGTGTTCCCAGGCGGCGGGCCTTTCCCTGGCAAAACCATTTCCTTTTTGATTGGAGGGCAGATATGAATCCTAATATGGACGATATCAGGGCCTTGATGTCCAGCGGCGGCTCCAGCAACTTCGGCTGCCGCGATCGTGATTGCCGCGATCGTGACTGCCGCGATCGTGACTGCCGCAGATGTGACTGCCGCTGCTGCGTAGGCCCCCGCGGCCGTACTGGCCCCACCGGCCCCACTGGACCGACCGGGGCCACCGGCGCAACTGGTCCCACCGGTCCCAGAGGTCCTATCGGCCCCATGGGTCCCATGGGCGTACGGGGCGCCACCGGGGCGACTGGTCCCACCGGACCGACCGGCGCCACGGGCGCCACCGGCGCTACGGGCGCGACCGGTGCCACGGGCACAGGCGCCACCGGGGCGACTGGTCCCACCGGACCGACCGGCGCCACGGGCGCAACAGGCACCACGGGTGCCACCGGACCGACCGGCGCGACTGGTGCCACGGGTGCCACGGGTGCCACGGGCGGCACTGGCGGCACGGGTGCCACTGGCGGCACGGGTGCCACGGGACCCACCGGCCCGACCGGCGCGACTGGGCCGACTGGCCCGACGGGTACGTTTATATTAGGAAAACAAACCGCCTGTAAAAATGCGGTTCGTCTAAACCGCGTTTTGTTGGGTGTCAAGCTTGATACATTCAGCTGCTCGTCGGTATTCATTTGAAAACTTTAGGCGAACGCTGATATTACCGTTTTCACATACCGTGATTTGCTCTACAAGCTCAATCAAAAGATCCCTTGTCAATTTGTCGATGTTTTGATGTTTTCTAAGGGTTACTAAAAACGGGTCCTCTGTATCGGCCCCATCTTCAAGCTCAGCCTTTTCTTCGTGCAGGTTGCTTATACTTTTGTTAACGGCCTCTATTTGCCGCTCGTAATCTTCCTGTATATTGCGGTAGTCCTTATGGGTGATTTCACCGTCTTTCCAGTCCTGATAAAGACTTTGTTTATATCGCATAATCTTGGAACGCTCTTTTTCTTTGGCCTTTATCAACTCATCCAGCCGCTTGGAACGGCTTTTCTGCAGGGAAGCGGCCTTCATGCAGGTAATCATTTCGGAAAATTCCACCGCGATATAAACCATCTGGTTTATGGCGTACAGCACACCCTGTTCAAGACAATCATGCTTTATCATGTGTTTTGTACAAATCTTTTTTGACTGATCTTTATAGGTGCGGCAATAGTAATAGACATTTTCTCCGACCTTGCTTCGTGTCATAGCCTTCCCGCAATCGGCGCAACGGAGAAAACCGCTAAACAGATACAGATTTTTTTGGCTTGGAGCGGTGCGCGTGTCCTTTTTCAAAAGCGCCTGCACTTTGGCAAACTCCTCGCGGCCGATAATAGGGTCATGGGTATTTTCTACAATATACCATTCCTCTTCCGGGACTGTTTCCTGCACATGAATTTTATAGCTTTTAATGCGGTAGCGGCCCTGCACCATATCGCCGGCATAAATACGGTTTTTCAGAATGTTCCCAACACTTACCGCGCACCAGAGAGGATTGCCCCCCTCGGAGTTGGGGTTTTTGTATTTCATACCCTTGCTTTTCTTGTAAGCCGCCGGGCATAGGATACCGCTGTCGTTGAGCCTGCGGACAATCGCACTTTTACTCATGCCCTCTAGAAACCAAGTGAAAATGCTTTTTACATGCTCCGCGGCCTCCTCGTCAATCACAAGGGCGTTTTTGTCCTCCGGGTCTTTCCGATAACCGTAAGCGGCAAAGGAGCCGATATGCAGGCCCTTTTCACGTTTCTTATCAAAGGTTCTGCGAACGCTTTCAGACGTACCTCTTGCGTGCTCCTCGTTTAGCACGCCTTGAATGGGAACGGCGATATTTTGAGCGTTTTGCGGATCCTTATACGTATCGACCGGCTGCTGATAGAGAGAGATAAACCGCACGTTGTTGCGTGGAAACCAGTCGCCGAGGTAGTAGCTTTGATCTCCGTTGTTGCGAAAGCTTCTGGCAAGGTTTTTGACAACTATACAGTTGATTTTACCTTGTTGTATATCTTCCAAGAGTCTTTGAAAATTCTCGCGATCTTCGTCCGTTGTACCGCTCACACCGTCGTCAACGTATTCATCAACATAGACGTATTCGTCGCCATCGTCCTGCTGTTCAAGATAGTCGGTCAGGATAAGTCTTTGATTGGTAACGCTCTCCGACTCGTCTTTTCCCCGCTTGTCCTCGCGGGATAAGCGGATATAAAAAGCTACAAGCCAGACCCTGCCCGGGGGGCTTGCTTTCACGATATTTTGCCTATTTGCTGTCCGTGACATGTGCCCTCCTCCTTTTAATCACATTGCACACATCATACCGTTCCGGTACAGCGCAAGCAATGCCGTGGAGATCGCAAGGCCGCGTTATAGGCCGCTTTTCTTTCGTATCAGGAAGTTTGTGAGCACCGCTTGAATTGGCGGTGAATGATCGTCAAATTCAAGTTTTATCCCCATATCTCCATAGCGAAAACAGAAGGGATTATGTAGTTTTTTTAATACATAAGCCAGCCGTTTATCTCTCGGGAGGGAGTTGTCAAACTCCAGCGCTCTTATATCAGCCAGGTTTTGAACCTCCACCGTGTTTATATCTACACTCATAAAAACGTCGATCATTTCTGGCGTAATCATAATTTGTGCGCCTCCTTTTCTTGGTGACACACTATATGTGTTTCTCCCTTTGTCCTATGAGAAGGCGCAAGAAGGCGGCACAAGTCTAATCTGCGGATAAACAAGATCGCGGAATATGCCAATATGTCCGGCATTTTGCAGACTGCAGGAGCCAAAGTTGCATAAATGAGCGGTTCTCACCACAGCGGCCCCGCAATATCTGCAACAAAAAAACAAAATTCCTTCAAAAACCACCTTGACAGTTCGCAAAAAAATTCGTATACTTTAGTCAGTGGCGAACAAGGGAGTTCAAGCCTCGTGCTTGTGCTTCCCTTGTTTTTTTGTATGCCGGCCTTTCTGCCCCCTCCGTACGAGTCTTCTGGCTCCGACGGCGAGGGCTATCGCTGTCTAGGCAGTTAGTTGGAGATGCGGTCAAGGCGGCAACCTCGCTGCAAAAGATTTGTCAATAAAAATCCCACGACGGGGATCGCCCTGCCGCGCTGTTACCCACCCATACGAAAGGAGCCCTGATCCATGCAAGAAAATAAAGAATGTGCCCGACAATGTGGGTTATATGACCCTGCTTTTGAGCATGACGCCTGTGGCATTGGCGCGGTCGTCAATATCAAGGGTGTTAAAAGTCACCAAACCGTCGATGATGCTCTGAAAATCGTTGAAAAGCTTGAACACCGCGCCGGTAAGGATGCGGAAGGTAAAACGGGGGATGGGGTCGGCATCTTACTTCAGATATCCCACCGGTTTTTCAAAAAAGCGACCGCGGGTTGCGCTTTCTCTATCGATGGTGAGCGGGATTACGGCATAGGTATGTTCTTCTTCCCGCAGGATACTCTAAAGCGCAGCCAGGCCAAAAAGATGCTTGAGCTGATCGTCGAGCGCGAGGGTATGGAGTTTTTAGGCTGGCGGAAGGTTCCCGTACAGCCCGATATTCTCGGTCAAAAGGCGCTGGCCAAGATGCCGTGCATCGAGCAGGCCTTTGTCAAGCGCCCGAAAAATGTTGCCAAGGGGCTGGAGTTTGACCGTAAGCTCTACGTTGTCCGCCGGATTTTCGAGCAATCCAACGACAACACCTATGTGCCTTCTTTTTCAAGCAGAACCATTGTCTATAAGGGCATGTTTATGGTAGGCCAGCTGCGCCGTTTCTATCCGGATCTGCAGGATAAAGACTATGAGGCCGCCATTGCTATCGTTCATTCCCGCTTTTCAACCAACACCACGCCGTCCTGGGAGCGCGCCCACCCCAACCGCTTTATCTGCCACAACGGCGAAATCAATACCATCCGGGGCAACGCCGACCGTATGCTGGCCCGCGAGGAAACGATGTCCTGCAAGGCTCTGCAAAAGGAGCTGGACAAAGTATTCCCGGTCATAAACACCGAGGGCTCGGACTCGGCGATGCTGGATAACTCTTTGGAGTTTTTGGTTATGAGCGGTATGGAGCTGCCGCTGGCCGTGATGATTACCATCCCGGAGCCGTGGACCCATGACGAGAACATCAGCAAGGCGAAGCGGGATCTCTACCAGTACTACGCCGTCCTGATGGAGCCGTGGGACGGCCCTGCCTCTATCCTCTTTTCGGACGGCGATACCGTTGGCGCGGTACTCGACCGCAACGGACTGCGCCCCTCCCGCTACTATGTCACCGACAACGACCAGCTCATCCTCTCCTCTGAGGTCGGGGTACTGGATATCGACCCTGCCCACATCGTAAAAAAGTCGCGGCTTGAGCCGGGGAAAATGCTGCTGGTTGACACCATTAAGGGCCGTATCGTCGGCGACCAGGAGCTGAAAGAGACCTATTCCACCCGCAAGCCCTATGGCGAGTGGCTGGATCGCTATATGCTGCGTTTGAAGGATTTAGCCATTCCAAACCGCAGGGTTGAGATGAGCACCAAGGAGCAGAGGCATAAGCTGCAAAAAGCGTTCGGCTATACATACGAGGATGTGCAAAAGCGTATTCTTCCTATGGCGAAAGCCGGTTCCGAGCCCACCTCCGCAATGGGCATTGACATTCCGCTGGCAGTTCTTTCAAGCCATGAGCAGCCTCTCTTCAACTACTTTAAGCAGCACTTTGCACAGGTCACAAACCCGCCGCTCGACGCCATACGCGAGGAAATCGTCACCGACACCACCGTCTACGTCGGCGACGACGGCAACCTCCTGGAGGAAAAGCCGGATAACTGCCGGGTGATTCAGATCCGCAACCCTATTTTGACCTCACTTGATCTGATGAAGATCCGGGATATGAAAAAACCGGGCTTTCATGTTGAAACCATTTCGATGCTCTACTATAAAAACACGCCCATGAAGCGCGCGCTGGATCAGCTGTTCGTCGCTGCCGACCGCGCCTACCGAAGCGGCGCGAACATTATTATCATGTCCGACCGCGGAGTAGATGAAAACCATGTGTCGATCCCCTCGCTGCTGGCGGTCTCCGCGATGGAGCAATATCTCGTCCGCACCAAAAAACGCACCGCGGTGTCGATTATACTGGAAAGCGCGGAACCTCGTGACGTTCACCACTTTGCCACTCTTTTGGGCTACGGCGCGCGCGCCATCAACCCATACCTGGCACAGGAGACCATCTATGAGCTGATCGAAGAGGGGCTTCTTGATAAGGACTTCCATGCGGCGGTGGACGATTATAACAACGCCATCCTGCACGGCATCGTGAAGATTGCCTCCAAGATGGGCATTTCCACCATTCAGTCGTATCAGTCGGCTCAGATCTTTGAGGCGGTAGGCATTGATAAGGCCGTCATTGACGAGTACTTCACCAACACCGTCTCGCGTGTTGGCGGCATCGGCCTCAAGGAGATCTCCGCGCTGGTCGACCACAACCACACCCGTGCTTTCGACCCGCTCGGCCTTGGTGTCGACGAGACACTGGACAGCCGCGGGGACCACAAGGCCCGCTCCGGTCAGGAAGACCATATGTATAACCCCCAGACCATCCACACGCTTCAGGAATCGACCAGACGGGGAGACTACAAGCTGTTCAAGCAGTACACGGATCTCGTAGACGCCGAGACCATGCCGCACACGCTCCGCGGCCTTCTTGAAGTACAATACGCCGAAAATTCCATCCCCCTCTCCGAAGTGGAAAGCGTGGATTCGATCGTCAAGCGTTTCAAAACCGGCGCGATGAGCTATGGCTCCATATCTCAGGAGGCGCACGAATGCATGGCGCTGGCGATGAACCAGCTGGGCGGCAAGTCCAACAGCGGAGAAGGCGGAGAACGGCCGGATCGGCTGCACTCCGACCGCTGCTCCGCCATCAAGCAGGTCGCCTCCGGACGGTTCGGCGTTACGAGCGAGTATCTGGTGAACGCCAAGGAGATACAGATCAAGATGGCCCAGGGCGCCAAGCCCGGCGAGGGCGGCCATCTGCCGGGCAAAAAGGTCTATCCCTGGATCGCCAAAACCCGTTACTCCACCCCCGGCGTGACCCTCATCTCTCCCCCGCCCCACCATGACATCTATTCCATCGAGGATTTGGCGCAGCTCATCTACGACCTGAAAAACGCCAACCGGTTTGCCCGTATTTCGGTAAAGCTGGTGTCCGAGGCCGGTGTAGGTACGATTGCCTCCGGCGTTGCGAAGGCCGGAGCTCAGGTGGTGCTCATCTCGGGCTATGACGGCGGCACCGGCGCCGCGCCCCAGAGCTCCATCCACCACGCGGGGCTCCCCTGGGAGCTGGGCGTGGCCGAAACCCACCAGACGCTGATTCAAAACGACCTGCGCTCCCGCGTGGTCATCGAGGCGGACGGCAAGCTCATGAGCGGCCGGGATGTGGCCATCGCATGCATGCTTGGCGCCGAGGAGTTTGGGTTTGCCACGGCTCCGCTCATTACAATGGGCTGCGTGATGATGCGCGTCTGCCATCTCGATACCTGTCCAGTGGGTGTTGCCACCCAAAATCCTGAGCTGCGCAAGCGCTTTAAGGGCAAGCCCGAGTATGTGATGAACTTTATGCGGTTTATCGCTGAGGAACTGCGCGAGCACATGGCAAGGCTCGGGGTTCGAACGGTGAACGAGCTGGTGGGCCGCACCGACCTTTTAAAGGTGCGAGAGCATTCCGTCAACGAGCGCTCCGCTACGGTGGACCTCTCCGCCATTCTGGATAATCCCTACAAAGCGCCGGAGTGTAAAACACATTTCGAAAGCGACGATGTCTATGACTTCAAGCTGGAAGAAACGATGGATATGAAGGTCCTCCTAACGCAGTTGGGGGCGGCGCTCAAAAAAGGCGAGAAGAAATCGATCTCTGTCAAGGTTTCAAGTACCGACCGAACCCTTGGTGCCATTCTGGGGTCCGACATTACCCGCTACCATGGCGAGACCCTGCCGGACGATACCTTTACCATCCGCTGCGAGGGCGGAGGAGGCCAGTCCTTCGGCGCTTTCATTCCCAAGGGTCTGACGCTGCTGCTCGAGGGCGACAGCAACGACTACTTCGGCAAGGGGCTATCGGGCGGCAGACTGGCGGTTTTCCCGCCGAAAAACGCCCGCTACAAAGCGGATGAAAACATTATCATCGGCAATGTGGCGTTGTATGGCGCCACCTCGGGCAAAGCCTTTATCTGCGGCGTCGCCGGGGAACGTTTCGCCGTGCGAAACTCCGGCGCCCGTGCCGTCGTCGAAGGGGTCGGAGACCATGGCTGTGAATATATGACCGGCGGCTGTGTGGTGGTTCTCGGCAAAACAGGCAAAAATTTCGCGGCCGGTATGTCGGGCGGCATCGCCTACGTCTGGGATGAGGACAGCACCCTCTACCTGCAGGTCAATAAAGAGCTGGTCCACCTCGACCCGGTTACGGAAAAACACGACATTGAAGAAATCCGGACTATGGTCACCGAGCATGTGGCGGTAACGGGCTCTAAAAAGGGCAAGGAAATTCTCAGCCATCTGGATGAAAAGGCGCACTGCTTTAAGAAAATCCTGCCGCATGATTACGACAAGATGCTGCGTACCATCGTCCAATTCGAGGAGAAGGGTATGACGCAGGAGCAGGCACAGATTGAAGCGTTTTATGTAAATGCACGCGGAGGGAGGGACTAAACGTGGGAAAGCCAACTGGATTCTTAGAATATACAAGGTGCGCTAACCCCGCTGAAGAGCCTCTCTCGCGCATCAAGCACTGGAACGAGTTCCACCCTGCCCTTCCCCGTGAGCAAAGGATGGTGCAGGGCGCCCGCTGCATGGAGTGCGGCGTTCCCTTCTGCCAGTCCGGCGTGGCGCTGCTGGGCGGCGCTGTCTCCGGCTGCCCGCTGCACAACCTGATTCCGGAGTGGAACGACCTGGTCTACACAGGAAATTTTAACCACGCGCTGCAGCGCCTGCACAAGACCAACAACTTCCCGGAGTTTACCGGGCGCGTCTGTCCGGCTCTCTGCGAGACGGCCTGCACCTGCGGCTTAAACGGCGATGCCGTCACCATTAAGGAAAATGAGCTCGGCATTGTGGAAGACTGTTTTGCCGCCGGCCTCATCACCGCCCACCCGCCCAAGGTGCGTACCGGCAAAAAGGTTGCGGTAGTCGGCTCCGGCCCTTCCGGTCTGGCCGCTGCCGACCAGCTCAATCTGCGCGGCCACAGCGTGACCGTCTTTGAGCGGGATGATCGGGTAGGCGGCTTGCTGATGTACGGCATTCCTAATATGAAGCTGGAAAAAAATATTGTCGACCGCCGTGTAAGGCTTATGGCGGAAGAGGGAATTGAGTTCCTTACCGGCGTGGATGTGGGCAAAGACGTCAAGGCCGAGGAGCTGCTTACCGACTATGACGCCGTCATTCTCTGCTGCGGCGCCAAAAAGCCCCGTGACCTCTCGGTTAAAAACCGCGACGTCAAAGGCGTGCACTTCGCGGTGGATTTCCTCGCGTCCACCACCAGGAGCCTGCTGGACTCGAACCTGAAGGACGGCCGGTATATCAGCGCCAAGGGCAAGCATGTGGTTATCGTTGGCGGCGGCGACACCGGCAACGACTGCGTGGGAACCTCCATCCGCCATGGCTGCAAATCTGTGGTGCAGATAGAGATGATGCCCAAGCTGCCGGATGAGCGCGCCGAGAGCAACCCATGGCCTCAGTGGCCCTTCGTCTGCAAGACCGATTATGGCCAGGAGGAGGCCATCGCTCTCTTCGGCACCGACCCGCGCGTCTACCAGACGACCGTTAAGGAACTGGTGGCTGACGCGAAAGGAAACATCAAATCGGTGGTGACTGTCGCGCTGCAGCAGGAGCAAAAGGACGGGCGCAACGTTATGACTGAGCTTCCGGGCTCAGAGAAGACCTTGCCCTGCGATCTTCTGCTGATTGCCGCCGGCTTTTTAGGTCCTGAGGATTATCTCCCGGATCTCTTTGGCGTTGTCCGCGATAACCGCAGCAACGTAAAGACTTCTTCGGGCGGCTACCGTATCGGCTCGCGGAATCTCTTTGCCGCAGGCGACATGCGCCGCGGTCAGTCGCTGGTGGTCTGGGCAATTGCCGAGGGACGCGCTGCGGCGAGAGAGGTTGACGAGTACCTGATGGGCTATACCAACCTGTAGCGATTCATCATAGAAAGGGCAGGCCAATGGCCTGCCCTTTCTATGTTTTTTTCCAGCATGGCGTTCCGCGCGGCTTTCCTTAAATCACAGGCCCGACGGGTGCTACCGGCGCAACGGGCGCAACCGGCGGGACTGGAGCGACCGGCGCGACAGGTACTACCGGCTCGACAGGTGCTACCGGCTCGACAGGTGCCACCGGCGGAACCGGCGCCACGGGTGCCACCGGCCCTGGCAGTACAGCCATTTATTTGGCAACAGATCAGTCGGTCAGCGATGGCGGGTGGATCGGCCTTGGCACCTCTTCTTCGCAGTCGCAGTTTACCAGAAGTACTGTCGTGCTGCCGTTCAATGCGACCATCGTCGGTCTGGTACTGAACATCCGGGATAAGACCCTGTTGGACGGGGCGACTGTAACGGCTACCATCTTCACAAGCCCCTGCGGATTTGCCGACCCTGTCAGTACAGGGATCTCCGCAACCGTCTTGGGCCCCAGCAATGACGAGGACCCCAACTGCACCGCAACGGGCACCGGCAGCGTTGCCGTCACGCGGGGCACGCTTGTGTCCGTGCAGCTGACCACAAGCCAGGGCGTCGGCGCGCTACCCAACGGAGCCGCCGTCACCATCCTCCTCACCATTCCTTAAAACAGAACCTAAGTACAGTAGCGGCGCACCGCGCATCGCCTGGCCTCCGTTTTCAGAGGGCACACCCATATGGGTGCGCCCTCTTTTATTGTGCTGGCAGCGAGCGATAAAATACGGTCCGCCCCTTGCTTAATACCCCATATTTTGTTATACTATCTCCACTGACTACAAGGAGTTGTTTTCATGAGCCGACGGTTTGCCCTATTTCTCGCCGCTCTGCTGGCCCTGGCCCTGCTCTCCGCCTGTGCCGGGAGCACGGCCCCCGCCGGAGACGCGGCCTCTCCCTCCCCCAGCGTCCCCGTAGTTGCCCCCTCCCCTACCCCAGCCCCTGATCAGGGAGAAGATGCGGAGACATCCGCCGGCGTGATGAGCAGCTTTTCCGCCACCGACCTGGACGGCGACCCGATTGACCAGTCCATCTTTGAGGACTATGACCTGACGATGGTGAATATCTGGGCTACCTTCTGCGGGCCCTGCCTCAACGAGATGCCCGACCTGGGGGCCATACACGCCGAGTACGCCGACAAGGGCTTTCAGATCGTGGGCCTGGTGGCCGACACCCTGAACCAAGACGGCACCATCAGTGAAAGCCAGGTCGATACCGCAAAGGCTGCCGTGGAGGAGACGGGAGCCGACTACCTGCACATCCTCCCTTCCCAGGATCTATTCGGCATCCTCTCCCAGGCCACGAGCGTGCCCACCACCTTCTTCGTGGACAAGAACGGGGCGCAGGTGGGGTACGCCTACTTAGGCTCCCGGGAAAAGAATGACTGGATCGCCATCATCGACCCTCTGCTGGAGGAGGTGCGGGAATGACGACTTTCCTGCGGCGCAATCGCGCCGGGCTGCTGCTGGTGCTGCTGGGTCTCGCGCTTACCGCCATTGGCGTATGGCGGGGCGAGGTCGAGGTGGTCCTGCGCAAGGCGGTACTCATCTGTATGGAGTGCATCGGTCTTGGGTAGGTTTCGCACTTGGGTCCAGGTGGGCTTTACCGCCCTGACAAACGGTTACGCCGCCGGTTTCGCCAAGGGGGATATCTTCAAGGGCCCTACCAAGGCACTTTGTCTGCCTGGGCTGAACTGCTACTCCTGCCCTGGCGCGCTGGGCTCCTGCCCCATCGGCTCCCTCCAGGCGGTCCTTGCCAGCCGGGACTACCAATTTTCGTTCTACATCGTAGGCTTTCTCTTGATGGTGGGGGCGTTGGTGGGGCGGCTGGTCTGCGGGTGGCTGTGCCCCTTTGGGCTGGTGCAGGATCTGCTCTATAAGATCCCCGGAGTGAGGAAGCTCCGCAAGCTCCCGGGTGACCGGTGGCTCCGCTATTTAAAGTATGCCATTTTTATCGGCTTCGTGGTCGTCCTGCCCCTGACGGCGCTGGACGTGATCGGCCAAGGTCAGCCCTGGTTCTGCAAGTACATCTGCCCCTCGGGCACCCTCTTCGGCGGCGTGCCCCTGGTGGCAGCTAATCCCCTGCTGCGGGGGGCCCTGGGCTGGCTCTTCACCTGGAAAATGGGGATTCTGATCGTCCTGCTCCTCCTGTCGGCGGTGGTATACCGGCCCTTCTGCCGCTATCTCTGCCCGCTGGGGGCGGTGTATGGTCTCTTTAACGGCGTGGCGGTCTACCGTTTCCAGGTGGACGAGCACAAGTGTGTCCACTGTGGGGCCTGTCAGAGGGCCTGCAAGCTGGACATTCCCGTGGACAAGATCCCCAACAGCCCCGAGTGCATCCGCTGCGGGGACTGCAAGCGTGCCTGCCCCCACGGGGCGATCTGCAACGCGGGGGCCGCTCGGAGGCAGGAAGACCCGGCCCGGTGAGGGTATAACTTTCTCTTGTTCCCTCTGTTATTTCGAGGTATAATAAAGTGTTATGACTATGACCGCTTGAAAGGAGGGGGCCTATGGCGCAGTACGGTTTTATCCATGACAAGCTGGACGTGAAGCTTCTGGTCCTCTACGTTCTCTCCCGCGCCGCCGCGCCCCTGGATCGGGACACGCTCCTGGACCTGACCATGGTGGACGACGGGGTGGATTATTTCACCTTTATGGAGGTTCTCTCCGAGCTGGAGGTGACCGACCATCTCACCTGTGAGGACGACCACTACACCATCACCGAGAAGGGCCGGAAGAACAGCTCCGTGTGCGAGAGCAGCCTGCCCTACTCGGTCAAGCGCAAATGCGCCCGCAAGCTGGTTGGGGTCAACGCCGCCCTCCGGCGGGATGCCCAGGTGAGGGCCGATGTCCTGCCCCGGGAGGATGGGAGCTGCACCCTGCGCCTGGCCCTGAACGATGAGGAATCAAACCTCCTTACCATAGAGCTTCTCTCCCCCTCCCAAGCCCAGGCCGAGCGGCTGGCCGAGGGGTTCAAGACCCGGCCCGAGCAAGTATACAACAGTCTGCTGGACGTCCTGCTGGACCTCTCCGGCAAGGAGGGTACGGCGGAATGACAGAGCCTGTGCTGTTTGGTTTTCCCATCTCCCTGCTCTTTCTCTACTTCATCGTGTACGCCTTTCTGGGCTGGGTGATGGAGACCTGCTACTGCTCCATTTTGCAGCGGCGCTTCGTGGCCCGCGGGTTCCTCTATGGCCCCCTCTGCCCCATCTATGGAGTGGGAGTACTGATGATGATCTGCTGGTTCGCGCCGTTTATGGGCAACCCCCTCCTCTTCTACGTGGTGGCCACCGTGTGCATGTCGGCCTGGGAGTACCTTGTGGGCTGGTTTTTGGAGACCACCACCCACATTAAATACTGGGACTACAGCCGTTTCCGCTTTAACCTCCACGGGCGCATCTGCCTGCAGATCTGCCTGACCTGGGGCGGGCTGGCCTACATAGTCATCTTCTGGGTCCACCCCTTCGTGTCGGGGCTTCTCGCCTTGCTCTCCGTCACCACGCAGCATGTTTTCGCAATCGTCTTCCTGGTTCTTCTGGTGGGCGATACCGCCGCCACCATCCGCGAGCTGGCCCTGGTGCGCCGCATGATGACCCTCCTCAATGAGACCGGCGACGAGCTCCGGCTCCAGCTGGCCCTGGGCAAAGCCGAGCTTTCTGACTATCTGGAGGAGGCTAAGGACAGCCTGGGTGACCGGCTGGGTGACGTGAAGAGCGCCATCAGCGACCGGCTGGACGACGCGAAGGGCAGCATCTCCGAAAAGCTAAGCATCCCCTCCGAGGCCACGGAGAAGCTTCGGGCCAAGTACGACGAGCTGCTGGCCAAGGCCGAGCGCTCCAGCCGCCATTTGCGCTACGTATACGGCGACATGAGCTCGAAAAAGCTGTCCTCCTCCCTCTCCGCCGTGGCCGAGGCGGGCCGCAAGTACATAGCCGAACACGACACAAAGCGCGCCGCCAAGCGGGCCGCTCGGAAGGAAAAGAAGAATAAGTCCAATTAACACCGTATTGGGAGTTTCAGGGCGTCCTGGAACTCCCAATGTTTTTCAAAAAACCGCGTGCATCTGCCGATGACCCAGCCGTTGACCAAAGCGCAAAAGATGGTGCCCAGCTTTACCCCCTCGAAGTGCCACAGACCGAAGAAGGCGAAGGATAAGAGAATCGCCACAAGGCAGCTTGCGCAGTCGTAGCCGGTTTTAAAGGCGTGGATGTCAACGCCATACTTGGCGGAGGCCTCCTTCACAAATAGCTCATAGACCTCCGGGGCGATGTAGGTGTGGAAGAGGAGCGAAACCCCGGCCGCGCAGAGCAGGAGCCCCGAGCCATAGAGCACAAAGCGGGGTACAGGGTTTCCATGAGGAATGAGGGCGACAGCCGCCATCGCCCCGTCCAGCAAAAAGCCGTAAATTACGGCGGTGACGAACGAGAAAAGATACGAGAGCCGCACCCGCCGCAGCACGGCCATCAGCACAACCAGCAAAACGGCCTGCAGGGTATACTCCGCCATGCCAAAGGTGAAAAACGGAAGAACCCGGGACAGCTTTAAGTAGATGAGGTACGCGGGGGCCACCACCATGGAGACGCCGAAGTCGGCTGCCTCCATAAAGGCGGTCCCCAGGGCAAGGCCCGCAAGGCCGAGGGCATAGGCGAGTTCGGTGTAAAACGGTTTCTTTTTCATTCTGCCTCCAAATAAAAAACAGCTTTTTCCGTTTGTTAAAGAAACGGAAAAAGCTGTTTTGTTCTGTCCATCAGTATACCATAGCGCATCGAAATTTCAAGTTCTTTTTCGCCGCGCTACATCAGCGGCGCGAAGACACGGAGGACGGAGCGGAGGAGGAGCCTGGGCAGAGAGTGGCTGCGGCTCTGCTCCAGAGTAACCTCCATGCTCTCCTCCAAGGTATGGAGAAAATCGTTTCGCACGTCCAGCACCGCGTCCTGTCCGCAGAGCCAGACCCCGCCCTCGAAGTGGAGAAACATACTGCGGTAGTCCATATTCACCGAGCCCACGGTAGCGTACAGGTCGTCCACCGCGAAATTTTTCGCGTGCATGAAGCCGGGGGTGTACTCAAAGATGCGTACTCCCGCCTCAAGCAGGGGGCTATAGTGGGCGCGGGTGACCTCGAAGATAATCTTTTTGTCCGGGACGTGGGGCGTGATAATGCGCACATCCACCCCCGACTTGGCGGCACTGCAGAGCGCGGTGTTCACCGTGTCCGAGATGATGAGGTAGGGCGTGGTGAGGTAGATATAGTACCGGGCCTTGGAGATGAGGTTGAGGTATACCGTCCCGGCCACCGGCTCCTCGTCCAGGGGGCTGTCGGCATAGGGCTGGACCCAGCCCCGGGCAGCATACACCTCCTGGGGCAAGGACGCGGGGCGGAACGCGTTTAGGTCCTCTTCCCCACCCCGGACATAGTCCCACACAGTGAGGAACATGACCACCATGCTCCACACCGCCTCCCCCCTGAGGAGGATGACCGAGTCCTTCCAGTGGCCGTACTTTTCCTCGCGGTTGATATACTCGTCGGCCAGATTGATGCCGCCGGTGAAGGCTGCCCTGCCGTCGACGATGCAGAACTTGCGGTGGTCCCGGTTGTTGAGCCGGAGGGAGAGCGCTGGGATAAAGCGGTTGAAGACGGAGCAGCGGATGCCCTTGGCCTCCAAAACCTTATCGTAATTGGTAGGGAGGGTGTAGAGGCTGCCCACGTCGTCGTAGAGCACCCGCACATCCACCCCGGCCTTGGCCTTCTCTTCCAATATCTCCAGGATGGCGCTCCACATCTCCCCCGGCGTGATGATGAAGTACTCCAGGAAGATGTATCTCTCCGCCCGCCGCAGCTCCTGCAGCATGCGGGGGAAGGCGTCGTCCCCCAGGGGGAAGTACTCGGTGAGGGTGTTTTTGTAGAGGGGGCAGTGGGCGTACCATTCGAGGTACCGGGACTGGTTCACCGCGTCGGCTCCCACGCTCTCTAAAAGACCCGACTTGAAGTCCGGGGCCAGGGTATTGCGCATCCGCCGGTCCATGCCCTGCATTTTCCGCCGGACGCGGGCGGAGAGGCGGTTCCCGCCGAATAGGAGGTACACCAGCCCGCCAAACACGGGAAAGAGCAGGATGGGGATGAGCCAGGCGATCTTATACCCCGGATCGCTGCGGTTGGAGACGAGCCAGAGTACGGCGACAATGGACAAGAGAATGCAAAACCAGTAAAAGTAGATGAAGTAATTGGAGAACTGGACCATCATCACCGCCAGCACCGCCGCCTGCACGATCAGGAGCAGAGCCACCAGCGTCGTGCGGTGGAAGACGAAGGAGGACAGCTTTTTCAGTGCGTTCAGTTCTCTCACCTCTTTCCTATTTCACCGCCACATTTTCATCCCCCAGTAGTTTCTTCAGCTCCTCCACCAGCAGGGGATGCACCTGGCAGGGCACCGTCTCGGACCAGGTCTCCCTATCCAGGAATTTGGCCCGAAAAGGCTCCTGCCCGGGGAACATGTCCAGAACGAGCTGGACCCGCCGCCACTTGGGGTCCTCGGCGCTGGGAACGCGGATGAAGAGCTTTTTGGGGGCGGTTCCCCCCTCCTCGGGGGGCGGAGGCGGCGTACCGGCGGCCACGCCCAAGGGGCGGACCGAGTCCACCATGAGCTGGGGGGCTTTCTCGTCCCGCACCGATATCTTGCCCACCGTAAGTACGGGTATATTCTCTTTTATATAGCTCCCGCTCTCCCCCAGGACCCGGGAGAAGACCAGCAGCTCCATGCTCCCGGTGTCGTCCTCCAATGTCACGTAGGCCATGAGGCTGTTATTCTTGGTGGTCTTGGTCCTGGAGGCGGTGATGATGCCCGCCAGGGTGACCCGCTGCCCGTCCTGGTAGGTGGCGGCCCCCTCCTCCTGAGCAAAATCGGCCAAAATTGAGCCGATAGGGACGGCCCTGTGCCGCCGGGCCTCCTCCCGGTACTCGTCCATGGGGTGGCCCGTGAGGTAGAGGCCGGTGGTCTCCCGCTCCATATTCATGAGCTCCTTGCGGGAAAACTCCGGGATTTTGAGCAGGACCATGGGCGGGGGGGGCGAGGGCTTGTCCCCGTCGCCGCCGAATAGATCCATCTGTCCTTCCAGTACGCTGCGGCGGGTCTGGGCGATGGAGTCCACCACCTGGGCGTACGCGTTGAGGAGCTGGGAGCGGTAGACCCCCATGCTGTCGAACGCGCCGCAGCGGATGAGGCTCTCCAGCACTCGCTTATTTAGGTCGCTGTTGAGCATCCGCTGGCAGAAATCGGGGAACGAGGTGAAGAGGCCGTGCCTCTCCCGCTCGGCCAGCACAGCGTTGATAAAGCCCCAGCCCACACCCTTGACGGCGGCCAGTCCGAAACGGAGGTTGTCCCCCACTACGGTGAAGGAAGCTCCCGACTCGTTGATGTCGGGCGGCAGGAGGGAGATGCCGCAGTCCTTGCACTCGGCAATATATTCGGCCACCTTCTCGCTGGAGTCCAGCACCGAGGTGAGGAGGGCGGCCATGTACTCCCGGGTGAAGTGGCACTTGAAGTAGGCAGTCTGGTAGGCCACGATGGCATAGGCCACAGCGTGGGCCTTGTTAAAGGCGTACTGGCCGAAGGCCTCGATCTCGTCATAGATGCCCTCGCCAGCCTGGGCTGGAATGCCGTTGGCCTCGCAGCCGCAGATGCCCCGCTCGGGGTCTCCATGGACGAAGGCATGGCGCTCCTTCTCGATCTGGGCCTTCTTCTTCTTGGAGATAGCCCGGCGCACCATGTCGGCCTGGCCCAGAGAGAACCCGCCCAACTTGCGGAAGATTTCGATGACCTGCTCCTGGTAGACAATGCACCCGTAGGTCACCGAGAGGATGGGCTCCAGCATGGGGTGGCGGTAGGTCACCCGCTTGGGGTTCCGGGCGCACTCCAGGAACTTGGGAATGGAGTCCATGGGGCCGGGGCGGTAAAGGGCGATGATGGCGGTGATGTCCTCTATGCTCTTGGGCTTGAGGCCCACGCCCACTCCTGTCATGCCCGCCGACTCCATCTGAAATACACCGGAGGTCTTGCCCTCCGAGAGCATCTGGAAGACAGCGGGGTCGTCCTCGGGAATGGAGTGGAGATCAAAGTCGGGAATGCGCTTTTTTACCAGTTGAACCGCATCGTCCAGCACCGTGAGGTTGCGCAGACCCAGAAAATCCATCTTGAGGAGTCCCAGCTCCTCCAGAGTGGTCATGACGAACTGTGTCACCACCGACTCGTCGTTCTTGGCCAGGGGGACATACTCGTACACCGGGCGCTTGGTGATGACCACGCCCGCCGCGTGGGTGGAGGCGTGGCGGGGCATTCCCTCAATAGCCTTGGCCGTGTCGATGAGCTCGCGGACCTGCTCGTCGTTCTCATAGCTCTCCCGCAGGGGCTTGGAGAGCTTGAGTGCCTCTTCCAGCGTGATGTGCGGAGCAAAGGGGACCTGCTTTGCCACCGCGTCCACGTCGGCGTAAGGGACGCTTAACGCCCTCCCCACGTCCCGGATCGCGCCCCGGGCCGCCATGGTGCCGAAGGTGACGATCTGGGCCACATGGTCGCTGCCGTATTTTCGGTTTACATAATCAATTACTTCCTGTCTCCGACGGATGCAGAAGTCGATGTCGATATCGGGCATGGTGACCCGTTCGGGGTTTAAAAACCGCTCGAAGAAGAGCCCGTATTTAATGGGGTCCACGTCGGTGATGTTCAGGCAGTAGGACACCATGCTCCCCGCCGCCGAGCCGCGGCCCGGCCCCACGGGGATGCCCTGTCCCTTGGCGTAGCCGATGAAGTCGGAGGTGATGAGGAAGTAGTCTACAAATCCCATCTGCTTAATGACGCCCATCTCATACTCAAGCTGTTTCTTATACTCCTCGCTCCCGCTGGGGTAGCGCCAGTCAAACCCCTTCCAGCACAGGTGCTCGAAGTAGGCCACCGGATCAGTCCAGTCGTCTGGGAGCTTAAACTCGGGCAGGTGGTACTTGCCGAACTCAAACTCCAGGTTGCAAGCTTCGGCGATCTTCACCGTGTTGGAGATTGCCTCGGGCCACTCGGGGAAGAGGGCGGCCATCTCGGCCTCGCTCTTCACGTAGAGGGAGTCGGTCTCCATCTTCAATCTTGTGGGGTCGTCCACCGTCTTGCCCATCTGGATGCACATGAGGGTGTCCTGCATGGCGGCGTCCTCGCGGCGGATATAGTGGGCGTCGTTGGTGGCCACCAGGGGGATGCCGGTATCCTTATGGAGGCGGATGAGGCCCCTTGTGATCTCCCCGTCCTCGGGGAGGCCGTGATCCTGGAGCTCAAGGTAGTACCCGTCAGGCCCAAAGTGCTCGCGCATCTCCAGCGCGGCGGCTTTGGCCCCCTCATAATTGCCGTTTAAAAGGAGGCGGGGTATCTCCCCAGACTGGCAGGCGGACAGTGCAATGAGGCCCTCACAATGCTCGAAGAGAAGAGCCTTGTCGATGCGGGGCTTGATATAGAACCCCTCCAGAAAGGCGAGGGAATCGAGGTAACAGAGGTTGCGGTACCCCACCTCGTTCCTGCACAGGAGAATGAGGTGCCGCGCCTCGGCGTCCAGCTCGTGGACCCGATCGGTCCGGCCCCTGGGGGCCACATAGACCTCGCAGCCGATGATGGGCTTAAGGCCCTCGGCCTTGGCCGCCCGGTAGAAGTCCACCACACCGTACATCACGCCGTGGTCGGTGATGGCGACGGCCTCCTGTCCCAGGGACTTGACGTGTTTCATCAGCTCCGTGATGCGGCAGGCCCCGTCCAGCAGGGAGAACTCGGTATGCAGATGCAGATGGACAAAGGCCATGAGAGGTTCCCCCTAGATAAAATACTTTACGGGCCGCTGTGTTACTTTGCAAGCTCCATGAGCTTTCGCAGGCGGTGGTTCAGGCAGGACTTGGTGACCGGCGGGTCGCACAGCTCGGCAAGCTGAGACAACGTCAGCTCCGGATGTGCCACACGGAGGTCCACCGTCTCCTTGAGCTTGTCCGGCAGCTCCTGGAGCATCCCCCGCTCCTCCAGCCGGCGAATGGCCTCGATCTGCTCCAGCGCGGCGTCTACCGCCTTGTCGAGGTTTGCGGCGTCGCAGTTCACACGGCGGTTCACGCTGCCCCGGAGGTTTTTTTCCACCTTGGCGTTCATCAGCTCCATGGCGGCCAGCGGCGCGCCGATGACGGTAAGGAAGTCCTCGATATACTCGCTCTGCTTGAAATAGGTGAGGTAGTTTGACTTGCGTATGGTCTCCTTGGGGAAGAATCCGGCCTCCAGGAGGAGGGCGGTGAGCTCCCGGCTCACGTTGTAGTGAGAGGTCACGAGCTCCAGATGGTAGCGTTTCTGCGGGTCGGTCACCGAGCCGGCAGCCAAAAACACGCCCCGGAAGAAGGCGGCGCGGCAGTGCTCCTCCTCCAGGACAGCGAAGTTGATATGGTGGGCCAGGCTCTCGGTCCCGTCGTACCCGAAAACGTCCCGGATGACCGACAGCTTCCACTCGTCGGTGATGGTGAGGACGTGCTTGCCCTCTCCCCGGCCGGATTTGCTGTCAAACTCGATGCGGAACGCCTTTTGAAAGAGGGCCGGGAGGCGCGCGGCGAAATCCCCGCTCTCGGTGACGACGCGCACCTCCCAAGCGGTGAAACTGTTGCAGAAGAGGAGCACGCCGTAGGCCTCGGCCTGAGCGCAGCACCTGCGGCTAAGTGGTTCCCGGCAGAGCTCGGCCTTCGCGTCGGACGAGAAGGACATTTCGTCACCTCCCTGGAGGGTTTAAAATACTTTGGTGTCCGCCCGGTCCGCGTAGAGCTCCATAACGGCGGCGGCCAGACGGCTGACGGAGTGGCGGGCGTAATTCTGGGTCTCGGAGGCCAGGGGGCGGGTCATCAGCGCCACGCCCAGAGCCTCGATGGCGGTCTTATCCACAATGATGGGGGCGGCGTCCTCCTCCTTGTACCGCTCCAGGAGGCTGGTGCGCACCGGCGCGCTGTTGCACAGGCACAAATCCACCAGCCCCGGTCCGGAGTGGGTAAGGAGCGCGGCCACATGCTCCGACGCGGTCATCCCCTCTGTCTCGCCGTCCTGGGTCATGATGTTGCAGATATACATCTTCAGGGCGGGGGACGCACAGACCGCCTGGGCGATGCCGTCCACCAGCAGGTTGGGGATGACGCTGGTGTACAGGCTCCCCGGCCCCAGGAGGATCAAATCCGCCTCTCCGATAGCCTTCAGGGCCTCGGGCAGGGCGGGCGGACGCTCGGGCAGAAGGCGCACCTTTTTGATGCGGCAGTCCTGGGCTTTTTTAAATTCGAAAATTTTAGACTCCCCCACCACCGAGGTACCGTTTTCAAAGGTAGCCTCCAGGCGTACGTCCGCATTGGTCACCGGGAGTACCCGGCCCGTGATGGCCAGAACCTCGCTCATGCGGGTGACCGCCTGGTCAAAGGAGGGAGAAATACCGTTGAGGGCGGCCAGGAGTAGATTCCCGAAGGACTGCCCCGTCAGGGCGCCCGAGTCCTTGGGGAAACGGTAGGACAGCAGCTCTCCCATGACAGGCTCAACATTCGCGAGGGCCTCCATGCAGTGGCGGATGTCCCCAGGAGGGGGCATGCCCAGGTCCTGGCGCAGAACGCCGGAGCCGCCGCCGTCGTCGGCCACGGTGACGATGGCGGTCAGATTTTTGGTATAGTTCTTCAGCCCCCGCAGCATGGTGGAAAGGCCCGTCCCGCCGCCGATGGCGACGATCTTGGGCCCCAGCTCCCACCGCGCGTCGGTGCGGCCATATGGTTGGGTCATATTGCCCTCCTTATTCGGCTGTCACGTTTCGCTCACCTCGCGGGCGGGTCGCCTTCCCTGCGACTCCCGGCAAACCCGGTCCCGCCTATGGCGGCCCCTGGGCATTGTCCATCGCTCCGGTCCAGGCTCCCCTGCTCGGTGGCTCAACGCTTCTATCGCTGTCACGCTCCGCACCCTCCGCGACGGCGTATAGCTCCTCCGACTGCGTAAAAATGCTCCAGGGGCTTTGCCCCTTCCGCATTTTCACTCCGCTCCGTCGCTATCCGCCTGCTCCCGGGTGCTCGCGTTTCTATGCTGTCACGTTTCACTCACCTCGCGGGCGGGTCGCCTTCCCTGCGACTTCGGGCAAACCCGGTTCCGCCTATGGCGGCCCCTGGGCTTTGCCCGTCGCTCCGGTCCAGGCTCCCCTGCTCGGTGGCTCAACGCTTCTATCTAGTCATATCCCTGTGGTTCTCGGTGGCCTGAAAGCCCTTCTGTCGAATGAACTCGACCAGGGCGCGGGTGAGGGCCACGCTCCTGTGCCGCCCGCCGGTGCAGCCGATGGCGATGACCAGCACGGTCTTTCCCTCCTCCACGTACTGGGGCAAAAGAAAGCTGATCATATTCTCCAGGTAGGTCATAAAATCCTTGGTCTGCTGGTACCCGAATACGAAGGAGCTTACCCCCTCATCAAGGCCGGTCTGCTCCCGCAGCTCCGCGATATAGTAGGGGTTGGGGAGAAAGCGCACGTCGAAGACCAAGTCGGCCTCCAGCGGGACGCCGTGTTTAAAGCCGAAGGAGATGACGTTCACGCTCATAGCCGGGCCCGCGCCCACGGGACCGAAGAGGCGCAGCACCTCGCCCCGCAGCTTGGCGCTGGAGAAAGCGGAGGTGTCGATGATATACTCGGCGCGCTGGCGCACCGGCTCCAGCATGGCCTTCTCCCGCTCCACCGCCTCGGCCAGAGAGCGGCCGCCGGTGGAGAGGGGATGGATGCGCCTCGTCTCCTTATAGCGAGCGATGATGGTCTCCACCCCCGCCTCCACAAAGAGGATCTTATACTTGCAGCCCATGGTCTCCAGGGCGGACAGTGCCTCAAAGAGAGGCTCGAAGGTCTGGCCTCCCCGCACGTCGCACACCAGGGCCACCCGGTCGTACTTGCCGCCCCCCGCCATGCAGAGCTCGGCAAACCTGGGAATGAGCGCGGCGGGCAGATTGTCCACCACATAAAAGCCCATGTCCTCCATGGAGGATGCAGCCTTGCTCTTCCCCGCGCCCGATAGTCCCGATATAATGATGAATTCCATAAAAACCACTCCGCGTTTCTCTTTCTCTCTCTGTATTTGCATAACCCTGTCAGCGGGGCATGGGCCCCAGGGTTCTGACCTCCATCTCCAATACCACGCCAGTCTCCCGCAGGACGGTCTCACGCACCAGGGCCACCAGGGCCAGGATATCGGCGCAGGTGGCATCCTCCCGGTTGATGACGAAACCCGCGTGCTTTTCGGACACCTGGGCGCCTCCTACCCGCGTCCCCTTCAGGCCGCACTGCTCAATGAGAGCGGCGGCAAAGTGCCCCTCGGGCCGCTTGAAGGTACTGCCCGCGCTGGGCATTTCCAGGGGCTGCTTGCTCCTGCGGCGCTCCATCAGCTCGTCTATACGTGCGCGGATAGCGGCGCTGTCGCCGGGGGCGAGGCGGAAGGTACTGCTCAAAATCAGCCGTTTCCCATCGGAAAAGGCGCTGTGCCGGTAAGAGAAGTCATGCTCCTCCCCCTGAAGGCTGGCGATTTCGCCCGACCCGGTTAGATACCGGGTCTGCTCCACCGCCTCGCACATCTCGCCTCCGTAGGCGCCCGCGTTCATGGTCACCGCGCCCCCCACCGTGCCGGGAATACCATGGGCAAATTCCAGGCCCGTCAGGCCAAGGTCGCACGCGAAGTTTGCGAGCCGGGACAGCAGTACGCCGCTCCCCGCCGTCAGCTCCCACTCCCCTGTCCGGGTGATCTCCCCCAGGCCGTCGTGAGCCTTGACGATGAAAGCGTCCACCCCCGCGTCGCTCACCAGGAGGTTGGATCCGTTGCCCATAAACACGCTCTCCAGCCCAAGCCCGGCGGCGATCCTGACAGCCGCCACCGCCTCCTCCTCCGACCTGGGGAGGGCCATGAGCCGGGCGGGGCCGCCCACGCGGAAGGTGGTGTGGTTCTTCATAGGCTCGTATTCCCGTACTTCCAGCCCGGGACAGGCGGCGCGCAGTTCTTGCGTGAGCGTGGAGTAGATTTCCATGCTGACCTCCCAATGCGCACAGTTGCGCTGATTCTATTATTATAGCAGAATGCAGAGAAAATTAGAATAGGGCGGGGAAAAGAAATCGGAGGAGGGTTTTATGTGCCGTTTTTCCCCTCCCGGGGAGCGTGCCTCCGGCGCCCCCCCCCCTTTCTTACTGCCAGGAAGGGGGAAAAACAGAGGACAAACAAGGGCTTTTTCAATGCCCTTGTTTGTCCTCTGGACTGCCTGATTTTATAGGAGAGAGCGGCGGTAAGGTTCAAGGGGCCGCCACAAAGTTCCCTGCTGTCTTTCCGCACCAAGGCAGCAGCGGGAACCGCCATGCCGAGCCGCGTAGGCGCGTCCCCTCGCGGGGGAAAGGCAAGAAGGCTACAGGACCTTCTTAATCCGCTCCACAGCCTCTGCCGTGGCCTCCGCGCCGCCGAAGGCGGTGAGGCGGATATACCCCTCCCCGCTGGGGCCAAAGCCCGCGCCGGGGGTGGTGACCACGCCCGCCTCGTGGAGGAGCTTGTCGAAGAAAGCCCAGGAGCCCAGCCCATCCGGTGTCTTGGCCCAGACGTAGGGGGAGTTCTCCCCGCCGGAGACGGTGAGCCCCGCCCCCTTCAGCCCCGCCAGGATAACCTGGGCGTTGCGGCGGTAGAAGTCAATGGTCTCCCGCACCTGGACGCGGCCCTCGTCGGTATAGATTGCCGCCGCGCCGCACTGGACCACGTAGGGCACGCCGTTGAACTTGGTGCACTGGCGGCGGTTCCACAGGGCGTTCAGGCTGGCTCCATCCCGCACCAGGGCCTTGGGCACCACTGTGTAGGCGCAGCGGGTGCCGGTAAACCCCGCCGTCTTGGAGAAGGAGCGGAACTCAATGGCGCAGGTCTCGGCGCCGGGGATCTCAAAAATGCTGTGAGGGATGGCCGGATCGGTGATGAAGGCCTCGTAGGCCGAGTCGAAGAGGATGACCGAGCCATTGGCGTTGGCGTAGTCCACCCAGGCTTTGAGCTGCTCCCGGGTCGCCACCGCGCCGGTGGGGTTATTGGGGAAACAGAGGTAGATGAGGTCGGCCCGCTCCGCCGGGATAGCGGGAGTAAAGCCATTCTCCGCAACACAGGGCATGTACACAAGCCTGCTCCACTTGCCCAGGGACTCGTCATAGTCCCCGGCCCGGCCCGCCATGGCGTTGGTGTCCACATAGACCGGGTAGACCGGGTCACAGACGGCGACCACGTTGTCGGTCCCGAAGATGTCGCCGATGTTGCCGCAGTCGCTTTTGGCCCCGTCGGAGACGAAGATCTCGCCGGGGTCGATGTCCACGCCCCGGGCCTTGTAGTCGTGCTGGGCTATGGCGGAGCGAAGAAAGTCGTATCCCTGCTCGGGGCCATACCCGTGGAACCTCTGGGCGGTGGCCATATCATCCACGGCGGCGTGCATGGCGGCGGTGACGGCGGCGGGAAGGGGGCGGGTCACGTCCCCAATGCCCAGGCGGATAAGCTTTGCCTCCGGGTGCTCCGCCGAGAAGGCCGCCACCCGGCGGGCGATCTCAGAGAAGAGATAGCTGCCGGGCAGTTTGAGGTAGTTTTGGTTGATGGTCGTCATTCGTTCATCTCTCCTTCAAATACGGTGACTGCGGGGCCGGTCATGTAGATATGCCCGTCCCCCTCGTCCCAGCTGATCTTCAGTTCTCCGCCCCGGAGGGAGACTACCGCCTCCCGTCCGCAGCGGCCTGACGCCGCGGCGGCTGTCAGTACGGCGCAGGCTCCCGTGCCGCAGGCCAGGGTCTCCCCGCTCCCCCGCTCCCACACCCGCATCTTGAGGCGGCCGGGGGCGGTAACCTCCATGAACTCGGTATTCACCCGGCTGGGGGCGAATTTAGGATGATGCTCAAACCCCGGACCCAGGGCGGGCAGATCGAGGACGTCCACATCGTCCACAAAGGTGACGATGTGGGGGTTGCCCATCGAGACGGGCGTGACCAGATAGGTTCCACCCGGAACCGTCAGCGAGAACGGTTCCTCCACCACCGGCGCTCCCATGTCCACCGTGACGGAGGACACCTTGTCCCCCTCCACGTGGAGCTTACAGCGCTTGACGCCGGCAAGTGTATCCACGGTCAGGGCGGTCTTGCCGGTCAGGCCCTTGTCGTAAACGAATTTGCAGACGCAGCGCAGACCGTTGCCGCACATCTCCCCCTCGGAGCCGTCGGCATTGAACATGCGCATTTTAAAGTCCGCCGCGTCCGACGGGAAAATGCAGATGAGCCCGTCGCTCCCCACGCCGAAGTGAGGCCGGGACAGACGCACCGCCAGGGCGGGCAAATCCTGGGGGATCTCCCCGGTACAGTCCAGATAGATGTAGTCGTTGCCGGTACCCTGCATTTTTGTAAAGCGCACAACGCCGCCCCCTTATATAGTAGGCAGGCGGCGGCACAAGTCCGCCGCCCGTTTATCCTATCCTATGCGGGGAAATATCAATCGTTCGCTTGGAAATTTTAGTAGTTCATGATGTACTTTTCCCGCTCCCAGGAGGAGACGCGGGTGCGGTACTCCTCGCACTCCTTTTTCTTGCCGTCCAGGTAGTTGGCGGAGACATGCTCACCCAGAGCGTCCAGGATGAGGGCGTCCTCCTCCATGCAGCGGATGGCCTCGTCCAGGGAGCCGGGCAGGCTGTCGATTCCGTGGGCCTTGCGGGCGTGTTCGTCCATTGCGAAGATGTTCTCGGTGATCTCTGCGGGCGGGGTGAGGCCCCGCTCGATGCCGTCAAGCCCCGCGGCTAGGCAGACGGCCAGGCACAGGTATGGGTTGCAGGAGGGATCGGGAGAGCGGAGCTCTACCCGGGTGGCCATGCCGCGGCTTGCGGGGATACGGATGAGGGCCGAGCGGTTGGAGGCCGACCAGGCCATATAGCAGGGGGCCTCGTAGCCGGGCACCAGGCGCTTATAGGAGTTGACCAGAGGATTCGTCACCGCCGCCATGCCCCGCACATGGGCCAGGACGCCGGCGATAAAGCTGTACGCCTCCTTGGAGAGGCCCTTCGCGCCGTCGGGGTCGTCAAAGATGTTCTTCCCGTCCTTGAGAAGAGACATATTGGTGTGCATCCCCGACCCGCACACGCCAAAGGTGGGCTTGGGCATAAACGTGGCGTGAAGCCCGTCCTGCTGGGCCAGGAGCTTGACGGCCAGCTTGAAGGTCATAATATTGTCGGCGGCCCGGAGGGCGTCACCGTACTTGAAGTCGATCTCATGCTGGCCGGGGGCGTTCTCATGGTGGCTTGCCTCGATCTCAAAGCCCATGCGCTCCAAGGCCACGCAGATGCCCCGGCGGGTGTTCTCCCCGTGGTCGAGAGGGCCTAAGTCGAAGTAGCCCGCCTCGTCGTTGGTCTTGATGGTGGGCTTGCCCTCCTCGTCGGTCTGGAAGAGGAAGAACTCGCACTCGGGGCCCACGTTGAACGCGGTGTACCCCATGTCGGCCGCCTTTTTGAGCACGCGCTTGAGCACGTACCGGGGGTCGCCCACGAAGGGGGTGCCGTCGGTATTGTACACGTCGCAGATGAGGCGGGCGGTCTTGTGCTTGTGGTGCCAGGGGTAAATCACAAAAGTGTCCAGGTCGGGATAGAGGCACTGGTCCGACTCGTCGATGCGCACGAACCCCTCAACCGAGGAGCCGTCGAACATGATCTCGTTGTTGACGGCCTTTTCGATCTGCGAGGCGGTGATGGCGACGTTCTTGAGCATACCGAAGACGTCCGTAAATTGCAGGCGGATGAACTCGATGCCCTCCTCACGGACGATGCGGATGATATCTTCCTTGCTATATCCCATATTCCAGTCCCCTTTCTACCTACTACCTAAAAATAGTATCATATCACAAACCGCTTGACAATCGACAATTTTGTGCGCTTTTGAGCCTTGGGAACAGGCGGATTGGGAATTTTGTCGCAGGTACCGCCCCACACAAAACCAAGCGCCGCCCCGAAACGGGGCGGCGGGCCTCGGTCTATACGATCTTGGTGGTCCACTCCTCCACGTTCCAGACGGTGGAGACGACTCCCTCGTAGAACTCCGGCTCGTGGCTCACCAGCAGGACGGTGCCCCTGTAGGCGCTGATGGCCTCCCGCAGGGCCTCCTTTGCGTCCACGTCCAGGTGGTTGGTGGGCTCGTCCAGCACCAGGAGGTTCATGGGTCTGAGCATGAGACGGCACAGGCGCACCTTCGCGTTCTCCCCGCCGGAGAGCACCCGCATCTGGGTGGTGATGTGCTCCGCGGTCAGGCCGCATTTCGCCAGGGCTGCGCGGACCTCCCCGTTGGACATGCCGGGGAACTCGGCCCAAATCTCCTCCAGGGCGGTGCGGTCGTTGCCCCGTTCCTCCTGCTCAAAGTAGCCCGGCTCCACAAACTGGTCGTGCTCAACCGTCCCGGAAATGGGCGAGATAAGCCCCAGCAGAGTCTTGAGTAAGGTAGATTTCCCCAGGCCGTTGACTCCTTTGATGGCGATCTTCTGCCCCCGCTCCACCACCACGTCCACCGGGCGGGTCAGGGGCTCTTCATAGCCCAGCACCAGGCCCCGGGCCGCGATGACCTCCCGCCCCGGCGTGCGTGCTGGCGTGAAGGAAAAGGTGGGTTTCACCTTTTCCTTCGAAAGCTCGATGACCTCCATCTTGTCAAGCCGTTTCTGGCGGCTGCGGGCCAGGTTGGCGGTGGCGGCCCGGGCCTTGTTGCGGGCCACGAAGTCCTCCAGCTGGGCGATCTCCTTCTGCTGCTTTTCATATGCCTGCTCCAGCTGGCGTTTCTTCACCTCGTAGAGCGCCTCGAAGTCCTTATAATTGCCGGTATACCTGGTGAGGGCGGCGTTCTCTACGTGGTAGATGACGTTAACTACGTCGTTTAAAAAGGCCACGTCGTGGGAGACCAGGATGAAGGCGTTTTCATACCCCTGCAAAAACCGCTTGAGCCAGGCGATGTGGTTCTCATCGAGGAAGTTGGTGGGCTCATCCAGGATGAGGATCATGGGGTTTTCCAGCAGGAGCTTGGTGAGGAGCACCTTGGCCCGCTGGCCGCCCGATAGCTCGGACACGTCCCGCTCCAGACCGATCTCTCCCAGACCGAGCCCGCCGGCGTACTCCTCTATCTTGGTGTCCAGCACGTAGAATCCGCTCTGCTCCAGAATCTCCTGTATCTCCCCCACGTCCTCCATGAGCTTGTCAAGCTCCTCCGGGTCGCACTCCCCCATCGCGTCGTAGAGGGCCAGCATCTCCCGCTCCAGCTCGTACATATGGGAGAACGCGGTGCGTAGGACCTCACGGATGGTCTTGCCCTTCTCCAGGGCGGAGAACTGATCCAGGTACCCGGTGGTGATATGGCTGCACCAGGCCACGTCTCCCTCATCCGGGCTTCGCTTGCCGGTGAGGATGTCCAGAAAGGTGGTCTTCCCCTCCCCGTTGGCTCCCACCAGCCCTACGTGCTCTCCCTTGAGCAGGCGGAACGAGGCGTCCTGCAAGATCTGCCGCCCGCCGAAACCGTGGCTGACGTGAGTGACGGTCAAAATACTCATATGGTCTCCTAAACTGGTAAATTCATTTCAAATGGGCAACAGTATATCATAGATTTTCGGTTCTGAAAAGTGGGCGAATCAAAAGCCCCGCGCCTCAAAAACCATACAGCCTCATGGGACTACAATTTTCAACCTCCTAAGCTCCTGCTCATCTTGCTCGCTGGCAGGTATCTCTAGAATGAAAAAGCATGGTTCTTCCAAGTTCTCACCAAAGGCTCGAATCAGTTTATCAATATTCTCGACATCGACGTTTGCCGTAAATAGGATACAACCATCCCCTCAGCAAGACTGAAGCTGCTCATCTGTTGTCCCTCCTCCGTTGTGATGCCAATAATAGAAGGTAATGCCAACGCTCTTAGCAGTGTTTTCATCCCAGTCATGGTGCATATGCGGGGGGGATTTGTTAAATTCGACGTCATCGCCATATTCAGCCAGATTTTCACAGGATTGAGCCATCGAAGTAAAGATGTCGCCGTTACCACTCATGATCAGGAGCTTCCCTTTCCCCTTGACTGTGAGGCGGTGGCGGGTTTTCCAGCGATCAGGGAATTCATCCGAAAGCAGTTTATCCCTGCTTATCGTCTCCATCTTTATTGGTTTGTTGTTCAATACAGTTAAGATATCCTTTCCATCTATTTGCGTTGTGCAATAATTGAAAATAACAACCCCTGTATAGTGATTTTCAAACGCAGAAAAATCCTTCTCATAAGCTTTCTGATAGGCAAATTCTAACGGAAGGTATATTAGCTCATTGTCCCCAAGTGAAATGGCCAGGGCGAAAATTTTTGAAAGCAAAGCATACCCCGTGCCGTTGGACATGAGGTAGAAATAGCCCTTTTGATCATCTGTTGCCGTTATTTCATCACTGATGTTCTTCGGCGTTAGCACATAGATATTCCGGTTGCCATGCAGGCAAACAGTTTTACGTGATAATTTCATTTATATAACCCCATTGTTTACCGGACTTGAGTAGAGCCAGCACTCTTTTCTTTAACTCCGGGCTTGCTAAACTCATAAATGGATATTGTCATTTTCTCACCTACTCAGCCGCTTTGAAATTATAAAGCGGCTTGATTGTCTTAATGATTTCAACTGTGTCTCCGATATTGGCGATGATCTCCTCTATGGGTTTATACGCAAACGGCGACTCGTCTATCGTACTCTTATTTACTGTGGAGGAGTAAATCCCCTCCATCGATTTCTCAAACTGCGCAAGCGTGATGCTCTGTTTCGCCGCGCTCCGGCTCATCAAGCGTCCCGCCCCGTGTGGCGCTGAACAGTTCCAGTCGGGATTGCCCTTGCCGATGCAGATCAGGCTGCCGTCCCTCATGTTTATGGGGATCAGTACGCGCTCGCCTGCCTTAGCGGAAATCGCACCTTTCCGCAGAACCATGGAGTCCAGATCAATATAGTTGTGGATAGTGGTAAACTGTTCGACCACCTTGAACTTCATCCTCTTTACAATTTCACGCACGATAGCCTGCCGGTTCAGCGCCGCATAACGCTGTACGATAGCCATATCGTGCAGGTAATCTTCAAAAAGCTGCCCTTCAACAAATGCGAGGTTTTTATCAACCTTACGAACGCCCAGCTTTTTGATTTCAAACTGTATCTCGGCCTGCCGGCCCTGCTTTTTCAACTCACTAATCAGCTTCTGGGCGTCTTCGGATTTGTCGGCCAAATCGCGTGCAGCGACTTCTTGATAATATCCGGCTACCTGTTTGCCAAGGTTGCGGCTTCCCGAATGCACGACAAGATAGAGCTGACCGTTATCGTCACGGTCAAGCTCTATAAAATGGTTACCCCCGCCAAGGGTACCCATGCTCAGCTCGGCCCGGTTTAAGTTGACATGCTTTGCGGCGCGCAGTTTAGATAAGTCAATTTCGCCCATAAAATCATGCACTTTGTCTCGAATATCAAAACCCGCAGGGATGCACTCATGGATTGCTTTGTCCAGCTTCTGCAGCTCCAAACGGCTTTTTTCAAGCAGTACAGTCTCCATGCCGCAGCCGATATCGACACCAACTAAATTGGGCACGACTTTATCTTTGATTGTCATAGTGGTTCCGATAGTACAGCCCGCTCCTGCGTGTGTATCCGGCATGATGCGGATTTTGCTCCCTGAGACAAACTCCTGGTTCAGCAAATTGATAATCTGTGAAATTGCCTCGTTTTCTATATTGTCTGTAAAAATCTTGGCAGTGTTAAAGTTGCCTGTAATTCAATCACCTTACTCAACCTTCCAAATAAAAATAGATGCAAAAAAGCCCGGAACATCAGTTCCGGGCTTAAAAATCAGCAAAAATAGCGTTAAAAAACGACATACTGAAATAAGCACGGACCGACAGCCGTGTTATAATCCATCACTTGCAGATAACTCTTCAGCATGACGTTCACCTACCTTCCATAATAAAGAAATGATATCAGTTCGAGAGTACTTTGTCAATATGAACCAATTGACAGGCTTTTCGCAAAGTACCTTTTGATGCATGAAATGAACAGAGGATACAAAAAGAGCGGCGTAAAAAATTATGCGGATTCATGATTTGCGGCACAGCCGCGCTTTCTACAGAATGAGATGGGCTTCTCCCTACTATTGATCAGTGTATTATTCCCCCTCAATGGTGCAAATCAGGTTTCCTCAGCTGGTCTAGAAAGGCTCTCGACTTGCTTTATCCTCGCGTTTCGCTCGATTTCTATCATACGTTCTCCCACTCGGCACCGTGCGGGTAATTGGGCAAACGCCATGCCACGACCCGCGCTGTTTGGCGTGATACGCCTTCTTAGCCCGCTTGCTCTGTTTCTTCAACGGAATCAGTTTTTTCATATGGCCCACTTCCCTATCCATCCTCTGACGGAGATTTGTGCAATCGTCGATAAGCCGCTTAGCTGTACGTGCCGATTATAACAGTTCCTTTACAGATCCCCTTTTAGCATTGCCTTTTTCGATGCAATCGGTTATTCTAATATATTCCCATTATGGAAAATCAGATTATGGAGGCGATTGCCATGCAGGAAAAATGTTTTCCGGTCATTGACCCTGTTGCCACCGGCCAAAACATCATGCGCTTGCGTCTGAACCGCGGCTTATCTGTACGGGATCTGCAGGCCTATTTCGGTTTTGAGGATCCTCAGGCAATCTATAAGTGGCAGCGCGGGAAAAGCCTGCCCTCGGTTGACAACCTGTATGCGCTCGGCACTTTGCTGGAGGTGCCACTGGATGAAATCCTGGTTCCGGCAAGGCCGAAACTGAATATAGTCGTGTGTGAGCAGCAGGACGAAGCCTGCTGCTCACCTCATTTTTTCGCAATGTTTATCTGTAATTTCTTGTGTTCATCATAATTGAAAGCCGCGGCGGTGTCATTGAACTGTTGGTTCAATCCCCTGTCTTAGCCGGCAGATAATCTTATTAATCCCAGCTCCTTGGCGATTTCCAGGTTCACCTTCAGTACATTGACGGTCTCTTCGCCGAAAATACCGAGGAGCTTGCCCTGAGTGTTATTCTTTACGATACCCTCCAGTGTTTCCTGTGACAATCCGGTCGACTTCGCAAGTGCCTGTATTTGAACTGCGGCCGACGCCGGGCTGATGTGCGGGTCAAGACCGGAGCCGGACGCCGTCAGCAAGTCTGCTGGAATATCCGCCTCCTTAACGGAAGGATTCGCAGCCAGAAATTCCGCAAGATCTGCCTCCACGCGTTTGACCAGCTCGGGGTTGGTCGGCGCGTAGTTATTGGAACCGGAACCGGGTCCGGCATAATCACCGTTTTCTTTCTCCTCCTGCGTGTATGTGTTGTAATTCACAGCGGAAGGACGGCTCTTCATGAATCTTGGGTCTTCGAAATCCTGCCCAATCAGCTCCGAACCCACGGCTTGCCCGTCGATGGTAATGAGGCTGCCGTTTGCCTGCCGGGGGAATACAACCTGGCTGATTCCTGTCAGCAGAAGAGGGTACGCCAGCCCGCAGATCAGGAGCATCGCTACTGTAACAAGCAGCGGTTTCTTGATTCCTTTTAAAACTCTAACCATATCTGATAACCTCCAAATTTGTGCTGACGGCAGCCTGCTTTGAGCCGCCGGATACGTAAGGCTTGATGCCGCTTATCGCTTTGCGTCATGTCTTGGACGCTTTTCGCTGTATACATCTTCGCCCAGCACTTCATTTACCGACCTTATAAAGGCCCTGTAGCCACCGTCTTTGTCGCTTCTGTGATGAGTAGCCAGAGTCATAATGTTTTCTGCATCTGTCTCGTCTATCATATCGCAGTCTACCAAGGACTCCTTGACTTCATCCGGGAGAGCCCCATGGACAAATTCGTCCGCCGCTTTGTAAACCTTCTCGCTTTCATAAAAACCGGAATGCCTGTAGTCATTCCATTCCAATGCCTTCTTATAAATATAAACGATGAAAAACGCAACGGCCAATAGGCCGACATTTGCCATAAAACCATCCATACTATAGCTTCCTTTCCGTTTCCGGCTGCCTGTCTCTTATAAACCCAAAACGGCCAATAGCGGTGTGATAACCAGGTCAATGAGCTTAATGCCCACAAAGGGTGCGGCGATGCCGCCCAGCCCATAAATCAGCATATTTCGGGACAGCATCTTTTCCGCACGCATCGGCCTGTATTTCACACCTCTCATCGCCAGGGGGATCAACAGCGGAATAATGACGGCGTTGAAAATCAACGCGGACAGAATCGCGCTGTAGGGTGTAGAGAGCGCCATGATATTCAACATCCGCATCTGCGGTATGACCGCCATGAACATTGCGGGGATGATCGCAAAATACTTGGCAATATCATTGGCTATGCTGAAGGTCGTCAGGGAGCCGCGTGTAATCAGAAGCTGCTTGCCGATTTCCACCACATCCAGAATCTTGGTGGGATCGGAATCCAAGTCGATCATGTTCGCTGCTTCCTTGGCCGCCTGAGTACCGCTGTTCATTGCAATGCCCACATTTGCCTGCGCCAAGGCGGGCGCGTCGTTGGTGCCGTCGCCCGTCATGGCGACAATCTTCCCCTCGGCCTGCTCGGCCTTGATCGCTTTAATCTTGTCCTCAGGCTTACATTCCGCGATGAAGCTGTCTACGCCAGCCTCCTGCGCGATGGTTGCCGCAGTCAGAGGGTTGTCGCCGGTGCACATAATGGTCTTAATGCCGATGGCGCGCAGTCTTGCGAAACGCTCCACCAGGCCTTCTTTGATGGTATCCTTCAGATATATGACGCCAAGGATGCGGTTCCCGACACAAACCACCAGGGGCGTGCCGCCCAGCTTCGCAACCTCGTTGGTCCGGGCCTCAAGATCTCCCGGAATGGAGCCCCCCAGTTCCTGTACGTACTTTCGAATGGCATCCGACGCGCCTTTGCGGATTCTCGCGCCGTCCGGAAGATTGACGCCGCTCATGCGCGTCTGCGCGGTGAACTCCACAAATTCCATTCCGGCGGCGGGCTCCTCTAGCTTTCCTGTCAGCCGTTCGCCGAGCTGCACGACGGATTTTCCTTCCGGGGTGTCGTCCTTCAGTGAAGAGACGACGGCAAAGTGAATCAGTTCCTGTTCCCCCGCCTTGCCCACAGGGATAAATTTTGCCGCCATGCGGTTTCCATAGGTAATGGTACCGGTCTTATCAAGAATCATGGTGTCTACGTCGCCGCAGACCTCCACAGCTTTGCCGGACATAGCGATGACGTTAAAGCGCGTTACCCGGTCCATACCGGCGATGCCGATGGCAGAGAGCAGCCCGCCGATGGTTGTGGGGATCAGGCATACGGTCAGCGCAACCAGCGTTGAGATTTGAAGGCGGACTCCGCTATAGACAGCGATGGGGTAAAGGCTGACGATAACGATCAGGAAGATGATCGTCAGGCTGACAAGCAGCGTGTTGAGGGCGATCTCATTGGGCGTCTTTTTACGGGAGGCCCCCTCCACCAGCGTGATCATTTTATCGAGAAAGGATTCTCCCGGATTGGATGTTGTACGGATTTTTAGCCAGTCGCTCACAACGGTCGTGCCGCCCGTGACCGACGAAAAATCGCCGCCGCTCTCCTTAAGCACGGGGGCGGATTCGCCGGTAATGGCGGATTCGTCCACTGAGGCGACGCCCTCGATGACCTCGCCGTCGTTGGGGATCAGCTCGCCGGTTTTCACCAGCACCACATCATCTTTTTTCAATGTGCCGGCGCTTACTACGGTTTCCGTCCCGTCTTCTTTTAGAATCCGGGCCTGCATGTCCTTCTGTGTTTTCTTCAGGCTCTCAGCCTGCGCCTTGCCACGGCCCTCGGCTATCGCTTCGGCGAAGTTGGCAAACAGCACTGTGATCAAGAGGATGCCCGACACAATTGCGTTATACAGCCTCAGGTTGCTGCCTTCGTCCCCAAACAGGCCTGGGAAGATACAGAGCAGCAGTGTCACCGCAAACCCGATTTCCACCACAAACATGACGGGGTTTTTCATCATATACCGGGGATTCAGCTTTGATAACGCCCCGATGACAGAGGATTTCAAAATGTCCCCCGTAATGAACTTTGTTTTCTTTTCTTTGCTCATTGAAGTGCCCTCCTTAACTCCATAAGGTCATATGCTCGGCGACGGGGCCAAGGATCAGTGCCGGGAAGAACGTCAGCGCGGCAATGATTATGATGACCATAAGCAGTGCTATGGCAAATGTTCTCGTATCAGTTCTCAACGTGCCGATTGATTCGCTGACCGGCTGCTTGAGCATCAGCGAGCTTGCGACAGCCATCATAAGGATGATGGACAGGTAGCGCCCAAAGAACATCGCAAGACCTGTCGTGAGGTTCCAGAAGTACGTATTGTCAGCCAGGCCCTCAAAGCCGGAGCCGTTGTTGGCGGCAGAGGACGCGAATTCATACAGCACCTGGGTAAGCCCGTGATGCCCGGGGTTGCTGATTCCCGCCAGGCCCGCCGGCACGGCTACGGCCAAGGCGGAGAAGAACAGGATCAGCAGCGGGTGAATGATGATGCCCAGGGCAGTCAGCTTCATTTCCCGGCCTTCAATCTTTTTGGCCAGATACTCCGGCGTGCGGCCAACCATCAGTCCGCAGATAAATACGGTGAGAATCACATACATCAGCATGTTCACCAGTCCGACGCCCTTGCCTCCGAATACCATGTTGAGCATCATGTTCATCAGCGGAACCATGCCGCCGATCGGCGTCAGGGTGTCGTGCATGTTATTTACACTGCCGGTGGTAAACGCGGTGGTTACGGTGGTAAAGAGCGCTGATTGGGCAATTCCAAAGCGCGTCTCTTTTCCCTCCATGTTGCCCATACTCTGGCTTAACCCGGCGCGTTCCAATACCGGGTTTCCGGCCTGCTCCGCTCCAAAGCAGACTACAAGGCCCACAACGAAAAGGATGAGCATGACGGCAAAAATGGGCCTTGCCTCACGGCCGAGGAGAACCTTTGCTTCTTTGCCTTTCTCAGTTTCCTTCTTGCGGCCGCGGGCCATGAGGCCAAACATCACAACACAGGCTCCCGGCAGGAGCATCATGGACAGCATTTCGATCATATTGGTCAAGACATTCGGGTTTTCGAAGGGCGTTGCCGAGTTTGCTCCCAGGAAACCGCCGCCGTTGGTTCCAAGATGCTTGATGGATTCCAGCGCGGCGATCGGTCCCATGGCGATGTCCTGATACTTCCCCTCGATTGTCTGTACCGTTGCGTTGGGCGACAGGTTCTGCACGACCCCCTGGGAAACAAGCGCCAGCCCGACGATAATGGCAAGCGGCAGAAGAACGCGGGTCGTAATGCGGATGAGGTCTACGTAAAAGTTGCCCATGGTTTTCGTCTTGCCGGCAAAGCCCCGGACGATGGCTGTGGCGACAGCAAAACCGGTGGCGGCAGAGGTGAACATCATAAAGATGATCACCACCATCTGGCTTAAGTAGGAGAGGCCGGATTCCCCCGCATAGTGCTGAAGATTTGTGTTGGTCATAAAGCTGATGATGGTATTGAATGAAAGACTCGGCTCCATCGCGCCGATCCCGTTTGGATTCAGGAACAGGAACCCCTGAAGCCTTAAAATCAAATATCCGACCAGCACCATGATTCCGTTTGTCGCCAGCATAGACACGGCATACTGTTTCCAGTGCATTTCTCTTCTGTCAATCCCGCAGACACGGTAGATCGCGTTGTCAACCCGATTGAACACCGGGTCGGCAAAGGTGCGCTGACCGACAGCGATATGATACATGTACTTCCCCATCGGAAAAATGACTGCAATAAAGACAGCCAAGAATATTACTATTTGCAGCATATTTTACTCCGCCTTCCCGTTAAAACTTTTCGGGATTAACCAGCGCATACACCAGGTACCCCGCCAATCCCGCGATCAAAATTCCAAGAATGATCATAAAATTATCCCCCTCTACGGCGCTTTAACTTGTCTGCCACACCAATCGATAAACCATTTCATCAATAGATAGCAGACGGCCAGGGTACCAACCATCGCTAAATCCATGGACAAAGCCATACTAATTCCTCCTCTGTTAGAATCCATTCCGTACGGTAACACATTCCCCATTAGTTCGGGATTAGGATTTCCTGCGGCACATTAAGATGGCATTAATGATGCATGCTAACGCCCATTTCAATCTCACGAACGGAAAGCTCGCTTGACATTTCGCTTTGTTTGTGATACTCTCTCGATGTTAAGCTTGCTTTCCGTTTCTGATGGTGGAGGGATATCGTGAAAAATAGATTGGAAGAAATCCGAAAGCTGCACGGCATTAAGCAGGAGGAATTGGCGGCAGCGCTTGAGGTGTCCAGGCAGACAATCGGTTCTCTTGAAAATGGGAGGTATAATCCATCCATTCTTCTGGCTTTTAAAATTGCCCGTTACTTCCATATGCCCATCGAGCAAATATTTATATATGAGGAGGAAATACAGTGAGAAGAAAACAATCTACTTATATTGCAATGTTAATCGTAGGTATATGCTGTATGGCGGCTAGCTTTTTATTTCAGGGTGAAGCGCTTAAATCTGTATCCGGAGTACTCATTGGCATTGGCGCGGGGCTTTTGGGCGCAAGCGTATCCAATCTGCTGATGATCCGTATGGAGCATAAAAATCCTGTGCTTGAGAAACAGGCGAAAATTGAATACAGCGACGAGCGCAATACAATGATTCGCCACCGTGCCAAGGCGAGAGCCGGGGACATTACGCAGTGGTTGATTATGGGCATAGCCTATGTCACGATTATCATCTCCGCGCCGTTGTGGGCCACATTTGCCGTTATCGCCGTCTTCTTAGCCTATAACGTGCTTGGCATTTATCTAATGGCCAAATATCAGAAGGAAATGTGATTTATTCCTCATCGCGCATCAGGTATGAAAATTTATATGTAACTATGGAGTGTGAACCCATGAAACTGATTCTCCGTGATATCCGGAAACAATTTGATAAAAAAGAGGTGCTGAAGGGCGCGTCTTTTACCTTTGAAAAGGGGAATATCTATGGTCTGCTGGGCCGCAATGGCGCGGGAAAGACTACGCTTTTTAACTGCATCAACGAAGATATCCGGGTTGACGGCGGCAGCTTTGAGGTTGAGGAAAGCGGGACTCTCCGGCCCATCGTGTCCGAGGATATCGGCTACGTTCTCTCTACTCCTGTGGTGCCGGAATTTCTGACCGGCCGGGAGTTTCTAAAATTCTTTATCGATATCAACCGGAACCGAATCAAAAATATCCGCTCGATTGATGAATACTTTGATTTCATGCAGATAGATCCCGAAGACAGGGATAAGCTGCTCAAGGACTACTCCCACGGCATGAAAAATAAAATGCAGATGCTGGTTAACTTTATTGCCGATCCCAGTATTTTGTTGCTGGACGAACCGCTGACCTCGTTCGACGTTGTAGTCGCGGACGAGATGAAGCAGTTGCTTCGTCAGCTGAAACGGGAGCATATCATCATTTTCTCCACGCATATCATGGAGCTAGCGCTGGATCTGTGCGATGAAATCGTCATTCTGAACGAGGGAGTACTGGAGGAGATCCGAAAGGAAAACCTCGACAATGCCGCATTTAAGGATAAAATTATCGCAGCCCTGCGGGGTGACGAGCATGATTAATACCTTCGTTACCTCCTTCCGGCTGCGCAGTACGTATAAAACCAACAGCATCATCTATGCGCTTAAATCCATCCCACTGGTGAACAAGCTGCTGCCAAGCACGCTGTACGCAAATCCCGGCTTGAAAGCCATTGCCAACATCATAAGCATCCTTATCGAAATCGGATCGGTGTTCCTGGGAAAGATTCTCTATCTGCTTCTTATGGTGGTTGGAGCTTTAGAACTGATGGACGCCGCCTCACCGGATGCCTTTGTACATGTTTTCTTTTTTCTCTCCCTTGCAGGCGGACTTACAAACACACATGTCTTCAACCCGACGAAGGACAAGTATTATGCCATGTTCCTGATGCGCATGGACGCGTGGGAATATACCCTGTCCAATTACCTGTATTTTCTGCTGAAGATGGCGGTCGGCTTTCTGCCCTTCACCCTGTTGCTCGGCAGGGCGATGGGAGTAGAAACGGTTGTGTGCCTGGTTATGCCGTTCTTTGTCTGCGGGGTCAAGCTGATCATAGCGGCAATTACGCTTTATGACTGCCGTGACGGCGAAAAAGTGCGCAATGAAAACCTGCCGTCCGTAATTGTATGGTCAGGAACAGCTCTGCTGATGGTTGCGGCCTATCTGCCGCCTTTCCTCGGGTATACCATGAATCAAACGCTGTTCCTTGTACTTTGCGGGGTCACGATTGCCGCGGGTGCGCTTTGTTTCTCCTATGTCTGGCAGTTTAAAAAGTATCGAACCGTATACCGGACGCTGCTGACCTCCAACAATTTGGTGATGAATACCGTCAGCTCCGCGCAGGTGAAACAGAAGGCATACCACAAAAAAATTGAAGCTGATCTGAGCCAGACCAGCAACAAATCGGGCTATGCCTATTTCAATGAGCTTTTCATGAAGCGCCATTCCAAACTGCTGACCAGAGCAGCCAAGAAAATCGCGCTGGTTTTAGCGGGCTTCGTGGCCGCGGCGATACTGGCCTGTTTTTACTTGCCGGGTATCATGCCGATAATCAATACGCTGCTGCTGAGCTATCTTCCGTATTCCCTGCTCATCATGTACTTTGTTAACCGCGGCAGAGCAATCACTGAGGCGATGTTTATAAACTGTGACCACAGCATGCTGACCTATCGAGTATACCGGCAGCCAAAGGCAATTTTATCCCTGTTCACCGAGCGGCTGAAATATGTGTCAGTTATCAACCTGCTGCCTGCGTCGGTAATGGCTCTGGGCCTTCCGCTGCTGCTTTATGTTTCAGGCGGAACTGCGAATCCCATGAACTATTTGATCTTTATAATTTCTATTCCGGTGATGTCCGTGTTTTTTTCCGTGCATACACTGGTGCTCTACTATCTGCTGCAGCCATATAACGCTAAAATGGAAACAAAAAATCCCGTCTATATGATTTTGGATATGGTCACTTATTACATCTGCTTTTTTTCGGCAGGAAAAGTGGCATCCACTCTGGCATTCGGGGTCGGCGTTACGATATTCTGCGCCCTGTATGTCATAATTGGGCTGGTTCTGGCTTATCGCCTGGCGCCCAAAACTTTTAAGCTGAGGGGATAAATGAACAACGTTTCTAAGTAAAATTTCCTTGGGAAATACTACAGTAACGCCATCTTTATGCGATCTTAATGTGAGGCGAAAATCCATAATACGATGGTAATCCTCTGCGTGATATACTTGCAAAAACAGCATTTTAGCGGAGAAAGGAGAAGTAAAGATGGCGGGCAACAAAAACGGCATTGGCACTGCTCCTGAGCAGCCTTCTGCTATGCCAGATGGAAAAAAGCGCGGGCTGTTGAAAATTTACTTTGGCTATGCCGCCGGTGTCGGAAAGACTTCCGCTATGCTGAAAGACGCCCACGAGCTGCAAAAAAACGGCGTTGATGTAGTTGCGGGATACGTCGAGCCTCATGCTCGACCGGAAACGGCAGCCCTCTTAGAAGGGCTGGAAACCCTGCCCTTTCTGGAGATAACCTATAAGGATATTAAGCTAAGGGAGTTTGATCTGGACGGGGCGCTTCGCAGAAAGCCTGAGCTGATTTTGGTGGACGAGCTGGCCCATACAAATGCCGAAGGCTGCCGCCACGCAAAACGGTATCAAGATGTGGAAGAACTGCTGCATGCGGGGATCGATGTATATACCACCATCAACGTACAGCATATTGAAAGCCTCAACGACGTGGTGGCTTCTATTACAGGCATTACCGTGCGAGAGCGGATCCCGGACAGCGTATTTGACAGCGCAAATCAAATTGAGGTCGTCGATATTGAACCGGATGAGTTGATCGAACGCCTTAATAAGGGAAAAATCTATCGGGAAGAGCAGGCACATCGGGCGCTTTCTAATTTTTTCACAAAAGAAAAGCTGATTGCCCTTCGCGAAATCGCACTTCGCCGCACAGCGGATCAGGTTAACCGCATTGCGTCGCAAAACTACGAGCAATCAAAAAACAACGGTTCTTATTCCAATGAGCATATTTTAGTGTGCCTTTCATCAGCGCCCTCTAACGCTAAGGTGATTCGCACAGCCGCGAGAATGGCCGACGCGTTCCATGGTGCGTTCACAGCGCTTTTTGTGGAAACGCCTGAGACACCGGAGTTGGAAGCCAAAAACAGAACGCAGCTGAGAGAGCATTTAAGGCTTGCCGAGCAGCTTGGAGCGCAGATTGCCACCGTATATGGAGAGGATGTTCCCGGTCAAATAGCGGAATATGCCAAGGTGAGCCGCGTTTCAAAAATTGTAATTGGGCGCTCCAGCCACATGAGAAGATGGCCTTCAAAGACCAGCTTTGTGGATCGGCTATCCGTTCTCGCGCCTAACATTGATATTTATATCATCCCGGATACGCAATCCTCTTTTCATTTAAGCTTATCCAGATTATCAAAACCAGCGAAGCTTTCGCTGGCTGACTCCTTAAAAACTATAGGCATTTTAACTGCTTGCACACTGGTTGGATTATGGTTTCGTTCCCTTGGTTTAAGTGAAGCCAACATTATCACGGCATACATCCTGGGCGTGCTGCTGAACGCCATGATAACAAGAGGCAGGATATATAGCGCGGTATCTTCTGTCTTGAGTGTGCTGGTGTTCAACTTTATTTTTACGGAGCCCCGTTTTTCTTTAGAGGCAACCCTTCCCGGATACCCGGTTACTTTTATCGTCATGCTGGCCGCTGCGCTCATCACCAGCACGCTGACAAAGCGGGTGAAGGAGCAAGCCCATCAGGCCGCGCAAAGGGCCTATCGGACGGAAGTGCTATTGGAAACGAGCCGGAAACTGCAGCAGGCAAACGATCAATCAGAAATTTTAAGCGAAACGGCGCGGCAGATGGTCAAGCTTCTTGACAGAACCGTTATTTTTTATCCCGGAGAACAAAACATGCTGTCCGAGCCAGTCGTGTTTGCGAAAGAAGACGCGGAAGAGCCGCAGAGCTACACCGGGCCGGATGAACATGCAGTGGCCGAGTGGGTATTCAAAAACAATAAGCGGGCCGGGGCTACGACAAATACGCTATCGGCCTCAAAATGCCTGTATCTTGCGGTACGCGGAAGGGATCAGGTATTTGCTGTTGCGGGAATCGTTATGGATAAGCAGATACCGTTGGAGGCGTTTGAAAAGAGCCTTGTAATCGCAATGCTGGGAGAATGCGCGCTTGCGCTGGAAAAAGAATGGCTTAACGAAACGCAAAAGCAAATCTCTATACAGATGCAGCAGGAACAGCTCCGTGCCAATCTCCTCCGCGCCATTTCCCACGATTTAAGAACGCCGCTCACCAGCATTTCCGGGAATGCAGGCATTCTAATGGGCAATTCTCAGGTTTTAAGCGAGGACCAGAAGCAGACGCTCTATACGGACATATATGATGACTCCATGTGGCTGATCAATCTGGTAGAGAATCTGCTTTCCATTACACGGATCGATAACGGCACGATGAATTTGAATTTGCAGCCCGAGCTTTTGGACGAGGTGATCGCGGAGGCGCTGCTTCATATTAACCGAAGGAGCGCAGAGCATACGATTGAAACCGTTCTTGAAGATGAGTTCTTGATGGCCAGAATGGATTCCCGCCTGATTGTTCAAGTCATCATCAACATTGTCGATAATGCGATTAAATACACGCAGCAGGACTCGCGCATTACCATTTCGGCGAAAAGGAACGGGGCGCTTGTTTGCGTTGAAATAGCCGACAACGGTTCCGGCATTTCAGATAAGGCAAAGGAAAAACTGTTTGACATGTTCTATACCGGCGAAATCGTCAGCACGGACAGCCGCCGTGGACTTGGTTTGGGGCTGCCGCTGTGCAAATCGATTATTAACGCGCATGGGGGCACCCTCTATGTAAGGGACAATGTCCCACGGGGGACGGTATTCGGATTCACATTGCGGGCCGAGGAGGTGAATGTTCATGAATAAACCTTTGATTTTGGTTGTGGAGGACGATAAGGCCGTTCAAAAGCTGATTACCACCACTTTAGAAACGCAAAATTATCAGTATCATACAGCCGGAACTGGCGAAGGCTCCATTCTCGAGGCTGTCTCCAGGCAGCCGGACATCATGATCTTAGATTTAGGCCTTCCGGACATGGACGGAGTGGATATCATAAAAAAAGTTCGCGCATGGTCGAACATGCCCATTATAGTGGTGAGTGCGCGCAGTGAGGATCGAGACAAGATCGGTGCGCTTGACGCCGGTGCGGACGATTATCTGACAAAACCGTTCAGCGTGGATGAGCTCTTAGCGCGGCTCCGCGTCAGCCTGCGTCGGGTCCGCTATGACAGCGAGAAACTGCAAAAGGACGCGACCATATTTGTAAACGGGAACTTGAAAATCGATTATGCCGCAGGCTGTGTCTGGCTGGACGATGAGGAAGTGCACCTGACGCCTATGGAATATAGGCTGCTTTGCTTGCTGGCTAAGAACACAGGAAAGGTTTTAACACATAACTTTATCATTCATGAGATTTGGGGCAATTACTCCAGTGACATTCCCGCCCTGCGCGTTTTTATGGCGACCTTACGCAAGAAAATTGAGAAGGATCCTGCCCAGCCAAAATACATTCAAACGCATATTGGAGTCGGCTATCGAATGCTCCGGGTGGGAGACGACGGGAAGTCAAGCTAATTTATTGAAAGCTCTACGCTGTGGCGGCACAGAGCTTTCTGTAATAAGAGGCGTGCCGAAAAAATTATTAAATCTTTTATCGTCCACCAGCATCTTTTGATTGACAGTTTATTCCAATTAATATATGCTTATAATACCTTTGAAAGGAGTGAGTCTAATGGCTCGTAATACAAGATCCGCTGAAGATCGCATCTCTGAAATCAACACTAAGATTGAAAAAAAGAAATCGGAACTTACAGCACTTGAAAACCAAAAATATAAGCTTGAGCATCCACTGTCTATGAGAGATGTACTGTCTAAGGCAAAAGAGGCCGGGCTGTCCGCACACGATGTTGCTGATAAGCTGGGAATTAAAATTGAGTAATCCCGTGCCCCGCCAGTTCAGGCAGGATATCAAAGGAGGCCCGCAACGCCTGTTGCGGGCCTCCCCTCTTTTTGATGGTGACATCAGAGATTTACTCGTCTGATCTCCACACATGATACCCATCTTTTCCATTTTTCTTATTTTGGTACATGGCATCATCGACTTTTCTAAACAGTGCATCCACGGAGTTTTCAACCCCGTCCAAAAACAGTATTCCAATGCTGCAGGTCAGAGTAAAATCATCCCCTTGGTTATTTGCAAGAATTCGTCTGAACTGCTCAACCTTCTTCTGCACGATATCTTTTGATACGTTCTGCATGAAAACAATAAACTCATCACCGCCAAACCGGCCAATCAGATCATCAGCATCAAATATGCGTTGAAGCAGGATAGCAACGAACTGAATGGTTTTGTCACCAACGACATGCCCAAAAGCATCGTTAATGTTCTTAAAATCATCCAAATCTATCATCAGCATCGCGCATCGAGCGCCGCCATCTAGGTCTATGCGTTCCTGAATCTTTTCAAACAACGTGGACTTATTATAGATACCAGTCATCATGTCTGTGGACGCCTTTTTAACCGCAAGGTCACGCTCTGTAACAACTTTATGGATATCCAAGGAACGGCCCAATACTTTTATTACTTTACCCTTTGCATTCGCTTTGCTTTGACAGATGACACGGTACCATCTGTATCCAGTTTCATTAAGGTTTAAAAGGATCTCCAGTTCGAGCCGAATGCTTCTGCTGAGCACATTGCAAAAGGATTTTTCAAAGTTTTCCTGCGATTCGGGGTGGATTCTTTTTTTATACTCTTTATTTTGTATGTAGCCTTGTATTGTTACATTTACTGAGCAGTCATCCGGCCGTATATACTGATACCTCATGGTATCTGTTTTGGGAGTATATTCAAAAAGGATTTCCCGAGAAATTTGCCGCAAAATATTTATACGGAACTGCTCGTTTTCTCGCCAAAACATAAACCTGCCCTCCTTGCCCAGCTCACTCAGCATCCTTTTTATCTAATAAAGATGTTCTGGATTTCTTATGCAATTCCTGATTTTTCTTAGTGTTAGCCCAGGGGATGCAGTTAATCCGGACTCAAAATTTTATGATCTCCCCATTTTTGATTATTTTACCATATTCAATTTGCTTATTCAAGTAATACACTTAGTTAATATAAGTTAATCACTATGTGTATAAGTCTATCACACTTAGTTAAACTAAGTGTGATAGGGGGAGTAAAAAATGAATCGCAAACCAATAAAAAAGGAATTAAATATCCAGATCGGTGAAAATATTAAATCTCTGCGCGAACAAATCGGCTATACGCAAGAGCGTTTTTCAGAATTAATTAATGTTTCAGCCCAATATATATCTGATGTGGAGAGAGGCAACGTCGGCATTTCGGTGGCTACACTTAAAAAAATCAGGGATGTCACAAGGGTGTCAAGCGATTCCATATTGGTAGGAAAGTGTGAATTTAACGATATTGCACTTATTCTTGAGCAGCTAAAGAACCTTGATGAAGAGTATATAGCTCCTCTAAAAATAATTATTAACAAGTATTTGGAGGTTATTGCTTTGAGTAATCAAAAGAACGGCAGCATGGAAGCTGCAATAGAAAATAGTGACCAAAACATGGAATAGCAGGGTTCTAAGCATCATTTTTTCTGGCGGTATCATATAACTGTGCTATAATATAAATATAGATTAATGAAGCAAGGCCCTTGCGCACATGCATAAAAAGGCCTTCCAATCGCAAAACTGCCATTGGAAGGCCCGCAAAAGTGAATTTAGTTCGGTTGGCAATACGTTCTTAACACATTAAAAGTTGAATTCATTTTCCCAATTGAAGTTCCCTGATTGTTCCACACTTCTCGGCCAATGACTACACCACTCCGGCACATCGGGAAGCTCAACTCTGTCAAGGCTCGGTGTATATGGCTTTATATCAAGTATTGGCGTTGCGTCGTTCGCATCAATAAAGGGAATTTGAATCATACCTTTTTCATAGTCAATGCGAATGATCTGCACCACGGTCAAAGCAATCGGATTTGGGCGAACAGGCGACCTTGTGGCGAATATCCCCATAACATCCGGAGCATTTTTATACGGTTGCGGTGTTTCAAGAACTTTCCTCATCTCTTCATTGTCAAAGTCACTGAACCACCAAATAACATTTAAATGGCTAAACCCATCTAATGCTTGCATGGCCGGAATGTACTTCGGTTGAAGCTCAATAAACACCCCCTCTTCTTTGACATTGATTTTCCCAATAGGGTTTACGAGAAAATTTTGCATCGTGCATTCCTCCATATTTTTATTTTACCCGTAAATCCAGTGTAGACCCTCACACCATGTGAGAGTCAATATATAAAAAAGCGCCTTGTAAAAAAATCCACAAGACGCTTTTCGCACAATTCGAACATTCCTCGCAACTCTATCTTTTCTCCAACGGTATTTGGATTTCAGTTAAGTACTTCTCAGGGCTTTCCTCATTCCATGGCCCTCGGTGAACGATTTGCCTGCTCTGTCCGGTCATCTTATACTGATTATGTTCCTGCAACCAATCAGCAAAGGAAAGAAAAGCTCCCGCAATGTTTTCAAAAGGCCCATATACCATGGTGCAAGCCATAGCCGGAACAGGCTCGGTATTGCGATACACAAACCCGTGTGTATTTTCCCCCATCCGGCTCACAGGCGCACATATCTCCATGTCAACATCTTTTTCCCTATAATCCATATCGTGATATATGGTAAAAGTATCGGCTGAAACAGGAATATCATGTTCTTTAGCAAAGGAAGACATCTCTTTCCACAACTGCCCTTCTGCGTAATAATCGGGAACAATTCGCCTTAAAGAAAATACCTGGTAACTGGGAACGGATTTGATTGAAACATTATAGTTTATCGTTATTTTTTCTTGCCGCATATCTTTTTTTGCCAACTCGATTCGGGCCAGTTTTTCTTGTTCCGCTTTCATCGAGTTCTCAATCTCGAGACGTTTATGTTCTAGCTGTTTTACAATAAATTCATCTTCCCAGTTGTTAAGAGCAGCAGTGATTTCAGACACATTAAAACCTAAATTGCGCAAAAATATTATTCTATTTAAAACAGGAATTTGCTCCGTGGAGTATAGCCTGTAATTCGTGAATCTATCAGTTTCCGCAGGTTTTAATAGACCGGTCTCATCATAATACCTTAACATGCGGATTGACACTTGTGTTAATTTAGAAAACTCACCTATTTTGAACATTCGCACCACCTCTGTGTTAAAATTATATCGTGGATATGCTTAAACTGCAAACAAAATACAATTGTTGTTTATAGTTGTTTCCTTATCGCCCTGCCCATGATTTGAAAGGAGTAAATACAATGTGTGACTTTATGGACCTATGCCTTCGCAGGCAAAGCTGCAGAAATTTTTCGGAACAACCGGTAGAACAGGAAAAGCTGGTCAAGTGTGTTGAGGCGGCCCGTCTCGCTCCCTCCGGCTGCAACGGACAGCCCTGGAGCTTTGTGATTGCGGAAAACCCGGAAATTGTGAGTAAGATGGCAGAATGTACTCAACAGCTTGGACTAAATGCCTACATTTCCGGTGCCCGTGCTTTTTTTGTCGTACTGGAGGAACATGCTAATTTAAAACCGCAGATCAAAAGTATTGTGGACAGCCAGTATTTCGCTCCTGGCGATATCGGAGGAGCGGTTGCCTATCTTTGTCTGGAAGCTGAATCCCAAGGAGTGGGCACATGCATCTTGGGAATATATGATAGAGAAAAAATTGCCTCACTTTTGAACATTCCGCAGGAAAAGCATATACGCGGGCTAATTGCAGCCGGATATCCGGCAGATCCCACGGTACGAAAGAAATTCCGCAAACCGCTGGAAGAAATCATTCGGTTCGTTTAGGAAATGAGTGACACGGTCAAGCCGTTTTGATATTCGACTCCTCCCCCTGGCTTGGATTCGTGTAGGAAGGAAGGAAAAACGACAATGGCTCAAAGGAAAAAGGAAGAAGTCGTGGATGGCATTACGGTTAAATATCACGCTAACGGAAAAACAATCTGGTCAAAAGGTAAAATTGTAAACGGCACAGCAGACGGTTATTGGGAGTGGTACCGCATAGACGGAACAATAAAGCGTTCAGGTTACTTTGAGGATGGCGAACAGGTTGGCGAATGGACAACCTATGATAAAGAGGGTAAGCCGTTCAAGGTTACGTCTATGGGATAGCGCTTATAGAAAAAACTATCCTTAACTTAATGAGGAAAAATAAAATCCTGTATGCTTTGCAACGCAAGGCATACAGGATTTTTATTAACTATTCCCACTCGATGGTTCCCGTGGGCTTGGGGGTGAGGTCGTAGAGCACACGGTTGACGCCCTTGACCTCGCTGGTGATGCGAGCCGTGATCTTCTGGAGGAGGGCGAAAGGCACGTCCTCCACGGTGGCGGTCATGGCGTCCACGGTGTTGACGGCCCTGAGGATGACGGGCCACTCGTCGGTACGCCTGTTGTTGCGCACACCCACCGACTTGAAGTCTGGAATGGCGGTAAAGTACTGCCACACCTTGCCCTCCAGGCCGCTCTTAGCAAACTCCTCCCGCATAATGGCGTCCGACTCCCGGACGGCCTCCAGCCGGTCACGGGTGATGGCCCCCAGGCAGCGCACCCCCAGGCCGGGGCCGGGAAAGGGCTGGCGGTAGACCATGCCGTCGGGAAGGCCAAGGGCCTTGCCGCAGGCGCGCACCTCGTCCTTGAAGAGCATCTTCAGCGGCTCCACCAGCTCGAACTGCAGGTCCTCGGGCAGGCCGCCCACGTTGTGGTGGCTCTTGACGGCCTTCACGGTCTTGGTGCCGCTCTCAATAATGTCGGGGTAGATCGTGCCCTGTGCAAGAAACGCGATGCCAGAGAGCTTGCGGGCCTCCTCCTCGAATACCCGAATGAACTCCGCGCCGATGATCTTGCGCTTTTGCTCCGGCCCGGCCACGCCGGCGAGCTTATCGAGGAAACGGTCCACCGCGTCCACATAGACGAGGTTCGCGTCCATCTCGTCCCGGAAGACCTTGACCACCTGCTTCGGCTCTCCCTTGCGGAGGAGGCCGTGGTTAACGTGCACACAGGTGAGCTGCTTGCCGATTGCCCGGATGAGCAGAGCTGCCACCACCGAGGAGTCCACCCCGCCGGAGAGGGCCAGCAGGACCTTCCCTTCCCCCACCTGGCGGCGGATGAGCTCCATCTGGTCGGCGATAAAGTTCTCCATGTTCCAGTTGGCCTCCGCCCCGCAGACCGAGAAGACGAAGTCGCCCAGAGCCTTCTTCCGTGCCTCCTCCCCCTCGGGCCAGGGATCGTCCCCCTTGTGGTCGGCCAGGAGGACGGGCACGTTGTAGTTATAAATCTCCTGGGCCACGTCGATCTCCGCGCCATCCACAATCCGGTTGGGGCCGCCGTTGAGGATGATGCCCTTTACGTTGGGGATCGCGTCCACGTCGGCGGCGGTGATGTCGTGAGGATGAATCTCGCTGTATACGCCCAGTGCGCGGATCTCGCGGGCAAGCCGGGCGTTCTCCTCGCTGCCCAGATCCAGCACCAAAATCACGTCCTGCTTCATGGCAGAACCTCCTTTTGTATCATAAAGAAAAGCGACAGACGGCAGAGCGCGGGCTACCCCTGCAGGCCGTTTTCCTGGCGCTCCATGTTCTCCACCACGATATCGTGGATATCTCCCAAGGACGCGCAATATTCCAGCACCTCCCAGGGGCGGTTGGTGTGGAAGTGCAGCTTGATAAGGTCCTCGTCCCCCATGACCAGGAGGCAGTCCCCCTCAAAGTGGGCGGTGATATGGTCGTTGATGTCGTCCTCATCCAGGCCCTGCCCGGCAATGAGGAGCTGGGTGTCGAATTTAAAGTCCAGCATAGCGTTACCCTCCTTTTCTTAAATCACTCGATCGTCATTCTATTTAATAAACGCTTTGACCTTTTCCGCACTGCTATTCAAAATCAAATCTTCACTGAACTTTATTTCGTCCAGCAAGTTACATGCTAGATCAAATTTCCCCACCCAACTCGGGTCGTGGGCGTCGGAGCTGACGATGATATTTACCCCATGTTCCATACACAGGGCCAGCATTGTCTTATAGTTTTGAACACAGTTCAAACGCTGGTCCACTTTCCCCAGCGAGCTGTTATTCAGCTCTAGAGCGACATGGTACTGTTTGGCGGCTTTAACCAGCAGCTCATAGTCCAACGGCGTATGATCATCATCCGGATGAGACACAAAATGAACCTTTTCATGTTTCATGCATTCTATGATATTTTCTGTGTTTTTTTGTCTCCCTTCCTCCTGATAACAATGCTTGTGTATTCCCACTATCGCATAATCCAGCTGGTCTATATACCTCTGCTCTAATGAGAGCTTTCCGTCATTTAATACGTTTATCTCGCAGCCATGAATGATCTCCACACCACTTAACGTTCGGGGAATTACTCCAAGATTCATATAATAAATAGGGTTTACCGTCCCCGGAATCCCCGGGGCATGTTCGCTGATGCCCAATAGCTTTATCCCACGGTTATTTGCCTCATAGGCCATTTCCCGTATCGTTCCATACGCATGTCCGCTCACTAAGGTGTGCGTATGTAAATCTGCAACAATCTGTGCCATGAACCAATACCCTCCCAGTATAATAGCCGTTTCGCGGCTATTATACCATATCCGCAGGCGAAAAGAAATCGCCGGAAATCCAGCAATTCTACTGGTTCCCGGCGTTACTTTGTCTAGTATGACTCTCTGCTGATGCAGCATTATACCAGATATCAGTTAAGCAAGCTGTAAGTTGCGTCACATTGCTGTTTTTATTTCAAATCCAAATTCATGCAATACAAGGTCACCGTCAATTTTTTTATCATAAATTCCAGGAACCCTTACAAACCCGTTTTTTATATAGAGGTTTACCGCAGGCTCATTTATATCCACAACAAAAAGCCTCAAATAATGTGCGCCTTTCTCTCTTGCAAGTGCGATCGCCTTATGTAGCATTATACTGCCAATTCCCTTTTTTGTATAATTGACATTAACTCCAAGTCGGTCAATATATAGTGCTTTATCATGTTTATTTTCCCATTTTACATATTCCGCTCCTGCATTTGAATCGCATAGAGCAAAAGCCGAAACTATTTCATTCGTTTCCACTAAAACATAAAGACGATTATTTTCAATATCATCACCAAAAAACTCGCATGGATAGATTTCATCCCAAATTTGGATATTGTCTTTATTCATTTTTTTAATTATTTTTTCGTATATCGCTTTCAGTTGCGGCAGGTCATCCATATTAGCTAATCTAAAATTCATATTAACTCCCCTGCAAATTATCGTTCCTGTTTTTGATTATACCATTTCATCTTTTCATTTACCACCAAAACTCAGGGGGCATGGCTTTCGCCATGCCCCACATTCCTCCTGTTCAAAAGTCCTCATTATCCGCTGCCCCCGCCCTCTCAATCACTCGAATTCGATGGTGCAAATTTGTTTCCTGGTTCCCGGTGGTAATTTTTATTGGATCAGCTAAGGGTTATCAATTTTCCTTCCGTTCATACTCGTATATCCGCCGGTACATCTCCCGGACGTTTTCCAGCGTGACCGGCGTGGGGCAGTAATCCACCAGAAAATCCTCCATGGCCGCCTCAGCGCAGGCCACCACCTCCTCCCGTGTAAAGCCCCGCTCCCGTAGCGAGCGGATGCCCACCCGGTCCATGAAGGCGCAGAGGAAATCCGCTACCCGGCGGCCCAGCTCCTCCGGGGCGGCCCCCTCCTCCACCGCGAGGCCCAGGGCCGCGGCTACCTTGGCCAGCTGGCCGGGCACGGCCGGGGCCGCGTATTCCAGCGCGGCGGGCAGGCAGAGCGCACAGCCCGCGCCGTGGGAGATGTGGAGCCTGGCCCCCATGCCCTGGGACATGGCGTGGCCCACGTGCACCATCGTCTCGCTGAAGGCAATGCCCGCCAGACTGCTGGCCAGGCACAGCCCCCGGCGGGCCTCCGCGTCGCCGCCGTCGGCCACCGCCCTGGGCAGGCAGCCGACGATGGTTCGGATAGCCTCCAGGGCCAGGGCATCCGCGTGGGGGTTGGCGATGGTGCCGGTGACGCACTCGGCGGCGTGGGCCAGAGCATCCATGGCGGTCTCGGCGGTCACCTGGGGCGGCACGCTGTAGGTCAGGGTGGGGTCCAGAATGGCCAGGGTGGCCTGGCTCTCCACGCCGATCTTCAGGTTTTTCCCCGTGTGGGTGATGACCCCCACGTTGGTCACCTCGCTGCCCGTCCCGGCGGTGGTGGGAATCAGGATGAGGGGCGCGCCGGGGTTGGGGGGCAGATTGGGTTTCATATGGTCGCGTACGGAGCCCTCGTTGCGCAGCAAAACGCTCACCGCCTTGGCGGTGTCCAGCACGCTGCCGCCGCCCACGCCCACCACGCCCTCCAGGCAGGCGTCCCGCGCGATCCGGGCGCAGTGGTCCACCATGGTGTCGGCAGGATCGGGGCTTACGTCGTCAAACTGGACCAGCGTGATTCCGGTGTCCTGGAACCCGGCGCGCACCCGGTCGGCCAGGCCGAATTTTGCCCCGTTCTTATCGCATACCAGCAGGACCGAGCGGCAGCCCAGCGCCTGCATTTTTGCCCCGGCCTCGGCGGCGGAGCCCTCGCCGAAGTAGACCGGGCAGGTCTGAAGATAGGTGAATCGATGTTCCATTTGTCATTCCTCCATTTTAATCAAGCGTCAGCGCCGCCCCACCGGGGATATCCCCGGCGGAGCGGCGCTGGATATCGTCTTTTATTCCGGCTGCGACCAGACGGGAACGCCGGTATAGGTCCTTGCCTCTTCCGCGCCCCGCATTACCCGCAGGGCTCCCGCGGCCAGGGCCTCCATCTCAAACTCGCCCGCCAGGACCTCCACGGGGGCGATCCAGCTGGTGTAAGCTGCCAGCTGGGCGGTGACGTACTTGCTGTGCGAGATGCCGCCGGTAAGGAGGATGGCCTCCACCTCCCCCTTCATGGCGCAGGCACAGGCGCCCACGCACTTGGCGATCTCATAAATCATGGCGTCATAGACCGCCTTGGCCTTCCGGTCGCCGGCGGCAATGCGTTTTTCGATCTCAATGGCGTCGGCAGTGCCCAGGTGGTCGATCAGGCCCCCGTTTTTGTTGATACGGGTGATGAGCTCTCTCTCCGTGTACTTCCCGGAATAGGCCAGCTTCACCAGCGGCACGGCTGGCAGGGAGCCGGAGCGGGTGGGCATCATGGGCCCCTCGCCGCCGATGAGGTCGTTTGAGTCCACCATGCGTCCGCCCTGGTGGGCCGCCACGGAGACGCCGCCGCCGATGTGGCAGACGACGAGGTTCACCCCGTCGTATTTCACCCGGGCTTTGGCGCAGTAGCGCAGAGCCACTTCCTTGTGGTTGAGGGCGTGAACGTGGCTCCTGCGGTACAGGTCGGAGAACCCGGTCACCCGGGCCAGGTCGCTGTACTCGTCGGTATCGGGGGGATTCACCACGAAAGCGCTCTTCCCGTACCGCCGGGCGTAATCCCAGCAGATCTGGGACCCGAGCTGCGCCGGATGGGGCGCCCCGGAGGCCCCCACCGACGCGTCCGCGACCAGCCGCTCGGTCACAGCGTAGGTCCCGCCCAGGCACGGCACCAGCCCGCCGCCCCGGCCCACATACACATCGATGGACTCAAGGGAGATGCCCGCCCCGCTGAGGGCGGCCTCGATGGTCTCCTTGCGGTAGGGGAGCTGATCCTGGAATTCGGGGAATTCCTTTAATTTCTCCGCGTCGTGGTGGACGTTCTGAGAAAAGAGCTGCCGCTCGTTTTCAAATACAGCCGTCTTGGTGGAGGTGGAGCCGGGGTTGACGGCCAGGATGCGGTATACCTTGTCCATGCCTTCACTCCTCTCAGTAGTTTTGGGCCGTATAGGCGGCCAGGGCGATGGAGTAGTACTTGTCGGAGGCCTCGGCGGACCGGGAAGTGAGGATGACGGGGACCTTGGCCCCCACCACAAGCCCCGCGGTCTTAGCCCCGGCAAGCCCGGTGAGGCATTTCACCAGCACGTTGCCGCAGACAATGTCGGGCACCACCAGCAGGTCCGCGTCCCCGGCCACGGGGCTGGTGTAGTTTTTGATGACCGCGGCCTCCCGGCAGGTGGCCAGGTCGAAGGAGATGGGCCCCTCCACCACGCATCCGGCCAGCTCGCCGCTTTCGCAGAGCTCCTTGAGCTTCCCGCCGTCCACCGCGTCGGGCATCTTGGGGTTGACCTTCTCCACGGCGGAGAGGACGGCCACCTTGGGTTTCTCCACCCCCAGAGCGTGGAGGACGTGGACGGCATTCTCAATGATGTGGCGCTTTCCCTCCAGGTCAGGGTAGGTGTTCATGCCCATATCGCTGACGGCGAAGAGCTTGTGGTAGGTGGGCAGTGTGTAAAACCCCATGAGGGAGATGAGCCCCCCGCGTTTGAGGTCGTTCTTTTTGTCAATGATGGCTTTCATGATTTGGCCGGTTTCCAGCTTGCCCTTCATAAGGATGTTGGCCTTCCCCTGGTGGATGAGGGCCACGCTCTTATCCAGGCACTCCTCCACGCTCCCGGCGGGGACGATCTCAAAGGCGGCGCTGTCGGCCTGCTTGGCGGCCAGTATCTCCCGGATCTTCCCCTCGTCCCCCACCAGAATGGGCTTGACAAGGCCATCCCGCTGGGCCTGAATCAGGGACTCCAGGGTGTGGTCGTCGTGCGCGGCGGCCACGACCACCCGGCTCTTGATCTCCATCGCCTGTACCGCCGCCACCAGGTCCTTGAAACTGTTGATCTTCATCTCCATTCCATCCTTTCTCTGCCGCCGCTTACAGCAGGTAGTTTCCGCCGTCGGCCATGCAGAAACGCCGCCGCCGGGTGAAGGTCTGAGGCCCGGTGACTCCCTCGCCGGTGGGGGTGGCGATGGTGGGCGCGTTGGTACCCGAGCCGCCCAGGCCGAAGGCCGCCATGGTGCCGCCGTTCTGGACGAAAATGGTGGTGTTTACCGCGGTGCCGAAGGCGGTGACCCGGTAGATGTCCCGGCTCCAGATCGAGGCGGAGTGCTTGCAGTCGTGCTCGGTCTCCACAGCCCATGCCATAGCCTGAGCGAAGTCCTTGCAGCGGACTACGGGGATAACGGGCATCATCTGCTCGATTTGCACCAGAGGGTGGTCCACGGCCGCCTCAAAGATGGCGATGCGGGGGTCCCCGCTGGGCTGAATGCCCGCGTCGGCCAGAATGACGTTGGTGCACTTGCCGACGTACTTTTTGTTGATCACCTGCTCGCCGGACCTGGGGTCGGTGAGGATGACAAGCCGGGTGACCTTCTCGGCCTCCTCGGCGGTGAGGAGGCGGGCGCCCACGGCCTGGAGCTCCCGGAGGAATTGGTCATAGATGGCGTCCACCACGAACATCTCCTTCTCAGCGATGCACAGGAGGTTGTTATCGAAGGAAGAGGAGCCGTACACCCCGGCGGCGGCCTTGGGAAGGTCGGCAGTCTCGTCGATAATGGAGGGGGGATTGCCCGCGCCGGCCGCGATGACCTTCTTGCCCGACTTCATCAGCGTGGCCACCATGCCGGGGCCGCCGGTGCCCACCAGCAGCTTCACCACCGGGGATGCCATGATCTCGTCCAGGGTCTCGAGGTCGGGATTTGCGGGCATGGACAGCAGATTGGCGGGCCCCCCGGCTGCGGTGATGGCCTTGTTGAGCTCCTGCACCGCTTTGCCGGAGGTGCGCTTGCCGTTGGGATGCGCGTTGAAGATGACGGCGTTGCCCGCGGCGATACAGGCAATTCCGTTGCCCACCACCGTGGCGGCGGGGTTGGTGACGGGGGTCACCGCGCCGATAACGCCGTAGGGCGCGTAGTACTCCACGGTGAGGCCCTTATCGGAGGCGTACATGTTCTGGGGGATGGCCTCGGTGCCCTGAGAGAGCATCACCGCGCCGGTGTTCTTCTGGATCTTATCCTCGATGCGGCCATACCCGGTCTCCTCAAATTCGAGGTTGGCAAAGTCCTCCATCTGCTCCATCATGGCCTTGCGGATGCTGCCGATGAAACGGTCCCGATCCTCCAGGGTAAACTTGGTCACCAACTCGTGCTGGGCCTCCTTGGCCGCCGCGATACACTCCGCCACCGTGTCAAAAATGCCGTAATTACCGCTCATGTTCTTTTCCTCCTAAATTTTTAGTGTGGTCTTTGCCGATTTCATTTTCTATTTGGGCCGCCGGATGCAGTGCATGATGGCGAACGCCGCCGCGCTGCACAAGGCGATAGCCGCCAGGGTGCTGACATAGCTGCCGCTGCCGTCATAGAGCACTCCGGCCAGAGTGCCCGCAAAGGAGGCCAGCAGCAAATTCATGTTCACGATGGAAAAATTCACGGGGTAATTCTTCTGCCCGAAGAAGTCGCCCACGAGGGCGGAGCCCATGGTCGGCGCGCCGCCGTAGGCAAGGCCGGTGACGATGAAACCCGCCGCCACCAGGGGAAACCACCCGGTGAAGAGCGCGGCTGCCAGCAGAGCGACCCCAACCAGGCTCACGCCGTTGACAATGGTCATGGTGCGTTTCCAGCCCAGAGTGTCGAACACCCCGCCGAAGATGGCCCGGCCCAGGCCGTTGCAGACCGAGATGAGGCCCACGGCCAGGGTGATGGTCCCCCCCTCCACCCCCGCGCCGATGGCGGCGGCGAAGTGCCTGGCCTGGGAGATGACCGCCAGACCCACGCCGCTGATAAGGGCCATCCACAGAAAGAAGAACCAGAAGCAAGGGGTGCGCACCATCTGCGCTGGGGTAAGGTCCCGACCTGCTTGACCCCTGTCCCTCCGGGCTTTAGGCGCCGCCGGGTCAGGCGGCGGCAGCTTGAAGAAAAGAGCTCCCAGCGCGACGACCGCCGCGATGACCACCCCCATAACGAGGAAGGTATGCCGCCAGGCGCCTGCCCGGGCCGGGGTCGCCGCGTTGAAGAGGCTGCCCAGGATCATGCTGCTGGAGCCGAAGCCCAGAAGCAGTACGCCGGAGATCATCCCCTGGCAGTCGGGGAACCAGCGCGTCATCGTGCTCATGACCGAATTGTAAGCAAACCCGGAGGCCGTGCCGCAGAGCACGCCGTAGCTCACATAGAGCATGGGCAGGGACTGCGCCCTGGACACCAGGAAGAAACCCGCCAGGAACATTGCCGCCGAGAAGAGGACGTTCACCCGGACGGGGATCCGCTTGGAGAGGTTTCCCGCCAGAAATCCCCCCAGGCAGAAAAACGCGATGCAGATGGTGAAGGCCAGGGAGAGCTGGGCCGCCGTCCACTCCGGGAAGTCCGCCCCGATGGGGGCGGAGAAAATACTCCATCCATACACGAACCCGGCGGCCAGAAGGACCACCAGACCCACCCCGGCATAGAGCCACCGCCTGCCGCCGTGGACCCGGGCCGCCGTGAGCCCCTCCGTCATCACATCCGTACTCATGCAGGCCCTCCGGTTTTCATCAGGGGCACAGCCTCATATCTCTTTTTCATGTATCCGTTTCCTTTCTCTAATGCACGGTTACCTTCAGCCCGAATCCCTCCACGCGGGCCTTGAGCTCGGCCATTCGTTCCTCGGTGGGGGGCGCGGCCTCCGGGACCCGGCGGTCCTCGTCGATGCGCTGGTACTTCACCACCCCCAGGTTGTGGTAGGGCAGGAGCTGGACCATGGTGACCGCCCCGCCCAGCTCTCTGCAGAAGGCGGCGGCGGCATCGATGTTCTCATCGCTGTCGTTGAACCGGGGGATCACAGGAATGCGGATCTGGAGCTTTCCCCCCGCCGCCGCGATCCTCCTGGCGTTTTCCAGAATGAGCTCGTTGGGTACCCCCACCACCCGCCGGTGGGCTTCGCTATCCATGTGCTTGAGGTCGTAGAGGAAGAGGTCGGTATAGGGCAAGGCGGCCTCCACGCTCTTCCATGGGGCGAAACCGGTGGTGTCCAGCGCGGTATGCACCCCACGCTCCTTCAGGCCCCTGAGCACCGCCGCCGTGAACACGCTCTGGCTGAGGGCCTCGCCCCCGGAGATGGTGACCCCGCCGCCGGAGCGCTCATAGAAGGGCATGTCCCTGCATGCCCGCTCCACGATCTCCTCCGGGGTATAATCGGTACCGCAGACGTACAGGGCCTTGGGGTAGCAGGCCTCCGCGCATTTCCCGCAGTTGGTGCAGAGCCTGCGGTCGATATGTACCAGCCGGACCTCCCCGCCGGAGGCGGCGCTCTGGCTAGTCCTGCCGGGACTCAGCGCCCCGGCGGGGCAGACGCCCAGACAGCGGCCGCAGTCCGCCACACCCACGCACCGCATGGCAATCCAACATACCTGGGGCTCGAAGGCCTGGGACTCCGGGCTATGGCACCAGGGACAACGCAGGGGACAGCCCTTGAGAAAGACGGTGGTGCGTATCCCCGGTCCGTCCTGCACGGAGAATCCCTGTATGTCGTAAACCCGCCCTGTCAGTCTTTTTTGCGTCTTCATGCTTTCGCCTTCCGTCACAGCGCCTCCCTCCTCACAGCTCCAGCTCCGTCCTCCGGATCAGGTCGTCCTGGCAGTTCTTGAAAAGCTCCACAAAGTAGGCGGAGAACCCGGCCACCCGCACCACCAGGTCCTTGTACTCCTCCGGGCTCTCCTGCGCGGCGCGGAGGGTCTCGCCTGAGACCACGTTGATCTGCAGCTCCATGCCCCCCATTTGGAAATAGGTCTCCATCAGTGCTCTCAGCTTGGTTTGCCCCGCCTCATTAGCCAGGGCGGAGGGGTGGAATTTCATGTTCAGCAGCGTGCCGTTGGAGAAACGCCGCTGGGGAATACGGCAGACCGAGTGGAAGACCGCCGTGGGGCCGTTCCTGTCCAGCTGCTGTACGGCGGAGATGCCGTCGGACAGGGGCTGGTGCGCCTTGCGGCCGTCGGGGGTGGCGGGGCTGAGCATACCCCAGAGAACGTTGGTGGCCACCGGGTAGAGGCCGGGGGCGAACTTGCAGCCCCGGACGTTTTCAAACCCGGTCACGATATCGGCAAAGAGGTCCAGAAGCCATTTGGCCCACTGGTCGCAGTAGTCGTCGGCGTTTCCATAGTGGGGGATCTCGTTGAGAATATACTGCCTCAGCTCCTCGTAGGGCCCCGCCCAGTCGCTCATCACCGCGTCGTAGAGCCGGCGGGTGGAGCAGAGCTTCTTATCAAAGCAGAGGTATTTGATCACGGCCAGGCAGTCGACGGCGTTGCCGATGCCCACGCCGGGCACGCCGCAGGAGTTGTACTCGGCGCCGCCCATCATCACATCGGCCCCCTTGTCCATGCAGCCGTCCATCATGCAGGAGACCAGAGGCTGGGCCATGTGCTCCCGGGCCACCATCTCGAACATATTGACCATGCTCATCTGCCACTCGAGGAAGTAGCGGTACTGCATCTCCACCGCCTTGAGCACGTCGTCGAAGGTATCCATCTCGTAGAGGTATCCGGTGTGGGCGCCGGTGCGGCTCTCCCGGATATTGCCGTAGCGGTCGGGCAGAGGGTTGTGCCCGTCGTTGATGGCGTGGAGAACGGCCATAGGCATGTTCCAATAGGCCTCTCCGCCGGAGCCGCCGCAGGCGGGCCACTCGTTGCCGGTGCCGCCGGGCTCCACGCAGCCGATGAGGCAGTAGTTCCGGGCGCTCTCCAGGCTCATGCCCCTGTCCATAAGAGCGGGGACGATAATGTCGTCATTCTCAAAGGTGGGCACGCCGCCGCACTTCTTAGTGGTCTCCAGGGCGGCCTCCCATAGGTCGGCGGGAGTGCCCTTGTGGATGCGCAGGGACATGGGCGGATCGTGGAGGACCAGGCGGCAGGCCGACTGGAGCATCATGTAGGTGACGGCGTTGGTGGCGTCGCTCCCGTCCTTTTTCACGCCCCCCAGGGTCATGAGCTGGCCCACCGTATAGCCGGAGACGGTGAGGGTGGTGCCCGCGTGCCAGATCTTGTTCATCTCGGCCACCTTCAAAACAAAGAGGTCAAAGAGCTCCTGGGCCTGATCCCGGGTGAGTACGCCGCTGTCGATGTCCCGCTGGCAGAAGTCCCCCACGTACTGGTCCACGCGGCCAAAGCTGATGCCGTGCATATTGTTGTGCAGGCACAGGCCGATCTGATAGAGGAAGATGACCTGCAGCGCCTCGTAGAAGCTGCGGGCGGGGTGCTCCATGATGTGCTCCAGGGAGTCCGCCATACGCTCCAGCTCGGAGCGGCGGGCGGGGTCGGGGCATTGGGCGGCCTGGCGGGCGGCCTCGGCGGCATAGCGCCGGGCCAGGGTAATCATCCCCTCGCAGACGACGACCACCGAGCGGTAGAAATTGTACCGCTCAATGGACTTGCCGGTGAGTTTCCCCTCCAGCGCCGTCATCTTGGCCCTGGCCTCGTCCCGGACCGCGCCGAACCCCACCCGGACCGCCTTGTCGTAATTGGTACAGAAATGGCCCACCGGCGCGGTGCAGATGCGCCTGCCGTTGTAGACCGTCACCTGGTTGCCTACCAGATCCTCGTACCCCCGGGGGATGTACGCGTCGGTGAGGGCCGAGAGGGAATTCTTCTCCCAATAGGGGATAACGGAGAGAATGTACTCCAGGTCCTCCCCATCGATGATGTAGGGGTCCAGCTTGCGGTCTAAAAGCTTGCCCGCCTCCAGGTCCTCCTTCATCCAGACGATGTCGTTCTCCGGGAAGAGGGCGCTTCCCCTGTAGGTGGAGGCCATGCTGCCCACCACCACCTCCCCCTCGCTGATGAGCACGGGGGTCTTCTCCGCGATCTCGCGGAAGACCATGGCCCGCTTGAGGATGCCTGTGACCTCCGGGTGGGTCTGGTAGAAATCCGTGACGATCTTCAATCTGGCGGTACAGACCTTTGGCATGGTGCCGCGGTACTTCTCCCGCATCTGCCGGACGCGCTGGGTAACGGGGCTCAGCTCAAACATGTGACACCCTCCTTCAAAATTCGCCCGGGCGGCGGTTTCTATGGACCTCTCCCCTGTCCGGCCCTGAGCGTGGAGTCTTTTTGTACAAATTCATTCTAACTACCCATGCCTTTGTTGTGAAATACACAAAATAGGTGTCCGCATAAGGGAACGCTTATACGGAGAAAAAACAGGGTCCCGGGCGCGCTGCACCGCGCGGCCGGGACCCTGTTTTGGGGGACTATGTACACCTCTTATAGCGGTTAAAATTTTTCTCCTATGGTCATTAGCATTTCCTAATACCCACAATTAATTTGCATATTGGACAAAAGAGACCGCTCATTTTAGGATGTGTTTAGGAAATAACGCACAAGACCTGCGGCGTGCGCCGGGGCGTACCGGCGGTGCACCGCGCACTTCCTGAATCCGAAAGGAGGGTCGGCTCAGGGGCATACCCGGACCAAGCAGAAGTATCAAAGCCTAAATTAAGCACAAAGAGAAGGAGTGGAATCCATGGAAAACACCACCGCGATCAAACGGCTGAAAAACCCCAACTATATGTGCGTCGTCTACGGCGTGGGCAAGCTCCTCTTCGCCATGATGACCTGCTGCGAGCTCTATTACTTCTCCGCCTTCCTCACCGACTCGGCCCTGCTGGCCACCGCCCTGGTCGCCAGTATCCTGAGCATCACCAGCGTCGTCGATTTCGTCCTCTCATTCTTCATCGGCGTCTTTTTGGAGACCATCAGGCTCCCTTGGGGCAAGTACCGCTCCTGGCTGCTGGTGGCGCCGCCCATCGTCACCGTGCTCTATATGCTGATGTTCACCCGGGTGAGCGACAACGAGACCGTCGCCGCGGCGGTCATCATCGTCGCCTTCATCCTCAGCCATCTGATCTGGAGCATTGGCGAGGCCTCAATCAACTCTATGTCCCTGGTCATGACCGACGACCTGGATGAGCGGGCGCGCCTCTCCGTCTGGCTGGGCCGGGGCTCCATGGGCAACACCCTCATCTTCGGCCTGGTGGCCACTCCCATTATGAGCTTTATCAACGGCCTTACCGACGGCAAGCTGGGTTTTGCCGGTCTGGCTCTGGTCATGGGTCTTTTGTACCTGGTAGGCTACTGGTGGCTCTTCTTTGCCACCCGCGGCTGTGAGGAGACCTCCAAGGACCGCATAGCCGCCAAGCAGCCCAAGCAGAAAAGCAACCTGGGCCCCGCCATCAAGAGCGCTTTCACCAACCGCCACCTGCTGGTCACCATGTTCTGCATCGCCGCTACCTACTGCTACATGATCGGCCAGTCCGGCTCCATGTTCTATTACTTCACATACAGCTTCGGCGGAACCTGGATCACCTATATGGGCATCTTCGTCACCCTCATCAGCTGCGGCCGCCTGGTTGGCTCCATTTTCGTCCCCGCCCTGCTGAAGCTGTGCAAGGGCAATAAGCAGATGGTCTACATCATCGGTTTCTTCGGCGTCGCCCTTTTCGACCTGCTGCCCTATCTGCTCAACCCGGCCCCCACCGTGGCCATGGTCCTCATCCTCATCGGCACGCTCTTCGGTGCCTGCCCGCTGGCTATGTGGCTGGGCCTCTATCAGGACTGCGCCGTCTACAGTGAGTACAAGAGCGGTAAGGACGTCAAGGGTTTCATCATGTCGCTGTCCGTCATGCCGGTCAAGCTGGGCATCACGGTGAAGAGCTTCATCATCTCCGCCTTCCTGCTGGGCATCGGCTACTCCGCCACCGCAGCCGATACCGCCGCCTACCCCGACTCCTTCCGTGCCCTCTTCCTGCTGGTGCCCACCGTCATCTGCGTGGCCGCCGGCGTGCTCCACCTGCTGATCTACCGCCTGCCCGAGACAAAGGTGGCCGAGATGCAGGCCGCTATCGACCAGCGCCGGGCCAACGCCTGAGCAAAGCCCCCGCGCTGGAAATATTGCCCTTTCCACTTTTATAGGTGCAAAATACCGTCGTATCCTGTATAATTGAGTCGACTCAGCAAACTACCTGGGATCTAAGCCGCGCAGACGCTTTTATCCTCCTCCGTAAAATAGATCAGCAGCCTGTGCCCCGGCGGCAGCGCCGGGGCACAGGCCGGTTCCCTCCCGGAACCGGCCGCCGAGAAAAGAAGGGAAGGTAGCGCGTGAACATCCTCAAAATGAAATATTTTATCGACGTAGCCGACCATCTGAGCTTTACCAAGGCCGCCCAGCAAAATTATGTATCCCAGACCGCCGTCAGCCAGCAGATCGCAGCCGTGGAGCGGGAGCTGGAGGTCCAGCTCTTCCTGCGGGACAAGGGCCGGGTGGCTCTGACCCCCGCGGGCGAGGCCTTCTACCAGGACTGCGCGCGCATCCTGCGGCATTACGACAAGGCGGTCTCCCGCGCCCAGCGCATCCAGTGCGAGAACGGCGGCGTGATCACCATCGGTTTCCTCACCGCCTGCAAGATGAGCTACCTCCACGACATCATCAACCGTTTCCACCAGTCCTACCCCAACACCGACATCAAGCTCCGCCAGTGCTCCTTCGAGGGACTCCGCCAGCTGATGGAGTCCGGCGAGCTGGACGTGGCCCTGGCCCCCGCCTGCAATCTGGCCAGTAGCGAGCATATCCATATAGAGATGGCGGCCTGGCGCAGGATGGGCCTCCTGGTCTCCAGGGAAAATCCCCTTGCCCAGTATGACGAGATCACCGTGGACCAGATGAAGGACCAGGATTTCGTTATGATCTCACCCCAGTTTGCCGGACAGGTCTTCGGCCATATGGTCTCCCAGCGCCGGAAAGAGGGCTTTGAACCTCATATCGTGGAGACCGCCGACTCCTCCGAAATCCTGGTCATGCTGGTAGAGCTCAACCGGGGCGCCTGTTTCCTGCCCGAGAAGACCACCATCTATAACCACAGCCTATGCAAGATGCTCCATATCTCCGACAACGAGGATAACTTCGACCTCTCCATCGCCTGGCAAAAGGACGACGCCAGCCCCGCACTCTCCTGTTTCCTGGACTGCCTGCGGGACTTTTTCCACAACAGGTACGAGGCCTGGGCCGATGCCAATCAATAGGATAACGCCGCTTTCAGCCCGCCGTCAGTGACGGCGGGCTGAAGTATGCCTAGCGCGCCTTATTGGTTCCCGCTCACAGTTTGGGCCCGCCCGGCATTGCCGGGCGGGCCCTCAGTAATTTCGATTTTACCCCATCTACAGCATATTCTCCGTCCTGCGGATGATATCGTTCTGGCAGTCCCGGGAGAGCTCCACGAAGTAGGCGGAGTACCCCGCAATGCGCACCACCAGGTTGCGGTAAGCCTGGGGGTCCACCTGGGCGGAGCGCATGGTCTCGGCGGAGACCACGTTGTACTGGATCTCCATACCCCCCTGCTCCAGATACGCCTTCGTCATGTCCCGCAGCTTGGCCACGCCATCCTCCCGGGCAACGGCGGAGGGGTGGATGCGGATATTGAGGGCCATGCCGTCCATGAATTTGCTGTGATCGTAGCACCGGGCGCTGGCGCAGACGGCGGTGGGTCCCTGTTTGTCCCTGCCCTGGGCGGGAGAGGTGGCGTCCGCCATGGGCTCTCCGGTCTTGCGCCCATCCGGAGTGGCCCAGGTGTGGTACCCCTGGTAGACGTGGTCGGAGGCGCTGTACAGCCCGGCCTTGAAAACCTTGGCGTTGGCGCTGTAGCACTCCTTGCAGATGTCGTAGTACACGTCGCAGACCCACTTCATCATCTCGTCGGCGTAGGGGTCGTTGTTGCCGTAGTGGGGGGCCTCATGGAGCACCCGCTGGCGCAGAGCCTCGTACCCCTCCCAGTTGGCCATCACCGCGTCGTAGAGCTCGCGGACAGACACCAGCTTTTTGTCAAAGCACAGGTAGCGGATCGCGGTGAGGGAGTCGGCCACGGTGGCAAGGCCCGTGGCGGTGCCGCCGTAAGAGGTGTATTTGCACCCGCCCCAGGTGGCGTCCTTCCCCTTCTCCATGCACCCCTCCATGGAGATAGACAGGGCGGGCAGGGGCGCGTGGTACATGGTCAGGTACTCGGTATAGTTGTTGATGGATACCTGGGCCTTGGTAATGTAGGCGGCCAGCTTTTGAAAGGCCGCTTTTACCTCCTCGATGGAGTTCATGTCGTAGAGGTACCCGGTCTCGATACTGCACTGGGCCTGGTTGAAGGGGTTCTTCCCGTTATTGAGGGCCATGGACAAAACCACGCCGTAGTGGATGGAGGCGTAGGGGGGCGAGATGCCGTTGCAGGCCGAGTAATCGTTGCCCGAGCCGGTGATCTCCTGGCAGCCGATGAGGGCGTAATTGCGCGCGTCGTACAGGGTGAACCCCAGCTCCCGCATGAGCCCGGGGATGATCACGTCGTCGTTTTGGAAGAGGGGCAGGCCCCCCACCAGCTTGGAGGTCTCCAGGGCGCAGTCCCACAGCTGCTCCGGCGTATTTTTATTGATGCGCAGGGAGAGCGTGGGGTCGTGGAGACCCAGCCGCCCCACGCTCTCCATCGCCATGTAGGTGACGGGGTTGGAGGCGTCCTCCCCGGTCTCCGGGTCCACGCCGCCCAGCGTGGTGTGCTGATAGGTGTTTCCGATCCCGGTGATGACGGCGACAGCCGGGTGGGCCGGGCAGTAATAGCAGTTGGCCTTGAGGATGAAGGCGTCCACGATCTCCTGGGCCTGGTCGATGGTGAGTACCCCCGCGTCCAGGTCGGCCTTCAGGTAGGGCCAGGTATACTGGTCGAAACGGCCGAAGGAGGATGCCGGTATCTTGGAATCCAGCCCAAGGAAGAGCTGATACAGCGCCGCCGCCTGGCAGGCCTCCCAGAAGGTACGCACGGGATACCGGGCGATGTGCTCCAGCCCCTCCGCCATGCGCAGCAGCTCCGCCTTGCGCTCTGCAGCTCCGCATTGGGCGGCTTTCTCCCGGCAGGCCGCGCCGTAGCGGCTTACCAGCATCTCGGCCGCGTCGCAGGTGATGACCGCCGCGCTGTAAAAAAGGCTTCGCTCCACGTCCTCCCCCATGAGGTTGTTGATGTGGGCGTTCAGCCAGTCCTGGGCCTCCTTCCGGATGGCGGCGTAGCCCACGGTGAGGATCTTCTGAAACCCGGCGGTCAGGTGCCCGGCCGACATCATCATGAGTGGCTTGTGGATATTGTCGTTGGCGCACACCCCAAGGCTGCACAGCTCCTCGTACCCCTGGGGTTTCCACGCGTCCGCCGTGGCGGAGATCGTCCGCCCCTTCCAGTAGTCCCCGATGGAGAGCAGGGCCTCGTAGTCCTCGGCCGCGATGGCAAGACGCAGCTCCTCCCCCTCCGGGTTATGGTAGCAGCCGTCCTCCCTGCGCGTCCAGACTCCTTTCTGGATCATGGGCGGAATCCAGCCCGTCCCCTCCCACTCGGGGTAAATGGCCGCGCCGCAGAAGGTCCGGGCCTTGTTGCCCACGATGAGCTCAAAGTCCTCCACCCGGATGGTCATCCGGGCGCAGATGTCATAGGTGGCCGTGGGGCGCTTGAGCATGGGGAGCATGTGCTCGTTTCTTTTGTAGGATTCCGTGACGATCAGTGCCCGCTCGGCATCCATGTGAATGACCCGATCCCTGACCAGCTGGTGCATACGCTGAATGCGCCCGCTCACCGGCCTGAATTTGTACATTTCGTTTCCTCCTTTTATCGTTCGCGTTAAGCCCGCTCGGAAAGGTCGTTTTATACAAATCCATTCTACCCACTCTTCCCTTTCTTGTGAAATACACAAAATAAGTAGCGGCATAAGCGAGCGCTTATAACCGCTGATGAGGGCGCGCTCTTTCTGTCGCAAGCCGGCACATAAGCCGGCTTTGCGCTGCGCGGCCCTCTACTTTTTTGCGTGGGCATTGAGCTGACGGAAATATCCCAGAGGAATATCACTTTCTTACCACATACGGGTGTGGTATAATTGATAGAAAAGACTTTCTTCATGGCACAAGTCTGTCCGAAAGGAGTACTCAATATGGGCAACGGGGAGCAGCTCCACAAACGCCGCGTCCGCTATCAGGGAACCCACCCCAAGACGTTTGGGGAGAAATACAAGGAGCTCGCTCCTGAAAAATACGCAGATACCGTGGCAAAAATCCTGCAGAAGGGCAATACCCCCGCGGGAATGCACATCCCCATCTTAGTAAATGAAATACTGGAGTTCTTACAGGTTAAGCCCGGCCAAACCGGTCTCGACGCGACCTTGGGCTACGGCGGTCACTCGTCGGAGCTGCTCAAACGCCTGGATGGGAAGGGCCACCTATTCGCCCTGGACATAGACCCTATCGAGATCGTTAAAACCAGAGAGCGCCTAGGGCGGATGGGCTATGGGCCGGAGATCCTGACCATCAGGCAGCTGAACTTTGCGGACATTGACCAACTCACTGCCGAGACAGGGCTCTTGAACTTTGTATTGGCGGATTTGGGTGTCTCCTCAATGCAAATCGACGATCCCGACCGGGGATTCTCGTTTAAAAAGGAAGGCCCGCTAGATTTGCGTCTGAACCCACTAAAGGGCGTCTCCGCCGCCCAGCGGCTCCGGGGCATCACCCGTGAGGAACTGGAGGGCATGCTGGTTGAAAATGCGGACGAGCCCTATGCCGCCAAAATCTCCAAGGCCATCGTCAACCACATCAAGCGGGGCGGCGAAGTCTCCACGACAACTCAACTCCGGGGGCTCATCGAGGAGGCGCTCGCCTTTCTCCCGGCGGGCGAGCGGAAGGAGGCTGTCAAAAAGTCCTGCCAGCGAACCTTTCAGGCCCTGCGCATTGATGTGAACAGCGAATTCGAGGTGCTGGGCGCCTTTCTGGAAAAGCTTCCCCATACGCTCGCCAGCGGCGCGCGGGTCGCCATACTGACCTTCCACTCCGGAGAGGACCGGCTGGTCAAGCAGTCTTTTAAGCAGCTCCTGCGCGACGGCGTTTACAGCGAAATCGCCACCGAAGTTATCCGCCCCACCGCGGAGGAGTGCAGCCGCAACAGCCGCGCCCGGTCTACCAAAATGCGCTGGGCAATCAAGGCTTGATTGGCCCCGGGACGCGCCCGCCCACCTCTCTCCAACAGGACATCGTCACACGGCGGGACCTCAAGTCCGCTGCCATCGGCCAAGCGTAAGGAGACGATTTATGATTGCAATCGGCCTTGATATCGGCACCACAACGGTGAGTGCCGTCGCCATCCGGGAGGATGGCCGTGTTCTGGCCGCCCGTACTCTGAAAAACGACGCCGCGATGCCGGGCGCGGCGGTCTGGGAGCGTATCCAGGACCCGAAGCGCATCCTGGCGCTGGCCCACGGCGCGGTGACGGAGCTGCTGGAGCTGTACCCGGATGCGGCGTCTCTCGGCGTCACCGGCCAGATGCACGGCATCATCTATTTAGACGCCGGTGGAAATCCTGTCAGCCCCCTCTACACCTGGCTGGATGGTCGGGGCGACCTGACCGAGGCCGGCGGGCGCACCTACGTCCAGCACCTGTCCCAGCTGACCGGCTATCCCATGTCTACCGGTTTTGGCCTTGCCACACACTATTATCAGGTCCGCAACGGCTTGGTGCCCAAGGAGGCCGTCACCTTCTGCACCATCGCCGACTACGCGGCCATGGCCTTGGCGGGCAATCTCACGCCCCTGCTGGATGCCAGCAACGCCGCCAGCCTGGGTCTTTTCTCTCTGGAGGAACGCCGCTTCGACTGTACGGCCCTGAAAAAAGCGGGCCTGGACGCCACCATGCTCCCCGCCCTGACCGATGAGCCCCGGCTTGGGACTGGGCCCTTGGGCCTCCCCGTGTCCGTTGCCATTGGCGACAACCAGGCAAGCTATCTGGGCGCCGCCCCAGGAAGCACCAGCCATATTTTAGTCAACGTGGGAACAGGCAGTCAGTTCTCCGCCCGCATCAGCCGCCTAACCTCCTGTCCCGGTCTGGAGCACCGCCCGTTCCCCCTGGGCGGCTATCTGCTGGTGGGCTCCTCCCTCTGCGGAGGGCGTTCCTACGCCCTGCTGGAGCAGTTTTTCCGCCAGACGGCAGAGATGGTGACAGGAACCCACATCGTCTCCTGCTATGACGCAATGGAAAAGCTGCTGGATGCGGCAGCCGAGACGGATGATCTTCCTATCGTACACACCGTTTTTCAAGGCACTCGGGAGAACCCCTCTCTTCGAGGCTCCATCCAGGGCCTCAGTGTGGACAACCTGATGCCCCGAAGCCTTACCCTTGGCTTCCTCCATGGCATGACTGACGAGCTTTATGGGATGTATGCGCGCTACCGGGACGCGGCTGGGCAAACCGGCGCTTCCACACTCATCGGCTCGGGCAACGGCCTGCGCCGCAACCCCCACCTCCGGCGTATCATAGCCCGGCGCTTCTGCCTCCCGCTTGAGCTCTCTCAAAACGAGGAGGAAGCTGCCTGCGGAGCGGCCCTCTTCGCGCTGACACGATTTGGGCACTAGGGAGGCAAAGCTCAATCGTATTGTAATGCGGGAAAAGCACTTTAGTGTAAAATCTACAAGCACAGTTCGCTATATTATAGAGCAATGAGGTCGATACGTAATACGTATCGACCTCATTGTCTTAATTAATTAGTCACTCAGCGTCTTTGCCAAAACGGTCTGATCAAGATGCCGGGGGGCGGCTACCATTTGTCTTTTATGTTTCAGGAGGTGGGCCGGATACACCATTCGGGGCTTCTTTGGTGGTATGGTTCTTATATGTGTTCCATGTGGGTTCATATTCAGCGGTCGCCTGATTGCCCCACATATCCCAATTCTTGCGGTCTCCGCGTGCGAACAGTTCAAGATATGGACCGGAAGAACAGCTCTCAATGATTGGAATGATTTCATCCGGCTTTCTGGAATGCTCACGCTTCTGAGTGCGAATCAAATTCACCTGCGAGCGAGCCGGTGCCAAGGTGCGATTGCTTCCGCCACGAATGCCAAACAGAAGAATTTCTGTGACATTACGGAAATAAAACCCTACACCTCGTCCGTCCGGCTCTCCATCTTTGCGGACTTTTTCCCAGATGATATTTCCCTTGTATTCAAAGCCCCATGCCTTCATAACTTCAAGCCCATCGGGAAGAAGCGCATTTGGAACCCAAAGGTAGAGATGGCTTTTCTCTGCCGCAACTTCCCCAACGGGTAGCGCTTTTATTTCTTCCAGTTCCATCGTTGAATAGCGATTGAGCTTTTTATTTTCAGGTGCAACTTTGCCGGTACGGTTTTGAAAGCGCCAAGGGGGATCTGCATAAACCGCAGCGTACTTCTTTTCCCCGCAAAATCGCAGAAGATTATTCGCCGTTTCTTGCCCTGTGCTCATCAATATATCCATCCTCCCAGTCCGAAATGCACTTCTTCTTTATGCCAACAGCCAAGACCGGGCAACCGCCATTTCGCCTTGAATCCAAGCGGTACAGTAGTTTGCCAATCCATGTGGTGCTTGCGCCATATTTCCGCAGAATGGGCTTCCATGTGCGGTCACGCTTATCAAAATCATAAATGGTCTTGAATGCATCATTCAATTCCTCCGACCGCGTGATGATAATGCCAGCGCTTACTATATCACAATCGTAGTAGGTACGCATTGCCAACAGGTCACGGTCAAAGGTCTGGTCTTTGCTGTTCCACTCCAAGTCAAAGGCAACCCTGTTTTTCAAAAAGTCGATATTGTGGCCGTCAATATATCCCTCCAACACTTTTTCCTCAAAGGGTTCTTTGGAAAAGCGCCCGCGCTGATCGGCCTGCCGAGGGAAAAACTTAATATGTAAATCACCCGAAATACGAATTTCTCGCCATCCATACGGATAAAGAACATCATCAAATTTCTTTGGGATGCTTGTCTCATTACCGCCGGACTCCCGAAGGTCATCCGTCATAATATCAAGCTTGCGCAGGCATTCGACAATCTCTTTCCATTCCTCGGGGAAAGCCTGCGTAATGATCTCCACCGCATGGTTGTAGTTATAAAATTCAAATCGCTCCAGCAAATCAGCGTCGATATAATCTCTGATCTCCATAAGTTTAGCCTCCGAACCGCACTATACTAATAAAATATTATAACATAAGATTCACCGGGTTTCACGGCTTTTTTCTTTTTCTTTGGCTGAAAGATTACAGTGCCCCCAAATACACTTTGATTTTTGTAATGCTCAACCCAGTACGCTTTGAAAACTCGCTCAACGAGATTTCATTTCTTCTGTATTTATCATAATATTTCCAAAACACTTTTGGAACTTCTAATCCAATTTCTGCATCCATAAAAAGTCCTCCATATTTTGTTTTTTTCGACACTTCACTGCATTCTATGAGAAGTGTCCTCACAATTCAGCCATTTTCCAGTTTCGGGGGCTTTCCCCGCCTTCAATTTACATTTCCCTTTACCGCTTTTCTTTAAGCACCATATCCGAACCACTGCCGAGAGATTTTTCCCGCTCGGAAGCGGTGATATAAATTTTTTCTGTGCTCATATTAGATAATTCCTTTCCATAGGTTAACAAATGTGCTACTATAAAAAATGTAATCATCAAACAATATGATGTTCACATTTTTGTATACTTATTATAGTATACAATTTTGTTAACTTCAAGTGGTTTTGCGAGGGAATTTATGACAGTTGGAGAAAAAATAAAAATAGCCCGTTCCTTAAAAGGCATCACCCAAAAGGAACTTGGCTATTTGGTAGGTCTACCTGATGTGCGCATCCGCCAATACGAGACAGACGCGCGTACCCCAAAAGAAGGGATGCTTAGAGAAATCGCTTCCTCCTTGGGAGTCTCCTATTCTTTCTTTGTTTCACACAACATCGAATCTTTGAATGATGTGATGCACGTAATGTTTGAAGTAGAGCACACCTTTGGCGTGCATATTGAAAAGGTTGAAAGGCCGGGAAAACCAGTAGCTTATGCTGTATTATTTGAAGATACAGGCTTGAATGAGCGGTTAAAGAAATGGCATGAACAAGGGCAACTCAGATTAAGCAATAAGGGTGAAAACGAAGAGATGGATTATCTTTCATGGGAGACAAATTTTCCGGAAAGCATGAATTAGAAATAAGAACTTGCGTCCATTTGCACTCAAATTGTACTAAAGAGAAAGAGAAAGCGCCGGAGACCCAGCATTCATGCGGGTTCCCGGCGCTATATCATTACTCAAATTCGATGGTCGCCGGGGGCTTGCTGGTCACGTCATAGAGGACGCGGTTGATGCCGGGGACCTCGTTGACGATGCGGGAGCTGACCCGGTCCAGCACCTCATAGGGGATGCGGGCCCAGTCGGCCGTCATAAAGTCGGAGGTGGTGACCCCCCGGAGAGCCAGGGCGTAGTCGTAGGTGCGCCCGTCCCCCATGACGCCCACCGAGCGCATATTGGTGAGGACGGCGAAATACTGATGGATGGCCCCGTCCAGCCCCGCCCTGGCGATCTCCTCCCGGAAGATGAAGTCGGCCTCCCGCAGCGTGTCCAGTTTCTCCTTGGTCAGGTCCCCGATGACGCGGATGGCGAGGCCCGGTCCCGGGAAGGGCTGGCGCATGACCAGCGCCTCGGGAAGACTCAGCTCACGGCCCAGCTGGCGCACCTCGTCCTTGAAGAGGAGGCGCAGGGGCTCTAAAATCTCTTTGAAGTCCACATAGTCGGGCAGGCCCCCCACGTTGTGGTGGCTCTTGATGACGGCGGCGTCCCCCGCGCCCGACTCGATTACGTCGGGGTAGATGGTGCCCTGGGCCAGGAAGTCCACTTTGCCGATCTTCTTGGCCTCCTCCTCGAAGACACGGATGAACTCCTCGCCGATGATCTTGCGCTTGCGCTCCGGCTCATCCTCCCCCGCCAGCTTGCGGAGGAAACGGCTCTCGGCGTTCACGCGGATAAAGCTCATCTCCCGCCCGCCGAAGATGGCCTCCACCTCGTCCCCCTCGTCCTTGCGCAGGAGGCCGTGGTCCACGAAGACGCAGATGAGCTGCTTGCCCACCGCCCGGTCGAGGAGCGCCGCGGCCACCGAGGAGTCCACTCCGCCGGAGAGGGCCAGGAGCACTTTCCCCTCCCCCACCTTGGCGCGGATATCAGCGACGGCTGTCTTGAGGTAGTCCCCCATAGTCCAGTCGCCCTTGGCGAGGCAGACCTCATAGAGGAAGTTATGGAGCATAGCGGTGCCGTACTCCGTGTGGTTTACCTCCGGGTGGTACTGCACGCCGTAGAACCCCCTGGCCTCGTCGGCGATGGCGGCATTGGGGCAGGCGTCGGTATGGGCCGCCAGGGAGAAACCCTGCGGTACCTTCGCCATATAGTCCCCGTGGCTCATCCAGGAAATAGCCTGCTCGGGCAGGCCCTTGAAGAGCTTACAGGAGGTGTCGTAATAGGTGAGGGTCTTGCCGTACTCCCGGGCGGTATCCTCCTGGGCGGCGGTGACCTGCCCGCCCAGAGTTTGGGCCATGAGCTGGCAGCCGTAGCAGATGCCCAGGACGGGCACGCCCAGGTCGAAGATGCCGCCGTCCACCTTGGGGGCCGCGTTTTCGTAGACGCTATTGGGCCCGCCGGTGAAGATGAAACCGATGGGCTCCATGGCTTTGAGCTCGCTGAGGGGCGTCGTGTAGGGCTTGACCTCGCAGTAGACGCCGCACTCCCGCACTCTGCGGGCGATGAGCTGGTTATACTGGCCGCCAAAGTCCAGGACGATGACTAGTTGATGTTTCATAGAAAGCCTTCCTCTCAATTCAGGCGTTTGGGTCAAATTTGGGTCACGTCCACAGGCCGCAGGTCGGCGCTCCTGCCCTGCTCCCGGGCCGTCAGAATGGCGTGGGCGGTGTCGATGGAGGTGACGCAGGCCACCGAGTGCTCCACGGCGGCCCGGCGGATGCGGAAGCCGTCGGTATCGTGCTTTCTGCCACGGGTGGGGGTGTTGATGACCAGGTCCACCGAGCCGGAGGCGATCATGTCCAGGATGTTGGGGTGGGCCTGGGAGACCCGGGCCACCTCCCTGGCGGTCACGCCCGCCTCGGCCAGAGCCGCGCAGGTCCCCGCGGTGGCCAGCACCTCGATGCCCATGCGGTCAAGCCCTCGGGCGATGCTCACCACCTCGCCCTTGTCCTCGTCCTTCACGGTCAGGATCACCCGGCCCCCCCGCTTAGGCACTTTCATGCCGGCCCCCTTGAAGGCCTTCAGGAGCGCCTGGGGGAAGGACTCGGCAAGCCCTAACACCTCGCCGGTGGACTTCATCTCCGGCCCGAGGCCGGTGTCCACGTCGGTCAGCTTTTCAAAGGAGAAGACCGGCATCTTCACAGCGAAATAGGCGGCCTCCTTGTAGATGCCGGTGCCATACCCCAGGTCCTTAAGCCGCTGGCCCAGCATGACCTTGGTGGCAAGGTCGATGACGGGGACTCCCGTGACCTTGGAGATATAGGGGATGGTCCGGGAGGAGCGAGGGTTCACCTCGATGACATAGACCTCGTCGTTGAAGAGGATGAACTGGATGTTGATGAGACCCACCACGCCCAGAGCCTTCGCAAGGTCACAGGTGTACTTCAATATGGTCTCCCGGTGCCGCTCCTCGAGATGGAGGGGCGGGTAGACCGAGATGGAGTCCCCGGAGTGGACACCCGCCCGCTCGACGTGCTCCATGATGCCGGGGATGAGGATGTCCTCCCCGTCGAAGATGCCATCCACCTCTACCTCGCGGCCCATAAGGTACTTGTCCACCAAAATGGGGTGCTCCTGCACCGTGCGGTTGATGATGCGCATGAAGTCGGCCACGTTCCTGTCGTTGTAGGCGATCTCCATGCCCTGCCCGCCCAGCACGTAGGACGGGCGCACCAGCACCGGGTAGCCCACCTCGCCCGCCGCGGCCAGCGCCTCCTCTACGGTGTAGACCGTCTTTCCGGCGGCGCGGGGGATGCCGCAGGTATGCAGGATCTCGTCGAACCGCTCCCGGTCCTCGGCCGCGTCCACCCCGTCCGCCGAGGTGCCAAGGATGGGCACGCCCATCTCCTCCAGGGCCTTGGCGAGCTTGATGGCCGTCTGGCCGCCGAACTGCACCACCGCGCCCCAGGGCTTTTCCAGCTCCACCACGTTGCGCACATCCTCGGGGGTCAGGGGCTCGAAGTAGAGCTTGTCCGCCACGTCGAAGTCGGTGGAGACGGTCTCGGGGTTATTGTTGATGATGATGGCCTCAAGCCCCAGGCGGCGCAGGGCCCAGACCGAGTGGACCGAGCAGTAGTCGAATTCCACGCCCTGGCCGATGCGGATGGGGCCCGAGCCTAAAACCAGCACCTTTTTCTTCTCCGGGTCGGGGGTGTACTTGGGCACCTCCGCCGCCAAAAGGGTGCCGCACACCGGCGCGTCGCCCCAATCGTGCGGCTGGGCGGCCTCGTTCTCCTCATCGTAGGAGGAGTAGTAATAGGGGGTCTGGGCCTCAAACTCGGCGGCGCAGGTATCCACCATTTTGAAAGACGCGATGATGCCCTCGGACTTACGCAGGGCGTAGACCTCCGCCTCCGTGCGTCCGCTCAAAGCGGCGATCCACGCGTCGGAAAAGCCCATCTCCTTGGCCTCGCGGAGGGTGCTGCGGTCAAGGCGCCCCTTCTCCAGGAGGGCCTCCATCTCTACGATGCTCTGGAACCGGTCCAGGAACCATACGTCCATCCGGGTGATCTTGTTGATCATCTCCGGGGAAAAGCCCCGGCGCAGGGCCTCGGCCACGATGAAGATGCGCTGGTCGTCCACGTTGACAAGCTTTTCCTCGATCTCCTCGGTATAGAGGTCCTCCAGCCCCTCCAGACGGAGGGACTTCACCGGCAGCTCCAGAGAGCGGATGGCCTTCATCAGCGCCCCCTCAAAGGAGTTGCCGATGGCCATGACCTCGCCGGTGGCCTTCATCTGTGTGCCCAAAGTGCGGCTGGCGGCGGTGAACTTATCGAAGGGCAGGCGGGGCAGCTTGAGCACGCAGTAGTCCAGCGTGGGCTCAAAGCAGGCGGTGGTCTTCCCCGTCACGGCGTTGGGGATCTCGTCCAGCGTATACCCCAGGGCGATCTTGGCGGCCACCCGGGCGATGGGGTAGCCGGTGGCCTTGGACGCCAGGGCCGAGGAGCGGGACACGCGGGGGTTCACCTCAATGACCGCGTACTCGTAGGAATCCGGGTTCAGCGCAAGCTGCACGTTGCACCCGCCCTCGATCTGGAGGGCGGAGATGATGTCCAGGGACGCTGAGCGGAGCATCTGATATTCCTTATTTGCAAGGGTCTGCGTGGGGGCCACCACGATGGAGTCCCCGGTGTGGACGCCCACAGGGTCGATATTCTCCATGGAGCAGATCTGGATGACGTTGCCCGCCGAGTCCCGCATGACCTCGAACTCGATCTCCTTCCAGCCTGCGATAGACCGCTCAATGAGAATCTGACCCACACGGGAGAGTTGGATGCCCCGCGCCGCGATCTCACGGAGGGAGGGCTCATCGTAGGCGATGCCGCCGCCGCTGCCGCCCAGGGTATACGCGGGCCGGACGATGACGGGGTAGCCGATGCTCTCGGCGAAGGAGACCGCCCCCTCCACCGTCTCCACCACGTCGGAGACCACGCAGGGCTGCCCCAGGGCCTCCATCGCGTCCTTAAAGCCCTGCCGGTCCTCCGCCTTGCGGATGGACTCGGGGGAGGTGCCGAGGAGGCGCACGTTGTACTCGGCAAGGACCCCCTGCTCATGGAGGTTCATGGCCAGGTTCAGCCCCGTCTGCCCGCCCAGCGTGGGCAGAATAGAGTCGGGGCGCTCCTTCTCGATGATCTCGGTGACCGAGGCCGCGCTCAGCGGCTCGATATAGACATGGTCGGCGATGTCCCGGTCGGTCATGATGGTGGCGGGGTTTGAGTTCACCAGAACCACCTCCACCCCCTCCTCCCGGAGGGCGCGGCAGGCCTGGGTGCCCGCGTAGTCAAACTCTGCGGCCTGACCGATGACGATGGGACCGGAGCCCAGCACCAGCACCTTTTTGATATTTAGATTCTTCGGCATTACCAGGCACCCCCTTCCATCCGGCGGACAAAGCGGTCAAAGAGGTACTCCGTGTCCTTCGGCCCGGGGGAGGCCTCCGGGTGAAACTGCACGGTGTAGACGTTCCCGTTTTTGTACCGCAGCCCCTCCACAGAGCCCTCGTTCACGTTGACGTGGGATACCTGAGCCACCGCCGGGTCCACGCTCTCCGCGCGCACCACGTAGCCGTGGTTCTGGGAGGTGATGAACACCCGCCCGGCGTCTAAATCCTTCACCGGGTGGTTGGCTCCCCGGTGGCCGAAACGCATCTTTCGGGTGGTGGAGCCGGTAGCCAGGGCCATGAGCTGGTGCCCCAGGCAGACGGCGAAGACAGGAACCCCCGAGTCGTAGAGGTCCCGGACCTCCCGAATAATGTCGGTATTATCCGCCGGATCGCCGGGGCCGTTACTCAGCATCACGCCGTCGAACCCGCCCGAGAGCACGGTGCTCGCCGGGGTGTGGGCGGGGTAGACCGTCACCTCGCAGCCCCGGGCCTGGAGGCAGCGGATCATATTCTCCTTCACGCCGTAGTCCATCAGCGCCACCCGCAGTTTCTGCGCGCCGAGGGCCGGATATACCTCCGCCTCGCGCCGGGTGACCCGCTCCACCGTGCCCTCGACCCGGTAGGAATTCAGCTTTTCCAGCACGGTCTGGATACAAAAATCCTCCGCACAGGTAATCATACCGTTCATGGTACCCTGACTGCGGAGAATGCGGGTAATGGCGCGTGTGTCCACGCCCCGGATGCCCGTGATCCCATGTTCTTTTAAATAACTGTCCAGGTCACCCTCCTGGCGGAAATTGCTCCCACGGGGAGAGAGATGCCGTACGATGAACGCCTCCGCCCAAGGACGGAACGATTCGTTATCCTCGCTGTTGACCCCATAGTTTCCAATCAGAGGATAGCTCATCACGATACCCTGCCCGGCGTAGGACGGGTCGGTCAATATCTCCTGATACCCTGTCATAGAGGTGTTGAACACCAGCTCACAGATCCGTTCTCCCCCGGCGCCGATGCTCTCGCCACGGAAGACGCTTCCATTGGCTAAAATTAGAGCCGCTCTCACCACGGTCCCCCCACCTTTCACCATATTTCTATCCGACTGATTTTATCTTAAAACCGCCTCCGTGACAATATGCTTTTTCAGTCTTTTGTCCTAAAAGGACAAAAACTGTGGTTTTGGACAAAGACACGGCTCACACGGCCAGTTCCACCGTTCAGGATGAACAGCCGCCTCCGCGCGTGAAATCGGCATCGCGCGCATATTGCCGCTGGAACGGGCAAAACTGATCAGGAAAGCTTTGTTCCGGGAGGCGTCACACATGGTCATCGCGTTTTTGCGCACCATCATTCTATATCTGCTCATCATCGTGGGCATACGGCTCATGGGCAAGCGCCAGGTGGGAGAGCTGGAACCCAGCGAGCTGGTGCTCTCCCTCATCATCGCGGACCTGGCGGCGGTGCCCATGCAGGACTTCGGCATTCCCCTCCTCTCCGGCATCATCCCCATCCTCACTTTGCTGTGCATCACGATGATCCTCTCGGTCCTCACCATGAAGAGCATCAAGTTCAGGGCCATCATCTGCGGACGGCCCAGCATCATCGTGGACAACGGCAAGCTCCGCCAGCTGGAGATGGCGAAAAACCGTTTCACTGTGGACGAGCTCATCGAGGAGCTGCGGATGAAGGGATTTACCGATATCTCCACCGTGAAGTACGCCATCCTGGAGACCAACGGAAGGCTCTCAGTCCTCCCCTACGCCGACCAGCTCCCGGTCACAGCCCGGCAGATGGCGGTCGCCTCAGACGAGCTGGGCCTCCCCGTCGTCATCATCAACGACGGGCGGGTGCTGGAGCGCAACCTGAAGAGCCGGGGCTTAAACGGCGAATGGCTGGAGAAGCGGCTGGTGGAGCACGATGTCCGCTCCCCCCAGGACGTGTACCTCCTCACCGTGGACGAGCAGAACCGGGTCTACTTTGTTGTAAAGGATGTGAGGGCAGGATGAAACGGCTCTACATCGCCCTGGCGATCCTGGCGGTGGTCTTTGCCGCCACCCTCTACAACGCCTATTTTCTAAACCAGCTCACAAGCGACATCACCACCCTCCTCGACCGGGCGGAGTCCAGAGCCAAGGCCGAGGATTGGCGCTCCGCCACCAAGCTGACCACCCAGGCCAACGATCTCTGGGAGGATCACACCCTCTATCTCCACGTCTTCCTCCGCCACAGCAACATCGACGAAGTGGAGACCGGTTTCCGCGAGGTCTGGGAGTTCCTCCTGGCGGAGGAGCGCACCGACTACGCCGCCGCCAACGCCCACCTTATCGAGGCGGTGTCCATGCTCTACGAGGCCGAGCAGTTCAGTTTGAAAAACATTCTCTAGCCAAAAACAGCGCGGCGGTTTCTTTCCGCCGCGCTGTTTTTTTACTTGAATAGGCCGCTGATTCCGGATTTGCGCCGCGCGGGCGCACCCCTCAGGCCTTGATGTGGGTGATGGGGAAAAAGGGCTCAGGGACGGCGGGGTGCTCCCCCAGCATCTTTTCCATCCAGATCATGTCGTACCAGGTACCGAACTTGTAACCGCATTTTGTAAAGCGAGCTACCTTTACATATCCAAGGCGGGTGTGAAAGGTTTCGCTGGCGCTGCTGAGGTGTGAATCCTCAGAGGGGCTACATGCGATGCTGGCGTTCAGGTTGAGGACGTTCTGGCGCTTTAAGCGCTCCTCCAGGGCGAGGCACAAGCTCCTCCCCAGGCCCCGGCCCCGGCAGTCCCGCCGCAGGTAGACGGAGGTCTCCACCGCCCAGTCGTAGGCGGCCCTGCTCTTGAAAGCCGACGCGTAGGCGTAGCCCACGATCTTCTCCCCCTCCAGGGCCACCAGATAGGGATACCGTTTTAAGGTTTCCGCGATCCGCCGGGCAAACTCCTCTACGGAGGGGATCTCATACTCAAAGGTGATGGCGGTATCCGTAACATAGGGGGCGTAGATGCCCAGGAGGGCCTCCGCGTCCGCGGCTGTCGCCATGCGGATGGAAATAGGCTTGTCCATGCTCCATATCTTCTTTCTCTATGGGAATCGCGGAGGGCTATTCGTACCCGTTCACCACCGCGTCCAGCACCTTCGCCGCCACGGTACCGGCCACGTCGGCGCCGCCGCCGCCGTTCTCCACCAGGACCACGAAGGCATAGGGCGTGTCGGGGTTTCGCAGGAACCCGGCGAACCAGGCGTTGGGGGCCTTTCCGCCGCCCACCTCGGCGGTGCCCGACTTGGCGCAGATGTCCATATTGGGGAAACGGCCCGCTCCGTAGGTGTCGGTGACGTTGCGGGCCATCATGTCGGCCAGGGTCTTGGCCGTGGAGGCCGCGATGAGCCGGGGCGAGCTGCTCTTCCACTGGAGGGAAGTGTTGAGGCCCAGGGAGTTCTCGGTCTTGAGGATGAGCCGGGGCACGGCGGCGCTGCCGCCGTTGGCAATAGCCCCCATATAGACCATAAGGGCGCAGGGGTTCACCGCGTCGTTATACTGCCCCACCCCTGCCCAGCCAAGCTGGTTGACGGTAGCCTGAGAGAGGTCTACCCGCCCGGCGGCGGTTTTGATGCCGCTGACCTGGTAGCGGGAGGTAAGCCCGGCCTGCTGGGCGTACTGCTCCAGCATGGGGCCGCCCAGCTCGGACGCCAGGAGGGCAAAGACGCTGTTGCAGGACTTGGCTAAGGCGCTGTGGATGTCCACTTCCCCGTGGGCCACCGGACAGGTCACCACGTCCCCGCCTACCTGGACGGAGCCGGTGCAGGTCCAGGTGCGGTCCATCAGATCGGGAATGTTATCAATGGCGGCTGCCAGCGTCACAGTCTTGAAGACCGAGCCGGGGACGAAGGTGCCCGAGAGGAAACGGTTGAGGTAGGCCCCCTCGTACCGCTCGTCCCCATCCTCAATAACGGGCGGGTTTTCCGGGTCGTAGGCGGGGGCGGAGACCATACAGAGGATCTCCCCGGTCTTGTAGTTGTAGACCCCCACGGCCCCCTTCTTGCCGCCCAGGGCGTTATAGGCGATGTAGTTATACCGGGCGTCCAGGGTGAGGTAGAGGTCGTTGCCGGTGCCCAGGGGGGTGTAGACCCCAGTGAAGGGGTTATAGCCCGAGAGCTTGTCGGCAAAGGCCACCAGGGCCCCGGTGCCGATCTTCCCCTCGCCGTCTCCCACGGCATGGAGAGTGGCCTCCCTCACAGCTTTGTTCTCGTAATAGTGGCGGCTGCCCGCGTCGTCCGTCCAGGCCAGCACGTCCCCGTCCCGGTCCAGCACCCGGCCTACGGAGAGCTGGCCCTTGCTGTTATAGAGATGGCGGTTGGCCGCGAAGGAGACCCACTTGCCCCCGCTGGTGAAGAACCGGAAGGTGAAAAGCCCCAGCCCCAGCAGCAGAGCGGCGGCCAAAAGAAGACAGACCCCGGCCCTTCGTTCAATCTTCTTCATCGGACGCCTCCTCCTCGGCGGATTCCATCTCGGTCCGGCGGGCCAGCTCCTCCGCGCGCTCCCGCCGCTTGGAGGGGAGGCGGATGGCAAAGCTGGCGTTCTGTCTTGTATCGGTGGCCTTCAGGAAGGCCAGCAGTCCCCAGGAGCCCAGCATGGCCGAGCCGCCGTTGGAGACGAAGGGAAAGGTCACGCCGGTGAGGGGCAGAATGTCCACCGCACCGAAGACGTTCAGGCAGGTCTGGAACACCAGCAGCGCGCCCGCGCCGCAGGCGGCGATGAGGTAGTAGCTGGAGCGGCCCGCCTTGCCGGAGCGGACGGCGAATACGGCCAAGGTGACGATGCATATGACCGCCAGCACGCCGATGATAAGGCCCCACTCCTCACACAGCATGCCGAAGACCAGGTCGGTATCCGCCGCGCCGATGCGGTGGAGCCAGCCCTCCCCCGCCCCCACGCCGATGAGTCCACCCGAGGCGGCGGCCGACATGGCCCGCACCTGCTGGAACCCCAGGTTTGACGGGTCGGACCATACATGGCCCCAGGCCGAGAAACGGCGGAGGATATAGGGCTTGCTCAGTGCAATGACCGCCGCCGCCGCGACCCCGGCGGCGGTGATGCCCGCCAGCGTCGCCCAGTCCCCTGAGCGGAGGTAGGCAATGACCAGGAAGGTGATAAAGAAGATGGCGGCAGTGCCGAAGTCGCTCATAAGGGCCAGCGTACCCATGCACGCGCCGGTGAGGGCGATGAAGAGCCAGATGTTCCGCTTACGGAAGAGCCGTTCCAGCGTGGCGGCCCCGGCGAAGATATAGCAGACCTTCGCCAGCTCCGAGGGCTGGAAGGAGAGGGAGCCGATGATGATCCAGTTCCGCGCGCCGGAGAGGGACCGGCCGAGGAGCACGGTGATCAGCAGCAGGCCGATGGCCCCTGCCGCCGCCAGCCAGCGCAGCTTTTTCACCCGGTCCAGGTCCCGCAGGATCACGCAAAGCACCACGAAAAGGACCAGCCCCAGCAGTACGGTTGCAAACTGCTTGAAGAGGCTCTTGGGCGCGGAGGAGGCGGTGACGGCAAGGGACAATGTAGACAGGAAGAAGGCAATCGTCTCCATCTCAAACCCCACCCGGCGGATGGAGCGCATGAAGAGAAAATAGGCCCACATGACCGCGATGAGACACAGGAACGTGGTGGGGATCGCGGCGGTAGCCCCCTCCCCCGCCGCGATGACGAGCTGCACGGCGGTGGCGAGCTGGAAAATCGTAAGGAAAATAAGACCCAGCCAGGGAGAGACCGGGCGGCTGGCCCGGCGGCGCTTGCGCCGGTCCTCCTTCTCCTCGGCGGAGACGGAGAGGAGCACGGTCTCCACGCCCCCCAGGCCCAGCACGTCGCCGTAGTCGATGGAGGCGGAGCCCTCCACCTCGTCGCCGTTCACGGTGACGCCGCCCTTGCTCTCCAGATCATAGACCGTCCAGGTGTCGTCCTCGCCGCGCATGAGGGCGGCATGCTGGCGGGAGACGGTGGGGTAATTGAGCGTCACGTCGCAGGCCCCGGCCCGGCCCACGGTATTCTCCCAGTGGGTCAGGGGCTCCTCAGCGCCGTTGGGCAAAGACAGGTAGCCCCACACCTCAGGCAGGTGAGGCACGGTGAGGAGGGAGCGGATGGACCGCACCAGAATGAGCAGGGCCAGCACGGGGAAGACAAAGCGGGCGATGGTGGTATACCACGCCGCGACCACGGGATAAGTGCTCAAAAACGCCGTCAGCTGGTCCATAATGGCCTGCGGCGCGGAAAGTATAGCGTCCACTGTCTTCCCTCCCTCTCGTTAAAACTGCGCATGACACGCGCGGCCGCGCGCTACGCGGCGGTCGCTGCTATTATAGCACATTTTGACGCAATAGCAAGCGGCGGGGAACGCAAAGCGCGCCCGGCATGACTGCCGGGCGCGCTGAAAGAACCCTGATTTTTTACGAGTAGAAGGCGTGGGCGCCAATGGTAGCCACGTAGGGGCGGTTGCGGGTGGCCCAGCTGCTGTAGTGGTAGTTGACGAAGTAGAGGCTGTTCCCGGCGGTGTTGGCCCCGTCCAGACACAGCTTGGCGGCGACGATGCTCTCAACGCTCGGGTTGAGGTTGATGCTGCCGTTCTGCACGGGGGTGAACTGGCCGCGCTGGAAGATAGTGTCGTACACCGTGTTGGGGAAGGCGGGGCTGGCCACCCGGTTGAGCACCACATTGCCCACGGCGATCTTACCGGCCAGGGGCTGATTGCCGCTCTCGGCATAGATGATATGGGAGAGCCAGTACACATCTTCGCTGTTATAAAACAGGCTCGCGTCCTCAATGGGGCCGGTGGAGGACTGAAGGTAGACCGTGCCCGAGTCCCAGGCGACCACGGCTCCCATGGCCTGGGCCAGGGTGCGCACAGGCACGAAGATGTCGCCGTTCTGGACGATGACGCCGCCGGGGAAGTAGAGATAGCGCCCGTTGGCAACCAGGTAGCAGTTCCCGATTCCAATCTCGATGGTGAGGCCGGCGGCGCGGAGGACGGCCCGGTCGTTCTCCCAGGCAGCCGTCGCTTCGGGGTGCATGGCCTGGACCACGGCGAGGTAGGGCACGTAGGTGGTGCGGTTCACCACCAGAGGCTCCACCGACATGAGCACAGGCTGGCCGTCTACATAGATACTAGGACTCTCAACGGCGATCGCCGGACCGACCGCTCCAAGGAGCAGGGCCAGAGAGAGAGCCACAGAGAGGATGCGCTTTTTCATAACAAATGTAACTCCTGTCCTAAATTTGTTACCGTATTGTAACCTGTTTTTTCTGTGATTGCAAGCAAAAACTTTTAACGAGGCGTTTTTTCGCACTTTTCGGCACGTTTTTTGGTTACAAGTTTTGTAACTATTTTACCCGGGCCCGCCGGAAAATAAACCATTAATTGTAAAATTTTTTCGTGTTTGCCCTCAGCTGCTCTATCCATTGGGTCCCAAGGGCTCTTTACCATCTTAAATTGTAAATATAAGGATATTATCCTTTCATCTGGGTAAAAATCGCGTTCATAAATTGGAAGTGAATTTTTCCGTATTATGGATATTTTTTTGGCTGAAAAAATTTTTTGCAAAAGAACCCGTTTTTATACTCTTTTGGCGCAAAAAAATATGCTCCCGGCCGTAGCCGGGCGCATATTTTTAAGGGTAAATATTCGCCTATATACCTTATATATAAGGAGGGGCCGTCAGCCGTAAAACTGGTGGGCCCCGATGGTAGTCACATAGGGGCGGTTCTGGGCGGCCCAGCGGCTGTTGGTGAGGGCGGGGGCCAGGAAGTAGAGGCTGCTTCCCGCCGTGTTGGCTCCGTCGAGACACAGCTTGGCAGCCAGCACGCTCTCGGCTGTAGGCTCCTGGTAGATGGTGCCGTTGGCCACGGGGGTAAACTGAACGCCCCAGGCGGAGTCAAAGATCACGTCATATATGGTATTGGGGAACTCGTCGCTCTTCACCCGGTTAAGGATCACGTTGCCTACGGCGATTTTCCCGACCAGGGGCTCTCCCTGGCTCTCGGCGGAGATGATGTGGGAGAGCCAGTAAAGGTCGTTGGCGTTATAGAAAGCGTCCCCCGAAGTAATGGTGCCGCTGCCGCTTTGGATATTCACGTCGCCGGTGGCGGCATCCCAGTACACCTCGGCCCCCAGGGCCTTCGCCAGCACCCGGACCGGCACCAGCAAACGACCCGTCTCGGCCTGGATGCCATTCGCGATATAGAGCGCCCTGCCGTTGGCCTCCAGGTAACACGCCCCCGGAGCGGCGGTGAGGGTGATACCCGACCCCCGGACCACCGCCTGCCCCTCCCAGGAGAGGGCCGCGTCCCCCCGCAGGGCCTGGGTCACCGCCCGGAGGGAGACGTAGGTGGAGCCCCCGATCACCCTGGGCGCCACGTCGCTATGTACGTCCACGCCGTTTACCCGCAGGTCGGCTGCATGGGCCCCCACGCCGAGAGCCAGGGCCAGAAACAGGCCAAAGGCCAGCTTTGCGCATCGTCGCATCATGGTCACATCCTTTGTTACTTTTTGTAACCGAATTGTAACCTATTCCTGAGACTGGCGCAAGGAGTAATCTTTTCCAAGCAAACGCAAAAGTGGCATCCCCTCATTGTGCGGCGGTGCATCCTGTGATACACTAAGCCCAGACAGGCGCAAGGAGATGGTCAAATGCAGATCACGCTGAGACAGGGCGAACGGAGCGCAATTATCGACACCATGGGCGGAGAGCTTACATCTTACCGGGACGAGGGCGGTCTTGAATACATCTGGCAGGGGGACCCGGCCTCCTGGACCGGGCGCAATCCCATCCTCTTCCCCATCGTGGGCAAGCTGCGTGGGGGTGCGGTGCTGGCGCTTGGCAAGGAGTGCCATATGCCTCAGCATGGCCTTGCCCGGCGGCGGGAGTTTACGCTGATCGGGCACGGGAAGGACTGGGCGGTGCTGGAACAGCGGGAGGAGCCGGACACAGTAAAGGCCTTTCCCTTTCCCTATCTCCTCCGGGTGCGGCAGGAGTTAAAGGAAAACGGCTTTACAACCACTGCCACCGTGGTAAATACCGGGCCGGAGGACATGCCCTTCTGCCTGGGCGCCCACACCGCCTTCCGCTGTCCCCAGCGCCCCGGTGAATCCTTTGGGGATTATGAGCTTGTCTTTGACCAGTCCGAAGATCTGCCCGCCCTCCTCCCCACGGCGGACGGTCTCCTCTCCCGGGACAAGACCATGCCGTGCCTGGATGGTACGGATACCATCCCTCTTGACTACGCCGTTTTCGACCGGGTGGACACCCTGACCTTTGAGGGGCTGCGCTCCCATGGCGTCAGCCTGCGGCAACGGAACGGAGGCCGCGGGGTCCGGGTAGACTTCACCGGCTGGCCCATGCTGGCCTTCTGGACTCCGCCGGGAAAGCACGCCCCCTTCCTATGCATCGAGCCGTGGCACGGCTGCGCCGCCTTTGAGGACGAGACCGGCCGCTTTGAGGACAAGCCCTATGCCGTCCTCCTCCGCCCCGGGGAGGAATGGAGCCTGGGGTACTCCGTCACCACGCTGTAACAGGTACAAAAAGCCCGCAGGGTCAAAACTGACTCTGCGGGCTTGCTGGTCCGGCGTGTCACCGTTCGGTGACGGGCTTTGCCTTCTCTTTGGTCTTCTTCGCCCCGCCCTGGAGCTCCGGGACGGGCGGCGCCTCGTTTCGGGGTTTTACGTGGGTGACCTCGGGGCGTTTCATTCCCTGCTTTGCCATGGCTCCTCCTTATACATCCTGGTTGGGGGCCGACTGTTTCTTGGCGTTGCGGTTCTGGTTCTGGTTTTCCCGAGTGATGGGGAGCTTTCCGCGGCATTTCTCCTGGCGGGCGCGCTTGTCGTCGGGCTGGCTATCCTTTGGCATATGATTCACCTCAGCGATAGTTTGCCCGGCATGGCCGAAAAAATAGACTCAAATCACATAATTATTGCCTTCCATGGCGGGAGCCGCCAGGTCCGCGATGGTGATGTCGTCAAAGAAGTCATTGATGAGGGTGTCCAGCTTTTTCCACATGGGCAAAGTGCGGCAGCTATCCATGCGGGGACAGGGCTCCGACCCAGCATCCAGGCAGGACACGGGGGCCAGGCTTCCCTCGGTCAGACGCAGCACACTGCCCACGGTGCAGAGCTCGGGCGGCTTGCTCAAGCGGTAGCCGCCCCCCTTTCCGCGCAGGCCGGTGAGCACCTTGTCCCGCACCAGGGATTTTAAAATACTCTCTAAATATTTTTCGGAGATCTCCTGGCGCTCGGCAATCTCCTTGAGGGGGATGTACCCCTCGGTCTGATGCTCTGCCAGGTCGATCATCACGCGCAGGGCGTATCGCCCCTTCGTTGAAATCATCATAGGTCGTTCCTCCTTGTTATAACCTAGTATACAATAGGGTTTATAGGATTACAAGCGGTACGACAGAAATATTTTTTTACAGTGTCATAGACCCTCCATGAAAACAGTCATGGCCACACGAAAAATGAGATCGCGTTATTTTGCTCTTGCAAAGATTTATGCTATACTATAGATAAATCAGACGAAATTCGGGGGCGCGTATGAGAAAGCTGGCGGTTGGAATACTGGCCCACGTGGACGCGGGGAAAACCACCCTGTCCGAGGGCCTGCTCTACACCTGCGGGTGCCTGCGGACGCTGGGGCGGGTGGACCACCAGAACGCCTTTCTGGACACGGAGGCCATTGAGCGGGAGCGGGGCATCACGGTCTTCTCCAAGCAGGCCATCCTTCCGCTGGAGGACCTGGAGATCACGCTTTTGGACACCCCCGGCCATGTGGACTTCTCTACAGAGATGGAGCGGACTTTGGGCGTGCTGGACTGCGCCGTTTTGGTAGTCAGCGGCCCGGATGGGGTGCGGGGCCACACGCTGACCCTGTGGAACCTCCTGGAGGAGTACGGCGTACCCACCTTCCTCTTTGTCAACAAGATGGACCTGGCCGGGGCGGACCGGGACGCCCTCCTCACCCAGTTCAGGGACCGGCTGGGGGACGGATGCGTGGACTTTGGCGCGGGGGCGGAGCACATCTGGGAGAGCGCCGCCCTCTGCGGCGAGGCCCTCCTCACCCGGTACCTGGAGCGGGGCCGGTTGGAGGATGAGGACCTCGCCGCTCTGGTGGAGGGCCGCAGGCTCTTCCCCTGCTACTTTGGCTCCGCCCTCAGGCTGGAGGGCGTGGAGGCGCTTTTGGACGGCCTGCGGCGGTTTGCCCCCTCCCCTACTCACGGCGCGGAGTTCGGCGCGCGGGTCTATAAGATCGCCCGGGACGCCCAGGGCGAGCGGCTGACCTACCTGAAGATCACCGGCGGAACGCTCCGGGTGAAGGACCTGCTCACCAACCGCCGGGCGGGCCTGGGGGAGGACGAGGCCTGGGAGGAAAAGGCCGACCAGATACGCCTCTACTCCGGCGCGAAGTACCGCACGGCGGACGAGGTCGGGGCGGGGACGGTGTGCGCGGTGACCGGCCTCTCCCGCACCTACCCCGGCCAGGGGCTGGGCTGGGAGCGGGACTGGAGACGCTCGGTGCTGGAGCCGGTGCTCACCTACCGCGTCCTCCTGCCCGACGGGTACGACCCGCACGCCGCCCTTTTAAAACTCAATCAGCTCCAGGAGGAGGATCCCCAGCTCCACCTGGTCTGGAACACCCAGACGCGGGAAATCTGTCTCCAGCTCATGGGGGAGGTTCAGCTTGAGGTGCTGAAGGAGCTCATCGCCCGGCGGTTTGGCCTGGCGGTGGAGTTCGACGCCGGGAGCATCGTCTACCGGGAGACCATCGCCGCCCCGTCGGTGGGCATCGGACACTTCGAGCCCCTGCGGCACTACGCCGAGGTGCATCTTTTGCTGGAGCCGGGAGAGCGTGGCAGCGGCCTGCGCATTGGAAGCGACTGCCCGGAGGGGGTGCTGGACCGGGGCTGGCAGCGGCTCATCCTCTCCCATCTGGCAGAGAAAGCCCACCTGGGCGTCCTCACCGGTTCCCCCATCACCGACCTCACCATCACCCTCATCGCGGGCCGGGGCCACGAAAAGCACACCGAGGGGGGCGACTTCCGCCAGGCCACCTACCGGGCCGTGCGCCAGGGCCTTATGCGTGCCGAGAGCGTTTTGCTGGAGCCCTTTTACGACTTCCGGCTGGAGGTGCCCCAGGCCAGCCTGGGCCGGGCCATATCAGACCTCCAGCGGATGGGCGGAGAGATCGCGCCACCAGAGACAGCGGGGGAGAACGCCGTCCTCACCGGCTCGGCCCCCGTGTCCAGTATGCGGGATTATGCCCGGCAGGTCACGGCCTACACCGCGGGACAGGGGCGGCTCTTCTGTGTCAGCGGCGGGTACCGCCCCTGCGCGGACCAGGCCGCCGCCGTTGCAAGCCTTGGGTATGACCCTGAGCGGGATTTGGAGAACACCCCCGACTCGGTCTTCTGCGCCCACGGCGCGGGCTTCACCGTCAAATGGGACAAGGTGGAGGAGTACGCCCACGTAAGCTCCGGCCTTGCACCGGATAGCGCGCCGGAGCAGGAGGAGCCGGATGCTCCCGCCGCACGCCCCCGCCCGGTCTCCTATGCCGGCGCGGCGGCGGAGGACAAGGAGCTGCAGGCCATCTTCGAACGCACCTACGGGCCGGTCAAGCGCCGGGAGTTCATGCCCGGCTCCCCGGCACGGGAGCTGGCGGAGACCGTCCAGTACAAGGCTCCCGCCATCCCCGACGGGCAGGAATACCTGCTGGTGGACGGGTACAACCTCATCTTCGCCTGGGACGAGCTGAAGGCGGCGGCCCGGGACAGTCTGGACGCGGCCCGGCAGCTATTGCTGGACCTTTTGAGCAACTACCAGGGCTTTCAGAAGAACGAGGTCATCGTGGTCTTCGACGCCTATCGTGTGCCCAGGAGCACGCGGGACGAGAGCCGCTACCACAACATCCACGTGGTCTTTACCAAGGAGGCCGAGACGGCGGACGCCTATATCGAGAAGGTCACCTATGACCTCGGCAAAAAGCACCGGGTACGGGTCGCCACCTCCGACTACGCCGAGCAGCTTATCATCCTGGGCCACGGGGCCCTGCGCCTCTCGGCCTCCTCCTTCCGGGAGGAGGTGGAGCGGGTGAGCGGCCAGATCTCCGCCCTCCTCCGTCAAAATAACCTCGCCGGGCGCTCCCAGCCCGTCCGGGCCGCCATGGAGAAGGCGATGGAGAACGGCAATCAATAAACAAGGCTTGGAAGGTGATCGTATGGAAAAGGCAGATTGGTTTACACTGGATAGGGTTGATCCGGACACCGATATCATAAGTGAATACCGCCATTGGGAAGAAACGCATTGCTACCTTCTAAACGGATCCGCAGGCAGTCTGCTGATAGACACAGGACTTGGTATTTCTAATATTTACGACGAGGTAAGGCGCCTCACAAATAACCCGGTCACAGCCGCTGCAACCCATATTCACTGGGACCATATCGGCGGCCACAAATACTTTCCTGATTTTTATGCCCACGAGAAAGAGCTGAACTGGTTGAACGGCGAATTTCCGCTCTCGATGGAAACCATAAAAGAGATGGTGGTGGATCGCTGTAAATTGCCGGAAGGCTATGACGTCAACACCTATGAGTTTTTTCAGGGAACGCCGACAAGAATTTTAAACGATGGCGACGTCATAGACCTCGGCGGGCGGCACATCCACATCCTGCATACGCCCGGTCATTCGCCGGGACATATGTGTTTCTGGGAACCCGAACGCGGGTATCTATTTACCGGAGATTTGGTTTATAAAGATACTCTATTTGCCTACTATCCATCCACTGACCCGGAGGCATATCTTGATTCGCTTGAAAAGGTTTCGTCGCTCCCCGTAAAGAGAGTATTTCCCGCGCACCACACCTTAGAGATTCAACCGGAAATACTAACCCGAATGCGTGACGCATTTCGACAGCTAAAAGCAGAGGGAAAACTGCGCCACGGAAGCGGAACCTTTCACTATGAAGATTGGGCGGTATGGCTGTAATTATCCGCAACCCGCGATCACTGCCAATTAAATCAATGAGCGTTTTGCAAAACTGCAAAGCGCTCATTTTTTTAATATTAATCCACCGACTTCAGGGATTCCAGCATATCGATGCTCTTGATCCTCGGTTTCATGCACTGGTTGACGATCCATGTAAAGAGCGCCGTCAGCGCCGCCGCGCCCAGGTAGCCCTGCCAGCTGAGGTCCCGGGTGAGGAGGATCATGTCGGGCTCCACCGTCGTGACCACCGCCCGGTAGAGGAAGACGCCCGCCAGCAGCCCCGCGAGGCAGCCGACGGTGGAGAGGATCGCCGTCTCCCGGAAGATATAGCCGTAGGTCTCGCGATTATAAAAGCCCAGCACCTTGAGGGTGGCAAGCTCCCGCTGGCGCTCGCCCACGTTGATATTGGTCAGGTTATAGAGCACGACGAAGGCCAGCATTCCCGCCGCGATGATGAGGATCCAGATGATGGTGTTCACGCTGCTGATGGAGGTCCTGATGTTGCCCATCAGGTCGTCGGTAAAGGAGACCGCGCCCAGGTCGGGCGCTTGGGACAGATACTCCTTGACGGCGTCGTCGGTATGCCCCGGGGCCGTCACCGCCAGGAACTGGTTGTACGCGGGCGCCTCCCCGAACGCCGCCTCGTAGGCCCGCTCGCCAAGGTAGACGTAGTTGAAGGCGTAATTCCTCGTGACGGCCGTGACCTTGACCGGGTGGCGCCCGTCCCCGTCCAGGTACTTGACCCAGATGGTGTCCCCCGCGCCCACGTTCAGGTTCAGCGCCAGCTTTTCGGTGATCACCGCGCTGTCGCCGGTAAAACCGAACTCCGTTTTCGCCGTGGGGTCGTAAAGGGTGATATAGTCGGTGAGGCGCTCCGCGTCCCTGGGGGACACGACGTATACGTTGTAGGCGTCTCCCCCCTCCTCGTCCAGGGCCGCCTCGGCGGAGCCGTGAAGGATCTGGTCCGATTTTTCAAAGTAGGCCCCGTCCGCCAGGAGACCGGTCAGCTCCGGGGACGGCTCCTCCCCGTTAAAGCCTATGGTGGCCTGATAGTGGAAGATGGTGCCGAACTGGTCGTCCATGATGGCCCGGACGGCGTTTTTCGCGCCCAGCGCCGTCACGACCAGCGCGGTGCAGCCCAAAATGCCCACGATGGACATGAGCAGCCGCTTTTTGTTCAGGCCCAGGTTGCGCACCGTCACCTTCTGCGTGAAGGTGAGCCTGCTCCACACCGGCTTTACGTGCTCAAGAAACACCCGTTTTCCGCTCTTGGGCGCCTTGGGGCGCATCAAATCGGCGGGTGATTCCCGCAGGGAGTTGCGCACGGCGACGCCGGTAAAGAGGGTGGTGACCAGCACCGTCATACACGCCGAAAGGATGCCGATGCCCGTATAGAAGGCGGGAGTCATCTCCGGCAGGGCGAAAATGATTCCGTAGGCGTTCCAGGCAATGGTGGGGATGAGCCAGAACCCGAACGCGATCCCGCCCAGGCTGCCGAGCAGGCTGGCGGAGGCGGCATAGCTCAGGTAACGCCCGGCTATTTTTACGTTAGAGTACCCCAGCGCCTTGAACGTGCCGATCAGCGTCCTGTCCTCGTCCACCATGCGGGTCATCGTGGTGAGGCAAACCAGCGCGGCCACCAGGTAGAATACCGCCGGGAATACGGTGGCCAGGTCCCGCATACGCTCCGTGTCGCCCTTGTAGGTGACGAAGGACTCGTTCATGTCCCGGTCCAGCACATACCACTTGGGCGTACCCAAATCGGAGAGCTTTTTCTCCGCGTCCCCGATTTTCTGCCTGGCGTCGGAGAGCTCCGTGCTCGCCTCCAGCTTCTTGTCCTCGTACTCCTGCCGGCCGTCGGAGAGCTCCGTCTCCCCGTCCGCGATTTTGGCGGCGGCGTCATTGAGCTCGGCCCGGGCGTCGGCAAGCTTGGTATCGGCCTCCGCCTTTTTATCGTCGTACTCTTTCCAGCCGTCTGACAGCTCGCTCTCCCCGTCCGCGAGCTGTCCGGCTGCGTCGGTAAGCTCGGCCTGAGCGTCGGCAAGCTTCGTGTCGGCCTCGGCTTTCTTATCGTAGTACTCCTTCCAGCCGTCCGACAGCTTGGTCTCGCCGTCGGAAATCTGAGCGGCGGCGGCGGCAAGCTCTGCCTGAGCGATGGCAAGCTCGGTCTCGGCCTCGGCTTTTTTATCGGCGTACTCCGCAAGGCCATCCTGGTAGGCGCTCTTTGCCGCAGCCAATTCGTCCTCCGCGGCGGAGAGCTTTGTGGCGGCGGCCCTTAGCTGGGCACTCCCGGCGGCGACTTCGGCATCGCCGCGCTCGAGGGTCTGCCTGGCGGCGGAGAGCTGGGCCTCCCCCGCCGTAAGCTGCGCGGCAGCTGCATCATACTCCGCCCAGCTTTGGGCAAGCGTGCTCTTCGCCAACACAAGGCCTGCAAGCTGCGTGTACTGCGCCCGCAGCGCTTCAAGCCGGCTGATCTGCGCGATGGCCTGCGCCTCATCGAGCCCCGCGGCGGCTAACGCGCCCTGCCACATCATTTGAGTCTGCTCGTTCGACGGGTCCGCGTCCAGCGCCGCTTTCAGCTGCGCAAGCTGAGAGAGACTATCCATTTGGGTCTTCATGGCCGGGAGCGCCGCCTCGATCTCCTCCATCGCCATGCCCGTGGCCGCTTCGGCTGCGGAGGCTCCCGCATCATACTCCGCCTGCGCCGCATCGAGCTTCCCCATGTTCTCCGCCAGCGCGGCCTTCCCTTCTTCCAGGGCGGCGGCCTTTGTGTTGTACTCCGCCCAGCCGCTGCTGAGCTGCGCGCGGGCGGAGCTCAGATCGGATTTTGCAGACGCGTATTCACGTTTCTTTTTCGCAAGCTGGCTCTCCCCGTCCGCGATTTTAGCCGCGGCATCGTCGAGCTTTGCCTTCGCGTCGGCAAGCTGCCGGTCCGCGTCCGCTTTCTGCGCAGTGTACTCGGCTAGGCCGTCGGCGTATTTCTGCTTCGCGTCGGCAAGCTCGGTTTCTCCGTCCTCCAGTTCGGCCTTCGCGTCGGCAAGCTGCCGGTCAGCGTCCGCCTTCTGCGCAGCATACTCGGCGAGGCCGTCGGCATACTTCTTCTTTGCTTCGGCAAGTTCAGTGGCACCTATATTCAGCTTTCCTCTCGCGTCGGCAAGCTGCCGGTCCGCGTCCGCCTTTTGCGCGGCGTACTCGGCCAGGCCGTCGGCATACTTCTTTTTTGCGTCGGTGAGCTCGGTTTCCCCGTTCTCCAGCTCCGCCTTCGCGTCGGCCAGTTTCTCGTCTGCCTCCCGGTCCGCGTCGGCGTATTCCTGCCGCGCTTCGGCAAGGTCAGACTGAAAGCCGTCGTACCGCAGGGTCTCCCGCTCGTCGGCCAGCGCCTCCAGGCGCTCCACCGGCCTGGCGACAACGTCGGAGTAGGCCCCCTCAAATGCGTTTTGCTCCTTCGCGCCCCGGAGGGTCACGTAGAGATCGGTGTACCCGTCCACGATGAAATTCTCCTGAGGCACGTAGAGGACGTAATTGATCATGCCCCCGCCCACGGCGGTGTTGCCCTGCATGAAGGAGAGGTAGTAGGGCGACTCCGCCACGCCCACGATGGTATACTCCAGCCGCCCCAGGGTATCTGGGAGCGCGTCGTTTGAACGCTCATCCAGGGCGACGGTGCTGCCCAGGGTGATGTTCTTCAATCCGATGGAGGAGCGGATGATGACCGCCTCGCCGCGCTCCTCCGGCCAGCGGCCCTCCACCATGTTGAACTGGTTGATGTAGTCGGGGCTTGCCGGGTCGCCGGTCTCCGGCAGGCCGTTGATACGAAAGGTATAGTCCTTGTCACCCACGGTGCCCGCCGCGTCCACCGTAAAGCTTGCCATCACCCCCGAAATACCCTCGGTTTCCCGGATGGCCGCCACGTCCGCGTCGGTGAACCCGTAGGTGGAGAGCATGCGCACGTCCATGACGTTCTGCCGGTCGTAGTACGCGTCCCCCACCTGTCTCATGTTGGGGGATACCGCCGCCAGGCCCGCGAACACGCCCGCGCCCAAAAACGAAATCAGAACGATGGAGACAAAGCGCGCGGCGGTGCTCTTCACCGCCCGCCGGGTGCTTTTTTGAAACGCGACGCCCTTTCTCACCACTCGACCTCCTCCGCGGAGACGGGGCGGGGGGTCTCCCGAATCTCGGTCACGGTGCCGCTGTTCACGCGGATGACCCGGTTGCCGATGGCCTCCAGCGCCGAGTTGTGTGTGATGATGACCACCGTTTTCCCGCTGTCACGGCAGGCGTTTTGCAGGAGCTTCAGGATGTTCTTCCCCGTCTGGTAGTCCAGGGCCCCCGTGGGCTCGTCGCAGAGGAGTAGCTTGGGGTTCTTGGCCATCGCCCGAGCGATGGCCACCCGCTGCTGCTCGCCGCCCGAGAGCTGGGCGGGGAAATTGCGCAGACGCTCGCCCAGGCCCACGTCGACGAGGCACTTCTCCGCGTCCAGGGGATTTTTGCAGATTTGGGAGGCCAGCTCCACGTTCTCCACGGCAGTGAGGTTTTGCACCAGGTTATAAAACTGGAAGACGAACCCGATGTCCTCCCGCCGGTAGCGGATGAGCTGGTTGGGGCTGTATTTGCTGATCTCCGCGCCGTCTAAGTAGATGTCGCCCGAGGTGCAGGTATCCATGCCGCCCAGCATGTTGAGTACCGTCGTCTTTCCCGCGCCGGAGGGTCCGACGACGACGACCAGCTCCCCTTCATCAATTGTAAAGTCCACCCCCTTTACGGCCTCCACCTTAATTTCGCCGCTCTGGTAGACCTTGCGGACGTTTTTGAACTCGACATACGCCATAAATTCTGTGATCTCCTTACTCAGTTTTCACTATTCTCCGCCAAGCGGCCCGTGAGCTCCATACGGCCCTTGGCGGTATCCGCGACTGCCGATAGGCCCTCCCCTTCGACGCGCAGCTCCATCTCGCACGCCACCTCGCCCACCTGGGTCCAGAGAGCGCCCCGGAGGGAATACCCACCCGGGCCGGTGCGCCGGGCGGCAAAGCGGTTCCAGTGGCGCATCAGGTAGATATCGGCGGCACAGGCGCCCCCCTCGCCGGAGAGCGTCAGGCTGCCCTTTTTCAGCCCGATCGGGCTGTCCAGCACGATTTCATAGATTCGCTTTAACATCGGCAGCACCTCCTATCGCCCCTATTTTAGCGTGATGCCCCCTGTTTTTCTATAAACAAATTGACCCCATCTGCCGGGTTTTACGACACTTCTGCCCCATTTGTATAGTAAGACTGCCATTTGTTTTTACGCCATAGGTGTGATACAATATCCCAATATATTTTAGATTTGTGCGGTGATGTTATGCCCAATTCTGCGAGCAGCGACATGACGAAGCGGCTGATGGTCCAGTCGCTGAAAAAGCTGATGGCCCAAAAGCCGCTGAATAAGATATCGGTCCGGGAGATCACGGAGGCCAGCGGCGTGAACCGCCAGACCTTTTATTACCACTTTGAGGACATCTACGACATGGTGAAGTGGATGTATCAGGAGGAGGCCGTCGCTTTGGTGGCGGACCATGAGGGCGTCCTCCTCTGGCAGGATGGGATCTTGCAGCTTTTGCGGTACATCGACGAGAACAAGGCTGTGTGCCTGTGCACCCTGAACTCCATCAGCCACCAGCACCTGAAACGGCTCTTCTACGACGATATCCACGCCGCCATCGAGCGGACCATCCACTCCTTTGCCGTGCGGATGTCCGACGTCTCCCCGGACTACGGCAAATTCCTGACTCACACCTACTCCATCGCTTTGGCCGCCCTGGTGGAGAGCTGGCTGCTGGGGGAGATCGACCAGACGCCGGAGGAGCTGATCGCCTTTGTCGACCTCACCATCAACGACCAGATCCAGGGCGCGCTGATGAGGAACGGAAAAGAGCGGTCGGCCGCAAAAATCAGAGAGGCAGAGGAAGGCTTATCATGAGAGAATACACGACGATATCCAAGGAACTGACGGAGCGCTACCGCCAGGCGATAAACAACCCGGCGTTTTTCTCCGGTGCCAACGGCATCCGCATCACCGAGCTAAGCCCCGAGCGGACCGTGGGCGTCCTCACCGCCTCGGAGCACAGCCGCAACCCTAGGGGGCTGGTGCACGGGGGCTGCCTCGCCACCTTGGCCGATACCGTGGCGGGCAGCGTCCTGGTCTGCCGGGGCTGGATGGTGGTGACACTGGACTTTTCCATGCAATACCTCAAGGCAGCCAGCGGCGGCGCCGTCACCTGCACGGCGACGCCCAGAAAGCTCGGGCGCACCATCTGCGTGTGCGAGGCCACGCTGACCGACGAGAGTGGGGACGACGTGGCGATCGGCACCTTTACCTTCTTCGTCCAGCAGCGGCTGGAGGAGGCCGAAATGCTGGCCCTCGTCGGGCAGATCGAGCAGGACGGCGGCGCTTCTCAGCGTTGAAATGTCCTTTCATCCATTTAAAAAGGCGGCGTCACTGTAAAACAGTGACGCCGCCTTTTTTCGAAAAAAATATTTATGACACAGCCTTTTTGATTCCCCTTACTTGCGCTCCACAGGCACCTGTATCTCGGTCAGCCAATCCTCCACGAGGTCCTTGTTCCAGACGCCGTCGATGTGACTTTCACGGAGGCAGCCGGTGATGGCATACCCGTTCTGCTCGACCCACTGCATGGCATAGGCATACGCCTTACCAAGGTTTTCGTACGCGCCGCGGTGCAAGATGGACACGACGGTGACGGCGGGGATGTCCTTGAAAAAGATGCCTTCTCCGTCCTTACCGCGGCTTGTCACAGCCTGGCAGAACTCCACATGAATGTCCGATTCTCTGTACTCGCCGTCCAGATAAACGTTGAAACAGTAGTCCGGCTCCACGCATCTGAGTCCCGGATTCATCCTGGCAACCTTTGCACCAATTGCCGGTATCATCTCGTTGAGCGCGGCGTAGTTGGGGATGACGAACCGCATCGAGTAGACGGTGAACGCGGGAATCTCTTTTATCACGGCCTGATAATCCATATGGTACCCCTCTTTCTGCTCCTTAATATAGTGATTGAGTCGAAAGAGCTGATCGGCGACACACCGGGCCTCGTTCTCAAGCTCGGCTCTGCGCTGCTCCAATATCCCAGCGACATTACGACCGCTAACGATCGCGGAGATCTCAGGGATGGAGAATCCCATCTGCCGCAGCGCGACGATTTCATTCAGACGGAAGAGCTGGTCCGTCGTGTAGTAGCGGTAAAGGTTCTCCTCATCCACATACGCCGGGACCAGCAAGCCCACCTCATCGTAGTGGTGCAGCGTCTTGACCGTGACCTTTCCCAGCTTTGAAAACATTCCGACGCGATACATCCGATCACCCTCCTTTCTCTCATGGCTCCATCCTATATCCTCCCGCAGCCGGAGAGTCAAGGGTTATTTTAAAACCTTTTCTGCGCCATCCCGCTCGACCGTCTCCCGGAGACTACTGAGTATACAATACATATTCACCAGCAGTATCACCAAAACCGAACATAATGACGCGCATGGTTATCGGATGCCTATAGACGGCCATGTCCATCGCAAGCATCATGTCGTAGTCGACTTCATACCCCAGGCTCCGTAACGTCTCGCCATATTTTGTTATCCCGTCCGCCGTATAATTTTTATACCAGTACCCATAGAAACCATCGTTGCTGGCAGAAAAAACATATGTACTTCCGGAAATTGCTCCAAAGTCCGGGCACCACCACGCGTCTTTATAGTAAACAATACCTGAATTTCCGCTGGAGGTCTGCTTTTTGGTAAAGGTGAAGACCTGACTGTCTGCTGATTCCACTCCATCTTTTACCGAAGTGACAACGATATTGTATGTATGGCCTGCAAGGAGTCCGGTGTAGCTTACCGAATGGCTGCCCGTCCCTCCGTAATAATACATACGCATGGGGCCGCCATAGGTCTCGTCTTCGTCGTACCAGAAGGTATCCTCTCCATTTTCCTGGTAATAGAAGTAGTAATAATCCGCGCCCTCTACAGGATCCCACTGAACGTAGACCCCGCTTGCGTCCTCGCTTACGACTCTGATATTGGTAGGAGGCGAAATTGTCTTCTCCAGGTCTGCCACTTCAAAGAGGAACATCCAATTGGTCTTATCGTTATAGTCCACCTGGGCCAAATCACTGACCGGCACCGCAAAATTCAAGTTCTGTCCATCCGCGATGCTCGCGGTATTAATTCCAATCACCTCCCCAAACTGATTGAGGAGAGGGCCTCCACTGTTTCCGTGGGAAATTGGTGCGGAAGTCTGTATGTAGCTCTGCGATCCCCCTTCAAAAACTCGATTGCTGTTGCTGACCAAGCCGTCCGTAATGGAGTTTTGAAGGCCCAGGGGACTGCCGATCGCATATACCGTGTCGCCGTTGTGGATGCTGCTTGGGGTGGCAAGGTTTAAGTATGGTACATTCATTTTTTTGATGCCGGAGTCGGTGGGAAGGGCATCAAATACGGCAATGTCTCTTTCTTTATTGTAGTAGAGTATCATGCCCATCTCGTAGACGGATCCGTCCACCATAGTGATCTTGGCATTGTATGCATCCTCAATTACATGGTAGTTCGTAACCCCTACGCCAGACGGATCAATGAAGAAACCGCTCCCACCCGCAAAGGGTACTTGGTCCAGCCCAGAGACCTCGATATAGAATACCGCCGGGGAGGCAAGTTTTGAGACTTCTGCCGCGGTCATGGGCACCCGCTTGGAGCTGGCGCCGATCTCCCCCGTGATACTCACCTTGTCGGCAATTGCACCCGCGCTCCATTCCACTTTAAAACCAAGCGACTCCAGAGCAAACCGCAGCGGAATATAGGTGCGGTTATCCTTTGCCATCGCGTTTGTATCCATAGTGACATTGCCTTTAGGCGTGGTTATGGCGCTATTCCCTAAAGTGATGACGACATCGCCTTCTTTCGTCGGGATCGTCGCCGTCTGCTGGGCGCTGTTCCATACCACGTCATACCCGCAGGATTCGATAATATAGCGCATGGGAATCTGGATTCGATTGTTGCTGTCGTAGAATGGCTCGCCAAAGCTTGGAGGAATATTCAGCAAAGCTCCATTGATGTAGATATCAACGCTCTTCCCCGCCGCCCCGGCCCCATTTGTAAGCGCCGCCGCCAGCGCCGCCATCATTACCAGCGCCCCCAGCCGCTTGAACCACCCTCTCTTCATGCTGCGCTCTCCTCTCCTATCAATTTACTGCTATGTATGCACTTCTGTCCCCCCGCTTGGTCGTTTAGCCTGGTTAATCTTGGATCTCCGCCACACGGCATTCAACGCATTTGTAAACGTCAAAACCATCTTTTATGCTATAGTCGAAAATCGCATACAATCCCTTTCTTATCGCTGTCTCACGCACTGAACAATTCGTGGTATGGTATCTGATAGGCTTCCAATTGGAATCGTACTCCATCACGACAGCGTTCTTTTCCCAAAATGCAAGGCTATCCTGCAGGTCTTTGTTTTCCAGCCACAGGTTTGCCGCCTCTTTTACGCTTTCTTTCCTCTCCTCCACCAGTTCCAAAATCTTGTCATTCTTTTCGTTCAGCTGCCCCGCAGCCTCCAGCAGCAGCTCATTGGACGCATCCCTCTGTCCCGCGGCTTTCTGCCACTGCCACCCCATGACCCCGGCTGTGACCGCCAGCACCACGCACAGCACCCCCAGAGCAGCGACACTCCACAGCGGCGCGCCCTTTCCCTTTGGTGCTTTAGGCGGTATAACCGGCAGCGCTTCCGCCGCCCGCTTTTCCTCCTCCTCGGCCTGGAGCCGGAGCAGCAGCGCCACGCCGTCCTCAGGCTCTTCCTTGGCCGCCTCCGGCATTTTCACCCCGGCAGACACCGGCGCGGTATTCTCCGGCTCCGTCTCACGGTAGATTGCGCGATACCCTCCGGCCGCCTTTGGTACCTGCACCACCTCCGGTGCGGACGCCACACCGGCGTACTCCGTTCTCTCCGGAGCTGCCGCGGCTCGTTCCGCCTCCAGCCACACCGGTTCAGGGCTGAAGAGCGCCCGCCGTTTTTGATAGTAGACCCAGTTAAGCCCCAGCATAAGCGTGCCGCCGATAAATACCCAGAACCCTTGGGACATAAAGAAGGAGCTGCCTATTACGGATCCGATGGATACTAAATATAGGCCGTTTACCACATTGACACCATACAAGCCAAGCAGACAGCACGGCCCCCACCACAGTTTCCTCACCAGCCCAATTTCCGCGGCAACTGTTAGTCCCAGTGCCACGAGCTGGAACAGCAGGCCTGCCCAGCCAACCCACTCATATCCCGTGTACATTACATCCTGTAGGTCACTTATGCGCGTTGGGATGTTCAAGAGGCTGACAAGGAATCCCAAAGGCAGGATGACGTACTTTAAAAAGCTGTGCCACGCCAGCGGCGTCCAGTTCCAATCGGTATAGCGTTTCATGCAAATACCCCCGACCCTCTATATTTATTCTCTGCTAAACCTCATTGCAGGAAAAGCCACCCGGTATCCTCGTCTCAACCCAGCCCTCCTAAAACCTCATATACTCCTCAACATCCATGTTTCCGTATGTATACAGGCAAACCGCCTTTTCCATAAACTCCTGTGTAACGCCAAACCGCTCGGCCAGCTCCCACATCTCGGTACACCCGTCAGCCACCGCCTCGTCCAGCGCCTCGGCAGTCAGCAGTTTCTTCACGGCCCACTTGTCGGCCCGGTTTTCATGCTTTCGCCTCACGTCCAGCGCGGCGTAACGGTTATAAAAGCTCCCGGTCAGGCAGTGCCCAAGCTCATGGGCCAGGTGTACCCACTCGTCGGGCCCCGCGCCGATGAGGTCATAGTCCTACCGCCGCCGCCGAACAGCGCTATCTTAATCTCGTCCTCACTGACGCGCCCGCCCTTTCCGGCGGACGCTTTTTTTACGCCCGCATCGTCGGTCTCATGGCGCAAATAGGCCGCCGTGGTGCCCAGCTCCGCAGCAAAAATCTCCAGCGCCTCGTCGGAGATTGTGCCGTTGCCGTTCTTCGCGTCGCTGATATACCCGCGCCCCTTCCCCGCCATCGCGCAGAGGTGCGACTTCTTTTTTCCCTGCTGCTTAATGAGTCCTTCGAGCCTATTAAAATCGACCAAAATAAAACGCCTCCATTTGTACAAGCCTACAATTCCTTACTTTTGTTCGGATTACACTTGACACAGTACGTTTTGTTCGGTAGAATAAGGGTGTTCCGAACGAATGTACGGCATCTTGGCCCCAGGCAAATCCATTGGGGCCGTAGTGTGCGAATCCCGCGCCATCTATGCGGAGCATATCACACCACCGAACAAAACGCAAGTATAATATGTAATTCCGAACAATTTTAAGAAAGGAGTGCGCAAATGGAATGCTGTTTTACCTGTGAGGAGGTAGCCAAGCGCTACAGCGTCAAGCTCACTACGGTCTGGGACTGGATCCGCAAGAAGAAACTTCCCGCCATCAAAACGGGCAAAAACTACGCCATCCGGCCCGAGGACATTGAGGCCTTCGAGCAGTCCCGCCGTACCATATCGTAGCCTCCTCTTAATTGATATCCTCATCCTACTACACTACATATCCCATAAACCGTACTATTACTAAGGAGGTACCCCAATGCTCCGCGAAAAAAAGGATTACCACGAGACTCTGGCCCGGCTGGAAGAGCGGTTTCCGGGCCGGGAGGCCATCACCATCACCGAGACGGCCGCCCTTCTGGGCCGCTGCTCCCGTACCATCCGCGACGACAAGACCCTTCCCAAGGTCAAAATCTGCCGTGCGTATCTGGTTCCCCTGGTTGCTCTTGCCCGGTGGCTGTCGTGAGAGGCGGCTGCGACTGCACAAAACCCCTCCGCCCCCTCCGGGGCTTCCGGGATTTCGTTCCGCTCCGCGTCTTAGTCCCCTGCTCCCGGGTGTTCGGCACTTCTTATTCATGAAGGGAGCCTGACCGATGTATCTTACCCCGATGTTTGACCCCATGGATGCCCAGGACCGCCCCGCCGCCGCCTGCGGCAAGTGCCGGGGAGAGGTCTATGCCGGAGAGACGCAGTATCTCTATGAGGGGTGCTGGCTCTGCTCCGACTGTTTTAAAGCCGAAATTGAAAAGCTCCTCCGCCAGGACCCTCGCACCCTCGCTCTGGCGCTCGACCTGGAAATGCGAAGGTGCGGCTGATGGCTGCCCCTCTCTTTTTCAGATACGAATCCCGCCGCTCTCACGTCGAGGGCAAACCCGCCCGGCCAGGCTCCCGCTGCGGGCGGTTCTCTCCCCCGGAGCAGGTCTTTGTGGGTGAACCGGGCACGCTGTCCGTTGGCTCCTTGGCCAGGGTGAGGCATCCTTCCGCCAGGGCGCTCTTCCCAAGCGATACCATCCTCCCGGCCATGGCTGCCCAGGAAGCTCACAGTTTCGCCTCCCCGCCTTTCGCGGGGATCGCCCCGGAGGTGTAAGCATGCAGGCAAGATTCAAAGACGGCTCCGTCATGGTGTGCGGCGGCTGCTCAAAGGACGCGGAGCTGGAGTATGTGGGCGCGGACGCCAAGCGGGTCTGCAAGGTAGGCCTCGCCGCCGGCAAGCGTTACGACGGCTCCACCATCTGGGTCAACGTTGTGGCGTGGCACGGCATAGCCTCTGTCCTCTCCGCGGCCCGCAAGGGCGATCCGGTCCTGGTGATCGGCAAGCTGAAAACCCGCGACTATAATGGAAAAACCTATACCGACCTGGTGGCGGATTTTGTGAGCGTGTGCTCTTCCTCCGCGGCGGCATACTGTCCGCCCTCTGGGGATTTCCGGGCCGCAGGCGGCATGGACGCCGGCGCTTTCGCTTTGGGCGACGACGAGGAGCTCCCGTTTTAATCGTCCATGCATCGCAGGCGCTGACTGCACCCCGCTCTCTACGCTGCCTATGACGGAGAAAAAAGAAATGACGATTGTTGATATAGAAAATCTGTTTGAATACCTAAGCATCCATTTTGAGCACAATCCGAAGGTACGTAACCGGCTTCTCATGAAAGCCTGGCTGGAGCTTTTGGAGCCATATGCCCCCGCGGACGTCAAAGCCGCTCTTATCGCAACGATGCGGGAAAACCGCCACTTCCCCGACTGCCAGGACATTGCGGTTAAATGCGCGCAAGCGGCTCCGGCGCGGCCCGCCGCGCTCGTGCGGGCCGCGCCGGACTGGGCCCTGGTCGAAGAATTTCACGCCACCTATCGGCGGCTTAAGGCGGAGGGAAAGCTCTGAATAACAACGTGCAAACAAAAAAGGAGCCAAAGGCTCCTTATTCGTCCATGCGCAGCAGGTTCTCCGCGTAATCTTTTAGACTTGCAAGCGAGTTGACGCCGTTGGCGCGGGTGCTGATCTGGTCCTGGACGTAATCCGGGAGACTGTCGAAATACTGCTTTGCCTGGGCATCGTGCTTGAACAGCTCGTACATATCGGGGTACTTTTGCATTCTGTCACCTTCCCGGTTCAAATTAATTGCCTCTAAGATAGGGTGACCGAACTGGATGAGATTATGCCGGAAAGAAAACAGAATGAATAAATATATTTGCACCGGCTGCGCCTATATACACGCCAAAAGAGTCGGGGGTTCCAAAGTGAGTGAGAAATCTAAGCCTCTGACGAGGTGGACGCTTGGGAGGAGGATTGAGCGGCAGCTGCGTCGGATTTATTTTCGCAAATCTGCTTTTTAGCCGCAATGATGGAAAGGTTATCCCCAATTGCCGAGAACACCCCGGACAGCACGGCCGTATCATCCGCCGACAAGTCGTTTGAAAGTCCAATGGCCACTGACGCGGACAACAGCACCAGGTCACTCCCAGGCGGGCATTGTGGCATGGTATCATCTCCTTCTTCCCATGATATGCGAAGACGGGTGAAGGCGAACTACTAAAAAGGCTGTGAAATGACACGGAGGAAGGCCAAAAAAGACAGGCTCGATGCAAAGTACATCGAATACCTCAATGGCCCTGCGTAATTAATCAACGATAGCGCTGCAAATTGATCGCTGATATCGATTCCTTCCTGCACCCCGACGAGAGCGTGGAGATCGAGAAGGTAAATAAAACGACAAACGGCCTGCAGCTTTGAATGCCGCAGGCCATTTGAATTTTTGATAGGTATTACAATCGGGGGTTCCCACCTTGGCAAACGAGGAATCCCTGCTAATTGATTTCAGCTTTCGCTATAAAATTTGAGCGCTTGCCCTATGAATTTTGTCGCACCCTTACCGTACTTTTTGTCATTGATTTTGGTATATTCAGGCTTTGTCAGATATTGTTCCGCCATTAATCCCCAGTAATTTTCGCCCATATCCATTTTGACAATTTTAAAGTGCGCCTTGACCATATCATCCATTTCTTTTACTATTGCCTGAATTTCTAAGGAATAGGGGTCTTTGCTTAAATCAGATGTTAAGCGTTGAGTTATTTGATTTACTTGGGATAAATAATCATCCATATTGTCTTTCATTGTCTGAAACCCTTCCATAATGGACGGGAGATTGTTGATATTATTTTTCATGGACTCAGTATACTTCTCGATACTCCCAAATTCTTTAATTGCCATTTTGGCAATCTCAAGTTCTTTGGATTTCATACTTTGGAGATTTTTATCAAATTCCTCTACGCTGCCATAGTACATAACAACTTTATCGGCATGTTCCTTTTTAAATGTTTCCAGTACATTAAAGTATTCACTCATATCAAATTCTTTAAAGCTCATTGTATTACCGCCTTCCAATTTTCTTTCAATAAGTGCAATTAATTCGTTGAGTCGGTCTCGCTTTAATGAAAGTAATTGTTTATGCTCGTGAAGTGCCTGCACCTTGTCATACTGAGGACTTTCCAATACTTCTCTCATGTTTTTCAGCGGAACGTCCAACTCTTTGAAAAAGAGGATTTGCTGTAAAGTTTCTAGGGACTCATCATCGTATAGTCTATAACCTGTCTCAGTAATTGCACTTGGTTTTAGCAAACCAATCTTATCGTAATAATGCAGCATTCGAACACTAATACCCGTTAAATCCGAAACCTGTTTAATCGTCCTCATTTCAAATCATCTCCTTGTCCATTTGATTTCATATTACGCTATGACATAGTGTCAGGGTCAATACTTTTTTGAAAAACAAAGGGGAGGTTCATTCTTTCTAATGCAATGCCCCGGTGTTACTTGGTAACACCGGGGCATTCATAACGAACCGTCCCTATGACTTTTGAAAGTGATGTAGGCTAAAGCGCCGGGATCGCAAGCGGCCCCCGCGCGGCTTACATCAGACCGCAGTGCGGGCCGAAAGGCAGTCTCAAGCGAGGTTGGATTTTATACGGTTGGTGTGCAAGGCGCATGAATCAGAGAGTTAAGCTACTTTTTTGCTACGACACATATCGTTTTATTGCCGTGTTTATACTCTGCACCGGCTACATTCCCATAAAACTGTAAATCGCGGAACCCCGTCTCCTGCAATTCCGTTCTTAATTCCTCAATCTCAAAGGTATGTTCCCAATTGTTATAGCAAGTTGTTTCACTGTCTGTCACAATAATATACTGGCGAAGAAATGTATTGTCGTGGTCGTAGCGGTAAAGCTGTTGTAGCAGAAGATAAGGGGTTGAACTCCAAAAACCGCCTTCTTCATAATTCCAAATCTTACATTCCGGCTGATCTTCATATTCGGAAGGAGTAAAAACATCAAATAGAAAACACCCGGCTGGCGATAACGCATTATAAATCTTACTCAACAAGGCTTTGCGTTCTGTATGTGATAGAACGCCCAAATCACAATAAATCATTGTTATCAAATCGTATCTACCCTTAACTGGGGATTGAATATAATCGCCATTTAGGTATGTAATGTTGAAATCCTTTTCTCTGGCCATATTTATTGCGAATCGTATTGAGTTTTCTGAAATATCGAAGCCAGTAACCTGATAACCCTTTAAATGAAACAGTTCTGCATAGATCCCCGGGCCGCAGCCTAAATCCAAAAGTCTTTTATAGGACGATGGAGGTAGTGTGTCAGAAATCCAATGCGCAGATTGTTCTACAAAATTCAATCTACGGGTTGCGGATTCAAAATCGGGATTCAAGTGTGCTTTTAGCATACTTTGCGAAATATGCGGGTCCTCCCAAAATTTCGCTTTGCTTTTTTCAAAGAGCACTGGTTTTTTTAGGTACGGTTTTACTGCCTTAATCATTATAATTTCTACCTTTCTTCATAGCCTTTCCACAACAAAAAAAGCTGTGGAATCTTCCACAGCCTAAAGGTTAGTTACTCTGTGGAAAACAAAAAATAATCATTTTAAGATATAAGAACATAGCCTGTACTAACCAACAGGTTTCCTTGTTCTTATGAAACTAATGATTATTTGGTTTCCACGTTTCACTTATATTACTGATTTTGTAATATCAAGTGCGCCGGACTGAACCAACCCCTTTACTTGATTATGGCTATATAATACATGATTGCGCCATACTGTTCAAGCCAAATATGCACGATTTCTATTGTTTCGCTAATGGCAATCTGTTATATAATTTTTCTTTATTAATAGGCTTATATATTTGTCTGTTGGCTGTCTACCACGTTATTTTCATGTTGGGTACTTGCTTCCTTATGCACCCGGCCCATTCAATGGTGGTTTCCAACGTCACACCGCCATATTTCTTTGCAATAGTCGCGGCTGTTTCTGCTCCCGTTTCACCCAGGCCAGACCAAAAATAAGCTTTGCTCGGTTCGGTTTTGAGCTGTACATCATCAAAGTACTTTGTTGCATCCTCCGCGCCCTCAGTGCCTTTTCCAATAATTATACCATTTTCTCCCGGATTATCAACTATCCTTCCGCCCTGTGCGCCCCACATCGGCAGAGCCGGGGTGCTCCTCGCTCCCAATCGGCTGTCAAAGATCGGCAGCGGAAGAAAGTTAGGTGCTCCTATTTCCCCGGAGGGGGCAGCTGTCCGCCCTGTGTTCCCATGCCGGAAGTAACTCCACCTTCCAGGCCATGGGCTGCACGTCGGATATTCGGATTGCGTGTTCTATTCACCCGATACTCCCCCGCCTCCCCCTGGAGGCGGTTTTTTCTGCCCATCAGCCCGGGCATTGTGGCGATGCCACCCGGGATGGCAATGCGGTTTGCCACAAGACAAAGGGACGGCCCATTCATCCTAAAGCAATGCCCCGGTGTTACCACCGGGGCATTTATATGCTTAAATATAGAATTCTCCCTACGTACTGCTGGAAACCATAGGGTTGAAATCATGCAGGTTAAGGCTTTATGCCGCTTTCGCGGCACAAAGCCGATAAACGCCGACCGGCAAAGCCGATCGGAGCTTGCGGAATGACATAACTTTTTGTGCGGCAACATGAAATGTTATGCTGGATTTTCAAAGAAACGAGTCACACCAAGGATTCAGGGTAGTTTCTTTACTTAACCACGAACGATTCTCCACTCATGCTACCTATGGGGCTCCTATTATTGAGAATCATTTATAGTATTGATTAAGTACCTTATCTGCTCTTAATCTTTCAATAAAATCATTAAGAGCCTCGCTTTCAGATTTATACGAGATTGTTGATATCCGAGTTTTTCTTTCATCCGCTGTAGCCACAATCCAAACATTTTCTCGTTTTGTGATTTCCACTTCGTTTGGCTGCACCTCATGATTATCAAACCAGTTGTAGTTTTTTAAGTCCTCGTCTTTTATTATCTGAATTGCTTCTCTTTCAGTCATAGTGTCCTCCTAATTTAAAATTCTTTTAGCAAGCCAAGACCTTCAAGCATGTTCACCGGTAATGGCAATTCATACTGTTCTCCGCCGCCAATTTCGCCAAACCCGCTGGCGATTCTCCCTCGATAAGTTTCCAAATCGCTAAAGCTTAACCTAAATTTTTTCATATAAGCCGATATCCTCTGCTTCAAGTTCGCATCCGTTGATTGGATGAAATACTGCTCAATATTATTTAAATCGCCAGTTACTTTATAGCGATGGTATTGAGAAGGGTTCTCCATATATGGAAGAGAACGCTGAGCATAACTATAGGGTTTGTTATTTCTTACAGGCGAAGTAAAACGACCATTGTTAGGCCCATGCCTGTCAATTGTTTCTCCGATGCCGGGGACATATTGATCTTTAATTGCATCCCCTTTGCCGTCAAGTACATAGCCTCCATTTGGCACTTCGTCCCAATTGATGGTCCCATCTGCCTTTAAGGCATCTGGGCTTTTCGGTATCTGAACATCAGAAGGCCATTTTCCTGTTTTAGCATAGGTATCTGCATAGTCGCTGTTTATTTTATTAAGATATTTATAAAAATCATCAGAGGAACAAGTTGATTGTTTCAACAATCTATTGAAGTCCTCCGCGCCCTCAGTGTCTTTGCCAACAAGAATTATACCATTTTCTCCCGGATTATCAACTGTTTTGCCGTCCTGTGCGCCCCATGCAGGCAGAGCCGGGGTGCTCCTCGCTCCCAATCGGCTGTCAAAGATCGGCAGTGGGACAAAGCTAGGTGCTCCTATTTCCCCGGAGGGGTCGGCTGTCCTTCCGCCCTGCGCTCCCCATGCCGGCAGAGCCGGGGTGCTTCTCGCTCCCAATCTGCCGTCAAAGATCGGCAGCGGGACAAAGTTAGATGCTCCTATTTCCCCGGAGAGGTCAGCCGTCGTTCCGCCCTGCGCTCCCCATGCCGGCAGAGCCGGGGTGCTCCTCGCTCCCAATCGGCGGTCAAAGATCGGCAGCGGGACAAAGCTAGGTGCTCCTATTTCCCCGGAGAGGTCAGCCGTCGTTCCGCCCTGCGTTCCCCACACCGGCAGCAGCTCCACCTTCCGAATCGGCAGCAGCTCTGCCTTCTGGGCATCCCTCCCCTTGACACCGTTTGTGGACGGAACTTTTTTCTCCGCGATAATGGTTCCATCCGCTCCCCTCACGCCCTCATCCGGTAAGGCTATACGGGGCCGCGTACTCCGAAGGCGGAATATCTCCGACTACGTCCCCCATCTTCGTTCTTACGCCCGGATTCACCTGTGCCGCCTCCCCCGTGGAGGCGGTTTTATTATCGACATTAGCATCCGGCACCATGCTCACGCCGACATCTGCCACAGTTGGTAGCGTTGTGGCGCGGGTCCCGGAAGTCCCCGCCCATGTGGGGAGCCCTAGCGTACGGTTTGCTTTCTGCGCCGCATTTGTGGCCTCTGAAGAAAATGGCCCGTACCTTTTCATTGCGTCATAGGCACCATCAATTCCGGCATTTGCACGGCCTGGAGCTGTTTCAGTTTGTATTACGCCTCCAGCCTCCGTCAGGCCGGCGGTCAGTGCCCCCAGCAGCGCAGAATACAGTGCATCTTCCGTGACCAATTTAAACTCATTATTCTCATCAAAGGCAAGGTTGCGGAAGACAGGCTCTAAACTCTCCTGCACGCTCCGCCTCCTGAACGCTGGGGTTCTTGATTGCGGCCCCCTTTCCGGCGTAGCTTGAAAAGTCGCTTGCATTCGGAAGGGCGCTGTAGCGCGCCTGTGCCTGCGCGGTCTTCGCCTTTGCAACGTCCCGCTGCAGTTCGTCTATCCGGTTCTGGGTGTCGGTCGTATCAATGCGCTGTGTGCCGGCCTGGAAGGTGCCGTGGGTCCCGCTCCCGGCGGTCCCCCTGTTTTGCATCTTCGCCGACGTCATATTCATGCGCAGCGCCTCGATCTCCTTTTCCGCCGCGTCCACGTCGTAAGAGAGCAGCCGGGCAATCTCTTTCGCGCTGTCTCTCAACTGTTTCTGCTCGACCGCCTGGTCCATTTTGACGCTTGGTAATAGACTTGGACTTGTACTGGTCAGCGCCGAAAACGCTGTAGTGGGCGTTGTAACGCCCCCAGCGGCGGCGCTGTCTCCCATAGAGGAGCGCGCCGCCTTGTAGGTTGGCTCAGGCAGGGTAAATTTCGGCGTTTCGGCCTTAGCGGCGACGGGTGCGGCCGTTGGTGTGACCGTGACGGGCGTCACGGGAGCGCTTTGCTCTTGCTGTTTCAGAGCGGCGACGCGCCCGGCCACGCTCGTCGGCTGAGATAATGTTTTTAGTACACTCTGCCCCTTTAATGCGGCGACCCGCTCTTCTACTGTCATCCCGACCACTCCTTATCCGTTCGGCACTCCAATTTTGTTAAGTAAGAATTGTGCCTCTGGCTCCGTAATTGTTCCCTTGGTAAGCGCCTCATATATAATTTGCCCTTAGGCCGAGGCAGAACTATAGCTTCTGGAAAGACTATTCGCCATGTTCTTAGCCGCCGTACCAAGTTGCTCGTAGCTGATGATTGCCTGACCTTATTCTTTGAAATATTCATCGAATGGCACACCCTGATAGTATTCGAATGCGGATTTTACTGCTGGAGTGATGAGGCCTTGGTTTATGCTGCTCTCAACCTGGGCCCACGTTAGGGTAGGCTTTGTCGTTATGCCGGTGGTTCCACTCGGAGTGCTCTTGTTTGCCTGCGACAATAAGGATGTATTATAGTCTTTCATAGCCTGGATCTGCGCATCGTCTAACCCTAGCGCCTTGAACAACGAATAGTCCCCACTGTTCTGTGCATAATACAGCGCCAGTTGCCATGCCTGCTCCTGATTGTACTGCTGATTGCTGGTGTCATACTGCTTGCTCCACTGGTCGTTTCCGATAGCCGCCTGATCCTTGGTGAACTGGAACTGCTGGTTTTGAAGGTCCATCTGTGCCTGCCACTGCATCTGCTGCCGCATGTTCTCATCCTGGCGCACCTTCTCCTGATAGAGCTGCTGGGCCAGTTCAAAATTCCCCTGCGCCTCGGCCTGGGCAATAGCGTTCTCATAGTCACTCTCCATCTGGCTCCTCTGGAGTTCAAGGTCAGCCATGGTGGATGCCTCCTTGGCGGCAATGTTGCTCAGATTTCCTTGCAGAGTGTTGGTGAAGGCAAGCTGGGCCTGTCCGCCCGCTCCAGAGTTTAGGCCATTGGCGGCGGCGTACTCCGCAAAGTTGCGTTTTTGTAGCTCACTCTGCCCCGCGGCCTCGTTCCGGGCGCTCTGATATTCGGGCGCTATTGCCGCCTGGGCCCGGTCAAGCCCCAGCACGTTTTTCTCATATGCATTCCGCAGCGCCGCAAGCGCCGCCGCCAGCTGGGCTTTGTTCATGTCTTCTATGTAGCTGGAATAGTCGTCCCCGCCGCTCTGCGGTTGGTCCGCGCGTCCACTCCATTTACCGGTGCCAGAGTCAAAGACTACAGCGCTGCCGAGTTTTGCCGCCAGCGTCTCATTTTCCTCGTGCAATCTCTGCTGCTCTGCCGGATCCGTCGTCTCATAATAGGCAATGGAGTTCCTGTTCATTTTGTCTATATCCGCCTGCTGGTTGCTGGTGTTTCCCTGTACCCCGGTTGCTGAGCCCTGGTATCCGCTGGGAACACCGCCAGAGGTCTGGCCCTGCGTCGTTGGTGTGTTTGTAGCCGCAGGCGTCGTTGTCCAAGTGCCAGTTCCAGAATTGAAAGAAGACGAACTTCCTTGAGCGGCATCAATCTGCTTTTGCAAGCCAACGTTTGCCTGATGTAGCCTATCCTTCTCCTCCTGTGTCGCTGCGGAGTGCCATGCCGATGAATTTTGCTGTTTTTGCCTCTCCAAGTCCTGTACCGCTTTATTGCTGCCGCTGCCGCCACCAATCGTAACATCAGCCATAAAAGTTCCTCCTTATCATAATGGGGCGCCGGACCATTCCCGGCCAGCGCCCCTTTGTTGTTATTTTTCCCGCTCTGCGCCCAGCTTGTCCCCCGCCTTATCGACATCCGACTTAAGCGCCGCAATCGCTCTCTTAAACCACTCGGGCTGCGGACCGCCCAGCTTGCCGGAGTTCTCTAGGATGCTGCCGAGCTCCGTAATGATGTACCACGCCACCACCAGCGGCGCGAAGAGGACCGTGTAAGCAAACGGCAGGTTGATGGACGGGATGTTGTTGACGATCATTCCAACCACCAGATCGAGGATCCCAGCCACAATAACAGCCACAACAATCGCCAACTTGTGCCATAGCCCTTCCCTTGCTACCTTGGAACTCCAAACCCCTAATTTCTTCGCCACCGCGGTCCCGGTCATGTAGTCCAGCGCCATGCACAGCGCCAGGATGAGCACGAACCACCCGAACCAGCCCCACAGAGCCGTGAGCGCCGCAATCATCGCGGCTACCGCCGCCTTGAACCCATTTATGTGTTCCATTTCATTTGCCTCCGTTATTCATTCAGCCGCCGGAGCATGGCCCAAACTTCGGCGCGAGTCACCGGTCCATCGGGACGAGTGCCATCGCTGATACCCTGATCTTTGGCCCACTTCCGGTCCTCTTCATACCAAGGGCCCGGTGTCATTGGGTTTCGCTGCTCGTCTGCCCAGGCAACACCCAGGAAATCGCAAGCGCCCTTTGCCGTGGCCTCGGCCAGCTTGGCCCGGTACTCGGTGGTCTTCAGGCGCGCCACGTCCTCCTTGTTGGTGTGGAACCCATGCTCGATCAGCACGGAGGGTGCCTTTGGTAGCCTCACGATTGCATACGCAAGTTCATGAATGATTGCATCCTTGCGCACTGTCACGCCCGCCACTTGCATCTGCGCGATAACAGCGCGTGCAGCTACATTTCTGGCGGCGCTGTCCGGCCCTGCGGAAGTATAGATCATCAGCCCCGAGGCCGGGCCCCAACCTGCGCTACCGTCGGCGTTGGTATGTAAGCTAACCAGCAGATCAGCCGCGGCGCCGTCGCTGATTTTGGCCCGCTCCGTCAGGCTTGGGTATCCCTTTTCGTCCTTGGTCATGACCACCTTCACGCCGCAGCGCTCCAGATGGGTCTTCACCCGCTGGCTCATATCCCATGCGAACTCGTACTCCTTGTAGCTCCCATCCGGGGAGCCGTTGACGCACCCGGGCCCGTGCCCAGGGTCTAAACATACTGTTTTACTCACAGGCTTGTCCTCCTTACTTTCTTTTTTGAGCCAGATGCAGAGGTAATTGTGTACCGGCCTCTCCGGCACATCCGAGGAGCGCACATCCCAGCTATCCCCGGACCCTTGCGAGGACCCGCCGCCGTCTGCACCAATGGCCGTCTCCGCGCCCAGCTCGTAAAGCTCGGTCTGTAGCCCCTCCACGGTAACGCCGTCCTTGCCGTCGTTTGCGCAGTAGATGATGAGATTTCCACTGCCCAGCGCCAGGGCCGTTCGTCCCCGTGCTCCGCCGAGCTGCTTGCGGTCATATAGGATGTCGTCTCCCAGCCCAACCATGGGGGTCAAAAGCTCAGTCCCGCTGATGTAGTTTGCCTTTGGCGACAGCAGGGCCTCCATCTTGATATCCCCGTTGTCCCAGGCGTACCCCACCCCCAGTCCGGCTTTGACAGCACCTTACCGTCGATTTTGAGATGCCCCATGGGCTTGCTCCCCTCGAAAAATCCGAGGTTAATTGTGAGGTCGCAGCCCTCGTCCTTTCTTACCTGTCTTGCTAACCGCCCATTTCCAAGCACGATTGCCATGCGCTCGATACTGGGAAGGGAGATGGTGTTTATGTACTTACTCATGCCACCACCTCCGGCGTGATACTTGCCACCAGCTCCGTGTACTTCTCATCGCTTAGTCGCCCCAGGGCATAAGCCAGATCAACTTTTAGGCCAAGTGTGGACACGTCACGCCCAAGCCGCTGGTACGTGGCAATCAGGGTCTTATATACAATGTAAGTGCTCATACGGTTACCTCCTCTCCGGCCAGTTCTAAAATGCCTAGCCTATAATCAATATCGGCCAGCATGTCCAGCGTGGCCTCCTGCACGGTCATGGATGGGTCTTCTGGCTCTGGATCAGGGATAGGCAGGGGCGTGATGCCCACTAGCGCGCCGCCCTCGATGGTGAGGTCACATAACGCACCCGATGCGATAAAGTCGGCCTCCAGATGCGCGGGCACCTCAATCCACCCATCCGGGATGATCTGGGGTGTGGTGCTCTGGTTAGCGTGAGAGCCGTTTTCGTTCGGCGTAATTTTGATAATCATATTAGCCCTCCTAACCTATAGCAATGTATGAATACACAATTGCCGAACCATTAAGTTGCGCACCCACAGATTGACCGTTGTACCATGAGACCGTGTTCCCGCTCCAAGTTAGCAACACATAGTTACCACTACCAGAAGATGAACCAAGGTCTGCATAAGACCACCCGTTCTGATTTCCATTTAACCATGGAAACCCACCGCCTCCAGCCCCGATATTTGCTTTCACAATTAGCATTCTTGGCACAAAATTAAACGTCAGCGTATTCGGACTACCAGCGCCGTATGTTCCTGTCCCGGTATACGTTCCAAATGCTACCTTTGTACTTTGTCCCCACTCCGACTTAACCCAAAGCCACCCATCCATTGGGCTGTACCCCTGCACTCCTGGAGAGGTAATAGTAGTGCCCTCAGTGATACCGGGTATCTCGGCCACGCCGTCCATGATAATGTTGATGCTCTGGCCAGCTGTGCCGGGCTGAAGGGCGATGGCCTGGGATGTGGTGGCATCAGCAATGGGTACAACAGTAGAATCCAAGAGAGTAATGCAGGGGCGAATTGCCACGTTGGACAGTGATGCTTGTATCCCACCGATCGCACCGTCAGTGCCCACACGATACACATATCCAGAGTACCCACTATTACAAACCGGCGAGCGCAGCCACCAGTAGTCGCTTGACACCCGTTTGTTCAGAGCAGTCGTCGCAACGCCCGACAAAAAGTAATCAAACTTAGCACCATCTGCTGGGAGATTGCTGTCGTTTGAGGAGGTTAGCCCCAGCTCGTACCCGGACGGCAACCAAACTTTTGCAGATAGCCCGCTTTCCCCGCTGCTGACCGTTTTATCTGTACTACCTCCAGGGCGGTAAGGTATCTTCACCTGCTGTACTGCCGCTCTAATGTCGGTATCAAGCAGTGCTAAAAATGTGCTGTTTAAATAGGTGTGAATGGCACTCGCAGCGTATTCGTTATAATCTGATGCAGCCCACGCCAATCGACTATAGCAGTTTTTCATCATCAGGATTGTTGCCCCGGTGAAAGTGCTGGAGTAGATAGCGGACGGCTTGCCGTGGTGAGCAACAATAAATTCTGTCGGTACGCCCCCCACATTTAGCTTAACAGTACTCCCAACGGACAAATTACCAACGACTCTTTTTGATCCTATCACAGCGCCGCTTACCACATCCACAACGTCCCCTGCCGCGATGGTCTCCCCGGTGGCGATGGGCAGGGTTTTGATAACGTTGGGCCGCTTGACTGCCACGTCTGCGGTAGACGGCACTCCCAGCGCCGCCCGTGCCTCCGCTGCTGTCTTGGTAGCAAGTGCGCCGCCAGTCCCGGTGAAGATGGGCAAATCAGCGGTGGCCCCGATTTTACCGTCGTTGGTAAGGCTTCCGTGGGTGTGGCCGGTCGGCGCCGCCCCCACGTCTTCCGCCGTCAATGTGATGTCGCTGCCGCTCTTCCCATTTACTACTGCAGGATCGCCTTTATCCCCTTTGTCGCCCTTAGACCCCTGCACGCCCTCAGGCCCCTGCGGACCGGGTTCCCCCTGGTTTCCTTTCGGTCCCTGTGGCCCCTGCGCTCCTTGAATGCCCTGCGGCCCCTGAGGCCCCTCTATACCGATTTCCCCCGTCGGCCCGATAGGCCCCTGAATGCCCTGCGGCCCTTGGACACCCTGCGGCCCCTGCGGGCCCTCCAGCGCTCCTATGCTCTGCCAGTCAAGGTTCGCCTCGCTCCAGATGTACAGCTCCATATTTGCGGTCACCTGATAGGCTCCTGGCGCTCCAGTGGGGATTGCCGCCCGGAGCATTGACAGGGTAGGGTACACGTCCTCGATCTCAAAGCTCCGTCCGTCCAGGCCACGGTCTCCCTTCTGGCCTTGAATGCCCTGCGGTCCCTGGATGCCCTGAATCCCCTGGGGGCCAATTTCTCCTTGTGTGCCACGGTCTCCCTTAGGGCCTTGAATGCCTTGTGGCCCCTGGATGCCCTGGTTTCCCTGTACGCCTTCCGAGCCCTGCGGTCCCTGCACACCCGGCGCTCCCTGTGGCCCCCTCACATACACCGGCGCAGGGACTGCGCTTGGCGTACCAATTGAGAATGACATCAGCCCCGTGGTCTGGTCTACATTTGGGATGATGGCCTGCCCGGTGGGTCCGACAGGACCGACCGGGCCCTGCGCGCCGGTGTCTCCTTTGTCGCCCTTATCACCTTTCGGCCCCGTCACACCCCGAACGATGGTCACCGTTCCGTTATCCTCCACGATGCAGTTGGCAAACTGCATCCGGCTTCTCTGCGGCAGCGCGACCCCGTCCGGTCCAAGGATCAAATGCCCGGATGATCCGGTGGCCTCCCATGCAGCTCCGTCGGCGGAGGTCTCCAATACCTTGTCCGCATTCAGACGAAGGTATTTGATCACCGCCAGATTGTCACTGCGGACGATTGCCAGCACCCCCGCCGTCTCCAGCGCTGGGAGGAGCTTTTCATTGATGTAGTCCTTCAGCGCCTCTCCGCCCTCATCAAATCGCTCCTTCAGCTCGGCGGCGGATAGCCCTTCTACGTCGTTTGGCTCGTCGTCCAGCTTGGCAATGATCTTCATGTCCTTTTCAAATCTATCGAGCGCCATAATTGCACCTCCATATTGTCACGCTTCGCTCATTTCACATTTCCCATATATCTCACCTGCATATCCACCCCCAGCACCGTGGCTGTGGCCGAGGTGGACCTGCTCTCAAAAATCAGGGTATAGTAGGTAAATTTCTTGATCTTCAGCCGCACCCGTATCACCTGAGGCTTGCGGTTTGTACTAAAACTCCAACGCGAAAAACTGACGTTTCCAAAGCTTGACAGGCCCGACGCCACCAGCTTTCTCGCATAGTTGGATTTTAAGTTGCTCTGTGCCGTCACTGTGAGTTGCGCCTGACTCTCCGGCTTTATAGAGACCCACATGGTACTGCTGTGCTTACGCCCCCAGTCCTTCCCGAAGGCCATCGCCCCGCTCTCCCAGTATGCGTCTATGGGCGTGAGGTCGTCGTTGCGGTACTGCGTGGATAGGTGCATCAGCCGCCCGTCCGCCGTCCCGAAGTAGACTTCACCATCCATCCGCTCCATGCAGAGGGCTGGGAAATCGTCATAGTAGTACCACACGTTGGCGGCGTAGTTATGTACCAGCGCCCGGCCACCGCAGACCAGATAGTACTCCTGCCGCTCCTCATCGTCGAAAGCGACGGTCTGCGCCAGATCGAACTCCCCCAGAGTGGCCTCTACTCGCTCCGAGATACGCTGGGCGTTGCGCTCGTCCCGGCTTGCACCCACAGTGAGGGTCCAGCGGTATACGCCCCGCCCAAACACCGTTCTTGCGTCGTTCTCCACCAACTTCACCTGTCCAGGCGCCCCGCAGCCGATTTCCCGGTTCAGGGGCGAGGCGTAAAAGGCCGGAATCACACGCCCGTCCGCCGAGGTGATTGTACCGTACTGAGCCGAGTGAGCCGAGTCGGTCTTGAAAACCAGCAGCCGGTCATAGTGGCGTATCATGGCTGTGATGGGGGTGTTTGCGCTGTCCACGGCCATGGTATTAAGATCTGGAAAATACTCGGCGTTTGGCAGATACACCCGGTCGATATCACTGTACCGCGTCTCGTTGGTCCCGTTTCCGTACAGGAAGACCCGGCTGTCCGAGGAGCCGTTATAGAGCTCGGCGAAACGCATCCCCGAAATTTTCTCCCGGTCTCCGTCCCCCTTCCGCCATGTAATAGAAATGGTGTTTGTCCCCTTCTCCGGCGCAGACTCAAAGGTCACGGTCCCGGCTGCCTTATCCACCGTATGCCCAATGCTCGTCCCTTCTACTGAAAGTACCTCGTCGATTTCCTCTTCAACAAGGTGAAACACTTTTCCGGTCCCATCCGGGGAAAACTCCTGTCTCTTCTTCCCGGTCAGGAGGTTGGGGTTCTCCAGCAGCGTGCCGCCGCCTGAGGGAACCGTGGCCGTGGCCACGGTGGGCACGTACCCCTCCACGACCTGAAGTGTAGGCGTCTCCCCATCCCAGCAGTAGTACTCCTGGCCGGTGAGCATGTACACCTTCTTGGAAAAATCAAAGAAGAATACGTCCGCGCCGTTGACTTCCCCGAGATCCGTCGCCGTCCAATCCGCGCCGATGTCCCAGATGTGTCCGCCGCATGCCGCCAGCAGATGCCGTACCCCCGCCACGTACCCGCACCACAGCCCGCGCACCGGCTGTCCCGCCGCGAGGTCGCATACGGGCGCGTAGCCGGGGCGGATCTGAAGGTGGTTTTCCCGCGTCACGCGGAAATTCCGCATCTCGGCAGCCTCGCCCATTTTGAGCCCGGTGTCGCCGTCAGGGTTCTCGTTTAGGCCGAACCACTTCTGTATTTGAAAAATTTTTGTGCTGTCGTTTGCCACAACCTTTGACATATCTCGTCCCCCTTGTCACGCCTCTCGCTCCGATCCGCGTCTTACTCCCCTGCTCCCGGGCGCTCCGCGCTTCTACCAATGCGCAAACTGTCCAAACTCGATCCCGCCGTACAGATTCTCGATGCTCTCGCTCCCTGCAGGCACTCCCCGCCCGGCGGCGGAAAGCCGCTCCTCGTACCGCTGCTGAAAATAGCTCGCCACACCCGGGTTCTCGTCCAGGAAAAGATGGGCCGCCAGCCCATAGGGCAGCACGCCCTGACAAATCCCGTCGTCCAGGCCGACGGCCTCTTCAAAGCTCTTGATCTCCGCGCATACCGGGCGTTTCCCCGGCTGCGCCGCATAGGTATCAGAGGCTGGGTAGCACTCCACCCGCAGGACGTTTAAAATCGCCAGCGCGCGATTTTTGTACTCCTTGGTGTCCGCGGTGTCCGCCTTGCCGCTGCTCTCGTTCACCTCGTCCATCAGGTGCATTGCCAGCTCAAAGACCTGCTGTGCTGTTGTCATACGTTCACCTCCATCGAATCAAAAGGCGCGGGGTAAGGAGTAAGTCTCCTTACCCCGCACTTTTGTCACGCTCCGTGCTGTCGCGCCTCGCACGCCTCGCGGTCGGGTCGCTTTCCCTCCGACTGCGTAAAAATGCTCCAGGGGCCTTGCCCCTTCCCATTTTCACTCCGCTCCGTCGTTATCCGCCTGCTCCCGGGCGCTCCGCGCTTCTCCTTACGCAATAACCTCGGTCACGCCGGAGTTCATCAAGCCCGCCTTGGCGGCGTAGGCCCGGACGGCGGTGCCGGAGGCCGCGTCCACGGCGGCGGAGTAGTCCGCGGCGGTGGCGGAGGTCTTGGGATCGGTGCCGTCGGTGGTGTACCTGATGGCCGCGCCGCTGGTGGCGCAGGTGATGGTGGCCTTGCCGGCCGCCACGGCGATGGCGGGATTAGCAGCCGTCTTTGCCGCCTCCACGCTCATATAAAGGCCGTTCACCTTGGCGCCCAGCACGAAGGAGTCGTGCAGGAAGCGGCACTCGCCCACGTCGCCGTCGATGCCCATGGGGTTCTTCTGGACCCGCAGGGTCTTGAGCTTCATGGGGTCCACAGTGGCGTTCTTGTACTTGATGAGGAAGTTGACGCCCGCGGGGAAGTAGCTGTCGGGCACCCGGACGATCTTCATGCCGTCCAGCTCGCCCACCACGCCGCTCTCCACGCTCTTGCCGCCCAGGCGGTCGATGCCCACCACCTCGCTGGCGAGCTTCACGTTGATGTAGACGCTCTCGCGGATAAAGAGGGTGCGGCCCGTCAGGGGCACCAGGGCGTTCGACATGGCGGCGGTGCCGTTCATGATCTTCTCCACGATGTTGCTCTTGGTGAGCGCGGCGCTCTCGGCGCTCACCAGGCCCGCGCCGTTCATCCACCTGGAGAAACGGTACATGTCGATGAGGGGGGTGGCCCGCTCGTCCCAGTTGCGCTTGAGGCGCTGGGCCACCTGCTTGATGTTGAGCTGCTCGGCGTTGTTGCCCGCGTCCACGGAGAAGGTGAACCCCTTGTCCTGGGTCATCATCATCTCCTGCACGGTGTCGCCCAGCTCCACGAGATTGCCGAACCGGGCGGTGCCGGAGCGGGTGTAGTCGCCCACGGGCACGCTGTCCACCGAGTAGATCTTGATGCTCTTCACGCCGGAGAAATCGTAGTCCTTGCCGGAAAAGGCGTCGGTAAGGCTCTTCATGGAAAAGCGCTCGGCCACCTTGTCGGAAAATTTACCGGTCAAATTAATTGCCATATTTTTCATTCCTTTCTGCCCTCTCGGGCACTCATCCTAGTTTGTGGGGCAGCATGCCCGCCCTCTCTTGCTCGGCGGCGGAAGCGCTCCCCTGTCACGCTTCGTGCCCTCCGCGACGGCGTATAACTCCTCCGACTGTGCAAAAACGCGCCGGGGACGTTGTCCCCTCTGCGTTTTCACTCCGCTCCGTCGTTATCCGCCTGCTCCCGGGCGCTTAGCGCTTCTCCTGTCACGCTCGCTTTGGTCGCATGGCCGGGTCGTCTTCCCTCCGACTCCAGGCTCCCCTATGCGCCTAAGCTCCCGCTTCTGGTCAGTCCTCCCCATACCACAGCTTGTCGATCTCATCCCGCCGGTCCCCCACGAGGCCGTGATTCAGGCCCCCGGGGGTACGCTGGCGGTTTTGCTGGTTCTGCCGCTCGGCGGAGAGGCGGTGCTCCAGAGTCCTGTTCTGGTACATGGTGTAGGCGGAGCTCAGGCTATCACCTCTGGCGACCCGCTGCCACACCTCTGCCGGAATGGTCTCCGCCTTCACGTCGGGGTAAGTCTCAATGAAGGCGCGCATATCCCGCTCTCTCGCCTGCGTGCGTCTTTCTTCCGCCACCTGGGTGGCGGCGCCGCGCTCGCTGTACCCGAGGGCCGTCAGCTCCTGCTTTCGGCAGTAGTCGAGATAGCCCCCCAGGTCCATGCCGCTGCGGCTTGCGAAGGAGCGCACCAGCTCCAGCGCCGGGTCCACCTCCTGGCGGTGGGCGCGCAACTGGTCCCGCTCCTGCCGGATCCGGTCGTAGTCCATGCCCTTCTGGGCCAGAACCACCACCTCGTCCCGGTTCACGGTCTTTACCTCGTCCAGGTGCTTCAGGGTAAAAGCGTCGCCGCCCTGGTCTGGGCCGCTCTCCTCTTCCCAGTCGTCCTCCCGGCCGTCAGCCTCGCCCGCCTGCTCCTGTGCTGTCTCGGGCTCCGGCTCCTCCTCGGTGGGGCCCTCCGCCTCCCAGGCGGCGCGGAGCTCCTCCTCGTCGGTCAAAATGCTGTTTTCCTGCTCGTCCATTTCTATTTGCTCCTTTCACTTGGTCTAGTGAAGATTGCCTAAATTTTGTCCCGCCGCCAGCGCGGCGAGGGGGTTCGGGCCGGGGCTCCCCATAGAGGGGCTGGCCCCGCCCTGCGGTATCTGCGGTGCCTGCTGCGGCATCTGCGGCGCCTGCTTGGCCGCCTCCCGCTCCTTGAGCGTCTCGATGAGCTCCTGCTGGTTGGAGATGTACCCGTTGGGCACCCGCTCCAGGTAGTCGATGACGGAAATCTTCCCCTGTGTGAGGAGATTATCGAGCGTGTTCATCTGGGCTATCTCGCTCCAGTACGCGCTGCCGCCCACGTCCAGCTTGAGGGAGAGCGGCACCTCCTCCAGCACCGAGAAATCAAACAGCTCCGCGGCGCCCTGTTTCTCCACATACCGCTCCCCGTAGTACACCCGCATCAGGTCGAGCCAGATGTTCCCCATGTCCTCGATGCACTGGAAGAGGTTTTGCTTGGTGAGCTCCATGGGCACGCTGGACGCCTTCTGCAGCGCGATGATAGCGCTGGTGTTGTCCGGGCGCACGTTGCCTAGGGCCGCGTCGGTAGCTCCCATAAACTCCTTCGTGAGGCCGATGGCCTGCTGGATAAACTGGCTCACCTGGGGGGAGATGGTGGCCGGGTCGATGGTCCGGGCCACGTTTCCCACGTCGCCGCCGTTCACGCCGATGGCGGCCCCCACCCGGGAGTCCCACTTGGCGATGCGGGTCTTGTCATACACCACCTTGGGATAGGCGGTGGTCATTAGGCTGATCATGGTCATGGCGAAAAGCTTGTTCACAAACACCTGGTTGGGGATCAGCCCCGTCACGGCGGCCTGGCCGTGGTAGCAGCCGGGCACATAGTCCCAGTTCAGCCAGCTGATGGGGTAGCGTTTCTGCCCGGTGTCCCAGGGGCGGCGCACCCAGGTGTTCTTGGCCGTCCTGGCACACCAGACGGTCCCGGTCTCCTTGTCCCTCCAGAACTTGGTGAGGGTGGTCACCTTGCCGTCTGTCATGGCGTCAAAGCGGTCGGATGCGTCGTCCGTGTCGCTCTGAATTTCCTCTGCGCTCTCGCCGTTCCGCTCGGCCTCCTCCCTTGCGTCCCCCACCAGCTCCCGGCGGGAGATGATGAGGTAGGGCTGGCCCTGCACGTCGGGGCTGTTGGGATTCCCGAAGAAGACCCGCGTGTTCTCCAAAAGCTCCACCCGAATGTTCCCCTTCGCGTCCTGGCCGGTCTCCTCCTCCGGGTCGAACCAGCAGTAGAGGCACCCGTCGCCATCCACGGCGGCGTTGCGCATAAAGTCCCGGATGAGCTTGCCCATCTTGTTGCGCTCGAAGAGCACCTCAAACTGGTCGTTGACCACCGAGCAGAGCTTTTCGGTCTCCACCCCGTTAAACTGCCCCGTGCACCCCATGGGGGACGCCGCCAGCTTGATGTTGTCGGCGGCGGTGGAGGCCACCAGGAAGAGGATGATGCGCTTGATGAAGTTGAATACCGGCGTGGGCAGGCCGTTCGACTGCACGCCCTCCCACTGCCTGCCGATGTAGAAGTTCTCGTTGTTCTTCACGGTCTCGTACAGGTCGAGCTGGCTCTTGAAGTCGAGGCCCTTATTGTACTCAGTCCAGATTTTCTGCGGCGTCACGTTCATTCCTCGTCACCCCGCTTGCCGCCCACCTCGTAGCCCATCAGGTTGTTGATCCCCTCCTGCAGCTTGGCGTCGGAGAGTTTGAAGGGCCTCTTCTCCTCGGCCTCATCGTCTTCCCTGTCCGGCGGGGCGTCCCCGGCGCGCCTGTCCCTTCTCCCCCCCAGCACGCCAACCGTCAGCGCGGCGGCAGCCAGGGCCGTGTTCAGCACGGTCAAAACCATCAAAACTTCCAGCATTTTTGTCCTCCTCTTCTTTTGCCTTTCTCTGCTTCCCCGGCGGGGCCGCCTGCGCTTATGCCCCGCCGGGAAAAACAAAAGAGGCCGACCGACACCTTACGGTGTCAATCGGCCTCTCGGGGCTCTTGGTTTTTGCTTTTCCTCTTTTTCGGTATGATGAGAATTGTTTTTATCGTGTAATCTCTTATGTTGTTCTTATCATACACGCCTTTGTGGAAATTGAAAAGCCCCCCGAAATTTGCTCATTATCAATAATCACGAAACCCAGAAAGCCTTTGCATATCAACGACTCCTGGCATTTCCCATTTTGCTGCTGGAAAATATAGACCTGCTCGCCGGAGAAAATCTCCCTATTATTTTGTTTTTGCCGCATCCTCCGAGGTGGCGATCGTTTTCATCCAGCGCATATCCATGCTCCCGGCGGAAAAAGCAAAGAGGCCGACCGACACCGCGCGGTGTCAATCGGCCTCTCAAGGCTCTTCATTTGATTTTAGTCCCTACTCATATTCCAAAAAAACACGCTGCTTTTTTGATACCGTTTCTTCCAGAAAGGCAATTAACTGCTCAAGTAGCCCCGGCAAATCTGCTGTCAGCTCCAACGCATGTGCATCTCTTAGCTGCTCTACCCGAACCATCTTGAACTGCTGTACAGCAGCATTGATATCTTTTATTTCCCATGGACTTTTATCATACCATCCTGACCGCTTCACAAAAGTACCCAGTATTCCTTGCGGAGGTATGCCCTGGTCAAGCATTCGCTCAAGTAACGTCTCAAAGTATCCATTCCAAACAACCAATTTCATACCATCCGGCTGTGTTTGAAAAACTATCTGTGGCTCACCCTCAAAACCTTTGTAGTATTTATCCTCGTTCACCATGTGAATCAAAGCCCTCCCAATAATCACCTAACACTTTATTTGTCCTATACGATTAGGTAACACCCAGTATGTCCTGGCTGGGAATTGACTTGACAATTTGCACATCATTTTTAAAGAACTCTTCACTGCTGTGCGCCCCGCCAATCCCCCTTCTTCTGGGAGTCGAAGTATCTACATATTGAACTTTTACCTGGGTTAGATCGGCATCCAGCAAATCCAGCTCTCAATGGGGAGGTTCAAACAAGGCTAATATATATAGGCGGAATATTGTCTGCCAACCATATCGTTTCATTGCCGTGATAGAATTTTATTCCATCTTTCCAAGCCGCTATCGCATCAATACGCAGAATAACGGGATTAGTGTCTCTTCGTTCTCCAACAGCAATTGCCGTTTCCTTATCTTGCGAGACGTGCACATATTGTCTGCCCTTGGAAATAAGCCCTTGCTTAAATATTTCTTGTAAAAACCTGTGGGCAGTCCCATGGTATAGAACCTCCGGCGGCTCAACGGCAGTTTTCTTAATCTTTTCCTCTGTAGAATGGCCGTACAGGGCCCGTATCCGATCACCAGCAATTTCGTGCCTCTTTTTTTCAGAATCTCGTATCATATCAACGATATCCTGAAGTATCAACGCAGAATATCTCTCCCGTTTTCTCAAGGCGTTGATGAGGTCTTCCACCAAAGCCCAGCCTTGTTCATCAAGCGTCAGGCCGTATTCCTCTGGCGCATGGCGGAGAGCATATGAGATTTCCTTGCTGAGTTCAGCATATTCAGGAATCACCTTGCTCCTCCTCCCGTTCATAAGCAATCATATCTTTTACAACGCCCTCCAACCAAACCCAGAAATCTGGCAGTTCCTTCCGATGCTCCCACCCCTCATTTGCATAGTCGTGAATGGTATACACTCTGTTTCCTTTGCCTATTTCAAAGCAGGCAACATCATCGTTGTCTTCTCGGCGAGCAAATGGTATGAGGTGCCTTTGGGGATATCGTTTTCTCAGCCCATCTATACGCAGCATGACTTGCTTTTCATCCATAATATACCATATATCAAAGTCAGTCAGATTGAGCTCAACTGCTTTTAAAAAGGCCGCAGGGTATGTAAATCCATCAAATGCCTGCTCAAGTGCCAATAATTCCTCTAACATATACTTTCAACTCCCGTTCCTCTTACTTGAATCTAGGCAAATCGAACGAACCGGAAGGGAAGTTATTTCTGAAGGCAGAATTTTGCTTGCCGATCCGCAATCTGATTGCTTCTCCCCATGTCGTCGGAATACCCTTTTTCGTGGCAAATCTGCTCATTTGCTCTGGCGTAAGTAAGTCATTATACCCATGGATATTCGCATGAACGTCAATTCCAGCTTGCTTTGCCGAGGCAACCCGTGTGTTATCCACTGATGTTAGTTTGCCATCAGGCATTTTCACGACATCAATTGGTTCCCCTTGCCAGCCAATTGCTCCCATGTTTGCAGTGATTGCGTCGGCACCACTGACAGAACCTTGGCTAAACCGAATTTCATTGGGATTAAGAATCGCCCAGGATTCCTCAATCCCAATATCGCCGTCTACAACCCATCTATCTTTGATGGTGTCCAGACCAGGCCGCGCAAACCAGCCATTTGTTCCTCCAATGCCTCTGCCAATAACTATACCATTTTCCCCAGAAATATCAACATTCTCTGGGTCCATTACTGCCTGCTCTGCCACGGCCTCCTCGATGGCGGTCTCCCAGTCGTCCTTGACCTCCACTGGTCCGGGCAGTATGGGCATACCGCTTGTATTTGACCCGCTGTTAAAGCCCTGTGGCAGTCCAAGCAGACCGTCGTCCCCGGAACGCAAACCCTGCATATTGCCGTTCCAGCTGGTTTTCCCGTTGACCAGGGCGTTAAATGCCTCCGGGTGCTGCTCGAAATACGCCCCTCCATATTCCGAGAGCCCGGCTATCAACCCATACCGCCCCGACCGCATCCCCGTATCCACGACTCTTTCAACGTAGTCCGTGAAGGTGTGCTTCCATTCAGCATATTTACCGTCCCCACGGCCATGCTCCCCCAGAATGCCTCCGTGCCGCTGCTCCCCCGCTCCAGCATGCTCCGTGCTGTGTCATTGGCTACCCTTGTAGACCCGAGGAAAAGCGCCCCCATCGCGCCAAAAGCCGCCGCCTGTGTGGCAAGGTCCGCCACCCCCATGCTCCCGGCAGGAAACAAAAGAGGCCGACCGACACCGCGCGGTGTCAATCGGCCTCTCAGGCTTTATCATTTAGTAATGTTGGTTATATTGATGGTGTTGCCCTTTAGCTCAAGTCAATTGTTGTCCACCCACTATGGCAAATAGAATTACGAAACCAATCATAATCATCCGCTTGCTCTGGATAGCGAAATTCAAATCTGGTAAATGGACGCGTGAAGAATTCAATAAACCCGGGCCTAGCGTCCATGTCTCTTTGTCCCACAGTCTTATCTCTATCTCTTAAAAGTGATATTTCCTCATTGGTGAGAGATTCTTTTCTTTTCCTATACGCCAACCAGTTTTCGTTGCACTCCACAAAGCTTATAAAAGCAATACTCCCTACGTCGTCTATATATGAAATCCCATCAGATGTAATTTCTTTAATCTTCATGTCGCGCCTCCTTAATCTCCCCAAAACTGCTCTTCAGTAATATATTCTCTCCACTGTGTATTTGTCCAGTCAGGCATACCAATCGGGCCTTGCGCTTGTACCACCCGTATCTCAACAGGAATACCTGTTTGTAGACTTGCAACGTATCTGTGATGGCCGTCGATAATATATCGTCCTTTTCCAGGAATCTCAATTACCTGAACGGGAGGTATTCTTTCACCCGCTTTAAGTCGCCTTGAATACTCTGCTACTTTCTGCTGATTAACAACCTCTTGTGTTGGCAAAAATGTGTCGTGCTTTGTTCCGATTATGTCCTCCCCTGCGCCCTCAACACCCATACCGCCACCCATATCCCATCCGTCTTTGATGGCGTTCGGGCCCGGCAGTACAACCTGACCATTTGTTCCTCCAATACCTCTGCTAATAATTATACCATTTCCCCCAGAAATATCAACATCTTCCGGGCCCCCTACCCCCTGCTCCGCCACAGCCTCCTCTAGAGCGGTCTCCCAGTCGTCCTTGACCGCTACCGGGCCTTGCGGTGTGGGCATGCTCTGCGCCCCCGCTCCTTCATGGGTGAGATGGGTAGATGGCAGTCCAAGCAGCCCCTGTGCCCCGCCGGGCTGCAGGCCCTGCATACCGCCGCTCCACCCGGTCTTCCCGTTAACCAGGGCGTTGAACGCCTCCGGGTGCTGCCGGAAGTACTCTCCTCCGTATTCCGAGAGCCCGGCTATCAGCCCATACCGCCCAGACCGCGCTCCCGCATCCACAACTCTTTCAACGTAGTCCGTGAAGGTCTGCCGCCACGCCTCCTCCGCGCTCATCCCCTCCATGCGCAGCCGTTTCATATCCAGCGAGAACTCTGACGAGTTGCCCATGGCCGCCGTGTCGATGAGGACTCTCGACAGCTCGCTCGTTGCCCCCACCGTCGCCGTCACGCCCGTTCAGCCCATTTAAAATGAAAACAGAAAAGGCCGACCAACACCTCTCGGTGTCAATCGGCCCCCAGGGCTTTTTCGTCCTCTGTTTACGGCTTAAGTTTCATTGTACTATCTCTTTGGTAATTCATCCTCAAAACTGCACGCAGCAATAGCATTTATTCCCTTTGACCATAGCTCCAGCAAAAGCCTCCCAACTGTTGATACATATTGGGTTCTAGAAACCCCATCTTTCGGTTCGATATCAATGTAGTACTTCCAAAAAAGGAACGCATCCTCAGGATCTGTTGACCTAAGTTCTTTAGGAGTTTTAAAGTCATCATTTCTTCTGACATCAAGTTCAGCATACGCCGTCTCTATTAGTCCCCACTTAAATTTAATTGGACTATTGGTTAGTCTGGAAACTAACTCATCTGCGTCGCTAAGTTCATCTTCAAAATCAATGAACATTTTACAATATAAATCTTCATCTTTAATCATTTTCATCTCTCCTATGGCAGTACAATGTTTGCGCCATTGTCAAAAGGGCCACCTTTTAAAATTATTGAAATATCAACCTTCATGCCAAACTGCTTTTCGAGCATTTTTCTTAACCTACTTAGTCTCGCTTCACCTGATTGTATTTTCCCACTTTGTATGGCATGAAACAGTGTCCTTTCGGCAGCCGACCCTGGATTCGGAACCTTAAAATATTGTTTTATCAGATTATCAAACTGTTCCTGAGATACACGTATTGCAAAGTCGATGTCCGAATCTACCTTCGCTGTTCCTGCTGCTCTGCTTCCTTGTACAACTATATCATCACTTATATCCCCAACAATGCCCCTTATGAGTTGCGAAGCAGTCTCAAAAGGCTGTTCCTTTATACCCTGTGGCAGTCTCCCTGCCCTCTCCGCGCCTTTGTTAATAATTATACCATTTTCCCCAGAAATATCAACACTTTCCGGCTCCGGCCTCCCCGTTCCGGACCCCTTCCACTCCGCCACGGCCTCCTCGATGGCGGTCTCCCAGTCGTCCTTGACCGCTACCGGGCCTTGCGGTGTGGGCATGCTCTGCGCCCCCGCTCCTTCAGGGGTAAGATGGGTAGATGGCAGTCCAAGCAGCCCCTGGGCCCCGCCGGGCTGCAGGCCCCGCATACCGCCGCTCCACCCGGTCTTCCCGTTGACCAGGGCGTTGAACGCCTCCGGGTGCTGCCGGAAGTACTCCCCTCCGTATTCCGAGAGCCCCGCTATCAGCCCGTACCGCCCCGACCGCACCCCTGTATCCACGACTCTTTCAACGTAGTCCGTGAAGGTCTGCCGCCACGCCTCCTCCGCGCTCATCCCCTCCGTACGCAGCCGTTTCACCTCCAGCGAGAACTCTGACGAGTTGCCCATAACCGCCGTGTCGATGAGGATTCTCGACAGCTCGCTCGTCGCCCCCGCCGTCGCCGTCACGCCCGCCCACGCCGTACTCGTAGATCCCCCTTCGGAGGCATCCAAATCTCCGGGCCGATGAGGACATCGGCCCCTACGGCAGTCCCCCACCATAGGGGAGGAATCCTCGCTCCGAGCACCTAGCTCATGAACGGAAAACGCAAAGAGGCCGACCGACACCTCACGGTGCCGGTCGACCTCTCAGGGCTCTGTTATCTACCTATCTTATACATTTTTAAACAATTCCATTCTATCGTATTTAATAATAATATCATATGCAAACTGAGGTCCTTTTTGAGCGAGTAATGCATCTTCCAATGATATTTCAGTTTCAACTGGCCTACTTATTATTTCACCAGAATCAGTACGTAAAAAATATTTCCCTGAGCGTTTTAAAATTTCTATACCGTAATCATTAAAAATTTTATTTTCCATGACTTATCTCCTTAAGTTATTTGATTAATTTTACCGTGTATTGTCCAGGTCCTGGCGAATCAATAACCATTTCTGGAATTCCACCGTTGGTATAACCACCAGGAATCCATTTTAGGTTGGCCCCTTTTTCATTGCCGCTTGGCATTCTTAAACCTGTTGGATTCGCAATATCAATTCGCACAGGATTCATCCCTAAATCACCAGGATTAAGACCTAATAATCTCTCAAGCTTTGACATGTCCCCACCGGCCTCAGCAATTAAAGCATCCGCTACTGATGTTGGCATTACAAATGTTCCGCCAGGCGGCCCGGCATAGCCCGAAGGAGCTTGATAACTGATTTTAGTAACCCCTTCCTTAAATTGGGCCGTATGTTTTGTAATGAACTCTTTTTGTAAATATGTTGTTGGATCAGGTCGAGAGTATTTAGATGCTTTTAGGATTTCGTCAATCTTTGCTTTTGGTATATCTGCCTTTTCCCCTGCGTCCTCACCGCCTCTTACATCCCATTTCCCCTTGATGATAGCCAGGCTCGGCAGCACAACCTGGCCATTTGTTCCTCCAATACCTCTTCCAATAATTGTACCATTTTCCCCAGAAATATCAACATCTTCTGGGTCCCCTACACCCTGCTCCGTCACGGCCTCCTCTAGAGCGGTCTCCCAGTCGTCCTTGACCGCCGCCGGGCCTTGCGGTGTGGGCATGCTCTGCACCCCCGCTCCACCGGGGGCGGGATGGGTAGATGGCAGTCCAAGCAGCCCCTGTGCCCCGCCGGGCTGCAGGCCCTGCATACCGCCGCTCCAACCGGTCTTCCCGTTGACCAGGGCGTTGAACGCCTCCGGGTGCTGCCGGAAGTACTCTCCTCCGTATTCCGAGAGCCCGGCTATCAGCCCATACCGCCCCGACCGCACCCCCGTATCCACAACTCTTTCAACGTAGTCCGTGAAGGTCTGCCTCCACGCCTCCTCCGCGCTCATCCCCTCCGTGCGCAGCCGCTTCATCTCCAGATCAAACTCAGAGGAGTGCCCCATGATCGCCGTGTCGATGAGGATTTTTGACATCTCATTCGTCGCCCCCGCCGTCGCCGTCACGCCAGATCTCTTGAGTGCACCATCCAACATTCCCGTCAACGTGGAGGTGTCTGCAGGCCCGGACAGTTTCATCAGTTCGCCCACGCCGTACTCGTAGATCAGCATATTTACCGTCCCCACAGCCATGCTCCCCCAAAAGGCCTCCGTGCCGCTGCTCCCCCGCTCCAGCATGCTCCGCGCCGTATCGGTGGCTACCCGTGTAGACCCGAGGAAAAGAGCCCCCATCGCGCCAAAAGCCGCCGCCTGTGTGGCAAGGTCCGCCACCCCCATGCCCTTGCCGTACAGGGTAGACAAGAATTCTCCCGCGGGCTCCCATCCTACAAAGTCCTTGATCCCCTCGGAAACCGTACCGCGCACCGCGTTGGTGTAGTTGGTAAGTTCCATATTATAGAGCTTTGGCGGCACATAGCTCTCCAGCTTGTCCGGGTCCCCGTATATCATGGCGGGTATGACTGTCTTCAGATAATCAAACCACAAAAACGGAGATACAAGCACAGTATCTATCGACGCTAAGACCGGGTGGTCCTTGGCATACTGTGTGGCCTCCTCCAAATCCCTCGCCGCGGCCTGCGCATCCTTTACCGTCTGCTCGTACTCCGCCATGCGGTCATAGTCATAGCTGGAGTTATCATCATGGTTCAGGCCGGACAGCTTTTTCTTCTCCCCGTCTATCTCCTGTGTCAGGGCGTTAAGGAGCTGTGAGAGGTTGGTATACGCCCCGTCTTCGGCAGTGGAATAGCTATTCCCGAAAATAGCGTACTGGTCGATCGCGCTCTGTGTGATGCCGTATTTCTTGAGCAGACGCTCCTTGTCCGCCACGATCTCAGGCCCGCCGCTGTGGTTAAGCGCGTCCCCGGCCACCCGCAGTACCGTGTCAAGATCTGTCTGCAGCTCCCCCACCCTGTCATAGATTCTTGACGCGGCGGGGTCGGCACGGAGGGCCTCCAGTGCTTGCACGTTATCCGTCGCGTAGTAGCGGTTCTCAAGCCGTATCTTCTCCTGCTCCTTGTCCGTGATTTGTCCGTCGTACTCCTGCCCCGCTTGGAACGCCGACCATGTGGCTCCCAGCAGGTTCCCGATAGGACCGCCCTTCCAAAAGCGGTCGGTCATGGCCTCCCGCTTTTTCTCCTTCAGCCCGGAGAGCTCCTCGTTCACCCTCTCCTGTTGCCGTTTGATGTCCTCCGGGTCGTAGTACGTCTGATAGAGCGCAACGTATTGCTCATAAACCCCCAGATCCTTGCCATATCTCTCCAAGCGGGCGTTGTAGGCGTCTGCGGTCTGCCGCGTGGGATTTGACTCGTACTGGGCCTTCAATTTCTTAAGCTCCGCCTGTCCATCCGTCAAACTCTTCTGGTAGATCTCCATCCCATGTATAATTCCGTTGATATTTTCCGCGTAGACCCCCGGGGTGCTCGTCCCAAAGCCCCGTCTCTGGCCTGAGCCCGAACTGCCAAAGCTCCCGCGCTCTGTGTCCGCCCTGCCCAACATGGGCAGGGTTTGCGGTTTCTCCTGCGCGGCCTGTACGGAGAATTGCAGCTTGGGAAAATCGCCCCGGTTCATCGCGTCCCTTGCCCTGCCCGCCAAGGGCAGCATGACGGGTTCCTTCTCCTGCTGCGGCGCGCCGCCGGCCCGGCTGCCGCCAAAAACCCCGCCGCGCTCCCGCTCCGTCTCCGTGGCCAGCGGCAGCATGACCGGCCCCGGCGACCGGGAGGGCAGGGTCCCTATCCTCGGCGGCTGCGCCGTCCCCTCCGCCCCGCCCGGTCTGTCCTGCTTTACCACCGGAAGAAGGACTACCTTTGGCTTTTCTGCGCCACGCTCCCCCAGCTCCTTCCGTACCTTTTCAAGCAGCGAACCCGTAAAGCCTTTTGTATTCCAGCTCTCCGCGTCAAGCTCTCTGAACATACCGTTTCCCCCCTTAAAATTCCTCGCCCTGGCAAACAAAAAAGGCCGACCGACACCTTACGGTGTCAATCGGCCTCTCAGGGCTCTTCATCTGCTTGAATCTCTTATGTTGTTCTTATCATACACGCCTTTGCGGAAATTGAAAAGCCCCCCGAAATTTGCTCATTGTCAACAATCACGAAACCCCGAAAGCCTTTCACATCAAAGGCTCCTGTCTTTTCCCCATTTTGCCGCCGGAAAATATAGACCTGCCCGCCGGAGAAAGTCTCCCATTATTTTGCTTTTACCGCCTCTTCCGAGATGGTGCGATCGTTTTTATCCAGCGCATACCCATGCTCCTGACAGGAAACAAAAGAGACCGATCGACACCGCGCGGTGTCGGTCGGTCTCTCAGGGCTCTATTACGCTTTATTGATATTTTGCCTAATTTCTTTTCTAAGTCCATCAAGAATAAATCTCTCTCCTATCTCCAGCGGAAAGGAATCTCCATCCTCATGTCCATGATTTTTGGCCTCCTCATAAGAATCAGCATATTCAATGAGAAATCCCAATCGCTCCACATATTGCGGAATACAATACAAATTTCCGCTTACGTAGTTTGTTTCACTTATATATGGATTGGTAACAATCTTTTCTACAAACCCCATATCAAGCAACATTGTCTTTATTTTATCTAAAATTTGTTGTATCTCATTCATTTTTTCAATCCTCTTTAAATAAAAGATTATGGTATCAAATTTCCGTCCATATCGAACCGCAGCACACCTGTTGGTCCAGAAACTAATTTCCAATATGCGCCATCATGATGACTTAAAACAGATGGATGATATTGTAGGTATCGGTCTCCTCCCCAATTGATTCTAAAGCCACCCCCCTGATCAAAAGGCACTCCATTTAAAGAACTTCTCGATCCAAGCGGCTTGGGATTAAAGCCGTTTTCCTGAAAATATATATACCACTCATTCGGCCTCTAGGGCTCTGCATCGGTGCAATAACCTTCAATCAGAAAATGTAGAGTACGGTGTCGTCTTGGTCAAATGCGCCGGGAATCCCCTCCTCTAAATCTTCAACTCGACTCTTCATGTAGTCCAGTTCTTTCCCGTCCAGATTCTTGATTGCCCATTCTTTCAGCATCGCCAATTCTCGCAGTACATCTTTTAGCTTGTCCTTGCCGAAATAGGCATTCTCCTGAATCAGTTTCAGCCCCAGCTCTTCAATGGCAATATCCCAATATTGGACAAAAAACCTAGTGGTGGCAATTGGAATACTGAAATCAATATCGCCATCCGGCCCTTCTTTTCTATTCAATGCAACAGACATCTCCATTTACCTCCAAACACAGCATAAGGCCTACATTTCAGAAATATTTTACTCAACCGCTCCACTGCTACTCGTACCGCTTTATACAGTTCTAGCGTATCTCCATTGGTTCTGATTAGATTCCTGTCTTTATAGCAGGATTAATTTTACACGCCCGGCTAAACCATTCCAAAGCCTCTTCTTTCTCTCCGAGCATCTGACTTGCCAGACCAATGGCCCACATACTTTGCCAAGAACCTGGATAGATTTTGACGCATTCTTTAAAAAATGCAACAGCTTCAGCTAATTCAATTTGATCCATCGCGGTAAGCTGTTTTACCTGACCTTTACTGCTGATCTTATCCTTCATCAGCTCGTTTGCTTTATCATAAAAGATATTAAATTTCATTTTTTCTTCATAACTCAGTTTTTCGTCCATCACTCTTCCCCCTTCTCACGTTCATAGACGAATCCCACTATCTGACCGGCTCCAACTATGTGTGAGCCATCATTTATATCGAAAATGTATCCATCTTTGAGTACATCCCTTACATCATCATAAGCTTCCCCAAAAATTAGGGGTAGCTCAATCAAAACTCGGTATGTTTGTCCTCTTATAAGCCTATCCGTATTTGTATCTGCAATAATTGTTCCCGATGAAAGATATCCTCCAAGATTTATTGCTGGTCTCAGTATAAGTTTCGGATTCAAATCCCAAGGCAAGCTATATTCTGATTCTTCCGGCGTATTGAAACGTATATCAGCTTCAACTAATAGCATTTTGTTGACCTCCATCTAGTAAATGTGAAGTATTTCTTTGATGTATTTATTAAATTCATCAAGATTATATGGCTGGATGCTTATCGTTCCATTCTTGATGATACGAGTGTCAACATGTGTAAAATCTCCAACTTTATCAAGGATAGTTTTCGGAATCTTTATTTCAAGGACAGCTGCAATATCGGAGTATCGTTCAGCAAAATTAATTGTATCCTGTAAGTCTACACCAAATTGTTTGGCCTGTAGTGCTTGAGGAATTCTACTAAATTTCCCTGAATCTAAAACATTATAATATTCTTGCGGTCCGACAGCTCGGTATATTGATGTAATTTCATCTGAGTTGACTACCTTCCCCGCGCCCTCAGGTGAGAAGTCGTGTGCTTGCAGTTATCGCGGGGCCCGTTATTCGATTCTCAAAAAATCAGTGTTCGTCCATGGACGGCGCGATGTACGCCGTCTTGTTTTTCATCATGCCGTAGACGATGTTCACCAGCCGCCGCATGATGCAGACCAGCGCCTGTGATTTCGTTTTGCCTTCGCCGAGCTTGCGGCAGAAGTAGTCGTAGAAAACCGGATTATTCGGCCTGCCGCTTTTCGGGACACAGACCATGGACACGGCGAGGAAGTAGAACAGCCCGTGCAATGCGCGGTTGCCCTGCTTGTTGCTCTCGTCCCGGCCTTTGCCAGCGGAGCTGAAGCGTTTCGGAGCGATCCCGGCAAAGCTCGCCAGCTTGTGAGCGTTTGGGAAACGGCGGATATCGCCGATTTCGGCGATCAGCTTGCCCGCAATGGCGCTGCCAACACCGGGCAAAGTGGTCAGCTTGTAATCAAAGGTCTTCAGCATTTTCTCGATCTCTGAATCAACCTGGGATAATTCAGCTTGCTGACGCTCCAAATCACGCACAAGACTCTGCGTGATGAAGTCCCGCGATGACTGGTAGTCTCGTAGGGTATCGCCGTCGTTTTGGATGCAGTCCAAGATCAAAGCAGCCTTGCTTTTTGAAATATTGGCGGCAATTGCCCTCAGTTCGGCGGTCAACTCCTCCGCCGTTTTGTCTTTCAAATGGATTGGCGAAGGGTAGGTCTTCCAGAAATACAGGGCGGATTTCAGATCAATTTCGCTGAAGAATTTCCGGTAGCTTGGATATGGCACCGACAGTTGCTCATGCAGAGCGTTCTTCAGCCGAATGCCGTCGTTAACAATGGTATCACGGCGATTGACAAGCTGTGCCAGAGTCCAATAATTGTCCGCCGGTTTTGCGTCCGGCAGGATATGTAACTGGTCGATGAGCACCATGCCCACACAGTAGGCGTCGTACTCATCGTTCTTTTTCATAGTCGGCGCGCTTCTGCGCCGGTCATACGCCAGGGCAGGATTGACGTCCTTCACAACGCAGCCTTTTTCAAGGAGAAAAACCGCGAGGCTCCGTCCGTGACCGTAGGCGTTTTCCAATCCATAGACGGGCGTTAAGCCCAGGGACAGCGCTTTTTTGTTCACCCGTTTTACGAGCTTTTCAAACTCAACAGGCTTGTTTTCGATCACAAGGGTTTCAATTTTCTCGTTCCAACAGTTCACCAGGACAGCGGTATGGGTTTTCTTATGCAAATCCATGCCGACATAGAGATAGCTTTCTCTTTTCTGCATAGCATCCGCCTCTCTTTTTCCTGCTATTCACATCAAGACCCCGGTACCGGCAACCTCAGATGCCAGAATTCACGGTTTAGCCGTGTTCAAGGGCGCGACAGCCTATCCACCAACGGACTTTACGCTTCAAGCAGGTTACTATGGTGTGTGATGTTAACTCTGCTCGAAAAGTATTGCAAGTCGTTTTTTGGATGTCTCCGTACTGTCTTAAATTCAGAAAAAAGAGAAAGAGAGAGCTACGGCTTTACCCCCTTAAACCCCCTCCTGCCGCAAATTTTACACCGATTGTAAATGTTTGTCAACTAGTGCCGTGTTACAAGAATATTACAGATTTTTACTGCGCGATATCGGCAGAGAAAGAATCTTGCCAACGTGAGCCAGCGTGTCGCCCTGTGTCGCGTTTTGATGGCGAACGGGAGAAAGTACCCCGCCCAAAAGCAGCGGCGATCGTGAAGCCTTTGTGCGGCACGTTCAACACTCAAAAGGTCAGCCTTGATCATGCTCGTTCCTGTCCAAACGGAACTAATATCCCACGTCGAAAACAGAGCAGGAGAAAGGCGGGTGGTCGTGCGCGACCTCCCGCCAATCACTTCGCCCAGCAGTGCTGGGCGTTTCCGGGATTTTGGCTTGGGTGGTCGGATTGAGGATTTGGCACGGTCAAGGTGGTCGGAAGTCCGGGAAAGTGCGATAGATAGAAGATTTTTGACGGTCATCTTATGGGTGGCCGTGCATAACTATAGCTGACAATTCAGGTAACAGTGATATATTTAGCCGGAATGTCGTCTGCAAGCCAAATTGTATCGTTACCGTGATAGAAATTGATTCCGTCTTTCCACGCCGTTGAAGCATCAACAAGCAAAACAACCGGATCGGTGTCTCTTCGTTTGCCAACAGTGATTGCCGTTTCCATATCCTGTGAGAGATGTACATATTGCCGGTCCTTTGGAATCAGCCCCTGTTGAAGGATCTTTTGCAGGAACTTATGGGCTGTACCGTGATAAAGAACATCAGGCGGTTGAATGGCATTCTTTTTAATTTTTTCTTCCGTGGAATGGCCATATAAAGCCCGTATCCGGTCACCAACTAGCTCATGCCGCTTTTTCTCGGAAACCTGTATCATATCGGCGATATCCTTAAGCGCCAAATCTGAATATTTCTCCTGCTTTTTCAGGGCGTCAATAAGGTCCTTCACCAAAACCCAGCCTTGTTCATCGAGGGTCAAGCCGTATTCCTGCGGCGCATGGCGGAGCGCGTATGATATTTCCTTACTGAGCTCAGAATAAGTCATTCAGACCGCCCTCTCTTACCTTCTGAATAGCATAGCTCTTAGCTATAAACTCGTATAAACCACAACTTTTCAGAAAAATTGCATAATGCTTTATATGGAATAAATCTGCTATCCTTGGATTGGCCTTTTGATATTCGGCTACCCAATCCGATTCAGCTATTTCAACCAGCCGATCATAGGCATCCATCGTGGTTGTGGCAAATCCTTCGGAGTCATGTTTAAATCCCAATACAGTCTTTAAGAGTATTCCTGTATTGAATTCCATATCGTTATGCGTCTCATCGGAATAATCGAAACGTAGTAAAACATCTGCACCGGCATAAAGCATCTGCGCACTCCCAACTGCCGTCGATGGCACCGGAATTCTCCATAATTCCTTTGCATTCATTTAATGTCCTCCTGTCATTCTCGCTGTGGGTGTTCCAGCTGAAGTAAGTCCATTATTTTTCAGCTGTCCATCCAACATCTTTTCATACATATCAACGCCTGTTCTGTTGACGGCATTCCATTGACTTCTGGGAACTCCAGCCTGCGTTAATGCGTGTGCTGATCTCGTGTTTAGGATCAGCACATTCCCATCTCTGATAATGTAATCAATTTGTACATCGGAAGTTTTAACCAGGCCTTTTCTCAATGCGCTTGCCAGGTCATCTACCGTTTTGATAGGCGCACCAGCTATGTCCGAGTAAATACTCTTTCCCTCAATGCTAAAGCTTGATCTGTAAGTGCTTTGGGCAAAGTTCGCATTTTTCAGAACGTCCCCCGCGCCCTCAGTATCTCTGTCAAAAACTATACCACTTTCCCCAGAAATATCAACATTCTCTGGCTCACCTATACCCTGCTCCGCCACGGCCTCCTCTAGGGCGGTCTCCCAGTCGTCCTTGACCGCCGCCGGGCCGGGCGGTATGGGCATACCACCCATTCTACGGCTGGGAGCAAGCGCGGCACCCGGCAGTCCAAACAGTCCCCCTGCCCCGCTGGGCGGCATCCCCTGCATATTGCCGTTCCAGCCCGTTATTCCCGTACCCATACCGGCCCTTGCCCGCGCCACCGCGTCGTCCAGCGTGTCCAAAAACGCCATCACGCCGTTTACCGTGTCCTGCTGGCCCACAAATTGAGTCGTTCTCAGGGTATTGCGCACTTCCGCGCTCTTCGCCGCCAGATCGTCCAGCGCGTCAAGCGTCACACTTCCCCCGCTGTCGGCCAGAATCGTACCATAGTCCCGCTTCATCTGCTCCACAGTCTCGCTCATTCGAGCTTTGGCTTCTCCGGTCATATTCGCGCTTTTCAGCAGTGACGTGACGGCCCCGAAGAAGAACCCCACCACCATGTCCTTTGCCGCCTCCTCCGAGGTGGGGCGATAGTTTTCATCCAACACATATCTCGTACCCATGCTCCCGGCGGAAAACGCCGCGCCGGCCAGTCCGTCCCTCAGGATGACGGCGGGCACGGGGTTCTGAACGCTCAAGCCAAACAGCGCCTTGGTTCCAAGCGCGCCGACACCGGCAGACGCAAAGCTGCCGGCGCCGCCCGCAAGCGCATTCACGCCGAAACTCTTTGCCACATCTTCAGCGCTCCCGCCCTCTTCCGCCTCGTGGAGCGCTCCCATCGTCCCTGTGGCGCCGCCCGTGGCAAGAGCACCCTGTATGGCCGTGGGTAGTTTTGAGAGCAGGGGTGCGCCCTTTACCGCCGCGCCGAATAATTTCCCTAACCCATACATCTGCACCACATTGCTGGCAACCTGCCCCCCCGCGTACCCGATCGGGCTTGTGTCTTTCGCGTCCTGAAATGAGGCCGCAATAGACCCCTTCGCCGCCATCGTCTCCTTCAGCGTCGGGTCCTTTATGCTCAACTCCGGGTACTTCTCCTCCATCTCCCTCTTGTATTCCCCCAGCCATCCATCTGACTTTTCCAACGCGGTTTTTGCAAACGGGACCGCCGTAATGAATCCAGCCGCAATAGACGCCCCCAAGCTGGTCTTGTTATGCAGAACCCCATAAAGCTGCTCATAAGAACTCCGCTTTTCTCGTTCCTCCTGAGAGGACGGAATCCTGCTCAAAACATACCCCATCTCCCGCATAGCGTCCTTGGCCTCTGCCTTTTCTCCCTCTGTGAATGGGCGATTAAGAGACGCCAGCACATTCCACCGGACCCACTTCTCCGCGTCGCTCTGCTCAGCCTCCTGTTTCTTTTTCTGCTCATAGATCGGCGTCAGTGCCGCAATCTCCCGCTCTGTGCGCTCCAGTTGGGCGTCGGTCCCCGGATCGCCCCCGATGGTCAGGAAATCCGATTGGGCGGTACGAAACGCCGCGGCATTCGTGCGCAGCTTGTCTAGTTTCGCCTGCACGTCATAGGAGGTCCCTCCCCCTGCGTCCGTTCCACTCGGCATGGGCAAAGTTTGCGCTTTCTCCTGCTCGGCCTGTGCTGTCAGCGAGGAGAATTGGAGCCTAGGAATGCCTCCATAGGGCATCGTGTCCCTTGCCGCACTCGCCAGGGGCAGCATGACGGGTGTATTCTCCTGTCTACGGCCATTGACCTGGCCGCCTCCAAAATTCCCGCCAAAGCCGCTGTTCCGGCCTTGAGCGCCAAAGCCTCCGCGCGCCCGCTCCGTCTCTTGGGACGCGGCCAGCGGCAGCAGCTTGACCGGCTCCGACGTTTGGTAGGGCAGCGTGGTCGCCCTGACCGGCTCCGATGACCGGTAGGGCAAGGTCTCCTTCTGTGGTGTCTGCATCCGCTCCGTGAGCGGCTTTTGCACCTCCACTTTCCCTTTCGCTGCCGTCGGTTTGTCCTGCCTTGCCACCGGCAGAAAGACCACCTTCGGCTTTTCCGCATCTCGCTCCGCCCGTTCCGGCTTTGCCACCGGCAGGAAAACTACCTGCGGTTTTTCCGTGTCTCGCCTCGCCAGATCCTTTCTTACCTTTTCAAGCAGCGGTCCCGCAAAGCTCTTTGTTTTCGTGCTCCCCGGGTTCATATTTTCGTACATGTTTTTTCCCTACTTTCACGTTTTGTCCTCTTGGCGGCCCACACCTTCCCGTTTCTGAAAAACAAAAGAGGCCGACCGACACCTCGCGATGTCAATCGGCCTCTCAGGGCTCTTCATTTGTTTGAATTTCTTGTGTTGTTCTTATCATACAAGCCTTTGCGAAAATTGAAAAGCCCCCCGAAATTTGCTCATTATCAACAATCACAAAACCACGAAAGCCTTGTATATCAAAGGCTCCTGTCGCTTTCTCATCTTGCCGCCGGAAAATATAGACCTGCCCGCCGGAGAAAATCTCCCTATTATTTTGTTTTTGCCGCTCTTCCGAGGTGGGACAATCGTACCCCGTACCCATGCTCCCGGCAGGAAACAAAAGAGGCCGATCGACACCGCGCGGTGTCGATCGGCCTCTAGGGCTCTTTAAGTCTGTAGTTTCTCTTTGTATCAATAAAGCGTTAGAACTGCGTCCTCCCGATCAAAAGCATTTGGGAGCTGTTCAAAAATTTCATCAGTCCGCTCTGACATATATTTCAAGTCAGTACCACTCAAATTTTTTATAGACCATTTCTTTATCTGCGTTAATTCATTGAACACTTCCCCCAGTTGGCTCTTATAAAAAGGATTGTACTCTCTAAAATATGTTGTATCTACTTCTTCAATAGCACGCTCCCAAACTTCTCTAAAGAAACGTTCTGTAGAGACAGGAATACATAAATCAATCCCTTCCACTTCATCTCTTTCTCTGTTCAGGCTAACCGACATGTTTATTCATCTCCAAATACTGCATAAAATTCATATCCCGGAAATTTTTTATTTAGCCTGCCTATAGCATCATGTACCGCTTTTCTCAACGCAGGTGTATCCTTATCAATCCAAAAAACAAACGTCTGAATTTTTTTACTCCCTGTATATCAGGTAGCTGCAAAGCCACTTGACTTGACATCCGGAATTCCATTTGTTGTAGTGCTAAAATTCTATTTTCTGTTTTATCATATATTTGTTTCCCTGCCCACTGTTGCTCTGTCTGCGGAACATTGGGATTGTACATGTACAAGCTACGTGCACTTTTACCTTCATAAATAAAGAGAGAGCTAAGGCGTTACCCCCTTAAACCCCCTCCTGCCGCAAATTATACGCCGGTTGTAAAAGTTCGTCAATTAGTGCTGTGTTACAAGAATATTACAATATTTTGCTGCACGATATCGGCAGAGAAAGAAGCTTGCCATCGTGAGCCAACGTGTCGCCCTGCGTGGCATTTTGAGAGCAAACAGGAGAAAGTACCCCGCCCAGCGGCAGCGGCGATCGTGAAGCCGTTGTGCGGCAAATGTCGCACCCAGAAATCAGCCGTTCATAGAACCGGCGTCTCCTCAAAATGAGGCTCAATTCGCAGGGTCGAAAGTAGTGCAGGTTAAAGGCTTTATGCCGCTTTCGCGGCACAAGGCCGATAAACACCGACCGGCAAAGCCGTCCAGGGATCGCGGTGTGACATAACTTTTTGCACGGCAGCGCGAATTGTTATACTGGATTTTCAACCGAACAAGTCATTCCAAGGACTTAGGGTATATATTTACGTACCATTTGACACCATGCAAACATAAGGCACGAAAAGACGCGCTATGAAAGTTTTTAGTCTGAACTTTTAAACATTGTCTTTATAGCTGGATTAATTTTATACGCCCGGCTAAACCATTCCAAAGCATCCTCGGTCTCTCCAAGCATCTGGCTTGCCAAGCCAATGGCCCACATACTTTGCCAGGAAACGGGATAAATTTTGACGCATTCTTTAAAAAAGGCAACAGCTTCAGCTAATTCAATTTGTTCCATCGCTGTAAGCTGTTTTACCTGACCATTACTGCTGATTTTGTCTTTCATCAGTTCGTTTGCTTTATCGTACAAGGCATTAAATTTCATTTTTTCTTCATTGTTCAAGGTATCGCCAGTCATTTCTTTTCACACCCCATCTTCCTCATAAACAAAGCTTACAGCACGACAAGTGCCGATTTTTCTTGAAGCATTTTGAATAAAGAAAGTTTCTCCGGTAACTAATGAGTCTTTGACATTATCGTAAGCCTCGCCAAATATTAATGGCATTTCGATTAGCACACGATAAATCTGACCTCTAATTAACTTGTCAAGGCTTTTATCTGCAATTATTGTTCCTGAAGTCAAATAGCCTCCAAGGTTGATTGATGGTCTGAGTATAAGTTTCGGATTCGGGTCCAAAGATAAGCTGTGTTCGTCTTCTTCCGGTGTGTAGAAGTGTATATCGGTCTCCATTATTAGCATCCATTATCCCTCCAATTAATAAATGTGGAGTATTTCTTTTATGTATTTATTAAATATGTCTAGATTTTCGGGCTGAATTGTTACGGTGCCGTTTTTAAAAATTGTTGTATCAACTTTTGTAAAGTCACCAATTTTGTTAAGAACACCTTTAGGAATCTTGACCTCAAGGACAGCAGCAATGTTAGGATAGCGTTCAGCGAAATTAATCGTGTCCTGCTTGTCGAGCCCAAATTGCTTTACTTCCATGCCGGTTGTATCAAACTTTCCAGAAACAACGACACTGTAGAATTCGTTCGGCCCGACACCCCTGTAAATGGACGTAATAAGGCCATCCCCCGCGCCCTCAGTATCTCTGTCAAAAATTATACCACTTTCCCAAGAACTATCAATATTCGCCTCACTCTTCACACCGGGCGCATCCTCGTCCGCNGCGACGGCGTATAACTCCTCCGACTGTGCAAAAACGCGCCGGGGACGTTGTCCCCTCTGCGTTTTCACTCCGCTCCGTCGTTATCCGCCTGCTCCCGGGCGCTTAGCGCTTCTCCTGTCACGCTCGCTTTGGTCGCATGGCCGGGTCGTCTTCCCTCCGACTCCAGGCTCCCCTATGCGCCTAAGCTCCCGCTTCTGGTCAGTCCTCCCCATACCACAGCTTGTCGATCTCATCCCGCCGGTCCCCCACGAGGCCGTGATTCAGGCCCCCGGGGGTACGCTGGCGGTTTTGCTGGTTCTGCCGCTCGGCGGAGAGGCGGTGCTCCAGAGTCCTGTTCTGGTACATGGTGTAGGCGGAGCTCAGGCTATCACCTCTGGCGACCCGCTGCCACACCTCTGCCGGAATGGTCTCCGCCTTCACGTCGGGGTAAGTCTCAATGAAGGCGCGCATATCCCGCTCTCTCGCCTGCGTGCGTCTTTCTTCCGCCACCTGGGTGGCGGCGCCGCGCTCGCTGTACCCGAGGGCCGTCAGCTCCTGCTTTCGGCAGTAGTCGAGATAGCCCCCCAGGTCCATGCCGCTGCGGCTTGCGAAGGAGCGCACCAGCTCCAGCGCCGGGTCCACCTCCTGGCGGTGGGCGCGCAACTGGTCCCGCTCCTGCCGGATCCGGTCGTAGTCCATGCCCTTCTGGGCCAGAACCACCACCTCGTCCCGGTTCACGGTCTTTACCTCGTCCAGGTGCTTCAGGGTAAAAGCGTCGCCGCCCTGGTCTGGGCCGCTCTCCTCTTCCCAGTCGTCCTCCCGGCCGTCAGCCTCGCCCGCCTGCTCCTGTGCTGTCTCGGGCTCCGGCTCCTCCTCGGTGGGGCCCTCCGCCTCCCAGGCGGCGCGGAGCTCCTCCTCGTCGGTCAAAATGCTGTTTTCCTGCTCGTCCATTTCTATTTGCTCCTTTCACTTGGTCTAGTGAAGATTGCCTAAATTTTGTCCCGCCGCCAGCGCGGCGAGGGGGTTCGGGCCGGGGCTCCCCATAGAGGGGCTGGCCCCGCCCTGCGGTATCTGCGGTGCCTGCTGCGGCATCTGCGGCGCCTGCTTGGCCGCCTCCCGCTCCTTGAGCGTCTCGATGAGCTCCTGCTGGTTGGAGATGTACCCGTTGGGCACCCGCTCCAGGTAGTCGATGACGGAAATCTTCCCCTGTGTGAGGAGATTATCGAGCGTGTTCATCTGGGCTATCTCGCTCCAGTACGCGCTGCCGCCCACGTCCAGCTTGAGGGAGAGCGGCACCTCCTCCAGCACCGAGAAATCAAACAGCTCCGCGGCGCCCTGTTTCTCCACATACCGCTCCCCGTAGTACACCCGCATCAGGTCGAGCCAGATGTTCCCCATGTCCTCGATGCACTGGAAGAGGTTTTGCTTGGTGAGCTCCATGGGCACGCTGGACGCCTTCTGCAGCGCGATGATAGCGCTGGTGTTGTCCGGGCGCACGTTGCCTAGGGCCGCGTCGGTAGCTCCCATAAACTCCTTCGTGAGGCCGATGGCCTGCTGGATAAACTGGCTCACCTGGGGGGAGATGGTGGCCGGGTCGATGGTCCGGGCCACGTTTCCCACGTCGCCGCCGTTCACGCCGATGGCGGCCCCCACCCGGGAGTCCCACTTGGCGATGCGGGTCTTGTCATACACCACCTTGGGATAGGCGGTGGTCATTAGGCTGATCATGGTCATGGCGAAAAGCTTGTTCACAAACACCTGGTTGGGGATCAGCCCCGTCACGGCGGCCTGGCCGTGGTAGCAGCCGGGCACATAGTCCCAGTTCAGCCAGCTGATGGGGTAGCGTTTCTGCCCGGTGTCCCAGGGGCGGCGCACCCAGGTGTTCTTGGCCGTCCTGGCACACCAGACGGTCCCGGTCTCCTTGTCCCTCCAGAACTTGGTGAGGGTGGTCACCTTGCCGTCTGTCATGGCGTCAAAGCGGTCGGATGCGTCGTCCGTGTCGCTCTGAATTTCCTCTGCGCTCTCGCCGTTCCGCTCGGCCTCCTCCCTTGCGTCCCCCACCAGCTCCCGGCGGGAGATGATGAGGTAGGGCTGGCCCTGCACGTCGGGGCTGTTGGGATTCCCGAAGAAGACCCGCGTGTTCTCCAAAAGCTCCACCCGAATGTTCCCCTTCGCGTCCTGGCCGGTCTCCTCCTCCGGGTCGAACCAGCAGTAGAGGCACCCGTCGCCATCCACGGCGGCGTTGCGCATAAAGTCCCGGATGAGCTTGCCCATCTTGTTGCGCTCGAAGAGCACCTCAAACTGGTCGTTGACCACCGAGCAGAGCTTTTCGGTCTCCACCCCGTTAAACTGCCCCGTGCACCCCATGGGGGACGCCGCCAGCTTGATGTTGTCGGCGGCGGTGGAGGCCACCAGGAAGAGGATGATGCGCTTGATGAAGTTGAATACCGGCGTGGGCAGGCCGTTCGACTGCACGCCCTCCCACTGCCTGCCGATGTAGAAGTTCTCGTTGTTCTTCACGGTCTCGTACAGGTCGAGCTGGCTCTTGAAGTCGAGGCCCTTATTGTACTCAGTCCAGATTTTCTGCGGCGTCACGTTCATTCCTCGTCACCCCGCTTGCCGCCCACCTCGTAGCCCATCAGGTTGTTGATCCCCTCCTGCAGCTTGGCGTCGGAGAGTTTGAAGGGCCTCTTCTCCTCGGCCTCATCGTCTTCCCTGTCCGGCGGGGCGTCCCCGGCGCGCCTGTCCCTTCTCCCCCCCAGCACGCCAACCGTCAGCGCGGCGGCAGCCAGGGCCGTGTTCAGCACGGTCAAAACCATCAAAACTTCCAGCATTTTTGTCCTCCTCTTCTTTTGCCTTTCTCTGCTTCCCCGGCGGGGCCGCCTGCGCTTATGCCCCGCCGGGAAAAACAAAAGAGGCCGACCGACACCTTACGGTGTCAATCGGCCTCTCGGGGCTCTTGGTTTTTGCTTTTCCTCTTTTTCGGTATGATGAGAATTGTTTTTATCGTGTAATCTCTTATGTTGTTCTTATCATACACGCCTTTGTGGAAATTGAAAAGCCCCCCGAAATTTGCTCATTATCAATAATCACGAAACCCAGAAAGCCTTTGCATATCAACGACTCCTGGCATTTCCCATTTTGCTGCTGGAAAATATAGACCTGCTCGCCGGAGAAAATCTCCCTATTATTTTGTTTTTGCCGCATCCTCCGAGGTGGCGATCGTTTTCATCCAGCGCATATCCATGCTCCCGGCGGAAAAAGCAAAGAGGCCGACCGACACCGCGCGGTGTCAATCGGCCTCTCAAGGCTCTTCATTTGATTTTAGTCCCTACTCATATTCCAAAAAAACACGCTGCTTTTTTGATACCGTTTCTTCCAGAAAGGCAATTAACTGCTCAAGTAGCCCCGGCAAATCTGCTGTCAGCTCCAACGCATGTGCATCTCTTAGCTGCTCTACCCGAACCATCTTGAACTGCTGTACAGCAGCATTGATATCTTTTATTTCCCATGGACTTTTATCATACCATCCTGACCGCTTCACAAAAGTACCCAGTATTCCTTGCGGAGGTATGCCCTGGTCAAGCATTCGCTCAAGTAACGTCTCAAAGTATCCATTCCAAACAACCAATTTCATACCATCCGGCTGTGTTTGAAAAACTATCTGTGGCTCACCCTCAAAACCTTTGTAGTATTTATCCTCGTTCACCATGTGAATCAAAGCCCTCCCAATAATCACCTAACACTTTATTTGTCCTATACGATTAGGTAACACCCAGTATGTCCTGGCTGGGAATTGACTTGACAATTTGCACATCATTTTTAAAGAACTCTTCACTGCTGTGCGCCCCGCCAATCCCCCTTCTTCTGGGAGTCGAAGTATCTACATATTGAACTTTTACCTGGGTTAGATCGGCATCCAGCAAATCCAGCTCTCAATGGGGAGGTTCAAACAAGGCTAATATATATAGGCGGAATATTGTCTGCCAACCATATCGTTTCATTGCCGTGATAGAATTTTATTCCATCTTTCCAAGCCGCTATCGCATCAATACGCAGAATAACGGGATTAGTGTCTCTTCGTTCTCCAACAGCAATTGCCGTTTCCTTATCTTGCGAGACGTGCACATATTGTCTGCCCTTGGAAATAAGCCCTTGCTTAAATATTTCTTGTAAAAACCTGTGGGCAGTCCCATGGTATAGAACCTCCGGCGGCTCAACGGCAGTTTTCTTAATCTTTTCCTCTGTAGAATGGCCGTACAGGGCCCGTATCCGATCACCAGCAATTTCGTGCCTCTTTTTTTCAGAATCTCGTATCATATCAACGATATCCTGAAGTATCAACGCAGAATATCTCTCCCGTTTTCTCAAGGCGTTGATGAGGTCTTCCACCAAAGCCCAGCCTTGTTCATCAAGCGTCAGGCCGTATTCCTCTGGCGCATGGCGGAGAGCATATGAGATTTCCTTGCTGAGTTCAGCATATTCAGGAATCACCTTGCTCCTCCTCCCGTTCATAAGCAATCATATCTTTTACAACGCCCTCCAACCAAACCCAGAAATCTGGCAGTTCCTTCCGATGCTCCCACCCCTCATTTGCATAGTCGTGAATGGTATACACTCTGTTTCCTTTGCCTATTTCAAAGCAGGCAACATCATCGTTGTCTTCTCGGCGAGCAAATGGTATGAGGTGCCTTTGGGGATATCGTTTTCTCAGCCCATCTATACGCAGCATGACTTGCTTTTCATCCATAATATACCATATATCAAAGTCAGTCAGATTGAGCTCAACTGCTTTTAAAAAGGCCGCAGGGTATGTAAATCCATCAAATGCCTGCTCAAGTGCCAATAATTCCTCTAACATATACTTTCAACTCCCGTTCCTCTTACTTGAATCTAGGCAAATCGAACGAACCGGAAGGGAAGTTATTTCTGAAGGCAGAATTTTGCTTGCCGATCCGCAATCTGATTGCTTCTCCCCATGTCGTCGGAATACCCTTTTTCGTGGCAAATCTGCTCATTTGCTCTGGCGTAAGTAAGTCATTATACCCATGGATATTCGCATGAACGTCAATTCCAGCTTGCTTTGCCGAGGCAACCCGTGTGTTATCCACTGATGTTAGTTTGCCATCAGGCATTTTCACGACATCAATTGGTTCCCCTTGCCAGCCAATTGCTCCCATGTTTGCAGTGATTGCGTCGGCACCACTGACAGAACCTTGGCTAAACCGAATTTCATTGGGATTAAGAATCGCCCAGGATTCCTCAATCCCAATATCGCCGTCTACAACCCATCTATCTTTGATGGTGTCCAGACCAGGCCGCGCAAACCAGCCATTTGTTCCTCCAATGCCTCTGCCAATAACTATACCATTTTCCCCAGAAATATCAACATTCTCTGGGTCCATTACTGCCTGCTCTGCCACGGCCTCCTCGATGGCGGTCTCCCAGTCGTCCTTGACCTCCACTGGTCCGGGCAGTATGGGCATACCGCTTGTATTTGACCCGCTGTTAAAGCCCTGTGGCAGTCCAAGCAGACCGTCGTCCCCGGAACGCAAACCCTGCATATTGCCGTTCCAGCTGGTTTTCCCGTTGACCAGGGCGTTAAATGCCTCCGGGTGCTGCTCGAAATACGCCCCTCCATATTCCGAGAGCCCGGCTATCAACCCATACCGCCCCGACCGCATCCCCGTATCCACGACTCTTTCAACGTAGTCCGTGAAGGTCTGCCTCCACGCCTCCTCCGCGCTCATACCCTCCGAGCGCAGCCGTTTCATATCCAGATCAAACTCAGAGGAGTGCCCCATGATCGCCGTGTCGATGAGGATTTTTGACATCTCATTCGTCGCGCCCGCCGTCGCCGTCACGCCAGCTCTCTTGAGTGCACCATCCAACATTCCCGTCAACGTGGAGGTGTCTGCAGGCCCGGACAGTTTCATCAGTTCGCCCACGCCGTACTCGTAGATCAGCATGTTTGCCGTCCCCACAGCCATGCTCCCCCAGAATGCCTCCGTGCCGCTGCTCCCCCGCTCCAGCATGCTCCGCGCCGTATCGGTGGCTACCCGTGTAGACCCGAGGAAAAGAGCCCCGGTAGGGCCGAAAGCCGCCGCTTGTGTTGCAAGATCCGCCACCCCCATGCCCTTGCTGTACAGGGTAGACAAGAATTCCCCCGCGGGCTCCCATGCCACAAGGTCCTTGATCCCCTCGGCAACCGTACCGCGCACCGCGTTGGTGTAGTTGGATAGTTCCATATTGTAGAGCTTTGGCGGCACATAGCTCTCCAGATTGTCCGGGTCCCCGTTTATCATGGCGGGAATGACTGTCTTGAGATAATCAATTCCCACAAACGGAGATGCGAGCACAGTATCGATAGACGCTAAGACCGGGTGGTCCTTGGCAAACTGTATGGCCTCCTCCAGGCCCCTTGCCGCGGCCTCCTGCTCCTTTACCTTCTGCTCATACTCCACCATGCGGTCATAGTCATATTCCTTGGCGGACAGCTTGTCTTTTTCCACGTTGAGCTCACGCTTCAGGTCGTCAAAAAGCTGTAATATGTTGGTATAGCGCCCGTCCTCGGAGGGAAGATAGTTCCCTCCCGAAATGGCGTACTGATCAATGGCGCTCTGGGTGATGCCGTATTTCTTCAGAAGATACTTCTTGTCCGCCACCACCTCCTGTCCGCCGTTGTGGTCCAGCGCGTCACCGGCCACCCGTAGCACCCGGTCTATCTCTGCTTGAAGCGCTTTTCCCCTGTCGTAGCTCTTTAGTGCGGAGGTATCTGTCTGGAGCGCTTTGAGCTTTTGCACGTTCTCGGCCACATAGTAGAGTTCATCAAGATCTTTCTTCTCCTGCTTCTTGTCGGTGATTTGCCCATCATAATTCGCCCTTACACGGTCCGCCGACCAGGTGGCTCCCACCAGGTTTCTAATGGGAGAACTACTCAAAAAGGTATCGGTCATGTCCTCCCATTTTTTCTCTTTCAGCTCGGAGATTTCCTCGGTGACGCCCTTCTCGCGCCGTTTGATGTCCTCCGGGTCATAGTACGTCTGATAGAGACCCATGTATTGCTTATACACTCCCAGATCCCTGTTATACGCCTCCCAACGGACGTTGTAGTTGTCCCTGGTCTGCTGCGTGGGATTTGCATCAAATTGAGCTTTTAATGTCTCCAGCTCCGACATTCCGTTCGTCAAAATTTTCTGGTATATCTTAATTCCGTACACAATTCCTTCGAAATCCCCAGCATAAATTTCCGGGGTGCTCGTCCCAAAGCCCCAGTTCTTACTGGGATCTGAATTCTTGAAAGTCCCTCCCCCTGCGTCCGTTCCACTCCGCATGGGCAAAGTTTGCGCTTTCTCCTGCTCGACCTGTGCCGCTCCCCCGCCAATGGCCCGGCCGTCGCCAAAGCTCCCACCAAAGCCGCTGCCCCGGCCCTGACTGCCAAAGCCTCCGGCTCCTCTGCGCACCTGCTCCGTCTCTTGGGTTGCGGCCAGCGGCAGCAGCTTGACCCGTTCTGACGTTTGGTAGGGCATCGTGGTCGCCCTGATCGGCTCCGTTGTCTGGTAGGGCAGCGCCGTCGCCCTGATCGGTTCCGTTGTCTGGTAGGGCATCGTGGCCGTCTTGATCGGCCCCGACGGCCAATAGGGTAGCGTCTCCTTCTTCGGCGTCTGCATGATCCCTTTCGCCGCCGTCGGTTTGTCCTGCTTTGCCACCGGCAGGAAAACTACCTGCGGCTTTTCCGTGTCTCGCTCCGCCTGTTCCGGCTTTGCCACCGGCAGGAAAACTACCTGCGGCTTTTCCGTGTCTCGCCTCGCCAGATCCTTTCTTACCTTTTCAAGCAGCGGTCCCGCAAAGCTCTTTGTACGTTTACTCTCCGCGTCAAGTTCTTTAAACATGTCTCTCTCCCCCTGTTCACACGTTCTACACCCTCAGGTAGCTCTCGTCCACCTCTCCGCCGGTCATGCTGTTTTCATAGCTCTCCTCGTCCTCCATGTCCCCTCTCGCCTCCTGTCTGACCGCTCCCAGCGTGCGGAACTGCACAAAGTACCGCAGCGCGTCGCAGATATGGGTGATGTCGTGGGGCTCCGTGGCGCAGTCCGAGGGGTTCTTGCCGCTGTGCTGGAGCGCGGGCAGGTTGCGGATAAGGCCCGCGCACTCCTCGCTCACCAGCAGCCCCGGCCTCCCGTCCCGCATGGGTTTTAAGTACTCCTTCAGGGTGAGCCACCCCTGCACCCGGCTGTTGCTTGCTTTCACCAGCCCCACGCCATTTGCCGTGAATACCTCCGCCATGGTCCGCCCGGTGTCCTTCTGGGTGCTCCACAGGTCAGGCGGCGCGATGGTGTAGGCGATTCTCTCGTCCGGCAGCGTCAGACTGCGCATCAGCGCCGCGGCATCGGAGACGATGAGCCCTGACTGCTGCACCTCCCGGTACACCCAGGCCCGGCCTACGAAGTCCACCGCCACCCATAGACAGGCGAACATATCGAGGCCGTAGTCGATGGCCCTGTACCGCACCCACTCCCGCGGCACCACGAAGGGCTTTACCACGTGGGTCTCCCGCTTGAACTCGGCGAAGAACTGCCCGGCCATGGCGTCCCAGTTGCCGTATCGGTGCGCCGCCCGGATGTCCTCCGGCAGCAGGTCCAGCATCCTCAGGTAGTCCGGCGAATGCTCCATGAGGGCCTTGTTGTCCTCCACCGTGGCGGGGATGAACACATAGTCCCCAGGGTCCTCGCCCGCCAGGAACTCCCGCGCCACAAAGAGCCGCTTCACCCACAGATGCCCCACCCCGCCGGGGTTGCAGGTGAGATACATCCGCTTGGGAATCTTGTTCACACCGCGCAGCGTGGCCGCCAGCACCCGGAACTCCCACTCGGTGAAGTGGGTGGCCTCGTCCATAAAGATCCAGTCGTACTCCTGCCCCTGGTACTCCGTGATGGCGTCGGCGCTCTGCAAATGCCCGAACTTGATGATGGACCCGTTGGCGAAAAACAGGGTGCGCATGGTGACATTGTAAGTAAAGAGCTTGTCCCCCGCCGGTTTACCGCCGACGGCGGCGGTGTTTAAAAGCTCCACAAGGGGCTGGATGATGGTATTCTCCAGCTCCGGGTAGGTACGCCGCAGCATCAATATCTTGATGCCCGGATAGTACAGCGCGCCCGCCGCGCCCTTTACCCGCACCGCCCAGCTCTTGCCGCCGCCCCGCGCGCCGCCGTACGCCGTGTACCGCGCCGTGGACGTCAGAAACCCGGCCTGCTTCTCATTGGGCACGCCAAAGTCCAGCAGTATCTCCCCGCTGACCGCCTTTTTCGGTTTTCCACGCTGCGCCGCCATACAAATCACCCCATTTCAAACAAAAAAAGAGCCGCCAGTGCGGTTTAACCGCACTGATCGGCTCTAAGGCTCTATCACGTTTCGCACCCTCCGCAGCGGTATCTCCGGGTCTTATCCGCCTGCTCCCAGGTGCTCAGCGTTTCCGTCTATTGTCAGTTCAATCTCCTTGTCTCTCTTGCACCAGAGGAGCACCCCCCGGGCGCTTGCTCCGGGCTTTACCCGGCACAGCTTGCTCCAGCACACCGGGCACAGGGCCCATCCGTCCTGAACAACGGCCGCCCGATCCATCCTATTTCCCATACATAACCGCCGCTTTCCCGTCATCCTGTCCGAACCTGACCGACACCCGGATTCCCTGCCCCTTGTCCTCCGTCGGTCTGTCCGAGTACCCGCCGTAGCATAGCTGCTTGAGCCGGAACAGGCTCATGGTGTCGTTCCTCTGCTCCAAATCGTCCCGCATCCGTATCATCGCCTTTTTGAGCACTCCGGAAAGCCCCGCGCATTTGCCCTCCTCGTCTCTCAGCCAACCATCGAAGGTATCTTCAGGGAGATTTAAATACAGGATCAAACCGGGCTTTGTGTACTTTTTTCCGTCGTCGTCACAAAGAGCGAAGTAGGCCTTGCACTTATCCTCAAGCTCCTCCTTGGTGTATTCCACCGCTCCTTCTCTGCGGACTTGTTCCTTTTTTTCCTGGCCTCTCACTCAAATACACCTCCAGTCCTATAAAACCAATATACATATTCTTTCTGACGTCGTCGACGACAGAGTGATGAATATTGTTATTTATCATGTTCATTCACTAGGTTGTTCTTACTATACACGCCTTTTTGAAAATTGAAAAGTCTCTGCCACTTTCACCCATTATCAAAAACCACGAAACCCCGGGCACCTTTGCATTTCAAAGGCTCCCGGGGCTTTCCCGTTTTGCTTGCGGAAAATATGGACCTGCTCTCCCGAGAAAATCTCCCTATTTTTCTCAGGCCTCCTCCCAGGCTCTTCCAGAAAATAAAAAGGCCCCTTGCACCACCGGCTTTCCCAGTGATTGCACGGGGCCACTTGTACGAGGAAGAGAAAAAAATGGGCGGCCTGCAAGAGGCCGCGCAAAATAGGCAGATTCTATTCACTCAAATCCAACAGGGGATTCATCGATATTCTCTAAGTCTTCATAAGCTTCCTGGGTATGTATTGCTGTAAGATGCAGGAAGGCCGGTGCGCAATTTCCGTCATCCCTTTGGGATGGGATAATGGCCAGCTCGATTAGATCCCCATCTTTTACACCTGCAATTTTATTACTCAGCATTTTTTTGTCTACGATGATTTTTACCAATTTTATTATCCTTTCTATCTTCGGTTAATATCTTTAACAGTTCCTATTATGAATAATTAATTCGGCTAAAAGGGTCGAATAGAGGTATATCCGCAAAAATCATCATATAATACAAAAATGGATGCTGAAAGCAGAAAAAATAATGCAGTCTGACCTTGGCTATGAAAAAAGCACCCGGCAGGAAGTCCGGACCCCGGATGATGATAACGAAACCGGAGGTGCGGGGCCAGTTTCTTGCGCTATACAGAGGTATGGCGATATGATATAATTGCACACTGATTATTTTATACCTGCAAACTTGGGCAACAATTGTAGGGCCTGTTGCTAATTATTGAAGTATAGTAATTCATGAAAGGAGTGCGAGTATGGATCGGTTAAATAAATTTAACGCCGCAATTGAATATTTAGAAAACAATCTTGACAATGAAATTGACTATTCGCAAATCGCAAAGATCGCCTGCTGCTCTGAATTTCATTTCTCAAGAATGTTTTCATCCTTAGCAAACGTTTCTCTGTCCGAATATGTTCGTCGCAGAAGGCTTACTATGGCAGCTTTTGATTTGCAGAAAAGTGATGTAAAAATTATAGATCTTTCTGTAAAATACGGCTATAGCTCTCCGGATGCGTTTACAAGGGCTTTTCGTCAATTGCATGGCGTTGCACCTATGTCCGTTCGAGAAAACAATGTCCAGCTGAAAGCGTATCCTCGCATGTCCTTTCAAATTACTATAAAAGGAACTTCTGAGATGGATTATAGAATTGAAAACATTGATTGCAGCCTTCGTTTTGCCGTCAAAAGAGAAACCGTAAAAACGGCTGATGCTTTTGATACCATTCCGAAATTGTGGGCAAACGCGCAAGCAAGCGGATTCCTCCAAAAACTGATTGATATGTCTTGGGAAAATCCAAAGTGCCAACTAGAAGGGCTGCTTGGTATTACGGGCAACGAAGCGTCGCTGAAAGAGGAAACTTTTGATTTACTCATGGGCTGTAGGTATGATGGGGATATACCAAACGGCATGGAAGAACTAATACTTCCCCCATGTGTATATGCCGTTTTCCCTCATGATATTGTAGATACTTGGCAGCGTCTGTACACAGAATGGCTTCCAACATCAGGCTATGAGCTTGCATGTCAACCCTGTATTGAAAATTATTTAGCTCCCGGAGCTGAAATCGAGCAAGAGCTATGGGTACCTGTCGTTGCCAAATAGCAACATTCAATCGCACATAACGCGAGGTAGGAAGGTGACGTTCTTGCTTGAAAACGGCTTAGAAAAATGCACCTGCCCAAAAGTAAAATGTAAATTACATGGTAAATGTCATGAATGTATTGAGAAGCATAAAGCCAAAAACAAACTTCCAAGGTGCCAGCGAGAGAAAACAAGCATTTTTCAACGGATATCCAAGTAATTGATTTATCTAAAGAAACCGTTTCTGAATAAAGCATAGAAAAGCCTAGAACCGTTACAGTTCCAGGCTTTTTTCTTGCGGAGAAAAGGGATTCGAACCCTTGAGCCCTTGCTTTATTATAATTCAGAAAGCTTTACTCCAGCGCGGTAATGAGCCCTTCGGGATTGATGCTCCCCGTTATGATCCAAGCGTTGTACGAATGCCGTCGTAGCCGCCTTTCGTATCATTGAAAATGTATCTGGCCGCGTCCAGATGCTGATCCGGATACTTCATGGCAGGGCTGAAATGGGTCAGCCACAATTGCTTGACTTCAGCGCATTTGGCTATTTCGGCACTGTCCGAAAAAACCATATGCCCCTTTTCCCACATCTTTTCACGCAGCGCATGATCTCCATGCATCCCCTCGCAAACCAATAAATCCGCACCATGGGCAAAATGAGGCAACTCCTCAAACGGCTGGGTATCTGTGCAATAGCAGATACTGATCGGGCGGCGCTCTCCATCAAGCACCATGCTGGGCATAATCCGCTTGCCATTGTCCAGCACCACTGATTGGCCCGCATGCAAGCTTTTGTAATGGTGCAGGGGCACTCCCAGTTCCTTCGCCTTGTCCGGATTAAATATCGGCTTTCGATTAAAGGTCATGCGGTAGCCCAGGCAGGGGATTCTATGCTGCAAAGGCATGGACGAAAAATGAATACCGAAAAGATCAAAATTCTGATCCTCTCCATCCAACTCTTTTAGAACAATGGAGTAGGGGAGATTAGGCGCTATGGTCATAAGTGATGCCACCACTCGTTCGAGCCCGGCGGGCCCCACAATTGTTATTGGCGTGTTTTTTCCATAGTTGCCCAAGGTCAGAAGCAATCCGGGCAATCCTGCGATATGATCGGCATGAAAGTGCGTAATGAGCAACAGTGTAAGCCGGCTCAACCTGCAGTCCGCTTTTTTGAGTGCAATCTGTGTTCCCTCACCGCAATCAATAAGTATAGCCGTGCCCTGAAACTCTACCCAGCAGCTTGCCGTCCAACGGTTTTCCAACGGGAGCATCCCGCCAGTTCCGGGCAAACATACTTCTACCATGTGGCTCAATCCCTTCAAGCTTTACTACGGCTTTATCCTATTATTATCTCGGCGTTATCCGTATATTCTCCTATAACGTCAGCTTGAGGGAGAAGCAGTCAGTTTTTCAGCTGCTTGTTACCTGCTAATCCCCGTTGCTTTTCAGCGCGAGGTCTTTATGCAGTTTTTTGTAACGATACATTTGGTCATCGGCCTCTTTATGTATTTTTTCAAAATCAGGTTTCTTGCCACCTTGAAAAACACTATATCCGTAAGCGATCGTTGGTATCCGGCTGTCGATAGCGCGTTTTTCGGAAAGAGTGTCTGTGATTTTTTTCAGATGATATTCGATATTATCCTTATTTAATTCTTTACATAAAATACAAAACTCGTCTCCGCCGACCCGATAGCATGTGTAGCGGCTATCTAGAGATTCTTTTAGAATGATAGCAATTGAATTAATAACACTGTCACCGTAATTATGACCGTAAGTGTCGTTAATAATTTTAAAATCGTTAATATCAATTGCAATTACGGAAAATGCTTTTTGCCTCTTAATCTGTTTAACAGCTTTCTCGAACGTTGCTCGGTTATACAGCCCGGATAGCGTATCAAAGCTGTTATCAAATTCGGAAAGTAATAAAAAATATAAGATCAGCGATAATGTTATACAATGCCATGATATATAAACTGATGGAACGATAAGCTGAATGCTTGTGCCAGCAATCGTAAAAACAGAAAGAAAAATACTTTTCCATATAATTGGATAATGATGCTTTTTGCAGATTAAAAAAGTGCTGATAAAGAGTAATATTAGATTAATGATATAAACCATCACAAACACAAAAAAGTAATAGCCTCTTATATATTGATTGTTGGCGTCAACATAAAAAATCAATCCTAATAAGGGGGATAATATAGCTGCAGCAATATTTATGAATGTAGGCAGCAGCATAATTTTATGAGTTTGGATAAATTTAATGTCTATAACAGCAATTAATGCAATAGGAATCACCGGAGATAGCGCAAATCCGAAAACATTGAAAAAAATAATTAAGGAACGCAGTCTGATATTTTCGTTACTGGTCAGTATCGTTCCAGCTTCTAGCAAAATAACAATAACGGTGAGCATGATTGCGAATAAAAACGACTTTTTGCGATTCTTGTTCAAGATATTGCTGCTATGTAATAATCCATATAAGAAAAAAAGAGCAATAATGTCTATTAAATATATAGAAAGATTAGTTTTTAACATCTCATCATTCCTGTCTCTACATTTCGTAAGGCTAGTCTTGCTGGCAATCACACACTTTGAAAAATGCATAATTTTTACCAATATTATATATTATTCTCCAAAAAATGCAACTATATATAATCCACGTAATAGATAGCCTTTTTATAGACAGGATAATCTTTGCAAAAATAAAACCCCGTAACCTTACGGTTACGGGGTTTTTCTGGCGGAGTAGGAGGGATTCGAACCCTCGAGCCCTTGCGTACTACACGATTTCCAAAGGCAAAACATAATTATTCAGATCATTTTTTACCTTATATTTGCTTGTATTATATCCTTTAGCTTCCATTCTGCTTATTTTTCAGTGTATTTATTTTTTCTTAGGCAATATATTCACTTAACTCGTGTCACCATTACGGCACCAAAACTATATGAACCAATAAACCTACCACAACCCGCAACGTTGAAGTAGCCTTAGACAACACAGTACCATTTAATTCGAGGCATTAAGCTGCACGCCCAAGTAATAGATTCAATAACAATATTGGCCTTTCTTACTTTTCTAATTATAAACATTTGGCAAAATTCAATAGATCTTATTAAGCCTATTTTCATCTACAAATTTAATGATGCTCTAATACGATATCATAAATACATCCCATGCCACGCTATCCTCAGACTGATGTCAAGCCATATCCGAGCAGAGACTCCCCTCCTTGCATTTATTCGTTGTCCGGCCAAAACAGCTTTTTTTGCTCCCATGTAAGGCTTTTAGAAAAAATGTTTTTTAGCAGCAGGAAATATTCGATATCACCGAGTAGCGCGAACAGCATAGCGCGAGCCTCAAATTCTGCCCGTTCTATCGGGAGCTCGTCTTCACGAAAGTCTTCGTGCAGGGCGCGCACATAGACTAGGAGCGCCTCAGAATTGTTATATTCATGAAAGGAAGTGGCGATCTTCTGTAAGAGCGCCGCAATCGGGCCAGCCTGTTTCGGAATACAGCGCATACGAGAAATATCCTCCTGCATACGCCGTAGCACAGCCAACTGGTTTTTGCGCATTTCAATATACTGAGAATAATAACGGGCATCCACCGTCAGAGTGTTGCCCGCAACGGCTTCAGCCTGCTCGTGCACCTGCAGCAGGGTTTGCTCCAGTTCAACCAGTATATTCTCTGCTTCCGCCGCCGGTGCCGAATATGCGGGGCATATTTCTTCCCCGGAAATCGCGTCTGCCATGTTTTCCGCCATTTGCAATAAAATCCGGCGAAACTGCTCCTCCACCTGCCGCTGCCCTTTGCGTATGGCGCTAATTTGTCTCGGCAAAAAAAGGTTCAAGAGTATGCCCACTCCCGCGCCGAGAAGCAAAAGAAGCGCCTCATTCCATACAAGGCCCCATGCCATATTCTCCGCAAGCCAGAAATGCGCTATCAGCACGGAACACATGGCAATGGCATTCTCCAGCGCAAAAAGCCGGCACACAAAAACAAAGAACATCACATACACGCCAAATGCCAAAAGCGTGTACCCCAGCACAGAAAAACACACCAAGGCAATCGCCACAGCCATGGCAAATGCCCACCCTCTCCGCAGTGCGGTCAGCAATGTTTCCTTTTTGGTGCTTTGCAGGCTTAAAAGCGTAATAATTCCGGCGGAAGATGCGTTCTGAAGTCCCAAAGCATTGCATAAAAAAACTGCAAACATACACCCGACGGCGGCCATAGCTGCCCGAAGCAGGTGGTCATGTATATTGTTTTGTTGAAATCTCTTCCACCACGCCATTTAATGTCCTCCGCAGACCGCTTGGGCTACGGCCACTAAATATATTCAAACTATAAAGATATAAACCATTAAAACTACCACATTGCTATCATGCGCCTATCCCTTTCAGCATGCATACATTAAACGCAGTTCATTTTGCTTCCATTGGTATATAAATAATTAGCCTTGTATTTTACCTTTTAAGTATTCTTCCAGCTCGCTAACTTCTGTTGCTTCATGAATCATTATATACCGAACAACAACTTCTGCTAAATCATCTCGATCTTTACGCATAGATTTTAGTTCATTCAATAGATATCCATATAGGATTTTCCCATCAGAATCATCTTTTTTATTTTCTCTCTTATACTTGTTTAGTAATTCTGCTAACGGGGTTTTTAAAAAGATATAACTATCAAGTTCAGAAAAAAAGGCGGCATCAACTTTAATAAATAGATTATCACGAAGATATTTTTCTAAACTCTTAATGGGTAGAAAATCAATTTTTAGACCACTACATTCTTTGTGATTTCTAATAAAGGCTGGAACATCCTTTTGAATATCTTTGTCCAAGACAATTGCCAGTTTTGTGCCTTTGAGTAAAAGGTTGGTTGATGTGATATCATATGCCATGGTGATAGTATTAGTCCAACCGCCCGTTGGGAGAACTTTAACCCGTATATTTTGCAATAAGCATTTATTAAACATAATTTTTTCTACAATGATTTTAGCTAAATCGTCTTCTACAAGAATTACCATGTCGTTTCCATAGCCATCGTCACTATACAAGTTTCTTGTTGCATATGCTGGATAACATGGATTTGTTACAGAGATAGAATCATCAACATTATATTGCAAATAGTAAATATTTTGAGGCTTTATTTCTCTTAACAATTCAAGTGAGTGCGTGGAGAAAAAAATTGCTAAATTCAAAAAATTTGCGATTTCTTTCAAGAAAAGAATTAGCCGGCGCAGAGCTGATGAATGAAGCGCAAGCTCTATTTCATCCAAGAAGACGATACATGGGCGCCCATCATTGTGTATTGTTCGTTTATTATGTAATATTTTTAAAGAATGGAGAACACTTACCAATAAATTTTCTCCTGTAGACATTCGAGCTTGACTAATTAAGTCCCCTTGGAGGGTTTCAATAAAATATGGATCGCCGGATAACTTCTGTTTCATTGCAACGGTTTTTTTCAATACATATAATTTTTTGTAATATTCTGGATTGTTATGTAAGATAAGCCCTAAATTTGTTCTTACAAAATCATCCGCAGTTTGCAAATCATTTTTCTGCAACTCATCTAAAATACGTATTACAGAAAAACTCGTATCCTTAAATCGATTTCCAAAGATAATGCTACCTTCATAGAAACCATTAATCTTCATCGGATTGCCCGTGTTCGCTTTATTCCAGTGATTATTGGTGTAGTTCCAGCCTCTTATAGCTGCATCTATGGAAAAATTAATGATAGCTCCGTTTGGCCTTCCAAAATAATCATACATTGGCATCTGGTAGAAAACAGTAGATGCACATGCAATAAGCGTACTTTTGCCACATCCATTTTCTCCCGTAATTGCATAAATACCAGAATCCAGTGGGAAAGTAAATTGCAGCTTTTTTATGCACTTCACATTTGTAATTTCCATTTTTAGTTCCATAACAATTCCTCTTTTATATACTATAGTTTGATATAAAACGTAGCAATTATATCTTCATTGCCATTTAAATTAATTTCCGATGATCCTACTTGAATTACGCAGTATTGCTATTAGAGGAAGTTGGACTAACGCTAATTTACTGTAACATGCTTTCTTAATATTTAACTTCCACCAACATTATATAGTATTATACAAAAAATTCAACTAGGTATAATTATATCCATGTAATAAATCTCTGCATAAAAACAATGCGCCATAACCATTATGGTTACAAAACTTTCCCTAGAGCCTTCCAATCTTTCACTCTAGGGGACAAAGAAATCTTCATCATTAAACCTGTGGATAGTGAGCTTTTTTTGCGCCTAAGCACTCAACTTGTCTAGGATGTAGTGGAAAGGGCGGTAAATCTCAGTTGAGATTCACCGCTCTTTCTGAATTTATTCTCTATCCATTTAGACTTAGAATAATGGTATAATAATGATCCTCAATGTTCTTGTGAATGCCCTCTTCACCAAACTTTGGGGAATTATAGTCGTCTACATAAGCGTACACCTCTACAAAGAAGTGGGTACGCACCATGGCTCCAAATGTATTTTCCGAATCTACATAGGCGTTGACTTCATAGACCCTATATTCTAGCGTCCCCTTGCCTACATCCTCCAAAATGCTTCTGCTGTATTCCACGAAGCTATCATCGAATTCAGGAAATACTGCGCTTGATGGTGAAACAAGATTATTCTCAACATTTATCTTAGCTATTTCATAAACATCGGGTAAGCCGGAAGGAAGTTCGTCGGAGCAACCAGTCACAGTTACAAGAAGCGCTACAAGGAGCATAAGTATAGCGGTAATCCTTTTTACTCTCATTAAGTTTCTCCTCACTAAACACCAAATATTATTCTAATTAAAGCAATTGGAATCAGAATCCAACCGAGAAAGATACCTAGAATCAGTTTTTCAAAGAATAAGACGCCAAATTTTCTAAACACAATCTTATTCTTGTAAAGAACTTGTCCAGCTGCCCAATAACCTGCCCAAGCATAAATAAACAATACCACTTTAATTTCGTCCTCTCTCTTCTATTTAGTAACCTAAATCTAATACGAATATACCCTAATAGTTCCATTTTGTAAACCCCTAAAGTTTATTTATAAAAGTATCTTGTAGGGTTAAACTGGATAAAACTGTCGGGGTGATTACAATGGAATGGACTTTGATTGGTCAGCGGGTCCGCAAGCAGCGGGAATTTCTTGGATACACCAGAGAGCAGCTTGCCGAGCAATTGGACGTAACCCCAAAGTTTTGCTCGGATATAGAACTGGGCTTGAAAGGTATGTCGGTTCCCACCCTGTGTCGCATTTCAGAGGTTCTGCACCTATCCACCGACTACATCCTCTTTGGCACAGAGGAAGCGAACGATGTCAGCGCAACCACGCGTATGCTCCAGCAGTGTCCACCGAATAAGCTTCATTACATAGAGAGCATACTGAAAATGTTCTTACTGGCGATTGATGATAAAAGGGATTAGCTTTGTTAGCTAATCCCTTTCACCTTTCGATAGAAGGTCGCTTTACTCATCCCAAGCTGTCTCATGGCCTGAGTGGCAGTAATATTACCGCCCCTCCAATGGGTAATTACCTTATGGAAGTCCGGGTGCTGAATGGACTTGCGACCGGTATACTTGCCGCTCTGGCGTTTCGCAATCTCAATACCTTCCCGCTGGCGCTGGAGGATGTACTCACGCTCCAGCTCGGCTACCGCACCGAAAACAGTGAGCATGAACTTTCCTGTGGGTGTGCTGGTGTCGATGGCCTCCTTTTTAGATACAAACCCGACCTCCTTCGCCGCAAGCTGCTCCACTAAGTCCAGCAGGTCTCGCGTGTTACGCGCAAACCTGCTGATGGACTCCACAATGACTGTGTCGCCCCGCCGGACGTAGTGGAGCATCCTGCGCAACTCAGGTCGGTCGGTATTCTTTCCGCTGGCCTTATCTATGTAAACCTCGTCCACACCCAGATCACCCATGATGGCCTCTTGCCTCAGGGTGCTCTGCTCCTCGGTACTGACTCGGATATAACCAATTTTAATTGCTGACATCTCCTTTTCGTGGTAAACTATCTCTAAGGAAGTGATGTTATGCCTGAAGCACAAATGAATATGCTGCCTGATATCTTTGATAACCTCCTTATGTCCGCTCAAATGGAGGGACTGACCGTCACAGAACAAATTTGGAGCATGTGTGTGGCGATTGCCGCAGGTGACTGTACGCTGGAGGATTGCCTGAAGCAGATCGGTGCAGGATATAAGGAGTAAGCCATGTCGTATAGCATTGATGCGCAAAGCAGCGACTGTTATCCCGGGACCTCTATTTTAATAAATAAGTTGGATATTCAAAATCAAAAGCAGTTGGAAGAGAGTGAGACCTTGGTAACCACGGCGCGATCTCTCCAATTTGAGCTTTTTCCCTTTGTGGAAGAGCTGGACTTCACTTACTATCGGAGGCTTCACCGATTTGTATTTGAAAGTCTGTATGGTTGGGCCGGAGAATTGAGGACAGTTAATTTAAGTAAGCAGCACACCAGATTCTGCCCTGTGGAGGATTTAGAAACACTGGCCGCCGCTTGCTTTAGCCGATTGAAGCAAATGGATTATTTCTGTAATCTGCCAAGAGATTCTTTTCTTGAAGAATTGGTGGACTTCTATATATCTATCAATTACCTGCACCCTTTCCGTGAGGGCAATGGCCGTGTACAGCGGCTCTATTTCCGGCAGCTGGCAGCCAGGGCAGGGTACAAGTTAAATTTTGCGGCAATAGACAGTGACGAAATGATGCTTGCTACCATACACGCAGCCAGCGGAATCGTTGACACAATGCGCAGGGCCTTTGACCGTATCATTGAAACGAAATAAGTCCCAATAGGGTTAGTATTCGGGGAGAGACGTCTTGAAACCCGGAAACCGACCCTATTGGGACTCTTTTTATGTGTCTCGCATGGGTATACGCTATTGAAACATTGGAACTCTGGAATATGAAAAGACGGCGCCACTGTTTCACTCAGTGGCGCCGCCGCTCTTTCCTACTGCTGATGGCCTAGTATCCACCGCAGCACTTCTTCGTATGAAACCTTGCCGGCAGCTAGCCCCAGGCCCAAATCAATCAGCTCTTCCTGCATATAGTCCAGCTCTACACCACTGAGAGACAAGAATACCAGCATGGCGTGAACGCCAATTCGCTTGTTTCCATCCACAAAGGGGTGATTCTGCACCAGCGAGTGGCAAAGCCTTGCCGCCTTCTGCTGCAAAGAGGGATATAGCGGCTGGTCATCAAAGGTCTGGAATGAAACATTTAGGGCTGAATCCAATAAATCAGCATCGCGGAGCCCATCGAGTCCCCCCGTCTCAGACATCAGATCGCTGTGGAGGAGCTTTACCTGTTCCACCGTTAAGCGTATCATTTAGCAAGCTCCTCATACGCCTTGCGGTTCTTCGCAATCAACCGCTTGGAGATGGAGCGTACATCCTCGTCGGACACGGACTGCTCCCCCTCGGCCTGCTGAAAGTCAATGACGAGGTAGCGGGGGACATTATTCTTTAGAATCACCGCAGTGCCGCGCTCATCCACCAGCCGGGCAACCTTAGAAAAGTTCTGATTCGCCTCTGTGATAGAAACCATGCTGTCAGTGTTGATATTCATGGTGCACACCTCCTTGTGGTTCTATTATACACTAATTGTAGGATAAATACAACCTATTTATGTCCATCCACAGTACAATATTTCTTCGATCTCTTCCGGTTCATAGCCCTGGTCAGCCAGCGCGTCGATTTCCTCAGGGCTGTAGCCAAAGGACATAGAGAAGGACTTCAGTTCGTCAAGATAAGTGCGGTTCGCTTTTGCCCGGCCAGCCGTCTTGTTTGTCTGAGGGTGATAGAACGGTGCACAGTAGGACGCATAGCGGTACTGGAGCAGGAACGAGGTATTAAATGTGCCGTTGGTGATCTCCCCGCCGTGGCCTATACGCAGGATGTCGCCACAGCATGCCGGCACCTTCCGTGGTTTCTCAGAGGTCAGGCCCAAACACCTGAGCGTCAGTCCCATAATCTCCTCTGTAGAGGCATAGAGGTAGAACCTCCGCTTTGGAAAGTGACAGAGGCACATAGGGTTGTCTCCCTTGATGATATAGAGGGCATCCAGGTCGTCCATAACGGTGAACGTAAAAGCCCCTTCCACCTTTTCTGCCATGGCCCTGAGGCTCTCGAACCCTAAGGTTCTCTGCCGCTCAATCAGCTGGACGCCGATAAAGCTGTCTGTTTCAATACTGGTTTTGGGCAAGTGCAGTTCTCGGCGCAGGAGGATATCGTTATGCAGTACGCCGTTGTGGGCCAGGGCGAAGGGCTTTCCCCCTGCCGTGCCTCGGAACGGATGGTTATTGTAGTTCTTCTTTTCACTGCCCTGGGTGGTCATGCGTGTATGTCCCATAATGACCGATGCGTCGTTGGGAATACGGAATTTCAGTTTGTGGGCCGGGACTGGACGCTTGTAGATCCGGAGCTGGCCCCCGGAGTTGTAGGCAATGCCGGTAGCATCGGTCCCTCTGGCCTCACATACGGTGGCTAAAGTGGAAATGATGTAGGACTTTTGCTTGCCGGAGAGCGTGTGCCCGTAATCTATTAGACCGAACAGACAGCACATCAGACTTCCCCCTCTGCCGCAACAGGCTCGTTGACGTACAGGCGGCGCTCCTTCAGGTACTGCACCAGCTCGGGAGACTGCTCGGCGCTGAGAGAGGCCGCGAAAGAGGTCCAGGAGAGGCCCTTTAGCTCATCGTCGGACGAAGAAATCGCCACGTCACAGATCTTGTCTACAAGCTGCAGCGTGGCGATAAGCGTATTCAGTTTAAGGGTTCCGCGGAAGATGCGGAATTCAATGGTCTCTCGGTTTACCAGGTTGACCGAGGAATATCGCTCACTGCCACAGCCTTTCTTTGCGTGGTCCAGGATATCCATCGGCTGCTCCTTGTAGCCGTACCGTGCCGCCCAGTGTCTCAGCTGGCTTTCCGTCCGTCTGCTGAACTTCAAAAGCTCCTCCCAATGTTTCTCGAAGAAGTAGAGGATGCGGGCAATGCTTATGTCCTGCTGCTGCTCCGTATCCCCGAAGGCGGTACGGTTCACATGGATATGAAGGCCGCAGGTTCTGGCTAGATGGCTGGTATACCCCATATCAAGGGCCGCGTGCAGCACACAGGGCCAGGGCATGGTATCCTGATGATAGCGCAGCGTCATGGGGTGGGTGACAATTTCGATGCCGTCATTCAGAGAGCCGTCGTGCTTGCAGTAGGCGTGCTCCTCCTGGGTATTGGCAGCGGTCAAGAGGACCCGGGCGTTGCTGCCAAGCTCACCGGCTCCGTCTACCTCCAGCTCTACGCCAAAGTAACGGTCGCCTTCGCCATAGAAGATGGGGTCTGGTTTGTACGAATACTCATGGATGGGCTTTCCATTCTCGGTGTGATGGTAGCATTCAGAGCAAAGGGGTTCACACTCGTCACCGTCATCAGCGGCATAGAACGCGTCATCGTTGTGAACTGGAACGCCGCAGCGGATGCAGCTGCTGTAATAGCGGTCATAGCAACTTTGGCAAAGAGGTGTATCGTCATTCCCGGCATTGTCATCCCGGTAGATACGCTCCCCGCATCTGGCGCAGAGGATTGTTTCCTCTACCAGACAGCGCTCACACAGCTCCTGTTCGTTAAGTACGGTACGCTCTGAAATCGGGTGTTCCTCTCCGCAGCCGCTACAGATAAAGAATTCTTCCATTTTACTTACTCCTTTAGAAAATAGTCGATGGCAGCGCAGACTGCCGCTGCCGCTGCTGCCAGGAGAACCCCAAAGAGAGTGTGGGCGAAGTCCTTCCTGGCCTGATCGTCCTTTTTGTCCCCGGTAGGATTACCTTACGCCGGGGCCGGATAGAGTTTTCGCAGGAGAGTGTTCAGGATGTCGCTGAGAGCGCCACGGATCAGGGTAAGGATGACTTTTAACATGATTTTGCTGCTCCTTTCGTCTTTTGGGTAATAGATGGGTTTTGGCAGGCTTTTGTGCAAGGATGCGCTGTGTTTCCACACAAAAGCAGAAATTCCCCAGGGGCCTGTCTGCTTCATAAATCAGGCCTCTGGGGGATTTCTCACTACAATAATATACGGATAAAAGTGACGGTATAATGTCAAACAACTCTATAATGGCAGGAAAGGAGATGTTTATGATGGAATTTATAAATGATTATGGCTATCGGTATGGCTACGATGATGACGAACGGCTTGCACCCTATTTGAGGGCAGAAGAGGTCATGTCGCTATTGTGCATCGGGAAGAACACATTTTATCGGCTAGTGAACTCCGGCGAACTAAAGGGGTTCCGTATTGGAAAGCAGTGGAGAATAGCAAGGGAGTCCATCAAAAATTTTGCAGACGAAAAAGCAACCCGTAGGTAGCCGTCGTGGCTACCTACGGGTTATATATTGTCTTAGGGCGGATGGGCGGATGGGCAAGTACCATATTATATATCCTATATAAACGGGGTTTAAATACAGTCAATATAAAACGCTCAAATCCGTCCATCTGCCCATCTGCCCCTTGTGTTAATAGGCGTAAAACATTATTATTTGATATATCCACAAAATCAGAAGGAGATTAGAGTGCATATGAGCAAACAGGTTAAAAGCCTTCATAGGATTATTAAAGAGTATCATATGAAGGTGGGAATAGAGTGCGGAAAAAAAGAGCTGGACATGTGGAGCGATAGATTTACCGAATTCTGTGCGATGATGGGTATTTTTAAAGATAACATGCAAAAGGAAAACCATCGATATGAATTTATAGAAGAAGATGCTACTTTCATAGATAGAAAAATATTTGCATGTTACACTATAGCACCAATTTTATACATTCGCTGCGGTAAATATGATAAGGTGAGTTGGAATTATTATAGGGAAACTGAACGCTTTGTTCGCTCTGCTATGAAGATGAACGGAAAAGATATGGAAGAAATATCAAGCCAGATAAGCATGATAAGGCACAAGACGAGATGGATTTATCGGCGCGATATTTTATTAATGAAGGTTAAATTTTCACGAGAAATAGAGCATTTTTATGAAAGTGTTGTAGGTAGAAGGATGTTGGGTGTTGATGATAAACTAGAGATTTTTAAGCGAATGAAAAAGGAGAGTTTAGTGCCGCTGGAAGGATTTTTTAAAAAATGGTCAGAGATTGTGGAGGATTTTAGTGAAACCCGCATAAACGAAATGGCAGAGGTTGGCACAGACGAGGAACTAGAGCTACTTAATCTATCCGCAGATATAAACGATGAAATAAACTTTCGAATAAAAGAGTATAAAGACCTTGTAAAGTTGAGAAAACAGTTTTTGGTGCTGGAAAGTGAAAATAAACGAACAGATCTTCCCCTGAGAGCAAAAATAGGAAATAAGGTTATAAGAAAAGAAAATCAAATTCGAGAAGAAATCTATAAACAGCATGGGATTACTGACGAGAAAAAAAGGGAAATAAGAAAGGCAGAATCCGGGTTTAAGAACAGCGCAGAAGTCCTGGATATACTTCTTGCACAGTACGAGGAAAATAATGGATAGGATTACCCCCAAAAACGGATCCGTTTTTGGGGGGTAATTTTTGCTCATTTCTCGTGCTAAACTGTCCCTAACGCCGGCAAGCACAACTTTGTTCTTTGAAAATGGAGGTAAAATAATGAAGAAAAGTATTTTTGATGACATTTCCGCTCTCGTCGATGTAGGGTATCGTGGCTGCTTTGGCATCTTCCGAGATCCGGAAACCAAGTTGCTCACCCTAGCTACGGAGCGGCGCTGGTTCACAATTTTGGACATTGTGGCCAACTTTACGGACGGCTCGCGGGTGTTTGACTTGGGTCCAGAGTCATGGGAGGATGAAACGCTGCTCGTCCTCGACGGGCGTGAGAAGACCGAGGCTACGCGTAGGCTCTATATCTCCACATCCGCAGGGGTTCTAAGTTCAGATTTAGAGACCGTCCGTGGGCATCTCACCTTGGTTGCAGGCATGAGTGCCGAGAGCATAAAGTGTCTCGGCCTGGAGGCAGTATTTGGTACAGAAGATGGTTCGCAAGCCGCTTCTGTGCTATGGGATGCATCTCCACAGCTTATTCATCACTGGATGCTGAAGATTGCGGCGGCGAAGACATGGTGAGGCAATTTACAAAGCCGACAGTTAAGGACGGACCGTGGCCAATAGGAAATGTCGGGCCGATAAAGAGTTGTCGCACAAGTTTTACAAGGTCGGTGGACTCAAAAGATACCTTGTCGATGGAAGGAAATTTGGTGCGGGTGAAAGGGGTGTCCCGCCCAATTTTTCCTCCCCCTACAGAGGATAACGACTATCAGGCAGTCACATCGAACCTCTACCGCGCGACTGATGAGGAAGTGCAAAAGGCAATTGGATATGGGCAGCTACCAGTGATGCGCAAAGCTCGACAAAAGGAGCAAGTGCCAGACACCTCAAAGGGCTTGGGAAAACAGGAGATAAAGCGGGACATTGTCAACTTAGAAAAATTTGTAAGAGACGAGCTGCTGCTTGCAATTGTTGAGGGAACATTGTGCCTATACTCTGCACCCTGTTGGACGAGGCTGGACGAGCGAATGGCAAAGATGACCGTGCGCTCGTGCCTAGAAGTGCACAATCTTGCAGATTACTTGACCGAGCGAGAGTGTGCGGAAATCTATAGACTTCTCCTCATCGACAAACACATTGAACGGAAACATCCATTTCGGCCTCATGATGGACTTTTAAATCTTGCAGACGGAACCCTTGATGTGATATCCGACTGTTTTCTTCCACATGACCCGGAGGATGGATTTTTCGATTTTATTGACATGGGCTTGGCGGAAGTGAAAGACCCGCCTAATCAAGGAGAAAATTTTGAGCGGTTTATGGCGCTGGCAAATCAATGGCACCCTGCTGTGGGAATACAGATACTGGAATTAATTGCATTTGTAATCATGGGATATTCTGTAAAACATTTTTACGCGTTATTGGGACCCACAGGGACCGGGAAAAGCCAACTGGGCCGCTTTCTACGAGAGCTTGTCGGCAAGGAAAACGTGATGAACGTACAAGACATTGGAGATTTCGGAGGTCGTTTTACCTGCGGATCACTTGCTGACAAAAAATTGGCGATGTGCTTGGATCTCCAAGATGCCCCATTACCCCGCGAAGCGATTGGCGTTATAAAGCAGATGGTGGGCGATGACGCGGTTAAAGGCGAGAGGAAGTATCATGACCCATTCACATTTGACAATAAGCCCCTCCTGCTATTTGCCGGAAATTACGCCATTCGTATTCCTAATATTTCCCGAGAGACTGCACTTGTTGATCGCATGGTAATTATCCCTATGATGTACCGGGCAAATGCGGATGACGAAGTTTTTAAATTGTACGAGATTTTTCTGCAGGAGCGAGGACATATTATCTCCCGAGCACTGGATGCTTTTCGTAGCTTTGCGGAAAGTGGAAAATGCGTAACGCGAGTGCCGGTGCCTCTAGATTTTGATATAGAAGAGGGCAGCGCCGGAGCAAGAGCCGTGCAGATATTTGTGGAAACTCGGTGTGAATACGCAGAGGATTCAGAAATATCTACCAAAGCCTTAGCGGAGGCGTATAACGACTACGGTGACGGAGCGTATCTGACTGAGATTGAATTTGCACGTCAACTCAATTCTGCACTTCGAACATCTCTACCTGACGTGGTCCCTGTAAAGCGGGTAAATGGTTCAGAGCGACGTGGATACCGAGGCCTAAGACTACTATAGAAGAATGCCTTCCATTTTATCCGTATATCATTAACTAAAAGGAGGATCTATTATGAAAAAAGTTGAAAATTATAAACCCCACGAAGCTTTCCCGTATTTTAAGTCACCCCAAGATATGGCCAAGCTCTGTGGCATCGGTGAAAACACCCTGCGTACCCTTATGGATCGTGGAGAGCTTGAATTTCTTCCAATTGGCAACCGTCGTCTCCTGTACATCGAAGCAATTCTTGACTACTATCATCGCCATAAAGTCTCTACCCCAAAAACTTGCTGAGCATAAACGCTATGGGAGCGGCGGTAGTCATAGATACTACCGCCGCTCCCTCAAGAAAGGAGCATGAAAGTGTCTGTATCAGAACGCACCGTCAAAAACAAACGCAATTCCTCCGGTGAACTAACCGGGCGGAGTGGTCTTGTATATGATGTCAATATCAAATATAGGAGTAGCGGGCAAACCAAAACTCACTCAAAAAAGGGCTTTGCCACAAAGAAGGCTGCTCTCGAATATGAGGCTGCAATGAGAGCCAAGCTAATCAACCCATCCTATGCTCCACCTACCGCGGCTCAATCCAAGCGAACCATCGGGGAATACATGGACGATTGGATTGAGAACCACGGCAAGGCAAACCTTCGCCCCAGTACACTTGCCGGATACAAGAGCAATATCAAAAATCACATAAAACCTCACATCGGTGATATTGCTCTCAACCAGCTCACCCCCGCTCGGTTGGACAAGCTATTCGCCGACCTCTCTGATGAGGGCCTTTCGCAGAGCTCAATACGCTATGTCCAACGCATCCTCAGCGTAGCACTGGAGCACGCCCGGAAATATCATTACATTGAGGGCAACCCCACGCGCGACATCATCACCCGTTTTGGAAAACAGGGCAAGACACCTGACCCATATACAGTCGATCAAATGAAAACTTTGATGGGTAGCGCCATCGGCACTCCTTTGGAGCTGACCATCACTCTTGCCGGCTTATACGGCTTGCGTATCAGTGAAATTCTGGGCCTACGCTGGCGCAACGTCAATCTCAAAGAGGGCACATTTGCAGTTGTAGAACAGCTCCCCTACGATTTGCCAAGAGGGACAACATGCATAAAGGAGATGGCCCCTGTGAAATCCTCCGAGCGGGTGCTGCCGATTACAGCTACCACACTTCCTCTCCTTGAACAACAGCTTGCAAGCCAGCAGCGACAAAGGGCTATGTTGCTGGATGCTGGGGGTTCCTACTTCGATAATGACCTTGTCATATCTAAGCCAGACGGAAGACCAGAGGGCCGAGTGACGATTTCCTCAAAATTTGCTCTCCTTCTAAAACAGCTTGGAATGCCCCACATTCGTTTCCATGACCTACGTCATACTGCCGCCACCAATATGCACGAGCTTACCGGCGACTTCTATACCATCAGTCAAATCCTGGGGCACAGTCTGAAAGGGGTGGGCATCCAGCTTAATATTCCCACTTCAATGAATGCTGTGACGGCGCGGTATGTGGATGTCCGTTTAGAGCGCAAAAATTTTGTACTAGACGCATATCATAGCGCAATTTATAACATGCTTTCATGAAGGAAAAAGCCGCGAGTTGAGCAAAAAACGCTCAACTCGCGGTATATCTTTGCCGGGCAGCATTTTGGACCATTTTGGCACCATTTCTAAAATCAGCTCAAAAAATAGGCTTAATTTATTATAGAAAGTCCTCTACAATAGATAAAGTAAAAACCTCTGTAACTACTGAAAATCAGCAATTATAGAGGTTTTCTTTCTGTTGGGCACAGATTCTCTCTGTCCGAACAGATAAAAAGAAATTGGTAGTAATATATTCTTGTAAGGCACTACTCAAAGAAATCTTGTTGCAGCGTGCCTCCACCGTCTAAGATGTCGTTGATGTCCAGACCCTCCTCAGATAGGTTTCTGCGGAGGGGCATAGTGCATCCCTTAGTCATCCTTTTCGCCCTCTTTTACTTCGCCCTATCCGCTCTTAAATACAGGTTTAGTGTAGCATGAGGAGGAGGACGTATAGTTGGATAGTTTCCATATAGTGAGGTTGCGCTCCTGACGCAAGTAAACTACACCATCACATAGTCTCCGGAATATTTACCAAGAGTTTCTTGTAGGTTTTTCAAATTTTCTTCAGCTCGTGCAATTTCTGGCTCTAAAACAGAGATTTTCACTTGCAATTCCTCTGCTTGTATCAGGTGGTCTTGCGTAATTTGGAAGTCGTACTTGAGTTGCTTATTTAATTTGCTAACCTGACGCCTCTCTGAAATCCGAAGGATTGCAAAAGGCGAAAATTCATGGCCCCACATAAGAAATATTATATACATCAAGGCAGGGATTCCAAACGTAAATAGCCCAAACAAGTCCGCAGATTTAGTATACATAGCTATGGCTACTATAGTATATAGCGCCAAAAAACCAGCGAGTAAAAATTTCACCGTTTTCTTCCTTGCTTGAACTTCCGTATTGATCTGATTTGACTTATCCCCATCATCAATTATTTTTTCTTGAAGATGTGTATCCTCAATTTTCAGCCTCTTCATTTCTGAATATTTCTCGTTAAGGACTTTTTCTGCTTCGGCTTTTTTGACTTTGAGCTGCTCAATCCTTAGCCGGAATTCAGCTTGTTCTTTCTCATCCTGTACTAATTCGGTGTTTTTACGCTCTTCAGCAGCTCCTTTCGCATACGCTTTTTCCTGAATATCGCTCAAGATTTCAAACGGAGTCTTTTCGCTATACCCGGTATCCTCGTTTTTTGTCAACTTAGCGAGTAGCTTATGGGCAACAGGGCTAGTCCGTAGCATGTAACATTTTTCAGCAGAAAGAGTTCCTTCTGCTTCAAGCCTTGTCAATTGTTCACTCAATTTCTTTAAGACAGAGGGAGTTGGCCTGAATGCAGCGTAAGCCTCAGAAATTAGACGAGCTTTATTAAATGTCGAAATTGTTACAGGGTTGCTAAACCAAATTAATGTGCCCCAATGTATGTCTGTCATGCAGATAGGTATATAGTTATCGCTCTTTTTTGCTGGCCTAGAAATAGTTGCACCTACGGATGCAAGGGTTCGGTTTGTTGTAACAAAAATGTTTTTAACATCACTGATAGCATATACGATTTCGCCTTGATTTTTATGAAGCGTATAAAAAAGGGAACGAGCGTCTTGATCGACAGTATATCCCTTCATGGTTTCATCCCATGTAGGATTATTTTTCTTATAGATATCAACAATTCTGGCCCTAATATCTGCTTCATGCGTTGTGCGGATGTCCTCTACCTTGGGATAGGGTATGTGTTCTATCTGTATCCCAAAATCTTTAGTAAGTCTTTCTTTGATTAGTGCAGAAAACTCTGCTATTCTATCTTTGCTCCACCCATTCTCCACAAAAAAATATGCCGTCTGAGATGCTTTGGATGGTTCATAGTATGGATTATTAACCCAATGAACGCTGTTATCTATAATCCCCATCAGCTCATTGTAGGTGTGCTCATATACGCATACCGTTATGCCGATATGCTTCATATCCTTTATAAATTTAGCATAGTGCGCAGAGCGGTCTATCCCGTCAATACCTAAAATTCTGAAAAGAATCCCTGTATCTAAATAAACCCTGGTATCTTCATTTACTTTTGAAGCCCCATCCTCAGTGTACGCTATCAATTCTGCAAAGGCACGCCCCAATGTTAGTTCATCAATGTAATCCAACATTGTATTATCTCCGCACTCTTCACACTCTAACAAATAAGCAGAAAATAGAAAGTCGTTTTTGGTCTTAAATGCAATGGTGCGATCGCTTTTAAATGCTATACCATGTCTTTCTACGAAAGCCTGTATTTTATCAGATAAGTCCTCCTTAGAACAAAAAAGATTATGTTCATTCTGCAAGTAAATGTCAAATTTGGAAATCGCCTCGGAATAGTACCGATCCTTTTCAGCAACGATATCCATAAACACCTCATTATCCACCTTGGCGTAGATAGGAACAATTTTGGATTTATCAGCTGAATTATATTCAAAAAATCCGTCTTCTATACATTGAGAAATTATTGTTTGCATGGGATGGTAGGAAAGTTCAAAGCCAAACTTCTTGTTAAAATCAGAAACTAATTCACATACGTCAATCTTAGAATATTGATATTGCTTCACCAAGGCAATAACCATACGAGATAATGCTACCATGAGCTCGTCGGCACCAACAGCCGCACTTAATGCGGCATAGCTTGCAATGGTAGAGTACGTTTCCATTAAGATACCCCCGTAGATTGTCTCTGGTGTCCTTTTAGCTTAAGAAGGCCATTCTTCGCTTAGACGCCTAAATTTTCATTATTATACATAATTTCGTGTCAGAATACAACAAGTTTGTCGAATTTACATGTTCTAACTTGACTAATCAATATCTACACCATAACACAATTTACAACAAGATTTCATAAAGGAAAAAGCCGCGAGTTGAGCAAAAGGCGCTCAACTCGCGGCATATCTTTTTATAGCCTTATTTTGCGGTGCCGGGCACCATTTTGGCACCATTTCATAGTGCAACTCAAAAATTAGGCTTAATTGATTGTAAAAAGTCCTCTGCTATAGATAAATTAAAAACCTCTGTAACTACTGAAAAATCAGCAATGACAGAGGTTTTCTTTCTGGCGGAGTAGGAGGGATTCGAACCCTCGAGCCCTTGCGGACTACACGATTTCCAATCGTGCTCGTTATGACCACTTCGATACTACTCCATATCGTCGCTGCCCGCGTTTTCTCAGCGGAGCAACGTTAATTATTATACCAGCTTTTTCGGTCACGTCAAGCCCTAATTTATCTTCTTCCCCATTTTTATGCTTTTATGCCGGGGGGACGCCCGGGGGCACGGTGTACCCCCGGGCGCTTAAAAGACTTACTTGCTCCCGGTGTTGAAGAAGGGCTGGAGGGCTGCGGCCATACCGCTGACGGGCATGGTCTGCAGCGTCACCTTACCGGGGCCGGTGACCACCGTGTTGAAAAGGCCCTCGCCGCCGAAGAGGACGTTTTTGACTCCCTTGACCGTCTGCACGTCGATGGAGCAGGAGGCGTCCACCATGCAGAGGTTGCCGGTGTCCACCACGATACTCTGCCCCGGCTGGAGGGTGTACTCCACCGCGTAGCCGTCAACCTCCAGGAAGACGAGCCCCCGGCCGGAGAGCTTTTGCATGATGAACCCCTCGCCGCCGAAAAGCCCCGCGCCCAGCTTTTTTTGGAAGAAGACCGACAGCTCTACCCCGCTCTCGGAGGCGAGGAAGGCGCTCTTCTGGGCAATGATGGGCTTATCCGGGGTGATCTCCACCGCGCGGATGGAGCCGGGAAAGCTGGAGGCGAAGGCGATCATCCCGTCGCCCCGGGCGGTATAGATATTCTGGAACAGGGCTTCGCCGGAGAACATGCGGCCGAAGGCCTTGCCCAAGCCGCCCGCCGCCGTCTGCATCTCCATGTTGGGGCTCATCCAGCACATGGAGCCCCGCTCCGTAATCATACTCTCGCCGCCCGCAAGATCGCACACAACAACGGGCATAGGCTCGCCGATAATTTGGTATTTCATAGTCCCGCCTCCTTTATTTTTATGCGGTTCTATTATACTACGCAGTCCGAAGGAGTACAACCAAAACCGATCACGCGCCCCGCCTCCTGGCTGGGCGCAGGGAGAGCGCCGCCATCCCCAGCCCCGCCGCAAGGAAGAGGACTCGACCGCTCAGGAAGGCGGATGAGAGCGTAAGCTCCCCCGACCCCTGGAGCGCCGAGCCGCCGAAGAGGTCCAGCCACTCCGGCACCGGCACCGCGAACACGCCCGCCACCAGCACGACCGCCAGCAAAACGTAGGCCGCCGTCGCCCGTCTGCCGCCCCACAGCATTGCCCCGCCAAAGAGGAGAAGCGCCGGGGGCAGAACGAGCACCGCCCCCAGCCGGAGGAGAGGGCCGAATGCCGCATAATTAAAGACTACCCGGTAGAACGCCATGCAAGCCGCCGCGGGCAGCGCCGCGGCCAGAAGGAACGCCAGGGCCACGGCCCCGTACCGCAGGAGGCGGAATAGGTGCACGGGCATGGGCGCCGCGCCGATGATGGCCTCCGCCGCCCGCTCGGAGGGCCTGGACTGCCGCGCGCACAGGAGCAGCAGCAGGGCAAAGAGCACGGGCGACAGTGAAGCGCAGTAAGACCCAAAGGTCTGAGGGGAGAAGGGCGCGGTATAGTTCACGCCGTACAGCACCGTACCCCGGAGCAGGACAATGCCGTACAGCAAGCTCCCGGCCAAAAGAAGCAAATACTCCCTGGAGAAAAAGAGCCGCCTCAGCTCATATTTAAACACCGTCGCGCTACGCAAGCTTCATCGCCTCCTCCGTCAGTCCTGTCGCATTCAAAAAGTCCTCGTACAGGACAAGCTGCCCCAGGTGGGACTGGTAGAGCTGGGCGAGCTTTGCCTGGAATGCCTCCGGCCCGCCCAGGGCCTCTTCCCCCTTGAGGAGCATGAGAGGCATGAGGTCGTACAGTCTCATGTTGGTAAAGCTCCCCAGGATACTGGAGACGTCCGCCTCAGAGAGCTTGCCGAGGTACTCGGGGTGCTGGATGTAAAAGGCGTTTTGATAGGTCTCCCAGCTCTCCTCCCAGCCCTTGACGAAGTGCGCCCGGGCGTAGTCCTCGCCAAAGTACTGCCGCATAAAGCTGTAGGTGCTGTAGCAGGTGATTCCCTCAGCGGACCAGTTGGACACGCCGTCCTGCATAGGCATGGCGGCAAGGCCCCACCACTGATGGGCGATCTCATGGACCAGGACGTCTATCCCGCCGCCCGAGTCGGGAGAGGCCGACTCGGCGGGGAGATAGCCCTCGGCGGCAAAGCTGGTCTCGTCCATGGCGCTCATATTGCCCCCGGCAAAGCCGCCGCTGACGTAGGCGGGCAGCTCCAGCATGGTGAGGCGCTCGCTGTAGATGAGGGGGCCGTAAATCTCCGTGAAGTAGTTGATGGCGGCCTGGATGACGGACACCGCGTCCATGTCCGTGATGGACCCGTCGTGCTTGGCAAAGTACTTCAGCTCGATGTCCAGCCCGCCCGCCTCAAAGCTGCGGGTCATGTAATCTGCGGCGAACAGTCTGGTGCCTTGGGCCCCCTCCTCGCCGGTAAAGCGCCACAGGCTGCGCCCGCCGGCGGAACGCTCCTTCTCCGCCGTGCCCTTGGAGAAGACGGGCTCCAGCCCCTCGTCCAAAGTGACCGTGCCTGAGAGGGTACCGGTCTCGGACTCGCTGACGTCAAGGCTGGGGGACACCCCCACCGTGGGCAGCCAGACGTACCCCTCGGAGATGCCGTTGGAAGCCCGCTGGAGGATGGTGTTGTCGTTGCCCATCCGCCCGGAGTAGGTAAGCTCCACCGCGTACCCGGTCCCGGCAGGCAGGGCGACGGTCCAGTTGGCGACGCTGTTCTCCCCCGTCTCGCCCCGAAGGGCCTTGCTCTCCGCGCCGTTGACCCGGGCGCTCTCGATGCGCAGCCCCGTGTTGAGCTGGACGGGCAGAGTCTGGGCCTCCCCCCCGGCGTTTTCCAGCGTGTAGCGCGCCGTGCCGGAGAGGGTGCGGCCCCGGTTGTCGATCTCCAGGGCGAAGGTCTTGCCCGTCAAGGTCAAGGCGGGGTTGCCCACCTCCGGCTCGCCGCCGTAGTACACCGTTGTACCCGTCCCCGAGCTTACGATGCCGCCGAAATCCATGGGTCTGCTGTCGTCAAAGTTGGGCTCAAAGGCGTAGCTGACGGCGGAGAGGGACAGGGCGGCTGCCAGCAGCCCGGGCAGCCAGACCCGGCGGCAGTTGGTCAGAAACGAGCCCGCCAGCCCCCGTCCATAGCGCCGCAGGGAGCAGAGCCCCAGGGCCCAAACCGCCGCCGAGGCGAGGAGGCAGAAGAGGCGGTTATAGAGCAGCAGATCAAGCTGGAACCGGTTGGTGATGAGGTCGGAAAAGCTCTCCGCGGTGGTCTGCACCCAGTAGAGGAGATAGCTGGGGTTGAGGGTGTACATGCTCTCCAGCCGCCCGGAGAGCAGGATGAGCCCCAGCATGAGGAGGGCCGCCGCCTCCACCCGCCCGGTGAGCATGTAGAGCCCCGAGGAGAGGAGCACCGCGAAGACCAGCGCCCACAGGAAGATGAGCCACCACGCCGTCAGGAAGGTGGCCCACTGGAAGTACGCCCCCGTCCTTACCATGCCGTAGGGCAGGGCGAAGAGGGAGACCAGGGCGGCGGTGAGCGCCGCCGTGCAGAGGAGGGCCAAAGTCCTGCGTACCTGGCGCCACACCGGGTCTGCGCTGGCGAGGATGATGGCATCGGTGCGGTTTTTAAAGTCCCTGTGGAACTGGGCTAGGGTGAGGGCCGAGAAGAGGAGCGCCCCCAGAAAGGCACTGTTCTGGGCCGGACCGATCAGGTAGGCGTCGGCCGCCGTCCGTCCCGTCCCATTCAGGGAGAACCACACCGCCCCGGCGAGGGTCAGGGCCATGACGAGCCAGGTCGTCCGCTCCCGCAAGAGCCGCTCCGTCTCGCGTTTACATTTTGCCAGGGCGTTCACGCGCTCTCCCTCCCCTCCATCAGGGCCATATAGGCGCGCTCCAGGCTGGGCGCGCCCTCCCGGGCCATCAGGTCCTCGGGGGTGCCGGCATAGCGGATCTCCCCATGGTCCAGTACCACCAGCTGGCCGCAGGCGGACTGCACGTCCTCGATGATGTGGGTGGAGAGGATGATGAGCTTGTCCCTGGCCGCCTCGGCGAAGAGGCCCCGGAACGCCACCCGCTCTGCGGGGTCCAGGCCCACGGTGGGCTCGTCGAAGATGAGCAGCCTGGGCTGCCCCAGCAGGGCCTGGGCGATGCCCACGCGCTGCTTCTGCCCGCCGGAGAGGGTGCGTATCTTCGCCCGGCGCTTGTCCTCCAAATGGGTGAGCGTAACGACCCGGTCGATCTCCTCCCGCGCCGCTTTTTTCCCGATGCCCTTCAGCGCGGCCATGTAGTCCAAAAACTGCTCCGCCGTCAGGTCCTCGAAGAGGCCGAACTCCTGGGGCAGATAGCCTGTGCCGGCCCTGAGCATGCTCAACTGCTTTTCCAGGGGCTGCCCGTCCACGAATATCTCCCCGCCGCTGGGGAGATGGCTTGCGGTGAGCAGTTTCATCAGCGTGCTCTTCCCCGCGCCATTTGGCCCCACCAGCCCGATGAGGCTGGGACTCGCCAGGGTCAGGCTCACGTCCTTCAGCGCGGCCTTCCCTCCCTTGTAGGTCTTTTGCAGGTTTCTCAGCTCTATTTTCAAATAAATCCGCTCCATTCCTTGGGGTGTAGCCGAGCGAAGCCTGCCGAATGGCGAGGAACAACAACGTTCAGCTGCACCCTAGTGATGCATTCAGCATAGCACCAAGGAATGGAGCGGATATGGAAGGCGTGTGTAGGGGATGTGAAATTCAAAAATCGATGGTAAAGCGCATCCCCTCCGGGGCGTCCATGGGCTCGAAACGGTAGCTGAGCCCGAGAAAGCGCAGCACCGTGTCCACAATGTAGAGCCCCAGACCGTTTCCCCCCGTCTCCCGGCTCCGGGAGAGGTCCGGGCGGTAAAAGGGCTCGTACAGCCGGGGGAGCTCCGCCGCCGGGACGGGGGTGCACTCATTTTCAATCACAAGGCTGTTTTCTTTACAGTATATGGCGCAGCGGCCCCCGGCCCCGGTGTACAGCACGGCGTTGGAAAAGATGTTGGACAGGGCTTTCTCCAGCAGCTTTGGCGGCGCGGTGACCGGGAAGGCCCCGCTCCAGTCCACGTAGAGATTCAAGCCCTTGGCCCGGGCGATCATCAGATAGGGCTCCAGCACCTCTGCGCAGAACGTCTCGATGCTCTCGGTGGCGGGCGGCTCCTCCTCCGTCTGCAGCCGGGAGGCATCCAAAATCTCCCGCAGCTTGTCGGTGAGGTCGTCCACCAGCTCCCTGCACCGGGGGAGCCATTCCTCGTGGTTTTTATACTTCCCCACGCCCAAGATCATGTTGTCCAAAATTACGCTCACCGCCGTGGCGGGGGTCTTTAGCTCATGGGAGGCGGCACGGAGGAAGTCGGTCTTCGCCTTTTCGGCGGCGGACACCTTCTTTAGCTCCCCCTCCAGGGAGTCGATGGTGCTCAGCAGGTTTTCATAGAGGCCGTTCACGTTGGCGGCCAGGTCGCCGAACTCGTCCCGCGACTTGACCTCGCACCGGGCGGAGCGCTCCAACCGGGTCATGCGGCTCGTCTCATCGGAGATGGCCTTGATGGGACGCGTCATGGAGCGCGCGTAGAGGAGGGAGAAGACTACCGCGATGACCACGCACAGGAGGATAGAGATGGGCAGCAGGGAGCCGATGACCCCCATCGCCTCATCCACAGGTGCCAAAGTCATGGCGAGAGAGAGGGTGCCCGCCTCCCCCGCCATGGTGAAGCTCCGCTCCGCCCTGAGGGTCTGGGCGGGGCCATAGATGCCCTCGAAGCTGGGAAGCGCAAGCCCCCCCTCCGTCTCTATTTTGCTCACGGCCACATCTCCGCCGCTCCCGCCTGCGGCATCCGCGTCCGTTGTGACGGTGACCGAGGTGGTGACGTCCCCGTCTCCCCCCATGCCGCTGCTCCAGAGGACGAGGGCGTACTTGTCCTCCCCCACCTTGACGATCATATCGGTCTGTCCGCCGGCGGCGAAACGGCTCATCAAGCTCATGATGTCCTCCCGCTCCGCGCCAGACAGCGCCTTAGAGAGCTCGTCGGCCCGGCGCTCCAGGTCCGCTTCCTTCTTGCGGATGTAGTCCTTGGGCATGAGGGTGTAAATCAGGCCGTTGGCCAAAAGGGCTATGAGCACCAGGAGCGCCAGCGTATAGAAGAAGGTCTTGGGAAAAATCTTCATCGCACATCCTCCAGCTTATAGCCCACGCCGGTGACCGTCACGATGCACTCCAATTTCAGCTTTTTCCGCAGGTTTTTGATGTGGGAGTCCACCGTCCGGTCAAAGACCGGCCTGTCTTCTCCCCACAGCTCGTCCAAAATCCGCTCCCGGGTCAGCACTTTGCCCCGGTGCTCCACCAGAAGGCGCAGGAGCATGACCTCCCGGGGCGTGACCTCGACGGGGCCGTCCTCCCCCTGGGCGGTGTAGCCGGTGAAGTCCACCGTTACCCCCCCGTGCCGCCACTGGCCGGTCCCCTCCCCCGCTTTCCCCCGCCGGAGCAGGGCCTCCACCCGCTTGGCCAGCACCAGAATGGAGAAGGGCTTGGTCACATAGTCGTCGGCCAGTCCGTCAAAGCTGGCGATTTGCGTATACTCGTCCCCAACGGCGGTGAGCATAATGACGGGCACACCGCTGGTCTTGCGCAGCTCATGGAGGACGGCAAGACCCGTCAGCCTGGGCAGCATCACGTCCAGTAAAACAAGGTCGAAGTGCTCCCGCCCCAGGTACTCCAGGGCCTGCGCCCCGTCGTAGGCCGGGGAGACCTCATAGCCCGTCTCCCTGAAATACTCGCAGACGCCCTCGCTGGTGTCCCGGTCGTCCTCCACGATTAAAAGCTTCAAATCCATCACCGCCAACGAGAGTATAGCATGCCGATATGTAGGAGATATGAAATCCCCTCGCCGCCGCATTTTCCGCTTGTTTTTTGCCTGAAGTGCGGGTACTATACAGTATATACCCTTTTCCCCCATGTTGAGAGCGAAAGGTGAATTTTTTTGTCAAAGGAGCTTCACGCGATGGAACTGACCCGAGCGCAGGCGTTAGACCTGCTGAGAGAGTACAACAAGGACCCCTTCCACCTCCGCCACGCCTTCACGGTGGAGGCCGTCATGCGCTGGTACGCGGAGGAGCTGGGCTATGGCGCGGAGGCCGACTTCTGGGCCACCGTGGGCCTTCTCCACGACCTGGACTTTGAGCTGTGGCCCGAGGAGCACTGCATCAAGGTGCGGGAGCTGATGGAGGCCCGGGGACTGGACGAGGCCCTCATCCACGCCGTGGTAAGCCACGGCTGGGGCCTCACCGAGGCCGACGCGGAGCCCGAGCACGAGATGGAGAAGGTCCTCTTCGCAGCGGACGAGCTCACCGGCCTCATCGGGGCCGCCGCCCTCATGCGCCCCTCCAAGAGCACCCTGGACATGGAGCTCTCCAGCCTGAAGAAAAAGTATAAGGACAAGAAGTTTGCCGCGGGCTGCTCCCGGGAGACCATCTCCTTGGGGGCGGAACGCCTGGGCTGGGAGCTGGACACCCTGCTGGAGCGCACCCTCGCCGCCATGAAGGCAAGCGAGGCGGAGATCGAGGCCCAGGTCGCCGCGCTCTGAGAAAAAAGCAGGACCCGCCCTCCGGCGGGTCCTGTACTTTTTAATGCTTCTCCCCAAACGCCATCTCGATGTCCACAAACTGGATCACCAGTTGGCAGACCTTCCCCGACTCGTCATAGCCGAAGTAGACCGGGTAGGTCCCGTCCCCGAAGCCGCTCTGAAAGAGGGGCATATGGAGGCCCGTGTTGGGGGCCTTCCAGTTGAGCCAGTCCCCCTCCGGGCGCTGGTACTTTGGGGCCTTCTCACGGCTCTTGGCGAAGAGGCGGGCAAAGTAGTCGTCATAGAGGTTGCCGTCGGGGTGGGCCTCGTACCACCCCTCGGCGAAGGCGCAGAAGGCGTCCCGCGTCTCCACGTCGCAGATGCACGCGAGGCCCGCCTCCACGTTAAAGCCGAAGTACTCCCCCTCCCCAAAGCCGGAGAGATCCTCGTTGCCGCGCAGCGCCTCTTCAAAGCGGACGGCCTCGTCCTCGGAAAATCGCACCCGTACGGCGGCGTACCGGGCGCAGTCCCCTTTGGCAGGAACCACCACGCAGGCCACGGCCTCGTACTCCCCCGCGGGGACGGCCTGGAAGTAGGGCTCCTCCTCGTCGTCCAGGTACACCATGGGGTCGCGCACCAGCGCCCGCCCGGTGGGCAGGCTCACCGGCCCCAGACTCAGCCGGTCCAGCCGCCGCCCTGCCAGCATATCGAGGGTGAAATAGGAATTGAGATCGTTGGGGCAGCGGGTCAGCGCCCGCTTTTGCTCATATAGCTCCAGCCATTCCTTTGTAGGCACAAAAATTCCTCCTGCGTTTTTTTCTTATTTTATCATGACAGCCGTCGGATTACCAGCCCGCCATACGGCTTTCGCCTAATATGTCAAATTAACCCGGATTCATTCCTTCAAATTTTTTACAATTGTCAAATGACAAGCCCCCCACCATCGGTTAGAATAGAATGGAAAGAACTGTTACTCCCGAATGATGAAAGGAGCGAGCGCCATGCCAGAATCCAAAAAGGCCTTGTCCCCCATGGCCAAGAAAGCCCCCGCGAAAAAGGCCGCCGCCAAAGAGTCTCCCGAGAAGAAATCCGCCCCCCGTAAGCGCGCCGTCAAGACTCCGGAGATCAGCGTCATCGTGGAGCACCACAACCGCCAGATCGGCACGGAGGCCATTGCCGAAACCGCCAAAAAGCTGTGGGCTCTGGCGGGGCACGACGTTGCCGAGGTAAAAAAAATCGAGCTCTACGTCAAGCAGGAGGACGGAGCCGTCTACTGCGTCGTCAACGGCGAACCTGTCGGCCGGTACGATTTGTAAACGCGCAGCGGCACAGGCGTTTTGCCGCAGGCGAAACCCTGATACCGGCGTTCATTTCTATCGAGCAGATAGAATAACTTCAGGAATCCAAAAAAGAAAGCATCCCGGTTGGGATGCTTTCTTTTTTGGAGAAAATACATTGACTGGTTCCGTGTCACACCCGACGTTGTGGTAAGGTAGATTACATAAAACTCTGCAATCACGACTAAATATTGTTTCTACAAGCGCGAAAAAAATCAGTAAGAAAATCATGGAAAATCAGAGCGTCTTGTGGTAGGATAAAAAATAGAGAGATATCCGATACAGGGGGCCTGAGAAATGGAAAAACGGTATCAGGTATTTGTGAGCTCCACCTATGAGGATTTGCAGGAAGAGCGCAAGGCAGTCATGCAGGCGCTCCTAGAGTTAGACTGCATTCCGGCTGGGATGGAGCTTTTTCCTGCCTCAAGTGAAGAACAGTGGTCCTTGATAAAACGGGTCGTCGACGACAGCGACTACTATTTGCTGATTCTGGCCGGAAGGTACGGGTCATGCAATGAGAGCGGCATGGGGTACACGGAGATGGAGTACCAATATGCATTGGAAACGGGGAAACCCATCATTTCCTTTCTGCATAGGACGCCCGGAAAAATTAGTGCAGATAGAACTGAGGATACGCCGGAGGGAAAGGAAAAGCTTGCAGCGTTTCGAAAACTGACACAGAAGAAATTGGTCAAATATTGGACAAATAAAGACAGCCTTGCGCTGGCGGTGACCGCCAGCATAGCTAAGCTGCCCAAGCAGTTTCCTGCGGTAGGCTGGGTCAAGGCCGACCAGGCGGTAGATAACGGAATTTACAAACAGCTCCTGGATGCACAGGGAGAAATACAGGCGTTGCGTGAATCGCTTAGCCGAATCGGAAACCAAGTGCCTGATATACCGAAAGATCTAGCACGCGGTGAGGATTTTGTTACCTTAGATTTCTGGTATAACGATGAAGATAAACATTACTCAAAAAAAACTTCAGTGTCATGGAACTATATATTTCAGACAGTCAGCCCGTACCTCTCGGAAGGATGTACCGCAGATGAGATGAAACGCCACATGGAGGCCGCCTTGGAGTGGGATGAATATTTATTTTTGGGTATAAATTTGACAACAGCATCTATACAAAAAATCAGGATACAGCTGATTGCCCTTGGCCTTATTCGCGCAGGGGGAGAACGTGGAGTTTGGATTCTAACCGAGTATGGTGAGAGGGAGATGGCTCGCCTGTTAGCTGAGCATAGAATCTTGAAAGATAGCACAGAGGAGGCAGTCCTGGTATGAAAGCGGCTGTACGGGAGTAACTGATTCCCAACAATGTCTATCGTTCCCGCCGTTTTGCTGTGTAGATTCAGTGTCGTTCACTATGTATTCTTGCGTTGAACATTACCAAACTTTCTTTAATTTTAAAAATAGTAAGACCCCTTGCAATTACTAGCTCTTCTAGCAATTGCAAGGGGTCTTGCTTTGGAGGCGACACCCAGACTTGAACTGGGGGTGGAGCTTTTGCAGAGCTCTGCCTTACCACTTGGCTATGTCGCCATATGAAACGGAACTGGAAACTTACGTTTGAAAATGAAAATGGAGCGGGTGACGAGGCTCGAACTCGCTAAACGACCCAAAAAGCCTTACGGAGTACGGCTTTTCGGGGCCCCACCTCGGATTTGCACCCGCCTTCGGCGGTGAGGTGGAGGTAGCTGGAACCCCGCGCGGAACTGGAAACTTACGTTTGAAAATGAAAATGGAGCGGGTGACGAGGCTCGAACTCGCTACCTCCACCTTGGCAAGGTGGCGCTCTACCAGATGAGCTACACCCGCATACGCGGTCGCTATAAAAATTGGGGATTTCTCCCTGAGATATCTTAAATATCTCAGGGAGAAATGGTGCCTCCGGTCGGAATCGAACCAACGACACGAGGATTTTCAGTCCTCTGCTCTACCAACTGAGCTACAGAGGCAAATGGCGACGCGGAAGGGACTTGAACCCTCGACCTCCGGCGTGACAGGCCGGCGTTCTAACCAACTGAACTACCACGCCACATGGTATGGGGTGAATCTCTTCGTGCGCCGCAAATGCGGCGACCCATTCTTAATCTTAATTAAAAATGGTGGGAACAACAGGGCTCGAACCTGTGACATCATGCTTGTAAGGCATGCGCTCTACCAGCTGAGCTATGCTCCCCTATCGGCCGCCTTGTCACATGCGGCGAAGGTTATTATACTAAAACCCCGCCCGGATGTCAACACCAAATTACCCTCTTTTTCATTCTTGTTGATTTAAGATTGTGTTGCAACACTGGACAAGCTGGTGTGCGACACAATTTTTTTATTTTGAAAGGAGACTAACCCCATGCCTACTACTGTAATCGGATTCCGTAAAACCAGCTTTCAGACCACGGACACCAAGGAGACTATCTCTGGCTATAACCTCTATCTTTCTGAGCCTATCGACCCCAAGAATGGAGAGGGCAACACCGCCGAGCGCATTTTCATGACCTCGGACAAGCTCATTTCCTGCGGCTACGCTCCCGCTGTCGGTGATAGCGTGAAGGTGGAGTACAACCGTTTCGGTAAACCCGCCGCGATTATCAAGGCGAAAGTCTAATGACCGCCCCCGCCCAACGAACGGGCCTTTCTCATTTGGAGTGTTCCCGGCCTTGCGCTGACTATGGCAAGAAGTGTCAGAAGTGCAAATTGCAAAGCTGGTGCATTCTCTACCGTGAGCGGCCCCTGGTTCCTGCTGTCGGCCCCCGCAAGGGGGCCGCAGGCCCTACTTGATAGGGCAACAAATCGCCATCACTTAACGGGAGGTCTTTTCTTTGTCTGATTCTCTGCAAGCTCCCGTTGAGTGGTGGCAGGATGCCCCGGATGATAACTATTGGGGGCGCACTTATAAGATTAGCATTTATGACCCACGGCATATCTTCCATAAGCCGCCCCCCCTCTCTCTCTTAACCCCCCGTGTTGATACGGTTACGAATGCCCGTGTAAAGCGCTATCTGTCCAAGGACGTTTTGCAAGTCGCAAATGATGATATTTTCCCCACTGGTGACTATGAAGCCACCAATGGCAAAAAGAAACGGGCCTATGACGTTTCTAAGCCGGGGCAAGCTGAGGATAAAGAACGGAGCCTTGAAGAATCTAAGCGCCGTGCAAAAAGTAAGGTTCAAGATATTTCCCTCTGTAACCGCTTTACCTATATGTTTACATGGACGCTCAATGGAGAGCTTATAGATCGTTACAACTCTGAGGAGGTCTATAAAAAAGTCCGTGCTTTTCTCTCGAATATGTCCCAGCGTAAAGCATTTCGTTATGTCTGCATTCCTGAGTATCACGAAAAAAAAGAGGGAGAAGAAGTCCCGGCTATTCATATGCACGGCCTTTGCTCCCTTGGTGATGTACAGATAGCCCCCTCTATTCGTGCGAACGGTACTCAACGTAAAACCACGAAAGGTCAACTTATTTACAATATGCTGGATTGGCCTTGGGGTTTTTCGACTGTTGTTCCTCTGGATGAAAACTATGAACGTGCTGTCGGCTATGTCACAAAGTACATAACAAAAGCCCAGTCTAAAATCTTTGGTAAGTGGTATCTCTCTTCCCGTTCCCTTAAAAAGTCCCCCGATATCATTCCTTTAGAGCGCATGAGCTATGAAGAATGTAAAGATGAAACGAAACTCGAAAATGGTGAACAAAAGGAAGTTAACGTGTACTTAGATGTGATGATTTTAACGGAGGAATTTAGTCGTGCTGATGTGCTTTGTGGTACTGGATAGTGATAAGCGGATTCTCTGTATGACCTCTGAGTTAGACATAGCTTGCAACGTTGCAAAAAACTGTGAACAGCGTGGTTCCAAGGGCGTTCATGTTGAGTTCTTTACCGATGCCCTTGTTATGTGAATGCCCTGCGGTTTCCTGACACCAGAGGGGACTATAAAAACAAGTCTGGAGTTGGTCGGATAATTGCGCTATGTCCTTAAAGATGCGCAAGCCCATGAGCCGGGGCTAGGATAATACGGCTCTCCCCAATAAATGGAGGTCGATTTCATTGAAAGTACACTGTCAAAAATTCATCGCTGTTCTTTTGGTCGTTGTGCTTTCGGTTCCTGTCTTTATGGCTCCTGCGTCGGCAGCTTATGTGTATAGCCCTAGTGTCTCCGATGGCAATGCGTTTCGGCTTTCTGTCGTTGATACTTTGAGTAGTTACGCTAAAGTCCTTGGTTATGATGTTGATTTTTCGGGTTTCTTCACGTTTAGTTTTAGTCCTGATGGTGTTGTGACTCGTGCTCAATTGAAAAGCGCTCGTGACCAATATAATAGTGTTTATAGCCAATGGTTACGCAATTATGGTTTGGCTGGTGCTCTTATTAGTGCTTTGATTGGTAAAAATGAAGCGTATATATCCCCGGACCCTGTTAATGGTATTGAGCGCTTGCGTATTCGGGGAACTAATAATTGGGTTTTTGATGATTACGGTCGGTTCCCTTATCGTGTTGTTTCATCTACTGGCGATGTTCCTGCAACATCTGGGTCTACTCCTGCTACGGTTCCCGACACTTCTACTACTGGAACAAACAAATGGGTAAAGTACACCTATTTCCCTCCCTCTGGCGTTTCTCTCTATATGTCTTCTAAAACTGCCCTTGATACAGCCGCTATGCAGTTAAAAAACCGTGGTGAGGATTGTTCCGTTATTAAAACGGGCGGTTACTACGTCATAGCGAAACAGGCTCTTAGCGGTACGTCCTTTTGGTGTGATAAAGATGGTCGGCCCTATGTTGCGTCCCCTGAGCCCTCCGTAACTAATAATGATTTTAATATTATCGTTGACAATAGTAAAAACAATTCGGATAACGTCACTGTCGAGGACATGAAGGTTATTGACACTCAGAACAACCAAATGACCCTTTTAAATGAATTCGGTGACAAGATTACCTATAACATAGATTCCCTTTATTGGGATGCAAGTACGTCAAGCTACGTTGCGAATACCTACAATTACGATATTACCAATAACACGTACAACTATTATACGTGGAATATCACTTACAATATCACGAATACCTACATCAACTATATTGGCTCCAATTCCGCTTATGAACAGGAAGAATATAAGTACTATTATGAACTTCCTGACGGGCGTTCCTCTGAGGACTTGACAGTCGATGAAGTTGGCGCCCTTTCTTTCCAGTTTGCAGACGTGAAAAACTACGCTCGTTCCGCTACAGATACTTCCCTCCGGGCCTTGTATCATTTTGACGGTAATGTGGAGGATAGCGGCTACTTCTCCACTCAGACTGCGTTTAACTGGACAAGCGGTGCAAGTATCACATATATGGATAGCTCCAGTTTTAACGGCGCTCTTTACTTAGATGAAACGGCCCATAAATTTGATATCTCGCTCCCTTCTAATATTGGCTCTGGGGACTTCTCATTGCAGTTCCGTCATTATCAAGCGTCTCAGCCTGACACCCTTACTAACATTGAGAATACACTCTCAATTGGCGGTAACGTCGTGCTCCGCTGGGATGAACGTAATTTCTATTGGGGTGCTAGCGGCTCTACGGTTGCCGCTGTAGTCCCTATTGGTAGCTGGGCCGAAATAGCTCTTATCCGCAATAACGGTGTTCTCTATCTTTATATTAATGGCCTGAAAGTGACCAGTAGTGCAAATACCGTTGGTTACTCTGGCTCTATCGCTTTCAATTTTGGTTCTACTTCCCGAGCTTATACCATGCTGGATGAATTGCGTTTTGTCAACTTCGCCGTTGCAACGGCTGGCGTAAGTTATCAGTGTGCAACGGTTCCCTATGACACCAACCTTGTGCTAGTGCTCCCTGACAGCGCTTTTCCCATTGCAGACGAGTATTTCGAGGTAACCTATCCCACTGATGCTTTCGGCAAAATCGACCTTGCGCAAGGTGCGCAAGCTGATTTTCCTACAACTTATGTTCAGTCTTTTGATGGCTATTCTATATTTATGCCGGGTAATTCTATTGCGAAAATAGTTCCGTCTGACGTTCCCGATGGTACTAATTATTACGTAAATGTCGTTTTTCAAGATGGTTCTGTTTCTGCTCTCCCGTTTAAGCTGTTTTTTACTGGCGGCTATATGCAAATTTATACTGGTTCAAAGTGGGCTCCTAATAATCTTGTAACTGTTGGCTCCTTTGATTGGGGCAGTATTGAAGTCGTTGGCTCTTATGATAATTATTTCAATGTTTGGGTTCGGGTTTCTTCTGGTAAATCGGTTGGAGTTTCTGCGATGTGCGTCATAAAGGGTACTCCCGCAACTGCCGAAACCTTTGCCGTGAAAAAAGTCTCCTGTGTTTACTCCTCTGATGATATCAAGCCCAACACTGCCGCCGTTCAATCTTCAATCCCTGTCACGGGCTATACTGTGGGTGGCGTTCGTCCCACTTTCCCGGAGCGTGGAAACGTCTGGTTTCCGGTGGAGTCCAGCCGTATTACTGGTTGTTACATCTATGACGGCTCTATGTGGCGTGTGTCTGGCTGTCGTTACTATACGGGCTCTCGGTGGATTCCCATTTATGCCTTTGATATATATACCCTCGCTGACTGCTGGGACGTTGCGGACGCTATAGAGGTTACTCCCCCAATTACCAGTGAAAGCGGCTTTTGGAACTGGTGGAAAACAGAATGGACAAGCTTTCGTGCATGGCTCAAAGAAGCTTTTGCGGGTCTTTCTGGCGGCTCTGGCGGCGGCGATACCATTGTTATCCCTCCCGATAGTACTTCTTTCCCTAATATTCCCGGCGAGGATGGAGAGGAGAATGAAGAGGGCTGGTCTATCTTCGACATTGTAAAGAATGTTGTTGATGCCCTTTGGAAGCTTTTAACTGGTGTGTTTAAAGTTATCTTTGGCGGTGTAGCTGGGTTTTTCTTCGACTTAGTTTTGCATATCAATGATTTCTTTGATGCTTTCAAGGGTGACACTGGTGTGTTCGGATTTGCAAAATACGGGGGTGCTAACATATGGGATTGATTCTTGAAGTTAATGGTGTTTTCCTCTTTCTTAGCGCTCTTTACTATACACTCCCCATTGCTGTTCAACTTCTCATTATGGGTACGTTCGGCACGTTTCTTCTCCTTGGTCTTTTTCAAGCTGTAAAGGGGTGACAGTATGAGTTATATATCCGTGCTCTTTGGTTGGATGCCCCTTCCTCTGGAGCTTCTTTGTAAGGGCGTGGTGGCTATCTTTTCTCTTATCGGTGCAATTCGCATTATCACGCTGATCAAAAATATGATTCCTTTCCTGTAGGAGGTTAGCTATGGAAACCTCGGTAGACCTTGTATATGCTATCGGTCAATTTCTCCATCTTTCGTGGGATTTCTTCACGGAGGTTAATGTCCCCGGTATGCCCTTTACGTTTGCCGCTCTCTTCGTTGGCCTGTTCCTTGCTGGTCTCTCTCTGCGGCTCCTCTCTTATATGTTCGGCTTTGGTTCCATCTCTTCTAATACGATTCTCGGTTTGCGCAGGAAGGACGATGAATGATGAAAGAAATCTTACTGTCTATCTTTGGGGCTTATGAGCCGCTGACAGCGCCCACGCTAACCGCCACGGGCGAAATAGTACAGGCCGCTATCCCCGGTATGGCTGGCGTAGACTGGCCTTATATCGCCGCTGTGGCTCTCTTTGCACTTACGCTCTATTGCTTTTTCCGCCTTTTGGGGGTGTTGCTGAAATGATGTATCTTCGGCGTTTCTGGCGTTGGCTCCATCGGCCCATTTACTTGGTCAAGCCCATTTACCCCATGGACATTATTCTTTATGTCCTGCTCTCTGGCGTGACTTTCTCCGGGTGGCTCTGGTTTCTTGGAGCTTTAAAGGCGGTGTTGCTCCGTGGCTGATATGGTCTCTTTCTCTGTGGCTATGCTCACTGCCCTTTCTGATTTTATGACTACTGGCCCCATGTTCTATCTTTTTAGTTTGATTTGCTTTTGCTTTGTTGTAAAGGCTTTCAAAATACTCACTACATAAGAAAGGAGGATATTGAAATGGAGCCTGTTACTATCGCAACTCTGCTTGCCTCTGTCACTCAGGTTTTCACCGCTTCTGTCGGCTGGCTCGGTGATGTGGGTGAAACCATCGTGGGTACTCCCGTTCTCCTGCTCTTCGCCGTGGGCGTTCCCCTGTGCGGCCTTGGCGTAGGTATGTTCAAGCGTCTTCTGTCCACTCAGGGTTAACTTCTCGACAAGTACGCTTCAAAAATTTTATGAATGAAAGAAGGTAAATTAAATGGCAGCTCTCCTTACTTCCGTGACTGACGTTTTCACCGCCGCTATCGGCTGGGTTGGCACTGTCGGCACTACTATCACTGGTACTCCCGTTCTCCTGCTCTTCGCCGTTGGCGTTCCTCTCTGCGGCCTAGGCGTGGGTATGTTCAAGCGTCTCCTGTCTACCCGGGGCTAAACCCCAAAACCCCGCCACGCCAAAAAACGAAGTGGCGTGGCGGGGTTATTCTCTCTTCAATCTATTTATAAATGGTGGTGTGATATGTGCCCTTACTTATATTTATTTGTGCTTGCCTTGCCTTTTTCTTTGCTTTCGACCGCCTTACTCGGCGTTATATCAATCCTTATCGTTTGTATCTGGTCTTTGGTAAAAAAGGTTCTGGCAAGAGTACCTATCTTGTCAAATTGGCTGTGCGCTATATTAAAAAGAAGTGGACTGTCTACACCAACATGACAGACCTCAACATTCCCGGTGCTCGTATTATCAATATTGTGGATTTAGGCGATTTTGTTCCTTGCTCTGATTCCGTTTTGCTCCTTGATGAAGTTGGTATGATTTGGGATTCTCGAAACTTTAAAAACTTTAAACCCTCCGTACGTGACTTCTTTAAGCTCCAGCGGCATTATCATTGCATTGTATATATGGCAAGTCAGACATTCGACGTTGACAAGAAAATTCGGGACCTTTGTGACGGTATGTTTCTTCATCTCAATGTGGCAAGAGTACTTTCTCTTGGTAAGAGAATTACTAAGAAAATTACTCTTACTGAGGCTACCGCTGAGGGTGAATCTCGTATAGCTGAATCTCTCGCATTCTGTCCTTTCTGGAATTGGACACTAACCCTTATCCCCAAATACTCCAAGTTCTTTGATTCTCATGTTATTCCCGCTATGCCTGAATTGCCATATAAGGAAGTTCCTCTTTCTATGTTCCCCATTGGTGTTACTCAGGGTAGTGATGAGGAGGTTGCTTAAATGTCTCTCTTTAATCTGATATTGATTGTGGTGTACATTGCCGTCATTGTTTCTAAAACAGTGTATGAGTATATGCACTCTGATGATGAATAAGGAGTTTGTTGTTGATGTTTAATCCTAATGAAAATTTTATTTGCCCTGCCCCTGTTATGGACGAATTGGCTTTTCTACATGGCGATTGTGAAGACTATGCCCCATGTCCTCACTGTCCCGATTATCCTTGTCCTGTTGCTGTCATGGCTGACTGCCCGGATGCTCCCCGTCCCTATGTATAGTTAAAGCCCCCGCCAGTAGGCGGGGGCTTCTTTGTTAGTCCATTTTTCCGGTTCTTAACCACCGTTGGCCCGGTGTTTCGCCCTTTCTTTGCTTGCGTCCTCGGCCCATTGCTCCAATGACGAAAAATAGGCCGATAACTGCAAGTATGCATATGATTGCTAATATTGCAAAGGTCAGAATGCCGAAAAATGTGTTTTCGTATATGATTCCAACACCGCCACGAAACCCAAACATGGATTGTATGAGTGTGCCGCCATCTTCAAATATGATTTTCATTATTGAGTGCCTTTCTCTTCTTTTTTCTTTTTGCTCCTGTCAATAACTATTGCGCCTATTGCGAGCGTTATTGGTGTTGCGGGCCAAAATAATATGGCGGTGACAACGGTTAAGATGATTGTTATTACCCATTTTTTTGTGGTTGACATTATTTCCCCTCCTTGTCCTTTTCTAGTAGGCTGATTATATAGGCGTTTAGGCTCATGCCGTTGTGCTCGGCGGCTTGTGCTCTATATTCCTCTTTCTTTCCTTTGGGCATGCTCATATTAAATTGGTCTCTTTTTTCTTTTATATATTTAGCTGTCGCTTTCTTTGCTGATTCATTGTAGGCCATGATTACCACTCCTTGCCAATCATTATATAAGCGCTTTTTGATTCTGTCAATAAAAACTTTATATAAGCGCTCATATTTCTGTTGACATATAAGCGCTTATATAGTATAATAGTATTATCAAAGAGGGCCACAAGGCCCCGATAATGAAAGGAAGTTTCAATATGAAAAAATACCGTGATTGTGTAGCCGATGCTTTTGCTTATGATTCCGTCATTAGGTTCCTTGCTGATCGTGCCGATGATTTGTCTTCCGACGCTGACCGTCAAATAGAACGGGCTTCTGAAGATGAACCGGGCGATTCTTACTATCTTGAATCAGCCGCAGAGTACAAAGCTAAAGCCGCCGCATTTGAGCGTCTTCTTACCAAGCTTTCCAAATAGCCGAAACGGGCGAAAGCCCGTCACCGTGAACCGCCCCCCACGGTCTGATGATGGCAGGGCAAGAGAAAGGATGTTGAAGATGTATCGCATAACGACTTTTGAGCCTGACGGCTCCGTGCGCTCTGTACATGAGAGCACTAATCTTTTAAGCATCGGCGTTGCTTGTATGTTCCTTGAAGAGGTCGGCGTTCGGTTTACTTTTGAGGAGGTTGACCAGTGATGGACTTGATTATTACCCGTGATACATTTGATATGATTCTTCGTGTCGCTGTAGAGCGTGTAGGTACTTCCACTGATGTTTGGAGCACTGGTTATAATGCGGGCTATGTTGCGGCGCTGGAGCGGATTTCTGAGCTTGTAAGTGATTGACCGTAAACCAAAAAGAGCCGTCCGGGGTCTCCTCCGGGCGGCTTTCCTGTACCCATGCCCCGCAGGGCATAAACAACAAATTTCGACTAAATTCTTGCACAAATTCCGTCGTATGCTAAAATTTACCTAACGGCAGTCTACCCCCTCCTCTTGAACAACAAACGCCCCCGGCGTAGGGTATAGAAAGAGAGTGTGTGAGCGAATGAGTAGAAAGTCCCGTTATTTGACCCGTACTGACCGGGATATCATTGAGAGAATGTATAACCGTGGCGATAGCAAGCGTTCTATCGCTCTTTTTCTTGAGGTCTCTCCGTCTACCATTACCCGTGAAATTCCCCGTGGTCTTTACGATTTTCTCGAATACCGCACATGGAAAGAGAGTAAGCGTTATTCTGCTGAAATTGCCCAAACTAACGCTGACTACCAGAATACAGCTAAAGGCCGTCCTATGAAGATAGGCAATGACTTTGCGCTTGTCCAGCATATAGAGGACGAAATATTAAAGGGCTATTCACCGGATGTTGTTATATCCAATCTCGCAAAGCAAAATACAAAGCCGTTCTCTACTGTGACGCTCTATCGTTACATAGATTGCGGCTATATCTTTACCAGGATCACGAATAACAATCTTCTCGAAAAGTCCCGCCGCAAACGCTCCTATAAGAAGGTCAAGAAAGCGAAACGCCCCCCGGCTGGTAAAAGCATTGAGCATAGACCCGAGTGTATAGATACTCGTGAAGAATTCGGTCATTGGGAAATGGACTGTGTTATAGGCAAGCTAAAGGGCAAGCGTCAGGCCCTCCTTGTGCTCACTGAGCGCAAAACACGCTTTGAGATAATATCCCATCTTCGTTCAAAAACGGCTCGTTCAGTCGTTCATAACCTCGACCGCATTCAATCAACTTGCGACTTTCCGAACGTCTTTAAAACCATTACCGTTGATAATGGCTCTGAGTTCTCCGACTGCTACGGCATGGAGCACGATAGACAGGGCAACGAGAGGACAAGCGTTTATTATTGCCACCCCTATACCAGTTGTGAGCGTGGCAGTAACGAGCGTATGAACCGCATGATACGCCGATTCTTCCCCAAGGGTCAATCTCTCTACAAGGTAACACAATCCGAGTGTGAGCACGTTTCTGACTGGCTTAATAATTACCCTAGAAAGCTCCTCAACTACGAAACTCCCGCCGCTCTTTTTGCCGCTGAGCTTGCCGCACTTGCCAATCCTTAACAAATATTAAGGCGAATTTTCTCATAAAAATGTTGCAACACTATTGACAATCTTCACCTCTTTTTCATTCTTCCTGAAAAAATGGTCCGGGCGGGGCAGTCTCTTACATCTGCGCCAGAAGGGCTTCCAGCTCCTCTTTGTCGTACTCGTACACCTTGTCGCAGAACTGGCAGGTAAGCTCTGCCCTCCCCTGCTCCTCGATGAGCTCGGACAGCTCCTTCTTCCCCAGGCTGATGAGGGCGCGGGTCACCCGCTCATGGCTGCAGTAGCAGCGGTACTCCACGTCGGAGCGCTCCACGACCTCCATGTCGAAGTCCCGCAGGACCTCCCTGAGCAGGCCCTCGGCGTCCATGCCGCCCCACAGCGCGTCGGTGACCGCGCCCACCCGGGCTACGCCCTTCTCGATCTGGCCGATGACCTCGTCCCCCGCGCCGGGCAGGAGCTGGATGAGGTAGCCCCCCGCGCAGAGCACCGACTGGTCGGTGTTCACCAGCACGCCAAGCGCACAGGCGGTGGGGATCTGCTCGCTCTCCACAAAGTAGGCCGCCACGTCGTCGGCGATCTCGCCGGAGACCAACTGGATCGTGCCCACATAGGGCTCCTTGAGGCCGAGGTCCTTGATGACGGTGATGGAGCCGTCCTCCCCCACCGCGCCGCCCACGTCCAGCTTGCCGCTCGGCTTGAGCGGCAGGTCCACCGTGCCGTCCACCACGTAGCCCCGGACGTTGCCCTCGCTGTCGGAGACGGCGGTAATGCCCCCCATGGGCCCGTCCCCCTTGATGCGCAAAGTGACGGCCCCGTTCTCCTCCTTGAGCTGGTTGCCCATCATGGAGCAGGCCATGAGAGTCCGGCCCAGGGCGGCGGTGGCGATGGGCAGCGTCTTATGGACCTGGCGGGCATGCTCCACCAGGTCTTTCCCTGTAATGGCGGACGCCTTTATAGGGGCGTTCTTTGCCAGCATACGGATGATCTGATCTGCCATAGAATATTATCGTTCCTTTCGGGCTGCAAAAAAGATACGCTGCTCCCCCTCTGCGGGCGGGCGCAGCTTAAGCTCGCCATATTGTTTGATTGCGGTGAATCCGGCCTCCCGGAGGTACTCCTCCAGCTCGTGGGGCTCGTGGGCGTACTCCTCGTGCTCCTCCCCGCCCCGGTGCCAGCGGCCGTCGCCCCCGGCGCGAAAGATATCCATGCCGTAAGTGCAGATGCGGCGGCGCTTAGAGTACTCAGCCCGCCAGACGCAGTAGGCGTCGTCGGTCTCGTCGATGAACATCTGGCCGTCCAGGCCCTTCAGCTTTTGGGGTGTATTAATGTCGAAGAGGAAGAGACCGCCGGGCATAAGGAAGAGGTGCACCCGCTCGAAGGCCTTGCGCAGCAGGGCCGGGCGGGTGACGTAGTTCACGCTGTCCAGGCAGCAGACGCAGGCGTCTATGGTGCCGTAGAGGTCAAGCTTTTCCATGCTCTGGTGGAGGAAGATGGGCTCGACGGGCTCCACGCCCCGGCACTTCTCCGCCGCCTGGCCCAGCATCTCCTCCGACCGGTCCACCCCGATCATCTCGTAGCCCCGCAAGGCCAGTTCCCTTGTCAGGCTCCCCGTCCCGCAGGCCAGGTCCAGCACCGTGTGGATGGGCAGCTTGCTGCGGGCGAAGTGCCGCTCCAGGTAGTCTGCCCAGCGGGGGTAGTCCACATCCGTGGTCAGCTCGTCGTAGCACCCCGCGAGGAATTCATAGCTTGCCATCGGCCTTCATTTTCTCCTTCACCTGAGGGAGCACGTCGGTGTAGCCCTCCGCTCCATAGTTGAGGGAGCGGTTGACCCGGCTGATGGTGGCGCTGGACGCGCCGGTACGCTCCAGGATATCGTTATAGATCATCCCGTCGGAGAGGAGAATTGCCACCTCGAACCGCTGCTCCATGGCTCTCAGCTCCGCCACGGTGCACAGGTCGGCAAAAAAGCGCTTGCACTCGTCCAGGTCTTTCAACGTAAGGATGGCTTCATAGAGGATGTCGCTCTGGGGTTTCTTTTCGCCCTTGGTCATTTGAGGGATGCCTCCTTCATTTAGCGGCCATTATAATAAAACGGTCGCTCTGTGGCTAAAGAAAAGTAAAATAGCCACTTCATGTCTATTTTACCACACTGAAGTGCAACAGTAAACACATTTTTGTATTTTCCTCTAAAACCACCTGTCCCGGACGCGGAAGGTGCGCTCGTCGGGGGCGGGTTCCCGGGATAAAATTTCCACGCCGCCCACCTGGGCATAGCGCGGCCCCTGGGAGACGGCGTCGGTGAACTGCTCCACGCCGCGCTCCTCCCCCTGTATCTCCATTATGACGCTGCCGTCCTCCTGGTTTTCCGCCCAGCCGGTGAGCCCCAGGCGCGCGGCGTGCTGCTGGGCAAACCAGCGAAAGCCCACGCCCTGAACGAGCCCGGTCACCCGGATCTGTCTGCGTACCATGCTCCACCCCTCCCTTTTCTTTAATGTACCATTTCGCAAAATTTCTGTCAAATCCTATAGCCTTGCATAGAATGGAGTGCGTTATTTGAATATTCAGGGAGGGCGTCGCCATGGGACGAAACAAATGCAAAATCGAATCGGTCAACGTGGAGGCCGGGACCTGGAAGCAGGTCCTCAAGTGCGATGGGGAGCCAGTGCTCTCCTTTACACTCCGCTGGCCCAAACTGCCGGAGGATACTGCGGCACTCCGGCGCATCGCGCGCTATTACCGGCACGCGGCTGACCGCTGGCGGACGCGGTGGGAGACCTGCCTCTTCTCCATGGCCTGCGAGGAGCTGCGGCACGCCCGGGAGCAGTCCTTCCCGTTCCGCCCCTGGGAGGCGGCGCTGGACTTCACCGTCACCTATAACGAGAAGGGTCTCTTCAGCCTCTACATGGACGCCTATGAGTACACCGGCGGGGCCCACGGCAACACGGTGCGCTGCGGCGACGCCTGGGACCTGAATAGCGGAGCGCCCATCACCCTCCCCATGCTCTTCCCCAAGGGGAGCCATTGGCGCAGAGATTCCATCGCGGAGGTGTGCAAGCAAATCAGGCAGCGCATCGACAGCGGGGACTACGTCTTCCTGGACGGCTGGCAGGAGGCTGCCGCCAGCGAGTTCGACCCCTGCCGCTTTTACCTCACAGACGAGGGCGCCGCCGTGTTCTACCCCTTGTACACCTTAGCTCCCTACGTGGAGGGAATTTTGTCCTTCGTGGTCCTGCCCTGGCCCGAGTAAACCGCTGGCGCAGGGCCGCCGAACAAGCTTGAAAGGCCGCCCATGCCCTGGGCGGCCTTTCTGTTGAAAAAGTATTTTCGACAGCTTGAAAATCAGTAGAGGCCGTTATACTTGGGCGCCGGATAGTCCAGCTCATAGTTTTTACATAGTTCGATCAGCTCACGGGCCGAGCGGGTTAAAAATTTATTTTTATGATATGCAATCAAGAACTTGCGGTTCATATCCATCCCCTCCACTTCGAACGAGGCGATCAGCCCGCGCTCCAGAGGGCCCAGCAGCATCCTGCGCGGGAGCACGGCCACCCCCAGACCCTGGATGACCGCGTTGACCAGCGCCGTGGTGCTGGTCGATTCCCAGGCCGGAAGAACGGAAAACCCCGCAGCCTCCGCCGCCCCGTCAAATTCATCTCGGGTGCCGCTCCCCTCTTCGCGCAGAAGAAACCGCTGCGCCCTGAACCGCTCGATGGAGATCCGCTCTCCGGGGGCAAAGGGTCCGTCTATGGAGCAGATCGCGGTAAGGGGGTCCTCCAGGTACGCCTCGCAAATTAGGTTTGGGGTGTGGACCGTCCCCTCGATCAGTGCGAAATCCAGCTTGTTGGACTGCAGCTGCTCCTCCAGCACCTCCGAGGAGTTGATGCACACGCGGATGTCGACCCCAGGGCGGAGGACGTGAAAGGCCTTGAGGTAGCTCGGCAGGAACTGGGACCCGATGGTGATGCTCGCCCCCACCCGCAAAACCCCCGTGGCGTCCCAGTCCCGCAGTCCCTTTTCCATCTCGTCGAAAAGCTCCATGATGTGGGCGGCGTACTCGCGCATCCGCTCCCCGGCCTCAGTTATAAAGAGCTGGCGGGAGAGCCGTTCGAACATGGGCATGCCATAGTAGCTCTCCAGCTCCTTCAAGGCGAGGCTCACTGCGGGCTGCGTCATAAACAGCGCCTCGGCAGCCCGCGTGACGCTGTTCCCATTTTCGCAGATTGCCAAAAATATCTTCATATGCCGTAAGGTCACACGCCCGCCCCCTATATATATCGTTTTGATTATCATTTTAATAAGATTATACTATTTTTATTATTGATTTTCAAGTGATATACTGGGCCTGACAGGAGGAAAGCATATGAAAAAAAGCAAAATGTACTGGCAGCTCTTTATCTCTACCTTTCAGCTCAGCGCGTTCACCTTCGGCGGCGGTTTTGTCATCATCCCGCTCATGCGGGAAAAATTTGTGGAGAAGCTGCATTGGCTGGAGGAGGAGGAAATGCTCGACCTGACCGCCATCGCCCAGTCCGCGCCCGGCGCGATTGCCGTCAACGCCTCCATTCTGGTCGGCTATCGGGTGGCGGGAGTCTTGGGGGCGCTGATCACGGTGGTGGGCACGGTACTTCCGCCCCTCATCACCCTATCGGTCATCTCCTATTTCTACGCGGCCTTCCGCAGCAGTCTCATCGTCAGCCTCGTGATGAAGGGCATGGGGGCCGGAGTCGTCGCGGTCATCTTTGACGTGGTGCTCACGATGGGGTTCTCTGTGCTTAAGGAAAAGCGTCTTCTTTACCTGGCGGTGCTTCTGGGTGCCTTCACGGCCGCCTTTTTCTTTGACGTCAATGTAATTCTCATTATTCTGGTCTGCGGCCTTCTCGGTGCGGCGGACACCCTGTACGGGGGTCAGCGGAAACGGGGGTGGTCCGGTTGGTCTATCTGAGCCTATTCTGGAGCTTTTTTCAAATCGGCCTGTTCAGCATCGGCGGGGGCTACGCCGCGATGCCGCTGATCCAGCGTCAGGTCGTTGAGCTCCACGCATGGCTGACCATGGAGCAGTTTGGGGACGTTATCACCATCTCCCAGATGACGCCGGGGCCCATTGCAATCAACTCCGCCACCTTTGTGGGTATTCAGGTAGGCGGCATCCCAGGCGCGATCGTGGCGACGCTGGGCTGTGTCGTCCCCTCCTGCCTCGTCGTCACGCTCTTGGCCTTTATCTACTATAAATATAGGACCCTCACGCTGGTGCAGGGCGTCCTCTCTGGGCTGCGCCCCGCCGTGGTGGCCATGATTGCCAGCGCCGGCGCGGCCTTGCTGCTCGCCGCTTTCTGGGGCGAGGGCGCGGCCGTGTCCCTCCCGCGCACCGACTGGATCTCCGTCCTTATTTTCGCGGGCGCGCTTTTCGTCCTGCGTAAGTGGAAATTAAATTCCATTCTCGTCATGGTATGTGCGGGTATCCTGGGTCTTATCTGCTACCAGCTCATTCCGGGAGGTGTATAGGAATGAACTTTCTTCTGAAGTCAGGCACCCTGTATTGGACGGATGGCGGGCCCTACGGCCCGGCCCTGGCCGATATTCGCAACCGCCTGTGCGGCTCTGAAAAGCAGATCATCGCGGGAGGAGAGCAGTTCCTCAGCAAAATTCGGATGGAGGTTCCCCCAGAGGAGCTTCCCCCAGGCTCCTGCCCCAAGCAATACCTGCTGAAAAATTCTGAGGGCGAGGTCCTGCTGTCCGGCATTCCGAGATATGCCGATGGGGATGACCCCTCCGTTGTGGGATGGCCCATCTACAGGATGCCGCGTGTAAACTCCGCCGAGCTCCTGTTTCAGGGCCGGAGCGGACTTCTCCAAATGATCAACAGCCAAAATTACCGCTTGACCGCCCCCTCCGGCAAAGAGATGCTCACCCTTCTGCACAGGGGGATTATCGGCGGCTGGAGCCTGGAAACGGCGGAGGAGTTCAGCCCCGAGCTCCTGTGCGGCATCTTCATATTTTGCCGCTATATAGAGCAGGAGAACGAATTCACCACCGTATGAATTCCGCCAAGCACTTTTTATTCCTTTCATTATTATCCCATTAAAATACTTAAAATGGTAAATTGTTTCTTGCATCATTCCGCCATATGAGGTACAATAGCTTGTCCGTGGGAAAAGGCCACTGTGCGAATCCCTGCGGAAGGAGGCACTCTTATGGTAAAAGCAATCGTGGGCGCCAATTGGGGCGACGAGGGCAAGGGCAAGATCACCGATCTGCTTGCTGAGGACTCGGACGTTGTCATCCGCTTTCAGGGCGGGGCCAACGCGGGCCACACCATCATCTGCGACTATGGCAAGTTCGCTCTCCATCAGCTCCCCTCCGGCGTGTTCTACCCCCACACCACCAACATCATCGGCAACGGCGTGGCGCTGGACGTACCCAAGTTTATCAAGGAGTTAAAGTCACTGACCGACGGCGGCGTGCCCGCCCCCCATGTCCTGGTGGACCGGCGCACCCAGGTCCTCATGCCCTATCACATTCTGCAGGACACCTACGAGGAGGAGCGGCTGGCCGGTGCGGCCTACGGCTCCACCAAGTCCGGCATCGCCCCTTTCTACGCGGATAAGTACGCCAAGATCGGCTTCCAGGTCTGCGAGCTCTTCGAGGAGGAGCGGCTCCTGGCCCGGCTTGAGGCCGTCTGCCAGATCAAGAACGTTCTCTTCGAGCACCTCTACCATAAACCTCTTCTGGATCCCCAGGCCCTCTTCACCGAGCTGATGGGCTACCGGGACGCCATTGCCCCCTATATCGGGGACGCCGTCTCCTTTGTTCATCTGGCCGTCAAGGACGGAAAAAATATTCTGCTGGAGGGCCAGCTCGGCTCCATGAAGGACCCGGACCTGGGCATCTATCCCTTCACCACCTCCTCCCACACCCTGGCCGGGTACGGCTCCGTGGGCGCGGGGGTACCCCCTACCGCCATCACCGACGTGGTCTGCGTCGCCAAGGCCTACTCCTCCGCCGTGGGGGCCGGAGCCTTCGTCTCCGAGCTCTTCGGTGAGGAGGCAGACACGCTGCGCCGCCTGGGCGGCGACGCGGGCGAGTTCGGCGCCACCACCGGGCGGCCCCGGCGTGTGGGCTGGATGGACGCGGTGGCCACCCGGTACGGCTGTATGGTCCAGGGCGCCACAGAAGTGGTGCTCACCGCCATCGACTGCCTGGGTTACCTGGACGAGATCAGGGTCTGCACCGGGTACGAGATCGACGGCAAGGTAACGGCTGACTTCCCCGCCTCCCCCCTCTTAGACCGGGCAAAGCCGGTCTACACCACCCTTCCCGGCTGGAAGTCCGACATCCGCGGCGTGACCGACTATGGTCTGCTCCCCCAGGCGGCCAAGGATTATGTAAACTTTATTGAGGCCCAGATCGGCGTGCCTGTCAAGACAATCTCTACCGGCCCCAAGCGGCACGAGATCATCCGCAGGAAATAACGCGCCGGGTCGGTTTAATCGGCAAGCTGGAGCGGGGGCCCATGGCCCCCGCTCTTCCTATCGTAAAGTGACCCCTCCCCCCTAACCGCGAAGTTTCTTGAAAAATGGTATTGACAAATGCTCTGATTTTGGTATAATAAACCCTGCGCTTGTCAAACGGCAGGCAATATATAGCGGGATTGTGTAAGGGTAGCACGACAGACTCTGACTCTGTTTGTGAGGGTTCGAATCCTTCTCCCGCTGCCACAGGAAACCACTTATTTCTTCGGAAATAGGTGGTTTTTTACTTTTCAATCTGGTTGACGACATTATCAGAAGATTAAAAAACACAGCAGAAGATTAAAATATGCAGATGATTATTGACAAGGGATTTTTCACCAATTAGAATAATATTTGCAAACATCATAAATGCGAATTTCTGCAACAGTTTTGTCTGTAATATTAAGATTTTATCCAAATCCACGGGTTTTCTTAAAGAAAAACCAGAGTTTTATACTATGTTTGACAGAAGTTTTCCTTGGGCCGATTCACGACTTTAAGAGGGTGTTAAAGAAACTTGAAGAAAGAAGGAAAAACTATGGACGATATACTGTCAGTCACTAATTTAGTCAAGCGCTATGGTTCACTAACCGCAGTTGATGGCATCAGCTTCAGCGTCCCCGCAGGCTCGCTATTTGCGTTTCTAGGGCCAAACGGCGCGGGAAAATCCAGCACCATCCACTGTATCTGCACCCTACAGGGTTTTGATTCAGGCAGCATCACATTGGCTGGGCATCAAGCCGGAAGAGAGGACGATGCAATACGGCGCGCCATCGGCGTGGTCTTTCAGGATTCGGTGTTGGACAGCTTGCTGACTGTGCGCGAGAACCTCAGTGCCCGTGCTGCTATGTATGGAATCACCGGCAAGGCGTTTCAGACGCGGCTTGCGAATGTATCCGATGTTGTAGATCTGGGTGACTTCATGGACAGGCGTTACGGCAAATTAAGCGGCGGGCAAAAGCGGCGTGCGGACATTGCAAGGGGGCTGATTCATACCCCGCAGATGCTATTCCTGGATGAACCCACCACCGGACTTGACCCGCAGACCCGCACCCGTGTGTGGGAATGCATTCGTACACTGCAAAAGGATACCGGCGTGACGGTATTTCTGACTACCCACTATATGGACGAAGCCGCCCGTGCCGACATGGTAGCCGTTATCGACCATGGCAAGCTGATTGCACAGGACACTCCGCTGCGCTTAAAGGCGCAATACGGACAGCACAAGCTGCGGCTGATTCCCATTGATGGGTCGGCAAGGAACGCACTGGAGCAATACCTGAGTAATCGGGGGTTGACCTACCGTCCGCATACGGAGTACGTCACAGTAAACCTAGCCAACACAATAGATGCTGTAGACATTGTAAATGATGTGCGCCCCATGCTCAGCGAGTTTGAGCTGATGCGCGGCAGCATGGACGATGTATTCCTCGCCCTGACCGGGCATGAGATTCGTGAAGGGAGCGGGGTGGCATAGATGGGCTTAACGCTTCGTTTAGCTAAGCGCAATATCGCGCTGTATTTTCGTGACCCGATGTCGGTGTTTTTCTCAGTGCTGGGTGCTCTGATTGTACTTTTGCTGTACGTACTATTCTTGGGTAACATGCAGGTGCGGGAGCTTTCCATAAGCATGCCGCAGGCATCTCTTTCAGATATCGAATTTTTTGTAAATTCTTGGGTCATGGGTGGCATCTTGTCCATCTCCACGTTGACCACTTCTTTGGGTGCAATGGGTATCATGGTTGACGATCACCATCTTGGTGTGCTCAAGGACTTCCGCGTTGCACCGGTCAAGCGTTGGCAGTTGGTTATGGGGTACCTGCTCTCGGCTGCACTATCCAGCTTGATTATCAATATCGTACTGTTCGCTGCGGCAGAGGGGCTGATTGTGCTAAGAGGGGGCACACTCCTGGGCGTTATGGATGCCCTAAAGGTATTGGGACTGTTGCTGCTGTGCTGCGTTAGCTTTACGGCTATCAGCGCATTCTTTGTATCGCTTGTGAAAACACCGGGAGCCTACGGCAGTTTAAGCAGCATCATTGGCACACTATTAGGCTTTTTATCAGGCGCTTACATTCCTATCGGTTCCTATACCGACACGGTTCAGACATTTGTAAAGCTGCTGCCATTCAGCCATGCCGGAGCACTGCTGCGCAGTCTCTTTTTAGGTGAGCCCGTACGCCGTATCCTTCAAGGCGCACCCACAGACATCACCAACGAAGTTTTGACTGAATTAGGCGTAAATATGGCAGTAAACGGCTATGTGCTCTCCCCCACCGTCATGCTTGCGACAATCGCAGGCTTTGGCTTGATCTTTTTTGTTTTATCAGTATGGCGGATGTCACGTAACAGGGAGTTATAGTCCTATCTATACATATTTCTATGCCGCAGTGATTTCGCTGCGGCATTTTCTATGGTACCAGCAAAAGGGCTTTCACTTGGTCATTTACATGAAAACCTTTCCTTGTTATAATGAAACCGAACGGAGGTTGTTTTATGACAGAGGTTTTTGTCAGCTTACCAAACGCGGTGCGAATCCAGCAGTTTGTATCAGCCATATCCAATCTATCCGGTGACTTTGATCTGATTGAGGGCAATCGCATTTTAGACGCCCGCTCCTTAATGGGCATTTTCAGCTTTGATTTGACTAAGCCGATCAAATTGAGAATCTATCAAGACAGCAATGAGAATCTTGAAGTAATCAGATCATTCATTGCGGGAACGGAGAACGAGAGATGAATGATTTTATTACATTGACCATTGGAAAGCAAAAGAACATCGCCCTGATCGCCCATGACGGCAAAAAGAAGGAGCTTCTCGATTGGTGCGACTGGAACAAGTCGGTTCTTCAAAAGCATTTTCTCTGCGGTACAGGTACGACCGCAACCATGGTTTCGGAGCGCACCGGTCTTCCGGTGCGGGCCTATAACAGCGGCCCCCTCGGCGGGGACCAGCAGATCGGCGCAAAAATCGTGGAGGGTAAAATCGATTTCGTTATTTTCTTTTCCGACCCGCTCTGCGCCCAGCCGCATGATCCGGATATCAAGGCGTTGCTGCGTATCGCGCTGGTGTATGATATCCCCATTGCCACCAATAAGTCCTCAGCCGATTTTATGATTACCTCTCCTCTCATGGACGAGGAATATAATCGCACCGTCATGAACTTTCAGCGCAATGTGGCCCAGCGCAGCCAGGAGTTGAAATAAACAAGGGATGCCCGAAATCAAGTCTCTTAATTTTTGACGTATAAAAAAGCTCCGTGGGCAGGTGCCCACGGAGCTTTTCTCATTAGTCGGTCGTGTAGTTGTCGAAATAGCCCTGGATGTAGACGATGGGGGTGCCCTTGTCGCCGCTGCCGGAGGTGAGGTCGCACAGCGAGCCGATGAGGTCGGTGAGGCGGCGGGGGGTGGTGCCCTGGGCGGCCATGTTGCCCACCAGGCTGCTGCCGTCCTTGGCCTTGATCTTGTCCTTTATGGCGTCGCGCAGGGCCTCGCCGGAGAGTCCGGCGAAGTCGTTGTCGGCCAGGTACTTCAGCTTTAACTCGTTGGGGGTGCCCTCCAGCCCGGCGGTGTAGGCGGGGGAAACCACAGGGTCGGCCAGCTCCCAGATCTTGCCCACGGGGTCCTTGAACGCGCCGTCGCCGTAGACCATGACCTCTACGTGCTTACCGGTCTCCCGGAGCATTTTGGCCTGGATATTCTCTACCAGGTCCTGGCAGGGACGGGGGAAAAGCTTCACACTGTCCTCGGTGGCCTTGTTGGAGCCGAGGAGCCCGTACGCCTCGTTGCACCCGCTGCCGTCGATGGGGGCAGTCATAATGTCGTCCAGGGCGAGGGCGGCCTCGGCCCCGGCGGCGGTGAGAAGGCGCTTGGTGCGCGAGCGGGTATGGATATCGCAGGAGAGGACGCGCTTGGCGTAGGGCAAAATGGCCCGGGGGTCGTTGGCGAAGATGACCTCCACCTCCGCGCCGCTCTCCTTGATGAGGTCCTCATAGAACTCCACGTAGTCCACGCCTGTGAAGGGGTGCTTTTCATAGCCGAAGAGGGCGCGGTAGCGCTCCAGGGTGAGCACATCGCTGTAGGGGTTGACCCCGGCGCTGTCAATGGCGTCCAGGCTCACCAGATGGTTGCCGACCTCGTCGGAGGGATAGGATAGCATGAGGACGACCTTCTTGCAGCCCTTGGCGATGCCCCGCAGGCAGACCGAGAAACGGTTGCGGCTGAGGATGGGGAATATCACGCCCACCGTGCCGCCGCCCAGCTTGGCGCGAACATCGGCGGCGATGTTGTCCACCGTGGCGTAGTTCCCCTGGCTCCGGGCCACGATGGCCTCTGTGACGGCGATGACGTCGCGGTCCTGTACGGCAAACCCCGCGTCGGCCGCCGCGTCCAGCACCGAGCGGGTGACGATCTCTACCAGGTCGTCCCCACTGCGGATAATGGGCGCGCGGATGCCACGGGAAACAGTTCCGACCATGCGGCTCATGCGAAACACTCCTATATTGTTCAAATTTTAGGCGGCATTCATCATGCCGCGACAAAGTATTATACAATAAACGGCGAACGATGTAAAACAGAAGTTTTGCCCCGGGCCATAAAGCGGCAACTTTATGTATGGATTGCATATAAATCGGCCCTGAAATTTTGATAGGATTACCCATTGCTTTTTTTATTGGCTGTGGATATACTGAAAACACGAAAGCAAGACAGCTTTCATTTAAAATTAAAGGTGTTAGCGGATTTCCCCGCTAATCGGCCTACCGGGAAGGGCCGAACCTGAAAAGGTAATGGGGAAATGCGCTAGCACCTTTATTTTTTTGCTATTTGGCCAAATAGTGACTTCGGTGCGCAGGAGGTGATGCCCGCCCCCCCGACCTTAACCGCGAAAGGAATGTTGACATGGACGCTCCATTTGATCTTCTGCCGGACCGCCGGCATTTGAGCACGCTGAAGTGGGAATACGAGCGGGCGCGCACGGGCGACCCGGCGCTGCTGAGCTTCGGCACCGCCGACATGGACTTCTCAAGCCCTAAGCCGATCCTGGACGCCATCACCCAGGTCGCGGCGCAGGGGCATCTGGGGTACCCGCTCGTCCGGGACAGCTACTATGCCGCCATTGAGGGCTGGCTTGCCAGAACGGCAGGCTGGCAGATCGACGCGCGCGCCTGCACCGCTACCAACGTGGGGATATACACCAGCATCTGGACTCTGCTGGACGCGCTGACGGCGCCGGGTGACGAGGTCATAATCCAAACGCCCGTCCACTTTTGCTTTTCGCAGCTCCTGCGGGACAACGGGCGCGTGGCGGTACCCAATCCGCTCCTGCTGACGGAGAATGGCTATACCATGGACTTTGACCGCCTGGAAACGCTGTTTACGCCCAAGACCAAGCTCTTTTGGCTGTGTAACCCCCACAATCCCGTGGGGCGGGCCTGGCGCGAGGAGGAGCTGAGGCGGCTGGGCGAGCTGTGCCTGCGGCATGGCGTTACCATCCTGTCGGACGACGTATACTGTGGTCTGGTTTACCCGGGCCATAAGTACACCCCCATCGCCTCCCTGTCCCCGGAGCTGGCGCAAAACTCGGTCATCTGCTATTCCCCCAGCAAGAGCTACAACACCACCGGGGTAAAATTCTCCTTCGTCGTCACGGAAAACCCCCGCATCCTTCAGCAGTACAATCAGTCCCTGGCAAAGCTCGACCTCAACTACGGCATGAATATCTTCGGCCTGGCTGTCACGGAGGCGGCCTACGACCACTGCGACGAGTGGCTTTCCGCGCTCATGGACTATGTGCGCGAAAACCACCGGCTGGCGGAGGACTTCGTGGCAGAGCACATGCCGGGCGCGCGGGTGTGCCCGGCGGACTCCACCTATTTTGCGTGGGTGGATCTGCGCTGCCTGCCCATGTCCTCGGCGCGGGCCGTGGCGCACTTTGAGCGGGAGGCCCATATCCTCGTCAATGACGGCGCGGGCCTGGGCGAGGGCGGCGAGGGCTTTGTACGCGTCAATCTTGCCTGCCCCCGCGCCGTCCTGCGGGAGGGTCTCTCCCGGATGGAGCGGGCCTACGGCAAGCTTACGCAGGCATGACCACAATAAAGAAAGGGGACCCCATTATGGAAGGTATCAAAGACAAAAAGAAACCCTCCCTGGGTTTCGTACTCCTGACCATCGGTACCCTAGTGGCATTTATCGGAATCGGGATCGGCGTTTTTCAGCTGCAAATGATCTTCCTGCTCTTCTTCTCCTGGCTGCTGCTGCTGCCCTTCGCCATGTACCTGGGCTACACCGCCGACGAGGTTGAAGGCTTTGCCTACGGCATGATCAAAACCGGCCTCCAGGTCTGCGCCATTTTGTTCGCGGTGGGCGCGCTGATCGCCGTATGGATCTCGGCCGGCACCGTGCCGTCCATCATCTATTTCTGCCTTAAAATCATCAACCCGCACCTGGTCTTAGTCATCGCCATGGTCTTATGTACCCTGACGGCGCTTGCCACGGGCACCTCCTGGGGTACGGTGGGCACCGCTGGCGTCGCCATGATGGGCGTGGGCATCGGGATGGGTATCCCCGCCCCTGTCATCGCCGGGGCCGTCATCTCGGGAACCTATTTTGGAGACAAGATGTCTCCGGTGTCCGACTCCGTCCTGCTCAACTCCACGCTGGCGGGCTGCACCCCCATGCAGCATATCAGGCATATGGCCTACTCGGCCGGGCCGGCATATCTCATTTCGGCGGCGGTCTATCTCATCATGGGCTTCACCATCGCGGGCTCCTCCTCCGGCGAGGCTCAGACGCAGGCGATCATCACCAATCTGGGACAGACCTTTCATATCGGCGTTCTCACGCTGATCCCCGCGGTCGTCGTCATCACGCTGCTGGCCATGAAGAAGTCCGCGCTCTGGTCGCTGATGCTGGGCGCACTGGCGGGGGCGCTGGTCACCATCCTGTACCAGGGCTACTCGATCTCTGAGGTAGGCGCTTTCCTGGTGTCCGGGTTCACCATCGACACGGGGGACGCCTCGCTCAACAACCTGCTGAGCCGCGGCGGCATCGTGAGCATGCTCGACATGGTGGGCATTGTCATCGGGGCGCTCGGCGTGGGCGGTATTCTGAAGGGCTGCGGCGTCGTGGACGTGCTGGTGGAAATCATCTCAAGCCGCGTCTCCTCCAGCCGGGGCATCGCCCTGTGCGCCATGCTGGCGTGCCTGATCTGCATCGTTCTCATTCCCGATAATAACTTTTCTATGATTATGGTAGGCACCCTGATGGCTCCTCTTTTCCGCAAGGTCGGTCTCCGCCCCGAGAACCTCTCCCGCATCTCGGAGGACGTCAACACGCTGGGCGCGGTATTTGTCCCATGGAACGTGGGGGCCGTGTTTGTGGCCTCCACCCTGGGTGTCAACATCTTCTCCGCCATGCCCTTCGCATTCGCCAGCACGCTGACTCTGGTCATCAATCTCATCTTCGCGCTGAGCGGCTGGACCATGACGAAATACACGCAGGCGGAGCTGGGCCAGCTCGCGCGGGAGAGCGTGAACTGACTTCATACGTTCTCTCGATGAGAACTCAGCCATCTTTTTACCGCGCGCCCCCAAAGAGGCGCTCCGGCGAAAAGGCGACGGAGCACAACGACAAAGCGCGCCGCAAAACGCTGGTTTTGCGGCGCGCCTCTTTGCTTGAAGTAATTTACCTTAGAACTGCTCCTGCCGTTCGCTCTTGCTCTGGGGGCGATCCTTCTTCTTGCTCTCGCTGCTGGGGTTCTTGGACTTATTCTGGTTCTGGCTTTTATTATTCTGGGATTCATTTTTATTCTGCATATAGCTCACCTCCCTTTCTGTGTCCCTATTCTTCCCAATTATTGGCTTGCTTTATACAGGCCCGCAGCGCTGAAATACATCGCGCGAAACTTTTTGAAAAAGAGATACCATATTTAGTATTTCTATGGTATAATAACCGCAATGCGGTTATTATACTTTCCTTCGAGTCGCTTTTCTCGTCCGCCATGCGCACAACCGAAAAGCATGACTCATTGATGCCATTCGCTTTCACTCGCGGTATAATCATCCTGTTTATCTCATTATTCCCGCCTATATAGAGATTAAACCATCTGGAGGAATCGGCGATGAAGTGCCCGTTCTGTTCTAATCTGGAGAGCAAGGTCGTAGACTCCCGCCCCTCGGACGAGGGGTCCAGCATCCGCCGCCGGCGGGAGTGCCTGGAGTGCCACAAGCGGTTCACCACCTACGAGACGATGGAGAGCCTGCCCCTCGTGGTCATCAAAAAGGACGGCAGCCGCCAGACCTTCGACCGCAGCAAGCTGACCGGCAGCATGCTCCGCGCCTGTGAAAAGCGTACTGTCTCCTTCGATACCCTCCAGCGCATCGCCGACGAGATCGAGCAGGCGCTCCAGAACGAGATGGACCGTGAGGTCCCCTCCGCCCGCATCGGCGAGCTGGTGATGGAAAAGCTCAAGGATGTGGACGAGGTATCCTATGTCCGGTTCGCGTCGGTCTACCGCCAATTTAAGGACATCAGCACCTTCATGTCGGAGCTCAACAAGCTTCTCAAGGAAAAATAAGCCTTTCCCCCGTTAGCAAAATTTTTTCTGTTGAAAATTCAGCGCTTCTGTTATATCCTAATAGGTAAGAAGCGCCCCCTGTTTGAAGGGGCGCATCTGCAAGATTGAAGAAAAATGAGGTGGACCCATTGTACGCACGGCAGACGAAGATCATCAATAAGACGGGCCTCCACGCCCGTCCGGCCTCTACTTTCGTGATGGCCACGAAGCAGTTCAAGTCCGACATCACCATCCGCAACGTTGACGCTGGCAGCGACCCCGCCAACGCCAAGTCCATCATTATGCTCCTGGCCGCCGGCCTGAGCTGCGGCACCACCATCGAGATCGCCGCCAACGGCCCCGATGAGAAAGAGGCCGTGGACCATCTGGTCGCCCAGGTCGAGGGCGGTTTCGGCGAGTAAGTTCCCCCCGCTATTTAAGGAGGCGGCCCCATGCGGGGCCGCCTCCTTTTTACTGGTATGCCCATTGCCAGATATCCCGCCGATATGACACACTGAACTCGTTTAAACCGTTATCATATGAAGAAGAGAGCTGAAGCGCTGATTTGTGGTTCTCTGCATGGAAGGATAACCTTTTTCTTTACTCATTATCATGAAGTCCACAATGCTTATGGACGAGCAGCGATCACAATCAGATAAGTTTTATAAATGGCTATGATTCCCTCAGTTCTAGTTCCCCAAAAACTTCCTCCCTTGACAACTTCAAAACTTTCGGCTATAATGGCCCCAATCCCAAAGAGCGATGACGGGAAGAAGACATGGCACTCCCTCTCAGAGAGTTGGCGCCCGGTGCGAGCCAATGTGCGGAGGTCATGTGTATACTGGTCCCTGAGCTGTCTGCCTGAACGCGAGTAAGGCGGACCGTCCGGCCACGTTACCGGCCACGGCCTTGTTGGAGGCCATCGAGGGCTGTCGGGAAACTGACTGCCGAATCAGGGTGGTACCGCGTAAGTTTACGCCCCTGACCTAATTTTAGGTCGGGGGCGTTTTTGTATTCCCCCGGCGTCAAGGAGGTCATTCCCCATGAACAACGAGAAGTATGTCCCCTTTGCCCCCATCAGAATGGAGCGCCGCCGGTGGCCCGACAGGCAGATCACCAATGCTCCCATCTGGTGCAGCGTGGACCTGCGCGACGGCAACCAGGCCCTGGTGGACCCCATGAACCTCCAGGAAAAGCTGGAGTACTTCCACACGCTGCTGGACATCGGCGTGAAGGAGATCGAGATCGGTTTCCCCTCCGCAAGCGAGACCGAGTACGAGATCTGCCGCGAGCTCATCGACGGCGGTCACATCCCCGACGATGTGACCATCCAGGTGCTGGTCCAGGCCCGCCCCCACCTCATCGAGAAGACCTTCGAGGCCATTCGGGGCGCGAAGCATGTCATCTTCCACTTCTATAACTCCACCTCCACCCTCCAGCGCAAGGTGGTCTTCCAGACCGACGTGGAGGGCGTGAAGAAAATCGCCGTGGACGCCGCCGCCCTCATCGCCGAGCTGAGCCAGCCCGCCATCGACGCGGGGATGGACCTGCGGTATGAATATTCCCCAGAGAGCTTTATGGGCACCGAGATGGACGCCGCCGTGGAGATCTGCGAGGCTGTCCTTAAGACTTTGGGCGCCACGCCGGAGAAACGGGCCATCCTCAACCTGCCCACCACGGTGGAAAACTGTATGCCCAACTACTTCGCTGACGAGATCGAGTACTTTATCGGAAAGATCCCCAGCCGAAACTGCGCCATCATCTCCCTCCACCCGCACAACGACCGGGGCTGCGGCGTGGCCACCGCCGAGATGGGCTTGCTTGCCGGGGCCGAGCGCATCGAGGCCACCCTCTTCGGCAACGGCGAGCGCACCGGCAACGTGGACATGGTGACCCTGGCGCTGAACATGCACACCCAGGGCGTGGACCCGGGGCTTGATTTCTCCGACATGAATAAGATTAAAGATATGTACGAGCGCTCCACCAAGATGAAGGTGGGCGAGCGGCAGCCCTACGCGGGGGAGCTGGTCTTCACCGCCTTCTCCGGCTCCCACCAGGACGCCATCAATAAGGGCTCGGCCTACATGCGCGAGAGCGGCACCGACAAGTGGGAGATCCCCTACCTTCCCATCGACCCCGCCGATGTGGGACGGCAGTACGAGCCCATCATCCGCATCAACTCCCAGTCGGGCAAGGGGGGCGCGGCCTTCGTCATGCAGCACAACTTCGGGTTCGACCTGCCCAAGGCCATGCACCCTGAGTTCGGCCACATCGTCCAGGCGGAGACCGATCGGGTGGGCACCGAGCTCAAGCCCGAGCGCGTCTACGAGCTCTTCAAGGAGAGCTATATCGACGCGGCCAGCCCCTACCAGCTTGTGCGCCACTCCTTCTCCGAGCGTACCGACGAAAACGGCGACTCCCACGTCACCTTCGAAGGTACCCTCAAGCACCAGGACACCGTTTTCCAGGTCCAGGGCGCAGGCAACGGCCCCATCGACGCCTTCTTCAACGCGATCCATGGGCAGAAGATGGACCAGTTCACCTTCGTGGACTATAAGGAGCACGCCATCTCCGTGGGCTCGGACTCCATGGCCGTGGCCTATATCCAGCTCAAGGACAAGGACGGGAAGAGCGTCTTTGGCGTGGGCATCTCCCACAACATCAATCTGGCCCCCCTCAAGGGCATCCTCTCCGCCATCAACCGCTCCTTCTGCCCCTCCCGCTGAAGGCGGAGGGCCTTCCGGTAACTTCAAATATGACTTGCGGGGGCGGCCAAAGAGCCGCCCCTGCTTTTTTTAAGGTGCTATCTCGGCAGCAGAGCCATCTCCTCTTCCTCGGGCCAGGCGCCGCCCTCCGGGACGATGTCCGGCAGGCCCTCCAGGAAGAGGGTGATCTTCGCGACCAGATTGACGGTAGGGTTTGCCGTGCCATGTTCGATTTCGCGCAGGTAAGATTGGCTGACGAAAAGTTCGTTTGCCAGGCGCTCCTGCGTGTAGCCTTTCCGTTTTCTCAGGTACTTGATGCGACGGCCAACCCTTGCTGCCTCCGACATGTAAAACACCTCTCAATATTCGAATCTAACTAAGATTATAGGGATAGTTTATCACGGCCTCCAGACGATATATTAGCGTTTTCTGTGTTTTTTTACAAAATTTATTTTTTTAGGACAAAATTTTTGAGCAATTGTTCCTAAAAAATGTCATAACCTCCTACAAATTTACTAGTCCTTTCCAGCCATCCTTAACCCGCAAAAGGAACGCGCCGCCCTACCGGCTGACCTTATGGTTTCACCCCTTTATATAGCTAAAAAAGCTGCCCGGAGGAAACCTCCGGGCAGCTTTTTTAAGCTTAATAATTCTTCGCGCAGATTTCAAAATAGGCCTGGGGATGGGCGCACACGGGACAGACCTGAGGAGGCTCTTTGCCGATGTGGATATGGCCGCAGTTACGGCACTTCCACATATACTCGTCGCCGCGCTTGAAGACCACGCCGTCCTCAAGATTCTTGAGCAGGGCAAGGTAGCGCTCTTCGTGCTCCTTCTCCACCTTGCCAACACCCTCGAAGAGGAAGGCAAGCTTCGCAAAACCCTCGGCCTTGGCATCCTCGGCCATGTACTTGTACATGTCGGTCCATTCCTCGTGCTCGCCGGCGGCGGCGGCCTTCAGATTGGTCGCGGTATCGCCGATGCCGCTCAGCTCCTTGAACCAGAGCTTGGCGTGCTCTTTTTCGTTGCCTGCGGTCTCCTCGAAAATGGCGGCGATCTGCTCGTAGCCCTCTTTCTTGGCGGCGCTGGCAAAATAAGTGTACTTATTGCGGGCCATAGACTCCCCGGCAAATGCTTTCCAGAGGTTGGCCTCGGTCTTGCTTCCCTTCAGCTCCATGTAAACCACTACCTTTCTATATCTATTTGAATTGGGAAAACGGTTTTACTCGGCGCTCTTCCAGTAGCCGTGCAGGTTGCACAGCTCATACCCGGTCACGTCGCCGTCGGCGCAGAAGGTATGGAGCACAGGCTCGTCGCCGGGCTTAGGCAGGCGGATGGTGACGGTATCGCCGCTGACAGCCGCGATGATGGGCAGATAGTGCTCAGGCAGCATGGGATGCGCCACGGAGCCGACCTTCACGTCCACAAAGTAGCCGCCGTCGACCGCCTGTTTCTCCACCACGGGGACGTGCTTCTCCAGCGCGCCGTCGGTGGTGCCGGGAATAAGCTTCTGCATGACCTCGCCGCAGCAGGAGATGGGAGTCCCCTTGTCCACGGCCTTGAATACCACGTTTCCACAGTGAGCGCAGCGATAAAGCTCAAGTTCCATAAATTTACCCTCCTAAATTTTATGTGTGGCATACCGTTTCTCGGCTGGTGTGCCCAATTTAAAAAATGCGCTTGGCAAGAATTATTCCTGTTATTATCTTAACAGAAGTCCCTATGAAAAGCAAGTACCATTTCAAAAAAATTTTACCGTTTGTCTTGTCCGTGTAAAACAACGTGAACCACATATAATAGGAGACGGATGGAGAACCAAACATCTAAAAATGATCAAAAAACACCGGGAGGATGTAAAATGAGACGATATCTGGCTCTTTCGGGGCTTGTTTTAGCCCTGGCCCTTACTGCGACCGGCTGCACCACCACCAGTACACCCGGCACCACCACGAAACCCACGACATCCACAAAACCCACGACCACTGCCACTACCACCGTGACCCCCAGCACCATGCCCACCACGACCACCGTGCCCAGCACCACCGGCGCGACGGGCGGCGTGGTGAACAACGCTGGCCAAGGTGTGCGTAGCGTGACCCGGGGTGTGGGCAATGCCGCACGGGACGTGACCGGCGGAGTCGCCAACGGCGTGGCAGACATTGGCCGCGGCGTGAGCAACGCGGTACGCTAACTTTCAGTAAGTATTTTGCAAAACCGGGCGCGGCCGCAAGGTCGCGCCCAATCTTTGCAGATTTTAAAAGAGCCCGGTGATCCTGCCGGTTTCGTCCACGTCGATATTTTCCGCTGCTGGAACCTTGGGAAGGCCGGGCATGGCTCCCCATATGGCCGGGGCCGTATGGGACCCCTCATTTTATTCAAATCGGGGAAAATGAATTCCCCCGATTTCGAGGTTTTGACTGCATCAAAACCCTCGTACGCCGCACTTGCGGCGGCATGACCATGCCCGGCTTAGAAGAGCCCGGTGATCCTGCCGGTTTCGTCCACGTCGATATTTTCCGCTGCCGGAATCTTGGGCAGGCCGGGCATGGTCATGATGTCGCCCGTGAGAGCGACGACAAACCCAGCACCGGCGGAGACCTTCAGGTTACGGACGGTGACGCGGAACCCCCGGGGCGCACCCAGGAGGGCCGCGTCGTCGGAGAAGGAATACTGGGTCTTCGCCATGCAGATGGGCAGGTTCCCATATCCCAGCTCGGTGAGCTGGGCCGCCTGCTTTTTGGCGTTGGGCGTCAGATCCACGCCGTCTGCATGGTAAATTTTTGTAGCTATGGCATGGAGCTTTTCCTCAATAGAGTCTTCCGCGTCGTATGAGAACCGGAAGTGGTTCTCTTCCTCGCACAGGCGCAGAACCTCCCGGCCCAGGGCCTCGCCGCCCTTGCCGCCCTTGCCCCATACCTCGCTGAGCGCCACGTTGACCCCCAGCTCCCGGCACTTGTCCTCCACAAGCTTTAGCTCTGCCTCGCTGTCAGTGGGAAAACGGTTGATGGCCACCACCGCGGGAAGGCCATAGACCTTGGTGATGTTCTCCACGTGCTGGAGGAGGTTGGGAAGGCCCTTTTCCAAAAGCTCCAGGTTTTCGCTGCCCAGATCGGCCTTGGCCGCGCCGCCGTGGTGCTTGAGGGCCCGAACGGTGGCGACGATGACCACCGCGCTGGGGGTGAGGCCGCCGTAGCGGCACTTGATGTCCAAAAACTTCTCAGCCCCCAGGTCCGCGCCAAAGCCCGCCTCGGTGACCACGTAATCCCCCAGCCGGAGGGCGGTGTCGGTGGCTGAGATGGAGTTGCAGCCGTGGGCGATGTTGGCGAAGGGCCCGCCGTGGATGAGGGCGGGGGTATGCTCCAAAGTCTGTACGAGATTTGGTTTGATGGCGTCCTTCAGGAGGGCGGCCATAGCCCCCTCGGCTTTCAGGTCATGGGCGGTGACGGGCTTATCTTCCCGGGTATACCCCACCACCATGCGGCCGAGGCACTTCTTCAGGTCCATCAGGTCGCTGGAGAGGCAGAGAACCGCCATGACCTCGCTTGCGACGGTGATGTCGAACCCGTCCTCCCGGGGCACGCCGTCCACCTTGCCGCCCAGCCCGCAGACGATGTTTCTCAGCTGCCGGTCGTTCATATCCACGCAGCGTTTCCAGGTGATGCGCCGCACGTCGAGCCCCAGGGCGTTGCCCTGCTGGATGTGGTTGTCGAGTAAAGCGGCCAGCAGGTTATTGGCCGCGCCGATGGCATGGAAGTCCCCGGTAAAGTGGAGGTTGATGTCCTCCATGGGGATGACCTGGGCGTACCCGCCCCCCGCCGCGCCGCCCTTGACGCCGAAAACGGGGCCGAGAGACGGCTCCCGCAGGGCCAGGACGGTCTTCTTTCCCAGCAAGCTCAGCGCATCGGCCAGACCCACGCTGGTGGTGGTCTTCCCCTCCCCCGCCGGGGTAGGGTTGATGGCGGTAACCAAAATCAGCTTGCCTTTACGGGGCTTTTGGCGGATGGCGCTCACATCCAGTTTGGCTTTCGTGTATCCATAGGGCTCCATAACGTCGGCGCCGAGTTCCAGCTTGGCTGCAATTTCACCGATGGGGAGAGGGATGGCTTCCTGCGCGATTTCAATGTCGGTTTTCACTTGTGTCACGCCCCTTTCATAGCTTTAGCATAACAAGGCTTGACCCCCTCTGTCAAGGTGGGCCGGTGGGATATTTCTCCTTTGTACCTACGTTTTTTCTTTCACGAATCAAAAATGGAATTTTTTGTTTTTGCCGTCGTTTTTCACACATTCGAAGTATATCCTTTATGAATTTTGTCCAGATTGCCTCCTTCGGCCTTTTGTGGTATAATGGCCGTGAGCGGAGTATCACCTCCAGCTCGCATCAGGCGGGCGGCACTACTCCATTTCAATAGTTCCGCCTCAGCCATAAAAAAGGAGGAGACCATTTCCCGCCGGGGCCGGCGGTGCGGCAGTGTGGAGACCTGCCGTAAAACGTCCGGAGTTTTGCTCTGCGGACGCAAGGCGGTAATTGCAGAGGCTTTACCGTCACGGCTCGTGTACATGGCAACTTTAACCCTCAAAAACATCAAGAAGGTCTATGACAAGAACGTGGTAGCGGTCCACAGCTTTGACCTCGACATCGCGGACAAGGAGTTCATCGTCCTGGTCGGCCCGTCGGGCTGCGGCAAGTCCACCACCCTGCGCATGATCGCCGGGCTGGAGGACATCACCGAGGGCGACCTCTACATCGGCGACAAGCGTGTCAACGACGTGGAGCCCAAGGACCGGGACATCGCCATGGTGTTCCAGAACTACGCCCTCTACCCCCACATGACCGTGTACGAAAACATGGCCTTCGCCCTCAAGCTGCGCAAGACCCCCAAGGATGAGATCGACCGCAAGGTCAGAGAGGCCGCCGAGATCCTGGACATCACCTCCTATCTGGAGCGCAAGCCCAAGGCCCTGTCCGGCGGCCAGCGCCAGCGTGTCGCCATCGGCCGCGCCATCGTGCGTGAGCCACAGGTCTTCCTTATGGACGAACCCCTCTCCAACCTGGATGCAAAGCTTCGTAACCAGATGCGTGCAGAGATCATCAAGCTCCGCCACCGCATCGACACCACCTTCGTCTATGTCACCCACGACCAGACCGAGGCCATGACCCTGGGCGACCGCATCGTCATCATGAAGGACGGTTTCATTCAGCAGATCGGCACCCCCCAGGATGTCTTCGATCACCCCGCCAACATTTTCGTGGCCGGTTTCATCGGCTCTCCCCAGATGAACCTCTTCAACGCCCATCTGGAGAAGGACTCCTCCGGCTATTATGTTAACTATAACGGCACCCACATCGCCCTTGCCGACAATATCCAGATGGCTCTGGACGCTAAGGGAGTTGCGTCTATGGACGTGATCCTGGGCTGCCGCCCCGAGCACCTGACGCTCCGCCAGGCCGCCGGCCCCGAGGCTGTGACCGCCCGCGTGGACGTGTCCGAGATGATGGGCAGCGAGGTCCACCTCCACGTGATCGCCGAGGAGAAGGACGTGGTCCTGCGCATCCCCTCCACCGACCTCACCCCCGAGCACCGCTCCGGCATCCCCTTCGGCACCGAGGTCTACTTCTCCTTCCCGGCGGATCTGGTCCACCTCTTCGACCCCTCCACCGAGAAGAATCTTCTCGACTAAGTAAATCAAAAGAGAGCCCGCTGCTTTTCGCAGCGGGCTCTCTCTTTATTTTTTAGTAGTATCTTCCCTACTTCACCGTGATCAGCTCATACGCCCGGCTGCCCAGGCCGATGCGCTCGGCCTGATCCAGGCAGGTCTCCCACACGCTGGCAGGGGTGGTATTGATGAAGTGGTCGTGGTGGTCATGGAAATCGTGGGCGTGCATCCGCTCGTCCAGGAGGGACCCGGGCATGGGCTCCTGCTTGAGGCAGGCGTCCACACAGGCCTGATCCAGGGCAAGGGGATCGAAGGAGGCAAACATACCCACGTCGGGCAAAATGGGTACGTCGCTCTCCGCGTGACAGTCGCAGTAGGGGGAGATATCCAGGACCAGGCTGATGTGGAAGTTGGGGCGCCCGTCCACCACAGCCTTGGAGTACTCGGCCATCTTGCGGCCAAGCAGATCGTTGGCGCTGTCGTTGGGGTTATAGATGGCGTCAAAGTTGCACGAGCCGATGCAGCGGCCGCAGCCCACGCAGATCCCGTGATCGATGCGGGCGGTGCCGCCCGGGCCGTCGAAGAAGATGGCGTCCTGCCCGCAGTTTTTGGCGCAGGCGTGGCACTTGCGGCAGGCATCGGCCTCCACCTCGGGCTTACCGGAGGCGTGCTGGTCCATTTTGCCCGCCCGGCTGCCGCAGCCCATGCCAATGTTCTTCAGCGCGCCGCCAAACCCGGTGGCCTCATGGCCCTTGAAGTGGTTGAGGCTGATGAAGATGTCGGCATCCATAATGGCGCGGCCGATGTGGGCGTTCTTGATATACTCGCCGCCCGCCACGGGCACGTCCACGTCGTCGGTGCCCTTGACGCCGTCGCCGATGATGACGTGGCAGCCGGTGCTGAAGGGAGAGTAGCCGTTCTCATAGGCGGCCTCCATATGCTCCAGCGCGTTCTTTCGGCGGCCCACATAGAGGGTGTTGCAGTCGGTGAGGAAGGGCTTGCCGCCCAGGCTCTTTACCACGTCGGCCACCACCTTGGCGTAGTTGGGCCGAAGGAAGGCCAGGTTGCCCGGCTCGCCGAAGTGGATCTTGATGGCGACGATCTTCTGGTCGAAGTCGATATTGCCGATCCCCGCCGCGCGGATCAGCTTTTCCAGCTTAATCAGCACATTGGTGCCCGGCAAAGCACGGAAGTCTGAAAAATATACCTTGGACTTTTCCATGAGAATTCTCCTTTGTCTCACTGTCACCGTCACGCGGACGGCGCGTTTCCCCCCTGCTGGCCCTCTCCCTTGTGGTGGTTGGGCAGCAGACGGTTCACCGCCACCGCCACAAAAATGCCCACCAGGTTCTCCAGGACCCGAAGGAGGATATAGAAATAGCCGTTGGTCCCGTCATAGGTCAGCAAAATGGAGCAGAGCACCACGCAGCCCATGGCACAGGCCTCCGGGCGCTTAATGAGATTGCAGACCCACAGGGTGACGACAGTGCCCAGCCCCAGCAGCACGCCGGTCATCACGGGCTTGCCTATAAAATTGCTCAGCAGGAGGCACACAAGCCCCACGACGCCACCCAGCACTGTCCCGATCACGCGGAAGAGGCCCTGGCTGACGCTCTCCTCCACCGAGCTCTGCATACAGATGATGGCGGCGATACAGGCGTTGATGGGGTACACCTGCTGCAGCAGGTCCTCCGGGCCCGAGGGCACATAGGACCAAAAGGGCAGAAATACCAGGAAACAGGCGAAGACCGCCACAGCGGTCTTTACCGTGCGCATACCAACCTTTGGCAGCTCCATGGCGGCTCCTCAGCTCAGAAAGGCAGATTGAGCCCGCCGGTGAGCTGCTGCATGCCCGCGGACATCTCCCCCTCGGCGGTGCGGATCGCCTCGTTCACGGCGGCCACGATCATATCCTGGAGCATCTCCACATCCTCGGGGTCTACCGCCTCGGGGTCGATGGCAAGTTTCACCAGCTCCCGCTTACCGCTCACGGTAGCGGAGACCACGCCCCCGCCCGCTTGGGCGGTATACTCCTTTTCCTCCAGCTCGGCCTGCATACGCTGCATGTCCTGCTGCATCTTCTGGGCCTGCTTGATCATGTTCATGTTGAGGCCACCGCCCATACCGCCCATGCCGGGCCGTCCGAAATTCTTCGCCATAGGAATCGCTCCTTTTATTCTTTAATAATAATGTTGTCAAACTGCCGGCTGATGGCCAGCAGGTCGTCCAGCTTGTCCTCAGGCTCCGGGTCGGCCGTTGACGCGGGCGCGGCGGGTGCGGGGGTACTGCGTACCGCCGGGGCCTGCCCCACCACCACCGCCACCCGGTGCTTTCCGCCCAGGATGCCGTCCGCCGCTGCGGAGAGGGGTGTGAGCACGGCGGGCTTATTCACCATGGCCCGGTCAAAGTCGGAGCCCACATAGAGGTTGAGCACGCCATCCTCCACCCTGCCCTGGGCCTTTTTCAGGAACATATACTCTCCCATCGGCACCTGGCCCTTGAGGGAATCCACCAGCCCGGGCCAGAAATCGCCGGGATTCGCGGCGGCGGGGGCTGCGCTGGGCGGGGCCGGGCGCTCCCGCCGGACGGGGGGCTCGCTCACCAGCTCGACAGGCTCCTCCGGGAGAGGAGCCCGCTCCTCCTCCCAGGGCGGGGTATCCACCGTGGGGGGACGGGAAACAGGGGCCTGAACCGCGGGGGCGGGAACCTCGCGCGGAGCCTCCGAAACGGGGGCAAGGGCTGCGGGGTTCCCCGCCACGATGCCTTCCAGCCGGGCGAGCCGGGCCGCCAGCCCGGCGGCGCTGGTGTCCAGCGTGCTGTCGCAGACGCGGATGAGGCAGAGCTCCGCGTCGGTGCGGCGGTTGCTGCTGCGGGGGAGCTCCGCCTGGGTGGTCTGGAGCTGAGTCAAAATCTGGGTCAGCCGCTGAGGCGGCAGCAGGTTTGAGAGATGCCGCAAAGTCGTCTCATCATACCCGCCGGTGAGGAGGGCCGTTCCGCTCTGGGGGGCGGTCCTGCGGATGAGGAGGTCCCGGGTCAGGGAGGACAGCTCGCCCAGGAGGGTGCCCACGTCCTTCCCTGCGCCGTAGAGCCGGTTCAGGGTCTCCAGCGCCTGGGCCGTCCTCCCTTCCGCGGCCTGCTCCAGCAATGCCGCGGTCTCCAGGTTGCCCGCCATGCCCAGCGCGTCCAGGATCTCGGCCTCTCCGATGACCCCCGAGGCGCTGATGCACTGATCCAGGAGGGACAAAGCGTCCCGCATGCCGCCGTCGGCCAGACGGGAGAGCAGGGCGGCCCCCTCCTCGGTGAGGCCCAGCTTTTCCCGGTCGGAGACGTACATGAGATGAAGCGCGATGTCCCGGGGCAAGATCCGCTTGAACGCGAACTGCTGGCAGCGGGACTTGATGGTGGCGGGCACCTTGTGGAGCTCGGTGGTCGCCAGGATAAACATGAGGTGGGCGGGCGGCTCCTCCAAAATTTTCAGCAGCGCGTTGAAGGCCGCGGTGGAGAGCATATGAACCTCGTCCACGATATAGACCCGCTTTTTCACCGACGCGGGGCTGTACACCGCCTCGTCCCGCAGGGCGCGGACCTGATCCACGCCGTTGTTGGACGCCGCGTCCAGCTCCAGCACGTCCAGGATGGAGCCGTCCTCGATGCCCCGGCAGGAGGGGCACTGGTTGCATGGGTTGCCGTTCACCGGGTGCTCGCAGTTCACCGCCCGGGCCAGGATCTTGGCGCAGGAGGTCTTGCCGGTGCCCCGGGTACCCGTGAAAAGATAGGCATGGGAGAGCCGCCCGGTGTCTACCTGGCGCTTAAGTGTGTCGGTAATGTGGCTCTGTCCCACCACCTCGTCAAAGGTACGGGAGCGCCATTTTCTGTAGAGTGCCTGGTACAAGACCTTCTCACCTCTGTCGTCTTAAAAAGAGAAAGGAGCGCGGATGCGGAAAGCCGCGTCGCATCGCTCCTTGTCTGCCGCCTTGTGTTGGTTTCACGCGTCTCCGCGCTTCTTCCCTGTCCCGCTTCGGCGGCTGCGCAACGGCATATAGCTCCTCCGACTGCGCAAAAATGCACCGGGGACTTCGCCCCTCTGCATTTTCGCTCCGCTTCGTCGCTATCCGCCTGCTCCGCTCGCCTCAGCGCTTCTCGCAAGGCAAGACCGCACACCGGCCTTTGAATACTTTACTATATCCGTGACCATCACAGCCAGCTCGGAAACGGACCTCCCGCGGCACACGGGGCGTTCCGTTTAGTGCTGCTCGGTTCCCCGCCTGACACAGTTCGCGGGGCCCCGTTGCGCGGGACCGATTCCTCATCGCCGCTTATGAAGGGCAGACGACACAGTAAAGCTCCGGGGGCCGGGATTCATCCCTGCTGTAGCGGGTTGCAGGTATAGGGCACCGCTAACTCCCCGACTAGTGCGGCCTTGCCTTGCGCCGGGCAATTGCCCGGACAAGGCTGGTATGAGGTATTGTACTACATTTCCGCACGTTTATCAATCCCGACTTTTAAAAGTAGGTCTTTACAAATTGAAAATTTATGCTATAATATTGTTCGTTGCCCCTGAGCCGCCCTGGACCTCTAACGCAGTTATGGACAGGCGTTTGGCTTAACGCAGCCGGCCAAAAATTGAATATCCGTTATCTGGGCCTGTAGCGCAGTTGGGAGCGCGTTCGGTTCGCATCCGAGAGGTCAAGCGGTGTAGTTAAAACCACATCAGACTGACACCCAGGGCAACGGCAACTTGTCTTACCAATTACAATCTCATATCTATGTGGGGGTATAGCTCAGCTGGGAGAGCGCCTCGTTCGCAACGAGGAGGTCAGCGGTTCGATCCCGCTTATCTCCACCACAGAAAAGTCAGCAACCATCATGGATTGCTGACTTTCTTCTTTGTGTTCGCAGTTTATCTTCAATGTTCATAATTCAAGATTTCTAACCAGAAAAATAGTGCCACAAATCATAACCACGCGTTAAACGCGTGGTATGCACAAGCCCTAAAAGGGCATATTACAGGCGTGCCCCTCAAGGGGCATTGAATAAGTCCGTCAACCGCATTCCTTTTACAGGCCGCCGCTAAAGCGGCCTGTTTTTATGCCTTGGTATTCTTGCTACCCGTAAACGGGTCAAGGTACTCCTTGAAAGATATTTGATCTGCTGCAATATCTTCTTGCAATTGGTTTTTAATGTATTCCTCAATTGCCTTTTTATTGCGCCCTACTGTGTCCACATAGTATCCTCTGCACCAAAAATGCCGATTTCCATATTTGTACTTTAAATTCGCGTGTCTATCGAAAATCATCAAGCTGCTCTTTCCTTTCAAATACCCCATGAACTGCGCTACGCTCAGACTGGGCGGAATACATACTAACATGTGCAGGTGACCCGGGCAGGCTTCCGCCTCTATAATTTCCACGCCCTTCTGTTCGCACAATTTTCGCAATATCTGTCCTATGTCCGCCTTGATCTTCCCATATATCTCTTTTCTACGGTATTTGGGCGCAAACACAATATGATACTGGCATCGCCACTTGGAATGTGATAAACTTTGTATGTCGTTCATGCGACAAAACCTCCTTTTGCTTCTTAATGCGGTTGGCGAACCTGCATCTATTTTAGCAAAAGGAGGTTTTCTTGTATCTAAAGATTTTTTACCTCACCGGCATAGCCGGTGGTTATTTTACGCTAAAGCAAACAAACTAACGAAAGAGGACACTTTGAAAGGTGTCCTCCTTCGTTAGCATTTAGGTTCAGTTGAAAAATATCTTAATATGCCAGATGCTATGGCTTGTCCCAGTAATGGGGGGACAGCATTACCAATTTGCTTGACGATTTGCGAACGGGTTCCACAAAAAATATAATCGTCGTCAAAACTTTGCAATCTCGCTCCTTCTCTTGGTGTTAACGCCCGATCTTGAAATGGATGAATACATTTGTTGGATGCTGGGTGAACGAAATTCACGGTAATTGTTGAGGCGGGTTCATCAGCCCTAAGGCGGGAATAGCAGGTGCTGAACCCACTAGTTATTAATTCCTGCGGAATACAGTTTATATTGTCTCCGGCATATCTTATTATTTCTAACATTTTCTCTGTATGTGCAGTACTGTTGTGCATTGTTAACTTCGTGCAATTTTTGCGACGACATTGTGTATATTCTGTTTGTGGATGATCTAAATAATTTTCTGACATTTCTCCGCTCTTCAGAGGAGGTAAGTCACATATAGCCTCTGCTACTGTTATTGCTGGGGGCAACAAAAGGTTCGAAAACTGTTGCCTTTTTTTGTCTTTTATCCCTATTGTTTTACCATCAAAATGATGAGTTGGGGACGGAAACGTTACTTTATGATTGCCGTATCCACCAATCATAATTAGTCGCTCTCTTTTTTGGGGAACACCATAGTTGGCAGCATTAAGCACCTTCCAATCAACTGCATATCCTATATCTTGAAAACGCTTTTGTATTATTTCTATTGTTTTCCCATTATTATGCGTTGCTAAGCCCACAACATTTTCAAAAACAAATACCTTAGGATTAAAATATTCAACAAAAAACACAAATTGTTCAAATAAACTGTTTCTTGGATCATTCAGGTTTTCAGATCGAAATGGTCGTATCGATGAAAATCCTTGGCAAGGTGGTCCACCTATTATAATATCCACTTTTTTATTATTCTTCATGAGTATGTTATTGATATCTGCTGGATTAACATTTCTAATATCATTATTTATAACTAAAGACTCTGGATGATTCGCTTTCATAGTTTCCGTAGCAACCTTTAAAATATCGACTGCAGCAACTACTTCTACCATATTGCTATAATTTTCAAATCCAATCGAAAATCCACCTGTCCCGCAAAACAAATCCATAATTCCTATTTTCTTCATTCCAATACCCCTTGTGCAAATACAAAAATTATTATATAGTTATTACTGTACATCAAAATTAAACTTTATTGCTTGTGTTTCCATTTACAGATTAGTCCTTAATCTTTAATTTAACGCTTTTATTTAAACACACTGATTGGAGGTTATTATTTTGAGAATTGCTCAAAAATCAAATATAATGGAGAGAAATTTCTATTTTAGTAATGATGTTTTCATTACCCCAACCATGCTCTTGGATAGTATTTCTCACTGTTATAATACTTTAGATATGATTGACTCAAATTTAATAGCAAATGGCTCTCCTAAAGTATCCCAGCTAATAGAGTTGGCAAATTTATCCTCAATTGTAGGAAATCTTTTAGGTGCAGGATTTGCTCAATACAGTAATGGTTTATATGAAAGAAATAAGCCCCATACATATCCAGATATCATTCCAATAGAGCCCAATTTAGCTGGCATAGAAATTAAAACCGCGCTTGAGACTAATTCCCCAAAAGGCCATCAGCCCAAAGAGGGATACTATATCACATATCGTTATGTCCTGACCAATGAAAATGGAGAATTTCTAAAAGGTACGAAAAATCGTGGCGACACAGTAACAATATGGGAAGTCAAGTTTGGCTATTTATATTCACATGATTTTAGTTGCAGTAATACTGAGGGAGATTCAGGAAAAACGGCTGTAATTAAAACAGACAGCTTTAATAAAATGCAACTGTTATATTTTGATGAGTCGTGTATACCATATAAGCATACTAACAATACGCCATACAAAGGATACAATTAATTATAGCATGATTTATACATAGCCGACAAGAACTCTTGTTGTTTAAGAATGTTGGTATATTAACTTGGCAAATTAAAGTTGTCAAGTGATTTATTGTTTAAAAATAATGGCTATTTATATATTTCTGTGGTATCCTGTGTCACTAACAGGAGGTGAGACAGGATGCAAAAACCATTGGACGAGCTACATGACCAATACAATCACTTTATCCCTGACGCTGAAACCCAACAGGAAATAGAAAAATGCCACCAGCAGCTCATTTGTAGTTTGGAAAAGCCTGAGCGCAAGCTGGTGCTGCGAATCATTGACAACAAAGACCTCATTGCAGGTGCCCGTGCCAGAGAGAGCTTCTCTTGTGGATTTTGGTTGGCATGGTGTTTATTTACACAACTGCATCAATACGATAGCGGCCGTTCCCTTGAGAAAACTCTCGATGGAAACGGCCGCTTTTCTATGCCTTTTGCAGAATCGCCAGACGAAACATAGCCACCGCATCGCAGACCGCTGCTTGCCCCCGCCATTCGCCCTGTATACGATTTTGAAACGTACATGGGGCAATTCCCCTACCGCCCTTCCTTGAAGTGCTCGTGGGCGAGAATGCGCCAAAGTCAGTAACGGGAAATATCCAAGTGAAAGGCTCCGCCGCAATGGAATATTTCAGATGATTTCCCAGAAACCAAATAGTATGCCCCGTCAAAAAGAAATTTATACATCCACTCTTGACAAAAAGTAAATTTATCTGTTAAGCTATGTGCAAGGAAGAAATTTCCTTGCACATAAGCGTTTTTCTTTACAATTCAATATGGTAACCTCACCAACTCCTAAGACTTACATATTTGAGGTTAAGCAAACCTTGCAGTACTGAAATAATGTACTGCCATTCATGTTTTGCTTAACGTCAGATGTGCAGGTCTTTTTCTTTTTCCCTAAATCCATACATAGCGCAACCGGCGCAGGAAGGAGGATTGCAGAATATCGCACAGCTACAGGCAAGCGGGTAGTCGCCTTAGTATCTTTCCTCTCTCTTTTCTGATGATAAAGGCAAAGGCTACGATTACGGAGATTCACTCCCTTGGGGAGTGGCAAGTTTCGCCTTTGTGGTACGGTGGGGCAATTGCCCCACCGCCCACATGGCAGAAGCGGGCTAAGCCCGCACCCCTATGAAACGATGACGGAGGGAATTATGGCAGAAAGAAAAAGGATTTTGAAGGTACGGGTTACCGACTCAGAGTACCGCACCATCATGGAAAACTGTATCAAATCAGGCAGAACAGTAAGCGAGCTGCTTCGGGAATCTGCCTGCGAAAAGGAGATTGTTGTCCTCGGTGGGCTGAGAGAACTGCTCACTGAGCTACGGCGGCAGGGTAACAATCTTAATCAGATGACCGTGTTGGCACGTCAGGGACGGATAGAATTTGTCAACCCAAAGGATCTGGAGGAGGTGTATCGGCAGGTATGGCAAGCGTTAAATTCGTTGCTGTCTCGCGTGGGATAAAAGATATTTTAGAGTATGTCACCAACCGGGAAAAGACGCTGGATAGCCTCATCACCGGGGTGAACTGTCTGGCGCAGACGGCGCAGGACGAATTTGAGGTAGTGAAAAAGCAGTTCCGCAAGACAGACGGGCGCAGCTACTACCATATCGTGCAGGCATTTTCTCCGAAGGACGAGCTGGATTTTGAAACGGCGCACCAGATTGGATTGGAGTTCGCAGGTTATTTCTCCGGCTTTCAGGCGGTTGTAGCCACCCACATGAACACCGCTCACAAGCACAATCACATTATTCTCAACAGCGTCAGCTATGAAACCGGCAAGAAATTTCACCAGTCGGCCAGAGAAATGGCACAGGCCAAGGAGTTTTCCAACGAGCTATGCAGACAGCATGGTTTATCCGTTACCGAAGTAAAGGCTGACCCATTTGCCATTCCAAGCTGGAAGAAAAAGCTGCGGCACTACATCCGTAAGGGGATGGAGCAGAGCTATTCCAGAGAAGAATTTATCCGCTTCATGGAGCTGTTTGATTACAAGGTGAAGTGGGAGCCAGGGCATAAGTACATTACCTACTCCACACCCGAAGACTATGTTTGCCGGGACAGTAAGCTGTTCGACCAGACGCTGCTGCGGACTAACATGGAGCATTACTTTGAAATGGGTGGAAAGGAGTATCTGGATAGCCGTATCGCATATCGGGAAATCGGTGAGCCTGCGCCGACACTGGATGATGCTGTTTGTGGACTTGCCTCTATTTTGGATGCCCTTGCTGCAGGGGATAATGACCGATTTCATCTGGAAACCGTCCACCATAGCGAGGAAGAAATTCAGCGTATGCTGCGCCGTGGTAAAAAGGTTGAACGAACAGCACAGTATGCTGTCCGTGATGAGCAGGATGAGGAATATGAGCAATATCATGGATTCTCCATGACAATGTAGGAGGAAAAAATGGAACAGGAAAAGCGAGCCTATATGATTCCAGTGCATGAAGCATTTAGCTCCTATGAGTATAAAAACTGCACATTTGTTGTTCACAGCCTATTTTGCGGTTGGGAAAGCATCGTCCCCAGGCTGCAGGAGCTTATGGTAGATCAGCTGATTGAAGATGGGGAAACAGAAGAAATTGATGCTTAATTTCTTCTGAAAAACCATAGCTTGTTCGCAACGGCAATGGTATACTGTCCCCAAGACAGGTTGCTGTTGCGAACCGGACGCTTGATTTTCAGGCGAAATCAGTCTGGGAAAGGAGTCGTATGAACAGCATCGCAACAGTAAACGCCGGCATTTATTGCCGGTTATCCGTAGACGACCAAACCTCTGGCGAGAGCGAAAGTATCCAAACACAAAAAGCCCTGCTGACTGATTATTGCAAGCAGCACAACTTCCGTATCGTGGATTATTACATTGATGATGGTGTGAGCGGAACCTCTTTTGAGCGCCCGGAATTTCAGAGAATGCTTGGGGCAATCGAAGCGGGACAAATCAACACGGTTATCTGCAAAGACCTCAGCCGCTTTGGGCGCAACTACTATGAAGCCGGGATGTATCTGGATCGATACTTTGTGCAGAACGATATCCGCTTCATCGCCCCCGGCGATAACGTAGATACCATCCGGGGCAAGTCAGACTTGAACGTGGCAATCATCAATATGATGAACGATTTCTATGCCCGTGGAATCTCTGAAAAGACCAAGGCGGCCAAACAAATCCGGGCGAAGCAGGGCTTGTTTGTGGGCTTCAAGCCTCCCTACGGCTATATGCGCGACCCCAACGACCGGCATCATCTGGTCATTGATGAGGAAGCGGCTCTTGTGGTCAAACGGATTTTTGACATGGCGGCATCCGGTGATGGCTACAACCGCATTGCGCGCGTACTGCACGCCGATGGAATCCCGAACCCCAGCGCCTACGCCAATCAAAAAAGCCCCGGTTGCTTTCCACAGGAGCATTGGAACACCGACAACCTCTGGCACGTTACATCCATCCAGACCATTCTTAAAAACCCAGTATACCTCGGTCAGCTTTCTCAAGGTCGCAGGGGCAACAAGGTTATGAAGGGCAAGGAGTATGTAAAGCCGCCAGAAGAATGGATTACCGTTGAGGATACCCATGATGCCATCGTCCCACGTGAGCAGTGGGAGCTGGTACAAAAGCAGCTTGCTGTGCGCAGACGAGCCTGCGCCGACGGCACGCCCCAGATGTTCGCGGGACTTCTCTACTGCTCAGACTGCGGGAGCGCCCTCTCCTTTTCCCGCTCACCCCGCAAGACCATGCCGGACGATGGACAGTACAAATGCTGGTACTATATGCGCCACGGCAAGGAGTTCTGCTCTACCCACTATGTGACGCTGTCTCAACTGGCGTATGTGGTGGGGCACGACATACGCAGGCAAGCCCGTTATGCCGCACTGTACCATGACCGCTATGTAGAGGAACTGTCCCGCTCCCTGACCGCACAGGAAGAACAGCAGAGCGTGGCACAAAAAAGAGAGATAGAGCGGATGCGTAAGCGTTGCGGCGCGCTTAATGGCATCATCAAGAAGCTGCTGGAGCAAAACGCCGCCGGGGTAATTTCCGATGACCGCTTTTGTACACTATCCTCCGAGTATGAGCGTGAGCAGGCCGAGATCAAGAAAAAGCTGGATGCCTACGATACAGCGGCAGAAGCAAAACAGCAAGCGCTGAACAATGCAAAGCGGTTTGCAGACATTATTACCGAGTACACGGACATTCGTTATCTGGACGCCCGAATCCTTAACAAGCTGATTCAAAAGATTGTTGTGCACCAGCGGGAAAAGGGTGAAGATGGCAAATGCACGCAGCAAATAGACATTTACTATCAGTTTATCGGCATGAGCCTGATTGAATTATAATGTGGTTTTACTGGCATCACACGGTCGTGGGTTCGAATCCCATCAGGTCCACCAGAAAGACATAACATTTCCGTCAAGGATATGTTATGTCTTTTTTTACTATTTGATGATATGATATCAAGGAAACGGGTGAAGTTGGGTTTGAGCAAATTCTCAAGCAATGCAAAAGTTCAGCAGATTATCGGTGGAGCAGCTGCGACTTCATCGACAAAAGCTTTTCTTTGGTAGATTCCGCCAGGGCGCTGGAACTGTTGTAGAATGAGGGATGTAACGTGAAAAGCAAAAGTCTCCTGCTACTGTTGCTCTGTATATGTTTACTGGCTCTGCCGCTGACAGCTTGCACACCGAAACCAATCAAACCTACTGCCTCATTAACTCCGTCACCGGTTACGGCGTCCCCCGCTCCTCCCATGGTGACCGCAAGCCCCGAAAACTCTGCGCCACTCAGCATTGATACCCAACTTTCTCCGGAAGAAATTGGGAGCATCAAGAACGCTTGGGCTTTTGATTCGGAATGGGCCATGACGACACCCTGGCCTGAGGGAAACGGGGACCCTTGGCATGTGGGACTGGGTGATGCTTACGAGGCAACACTTGGTCTACCCTATGACGGTATTGATATCACCTCCGAACCGGCGCAGGATTTGGCGGCGCTGAGCTTTGGTACCGTTGAGTACCGCTACTACGACGGGTTTTCACTGACGATTTTTAGTGACTTTTACGGTGATCAGCCGGGCGAACCGGAATACTGCGTCATATACTATATTTCTACCACTCAGCCAGACTGTAAAACGCCACGAGGCATTCACCCGGGTAACACGCTGGCAGAGCTAAAGGAGGTTTATCCGGAAGTTCAGAAACACGAGGGATATTGGGTGGACAATGATTCAGACTACGGCAACGCTCCTCACGATAGTTGCTATTTTTACGCACCGGAAGGCACAAACCGCTCGATTCTATTTCTCGCAAAAGACGATGTGATTGTACAAATTGATATGGTGGATGGACTGGATGGACAAATCCTGATTCCCTCTGGTCCTGGTGTGCATCATGCAGAATGAGCATAATCCTTTCTTCTCCTTATTGGACTATTAAATTATACCTACAAAAGTAAGGGCCGTGTTACCTCAGATATCTATTTTTCTTGTTTCCGGCGGGCCCTTTCAATTTTTGCCGTGTACGTAGACAAAGAAACAGCTAAATAATAATCAAAATGAAGGTGACAGTACCGAAACCGGTACTGTCACCTTTCAACCTTTTAAGACCACAGGTTTCTCGTTTTATGACCAGCGCCCTTTTTGAATTTATAAATCCTATCTAGAGAAACCTTTGCGGATAATTCTCTGTTGACATTGGCGATATTCGATAATTATTAAAAAGGAGCCCAGATGTGGCCAGAGAGAAATTTCAGACATTGACTGAGCAGATGTTTTACATCCTGCTTTGCTTACAATCGGAATGCTACGGCATGGACATTATGGAAAAGGTCCGCGCCATGACCGGCGAGCGGGTCTCCGTGGGTCCGGGCACGCTATATAATCTTCTGGAGAGCTTTGTAGACGCGGGCATGATTTGCGAAACGAAGGTCGAAGGCCGCAGGCGCAGTTATTTGATTACCGCCACAGGCATCCAGGCGCTTGAGGCGGAGTATCAGCGCTTGATGACGCTGACAGCAGATTACCGCCAATATGTGATAAGAAACGGAGGCTCCTCTGATGAAAGCGACAAAGCGTAGATTGGAACAATTTCTGTTCAATGACTATACGGGTATCGAGCGGCACCTTGAAAGGATGGCCTCAAAGGGCTGGCAGCTCCATAAAATCACTCGCTTTGGTTGGGAATACCGCAAAACCGAGCCGCAGCAGTTAACGTATACCGTTACATATTTCTCTGAAGCTTCGGAGTTCAACCCCTATCCTACGGAAAATCAACAGACCTTCTATGAATACTGCAAGGACGCCGGATGGAAGCTGGTGGCGGAATGGGCACAGATGCAAATATTCTGCGCAGAGCGGGAAAACCCGACGCCGATCGAAACAGACGGGTCGGTCAAACTCAAGGCAATACACAAGGCGATGAAGAAAAACTTTCTGCCCAGCAACATATTTATGTTTCTGATGTATTTATTTTTGATATTTCTTCAGTTTCAGACATTGCTGAATGATCCGGTCGGTCAGTTGTCAAGCAGCCCGACTCTTCTCATGATGGCGGCGCTGATGATCCTTGCAGTTCAAATGCTGATACCTTTAATCGGCTATGCAGTTTGGTATCGGAGCTCAAAAAAAGCTGTCAACATGGGGGCAACCCGTGTTGACAGCAGCAGCTATAAGTACGTATCCCTATTCATGTGGTTTCTGACAGCAGTCGTACTCGTTCTTGTCGTATCTTCCATGTCAACGCAGCGCTTTGGCTGGGGTGGAGTTTTAGGACTTGTGAAAGTAACAGCTTTAATCGCTCTTGTATTCATAATTAAAAACGTGCTCAAACGGGCGAAGGCCTCAAGGCGGACGAATCTCACTGTCACTCTGGTTTCCTGCTTAATTTTGTCCCTCGTTTTGACCGGCGCCATGACCTGGGGCATTATCCGCGGCGTGAAGGCCGGATGGTTTGACAGTGCCCCGGATGAAACCTACACCACCGTAATGTCAAACGGCAGCACTCGTACCTGGGACATATACCACGAACCTCTGCCGTTGAAGGTCGAGGACTTGCAGGAAACGGATTATGAGCACTACTCCTATGAATGGACGGCAAGAGAGTCCTTTCTTCTGGCCCAGTATACCGCAAGGCAGAGCGCTTTCCCCGACGGACAGCATGCTCCCACATTGAGCTATGTGATTATGTCCGTAAAACTACCCGCATTATTTGACATCTGCCTAAACGATTATCTCGGGATGCATCACTATGACCAGGAGGTACCGGAGGAAGAAATATGGTATTTCCGGCAAACAGACGACGTCGCGTGGCAGGCAGATGCGGCTTATCAGCTCTATCGTCACAATGAAGCATTTGCGGAATACATCCTCTGTTGGGACAATCAGATCGTTTACATCAATTATGATGAAATCCCAACAGCAGAGCAGATTGCCATAACAGTTCAAAAATTAAGTAATTATATAAACAGTCACGGATAAAGGTACAGTTTCACAATAAGGTATCATAAGCCATTGAGTAGCCGCATTGTCATGCTCCTTAATTTAAACGTGCCCTGACTGAAGATGTGGATGAATACGGGAAAAACGAGTGAGGCACCATGCGATAACATCGCACGGTGCCTCACATTCATTTCTTACAAATTATAATACCGCTTTATTGGGGAAACCTTTCAATCCATTACCCACGAAAAAAGATAGTTAACCTGTTCCGGCGTTTGAATTTTGGGCTTTTCCATCCGGACGAATTTACCGGGCAAATTTCGTTCCAGCGCGGCCATGTGGAAATGACAGGCGCAGATACCCACATCTGTTCGTTGAATATCAATTTCATGCTTATTGTCCTTCATAGACCGCGCTTCATAAAAATGATAGGCGCGTGGGGTTTGTATAATCCTCCACGGCTGCTTATTTGCTGCGGAAGGCGCCAGCCGCAGCATTTCCAGCGGGAAGGCATAAGCGCCTGCCTCTTCGGAGGACAGTGAATGAGAAAAGTCGTCTTTGAAAAAGAGTTTGCTCCAATCCGAACGCTGGTCCGACTTTGCAATCCATCGGGCCATAGAGTCCATCATCCGTCTTTTCTCTTGTGAATAACCGAAAGGAGAAATAGCGGGGAACAAATCGCCCTTTTTCAGCTTCATGGCTGCGGAAAATCCGCTTCGGTCAAAGGTCCCGCCAAGCCAGCAGGTTCCAAAGCCCAGCGACGTTATATAGAGAATCAGCTGTTCGAAGGAATAACCCAGAGCCTCCAAGGCTAATTCACCTGGAGCGACAGAAGCACCAACAAAGTCGGAAGCCCCCTTTATGACGCCATAGGTGCCCAACTTCTCCCCGTCTGCCGATGATTCCTTCTCTAATAGATGAAACGAAACATCCATAGAAAATGGGTTGTTCAGTCCAGCCATGTAATTTCTGATTTTCTCTTTTGCATCGGAAGGGATGGGACGCTCCTGATACGACCGAACGCTATGACGTGCTTTCACCGTGTCCTCAATAGAAAAACCCATTTTAATAATAAGCCCCTCCCACTATACAGCCTGCGCCAACCTCTCGATTACCATTTCTCGTGGTGTACGCGATCCGCCTGATAGCGGTCGACAAACTGATTCTTCTGCCCATCTGGATACCCTACGGAAATGAACGCAAACGGACGGATGTTATCCGGAAGCGCAAACAGCTTTCGGACATTCTGCACAACCGGCTCGGCTGTTGCCACGCCGAACCACACGCCGCCAAGCCCCAGATGCACGGCCTCCAGCAGCATATTTTCCGCCGCGGCACCCATATCCTGCTCCCATCCGGTGGGAACCTTCATTTTGTTCTCATCCGCCAGAAGTACAAATGTTACTGCCGAACCTGCGGCAGGCTTTGCATAGGGTGAGGTCTCAGCAACCATCTTCAGGTTTTCCCGGTCTTGTAAGACGATAAATTCCCACGCCTGCTGGTTCGCCGCGGATGGCGCCTGCATAGCGGCACGCAGCAGCTTATCAATCTTCTCCGGTTCAACCGGCTGATCGGTAAATTTCCGGATGCTTCTTCTGGTAAAAATCTCTTCCATAATGGATAACCTCCTGATATTGTTACTTTACTCGGGTTTGTCCTTTAGATTCTGCAAAAGCTTACCGCTGATTTCAAGAAAACGGACCGTTTCTTCTTCTGTTAGAATGTTGCGATAACTATTTTGAAGCTGATTCCAGGAAGCGATGATCTGCTCCTGCTGCGTCAACCCCTCTGGGGTCGCCCGCAGGCAGACATTTTTCCCTTCCGACTGCTTCTTCACATACCCCTTGCGTTCCAGCTTATCAATCAAGCGAGTGATGGTGGAAGGCGTTAAATGGAGCAGCTCTCCGACTTCCTTTTGCTGGATCTCGCCATTCACATTTATAATATATAACAGGACCGCATGACTGGGGGACAATCCCGTTTTACTGAAGGCCTCGTCTGCAAGCCTACCCAACTCTCGGGCCAATTTAGTTGTTGAAAAAAACAAGCAGCCGTTGAGCTTACAGTCGCTTGCATCCTGAATACTGTCCACATCATCACCTCTTGCTTGTTTGTACATACAATATTCCACTGAGGTATGTTTGTCAACCCCATTTATCTCAGTACATATATCTTTAGCCAAAAACACCGTCTCCCACTTCCCCACCGGCCACTCAGAAAAGCCGCTAAATCATATGATTTAGCGGCTTTTCATACTCTGCGATAAATTCCAGCTTGTCATTGACCTACTTTCTTCTCCAGAAGCACTAAGTGAACGCCCTCAAGGCCATTAAAAACACATGGAACTATGTCCACCTCGTTATATCCAAGCCTTCTGTATAACGCTCGCGCATTTATATTCTTTTCGTTTGTGTCGATACGAAGAAAGTCACAGCCCTGTGATTGCGCATAGTTTTCATAGAATGCCACAAACCTTTGCCCGTAACCCTTCCGTGACGCCCCGGGAGAGATCACTAAAGTGTGCAGCACCATTACTTTATCATCAGAAGCAGCATAGTGCCAATTTGCTCCCCTATATGCGTCTCCCTGCTGCTGGTTGATAATCCCTGTTCCAACAATTTTCCCGTCGTCTTCCTGTACAAATAAATCTTCTCGGTCCAAAGCCGCTTTCGCAGTCGCGGCAGTCGGATAGACGCCCCGTTCCCATCCAATCGTTACAGCGCCACTTTCTTCAGCCGTATGTATCTCTGAAAATATGGCCTCAATGGCGCTTAGATCCTCCGCTGTTGCTTTCCGAATTTCCATATTAATGTTCTCCTCAATCATATCTTTCTGCCTTTTTGAAATAATACCACGTTCAAGCCATATTCTCAAGTTTGGTTGACTTGGGCTATGTTGGGTAATTGTTCAGAAAACGAACCGCTCTTTATAGATAATTCCGGTGTAGAAATAAAAGAATTTTCAGGCGCCTTATATGCTATGGCTGAAGCAACCTATGGAGAAAATTCAAATTTAGATGAGACTTGGAAAATGCTTCATTGTTGGATAGCAGAGAATGAACAATATGAATATGGAGAACATCCGTGGTTGAGGAGCATATAACAAAAGCGGATGAGGGAGGCTTCCATTCGTTCAAACTATTTATGGCTATAAAACGAGTTGATATCTTGTAATAGCCAAATGTATAATGAGGCAAAATATTAGCATCTATTTTGTACTAATGACACAAGATATCAGGCTAAAATGGGTGCTGAATTGTACCTGTTTTTGCCTGATTTTTTATGTTATACTTATAAAGCATATTTGAACTTCAGATTATTTATATTATTTATAATCGAAGAAGGTGCTTTATGAGTAAACCTTTATCCGAAATGTCGTTAGAGGAATTGTGGAAATTGTTTCCGATCCAACTAACCGAACATCAGGACTGTTGGAAGGAATGGTATCAAACAGAGATAGACCATCTTCTGCCTATCCAGCTGGACACAGTTAAAATTCATCATATCGGCAGTACGTCGATAAACAGCATATGGGCGAAACCAATCGTTGATATTCTAATGGAGACCAATTCATGTAACTATGATGCCATAAAAAACTTGCTTATACAGAATGGTTATTTATGTATGTCGCAAACTGAAACACGCTTGGATTTTAATAAGGGATATACACCCAACGGATTCGCGGAAAAAGTGTTTCATCTACATCTTAGAAAATTCGGTGATAATGATGAATTGTATTTCAGAGATTACTTAAATGAGCATCAAGATATTGCAAAGTTATACGAAAAACTGAAGCTCTCCCTTTGGAAACAGTTCGAATATGACCGTGACGGCTATACGGAAAGTAAGACAGCATTTGTGCGTGAATACACACAAATGGCAATCCTTCATTATGGGGAAATTTACAGATAATTTTTGTTTTGCAGATAAGTTAAGTTGCATAGTATAGCCGCCCCCAGAGATTACTCCCTAGAGGCTGTTTTCATTCGTCAGACACATGCCATGTTAGGTAGCCGGTCGGGCAATAGGCCGGAGCGACGAAAATGCCCCCACCACCCGTATTTCCGAGTGATGGGGGCTCTTTGTTGCTCTATTCACGGGAGTGGTGGCGTGGTATGATTGCAACAGATACCACTAATTATATTTAAAAAACGCAGAGAGCCCCTGCGCCCAGTCCGGCACGGATGTAATCAACAATCAGCCGTTTCGCTCAAAGTCATACAGCTCATCTTCCATTCTCTCTAATTCAATCTCAATAATTCCATTGTCGCGGCAGGTAAAGGTGTCTTTTGATCCTATCGGCTGTTTTCTTAAATTGTTACATTTTGGGTATATATCTGCTAGGGTTGCATAACAATACTTTTTTAATTTATTGAAACTCATGTCAAGGCAGTGTTTCTTAATTATTATTTCATCGCCCGTTTCAAAGATTGGGCAATAATTATTCTTTTTTACAATTGTCATTTTAATTACTGTCTGAGGGCCGATCTCCATTTCCATGCCTCCTGAAAATTAGATTTTTGTGTTTATGACGTTAAAGCACATCAATTAAATCTCACGATCTAGGTAATAAAGGATGACATATATTCTGCCGGATTATGCCGCACAAATGCGCCAACCAGCTTTAAAGTAAAGGGGATTCTATCCGCATACAACCCATCAAGTTCGTCCATCGGTATCGTGTCTTCAAGATGTTCTACAGTCCCATAATAAGCAGTTTCCATTTTTTTAATGATGCTCAGCATTTCGGCATCATTAAAAAATTCCATTGCTGATTTAAGAGCGTCCCATATGTCCGGCCGATCTGCCAGATAAGAAATCTGATTAAAAAAAGAGAGTATACCCTCATTGGCATGTCCATACAGCACCTGAAACACGAACAAGGCCCGTTGCGCATTATTTAATTGCATAACAACCTGTGACTTTATCGTGGGGTTCCTTCCGCGGACTTTTTGGATAATGGGTTTGACACATTTCCATATTAGTTGCTCATCATCAAGCATGTTAAGCTCCTGCTGTCTCATGGCACCCTCCTTTTTCAATATTATACCACATGATGTAATCATGTAAAACGATTTAGGCTACAAGGTTAGTGCCCTCCAGCTGCCGCCGCTATTTAAATCCCCCCCTTTTACAAAATATCCCCCCTCCCTGGTTGCAGTACAGGGAGAGACGGGATGGCAATCCAAGCCTTTCAGCTGGAGTCCCGCTATGCCTAAGGGTAAAAAATAATAGGTAAGCAAAAAGAGCATTTATCCGCCAGAAGAGTGATCAGTAAAGATGACGCTGCGAAAGGACGATATTCTAATTCAACAGTTCCAGGCGTTCACCGTGATTCTGTGCCCATTGGCGGAGGCTAAGAGGTCAAGAACGCATACCGCCCCCGGGAGATTGCGGTTTCATTTAGTCCCTACCCCACTGGTCGGGCAATAGGTCGGAAAAACGAAAGCCCCCCACTCAGTATAGCACCGAGTGGGGGGTATATTAAGGGAGCAGCCCTGTTTCATCCGCTCCCGCATTCATAGTATGCCACAGCTTGATGAGATGTATATGAAGAGCACCTAACAAGCCATAAAATATTCCCCCACTCAGAGGGGATCTGAGTGGGGGGCCCGTGGCAGTACAGAAAGGAGGCAGACCAACGATATATTGGCCGCATTCATAGTATATTCTGGGTGGGGACAGAGCGTGAAGATAAAACCCGCCTCTAGGGAGCCACGCCCTGCGGGGCATAGAGAAAGCCGGACGCCTGCTCTTGACGTCCGGCCCGCCCCAAAGGAAGAATCGAGGAAGTGAAAAAGCTGTCCCAACCAATATTATGATATCCAAGAAGTGTAAAATAATGAGCAAAAGATGTTACCGCAAAATTAAATGTAATGAAGCAACGCCCCCCGCCACCCGTATTACCGAGTGATGGGGGTACTTTGTTGCTCTTTGCACGGACGTGGTGATGTGGTATAATGCAAACAAAATACTGCTTAATATCTATAATATTGCCATCTCGAGAAAGGAATTGGGGCTATGCATAACAGGTATGAGTATATTATGGATATAGCAAATTCCGATGACAATATCAGAGGTGTTCTGCTGTACGGTTCACGAGCCGACGGCAGTGTCAAGCCCGACCAATATCAGGATTATGACATATACTTTATAGTTAATGATACAGGCAAATTTAATATCTCAATCTTTGAAAACGTTATGTTCTGTTTTTGCCCAAGTGAAGTTTATCCTGAACTCTTTCCAGGGAAAAATACATATTTGATGCTTTTTAATGATGATGATCGCATAGACCTGACGGTTTGTACCATGCAAACTTTTTTGTCTGGTTACACAAATGATCAGTTGATGAGGTGCCTCCTGGATAAAGACAATTCAGTCCATGGTTTAAACAGCGATGACAAGCGCGGTCATTGGGTAAAACCGATAGACGAAAAGTCATTTAGAAATACATGCTTAGAATTTTATTGGGAAACTCAAAATATGGCCAAAGGCTTGAAAAGAGACGAGCTATCCTTTGCAATGTTTATTCGAGATGTTTCTTTAAGAGATATGCTCAACCGAATTATTGATGCGTATATAGGTATGCGCTATAATTATCAAGTATCGGTCGGCACTCTCGGAAAGCATCGAAAAAAGTATCTATCGCAAGCTCATTATGAGTTATACAAAAACACATATCTATCAAACACAACAGAAGACCAATGGAAGTCGTTATTCTATATGATTGATTTGTTCAGCTCTTTGACTCGGCAAATTGCTGAAAAATACAATTTTACCTATCCGGTTAATGAAGAACAATATATTAAAAACTATTTAAGCGCAATGATTAAATAGTAGACATGTCTAGTATGCAACAAACAAATACCGGTGACTAATTTATATACAAGGAGGAGCAAATATGGAATTCAGAATTATATCATTGCCACCATTTAAGGCATCCACATCAGGTGTATCAAAAGAGTGTGATTTTACACCGGGAAGTATTTTAAACAAATTCGATAGGTATTTTTCAGCTATTGAGTTGTGCCCGAGAGATCGCTTTAGTCCTCGTGATTTTTTGTATTTTGATGATGAGAAACAAGGAATGGTCTGGATGTGGGCTTTAAGTGAGGATATAGAGGATGGCGGCAATGAGGTAATTCACTTCGATGGTGGCTATTACCTAACCTATGCCTATAAAGACGGTGACGAAGAAACAAACGAAAAATTATATATGGAAGCGATAAAATTCATTGAAAGCTCAGAAATATTAGCACTAGATGTTCGCTCAAATCATTATGCAATGGGACACATCATTACACCACAAGAGATTATAAATGCTCAAGGTTGGGCACAAATGGAAACGTTTATTCCAGTTAAATTAAAAAATAAATAATTTCCAGACAAGCCGCCCCCAGGGAGTGATCCCCAGGGGCGGTCTTAGGCATAGAGAAAGCCGGACGCGCTCCAACGTCCGGCCTGCCCTATGGTAGAGGATGAAATGAAAAAGTCTTTGCTCCTTGCAATTATTATGATACCCTGGAAGTGTTAAGCAAAAAAGCAAAAGATGTTACGGCATCATGAACTATCACAGTATTTCGGTAAAATAGAAGTAAAGCCCCCAGCCAGGACGATAAATCCAGGCCGTGGGCTATTCTTTTGTCGCTCTATGCACGGGCGTGGTGGTGTGGTAAACTACTAATTATTTATAGAATCTACATTTGGGAGCACTAATGAAACCGAAAACAAGATTAAAAAGGCTTATCATATTAGTTTTGCCGGCCATGCTTCTCCTTGTAGGAGCTATTTGGCAATCTGTTATGGTACATATCGAAAGAAAAACATACACTGCAATCGGTGAATATGCTGATCTGAAAGCATATCGGGCACATTACTATTCAAAAGGTGATGGTGACGTTGCATTTGTTTTTATCACAGGTTCAGGGACTCCTTGTGCCTATACGGATTTTTATGCGCTTCAAAACAAGTTGTCGACCATAGGACGGACTATTACATTTGATCATGCAGGAAGCGGTTGGAGCACGGGTACAGAAACTGCTCGCACAATTGAAAATCTTGTTAATGAGCTTTCCATTTTAATAGATACTGTTGCTCCCAATAAACCAATATATTTGCTTTGTCATTCCCTAGGCTCTTTAGAAGCTATTGGTTATGCACAGGCACACCCTGAAAGAGTAGCCGGAATCATCTTTTTGGATTCGGGATGCCCAGAGTTTTATAGTACAGATTCAGAGCTTCTTGCCCAAACAATGAACCGTGGATCAGCCATTATCAGAACAGCCGGCATTAATCGTCTGTTTGGAGAGCTGGGGCTTCTTTTGCCGATATATGGCGAGAATATTAGAAATCAGCAACTGCCGGATAATTTAAAAAGCTTAGACAAAGCAATGTACTATCGGTTTACAGGAAATTCCTCCTCACTCAATACCATTAAGCTTATCAATGAAAGTGCTGCGAAAGTTCTTGCCGGACCGTCATTAGGGCAGATACCGACACTTGTTCTTTCCTCTGACAGTGGAAACGAATGGAACGATGTTCAATTGCAGCTTGCTTCATGGTCTGAAAGCAGCAGGCAAATTACCGTAAATGATTCAGAACATTACCTATATTGGTCTAACTATGATGAGGTAGAAAACTATATTGATGAATTTGTCAAGGATAGCCTTAAATAAAACTATGAGCACAATGTGTCGTACGTGAAAACGCTCAAGTCTATAAAGACAGAAAAGCCGCTGAATCTTATGATTCAGCGGCTTTTCTAGTTTGTCGTCAATTACTTAAATGATCGACATACAAACCTTTCATGCCGCTTGAAGTGCAGAATAGACTGTGATAAACTGGGTTAGCCGTATCTAACCAGCGCCTGCCCGCGCGTCAGCCACCCTGGGAAGATGCTGGTACAGGAGGGATTTATCATGGAAATCGAGCTAAACCATTTAATTGCGCAATTTGCACAAGTGCCCTTTAAAGTCCAGGGAGTTTACCGCTTATCCATTGAACCGGGTACCGCCGGATGGGAGAGAACGGCTCCCTATCCCGGGATGATATTCCCGCTGAGCGGTCAGGCCCAGTACCATTTTGATGGAACACCTTATCTCGCAAAGGCCGGAACCGTCATTCTGGGCGGTGCGGGCATGCGTCTTGACAAGAAGGTTCTCGGAGACAGCAAGTGGGAGTTTATCTGCGTCCTGTATGAGCTTTACGGCCCTGAAAAATTGGAGAGTCTCCTGCCCAGACTGCACACCGAATTGACGGTCGGGCACAGCCCGCGCCTGACGGAGCTCTTATACCGCCTCTGTGAGACCTGCAAACAGCCGGACGCATTGCAGTCCTTTCAGCGCGAGCGGCTGTTTCGCTGTGTCCTGGATGATATTTTCATCTGCGCGCACAATCGGTTCGACCATGGGGCGAAGGCGCTGTTTGATCGCGTATCGGCCTATATCCACGAACATTACATGGAGCCCCTCTCCATCCATGAGCTGGCGCAGCAAAACGAAGTGGATGAAAACCGCCTCTATTATGTGTTCCAGAAATACGCGGGAACGGGGGCCGGACAATATCTGACGACCTATCGCCTGAACCGCTCCAGAGAAATGCTGGAAAATGGCAAGGCATCCATCGGTGAGATCGCCAAAAGCGTCGGCTATTCCGACCCGCTCTACTTCAGCCGTACCTTCCGCAAGCGCTTTGGCCTTTCGCCGAGCAGCGCAAGAAAAATTCAGGAATAATCCATGCGGGATTCCGGTTTTGCCCATTCCTTAAGGCGGCTGGTTTTGCTATACTGGCTTTCGACATCAAAATTAGCTTTCGCTAACCAACGCCTATAGGAGGAATAGATTATGAAACGATGGATGCAGCTTCTCTTGTCGCTGGTACTCGCGACAAGCGTTCTGGCCGGATGCGCCGGCACGCCCGCGAACAACACACAGTCACCCGCGCCCGAAAGCTCCCCCAGTGCGGCAGCGCCGAGCGAACCCACACCCACACCGGCCGCCACACCGGAAGCCGCCTGGCCGAGAACCATTGTGGACGCCACCGGCGCGGAGATCGTATTGGAGAAGGAGCCTGAACGCGTTACCCTTCTGCACGTGGTATATCTTGAGCATCTTCTCGCGCTGGGTACGCCGCCCACGGCCGCGGCGCTCGGAAACGCCCAAGGCGCCATGGAGTCGCTGGAGGTGTCCGAGCTCTACGCCCCTTATCTGGCGGGCAAGGACATTACCATGCTGGGCAACTCCAAGGATCTCAGCGTGGAGGCGGTGCTTGCCTCCGAGCCGGATGTGATCATCACCTTTTATAATCCGGCCAGCGCCGAGTTGGTCGAGCAGCTTGCAGAAATCGCCCCGGTGGTTCAAATCAGCTATGCCGACACCTGGCAGAATCAGCTGATGCTCTGCGCCCAGGTCCTGGGCAAGGAAACTGAGGCCGAGACCGTTACCAATGACGTTGAGAAGATCATTGCCGACACGAAAGAGGTGCTTGCCCCCTATGCCGACCGGACCTTTGGCCTGTTCCGCACCGACGGCAAGAGCTTTATCGCCCAGGGCACCGCTCAGTTTTATAAGGAATTCGGCCTCACAAAGCCCTCAGGCTTTACCGACAAGGCCGATACCCTTTCGCTCGAGGCCGTGGCCGAGATGAACCCCTATTATATCGTCTTCCAGCATAACGTGGAGGTCACAGAGGCCTTTATCAAGAGCATGGAAGACAATACCGTGTGGCAGTCTCTGGACGCGGTGAAAAACGGGAGAGTTTACATCTACGATGAAAACATGAACAGCTTTGGCCCTCTCTCCTTCAAGCTTGGCGCTGAAAAGATTACTGCACTTTACACAGAGTAAAAGCCAGATGGGATTTTATAACGGGTGGGCGCAGCGTGCTGAAAAAGCCTGCGTCCACCTCTTCCCATATAGTCTGCTTAAAACCGCAGGAGGTTTGCCTTTCGTATGAAGCAAAAAGAATACACGATAAAAAAGGGCCGTGCGTGGGTCGCATGGCTTATTATTATAGGCGGGACCGGGCTGCTTTTTCTGCTCATGGCCTTTTCCATTACGAAAGGCGCCGCGCCGATTCCCCTGGAAACCGTATGGGAGGCGTTTTCAAACTTTGACCCGGAAAATACGCGCCACCTGATTATACGCGACGCCCGCCTGCCCCGGGTGGCGGCAAGCGCTTTGGTTGGCGCGGCCTTTGCCGTGGCGGGCGCTATCATGCAGGGCACGACCAGAAATCCCATGGCGGACTCCGGGCTGCTGGGCCTTAATGCGGGAGCGGGCTTTGCCCTCTCGGTCTGCTTTGCGTTTTTCCCATCGATGGAGTACCACAAGGTCATTCTGTTTTCCTTCCTGGGGGCGGCGTTGGGCACGGGGATGGTCAGCGGCGTGGCGTCCCTGCGCCGGGGCGGCGCTTCCCCCATACGCCTGGTGCTGGCAGGGGCGGCCGTCAGCTCTCTTCTCGCGGCGCTCAGCCAGGGGGTCGCCCTGTATTTCGGCGTAGCGCAGAACATCATGTTCTGGACCGTGGGCGGCGTCGCCGGTTCTGACTGGACGCAGATCCGCATTCTCGCGCCCTGGGTCGGGGGGGCATTGCTTGGCGCGGTTGCGCTCTCCCGCTCAGTATCTCTGTTGAGCCTGGGAGAGGACGTTGCCAAGGGCCTTGGCATGAACACCGCGGTGATAAACGTGCTCTGCTCTCTTGTCGTGCTGGTTTTGGCGGGGTCTGCGGTATCCGTGGTAGGCGCGGTGGGCTTTGTAGGGCTGATGGTGCCCCATCTGGCCCGGTTCCTGGTAGGGGTCGATTACCGGTGGATCATTCCCTCCTCCGCTGTGCTGGGTGCCATCCTCGTCGTTCTGGCCGATCTGGGTACGCGGACACTGAATCCGCCCTTTGAGACGCCCATCGGCGCACTGATCGCCCTTGTGGGCGTACCGTTTTTCCTCTTCCTGGCGCGCAGACAAAGGAGAGCATTATAATGGCAGTGATTGAAAAGGTAGAAGCGCGCAAACGCAAAACCGCGCTGCGCAATTTGTTGGTTCTCGGCCTCCTAACCGCGCTTTTGATCGCGGCATTTGTCATCAGCATGAATACCGGATATACAAAGCTGGCGCCTTCGGATACGCTGCGCACATTTTTCGGGGGCGGAACAGAGAAGGAAAACCTGATTTTATTTCAATTCCGCCTACCACGTATTGTGGTCTCCCTGCTGGTAGGCGCGGGGCTGGCGCTCTCCGGCTGCATCATTCAGGGCGTTTCAAAAAACCCGCTGGCCGACCCCGGCCTTCTGGGCATCAACGCCGGCGCGGGGATGATGGTCATTTTGTACGTCCTGTTCTTCGGCGCGAAAACCATGCTGTCGGTCTTTACGCTGCCCTTTCTGGCCCTGACAGGTGCGGGCGGCGCGGCTATTCTCATCTATGCGCTCTCCTATAAAAGAGGGGAAGGCATTGCCCCCCTGCGCCTGATTTTGACGGGTATCGCCGTACAGGCAGGTATCTCGGCTCTGACCACGGTCATGACCATCCGGCTGGATGAGACGCAGTTTGATTTTGTCGCAAGCTGGCAGGCGGGCAGCATCTGGGGCGGCAACTGGCGGTTCGTCCTGTCGCTTTTACCCTGGCTTTTGGTCTTATTCCCCTATGTGATGTACAAGGCGCGGGCGCTGGATGTTCTCAGTCTGGGCGACGATGTGGCGAAAAGCCTGGGCGCGTCAGTCGAGCGGGAGCGGCGGGGGCTGCTGGCGGCATCGGTCGCGCTGGCCGCCTCCTGCGTCTCGGTCAGCGGCGGAATCGGCTTTGTGGGGCTGGTCGCGCCCCATCTTTCCCGGCGGCTGGTGGGCCCGCGGCATGCAATTCTGCTGCCGACATGCGCGCTGACGGGCGCAGTGCTCGTTTCGGCGGCGGACACGCTGGCCCGGGTCATTTTGCAGCCGGCCGAGCTGCCGACGGGCATTATGGTCGCGGTCATCGGCGCGCCGTACTTCCTCTACCTGCTGGCCAAGAGCAGGCAGTAACGAAAGGAGCATGCAAGGTGAACAGCATTTCAACACAGCATCTGGCCGTTTCCTATGATGACCACCTGGTGGTGAGCGGACTGGATATGCAGATACCCAAGGGAAAAATTACGACGATCATCGGACCGAACGGCTGCGGGAAATCCACGGTGCTAAAAGCCGTGGGCCGTCTCCTCAAGCCCAGGGGCGGCGCGGTTTATCTCAACGGCGAGGACATCTGCCGCCTTTCCACAAAGGAGGTCGCGCAGAAGATGGCCGTTCTCCCCCAGTCGCCCCAGGCTCCCGCCGGACTGACGGTCGGCGAACTGGTGGCGTACGGGCGCTATCCCCATCAGCGGGGCTTCGGCAAGCTCACACCGGAGGACAAAGACATTATCCGGTGGGCGCTGGAGGTTACGCGCCTTTCCGAATACGAAACCACAGCGGTGGACTGCCTGTCCGGCGGCCAGCGGCAGCGGGTGTGGATCGCCATGGCGCTGGCTCAGCAGACCGACCTCATTTTGCTGGACGAACCGACCACATACCTCGACCTCTCCTATCAGCTCGAGGTGCTGGAGCTCCTTTACCGCTTAAACCGCGAGCAGGGCCGCACCATCGTTATGGTGCTGCATGACCTGAATCTCGCCGCGCGTTTTGCCGACTATATGATCGCCATCCGGGACGGCGATATTATCCGCCACGGGACGCCGGAGGAGGTCATGACGGCGCGCGTGCTGCGCGATACCTTCCAGATTGACGCGGTTATCGTGACCGAGGCGCGCACCGGCCGCCCCACCTGCACGTCTTACGACCTCATCCGCCTGCCCCTTGACGACTGCCGCACCTGCAAAAGGGAGGCAAGCTGATGAAAAAGATCGCTATTTACGGAAAGGGCGGAATCGGAAAATCGACCACCGTTTCCAATGTGGCGGCCGCAATGGCGGCTATGGGGCTTACCGTCCTGCAGATCGGCTGCGATCCCAAGGCCGACTCCACCCGCAACCTGACTGAGGGCAAAAACATTAAAACCGTGCTCGATACCCTGCGTGAGAACGGCGACGCAGCCCTTTCCGACCTGGTGGTGAAAAGCACCTCGGGCGTTTTGTGCGTGGAATCGGGCGGCCCTGTGCCCGGCGTGGGCTGTGCGGGCCGGGGTATCATCACGGCCTTTGAAAAGCTGGAAGAGCTGGACGCCTATGAAGTATATAAGCCCGACGTAGTGCTTTACGACGTGCTGGGCGACGTGGTATGCGGCGGATTTGCCATGCCGATACGCGGCGGCTACGCCGATGAGGTCTGCATCGTCACTTCGGGCGAGATGATGTCGCTCTACGCCGCCGCTAACATCGCACACGCCGTCAAAAGCTTTGGAAAGCGGGGCTACGCCTCCCTGCGCGGGCTGATTCAAAACAGCAAGAATATCGAGGGGGAGCAGGCCCTGGTGGACAGGGCCGCCGCCGAGATCGGCGCGAGCGTGCTCTACCGCCTGCCCCGCGACCCGGCGGTGCAGCAGGCGGAGGGCAGGGGCAAGACGGTGGTGGAGGCCTTCCCCGACTGCGCTATGGCGGCACATTACAAAAGCGTTGCCGCAATTTTGCTGGAAGGAGGGGGCGGTTAATGGACGAGCTTTCGCACCTCAAGCGCCTTTCGGCGGTAAAAACAAACGCGGGGGTCAAGTTCCTGACCCCCGCGGCTTTTCCCGGCAACCACTGCCCGCTGCACACCGCCCTCGCGCTGAGCTCAAACATTAAAGGGATGTCAACGCTTGTTGTGGGTACCGCCGAATGCGGCACCTACAGCCGCACTGTGGTGTATAAATCCAAGTACAAGGACAGCAGCCTGCACTGGACGTACGTGCTGGATGCAAACGAGGTCGTTTTCGGCTGCCGCCGGGGGCTGGTCGAAGCCGTCCGGGCAATGGACTCCGCCGGCGCAAAAGCCATCATGCTCATCTTAACCTGCGTACCCGAGGTCATCGGAGAGGATGTGGAGGGCATCGTCCACGAAATTCAGCCGGAGGTCGCCGCACGCCTGAGCTTTGTGCAGCTGGGGCATTTCAAGTGCAACAGCTATCCCTCCGGCTTCTGGAAAACACTTACGGCCTTCGGCGCGATGATGGAACCGGCCGAAACCTGCGCGAAGGTCATCAATGTTCTGGGCAGAAGTCCCGAGGAGGATCATATCCCCCTGCCCGCGGTTTTAGACGCGCTTTCAAAGCCGGGATTTACCCTGCGCATGCTGGCGCCCAAGTCAGATATGGACGATTTCCTTGCCGCGCCCGACGCAGCGCTGAATCTGGTGCTCTCCCCTTACATGAACCCGCTGGCCGAGCAGATGCAGCGCGCGTTCGGGATACCATATCTGAGCCTGCATGACGTGTATTCCGTCTCCGAGATCGATGCGCTGCTTGACGAACTGGCCGAACGCCTGGGCATCGACTGGGGCAATGCGTTTGCCGCAAAAAGAGAAGAGGCCCGGCTCCTTGAGGAGGAGGCCGAGGCCGCCTTCCCCGGCGTTTCTTATGTGGTAACCCCCAACTGCACCCTCTCCCCCCTGCCCCTTGCCCTTTATCTGGGTACCTTTCAGATGTCGCCCCTTCTCCTGCACATGGAGGAATTTTACCCGGATGACCGGCGCTGGGCCAAGGCGCTGCTTGAAAAAGAGATCAACCCGCTGCTGTGCCATATGGTCAACAACAAGGCAGACGCCGCCGTGCTGGAGCAGCTTGAGCCATCGCTTTCCTTTGGCGAGATTCCGGAGGGATCGGGGGCGGTGCCAGCCGTCTCCTATCTCTACGAGATGTACGGTCAGGCCGGGTATGAGCGCACCGCGCTGCTTTTAAGCCGGATGCTGAAAGCGATAGAAGGCGCGTCACCGCGCAGGGAAAGGAGAGAGCGCCATGGGAATCCATAAATTCAAGCCGCCCATGTCGGGCCGCATGGGTACGCTCTGGACGCTGGCCCCGATCCGGGGCGCGGCGCTGATCGAATACGGCTGCATGGGGCATATGCTCTACGGGCGCGTGTTTTTGCACAGGGCCGGAGTTGTGGAGGGATGCAAGCTCTACTCCACACATATCGACGAGGCGGATATCTCGCTGGGCGACACCCGGCGGCTCGAACGGGCCCTTGAAGAAATCGTCCGCCAGGACCGGCCAAAGGTGGTTTTTTTATTGCCGTCCTCTGTGCCCGCCGTGATCGGAACCGATCTGCCCGCCCTCTGCCGGGAGCTGCAGCCCCGGTACCCGGATGTACGCCTGCTGCCCTTTGGCAGCGGCGGCTTTGATGTGGACGGTCCCCGCGGCGTGGAGGAAACGCTTCTGCTCCTGGCAGAAACATTTCCTCTAGGGCGGGAGAAAACGCCGCTGCCGACCTTTAACCTGATCGGCTCATGCGCCGATTTATTCCGTTTCCATGCCGACGCGCAGGAGATGATCCGCCTGATGGAGGGTGCTTTCGGCATGAAGCCCCTGTGCGTCATGACGTCGGACACCTGCGTGGAAGAGCTTGAACAGATGGGCGGCGCGCATGTCAATCTGGTCATCCGCAGAGAGGGTGAACGGGCCGCGCGGCATCTGCAAGGCCGGTTTGATACCCCCTATTTCTCCGGGCGGCCCTATGGAATTTCGGGCACACAGCGCTGGCTGGAGCGGATTGGCGAGGCACTGGGGCGCGCGCCCGACGCGGCGTTTCTTCAGGCGGAGGTCCAAAGGGTAAACGCGCAGCTCCTCCCCTCCACGTTGATGTTTCAGCACCTGCTGCGCTCTCATCCGGACGAGGCGGTACTTTCGGCGGGCGGCCATGCCGATGTGGTCAAAGGGATCGCTTCCTTCGGCTGCGGCGAGCTCTCCCTGCCCAAAGGAGACCTGTGGTGCGACTGCCCCGCCATGGGCAGCGAGGACATCCCGTACCTAACGGAGGCGCAGTGGTCCTCCGCCATTTCTGCCCGGCCAAAAGGCTTTTTGATGGCCAGCGGCGAGGCCATCGCCTGGGCCGGACGAGACAGAGACCTTCAGATTTCCAACCCCGATCACCGGTGGCGGCTCAGCCCATATGAAGCGCCCTTCGTCGGGTTCCGCGGGGCCATCCATCTGGCCGGGCTGTGGCTCAATGCCGCGCTGGAGCAGGACGAGGGCTAGGGGCGGGCCTGGCCGCCATAAAAAAGAGACGAAAGGACTTGAGCCCCCGTGGTTTGAGTTCTTTTGTTTTCAGCTAAAGAGTCGAGCGCAAGAATTTGGACACCTGGCAGAACTTTCGGTAATATGCAAGGTATTTTTATTCAGCTTATGATAAAATAGCATTGAGGTGATGGCCTTGGAATGGATTGACCAGTTAAATAAGGCAATTGGATATATAGAATTACATTTAAAAGAAAAACAGGATTACGAGGAGGCGGCGAAAATTTGCTGTTGCTCTTTATCCAAATTTCAGCAAATATTTTTACTGTCAACAGGTGTAACGCTTTCTGAATATGTGCGATACAGGCGTATGACAATCGCTGCACATGAGCTCATCAACACAGACATTAAGGTGCTCGATCTGGCTTTGATGCTGGATTATGATTCGCCGGAAGCTTTTACAAGGGCATATCAATCCTTTCATGGTGTTCCACCGTCAGTTACACGAAAAACCGGAGTTTTCGATGAATTTGACCGGATTGTTTTCTTAATACAAATATATGGAGGCAGCGCAAAAATAGGGGCAAACAAAATAATGCGCATCGAAACCGAACGACTGATTATCAGAAAGTTTACCTCTGATGATTGGAAAGACTTATTGGAAATTGCGATATCCAACGAAAAATCTCCGTTTGCCGACTGTGACCATGCATGGCCGATCGATGAAGCAGGGATTAAAGGTGCTGTCGAATATTTTTCAAAAGAGCACCAGTTTTGGGCGGTGGAAGTGAAGGATCTGCATAAAGTAGTTTGCTTTATCAACTTCAACTTCATGGACGATGAGCAGACCTTGGATATCGGCCATATCATTCATACCGATTACTTTGGCCATGATTACGACTATGAAGCATTGAAAGCACTCTATAATTACGGGTTTCTCCAACTTGGTGCCGAAAAAATTCAGGCGGGATGGGCGCTGCAAGATAAGGATAAACTTACGCCGCTTTTAAAGCTGGGCATGAAAATTACTGAAATAGGGCCGGCTGATAAGTTCAGGCCCGACCCGGACGGAAAAATCTCACAGTTTGAAGGATGCAAACTGATTGTCACTAAAGAGGAGTGGCTTACAAATCCTGCAAAATGAAACGCACAGGCTTAGCGGAATGAGACCAGTACGATAGGCAAAAACGATTATGAATGATATAATGATCCGGCAACAATCAGGAATGTCGGAGGATTTATGATGATGCAGCAGGCCAAAGTGATTAACACTATTTTTTCAAAAATGCGGATTTCCCGGAGTGAGGCTCTGACTGAGTTGCACAATTCTTATTTCAGGACGATTTACGGGGTGGCTCTGTCGGTTTGTAAAGATCAGGATCAAAGCTATGACATTGTCCAGAATGTCATGCTCAGGCTGCAGACGCTCCCCAACGAAAAGCTTCCCGTATCCGGCGAACTGACATGGCTGTATACCGTCACCAAAAACGAGGCGCTGCAGGAAATGCGCAGACACAAAGGCGAGCTGCCACTGGATGAATCATTTGACACTCCATCGGCTTATACGGAGATCGATGAATTTGTGGATATGGATCACTTCTTCGCAATCATTTCAGATCTCAACGAAAGGCAGAAGGAAATCATTACCTTAAAGCTGGTAGGCGATATGACCTTCAGGGAGATTGCGCAGCAGCTTCATATGAAGGCCGGAACCGTCCGGTGGAGCTACAGTACGGCGATCATGAAACTGCGCACCAAGATGGGAATCTCGATGGCACTCAGCGTGATCCTCGGCTTATGTTTCGCTGGAAAGCTCTATGGAGATCTGCATCCCGACGGTATGGTCGGAATCTCAAGCGTCCCAACCGCAAGTGCTGCCGCAATAATGTTAGCAATCGCATTTCTGCTCTCTCTTGTTCCCCTCTGCCATTATAGCTTAAAAGCTTTTAAAACCAGAGCGGCCAACAAAAACGGTTGAATGTCTGAGAAGCCGACCCGACTATGAAAATGGCAGAAAAAAGGCCAACAAAATCAGCTTCCCATTGCATCTAAATATAAGAAGCCCGCAGATGCGGAACTGGGAAGGAGATTTATTATGAAAAAAAGGATAATACCATGGCTGCTTTGCTTATGCCTCTTAGCGGCTATCCTGCCGAAGGCGGCCTATGCGGCACCTGCAACAAGCGGAGATCTCTCCAATTCAAAATTTTCAGATGTGAAGAAAAGCGATTGGTATTTTGACGCTGTTCAGTATGCAGATAGCCATTCCCTGATGACCGGCTCATCAGACGGCACCTTCCGTCCGAATGAACCAGTCAGCCGCGGCATGGCAGCTGAAGTCATTTTTCGGCTGGACGGCTCGGATTCTTCGGGAGGCAGCCCGTTCAGTGATGTGCAAAAGGATGCTTATTATGAAAACGCTGTCGGCTGGGCCGCGGAAAACGGTTTGATCAAAGGCTACGGCAGCAGCCTGTTCGGCCCAGAGGAACCCATAACCAGACAGCAAATATCCGTGATTCTGTATCGATACGCGCAGTGTCTTGGCAAAGGTTTCACCGGAAGCTGGGCGTTCCCGCTTAACTATTCCGATCGCGATAAACTTTCGGGCAGCGCCTACGAGAGTGTGGCATGGCTCACCATGAACAGAATCCTCTCAGGGAAGGATGACGGGAGCTTTGATCCCACGGGAATTGTAACGCGCAGCCAGCTTGCCACCATCCTCATGAAATTCGGTCAGGCCTTCAGCCAGATGAAGCTTTCCTTTCATTTTGATCTAAGCGACAATGGCTTTCAGGCAGCTTTTGCCGACTATCATGATGATGGCAACAACTATGAAAGCTATCAAATGAAATCGGGATACGCAACAGCCCCCGTGCCGGAGGCGGAAAGCAAGAGCCTGTATCTTTCTTCAATCAACCGCAGCGACGACCTGTTTATGGGCTATGTAAAAAAGCTCGATGGTCTAAAACCGAATACCGGGTATCAGTTCAGCATCACTTTCAAACTGGCTACCAATGTCGCCGCAGACGGCTTTGGGATTGGCGGCAGCCCCTCCGACAGCGTCTTTGTAAAAACCGGGATTCTTGCGGTGGAGCCAAGGCTTGAGAAAGATTCAACGGACGTGTTCCGCTTCAGCAATGTCGATATCGGCCGCCAGAGTCAGGACGGAAAAGATGCGATCGCCGTGGGAAATATGGCCAGACAGGATGGGGCATCCGACAGCAGCTTCGTATGGAAAAGTTTCAGCGCAAAGATAAATGCCGTATCCGATGCAAATGGATGCGTCTATCTGTTGATCGGTACGGACTCCGGGTTTGAAGGTTTTACCGAATACTATCTCGATGACGTAGAGATAATTTGTAAATAGGCTGAGCGAATTAAAAACCCCACAGGATGTTATCCTGTGGGGTTTTTGTGGTCTAAGCGGCGCATCAGCTCCCGCAGTTTTCCTGTGTCGGTCAGCCGTTTTCCCGGACCGTCAGGTTTTCGGCTGGTCGGCGACCGACTCAACGGCGGCGGCAAAGGCGTCGCAGGCGGACTGGCAGGCGGACTGGCTGCCGGTGAGCAGCGCACCGCCGAAGTTGGTCTCGGAGGGAGGGGCGTACAGCACGCACAGGCGCACGTCGGCGGCCTTCAGAGCGGCATCGACGCCGTACATGGCCTCCAGAGGGGGAGCGATGAGGTAGGCCAGGGCCTCGCCCTCCTCGATGCCCGCGCCGGCAGACAGGTAGGAGCCGGTGCGGGAGATGCATTGGGCATAGTAGACGATGGTGTCGTCCTCGTTGGCGGAGACAAAGTGGCACACGTTTTCGATCATATCCATACAGGCGGCCAGACCTGCCTTCGCCTCGGCGGGGTTAGGGGCCGCCAAAATGCCGATGATCTCGCCGGCCAGCTTGGTGTTGGCGTTGGCCGCGCCCGCGTAGAAACTCTTGGCGTAGGCCACGCGGCAGTCGGCCTTTTTGGTGGCCTCGTCCAGAGCGGTGTAGGTCACGTCGTCGCAGTCGGAGGTGATGAGGGCCAGCGATTTCTCGCCGGGCAGCAGACCCAGCTCCCGCGCCATATCGGCGGCCACGTTGGGAATGAGCCTGGCTGCCAGGACACTGGCTCTCACAGGATCTTTTTTCATGGTAGCGTTTCCTCCCTATAGTAATACTCGATACTGTCCTGTCACTTGGACAGGGAGTCGGCCAGGATGGAGGTCATATCCTCCTTCGTCAGGGTATACCGGTCCAGGGAAATCCCCACCTGGTCCACCGTCATGTCCACGATGCGGCGAAAATCCCCGCGGGAAATGCCAAAGTTCTTCAGGCAGAGCGTCCGGCAGCCCGAGTCATCCATTAGCTTTTGCAGCGCCGCCACAAAGGCAAACCCCGGCCGGCCGCTTTCCCGCGGCACGCCCATGGCCTCACCCAGCTCGTCGAATACGCCGGGCAGGAGCGCGCAGACCTTGCTGTAATAGGCCTCCGCCACCGTGATGAGGGTGGCCCCGTGGGGCATCTCCGGGAAGAGACCGCCCAGTGTCTGCCCCAGTATGTGGTGGGAGGTCACGCTGGTCAGCGCCTGTGTGTAGCCGCTGAGGATATCGCAGGCAAAGGCGAGCTCGGCGCGCTCCTCCAGGTCGTCTGGGCTGCGGAGCACGGCGGGCAGGCTGCGGGCGATGATTCGTACCGATTCCAGCGCATATAGATCCACCATCCGGTTCGCGTGTCCGTTGCAGACATAACACTCCGCCGCGTGGAACAGGCCGTCAAAGCCCTGGTAGATACTCAGGTCCCGGGGCAGGGAGAGCAGCAGCTCGGGGTCGATGATGGAGAATACCGGGAAGAGCGCGTCTGAGGCAAAGTCCAGCTTCTCCCCCGTTTCCTCGTTGGTAATGACGCAGTAGGGGTCGCACTCGGTGCCGGTCCCGCAGGTGGTGGTGACCGTCACCAGCGGCGCGGCGGCCTCCGGCGTTTTTTTGCCGCCGGTCCCGGTATAGGCGTAGTCCCACAGGCTCCCCGGACTGCGCAGCATGACGGCAATGGCCTTGGCGCAGTCGATGCTGCTTCCTCCGCCCAGACCCAGGAGAAAATCGCAGCCCTCCCGGAGCGCCAGCGCGGTACCCTCCTCCACAGACCGCTTGGTCGGGTTGGGAGCGATGTGGTCGAATATGACGGAGGAGGCGCCGTTTCGCTCCACCAGGGCGCGCACCCGTTCCACCAGGGCAGCGGCGGCGGGGCGCCGAGCGGGCGTGGTGCATATGAGCGCCTTTTTGCCGGGCAGCGGCAGGGTGGCCAGCTCATCCAGCCTCCCGGCGCCAAATACGACGCGGGTGGGGATATAGCTGTCAACAGTAAACATGCTCAGTCCTCCTTAAATAAGTAGAGTGCTCTCAGCGTGAACTCGTCCAGAATATGCCCGTCCATTTTCCGATAGAGCACGTTGTAATTAAAGCCATTTTCCAGATCCAGCAGGGTGTCCAGCGCGTAGACATGCAGCTCGTAGAGATGATCCCCGTCCGACGGGGCAGGGCCGCCGTAGAAGCTGCAGACTTCTCTTGGAAGGTTCCCGCCCTGGGGACTGATCCAGCTGTTCACCCCCTGCACAAAGTCGGCCGCCGCCTCGCTCTCCCCCTCCTCCAGGCAGGGCCGCCGTAGGTTGGCCGCCGTCCAATGGATCCAGGAGAAACCGCCGTTGGAGGGGAAGTCATCCTTGTCCTCCAGCACCAGCGCGAAAGAGGCCGTGCCCTCGGGGGTATCCTCAATGGTGAGGGGAAAGGAGAGGCTCGGAACGCCATAGGCGTTGACAGGGCCCCGCATCCCGTATTTCCCGGCAATCACGCCGCCTACCACTGCTTCGCTTAAAACCTTCATAACACTTCCTCCTTTTTTCCGCCAAGGCGGCGGGTTCTCAGACCTTCAGGCCCAGGCCGGACGCTTTTTCTTTCAGCATACGAACGCACAGCTCAGCGATAAAGGCGCCGGCCTCCGCGGCGTTGGTGCCGCCCCGGTGGATGTTGGATACCACCGTCCTGCTGGCTTCGGGAATTCCCACATAGCCGCCATACGTCATGTAGGCGCTCATAGATTCGCTGGAGACAAGCCCCGGCCGCTCTCCCAGCAGGATAACAGTGACCTTGGAGCCCACAGCCTCGGTGACCGCGTCCATGGCGCCCACCCGCCCGTGCTTGATGAAGAAGGGGGTTCCCGCTTCAACGCCCGCCGCCTTGAGGCCCTGCATAATAGCAGGCAAGATGTCCCGGATGTTGGCTGTTACGGAGGAGCTGGAGAGGCCGTCGGACACCACGATCTGCACGTCGGGGCCCAGCTTGCAGCGCTTTTTGATCTCAGCGACGGTCTCCTTGGAAAATCGTCTCCCAAGGTCGGGGCGGGTCAGGTACATATCCTTGGAATCGCATAGGGTCTCCACCGAGAACACCCCCACCTCTTCCAGCAGGGACTCGGGCACATCGGTGAACACCGCGTCCATGGCCGCCGCATGGTCGGCCCGGAAACGGAGGAAGGTGTTGGTGCGGTACCGGGGACCGGCGCGCCCGACCCCGATCCGGGCGACGGTCCTTGCGCGCATGCGCCGGAATTCCTCCAGATTGGCGGGCTCCGGCACATCGATGATCTGGCTGAAATCAACGGCGGAGAGGTCTGGGACCTCGCCGTCGGATACTTGGGAGGCGGGCACGGCGGATGGTTTGGGGCAGACCGCGTCCTCGGCGGGGAGACCGCCGTTTTCGGATACTACCTCCGATATCGTCTTCATGATGAGTTCCTTCAGTTGAGTTTCGTTCATGGCCTTTCCCTCCTTCTTATTTCAAAAAAATGGACGCGTCACCGGCCCGTCTGGTCAAGATGCCCCTTTCATCCATCAGGCCCATCTTGATCATCCATTTATGGAACTCGGGCGCGGGCAGGCGGTGTGTGAGTTCCCTGAGTGTGGCGTCGTCGTGGAAGCTGGTGTCCTGATAAGAGAGCATCACGTCGTCGCCCGCGGGAACGCCCATGTAGTAGTTGGCGCCCGCCATCGCCAGCAGGGCCGTTGCCATCTCCTGGTCGTCCTGGGTGATGGAGGTATGGTTGGTGTAGCAGGGGGCCATACCCATGGGGAGGCCGATGAGCTTGCCCATAAAATGGTCTTCCAAATTGGCGCGGATCATCTCTTTGCCGTCGTAGAGTGTCTCAGGGCCGATAAAGCCGGAGACATTGTTGACCATAAAGGGGTTGAAGAACCGACCAAAGCCATAGGTCCTGGCCTCCAGGGTCATCTCGTCCACGCCCTCGTCGGCATCGATAGAGACCTCGGAGCCCTGCCCGGTCTCGAAATAGAGAAGATTGGGCCCCAAGCCGGTGCACTTCTCCCTGGCAAGGGCGTAGGCCTCCTCCAGCAGCGCGCGGTTGACGCCGAAGTTGTCGTTGGCGGCCTGCGTGCCGGCGATGGACTGGAAGAACATGGACAGCGGCGCGCCCCGGCGGGCGGCCTCCATCTGGGTCGTGATGTGGGACAGCACGGTGATCTGCGTGGGGATGGCGTTCTTTATCACCAAATTCCACAGTCCGTCCGCGATGCGCTTTGTGGTCTCGGCGTCGTCGGTCACGGGGTTGATGCCCAGGCAGGCGTCGCCGCAGCCATAGGTCAGCCCCTCCATAACGCCGATCAGGATGCCCAGCACATCGTCGGTGGGACTGTTGGCCTGGCAGCGGTAGGAGAGCGTGCCGGGCAGCCCGATCTCAGTGATGCACTTCGTGGGCCGGACAATTTTGCTGGCGCCGTAGACCAGGTCCATCGTGGACATGAGCTTGGCTACGGCGGCCACCACCTCGCCTGTAAAGGCCCGGCCGGAGCGGCAGAGCTCTTCGGTGGTGGTCTGGTGATCCAGGATCCACTCCCGCAGCTCGCTGATGGTCTTGTTCTTAAACCGCTCGTACATGGGGCGGTTCAGGCCGTCGATGTTGACCCGGGTGACCTCGTCCTTTTCGTAGGGAATTGTGGGGTTTTCCGTCAGGTCGCCCACCGTGAACTCGGACAGAACGATCTTGGCGGCTACCCGCTCGGTCGCCGTCTCGGCGGCAATGCCTTGGTAACGGTCACCGGATTTGGGCTCGTTGGCTTTGGCAAGCACATCCTTGATGTCACGGAATTTAAAGGTCTTACCATTCAGGGTCGTCTTTAGCTTCATTTTCTGCTGCACCTCTCTTTTTGGATTGAGGCATGCGTGCCCACGCCTCTCAGCATGCTTGCTCGAACATTTTCACCCTATATAAGCAAAGCAGCCCAAGGACAGGTGCCATAAGCACCGTCCCTGGGCTGCGTCGCCTCTGCTTTATTCGGCTACGCCTTACTACAGGTCGTCGCCATTTTATTTTTCTAAAAAGTCAAAGGAAATCTTTGTGCCGGATACACCGGTCTCAATATTCCACTCACCTGTCAGCTTCTCCCGCACAATAGAGGCAGCCAGCTCCAGCCCCATACTCCCGGGCCGGATGGCGTCCGGGAGGAACCCCACGCCGGTGTCCGAAATCGTGACCTTGCAGAATGGTCGGTTGTTTTGCATCTCAATGCGGATGACGCCCGCCTCTCCCGCCGGAAAGGCGTACTTCAGCGCGTTTTGCACCAGCTCGTTGACCACCAGGGCCACCGAGGTGGCGCAGTCCGCCGAGACCTCCACGTCCTCGCCCTGTATCTGGATGGCGATACCCCTCGCCGGCGTCAGAAGCGTCTGCAGCGTGTACCTGCGTATCTGCTCCAGCACCTGGAGGAGTGATACTTTCTCCGGGGAGACCTGAACGATTCCATCCAGTGTCGCGGTAATGGAGAGGACCCGGTTCGCCATATCCAGGAGGGCCGTCTGCGCCGCGCCGAGGTCGCTGACCTCAAAGCTCCTGCTGCGTGTTATGCCGGCAATCATCTGGAGACTGTTTCTGATCCTGTGGCGCAGCTCCCGCAGCGCCATCTTTTGAAAGGACATCTCCTGCTCTACCCTGCGCCGCTCCGTCACATCCCGGATCATCAGCGCGACCTGCGCCTTTCCATGGACAACAGGGACTTTCCGATACTGCAGCGCTCTGTTGACCATAAAGGCCTCATGGACTTGGTCGTCACTTTCCGCCAGCGCGGCAGGCTGAATATTGGTCGCGGCCATACCCATGATGTCTCCGATATAGCCCATGCTCCGATAGAGTTCCCTGGCCGCGCGGTTATAGCCGCACACCAGACCCGCCTCGTCCAAAAATACCACCGCGTCTCCCAGGTGCTCCGATACGCCCGCCCAGTCCAGATCCTCCGCGCCGTGGTTCTCATCCTCCTGCGGGAGCACGATATCCTCCACGGCCATGGCGGGTTTTTCATAGATGAGGACGCCAATCAGCTTTTCGTTAAAAACAATGGGCTCCACCGTCTGTACGATGCGCCGATCCTCCGGCATGGAGACCGCGCGAACTCCCACGGTTGCCACGCCCAGGCGGAAAGAGCGGTCCACCGCAGGCTCGTCCTTCCACTGGATCAGCATCCCTGAAATCGTGCCGGAATAGTTGGATGGGACCGTCTGGGGCTTAGCCTCACAGACTACGATAGCCGAGCGCCCCGTGGCGGTCCGGCAGTCTATGAATACGTCCGCCTTTTCTGCATTTGCCAGCGCCGGGAGGACGTCGTTGTACTGCTCGATGTGGGAAATCTCTTCGTCAGTAAGCTCGGTATACTTCTGGCACAGCAGCCGCGTGGCGCTATTCATGGACTTCCTCCGCCTTAGCGAGCAAGTATTTGGAGACCGTCGCCATAGACATGCACATACGCTTACTGAGCTCTCTTATGTACTGGTATGCCTCGTCCTCGCCCATTCCCTTCGTCTCCATCAGAACCAGCTTGGCCCGGTCCACGGCGTCACGCTCCCCCAGCCGGCGGCTGAGATTCTGGTGCTCCTTTTTCAAAAGGTGGTATTCCCTGCTCTGATGGATGCAAAGCTCCAGGGTGGGCAGTATCTTTTCCGGATCAAAGGGCTTGGTCAGGTATCCGAAGGCTCCGGCGTCCAGTGCGTTTTGAATATATACCTGGTCGCTGAACGCGGTGAGCATGACCACGCATCTGACCAGGTCCTCGCCAAGGAGGAGCCGAGCCGCGCCGAGCCCATCCAGCACAGGCATCCGGATATCCAGAAGCGCCACGTCCGGCTTCAGCCTCCTGCACGCCTCCACCGCCGCGGCACCGTCATACACCTCTCCGACGATTTTGTAGCTTGGGTACCCCGTGAAAAACTCCCTCAGCGTGCGGCGCACATTCTCATCATCGTCTGCGAGAAAGAGTGTTGTCACCCTCCGTTCACCTGTGCTCACCCGTACCCCTCCATTTTCAACAAATCGTGCGCCATGGCGTCACCAGAAGTGTAACAAAACCGGCACGGAAAAGCAATGAGATAACCAAATACCCTCTTGTGTCAGATCAGCTCCGACCAGTTTGCAGGATACACAAAATATGCGTAGCGGGTGAAGTCAGGCGTCTTAAATAGAATATGGCTGTTGCGGGGGATATAGATGATGTCACCGGCCCTTCCCTCAATCATGCGGCCGTCTATCTCGATCTGCAGCGTGCCCTCGATGACGTAGTCATACTCGTCGTAGGTCAGCGTCCACTCCAGCACCCCATGGTCCAGCTCCATAACGCCCGCGCCCATGCGCGGCGCCTCCTCCAGCGTCGTCGCGTCCTTGAGTCCGACGCCCTTGGCCCCGGCAAAGGGCTCGCACTTCACTGTGCTCAGCTTAATGCTCATAATGCCGCTGGGGTCCACCTGCTTCTCCATTTTTTCAGTGCCCATCTCCCGCAGCGTCCGCTCCACGATTTCCCGAATCAAAGACTCGCTGAGTCCCATATCGCCGCCCCCTTTTTGTTAAGACTGCCTGCCGGGCAGGATAGCTTCCACCTCGTCGTGGGGCCGGGGGATGACGTGGACGGAGATGAGCTCACCCACGCGCTCGGCGGCCGCCGCCCCGGCGTCGGTAGCGGCCTTGACGGCCCCCACGTCGCCCCGGACCATGACAGTCACGAGGCCGCCGCCCACATGCTCTTTCCCCATCAGAGTAACATTCGCGGCCTTTACCATCGCGTCCGCCGCCTCAATGGCGCCCACCAGACCTTTCGTTTCGATCATCCCGAGCGCCTGTGCTGTTGCCGCCATACCTTTTACCTCCAATTTCATGTTTCAAATATCTTTTACCTGCTTATGGCCGCTCCTATTTTACGCAGTTTTACTGACGCCACCCTCTTTCCAAACAAAAAAAGCGTCTTGAAACGCTATACAGCGCTTCAAGACGCTTCCTTCGCGTCTGAAGTCAAATCCTCTTCCTCAAGGGAAAAGAGATATGGCAAACTTGCTACACCCGGCATAGTCTGCACTTTCAATTATGTTCATATTATACACAAGCTTGCGGGTGTAGTCAATCTTTTATTTGTCAACGGGTGCGCAGGAAACCCCACAGCGGCAGTTAAATCATAGCCTGTTGGAGAGGGTGCCCTCAATATAGTGCCGGATATAGCCCTCTTTGCTGTACTCCCAGTGGGACTCCATCAGCGCCCTGGCTTTCTCCTGGTCATGCGCTCTGAATGCCTCGGTCAACTCCCCGTGGCGCTTCAGACTCACCTCCAGCGTATCCCTGAATTGCGCCTCTGCAGAAATTCTCATGACGCGTACCGTCTGATTACCAACCATGTTGATGATGTTGATGAGGCGCTTGTTTCCGCAGTTGTTGATATACAGCGAGTGGAAGTAAAGCTCCTCCTCATGGACCTTGACAAAATTGCCCTCCTGAAGAAAGACTGCCTCCCGAGCCACCGATTGCTCCATATCCGCGACGATCTCAGGCGTCGCCCTCCTGGCGAAGAGAAAGGCGGCCATCCCGTCGTTGGCTACCCGCAGCTCATAGAGCTCCTTAATGTCGCTGATGGTCATCTGGGGGATAAAGGCACCCCGGTTGGGGATGAGCTCAATGTACTGGTCATGGGAGAGACGAATCAGGGCCTCCCGCACAGGGGTGCGGCTCACGTCGAAGGCAGCGCACAGGTCGTTTTCCTGCAGGAAGGACCCTCCGCTGTATTTGCCGGTCACAATGTCCTCTTTCAATTGCTCGTAGATCTGGTTCTGCTTGCTCAATGCTGCGTCCTTTTTCATGATCAACCAAGTTCCTTCGTTATTTAGTAAAAAGTATATCCTTTGTATAATCCTTGTATTTGTAATTAGTATAACAAAGATTATGGAAAAAAACAAATAAAAAATACCCCCTTTTCAGAAAAAGAACAGTCAGTGTCTCGATAAACCAAGGCCCCTGAGACGTTTGGAAATAACGTCTCAGGGGCCTTGTCTCCCTTCTGCAGAGAGGCTTAGGCCATCTCTTTCAGGTCGGGGCTGATGATCAGGGGAGCCTCGGTGGCGGCCTGGATTTGCTCCACGGTGAACTCGGGGTTGTACTCGGTGAGCAGCAGGCCCTTATCGGTGACCTCAATCACACCCATCTCGGTGATGATCTTGGTGACGCACTTCACCGCGGTATAGGGCAGACGGCACTTCTTGAGGATTTTGGGCGCGCCCTTGGCAGTGTGCTCCATGGCCACGATGACGTTCTTCGCGCCCACCAGCAAGTCCATGGCTCCGCCCATGCCGGGCACCTTCTTGCCGGGGATGATCCAGTTTGAAAGAGAGCCCTCCTCGTCGACCTCAAGGCCGCCCAGGATGGTAGCGTCCACATGTCCGCCGCGGATCAGGCCGAAGGAGGAGCAGGAGTCGATAAAAGCCCCGCCCAGGGAGATGGCAGCAGGGTTTCCGCCGGCATCGGTGACATAGACGGGGTCGCGGTTCTCATCGGTGAGCGCACCCGTACCCACGATGCCGTTCTCAGACTGAAGGGTCACACGGACGCCCTCGGGCAGATAGTTGGGAACCAAGGTGGGTAGCCCGATCCCCAGGTTCACGACATCACCGTCCTTCAGCTCCTTGGCTACACGAGCGGCAATAAAGGTTTTGACGTTCTCCATTACGCGTTCCCCCCATCCACAATGTAGTCCACGAGAATCCCGTAGGTATGTACGTTCTCGGGCTCGATCTCGCCCAGCTCAACCACATGGTCGGCCTCGACGATCACGAGATCGGCGGCGGTGGCCATGAGCAGATTGAAGTTGCGGGTGGTGCCCTTGTACCAGACATTGCCGCTCTTATCTACCCTGTAGCCGGAGATGATGGCTATATCTGCTCTCACAGGGCGCATGTGCAGATAATCCTTGCCGTCCACGGCGACCTTGCCCAGCACAAAGTCCTTGTTGTCCTCTACGATGGTGCCGACGCCGGTGGGCGTCAGCACGCCGCCCAGGCCCGCGCTGCCGGCCCGTATCATCTCGGCCAGGGATCCCTGGGGGATGAGGTCGACTTTCATGGAGCCGTCGTTCATACGCTCGGCGACCTCCGGGTTAAGGCCCACGTGGGTGGCGATCAGATGATTCACCTGACCGTTATGGATGAGCTTGGCGACGCCATAATAGTCCTCACCCAGCGGACCGCCGGGGAAAGAACCGTCGTTGCAGATGAGAGTAAAATTGCTTTTGCCGGACTTAGAAAGGGCATCGACCACCTTGTGGGCGGTGCCGCAGCCCATGAAACCGCCGCACATGATCGTGGCCCCATCGGGGATCAGGTCTACGGCCTCTTTTAGGGAGATCAACTTAGCCAATGGGAATTCCTCCAAAACAGCTTGATTTTCAGGCGGGCCAGGCGACAGCCCGACCCGCCTGAAGGTTGTCTGTCACAAAACAGCTAGCACTTTTCAAAGATGGTGGCAACACCCATTCCGCCGCCGATGCACAGGGTCGCCAGGCCTCGCTTGGCGTCGTCATGCTTCTTCAGCTCGTGGAGCAAAGTGACGATGACACGGGCGCCGGAGCAGCCGATGGGATGGCCCAGGGCGATGGCGCCGCCATTCACGTTGACTTTCTCCATGTCGAAGTTCATCTCACGGGCCACAGCGATGGACTGGGCGGCAAAGGCTTCGTTCGCCTCAACCAGGTCCATGTCGTTGACGGTCAGTCCGGCCTTCTCCAGCGCCCTGCGGGAGGCAGGCACAGGGCCGATGCCCATGATCTTGGGGTCAACGCCGCCCTGGCCCCAGGACACGAGCTTTGCCATGGGCTTAAGACCATATTTCTTCACCGCTTCTCCGGAGGCGACGATGATGGCGGCCGCGCCGTCGTTCAGGCCGGAGGCGCTGGCGGCGGTCACGCGCTGCTGCCCCATATCGGGGGTTTCGACCTTGGGGGAGGTGACGTCAAAGGTCTGGACGACCTGAGGGTTGGGGGACTCGGGACCAACAGGGAAAGCGCCGCGGAGCTTGGAGATGCTCTCCAGGGTGGTGCCGTCCTTGGGATACTCGTCCCGGGCGAACTCCACCACCTGTTTCTTCACCTTGACGGGGACAGGGACGATCTCGTCGTCGAACCGGCCAGAGTCGCGGGCGGCTACCGCGCGCTCCTGAGAGCGGACGGAGAACGCATCCATCTCCTGGCGTGTGATGCCCCACAGATCGCAGATGTTCTCGGCGGTGGTGCCCATATGGTAGTCATTGCAGGCGTCCCAAAGGCCGTCGCGAATCATGGTGTCTATAACTTTTTTATCGCCCATGCGTCCGCCCCAGCGCTCGTCGGGAAGGACGTAGGGGGACATTGACATGTTCTCGGTGCCCCCGGCTACTATGATGTCGGCGTCGTCAGCCACGATGCTGCGGGCGGCCTCAATGACACTTTTCATGCCGGAACCGCACACCATATTGATCGTGTAGGCGGGAGTTGCCATAGGGATTCCGGCCTTCAGGCCCACTTGCCGGGCTATATTTTGGCCCAGGCCAGCGGTGAGCACGCCGCCATACATGACCTCGTCCACATTTTCCGGGTTCACATTGCCGCGCTTGAGCGCCTCTTTCACGGTAATGGCACCCAGCTCGACAGCGGGAACGTCCTTCAGCATGCCGCCAAAGCTGCCGATCGCGGTACGGCAGCAGCTGACAATATAGACTTCTTTCATAATGATTATCATACCTTTCCGCTGCGCTGCAAGGCATAAGGGGGGATAAACCGAAGTGTCTCTGACGCAGACTGGCGTAATTTGTTTAAGGAGCTTTGGCCGGGCGTCTGGTGAACGTGCCGTCCATATTTCGCTCTCGGTTTTTCTGCCGGGGCAGTGTGACCAGAAGCGCAATCAAAATCATATAGGGCAGGAATTTCCCTATGCCCAGGCTGCGGTAAATGGAGTTGTCCGCCGTCCCCACCGCCTGTATCCGCCCGGTGTCCGGCCTGGAAATCTCCCCGGGCCGGGAGGCGATATAGGCGGCAAGAAGCTCGGCCTGCGTGCCCACTTCGGAATAGGCCGTACCCCGGAGCATCGTAAACCCCAACTCTCCCCGCAGCAGGTCCCCGGGCGCGGCCATCGTGACCGTTCCCTGATCTGTGGCACTCAGGGAGCGCCCGTCGTCCAGAGTCACCTCTCGGACGCGCTCCCCTGTCGGCTGGGATACGTCATAGGTGAAACGGAAACCGGATACCTGGGGAAAGCCGTCAAAACCGGAGTTTGGGTCTATCCGCTCAGCCTCGTCGATAGCCGTTTGGCCCACTGCGTGCTCCAGGATCTCAAAAAACAGGCTGACAGGCAGCTCGGCCACCCCCACCGTGTGGTCCTCCTCAAAGACAGCGTAGACCGAGGTCTTGGTAAGCTCCCCGCCGGGGAGACTCTCTTTCAGGTGTCCCCCACATACCACGGCGACGGCGGCCCCGGTCTCGATGCGGAAGGCGTCGGCCACGAAATCGCCCAGTGCGGTCTCCTCCACCCTGGAGCCATAGGAAACGGAGGTGCGCCTGGGGGACATGGCCCCCTCGCTGACGCCGAGCACCGTATCCCGGTCATTCCCCGCATATTCTACGGCTGCGGCCCCTGCCGCCAGCCAGGCCAGCAGAAACAGCACAGCCAGCCCCATGGAGGCACGGCGCAGTCTCATCCCTTCTCACCACACATTCAATGATTTCTTGCTCAACCTGCGGACAGGCCGTTGATCTCCTCCACGAAATGGCAGGCGACGAAATGCTCGGGCTGCAGCTGGACCAGCTCCGGCTGGGCACGGAAGCACAGCTCCCTGGCGTAGGGACACCGGGCCGCGAAGCGGCAGCCGGGCTCGGGATCAATGGGAGAGGTGATCTCCCCTTTCATGATGATCCGCTCCCGCCGACCCCGGAGCTTAGGAATGGGAATGGCGGAGAGAAGGCCTTTGGTATAGGGGTGTAACGGTGCCTCAAACAGCTTTTTGGAAGGGGCCTTTTCCACCATCCGGCCCATATACATCACCAGGACATCATCTGAGATATGCTTGACGACGGACAGGTCGTGGGTGATGAAGAGATAGGTGATTCCCCGGCCGCGCTGGAGCTTTTTCAGCAGATTGAGAAACTGGGCCTGCACCGAGACATCCAGAGCGGACACCGGCTCGTCGCAGACGATGAAGTCAGGCTCCAGGGCAAGGGCTCTTGCAATGCCGATACGCTGGCGCCGCCCGCCGTCCAGCTCATAGGGGTAGGAATAGGCCATCTGCTCGGAGATTCCCACGGTATCCATCAGCGCACCAACCCGCTTTTCCAGCTCGTCCCGGGTCTTGCAGACCTTAAAGACGGCGAGCGGCTCCGCGATCAGGTCGAAGGCGCACAGGCGGGGGTCCAGCGAGGAGAAGGGATCCTGAAAGATCATCTGCATTTCCCGGCAGAGCGCCTTGCGCTCCCGCCCCTTGGCGTGGGTGATGTCCCTGCCCTTAAAGACGACCTCCCCTTCCGTCACGTCCAGCAGGCCGATCAGGGCCCGCCCCAGGGTGGACTTGCCGCAGCCCGACTCCCCCACCACGCCAAGGGTCTTTCCCCTCTGGATGGAAAAGCTCAGCCCGTCCACGGCGTGGAGCTTGCCGGATGAGGCGGCAAAGTATTTCTTCAGATTCCTGACCTTTATAAGCTCATCCATCTTCCGTCACTCCTTTCCCGCTGACCAGCCGTCGGGCCGGCAGCGCAGGCACCTGACGAGATGGCCCGGACCAGTCTCAAAGGCTGGCGGGTCGATTCTGGCGCACTCCCCCGTGGCCCAGGGGCAGCGGGGATGGAACGCGCACCCGGAGGGCAGATCCATGGGGTCCGGCATCAGACCGGGAATGGGACAGAGGATCTCCACCTCCTCGTCCAGGGATGGGATGGAGCCGAACAGGCCCTGGGTGTAGGGGTGGGCGGCGGCCTCGTAGATGTCCTCCATGCCCCCGGCCTCCACGATCTGTCCGGCGTACATGACGGCCACCCGGTCGCAGGTCTCAGCTACCACGCCAAGGTCGTGGGTGATGAGGAGCATGGCAGTGCCCAGCTCCTTTTTCAGCCTGTTCATCATGTCCAGCACCTGGGCCTGGATGGTGACATCCAGGGCGGTGGTGGGCTCGTCCGCCAGGATCAGCGCCGGAGCGCAGGCCAGGGCAATGGCAATGACCACCCGCTGTTTCATGCCGCCTGAGAATTGGTGGGGATACTCCTCCCCGCGGGAGGCGGGGATGCCCACCAACTCCAGCATGTCCATGGCCCGTTTCTGGGCCTCCGCCCTGGATATTTTGTTATGCTGCGCGATGACCTCCTCGATTTGCTCCCGCACCCGCATAACCGGGTTGAGGGCGGTCATGGGGTCCTGAAAGATCATGGAGATCTGGCTGCTGCGGACCGCGTTCATCTCTTTTTCGGTTTTCCGGGTGAGGTCCTCCCCATTGAACGAGATGCTCCCCCCGGCGATTTTTCCCTGGGGCCTGGGCAGCAGGCCCATAACGCCCAGCGCCGTGGTGGTCTTGCCGGAGCCGGTCTCTCCCACCAGGCCAAGGGTCTCCCCTTTTTCTATATGGAGGGTGATGCCGTTGACGGCCTCCACAACGCCCGCGCAGGTAACATATTGGATCACAAGGTCTTTGATTTCAAGCAGCGCGCTCATGTCCCATGCTCCTCACCGTTTCAGTTTCGGGTCCATCGCGTCCCTGAGGCCGTCGCCCACCAGGTTAAAGAGAATCAGCGTCACCACGATGGCAATGCCCGGAAAGACCACCATTGGCCAGAAGTCCCGAATATAGGTCCGCCCGCTGGCCAGCATGGAGCCCCACTCCGGGTTAGGCGGCTGGACGCCCAGGCCTACGAAACTGAGCCCGGAAATCTGTAAAATCGCGGTGCTTACGCCCAGCGTCACATTGACGATGGTGGAGGAGAGCGCGTTGGGGAACACATGCCGCAGGATGATCCTCCCATGAGAGGACCCGCAGGACCGGGCGGCCTCGATGAACTCCCTGCCCTTTACCGCCAGGGTCTCCGCCCGCATGAGCCGGACAAACCTTGGGATGTTGCACAGCCCCACCGCCAGCGCTGTTTCGAGCACGCCGGTACCCAGCGCCACGGAAACGCTCACCGCCAGCAGGAAGGCGGGAATGGCCATGAGCACGTCGGTGCACTTCATAATGAGCAGCTCCCACTTCCCGCCGAAATAGCCCGCCGCCGCACCCAGGAGGGAGCCGGCAACTGCGGCCAGCCCCACCGAGAGGAAGGCCACAAGAAGGGAGATTTTTCCCCCTACCAGCACACGGGAGAGGATGTCCCGCCCCAGGTTATCCGTACCGAACCAGTGGAGTGCGGAGGGGAATTGAAACCGCTCCGGCAGGTCTATTTTCCCATAGGCATAGGGCGCAATGACCTCGGAGCCCACGGTGACGAGGATGATCAGGATAAGGAGGACCAGGGAGACCATAGCGACCCGGTTCCTGCGGAACCGAAGCCACACGTCGCCCCACTGGCTGTGCCGCCCGCCTCCCCGGCCCCCCTGCTTTTCAGTTCCCATTTCCATGCGATTACTCGCTCCTTGCTCCGCCCGACAGACCGGGCGTTCGTTTCCTTCTTCCGGGTCAGCGAACCTTTACCCTGGGGTCGATTAAGGCGTAGAGCACGTCCACCATCACATTGATAAAGCATACCACGGCGGACAGCAGCAGGACGACAGCCTGGATACTGCTGTAGTCCTTATTGTTGATGGCGGTCATCATAAGCCCGCCCATGCCGGGAAAGGAGTGGACAGCCTCAATGATGGCGGAGCCCGCGATTACCGCCCCGGCCTGAAGGCCAACCAGCGTGACCACCGGCAGCAGCGCGTTGCGCAGAGCGTGCCGGTGGATGACCGCCTTCTCGCCGATTCCCTTGGCGCGGGCGGTGCGTATGTAGTCCTGGCGGATGACCTCCAGCATACTGGAGCGGGTCTGGCGGGTAACAGAGGCGATGTACTGGGCCGAGGAGGCGATGACGGGCATGATATAGCTTCTCCAGTCCGTCAGACCTGAGGCGGGCAGCCACCCCAGCCGCTGGGAGAAGAGGAGGATCATCATCATAGACAGCCAAAAGCCGGGAACCGCGGCAAAGAAAAGAGAGATAAAGGTCACCGAATAGTCCAGGAGGGAGTACTGCCGGGTGGCTGATATGATGCCAAACGGGATTCCGATGACCACCGTCAGCGCCACCGAGATGAGTCCCAGGCGCAGGGAGACGGGAAAGCGGGCGGTCAGCTCGGACATGACGCTCTTGCCGCTATAGTAGGAGTAGCCGAAGTCCAGTTTCGTGACAATATTTTTGAGATAGGCGACGAACTGCTCGGCGTAGGGCTTATCCAGGCCCCACTCCGCGGCCTTTTGGTCATACTGCTCCTGGGTATAGTCGAAGTCGTAATAAATGGCGACCGGGTCCCCCGGGGTCAGGTAGTTGATCGTGAAGACGATGAGGGCCACGCCCAGCATCGTGGGAATCACCAGCAGTATGCTCTTTACGATGTATTTAAGCAACGAAATCACCTCGGAGTTTTCTTCCTCAGTCCTTGACAAGGTCCAGGCCGCGGATGTCCCGGGTATGCATGAGATTATCGAAACCGGAATCATCCACATAGTCTCTTGCGAGAAACGCCGTGTTGTACTCCACCATCGGGATGTACCACATGTTCTCATCCAGCCAGTCCTGTATCCAGGCGTAGTCCGCCTCCGCGTCCTCCTCGGAGCTGGTATAGCGCCCGCTCTGGAGCCGCGCCTCCAGCTCGCTGTCCAGCTGGGTGAGCCAGGCGGCCTGGTTATAGCTCCCCTCCGGGAGCTGGATGAAACAGCCCGAGATGTCCGCGTTCATGGTATAGAACGTGGTGATGCACAGGTCCACGCTGCCGTTTCTCTGCAGCTGGACCGCCGTGGGGAAATCGTAGGACTCAATGGTCAGCTTGATGCCCACCTCGGCCAGAAAGGCCTGAATGATCTCCGCCATGGAAGTGGCGGCAGCGTCACTGGAAGCGACCACCGTGTTGAGCGTCAGGTCTCCGTCCCGGTATCCGGCCTCGGCCAGCAGCTGGCGAGCCCGGTCAGGGTCGTAGCGGTTCGTCCGGTACTCCCGGCGGTAGGGGGCCATGGAGGAGACGTAGGAGCTCATCTCTATGCCCAGCGCGCCGTAGGCCGCCTCCGCGGTGGCGTCTGTGTCGATGGCGCAGTAAACGGCTTCTCGCACTCTGGGATCGCTGAAGGCCTTTTTATAGGCCGGCAGGCAGATCACGGTGTAGTTGCCGGAGGAGGCAAGTTTTAAATTGCTGTGGGTCTCTCCCTGGGAGAGAATACGCTCTGTATCGCTGACGCCCAGACCCAGGCAGCAGTCCAGCTGGCCGTTCTCATAGTCGATGACCATGATGGAGGCCTCGGAGTAGAACTTGACCTCCATATAGTCATAATTCGGCCGCTCCGCCACGATGCCCCAGCCCCAGTAATTGTCGTCCACCTTCAGACGCATGGAGTCGCCGGAGATCTGCTCCTCAATGATAAAGGGGCCCGAGCCATCCACCTTGTCCCAGAAGTCCTCCTCAGTGGCGGTCTCCTCAAAGCTGGAGTTTCCAATATTGAACCACTGGCAGGACAGGCACTCAAGTACCGTCCTGTCGTACTGCCTGAGACGGATATAGAGGTCGCGGTCTCCCTCGTACCAGGAGTTGTCCACATCGACGGTGTCCCCCAGGTAGGTGCGCACTATGCCGGTCTTGGCAAACCTTCCGATGGTGGAGTCGAAGCAGTCTGCGGCGGTGATGGGGTCGCCGCTCTGGAAATAGAGGCCGGACCGGATGACCACGTGCAGGATGGGCCCGTCCTGGTCCTCAATGAATTCATACCGCTCGGCAATGCGGCACTCCACCTCTCCTGTCTGAAAGTTCTTGGAAAAGAGGGTGTCGTAAATCAAGGAGATGGCAATGAGGTTATTATACCCTACGGTGGAGAGGGTGCTGGTGACATAGTTCTCCCCATAGGCGCCCACATAGAGGGTACGGGCGTCGCCGGGCTTTTCCATGAGAATGTCCTCGGCGGCGTGGACATAGGTGATGTTCTGGCCGGACCCGTTGACGCTCCGGGTAATGGAGGAGCCGTTGGCCGCCTCGTCAGGGGAGGTGCTCTGGCTGGGTGCGGGCGTGCCGGCGCAGGCTGAGAGCGCCAGTGCCAGCGCCAGAAAAAGGGGCGCCGCTCTGCTGATTTTCTTTGTCATTTTCCACCTCTAAAAGAAGCCCGTCCCTCATGTATTCATGAAGTATACGTTTGATCCGGATGGTTGTCAAATGCAAATCCTGACCACCGCGGAGGAAAGCCGCCGAGGCGGAGACGATCCCAGGAGAGGCTCCAGGAATCGTCTCCGCCACCGCATTGTTTCAAGCTTTTTACGCGTCGTCCTCAGTCCTGGCGACCGCGCTCCATGGGCGCTGGGCCGCGGGAAGAGGCGCAGCTTCCCCGCGCACGCCGACCCGGTTGCGCAGGACGCCCATACCCTCGGCCTCCAGCTCCACAACGGCTCCTTCGGGTATCCAGAGCTTCTTCTCAGCGCCGCTGCCGCCGGGCAGAGTGCCGCTGGTAAAGATGTCGCCAGGGTAGATGGTCTGCACCTCGGAGACATATTCCACAAGTTTGGCCAGGGGGAAGTGGAAATCTACCTTGGTGTCGGCCCAGAGCTCGCCGTTCACCTTCACCGTGAACCGCGCGCCCATCAGGTCGAACTCGTCCCGGGTGACGATGCAGGGGCCGAGGGAGGAGGCATTGTCCTTACAGAGACCAGGCCCCAGGTTCACGCTCATCTCCCGGTTCTGGAAATCGCGGGCACTCCAGTCGTTATAGAGGGTATACCCGAAGATGTAGCTGTCGCCGTCCTCAACGGAGACCTGGCGGCCCCGGGTCCCGATGACTGCGGCCACCTCCATCTCATAGTCAAACCGACCTGTGAGGGCGGGCCAGGGCACAAGGTCGTCAGGCCCGTAGACCTCGCAGGTACTGGTCTTATAGTAGGTGGGCAGGTTGTACCACTCGGGGGGCAGCGCGGTGAGGGAGGGCTTGGTGCCGCCCCACATGGCGCTGTCCTGCATGGAGGCGATGCCCGCAAGCATGTGCTTCTCGCTGAGGGAGAAACAGCGGATGGAGTTGGGCCTGGGCAGCGGCGTGAGCAGACGCACCGCCGCGCAGTCAAACACCGCGGTGACGCCGTTCACCCGCTCCGTACCCAGATCCGCCGCGAACTCCAGAGTCTCTGCCGCCGCGTCCAGGGCGGGCTGGCCGGCACGGATAAAGGCCAGCATTGTATCCGGGCAGTCACGTCCCGCCCGGACCCAGGGCTGAGCCACGCCCCGGGCGGCCAGCTGCAGCTCCCGCGCCGCGGTGAGGTCAACGATATAACCATCCTTCCGGATGGCGCCCAGGCGGCGCACCTCACCGAAAAGAGTCTCTACTTCAAATGTGACAAGTTTCATATAGGTCACTCCTTTTTCAAACTGGTATCAGGAGTGTCACTCCTTCGCCGAATCTTTTGAGTAAAAATTACTTCTCCTTGTTCACCATGTTCTGGTGGCCCGCCTCGGGAGTCGAATCCGTCCGCAGTTCGGAGGAATAGCACTCGTGGCAGAGGCTGGAGCGGATGTCCTTCGTAAAGGCCTCGCGCAGGGGCTGGGTAAAGGCCTCACGGGTCATGCGGCGCACCATCCGGGAGGGGACCTTCTTCATATAGTCCCGGGCAAATTCCCAGGCGCGGGCGAGCTCCTGCCCGTGAGGCACGACCTCGGCGAAGATGCCCAGGTCCTTGCCCCGCTGGGCGTTGATGACCTCGCCGTTCATGAGCATGGCGCGGCCCGCGTTGGGCCCAAGCAGTTTATCATAGAGGATGTTGATGCCATCGACAGGGGCGCAGCCCGCGTCCTGCAGGTGGCGGTCCACGGTGTAGGTGTTGTCCCCCGCGATGATGTAGTCGGACAGGAGCACCGACTCGGGGTGGATGGTGAAGGGGCCGTTGACGGCGCAGATGACGGGCACGGGAAGGTCCAGCCAGGCCAGGGGGACCCGGGTGGCCACCAGATACCACCAGTCGTAGGTCACGCTGCTGGTATAGTCCACGTGTACGAAGGACATCTCCTCGTCGGCCAGGGAGAGGTAGCTGTCCCCGGTACCGGTGATGATGACCAGCTCATTATCGGGATCGTGGCCGATGTCGAAGAGCAGCCCCAGGTAACCGGCGTGGATGGCCTCGCAGAAACGGGCCGGGCCGTCGTCCGTATGGAAACGGACTTCCAGGATACCGTCCTCCCGGCGCAGGCGGGCCATGCCGCTCCACTTCTCGGCGTAGTCCTCCAGATGGGTACGGAAGGGCTGGTACTTGCTGTATGTATAAGCCATTTGAGTATCTCCTTATTGATTTTCGTATGGGCCCCAGAGTCTCCCCCGCCCGTCAGGCTACGGCGTCCGGGTTGCGTTTCTTGAGCAGCTTGATGCCCGCGGTGCAGCAGACGAAGGACAGGATGGCGCAGGCGGTCATGATCCAGCCGATGACGCTGCCGATGGAGCCGGTGGCCTTGATGGAGGCGAGCATGGTGGTGGTGATGGAGGAAAACACATACTGCACAAAGCCCATAAAGGCGGCGCCGGAGCCGGTGATGTTACCGGAGGCGTTCAGGCCCAAAGCCAGAGCGGTGGGAAGGGTGATGCCCTGAATGAAGGGGAAGACCCACCACACGAACTGGAGGAGCTGGTAGCTGGCGGCGTGAGTCATGAACAGGACGCTGATGATGATGGCCACCGCGGCCTGGAGCACGTTAAACACACGGATGGTGGTCTGGGGCTTGGTGCGCTTGGCCAGGAAACGGCCCAGCATCGCGCCGGGCACCATGACGGCGGCGTTGATGGCGTACATATTGGCGTAGGCGTTGTTGTCCATGCCCAGCTCGGTGACCATGGCGAAGGAGGCGGAGCCGGTGTAGCAGAAGAAGAGCGCCATGTTGAAGGCGAAACAGAAGGCGAACATCAGGTACTCGGGGCTGAGCATGCAGCTCTTGAAGTCACGAACCATTCTCTGGAAGCAGCCCTTGCCCATGGTGGTGGAGGTCTCCTCCACGAAGATCAGCATGAGCACACACAGGATAGCGCAGATGATGGCCTGCAGCCAGAAGATAGAGGGCCAGCCCCAGGTGTTGCCTACCCACTTGCCGGACAGGGGCAGGATGATGGGGATCGCTCCGGAGAATATCTGCATGAAGGTGAGGGCGAAGGCGCTGGCCTTGCCCTTGCCTGCGTCGCCGCCCACCGCGCGGGCAGCGTTAGAGGTGGCGGCTCCGCCCAGGCCCTGCACCATGCGGGCGACGATGAGCCCGCTCAGGCTGGTGGAGTTGGCGCCAATGATGGCGCCCACGATGCAGATGAAAAAGCCCAGCAGCATGGTCTTTTTCTTTCCGATCATATCGGAGATAGGGCCGACCAGAACATGGCCGATCATCATGCCATAGAAAAAGCCGGAAGTGACCATGAGGGTGCTGTTGCCGCTGGACAGGTCCTGCGCGATCTTAGGCAGGGTCCAGTTGATGGTATCCATGTGGATCGCGCCCATCGAGAGCATGAAACCACAGATGACAGACATCGGCAAGCTATACTTTTTGATGCCATTCTCAGTTTGTGACACTTAAACTCCTCCAAACATTTTTAATCCGATTTTGAAATACGCCGCTCGGGAATCATGTTTTTTCCTTGTACAAGACCTCTCTTTCCCAGGAGGGTCTGCTGCGCTCATGCGGCTTTCCCCCATCCCTCTTGCGCGATACACACATCGTATATATCGTGTATACAATTAATATATAATATATCGACAAAATAATGTCAAGCGAATTTTTTGCATAAGCCCAGGCCCTTCGTCATTTTGCATAATTCGCGTTTTTTCTGCGTTTTCAATGCTTTTGCCCCCCAAATTCTTTTTTCTTAAAGAACTTCTGCTCAAGTCGCACCGCGCTTTTCTCTCACCTCTATTTGGAATTGAGCTTCAAATTTAAAATCTGAAGCCATGGTCCAGCAGTTTATAAGATAGAGAGTTCTGTAAATCTGCAGCGTTCTTTGATATAATATAGTTCATTTCAAATTTGAATGAACGGAGGGAATTTCAATATGGACATAAATCCTTTGATTCGTATTGAAGAACACAGCAATGAACGCGTGGTTTCTTTTCTTGCAAACTGCAAAGGGCCGGAGGGAGTGGCTGGAGATTTACTGCGGGAATGGGCTGTTCATAATCTAAGTGATTACGCTGCTCGCCGCTGTGTCGGGTGTGCACCTAAGGGGCATCACCAGGAGGGGGAAGAACATCAGCCTAATGAGGAAGCGGGTTCACACGAATATGTCATGCAGATGTTTTTGCTTGGAGAGGAAGGAAATGGCGATCGTTTTTTAGGCGCTGATGTTTGTGATGCGCCGAAAGGATTATTTTTAGTGGGAGATATCGCATTGAATGAGTTCCATGATGACGGAAGTATAGATATTGGTTCATCCATGCAAACAGCTTTCGGCGTTATGTCTGAGTACTTAAAGGATATGGATGGGTATGAATTTGATTTTCAAGAAAGGCGCCACAGGGAAGAACAGCTTTTTTCAAGGGAATGGTGGAAGAATCCAAATATCGGTGACGCCGGATTGGTTGGGTTTAAGTTATGGCTGCCCATCAAAAAGGTTAAAGGGTAATATAGGTATAAAACCAACACAATATTGAATCCGGCACCTATCATATACCTGCCGGAAAGGCCGCCGAATCTTATGATTCAGCGGCTCTTTTTTCCCCTGATTTTGTGCTTTTACCAGAAAACAGGCGTTCTATCTTGCGCTTTGCCGGAGTCTATGCTACACTTTCAAAAAAGGGAAAACCAATTGATTTCAATTGGTTTTTGTTGATTTCGACATTTGACTCAATAGTGGCCGAGTCCAGGCGTCAGTTGAGAAAGAGAGTGATACATATGGATTCTTTGGACCGTATCAAAGAAGAAATTTGCCTCGTGGGCAAGCTCCTGTACGACCGTGGCTATGTGGTAAGCAATGACGGGAACATCTCGGTCCGGGTAGCCGAAAACGAGATTCTGATTACCCCCTCCGGGGTGAGTAAGGGGCGCATGACCGCCGACATGCTGGTGCATACCGATCTGGAGGGCAATATTCTGGAGGGCGATCGCTATCCCTCCAGCGAGAGCAAGATGCATCTGATGGTCTTCCGTGCTCGGCCCGACGTGATGAGCGTGGTCCACGCCCACCCCCCCGTCTCCACCGCCTTCGCCATTGCCCGCCGCCCTTTGAAGGAGCGATATCTCGCCGAAATGGTGGTGGGTCTGGGTGACGTTCCCGTCACCGAGTTTGCCATGCCCTCCACCGACCAGGTGCCTGACAGCGTGGCGCCCTTTGTCGCGGACCACAGCGCCATCCTCCTCGCCAACCACGGCGCGCTCGCCTGGGGGCCGTCTCTCTGGTCGGCCTTCGACCGGTTGGAGGTCGTCGAGCAGACCGCAAAGGTTTACTTATACGTGGACCGCCTGGGCGGCGGGGTGGAGATCAGCCCCGAACAGGCCGAGACGCTCCGCTCTATGACCGGCTTTTATCAAAAGCTGGCCGGGGGCAGGCAGTGAACCGGCCGGAGCCGGGCGCTGCCTTGCTTGCCCCCGAGCGCCGCGCCAAAATTATGGACCTGCTAACCCGGAACAAGAGCGTGCTGGTGAAAGACCTCTGCGAGGTCTTCTCCGTCACCGGAGAGACTGTGCGCAAGGACTTGTCCATTCTGGAGCAGGAGGGCAAGCTCATCAAGACCTACGGGGGCGCGTATATTCACCAGGGCGTCCGCAACGAGGTCGACATCACCATCCGGGAATCCCTCCTCACCGAGGCCAAGGCCTCCATCGGCCGCGCCTGCGCCGAGCTGGTCCATCCCGGGGATACGGTCTCTCTGGACGAGAGTACTACCTGCCTAGCCATCGCCCGGCACCTCACGGACTTTGATGGGCTGACGGTGGTCACCAACTCTTTGAAAATCGCCAACTTCCTCTCCGGGCGCTCCTCCTGCAGGCTCCACCTGGTCGGCGGCAAGCTGGATCGGAAGACCCAGTGCTTTGTGGGACCCACCGCGGAGGAGGCGCTGTGCACCTACTATGTGGACAAAGCCTTCGTCTCCTGCCGGGGTCTGAGCCGTGAGGGGGATGTCACCGACGGGCTTCCCGTCAACGGCAGTCTGCGCCGCCTGATGCTCAGCCGTGCCAAAGAGCGCTATCTTGTGGCCGACCGCACCAAGCTGGGCCTCACCGCTTTTTACCGCATCTCCGGCCTTGAAAGCCTGAACGCCGTCATTCTGGACACGCTGGACGACGGTTGGGGCGAATTCTTTGCCCAGCGCGGCGTCCGCGTGGTGGAGGCCATGCCCAAGGGGGAGACGAAATGATTCACACAGCCGAAGAGCTCATTGAAAAATTGTGCCTGGAGCCCCACCCGGAGGGCGGCTGGTTCCGCTTTGTCTGGCGCTCCGGCGTCGAGAACGGCGGGAACGACACCTGCAGCTACATCTACTACATGCTCCGGCGGGGAGAGATCTCCCGCTGGCACAGGCTGGAGCCGAGCGAAGTCTGGTGCTGGCACCAGGGGGGCAGCCTGGAGATGACTTTGGGCGGCGACGGAAGCGCCCCTGTCGCCGGGCAAACCCTCCGTTTGGGGCCGCGGCTGGACGAGGCGGAGGGCTTTCAAATTGCAGCCCCGGCCGGGCAGTGGCAGACCACCCGGGTGGTGGACGGGGACTTCGTCTTAGTCTCCTGCGTGGTGGCTCCCGCCTTCCGGGATGAGGACTGCCTGCTCCCCGAGCGCCCGCTCCCCAACGAGATCTATGAATAAGGAGGCGACGGCTATGGACCTCTCTCTCTTCTCTCTGGAAGGCAAGGCGGCTTTGGTCACCGGCGTGAGCCGGGGGCTGGGCCAGGCCATGGCTGTGGCCCTTGCGGGGGCTGGGGCCGACATCATCGGCGTGGGGCCGCGCGGCATGGGGGACACCAAGGCCCAGGTCGAGGCGCTGGGCCGCCGGACCTATGAGATCAAAGCAGACCTGGGCGACCGAGCTGCCGTCCCCGCCGTCGCGGCCGAGGCCATCGCCGCCTTCGGCCATGTGGACATTTTGGTCAACAACGCCGGCATCATCCGCCTCTCCCCTGCCGAGGACCACAGCATGGAGGACTTTGATGCCGTGATGGAAGTAAATCTCCGCTCCCTCTTCCTTTTGACAAGGGAGATCGGCAAACAGATGATTGCCCTGGGCGGCGGTAAGATCATCAACACCTGCTCGGTCCAATCCTGGAAGGGCGGCTCGGGGGACGCGGCCTATGTGGCCAGCAAGCACGCCGTGGCCGGCCTTACCCATGCCCTCGCCAACGAGTGGGGTAAATACGGCATCCAGACAAACGGCATCGCGCCGGGCTATATGGTCACCGATAATACGGGAAATCTCCGCAAGCAGAAAGAGGCCGTGGCCTCCATCACCGCCCAGATCCCGCTGGGCCGCTGGGGCGTCCCCGAGGATCTGATGGGTCCGGTGATTTTCCTGGCCTCCCATGCCTCCGACTATGTCAACGGCCACCTGCTCACGGTGGACGGCGGATATATGAATTACTGAGTGAGCGCGCACTGTGCGCCCCTACGATAAATGGGGAATAGAAAGGAGCCTACCGCATGTCCGACTCTGTGACCAAGGTTACCCATGTGGATAACGTCCGCCTGGGGGACGACGGGAAAAGCGTAGTCATTATCGACCAGACCCAGCTCCCCAATCGCACCGAGTACCTGACGCTCCGCACCCCCGAGGAGATGTACGAGGCCATTCTCCTCCTCCGGGTGCGCGGCGCGCCCGCCATCGGCATCTGCGCGGCCTACTGCGTCTATGCGCTCTCCGCACAGATGGATGAAGGCAGCTATGCCTCTTTCGCCAAGAAATTCCATGAGCACAAGGAGTACCTCAACTCCTCCCGCCCCACCGCCGTGAACCTCTCCTGGGCCCTGAACCGCATGGAGCGCGTGGTCTCCGCCAACGCCGACATGCCGGTGGCCCAGGTGGTGGAGCTGCTGGGCCGGGAGTGCCGGGCCATCCACGAGGAGGATATCGCCATGTGCCGGGCCATCTCCGAGTACGGCCTCACCCTCATCAAGGACGGAGACGGCATACTCACCCACTGCAACGCCGGCCCCCTGGCCACCTCCCGGTACGGCACCGCCCTGGGCCCCCTGTTCCTCGGCAAGGAGAAGGGCATGGAGTTTAAGGTCTTTGCCGACGAGACCCGCCCCCTCCTCCAGGGCGCGCGCCTCACCTCCTATGAGCTGCAGAAGGCGGGCATCGACGTGACCCTCATCTGTGACAATATGGCCTCCATCGTTATGAAGAACGGCTGGATCCAGGCCTGTTTTGTGGGGTGTGACCGGGTAGCCGCCAACGGCGACGCCGCAAATAAGATCGGCACCAGCGGTGTGGCCATCCTCGCCAAGCACTACGGCATCCCCTTCTACGTCCTGGGCCCTACCTCCACCATCGATATGAAGTGCAAGACCGGCGCGGACATTGAGATCGAGCTGCGCGACCCAGGCGAAATCAAGAGCAAGTTCTATAGCGAGCCTATGGCTCTGCCCGAAGTCAAATGCTACAACCCCGCCTTCGACGTGACCGACAACACCCTCATTGCCGGCATCGTCACGGAGAAGGGCATCTGCCGCGCACCCTATACCGAGTCCCTGGCCGCGCTCTTCGCTGAATGACCGCCTTCCCGGCGGCTTACAGGCATATGATTTAAGGAGGAAAATGAACATGAAAATCGGTAAAAAACTGACCGCGCTACTCCTCTCCGCGTCCATGGTCTTCGCTCTGGCCGCCTGCGGCGGCACCGGCGGCACGTCTCCCGCCCCCTCCGGCTCCTCTACCCCCGCCCCCAGCGCCAGCACGGCCCCCAGCAGCACCACTCCCGCCGCCACTCCCCTGAAGATCGCCATCGTCACCAGCCCCAACACCGTGGACGACGGCTCCTTCAATGAGGACAACTACAACGGCATCAAGAATTTCATCGCCGCCCGCGGCAACATCGACAGCGTGACCCCCGTCCAGGAGTCCACCGGCGACCCCGCCGCCGCCGTCCAGGCTGTGACCGACATCGTGGCTGACTACGACGTGCTGGTCTGTACCGGTTTCCAGTTTGCCGGCATCTCCACCGTGGCGCAGGAGAACCCCACCAAGAAGTTCATCCTGGTGGACTCCTTCCCCTCCGCCGACGGCGCCGACGTGGAGCTGGAGAACGTCTACGCCATGCAGTTTGCCGAGAACGAGAGCGGCTTCTTTGCCGGCGTGTCCGCCGCCCTTGAGACCAAGACCGGCAAGGTGGCCGTGGTAAACGGCGTCGCCTATCCCTCCAACGTCAACTACCAGTTTGGCTTTGAATCCGGCGTGAACTACGCCGTCAAGAACCTGGGCGCCAAGGCTGAGGTCGTGGAGATCGCCTCCTATGCCGGCACCGACGTGACCGGGGCCAACGTGGGCGGCAACTACACCGGCAACTTCGGCGACGAGGCCCAGGGCAAGGTGGTGGGCAACGCCCTCATCCAGCAGGGCTGCGATATCATCTTCGTGGCCGCCGGCGCCTCGGGCAACGGCGTGTTCACCGCCGCCAAGGAGGCAGGCAACGTGATGGTCATCGGCTGCGACGTGGATCAGTACAACGACGGCACAAACGGCTCGGCCAACATCATGCTCACCAGCGTCCTCAAAAACATGGCAATCAACGTGGAGCGGCAGCTCAACGCCGTGGTCGACGGCTCCTTCAAGGGCGGCAACGTGGTCCTCCACGCCGACACCGACTCCACCGGCTACGTATCCGCCGAGGGCCGTCAGCAGCTGAGCGCGGACACCCTGAAGACCCTGGCCGACCTCTACGGCAAGGTGAAGGACGGCGCCATCGCGCCCGCCGCCAACTTCAGCGGCACCACTCCCGAGGAGTTCCCCGGCCTTTAATATGGATAAGAGCCGCGGCTAAACTATTGTGATATTTTAGCCGCGGCCCTCTTAATGAGGAGCGTGATGTGGATGGCAGACGAGTACATCGTGGAAATGCGGGGCCTCACCAAACGCTTTCCAGGCATCGTAGCCAACAGTGACATTTCCCTGGGAATCAGGAAAGGTGAGATTTTCGCCCTGCTGGGCGAAAACGGCGCGGGCAAATCCACCCTCATGAGTATGCTGTTCGGCATGTACGAGCCCGACGAGGGGGAGATCTGGGTCCGGGGCAAGAGAGAGCACATCTCTTCTCCCAACTACGCCACCAAGCTTGGCATCGGCATGGTGCACCAGCACTTCAAGCTGGTGAGCAATTACACCATTGCCGAGAACATCATCCTGGGCATCGAGCCCAAGCGCCGTGCCGGACTTCTCCCGGTGGTGGACATCAAGGGCACCAATGAGAAGGTGGCCGCCCTCTCCAGGCAGTACGGCCTGGAGGTGGACCCCAGGGCAAAAATTGAGGATGTAAACGTCTCCACCCGGCAGCGCGTCGAGATTTTAAAGATGCTCTACCGCGAGGCGGAAATCCTCATTTTTGACGAACCCACCGCCGTACTCACCCCTCAGGAGATCGACTTTCTCCTCAAGATCATCCGCTCGCTGCGGGAGGGCGGAAAGACCATCATCCTCATCACCCACAAGCTGGAGGAGATCAAGCAGGTGGCCGACCGCTGCGCCATCCTGAACCGGGGCAAGCTCGTCGACGTGCTGGACGTACCCTCCACCTCCACCCAGACCATGGCAAACCTGATGGTGGGCCGGGAGGTGGACTTTTCCGTGGAGAAGAATGCGCCCAGGTTCGGCGGCGAGGTTTTGAAGGTCGAGCACCTCACCGTGAAAAACACCGATGGCTTCCCCGTGGTGAAGGACGTGTCCTTCTCCATCCGGGCGGGGGAGATTTTTGCCATTGCGGGCGTCTCCGGCAACGGCCAGACCGAGATCGCCGACGCGGTTGCCGGTATGCTGAGCGCAGCCGAGGGCAGCATCAAGCTTCAGGGGGCCGACATCACCTGCTCCAGCGTCCGCGCCAGGAGCGAGGCCGGTATCTCCTATATCCCCGAAGACCGGCATGAGGTAGGCCTGGTGCTGGACTTTCCCCTCTCCAGCAACCTGGCTCTCAAGAGCTACTATAAGCCCCCCTTCTGCCGAAAGGGCATCCTCCACGAGGACGAGTTCGACAAATACGGGGAAACGCTCATTGAGGAGTACGACGTCCGCTCCGGCCAGGGGAAGGATACCATCGTCCGCTCCATGTCGGGCGGCAACCAGCAAAAGGCCATCGTCGCCCGGGAGATCGAGCTGGGGTCCCCCCTGATGATCTTCGTCCAGCCCACCCGGGGCCTCGATATCGGAGCGATTGAGAACATCCACCGCCAGATCCTGGAGCAGCGGGACGCGGGGCACGCCATTCTTCTCATCAGCCTGGAGCTTGATGAGATCATGGGTCTCGCGGACACCATCGGCGTCCTCTACTCTGGCGAGCTATTAAAGATCGCGCCCGCCGACAGCCTGACCACCAACGAGGTGGGCCAGTTCATGATGGGGGTGAAGAAGGCGTGAAGAAGCCAAATCCCGTCAAGCGGGCCTTTCTCGCCGTTATGGGCGATGAGAAACGCCAGAGAATCACCATTCCCCTCTTTGCCATTTTGCTGAGTCTTCTTGCGGGCGCCGTCGTCCTGCTCATTCTGGGCAAGAATCCCATCACCACCTACGCCAGCTTTCTCCAGGGCGCGGGGCTCCTGCCCAAGGCGTCCTACGCAGGGAAAAAGAGCATACTCACTGACTTTATGAGTCTCATCAATGCCTGGACTCCCATGCTCTTCGCCTCTCTCTCGGTGGCCGTGGCCTTTAAAGCGGGCCTCTTCAACATCGGCGTCTCCGGCCAGATGCTCCTCTCCGGCCTCGTCGCCACCGTGCTGGTGGGCTACAGTCCCCTGCCCGCGCTCCTCGCCAAGCCCGCGGTCATTTTGGTGGGCGCGGTCACGGGTGCTGCGGTAGCCGCCCTCATCGGTTTCCTCAAGTACAAGTGGAACATCAACGAGGTGGTCTCGGCCATCATGCTCAACTACACTGTCCGGTACCTGTCCAGCTTTGTCATCAAGTACTTCCTGGCCGATCCGGTCTCCCGCCAGTCCAAGGCCATCAATGCCGCCGCCCGGCTCTCTCTTATGGATACCCCGGTGGGAGATCTGAAGATGGACCTCCCCTTGGGCATTGTTCTGGCGCTCCTGGCCGTCGTGCTGGTCCAGTTTCTCTTCCGGAAGATGAAGGTGGGCTTTGAGTTCGCCACCGTGGGCGCCAACCCCAGGGCCGCCCGGTACGCCGGCATTGACGTTGGAAGGGCCACCATTCTCTCCATGGCCCTATCGGGCGCGCTGGCCGGCCTGGCCGGGGTGACTTACTACCTGGGCTACTACGGCTCTATCCAGCCCGACGTGCTCATCTCCACGGGCTTTGACGCCATCGCGGTGTCTCTGCTGGGCAATTCCAGCCCCGTCGGCATCCTCTTCTCCTCCTTCTTCATCACCGTGATCGATAAGGGGAGCACCTACATGAGCTCCTCCATCGGCGTCCGCCAGGAGATCGGCAGCCTCATCACCGGGCTCATCCTGCTCTTCGCCGCCTGCGGCGCCTTCATCGGCTACCTCCTGCAGCGCGCCCGTCAGCGGGCGGAGGATGAAAAGCTTTTCACGGGCAGGGGCGCGCGGGGCAAAGGGAAGGAGGCGGGCGTATGAATATCATCAACACCATGATCATCGACGGCCTCTCCTTTGCCCTCCCCCTTTTCATCATGGCCATCGGCGGCATCTACTCCGAGCGGAGCGGCGTCACCAATCTGGCAATCGAGGGACTTCAGGGCATGGGCGCGTTCATCGGCGCGCTGGCGGCCACGCTGACCGCCGGGCTGTTCGCCGCGGGCAGCCAGGCGCCCATGTTCATCGCCATACTCTTTGCCATGCTGGGCGGCGCGCTCTACTCCCTGCTCCACGCCGTTCTATGCGTAAAATTCAAGGCCAACCAGGTCATCAGCGGTGTGGTCGTCAACATCCTTGCCATGGCCCTTACCACCTTCCTCACCAGCCAGTTGAACGCCACCGTCTTCGGCGCGCCCTCCAATAAGTTCGTGCTCGCCACCTCGGTGCGCTTTTCGGTGCCCGGCCTCTCCTCCATCCCCGTCTTTGGGGCCGTCTTCTCCAGCATTTACCCATTCGAACTGGTCATCCTCGCGGTGGCCTTTCTCGCGTGGTATGTCCTCTATAAGACCCCCTTCGGCATGCACCTGCGGGCCTGCGGCGACAACCCCCACGCCGTGGACGCGGCGGGCGTGGACGTGGGGCGGGTCCGGTTTGGCGCCGTCATGGTCTCGGGCGCGCTGTCGGGCCTGGGCGGCATCTGCTTTGCCTATTCCATCTCGGCCCAGTTCTCCCCCGGCATCTATATGGGCTACGGATATCTGGCCATCGCCGGCCTTATCTTCGGCAACTGGCAGATCATGCCCACGCTGGGCGCCTGCCTCATCTTCGGCTTCGCACGGTCCGGCGGTTTCACCCTGACTCAGGTCATGGGCCTCCCTGCCGCCTTCTCCGACCTCTTTATGATTCTGCCCTACCTCATCACTTTGCTGCTGCTCATTTTCTTCTCCAAAACGAACCGTGCCCCCCGCGCCCTCGGCGAAATTTACGACAAGGGCAAACGGTGATTCTTTTTATCTCTTCGCCGGGAACGCCCGGCAGACTATAAAAGTAAGCGGAAGGAGAAACAGAACATGAAAAAGCCTACCCGAAGCCGTCTCCTCAGCGGCATCCTGATCACCGCCCTGGTGCTGGCCATGGCCCTCCCCGCGGGTGCCGCGCTGATTAAGAGAAACATGGAGGTAGACTCCGGCATCCATCTCTATGTGGACGGCAAAGCGCTCAATCCCACCGACGCCAAGGGCAGCCCTGTGGAGGTCTTTGCCTCAAACGGCACCACCTACCTTCCCGTCCGTGCCATTGCCGGCGCGCTGGACCAGACCGTGGCCTACAACGGTGCCAACACCACCGTCTATTTGGGCGCCGACACCTCCGACGCCAAGGACGCCGAGTACCTGAAGACCTACTTCGACATCGCCCCTTTCAGCGCCACGGTCTCCCGCGCCGACTTTGACGCCGCGCTGAAGAAGCTGGGCGGAGAGACATCCTCCGGCACCGGTGCCGATATCTCCGTGGCCCAGGCCGTGAAGGACGCCTTGGCTCTGGCGGGCATGGACGAGCTTGCCCTCACCTATACCGCCGCGGTCAATCCCCAGAAGGCCGCCCAGCGTCTGGCCGCCTGCGGCGTGACCGGTGTGGCCGAGGAGTACGCCCCCTATGTGGCCGCGGCTCTGGACTGCTCCCTGGCCTTCGCCGGCTGGAACTTTAACGCCCCGCTGGACGCCGCCACCGCCTCCACCCTGCTGATGAACGCCGTGGAAGTCTCGGGCCGCGGCCGCAGCTACCTGGGCATGGCCAGTGACAGCGATATCTATGCCAAGCTCCAGTCCGCCTGGAAGACCTTCGGCAACTTCGACGACGAAAAGCTCTCCCAGCTGGGGGCAGACCTGGTCATCGCGGGCGCTTCCACCGGCTACAACCTGAAATTTGACGGCTACAACGCCAACTTCCTGCCCGCGTATACCCTCCAGTACGGTCACAGCGATATCACCCATGCCGGGCAGCTCATCGCCCTCCTGAATGGCGAGGGCATCAACGCCAAGGTGGCTCTGGAGCCCAAGACCTCCATCTATGAGTACATGGTGGAGTGGGGCGACCCCAAGGGTCTGACCATGAGCGACACCTATGAGGTGAAACCCATTGAGGGCGGCCGCTACCTCTGCTACGCCACCGAGTACGACATGAAGCTGGAGTTTGATACCCTGGCGGAGAAGAACGACTTTGACCGCGTCGTCAATGCCTATGCCAAAAAGTGGCTTGAAAAGGTGGATGAGGAAGGCGTCCCCACCGACTCGCTGCTCTATGGCGCCTGGTTCCAGCCCCTGTATACCTCCGCCGTCCCCATGGCGGACACTAAGAGTTTTACACTCATCAAGGACAACGTGATCCGCGACGGCGCCTATACCATCCACCCCTTCAGCACTGTGGACGGCACCGCCGCCATCGCCAAGGTGGTCGCTGAGAAGGCCCCCGACCTGAAGGTCGAGCTCACCGACCTCTATGTCAACAGCGCCTTCTACCGCTATCTCACCCATACCGGCGGGGACTGATGTCCCGGCACCCGCTCTTCCAGGTGCGCCGCGTAACCGCAAAGGGCTTGTTGTAACATACGCATCTTGTACAAAAGCCTATTACAGCAAGCAAAAACGGCGCTCGGGCCTATGGCTCCGAGCGCCGTTTTGCTTGCTGTTACAGATTTAGCGGCCTCTTCTTGACTTTTTCGAAAATGCGGATGGGCCTTCGAAGGTGCTCCTTATGCGCATAACCGATACATAGCAACCGGCGCGGGTATCCATTACGCCTTAAGCCGATAACCTGCCCCCCGCACTGTCTGTATATATCGGGGATTGCCCGGATCTTCCTCAATCTTATCCCTCAGCCGGTTGATGTGGACGGCGACTGTTGCGTTGTCGCCCATTGCGTCCATGCCCCAAATGCGCTCGTAAAGCGTTTCCCGGCTGAATACCACATCAGCGTTTAGCGCCATGAACGCCAAAAGCTCATATTCCTTGTTCTTCAGATCGATTTCAATGTCGTTCACATAGACCCGGCGGGTACCGGTGTTGATGAGGATACTGCCAATGGCGAGCTGTGTCGGCGCGGTCCTGTCCATTTTCTTCAGCCTGGCATACCGCGCCAGATGTGCTTTGACCCGCGCCACCAGCACGCTAGGAGAAAAGGGCTTTTCAACATAATCGTCCGCGCCAAGTCCCAGCCCGCGTATCTTATCAATATCCTCCCGCCGTGCCGTAACTATCAGGATGGGAATGTCCAGCGCCTCACGCAGCCTGCGGCAGACAGTAAAGCCATCGATACCGGGCAGCATCAGATCCAGCAGGATCAGATCAAAGCCGCCCTGCAGGGCTCTTTCCATGCCGCTCCTCCCGTCCTGCGCGATCTCCACCTCAAAACGGTCAATGACAAGGTAGTCCCGCTCAATGGCGGCGATAGCCGCGTCGTCTTCTATTATTAGTATTCTCTCCATCCTATTCCTCCGCTTTCGGCAGGCAAATTGCGATTTCCAGACCGCCGTTTTCTCCGGCTTTCGCCTCAATGGTTCCTTTCATGCGCTGTATCGCATTGGCCGCGATGGCAAGTCCAAGGCCGCTGCCGCGATGTGGGTCCTGCCGTGAAGGATCGCTGCGGTAAAACACCTCAAACAGATGGGGCAGCGCGTCCTCGGGAACGCCGGGTCCGTCGTCGCAAAGAGACAGGCGGTATCCGTCGTCTTCCTCCCGCAGGGAGATGGTCAGAGTTCCCATGTCCTTTGTTTTATACTTAACGCTGTTTTCTATAATGTTGGTCAGCACACGCCGAAGCTGATCCGGGTCAGCGGACACCGCTGCCGGTGCCAGTGCATCGGCCAAAAAAAGCAGCCCTTTCTCTTCATATTCAGCACCCAAGGCCCGCACGAGCTGCCGCACCTCGTCGTCGAGCCGCAGTAGTTCCGGATTATCCGGATACTCGCCCAGCTCCATTTTTGAGAACAGGAATATCTTGGTTAACATGCGGTCTATATCCTCCGCTTTGCTCTTGATGATATCCAGATATCCGCTTTGGGCTTCCGGCGTTTTCGCGACGCCGTCCAGCAGCCCCTCCACATAGGCGCGGATAGAGGTCAGCGGGCTGCGCAGGTCATGCGAAATGCCGACCAACAGCTCCTTGCGGCTTTGCTCATGCCGCTCTGTCCGCTCCACGGAGGCTTTGAGCCGGGCGGCCATTTCATTGAAATCGGCGCAGATGGAAGAGAACTCATCCTGACATTCATATTCAATGCGGTACTCCAGATTTCCCTCGCTGATCTGTCTCACCCCGCCTGAAAGAATGTCCAGCGGCTGCTCGATTTTTCGAAACACGAATTTGGTCAGGAATCGGTTCGTAAGCAGGATGGACAAGAAGATGGCAAGTACCAAAAGAATGGCCGAAAATACAAGGGCAATCTTCAGGGTATTGTAGGACAGCTCCGACGGACTGGCAAAAATAGCGATGCGGTAAACGACGCCGTCAATTTTGGCCTGATGGACATACAGCTCCCGGTTTCCGTTGGAAACAAAGCCCTCGCCGCCCATCGTCATCACTGCTTCCAGCAGGGTTCCGTCTGCCTCGGCCGCATGCCCATACCGATAGAGATTTTCGCCGGAGGAATCCACAGAAAGTGCCATGGCGTTTTTGTCAAGCATGCCGCTGATTCCTGCCAGCTTTTCCTTCCGTTTTGCGGGGGTTCCCTCGCTCAGCACTTTCTCGACGATCACGGAGACACCCCGGCTGGCCTTATAAAAATCTCCGCTGTTCTCAAAACCGAGGCCCGCGCCGTATCGGATGGTAAACCAGACAATGCCCACGCATACAAGCCCAATAAATGCGGTGATTACCACCGGAACGAGAATCATCAAAACATTGGAAATGACGAGCCGATTTTTAATGGTTATATTTTTCGTAAGCATGACCTTTTGTTTCATATAGAATACCACCCTGCCAAAGTATAATCTAAAGTATAGCATTAATTTTCGGATAGTCTTAAACCCAACATAAACAATGCAAAATTTTATTCTGTATCGCATAGAAAAGCGGTTTTTCCAATTTGACAAACCCGCTTTTCTATGCAGTTTATGAAGAGTTTAACTCCCATTTGACTGGAGTTTATATTGAGATGTTACCATAGCACTTAATTACTAAAAGGGCCGGCGGAGCGGTGAGCCGGCACCCGAAGCGATGTTAGGGCATTGGAGGAGCTTTCATGGACCAAATAATGTTTGACGTTATAAACAGCTTTGGCTATATCGGGATCGCATTTTTGATTGCGGCTGAAAATATCTTTCCGCCAATCCCTTCTGAAGTCATTTTGACTTTTGGAGGATTCATGACGACGGTCAGCGGCATGAATACATGGGGCGTGATTGTCTCAGCCACAATCGGGTCTGTCTTCGGCGCGCTCGTCCTATATTATCTCGGAAGGCTATTGAGCGCGGAACGGCTGGTGCGGTTCTTTGAAAGTAAGCTCGGCAGAAGACTGCATCTGAAAAAAGAGGACGTGCACAGAGCAGGGAGCTGGTTTTCGCATCACGGAAATAAAACCGTTTTCTTCTGCCGTTTTATTCCTCTGGTACGAAGCCTGATCTCCATTCCGGCAGGGGCGGCCAAAATGAAAATGAGCGTATTCATGCTCTTAACAACGCTGGGCACAGCCATTTGGAATATCGTGCTGGTTTTTCTCGGAAAGCTCGCAGGCGTTGCCTGGGGAAGCATTGTGGGATATGTCAATTTGTATTCCGTTATCGCCGTTGGTATTTTAGCCCTGCTCGCCATGGCAGCAGTAATAATCTTCATCAAAAAGAGATTTCTGAAAAAACACGGTATTGCCGAAAAAGACGATGCAACGTCAGAAGGCTAACCAGAAAAAGCCGCTGAATCTTAGGATTTAGCGGCTTTTTGTTGGATTTTTCAAACATAAGCAAGTCTGAACACCCCCCTTGGGGGAATTTTTTTCGCCCGACGCCGGGCCCGGGTGCCACGAAAAAATAATTTTAGTTTTTTAATTATTTGATTTGAACCTGTCCACAAAAAGCTGTATAGTATATCCTGGACAAAGAGCTGGCCCAGGGCAGCTCAGGGGAGGTAACCGGACATGGCCGTGATGAAAGACGTCGCTAAACTAGCTGGAGTATCTATAACCACAGTCAGCTTTGTGCTGAATGGCTCGGCAAAGGAGCATAAGGTGGCGGATAAAACCGTACGCAAGGTATGGAAGGCTGCCACACAGCTTGGCTACAAGATTAACTCTCCGGACATCGGGGATTTTATCCGGGAGATGCAAGCGACCATTGCCTTTTTCACCCCCATGGACTCCGCCAGAATGGATATGAACGTTGTATACGCCAGTATCAGCAGGCACATTGAGCAGACAAAATCCGACTACAGCATTTTGATGTGTCCCTATAAAAAAGGACTGCTGCTGGAGAAAATAAAAGAGGTGGATATGAGCGCCTATAACGCGGCCGTTATTGGCGTGGACAGCAATGCCGACGCGGAGAACCTGGAAAAGCTTGAAACGTATATGCCCTTTGTACTGCACAATGCCAGCAGCAAACGGTTTTCCAGCGTCTCCAGCCAGGTTGGAGAGGTCATTTCCCGGGTGGTGAAAATGGTTGCCGCCAAAGGATATCAGCGCGTGGTTATACTGGCCGGCAGCGACACCCGAGAGAGCGGGAACGAATATCTCGATCTGTTTATCCGTACCTGTGCTGATAGCGGGATACAAATTCCTGAGCATTCTTTCATTACAACGGATAATACGACAATAGGCGGCGCCATTGCCGCACGCCGGATTTTGGGCATGCATGAAAAGCCGGAAATCATTATTTGCATGAACAGCAGCTTGGCCTACGGCGCTATTCCCCTTTTGGCGCGCAATGAATTTCTGGTCCCCAAAAATGCGGAGCTGATCTGTTTTGGGTCGTCCGGAGATGCAGACCTTGCCATGAATTACATTCCGTCTCTCTCGATGATCACGATTCCGGACGACGAGATCACAATGCGTGCGTTTGATATCGCCCTCCATCTGGCCTACGATAGAGATGCAAAGCCGTTTCATCTGATCTGCCCTTGTAACCTGCTGATCAATCACAGTTTCGCAATTTAAGCGCGGCCGTCCGCGCTTGCTAAAATTATTTTTGTTATTTTTAGTTTCATATTGACAACCGCAACAGAGGGAGGTTATAATTGTCTCCGTTGGTTAGCTACAACTAACCGCAGAGCCTATCGCTCAATACATATCAACGAGGAGACTGCACATGTTTTCTAAGCTAAAAGCTTCCACAGGCCTATTCTTGTCCACGGCTCTTTTCCTGTCCCTGCTGGCCGCTTGCTCGGCCCCCGAGGCAGGCCCCGGCAGCACGCCCTCTCCCTCTCAAACTCCCGACAGCAGCGCCACTTCCCTGCCGGAGACGGGCGAAGGAGAGTTCCCCGTTGTAATCAAGCACGCATTCGGCGAAACCATCATTGAAAGCAAGCCTGAGCGTATTGCTACGATCCAGTGGGCTAACCACGATGTGGTGCTGGCGCTTGGCGTTGTTCCGGTTGGGTTCTCCGCCGCCAATTACGGCGTAGAGGACGACAGCGGCCTTCTGCCCTGGACAAAAGCGAAACTTAAGGAACTGGGCGAAGAGAACCCCAACGTGTTTCAGGACACGGACGGTCTCGATTTTGAAGCCATTGCCGATTCTAAGCCCGATGTCATTATGGCGGCCTACTCCGGAATCACCCAGGAGGATTATGACATCCTAAACCGCATTGCCCCGGTCGTACCTTACCAGACCACCCCCTGGATGACGCAGTGGAGGGAGCAGGTGACCTACACTGCCATGGGCATGGGCATGGTGGAAGAGGGCGAACAGCTCATTGCGGATACTGAGGCGCTGATTGCTGAGAAGGCCGCGGAATATCCCCAGCTCAAGGATAAAACGGTGGTATGGGTCAACTTCAACGCGACCGATCTGTCCAAGCTGCATATGTATACCCCCACCGACCCCCGCGGTGCATTTTTGTATGAGCTTGGCTTAACCTATCCCGAAAGCGTTCTGAGTGTAATTGAGGATTCCACAAAGTACTCCCAGTCCCTCAGCGCGGAAAATGCCGACGCGCTGTACGATGCGGACATCATCATCGGTTATGGCTCGGACGAGCTCTATCAGGCAGTCAAGGCCGACCCTGTGCTGGGCAAAATTCCGGCTGTTAAGAAAGGTGCCGTCGTGTTGATCCCGGGCAACACTCCCCTTGGAGCCGCTGGCAACCCGAACCCGCTGTCTATCGAATATACCATAGATGAGTACCTTGCTCTGATCGCGGAAGCGCTTGACAAGAGCAATGGATAAGTCCTCCAGGCATGATGACGGCAGCCAGCTTTCGCTGCACGCTCCCAAACGATTCAAGACCGTCCTTGCTTTGGGGCTATTTCTCATTGTGCTAGGGTTTCTATTGTCTCTGGCCTTGGGTTCCAAATGGCTGACGCTTCAGGAGTTGGCCGACGGCCTCTTTCATCCCGAAGTGGACTCTTACGGCGCCAACATTGTTAGAAAGCGTGTTTCCCGCACCGTGTTCAGTCTGCTGTGCGGGGGCGCGCTGGGCGTATCGGGCTCCCTGATGCAGGCTGTTACTAGAAACCCGATCGCAGACCCCTCAATTTTAGGCGTCAATACCGGAGCTTCCCTATCCGTCGTCTGTGCGGTCGCGTTCTTGGGCATACAGTCCCCCACGCAGTACATAACGGCAGCGCTTGCGGGCGCTGCCGTTACCGCGGTCTTTGTTTATGCAATCGGGTCGGCCGGGCGCGGCGGCGCGACGCCCATCAAGCTCGTTTTAGCCGGGGCCGCAACCAGCGCCGCTCTCTCTTCCCTGGTCAGCGCCGTATTGATCCCCCGTTCGTTTGTCATGGATATGTTCCGGTATTGGCAGGTGGGCAGCGTTGGTTCGGCAAACTGGAGCGCGGTATTGATCTTGCTGCCCTTTTGGGCGGCCGGGATGCTGATTGCAGTTGTCTCCGCCCCCGCGCTGAACGCGCTCGCCCTTGGCGATGAGGCCGCAACCGGTCTCGGCGTGCGGACAGGAATTTTGCGGGCGACAGCGGCAGTCGGCGGGGTTTTGCTCTGCGGCGCGGTGACGGCGCTCGCCGGGCCCATCGGTTTTATCGGCCTGCTGGCCCCCCATCTGATGCGCCTTGTGCTTGGGCCAAACCTGCTGTATCTCATTCCAATGTCGGCGATTTCCGGCGCGGTCATTTTAACCATTGCAGATGTGGCCGGCAGACTGCTGGGTTCGCCCACAGAGCTTGAGGTGGGCGTGGTCACCGCCTTCATCGGCGCCCCCGCGCTGATCTATATCGCTATCAAATCGAAAGTGCGTACAATATGAGAGAAGAAACGATTGCATTTATCAAAATTGGCCGGAGCAAACGGCGTTTCCGCTTTGTGCTGGTTACGGCCATACTCGGCGCGTTGGCCGTGCTTCTGTGCTGTGCGATGCTTATGCTTGGCAATACCATTTATCCGGTGTCGGACGTGGTGCGCGCCCTATCGGGCGAGCAGATGCAGGGGGTTTCCTTTGCCGTGAATACCATACGGCTGCCCAGAATGCTCGCGGGCCTCTTTTCGGGATTCGCGTTCGGCCTTGCCGGCAGCGTATTCCAGACCCTGCTGCGCAACCCGCTCGCAAACCCGAATATCATCGGTATTACATCAGGCTCCAGCGCCGCCGCCGTGTTCAGCATCGTCGTCCTTCAGGCTAGCGGCGCGGTCACCTCGGCACTGTCGGTCGCGGGCGGGCTTGCCACCGTGCTCGTAACGTACATACTCACAGGGAGCAAACGCTTTTCGGGCGGCCGCCTGATTCTGATCGGGCTGGGCCTGCAGGCGATGCTCAACGCTTTGATTTCCTGGCTGCTGCTCATCAGCTCGGAAAGCAATGTTCCCGCCGCGCTGCGGTGGCTGAGCGGCAGCCTGAACGGATCCCAAATGGAAGGCCTAGCGCCTATTGTATCGGCCACGTTGCTGCTGACACCGGTCGTCGTCTTTTTTGGACGCGATTTGTCCATGCTGGAGTTGGGAGAAGACTCTGCCCTGTCCCTTGGCGTACATACCGGCAGGACGAGGGTGCTCCTTATTGTCAGCTCGGTCTTCCTGGTGGCCATAGCTACGGCGGCCACCGGCCCGATCTCTTTCATCTCATTCCTGGCGTGCCCGATTGCAAAGCGGCTTGTGGGCGGCGGATGTTCCCACACGGTGCCAGCCGGACTCTTTGGGGCCGTTCTGGTTTTGTCCGCCGACCTGTTCGGGCAGTTTGCTTTTGAGACCAGGTTCCCGGTAGGCGTCATCACGGGGATTCTCGGAGCGCCGTACCTGATTTTTCTGCTGATAAAAATGAATCGCAATGGTGAATTTTAATGCGTATAGCTCACACTTTTAAAACAGAACAGACCATATCCGGTTACGACGCCAAGGTGATTGTCAACGGCATCAGCCTGACGATTCCCGATGGGAAAATCAGCGTCATCATCGGGGCAAACGCCTGTGGTAAATCCACCTTGCTGAAGACCATGGCGCGGCTGATGAAACCCATGGGCGGGGAGATTACGCTGGACGGGAAGCAAATCGGAAAGATCCCTCCCAAGCAGCTTGCCCGAACGCTCGGACTTCTGCCCCAGACGCCGATCGTCCCGGAGGGCATTACGGTGGCTGATCTCGTTGGGCGGGGCCGTTTCCCGCATCAGAAGGCGCTGAGCGGCTGGAGCAAGGAGGACTATGCCGCCGTGGCGGAAGCGATGGAGATCATGAACATCACCGAGCTTGCAAATCACAATATTGATGAGCTCTCCGGCGGGCAGCGGCAGCGCGTTTGGATTGCGATGGCACTGGCGCAGCAGACAGACATCCTATTCCTGGATGAGCCCACTACATTTTTGGACATCACCTACCAGGTGGAGATTCTCGACCTGCTGACCGACCTGAACCAAAGGCATCATACGACCATCGTTATGGTCCTGCACGACATCAACCTGTCCGCCCGATATGCCGACTATATCTTTGCAATGCGCAAAGGCCAGCTTGTAGCAGAAGGAATGCCTTCGGAGATCATAACCAGCGCGATCATAAGGGACATCTATGGCCTTGAATGCGTGGTAATGGAGGATCCCGTCTCCCGCTCGCCATTGGTCATTCCAAAAGGGCGGTACCACGCCCAGCCATAGATTTATGGATCACAGCGCACAACCATGTAAAAAGCACTTGCTTAAGCAAGTGCTTTTTACAATGAAATGAAGCAGGGACAATATACAACGAAATATGCTATACTACCATCATAAAAAAACGGGAGGTGTTTGCATGCAGAAAATCATTACGAACCTGTGGTTTGATACCCAGGCGGAAGAAGCCGCCAAGTTTTATGTCTCCTTGTTCAAGAATTCCGCGGTCAGCAAGACTACCTATTACGGCGCCTCCGGTGCCAAAGTATCAGGTATGTTGGAAGACTCTGTCCTGACGGTAGAATACACGTTGGACGGGCAGGGTTATATCGCCATAAACGGAGGCCCTGTGTTCGCCTTTACACCCGCCATATCGCTCATGGTGAACTGCGACACACAAGAAGAGGTTGACCGGCTGTGGGATGCGTTCTGTAAGGAAGGCGAGCCCGGCGAATGCGGCTGGCTGACCGACAAGTTCGGACTCTCCTGGCAAATTGTTCCCGTCGAGCTCAATCAGCTGCTTTCCGACCCCGATCCGGTAAAGGCGGAGAAGGTAAACAGCGCCATGCTCACGATGAAAAAGCTGGACATCGCGCAGCTGCGAAAAGCATATAACAGTTGATTGCGAAAATCACGCCGCCACAAGATGCAGCAAAAGAGAATATAGATAAAGGGGACGGCTTCCGGATTATTTAGAAGAGCCGCTGAATCTTATGATTCAGCGGCTCTTCTATGGTTTTTTGAGACTCGCTGGACCTGCGAGAGGACTAAGCTTTCAGCAGTAATCCACAGAGTGGAATCTATATATTTTACCTTGCATGGCCTTCTTTACTTGCCAAGCTTTTCATAGGTTCGCAGGGATAGCACGATGGCCTGCTCCCTTGTCGCCATTCCGTAGCCCGCGGCCTCCTGCGCGGTCGTGGTGGCTTTGGGCATAAAATTGCCGCCCGAATCCCCGCTGATAACGCCGATTTTATACATATATTTGGTGGCCTCCACCGCCCAGCCAGATATTTGCGCTTGGTCGGGGAAGTCCTTTACCCCCTCTATGCTATAGCTGTCATTCGGCTCGATGGCCTTGATCGCGCGAAACAGCATGGCGGCGCACTGTTCCCGGTTGATGAGTGTCTTCGGCGCAAAGGTGGTAGCCGAGGTTCCCGATGTAATCCCCAGCTGGTAGGCCTTTAAAATCTGCGGGTTTGTGGTGTCTACGAAGGGATTGGGGAATACCGGCACACTCGCCTGTTTCGTCACCTGTTCATAGAGCAGTACCGAAAGCTCGGCAAACTCCTCGCGGGTAATGGGCTTTGTCATATCCGCGCCTTTGAGGATGTCGGGGATGAGGCCCGTATCGGCCGCTTTCTGCAATTCTGGCGTCGCCCATGTGCTTGCAGTGCTCCAATAGGCGGGGTTCCCTATTTGAACAATATTGGAATATCCGGAGTAGATCTCTTTGTCCATCCAGTCGTCGACATACCCCCACATCGTTTCAAAGCGCACTCGGAAGAAATAGGTTTCACTTTTGATGTCCACATCCTCAAAATTGGTGGAGCTGTCAAGGGGATAGTATTCAAAGTAGCCGTCCTCAAGAAAGTCGGCAACATAAGCCGAGGTATTCCAGTATTGTGATGGCCCCTCGTTCCAATCGTACGCTCCATATTTATATTCAAAGGTGAGCTCTATTTCAGCGCACATTTTGCCTTCAAAATACTCCGAATTTTCAAGTATCTTTGCGTTCAACGCTTTTACGCTTTCGGGAATGGTCACCCTAAGCTCAAAATAGGGCAGTCCGTTCAAGTCCTGTTTCAACTGCGCGGTAAGATCTGTCGGCGCCTCCAGTGCAAAGGGGTCGTCGCTCGCCAGCGCCGTCATAGGCAGCACGCCGAGCATCAGCACGAAGCTTAAAAAGATAGTCAAAAGTTTACGTTTCATAATTGCCTCCTGTTTGTTTTAATCATGCTGTAAAATTTGTTCCTAGAATCAGGGTATTTTCGCGCCGCATGCATTGCAGAACTTGGAGCCGGGCGCTAGCGGCGCACTGCAGCCGGGGCAATTTGTGGGCGCTTGCCGCACGGCTTCGCCGCACGCGTTGCAGAATTTCGCGTTTGCCGCCAGCGCCGCGCCGCACCCCGCGCAGCGCGCGGCGTTTTCTTCCGGAGCCGCGGCGGCTGGCTGCGCGGTCAGCGTGCCGGGTATTTGGTGTGAGGGCGGCTGTGCCGGCACAACGATGGCACGGCTTCTCTTCCTAGTTAGAAGAATCAGTGCCGCCGCAGCGGTGAACGCGAGGCCTGCCGCGCCTGCATACACCACCACCGGGGGCATACCCAAAACCGTATCGCTTTGGGCCTTGTCCGCCGGGGCGAATGCTTCCGCGGGGTTTCCGATTGTGTCAGGCTGAGGGTTTGCGTCCGCCGCCTGGCGCGCCTCGGCCAGCAATTCCTGCACGACGGGGAAGCCGGGATTTGTTTCGTTGATTCCCCGCAGCAGCTCAAGCGCCGCACGGTAGTCGCCGTCGTTATACGCCGTCAGCGCTTGTTTGAAATTTGCCGTAAAGGCGCTTTCCGAGGGCTGTACGTTGATTTCGTTGAGGAATTGCTTGGCAATGCTGATGGGCACGGCAAAATTCATGCCCGCGGCCTGCGTGCCGCTGGAGGGGTCAAGCATGCCAAAGGTATTGACGCCGATGACCTCGCCCGCTTCGTTGAACAACGGGCCGCCTGAGTTGCCTCCATGTATGGCCGCGTCGGTCTGCAATATGCTCCAGCCGCCCGCCATCTCCTTCCTGGCGCTGATAATGCCCTGCGTCAGCGTGGGCTCTTGGATTGCCTGAGCCACGTTCAGCGTCTCCGACAGGGTGGCCAGGGCCGGGTACCCCATCGCGTACACACGGTCCCCCGTCTTCAGCTTCGTGTCATCGCCCAGCTTCACGGTGGGAAGATTAGTGCCCTCCATTTTTAGTATGGCGATGTCTTTGCCGGGTATCGGCTCCCCAATCTTGCACAGGTCAAGCCCCTTCCCTTTCGCGGAAACATCGCTTCCGGGCGATACGTTGCCGATATAGCATTGGTAGGAGGCCTGCAGGTTTTTAATTTCCATGCTCTGCGCCAACAGGCGGTACCAGGCGCTTGCGATGCCGTCCCATTCCTCCTGCGACATTTGATACCCCTCGCGCCGCAATTCCTCCATAAAGGAATCGGCTGCCTCCACAGCATAGTTCTCCAGGGAGGTCATAGCAAACTGCAGGGTGAGCGCCTCCTCGTCCGTATGCACCACATGGGCGTTTGTGACCAGATAGCCGTCAGGCGTGACGATAAAGCCCGTGCCCACAGCGGCGGTGCTCATCTGCTCGGTTTCGATATTTCCATTGGGGTAGGTATAATATTCCATATACGAAATCATTAAGGCCACCATAGCCTGATACAGCTCCTGATCGCTGGTTCCGATTTCTCCGGCTGACACCATTCGCTCCAATTCCAGCCCAAGATCATAAGTAAAACTGTCGTCGATGGAAAATTCATACCAGGTGACGTCTGCGGTCCAAGTAGTCTGCACGAGAACCACGCCGGGCTTGTTTGTTGTCGCCAGCGTACGCGTATCCATCGGCACGGCAGCCGCGGCGCTTGGAAACGTCATGAGGAGCAACAGCGCGGCAAAAACGCTGATCAGAGTACGTTTGATCATGGAAGCCCACCTTACATTCTGTAATTGAAATACAATTTTCTCACTCGGGCAGGGTGGCCTTATTTCAGGACGGTGAACTTCCCGATGATGGGCAGTCTCTTTGCCTTTCCTCCGAATCCGTTGATGAGTCCCATAATGCCCAGGGCTAACACACCGATTCCGAACACCGGCATCAGCATCCAGCCGATCACTGGGATGACGCCCAATATCACGTTGCCCGCTATCCCTGTAATCAAGAGCAAGAGCGATTGGTTCGCGTGAAATCTCCCGTACTTTGAATCGGGACAGGCGATCAGCGGTAAAAAGAACAGGAGATAGGAAAGCCCCGCCATGGTTTTGCCTTTTTCAATGTCCTCGGACGTATAGCCGTCCTCCTGAGTCTGCTGTGGAACCGTTGTCTGCTTGGTCAGCGTCTCGTGGTTTTCAGCGCTATTTTTATGATCTTCCATTCTATGACCCTCCATTATTTCAATTTGAAGTGTTTTGTCCCGTCAGGGGGCTTGGGTTTTCTCGCCGTTGATGCCTCGATAATTGATAATCAGCTCCGCCCTGGAATTGACCCCCAGCTTTTTGTAGATTCCCGACATATGCGAATTCGCGGTTGAGTATTTGATCGAGAGCTGTTTTGCAGCTTCCTTCAGCGTAAAGCCTTCCAGCAGCAGGAGATAAAGGTCATGCTCCCTGGGCGTCAGCCGGGAGAGGCGCACCTGTCTGCCGCTTTGGGCCGCCTTTCGCTGTCTCCCTGCGGCAGGCAACGCGCCCTGTCCGCCGGCGCTCTGTTTTGCTGCCGGGTGTTCGCTCGTCTTTCGTTTCTCTTCCGAAATCAACATGCGCTTTAATCTGTCAAACAGTGCCATTCAATCACCTCCAAAAACGCCTGTGCCTTTGAGTGGAGTTTGCCGGCCGCATCCTTATCCTGCTTGAGAAAGGCGTCTGCGTCTATTCATTAGCTCGCATGAGAGCATAAAAACAGCGCCTCATTAGTTCTAATGAGGCGCTCAGACTGCCGGTAGATAGTGTAACCCAGCTATTTCATTTGATAATCCTTGAACAATAGCAGCAGCTCCGTCTTGCTGTTGATCTCCAGCTTGCGGTATGCCGAGGTGCAGTATGTATTGACCGTGGAATAGGCAATGGATAAAATGCCCGATATCTGACGCATCGTATAGCCCTGGAGAAGCAGCTTGCATACTTCGATCTCACGTTTGCTCAAGCGATATTTCTTGAACATATCTAACTGCTCATTGTCGATCTCCGTCTTTTCCGAATCCTTCGCCCAATCATCATAATACTGTGACTGCATTACAACCGCGGAGAGCATGATAAATAGCAGCATTACAGCGACTGAAACAATGGACGCAATCGCGGATACCTCAAAGGTATTCTTGCTGTGGATGAAATTACCTACCGCAACACCTGACACGCCGCCGCATATGCCTATAAAAAAAATGGACAGCCTCAGATAACGCATACTGTTGAACTTTTTACCCACTACGCCTATGACGTAGTACATATTGATCATTCCAGCCGTGCTCCCAAGCCCCAGCAGAAAGGCAAAAGCCACCGCCAGTTCCGGTATTCGCGCAGCAAAGGTGTTACAGAACAGGCCCATCGCAAAAGAACCGAACGTAATGTCGCCGATCCAAACAATTGACCTTTTGAAGCGGGCATAGACGGCAAAATAGGCCACGCATCCAGCCAAGCCGCCGAGATAATGCCATAGCAAGAGCGGGTACTCGGAAACAGAAGCGGCAATATTGAGGAGGCCCTTGCCAACACCTTTGCAAAGAATGGCAAAAATACAGTTGAAAAAAAGCGTCAGGTATATCCTTGAATGAAGCATCGGCGTGTCGATGCCGGCGATTTCCAAGGCGACCGGCAAGCTATTTTTGTTGAAAAGCAGGATTGCACCCAGCGCGATAGCCAGCATAACGGCGGATAACACCAGATCTCCGCCTCGCCGCAAGTAATTCCCTGCGTTGCCCTCCTGAAAAAGTGAAATCAGGCAGATCAGCACATTGCTGCCAACGACCGCGTACAGCTTTTCCGTATTGTTGAGGGTAAAAACAAACGGCATCAGAATGCTCGTGTTGATCATGCCAAGAGCCGTTCCAATGATGACGGCATAAAACCGTTGGACCTGCGCGTTCGGAGCGGTCAGGAAGAGGATAACACCCGCGATAACCAGTATCGCTCCGATACGGGCTGTTTTGAAAAACCACTCTTTTCGGATAATCAATATGACCAGGCCGGAGGAAACCAGAATTATGGTGTGCAGCAGGCTGCGAATCTCCATGCTGAAACCATTTTCCGCAAGCGGTGAGGCCGTCCACCAGGTTGCAAAGGACACAACCCAAGCATAGTAAATAACCCATATAAAAATGTGGGGGAGATTGTGCTTTTGAAGCCCCTTGATGCTCACCACGCGGTCAATTTCAGGCGGGGGCTTTGGGGCGCTTAGGGGCATCTTTCGCATACTGACCCTCCCTGCCATCAAAATATATTTGCCTTTCATATTATATTTCGAATTGACGAAATATTAAAGAGAATTCAAGAAAATATCATTTTCAAATAGGGCCCGTATGCCGAATGTCCCGAAAGCGCGTTCGGTTCTCCGAGGTTTGCCGATCAAGACGGCAAACCCAGCCGCACAGACAAAAACGCTGAAATAGCAGCCATAAAACCATCTGGATATTGACAAAAATTATGGTATAATTATTGATCATATAATCGAATTGGAGGCGGTGACGTGCCAATTAAAATAGCGATTTGCGACGATGTGGCGGAGGATATCAACGCGTTATCTGTCGCCCTTTCCGCCTATGACTCTTTATTTGAAATCAGCTCTTTTACCAGCGGGAAAACGCTGATGGAAGAACTCTTGGACGGCAGCTTCACCGCCGACCTTCTGTTTCTCGACATCTATATGCCGGGACTGGACGGTATCCAGACAGCACAAAAAATAAGAACCATACTAAAAGACCTGAAGATTATTTTCCTCTCCTCCAGCAAGGATCATTATCCGCAGGCCTATGAGGTATTCGCATTCAATTATATCGTCAAGCCTTTTGACCGGGCGCGCTTATATGCAGTGCTGAGCCGCGCGCTGGATGAGCTCAGAAAAGAAAGCATACATAAAATCCGCATCCAGTACAAAGGAACCGTACATAGCGTGGACTGCCGGCAGATTCGATATATCGAAAGCAGGGATAAGCTCCTTCTGCTCCATCTTGCGGGTGAAAACATCCTGCAGTGTTACGGAAGGCTGGAGGAGATTCTAAAAGAGCTGCCGGAGCAATGTTTTTTCCGCTGCCACCAGAGCTTTCTCGTAAACCTTTCCCACGTGACGGAAGCCGGAGACGTCTATTTCCGCATCGGGCAGACCATGATCAGCATTTCAAGGAAATACGCAAAGGAAGCGAAGGAACGGTACTATGCCTGCCTGTTCTCCCAGATGGGCGGAGGACAGGCCCTATGAAACGACCGGGACGCCCTGAAATTCTTTTGGTCCTGGGACTGCTTTTCGCCCTTGCTGTATCCCATCTTCCGGTGGTCTATACGCTCCTTTATCACAGTGTAAGCAACGTTCCCGCAGCGGAGGACGGGCGTGTTCGCCTTCCCTATTTGTCTGAGGGCGAGCGCGTTATTCTCGACGGCGAATGGGAGTTTTACTGGAACCGCCTCCTTGCCACCGAGCCGCAGCGGGAGACCGAGCCGGATTTTTTCATCCGTGTGCCGGATTACTGGTCAAAATATAAGACGAGTGGAGGCTACCTGCCGTCAAGCGGGTTCGCGAGCTACCGGCTCCGGCTGGAAGCCTTGCAGGCTTCCAGCCCCGTGACCATCTATCTCCCCGATTTCGGCAGCGCCTACCGGGTCTTTGTCGACGGGGCGCTCACCTCGGAAAGCGGTGTTGTAACGAAGACTCCGACGGAGGTTTTCACAACAACCAAGGTGCGCCTTTCTCCCGTGACGCTAGCCGCAAACCAAGAGCATGAGGTCATAATCGAAGTTGCTACCTCACGGTTCGCAGGGCTGTACATGGCTCCCTTGATGATGGATTATGAGAGCGCCGTACAAAGCGGCAGCATCCGAAACAACCTGCGTTTTCTCCTGTTCGGAACCGCGCTGTTTTCCTTCTTTATCTTGATCCTGGGGTACGTCCTGTCTTTCCGGACGGTCCGGCGCAGCGTCTGGATGCCGGTCATCGGCCTGTTTGTACTGCTGCGCATTATGCTGACCACGGAGTTTTACGGTTTCTGGCAGAATACCGTGTTCTTTCGTCTTTCCTACGAAGCCGTCAACCCGCTGATGTTTCTCCTCTCCTTTGCGTTTAAGTACCTGCTCATTTTTCTGATTCAGGAGCTTCTGGGTATCCTGTTTTCCCGAAAGGAAAAGCTGGGGCTTCTGCTCTACTACACGGTGCTGTATTTGCTGTACCTTTTCATCCCTCACGGTTTCTATAACCGGCATCTGACCGTTCTGTTTCCCGTATGCGCCTTCCTGATGGAGATCTATGCTTTTTTCAAGATATATCTTCACCGGCGGCAGCTGAAAAAATATGGCTTGTTGGTTTACTGGGGCGCGGTTTTGGCGATTACCGGACTGATTATTGACTGCTATTACATCAACGGCAATCTATATTTGAATTTATCCCTGACGCTGCTCGTGCTGTTTACCGGCTACCTCATGATCCTCAGCCTGGTTGCGTCCATACAGGCGGCAGACATATCCCGTGACTTTGCCGTTTCCTCCGCACATCTCGCGTCGGCAAGAGAGCAGATTGCCATGCAGTCGGCGTATTACGGCGCGCTCAGCACTCAGATGGGTGAAGTCCGCGCCATCCGGCATGACTTTCACCATTTTGTCAGCGTGCTGGGCCGCCTGTCCGACGAGGGGCGTTATGAAGAACTTGGCCGCTTTTTAAGCGAATACGCTGGGAAAACCGACACGGAGCCGCTGCCGGTATTCTGTGAAAACGTGGTGGCAAACTCCATTCTGGGGTTTTATTCCCTACGGTTGAAGGAGCTGCGCATCCCCTTCCACTGCGCCTGCCGGATTCCCAAGGGGCTTTCGGTCAGCGACAGCGACCTCTGCGTCGTGCTGGGCAACGCGCTGGAAAACGCGCTGGAGGCCTGCAAAAAGCTGGAGAACCCGGAAACACACTTTGTTTCGGCAGAGGCCGGTCCGGTAAACGGCCAGCTTCTGATTAAAATTGCAAACGCTTATGACGGCGCGGTAAATCTGGCGGATGGGCATTATCTCACTTCAAAGGAAAAGTCATGCCACGGCATCGGCCTGCAAAATATTCAAAAGGTGGTAAACGCCTGCGGCGGCTACTTAAAAACTGAGCACAGCGATACGGTATTTACCCTGATGGCCGCGTTTCCCGAATCTCGCGGAGATGCCGGTCTATAAATTAATTTTATGCGCTTTCTTACCCTGTCAAGCCAATGACAGGGTATTTTTTTGTCAATTAACGACGCTGGCGGCAGCATTCAGAAAAAATTTTTGAGCACATAACTTTTACAAATTTGCTTGTTACAATCGGGCCCGTCAGAAGGTGTGAACGGAGAACCAGCGACGGTACTAAAAGGGCTTTTAAAAATAAGTAATGATTTATGGATCAGATTACTCGGGAGGTCATCCAATGGAATCCTCTATAAAGGAAAGGCATCTGCGCATAGGCGGGATGACGTGTATCAGCTGTCAAAACAAGATCGAAAAGAAACTACGCAATACTGCGGGAATAAAGTCCGCAAAAGTCAGCTACAGCGCGGGTACCGCGGACATTGTGTATGATAATGACCTTATCACGTTCAAGAACATTGCCGCGATTATTCAAAAGCTTGATTATACCGTTTTGACAGACCGCGAGCTGCAAGCCCCCGGCGCGAAACGAATCGCTGGTCTTTTTGTGATCATCGTTTCCCTGTACCTGCTTTTGCAGCGGTTTGGAATATTGAACCTGCTTGTGCCAAGCCAGCTGGCCGACGCCAACATGGGGTACGGCATGCTGTTTTTCATTGGCCTTCTGACCTCTGTGCATTGCGTGGCCATGTGCGGCGGAATTAACCTGTCCCAATGCATTCCCCGCAGTGACGCTCCCGATGGAAAAACCGGCCTTTTTCCCACCCTCAGGCCAACGTTGTTATACAACCTGGGGCGCGTGATTTCTTATACGGTCGTCGGTTTCATCGTAGGGGCCTTGGGCTCAGTGGTTACGTTCTCCAACACCATGCAGGGCGTACTTAAACTAATCGCCGGTATCTTCATGGTCATCATGGGAATCAATATGCTTGGCATCTTCCCGTGGCTGCGCAGACTCAACCCAAGATTGCCCGGTGTTTTCGCCCGTCAAATAGATAAACAAAAATCCGGCAGCAAAAGCCCCCTGTTTGTAGGCCTATTGAACGGTCTGATGCCCTGTGGCCCTCTTCAGGCCATGCAGATTTACGCCCTGTCTACAGGCAGTCCGTTCGCCGGCGCACTCTCAATGTTCCTGTTCAGTCTGGGGACGGTGCCATTGATGTTCGGACTTGGCGCGCTGAGCTCGGCTCTGGGAAAAAAATTCACGCACAAGGTCATGACTGTGGGCGCAGTACTGGTCGTCGTGCTGGGTATGTCGATGTTTTCTCAGGGCTGGAGCCTATCTGGCTGGTCGCTTCCCGCGTTGCTGCCGGATAGCCTGACCCCGAATTCCGGCACTGCAGAAAACAGCGTCAAGGTGGAAGACGGCGTTCAGATCGTTAACAGCACCCTGTCGTCCGGCAGATATCCATCGATTACCGTACAGGCCGGACTGCCTGTGAAATGGATGATCGACGCGCCGCAGGGCAGTGTCAATGGCTGCAATAACCGAGTATTTATCCCTGAGTACAATATCGAGTATCAATTTAAGACGGGAGAAAACGTGATCGAATTTACTCCGTCCAAGACAGGGTCCTTCCCTTTCAGCTGCTGGATGGGTATGATCCGAGGCACAATCAAGGTTGTGGAATCCGGCTCGGAGGTCCCGGCAAGCAGTGATTCCGCCGGCCAGGAGGGTTTAATTGAGAGCGGCACACCAAAGGAGCCGGTTCCCGCGAACTACGTCATCCCAACCAATGAAGTTGCTGTTGCGTTACAGGAAGATAACTATCAGCAGGTATCAATCGAACTGACAGATGAGGGGTTCCAGCCCGCGGTCGTTGTTGTTCAGGCAAATATCGAAACGGAATGGATCATAAGCAATACCTCGTCCAAGGACAGCAACTTTACGTTGCTCGTTCCCTACTATACGACACAGGTTCCTTTAACCGCATCCAAAAGCCCGCTTTACCTTTATCCAAGCGGTGACTTTGATTTTTCAAACGGCGACGGCACCCTTTTTGGATATGTGAAGGTGGTGGATGACATCAATCACATCGACCTTGACGCCATAAAGAAAGAGGTGTCCGACTTTAAGACATTGATTTGGCCCCCAGAAGTATTCGAGGCCGGCGGCGGCGCTCCGAGCTGTCATTGAAAATACCGCATATGGAAGGTGGATCATACATGGATTTTCTGATCAGTCACTGGCACTGTATTCTGCCGGTTGCCGGAATTATCATCGCGGTTTTCTTTATGCGTGACAAGCCCAAGGATAAAAATCACAAGGACTAAATGAAAATATTTACAGGAGGAGTTCATTATGGCACAGAATAAAAAGGCATCCAATAATCAGAAGAAAGTCCGCTCCGCAGCAAAGTGGAAGATACCAGTGGCGATTGTCTCGGTTTTTGCGGTCATCCTGATTGCCGTCGCCGTGCTGGTCGGCCGCGGCTTGGGCGGTAATTCCGAGCCCGCAGCCGGCACTCCGGCTTCTGTTACCGCCGATCAGGATCTTGTGATACCGATCAGCGATCTATCTGAAACAGCAAAATTCTACCCGGTCGATATTGACGGGACGCGCTTGGAAGTGGTGGCCGTGGAAGCTGCCGACGGGTCCATCCGTACAGCTTTTAACACCTGTCAGGTCTGCTATGATTCCGGCAGAGGCTACTATAAACAGCAGGGCAATAAGCTGGTTTGCCAGAACTGCGGCAATCAATTCCCTATGGACCGCGTTGAGGTAGAATCCGGCGGCTGCAACCCCTGGCCCATTTTTGATCAAAATAAGACCGTGACAGACAGCTCCATCACGATCTCCTATGAGTTTCTCAAGGAGTCCACGGGCATCTTCGCCAATTGGAAAAGGTCCTATTGACCGTTTGGAAACAAGAGAGAATCCGCATCCACAACTTTCCCCTGCCATACATGGCTTCCAATATCGGACGCAAGCTGATAACGAGATCGCAGCCGCGGCACTACACCTCAAATACGAAATAAGCAAATCCGTAAAGGAGTTATTATGATCAGTCAAGTATTGAACATCAGAGGCATGACCTGCGCCGCCTGCGCCCAAAGAATCGAAAAAACGGTGCGGAAGCTATCCGGCATCGAGCAGGCTTCCGTGAACCTTGCAAGCGAAAAACTGTTCGTAGAATACGACGCAGGCGTTCTGCCGCTTACCGACATCAAAGCCGCAGTTGAAAAAATCGGATATGAGGTCGTGGAGAAAACGAGCAGCAGCAGCGTGACCATTCCAATCGGGGGCATGTCCTGCGCCGCCTGTGCACAACGCGTTGAAAAGGCTGTAAAAAAGCTGGATGGCGTAACAAGCGCCTCGGTCAATTTTGCCACGGAGAAAGCCACGGTGGTATACGAACCTCAGACAGTGCGGCTGTCATCAATTCGCGAGGCCATTGAAAAGGCCGGATATAAGGCACTGGAAATAAATAAGCAAGACGCGGCGGACGAGGACAGACAACGCAAGCAAAAAGAGATCAAGGTTCTTAGGACAAAGTTTATTGTTTCGGCTGTGTTTTCGATTCCTCTTTTATACATCGCTATGGCACCGATGATTAAATTCATTCGGCTGCCGTTCCCTGCGTGGCTTGCCCCAATGCAATTCCCCCTGCTTTACGCGCTGGTGGAGCTGCTGTTGGTGCTGCCGGTAATCGGCGTAGGCTATAAGTTCTATACCATAGGCTTTAAATCGCTGTGGCAGCGCAGCCCGAATATGGATTCGCTCATTGCGATCGGTACGACAGCCGCCGTCCTGTACAGTCTCTTTAACACATGGCTGATCGCGAATGGCAGCTTCGCAGCGGTTGATCATCTGTACTATGAAACAGCGGGGGTAATTATAACCCTGATCCTACTTGGCAAGACGCTTGAGGCGGTCTCAAAAGGCCGAACCAGCGAGGCGATTAAGAAACTGATGGGGCTTGCCCCGAAAACGGCCATTATTTTGCAGGATGGCATGGAAAAGGAAATCCCGATCGACGAGGTGGAGATCGGCGACATTCTTGTGGTAAAGCCCGGCACGAAAATTCCGGTTGACGGTTCCGTGCTCGATGGGCATACCTCCATCGACGAATCCATGCTGACCGGCGAGAGCATGCCGGTGGATAAAAAGGCCGGAGATCCTGTTTACACGGCTTCGCTGAACACCACGGGAACCATTCGCTTTAAGGCGGAGAAGATCGGCAGCGACACCGCCCTGGCACAAATTATCAAGCTGGTTGAGGACGCGCAGGGCTCAAAGGCGCCGATTGCCCAGATGGCGGATATTGTCTCCGGCTACTTTGTCCCTGTGGTATGCGTGATCGCGGTGCTTGCTGGAGTCGCATGGTATCTTGGCACCGGCAGCCTGGAGCTCGCGCTCACCAGATTTACCGCCGTACTGGTGATCGCCTGCCCCTGCGCGTTGGGACTGGCAACCCCCACCGCGATTATGGTCGGAACCGGCAAGGGCGCCGAGAACGGTATTCTGATCAAAGGCGGCGAAGCGCTGGAAACCGCACATAAGATAAACACGATCATTTTTGATAAAACCGGAACCATTACCGAAGGCAAGCCCACAGTGACAGATGTCCTCACCGTGAATGGCGTTGAAAAGGATAGGCTGCTGCAAATAACCGCTTCAGCGGAAAAAGGCTCGGAGCACCCCCTGGGGCAGGCAATCGTCCATGGCGCCGAGGACGCCGGGTTTGAACTGCTCACGATGGAAAGCTTCGAATCCCTCACAGGCAGGGGCATTGAGGCTCAAATCGGCGGACAGACCGTTCTGGCGGGCAACCGCAAGCTGATGGAGGAACGGGGCATCCCGCTGTCCGCCCTGGAGGAGTCCAGCGACAGGCTGGCAGAGGAAGGCAAGACGCCCATGTACGTCGCTTTGGACGGCAGGCTCTCCGGCCTTGTCGCCGTTGCGGACGTTGTCAAGCAGAGCAGCCGCGCCGCGATTAAAGAGCTGCACAAGATGGGCATCGAGGTTGCGATGATCACCGGCGATAACAAGAAGACTGCCGCGGCCATCGCCAAGCAGGTCGGCATTGACCATGTGCTTGCCGAGGTACTTCCGCAGGATAAATCCAATGAAGTGAAGAAGCTGCAGGCTCAGGGCCGCAAGGTTGCGATGGTTGGCGACGGAATCAACGACGCACCCGCGCTGGCTCAGGCGGACATCGGTATCGCAATCGGTTCCGGCACCGACGTGGCCATGGAATCTGCCGATATTGTCCTGATGCGTTCAGACCTGATGGATGTTCCAACAGGCATTCTCCTGAGCAAAAAGACCATCCGCAATATCAAGCAAAATCTGTTCTGGGCCTTTGCCTACAATGTTATCGGCATACCCGTCGCGGCGGGTGTCCTTTATCTGTTCGGCGGCCCCCTGCTCAACCCCATATTTGCGGCGGCGGCCATGAGCCTGAGCTCGGTCTCCGTTCTTACCAACGCGCTGAGGCTGAAAAGGTTTAAAACAACAATCGGAAAGGAAACGGTGGCAGCGGCATGAAAAAAAATATAAAATTAATTTCGGTATTGGGAATCGTTATAGTAGCCGTCGCGGCAATCCTGATCGCCATCCTGAAAACCGCAAGCGGGAACCCTCGACGTTGTCGGAAAGGACTCCTCCGCATCATTTGAAAAGGTTTTGACGGCATCCGGCAGCAAAGTGACCGCAGACGAGGAAAACGCCGGCTGGTCGCTGGAAGCGCCTGACGGCTCGGTCCGATTTATTTGGAGCGGGGATTACAGCAGCAGCCCCCTGCATGACGTGATGCTGGAGCTTGATGCAGCGCCATTTGTAACCGCCGGGCTGGACACGAGCAAGCTGCCGGAATATTATGCGGCTTATGATGGGATGCTTATGGTGGGAACCAAGCTTGGCAGCGATAAGCTCATCTATCAGGGCGAACCCACCCCGCTGGCGGCCTATGAACAAATCGTCAGCAAATACCGCAGCTCGGTCGGCTATCACACCGCGCTGGATCACTATAACGTAAGTCTTGGCAACGGCAATATGTTCGAATGGGCCAAGGATATGCAGACAAACAGTGTCACAAAGGAAAATCAGGATAAGGACATCGTGTTTGTCCTCAATCCGGAGCCGTTGATTGCCGCAGGCGTTGACCCCGAAAAGGTTGAGGGCTGGGTTTACACCACAGTCAGCGTGGAGATAGACGGAAAAGCAACAGACGTATATAAATTCTTGAAACCCTTTAATTTGAAGTAACCTGCTCAAATCGAAGAGAACACGTCCGGCGCACCGGATCATCACGGCAGATGACTTGCCATTCATAACTGGAGGTATTATAATGGAACAAACTATTTTAAAGGTAGATGGAATGTCCTGTGAGCACTGCGTAAAGGCAATCACAAAGGCGGTTGGCGCGCTGCCCGGAATAGAGAATGTATCGGTGGACTTGAACGGCAAAACCGTGACGGTAACATATGATCCGACTCAAAGCCCGCTGGATACAATCAAAGCAGAGATTGACGATCAGGGGTATGAGATCGTTGGTTGATATGCAAGGGGGAGCCGCCGTCAAAGCGACTCCCCCTTGCACTTGAGAGACTGGAGCTGGTGTATGTGAACAATGAGAATAAAAGCATCCTGGTCGTAGACGACGAGCCCAAAATATTGGAGGTAGTGTCCGCCCTGCTGACAAGCAAGGGGTTTCGAGTTTACTCAGCGGACAACGGCCAGGCGGCCTTGGAGATATTCAACCATCAAAACATATCGCTGGTGATTCTGGATTTGATGATGCCCGGACTTTTGGGTGAGGAGGTCTGCTCTCAAATCAGGAAAAAATCTCGCGTGCCTATTATTATGCTCACAGCCAAGGTTGAGGAAGAAAATGTGGTGCAGGGTCTCGGCCTTGGCGCCGACGATTATATGACGAAGCCGTTTGGCCTGAAGGAACTGTACGCGCGCGTGGAAGCGCTGCTGCGCAGAGCGGGAGATGACCTTGTCCCGCTGACCGTGCGAAATTCGTGGCACAACGGCGATCTGGTCGTCGACTTTGAAAAAGGCCTTTTGCTGAAAAAGGATAACACCTTCACCCTGACGCCAAGCGAATTAAAAATACTATCCGCATTGATTAAATATCCCGGCAAGGTATTCACCCGCGAAGAGCTTATCGCCACTGCGCTGGGTAATGATTTCGATGGGTTTGACCGGGCGATTGACAGTCATATTAAAAACATCCGGCAGAAAATTGAGGATGATCCCAAAAACCCTGTTTATGTATTGACTGTTCACGGCTTAGGCTACAAGTTTGGAGGGGACTGAATCGATGAGGAGTCTGCGTTCACAGCTCTCATTATATATTATGACCATTGTCCTCGTCATGGTCGCGCTTATCAGTCTGCTTGCCAATGCGGCGGTAAATAAGCAGTTTAAGGAATATATCATCAGTCAGGAGCAGGGGCAGCGCGAAAAAATTGTCGGTGATTTAGAAAATCTCTATAACGGGATGACTCGAAGCTGGAATTCAGACTATCTTCATGCAATTGGAATGTATTCTTTATATGACGGTTACGTTTTGTCTGTTTACGATACGTCGGAGACAATGATCTGGGACGCGGAAAGCCACGATATGTCTCTATGCAGGCAGATTATGAATGATATCACAGAGCGCATGAACCAGAGGGAAAACAGCGGCGGTTTTACGACCTACGTCTATGATCTGATGCAGGGAGACCAAAAGATCGGGTCTGTTTCCATTAAGGCTTACGGCCCATATTTTCTAAAGGAAAATGACTTTCGATTTATTAATACGCTCAATGCTCTTTTGCTGATCATCGGGGTGGTTTCCTGTGCCGTATCGATTATCACCGGGGCGTTTCTGGCGCATAAAATCGCGCGGCCTATCACAAAAACAGCAGAAATTGCCGGCCAGATATCCGGCGGGAACTATAGCATCCGATTTGAGAGCGAAACAAAAACCAAGGAATTGAGCGCGCTTATTTCCTCCATCAACAATATGGCGGGTGCTCTCGACAGGCAGGAGCAGTATCGAAAGCAACTGACTGCGGATATCGCGCACGAGCTGCGCACACCGCTTACGGCAATTCGCTCGCATTTGGAGGCTATGGCGGAGGGGCTTTGGGAAGCTACCCCGGAAAGGCTGAACAGCTGCGTGGAGGAAGTCAAAAGGCTCGGCAGTCTGGTGATAGACCTGGATCGCCTGGCAAAGCTGGAGCAGGAAAATGTCAGGCTGAATATTGCCGACGTAGACTTGATCGAAGTTGCTCGCGCCGTTTGCGGCAATTTTGAAAAAGAGGCGGATAACAAGAACATCGAAATAAGTATAGACGGGGTCGCCTCCGGCATTCAGGCAGACAAAGACAGAATCACTCAGGTAATCACCAATCTGCTGTCCAATGCCATTAAGTATACCCCCGATGGCGGACATATACGAGTTCAGGTAAAGGACGAGGATACAAAGGGTATCGTCGTCGTTGAGGACGACGGAATTGGTATCCCTCAAAAGGATCTGCCCTATATTTTTGAACGATTTTATCGAACAGACCAATCCCGCAACAGGAAAACCGGAGGGGCAGGCATTGGACTGACCATTGCAAAGTCGATTGTTGAAGCACACAACGGAAGAATAACGGTGGAAAGCGCCGAGGGCACTGGCAGCCGCTTTACGGTTGTACTCCCAAAAAGTGAATGATTGATTTTTTCCGTACCCCCTCACGAACCTGCCCCGGTAGTGAGGGGGCTTTCATTTTGCTCTTCCCTGTAATTCCTTCAATTTTTCTATATCAGAAACAACATATTCTTTTCCCTTTTCTTTTTTTAGTATCCCCAGTTCTCCGAATTGCTGAATGACATACAGCACATGGCGATAGCTTACATTCATATACTCCGAAACATCTGTATGAGGAATATTATATACGCCCCCCCGCTGATATTGAAGGATAAACGCTGCAAGCCTACTATTAAGGGAATAATTTAAGCTCTCGCTCATTCGGTAGCTTCTTGCCAACAGCTTATCGGCAATATACGATGCAAAATAAAAAGAAACTTTTGCATTTTCTTCGCACAGTTTTCGCAATTCATCTATGTCAAATTCCAAACATTCTATATCTTGAAGAACTTTGTTTTCTTTTATGTCTGATTCATCGCAGAACAAGGAAAGCTCACCTAACCAGTCATTTTCCCCTATAAAGTCAAGAATCGAACGTCGTCCGTTTTTATGATCAATATAAATTTTGGCAGTCCCAGACAGAATAAAATAGCAATATATCGGACTGCTGTTAATTTTATAAATATGGTCGTTTTTTCGAAAAATTCTTTTCTTTCCATTTTCAAACACTACTGTGGGCACTTCATGTTGAAAAAACATATCTATTTTCTCTCCCAATGTGAAGTTTCTCATATTTCATTTTCCTTTTTCATTATAGCATGTTTACAGAAATTATCTGAGGTGAAATATGATGAAAAAAATATTATACTCTTTCTTCGCTTTTATGATGCTGGGTTTCGGTATTTCTCTGCAAATCAAAGCAGGAATTGGTCAAAGTATGTTTAATGCATTTTCTTTGATTTTGGGGGACCTATTCAACTTAGAAGTCGGAACTGTTCTAAACATTTTAAACATGATGTTTTTTATCGCCTATCTTATAATCAAGCGCTCTCGTATCAATCGTCTGGACATGATTCAAATAGCCGCGACTATAGCAAATGGCTATATCGTTAACTTTTATGTTTACATCATTTTAAACCACTTGATCATTCAAACCTACTATATGAAAGTAATTATATTTATCATCGGGCTTTTACTAGCTTCTCTAAGCCTGGGCGCAATTCTGGCTATGGAAATCATCCGCTTCCCACTTGAAAGCCTGTGCATTCTATTGGGTCAAAAACTTGGCCGCAGTCTGGCGACAATCCGAATGCGGTTTGACATTTTATTTTTGGTCAGTACCTTGCTGCTTACTTTCGTATTCAGCCACAGCCTATATATAAGAGAAGGAACTATCCTAAGTTTTTTCCTGCTCTCTAAGCTGATCGGACTTTCCTATTCTTTTCTTAAAAAGCACTCAGCTGAAAAACCGGGCCGTCAAGAGCTTGAACAGCCCTAGCCATTCCAAACAATATGCGCCGGAGTCTCAAGTGTGAAACTCCGGCGCTTTTAATTTAAGTCTATTCCCTTAGTAACCGGAGGTAGTGGTTAGCCTCCCGCAAGACATGATCGGCGAGCAGCGGGAGAATAATGGAGCGGATTTTGCACTCTTCGATGCCGCTCACCCCCGCCCTCTTGAAATCCCGGAATTTTTCGGTCTCCGCCAGAGCGGCGTCCTGGGCGGAGCGGCTGCTCTCAAGCAGACGGGCGTAATCTTTTGCAAAGCTATCGGCGGTCTCCACCAGCTCGTTCTCCGACGGGTCCAGCAGACCCCGGATGAAAAGCGCGTGCTCCATCATGATCTGATTCCAGAACTTCTCGATCTCTCCCATAACCTGGGGGTCCAGATCCCCGTCCAACTCCAGCCGCTCCACATACTCCCGGTACAGTTTCGCCTCCCGAATGATGTGTTCGAGAAGCAGTGGGTAGTTTATGGTGAACATTCGGCAGTCCAAAACAAAGGACAGGATTTGCTCCTTCAGGGAGATCAGCCCGTCCAAAAGCTCTAGAGCCGTGCGGTTGAGGGACCTGACTTGACGAAACAGGTCAGGGCTCCAGACGGCGCGGAGGCCGGGCCGCAGGTGCTCGGCCTGGGCGGTGATGTTCTGGTTGATGGGGATGCCGGTGAAGCTCTGGGTCTGCTGCTCGGCCAGCGGAGTAAATGGGGTGACCACCTCGCCGGAGCTAAGCACTTCCTGCCGCACGACTCCGTCGCTCAATGAGACGGCCCGGCAGAGCAAGCTCTCAAAGCCACGCCTGTATCGATCAGCCTCCCGGTTGAAGGACGCGTTTACGGGAGTAAAGCCCGCCATCAGGAAGAGTGAGTGTTCTTTCATGATGCGGGAAAAAAATATATGCAGCTCCAGGGAGAAAACCACATATCGTTCGCTTGACTGCATAAGTATCTCTCCTTTCTGCTCTTGGCAGTTTTCTTCTCCATATTATGCGGCGCGGCAGAGGCAGGTGTAGCGCGCCGCCCTGAACGCCGCCGGAAAGAGGTATCCTGTGTTCGAACCTTCGGCTTTTATAACCCGGTATTGTACGGTGTTGCCTTTTGTAAAGGCGCTTGTCTTTTTTGAGGTCTATACTACGAAAGCCGCTCATAAAATATAATTGGGGAAAAATGGTGCACCTATATCTTGGAACCCTATCGACCGGAGCAGCCAGAGCCGTTCGATAGTGGCTGAGCGGAGAAAAAGTCCTGACGCAGAGTGCTCCCCAAGTGGACAGGCTGGCAAGCGCCGTACCACAGCCGCCTGTTTCTTCACACGCAGCGGCTACCGAAAGAGCACGTAATCAAAAAAACTAAGTAATGGAGGTTCTGGGCATTATGGGTAGCGATCTGGTTTTGTTCTTGTGTGTTTCCATCGCGGTCTCTCTCCTGGCGTTCGCGTTTGCAGCCTGGCTTTATCGGTGGATTGGGCGCCAACCGTCCCAAAACCCGAGAGTGGCCGAGGTCGGCGGGTATATCCGCAAAGGGGCCAACGCCTTTTTGCGCAAGGAATACAGCGTGCTGGCCAAGTTTTGCGGTATTGTGGCTGTACTGATTTTCGTTTTCCTTCCACAGCCGATCTGGTCGGGATACGGGGCGTGGCATAACATTTCCATGTCGTTAGCGTACATCGCAGGTACCGTGTTCTCGGCGATTGCCGGTAAGATCGGAATCCAGGTGGCCACTCAGGCCAACGTCAAGACGGCCGAGTCGGCCCAGAAGGGGCTGAGCCTTTCGTTTCTCTCGGCGTTTCGCGGCGGCGCGGTCATGGGTATGGCCGTGGTTGGAAGCTCACTTCTGGGCGTGTCCCTTGTCTTCCTGCTGACACAGGACACAACCACGCTTCTGGGCTTTAGCTTTGGCGCCAGCTCTCTTGCGCTCTTTGCCAAGGCGGGCGGCGGTATCTTCACCAAGACAGCCGACATCAGCGCCGACCTGGTGGGTAAGGTTGAGCTGGGAATTCCCGAGGACGACCCCCGCAACCCTGCTGTGATTGCGGATAACGTAGGCGACAACGTAGGCGACGTGGCCGGTATGGGCGCTGACCTGTTTGACTCCAACGTGGCCTCCATGGCCGCGGCATTGGTGATGGCGATTACGCTTGGAAAGCAGGTAGGCGTCAACTACACCACGATGGTCTTCTGTTATGCGGCGCTGGGCCTGCTCTCCTCCATCATCGGCGTTATGGCGGCCCGCATGGGGAAAAAGGGCGATCCCACGCATGCGCTGAATATGAGTACTTATATCACAACGGCAGTCTTCACCGTTTTAACAGCCGGCGCCACGGCACTTTTCCGGTTTGACTGGCGCATCTGGGGCGCCGCCGCAATCGGCCTGTTTGTAGGCGTTATCATTGGTATTACCAGCGATTACTTCACCAATGATACCCAAAAGCCTGTACGCAACGTAGCCGAGGCCTCGGAATCCGGGCCGGCCTTTACCATCCTTTCAGGCATTTCGTACGGATTTTTGAGCGTACTCCCAGCCATGGTGGGAATCGCGGTTGCGGCGCTTTTGTCCTACAACATCTGCGCGCCGATCGCTCCACAGAACCCCATGGCAGGAATGTTTGGTATTTCCATGGCTGCGGTAGGCATGCTCTCCATCGTAGGCATGATTATCTCCAACGACGCTTACGGACCGATCGCGGACAATGCGCGCGGGCTGGTTGAGATGGGCGATCTGGGTGAGGAAGCTCTGAAAATCACCGACTCGCTCGACAGCGCGGGAAACACGGTCAAGGCGGTCACCAAGGGCTTTGCGATTGCCGCCGCGGGGCTCACCATCATTTCACTGCTGGGCGCTTTTATGAGCGAGGTAAACGAGGCCGCCGGCAAGATCGTGCTGACCGGATTCGATATCATCAATCCGAAGGTGTTCTTTGGGATGCTCATCGGAGCGGCGGTACCCGCTGTTTTCTCGGCATTGCTGATTTTGGGAGTCAACCGCAACGCTCAGCGTATGGTGGCTGAAATTCACCGCCAGTTCCGTGAAATTGTCGGCCTGAGAGAGGGCAAACCGGGCGTTGTCCCGGAGTACGACAAGTGCATCGATATCGCGACGCACGGCGCTCTGCGCGAGCTGATTCCCGCGGGAGTGATCAGCATTGCCGTAACGCTGCTGGTAGGATTTATTGGTGGTGTGGAGGCCACCGGCGGCTATTTGGCCGGCAATATTGTCAGCGGCCTGCTGCTTGCGCTATTTATGAGCAACTCAGGCGGTCTTTGGGACAATGCGAAAAAGTATGTTGAGGCCGGCGGAAACGGCGGAAAAGGCAGCGCGGCGCATAAGGCAGCCGTGGTAGGCGATACGGTGGGCGATCCGTTTAAGGATACCGCCGGTCCTTCGATCAATACGCAGATCACGGTAGTTTCTCTGGTAGCCTCGCTGATGTCGTCGCTGTTCCTCGCTTTCTCCATTTTCTAAAGGGCATTTTTCTTTAGGGCTTTGCTGGTTCATGGAGTTAACTCAAGAAAATAAGAAATCTGCTTTTTGATCGTATCAAAAAGCAGATTTCTCTTTCTCGTCTTATGATTTGTTGCGGTGCCCAGTCAAATTTTTGATTCTGTCTTTACCCTTTAATTTGCGTACAGCGCTGCAAACTGCATCAGGATGGCAGAGACCTCGGCGCGTGTCGCGCCGTCCTGAGGAGCCAGCAGATTGCCGGGTCTGCCGGTGATGAGGCCGCTAGACACCGCCCATGCCATGGCATCCTGAGCAAAACCGGAAATCCGGCCGCTGTCCCCAAAGGCGGCCGTTCCGCCGTTAACGGCGGGGCTGCCCGCGTATCGGTACAGGATGGCTGCGAGCTGCTCACGGGTAATGCTGCCGTCGGGATTGGTCCCGTCGGAAATGCCCTGCGCCACCGCCCAGGTCCGGGCCGACTCATACCAGGTCCCGCCATTGCCGGAATCCTTGCCGCCGTCAAAGCGGTAGAGGACCGTCATCAGCATGGCGCGGCTCATCTCCATATCAGGGCTGAACTTGTCTGCGCCCGTACCGTTGAAGAGCTCTCTGCTGGTGACGAAGTTTACAGCCTCGGCGCTCCAGTTGGCGCTGTCCACGTCGTTAAAAGACTTCGTGTTATCTACGATCTTGATGGAGGCCGTACCGCTCAGAGCCACGGACAACCCGTTCTCGGTAGCGACGGTGCTCTTGAGTATCTCCTCCGTCCCGTCAGCGCTCACCAGCACGGCCACAGTGCCGGGCGTGACGCCGCGCACCGGGATTTCCACCCGTATCGATCCCTCCGCAGCGGGCAGGCTGATCTGCAGCCTGGCTTTGCCGTCTCTGGCGGCGACGCTCTGGCTCTCGATGGGCAAAAGGACCTTGCCGTTCTCCACTGCCTTGGCGGGCACCTCCACCGCGACTTCGACGCCTCCGTCAGACGCGGTAGTGGTCTGTATCCTGATGCCGGACGGCGTCACCGTCACGTTGGGCTCAGTCGGCTTCTGCCCGGAGTTGGAGCTGCCGGAATCGTCGCGAGACGTGTAGGTGCTGACCTGAACGCTGCACTGAGCGGCAAAACCGCCGTCGGCGGAGGTAGCCGTGATCGTGGCGGTTCCGGCCCCCACGGCCCGGACCTCTCCGTTTTCCACCGTGGCCACGCTCTCGTCGCTGGAGCTCCAGGTCACCGTCTGGTCCGCCCCCTCAGGGAGAACGGCGGCGGTCAGGGTGGCGGTGCGGGGGCTTGCGTTGTGGTAGAGGTTCAGGCTGGTCCTGTCCAGGGTCACACCGGTGGCAACCGGCGCCACATAGGCGGCCACGGCAACGGTCACCGCCTGGCTGGCCAGGGTCGTGCCGGAGCCGGCCACCCGCACCAGATAGACGCCGGGCTCTACCTCCACAACGTCGGCACTCTCGCTGACTGCGATCCACGTCTCGTCATTTTTTGCCTTATACTCCATAGCGCGGTCCACGCCTGTGATGGCGCCGGATGCGTCGGCAGTCTGGCCGATACGGCCCACGCCCGCGGGTGCGGCCGCCCGGGTCAGAGCGATAACCTGTTCCTCTGAATCGCTGCTCTCCCCCTCCACGCCGGGGGCATAGACCCGAATGCCGTACGTGGTGGTCACTTCCTCCTCGGAGAGCGTCACCTCATGCCCCTCCGCGGAGGTCCAGGTCGCGCCGCCGTCCAGAGAGTAGGCCATTCCCTCGGATACGTTTGAGAGGATCATGGCAGCGGCATCAAACTGGGCGATGGGGGTCTCGTTTCGCGGGGGTGCTCCATAGCCCAGAATGGTCACGGCGATGGCGCCGCTGGGCTCCTGGGTCTCGGTCTCGCCATAGCGCACCAGGTATTTGCCGGGGGCCAGCCCTTCCACGGTCTCCCCCTCTACGGCAGTCCAGCCCTCGTCAGACGCGGCCTTGTACTCCATGGAGGCATCCAGGCCGGTGAGGGCACCCGTACCGCCCTCCTCGCTCACATCGGTCTTGCCCACATGCTCGGGCATGGTCCGTAGCGCCTTACCAATCACCCCGGTCTCAGCGGTAAAGCTGCCCTCATAGCCCTTCGTGCCGGTGACGGTAAGGGTGAGGATGCTGCCGATGTCTTCCGCCATGACGGTGTAACTGCTCTCGCTGCCAACGGTCTTCCCGCTATTTACCTGGATCCACTGGTACGCCAGATTTGCGCCTGCGGGCGTCAGGCCCGTGGTTACGGCGGTAAGGGTCTCCCCGTAGCGGGCCTCGTCCACGATGGACACGCCGCCGCTCAGCTCCGCCGGCACATAGGCCGTGGCGGTAACAGCGCCCACCTTGGGCTCCAAAGCGGCGGTCTTGCCGCTCAGGGACAGGGTAATGGTATAGGTAAAGCTGCCGTCAGTACCGGCGTAGTTCTCCACGTCGCCGGCCACGGCCTCCTTAAAGTCGGCAATTTCGACTTGGACACCGGCCCCTGTAACCGAGAAACCGGGCAAAGCGAGGATGGCAGCGGTCAGGGCCTCGGCGGCCTTCTCAGCGCTGTCAGCGGTGGCCTGGGCAAGGGTACCCAGCCCCTCCGCCTTCTCCACGATGGACTTGGCGGCCTCCAGCATGGCGTCATCCCCGCGTTTCAGTACGGTGAACTCATCCACCAGCGTGCGCACACCGTTTTTGAGTGCGTATGCCTCAATGGTGAGGACGCCGTCCCGCAGCTTGAGCACGGAGAATACCGGGTTATTTTCGTCATAGACCACGCCCTGCCAGGGGCGCCCATTGCTGTCGGCGTCGTAGAACTTAGACCCGGAGGAGCAGCCGCCCACTATGTAGGCGATGCCGGAGCCGGGGGCCTTCTCGCCGCCGTACATCTCGGTGCGGTGGTAGATGTGGTCGTGGCCGGAGAGTACCAGACTGACCCCCATCTCCTCAAAGTCGGCGTGCAGGGCGCGGACGTCGGCCTCATTATAGTTCATGGGATACGCTGAGCGGTGCATCAGCACCACCTTATAGCTGGCGTCGGAGGCTGCGAAGACCTCCTTCATATGTGCGATCTGCCCGACGAAACCAGGGTCATAGGTATAGGTGGCCTCCGTATCCAGGTTGTAGAAGAGGATATCGCCCACCCTGAACCAGTAGTTGCGAGGGGTATCATAGGTGCCGTTGTCCGGACCGTAGAAGTAGGAAGTAAACGCCTGAGCATCGTTGTCGGAGTCGTGGTTGCCTATGGTGGGGGCCCAGATGCGGTTGCTGAGGTAGTCTCCAAAGCCGCTGTAGGCGCTGACCCAGTCACTGTAGGCCTGGGAGTTGTCGGATACGTCGCCGGCCTGGAGATTCAGGTCGATGTCGGGATACAGCTCCTCCAGAGCTCCAATGGCATTGGGGAACTGATCATAGGCACCCTGAATGTCGCCGTAGAAGGCCAGGGTCAGGTCCCCGTCGGCAGGGGCTGTGGTGAAGCTCCGGATGGGGCTGTAATGGCCCTCATAGCCCGCCTGGTAGTAGTAGGTGGTGTCAGGCTCAAGTTCGGTGGCTCGGACGCCCCAGGACCGGTAGTTGCGGACATAGCCGTACATGCTGGTATCAATGGCCCTGCTTGCGGCGGGCAGAATCCGGGTGTCCTCACCGGTCAAGTCGGCGGTCTTGCCGATGATCAGACTTCCCTCGCTGACTCCTAGGCTGGTCTCCCAGCTGATGCCTACGGCGGTGGCGGGGTCCTCGCCGGTGGTGACGGTCATCTTGGCGGGATCGGCGGTACCCAGGCTGTCGTAAACGGTAATCTTTTGGGTATTGCTAAGCGCGCCGTCCCCGTCCTCCACCCAGACCTGGAATTGGGTGTCGACGGGATAGCTGCCGAAGAGGCTGGTGGTCACCGTGCCGTCGGAGCCGGTCACCTCTTTATAGTCCACAGGCTCATCGTTCAGAGTCACGTGAAACCCTAAGCCCGGGACTGGGCTGCCAACGCTGTCGGCCAGCTTGAGTGTGGTGGCTCCTCCCACGGTGGAACCAGTCCAGGAGAGGGTATACTTGAGGGCGACCTCCCGGTCATAGCCGTCCAGCACCAGGTCTGTGCCGGCCACCTCGCCGGTCTGTCGGACTGCGGCCTTTTTGACCTTGACGCCGGTCTGGCCGCCTGCTGTCCTGCCCACCTGGAAGGTCAGGTCCACTAGGGGGGAGTCCTTATCCTTCTGGAGGGCGGACATGCCGGTGAGGGTGTACCGGACGGAGCCGCTTGTGTCATCCACCTCACTCACGGCAGCGGAGAGGCGGCTGTCGTACTTGGCGTCCACCAGAGTCACATACTTGGGGTCGAAACCCAGCTCAAACTGAAATTCCTCAAAGTTTTTATAATCGGTGGCGTTGACGATATAGTGGAACGTGCTGCCCGCGGCGGCCTTCTCGTCTATGGGGTAGGTCTCCTCCAGATTGACGGCATAGCCCGCCACAGTGAAGAACCACTCCTTAAAGAACTTATTTCCCGCGTTGTCCTCCACCCGGTATTTGATTTTGTTCAGGCCTGGGCGCAGGGCGGTGAGCGCCCCTGGGTGGAAGGTGATCTTCACCGAGCCGTCGGCCGCCACCTCCTGCTGAATCGCGTTATGCTCCATGACCTTGCCATTGATCCACAGCTTGGTCCGCTCGGTATTGATGCCGGTATAGGCCTGCCCCTCCACCTGAGGGTCCCGGACGGAGATGGAGATGTCGGGCTCATTCACCACGTCCGCCGCGCCGTCGGCCGGGGTCACGCCGGTGCCGGGAATCAGCTCAGGGGCCAGCGTGTCGTCATTTTTAAAGTCGTACACTGCCCGCAGACCGTCCACATAGATGGTGCCCTTCTTTCCGTTGGCAACGCTGGCGGTGCCAAGGACGCGCACGCCGTACACCAGGCGGTACGGGAAAGATGCGGTAGTGGGAATGGCGTTCTCCACGTATCTCCAGCCCACCCAGTTTACATAGACGTCGCCGGCATAGGCGGAGGGAGCTAGCTGGATGCGCACCCAGGCCCCGTTGCCGTCACCGTAGATCCAGCAGCCGATGGCCTTGGGCTGCCCCTCCAGATACAGGTAGTCAATAGGGCCTGTCTCACAGGTGACTGTACCGGTGAGGGGCTTGGTGGCAAAGTCATAGTCCACCCGCAGGGAGCCGTCGCCGCTCTTAACGTACCGCTCATCGTAGTTGATGGACATCCTGGCGTCACCGCCCCGGTCTCCCAAACCTCCGTCGGCGCCATTGAAGTAGCGCCACTTCCACCCGGCCTCGGTGAAGTCCTCCTCAAAGTCGTTGAGGGGTACTGGCAGTTTGCCGATCTCCACCGGCAAAGTGAGGGTATAGTCCTTGTAGGAGATCTTCAGCTCACCCGTGCCCTGGGTATCGGCGGCGGTAAAGGTGCCGTCGGCGGCGATCGCACCCAGGGAGCTGTCGGAGAGCCGGAAGGTGAGCGCCTCGCTGGTAAGCACCACGGGGCTGCCGTTATACTCGGCGGTAAAGCTCATCCGGGTGGTGGCCTTAGGGGCCACCGACAAGATAGACCGGTCGGCGGTCAGCTTGGTGAGGGAGTCCACCACCTGGACCTCCAGCTCGCCGCTGGCGGAGCCATCCTGGGTGGAGACCGTGATCTTGCCCTCATGGGTCCCCGCCGCCGCCGTCAGTACACCATCCTTGGAGACGGAGCCGATACCGCCCTCCGTGGCATACTTGAGGGACGCATCGCCCAGCCCCTGATAGTGGTAGTTGCCATCGGTGGTCCCCACCTTCAGGCCCAGCTTGCCGTTTTCCAGCACCATGACCTTGTTGCCGTACCCCTCCTTGATGTCTGGGTAGACGTGGAGGAGCTCCCTGCTCGTGTCAGGCTGGCTGGTGGCCACAAAGAGCAGCGCGTTGCAGTTGGCCCGCTCGTTGCCGTCGGAGGGGCGGTTGAGAATGGTGGAGTTCTCGTCGCCGGGCAAAGTGGCTGTAATGGTGGAGCTGCCGCCGCCGTCGAAGTTGAAGATGGTGACGCAGCCCTCGCTTTTCAGATAGTCCACAATGTTCTTAAAGCTGACGCCAAGGGCCCAGCCCGCCTGGCGGCCGTCGCACTGGAACAGTACCAGTGAGCCGTCGGCCTTGATGCCCAGCACGGTGCGGGGGTGGATTTCCGCATTCTCATACGCACCCTCGTTGAGCACGCCGTCCTGCATCAGCACGTGAAAGATGCCCAGGGCCTGGACGGCCTGACTCCAGTCCACGTCGCTGTTGTTGTTGCGCACGTCCACCGTCACGGTCTGGCCGGCGCTAAGAGCGTTCAGCGCGGCGTAGCGGCTGCTGCCGCTGTTGGCGCTCAAAACGATCTGACCCGTACCGATGGGAGTGTTGTTCTTATTTACGTTGGCCTCCACCCGGTTGACGCTGGCCACCGTGGCGGTAAGCTGCCCGCCGACGACCAGCCCCTGGTAGCCGGGGGTGGTGACGTTGAGCACCACCTCCACGCCGGGCTGGGTGGAGCTGGTGGTCTTGGCAAACTGCTCTGTAAGCAGATACACGTTCTCCGTGTCCAGCTTACGCTCCTTGTTCACGTGAAGCACCGTGATGGGAGCTCCACCGTCCGGCGTGGCGGTAATGTTCAAGCTGGTACGCCCATAGATGGCTGTGCCATCGGCCTTAAAGCCCACAGCCTGGGTACCGCTGCTATTCGATGTGGAGATCAGGACGCCGTTTTTGATCATCAGGCCATTGGAGACGCCGTTGCTGGTATCGTAGGCGTCGCCGTTGATGGCAAAGACCACCTTGGAGCCGTCGGCCTCCACCTGGGCCACCATGTCCGACATAATGTCGCCGCCCATGACATATGGGCCGTAGTTGAGGACCGGCCTGATCTCGGTGGCCGTGGGATTATAAGTAACCGTATAGCTTTTCTGGAGCCCGTACTCGTTTTCACTGGTGATATGGTCCAGAGCGACGCCGTTGTATATGTCCCGGCTCCACTCCATGGACACCTCCCCAAGTCCCGGTGCCTGGATTTCCCCTTCCGCCGCGGCGCCGCCCGGGAGCATACCCAGCAGCATGGTACAGCTCAGTGCGCCTGCCATCAGGCGCTGTTTCAGGTTCTTCAAACTTGTTACCTCCTTGCTAAAACTAACGTTTAGTGTAGAGGTTTTTTTTACCGCTTTCCATATTGGCAATGTAGAGTTTACGTAAAATTTCCTTTATAGACGCGGCTCGATTATTATAAGGAATTGCGTCTTCGGCCATTACCCCAACAGCCGCAGCCCAGATAGATAGACGGCAAAGACGCCGCGCGGTTTTCTCCGCGCGGCGTCTTTGCCGTCATCCCATAGTTCTCTCTTTCACAGTGCTTGGCAGTCGCTCCCATCGGAGATTTTAGTCCATGGCCGCGCTTTCTCCAGTCTTATGACTTGCTCTCTGGACAGGATATGGCACTTGCCGAAATTTTCAGGGGGCAGCGCCACATATGGTCACTCCCACCCTCCATCGCGGGGCGGGCCAGCGCGCATGCGGGCAAGCTGTCGGGGCAGCGGGGGTGAAAACGGCAGCCGGTCGGGAAGGCGGCTGGAGACGGAGGCTCCCCCTCCAGCAGGGAGAGAGGCCCCTCCTCCCGGGCCGCGGCCAGCAGGGCACGGGTATAGGGGTGGCGGGGAGTGGAGAGCACCTCGGCCGCCTCTCCCTGCTCCACCAGCTCCCCGGCGTACATCACCAGCACCCGGTCCGCCAGTCGGCGCACCAGGGCCAGGTCGTGGGTGGCGATGAGGAAGGAGCACGAGCGCTCCCGCTTCAGCCGTCCGAAGAGGTCGATGATCTGCGCCCGAATGGTCATATCCAGGGCGGAGGTGGGCTCGTCGGCCAGCACCAGCCTGGGGCTGTGGGCCAGCGCCCCGGCAATGAGCACCCGCTGGCGCATACCGCCGGAGAGCTCATGGGGATAGCGGTCAAAAAGGGTCGAAGGCCCGGGGAGGCCCACTGCGGCCATCAGCCCCTCGGCCTCCCGCCGGAGGAGGGCGGCACCCATGGGGCGGTGAGCGGCGATGAGCTCACACAGCCCGCGCCCCACCGTCATCACTGGGTTGAGCGCGCTCTGCGGCTCCTGAAAGATCATGGAGATCTCCCGCCCCCGCACCCGCCGCCACGCCCTGGGAGAGAGACCCAGCAGCTCGCGCCCCTCCAGGGCGACGCTGCCGCTTACCGTCCCCCTTGAAAGGCCCAGCAAAGAGAGTAAGGTAACCGTCTTGCCGCAGCCCGATTCGCCGATCAGGCAGGTGGTGGACCCCGGCTCCACGGTGAAACTCAGCCCCTCCGTGACCGCATAGGCTCCGAAACGGGTGGATAAATCGGTGACCGTCAGCATCTCTTCCCCTCCTCCAGTCCCACGCCTATCAGATGGAAGGCTGCGACGCACAAAATCACCAGGATCCCCGCCCCAAGCCAGAGCCAGGGCCGGCTGCGCAGGTCGGCAAGCCGCGCCATAGAGCGGATCATGCCCCCAAGAGAGACCAGCGGCGGACTGACCCCCAGCCCCAAAAAGGAGAGCACAGACTCAGCAATGATGGCGTCCCCGATGCCCAGTGTTGCGGTGACCGCCACCTGGGGCATGAGATTCGGCAGCAGATAGCAGGCCAAAATTCTTCCCGGGGCCACGCCGCCCGCAGCCGCGGCGGTAATAAAGCCCTGCTCCCGCAGGCGCAGGGTCTCCCCCCGCACCAGCCGGGCACAGGCTGGCCAGGACAGCAGTCCGATGACCGCCGCCACCAGCCCTGTGCGGACGAACGTCCCCAGCTCCAGCTTTCCCAAAAGGGCGGAGGCCATCAGCAGTACAAGCAGAGTGGGTAGGCTGAGCACCGTGTCCACCGCCGCCATGATGCAGCGGTCTATGGCTCTGCCCAGGCAGCCCGAGGCGAGGCCCAGCAGCACCCCCAGCAGCACCTGCACCGTCACCGCGCACAGGGCCACCGTCAGGGACACGCCGAGGGCGCTCATAAGCAGAGTCAGCACGTCCCGCCCCACCAGGTCGGTGCCCAGCAGATGCCCGCCCGTCAGGGGCGGCAGGTAGGCGCCCGCCAGGTCGGTGCGCTGCAGGGAAAAGGGCGAGAGCAGCGGCCCTGCGGCGGCGAAGAGGACCAGCGCCCCCAGCAGCAGGAGCCCCAAGCGCTTCCGCCGCAGAGCAGCGTGGCGGGCCGTGCGCTTTTTCATCCACATCAAGTCCACTGCGCCCCCTTCCCCACCCGCACCCGGGGATCGGCGGCGCGGTATAAAAGGTCTGCCAGGAGATTGCCGGCCACCGTCACAAGGCACAGGAGCATGGTGATACCCATGACCAGCGGGTAATCCCGGGTCAGAACGGCGTTATAGGCCGCCAAGCCCAGCCCGGGCAGGGAGAATACCGTCTCGATGACCAGCGCCCCGCCAAAGAGGACGGGCAGAGAGAGCCCCAGATAAGTCACCACCGGCAGGAGGGCATTGCGCAGGGCGTAACGCCCCAAAATATGAAAAAAATCGATACCGCCTGCCCTCGCGGCGCGAATGTACTCGGAGGCGAGGACCTCCAGCATGGAGGCGCGGACATAACGGGAGAGCCGCCCCGCCTCCAGGAGGGCCAAAGTAAGGCATGGGAGGACCAGGTGGGACAGCACGTCAAGCACCGTCGTCGGCGTGCCGGGCGTTGAGAGGCCCGACAGAGGAAAGAGCCGAAGGTCCAGCACCAGCCATTTTTGCAAAAAGAGAGCCAACACAAAGGGGGGCAAGGACACGGTGAGCAGGGAAAAGGCCACCCCAAGCCTGTCCACCGTTCGGCCCGCCCTCCAGGCGGAGGCACACCCCAGGCAGATGCCCAGCAGCAGCTCCAGCGCGAAGGAGAGCCCCCCCACCAGCACCGTCACCGGCAGGGTCGAGGCGATCACCGAGAGAACGCCCCGCCCATGGGAGAAGGAATATCCCAGGTCGCCCCGGACAGCGGCGGAAAGCCAGTGGAGATACCGCCGCCAGGCGGGAATGTCAAGCCCATACACCCGGCGCAGCCCCTCGGCGAAGGCTGGGGACACCCGGCTGCCCGCCAGGGCGGCGCGGACATAGTCCCCGGGGAGGAGCGCCATGAGGGAAAACACCAGCAGGGACACCAGCAGCAGCACGGCCAGAGCATACCCCAGCCGCCGCAGTACGGAACGCGCCATCCAACCCCCCCAGTACTCTGCGCCGTTTCAGGCCGAACCTATTCCTTGATGGAAACCTGATAGAAATTGTGGAAGAATTCGTTGTAGCTATCGCACTTCAAGCCCACCAGAGCGCGATTGGCCACCCAGAACTCATTGCGTTGATAACACCAGATGGCGGGTACTTCGCGGTTGAGCCTCTGCCAGAGCTCACCATACAGCGCCTCACGCTCCCCGGTGTCGGAGGCAGAGTCCACCGCCTCCATCAGGGCGTCGCTCTCTGCGTCGGAGTATTGGCCGAAGTTCTGGAACCCGTCGGTGTGGTAGAGGGAGGTGACCCCCGGGTCCGGCAAAAGACCCACGGTGCCAAACCACATCTCTATATCGCCGTTCATGATCTTATCGTACATGGCGTTGAACTCCACCGTCTCGGTGGTGAAGGTGATGCCAAGCCGGCTCAGACTGTCGGCCATGGCTACCGCCATGGCCTCACTGAAGGTATTGCCCGCGTCAATGGTGTATTGGATAGCGAAAGGCTTCCCATCCCGCTCCAGGAGCCCCGCGCCGTTCTTTTTCCATCCCGCCTGGCTGAGGAGGGCCGCGGCCCGCTCCAGGTCGTAGTCGTAGAGGTCCAGGCCCTCGGTCTTGTTGGCCCAGGAATCATGTGAGACGGGAGCCGTCAAGAGCCAGGCATTTTCCCCATATGTCATGGCGGTTACGCCAGCGCGGTCTATGGCACAGGCCAGAGCCTGCCGGGTGAGGGCGTCGGAAAACATGGGCAGTGAGTCGTTGAGGCCCAGATAGCTGAAGAAGGCCGAGGGATAGAGGTAGCTCTGGATGAAGTCATACTCGGCGGCCCGGCTCAAGTAGTCGGGCTCGGGGTAGGAGCACTCCAGATCTGTCTCTCCCAGGATGAGCCGCTCCAGCTCCATCCCCGCGGGGGTGACGGTAAAGATGCAGGTGCCGATCCCGGGCTCGCCCCGATAGTGGAGGGGATTTGCCTTGAGGGTGAGGCTTTGGCCCTCCACAGCGCTTTCATAGACATATTGCCCGCTACCCAGGGGTAGCTTTGCTTTCTCCCGCACGCCGTCCAGATCGCCCTTGACATAGTCCGCGCCGTAATAGGTCCGGCTCACGGCGGGCAGATCCATGGAGTAGATGGCGTTCAGGCTGGGTTTCTCGAGTGTGATGACCAAAGTGCGCTCGTCCGGGGTGGTCACGCCGGAGATGGTCTCGGCCTCGCCGTTTCGGTAGTCGTCGTAGCCACGTATGCCCACCGTGGAGTAGTCGGAGTAACCGTCGTAGCTGGGATCGTCGTAGACCTCCAGTGCGAAGGCGAAGTCGGAGGAGACGACGGGGCTTCCGTCGGAGTACTTCAGCCCCTCCTTTAAGGTGAACGTGTACACCAGTCCATCCTCCGACACCGTCCAGTCGGCCATCTCGGGCACCGGCTGCCCCTCTGCGTCAAACCCGATGAGGTAATCGAAAAGCAGTTCCTGGACGCGGCTTTCTTCCACCGTGGAGTACCAGAAGGGATCGTAGATGCCGCTCAGCTCCGCGACGCCCACGCGCACCGTGTCCGCCGGCGCTCCGCCGGGCGCGGCGGACCGCAGCACTGCGGCCGCGGGTACCTGTCCCTTGGGCGAGCAGCCGCTCAGCAGCGCAAGGCACAGCAACGCAGACAGCAATATCGTTCCAGTCCGCTTTCTCATAAAGCATCCTCCACTCATACACCGACGCAGTTTTCTTCAATAGCTAACAGCATAACATAAAATTCGCCAAAAGAGAACTGTGCGGTTTCGATTTTTTCACTCCCCTTTTGAAAAATATATATAAATTTCTATATAAATCTTGGTTGACAGTGAAATATTTCCGTGCTAATATAATTGCGGATAGAAATCTATCCCCACGAAAAAGGCAAACCCGCCGAAAGGCGGGGGCGCAAAGCTAAAGGGCCTACGGACGAAAGTCTATGGCAGCCAGTTGCCGTACTTTTGAGATTGTAAACAGGGTCAGACTCCTTTAATGAGGAAGCCTGCTTTTTGTTTGCGTATCGAAATGGTCGCAGCTGGTAATTATGCCGGCTGCTTTTTATTTGCCGGCGGTGTATGTTAAGGGGGTAAAACAAATGAAAAAGATGAAAATCGCTGCGCTCTTCCTGTCCCTGACGCTCACCCTCGCTGCTGCCTCGCCTGCCATGGCCGCATGCAACCCCTCAGTTTCCAGGCAAGTCTACGGCCAGATCCAGGTCACCTGCAGCCGCGAGGAGATCGTTTCCGCGGCCAAGGACGCGAAGAATCTCGCCAAGGCTGAGCGCATCGTCGCCCAGGCCAATGAGAAGATCGAGGATCTGGTGGCCCACGCCCAGAGCACCAAGAAGGACGATGTGGCCAAGCTCCTCGACCAGGTGGACAAGCTGGTGGAAAAGACTAGAAAGCAGGTTGCCAAGCTGGGCTATGAGGTAGAGTGCACCTACACCGAATATGTGGTGGACGGCCAGACCATTCTCATCGACCCCCTCCGGGTCATCCAGCCCCGCTGAAGCAAGCCCCGGTGTCGGCGTTTTCTGTTCCCGCCCCGGTTGCCGCGCTGCTGCACAGACTGAGAGGCACGCTCCTCGCCTTTCCCTGGGTAGATCGGGTCGTCCTGTACGGCTCCTTCGCCAAGGGGAACTGGAGAGAGGACAGCGACATCGATCTGGCTGTGTTCCTGAGCTGCGGCACGCCCTGCGGTCTTGAGCAGTATGTCACCCTCTCCCGTCTGTGCCGTTCTGCCGATTATGATGTCGAAATTCAGGTTTTTTCGGCGGACGAGCTGGAGCAGCCCTGCGGTATTGTGGAGGAGGTTGTGGCTTACGGTGTGGACCTCGCCGGTCTGGACCTTTTATAAATGAGGCATAGAACATGGAAGGACTTTTCATCAACGGAGACGGCTCCCAACTCAGTCTGGGACTGGAACAGGCACACCTGACCCTTCTGGCCAAGCGCCAGGATATGGAGGTCATGGTGCAGATGCTCTATGCCCACGCGACGGTTTGGATCGTCCCCGCTGAGGACGAGGACACCATGGAGTTCTTTTACGTGCTCTCCGGTCACGTAGACCTGATGCTGGAGTCCACGCCCATCACCATCCCCGTCGGCGGCTGTTTCCACGTGGACGGCCTGAAGCGGGAGGTCTACCTCCAGACAGATGAGGACACGAAGCTCCTCTACGTCACCAATAAGCCGCTTTTTGACAATGTATTCGGCTATCAGGGCAACCTGAACGAGCTGATGACCAAGGTGGACGAGAAAGACAACTACACCTACAGCCATAGCCACAACGTCATGGAGTATTCGGTCATGCTCATGCGCCGCCTCTTCCCCGACCAGCAGCGGATGGACGACCTGATCAACGCGGCCCTGTTCCACGACGTAGGGAAATGCTACGTTCCGGACGAGATTTTAAAGAAACCGGACCGCCTGACCCCGGGCGAGTTCCGCGTGATCATGAAACACCCGCTGGACTCTGCCCGGCTCCTCACCCCCAGGTTTGGAAAGCGGGTGGCTGAGATCGCCCGCAGCCACCACGAGCGGCTGGACGGCAGCGGCTACCCCTTCGGCCTCTCTGGGAACGACATCTCCCTGGAGGGCCGTATCATCGCAATTGCGGACTCCTTTGACGCCATGACCACCAAGCGGGTATACACTGCCGCGCCGCGCAGTTTCTCGGACGCGGCGGAGGAGATTTACTCCCTGCCCAAGCTATACGATCAGAAGATCGCCGCCCTTCTGCGCGCCCTGGTTTCCTCGGGCGAACTGGCTCCTAAGGAGGATCACATATGAACGCTGCCGATAAGTACAAATACTGGGCGATGCTCTCCCAGTACGACATCGACACCGCCCGCGTCCTCATTGACGGCGAGCGCTGGGTCTATGTGGCCTACATGTGCCAGCAAGCCCTGGAGCGCCAGCTCAAGGGCATGTACGTTTACCATGTGGGAAAAGAGGCGCCCAAGGCGCACAACCTGGGCTTCCTCTTTGAAAAGATCTGTGCTGAGCCTCAGTTTCAGAGCGGCGTCTCCCCCTCCCTTCTGGAGGCGAACAAGGATTCCTGCGAAGATTTCCTCACCGAGGTCATGTTTTTCTACATGTCCGACTACCCGTTCTCCTACAAGAAGATCACCAGCCGCTTTATCGATGGCGCCCTGGCCCGGGACCTCTTCCAGCGCACCCTGGCCCAGCTCGAATGGCTCCGCTCCCTCCAGCCCATGCCGGAGACCGTAGACATTGAGGAATTAACCCAGCGCTGATTTCTGCGTTCCCCCATAATTAAATAAAAAGTGCCCAAGTCTTCCCACATGTAAAACGGCAAACCGCGTGAAAGCGCGGGACGCGAAGCTACAGGGTCTAAGGGAATTTTCCTATGATCGCCAGCTACCGATTGAAGACGCACTTTTGACCGGATGAGGAGCCCCGTCACGCACGGTGCGCATTTTGCGCACCGCGGGACGTGTGGGTGTTATACCTTTGCGCCGGAAAAAAGTCGACTGTATTCGGTAGTACCGGATACAGTCTTTTTTTGTCCCCGAAAGGAGTCAACCCCCTATGCTGCCGATCGTCATCACCTCCCTGCTCCCGCCCGTGCTGGGCGCGGCAGCCGAGAGCATTTTAAACTTCCTGGAGGAGCGTCTGGCAGCGGCCAGGGGCCTGGAGGTCAAACCGAGAAGCACCACTGTCCGCGTGTTCTCCGCGCTGGGCTGCGCCGCCGTTTTTCTGATGGCCTTCCTCACCGCCGCCAACCCGGGTCAGCTCGCCTTTCGGCTTATTTCCCTCTCCTTGTGCTGGGTCGCCACCATGTTCGACCTGCGCTACCGCATTATCCCCAACGAGCTCATCCTCATCCTGCTGGCAACAGCTGCTGTCTCTTCCCTGCTGGGCTTCACCGGGGCGGATATTATAAGCTCCCTGGAGGGCTTTTTGGTGTGCGGTGTCCTCTTTGTAGTCCCCTTTCTCTTCGGCAAAAAGGTGGGCGGCGGCGACGTCAAGCTGGCGGCGGCCATCGGCCTGTGCGCCGGGCTCCAGAACGCCCTGCTCTGCATCGTCATCATGGGCATGCTTATTTTGCTCTACACCTTCGTACAAAAGAGCACCTTCCTCTCCTTTCTGCACCAGTTTATTCCCATGGGTCCGTTTGTAACAGCGGCGTATTTTCTGCTGCTGATACGATAAATAAACCAAAAATTTTGAGGAGGAAAACAAAATGAAGAATCTGATCAATCTGTTCAAGGACGAGAGCGGCCAGGGCATGGTGGAGTACGGTCTCATTATCGCGGTTGTGGCTCTGGTGGTGGTTGTCGCCCTAACTGCCGTGGGTACGAACCTCAGCGATAAGTTTGACGGTATCAAAAATGCATTAACCCCCTCCCCCAAGGCCGCAAGCTAAATACAATTTGCTCTGGGGCGGGGGGAATCCCCCCGCCTCAAGCATCATCAAGCATGGGCGAGGTATACCCATGGATTTTCCCCCAGGGAAGTCTGTGGATATGCTCCGCGCAAAAATTGCAAGGAGGGGGACGCGTGAAAAGCCTTGGGGAAAACCTGTGCACCCTTGTCAGCCATGAGAGTGGCCAGGGCCTGGTGGAGTATAGTCTCATCATCACCTTGGTGGCTTTTGTGGTGATCGTTGCCCTCAGCAAGATGGGCGGCATCATTGACAGTATGTTCGGTGATATCAAAAATGAGATGGAGAAGCATGTCACGCCCGCAGCATCCTAACAGATTCCGCACAAATTGGGAGGGATAGCGTGAAAAGCCTTTGGAAACGTCTGTGTGCACTTGGCCGCCATGAAGGTGGGCAGGGCATCGTAGAGCTGGCGCTGACCCTTCCTCTGGTGCTGGCCCTGCTCTGCGGGATGCTGGAGCTGGGCTGGATTTGCGCCAATAAGCTGCAGCTTGACAACATCTGTCGGGAGAGCACCCGCTATGGCATCACCTATGCCGCCAGCAACGCCGAAAACCAGGCTATGGTCAAGAACCGGGCGGTGGCGCTTGCCACCGACAATCTGAAAACCGGCCTTACCATCGACGTGACCTATTCCGACGCCTCCGACTACCGCGCGGGTGATCTGACCGTCACACTCAGCTATAATCTGCCCACCCTTACTCCCTTGCTGGGCATCTTCTCTGGGAATAGTATCCCGCTCAAATCCACCTGCAGCATGAAGATGGGGTGATACGATGATAGTTTCTTTACTGCGCCGGCTTCACCATGAGGAAAGTGGCGCCGTTCTGGTGCTGGTGGCCGGATTTATGACCGCCGCTTTGGTTCTGTGTGCGCTCGCAGTAGATTTGGGCTGCGTCTATGTCCGGGGCGGCCAGGTGCAGACGGCGGCAGACTCTGCCGCGCTGTCCGCCGGGCGTCTGCTCCCCATCGCCGATACCTACGCCGCCAAGAGGCGCGTCACCGACACCGCAATCCAATATTTAGAAAAAAACGGCATCGGTTCTGCCGACGATTACGAGTTCTACTTTGGCGAACCGGTGAACGGACGCCTTACCACCTTTGGCGTGAAGATCAAAGGTTCGGTTCCCACCACCTTCGCCCCGGTCATCGGCGTGTACTCCCTCTCCTATACCAAAACCGCCGAGGTGCAGACCGCGGTATGCGTACGCCTCAGCGATGTTGTCCCCCTCAGTGTGGCGCGCGACAAGCTCTCGGCCTGCCTGGCCGCAGGCATCCGGGAGCACATCACCCTCAAGTACGGCGCCAAAGGGGATAGCACCCTCCCCAGCGGCAACTTCGGGGCCATCGACCTGGACGGCGTGAAGGGCGGCGGGGCAAACGACTATCGGAACTGGCTCGCCAACGGCTATTCCGGCCAGCTCACCACCGGGATCCTCCTCCCGGTAGAGTCGGGCAACATGGCGGGGCCCACGAGTCAGGCTTTCACGAGCCGCTATAACCAGTGCACTCACTTCCCCGGGCAGGGGGGCTGCACCTCGGAGCACTATGTGGCCTCCTGCCCCCGGGTCATCAAGGTACCGGTAGTGGACTACGAGGGCACAAAAACAGTCCGTGTCGTAGGCTTTGCCGCTTTTGTGCTGGAGGGCCAGCCCGCCGGCATGACGGACGCCATCACCGGCTCCTATGTGGACATGGTGACCCTCGGCTCTGCCGGAGGCGACACCTCCGGGGACTCCGAAAATTTTGGGGTGTACAGTCTGATGTTGAGCAAATAGAAGCGCAGAGCACCCGAGCAGGGGAGCTTGGACCGGAGCGACGGGCAAAGCCCAGGGGGCGCCGCAGGCGGCGCCGGGTTTGCCCGGAGTCGCAGGGAAAGCGACCCGCCCGCGAGGCGTGCGGCGCGTGACAAAATAGAAGCGCAGAGCACCCGGGAGCAGGCGGATAACGCCGGAGCGTCACAAAGGGTGCAGTGCGCACAAATAAGAGGTACCCAATGAAAAAAATCTTTCTCTTGGCACTCGTTTTCTCGCTGTTGACCGGCGGCCTCTTTTTTTCTTATCTCCGCTCCCTGGATCAGGGGGCGGAGGCGGAATACGAGTCGGTGGTAGTGGCAGCGGTCGACATGCCCCCTCTCACCACCATAACCGCCGACATGGTGAGCCTGACACAGGTCCCACTGGGCGGCAGGCACCCCGCGGCGGCCCACAGCGTTGAAGAGGTAATCGGTCTGGTGACCGACGACCACATCCTGACCGGGGAACAGATGATCCCCTCCAAGCTCAAAACCCCGGGCAACATCGAGGACGGGCTCACCTTCGCCATCGAGCCGGGTTACCGGGCCGTGAGCATACTGATCGCGGAGGATACGGGGGTAGCCTACTACCCCAAGCCGGGCGACTATGTAGACGTACTCTCGGTCGTCAGCGACCCCCTTCCCGACCCGAACAGCCGTGACCGAACCGCCGCCTATCTGGTCGTCGAGGACGTGCGCATCTTGGCAATGGGGCGAGCCTCTTCCGAGGAGGGGGAAACTCCTCAGACGGTCACCCTCATGGTAAAGCCTGAGCAGGCCATGTCCTTTGCCCTGACCAGCGAGCGTTTCGTCCTCGTGCTGCGCGGCGTGGGCGACCACGGCACCACCGATCCGAAATACGCGTGGAACAGCACTTTGCTTCCCGAAGGCGCCTGGAGGAGTGTGGTCACGCCATGAGCAATTTTCGCCTAGTCATTCTGGCCGATACGGCCCAGCAGCGTACCGCCCTCTCCGCAGCGGCCCAAGGAGATATCGAGGTGGTGGAGAGCCTCTCCCCCACCGCCGACACGCTCGCCCGTCTCGCCGCCCTCTCGCCCGACGCCGTGGTTCTCTGGTACGATGGCTCAGAGCGTGAGCTGGCCCTGTGTGAGCGCATTTACGTCAGCAAGGCCTGCCTCTCCCTCGTCCTGGTGGCCGATGAGCCGGACGCCGCCCTCCTCTCCCGGGCGCTCTCCTGCGGTGTTTCCCGGGTTCTCTCGCCCGCCGAGGCGGAGGGAGAGCTGGCAAAGGTGGTGAGCCACGTCGTCAGCCGGGAGCGCAGCCGCTTGGCGGGCGTCGAGGACACGGGAGCACGGGCCTCCCGGGTCATCTCGGTGTTCGGCACCAAGGGCGGTACGGGCAAGACCATGTTATCGGTGAATCTTGCCGTCGCTCTGGCCCGCCTCGGCCAGCGGGTGGCTCTGGTTGATCTGGACCTCCAGTTCGGCGACGTGGGCATTCTTCTAGACATCGCCAAGTCCGACTCCATTGCCGACGTGGCGGAGGAAAGCGCCTTTGACTACTCCGCCCTTAAAAGCTACCTCTTCACGCACCGGAGCGGCCTGATGGGCCTGTGCGCCCCGCCCAGCCCCGAGTACGCAGAGGTGGTCACACCAGAGCACGTCAAAAAAACCGTGCGCAGCCTGCGCCCCAACTTCGACTTTGTGCTGCTGGACATGCCCCCCTCCTTTCACGACAACTCCATCGCGGGTCTGGAGGAGAGCGGCGAGATCTACTTCCTTCTCAATCCCGATATCTCCACCCTGCATAACGCCAGGGTGAGCTTGGGCGTGCTGGACTCTCTGGGCCTTAGTGACCGGGTAAAACTGGTGCTCAACAAAAACGGCGGCTCCTCCATCAAGAGCAACGACATTGGGCGTATTCTGGAACGGCCTCTGGAACTGATCATCCCCAACGATCAGGTATGCGCCCTCCGGGCGGTGAACAGCGGCGTACCCCTCGTTCTGGACAGCCGCCGCAACCAGATGGGTAAGATCATCACCGCATACGCCAGCAAACTGCTGGCAGGAGAGAACATTGCCAAGAAAGGCAGGCGTTAAGCCATGGGTCTGCTGGAACGCATGGATAAAAACCGCGTCCAGCCTAAACAGGACGCCCCCACGGCGCCTACCGACGAATATAAGGACCTGCGTGAGACCGTTCACCGCGAGGTGGTAGATCTCATTAACCGCCGGGTGGCAAAGGACGGGCAGAACACGGGCCCGGACGAGATCCGCCCCATGCTGGACTCGGCCCTGGAGGTGTACGGCCCGGCGGTACCACGCCCGGAGAAGAACCGCATCGCCCGGGAGCTCTATGACGAAATCTGCGGTTTCGGCCCTTTGGAACCCCTGCTGGCCGACAGCGCGGTCAGTGAGATCATGGTAAACGGCCACCGGCAGGTCTATGTAGAGCGCGCCGGCCGCCTCTCCCTCTCCAGCGTGACTTTCCGGGATGAGGAGCACGTCCGAAGCATTATTGACCGCATCGTCTCCCCGCTGGGCCGCCACATCGATGAGGCAAACCCAATGGTGGACGCCCGCCTGCCCGACGGCTCCCGCGTCAACGCCATTATCCCTCCCCTGTCTCTCAAAGGGGCGGTAATCACCATCCGAAAGTTTTCCAAGAGCCCTTTGAAGATACAGGATCTCATCACCTTTGGCTCCCTGTCCGTGCAGATGGCCTCCTTCCTGGAGGCCTGCGTCAAGGGGCGGCTGAACATCGTGGTATCGGGCGGCACGGGCAGCGGCAAAACCACCCTGCTCAACGTGCTCTCTGCCTTTATCCCCGAGGACGAGCGTATTGTCACCATCGAGGACGCGGCAGAGCTGCAGCTCTGTCAGGCCCACGTTCTCACCCTGGAGAGCCGTCCTCCCAACCTGGAGGGCAAGGGGGCAGTTACCATCCGCGACCTGGTGCGCAACGCTCTGCGTATGCGCCCCGACCGCATCATCGTGGGTGAGGTGCGCGGCGGCGAGACCCTGGATATGCTCCAGGCTATGAACACCGGCCATGACGGTTCTCTCACCACCGCCCACGCCAACACGCCCCGGGACCTTCTCTCCCGTCTGGAGACTATGGTGCTCATGGCAGGTATGGAGCTGCCCATCCGGGCAATCCGGGAACAGGTCTCCTCCGCCGTCGACCTGGTGGTGCAGCAGTCCCGTATGCGGGACGGCTCACGTAAAGTCACTTCCGTCTGTGAGGTATTGGGTATGGAAGGAGACATCATTACCACCCAGGACATCTTCACCTTTGAGCACGGGATGAAGGGCGGGCGTTTCCGTGCCACCGGGATTCGGCCCAAATGCATTGAAAAGCTCCGGGACAACGGAATAATCGTGTCGGAGGAGTGGTTCTCTAACTAAGGAGTGAGGCCTTTGCTGCTCTATTTTTCCCTGCTGGCAGCCTGTGGGGTGGTCTTTTTCCTCACTTACGGCATTTTGTCCCTGCTTTGGAAAGACCGGCTTGCGGCCTCGCGCCGGTTCTCAGCCCTCCGGGAGGCCGACACGCCGGAAAGCCGGAGTGGCATCCCCAAGCCCCGCCGCCCCTCCCTGCTCGCCCGCATCTTCCCTAAGGGGAGCTCCGGGCGGCTCAACCGGCTGGCCGACGAGCTCTATCTCTCTGGCATTGCGCTCAAGGCGGAAGAATTTCTCCTCCTATGGGTGTGCTGCGGCATCGTCCTCCCCATCATTCTCCGCATTCTGGACGTGCGCCTCATGGTGGTGATGGGTGTGGTCATCCTGGGCTCGTCCCTGCCCATTGTGCTCGTCAAACTGAGCAAGGCCAAGAGCCAGCGGGCCTTCGACGCTCAGTTGGTGGACGCCCTCACCATCATCTGCAACTCCCTGCGGGCCGGTTTCTCCTTTCAGACTGCTATGGACAACATTGCCGCCGAGCTGCCCGACCCCATCTCCCGGGAATTTCGCCGGGTGAGCCGGGAGTGCCACCTGGGAATGCCCCTGGAGGAGAGCCTGGGCGGGCTCGTCCGCCGGAGCGGGAGCGAGGATCTGGAGCTCATCGTCTCCGCCGTCGTCATCCAGCGGCAGGTAGGCGGAAATCTGGCCCAAGTGCTGGACAATATCTCGGGCACCATCCGCAGCCGCATCAAGCTCCGGGGCGACATTAAGACCATGACCGCCTCGGGCACCATGTCGGGCTATGTCATCGGCGCCATGCCGGTCATCATGCTGGTCATGCTGATGATTTTAAACCCCAGCCACGTGGAGATGTTCTTCACCACGGAGATCGGCAAGCTTCTTCTCCTCCTCTCCGCGGTAATGGAGGCAATCGGTTTCTTCTTCGTCCGCAAGATCGTCAACGTCAAATTCTAAAATTCCAAGGGGGAGGCGCACTATGAGAGTACTGGTCTTATGCGCTATGGTGACGGCCTTTTTCCTCTTCTCAGCGCTGCTCTACCCGCTGGGGAAGCATATGGAGCGGAAAACAAAGAGGCTGCGCGACCTCTTTCCTCCGGCAAAGGAATTTATCAACGAGGAGCTCCACGAGCCCTTCTCCCAGCGCTTTGTCAAGCCCCTATTCAAAAAGCTGCTGGCGGCCTTCTCCCTCTTCTCCCTGCTGCGTCCGGGTGAAAATAAGCGCCTCGAAAAACTTCAGCGCCAACTGCGTATGGCGGGCTTTTCCCTCTCCGCCCAGGACTATACCGTGGCGAAAAGCCTGGCTCAGCTCGCCATGGTGGCCATCGCCGTCTTTCTGTCTATCCGCCTCCCTATAGATGGGCAGAATCGGCTGATGGTAGCCGCCCTAGGGCTCCTTTTGGCGGTGCTGGCCCCAAACTATCTTCTCAAGAGCAAGGTCACCAGCCGCCAGAAGACCATCTTGAACGAGCTTCCGTCGGTGATGGATCTGCTGGTGGTCAGCATGGAGGCAGGCCTTGGCATGGACGCCGCCATCAGCCAGCTCTACGAGAAACGCAAAACTCCTCTTATGCAGGAGCTGATTGTGCCCATCCGCAACGTCCAGATGGGCCTCTCCCGCCGGGACGCGCTGAAGGAGATGGGGGAAGCAAGCGGCATCGCCGAGCTGCGCACCATGGCCTCCTCCCTGATCCAGGCTGAGCAGCTTGGCGTGTCCATCAAGAGCGTGCTGATCTCCCAAGCCGACCAGCTGCGTACCGCCCATAAGCAGCGGGTAGAGGCCAAGGCAATGAAGGCGCCGGTCAAGATGATGATACCCACCGTCGCATTCATCTTCCCCGTCATGTTTATCATTCTGCTGGCCCCCGCCATTATGCGCTTTATGGAAACATTTTAGGAGGTGCGCCATGCGCTCCGTTTTGATCACTCCCCCCGCCGGTCCTCCCTTTTCCGCATCTCTGGCGGATACCTTTTTACCCCGTTTTCTCGGTCTTATGGGAAAGAATCTCGTACAGCGGGACGCGCTGCTCCTCTCCCCCTGCAATCAGATCCACTGCTTTTTTATGAAAAGCGCCATCGACGCGGTCTATCTCGCACCGTCGGGAGAGATTTTGGCCCTCACCGCCTCTATGGCACCCGGGACTGTGGGCAAGGCCGTAAAAGGAGCGGCGCGGGTGCTTGAGCTCTACCCCGGCGACGCCCAAAGGCTGGGCCTCGCACCCGGGCAGATTTTAGCCATAGGAGGAACATTATGAGCAAAAGCGAAACCCCTGTGCTGGGCGGCGCGATGGCCGAGCTACGGGAGCAGTTGGATGCGGAAGCCCGCTTTAAAAAGGTTCTGATGGGCTTTGACCCCCAGCAAGTGAACGGGCTTCTCAAATCTCAGAAGGAATTCATCTCACAGCTTCAGGCCGAGCTGGTTCAGGCCCTGCAGGAGGCGGAGGTGTACCGCGGCGAGGCAGAGGCCCGGTCTGCCGCTCAGTCGGCCGATCTCGCCCAGCTGCGCCAGACATGTGAGGCGCGGGGCACCCGGCTGGAGGAGACGCAGCAGAAGCTGGACGAGACCACCCAAGAGGTGGAGACCGCCCGCACCGAGCTGCAGCATGAGGCCGAGCAGCTTGCCCGCCTGCGGGAGTCGGTGGAGCTGCGGCATCTCGAACGGATGCGCGCCCAACTCATCGCCGCCACCCGGGAGAGCAGTGAGAGCACGGTCCAGCTCACTGCCGCCCGGCAGGAAATAAAACAGCTCAAGGGCCGCCTGGACGCTCTGTCCAACGAATACGAGAGCGTCTCCACCGCCCTTGAGGAGGAGCGGGCCCGGCAGCAGTCCAGCCAGTTAGCGCTGGACCGCGCTTTGGCCCGCGTCAAGGCCCGCTCCCACCAGCTTGGCGTGGAGACCGCCGCCCGCCTGCGGGAGACCGCCGACTTGATCACCGCCTCCTTTTCGGAAAACGAGGCTCTCCTCTCCCGACTGGAGGAGCCCGCGGCCCATCTGTCCTGCCTGCCCGCACAAGCTGCGGACGAGACCGTCCTGCCTGCGTAGGGCCGGGATAAGGACGCCCCCCCCTGCAACAGCGTCCGCGGGTCGTCATAGTCTCTCAAGATTTTTCCAATCGCGGCAAGGGCGAAACCACTGATCCTCGACATAGCAATAAATAGGAAGGGGCTGTAGCAAAGGAATTGCTACAGCCCCTTCCTATTTATTCTTGCTCCTTGGAATCCACCAGCACAACATTGGCGGTATGCCGCAGTGTGTTGCTGATGGTACAGCCCCGCTCAACGATGGTCATGGCCTTTTCTTTATACTCAGGCTCAAGATGGGGGAAATCCACAGATACCTTAAAATCGGTAAACCGGTTGGTAATGCCCTCCGCCTTGGAAGCAGTAACTTCAATATCCATCCCTCCCGGCCCCACGGGGATGCCGTCCCGCTCCAGCAGCTTAGTTAGGGTGATAGAGACGCAAAGTCCCAGGGACGCCTCCAGCAGTTCCTTGGGGTTCAGCCCTTCCAGCCCGGCAGTCATGCTGCCGTGAACCTGTCGCCCGGCCTCGTTGTAAATTTCATTTTGTCCGTCCTGGTATCGAATAATCGTCATTTTACCTCCTCCTTTTTTTAGTACACCATGAAACCTACATATGGAAATATAGAGCAATTGTAAGCAATTACTTTAACATTACCCTAACAGAATAAAGCAACTATGTCAAACGAAAGTGAACGCAAAAAATATAGTATTATTAAGCGCCACTCGTGACTATTTATGATACTTCCCTGTACATTTTTCAACTTTTATTTCAATCACCGCCGTACCCTTCACCATATTTTCCGGGAGTTCTCTGCCAGTAAAGTGCGGCGTATATTTTTCCACCATCCTATTTAACACTTCGCGTTTATATTCAATATCTGTTAGAATTTGGGCAGCGCCGGTCAGGACTACGCTGTTGTAGATGGCCTCTGTATCGCATGCATTTTTTTCGCCCGGCTCAAGTCCCAATAACTCATCCACCTCAAAGCAAGCCTTCGAGCTACTATTTATATTGTAAATTTTCTGTCCCTTAGGCAGCCCGTGCATATAGATGTTTTCATTGTAGTATACAAAGTGCATGGCAATTACGTACGGATAGTCGGCAAAACCGTTCTGAAGCGATCCAAACGCATGTCCCCCAAATATCCTTTTTGCAGGCTACAGCCTATTGGATGCTACCCAGATACATGAAGGAATCCGTCTTTTGAAGCAGATATGGTATCCATAAAATTGAACGGCGCAAAATCTCATAAAAAACAGCGGATATCGTTCCGGTTTAAAACCGGAACGATATCCGCGTCTTTTACTTGAGCTCTCCTTCTAAATTCAGCTCACCCCTCGCGTGGAGCTCGCTGATGATCTTGTCATAGGTCTCCTTGTTGATCTTAAACTTGAAACGGTAAACCAGATAACCCGAGACGATAAAAATGATCGGGATCAAAAGCATCACCAGTTTTACGATCAGCTTGCCCGCATCGTCAATGCTCTGCGCGGCCACTTCCCCGGTCTTGATACCCGACCAGACGAGCGAGAGGCTGACAAGCCCCATGGAAACCGCCCCGCCTATCTTGTTGATGAGTGGCTGCACGGAGAGCGTAATGCTCTCATTGCGCTTGCCGAGCTTCCACTGGCCGTATTCGATGGTATCCTCCAAAAACATGAGCATCAGCAGCTGAATAAAGGCCTCGCCTACAAACAGCAGCAGGGCCGCGACCACAATCAGCGGCAGGCTCCTGTCGGCGAAGAAGAATATGGCATAGCCGAAAACCACCAGTATCGTCGCCAGCAGATAGAACCGCTCTCTGGAAAAGTGCTTGGAAACCAGGGGGAAAATGATGAGGGCCGAGAGCTGGGCCACGCCGACGACCGCCGCAAGAACGGCGTACATATTCTTGTCGCCGAACACGTACTGCATATAGTAGATGGAAATCGTGGTGGTTGTCATATAGCCAATGGTGAACATGGACATGGCCAGCGTCGTCCACAAAAGCTGGTCATTCTTGGTGAGCACCTGCCACATACCGCGCAGGCTGGTCTTCTCCTCCTGCTTGAACATATAATTTTTTTCCTTGACGCCAAAAATGGTGAAAAGCTGAAAGAGCAGCATCAGTACCGTCACAGACGCGGCGACGATAAACCAGGCCCTGGGCGTGTTGCCCATGCCGCTGGTAATCGGCTCCCAGCCGATCATGATGGCGAACATGCCCACGTTGGCGCAGATTCTGGCAAAGGCGCCCATCTTTTCCCTGACCTTCTGCTCGACGGTCAGCGAAGGGAGCATCGACCAGTAGGCAATGTCGTTAAGGCCATAGAAGATATCCCATAGGAGATAGGCAACGGCAAAAATCACCACGAACCAGTAGTCTCTCAGCCCGAAGTCCGTAAAGAGCACCATGTAGCAGATCGCGCCGGCAAGGGCGCCGAGCAGCATGGGCGGCTTGAATTTTCCGTGCTTTGAGCGTGTGTTGTCGACGACCAGGCCCATCAACGGGTCGTTCAGCGCGTCAAAAACACGAAGGACGGTGAAGACGAGGCTTGTCGCCACAAACACGCCGATGGGAAGCTGCAGTACGTTTGAAAGGTAATAGATCAGCGCGTTTGCCTCAAGGGCGTAAAATGCATCGCGTCCGACGGTGCCGAGGCCGAAGAAAACCATATTGCGTCTGTCCAGCTTGTTCATTCCGCGTTCCTCTTTTCTTCTTTGACTTGATGATCCAAAAGCCTGACCGTATACATCTGGGAGCCGAAATCTCCCCAGAGCCTCAGGTCGCTGTGGTAGCCCGTACCGATAAACTGGTTATTGAGGCCGACGCCGCTTCGCAGCGCCGCGCCGCTGGCGGCGAAGGACAGCGCCCCATCGGTCAGGGCGTAGTGCCGGTTCACCGCGCGGAGGAGAACGCCGTCAGGCCTGAGCTTCACGGGCGATATGTGCTTAAGTAACCCCCCGAACCGGGAGACGGCCACCTTCTGGGGGACGGTCTCGAGCGCATACGTCCGGCTTTCGTCCAGCCCCTTTATGGAGAGCAGGTCATTACTGTCTCCGGCCCTTGCCAGCGTCTGTACAAAGGCCAGGACGGCCTCGCTTTTATCGGGGCTGACGCTGAGGAAGGTCTCCTTGCTGCCGTTGGTCGCGTCATAGCGGTAAAAGTCGCCGAACTGGAACGTAGGTCGGTGCTTTTTATAAAACGCGATCTGCTCTTTTACCTGCTTTTTTTCCACGGGCGACAGCTCGCCCAGGTCGAGCTCATAGCCAAAAGCGCCGAAGGCCGCGACGTTAAAGCGCGTGGAGAGGGGCGTGGCGCGCAGGGTCTGCTGATGGGGTGCTTGAGAGACGTGCGCGCCCATGGCGGAGAGCGGATAGAAATAGGACAAGCCCCTTTGGATCCTCAGGCGCTCGATGGGGTCGGTATCGTCCGAGGCCCAGATCTGGGGTGAATAGCAGAGCATCCCCAAGTCAAAGCGGTTGCCGCCGGAGGAACAGCTTTCCAAGAGAATGTGCGGCCGGGGGCGGAAGATGCGCTCCAGCACCTCGTAGAGCCCCAATATGTATCGGTGGTAAAACTCGCCGGACGCGCAGTGCTTGGAGAAACAGTCGCTCATGTGCCGGTTCATGTCCCACTTGACATAGCTGATCTCCGCGCTATCGAGTACCCCGGAGACCTCTCCCACGATGTAATCTCGTACCGCCGGGTTGGTCAAATCCAGCAGCAGCTGGTTGCGCCCCAAAGACGGCTCCCGGCTCGGCAGCCTGACGGCATAGTCAGGGTGCGCCCGGTAGAGGTCGCTGTCCGGGTTCACGGACTCGGGCTCAAACCACAGTCCGAAGCGCAGCCCCATCGCCGTGATCCCCTTCGCCAGCCCTTCCATCCCACCGGGGAGCTTTTTTCGGTTTACGCCGTAATCTCCAAGCCCCGCTTTGTCGTCGTTGCGCAAACCAAACCAGCCGTCGTCCAGCACGAACAGCTCTACGCCCAATTTTACAGCCCGCCGCGCCAGACGTAAAAGCTTGCGGCGGGTAAACTTAAAAAAATGGGCTTCCCAGTTGTTCAGAAGAACGGGGCGCTCTTTCCCCTTCCAGTCGCCGCGGACGATGCGCCGGTTTACGAAGTTGTGGAAATTGCGGCTCATGCCGTTAAAGCCCTGGCTTGAAAAGGTAAGGACCGCCTCGGGCGTTTCAAACTGCTCCCCCTTTACGAGCGTCCACGAAAAGCACAGGGGGTTGATCCCGGAGATCACGCGCACCATGTCGCGGGAGGAGAGCTCCACAGCGGTGTAGTGGTTGCCGCTGTACACAAGGTTAAAGCCGTAGACCTCGCCGCTGTCCTCGCTTGCCCGCTCCCCGGCCAGGATGACGCCGGGGTTGTGGCGGTTGGAGGAACTGCCCGTGGTGCTCTCGTTGACAAAGCAGCCGGGCATGAGGGCGCGGTCATGGCGGTTCGCCTCGGCGATCCAGTCGCCGTCCAGCGTGACCAGCTTGAAACCCCGGTTCGGCAGGTCGATGAGCATACTCATCATCCGCCGGAGCAAGAGAGGCTGCTCCTCGTCGTTAGTCAGCACCGCCCTGCGGGTAATGACGTTTTCCTTCCAGTATACCGTGTAGACAAGCGCAAGACCGATGTGACAGACCTTGTCGCGCAGGTACAGAATCAGCGTCTCGGCGTCCTTCCGGTCCTCCACGTAGGCGCAGGGAAGGGATACTGCCGGATACGCGCCCTCACGCAGCTCAAAGCGCTCAAAGACGAAGTCCGCGGTGTACGAGCCGTCGGGCATAAGCATTTCAAGCGGGGTCACACGAAAATCACCCTTACCGATGCCCGACCAGTTCAGCGGTACGTTATCGAGGCAGTAGCTTTCGTCGCCTTGCATATACATGACCTCGGAGCCATAGGGCATCGTGCGCTTATAGCGCAGCGCCTGCGCGTCGCCGATCTGAACGGGCGCCCCGTAGTGGAGCTGCTCAACATGGCCGTACTCGTTGACCATGACGAGATAAGAGCTGCTCTCCGTGTTGAGGAGGAAGACGCCGTCCTTTTCAGTGATTTGCCCCAATCGGATACGCCTCCTCCATCGCGGCGGCAGCCATTTCCGCGGTCACGCCCCTGTTTTCGATCATCTTCTGATAAAACCTGCCGCTCTTTTTGACGGTCCGCTCCATGGTCTCGGTATTGAGCTCCACAATGCCGAAACGCGCCGTAAAGCCCTCAAGCCATTCAAAGTTATCGACAAAGCACCAGTGGTAGTAGCGCGTGACGGGCAGGCCGCTCTCGCACAGGGCTTTGACGTGCTCGTAGAGAAAGCGGGTGCGGAAGGCGTCGCTGTTGTCCGCCGTGCCGTTTTCGGTTATGTAGATGGGCAGGTCGGGCAGGATGGCATGGAGCTTTCGGCAGCAGTCCACGATGCCCTGGGGATAGCTCTCCCAGCCGAGATCGTTCACGGGGACGCCCGGGAACGTGCTGTCCGCAAAGCCCTTTGATGCGGTGCGTGAATAGTAGTTCAGGCCCAGAAAATCCGCGTAGCGGCCCTTGTCCCCGGCAGCGCCCAACAGATAGCTTTTGCTGATCTGGCCCTGGAACAGGTACTCCGAGGCATCCGAGCACAGGCGGTACCAGGGGTTTTTAGCGTGATACGGCGCAAAGGCCCTCATGTGATGGGCAAAGCCAACCTTTGTGTCGGTATAGCCCATTTTCTTACGGAGCGCGTGAATCCTTTCATAGGCGCGGCGGTGGCATACGCCCATGTTTTTTATGACCTTGAGCGTCTTTGCAAGATTATTTTCCCCGGGGGGGAAATCACCGCCCATATATCCGCTGACTGCGTAGACGTTCGGCTCGTTGATGGTGATGTACTCGCTTATGAGATCCCCCAGTTTTTCCACCACCTTTTCGGTCAAGCGAAGAAAAATCTGAAGGCTTTCCGGGCATAAAAAGCCGCCCTTCTCCTCAAACCAGATGGGGTTTGAGAAGTGGTGTATGGTGACCAGAACGGAAATGCCCTTTTCCCGGAGCAGCAGGATCTCCTCCCGGATTTTATCAAACTCCTCGTCGGAAAACACACCCTCACGCGGCTCAATTCTCGCCCACTCCAGACCGAAACGGTAATGCCCGATCCCCAGGGAGGCCATCAGCCCGGTATCCTCGCGGAGGAATTTGCGGTGCATGGTCGCGACGTCCGGGTCAAAGCCGTCCTTGATATGGCCCTTTTGATACCAGTCATACCAGTTGCTGTTTTTGCAGTCCCCGTCTACCTGCGTCGCCGCGGAAGCGACCCCAAGAGAAAAGTTCTCCGGAAAGCGAAAAGCGTCCATGTGAATTCCTCCAAATTTAAACTTATTTTCATTATATCACCCGGTAAACTTATACACAAGCAGACATTATTACTGGGTGCCGCGCTTACCCTGGAATTGGAAGTCTACCCAAAAAGGCCTGTAAGCGTTATGCTTACAGGCCTTTTTGTAATTTTTTATGCCTTTGTCCCGGAGATGCACAGCCCAAAAAAGTCTGCCTTCACTTCCGCGCCCCGCAGGCGGGAGCGCCGCAGGATTTCGGAGATTTCGGGCGCAGTATAGGCCGCGTGGAGGGAGGATAAAAACCCCGGCCGCATCTCCTTGGGTCTTGTGCCGGCATAGATAAGCCAGGTCTTCCACGCCGCCACATCTCTGCGCATATCGGTGACGCAGTACCGCCCGCCGGGCCGCAGCGCCCTGTGAATCTCATCGAACACCAGCACGGGGTCCTCCCACTCGTGGAGGGAGCCGTTGGAGACCACACAGTCAAAGCTGCCGTCGGCAAAGGGCATTTCCATGGCGTTGCCCTGAACGTATCTGGCGGGAATACCGTACTCCGCCGCGTTCTTCTCTGCCAGAGCGATCATAGCCGGGCTGATCTCGCAGGCGGTCAGCGTCCGCACGCCAAGCTTTTTCGCAAGTTCCAGTCCCACATAGCCCGGGCCGGGCCCGATCTCCAGGAGCTCGCCGGGGCGGATGCCGGAGGCGATCATGTCCTCCACGCCATTCCAGCCCTTATCCCGCATCCAGCGTGCAAACACGTCAAAGGACGCTGCGGTAACCTCGCTCTGAATGCCCTCGTTGGTCTCAATTACCCGCGCTTTGGTCATCTCTGTCCCTCGCTTTCCAATTTTTGAATGGCCCGCTCCGCCCAATCCAGCTCCGCCTGGTAGTGCAGCTCATGATGGTCGAAAATCAACTCCGCCGGGCCCTGCATCTCATCGGGAATATAGGTCAAGGACTGGTTCCGGTGTTCGCGGATATGGGTCAGGGATTCTCTCAGATTGGCGGCGTGGCTGCGCAGTGCCGCGAGAAAATCCAACGGCTCCACGTGGTCGGAAAAATACAGCGCTCCGTCCACGGCAAAGGTGGGGCGATACTCAAGCTCCAGGGTCTGGGCCAGCAGAGCCCGAAATCGCTCCTCTCCGGCGGGGCCGACGGCGTAAATCCGTTTCTCCGGCCGGGCCCCCTCCCGGTCCTCCCGGGCGGTGATGAGACCGGCGGCCTCCATTTTTTCCAGATGATAATAGATCGTAGGCAGCTTGATGTCGGTAAAGTCCGCCATCTGCTCCGCCAGCAGCTTTTTCAGCTGGTATCCGTGCTGGGGACCGTACCGCAGCAAAAAGCCCAGAATATACAGCGGAATCATGATAGATGCTCCCCTCAATATAAATTACTCAGCGCTGACTATAATTATAGTCAGCGCTGAGTAATTGTCAAGCGTTTTTTATGGCGGTCCTTTTTAATGCTTTACCGCAAGGTAAGCCCCCGGAGTCGATCAGGCTTCCATCTGCAGCTGCACCATACGGCGGTAGACGCCGTTTTGGGCGTAGAGCTCTTCCGGCGAGCCGCACTCGCTGACCACACCGTCCTCCAAAACGACGATTTTATCCGCGCCGGAGACGGTGCGCATCCGGTGGGCGATGAGCAGAACAGTTTTGCCGCGGATAAGCCGGGAGAGCGCCTGTTGGATTCTCGTCTCGTTTTCCACATCCAGAGAGGCCGTGGCCTCATCCAGCAAAATGATAGAGGCGTTTTTCAGGAAAGCGCGGGCTATGGAGATGCGCTGGCGCTCGCCCCCGGAGAGCTCTGAGCCATTCTCTCCGATCTGAGTATGCCAGCCCTCCGGCAGCCGCTGCGCGAACTCATCGCAGTTTGCCATCCTGGCGGCGTGCAGCACTTCCTCATCTGTGGCGTCTTTTTTGCCTACGCGGATGTTCTCTAAGACGCTGTTATTAAACAGGGTCACGTCCTGAAACACGATGGAATAGAGGCCCATCAGCGTCTCCGGGTCGACCTTCGTCACATCCATGCCGCCCACATTGATTGTGCCTGAGGCGGCGTCCCAGAATCGGGCGGCCAGCCGGGAAACGGTGGTCTTACCGCCGCCCGAGGGGCCGATGAGCGCCGTGACCTCGCCCTGTTTCGCCGTAAAGGATACATCCCGCAGGACGGTCTCCCCGCTGTTATAGGCAAAGCCCACATGGTCGAACACGATATCACAGCCCTCGTTGGTGAGGACTTCCGCGCCGGTCTGTATCGGGTGCTCCAAAATCTCGTTCATGCGCTCGCACTGGATGCTGGTGGCGATGATGGCCGCCAGATTTTGTAGGGACATCTGCATGGGATCGTACACGCGCGATATCACCAGCAGGAACATAAAGAACGTCAGCAAATCCAACGACCCGTCCGCCAGCAGGACGCCGCCGACCAAAGCGACGGTGGCAATGCCCAGCTTGAGGATCATCTGGGCGGAGGCCACGAACACCGCCGTGCCCAGCTCCGTAATGATGGCCCGCTTTTCCACTGCCCTGATTTTCCGGTCAAGCCCCTCCATATACCGCTGCTCCGCGTTGTTCGCCTTCAAATCGCGCACAGACTCCAAGCACTCCTGGATACCGTCCGCGCAGGCCATTTTCAAAGCCATCTGCTTTTTGCCCAGAGCAATCTGCACCTTGGAGGAAAAAACGACGACCAGAAAAGACACCGGCAGCACCCATAGCGCGGCCAGCGCCATGCGCCAATCGAAGAAAAACAGGGCTGCCGCGGTGAGCGCCGTGGAGAGAAGAGAGCCCATGAGCTCCGGTATCCAGTGGGAAGAGGCCGTCTCCAGCGTGGCGCAGTCCGCCATGACGACGCTGGTAAGGTCGGCAAGGTCCTTCCTCCCGAAGAAAGAGAGCGGCAGCTTGCGCAGCTTTTCCGCCAGCGTCACACGCCGCACGCCGCTCTCCACATAGGTGGCGAGGTAAGTGGCGTTATACTGGAGATAGGTCGTCAGCGCGATGAGCACAAGGCACACCACGATGCCGGCGACATAGAACGCCGTCCGCCCGTCCGGGACGCCGCCGCTCAGCAAATCTCCAACCAGAAAATACAGCAGGCTGACCGGCAGCATCAAAACGAGGTAAGACAGCGTGCAGGCCGCGAAAGCCTTTATCATATCCCACGCCCCCTTTTCAGAGAGCGCGTATTTGTGTTTGAGGTAGTTAAGCATTGACGCTCGCCTCCTTCTGGACCTTCCATGTAACGGAGCGCTGATATTCCTCCCACATGGAGGCGTACGTGCCGCCTTTGGCGAGCAGCTCGCCGTGGTTTCCGTGTTCCACGACCACGCCATCTCTAAGGACGAAGATCCGGTCCACGTTTGTAACGGTGGAGAGCCTGTGGGCAATGGTCAGAACGGTCTTGCCCTTCGACAGCTCCGCAAAGGCGGCCTGTACCCGCTGCTCGTTGTCCGGGTCGGCAAAGGCCGTGGCCTCGTCCAGGATTAGAATGGGTGCATTTTTCAGCATCACGCGGGCAATGGCGATGCGCTGCTGCTCGCCGCCGGAGAGGTAGATGCCCTTGGCCCCGATTACCGTGTCGATGCCATTGGGAAGCTTTACAAGAATGTCGTCGCACTGGGACGCATGGAGGACCCGCAGCACCTCGTCACGGGTGGCGTCTGGCTTTGCCATGCGCACGTTCTCAAAAACAGAGGCTTTGAGCAGCTTGCTGTCCTGAAACACAAAGGACACCGTGTTCATCAGCTCCTCCTTGGCGATGGTACGCACATCGACGCCGCCGATCCGCACCTCTCCGCTGTCCACATCCCAGAACCGGGCAATGACGCTGGCCAGCGTGGTTTTGCCGCCGCCGGAGGGCCCCACAAAGGCCACGCGTTCGCCGGGGCGTATCGTCAGGCCGATACGATCAAGCGCGTTATGCTTTGCGTCATGATAGTGGAAGGACACGTCGCGGAGCGTGACCGAGTTGTCAGCCGGGTGCTGGGGCCTGGAGGGCTCGGGCAGGGGTTTCAAGCTCATAACGCTGTCGATCCGGCTGATGGCGTCGGCCACGATGAGCTTGTTTTCGCTGGCAAACATAATTTTATTCAGCGTCACGGTGATGATGGGCGTAATGATAACGTAAAAGAGAAGATTCAGCAGGAACGCGCTGGAAACGGCGCCGCTCGTCATCGCCAGCGCCGCCGCGATCAGCATTGCAAATACGGCGTTGATTGCCGTGGTATAAAACGTCATGGGCAGGCGCAGATCCTTTGTGTAGGCAATGACCCACTTCTCATAATTATCGATGGCCGCCTTGAATTTCTTGAAGGAGAACACGGACTGGCCGAAGGTCTTGACCACCGGGATGCCGCGAACGTATTCCACGGCCTCGTTGGACATCTGATCCAAGGCGTTCTGGTACTCCGCCATCTTCTGCTTCATCCTTGCCCCGGTCATCACGGACATGAGCATAAATGCCGCAACCACCGGAATCAGGCTCAGGAGTCCCAGCCGCCAGTCGAAAATCAGCAGCAGCGCCAAGAGCCCCACAGGCGTGGCGACGGCCCCGAACCAATCCGGGAGCTGGTGCGCCAGGTAGGTTTCCGTGGCGGCGCTGGATTCGTTGACGATTTTGCGCATTTTTCCGCTGCCGAAGGCGTCCATAAAGCCTAACGGCAGCGTGGTGATGTGATGCATGGCCTGGGAGCGGATATTGGCCTGTACGCGGAAGGCCGCAATATGGGAGCACATCAGCGCGCCGATATAGACGAGCATAGAGACGACGGCAAACAGCACCGCCATCCAACCGTTATGCGCAAGGTTCTGCGCCCGGCTGAAATCCGGCGCAACCTCCAGCGCCTCTTTGATAATTCCCCAGATGAATACAAACGGCGCAAGCGCTACCAGCGCGCTGACGGCCGACAATATCCATGAGGCGATTGTCAAAACCTTGAATGAGCCGGCATAGGCAAAGAGCTTTGATAGGTCTGACTGTTTCTTCAACCGATTTTCCTCCTTACTTAGATTAGAGCAATCTAACTTCAAACCAGATTTAAGGCGTCTTCCGACGCCCTTCCTCACTTATTATAACGCGACCGAATCTTTGTTTCCGCTCCGTTCATACAGGCTTCGGCTCCATTCGGTCACTGTTTTGCGGAGAGAAGAACGCATAAAAGGAGGGGAGATTTTCCTGCGTGAGAGGATAAAAAGCAGCGACAGCACCACGCTCCAGATGCAAGACGTGGGTGCAGCACCGCATGATGAGCTCGGGGTCGTGTGTGATGATGAGTGCGGTCTTCCGGCCGCGCAGAGACGAGAGGAGCTCCGCCGTCTGCTCCATCCGCCTGAAATCAAGGCCGCTGGTCGGCTCGTCGAAAATCAGCAGCTCCTTGTTTGCCAAAATGGCCGAGGCAATGGCGACCCGCTGTTTCTGTCCCCCGGAAAGGGACATGGGATGCCGCGGGGAAAACGCCCCAAGATCCAATTCGTCAAGAACCACCCGCACGTCCGACTGATTGTCCTCACTCATACCAAGGCGCACTTCATCCTCTACGGTTTCGCAGAAAAGCTGATGATTCACATCCTGCATGACCATGTAGCTCTTTTTCAGCATCTGCTTCCGCCCATATTCCGCACCGTGAAAAACCGCCCTGCCGCGGAATCTTTTTTCAATCCCGCAAAGGCATTTGGACAGCGTGGATTTCCCCGCGCCATTGTGTCCTATGACCGCGACCATGCCGCCAACCGGCAGGGAGAGCGACGGGATATTCAGCGCTGGCGCTTCACCGTAAGAAAAACGATAGTTTACGAGCTCCAGCGTACTCTTTTCGTAATACGGCTGCATGGTCGGCGCCGTGGGCTCCGACGAGAGGCTCCGAAGACCCAGCTCAGAAATGCGCTTTGACGGGAAGGCGCGCAGCTCGCCCATAGGGATATCAAGCTCAATCTGCCCCTCTCTCATATAGATTGCGCGGTCGCAGACATCTCTGAGCCAGGACAGCCTGTGCTCCGCGATTACAATGGTCTTCCCCTGGCCTTTCCAATGCAGAAGCGTCTTTTTAAGCTCCTCAATCGCGTCAATATCGAGATTTGAAGTCGGCTCGTCCAGCACAAACACCTCCGGCTGCATGGCGGATATCGAGGCGCAGGCGACCTTCTGCTTTTCTCCGCCGGACAGATTGAAGATATTTCTTCCCAACAGGTTCAAGATGCCGAGCTCCTGCGCGGCTTTCCCGATCCGCGTCTTGATCTTTTCCACCGGCAGCCCCATGTTTTCGCAGCCAAAAGCGATCTCGCTGGTCGTGTCCACACAGAAGAACTGGCTGCGGGGATTTTGAAAGACGCTCCCCACCACGCGGGCCGTCTCATAGAGCTCTGACTCGGATACGTCAAGGCCGCCCACCGTTATGCCGCCGGAGAGCTCTCCTTCGTAGTAATGCGGGATGAGGCCGTTGATGAGACGTGTCACGGTGGTCTTTCCGCAGCCGGACTCGCCACAGAGAAGGACACACTCTCCGCGCCCGATCCGGAGGGAAACGTCTTTCAGCGTTTCTGTTTCAGAATTGGCATATCCAAAGCTCACATGATTGATTTCGATCATTTCATACCTCACAAAACACCGAATAACGACAAAATAAGGCACGCGAATGCCGCCCCGCACAGCAGCAGCAAGACGATATCCTGTATATGAAATCCGATCTCACATACATTGGTACGCCGTGCAGAGCCGCCAAGGCCCCGGGTCAGGGCCGCGGCGGATAACTCGTCGCCGATTTTCACGGAGCAGCTCAACAATGGAATCAGCCGGTACTCCAGCATCTTGGAGGCGTTTCTCCCGCCGAAACGGATGTCCCGCATCCGCATGGCGGCGTTGATGGAAGAAAACTCGTCGCCCACCGTAGGGAAAAATCGAAACATGACAGACAGCGGAATGATGAGCTTTTCACTCAGGCGCAGCCGCAGCATGGCGGCGGTAAACTCACTGACGGTCGTGGTGGACACCACATAGACGCCCAGCATCAGACTTGGCAGGAACCTTGTGATGATACCCGCCGTGCCCAACAGGAGATAATTTGCGATTCCGGCCGTTTTGTGGCCGAGGAGCATAAAGGACACGTATGCCGCCGCATACACCACCGTGTAGATTGCCGCCGCAGTAAACCGTTTGGATGTCAACAAAAGCAGCAGCGGCAGTGCGCAAAGGCAGGGAGTGAGGAACCAAAGTTCCTCCCCCCCTGCGCCGCCCAGTACAAAGGTCGTCATGGTGATAAGTAACAGTATTTTTGTCCGTGGGTCCAGTGCCAGTCCGCGGTTTTCAATGTCGGCCTGTAGAATCCCGTTTCTCATCACACGATTCCCGCTCTGATGAAGTGCTTTTTCAAAAGGACCCTGCCCAGCACTCCACCGATGAGGCCGCAGACGAAACAGCAAATCAAAAGGGTCGGGAACATCCACATCGGCATCAGGCTGGTCAGCGCGTCGATATATTCCTGGCCAAAGCTCTGCCTTGTTGAGAAGTAGCCCTCGATGTTGGTGAACAGCGGGATATAGTTACCCCATATCCAAATGTTGAATACGCCGGTGGTCAAAACAGCCTTTCCGGCGCTTTTATAGCGGCCGCTCTTGTAAATCAGCTCTGCGGCGAGGCCGGAAACAGCGCCTACTATAATCGAGTAGTAGCCCATGCCGGTCAGCAGCATCAAAATTCCCATGATGACGCTCATGATGAGGATCATGCCGAACTTTTTGACCTTTGTCAGAAACAGCATAAACGGCACGCCGCCAATGATCGGGACAATTACGCAGAGAAGCGGCATGAGGATGGGAATATAGCCAAGCATGGCAACAGCAAAGACAATCACAAAATAAATCGCGGTAAAGATGCCTATGTTGATGAGGTCTTTACCTTTCAGCTTTTCGTTCATCAGCTCAATCTCCTATTCCTGGTTCGCACAGATTTTCCGCACGGTGTATCTCTCTCTTATTTCGCCAGCGCCGCGCCCAGCGCCTTGCAGGACGCAAGCGCCCCTTCGTCCGGCGCTTCGTTGCATATCACGCTGTCGCAAACCAGCGTTGCCCCCGCGTCATCGCAGTCAGTCTCCCAAGTGCGCATCCACTCGCCGTCACCCCAGCCATAGGAGCCGAACAGGGCGATGCTCTTACCGGAAAGCTTCGGCTTGCAGGAGGAGAACAAGGGCTCAAACTCGCTTTCCTCCAAGACCTCGGCGCCCATGGCAGGGCAGCCGAACGCAACGGCGTCCAGCGTTTCAATCATAGAATCGTTAAATTCTGAGGGCGTCAGCATAACCGCATCGGCGCCTGCCGCCTTCGCTCCCTCCAGGACGGCAGAGGCCATCGCCTCGGTATTGCCGGTGCCGCTCCAATAAATCACCGCAATTTTCTTCATGTGTTGTTTCCAACCTTTCTAAAAAAGATATTGATATCTCAAGCAGCTACCAAAAGCCGCTCGATGGATATGCCCTTGCACCACTGTCTGTAATAGCACTCCGTGCATTTCCTGTACTTTTCAAAGAGCCTTTGCGCCTTCTCCACGTCGCCGTACACCTTCCAATAGCCGACACATTTGCAGTTTCCGGCGTTGTGGTCGATAAAGCCGCGCACATCCTCCGGCGGATAGCTGAGGAACAAGCCGATTTCGTGGGGAAACCCGTCTTTGATATTAAGCCTGCGGATCAGCTCCCGGATGCAATGCTCCGCCTTTATGCTCCGATACCCGGCGTCCTCCAGCAGGAGAGCGGCTTCGGCATGGGAAAGATCGCGCCTGAGCTCCGCCGGTCGAAACAAATAGAGAAGCGCGCGGCCCTCTGAGTACCGAAGCGGCAGGAGGCACAGCCCCTTTGGCACCAAAGCGCGATTAAACGTGCGGACGTCGGCGCGCAGCGCCTCTTTGGTTTCACAAGGACAGGAGAACATATTTCCCGTCTTGATGCCGGCCAACGTGGGCGCACAGAACTTTATAATCAACTCCTCCGGCATTTACGCCTCCCGCACCGCATGCTTTTCAAGAATCCCGCGCAGTGCCGACATGGAACTGGTGTGGCACCGCTCGATCACCGTATCCAATCCCTTTACTTCGCTGAGAGCGCCACGCACCATTTTGTGGGACATGGTGCTGGTGAAAAAAATCATCAGCCTCGGGTTCCCCAGCTTATTTTTGAGTCCGCCCGCCGGCTTGGTGAACACCTTTGCCTCACATCGGTATTCTTCACAGAGATCTTTATATTGGCGCTCCATGCGCTCGTTGCCGCCCAAAATGACAACGCTCAATTGTCCAACTCCTTTCTTCAGTTAGAGTACCTTAACCGATGCATCAAAAATCAGCGCCTGACGGCGCCTCTCTGACTTATCAATTATTATGCAGGAAAAAAGGAGCCTCCTCCACTCCAAAAGGAAAGAAAAAGGCTCCAAAAGGACAGCTCACGCAAGAAAATTGGTCATGCCAGCGATCAGGCCCCCGCCCTCACAACCCAAACACGGCAGCCTTCATCACAGCGCCGATCGTAATGGCCGCGCCCACCAGGGCGGTGATCAGGTAGATTTTGCGGGATTCCCGGTCCTCCTTGTCCTTCACAAGGTAGTACAGGCCGCCGCCGAGAATTGCAATTCCGGCAACCAGCGCGAAAATAGTGATGATCATGATTTCTCCCTCCACTTCAATAAAAATGCCGAGTTGATAATGACAAAGACGGAGCCTGCGTTATGTACCAGCGCGCCCACCACTGGGCCAAGAATGCCTGTCATGGCCAGAATGACGGCTGCAAAATTCAGCGCCATGGAAAAGGTCAGGTTGTATTTGATGATCAGCATCATGCGCTTTGCCAGACGCAGAAGGTGGGGTATCTCCTTGAGGTCGTCATTCGTGAGGGCAATGTCGGCGGCGTCTACCGCGATGTCGCTGCCGATGCCGCCCATAGCAATGCCCACGCAGGCCTTCTTCAGCGCCGGAGCGTCGTTGATGCCGTCACCGATCATACACACCTGTTTATTATTCTTCTGGCACTCGTCGATATAATTTAGCTTGCCCTCCGGCAGGCAGCCGGCGCGCACCTCATCGATGGAGAGCTGCGCCGCGATGTGCTTTGCCGCACTCCCATGGTCCCCGGTCAGAAGAACGGGTTCTACGCCCGCCGCTTTGAGCTGCGCAGTCATGCCCGCGGCCTCCGGCCGGAGCGTGTCCGCCAGGGCGACATAACCCGCCAGGCACCCGTCCACAGCAAGATAGATTACGGTGCAGCCGTTGTTCAGGTGCTCCGCCGCCGCGCTGTGGATCCGCGCGTCGAGGGGGATGCGCCGCTCGTCCAGCAGCCGCGCGTTTCCGGCGGCAATCTCCCGACCGCCGACCGTGGCCTCAACGCCCCGGCCCGGCAGCATCCGGAATCCCTCCTCCGCCGGATACTCCTTCCCATGCTCTTCCAGGTAGCAGCTTACGACCGCTCTGCCCAGCGGATGCTCCGAGCGCAGCTCCGCACCGGCGGCGTAGGCATAGAGGGCGCTGTCCGGGATGTCATGCAGGAAGCTTTTGACCGCCACCACCCGCGGCGTTCCATAGGTCAGCGTCCCGGTCTTATCAAAGGCAAATTTGGAGACCGAGGCCAGCCGCTCCAGCGCGTCGCCCTCCCGTATGAGAAAGCCGTGTTTCGTGGCGTTGCCGATGGCCGCCATGATGGCCGTGGGTGTGGCCAGCACCAGCGCACAGGGGCAGAAGACGACCAATATGGTAACGGCGCGGATGATCTCCCCTGTGACGAGGCCCGTCAAAGCCGCGGCGGAGAGGGCTATGACCACGATCCACGTGGCCCATCGATCCATAAGCCCCACAATTTTGGCCTTTCCCGCGTCCGCCGACTGCACGAGGCGGATCATCCGCTGGATGGAGCTGTCCTCGCCGACCTTCGCGGCCCTCATGTCGAAAGATCCGAATTGGTTGACGGTGCCGCTGGAGACCTGGTCGCCAACGCTCTTGTCCACCGGCAGGGATTCGCCGGTCATAACCGCCTGATCAATGGCGGTTTGACCGTCTGTGATGACGCCGTCCACGGGGACCGTCTCCCCGGGCAGCACCCGGAGCAAATCACCGATTTTAACCTCTTCGGCGGGGATGATATCCTCCTCCGCTCCGGTGATGATCCTCGCGGTGCGCGGCGTCAGACGCACCAGCTTCTCGATGCCCGCCCGCGCTTTCGCCACAGTCAGCTCCTCCAGCAGCGCGCCGAGCTGCATGATGAAGGCCACCTCACCGGCGGCAAAGACCTCGCCGATACACACCGAGGCGATGAGAGCGAGGGAGACCAGCACATCCGCCTTGATGTCGAACGCCGTCACCAGGCCGACAACGGCCTCCAGAACAATGGGGACGCCGCAGAGGATGATGGCGATCCACGCGGCGTCAAATGGCAGCGGCAGAAAGTCAAAAATGCTGACGACCAGCGCCACGGCTGATACCGCCAGGCTTATCAGGTCCTTCTTCAAGCCGCCCCATGCTATAAACGTTTCAATTGCTTTCATGGCATCGCCCCTTTACCCATACCCCTATAGGTTTATTATACCTATAGGGGTATGGGTTGTCAAGGGTGCAAAAAAGAAAGCCACCCGAAGTTTTCGGCTGGCTCCCCTTGCGTATGTCAAGTCATATTCGCAAATCGCTCCATAGCTTTGGTGAAACTGGCAATGGTCTGGTCGGCGTCGCCGTGCTCAAGGCCGTCGCGGACGCAGTGGTTGATATGTCCCTCCAGCACCACCTGTCCGACCTTATGCAGCGCGGATTTGGCGGCGTTGATCTGCGCCAGCACGTCTTCACAGGGCACGTCCTCGTCCACCATGCGGTCGATGGCCTGTACTTGGCCTATAATCTTTTTCAGTCTGCGGTGCAGGTTTTCCGTATCCATACACTGTCTCATTTTCTCGCCTCCAATACCATTAGGGGTATATGTACATATTACCCGCCTGGATGCCTTGTGTCAAGCCGCTATCCATGGCAGGACCGAGAGGCCTCCATTCGGACTTTTTCAGAGAAAATTTGGCGTTGGCCCCCCATCGTTTTCGGCAGCGGCGGCTCTGATGCCGTCCGCTCTGACGGAGCACCTATACGCATTTGGTGTCATGCCCATCACATCCTGAAACGCCTTGGCAAATTTACTGCCGTTGTCATAGCCGTGTCTTCCCGCAATATCCAATATCCGCTTGTCGGTCTTGAGCAGCATGAGCGCCGCCGAGCGCATCTTCTGCGTCCGAATCCAGGCGTACACAGAAACGCCATAGACGCCGCGAAAGCTGTCTTTCAGCAAGGTTTGTGATACCTTGAAACGCTCCGCGAGCTGAGAGATGGTCACCCGACAGTCCATGTGCTCGGATAGATATCGGCACACCTCCTTGGCAAGCGCGACCTGTGCGGCAGGATAGCAGCACCGCTCCAAAGTGTTTTTATCCGATTCCATGCCGCTCAAAAACAGCAGGATTTCAAGAATTTTAACCTTGAAATAGCCCTTTCTAATACAGTCGGGAACAGAATACAGCTCCGAAAAGATGTGCTCCATGCAGGGTCTCGCCCGCATCACGAAACAATCCGAGCCGCCGCAAAACTTATCCGCAAGCGAGGACGGACATACATCCACATCTTTCAGGAAACATTCCAAGCAGCAAGGCGTCCGCTCCAGGTCTATCATAATCGTGATGCCATGGTAATGGCTGAGCGGAAAATAAGAGGCATGACCAGCGTCGTCTTTTCGGCTGATGGCCAGGTCTCCCTGAGACAGATAAAAGAACTCGTCCCGCAATTCACATTCGATACGCCCCTCCCGGCAGTGGTTGATCTCAATCATGTCTCCCAAGGGCGCTCTGCCGATGGTGCAGGAGCGCATATGTACGTCGTTATATATGAGGTCGATACCAGGGAAGACGTGGTAGCTGGTCATCACTACATCGCCTGTGTCATCGGAGAGACGATAAATGGTGCAATCCTCATCCCGCCCGAGAACCTCGACCCCTTCTCCATGGATTTGCTTTTCTCGCTGCGTCGCCGTCATGACTTCCGACCCTCCGCCGCTGACGTGAACGCGCCTATTACCCCCGGCTGGGTTCTGAGTTGCTCCCATACGGGCATGGGGACGCCGGCTTTTTGCCGCAATTTTTCGAATGCGGCGTCCAGCGCTCTCATCTCCAACGCCGCATGGCGGCAGTGGTCGCTGGCGGCCAGGCGGCCCAAGGGAGTTTTGGCCATGATATACAGCACCGCGGCCATTTTCCGGCGCTTCTTTCCCGGCCGGAAGTAATCTTCGCTGTCCTGCGTCCTGATTGGCACGCCCAGGCCGCGAAGCATCACGCAGCCCTCCAGCGCAGCGTCCAGTATGGCCTTCCTTTGTGCCCGGCTGGCTTTTGAAAGGCGGCAATCCACAGCGTAGCACACATAGGAGACAGGAAGTATCAGCGCCAGATGACATTTAAGCCAGGCGTCCATGTTCTCTTCCCAGCTCAGGCGGTATTTTACGCCATCGAACGCCCTTTCAAGCCTCTCCTGAAACGCGGAGCTGAGGCGCCCCTGAAACGCGCCGACGGTCATCCCCACGCCGGCATGGATGCTGATGACTTTCCCGTTTTCCCGCCGGCCGGCGGTGCCCTGGAACCCAAAGGCCACCTCCCGGCCGGAGTCATGCACCGTCAAGACCTCGAGCGCGGTTTCGGCATCCGGGTTGTTGCCCACCAGCACCACATACCGGCTGCGGTTTTGGGCGACGGCGGGCAGTACGTCCGGCAGCTGACCGTACTGCATGACGATAAAGATGAGGTCATATAGGTAATGGGGCGGGAGAGCGTCGATGACTCGTACCCGGTCAGTGGTGGTACAAAGCTGCGCGTAGTGCCGTATTACGAGGCCATTTTGCTCCAGCGTATTTTTCCATGCCCCGCGGGCCAGCAGCGTCACATCATTTCCGGCCTTGACGAGCATGTGCGCCAGCTCACAGCCGATGACGCCCGCGCCGTAAACGAGAATTCTCATATCCTCAGCCCCTCTGCATTTATCTATTCTTTCAAGACAATAAGTTAGTCTCGCCTAACTACTTTTTAGTTTAATTCTGTAAACCGCGCTTGTCAATAGAGCGCCGAAGATTTTCAGGTCCTTGAATTTTTGGTTAGAGCGTGTTAACCTATACTCAACCTACGGAGAAAGCTGGTGCAGAATGCCATGAAGATACAAAAGGCATCCGAGGATTATCTGGAGGCCATGCTGATGATGAAAGAAAAGCATGGCTATATCCGCTCTATCAACATAGCGGAGCAGCTGGGCGTTACAAAGCCCAGCGTTACCTATTCCACCAAGCGCCTGCGGGAAAACGGGTACATCACCATGGATAAGGGCGGTCTGATCACGCTGACCGAATCCGGCATGGAGATTGCAGACAAGACGTACACGCGCCACAAGCTGTTGATGGAGTTTATCATCCGACTGGGCGTGGATGCCGAGACCGCCCGCGAGGATGCCTGCAAGATAGAGCACGACATCAGCGAAAAGACCTTTCAGGCGATATGCCGCCATGTAGAGAGCGCAAAACCCGATGCCGCAGAAAAATAAGGAGAGCGTTATGAACAGAGATCGTGAGATTCAGCGCGCCTATCAGACCACCGGCGGCGACCACACCTTTTACGACGGCATGATCACCTGCTCCACCATACCAGGCAAAGCGGTGTGCCGGCTCGTTTGGAACATGGGAAAGGCGGAAAATGACCGCTATCTGGAGCGGGCTCTGTCCGGTATCCCGGCAAATTTCTCCGGCAGGCTGCTGGAGGTCCCGGTGGGTACCGGTATCCTGACCATGCCGGTGTACGCAAAATTGAGTTTGGCCCAGATCACCTGTCTGGACTATTCCCCGGATATGATGGCCCGGGCCCGGCGTCGGGCGGAGCAGTCGTCTCTGGGTCACGTCCAATTCCGGCAGGGCGATGTGGGTGCGCTGCCCTTTCAGGATGAGACCTTTGACCTGGTGCTCTCCCTCAACGGCTTTCACGCATTCCCGGACAAGGAGGCAGCCTGGCGTGAGACCTTTCGGGTACTGAGACCCGGCGGGATGTTCTGCGGCTGTTTCTATGTAGCGGGAGAGCACCGGCGGACCGACTGGTTCATCCAAAACCTGTATGTTAAAGCCGGTTTCTTCACTCCGCCCTTTGAAACAAAGGACAGCCTGCAAAAGCGGCTGGACACCCTGTACGAAGACGTAGAGTTGGAAACGACGGGATCCATGGCCAGCTTTTGCTGCCGGAAATTATCATGAGGATATCTGACTATCAACCCTGGCCTGATTCTTATACCTATTCAAAATAAATTAAAAAGAGACACGGCTTGCAGCTCTCTTTCAGAATGAAATCGCACCATTCTGAAAACAGACAGCAAACTATGTCTCTTTTTATTCTTTACGAATTACACTACGTATCTATCCGCATTACTTGTCTCTAATGTATTTGAACGGGTTTTCCTGATACCAGCTCTGTTTGAACGGCTTGGGGCAGAACCGGCTTAGGTGGCGGTTGAGCGACGGGTTGCGGATGATGCGGCTCAGGCGCCGCGCCATCTCATATTCGCCGGAGTACCCCAGATAGTTGATGGACGGGCTGAACAGAGGCAGGAGCGGCAGGCCGTGTTTGGCGGAGATGCTGTTGCCGCCGGTATGGATGATGATGACATCCGGCTTGACGCGCTCAATGACATTGGCCTGCTCAAAGGGATGCTGGGTGGCGATGTTGATTGGGATCTCCTCCGCGTTGTCCAGCGTCTCAAAAAGCGGCAGAAGGAATTCATCCACATGGTGCCCCTTCAGGCCAACGATCTCCATGCCCAGGTCCTGCGCGATGGACGCGGTCGCCAGAATCCGCACCTCGCCCCCGCCAATATAGACCCGCTTGCCGCGAAGCTTCTCCCGGAACGGGGCAAGGCCCTCCTCAAGCGCGGCCTCTTCCAGGGCGATCAAATCCTCGGTCTCCTTCTCCAGATGGAAAAACTCCGCGATTTTCCGCAGCCAGCGGGCCACGTTCTTCTTGCCGATTGGGATGGTATCGATGAGGTATGGGATCCCAAACGACTCCCGGAGGTACTTGAGATAATAGTCGTCATGCGTTCCGCAGACGGAGACGTTCAGCGCGGCCTCCAGACTGGTCTGGAAATCGTCCGGCTCGGCGTAGCACGGGAGGAAGTTCACGTTCAGGCCCACGGCGTTCAGCAGGCGCTCCAGCTCCAGCTCATCGGTGCGGCTCATGGAGCCGACGTTAAACACATTGACGGTGCGGCTGATGCGAAATTCGCGCTCCGCCCTGTCCTGGTCGCTTTCCGTCAGCGGCCGCCACTCTCTGTATGGCTCCGTGATGCCTTTCATGATGCCGTTGTAGGCCGCGTCATAGGCGGTAGCCATGATTTTGGTCTTAAATCCCTCGCAGTTACAGGCAATCAGCCTGGCGGCGGTGTCGCTCTGGAGGTTTTCCAGAATAGCGTCCACGTCGTCTCCAACCAGCGCCGGTACGCAGGAGCTGACCACAACGATGATTTCCGGACGATATTCCCGGTCGGCGAACAGGACGGCCTCCTTCAGCTTTTCTTCGCCGCCGCCAATGACGTCGCTCTCATCCAGGTTGGAGCTGAGCCAGATGGTCCCGCTGGACCCGGGGTCCCGCAGGCGCTTATATGTCTTGCCCGTTCCCGTTGTGGCAGTGGAGCAGTATCCGCAGCCGATGGGGCCGTGCATGATGACCACGGCGTTGCGGAGGGTGTTGATGATGCCGAGGCTCAGGGTAAACTGACAGCCGTAGGTCTCTGAAAAGGCTCGGTTGGGCGTGCTTAGACAGGTGCCGCCCTTATTTAAACTGCACCGCAGCTCTCCGCAGGTTCCTCCAAAGGCGATCCCGGCGTGCAGCCGCTCCTCCCGCGCGGGAGCGGAGGTTTCCACATTTTGTTTCATGAGCTATCTCCTCCTTATCTGCCGGCTACCAGGGTTCCCAGGATATCTTCAGCCAGGGTGAGCCCGCCGCGGATCCCCGCATAGCCCCTGTTGAAGACAATACGGTTGGTCACCGGGAACGCCACAGGCAGAAGATCAAACTGGAATTCGTCCGCCAGCTCCTTTTCGATGACGCTGCCCAGAATGTAGCCGGGACCCAGCGCGTCAAAATAGCGGGCGTTGCGGTCCCGGGGCCAGACCTCCTTCAGATAGTGCCGCACCGAGGCGGCGTCGGTATCGAATTTTACGGCAGGCCGCAGGCCGGATTCCCATCCACGAAAGCGTTTCTCCAGCGCGGCCTTATGGTGCTCCTCCAGGAAGTCCGTGATGACCGTCAGCTCCGGCAGCCAGCCCAGCTCGTCGGCGGAAAAACGGGCCAGCGACGGCGCGTAATTGGAGTCAGCAACCACCACGACATACCGCTGCAGATCAATATCATTGTAAATATCGGCCAGGCGCTCGAAGTAGTCAAAATAGACCGTGCGCTCCCGCTGTAACACCGTTTCCACCGTTTCAGCGGAGATTTGGAGGTGCTTCGCCACCTGGTGGAGAAATTCTGCCGTCTGGAGATATCCGATGGGAAGGCCGGTGGTGATGTAGGGGGTTTTATGAACCCGCTGGAACTCCTGCGCGGTCTTCACGCCGTGGATGTCCGACAACACAAGGTTCAGCGCCGCATCCCCGGCGTTTTTAAAGTCGTCCAGAGTTTCTCCCTCTCCGATGAAGGTATTGACCTCCAGCCCGAGGAGCGAGAGGAGGCGCTTGATCTCCCGGAGGTTCCCCTTATAAAACACATCCCCGCCGGGAACAAGGCCGAGCACGTTGACTTTTTTCGGGTTGACCGCCTCCGCCTTCCGTACGACCTCACGCGCCAGCGCGGAGAACAGCAGCTCGTAGCCATGATAGGAATTCCCCTGAAAGCTGGGCGTGTTGACCGCTATGACCGGCCTGCCCTCGTCCTTGAATTCCTGCGCCACCGACTGCACGTCGTCGCCGATCATCTCGACCATACAGCCGGTGACCACGACATACAAATCGCCGTCCATCACCTCAAGGGTCGATTCGATCTGTTCCCGCAGCCGCTCCTCGCCGCCGAAGACAACGTGGCGCTCCACCACATTGCTGCTGGGTGTCGCCGCGCCGCCACAGTATCCGCCGCCCAGGTAGCCGGAGCCTGCGTTGGTTCCGTTATAGCAGTTGAAGCCGCAGCCGGTGGAGGAGTGAATGATGGGAATGGTTCTCGGAATGGCCCGCAGGAGAGCCAGCGCGCCGGACATGGCGCACCCATACCGGGGCCGGTCCACAAATTTACTCATAGCTCACACCCTCCCCGCTCAAAGCCGGCTCCACTGGAACTCGCCGGTCCGGCTTGCGGCAGGCCGCTCTCCGCCGCCGTCTCAAAGCACGGGCGGGTAAGCTGCGTCAGTATTTTGGAGATGCTCATCTGCTTTCCTCCTTAATGAATCCAGTTGAACAGAGCGGTAGACAGATACCGCTCGCCGGTATCCGGCAGCAGCGCGACGATCGTCTTACCCCGGTTTTCTTTTCTGCGTGCCAGCTGCGTCGCGGCAAAGGCGGCCGCGCCGGAGGAGATGCCAACCAGCAGGCCTTCTGTTCTGGAGAGCTCCTGCGCGGTTTCAAACGCCTCCTCATCCCGCACCTTGAAGATCTCGTCGATGATGCCGGTATCGAGCACCTGGGGAACAAAGCCTGCGCCGATTCCCTGGATCTTGTGCGCACCGGGACGGCCCCCCGACAGCACCGGGGAGCCGTAAGGCTCCACCGCTACGATCCTGACATTCGGATTGTGCTCCTTGAGGGCGGAGCCGACGCCGGTCACCGTGCCGCCGGTGCCGACGCCGGCGACGAATATATCCACCTGGCCATCCAAATCACGCAGGATCTCCTGTGCGGTGGTGCGTCTATGCACCTCAACGTTGGCCGGGTTGTTGAACTGCTGCGGAATAAAGGCGTTTGGAATCTGCGCAGCCAGCTCCTCCGCCTTGCGGATGGCCCCCTTCATGCCCTGCGCGCCGGGCGTCAGGACAAGCTCCGCGCGATGGGCGGAAAGAAGACTGCGCCGTTCCACCGACATGGTGTCGGGCATGGTGAGAATGCACCGATATCCCTTTGCGGCCGCGACAAAGGCAAGACCGACGCCGGTATTGCCGGAGGTAGGCTCGATGATGACCGTGTCCGGGCCGATGACTCCGCGCGCCTCGGCGTCCTCAATCATCGCCAGCGCGATACGGTCCTTTACGCTGCCGGCCGGATTGAAATATTCAAGCTTGACCACCAGATTTCCCACTACGCCTTTCTCTTTCCCATAGGCGTTTAGCTGGAGCAGCGGCGTGTTGCCCACCAGATCTGTGAGCTTTTGTGCTACGTTTGCCATACTTGCCCTCCTCAGATTGCGTCTCTGTCTTTCAAATCTTCCAGCAGTCCGTATTCCAGCAGAATCTCCTCCAGCCTCTCCTGCGTCATGGGCGTGGGGATCGAGAAAGAGGTGTTGTCTCCGATCTTCCGGGCCAACTGGCGGTATTCGTTCGCCTGATTCGACTCGGGGCGGTATTGAATGACTGTCTGCCTGTGGATTTCCGCGTGCTGCACCACGTTGTCGCGGGGAATAAGGTGGATGAGCTGCGTGCCCAGCTCCTTGGAAAACGCGCGCAGCAGCTCGTTCTCGCGGTCCACGTTGCGGCTGTTGCAGATGATGCCGCCCAGCCGGACGCCGCCCTTATTGGCGTAGCGGCAGATGCCCTTCGCGATGTTGTTCGCGGCGTAGAGCGACATCATCTCGCCGCTTGCCACGATGTAGATTTCTTTCGCCTTGCCCTCGCGGATGGGCATTGCGAAACCGCCGCAGACGACATCGCCAAGGACATCATAAAAAACATAGTCAAGATCCTCCGTATAAGCGCCCAGACGCTCCAAAAGACCGATGGCGGTGATGATGCCGCGTCCCGCGCAGCCAACACCCGGCTCGGGTCCACCTGACTCGACACATCTTGTTCCCTGATAGCCCTGCTTCAAGACGGCGCTCAATTCAATCTGCTCGCCCTCCTCACGCAGGGTATCCAGAACGGTTTTCTGGTGGAGTCCGCCAAGGAGCAGCCGCGTCGAGTCGGCTTTTGGATCGCAGCCTACGACCATGACCTGCTTTCCCAGTTCAACGAGACCGGCCGTGAGGTTCTGGGTCGTTGTGGATTTTCCGATACCGCCCTTCCCGTAGATTGCGATCTGTCTGAGTTGCTTTTCCGACATGATGCCTATATCCTTCTTTCCTGTTTGAATTTCTTATCATAGAGCATGACTTTCTCCATGGCATAGCTGACAAAATGGGTGATCTCCAGCGGCGTGATGCCTTTCGCCTGCAGCGCCGCCTGCGCTCCCCTGCCAATTTTCGCGCTGAGGACATATTTGCAGTCGGACAGCGCCTCGATGGCGCGGCCCAACTGCTGCTCGTCATGCTCACCCATCGTACAGGGTGGTGCTGCCGGACGATGCTCCACAAAGCGATATCGCTCGTTGTCTTCAACCTTTAAGATCTGAAACTCTTCCGTATGTCCAAAGTGCTGCGAAATCACAAGTCCGTCCTTGGAAGAAACCGCGACAAGATACTCCAATGGATCTCCCCCCGTTATCCGTGTGAGAATGTGGTCGCCGCCTGCCGGATCGCATAGAGCTTGTCGGCCACATCGACCTTACCGGGGATGCCGCAGGCGTCGGCGCGGCAGCGCTGGCAGTGCCGGAAAACGGGGAGATAGGCCTCCGCTTTTTCGCGCGCCCGGTGCAGCTCTTCACAGCCGGGTTCCCGGAGGTGCGAGAGTTTGTACTGCGGAATGAGCGGTATGATGTTGATGAAGTTGGCGCCCAGCTCCTTCACCGTGTGCGCGACCTCCTCGACATGGCCGTCGTTGACGCCGGGCACGAGGACCATATTGATCTTTACCAGCGCGCCCAACGCGGAGATTTTGGCAATGCCCCTCTTCTGCGCCTCAATCAGGATGGACGCCCCCTCCCCGCCCTCATATTTCTTGCCGTCCTTCACGACCCAGAGACAGATGTGCTTTAAAATCTCCGGATCGACGGCATTGACGGTCACTGTGATCGTTTTGACTCCCGCCGCGATCAGCTCCTCCGCGTACTGCTCCAGCAGCAGCCCGTTTGTGCTCAGGCAGTTGATGAGCTCGGGATGCCGCTCCTGGATCAGCAGAAATGTGTCGATCGCATGGTGGGTCGCAAGCGTATCTCCCGGTCCGGCGATACCCGCGACCGTGATCTCCGGACAGAGCGCAAGCGCGCGCTCCACAATGTCCGCCGCCTCTTCCGGTGAAAGGAGCTGCGAGGTCACGCCCGGCCGCTGCTCCGTCTCATTCCGGGTGCGGTTACAAAACGCGCATTGGATATTGCAAGCCGGGCTGACGGGGAGGTGCACCCTGCCCCTGTTTATATTGGAGCCGCCTCCAAAGCAGGGGTGGCGGTTTGCCACATGGGCCAAAGGGTCACACGTCGCGGCCTCAACGCTCTCGTTTACTTCAGACATAAAAAACCCCTCCTCGGGTTGGACAAAGCTTATATGAAATATTCGGGCTGAGGCTCGGCGCTGGCCAAATGGAAACGGTCCATGATATCCCGGCGGAGGTTGAGAAACTGAATGCCGCCGCGGTCCCGCGGGTGGGGCAGCGCAACCTCCAACACCTCGCTGATCTTACCGGGGCGGGGCGTCATGATGACGATACGGTCGGAGAGATAGATGGCCTCATCCACATCGTGTGTGACCAGAACCATAGTTGCGTCATTCCCCGCACGGATCTCCAGCAGCTTATCCTGCAAATCGGCACGGGTAAAGGAATCCAGCGCCCCCATTGGCTCATCCATCAGCAGCACCGCCGGGTCGTTGATGAGGGCGCGGGCAATTGCCACACGCTGCGCCATACCCCCGCTGATTTGATGGGGGTAGGCCTTCTCAAAGCCGTCTAATCCGATCAAATGGATGTAGTAGGACACCTTATCCTTCTGTTCATGATATACGCGGCGGGCCTTAAGACCGGCGGCGATGTTCTGCTCCACCGTCAGCCACGGAAACAGACTTCCCTGCTGAAACACATACCCCCGCTGCGGGTCGGGGCCGGTGATCGGGGTATCGTCCAGCAGCACCTGCCCGCCCTGAGGTTGATCCAGCCCGCCGATCAGGCGAAGCAGGGTGGTCTTCCCGCAGCCGGAGGAGCCGATGATCGTGATAAATTCACCGCGTCTGACTTCCAGATTGATGTTTCTCAGCGCCTCTACAACGCTTGCTTCGGCGGGGTCGTCGCCATCAATGTAAGTGCGGTTTACGTCCTTTAGCGCAAGGATGGTATCGCTCATTTGAACTGCCCCCTTTGCCAGCGAAGCACATAGTCGCGGATCGCGCCCAGGACCGCCAGAATCAGGCTGAAGAGAATTGCCATGATCAGAATGGCGGCAAATATTTTATAGTAAGCGGCCCACACCTTGGCGACATTGATGTAATAGCCCAGGCCGCCGGGCTGACCCATCATCTCGGCGATGACCAGGCAGGTGAAGGAGCCCGCGCAGGCGGTGGTGATGCCGGAGAAAATCTGCGGCATGGCATGCGGAACCGCCACATGAAACACAAGATACCCTGTGTTGCCTCCCAAGGTGCGCGCCGCCTCAAACTGTGCCCTGGGGGTAGTCTGGATCCCGAAAGAGGTCTGAGAGGCCACCGGAAACCAGGAGCAGATTACAATGAGGAACGAAGCCGCCGCAAACGGCGTAGGAAACAGGGTGAGCGCAAACGGCATCCAGGCCACAGCCGGAATCACGCCGGTGATTTTCAGCACCGGATAGACCCAGTAATAGATCTTGGGGAACCAGCCGATCAGAACTCCGGTGGTCACGCCCAGCAAAACCCCCAGCAGAAAGCCGGTGCCGAACAGCCGCAGGGAGTAGAGAATATTTGTCCCGATATAAGGACCTTCTATCAGAAAGGACTCCAAGATCTGGGACGGGCCGGGGAAAAACGGCTGGGGTGTGAGCTTAAGTTTCGTGCCCACCAGGTCGAACAAGGCCAGCGCAATGCCCAGAGCGAAACGAAAAGCCGCTTGCTTGACATAGCGAGACCGCTTATGAGGGGTAAAGTAAGCTTGCACGCCCAGCAGTATATAAATCAGGATAATGGCCAGCAGCACCAGATGATAGAAACCGTTACGGTCGAGCGTCAGGGGCCCGAACGCATACCGCGCGTCTTTCAGGCCCTCTGCGATTTGAGGAAACAGCAGGTTGAATAGGATTGCGATGGCAAATCCGCCTGTGGTAAACAGGATGGAGCGCAGTAACTTCGGCGTGGCTACCGTCTGCTCACGCCGCCAGTTCGCTTGCTCTATGGCCAGTTCGGCAGTTAACTCTGTTGCTTCGTTTACAAGTGTTTTACTCAAGAGAATCCCTCGCTTTCTGACCACAGAGCAGGTCAATATTGGGGGGATGGCCGGCCATTTTCGGCGCCGCCCCCGGTCCATTTTTAATGTGGACAAATGGGCGCGCGGCAGCAGGAGGGAAACAGGATCTCTTCCTGCACAATGGCCCGGCCATCCCGAAACGGAAAGCTACTTTTGCCCAAGCGTCAGGTCAACTTCGGTGTAAGCCGACTTGACATATTCCTCGGGCTTGGTGGTCAGGAAACCGATGTCATACAGTGCCTGCGCGAAGTACTCGACGTCTGCCGCAACGTCAACCGCGTTTTTCTCATAGTCCTCGGTGGAGGGATAGCCATAGGACTTGACCAGAGAGACCGCCAGATCGTGGTCCTCGATGGACACATACTGTTTCTCCGTCACAAGCTCAACGGCCTCTTCGGGATTCTCATAAATCCAGTTCTGGGCCTTATGGTAGGCGCGCAGTTCAGCGGCGATCAGCTCCGGGTCCTCCTTCAGAACCTTGTTGGAGGCGTACAGGAAGCAGCAGTAATGTCCGGCAAACGGCTCATCCTTGGAGATGTCCAGAATGGTACGGACGCGCCCCTCTTCCACTGAGGTGGTCGCGAGCGGATCCCACAGCGCGGCGACGTCGACGTCACCTTTATAGAGGGCCTCCAGCTCCAAAGCGCCATCGTTGAAGGGCAGGAAGGTCACCTGGTCCGCGGAGATACCATTCTGCGCTAGCCAGAGAAGGGCGACCTGATAGGGAGTCCCGCCGATCTCATCAACGGCGATGGTCGCGCCGACCAGGTCCTCCACCCCCTGAATGTCGGAGTCCGGCAGCACATTGAGCTTGATGCAGCCCTGATGCAGGCCCTCAACAACGGTCATCTCCACACCGGCCTCGATAGAGGGGAAATACTGGAAGTCTCCGTTGATTGTGGCAATGGTGCCGTTGGCCAGGCCAACCTTTTTGGCCTCAAAGTCGGCGGTAATCAGTTCAACGTCAATACCCTCCTCGGCAAAGAACCCCTTTTCATAGGCAATGTACGTCGGCGCGTTGCAGAGAGAGCCGCTCTTACCGGGGATCGTGATCTGCCATTTGATCTTGGAGGCGGGGGTGCTAGCGTCACTCCCGCCGGGGGCCGGACTGCCCGAGCTTTGGGCGGCGCCGTTTCCGCAGGCCGAAAGCAGAGTGGACAGCGCCAGCACACCTGCGACAGCCGTAAGTAAAGTTTTCCGTTTCAATTGCTTTCACTCCTTAAAAATTTTTGATTGTTTGGTCTCTTGAGTTGCATGGTAATAAAACGCTCTGTAGGCCGAACCCTCTCTCGTATTTTATAAGATAATCAACAACCCTCTTTCCGTAATGTCACTTATATTGACTGCCCGGGAAATTCGTGGGCAGAAAATATCAAATATTGCTTAACATACCGCCGTCCATACGGTAGACCTCATCAGCGCTTTTCAGGCAGTCCGTTTCGTGGGTGACAAGCAATACCGCACTTCCCTGGTCGGCGGCCTGACGAAGCAGCGCGATAACGGCCGCCGTATTTTCGCCGTCAAGATCGCTTGTCGGTTCGTCCGCCAAAATAACCGAGGGCTGTCGGATCAGCGCGCGGGCAACGGCCATGCGGCGCAGCTCGCCGCCTGAAAGGCTTGCCGGTCTGGCTGTTGCGAGCCGTGAGATACCCACCCGCTCCAGCAGAGCCTGCGCCCGGCCGGCAGCGTCGCTCACCCCGGGGTACAACGCGCACGGCAGTATAATGTTTTCCAGTACGGTAAGGTTCTGCAGCGCCGTCTGCCCCTGCGCAATCACGCCGATCTTCTGGCTGCGCAGACGGGATAGCTCTGCGTCCGGCAGCCGGTACAGCTCCTGCCCATCCAGCAATACGGTCCCTTCCGTAGGAGTCAGAAGTCCGGCCAGCAGGTTCAGCAGGGTGCTCTTTCCACTGCCCGACCGGCCGACGATTGCCGTAAGCTGCCCGGATGGCAGCTCCAGTGTGATGCCCTGCACCGCCGAAACCGTACCTGCTCCACGCCGGAAGGTCCTGCTTACACCATTGGCTTTCAGCATGTTCATTCCCCCTCCCGCAACGTCAGGCTGGTTTCCGCACGGCTGATACGCCAGGCCGAAAATGCCGCCGCCAGCGGTCCCGCCGCAAAGGTTACCGCAAGGCTCATTGACAGCAGCCGGATAATGCTCAACCCGCCGGGCGCCAGATAGGGCAAGCCCAAGCGCTGACTTATGGCTACATGGAAGGGGAATACCACCAGCGCCGCCAGCGCAGTCCCCAGCAGTCCCCCGCTGACGCTGACCAGCAGCGATTCTGCCAGCAGCAGGGACGCAAGGCGCTTACGGGTCGCACCCAGCACCCGCAAGATGGCGAACTCCCTCTTACGCTCATTCGCGGTGACGGAAAACACGACGGTCAGCATCGCCAGCGAGAGCAGCAGGAACACCCCAACGAAGACATACAGGAGGCTTGAGAAAGCGCTTAAGCTCTCCCCAATGCCGGAAATCATGCTCTGTGTTTTCACCAGCTGCAAGCCATCCAGCTTGAAACGGATGTTGCGGGCAACGGTCTCGGCGTCATAGCCCTCGGCCGTTTTGATCAGCACGGAAGAGATGACGCTGTCCGGGTCTGAATCATCCAGAAAATAGAAGCCCTTCTCTTGTGAGGCCTCCATCAGATCCCGCAGAGTATCCATGTTGGCGTAGACGGCGTTATCCAGGCCCGTGCCGGTCTTCTCCAGTTGGGCGGCTACAAGATACTCCCGGTCAAAGAAGGTCAGAGACTTTCCGTTTTCAACCTCGATGTCGCCGCCCACCAGCACCGCGCCAGCGGTCAAGTCGCCGTCATAGCTTTGCCGGATCCACGGCTGGACAGAAAAATCGGTGGATGGGTCAAAGCCGATCAGTTGAACCGGCAGGTCGCAGCAATCCGACCCCGTGGAGGTCAGATAGAACTGCGCCGAAACCTGTCCCACCCCCTCGATCCGGGCTATCTCCTCCAGATAAGATTTATCCAAATAGAAATAGCTGGGCTCTCCTTTTAGCAGGATGGACTCCAGCCCGGTGTCGTACCCCAGCGGAACAGCGATCAGATCGGCCCCAAAGCGTGCTTCGACGCTGCGCAGCCCCCGCTGCAAGCTCACCGCAAGCACCGATCCGCCAAACAACGCGAAGGCCAAGCATGTGACCAGCAGCACCAAACCGGCGGTACGGTAGGGGCGGTTTCGCAGATTGAGACGCGGCAGACGGCGTAAAATAGATCTGTCAGTTTGTTTCGAGTTCATTGGTCTGACGCCTTCCCTTTATACTCCGCTCCCAACAACCAGAATGCATTGGCTGCGCCAAGAACGGCAACCGCGATACTGAGGATGGTGACGGCGGGCTGGGTAGTGGCGCGGCACTGCATCTCAGCGTTTCCGCAAAGGCCGATCAGTCCATTCGGAATTGCCGCTGCCAAAAGGCCTATGGGCAGCACCGCAAGGCTGATTCCCGCGCGGATCAGTCGCCGCGGCGACAGCAGATAGGCCGCGGCCAGCACCACCAGCACCACTCCAACGCCGATGATCGCTTGGCTCGACCAGTGGCACTTCATCCATGCCCCATTTTCTGTGGGGCCGCAGACAGGAAACAGCCGCGCCGTACCGGCGCTCAACAGCAGACCCAATACCAAAAGGGCAACGCCAACGATGTTGTTCTTGTTTTTCGTACCTATCTTCCCCTCTCTTTGCCATGCCAGCAGATCATAAAAAAACGGAAGTCCTGCATACGGCATCTCGCCGCACACAAAACCTCCGGTTTATCCAGTCGATTTTCATGTTTTAGGAATACGAATTTTCTCGCTCTTATCTATTTGTATCAGGATACCATCCTGAAACACCAAGGTGATGGAGCCGTAACGGATGGTCTCAGCAAGTTCCTGGATCTGTCGCAGCTGCTGGAGCGAGATAGCCTGTTTCTGCCCCCCGCCTTTCTTCTCTTCTCCCATAATATTCCCTCCCATAGGAATTGACCTATATGATAAAAGGTACTTGTCAGCAAAAAGATACCTTTGCTGATAGCGCCTCCATTGTATATAGTCAGCACTATGATGAAACAGGATATTTGAGCCTATGAAATAAACGCCACGCCGTTTACACGCTCTGTCAGGCATAATAAAGCGGGGTGACCACAGTCCATGGTACACCCCGCTCTCTTACTCCGCACAAATGACGCAATTATCTTCTCATCTGCGGGCAGGGGACATGGATTGCTTGGTTTTCACAACAACACATCATACGGCAAATACACATGGTTCTTTTCCCTTCCCGCACCATCCGGCAGCCATACCGCTCTCCCGAGCCGGCAGACGCTTTTCAGTACATCTTCATCGTTTGTTTGGGCAACAAAAAATCCGGGACAGCTTTAACAGCTCCCGGACTGACAAATGGCCATGTTACGTTTCACTTATTGAAGGTGAACGATGGGCGCAATAAAGCACCCGGCCATATGATCGTCCGGGAAGGCAGCATTCGTCCACATCGAAAATTACTCCTCAGCAAATTAAGGAAATAGTTTCTCATTTGTGTTCACCCTCCTCTCAGCTCTTAAACCTATAACAGTAATTGGTTTATAGGTATAATAACACCCCCGCTTTTATTTGTCAATAGGTATTTCTCCTTTTTATATTTTTTGGCTTATCCAAGTTTGACAGCTCCGGCTGACGGACTTCGTTTGTCCACAATATAAAGGGAGGAGAGGCAAAAATATGCCTCTCCTCCCTGCTGTGTCTCATTTAGCTGATTGAGACGGAGGTCATGACCACATGGTCGTCGCCGTACCGACTCCAGTGGTTGGCGCGGTAAAGCTGTTATTGCCTCCGGACTGCCAGACCGTCGTTGTACTCGACCCCTTTTTCAGCGCTTTCCACTCTATGACCTGGCCAGCGGGCACGTCAATGAACACCGTCCAATCCGGGTAGTTGGGGCAAAGGGCGGGTCCTGCCGCAAGATCAGCGCTCCAGCTGCCCAGCTCTGCGACGTTGCCGGCAATGTAGATGTTCTCTCCCCATAGGGTTGACGCATTTTTCACGGTAAACTGGACGGGGACAAGCTGCGTCTCCCCTGTTGTAGACCACTTGAACGAAAGCGCCCCTCCGTTCGCAGGAACCGTATAGGTACGATTCCCTGTACTCTCCCATTCTACCGCGCCGACATCGCGTTTAATTGCTTTGAACTGAATCGCCTGGCCGACAGGAAGATTGACCGTAACGCTCCAGTTGGGGTATGCCGGACAGGCTGCGGGACCCGCGGCTTTGCTGGTGTCCCAGTTTCCAAGCGCCGCGACGTTGCCGGCGATATAAATATTCTGCCCATACGCGGTAGTCGCGTTCTGGATATTGAATGTGACCGGCACCGTGGTCTTTGTCTGGTTGGCGCTTACCTTGTAAATCTTATTGGAATTTCCGTTGAGTGAAACCGCGATCTTGCGGCTCTGCGAAACAGTAATACGGTCGCTGGCGTCAAATACATTTTCAAGGACCGTACCGGGCTGGATAGAGCTCTCCGCACGGATGGACATAAATGCATTTTGTTTCCCGGCAGAGTTGTTGAACGCGCAGATGAGCTCCTCCCCGGCGTTGGTGCCGCTGTCAATGCGGCGCGAGAACGCATAGAGGTTGGGAGAGGCCCACATCTCGCGCTGTGTTCCATAGCTCAGCGCGGGGTACGTCTCTTTCAGCCCGTTGAGCTGCGCGACAAGCTGGTAACTGTCCGTGCTGGTATTAAAGTAGTCATGAAGCACAGTGCCGTTGGCGCTCTTTTCTACCATCGACCAGCGATTCCAGGAATCGGCCATTCCATACATGAGGTCGTCATACATATTGCCGCGATTTTGCTCCGTACCCTGGAATACCACGGGGACCCCGCGTACCGTGAAGAGGAATGTAAGCGCGTTCTGAAGCTTTGCGACATCTCCCCCCGCCTCAGTAAGGAACCGGTTGCGGTCATGGTTATCGAGGAAAACGACCATCTCATTGGCATTGTCACCATACAGATAGTCCTGATCCAACACGCTCTTAATTGAAAAACTCTGGTTATTAAAATCGCTTCCATGGGCGAATGCGTCTACCATCGCCTGGAAAAGAGGGAAGTCGAGCATCCCTACTTCGCCGTTGTCGCCGACCCACTGGGAAACAAAATCCGTATGCATATCAAAGTTTTCGCCGAATGTTGGGACGTTCAAATAGCTTTGAAGGTCGTGGATATCCTCGGGGTACATACATTTGGCGGCATCCACCCGGGCAGCATCGGCGCCGGTATAGTCATACCAGTACTTTATGGAGTCAAACACCGCCTGCTTTGCGGCAGGGACATCAAAGTCGATGTCGTCCAGCTCACCCAGGTCATGGTCCTCCAGCATCTGCGTACTCCAAGCGTTGTGGGGGTGCTCATTATCCCAGTCGATGGGGCCCAGGTTATGATACCAGCTGACATTATTGAATGGCGCCACGGGCTGCAGCTGCGTGCCCGCCTTATAGCTGGTGGCCGTAGAGTACTGCGCGTTGCTGCCCACACCCTTCAGATAATCACCGACGTGGTTTGGAACTACGTCGAAGATGACCTTGATGCCTTCCTCATGGCAGGCGTCAACCAGCTCTTTTAATTTTTCCTTGCTGTCCTGCGGATCCTCCGCGCCGAAATAGCGGCTGGCACGGTAGGGGTCATAGATATGGTAGCCGTGATACGCGGTGGGTCCCTGCACACCGGCATCATCCGGAACACTCCAAAGCTGAGGGTCCATAACGGGAGAGATCCAGATGGCGGTATATCCCATGCCCTTGATATACGGCAGCTTGTCAATGATGCCCTGCCAGTCGCCGCCCTTCATGTACCGCATGTCTTCCGCTGTGACCTCCTGGTAGCGAAGGGCCTCGCCAGTCGCATTGTTCGTCGAATCGCCGTCATAAAAGCGGTCCGTCATGATCTGATAGATTCGCTCACCCTGTAGAGACAGGGTACTGGTTGTGGTGGTAGTTTCCGTTGCCAAAACTCCTTGCGGCACGAGCGAAAAAAGCATGATAACACACGTAGCAAACGACAGTAACCGCTTTACAGAACGCTTCTTCATGGTTTTTAACTCTCCTTTCGTTTTGTCCAATCCTCACAATACTACCATTGATGATTATCTTGCTCTACCTCCTTTCAACCATTTTTGCTCACTGACCCATGGTTCAGTTTATACGGCTTGTTCCCACACCGCGTAACCGAACGCGCCGAGGATCTCGCCGTCGAGCATGTAGGAAAGCGCGCTCTCGCCTTTCGGGGCATATTCGCCCAGCTCCGCCGTCCCCTCCCGCGCGTTCAGGGCGACGATGACCATTTTTTCATTCAGCTCCCGCGCGAAGACATAGAGGCCCTTGTCGTCCATGGCGAGGACCTTGAACTTGCCGCAAATCAGCGCGTCATTGCGCTTGCGCAGGGCAATGAGGGCTTTGAACAGCTCCCGCTCGTCGGAGGGCGGGTCGTTCCAGGGCATTGGGCCCCGGAGGGAAAACTCGCGGTCGCCCGGCATCCCCAGCTCGTCGCCGTAGAAGACGCAGGGCGCGCCCGGCGCGGTGAAGAGAAAGACCTCCGCCAGCCGGAGCCTGCGGTAATCCCCCCGGCAATAGGTAAAGAAACGGTTCACGTCATGGCTGTCCAGCAGGTTGAGCTGCCCCTGCACAATACCCGTGGGGTAGCGGAAATTCATCTGGGTGACCCGGGCGTTGAACTCTTCGGCATTGATCTGCTCCGTACCGAAAAAGTCCCGGCAGTTCTTGCGGAAGTCGTAGTTCATGGTAGAGTCGAACATGTCCCCCCGGAGCCAGCTCTCAGAGCTCTCCCAGATCTCGCCGATCATGACGCTTTCCGGGTCAAGGGCGCGGCCGGTCCGCTTGAAGTCTCGCCAGAAGTCCCGGTCCACCTCGTTCGCCACGTCGAGCCTCCAGCCGTCCACGTGGAAATCCCGGATCCAGTGGGCGCACACCTCCATGAAATAGGCCCTGACCTCCGGGTTGGAGGAGTTGAGCTTGGGCATCTTCCGCTCGTAGGCAAAACTGCTGTAGGCGGGCGCCTCGTCCTCGCGGTCGGGCCGGACGACGGGGAATTGGAGGCCATAAAACCAATCCCTGTAGCGGGAGCTCTCCCCGTTTTTCACCACGTCGTCAAAGGCGAAGAACTGCCAGCTGCAGTGGTTGAACACGCCGTCGATCACCACCCGGAGTCCCATGGAATGGGCCCTGTCCACCAGCTCCCGGAAGTCCTCGTCGGTACCCATGTTGGAGGAGACGTGAAAGTAGTCCAGCAGGTCGTATTTGTGGTACTCACCGGCGGTGAAGATAGGGTTGATATAGATGCAGTTAAACCCCTGGTCCGCGATGTAATCCAGGTTCTCCGTGATACCCTTCACCGTGCCGCCCAGCCGGGATTTCAGGGCAATGCCCCGTTCCCACTCCATCTCGGAGGGCGTGCCGCGGATCGTCCGCTTTCCGGAGGCAAAGCTGTCGGGAAAAATATTATAGACCACGGCTCTCTTAAGCCACTCGGGCACGGTGCTGATCTCCTCCCGCCGGATAAAGGGGTACTGGTAAAACTCACTCCGCTCCAGCGGCAGCTTCTTCGAGAAGAGATCGGCGTACAGGTACAGCGACTCCTCGGCATCCGTGAGCTCGAAGTAGTAACACACCCGGGTATAGGGCGTGTCGAAGGTGGCGTCGTAGTAGTCAAATTCAAGGTCAAAGGCGGCCTTTTCCATCTCCACGGGAGTAAAGACGATGGGTTCGCTTGGCTGGACGCGGTCCCCGTACCAGAGGACGCATCGTGTCAGATTGTCCTTGGCAGCGCGGAGCCGGATGGTCATGTTGGTCTCACTGTTGGCGAAGGCATACTGGGACAGCGGTATATGGGTCAAGGCCTGACATAAAATCATATGAATTCCCTTCCGTCGAGAGATTTATGGTAGTGCCTTACCCCTTGACGCCGCCCGCGGCGAGGCCGGACACCATGTGCTTCTGGATCAGGAAAAAGATGATGAGCACGGGGATGGACGTTAGGATGCTCGCAGCGGAGAACAGCGGCCAATTCCGGGTGTACTCGGTGGCCTGGAGAGAGTAGAGTCCCACCGCCAGGGTGTACTTGTCGGCCCCGGAGAGGAAGATCGTGGTGAAGATGTACTCGTTCCACACATAGATGAGCACCAGAACGGCGGTGACGATGATGCTGGGCCGGGCCAGGGGCAGGACGATGCGCGTCACCAGCTGGAAGTCGCTGACGCCGTCGATCCTGGCGGCCTCCTCAATGTCCTTGGGGATGCTGTCGAAATAGCCCTTCATGTTCCACAGGGCAAAGATGGCCATAGTGCCGGTATAGATGAGCACCAGCCCCAGGTAGCTGTTGAGCAGGTTCATCAGCTTCATCATACGGTAGATGGCGAACATAGACAGAATAGCGGGAAAAGCGTTGAGCAGGAGCAGGATGTTCATGGCCGCCCTCCGCCCCCCGAAGCGGAAACGGGAGAAGGCGTAGGCCGCGGGGACCGCCACCGCCAGGGTGAGGGCGACGGTACAGGCGCTCAGTAGGGCGGAATTTTTGATCCAAGTCAAAAAGGGCTTATCAAAGAGGACGGTTTGGTAGTTTTGCAGGGTCATCTCCCGGGGGAAAAGCCGCAGCTCGGTGGTCAGGAGGCTGTTGCTGGCGTTGAGGGACACGGAGAGCGCATAGAGGATGGGCAGCAGCGTCACAAAGCACAGCAGGATAAAGACGAGGTTGAGGGCCGGAAGCCGCAGGGCTTTCTTGATTTTCTTCATACTCATAAGCTCTCCCCCCCTCAGTCCAGCAGGTCGGAACGGTTGAATTTGAACAGGGCCAGGTAGAGGGCCACGATGATGAAGAACACCACGATGGAGACTGCGGAGGAGTAGCCGTAGTTGCTGGTGACGAAAGCCTTCTCATAGACATAGGTGATGACCGTGTTGATGTCTGCGCCCGTCCTGGCGCCGGTCTGCATGGTCATGAGGTAGACGATGTCGAACTGCTTGAAGGTGGTAAAGGCCGTCATGATGAAAGCGGGAGCCAGGATGGGGGAGATCATGGGGGCGGTGATCTTGAAGTGGAGCCGCCAGAAGCCCGCGCCGTCCAGCCGGGCGCTCTCATAAATGCCCCGGTCGACGCTCTGCATGGCCCCGTCCATCATGGTAAACATATAGGGAAGACCCAGCCAGAGGTTGACCACCAGGCAGCTGAGAAAGGCCGCCACGCTGGAGGACAGGAAATTGATGGGCTGGAGTCCGATCGTCCTTAAGATTTGATTTAAGAAACCGAATTCGGTATTGAACATGCCCATGCGCCACAGGAGGATGGAGACGTAGGCGGGCATTGCCCAGGGGAAAATGAGCAGAGTCTTGTAGAGGCGTTTCAGCCGCAGCCCCGGCGCGTTCAGCCCCAGCGCGATAAGGAAGGCCAGGAAAAGCTGGAGGACCATATTGAGCGCGGTCCACAGCAAAGTGCGCAGCAGGGCGGGAAGAAATCCCGAGTCAATGGCGAGCAGGGCTTTCTTATAATTCTCCACGCCCGCGCCCTGGTACTCAAACCAGTGGTAGATGCTCATGTTGGTGAAGGAAATATACACCGTATAGAACAGTGGGACCACGACGATCAGCACCACGGCGATGAGGAACGGCGCGGAGTAGAGCCACGCCTTCCCATTTCTTCGCCTCATAGATGCTCCCCCCCTCTCGGATACTGTGCAGGGGAGCACAGGCAGACGCCGTGCTCCCCGACACCTAAGCTCACTGCATGGCCGCGATCTGCTCCAGCGCGTCCTTCTGGTACTTGGCGCACTCGCCTGCCGGGTCGCCGCCGCTCTTGTTGACGGAGGCCAGCAGGCCGTCGGTGACCGCCCACATCACGTCCATCTCAGGCACGTTGGGCATGGGCACCACGCTGGCGGCCATTTCCTTCAGCGCCATGATCATCTCGTTGCCTGCCACCGCCGCGTCGTCATAAGCCTTGCTGTTGGCGGGAGCACAGTTGGCCGTGTTTGCAAGGGCAATACCGGTCTCGGGCCTAGCGAGGGCACGGAGGGTGGCGGCGACAGCGTCCTTCTTGCTCTCGGCGGCGTGCTTGAGGACATGGACGCCCTGTACGCCGGAGAAGGGCATGAGCGGTGAGCCATTGGGCAGCGTGGGCATAGGCGCGATGCCCAGGTCGATGTTGGCGGCCTTCAGGCTGGGCACCAGCCAGGGACCCCCAATGGTACACTGGGACTTCCCCTCTGTGAAGAGGGTGGTCACAGTGTTGTACTCGCCGTCGGCGGGCATAAAGGGCACGAACTGCTTGTGGTACTCCATCGCCGCCACGGTCTCAGGCAGGTCCAGACCGGGCTGCTTGTCGGAGTTGATGATGTAGCCGCCAAAGCCCTGGATCCAGGGCGCCGCGTTATAGGAGGAGGAGTGCTGCTCCACAAAGACATACTGGTCGGCGGTAGTCTCAGCCTCCATTTTGGCGAGGAGCTCGTCGGTGGTGGCGGGGGGCGTATCAATGAGGGCCTTATTGTACATAAAGAGCAGTGCCTCATAATAGACAGGGAGCTGATACATCTCCCCCTTATAGGTGCCTGCCTCCAGGGTCATGGGGATAAAGTCCTTCAGGTCGTCCTGGCTAAGTATGTCCGTGATGGGGGCGAGCACCCCCATCTGGGCGAAGACGCCCACCTTGTCGTGGGCCCAGAAGTACATGTCAGGGGCGCTGTTGGGGTCATTCCCCACCAGCTTCAGGGCCTCGGCCATGTTCTCCTTGCGCTCGAACTTCACCACCACGTCGGGAGCGAGGCTGTCCACCTGTTTCTGCAGGGTGTCGGCGATGGTGGCGTCTGCCGAGTGCCAGATGGTGATGGTCACGGGCTCCTTGGGAGCGAACGCGCTTGCGCTGGGGGCAGCTGCGGGGGACTGGGAATCGCCGGGAGCGGTCGTGGGCGCACACCCAGCGAGCGCATTGAAACAGAGGAGCATTGCAAGCAGGGACGCCAATCTCTTTTTCATGTATAAGTCTCCTTCCTTTCTATTGCGTATGTCAGGTATTCACATTGCCTTAGTACCAAAATAGTAAACCGTTTTCTTTCATTTTTTCACCGTATCTCATATTTTTATTTTGCATTATTCACAACACTGTTGATTATTTTTCAAACTTATTGTATAATCTGTTTAGAATATAGCATTTTACTTAACAAGTGTCAATATAAAAGGCTTCGTCTAATTATCTAAAATAAGAAACCGATTTACTATAAGGAGGACACTCATGTCTCTTACTATTAAGGACATCGCCCGGGAAGCGGGCGTCTCGGTTGCCACGGTGAGCAAGGTGCTGAATAACAAGCTGTATGTGGCTCCCGCCACCAAAGAAAAGATCGTTGAGACCATGCAGCGGCTCAACTACGCCCCCAATGCCTCCGCCGCCAATCTGGCGCGGAGATCCAGCAAAGCCATCCTCTACGCCGACAGTTTCTACAAGGGGCTCCCCTATCAAAATCCCCATATGTTCGACATCATCTGCGGCGTCAGCCACGAGCTCAGCCGCAAGGGCTACCGGCTCTCTCTCCTGAACCTGGACGCCGACGCGAGGAACCCGGAGGAGATCTTTGAGGAGGCCATTTTGAGCCATGTGGCCGACGGCATCATTATTGGCGGCCAGTTTGTCACGCCCCTGGTAGAAAAACTGATGCTGCGGTACGACTTCCCGCAGATTTGCATTGGCGCGCCCAGCTTTGATACCGTCCTCTCATGGATCGACACCAACCACACCCTCTCCTCCAACATCGCCGTGGAGCACTTGGTCTCACGGGGCTGCAAGAGACTCGCCTTTATGGGCGGGCGCGAGGGGGACAAGATCTTTATGGACCGGCTCCGGGGGTTCCAGATCGCCATGGCGAAAAACGGCCTGGAGGTCAGGAAAGAGTGCGTGATCTACAACGCCCCCGATGTGGAGGCGATCTATCAGTCTGCGCTCAGGCTGCTGGAGCTCCCCGAGCCACCCGACGGCATCATCTGCACCAACAGCCTCATGGCCGTGGGTACCGTGCGGGCCATCAACGCAAAAGGGCTTGCCATCCCAGACCAAGTCTCCCTGATCGCCTTTGACGACTATCCTTTCTCCCCAATGATTCTGCCCGCTCCCACGGTCATCGACATCGACCTCTACAGCCTCGGTACCCACGCCGGTAATTCTCTCCTGAAGAAAATCAGAAACCCCGCAATGCTCATCCAGTCCTACACCGCCCTCCCCCGGCTCGTCCAGCGGCAGACGACACGGGCTTGACGCCCCTTCAGCCATACTATCTTCTCCCATCATTCAGACGTCATTAAAAAAGGGAACGCCTCCCGCTAGCGGGAGGCGTTCCCTTAAGGGCAATTTCCTATCCACGTCCCAAGGTCGTGTGGGTTTAAAACTCATCAGGTCCATAAGAAAGCCGCTAAATCATAAGATTTAGCGGCTTTCTTGACCTTTTTAAAATGCGGATAGCCCTTTGGCCTGACCTCCCGCTCGGTTTCCCCAGACAGTTCACATCCCGCATGGGCCAAAGTGCCGCCGAGAATCCTTTGACCCGAATGAGCAAACGCCAAGGTTTGGGACGGCGGGCAGTGGGGTAATAAGCAGGTAAACACGGTCAATACTAAAGGCGGAAAGGAGATGCCGCCATGAAAGAACGCCGCTTAGGCTCCCGCGCAAAATCTATTGACCAATCTTTTAAACAGGCAGAGAGAAAGAACGAACTGAAGGATCAAAACCCGAATCAGGGACACAACGCCAAGAAAGTATCGCTCGGGCCGAACACAGACCGATAACTTTACCCGTCAATGTTTCCAACGCTATGCCGCCGAGGGGGCGGTGGACTTCCTGCCAACGCCAGTCTTCCGTCCCTCTCAGCGCCCCTGGCTGGAAGCCGCGCTCATGATATACTCCTCAATGGGGATGTCGTTGATATAGAGCCCCTGAATCACATAATCGCCGCGCTTCACCTTCACCACAAGATAGAGCACGTCTTTCTCCAGGTCGAGATTTCTCTGGATACGCTCAGCCTCGGGCGCCATTTTTTCGTTCATATAGTAGCGGTCAAGCCGCAGATTCCTGACGTACTGCCCGTCCTCCGGCTTCTCTTCCTGCCACCCGGTAATCACGGCGTATCCGTCAGGATCCTTCTCCAGCAGGGCGTACTCTTCCTCCCTGCCGGCAAGATCAAGGGTCGACGTCAGGGCTACATAGCGCCCCCGGAACGGGTCGTAGGGGTCGTAAGGCCTCACCTGAAACTTATAGCTCTCCCCGGTACGCAGCGTGTCATAGTGACGGTAAACGAAGTACCCAGGAACGGCAAGCTGCAGGAGGAAAACACCAATCAGAAGATAGAGCGTGCGCTTTTTCATTCTGACTCCCCCCTTCTTTTGCGGGAGATATGCACGTTAATCCCAAGAAGTGCGCCCCCAAGCAAGATGGCCACGATTCCCCTGGCGAGCATATCCAGCTGGGAATCGAAAAAGCGGATCGCGATCAGCAGGATTATAAGCGCCATGCCATAATTCAGCTTGACCAGGGCAAGCGTCCGGCTGCCCTGAACGATATAGTAGACACCCAGCGCCATGACGAGCAGATTTGCCACCACGCCCCCCGCCGGCAAAGCCAGTACCAGCACCAGGGCGGCCGCGGCAAAGAGGTCGGACGAGAAGAGCTTCCACTTCCCTGTATAGCGTACGGCGGCATAGACTGCCGTGATGCCCACAATGACGAGAATTCCCACTCTGCTCATGGAATCCCGATAGGAGAAGTCGATCGACGTAATGAGCAACGTCGCCGTAATGCACAAAATTGCAAAAAGCTTTGCGGCGCTGAAGAAATAGTCGCCGCCAAATCTGCGCAGCAGAGCGTCTATGAGCAGCAGAGCAAGACCGCAGGCCATCGCCACCTCAACCCCATTTACCCCATGGCGCATGGATTGCGCCACCGCGCCCGCCACCAGGGCGGAGAGCAGGAACAGGAGATAGTTCCTCACGCTCCTATGGGAGGTATCCGCCAGCTCCATCCAGAAGAAGGGCAAAGCAAGACCCGCCAGCACGATGGGCACCCACACCGGCCAGGACCAGCCGGCAAAGACTGCCCCGGCAACATAAATTGCCATGGCCGCCTTCGCACGGAAGAAGTACACGCCCGGGAGGGAGAAAAGGATGCATATCAGCACATATGCTTCAAGGCTGCTCGAGGTATGAAATACCTGCCCGATCAGCGCCGTCGCCGCAAAAATGGCGAGGCATAAAAAGATCGCGCCCCCCTCCCTGAACGGGATGGATTGATATTTTCTCAGAAAGATATAAAGGCAGAGGAGCTGTGCCGCGAGGAGGGGCAGGAAGGCCAGTGCAATCTTAAATGCAATGGGAATCCTCCACCAGTTTGTGGCAAAGATCAGGACGATACCCACCCCGATCAGCAGAGAACCGAGGATGGCAAAAAACAAGAGAAGCGGATTCCCCTCCCTGCTGACAGGATACCTCCGTTCAATCAGCTCCTGCTGCTCCGGCGTGATGATTCCATCCGCAACCCAATGAGCAGCTTCCTTTCGCACCCATTCCATATTATTCAAGATTGTACTCATCTCCTTTCCTACGACTCAGCCATGAGGTGAGGGAACATAGCGACGCTACGCCGAAGTATCCCCTGCATCGCCGCGATGGCGATGCCATAGTTTGTGATCGGCACCTGTTGGTCAACCGCGCATTTCTGCCGATACTTCACCTCTCTCTCATTTAGCATACAGCCTCCGCAGTGGATAATCAACTGATACTTTTTTACATCGTCAGGGAATTCCGTTCCCGATACGAACGAAAACTCCAGCTGCTTGCCCGTATAGTTTTTGATCCACCTGGGCAGCTTTACCGTCCCGATGTCGTCGCACTGCCGGTGGTGCGTGCACCCCTCGCAGATCAGGACATTATCCCCGTCCTTGAGCTTATCCAAAGCCGCGGCTCCCTTCACCGCGGCGTCCAGCAGCCCCTTATAGCGCGCAAAGAGGATGGAGAAGGACGTGAGCGGGATTTCCTTAGGCACAATGGCGGAAACCTTTTCAAACACCTGGCTGTCGGTGATCACCAGGCTGGGCTTTCGCCCCAGGCTCTCCAGCGTCTCCCGCAGCTCGGTCTCCTTTACGACAATGGCGACTGCCCCTGAATCGAGAACATCCCGGATGGTCTGCTGCTGGGGCAGAATCAGTCTTCCCTTCGGCGCCGCAGTGTCTATGGGGGTCACGAGCACCACAAAATCCGACGGAGCGATGAGGTCGCCGACGATTCTGTGCTCCGGCCCCTCAGCCGCCGCAAGGGAGGCGATCTTCTCCTTCAGCGCCTCAATATGAACCTTCTCTTTCGCGCTGATATAAATTTCGTTTTCCCTAGCGGGCTTTTCCTCCCGCAGCAGGTCGCTTTTATTATAGACCAAAACATAGGGAATATTTTTCTCCTCGATCAAACGGATGAGGCCCATATCCTCCTTAGTTTGCCCCGATGCGGCGTCCAGAACCACAACGGCGACGTCCGTCTTATTGAGCACCTGTCTGGCTTTTTTGACCCGCAGGGCGCCCAGCTCTCCTTCATCGTCGATGCCGGGGGTGTCGATGAGCATGACGGGCCCCATGGGCAGCAGCTCCATGGCCTTATAGACCGGGTCGGTGGTGGTACCCTTCACGTCGGACACGATGGCAAAATCCTGTCCGGTGATTGCGTTGATCACACTGGACTTGCCTGCATTGCGCCTTCCAAAAATCCCGATATGCACCCGGTTGGCGCTGGGCGTATCATTCAGTCCCATCTCATTTCACCTACAGTCTGAAGTCTCTCTGCCCATGCTCAATGTGCGCGAGGTTATCGCGGACCAGCTGGCGCACTTTTTCCTTTGGGATATTGCATATCTCTGCCTCGATCAGGTCCTCACCAAGGGTTCTCGTTCGGTCAGAGGCGTAGTCCATCAGGTATTCCTTCAGCGTCATCAGCGCGTTGGGATGGCAGCAGTTTTGAATCTGCCCGCTCTTGCACAGGCTCATAAACCGGTCCCCCGTCCTGCCCTCGCGGTAGCAGGCGGTGCAAAAACTGGGGATATACCCAAGCTCCATCAGCCACTTCACGACTTCGTCCAGGGTCCTCCTGTCGCTGACGTCGAACTGCTCGGATTTTTCATCCTCCGGCTCGGGTTCGTAGTATCCGCCCACGCTGGTGCGGGACCCGCCGCTGATCTGGGAAACGCCCAGGCGAAGCACCTTTTCCCGGCAGGCCTGACTCTCCCGGGTGGAGACGATCATGCCCGTATAGGGGACCGATATCCGGATGCAGGCAATGATCTTGGCAAAGGTGTCGTCGTCAATGCCGTTGTCGAAGGCGCTGGGGTCGATATCGTCGGCACGGCGGATCCTGGGCACGCTGATCGTGTGGGGGCCGACGCCATGCGCGGCCTCCAGGTGCTCGGCGTGCATCAGCAGCGCGGCAAATTCGTAGCGGTAACGCTCCAGCCCAAACAGCACGCCCAGACCGACATCGTCGATGCCGCCCTGCATCGCCCGATCCATCGCCTCGGTATGGTAGGCGTAGTTATGCTTGGGGCCGGTGGGATGGAGCCGTTCATAGCTTTCCCTGTGATAGGTCTCCTGAAAGAGAATATAGGTGCCGATCCCGGCGTCGTGGAGCTTACGATAATTCTCCACAGTTGTGGCCGCGATATTCACGTTGACCCGGCGGATGGCCCCGTTTTTATGTTTGACGCCGTAGATTGTGTTGATACATTCGAGAATGTATTCGATGGGGCTGTTCACAGGATCCTCGCCGGCCTCGATGGCCAGCCGTTTATGCCCCATGTCCTGCAGCGCAGTCACTTCGAGGGCGACCTCTTCCTGGGTCAGCTTTTTTCTGGCGATATGCTGATTTTTGAGATGGTAGGGGCAATAGACGCAGCCGTTGACACAGTAGTTGGACAAATACAGAGGGGCAAACATGACGATGCGGTTGCCGTAAAAGTCCTTTTTGATCTGCTCCGCCAGGGCATAGATCTCCCGGTTCTTTTCCTCGAGATCGCAGTTGAGCAAGACCGCGCTCTCCCTGTGGGTAAGGCCCTTGCGCTGCCTGGCCTTTGTAAGGATGGCGTCGATCAGGGCCTCGTTATGCTTGTTCTCCTCGGCATAGGCAAGGGTCTCAAGCACCTCTTCATGGGAGATAAACTCTTCCGCCTGCAGGGATCTGGGATCGTACATTGTTTTTTCCTTCCTTCTGGGTCAGAAACTTCTTCCCCGTTAGTTGATTGCGTTTATTCTGCTTTATAGTCGCCCCTGGAGACAGCCAGGTGATAGCCGATACCCTCCATTCGGCTATTCATGCACCAGCGGCACTCCGCGGCCTCGTCGCCGGTACAGATTTTGTTGTTATAGAGCATGTATTTGCTGCGCACGCCGACGGGGGAGAGATTGGGCATCACCACGTTCGCACCCGCCAAAATGCCCTGCTCCCTCCCCTGCGGATGGATGGTCCCCAGTGCGGTCGTCGCGGGCAGCAGCGCCTGGGGCAGCATGAGCCGGATGACACCCAGCAAAAACAGCGTGAGCTCCAGACTGCCCGCGCTTTCCTGTGCAAAGGGCGTTTGGCTGTGCGGGATAAAGGGGCCGATACCCACCATGTGGGGGTCAAGCTCCTTGAGGAAGAGCAGGTCGTCCGCAAGGCATTCATTGGTCTGGCAGGGCGAGCCCACCATAAACCCGCACCCCACCTGATAGCCGATCGCCTTGAGGGTGAAGAGGCACTCCTTGCGGTTACGAAGAGACATCTCCCCGGGGTGGAGCCGCTCATAGTGCTCGTTGTTGGCCGTCTCGTGGCGGAGCAGATAGCGGTCCGCCCCCGCGTCAAAATAGGCCTGATAGCTCTCGCGGCTCTGCTCTCCGATAGAGAGCGTCAGCGCGCAGTCGGGATGCTCCCTTTTGATGGCACGTACGAGGGCCACGACCTTGTCCCGCGTATAGAAGGGGTCCTCCCCTCCCTGCAGCACAAAGGTGCGAAAGCCCAGCTCATAGCCGGCGGCGCAGCACTCCAAAATCTGTTCCTGGGTCAGCCGGTACCGGTCCGCGTCGCGGTTACTTTTGCGGATGCCGCAATAGTAGCAGTCGTTTTTACAGTAATTCGTAAACTCGATCAGTCCGCGCATATATACGTCATGCCCATATACCGCGTGCCTGACCGCGCGCGAGCGCTCAAAGAGGTATTGGTCTCCTTCCGGCGACCGGCTCTCCAGCAGCTCCAAATACTCGTCCCGGCTGAGCGTTCGGTCCCTTTCCAGCTTGTCGATCAGCGCTTTCACGTCATAGCTCATGCTTCGCACCTACGTTGGAGTAAGCCGTCTTCACTGTGATGCCGGGCAGCTTGCCCACCTTGCCGGACAGGGCGCTGATGACATCCTGCGGGGCGTCGACGGCAACGCTGATGATGGAAACGCTTCTCGCCGGATAGGGAATACCCATACGCCCGATGATGTATTGCGCATATTCATGCAGTATACCGTTGAGCCGTTCTACCGAATCGGGGTTTTCAACGATGATGCCGAGGATAGCCACCCTTGTTTCCATGCTTTACACTCCCATTTCAATAAAAAAATGCGCTTATGAAAAGCGCATCAATCCCTTGATATTAATGACTGTGCCTTTCACGCAGAACGAATCTTTGTGTCAGTATTCAGTTCAGACCACTTTGTTGAAAGATCATTCTCGCAACTCAGATTGTCTAAAATCATATCATAATCGGCCAAAATGTCAAGGATAGGCTCCCGCGCTTATGTGCAAAGGAAAGGGACGCCCCAAAGAGGGCGTCCCTTTCCTTTATAATACCACAGCCATGCAAAGCACCACTGGATGATATGCGCACTAGCGCATGATCGGCGGCGGGAAGGGGCGCCAGCGCAGGGCGGAGGTCCTCTGGGTGGAGGGCTGTTGGGCTGGGGACTGCCGGGCGGGGACTCTGCCTGCCGCCTCCAGGCGTTTAAAGTCAGGACGCGCGGCGTAATTCTCCATAAAATAGGCCGATTGGGTCGCGCCCTCCATCCGATTCGCATTCAGCACGCGGATGAAGTAGTCGGCGGGCGCTATGCCCAGGCCATGGCCATAGAACAGCCCATTCGGCAGGACGATGACGTTTTCGCCCTGCAGCTCGGGGGTCAGCGGGCTTACCTCTGGGTTTCTGAAGTAGCACCGGTCCCCCAGGAGTATATCCGCCACCTGTCTCGGTGTGCCCACCTCGCTGAGCAGCGGGTCCAGCTCATGCCAGTCCATCAGATAGATCGAGGAAAACAGCCTGTTGAATACTTCCTCTGAATAGACCTCCAGAAGAGCACCGTAATACACGATGACCATAGCGGTCGCGCATTCCGTGGCATATAAGTTGCCGTTCATAAAGATATCCCTGATCGCGTCGCTGGGTTTCACATCGCTTTTGAGAAGAAACCCGCCGTTATCGGTTCTCTCCCAATAATCCGGATTGCATCTCGACTTATGGAATGCGGCAAAGTTAAGTCCGCTGCGGTTGAGCGCCACTGCAGCGTCAACGATTCTCCCGCGCAGGGTGAGTTCGAACTTGAGCTGATCCAGGGAGTCGTAGCGGTAGGTCGCGGTGCTGCCGGCCATCTGCTCCAACACCTGCCGCTCCACGCTGTTTTCAGCGTATTCGCCGGCGAGGTCATTTATTTGGAGGGGGGAACCGGATATCAGAATCATATTTTCCCCTCCTCCCGGCCTTTTCGCTCCAGATCAACGGCGGCAAAGGTCGGCCTGCTTGCATACTGAAAACACTCGCCCGTGAAATACAAATACGGCTCATTCTCGTTGAGCCAGCTAAGGTATTTCTCACATCGTTCTTCCCCGCCGCCCGGCTCGTCTATATTCAGCAGCTCGGCGGCCAGCTTAGCGTCTTTTGCGTCTGAAGACCGAATGTGCTCGACAATCAGTTTTAAGACCTGAGGATCACCGATCCGGAATAAAGCAAATACCAGGTCATGGATATAACGTCCTTTCCTGTTACGCTTAAAAATCAGCTCGGCCACCAGCGGCAGGATCTCTCTGTCCCCATACGTGTTTATTAACACCGAGACAGCTACCTCCATGATCTCCTCATAGTCGTCCTCGGGGATCTCCTCGACTGCACCGGTCTCCAGGATCCATTTGAGAATGGGTTGTGCTGAATCTTGCTTTGAGGCGAGATAATTGACTTCAGCGGCTCCAGGAAGTCTGATTTGGTTTATGATCTCTACGGCGATGGCATTGCGCTGGTTTAAGTGCCGCTTGATATGCAGCTCTTCAATTTGCCCAAGCAGGATGTACAGGCAGGGAAAGGTGAAGGCGCTGTCGTTCATCAGACCAATGGCGCGCCATGGTTCCCTTTGAAAGAGCTGGCTGAACGCCTCCCTGCACTTGTCGGCTCCCTGATCGAGCCGTATCTGCTCCAAATTGCTGTAATTATTCACATCCATGTGACCAACTCCCTTCTCCCCATGATATTAGGGCAGGAGGCTGTTGGCGCCTTGTGCGAGTGGAAAAATTCCCTCCGCAGGCCAAAATGGAGGGTTACTTCAAACAAGGGCATTTCGTTTGCGTCAGAAAAAAATGAGGCCAGGTTACCATTTCTGTGTGGTAACCTGGCCCCTTGACTTATTTCCGCTATTTATTTGCCAGAAGCTCTCCTGTGCTTTTTTTAGGTGCACTCAGCAGGAACATTATATAACGAACCAACGTGTACAGGACCGCGGCGGCGGCGATGATTGTCTCAACAATCACGACATAGTTCAGAAAAGGCAGCGGCGTACCCAGCTTGGCGGCGCAGGCCATCGTCTGCTTGGAGGCGATTGCGCTGATTACGAACGGGAACGTAAAGGCCGAATAGCTGGGGAAGAACGGGAGCTTCAGATAGCCAAGCATCTTAATCAAAGCAAATACGTAAATAATCGATGCCACCACATACAGGAAAAGCAAAAACGGCAATGCCTTTGGGGTAACGGACTGGACATAGCCGACAATGCAGAGGCTGACGGGCGCGGCATAAATGCAGATAAGCGGCTTTGCGGGATCCGGCACATTTTTGACCTTGATATACCGTATCGTGACCAGCACCAGCAGCGCGATGAGACATACGAACCCAAACCAGAACGTCATAGCGCCGACCCACAGCTGCTCATAAGCAGGCGCGGTAACAGCGGCGGCCACAATGCCCACATAGACAATGAAGTAGCTGGCGAAGACTTTCGGCAACTGGAGTTTATATATGAACTTGACGGTAAAGTACACGATCAGCGCGATATGCAGCAAGATGGCAAAAAACCAGATATACATGGCTGCTGCGCCAAGCCATGGCTTTACATATACGCTCAGCAGCATCAGGGCCATGGGGAAGGTTGCGGCTACGCTTGCCATGATGGGATTCTTCATATCCTCTCTGATCGCGCCCGGATAGAGGATGCATTTAAGCAGAAACAGGACCAGCAGCAGAAGCGCAACAATACCGCAGGCATAGCGGGCAATTTCGGAATAGCTCTGCAGCAGGTTGCCAAGCGCTGCCAGGCCGAGGATTACGCCGCACAGTGGAATCGGGACTTTTTGAATGATATTTTTCACGGTTTCACTTCCTATTTAAGCGTTTTGGGCGTCCAGATTCGTTAGTCCCAGCTCCCGCACTACGATCTCGGCGACCTTGTGCGCGCACAGGCCGGTATAGTGGATGCACTGTTCCTTGTGCTCACCCTTCCCCATATCGAACTCCCTGGTCAGGATGCGGCAGCAGATGGCGTTTTTGCCGTTGGCTTCCTTGAACCAGTCGTGCAGTTCGTGCGTTAGCTCCATGCATTTGACCGCCTGAGGGTCTTTCGGGCCATTGGGCTCCGTGCGACCAAAGAACATCCCCAACGCCAAAATGCCGCCGTTGAGCGCGCCGCACATGCAGCCGGAGCGTCCTGCGCCCACCGCCATACCGGATGCCATAGCAATCACTTCTTTGGGGACATCCAGCTCGAAATTGTCGCGCACCGCAGCCATCAGAGCTTCACAGCAAAAGAACCCTCCGCGAAAATTGTTTTCCGCATCCTCCTGAACCTTATTGATACTGACTTCCTGCTTGATATGCATTGATTTTCTCCTCTCAGGGCGTCCCCCGTTTTGATTTTTACAAAGTTCACTCCGCCCGGTAGAGGGCGCGGTAGCCGCCTGGCTCTATGGCGACGACCTGCTCCACCTCTTCCGGCCAGGCAGCCGTAGGGCATAGGGCCTCCCCCTCATACCGGACACAGGTGCCGCAGCTGCTGCTCAGATCCCGGGGTACGGGCATCACCTTCGCGGCCACCTGCCTGCTGTCGCATAGCTTTTTAAAGCGCACCGCGCCAAAGTGAGAGTAAAAGGTAGCGATATGCTCCATGCTATTTCGTGGCGGAGAGGGTATACTCCCCGTCCTTTTCCGCAACCTCCACCCGATACCCCTGGCTTACGGCGTAACGGGTCACGTTTTCCCGGGCGGTCTGATTGTCCACGATGATCTGATAAGCGCCCTCCGCGCCGCTCATCGCGTTGCGGATCAAAATCACGGGTTCAGGGCAGGAAAGCCCTCTCGCATCTACTGTTTTCATGCTGCTCCTCCTTGTTCGCTCCCCTTGCGGAAGGTATTGAAACAGGCGATGACCGCCACGACGGCGATGCCGATAATAACGGCGACCTTACCGTTCGCCGTCGGCCCCTCGGCGCTGGATGCCAGCCCGAAGTTGTGGGCGAAGGCCGCGCCCGCCATCAGGCCGACCACCGTAATGGCGCTGTCCGTGTTGCCCTCGCCCGTCAGGACCAGCTGACGCAGCGGGCACCCGCCCAGCATCACGCAGCCAAAGCCGGCGAGAAACATGCCCAAAGCGTTCCAGAGGCCGTCGGTGTGAGCCACGGGCTGCCCGGCAAAGCCGAGGGCAAAGTAAGTACCGGGGGTGACGGCGGTTAGGAGAAGGTTGCAGAGCAGCGCGCTGACGAGAATGGCGATGAAACCGGCCAGTAGTTTCCACTCCCGGAACAGCACCACGTCGCGGATGCCTCCCACCATGCACAGGCGGGTCCGCTGGGCCAGCGCGCCGACAATCAGTCCGGCCGCCAGACTCACGAGGATGGGGGCGTGTTTTGCGCCGGGACCGCCGCCCGCCTCCGTGAAGTAGATAAACGCGGGGGCCACCACCAGCAAAACCAGCAGGACCACCGAGATGCCGACGGACAGCCGCCCCTCCAGCGCGGGGAGTTTGTAGGTCCGTCTCAGGGAATAGCCCTTGCTCAGGAAAAACACGCCCGCCAGGATGCCGCCGGTGAAGCCGGCCAAGCCGAAGACGGCGTTCAGGTCTCCGCCCGCCAGGCGGAGGATCATGCGGAAGGGGCAGCCCAGGAACATCAGGCATCCGATCATCACGAAGAAACCCAGCACGAAGCGGGTCAGCGGTGCGCTGCCGCCCTTTGCGGCGAACTCCTTGCGGCAGCGGGCCAGGATAAAGCTGCCCAGCACCAGTCCGATGATCTCGGGCCGTATGTACTGGACCGCGGCGGCCCGGTGCAGCCCCAGCGCGCCCGCGGTGTCCCGGAGGAAACAGGCGATGCAAAAGCCCATGTTCAGCGGGTTCCCGAAGAACACCAGCATCGAGGCGATGACACCTATGACGGCTCCGGCTATGATGATCGTAAGCTTTTCTCTTTTTGGCTCCATATTCCTCACCCTCCAATATCAACTTGTATTTTTAGTATAGCAAACAAATTTTTAGTTTTCCAATACCGTTTATTAATCAATTTGACTTATTTATTTGATATTTTAATAAATGCGTGATACACTGAGAAAAGTATCGAGGGGGAGTGAACAGAGGATATGGGGAGCATCTACTTTGACAACGCCAGTACCACGTTTCCAAAGCCCAAAGCCGTGCCGGACGCCATGTACCGCTACATGACGGAGGTAGGGAGCAATGTCAACCGGGGCTGCTACGGGCGGGCCTACAGCGTGGAGGAGACCGTCTATGAGACCCGCGAGCTGCTGTGCAACCTGTTCGGCGGACGGGACAGTAAAAACGTGGTATTTACAAAAAATATCACCGAGAGCCTCAACGTCCTGCTGAAGGGTTTTTTAAAGCCGGGCGACCACGTGATCACCTCCTCCATGGAGCATAACGCCGTTATGCGCCCACTGGTGCAGCTTGGCAAGCAGGGCATTTCCTTCTCCCGGGCGCAGTGCGATCAGGACGGGACGCTCCCCGTGGAGGCGCTGAGCGGCGCTCTGCGCCCCAATACCAAAGCCGTGGTCATGACCCACGCCAGCAATGTCTGCGGCACCCTTCTCCCCATCCGGGAGGTCGGGGCGTTTTGCAGGGAGCATAGGCTCCGTTTCTTTGTGGACTGCGCCCAGACCGGCGGGGTGTGGCCCATCGACATGGCGGAGATGAACATCGACGCGCTGGCCTTCACGGGGCACAAGGGGCTCCTTGGCCCCCAGGGAATCGGCGGCTTTATCCTGAATAACGACCTAGCCTCCCAGATTGAGCCCCTGCTCTCCGGCGGGACAGGCAGCATCAGCCACACCGAGGAGGTGCCCGATTTCATGCCGGACCGGTTCGAGCCGGGCACCATGAACCTCCCGGGCGTTGTGGGACTGCACGCGGGACTTCAGTGGCTGAGTGAGACCGGCATCGAGGCCATCCGGGAACACGAGCTGAGGCTGACGGGGCAATTCCTCGCGGGGCTCCGCGCCCTGGACGAGAGCGGGGAGCTGCTGCGGGTCGTGGGCAAGCGCGGTTTGGAGGGCAGGACGGGGGTAGTGTCCCTGCAAGCCCTGGACCAGGACATCTCCCAGGTCGCCTTTGAGCTGGACGACACCTACGGCGTTATGACCCGGGTCGGCCTCCACTGCGCGCCCTCCGCGCATAAGTCGCTGGGGACCTACCCTACCGGCACCATCCGGTTCTCCTTTGGGTGGTGGAACCGGTCAGACGAGGTGGACGCAGCGCTCCGCGCACTCAGCGCTATTTTGAAGAGGTGACGGTTCCCTATGGAATTCAAGCAGCTGCAGTCCTTTTCCGCCGTCGTAAAGTATCAGAGCTTTACCAAAGCGGCGGAGCGGCTCTACCTCTCCCAGCCCACCATCAGCACGCATATCCGCTTGCTGGAGGAGGAGCTTAACTCCACCCTGATCGTTCGGACCACGAAGAGCGTCGAGGTCACACCCCGGGGCAGGGAGCTCTATGAGTGCGCCGCCACGATTCTGGGACTCCGGGACAATCTGATTCAGCGCTGGTCGGACGCGGAGAACAAGGTCGTCCAGCTGGGGGCCTCTACCATCCCCTCCGCCTATCTCCTGCCGGAGATCCTTCCCGAGTACGGAAACGAACACCCCGGAACCTACTTCACAATCCATCAGAGCGACAGCCAGGGAATTGTGGACGGGCTGCTCAACGGGAGCTTTGACATCGGAATGATCGGAATGAACTGCGAGGACGAATCGCTGACCTGCATCCCCTTCTATCAGGACCGCATGGTGCTCATCACGCCGGTCAACGAGTACTTTCAGGTCCTTAAGAAACAGGAGGCAGTCCCCTTACAGCAGCTATTGCGGGAGCCCATGATCCTCCGCGAGCAGGGAAGCGGCAGCAAAAAGAGCGCGGAGCGCTTTCTCGACAGTGTCCATATCCGGGAAGAAAACCTGCGGGTCACCGCCCGCATCAACGACCAGGAGTCCATCAAAAACCTGGTTGCCGGCGGCCTCGGCGTCTCCATCATCTCCGAACGGGCCGCCCACAACTTTGTAGAGGCAAAGCGCCTGCTTATGTTCGAGCTGCCGGAGGGCAGCTCCGGGCGCAATTTCTACCTGGCCTTCCGGAAAAATTATATTTTAAAGGAGTACGTATTGGATTTCCTAAACTACGTTAAGCGCCACTATACCCATAGCCCTTGAGCGTAAAAAAGGCCGTCGTCCCTCACAGGACGACGGCCTTTTTTAATCATTGCGCCCAATCAGCGCCCGGTATACAAAACGTCCCACCAGCAGCGCCGATAAAACGCCCACCCCAAGATAGGCATAGTCTCCCCAGCGGCCCCGGGTCAGCCGGAGCAGGGCAAACAGGACGGCTAATCCCCCGTTCAAATTGCCAAACAAAACGCAAGCGCGTTCTTCCCTCGGGGTCAGCTCCTTTTCCTCGATCAGCAGCCATCGGCAGGCCGGGAACCGAAACACGACGCACAAAAAGCAGAATACAGCGATGCCAAGTATCATCCGCCGTTACTCTTCGGCCTGGGGCTGGCGCTTTTTGTCCTTGATTTTTAAGACTATGCTGTCCGCGCCCACCTGTGGTTCCGCCTTCTCCCCCTGGAACTCAGGGAGATCGCCGATGGTGACGATGCTCCCCACCGGCAGGCCCTCCAGGTCGATGGAGACCGTGTCCACCATGTCCTTGGGGAGAGAGGTGAACGGGATCTCAAATAGCAGCTGCTCCAGATTTCCCGGCACCTTGTCCCTGTTCAACAGGATGATCTGAGCCCTGCTGTTGACCTTCTTGTCTGCGTCCAGCACCTGGAAGCTGATGTGAACCACGTCATTGGTCGCAAAGTCCCGGTCCACATCCTTGATCTGCGCGGGTATCACCTCACCATCCAGCTGCAGCTCCAGCTTGCTGCCCACACGCTTTTGCCGCAGCAGCTGCTGCGCCGCGCTCTGCTCGAGCTGTACCGAAAGCGATTCGGGCAGCGAGGCTCCAAAAATGACGCAGGGCACACCTCCGGCCCTTCTCAGGGCCTTAACCTTCGCCGCAAGGTCCCGCTTCTGTACTGTGGTAATACTCATGCTTTTTCCTCCTAACTATTTTTTATGGGGCGGCGGCGGTAAGCCGTCCCACGTTTGGCTGTAAAAAAAGAAGGGCTTTCATACGGCGCCGCACGGCGTAATATCAAAAGCCCTTCTTGAAAAAGACGGTTCTTTTCGCGTAAAACAGCTCTTTGAGCTATTTTTTATTTGGTCGCGGGGTGTGACTGGGCAAGCGGCTCCCGCAGGAGCATATCGACCCGCTCCACACAGTCGTCTTCCCCGATAAAATAGAGCGTATCGCCGGCCAAAAGCTCGGCGTAAGGACCGGGGGAGCGGATCAGGGTATCGCCCCGGCGGATCGCCACTACGGTCGCGGCGGTATTATGCCAAAAGCTCAGGCTGGATAGGGACTGTCCGACGCATGGAGCGCTCTTTTCAATCTGCACGGAGAAAGGTGCCAGCGGATTGAGCGCCCGAAAGCGATCCGCATGGTCTACCAGCCTGGCAATCGCGTCCCGCAGATCGTCCCCATCTTTAATAAGCCGGTTCAGGCACCCGATGGCGTCCCGCTTGTATTCAGTCATTGTACCCGCGTCCTGGAAACGCTTTAAAAAGACCACCGCGTTTTCATAGGACTTGATAACCACACCGCTGCCCTTTGCCGTCTCCACGATGTTCAGATCCGCCAGAATGGCGACGGCCTTGCGGGCGGTCTCCGAAGAGACGGCGTATTGACTGGCGATGAGAGAGCGAGCGTATATCTTCTCACCGATCTGGTATTGGTGATCTACAATTTTTGCGGCAATATCCGCCGCGATCTGCTGGTAACGGGCTCCCGTTACCTGGATGCTTTCCTCCATAGGGGTCACCTACGACTTTCTTGATTGGTAGGTTCATTATACCCCAGCGTCAGAAAAATGCAATTATTAAGACACACAGGCCAAAAGCGCCGCCTTTGTAATGATACCCAGTAAGGTCCCGTCCTCCTCCGTAACGGCGATGGGATACCGGGTCTGGGCCGTCAGGGGAATGATGTCCCCGGCCAGCGTGTCGGGGAGCACCTTGACTGCCTCCCGGTCTATCGTCTCGGACAGGGGAACGCCGCTCTGTCGGGCCGCCACGGCGGCCTCCGCGGTCACAACGCCCAGCAGACGCATTTTCCCGTCTACAACATAGGCGCTGGAAAAGCCCCCCTTTTGCATCTCGCGCAGGGCGTTGGCAGGGTCTTCCTTTTCACGGACGAGGCAGACATGCATGATCATGATCTGGCGGGCGGTGAGCACCTGGGTCTTGTCGGCGCTCTCTATGAACTGTTTCACATAGTCGTCGGCGGGGCGGGCTGTCATATCCTCGGGCGTGTCGATTTGAATCACCTTGGCGTCCCGCATAATGGCGACCCTGTCGCCCAGCTTGAACGCCTCGTTCATATCGTGGGTGATAAAGAGAATGGTCTTGTTGAGCTTTCGCTGTATTTGCAGCAGCTCGAACTGCATTTCGCTTCGCACCAGCGGGTCCAGGGCGGAAAAGGGCTCATCCATCAGCAGCACCTCGGGGTCGTTGGCGAGGGCCCGGGCAATGCCCACCCGCTGTTTCATGCCGCCGGACAGGCTGGAAATGGGCTTTCCCTCCCAGCCCTTGAGTCCCACCATCTCGATAAACTCCATGGCCCGCTCCGTCCACTGGGCCTTGTGCGTACCGCGCACCTCCAGCCCATAGGCCACGTTCTCCAGCACCGTGCGGTGCGTGAATAACCCGAAATTCTGAAAGACCATGGAGACCTTGTTTCGCCGCAGCTCCAAAAGCTCCTTTTTGCTCATGGAATCCACCGCCCGGCCCTCGACGTACACATGGCCGCTGGTGGGGCGTAAAAGCTGGTTAAAGCAGCGAATGATGGTGGACTTGCCCGAACCGGACAGGCCGATGATGGAAAAGACCTCGCCCCGCATCACCTGAAAGGACGCGTCCCAAAGGGCCACCGTGGCCCCTGTTTTTTGGCGCACCTCCTCCTTAGTGTGGCCGGCGGCCATCATGCGCGCCGCCTCGGTCTTGTTGATGCCGTAGATTTTAGCGGCGTTTTTTGCCTCCAGCACAATGTCGCGCTCATCCATCCACTTTCACCTCGCTCCGCTTGACCGCCGCCTGGGTAAGGCGGTCCAGAATCACCGCCACGATCACGATGGCGATGCCGGGCAGCAGGGCTCTGCCCACCTGCACCTGATTGGTGGCCACCAAAATTTCCATACCCAGCCCCTCGGCGCCGATGAGGGAGCAGGTGACCACCATCGCCATTGCCATCATAATGGTCTGGTTCACGCCTGTCATAATGGTGGGGATGGCCTGGGGGATCTGCACCTTGAGCAGCGTCTGCATCCTGGTCGCACCGAACGCATGGGAGGCCTCCAGCATTTCGGCGTCCACATAGAGCAGGCCGTGGCTGGTCATGCGCACCATGGGCACAAGGGCGTAGATAACCGTCGCCAGCAGGGCCGGAGTCATACCGGGCTTGAACAGGAACACCGCGGGCACCAGATAGACCCAGGATGGCATGGTCTGCATGGTATCCAGCAGGGGCCGCAGGATGCGGTTGGCCCGGCTGGACATGGCCAGCAGGATGCCGAGCGGAAAGCCCAGCAGCAGGCAGATGATCACACTGGCGATGACCACGCTGAGCGTCTGGAGCATGAGGCCCCACAGGCCGCTGCAGCCGATAAAGGTAAGCAGTAGGCCGTAGACGGCCCCTAGGTGCCACTTTCTTGTCAAATACCAGGTGAGAGCCACCACCGCCAGCACCAACACGACCCAGGGAATCCACTCCAGCACCCCCTGGATCCCGCTGATGACCGCGATGATGCCCTTGCGAATCACCTGGAGCCCCTCCCGGTGCTCAACGGCAAAGCTCTTGACCGCGGCATCCACGGTGTCTCCCAGCTTGAACTGCCAGGCGGCTGGAAATTGAAGAATATAGTCCTGAATAAATTGAGACATGCGGCTCCCCCCTATATCCCGGAGAGATAGTCACGCAGGACGGCGGCGTTCTCCTCGGGGAGCCACTGGCTCAGCAGCTCGTCATGCTCCTTCAAAAACCAGACCGCGGTCTCCTCAATGGTACACTGATTTTCATCCAGATAGGCCAGCGCCTCGGCAATCAGGGTACTTCCGGTCTGATAATTTTGGAAGAATTCAAGCAGGTCGGGGGCCTTTTCCGCAAAATATTTGCTGCTGACGATTTTCAGTTCCTGGGCGGGATAGGCGCACAGGCCGTCAAAATAGGTCTCTGGATCATAGGACTCATCCTCCAGGAGGACCAGGTCCAGCTTTCCGGTGACGAGGGTGGGCTCGTAGCCGTAGCCCACCCAAGCCTCGCCCAGGTTGTAGGCCGAGACAAGGGATGCGGCGATGACCGACTCGCTCCCCAGGCGGGTGTAAGTATAGTACTCGTCCAGCCCATAGGCCTCGTACTTCTTATAGAGGACCTCATCGGCCATATACCCGGGGGTACCCCCATAGATGCGGCCCTTGGAGGGGTCCTCATCGTCTGGGAACACATCGGGGTAGTTTATAAGATCCTTAACGGTCCTGAGCCCCGGGGCCATGGGCTCAATGCCCCGCTCCGGGTCCCCCTCTATCACATAGCGGGGAACGTAAAGGCCCTGGCGGCTGTCGGGCACCAGTACGCCTACGTCCACGATATCCCCTCTGGCTACGTCGTCAGGGTAGGACAGCACGTTGTCGGTCCAGCTCTCGATGTCCAGATCGATCTCTCCGTCCACAATCGCCAGCCAGTTCATATTGGACGCGGCGGTGGAGGTCTCGAACTCATAGCCCTCATAGGCGTGCTCCACCACAATTTTGGCAATAGCGTTATGGATTCTCTGGCTGTCCCATTGGTTATCGGTCGCGACGATTTTCACGGTTTTGCCGCCCGAGGACGGGGCGCAGCCCGCCAGACAGGCCGCCAGAAGTCCAAGTACGATAAGTAGAATCGTTCCTTTGCGTTTCATTTTATTCCCCCCTAATAATCCTAAATTCGGCAACCAACAACCCGGTAAAAATTGCAAGTTGTCGTTTCTGACAACCCAATATTAACACAGAGTTGTTACTTTGGCAACGATAAATTTTCGGAAAAAAAGGCGAAACCGCTGAAAGCACTGAAGGAAAAGGGCCTCCGCAACAAAGAATCCGAACCACCCGCGGCAGATTCTTTCTGCCTCAGAATGGTTCGGATCCTCGCGGCGCATATCGTTATTTCTGGGACTGTCCAAGCTCAAAGGCTCTCAGCAGCTCAATAATCTGCGTCTGCGTCGAGCACTTGCTTAAATTATCAAACAGCTCCTCATACGTCAGGCTTTTATATATCTGATACATCAGTGAAATATGGCTGTCCTTATCGGTAATGCTGAGGCAAACCACATATTTGATGGGTATATCGCTGCCCTCAAACAGGATCGGTCTCTTCAGCCTGACCAGGCTCACGCCCAATTTGCTTGCGCCGTCGTCAGGCGAGGCGTGGGCCAGCGCAAAGCCGGGCATAAACAAAATATACGGGCCGTTTTCCTCCACGAGCTCCACCATTTTGTCGATATAATTCTGATTGACGTATCCGCCCCTCTTCAGCAGCTCACCAGACATCCTGATCGCCTCCTGCCAGGATTTTGCCTCAAAATCCAGAAGGATCTGTTTCTCCATAATATGGCTGTAGAAAAAGGAGGGCTTTGCCTCTCCATAATGGCTGTTCAGCTTTTCAAGCTCCCCTGAGTCGGCGTTTTTGTCCATAATGTCCTGATAGCCCTTGACGTAGTTTTCAATGTTCTGATGCATTTCTATCTTGTAAAAATTCTTCCTGATAGACCTGATACACTTTCTGATGCGCACCAGATCGCCCGGCGATAAAATCTGGCTTACAACCACAACCGGGAACTTTGAGCTGTCAAGAGGGACCGTCGAAATCACAAGGTCTATCTCATTTTTAGCCTGCGCGTTCAGCTTGTACGCCGGGATCGTATCTATAATATCGATGCTGAAGTAGAGCAGCAGCCTGCTCTTTAAAAATTCTGACATGCATCTGCCGTTGGGACAGACCAAAACCACGCGAAGTCTCGTATCAATTGCGTGATTCGTCTCCACGATCACCGCGACGTGCATTGCGATATAGGAGATATCATTTTCATCCAACGCCCGATTTGCAATTTTCATCAGCACGTTTATATGCTTGTTGATCGCATCAAAGATATCTGGGTACAGCGATTTCAGGTCGCTCAGGATAGGGTTGATTTGGGAGGTCACGCCCTTTTTAATGCTGTCCACGGAGGAGATGATATGAGCGCACAGATTTCTATAGCTCTCATACTCCAATTCCTCTAAAACGTCCAGCTCCTTGCATACCTCCCAGACAAACGAGGAAATCACCATCTGCTCATCGGCATGGTAGTTTCCCTGGATAAGCCCATCCAGGTTCAGATAATGAACCAGGTGAATAAAATCGCTCAGCTCGCCCTCCGTGCGCCATCCTCCGTCATAGAGCAGTTCATTCATCAGCTCCTGCAGCGCCGGATGACGTGAGCTGTCGCCGCTTTCGCCCTTTGGTATCACGTGCCCATTGCGCAGGCGCATCAGCTTAAAAACGACGCATTGATAAAACGCCGCGAATACAGAGTCGCCCAACACAATTTTGTTTTTATCAAAAAATGCGATCAACGTCTCTTTCACATTAAAAAAGTCTTTGTCGAGTTCTATCGTCTCGGCAATGATTTTTCTGTATTTATCATTGAACGTGCTCCACGAGCCCATGATGATATCGTAGAACCGCCTTCTTATAAAAACCTCGTCGCCGGAAATCTCGTATCCTTTGTTGGTCTTCGGCGCGAGCTCCAGATGATACCCCTGCAGCTTTGATTTTAAAGCATTCATGTCGGTGATGACCGTATTCCTGCTGACAAATAAGTACTCACCCAGCTTGCTCGCCGTGACATAGCCTTCGGAGCAGAGAATGAGCAGCGATTCAATTAATAGGCGCTCCTCTTTTGTCATTTTATATGAGTAGGGCGTCACATTTCCTTTTCTACTTCCCAGCTTGTCCATTAAAACGCCCGTATTATTGACGATCACCTTAGCGTTATGCAGTTCAAGGACATTGGCGCCCATTTCGCTGTTTAGAAACGCTATATCATTTTGCAGCGTTCTGAATGAGATAGCATGGCTCTTCAAGAACTCCTCGACATCAACGGTTCTGTTCGTAATCAAATCATTCAGTAGAATATCTTTTCTGCTGTCCATATGATCCACCTTTATCATAAAAGCAACGAGATGTGTTCGCCCCGGAACAAAGCAACCGATTCTCAGCGATCCCTGACTGCTTTGCTCATATGCAAGGTACGCAAGGCCTTTGGCCGGGGCGGCCAAAAGCCTTGCGCATTTACGTCGTGATTAATTTGCACCCGCAGGCAAAAAAGTATACAAACCGTTCAGTCTGCCTCTTTTGCCGTCGTGGGAGCGTTCACGAACGCCTGCATGATGAGTTCCTTCAGATAGCCGTTCCCCTTGCGCTCCAGCTGCTCGGGAAGTCCTTCCCTGTTGAACACCTGCAGTACCTTATTTAAAATTGTTACTTGATTCTTGCCGTCCTTGATCGCCAGATTGAGCACATACTCCACCGGCACTTCGCTCTCCGAATCCTCCATGTTGATGAAGGGCACCTGGCTTTCAAGCGCCAGCACGCAGATCGCGGAGGTGTGGACGAACGCCGAATCCGTGTGGGGAATGGCGATGGGGATCTGCGTGCCCAATCCCGTGGGGTATTCACGCTCCCTCTTGATACACTGGCTGCCGAACTCCTCGGTCACAAATCCCGCATCGAAAAGCGCCCTTGATGTCTTTACGATCGCGTCTTCCCAATTGTCGGCCTTGTCGCTGATAAAAACAAATTCCAAAGATGATCGTCTCCGTTAATAAACTCTAAGAACGATGTAACTGCCACTTGGGCTACTTCAGGGATTGAATGGACCGCTCGATGTCGTTGCAAAATACGTAGCTGCCGGCGACCAGGCACTCCGCGCCCGCTTCCTTGCAAAGGGCGCCGGTAGTCCCATTGATCCCGCCGTCCACCTGGATCAAATAGTGGTATCCATGCTCCTTTTTCTGCTTGGCCAGCCACTTGACCTTATCGACCGCCTCAGGCTGGAAGGGTTGTCCGCCAAACCCCGGAACGATGGACATGACCAGGGCAATGTCCACATACGGCAAAAACGGCAGATACTCGGAGATGTCTGTCTCCGGCCTCAGGGTCACTCCCACTTTCACTCCTCTGGACTTGATTTTGTTGATGAGGGCCATGGAGCGCTCCTCGTCGTTGATCGCATCTAGATGGAACGTAATGTTGTCCGCCCCGGCGTCCATGAAGACGTCAGCATAGTATTCCGGATCGTTCAGCACGAAATGCACGTCGATGAACAGGTCCGATGCCCGCTTGACCGCTTTGAAGATGTCAATTCCGAACGTAATGTTTTTAACAAAGTTACCGTCCATTACATCGAAATGGATCCAATCCGCTCCATTGCGCTCTACTTCCGCAAGCTGTTCTTTCAGCTTGGTAAAGTCCGCGCTTAAAATGGAAGGTGCGACTATCATGATCTATCCTCCTGTTGCTGCGCTTAGGGTGCGGGACACAGCGCCCCGCACCGTTTCGCCTTGGTTTGGGTGTCACTGCTGCAGCAAGCCAAATTCTTTTAAAATATTCTCCACGGCCAGCATGGATGTCTTGTCGATGGCCTCCTTGCTCAGTGCGGCATTGTGCGGGGTGAGGATGACGTTATCCAGCCCCATAAGCTTTTCGTTGAACTTGGGCTCGCACTCGTGCACGTCCAGCGCCGCCGCAAATACCTTTTTGCTCTTCAGGTTTTCATACAGGGCCTCATAATCAATGAGAGAAGCGCGGGCCGTGTTGACAATGACCACGTCGTCCTTCAGCGTCCGAAAGGTCTGCGCGTCCAAAAGCGGCTTGTCGGAAATGGAGGGGATGTGGAAGGTGATCACATCCGACTTCTGAAAAACCTCTTCCAGGGACCCCTTTTCAACCTTGTACCGGCTGCAAAACTCATCGTCATAGAATATGTCATAGCCAAGGATCTTCACGTCAAAGCCCGAGAGCTTTTGTATGACTCTCCTTCCGATGGAGCCCAGCCCTATGACGCCCACGCAGCGTCCGTCCAGATCCAACCCGGTGGTTTTCGCCCAGGTACCGGCAGCCGCCTTGTTTGCGCTGTAGCAAAGGCCCTTCAGCGCAGCGAGCATGCTCGTCACGGCGTATTCCGCTACCGCATTGCTGTTTCCGCTGCCCGTGATCGTCACCGGCACCCCCTTGGCCTTGCAGTAGTCCAGGTCGATATTGTCCAGGCCAACGCCGTATCTGGAGATGATCCTGAGCTTTCGCGCGCTGTCGATGACGCGCTTGTTGACCTGCTCCGTGCTCAAAATCACGGCGTCCACGTCAGCAATCGCATCAATGAACTCATTTTCCTCCATCTTCCGGCCATAGGGATTAAAAATAACTTCAAAACCATTCTCCTGCAAAAGCTCTGTTGGCTCATCACTGAACTTCCCAAAGCTGTTTGCAGTCACCAAGACTTTTCTCATAGCGCGCTCCTATTACAGCATTCCGTAGTGCTTCAGCATTTCTCTGATGTCCGCGTCCAGGCGCTCGTCTGCCTCCATGGCAGGCAGTCTGGCCGGCCCCATGTCGGCAATGTTCGCCAGCTCCACAGAGCGTTTCAGCACGCAGGGCATTGTTCCCTTTCTGTTCACGGCGCTCAATTCCTTGATGGAATCCTGCAGCCTTTGCGCCTCGTCCAGATCTTTGTTGACAATCGCCTGATAGAGCGCCACCAGATTGTGAGCCAGGACGTTGCTCAGACCCGCGATAGCGCCGTGGGCGCCCAGCTTCATGCCCTCCAGAATCAGCGAGTCGGAACCGATGAGCACCGTCATGTCGTTTTCAGCGGCAATCTTTATGTACGCTTTCAGGTTGTCGATGTCCCGGCTGCTGTCCTTGATACAGGTGATGTTCCCGATCTTCGCCAGCCGCTCCACCACTGCGGGCGTGAGGGGGTTCCCGGTCAGCCGTGGGATGTTGTAGAGGATGACCGGGATGGAGACGCTGCCGGCAACGGCGGCATAGTGCGCATACATCTCATCCTCGCTCAAACCGGCAAAGTACGGAGCAATGACCGAGATGCCGTCAACGCCCAGCTGCTCCATCTCCCGCGAGAGGGAGATCGTCTCCCTTGTCGAGCAGCAGCCGGTTCCCGCGTATACGGGAACGCGCCCGCCGACAAATTCAATAACATTTTTTACAAAGTCAATCTTCTCCTGATAAGAGAGCACCGCGAATTCCCCATTGCTGCCCAGAGCAAACAATCCGGACACGCCCGCCGCAATCAGGTGATCCACCAGCGCCTTTGTGCCTTCATAGTTGATCGACTGTTCCGCGTCACGGTGGAACGGCGTCAAAATAGGGGTAATTAATCCTGTGATCATATGTTTCTCCTTTAGCCTACGAGTTTACCAAACATAGCCATAATGAGCTCGATAAAGTTATTCATGCCGCCCGCGGTCACGCGCACGCCCTCCTGTATCTCCATGACGCCGGCGCTCACGACAAACTGAGTGCAGAGCGTGGCGGTGAAGTTGAACGCAAAGTAAGTAAAGATCATATACACGGTACCGATGATCAGCGACCGGAAGAGGTTCCCCTTGGAAACGAGGCTGACGGTAGCCATGGCATAGGCCAGCGAGGAGCCCAGGAAGGCCAGCGGGAAGAACTGATTCCAGGGCAAAATAAAGGCCAGCAGCACGCTGATGGGAATCATAAGGGTGGAGGCGGTGATGGAGGACTGGTCGCCCACACCAAGCGCGATATCCACGCCGATGTTAAACTCAGCGTCTTCGCCAAGGCGGGTGATCATGTAGTTTCTGGCAGCCGTGCTCAGCGGGCTGATGCCCTCCATGAACAGCTTGACCATTCTCGGCGTCAGGGTGATAACCGCAGCCAGGCCGACGGCGATCTGGATGGTGCCGGCAAGCGTCTGCTTGGTGATCAGGGACAGGAAGATGCCGAGGATAAAGGCGATGATCGTCGGGTCGCTGAACGCGCCGATTTTCTCATTCAGGGTGTCGTAGGAGATGTTGATCTTCTTCACACCGGGGATTCTGTCCAGAAGCCAGTTCACGGCCCACGCGATCGGCAGCGTCGTACCCAGCTGCAAAACGGTGGTGCAAGTCGTGCCTTCCAGCCCAAAATACCCCTGCCAGGCCGGAGCTATCTTGTCGCCAACGATGCAGATCATCACGGACAGCAGCAGGCCGAAAAGCACGCTGACCACATAGTTTCCGGTGCCGGAGAGCCCCACAGCGGTGAGAACGAAGGAGAGGATCGCCGCGGACTTGATCAAATGCCAATAGTTCCAGACGTCAACGTTCAGGGTCTTCGTAGCCTTCACGCGGATCAGGATGAAGTTCAGCAGCAGGCCAAGCGGGACCATGAGGCCCGCAAAGCTCTGCGACCAAGCCGCCGCTGAGAGCGTCTCCCAGCCCACGTCCACAATGGTAAAGCCCGCGTCGCCGGACGCCCAGAAGTTTAAAACCGGCGACAGCGTGGCAACCAAAAAGCTGACGACCAGCTTTAGCCCCTGAAAGCCGATACCAACAAGGAGGCCGGACTTCAGCGCCTGGAGGAACTTCATTCTGAAAATTAAACCGAGGATCAAAATCATTAACGGAAGTAGCGCGACGGCTCCCACACCGAGAATGGACTGTACAATGCTTGACAAAGTGCCCATTTTTCTATCTCCCTTTCTAACTCTTGTTTGCAGTTTCCAAAAGCAGCTCGCCTAGTTTTTTCCTCGTCTTGTCGATCCCAATCCCAGTGATGAACGGAGTGACACTCATCAGAGGCTTGCCCAGTTCTTTTTCGCATTTGTTCGTTGTTAAAATTACGTCCGCGTTCTCCGCCGCCTGGTCGAGCGCCTTCATGCTGCAGGTGTCGACGCTGGCGTCAATGCCGTATTCCTTGCAAACCGACTGAACTTCGTTCGCCGCCAGGGTTGATGTGGCCACACCGCTTCCGCATGCAATAATGATCTTGATTTTTTTCATAGTCTACAAATCCTTCCTCTGATACAGCTAGCTAGCTATATTCACATTGTACAAAGCGTTCCCCTTTTTTAAAAGTCCAATTTGTTTCGTCTGCACAAAGCAGATTGTGCTAATCCTAAAAATCAGCATGATTTTGCCTCCGAATTAACACAGCTTTTCTCCTCTTTCCCTTGGAATAGCAAAGTCCCGGGCTCCCGAAAGGGTGCCGTAAACATTGTGTTTTGCTTGCGTTTTCCGCCGAAACTCGCTACAATGGTCCCGAGGTGATGATGATGGAATTTCAGCATGAGCCAGAGCGCATCTATGCCAGCAATTCAGCCGGTCAGTGCATCGCGGAGGTCACGTTCCCGATTTCAAACGGGGTAGCCACCATTGACCACACCTTTGTGGACCCCTCCCTCCGTGGGCAGGGCGTCGCCGGCCAGCTGCTCGCCGCCGCGGTGGAGCGCCTCCGCTCCGCGGGCCTCAAGGCGCGGCCCACATGCTCTTACGCGGTCAAGTGGTTTGCCGACCATCCCGAGCATGCCGACCTCCTCCTCTAAGCAAAATCCGCCCCCGGATGGGGGCGGATTTTTATTTTCGGGCCTTCACTCCCGGAATTCCCGAAAGAAACTGGAAAGGCCGCTGAACAGGATCTTGGAAATCAGTTCGGCCATCTCCTGGGTGGACTCTGCCATGCCGTCCTGGATCCACTTCTGGAGGATGTTTACCACCCCGGCGATCACGAAACCCTGCAAGTACTCAGACACATGGGATGTAAGGCGAGTGTCCTCCTGCAGGTTCAGGATGAGCCGCTGCTGGGCAATGGACACCAGGTCCTTCTGAAACTCGCTGTCCCCGTTTTCGCTGAGGAGCACCATGACCAGCTCCGCGTTTCTCGCCGCGTAGTCCAGGAGCTGTTTCATGATGCTGACCGCGTCCCCCGTGGGCTGGTCCTCCAGGTGTTTGTCGATAGACTTGTTAAAGTCTGCGATGACCTCCTGCTCCAGCCGACGGAGGAGGTCATAAGGATTTGTGTAGTGGGCGTAGAAAGTGCTCCTGTTGATGTCCGCCCGCTCGCACAGCATCTTGACGGAGATTTTCGAGATGTGGTTTTCTTGCATCAGCCCGATCAGGCTGTCTTTCAGCGCCAGCATAGTGTACCGAACTCGCCTGTCTGTCTTTTCCGCTTTCATTCCGCGCCTCTTTTCAAAGATGTAAATAATCCGTGAATAGACAACATTTTTTGTTTTTTCGTATGATAATCTACAGCAAAACTAAAATCTGGTGGTTGTATCGCAACACTGTGTTGATTATAATTCATTTGTGATTGGCAGTCAACGGGCTGTCAATCTATTTATGACCTTTGCGGAGAGGCGGTTTCCCTTGGACGAGAAGATACAGATCATTGACATGGTGCGCGAATATACCATGGGCGAGACCAAGATCACAGCGGTGGACCACATCAGCTTTGAGGTGCCCAAGGGCGCGTACACCATTATTTTAGGCGCCAGCGGCGCGGGGAAATCCACGGTACTGAACACCTTGGGCGGTATGGATAAGCCCAGCTCCGGGGTGGTCAATATCTTCGGCCAGGATATCGCCAAATACAATAAAAAACAGCTCACCAAATACCGGCGGGACGTGGTGGGCTTTGTCTTTCAGTTTTATAACCTGATGCCCAATCTCTCGGTGCTGGAAAACGTGGAGCTGGCAAGCCAAATCTGCAAGAACCCGCTGGACGCCCGGGAGATTCTGGACATGGTAAAGCTCTCCGAGCGGCTCAATAACTTCCCCTCCCAGCTCTCCGGCGGCGAGCAGCAGCGGGTGGCCATCGCCCGCGCCCTGGCGAAAAACCCGGACATACTCCTCTGCGACGAGCCCACCGGCGCCCTGGACTACAACACAGGCCGCTCGGTGCTGGCTTTGCTCTACGACATCTGCAAGACCAGCGGGAAAACCGTTATCGTCGTGACTCACAACGGCGCTCTCGCCCCCACCGCCGACATTCTCATCCATATGAAGAGCGGGCAGATCGAAAACTTCCAGACCAATGAGCACCCCGTCCCCGTGCTGGAATTGGAGTGGTAGGTATGTTCTGGAGAAACTTCCGGCGGGAGCTTGCCCGGACCGCCTCCCGCCTGGTGTCGGTCATCATCATCACACTGGTCGCCGTCATGCTGTACGTAGGCTTTGCCAGCTTTAGCTATACGATAAAGGAAATTTCCGACCAGTACTACGACGAGCAGAATGTGGCCGACTACTGGATCACCGGCCAGAGCCTCGACAAGACCGACTGCGCCAAGCTTCTGGACATTGACGGCGTGCTCGACCTCCAGCCACGGGTGACCCTGTCCGTCGAGAAAAGGCACGACAGCGAGATTACGCTTTCCCTCTACGCGGTGCCGAAGGAGATGACCATCAACGTCCCGCGCATTCTGGAGGGGAGCCTCCCCGCCGGCAACAACGACATGATGCTGGGCAAGGTCTTCGCGGACGCACAGGGTCTCCATGTGGGGGATCGCTATGATCTCAAGATACCGGGCAGCGGGCAGATTCTGAAAATGACGGTCTGCGCTCTCGTGCAGAGCCCGGAGGCCATGTACAGCATCGACACCAAGAGCCTCTCCCCCGACCCCGCCCACCACGGCTTTGCCTACATCCGGGAGGGGGCCGTGGAGTCTCTATTCGGCAGGAATATCTACAATCAAATCTGCATCACCACCTCCCCCGGCCTCGACGAAAACGCACTCAAGCGCAGTATCAACGAGACCCTGGGCACCAAGGTCATCAACATCGTGGCCCTGGAGGATAACGCGGACGCCTACAATATGCTCGACATCTCAAACAGCATCAAGAACATCATCCTCATCTTCCCCATGATCTTCTTCGCGGTGGCCGCTCTCATCATGTTCAGCACCATGAGCCGACTCATTGAGAACGCCCGAATGACCATCGGCACTTTTAAGGCCCTGGGATATGACGACGCCAAAATCATGCGCTACTACCTGATGTACGCCGTGCTGGTGGCAAACCTGGGCTTTGCGCTGGGCCTTGTGCCGGTGAAGCTTTTTGTGGTGTTCATCATCGGGAAGATATTCAGCTCCATAGATATTCCCGCCTATCAGGTCGTCTTCGACCGCCCGGCCATCCTCATCGCCTACGCCATCACCTGCGCCGTCTGCATCGGGACCGCCTTCTTCATTACCCGTGGGGAGCTCAAAGACTCCCCCACTGAGTGCATGCGCCCCAAGGCGCAGAAGGATGCGAGGAAAAACCCGCTGGAGCGCCTTCCCTTCCTGTGGAACAGGTTTGGTTTTACCCAGAAATACGTGGTGCGAAATATCTTCCGCAACAAGGCCCGGATGCTCATCTGCATCGTCGGCATCGCAAGCTGCATGATGCTGATCATGACGGCCAGGGGCATTACCGACACCATCGATAACTACCTGACCGTTCTGAGTGGCCGAGCCCAGCGGTTCGACGTACTCGCCACCCTGGACGCCACCGTCACGGAGAACCAGTATAAGCACTTAGAGAACCTCGACGGCGTCACCGAGGTGCAGTCCGCCATGACCACCGGCGTCAAGCTCTACTCCATCGACCGGGAGTACACCACCTACCTCACCATCACCGACGACACCATCAGCTTAAAGCTCCTCGATCCATACGGACCCAGCACCATGCGTCTGCCCGAGCGCGGCGTCATCCTGGATGAGAAGATCGCAGACTCCCTGGGTGTCTCCCCTGGCGACACAATCAACGCCCGGTTCTTCGGTGACAACAAGTTCTATGAGACGGAAGTCTCCGCCGTGATGAAGAGCATCGACGGGGTCTACATCGGCCGCTCCTTCTGGCGCGATATGGGAAAGGGCTTTACGCCCAACACCATGTACTTGAAAACGGACGACGCCTCCTCTGTCATCGACCGCCTGAGCGACTACGACTTCGTCACCACCGTGCTGGATAAGAGCAGCGTTATGGACGCGGCCAGGGAGAACGTAATGAGCATCGTCACCATCGTCACGGTATTGATCCTCTTCGGTGGGCTGCTGGCCTTCATCGTCCTCTATAATCTGGGCATCGTCAGCTTTTACGAGCAGATACGAAGCCTCGCCACACTGATGGTCCTTGGCTTTCACGACAAGGAGATCAAAAAGCTGGTCCTGTCGGAGAACATCGTCTTTACGCTGATCGGCGTCCTCATCGGCGCGCCGCTGGGCGTGCTGCTCACCGACGCGATTCTGGGCACCATCGACATGATGCACTTTCAAACTTATGTGCAGCCGTACTCTTACCTGCTCTCCGGAGCGCTGACGCTGGCCTTCGCTATGTTCGTCAACCTGATGCTGGGGCTGCAGATGCGAAAGATAGATATGCTCGGTGCGCTGAAAAGTATAGAATAACCTGAGGAGACAAAGTATGAAAAGAAACGCATTCCTGCTCCCCATACTGGCCTTCGCCGTCCTCCTGTCGGCGTGCTCCAGCGCCGCCGCCAATACGGAGCAGCCGACGATCGGCGACATCCAGGACACCGTGGACGAGAGCGGCACGGTCTACTACTCTGAAAACTACTCCATCACCTCCTCCGTCGGCGGCCGGATCACCAGCAGCAATTTCGACGTGGGCGCGCTGGTGGAGGCGGGGCAGGTCCTCTACACCATCGACGACACCGACATCGTCAACAAGATCTCCAGCGCCCAATTGAACCTCGACTCGGCCCGAACCAGCTACGCCCAGGCGGCCAAAGCGGTGGAGGACCTTTCCGTCAAGTCCTACCTCTCCGGGATGATCACCGAGATGTACTGTAAGGTGGGAGACTACGTCGCCACGGGCAGTAAGGTGGCTCAGGTGGTGGACAGCCAGCATCTCAAGCTGAAGCTGGCCTTCTCCGGCACCGACTCCATCTTCCTTGGCTCCGCCGCCAAGATCACGGTCCCCAACGACACCGCCGAGATCGACGGCGTGGTGACCAGGATCTATGAGCAGACCACTGTCTTCGACGGCAGGCAGATGGGGGTCTACGTGGAGATCTCCTTTGATAACCCAGGTGCGCTGACCAGCGGCGAGACGGCGACGGCCACCGTCAACGGCATCTCCCCCATCGCTACCGGCACCATCGAGCACGTCACCAACGACGCCGTCTATTCCACCGGAACCGGCCTTATCACCGCCGTCAACGCCAATGTTGGCAACAACGTCGCGGACGGCACAGTGGTCCTCCAGATCAAAAACGACGCCGTGACGGGCGCGGTCACCAATGCCAGCCTGAGCATCAGCAGCGCGGAGGAGTCTCTCAAGCAGCTCCGGGGTACTCTGGACTACTACACCATCAAGGCTCCCGCCACCGGAACCATCCTGGAGAAAAACTATAAGGAGAGTGATCTTGCCACTGCCGCCACGCCGCTCGCCATTCTCTCCGACGGAGACGCGGTCAACGTGGTGGTGGACATCGACGAGAAATATATCTCCAAGCTCGCCGTGGGCCAGAGCGCTGCCGTCACCCTGACCTCCGGCGCAGACGGCGCGGCCTACACCGGCACGGTGAAGGAGATCAGCGACAGCGGAACTGTCGCCAACGGCGTGACCTACTACCCAGTGAAAATTTCCCTGGACCGGCAGGACGGATTGAAGGACGGCATGAACGTCAACGTCTCTATTTTGGTAGCGTCCAAGGAGAACTGCCTCCTCGTGCCCCAGTCCTACCTGGTGGGCGGCAGTAAAATCGAGGTCCTGGAGGACGGAAAGCCGGTCCTGAAGGACGTGGTTACCGGCCTCTCCGACGGCAAATACGTGGAGATCGTCAGCGGCCTCACCGAGACGGACAGCATGGTTTCAAAATAAATCTTAAAAAAGAGCCAGGGACGGACCGAGGTCCGTCCCTGGCTCTTTTATTCGAATGCTTACTTCTCCTTGTTCCTGCGCACCCGGACGACCATCCAGGCGGCACCCGCCAGCAGGAGGACGCCGACAGCCGCGTCGGCCATCATCAGGCCCTTCACCCAGGGGGCGGTGGTGTAGGTGATGATGGTGCCGGGGGCGATGCCGTTCATGGCGTTGGAGTGGGCCACGGCGTAGAGGATATTGTGGGAGGCATTGCGGAGATTGCGAACCGCAGTGGCGCTCTTAGTGTCCTCCAGGCTCTTCATCGCATCGGTGGAGAGGATGAGGTCGGTGCCCGCGGCGATGCTCTGGTCGGGATACATATAGTCGTAGAGGTCGAAGTCGGTGATCGCCAGACCCTCAAAGCCCCACTCACCGCGCAGAACGTTGGTCATCAGAGGCACGGAGCCGCCGGCCCAGGTGCCGCCGATGCGGTTGAAGGAACTCATGACCGCGGTGCAGCCCTTCATGGTGATCTCGCTCATGGTGCCCTTATCGTCCGTGATGGCCTTGATGGTCTGGGCGGCGTTCTTCACGGTGTACTCGAAGGGCTTGAGGTAGATCTCGCGCAGGGCCTGCTCGTTGGCCCAGGCGCTGACGCCGTTATTGACTCGGTTGGTCTCCTGGTCGTTGACGGCAAAGTGCTTGATGGTACAGTACATGCCCTTGCTGGATGCACCGGATACACAGGCTGCGCCCATGATGCCGGAGAGGAGGGGATCCTCGGAGTAATACTCGAAGTTACGGCCTGCGAAGGGAGAGCGGTGGATGTTCATAGCGGGGGCGTACCAGCCGGTGACCTTGTTGGCAATGCCCTCGTTGCCTACCATCACGCCCATCCGGTAGATGAGCTCGGTGTTATAGGTGGAGGCGATAACCACCTCGGAGGGATAGGCGGTGCTGCTCAGAGCGGTCATATAGGAGCTGATGCCGGCAGGACCGTCGAAGTCCACGGTGGCGGGCTTGCCGATGGACCTAAGGTCCACGGTGGCGTACATGCCGTTGAGAATCAGCTTGCTCATGTTTCTCAGGGAGAGCTGATTGAGCAGGAGCTCCCAAGATTCGTCATTATAGGAGAGCCCGCGCATATCGATCAGGCTCAGGCCGTTCTCTTCGCCGGTGGCGGGCATCACGGCATCGGGATCCTCGTTGTCAGCCGCCTTGTAGGGCTGATAGCCGAGAATCGTGGCCTCGCTGGCCTCGAAATCCGCACCCTGAGGGGCGGTGGGGAAGGTGCCCGCGAAGTCTGCGCGGGACAAATTGGTGGTGATGCCCGCGGTCACGTCGTCAAACTGGTTGGTAACGGGAGCGGCGTCGCTGGCGCGGTACTTGTCGCCGCTGAAGACGATCTGCTTGCTGAGCGTGTAGTCGATGGGGGCGCAGCCTTCCTTGACGGTGTGGGAGTCGCTCTGGAGGGTGAGCTTATAGCTGCCCGCGTCCAGCACGTAAGCCTTTGCGTCCTTGTAATCGTAGGAGGCCATATCCTCCACAGCCAGGGTCAAAGTGACCGTCTCGCTGGCGCCAGGCTCCAAGAGGCCGGTCTTGGCGAAGGCGCCCAGCACCACACTGGACTTCTCGATGCCGCCCTTGGTGTAAGGCGCGGAGTAATAGAGCTGGACCACTTCCTTACCGGCCACGCTGCCGGTGTTGGTGACCTTCACGTCGATGGAGATATCCTCCTCAGCTCCGCCCAGCTTCTGCCCGGCGATCTCCCAGGAGAAGTCGGTGTAGGAGAGACCGTAGCCAAAGGGGTAGACAACAGCTTCGTCATAGTTGATGAAGCCCTCCACAGCGGCGGTCTCGTAGTAGCGGTAGCCGATGTAGATACCCTCCTCATACTGGACGAAGTAGCCGTCGCCGGAGGCGTTCTGCTTGCTGATGTTGGAGTACTTATAGTCGCCGAAGTTAACATAGGTGGGGTCCTTGGTGAAGTCGGCGGGGTAGATGTCCACGGTACGGCCCGAGGGATTCACATCGCCCACCAGGACGCTGCCCACGGCGTTGAAGCCGGTCTGGCCGGGGGAGCCCACCCAGAGGATGGCGTCTATGTCCGCGTCGTTCTCCAGCTCTCCCAGCTCCATGGCGGAGGAGGCGTTGACCATGACGACGACCTTGTCGAAGTTCTGCTTGGCGAGGGCAAGCATATCCTTCTCGTCCTTATTGAGCTCCAGCTGGTGCTGACCTTCCACATAGTTGTCGTCCCAACCCTTCATGTCACGGGTCAGGTCGCCGCCCTCGCCGCCGCCGCGGCCGATGACCACGACAGCCGCGTCAGCGTAGTCGGAGAAGCTGGCAATGGCGGCGGGGGTGTACCCCGAGACGGGCATCTCGCCAATATAGTAGGAGGAGTCCTGGGGCTTATCCATGGCGATAACGCCCTTGGGCTTGGTGGGGGCGAAGCTTTCCAAAATACCGTACACAGTGTTGTTGATTTTGAGCTCGGCGCTCTCCAGGCCGGACTTCAGATTGACCACCGTGTCCAGCTTGACGGCGCCGGAGCCGGAGCCGCCGTAGACGGGGTCTGCCGCGCTGCGGCCCAGAAGGGTGACCTTGGCTCTCGGCGCCAACGGCAGCACGCCGTTGTTCTTCATCAGCACGATGCCCTCGCCCTCGATCTCCTCCACCAGGGCGTTGGCGTTCTTCTTTACGTCGCCCTTCGTATAGTCCAGGGTATAGTACTCGCTGTCCCAGTCCTCAGAGCCCTCGGTCTTGGTAATAATGGCCTCGCCCGCGCCCAGGAAAAGGTCCACATATCCGCTGAACACGTTGGTGAGAACGTTGACCGCGATGGTCAGCGCCAGTACCACCGCAAGAACCGACGACCAGACGATGGTAAACTTCTTGTTGCTCATTTTTTTCTTCATGTCAAGAGTTTGCCTCCTTAAGTATGGCTGTTTCAACAACAAATCAGCAAAGGGTTCACTCGGCTTTCCCCCTTTGCTGATTTGTCTGCTTAGATTAAAATTTTAGTGTCGCACGCCGCAAACGGGGGGAGTTTGGCTTGCTGACGGTTACTTCCCGGTGTTGGCGGGGGCGGTCAGGGGATCTACTTTGTACTTAGCGGTACGAGCGTCGTCGATGACGCCGCCCCAGTTGAGACCGAAGGCAAAGTCATAGGTGTTGCCGGCGGCGTCCACATAGCACTTGGTATCGCGGGGCACGTCCTCCAGCTGGGTCTCCACGGCGTCCATGTCGGCGGGCAGCTGGATGGGCAGCAGACCGGTGGGCTCGAACTCGCCGGCCAGAGCGCCCAAAAAGAGCTTGTTGTTCACGCCGAAGCCGGTGAGGATAGCGTCGGCTTTGGCCTCGAACTCAGCGGGGATAAAGGGGTTGCCCGCGTTGACGGCGACGACAACCTTGCCGGTCTCGGGCATATTGTCGGCGGCGTAGAGGATGGCGTCCAGATCCGTGGTGTTGGTGGCAGTAAAGCTCTGGCCGTAGTAGGAGCGGTTCTCCTTGGCCTGTACCTTCTGCACGCCGTAGGGATCAGCGATCTCGGTATCCACCATGTCGCCGGCGAGGGACTCGCTGCGGACGCTGACGCCGTTGGCGGTGTAGGTGCCCCACTGCAGGGAGATGGGCACATAAGTAGAGGTGGTCTTGTCGTAACCGCCGTTGTTGCCGCCGTTCTGGGGATTCTTGACGATGGCAAGCGCGTAGTCGCAGTCGGCCAGCTCGGCCTTGGAGGCGCGAATGATATCTTCGTAGGCGGGAGTAGCCTTGCCGTCCTTGTCGGGGGTACCGGTAAAGGTATCCTTGAGCTTATCGGTCACAACGTTGAAGTACTGATTAGCATCCTTCAGATCCACAGGCAGAGTCCAGGCACCGGGGACAACGTCTCCGGAGTTGTTGACGGACTCGGGCGTGTACATCATGGGGATGTACACGGTGGGCTTGTCGCCGCCCGCGGCGGCCTTAATGGTGTTACCCTCATTCTTCAGCATGATGACGGACTTCTGCTGAGCGGCCATGCCGGCGGCCTGAGCCTCTTTGTTGCCGACAATTTCTTTGGCGGCGGAAACGCTGACGTAGGGGTTATCAAACAGACCGACCAGGAAGAAGCCGCGCACCAGACGGGCGCCGGACTCCTGGAAGCGGGCCAGGATGGCATCTTCGCCGATTTCGTCGATGCCGATCTCATAGGCATCCAGAATGGGAGCGGGGTCGTTGAAGCCACCCAGCTGATCCACGCCGGCCATGAGAGCCTTGTAGAAACGCTCGCCGGGAGTCAGATCGTCCACACCCCAGGTCTTGGTGCCGTCGGCCAGGATGCCCCAGTCGGTGCAGATGATGCCATTGAAACCATAGGTCTCGCGGAGAAGGCCGATCTTATACTCGCTGTAGGCGGAGCCAACCAGCTCGCCATAGGTCTCGTCCTCGTCCCAGGCGATGGAGTAGGAGCTCATAACAGCGGCGGCCGAGCCGGTGCTGCTGTCGGTCAGGTTAAAGCCGCCGTCCACGAAGGGGATCAGGTGTGTCTCAAAGGAACTGCCGGGATAGACGTTGTACTTGCCCCAGAAGTTGTGGGACTCGCGTCCGCTCTCGCCCGGGCCGTCGCCGGGCCAGTGCTTGATCATGGCGAGAACGCTCTCAGCGCCCCAGCCTTGATCGGCGCCGCCGGCGTCAAAGGTGGACTGGCTGCCGCTAACGGCGGCCTGGGCCATGTCGCGGGAGAGGGCGGGGTCGTCACCATAGGTGCCGTTGACGCGGCTCCAGCGGGGCTCAGAGGAGAGGTCGGTCTGGGGGCCCAGCAGGGTGCCAATGCCCATGGCACGGTACTCCTTGGCCAGCTGATTGGCGGCCTCAAGCGCTATGGAGGGGTCAAATGTGGAGGCCAGAGCAAAGTTGCCGGGCCACACGGAAACGCCGGTGCTGCGGGGGTCGGTGCTGATGCCGACGGGAATGCCCAGGCCCATGCCCTCGACATATGCCTGCATGGCGTTGGCCCACTCTGCCTGATCCGCAGTGGGATTGGCGGCAGCGGCGTTCAGCACGGAGCGCAGGCCCATGTCCAGGAAGGAGATCTGATCCTCCGTAAGGGTGGCGGTGGTGTCTCTCTGGTGCGCGCTGTACAGCATCAGGCCGGCCACGTCTTCCACAGTCATCTGGGAAGCGATGTCGGCGGTACGGGCATCACCGTCCTGACGCCAGTCCTCATAGCCGTCCAGCTTGCCGTTCTTGTTCAGGTCCTTAAAGGCGTAGCCGTCCTTCTGGATGAGCTTGATGCCCGACTCGGGGGAGTAGCCCAGAGTGACACCGCCCTCATTGGTAACCTGCATCCAGCCGTCGGTGGTCTTCTCCTCGCTCCACTTCACAGTGCCGGAGCCCAGCTCCTCAACGTCCATGGGGTAGGAGCCGGAGGTGACTGGGGGCGTGGTGCCAGAGGGGGTTGCGCTGCCGGTGGAAGCGGGATCCTTCTTGGTACACCCGCTGAGCGCGCCCATCAGCATAACGCCGGCTAGAACAAGGGACAGTGCTTGTTTGGTCTGCTTTTTCATATCCATTCTCCCTTCAAAAGTCGATATTCCTCGGAAATGCGGCGCTGGAGTCCACTTTTGCGGGGCCTGGTTCGTCTCCTCCGCGGCGATTTCCTCGACCGTGCTCGTAGCATACCACTCAAAAAGTGGAGAATCTATAGAAAAACTTAGTCTGTCGTTTTTCACGCACAAATTGCACATTGCCAGGATGACAGACGCGCCGTTTTTCGTTATAATGCTATAAAGGAAAAATGAGGTGGTGGAGAAAATGGTCAGGAACGTGGCAATCGTAGAAGACACGCAGGCCGAAGCCGATTTGCTCAAGGAATTTCTCGCGCGTTACTCCAGGGAGAGGGACGTTGAATTCACGGTGACCCATTTTAAGAGCGGGGAGCTGTTTCTTGAAAAGTACCGCCCGGTATACGACATCGTCCTCATGGACATCGGCCTTCCGAAGATCAACGGGATGGAGGCCGCCGCCAGGCTCCGTGAGCTGGACGAGACCACCACGCTCATCTTCATCACCAACATGGCGCAGTTCGCCGTGCGCGGGTATGAGGTGGACGCCTTCGACTTCGTGGTAAAGCCGGTGTCGTACTCCAACTTCGCCCTCAAGCTCCAACGGGCGCTGACAAAGCTGATCAGCCGCAAGGAGACCGAAGTCATTGTCTCCGTGGCGGACGGGATGTACCGCATCCCCTCCTCCCAGATCAAGTACATAGAGATCTCGGGCCATAAGATGATCTACCACACCACGGGCGACACCATCCGGGCCTACGGAAACCTGAAGGAGGTGGAGGCCATCCTGAACGGCAAGCAGTTCGTCCGGTGCAACAGCTGCTACCTCGTCAACCTCCACTATGTGTACGCCATCCGGGCGTACACCGTCGTTGTGGACGGTGAGGAGCTGCAGATCAGCCGCCCCAGAAAGAAGGCCTTTGTCCAGGCTCTCAACGACTATCTCGGGGGTGTGATCTGATGCTCCAGGTGTCAAGCCTTTTTCTCTATAAGCTCCTGTTCATGGTAAATCTTATTATCGCGGAGACCCTGTTCCTGTTTCGATTGAACAAGAAAAAGCATTACGCGCTGCGTTTCGCGGGGTGTACGGCGTTCAGCTTTGCTTTCGTGTTCTTCTTCCCAATTTTGTACTATAGCGCCCCCTATATCTCCTTCATGTTCTCCGCCTTTTTTTTGCTGACCTTGCTCACCACAAAGTTCTGCTACGACATCAATTGGCGCAGCTGCCTCTTCTGCACCGTGGCGGGGTACAGTATGCAGCACCTCGCCTCTGTGCTCTACGACCTTGTTGTTACCCTGGGCCGGTTCGACGGGGGCGCTAGGATGTACAGCGACGCCGCCGCCAGCAGTATCAACCCCATCTCCCTGATGGTGATGCTGGAGGTGTACGCGCTGGTGTACTGGTGCCTGTTCCACCTGCTGGGGAAGAAGGTCAAGCGAAACGAGGACCTGTCCATCAAAAGCCCCTCCCTGCTCATGCTCCTCACGCTCACTGTGCTTGTAGAGATCGTTTTGAACGCCTTTGTCATCTACCGCAAGTATGAATCCCTCGACATGGTGTACTACCTGGCGGCGGCCATCACCAACGTGATCTGCAGCGTATCGGTTCTCATCATGCAGTTCGAGCTGCTCCTGCGCAAGACGCTGGAGCACGAGCTGGACATCGTCTACCAGATGTGGCACCAGGAGCAAAAGCAGTTTCATATCACGAAGGAGACCATTGACCTTATCAACATGAAGTGCCATGACATGAAGCACCAGATCCACTCCATCAGCAAGGCGGCGGCCATCGACCCGGAGACCCTCAAGGGCATCGAGGAGACCATCAGCATCTACGACTCCATCGTGAAGACCGGGAACCAGGCCCTCGACATCATCATCGCGGAGAAAAGCCTCTACTGCGCCAAGAACGATATCTTTGTCAGCTACATGATCGACGGGGAAAAGCTGAACTTTATAAGCGACACCGACGTGTACTCCCTTTTCGGCAACCTTCTGGACAACGCCATCGACGTGGTACTCAAGCTGGAACGGGACCAGCGGGTCATCGGCATCACCATCAAGGCCGAGGGGGAGCTGCTCAGCATCAACTCCCACAACTACTGCAGCGGTGAGGTCCAGATGGTGGGCGGCCTCCCCGTCACCGCCAAGGAGAACAAGGACTACCACGGTTTCGGCGTGAAGAGCATGGTGATGATCGTGGAGAAGTACGGCGGGAACATCACCTTTGATGCCAAGGACCAGGTATTCAACCTGAACATTCTCCTCCCCCTTCCGGCTAAGTGGCAAATTCCCGGAGCGCCGGAGGAGCAAAGAGGGTTTATCGCATGAAAATAACCCGCAAGCTCAGCAATAAAAAGCTCAGACGTGTCCTCGTGCCCGGCATGGCCCTCTTTCTGGCTCTGGTTCTCACCCTCTCGGCGGGAATGCTTCTCAACGCCGCCACGCTGGACGATTTCTTCGGCCGCGGCGAGCGGATCGTAACTCTGCTCGCCTCCGATGACTGGGACACCGAGTACTACCCCCAGCTCTACGCCAACGCCAGGGAATCCAGGGCCGCGGCCATCGAGGTCTCCAAGCGCCTCAGCGACGAGGGCATCGTCCTCCTGAAAAACAATGGCCTCCTTCCACTGGCGGGTACAGCGGAGGTCTCCCCCCTTGGGCTGCGGTACTACCGCCCCTTTTACGGCGGCAGCGGCTCTTCCGCCATCGACGCGGGAGAGGAGTACATCGTCACCCCCCAGGAGGGCCTGCACAAGGTATTCTCCTCGGTCAACGCCGCGGCGGAGGAGACCCTTGCCCCTCTGTTGGAGGACGGGCAGGCGCTTGCCGACAATCTCAGCGTGACCGCCGCAATTCCCCTCCGGGGCGAGGGGAGCACGAAGGACGCCATCTTCGAGTTCTCGCCGGAGGCTTACAAGGATCTGGCGGGCTCCTGCGCCGGGACGGTGGGTCTCGTCTTCCTGGGGCGGCAGACCGGCGAGGACCGGGACTCCTACTCCGGCGTCTACAACGACGGCACCCCCCATATGCTGGCCCTATCGACGGCGGAGCGGGAGGTCATCTCCTTCGCGAAGGCCAACTGCGAAGGCGTAGTGGTCGTCCTGGAGAGCTCCTCCCCCATGCAGATCGCAGAGCTGGAGGACGACGCGGGCATAGACGCCATCCTCTGGGTGGGCGGCGCGGGCTGCTCCGGCTATGAGAGCCTGGGGGACATCCTGGTGGGCGCGGTGGTCCCCTCCGGCAGGACGACGGACACCTACCCCGCCGATTTCAAGAAGGACCCCACCTTCGCAAACCATGACGACGGCTCCGAGCGCTTTGTCTACACCAACGCCTATACCACACTGGTGAGCAACTACTCCTGGGAGGAGAACGCCAACGCCGCCTTCCACGAGTACGAGGAGGGGGTGTACCTGGGCTACAAGTACTACGAGACGTCCTACGACATCGGCTATCTGAAGGACTACTTTAACCGGACCGACGGCGTGCTCTACCCTTTTGGCTACGGCCTCTCCTACACCTCCTTCTCTCAGGAGATCACCGCGCTTCGCGACCGGGGGGGCGAGGTAGCCGTCACCGTGCGTGTGACCAACACAGGCAGCCGTTTCGCGGGGAAGGACGTGGTCCAGCTCTACTTCACCGCGCCCTACACCCAGCTTGACCAGGACTACGGCATCGAAAAGCCAACCGCCGTTCTCCTCCAGTTCGGAAAGACCGGCCTCCTCGCCCCCGGCGAATCTGAGGACGTCAAGCTGGCCTTCCAAAAAGAAGCCATGGCTTCATACTGTTCCGCCCGGGATAACTCTGACGGCACGTTCGGCTGCTACGTCCTGGAGGAGGGTGAGTACACGCTCTCCATCCGTGCAAACTCCCACGAGGTGCTGGACGCCGAAGCCGTCTCCGTTCCGGCCACGGTCTGGTACGACAGCACAACCCCCCGCCGCTCGGAGACCGACGCCCAATCCGAGCGGAGCAGCGGCGGCACGCCCCTGGGCTCCCCCGCGGGGAGCGCCGACGGTGAGGAGGCGTACCAGGCGGCCACCAACCGGTTTGCGCAGCTGCGCTCCTATATGTCCGACCCCGCCGTCAGCAGCGTGACAGTCCTCTCCCGTAAGGACTGGGCGGGCACCCAGCCCACCGCCCCCACAGACGGCGACCGAGCTGCCTCGGACACAGTGGTACGCTGGATCGCCGAGTCGGACTCTACCAAATATGACTACACCGCCGACCCGCGCCTCGGCAACGAGCCGGGCAGCCTGGTCTACCGGCCGGACAGCCCCGCCACCGGGGCGAAGAACGGCCTGGTTCTGGCCGATCTGCGCGGGAAGAGCTACTACGACTCCACCTGGAATCTGCTGCTGGACGAGCTCACCTTCACCGACCTGGAGGAGCTGCGCCTCTGCCTCTTCGAGGCGGCCTATCATACCGGGGCCATGACCTCTATCGGCAAGCCCGAGTCCGTGGAGCATGACGGACCCCAGGGCCTCACCCAGCCGGACCAGGCCGGGCACAACTGGCTGGTGGGGACCTGCGCCTACCCCTCCGCGCCGGTGATGGCCGCCGGCTGGAACAGGGATTTACTCTACGAGCTGGGCTATATGGTGGGCCAGGAGGCATTGATTGCGAGCATCAACGGCTGGTATGCCCCCGGGCTTAACCTCCACCGCTCCCCCTTTGGCGGTCGGGTCTCCGAGTACTTCAGCGAGGACAGCCTTCTCGCCGGCTGCCTGGGCGCCCAGGCGGTGTCCGGCGCGGGGGACGCGGGGCTCTACTGCTCGGTCAAGCATCTGGTGCTGATCGACTCGGAGGGACACCGCAACCCGCACACGGCGGTATGGCTCACCGAACAGGCGCTGCGGGAGGTCTATCTCCGCCCCTTTGAGATCGCCCTGAAAACCGCCATGAAGACGATTCGGTACACCGACACCGAAACCGGCGCCGCCAAACTCAAAACCATGCGGGCGGGCGACTTCATCATGACCGGCGACTGCGCCGTGGGAACCTACTGGACCTCCACCTGCTACGAGCTGCTCAATGAAGTAGTACGGGGCGAATGGGGGTTCCAGGGGTTCATCGTCTCCGACATCAACCTCAATGCAAACCCCAACCGGGTGGACATGCTTCTGCGCTCCGGCAGCGACGCACTCATGTCCACGACCTATGGCGAGCGGGTGATCGTGCGGGACACCACCTCCGCCACCTCCATCTCCCTGCTCCGCCGGGCCGTCAAGAATATGTGCTATACCCTGGTAAACTCCAACGTCATGCAGGGAGTGCCCCCCGGCTCGTTGGTCCATTACACCGCCGCTCCGTGGCAGGTGGGGCTTACGATCTTCGACGTCATCTCCGGCCTGATTCTCGTCTCCATGAGCGCATGGCTCGTGCTCCGGGAGCTGGACGAGAGAAAATATCCCCAGCACTACAGGGATGATTGACCGCGCCCATCTGAAAGAAAAAGCCACCGGACGCAGCTATACTCTGCGTCCGGTGGCTTTTTTTTGCACGACTCACGTCTCCACGACGGTGATGGTATTGCGGAGCATCCCCATCCAGCAGCTATATACATAGCGGCCCACTCTCTCGGGGGTATAGGTGATGACGTTCTCCCCCTCCTGAAGGCACACCTGCTGATCGAAGGCGGGAAGGACGAGCTCGTTGTTGCACCCGTTCAGGCTCCCCTCCTCCGCCACGATGGTCCAGACCACCGCATCCCCGGCGGCAACCTGAACATCGTCGTACCCGTTGATGTGCAGGCGGGTGGTGACGTACTGTGCGTCGCCCTCCCGGACGGCGGCCAGCACCGTTTCGCCGCCCTTCCCGGCCAAAGATGCGGGAACCAGCCCCGTCAACGCGGCACTCTTTTTCATCTCGTCACCTCAAGTTTTACTTTTTCAGCCATACGACGTGAGGCGTCCTGGTACGGACACCTCACGTCGCTGATTTTTCCTTATATGACTGCTTACTGCAGCTCGGCGGGAACCCACCAGAGGCCGTTGTTGTTGGCCTCGAGATAGGCCTTGAACTCGTCGGAGTGGTAGGCGGCAACGATGGCCTTGGCCCAGTCGGTATCCACGTTCTCGGCCTTTACCACCACCTGGAGCACCAGATGGTCCAGCACGTCCTCGGTGGCAAGGGCGGAGGAGGGGTCGATGCCCGCGTTGTAGACGATGCTGCCGGTGATGACCACGTAGTCAAAATCCTGCATGCTGGCGGGAATGGTCAGGGACTTCATCTCGGTGAATACCAGGTTGTGGGGGTTCTCCACAATATCATCCTGAGTGACGGAGGTGGGGTCCACGGAGTCGCTGAGCTTGATCCAGCCGATCTTCTGGAGCAGGAGATAGGCCCGGGCGGTGTTGGACGCGTCGTTGGGCACGGCCACCAGCGCGCCGTCGGTCACCTCGTCAAGGCTCTTGTGGGTGCTGGAGTAGATGCCGGCGGGGACGGTGGGAATGGGGCTGATGGGGGTCAGGTCGCCGTTATAATTGGAGTTGAAGTTCTCGAGATAGGCGGTGTGCTGCTCCACGTTCACGTCCACGTCGCCGTCGTTCAGGGCGATGTCGGCGGTCAGCAGGTCGGACAGCTCCTCCACCTTCAGGGTGTACCCCTCCTTCTCCAGAATGGGGACGATGGCGGCCTCAAAGAGCTCGGTATAGGGCCCCTGGGACTTGCTGTAGGTGATGGTGCCCTTGTCGGCGGCGGGGGTGGAGGTCTCGCTGGGGGCGGCGGAGGCGCCGGGAGCGGTGCTGGCGCTGGGCGTGGAGCTGGCGGAGGGAGCCGCGGCCTGGCCGCCGCAGGCGGCGAGAGATACCAGGAGTGCGGCTGCAAGGGTGGAAACGACGAGCTTTTTCATTTTTATAACCTCTTTCTCAAATTAACGGTGGGCACGCAGACGGCGGGACAGGTGTCCGCCCACAGCCTGGAGCAGCTGGACAAAAACGATCAGGATCACAACGGTAAAAATCATCAAAGGGGTATTGAATTTCTCATACCCGTAGGTCAGGGCCAGGTTGCCCACGCCGCCGCCCCCGGAGTACCCAGCCATGGCGGAGGCCCCCAGCAGGCCCACCGTGCCGGTGGTCAACGCAAGGACGATAGAGCCCAGCGTCTCGGGCAGGAGGAAGTAGCGCACGATTTGAAAATTGGTGGCCCCCATGGCCTGGGCGGCCTCCAGAATACCGGGGGAGACCTCCAGCAAGCTGTTCTCCACCAGCCGCGCCATGTAGGGGCTGATGTAGAAGATGAGAGGCACCAGGGCGGCCTTGCTGCCGATGGTAGTACCGATGATGGCCCGGGTCAGGGGCATGATGGTGACCAGTAAAATGATGAAGGGGACGCTGCGCACGATGTTGATAAAGTTCTCCAGGACAAAGTAGACCACCCGGTTCTCCGCCAGCCCCCCCTTGCGGCACAGAACCAGCAGGAGGGCGAGGACGGTGCCGATCACGCCGCCGATGAGCATCCCCCAGCCCACCATGTACAAGGTCTGACCCCCGGAGAGAAGGAGCTTTTCAATGGTCACGCCGAATAGTTTCTCTTTCATACCGCCTCCACCCTTTCCCGCAGGACGCCCAGGGCGTCGACCTGCGCCTCGGTCGCCTCAATGAGCTCCTCCGGCCCAATGAGCTGGAGGACGAAGAGGCAGATGACGCTGTCCTGCATCTCCTGCACGGTGGCACAGAGGACGTTGACCTCCAGCCCCGCCGTCCTGGTGATCTCGGAGATGACCGGCTTTTTCACGCTGTCCCCCACGAATTTGAGCCGCTCGATCCTGTAGTGCCGGCGCTCGGTCTTGACAAGCTCTAAAATACTCTCGGGGATCTGGTCGTTGATGACGGTGCGGACGAATTCCTGGGTCACCGCCTCACGGGGCCTTCCGAACACGTCCAGCACCGAGCCCTGCTCCACGATTTTGCCGTTTTCCATGACGGCGACCTTGTTGCACACCATCTGGATAACCTGCATCTGGTGAGTGATGAGTAAAATGGTGACCCCCATCTCCCGGTTGATGCGCTTGAGTAGGGCCAGGATGGACTCGGTGGTCTTGGGGTCCAAGGCGCTGGTGGCCTCGTCGCACAGGAGGATGGAGGGCTCGGTAGCCAGTGCCCGCGCGATGCCCACCCGCTGCTTCTGCCCGCCGGAGAGCTGGCTCACATAGGTGTCCCGTTTATCCTCCAGCTCCACGAACCGGATAACCTCCTCCACCCGCGCCCGGATCTTCTCTTTTGGGGCTCCCCCCAGAATCAGGGGCACCGCGATATTCTGGAACACGGTCTTGGAGTCCAGGAGGTTGAACTGCTGGAACACCATGCCGATCTTCCGCCGAACCTGCCGCAGCTCGGCTTTCGAGAGGTCCGCCAGCGCCTGAGCGTCCACGGTGACGGAGCCGGTGTCGGGGGTCTCCAGCCGGTTTACCATGCGGATCAGGGTGGACTTTCCCGCGCCGGAAAACCCTATAATGCCATAGATGTCTCCCTGTTCCACATGGATGGATACATCCTTCAGCGCCTCCACCACGCCGCTTTTTCCGGAAAAACGCTTGCTGATGTGCTCTAAGCGGATCATTCCTCTCCCCCCTCCGTCAGGTACCAGAGGGCATACTCCGCATACAGGCCCGCGCCAAGCGCCAGGGCCTCCTCATCGATGTTAAAGTACCCGTTGTGGGCCGGGTGCAGGGTACCGGGGAGGCTGGGGTTGGCGGTGCCCAGATAGGCGTATACCCCGGGAACTTCGTTTAAAAACTCGGCGAAGTTGTCCCCACCCAGGGAGAGGGGCCGGTTCGTCACCACATGGCCCGCCCCGAAGAGCTCCTCCGCGACGGCGGCGACCTCCTTGGAGACATGGGCGTCGTTGGAGAGGGCGGGGGTCACGTCGGTCCAGATGACCTCGCCCGTACCGCCGTAGAGAGCAGAAAGCTGCTCCACCGTCCGGGTGATCTCCTCCCGCATCCGCTCGCGGGTGCTCTGGGAGATGGTCCGGGTGGTGCCCTCCAGCTCGGCGTCCTGGGCCACGGCGTTATAGGTGGTGCCCGCCGCCAGCTTGCCCACACCGATGATAACGGGCTCCACCGGGGAGGTGCGCCGGGTGACGAGGGCCTGGAGAGCCACCACGATATGGCTTGCGATATACAGTGCGTCGGCCCCCAATTGAGGGGTGGATACGTGGGCCGCTTTCCCGTGGACCAAAATTCGGAAATGATCCACCGCCGCGTTGTTGAGCCCGGGGGTGATGCCCACGGTGCCAACGGCCAGGTTGGTGGCCGTATGCAGACCCAAAACCCGGCCCACGCCCTTCACGGCCCCGGCGGACACAAAATCCCCCGCACCCTTGCCGATCTCCTCGGCGGGCTGGAAGATGAGGCGGATCTCACCGCCGAAGAGGCCCCGGTTCTCCTGGAGGATCTTAGCCGCGCCCAGGAGGCTTGCGGTGTGGGCGTCGTGCCCGCAGGCGTGCATCACGCCGTCCACCTGGGAGCGGTACTCCACCTCACTGGTCTCCTGGATGGGGAGGGCGTCGATATCGGCCCGCAGGGCGATGGCCTTACCCCCCGCTCCCGTCCCCCGGATGATACCCAGAACGCCGGTGGCGCCGATACGGCTGTGGGGAATGCTCCAGCGGGTGAGCTCCCGCTCGATGACGTCGGCGGTACGGTACTCCTGGAGACCGATCTCCGGGTGGCTGTGCAGTTCCCGGCGCAGATCAATGAGATAGTCCCGCTGCGCCTGTGCTTCCTTCTTCAAATCACTCATGGTTCTCCCTCTTTCAGCGGCGTTTCCCGGCGCGGCGGCAAGTCGCCAGCGGCGACATCGCCCGCACCTGGAGTATGCCGCAATAATTTATCTAAACAGGCGGCCCATACCGCCTTTCGTCCACACCGGCGGCATGCGCAAAAAAGAGCGGGGCGTTTCCATACACCCCGCTCAAAAGCACAATGGCTCTCACGCGCTGCCCTGCGTTCGGCCGGGCCGCGGACAGGATATATGCGCGGTTTCCCCGCGGCGGTCCATGCGACACATACACATCCTGTCTCTTCGTCCTCTCTTGAAACTTTAGAATCAACATACTAACACGGTATGTTGATTCCTTGTGTTATCATAATAGCACCCAGCCCTGCTGCTGTCAACCAAAAGGGACTCCAAAATTTTATTCTATTCGGCTCATATTTTTATTTCATATTTACATACTAGGTTTATAAGCGTTTATGATTGACAGATGGGGAAATCCTATGTATAATGTAGGGGTTCACAGGCGATGAAGGAGAGAGTACTCCATAGGAGGCCGCACAGAGAGCCCTTGTATGCTGAGAGGGGGCGGGCCAGTGGTGGGGGAACATGGCTCCGGAGCCGCGCACCGAGGCCTCTTTGGCCAAGGCCGCGACGGGGACCGCCCGTTACAGCGGAAGGCATTGTCGGATGCCGGAAAGAGGTCCCGGGCCCCAGCCCCTGGGATAAAGAGAAGTGGTACCACGGGAAATTCGCCCGTCTTCTGTATTCAGGAAGACGAGGCGTTTTTATTTTTTTCGGTCTACGTGCCCGCCGCCACGGACGCGCAAAACATGAGGAGGAACATTCTATGAGCGACTTCTACCATCCGGAGACCCAATGTATCCACGGCGGCGGGGAGCGCGGCTATGAAGAGCACACCAAAGCCGTCAGCTTTCCCATCTACCAGACCGCAACCTTCGGGCACGTTGGCCTGGGCAAGTCCACCGGCTTTGACTACACCCGGGAGAAAAACCCCACCCGCCAGCGGCTGGAGGAGATCGTCTCTTCTCTGGAGGGAGCGGTGGACACCGTGGCCTTTTCCTCCGGCATGGCGGCGGCGAGCGCCTGTTTTGAGCTCTTTTCCCCGGGCGACCACATCGTCTGCTCGGAGGACCTGTACGGCGGTGTCATCCGCCTCTTCAATACCATCAGCCGCAAGAACGGCCTGGAGTTTGACTTTGTGGACAGCTCCGACCTCGCCAGCCTGGAGGCCGCCCTGCGGCCGGACACCAAGGCAATCTATATCGAGACCCCCAGCAACCCCATGATGCACGTTACCGACCTGCGCGCCTGCGCGGCTCTGGCCAAGGAGCGCGGCCTCCTCCTCATCGTGGACAACACCTTCCTCTCCCCCTGCCTCCAAAACCCCCTTGCTCTGGGGGCCGACCTGGTCATTCACAGCGGAAGCAAGTTTTTAAGCGGACACAACGACACCATCGCCGGTTTCCTCTCCTCCGCCAGCCGGGAGCTGGCCGACCGGGTGCGGCTTATCGCCAAGACCACCGGCGGCGTTCTCGCCCCCTTCGACTGCTGGCTGGTCATGCGGGGACTCAAGACCCTGTCCGTCCGCGTGGAGCGCCAGCAGGAGAACGCCGGGAAAATCGCGCGGTGGCTGGGGGAACAGCCGCAGGTCAGCGAGGTCTTTTATGTGGGCCTCCCCTCCCACCCCGGCTATGCCGTTAACGCCGCCCAGGCCAGGGGCGCGGGCAGTATGATCTCTTTCCGCACCGACAGCGTGGAGACTGCCCACCGCATCTTGGAGCATGTCAAGCTCATCACCTTTGCGGAGAGCCTGGGCGGCGCTGAGAGTCTCATCACCTACCCCATGGTGCAGACCCACCCGGACGTGCCCCCGGAGGTTCGGGAGCGCCTGGGCATCACCGATACCCTGCTGAGGCTCTCCGTGGGCCTTGAGAACGTGGAGGATTTGATCGCGGATTTGACCCAGGCACTGGAGCGCCCAAAGAATTAATAAAAATTCAGGCATAATTAATAAAAATTCACTCTATACATTTTCTGAAAAAACGGTATAGTAGTAAGAAACCTGATAAAATCACGCCGAGTCAGAGGAGGGGGGTGGCCCTGTGGAGTTGAATATGGAAGAGGCCCTGCGCTATCTGGGCGTACAGCCGCCCATCCCGGAAGATTTGCGCCGGGAGGCCTGCACCGTGGCAAGCCGCCTCACCGCCGCCCTGCGGCCCCGGTTCCTTTACCGGGTCTTCCCCCTGGTCCACGAGGAGGGCCAAATTGTCCTCACCGGCGCGGGGGTAGCCCTGACGGGCCGCTCCGCGCGGAAGATGCTGGCCACCTGCGACCAGGCCGCGCTGCTGGCCTGTACCCTGGGAAGCGCCTTTGACGCTCTTTTGCGGACCGAGCAGGCCAGGGATATGGCAAAGGCCGTGATCCTGGACGCCTGCGGCAGCGCCTGGGTGGAGGCGGGATGCGACGAGGCGGAGCGGGAAATCTCCGCCCGTCTGCCGGGGCGGTACCTCACGGATCGGTTCAGTCCCGGCTACGGGGACCTGCCCCTGTCCCTCCAGCCGGGCCTCTGCACCGCGCTGGACGCGCCCCGCCGGCTGGGCGTCACGGTCACGGAAAGTCTTCTTCTAAACCCGGTCAAGACGGTGACCGCCGTCATCGGCCTGTCGGACGAACCCCAACAAGCTCGCATCCGGGGCTGCGCCTACTGCTCCATGCGAGAGACCTGCGCCCTGCGCAAGGGAGGAAAGAGCTGTGCACGCTGAATTCTGGAAAGACAGCATCGTTATTTTAGACGGGGCCTTCGGCACCGTTCTCCAGCAGAAGGGTCTGCCCCCCGGCGGCCAGCCCGAGCTGCTGAACCTGACCGACCCGGACCTCATCACCTCGGTCTACCGCTCCTATGTGGAGGCGGGCAGCCAGGTGGTGTACGCCAACACCTTCGGCGCAAACCGGCTGAAGCTGGCCTCCTCCGGCTATAGCGTGGAGGAGGTCATCGGCGCGGGGGTAGCCCTGGCGAAAAAGGCCGTCGCCGGCACCGGCGTCCGGGTGGGCATGGACATGGGCCCTCTGGGAGAATTGCTGGAGCCCATGGGCAGCCTCAGCTTTGAGGACGCCTACGACCTCTTCCGGGAGATGGCGGTGGCCGGGGCCAAGGCGGGGGCCGACCTGGTGGCTATTGAGACCATGACCGACCTCTACGAGACCAAGGCCGCCCTTCTGGCCGTGAAGGAGAATACCGACCTGCCCGTCTTTGTCACCATGTCCTTTGACGAGAACGGCCGCACCTTCACCGGCTGCACCATCTCCTCCATGGCCCGGACCCTGGAGGGCCTGGGAGCGGACGCCATCGGCCTGAACTGCTCTCTGGGCCCAGACCTCCTCCACCCCCTCCTGAAGGAGCTGTGCGAGAACACCCGCCTGCCCGTCATCGCCAAGCCCAACGCGGGCCTCCCCGACCCGGTGAGCGGGCACTACCACATGGGCCCCGAGGACTTTGTCGCCGCCCTTGCCCCCTGCCTGGAGCTGGGCGTGACCATTTTTGGCGGCTGCTGCGGCACCTCGCCGGAGTACATCCGCCTTCTGCGCTCCGCCCTGGAGGGAAAGGCCTCCGCCTCCCGGCGGCGCGACGCCGCCGCCTTTGTCTGCACGCCCACCGTCCCCCTGCGGCTCGGCGGGGTACGGGTCATCGGCGAGCGCATCAATCCCACCGGCAAAAAACGGTTCCAGCAGGCCCTGCTGGAAAACGACCTCGACTATATCCTGGACGTAGCCATCCAGCAAGTGGACGCGGGGGCCGACATCCTGGACGTGAACGTAGGCTATCCCGGCGTGGATGAGGCAGCCATGCTGCCCAAGGTGGTCAAACTCCTCCAGAGCGCCGTCGTAGCGCCCTTGCAGCTCGACTCCTCCAATCCCGACGCGCTGGCGGCCGGGCTGCGGGTCTACAACGGCAAGGCCGCCGTAAACTCGGTGAACGGCGACCCCCAGGTGCTCTCGCGGATCCTGCCCATCGTGAAAAAGTACGGCGCAGCCGTGGTGGGCCTCGCCCTGGACGAGGTCGGCATCCCCGAGACGGCGGAAGGGCGGGTGGCCGTTGCCCGGCGCATCCTGAACGCCGCCCTGGCCCACGGCATCCCCAAGGAGGACGTGTGGATCGACTGCCTGACCCTTACGGTCTCGGCCCAGCAGTCCCAGGCCGTTGAGACTTTAAAGGCCGTGTGCGCCGTGCGGGAGGACTTAGGCCTCCAGACCGTGCTGGGGGTGTCCAACATCTCCTTCGGTCTGCCTAACCGCCCCCTTATCACCCAAAACTTTTTGATTCAGGCTCTGGGCGCGGGGCTGACCCTGCCTATCATCAACCCCAACCAGAAGGAGATGATGGACGCGGTCGCCGCCTTCCGCGTCCTCTCCGGCGAGGACGCGGAGTGCCGCGCCTACGTAGACCGTTTTACCGGCGAGACCCAGAGCACTCCCGCCGCTCAGAGCACAGAGCTGACCTTGGACGAGGCCATTCTCCGGGGCCTGCGCGCCGACGCAGGAGCCCTGGCGGTCAAGGCCCTGGAGACTGAGGACGAACTGACCCTGGTGGAGGGCCGCCTGATCCCCGCCCTGGACCGGGTGGGCGAGGGGTACGAGCAGGGAAAGGTCTTTCTCCCCCAGCTCCTCGGCGCAGCCCAGGCCGCGCAAGCGGTCTTCGAGGTGGTTCGCGCCTCCGTCGCCCGAAAGGGCGGCTCCCCGGTGAAACGTGGAAAGCTGGCGGTCGCCACCGTTCGGGGCGACATCCACGACATCGGTAAGAACATTGTAAAGACGATTTTGGAAAACTATGGCTACGACGTCATCGATCTGGGCCGGGATGTGCCCCCCGAGAAGGTGGCAGACACCGTGCGGGAAAACGGTCTCCGCCTGGTGGGTCTCTCCGCCCTGATGACCACCACCCTCCCGGCCATGGAGGAGACCCTGCGCCTCCTCCGCGCCCTGCCGGAACCGCCGGTGACCTTTGTGGGCGGCGCGGTGGTAACGCCGGAGTACGCCGAGCACATGGGGGCGGACCACTACGCGAAAGACGCCCGCCAGTCGGTGGAGATTGCCAGGAAGGTATTGGGATAATCAATGGATATCAGAAGTCATCTGGCCCAGGGGCGGCCCCTCCTCTTCGACGGGGCGATGGGCACCTGCTTCGCCGCCCTGCCCGGCCGGGCCGGCGAGCGGTGCGAGAGTGCCAATCTGGACCACCCGGAGGAGATTTTATCTATCCACCGGGCCTACTTAGACGCGGGCTGCCAGGCCGTCAAGACCAACACCTTCTCCGTAGGGGTAGACCTGGCCCAGGGGAACGACGCCCTGGCCCGGGGGCTTATCGAGGCGGGGGCACGCCTTGCACGGGAGGCGGCAGAGCCCTACGGTGCCGCCGTCTTCGCGGACCTGGGCCCCGCTCCTCAAAGCCAAGATCAGGGCCCCGCTGAGCTCTACCTCCGCCAGGCCGACCTCTTCCTCGCGCAGGGGCTGACCCACTTCCTGGTCGAGACTCTTCCGTCGGATGAGGGGATACCCGAGCTGGCCCGGCACCTGAAAAGCCGCTGCCCGGAGGCCTTCCTCATCGTCTCCTTCGCCGTGGGGTCTGACGGCGTGACCCGTGAGGGCCGGGTGGGGAGGGAGCTCCTCCGGCGTATCGCCGCGCTCCCGGAGGTAGACGCCGTAGGCTACAACTGCGTCTCCGGCCCCTCCCACATGCTGCGGCAGCTTGAGGGCCTTGACCTTGGAGGCACGTTCCTCTCGGCCATGCCCAACGCGGGCTACCCCACCGTGCTGGGGCGCAGGACGGTCTACCAGGGCACGCCAGACTACTTTGCCCAGCGGCTGGAGCAGCTTGTCCAGGCGGGAGCCGCCATCGTGGGCGGCTGCTGCGGCACCACGCCGGAGCACATCGCCCGGATGACCGCCACTCTGGCCCGGTCCTCTATCCGGCGGCCCGGTACGCTCCCCGGCCAGCCCCATCCCCACCGCGCGGCCCCCAAAAGCCCGCTCTGGGACAAGCTGGACAGCGGGAAGCGTGTGGTGGCTGTGGAGCTGGACCCTCCCGTGGACGACGACATCGCCCCCTTCCTCGAGGGGGTGCGCATCCTGCGGGACGCCGGGGTGGACGCGGTGACCATTGCCGACTGCCCCGTGGGCCGGCCCCGGGCGGACAGCAGCATCTTAGCCTGCAAGGTAAGGCGTGAGCTGGGGGTAGAGCCCCTGCCCCACCTGACCTGCCGGGACCGGAACTTAAACGCCACCAAGGCGCTACTTTTGGGCCTCTCTATGGAGGGGGTGCACAACGTCCTCCTGGTCACCGGCGACCCCATCCCCTCCACCGACCGGGACGAGGTAAAGAGCGTCTTCAACTTCAACTCCCGCAAGCTGGCCCGGTACACCAGCAGCTTGAATGAGGGCACCCTCAACACCCCCTTCCGCATCTTCGGTGCGCTGAACCTGAATGCCCGCAACTTCGACGTACAGCTCCGTCTGGCCCGGGAGAAAGAGGAATGCGGCGTCTCCGGTTTCCTCACCCAGCCTGTCCTCTCCCCCGAGGCACTGGAGAACCTGAAACGGGCCCGCGCCGCTTTAAAGGGCAAGATTCTGGGCGGCGTCTTCCCCGTGGTCAGTTATAAAAACGCACTCTTCCTCAACAACGAGGTCTCCGGCATACGTGTCAGCGACGAGATCATCGCCCTATACGAGGGCAAGAGCCGGGAGGAGGGCGAGGACCTGGCCGTCCAAATCTCCACCCGGGTGGCCCGGGAGATCGCCCCCTATACCGACGGGCTCTACCTTATGACCCCCTTCCGTCGGGTCCATCTCATCACAAGGATTCTGCGCAGCATCCAGCAGTGACGGCTCCCCGTGTGCTTCCAGTTTTAAAATTCTGAAACGACAGGCAGGCAACAGGAAATGAGCATTGCAGTCAGAGCGTATACCGACGAGGACCTCCCCGCGATGGTGGAGATCTGGAACCAGGTAGTGGAGGACGGCGTAGCCTTCCCCCAGCTGGAGCTGCTGGACGAGGTGAGCGGGCGGACCTTTTTCGAAGAGCAGTCCTTCACCGGGGCGGCCATCGAGGAGGAGACGGGCCTGGTGGTGGGGCTTTACATCCTGCACCCTAACAACGTGGGCCGGTGCGGGCATATCTCCAACGCAAGCTATGCCGTAAAGCGGGGGCAGCGGGGAAAACATATCGGCGAGGCCCTGGTCACCAACTGCCTCGCCCAGGCGAAAATACTGGGCTTTCAAATTCTGCAGTTCAATGCCGTGGTGGCCTCCAACGCCCCGGCCCTCCGCCTGTACGAGAAGCTGGGTTTCGTCCGTCTTGGCACCATCCCCAAAGGCTTTCTCATGAAGGACGGCACCTATCAGGACATCATTCCGCATTACCATATGCTGTAGCCATAAAGCCGCCTCCTCTTTTCATTCAATAATTTGAACAAAAAGCAGTGGCCGTCCTTTCGGACGGCCACTGCTTTTATGGCTTCTCTTTTTTACTTTTTGGTGAGATATTTGCGCATGTCCAGCGCACAGGCGAAGAGGATGATGGCGCCCTTGACCACGTAGAAGAGGTTCTGGTCAATGTGCATCATATTCAGGCCGATAAAGATAATGCGCAGCATAAACACGCCGATGACCACGCCCCGGATCTTACCGATGCCGCCGACAAAGCTGACGCCGCCGATGACGCAGGCAGCGATGGCGTCCAGCTCGTAGTTGAGGCCGGTGTTGGCGGTGTTGGAGCCGATACGGGCGCCCTCAATAAAACCGGTGACGCCGTACATGGCACCTGCCAGGGCGAAGACCAGAATGGTGGTAAGCATCACGTTGACTCCGGAGACCTTGGCGGCCTCCTCATTGGAGCCCAGGGCAAACATGTTTTTGCCGAAGGTGGTCTTGTTCCAGATGAACCACATCACCCCCACCAGAATGAGGGATATCCACACATAGTTGGGGATCGGCGTGCCTCCAATAGACAGGACGGAGCCGGTGATAAAATTTTTATAGGAAGCGTCAAGGCTGGAGATCGCCATGCCATTGTTGTTGCCCGCCTGCACATACAGAAGCAGGAAGGTATACAGTACAAGCTGGGTGGCCAGAGTGACGATAAAGGGGTGGAGCTTAAACTTGGCCACAAAGAAACCGTTGAAGGAGCCGATCAGAGCGCCCACAACCATGACGATGGCCAGCACCGCCAGCACGGGCAGCGTGCCGATCTGGGGCCACATCTTGTTGGCCGAGCCCACCGCCTGGAGAAGGGACGCGCCCACGCAGGCGGTTACGCCCACGATACGGCCCGCCGATAGGTCGGTGCCTGTAAGAACGATGCACCCGGCCACGCCCAGGGCGGCGGGCAGGTAAGCGCAGGTCTGAGAGATGATGTTGACAATGGAGCCGGCCTTGATGAAGTTGGGGTTGGCGATGGCAATATAGATGATAACCACCAGCATCACGATGTAGAGCGCGTTGTCCATCAGAAGGCTGCCAACTTGCTTGCCATTGAGGGTGCGGGCCGTAGCCTGCAGCTCCTTGGATTCTTTACTCATGGTGTTCTCCTCCCTTATACATACTTGGCAGCCAGCGTGAGGATCTCTTCCTGGCTGGTCTTTTTGGCGTCCACCTCGCCGGCCACCAGGCCGCCGGACATTACGATGATCCGGTCGCACACGCCCAGTAGCTCGGGCATCTCGGAGGAGACCATGATGACGCCCTTGCCCTCCTTGGCGAGGTTAATGATAAGCTGGTAAATCTCGTACTTCGCGCCCACGTCGATGCCGCGGGTGGGTTCGTCCAGCAGCAGAATTTCCGGCTTGGTGAGGAGCCACCGGCCGATGATGACCTTCTGCTGGTTGCCGCCGGAGAGGGAGCGGATCTGGGTCTTCTGGCTGGGAGTCTTGATGCTCATGGCCTGGATGGACCAGTCGGTATCCTCCTTCATCCGCTTGTCGCTCAGGAAGAAACCGCCCATCAGGTAGCTATGCAGGTTGGAGACGACGGTATTCTCCCGGATGTCCCGGATACCGAAAATACCGGTTGCACGCCGCTCCTCGGTGAGGAGGGCAAAGCCGTTTCTAATGGACTCCCGGGGGGTGTGGTTCCTGATGCGTCTGCCGTGGAGCGTAATGTCACCGCTCCCCTTGGTCATGGCGCCGAAGAGGTTCTCCAGTACCTCGGTGCGGCCCGAGCCGTCTAGTCCCGCGATGCCCAGAATCTCCCCGGCCCGAAGCTGAAAGCTGGCATCCTTCAGGCGGGTGTACTTGCCCGAGAGATGCTCCACCTCCAAAATCATTTCACCGGGGACGTTCTCCTTGGGCGGGAACCGGTTGGTGAGCTCTCGGCCCACCATGAGCTTGATGATCTCCTCCATGGTGAGACCCTTGGCGGGCTTGGTGGCCACCCATGTGCCGTCGCGCATGATGGTCACCTCATCGCTGATGCGGAGGATCTCCTCCATCTTGTGAGAGATGTAAATGATGCCGCAGCCCCGGTCACGCAGCATATTGATAATGCGGAACAGGTGCTCAACCTCCACCTCGGTGAGGGAGGAGGTGGGCTCATCGAAGACGATGACCTTCGAATTGTAGGACACGGCCTTGGCGATCTCCACCATCTGGCGCTGGGAGACCGGCAGAGTGGACATGATGGCCTTGGGGTTTACCTCCACGCCCAGCTCCTCAAAGATCTCCTTCGTCCGCTTGCGCATGGTCCCCTCGTTGACCATCAGCTTCGCCGTGGTGGGGTAGCGTCCCAGCCAGAGGTTGTCCTGCACGCTGCGGGTGAGGGCCTGGTTCAACTCCTGGTGCACCATAGCCACGCCGTTTTCCAGCGCCTCCTTGGAGCTTCTGAAGTTGACCTCCCTGCCATCTAAGATTATGGTGCCGCTGTCTTTGCTGTAGATGCCGAAGAGGCACTTCATCAGCGTGGACTTGCCCGCGCCATTCTCCCCCATCAGGGCATGGACCGTGCCGGGGCGGACGGCGAGGGACACGTTGTCCAGCGCTTTCACGCCGGGGAACTCCTTGGAGATGCCGCGCATCTCCAGCAGTGCGGTTCCTTCCATTTGCATCCTCCTCTCTTGGCGGCTCGACGCCGCCTTCTCTGCGAAGCCGCTGTTTCAGCCGCGCCGCGCGGTTTTTGGCGCGGCTGAAGCAGGGGCTCCGCGGGGGAAACGTGTTGGAACGAGCGGGGCTGCCGATGCTGGCAGCCCCGCTCGGCCAAAAACTATTCAGACTTGGAGCGGACCCTTACTTATTCTGCGCGTCGTATACGCCGTAGGGCACGCGGATCTTAGCCACGCTGGTGTCCACGTTGTAGGAGCTGGTGTTGTCCATCAGGGCGGCGCCGCTCTTGATGTTGGAGACCAGGGCGGTGATGGTGTCGGCCATGCCGACGGCGTCCTGCTTGATGGTACCGGTCATCTGGCCGGCGTCGATCAGAGCCTTGGCAGAGTCGGTGGCGTCCACGCCGAACACGGGGATGGTCTTGCCGCCGTCGCCCTTGTTGTAGCCGGCGGACTGGAGCGCGGAGACGGCGCCCTCGGCCATGTTGTCGTTGTTGCAGATGATGACCTCGATCATATTCTTGTTGGCCTCGCTGTACTCGGCCAGGATGGTGTTCATGTAGTCGGTGGCAGCCTGAGCGGACCAGTTGCCGCCCTGGTCAACCAGGTACTTGGTGCTGGCGGCGGCGTCATAGTAGGCGAGAGCGGGCTTGCCGGCGGCGGTCAGAACCGTGTTGGCGTCCTCAACGCCGAACTGGGTACGGGCCTCGGCCTCAGCATTGCCTTCCTGGCCCTTGAACATAACATAGGAGATCACGCCGTCGCCGTTCAGGTCCAGTGCGTCATAGTTGGCGAGGAGATATTCACCAACCAGCTTGCCCTGCATGTGGCCGGCCTCGGGGGCGTTGGTGCCGACGAAAGCGCACTTATCATAGCTGTTGACCACAGAGTCATCGACCTCGCGGTTGAAGAACACGATGGGAATATCGGCCTTCTTGGCGGCGTCCACGGCGCCCTGCGCGGCATCGGGGGAAGAGGTCTCCACGATGTTGACGATCAGGAAGTTGGCGCCGTTGGTGATGGCGGTGTTGATCTGATCTGTCTGGGTGGGCTGGCTGCTGTTGCCGTCATAGTTGTTGTATTTGACACCCAGCTTGGTGAGGGCGGCGTCCATGTTGGAGCGGACGCTGGAGATGTACACGTCGGAGTAGCTGTAGTAGAACACGGCCACGTTAAGTTCGCCGGCGGAGGCGACGGGGGTGGTGGCGGACGCGGTGGGCGACGGAGCGGTGGAACCGGAGGGGGACGCGGCCGGGGTGCCGCCGCAGGCGGCCAGACCGAGTACCAGGACAGCAGAGAGCAGCAAGGCAGTCAGTTTCTTCATTTCAAAGATTCCTCCTTATTCTTTTCAGGGCCGTTAAGCCCTGTCTGTCCTTTATCTTATCTGGAGTTTGAAGAAAAAACCATAGAAAATCCTACTGACTTATATAAAATATCTCTTCACTTTGAAAAATCTGTTGTGCATTTTCGCCAATACCCCTACGATCCGTTCCCGGTGTAGACGTACATGGGGATGCGCACCGAGCGGTCCTCTCCGATGTCGGCAGCCTTCGACACATCCTCCCCGGTGGCCAGGGCCAGAGCCATGCGGAAGATGGTCTCCCCATGGGTCGGGCCGTCCATGACCACGGTGCCCAGCAGTTTCCCGTCGTCCACCGCGGCGATGCCCTGCGGCGTGCCGTCGATGCCCACGATATTGTGGAAGTCGAGCCCCAGCCGCCCCACCGCGTCGGCAGCACCCAGGGCCATGTCGTCGTTGTTGCAGAAGATCATCTCAATGGCGTCTCCATGGGCGTTGAAGTAGCTCTCTGTGAGGGCGGCGGCCTGGCTGCGGATCCAGTTGGCCTGGCCCCCGTCCACCCGCTCTAGGGGGACACCCGCGTCCTTAAGAGTCTGGATGGGCACCTCGGTGCGGATGATGGTGTCCTGGTGCCGGGTCTCCCCCTCCAGCATGATATACTGCAAAATCCCGTCGCCATTCAAGTCCAGTGAGGCGCGGTTGTTCTCCCACAGGTCCAGCACGATACCGGCCTGCAGCTCCGCTGACTCCCGGGTATCGGACCCCACGTAGTACACCTTGCTCCAGGAGGTCAGGTCCTCCAGCACCGGCTCCCGGTTGAAGAAAATGAGGGGTACATCGGCGGCCCGGGCCTTGTCCACCACCCGCCCCGCGTCGGTGCGGTCTACCAGGTTGACACAGAGGACGTCGTAATTGAGGGATATAAACCGGTCGATCTGGTCGTTCTGGGTGGCTTGGCTCTCCTGGGCATCGGATATGGTGACATAGATCTTCGCCCCCGTCTCCCGGCAGTATGCGTCCACGCTCTCCTGGAGGGAGGTGGTCATGTTTGCAATATAGGTGTCGTCCCCCTTGTAGATGGAGACACCGATACGGATGGGCTCCTCGCTTGGTTCCCCCTTCCCGCAGCCCGCGGGCAGGGCCAGCAGGGCGGCCATCGTCAGGGCAAGAAAACGGCGCGCGCGCATATCCGCCACCTCCTCTCAGTAGGTACTGAATAGAATATCACTCATGGGGTACTCAAACATATTCTCCCTCGTGGCGGTGTAGCTCTCCAGCTCCGCGTTGCCCGCCTTCTCCTGGGAGAGGCGGGACACCACCCGCGAGAGGGAGAGATAGCCTGCGTCAAAGTCGCTCTGCACCACCAGGGCGGCGGCGGCGCCCTCCTCCAGGCTCCGTAGGAGCACGTCGGAGGCCCCCACGCCGCAGACCCGGCCCTCGCTGCCGGGGGTGGCGCACAGTGCCTCAGCCACGGCGCTCTCCACCGCGACCAGCGTCCCTTCCTTGGGCAGGCCGGTTATCCCGTTCTCCCCCACCGTCTCCCACGTAAAGGAGATGCCCTTCTCCCGCAGGCCCGCCTCCAGCCCCGAGGCGATCAGGCTGGCCGCCGGGCCGGGCTGTGTGCTGATAAAGAGGGTACACGTCTCTCCCGTCTCCGCCGCCGCGTCAGCCAGGCGGCGCCCCATCTTCTCATAATCGGGGGACACATAGCTGTCCACCCGCCCGGCAGAGAGGGCGGGCCCCACCACGCACACGGCAAGTCCCGGGGGTGCCTCCCGCAGGGTCTCGGCCAGCTTTTCCGTGTCGACGGGGACAATAATGACTCCCTCAGCCTCCCCCTCCCACTCCTGGCGGAGCACGTCGGTCTGGTCGGCCTCCCCATCATAACGGGTAACGAAGCGCAGGTCCACGTTCCGCTCCAGGGCCGCCTGGTTCAGCCCCGCGCGGAAATTCTTCCAGCCATCGCTGTCGGTACCGTCCAGCAGGATCGACACGCGGTAGATTTTGGGTGCGTCCTCTCCCTGCGCCTTCTGCACCACCAGCAGGACCAGCGCGACGAGCAGCACCAGGAGCACCGCGAAAAAGAGTCCCCGTTCCCCTTTCTTCATCATGATTCCTCCATTTCCCCGTAGGGCACGGCAGGCATGGTCAAGGTGATCCGGGTTCCCACGTCCGGCTCGCTCTGGATGGTAACGCCGTACTGGGGCCCAAAATAGAGCCGGATACGGTCCTGCACGTTCTTCAGTCCGATGCCCGAGCCCCGGCTGGGGGACTTTGACTCGTCCTTGGGCGGGCCGCTGAGCAGCCGCCGCACCACGTCGGGGGTCATGCCCAGGCCGTTATCCTCCACAGAGATGCGCAGCACCCCATCCTCCGCCTCGGCCGTGATGAGGATGAGCCCGTCCCCACCGTCCATGAAGTCCATGGAGTGGTAGATGGCATTTTCCACGATGGGCTGGACCACCAGTTTGATGGTAGCCAGGCTCCCCACCGCCTCTCCGCAATCCAGCTCATAGCGGAATTTATTCTTATAGCGCATCTCCTGGATCAGAAGGTAGTTGCGTACGTGCTCCAGCTCGTCCCGCACAGGGATGATGTTGCGCCCCTTGGAGAGGCTGATGCGGAAGAAGCGGGCCAGGGCGGTGACTGCCCTCGCCGCGTCCTCCTGCCTGTCGTTCTCTATCATCCAGACGATGGTGTCCAGTGTGTTATAAAGGAAGTGGGGGTTGATCTGTGCCTGGAGGGCATTCAATTCGCTCTTCTGCTTCTGCTCGTGCTCACGGACGATGTCGTCGGTCAGCTTGCGCATCTGGGCCACCATCTTTCGTACGGCCAGGCCCAGGGCCCGGGTCTCCGCCGTACCTCCCACGTAGATGGTCCCCTCCATGCTCTGCTCCAGCCCGGCTACCGACTCCTCCAGCAGGTGGATGGGGTCGGTGATTTTCCTCGCCAAATTGAAGTTGATCAAAATCAGCAGCTCAAAGAAGGCACAGAAGATGACCACGATGAACAAAATGTCCTGGCTGCCACCCAGGGAGATCCTGGGCTTGCCCACCACGCCCACTACCTTCCAGCCGGTGTACCCCACGCCCCGGATGATCACCGAGCGGGACTGCCCGTCCTTCTCCTCAGTGTACACCCCATCGGAGCGGCCCGATGCCTGGAGATTCGTTTCAGTGACCATTCCGGTGGCAATACGCTGGCGATAGGGGTGATAGAGAATCTGCCCCGTACTGTCGATGAGGTAAGCGTACCCGCTGCCCGAGAGCTGGACGTTGCTGAAGATGTCGGACAGCGCCTGATACTTCAGGTCGATGAGGAGAACGCCCATCTGGGTGTCCTTCCCCTCAGTCAGCTCAACCGCACAGGAGAGGGGAATCACCCACTTGTAGTCGTACCCAACGTCGGCGAAGAAGTTCTCTACCGTAGGGCCGCCAAAGTGGATGTTCTCCGTGCGGCCCAAGGCCCGGGTGAACCAGTCGAACCCCACCGCCAGCGTCCCCTCCTGCACCCGCGCCGGGGGCGCGGTGGCAAGAAGGCGACCGTCGTTGGTGAAGAGGGCTATGTTCTCCACATAGTCGCTGTAGGTATTATACAAAAGGCGCATCCGCTCGGACAGGAGGGTTGTCTCCCGGATGTCGGTATTCTTGACCACGTTATAGCTGATGGAGTCAGAGAGGCGGATCATGTCCCGGAGGTAGGTGGACAGGGACTGGCTCACCTGGTCCACCAGCATCTCGTTCTCTTCGCTGATGATGGCGTCAAGCTGGACGGAAAACCGGACGTAGAGGGTAGCGCCGGTGAGGATAATAGCCACGATAGCGCTGATGGTGAAGGAGGCGAACATGGTGCTGCGGATGCTGCCCCTGGAAAACCGCCGGTTGAGCCAGGCAATGGACCTCCTCAGCATACTGCTCCCTCCTCTCCAAATCTATTTGCGATACTGCGACGGGGAAACCCCGAATTTCCTCTTGAAAACATAACTGAAATAGTTAGGTTCATCGCAGCCCGCCCCACGAAAGGCAGTGCCTTTCGCGGGGGCCCCGTTCTTTCCCTCTGCGCGGGGCGAGTAAATCGCCCCGGCATCAAGGTTTTGGCCCTATGGGCCCAAAACGCTTGCACGGCGCTTTACGCGCCGCCCCACATAGTGGGGTCCCAAAAAGCGAGCTACTTGCGATATTGCGACGGGGAGACCCCGAATTTCCTCTTGAAAACATAACTGAAGTAGTTAGGTTCATCGTAGCCCACTTTTTCGGCCACGACGTAGGTCTTGTCGTCGGTGGTGCGCAGCAGCTCGGACGCCTTCTCCATACGCACGTCGGTGAGGTACTGCACGCAGCTCATGCCTGTCTCCTGCTTGAAGATGGTGGAGAAATAAGACTGGCTGATGTGGAGCCGCTGGCAAAGGGCCTCTACCGAGAGAGCCGAATCGGCATAGCGGCCCTGGATATAGTCACGGGCCTCCTCCACCAGCCGCTTGGCGGTAGACAGCCGCTCCTGGCTCAGCCGCCCGCTCATGCGCATACATACCTCCAGCAGCCAGCTTCGCGCCTTCTCCTCCGACATATCCCCCGTCAGCAGGGCGAGCCTCTCCTCTTGGCTCCCCAGGATGGTTTCCTCGCTCAGACCATACCGCTGAATAAGGGGAACCAGGGTACCCAGCCCCGCCATCAGCCGGGCCTGAGTGCTCCAGTCCTCGCCCCCCTCCTCCAAAAGCTGGTCCGCCTGAAGCGCGATCTGCTCCCGGGTACCGAACTTGATGGCCGAGAGGAGCTTTTGCACCCGGAGAGAGTCGGGCGCGGTACGCCCGGCGTCGGTGCGCTCCATGTCCTGGATATAGATGGACTTCCCGGTCCCCGTCAGCACCTTATACTCCACGGCGGCCCGTGCCTCGGCATAGGAGAGGTACAGGTCCTCCAGCCGCTCCCTGGGCCGCCCGATCCCTGCCGTCACCGCCACGTTGAAGATGCGCGAGCACTCGTCGCACACCTCTCCCAGCAGGCTCATCAGCTCCTCCACCGGGTCGGCGTCCCAGGAGGTGGCGACGATGACCGAGGTGACGCTCAAGAAAATTTCCCGGCGGCATCGGCCCCGCAGCGCGTCGTCCAGCATCTGCCGTACCGAGACGGAGATGAGCTCGGCGGCAATGGCCGGGGGCCTGTCCGTTTTCACGTCCACGTTGCATACCGCCACGATCTTATATCTCCCCTCCCGGATGGCGAGGGCGTGCGCCTCGCTCTGGCGGTAGATTTCCGCCGTACCCATGGGAGCTCGGAGCAGGTCGTGGAGAAACTTTTCCCTCATGAGGGGCAGGCTGCGATGGTAGACCTGGGTGAGCTGGTCGATGTTGCGCCGCTGGGCGAGGTCCTGATCCAGGGTCGCCTTCACTCTCCGCAGGATGCCGGACAGCTCCTCGGCGTTCACCGGCTTGAGGACATACTCCACCACGTTGAGCTTGATGGCCTCCTTGGCAAACTCAAACTCATCGAATCCGGAGAAGACGATGAGTTTCACGGCGGGCTTTCTCCGGGCAAGCTCTGCGCCGAACTGCAGCCCGTCCATAAAGGGCATCTTGATATCGGTCAGCACCACGTCCAGATCAAGGTTCTCCGCCTTCTCCAGCGCGTCCAGGCCGTTTTCCGCGTCGGCCACGATCTCAAAGCCCAGGGCCGCCCAGTCAATCTTTCGGGCAATGCCCTGGCGTACCTCGGCCTCGTCGTCCACCACCATGATGTGATACAAGCTCAATCCGTTCCCTCCACTTCTGTTGCTCTCATTTTATCCTGAATCCACAAGAAGAGCAATAAGAAAAATGTCGGTTTCGTGCAGATTGTCAAAAAAGGAAAAAAACCGCCGCCACCGCCCACCGCGCGAACGAAAATTTCGCCCGCCCCGGCAGGTTGACAGGCGGAGCGCCGCGTGTTAGTATGAACCGATAATCTACTATTCCTCTATGAAAACGGTCCACGCTTTCATCATCCTCTTTACAAAAGGTGTGATTTTAAAATGCCGGAGAATATGACCGCCCTCATCGCCATGAGCGGCGGCGTGGACAGCGCCGTCGCCGCTTATCTGACGCTGCAGCGGGGCTATCGCTGCGAGGGGGCCACCATGCGCCTCTACCGCAACGAGGACATCGGCCTGTGCCAGTTTCACACCTGCTGCTCCCAGCGGGATGTGGACGACGCGGCCGACGTTGCCTTCCAGCTCGATATGCCCCATGAGGTCGTCAACTTTACCGACGACTTCAACGAGCAGATCATCGGAAAATTTATCCTCACCTACGAGGCCGGAGCCACCCCCAACCCCTGCATTGACTGCAACCGCTATATGAAGTTCGACAAGCTTCTCCAGACCGCCCGCGACAAGGGTCTCTCCCATGTAGCCACAGGGCACTACGCCCGCATCGAGTATGACGAGGCTCGGGGCCGCTGGCTCCTCAAAAAAGCGGTGGACGCCAGCAAGGATCAGAGCTACGTCCTCTACGTCCTCACCCAGGACCAGCTTGCCCACACCCTCTTCCCCCTGGGCGCGTACGCAAAAACCCAGGTGCGGGCCCTGGCGGAGGAGCTGGGCTTCGTCAACGCCCACAAGCACGACAGTCAGGACATCTGTTTTGTCCCTGACGGCGACTATGCCACTTTTATGGAGCAGTACACCGGCAAGGCCTACCCTCCCGGCGATTTTCTGGACGAGACCGGCAAGGTGGTGGGCAGGCATCGGGGAGCCATAAGGTACACTCTGGGCCAGCGCAAGGGCCTCGACCTCGCCATGGGGTCTCCCGTTTACGTCTGCGGCAAGAGCATGGAGGACAACACCGTCACCGTGGGGCCGGACAGCTCCCTCTACACCCGCACCCTGCTGGCCGGGGACATGAATTGGATCTCCGTTGAGACCCTCACCGCCCCCCTGCGGGTAAAGGCCAAGACCCGTTACCGCCAGACCGAGCAGTGGGCCACCGCCACTCCCGGACCGGATGGGACCGTCCGCCTGGAGTTTGACGAACCCCAGCGGGCCGTCACCCCGGGTCAGGCCGTGGTCCTCTACGACGAAGACGTCATCGTGGGCGGCGGCACCATTTTGGAAACCATCAAGTAAGCGAGGCAGACATAGGGATGTTAAATCAGTTTTCAAGGACACAATTACTCTTTGGGCGCGACGGCATGGACGCTCTCTCCAAGGCCCGGGTGGCAGTCTTCGGCATCGGCGGCGTGGGCGGGTACACGGTGGAGGCCCTGGCCCGCAGCGGCGTGGGGACCCTCGACCTCATCGACGACGACAAGGTCTGCCTCACCAACCTCAACCGCCAGCTCTTCGCCACCCGCAAGACCGTGGGGCAGTACAAGGTAGACGTGGCCCGTGAGCGGGTCCTGGACATCAACCCCAACGCGGTAGTGACCACCTATAAGACCTTCTATATGCCGGATACGGCATCGCAGTTTGACTTCACCCAGTACGACTATGTGGTGGACGCCATCGACACCGTCACCGGTAAGCTGGAGCTGGTCATGCAGGCAGAGCGCTCCGGAACCCCCATCATCAGCTGCATGGGGGCGGGCAACAAGATGGACCCCACCGCCTTCGAGGTGGCCGACATCTACAAGACCTCCATGTGCCCCCTGGCCCGGATCATGCGCAAGGAGCTGAAGAAACGGGGCGTCAAAAAGCTGAAGGTGGTCTACTCCAAGGAGGAGGCCATGACCCCCATTGACGATATGTCCATCTCCTGCCGTACCAACTGCATCTGCCCGCCGGGCACGGCCCGCAAGTGCACCCAGCGCCGCCAGGTGCCGGGCAGCAACGCATTTGTCCCCTCGGTGGCCGGCCTCATCCTGGCCGGGGAGGTTCTCAAGGACCTCGCGAAATTCGGAGGAAGAGCATGATCTATCTCGACTATTCGGCTAACACCCCGGCGGATCTGTTGGTGCTGGAGCGTTTCTGCCAGACCGAAAGAAACTTTATGGGCAACCCCAACGCCCAGCACGCCGCGGGCCGCACGGCGGCGGAGGAGCTAGCGCGCCTCACCGACTCCATCGCCTTTTTGCTGGGGGTTAACCCCGCCGAGCTCATCTACACCTCCGGGGCTAGCGAGTCCAATAATCTGGCTGTCAAGGGTATCGCCCGGGCACAGCGCCACGCCGGGAAACACATCATCTCCACCCCCCTGGAGCACCCCTCTGTGAGCGCCTGCCTCACCGCCTTACAGGAGCAGGGCTATGAGATCGACCTGGTGGACATCCTCCAGGACGGAACAGTGGACCTTCAGCATCTGCGCGCCCTCCTGCGCAGCGACACGGTGCTGGTAGCCGTCACCGCGGTGGACAGCGAGCTGGGCACAGTCCAGCCCATCGGGGAGATCGCGGCGCTTCTCTCCGCCTACCCCAATTGCCGCCTTCATGTGGACGCCACCCAGGCCGTGGGCAAGACCGCCCTCCACTTCGACGGGGTGGACACCATGAGCTTTGCCCCCCACAAATTTTACGGGCTCAACGGCAGCGGCATTTTGTTCAAGCGCCGCGGCCTCGCCATCGAGCCGCTGATCCATGGCGGCACCGGTGCCACCCTCTACCGCAGCGGCACCCCTACCCTGGCTCTGGCCGCCGCTGCCGAAGCCGCCCTCTCCCTGGCAGTGAACCAGCAAGCTGAGCGGCTGGCGGTCGTAAAAAACCATAACACGCGCCTCCGCGCCGCCCTGAGCGCTTACCCGCTGGTGCGCATCAACAGCCCGGAGAGCGCCGTGCCCCATATCCTCAACCTGAGCGTGCAGGGCGTCAAGGGCACCCGCTTTCAGCGCTCACTGGACGCCGAGGGGGTGTGCGTATCGGTCAAGTCGGCCTGCTCGGCGGAGGGGCTGCCCTCCCGGGCGGTCTTTGCAGTCAGCCGGGACCGGAAAAACGCCCTCTCCTCCTGGCGGGTCAGCCTGAGCCACCTCACCACGGCGGAGGAGCTGGAGGGATTTCTCGCGGCCTTTGACCGCTGTTATCGGGAGTTGACCAAATGAGCAGAGAGTTAGCGCCCCACCAGCTGGTAGAGCGGAGCATCATCCAGAAATACCGCAAGGAGCTGTGGAAGCCCTTTACCTACGCCGTGCGCCGGTACGAGCTCATCCAGGCCGGGGATAAGATCGCCGTGTGCATCTCGGGCGGGAAGGACTCCATGCTCATGGCTAAGCTCATGCAGGAGCTCCATAAGCACAGCGACGTGCCCTTCGACCTCGTCTACCTTGTGATGGACCCCGGCTATAACGAGTTAAACCGCCAGAAGATCGAGAGCAATGCCCGGCTTTTAAATATCCCCATCACCGTGTTTGAAACCGACATCTTCGCGGTGGCAAACAGCACCGACCAGTCCCCCTGCTACCTCTGCGCCCGGATGCGCCGGGGCCACCTGTACAGCAAGGCGAAGGAGCTGGGCTGCAATAAGATCGCTCTGGGGCACCACTTCAGCGACGTGATCGAAACCACCGTCCTGGGCATGTTCTACGGCTCCCAGCTCCAGGCCATGCTGCCCAAGCTCCACAGCAAAAACTTCGAGGGCATGGAGCTCATCCGCCCCATGTACTGTATCCACGAGGAGAACATCCTGGCCTGGAAACGGTACAACGACTTAGAGTTCATCCAATGCGCCTGCCGCTTCACCGAGAACTGCACCATGTGCGATAACGGCGGCGGCGGCTCCAAGCGCCAGGAAGTCAAGTCCCTCATCCGCCACCTGAAACGGGACAACCCCAATATCGAGAAGAGCATCTTCAACAGCATCCACGCCGTATGCCTCGATACCATGGTGGGCTACAAGACCAAGGGCGTGGAGCACTCCTTTCTGGAACGCTACGACGCGCTGACAACCGCGGACGAGGGGAACGAGTGAGAGCTCCCGCCCTCTCCGCGGACATGATAAGTCATGCCTCTATGGCACCCCTTGTATTTCCCCACGGCTTGTGATACACTATGTAAAAATCAACGGTCAGGGGGTGCTGATATGAAAATGCAGGAATCCGGGGAGGACTATCTGGAGAGCATCCTCATCCTCAAGGAGTCTCACGGTACAGTCCGCAGCATCGACGTGGCGCGGCATATGAATTTCTCCAAGCCCAGCGTCAGCCGGGCCATGGGCCTGCTGCGGGAGAATGGTTATATCACCATGGAGAAGGACGGACTCATCGACCTGACCTCCTCCGGGCTGGAGGTGGCCAGGCGCATCTATGAGCGGCACCAGCTCCTTACCACATGGCTCATCTCCCTGGGCGTGCCTCCCGCCGCCGCAGCGGAGGACGCCTGCCGCATTGAGCACGACGTCTCCGACGAGACCTTCCAGAAGATGAAATCCCATATCCTAAACGAGATATAATACAAAGAAAGCGCGTTGCAGGGCATCTGCAACGCGCTTTCTTTGTATTGCGATTGTCAATTCAAATGTTATAATGCAATAAGGGCAATTCGTGAAGTACGTCTGAATCCGGGGAACCAAGACGTCTTTCGGGAAAACATAAATAATTTTGAGGTGTCTGTATGATTCTAATTAAAAATGCCAGGGCCATTGTCTCCTGCGATTCGGAAGATCGGGTTTATTACGACACGGACCTGCTGATTGACGGGCCGAAGATCATACAGATCGGAAAAGACTTGGCGCAAGGCCACAAAATAGATGAGGTTATTGACGGCAGAAACAAATTTGTCTACCCTGGACTTGTAAACACACATCACCATTTTTTTCAGACGTTTGTACGCAATTTGATCTCCATCGATTATCCGAACATGACCGTCCCGGAATGGCTGGACAAAATCTACAGGGTATTTCAGATCATTAACGAGGACGTCATCTACTATTCAACCCTGACCGCCCTGACCGACCTGATCAAGCACGGCTGCACCTGTGCCTTTGACCACCAATATTGCTATACGTCGCAGTCGGGCAAGAAGCTGGTGGACAGGCAGATGGACGCCGCCGCCTTGCTGGGAATCCGCTACCACGCCGGACGCGGCGGAAATACGCTGCCCCGCAGCGAAGGCAGCACCATCCCCGAGGGGATGCTGGAAACCACGGATGTGTTCATCGAGGATTGCGAGCGGCTGATCAACGCCTATCACGACCCCGCGGCGTTCTCTATGCGGCAAATTGTAGTGGCGCCATGCCAGCCCATGAACAGCTATCCCGAGACCTTCAAAGCTTCCGCAGAGCTTGCGCGCAAGCACAATGTACGCCTGCACACCCATTTGGGCGAGGGCGAAGACCCGATTATGCAGGAACGCTTTGGCATGCGCTCGCTTGCGTGGTGCGAAGACATCGGCTTTGCCGGCCCGGATTTATGGATTGCGCACGGATGGGACATACAGCCTGCAGAGTACGCGACGCTGGCAAGCTATGGCATCGGGGTCTCTCATTGCCCTGCCCCCGCTGTATTGGGCGGCTTTCCCATCCTTGATATCAAAGCGATGACGCAGCAGGGCGTTCGGGTCAGCCTTGGATGCGATGGCTCTGCAACCAATGACAGCTCAAGCCTGTTGGACTCCATGAGAATGGCCTATTTGATGCAGGCCTACCACAGCAAGCGGCGCGGCGGCTGTATTTCCCCTTATGAAATGTTGAAAATTGCCACTGTAAACGGCGCGCAGACATTGGGCAGGACAGATTTGGGCTCTTTGGAGGTCTCCAAAGCCGCCGATCTGTTTATGATCGACACCGATGTATTGGAGCTTGCCGGAACGCTGCATGACCCCAAGAATCTGCTGGCCCGTGTTTCTGTCATCGGGCCGGTCAGCATGACCATGATAAACGGGAGCGTTGTGTACCAAAACGGACAGCTGCTAAACTGCGACGAACGGAAACTCGCTGATGAGGCAGAGAGAGTCTGCACACAGGCGGTACGCAATAAAATGAGGTTATAGCTGCTGTTTCCAATATCATGGGCCCAAACTCGGCACAAAGCTTACTTCTTATGGTCCTCCTTCACTGCGCCGGACTTGTAGGCGTGGAGAAGGGCCTTCAGGTCGTCGGCCTGGCGGCGTAGCTCGATGCCGATGTCGGTCTCCGAGATCTTGATGCGCTTATCCATGCGCTCAAAAATGACGGAGCTGGAGGAGATATCCTTATTTTTTCGGATCGCCTTTTCCTTCCCGTCAAAGGGCTTGTGAGAGACGATGCGCAGGCACTCGGAGTTGGAGATGAGGGTATACCCCGCAATGCCGGTGGTGGGCTGGTAGGCCCGGCAGAAACCGCCGTCGATGACGACGAGCCTGCCGCCTCCCTTGATGGGGCTCTCCCCCTTCTTGCTCTTCACCGGCATATGGCCGTTGATGATGTGGCAGTGGGGACCCGAGAGCCCGAACTCAGCCAGGAGGCCCACGCAGACCTTGGGGTCGTTATAGTGCTTGTAGTAGGGGTTCTTCTCCTCCACCCAGGAGCTCTCGTCCTTGATCAGCCGCCGCTCGAAGGTGGTCATGCGGGCCCGGCCGAAGAGGGGCGAGTCCTTCCCCGCCCAGAGGAACCAGAGAAAGTCCATGCCGAACTGCCGCTCCGGGGAGTCGGGCCCCGCGTAGTACCCCTGCCGGGCCACCGCTTCGGCATGGTCCAGGAAGGCTCGGCCCGTAAGTGGCTTTTCGCTGCCGATGGTGAACTCCATCATACGCCCGTCCTCGGTCATGGGGACGCAGCCGTGGAGCAGGAGGTTTCCGTTATAAGCCTTATATAGCCCGCCCTTGGAGTAGAGGAACCGGACGTGGCGCTGTAGCTTTTCACTGTGGCGGAAGGACTTGGTGAGCTGGGCCATGACCGCCTCCTCCTCGGGGGAGAGGTCGTAGGGATGGGCCCGATCCACCGTGGGGAAGTCCACGTCCTCCAGCTGGTAGGTCTTTCCGTCGATAACGATGGACCTATGCTCGTAGTCGATCTTGTCCAGAAGCAGCCGTTCCTCCATGCCGAAACCGGGGTTGCGCAGGATCTTCTGCCCCTCCAGCTTGAAGAGGATGACAGTGATGGCCTTGTGCATCCTGGCGGCCAGAAGGATATCCTTCTCGTTGTACTTCACCGCGTCGTCCTCCTCCAGCTTGGCAGCAAAGCAGGAGCAGTCGGTGTCCCGGTAGACCTCGTTGGCGAAGAGGGCCAGGGGCCGCAGGGAGATGCCGTAGCCGGTCTCTATGACCTCGAGGTTATTGTAGTGGATGGAGTTAGAAAGCACTGTCGCCACCAGCGTGCGGCTCCCCGTGGCGGCCCCCATCCACAGCACGTCGTGGTTGCCCCACTGGATGTCCACCGAGTGGTAGTCCAGGAGGGAGTCCATGATGATATCGGCCCTGGGGCCCCGGTCGAACACGTCGCCCACCACGTGGAGGTGGTCCACCACCATACGCTTGATGAGCTGGCATACCGCCACCACGAAGTCCCCCGCCCGGTCTATGTCAATGATGGTGGAGATGATGTTCTCGTAATACTCCCGCTTATTGTGGAACTCGTAGTTGGTGTTGAGCAGCTCGTCGATGATGTAGGCATATTCCGGCGGCTCTGCCTTACGCACCTTGCTGCGGGTATACTTGCTGGTGACCAGGCGGCACACGTCGATCAGGCGGTGGAGGGTGATGCGGTACCACTCCTCCATGTCGTCGCTTAAGCGCTGCACCTCCTCCAGCTTTTCGGCGGGGTAGTAGATAAGGGTTACCAGCTCATCCCGGTCAGCCTTGGAGACGCTGGCCGCCAGAACCTCATCCACCTTTTCCCTCACCACGCCGGAGGCACTGTTGAGGATGTGGAGGAACGCCTCGTACTCGCCGTGCACGTCGGAGATGAAGTGCTCGGTACCCTTGGGGAGGTTCAAAATGGCCTGGAGGTTGACGATCTCTGTGCTGGCGGCCTGGACGGTGGGGTACTGGCGGGAGAGCATTTCCAGATAGCGCAGGCTGGGTGTTTCCGTCTGTTCCTTCATGGTTGGGCCTCCTTTTGTTCCTGGGTGCCGCGCCCTGATTGCGCGGCTCATTCATTAAATATAATCATTGTATCATTCTTTTCGCAAATTCCCAGCCCTTTTTGTAAAAAAGAAGTGTTAAAAAAGCAACAAGGAGACCCTGGGTCTCCTTGTTGCTTTTCGTTCGGCTTTGATTACTTCGCGTAGGCCTCGGCCGCGTTGGCACCCGCCAGACGGCCGGAGGTGATGACCCAGCCCTGGGCCGCTCCGCCATAGGTGACGTAGGGCACCTGATTGGAGAAGAGAACGCCCATGGAGTCCTGACCCACGGCGAAGAGGTTTTCAAAGGCAGTGCCGTCGGCCTTGAGGACGCGGCAGGTGGCGTCGATATCCAGGCCGCCGCAGGTACCGTAATAGTAGCCGGCGCCCGCCACTGCGTAGTAGGGGCCTTCGGCCAGAGAGGACATGAGGGAGACGTCCTTGCCGAAAGGGTCGGCGGCGGAGCCGTCTGCGTAGGAGGTATAGTCCCGCGCGGCGGCGGTGAGGTTCGCCGCGTCCACCCCCAGCTTGGCAGCCAGCTCTTCCAGGCTGCCAGCCTGAGTGACGATGCCGTATTCCCCGCCCACCGAGAGAATGGTATCAAGGTCCGCGATGGGAGTATTTGCCTCCACCGTGCCGCCCTGGTTAAGGAACATGGGGGCCGCGGGGGAGAGCATCCCGCTCGCCTTGAAGGCGTCCATCTGGGCCTGGCTGTAGACGGCGTAATAGGTGTCTCCGCCCTTCCAGTTATCAAAGGCGATGTTGCCCGCCTCGCTCATAAAGCGGCTGCCGTCAGTCCCCACGATCATGGACTCCGGCGTGAGGACCAGCGCGGTGAGGACGGCCTTCTGGTCGGCGGTGAGGTCGTCGGTCTTGATGATGGTCTTGGTCTGGGCGATATGGACCATGCCGGGCATGTCGATGTTATAAGTGCCCGCACCCTGAGCCAGGGCCATAGAGACGCCCGCGCCGTCGTTCTGGAGCATGGCTTCGCTATTGAAGGAGCCCCCCAGATACTTCTCAGTCATCTGGCTGTTGCCCAGGAAACCGCCGGTGGCGAGAATGACGCTGTCGCCATGGATCTCATAGGTGGTGCCGTCCCAGGAGACTGCCTTCACGCCGGTGATCTTGCCGCCTTCGGTCAGCAGATCGGTGGCGGTCAGCTCCAGCATATAGTCGTTCTTCTCGTTGAGAGCCTTTGCCTTCTCTACGGCATTGGTGAACATATCGGTCTTCTCCCCCACATAGGTCGCCCAGACGGGCCACATCTTGGGGTGGAAGAAGGCCTTGATGTCGGCAAACTCAAAGCCGTAGTCGTTGATGAGCCAGTCCATCGTCTCGCCAGACTCGTAGACGAACTCCCGGACAACGTCCTCCTTCGCGTCGCCCAGGCAGTAAGCCAGCCAGTCGGCGATGAGGTCTTCCTCCTCCAGGAACTTCTTGCCGCCGTTCTGGGCGGCCATCTTGGTGGAGGGGTTGATGGCCATCGGGCCGGAGACATTGGAGGAGGTACCGCCGATCTTGCCGGCGGTATCGAACCCGAAGACGGCGGCCCCGTTCTCAGCCGCGCTGATATAGGAAGTCACGCCGGAGCCGCCCAGGCCCACCACAATGACGTCATAGCCCTCCAGAATAACGGTGTCGGTCTTCTTCTCCACGGGGGTGTACCACTGGGTGGCGTCGCCGCCGCTGGCGTTGATGGCCTGTGCCACCGCATCCTTCACCGCATTGGAGGAGACCGTCGCGCCCGAGATGGCGTCCACCGCCAGGGACTGGTTCTCCAGGATGCGGGGGATAAGCCGGTCGACGACGGTCTTGAGGATAGAGGGCGTCTCGCCGTTCTCACCCACGGTGATGGCTGCGATCTTCCCGTCCTTCAGGCTGACCTCCACCGACACGGGGGTGGCAACGCTGTTACCAGCAGCCTGATAGGTGGCGGTGGAGTCGGCTACGGGGGCTTTCTCATCGGTAGTCACGCCGCCGGCCTGGTCAATGGCCTTCTTCAGCGCGCTCTTTACCGCGTTTGAGGTAACGGTGGCGCCGGAGACGGCGTCTACCGCGTCGGCACTGAGGTCGGAGAGCGCGCTCCCCGCAAGGGCGGTGAAGCCCTCGTTAAAGCTGGTAATGGCGGCCCCGCCGACGGCGGCGGTTTCCTTGTCCCCTTCCGCCGTAATGGACTGGACGGTGGTGCCGGACAGGGTGAGGGTGACCGTCACGTCGCCGCCGTAGCCGGCTCCAGTAGCGGTATAGATATTGCTCTCAGCCGAGGGGGACGCGGTGGGGGGCGAACTCGTCTCGCCGGAGCAGGCGGCCAGGCTGACCGCCATTGCGCCGCACAGCAGCAGCGCGGCAAGTTTGCGCGGTTTTCTCATACTTCTCCTCCTTCATTTCGGAAAAAGCGGGTTTCTCCCATTCCTTCCTTTCCTAAATATTATAGTTGTTAATTTATCAACAATGCAAACAACCCTTTGTTTCCATCCTTCAAATAAAAGTTTAGGCCTGCGTTTGACAATGCTGATCGATTATGTTTTACTAAAATCAGAGATTTTCACAGGGGAGGTACTCCGTGGAGCTAAGACAGATGCAGTATTTCATCGCCGTCCATGAGTGCGGCGGTATCTCGGCGGCGGCGGAGCGGCTCTTCCTCACGCCCCAGGCGCTCAGCAAGTCCATACGCAGACTGGAGGAGGAGCTGGACGCACCGCTCTTCTTCCGTGACAGGGGTGCTCTGCTCCTCACCCCCTTTGGCAAGACTGCCCTGGCCGAAGCCCGGCGGCTGGTGGCCGACTACGAGGAGATGATGCGCCGGCTCGCGTCCATCAGCGCGCAGGAGAAAGGTGTGGTGCGCCTCGCCTTCAGCCACGGGGTACCCAACGCTCTCTCGCTGGAGAGCCTGCATGGGTTCGAAACCGCCCATCCGGGGGCAACGCTGGAGGTGGTCGAGCTGCCCGACCTGTTGGCAGAGGACGCAATACTCCGGGAGACCAGCGACATCGGCTTTTCCATCGGCGAGCCCCACCCCGCCGAGCGGTTTAACATTACCCGCCTCCGGCGGTACCATCTATGTGCCGTGGTGAACCCCGCCCACCCCTTTGCCCGGCGGGAAACCCTTTCGGTGCGCGATTTGGAAGGGCAGCCGCTTGTGACCAAGTCCCCCCATTTCAAGGTCTACCAGCTCATTGAGGACGCCGCCGCCCGGCAGGGCGTGCCTCTCGTCTACGCCCTGTCCTCCCCCGACGAGATCTTATGGCTTCGTATGTTGGAGGACAACCAGGGCGTGGGCATCGGGGTCTCCTTCCTCCAGGACCCGCAGAAGTCCAGCGGCAGCAATCTTGTGAACATCCCCTTCACCGATCAGGAGCTGTGTTGGGACATCTGTGTTATCACAAAAAAAGGACATTACCTCTCCCGGACGGCCAACTCTCTGCTGGAACAGATCAAGAGCATGGCAGACGGCAGCATGAAACACCACGCGCCCAGCGCGGGGAGATAGGAGCAAGCTTATGGATACAGAGCCGAACAAGAAAGACGAATCGGGCCAGAACGTGGTCTTTATGGATACCACTTTGATTCAGCGGGCGATGGAGGGCCTCCAGAAATCGAAGGAAGAGTTTCAGTCCCTTCTGGAGCGCTCCGAACTGGACGATGCCTCCGCCTGGTACGACCTGGCCGTCCGCTTTGCAGAGGGCGACGGGACTGAGTTGGACACAAAGCAGGCCCTCCACTGGATGGAGCGCGCCGCCGAGCAGGAGGACCCCCGCGCCCTGGACGTGATGGGCCGCTGGTATCAGGCGGGCTATGGCGTGGATGAGGATCCCGGGCGGGCCGTGGAGTACTTCAGCCGCGCCGCCGAGCAGGGCTACCCCCCTGCCGTGTGCGACTTAGGGCTTGCCTATGAAAACGGATACGGCGTGGAGAGCGACAAGGTCCGGGCCGCCGAGCTGTACGCTCAGGCCGCCGAGCAGGACTATGCCCCCGCCGTATGCAATATGGCGGTATGCTACTTAAACGGCATCGGCGTGGAGGAGGACCCCGAGCGTGCCCTTGAGTTGCTGCACCAGGGCGCGGAGAGTAACTTCGCACGGTCCCAGAGCATCCTGGGTTCCCTCTACAGGGACGGCCGGAGCGTGGAGCAGGATAGCGCCAAGGCGATCCGCTGGATTCGGCTGGCCGCCGACCAGCGGCACCCGCCCGCCATCTGTGACCTGGGGCTTGCCTATGAGCAGGGCGACGGCGTGGAGCAGGACGCCGCCCGCGCCGTCGAGCTGTACCGCCAGGCCGCCGAGCTGGGGCACGCACCTGCCCAGTGCAACCTGGGGTACTGTTATCTCACCGGCCTGGGTACGGCGCAGGACAGTGGGTCGGCCGCCAAGTGGTTCCGCCTGGCCGCCGCCCAGGGTTACCCCCGGGCCCTGCGCCTGCTGGGCTGTATGCTCCAGGACGGCAACGGCATGGAGAAGGACGAGGTCAAGGCCGCCCAGCTCTTCACTCAAGCGGCCGAGCGGGACTATCCCCCCGCCGTGTGCGACCTGGGCCTCTGCTATGAGACCGGCTCCGGCGTCGTCAAGGACGACGAGAAGGCCGCCCGGCTCTACCGCCGGGCAAGCGACGCGGGGTATGCTCCAGCCATGTGCAATTTGGCCGTCTGCTACTTAAACGGCATCGGCGTGGAGGAAAACCTGAGTGCTGCCCTGGAGTGGCTGCAAAAGGCCGCCGGACAGAACCTGGCCCGAGCCCAGAGCATCCTTGGCGACTTCCATCGGGATGGCCGCGGCGTGGATACCGATCCCGCCCTGGCCGTGGAGCTCTACACCAAGGCCGCCGAGCAGGGCCACGCGCCTGCTCAGTGCAGCCTGGGCCTCTGCTACGAGATGGGCACCGGCGTTCCTGAGGACGCGCCCGCCGCCGTCATGTGGTACACCAGATCCGCCGAGCAGGGCCACGCGCCCGCTCAGTGCAATCTGGCGGTCTGCTACTTGAACGGCATCGGCGTGGAGCGCGACGACGCCAAGGCCGTGGAGTGGCTGGAGAAGGCTGCCGAACAGGATTTTCCCCGCGCCGTCAACCTTCTGGGCAACTGCCTGCGGGATGGGCGGGGCGCGGAGGCTGACGCGTCGCAGGCGGTCTCCCTCTACCGCAGGGCGGCCCAGCGTGGCGTCCCCGCCGCCATGAGCAGCCTGGGACTCTGCTACGAGATGGGCCAGGGCGTGGAGCGGAACCTAGAGGCCGCCGCGGATTGGTACGCCAAGGCCGCCGAGCAGGACTATGCCCCCGGCATGTGTAACCTTGCCGTCTGCTACCTCAACGGCCTGGGCGTGGATAAAGACCCGGTCCGTGCAGTAGAGTGGCTGGAGAAGGCCGCCGCGCAGGACTTCTCCCGGGCCCAGAGCATCCTGGGCAGCTGCTATCAGGATGGGGACGGCGTGGAGCCAAACGAGGGCAAGGCCTTCGATCTCTTCTTTCTCGCCGCCGACGGGGGCTATCCCCCCGCCATGTGCAGCCTGGGTTTATGCTACGAGATGGGCCGGGGCGTGGCCGTGGACAAGGCTGAGGCCGTGGAGTGGTACACCAAGGCCGCCAGGCTGGGCGACGAGTCCGCCGCCTGCAACCTGGGCTACTGCTACCTTACCGGCATCGGCACGGAGAAAGACCCCGTCAGAGCCGTGGAGTGGCTTACCCAGGCCATGGAGGGCGGCTCCCTCCGGGCGACGAGTCTGCTCGCCAACTGCTACAAGCAGGGCTCTGGCGTAAAGAAGGACGAGGCCAGGGCCGTTGAGCTCCTCACCCAGGCCGCCGACCGGGGATACGCCTCGGCCCAGTGCAACCTGGGCCTCTGCTACGAGATGGGCCAGGGCGTGGCCGTGGACAAGGCCCGCGCCGTAAAACTCTACTCCCAGGCCGCACAGCAGGGCAACGACACCGCCCAGTGCAACCTGGGCTACTGCTACCTCACCGGCATCGGCACCGGGAAGGACCTGGCCAAGGCCGTCCTCTGGCTGGAGCGAGCCGCCGAGCAGGGCTCCTCCCGCGCCCTGGATCTGCTGGGCGACTGCTATAAGGACGGCACCGGCGTAAAAAAGGACCAGGAGAAAGCCAAGGAGTACTACCGGCGGGCTGCCGCTCTGGGCAACCAGGATTCTATCGCCACCCTGAAAAAGCTGGACGAGGCCCCCGGCCCTCAGAAGAAGTCCTTCCTCTCGAAATTATTCGGGAAGTAGAATTTTCTCCCCACAACGCGAAAAAGGGCTTGACACCGCTGCGCCGTCATGGTAATATATCACTTGCGCTGAATACGGCGCGGTGCGATGCGCGAGTGGTGGAATTGGCAGACTCGCTAGATTCAGGTTCTAGTGTCCTCACGGACGTGCGGGTTCAAGTCCCGCCTCGCGCACCAAATCATGATAATCCGAACCTTGTCCCCGTTGGGGATGGGTTCGGATTATTGCTTTATCTATAGCATTTAAGTTATGCGTACCAATTCTATAGCTGCTCAAAACCAGTCCCATTTTCTCCGGAATGGAAAATGCGGGACTAGTTCTCTATTTCAAAATAAGTAGTAACATACGAACACTTGATAGAAAAAACACGATTCCCTGTACGAAAAGTGCAACTGACAAATATTCAATATATCCTTTGGCTTTTACATATGCTTCGGATACCTCTTCTAACAGATTTATATCAATTATCATAACTAATAAAGATAAAGTAAGTAAGATTATCGAATGAAAAAACAACTTGTATATTGTCTTGTCGCTCCCAATTTCTTTTATTGATTGGAATTTTTTATTTCCATTGAGTGATATTAATAAAGCTACCCCGGCCAGCTCAAAGCCTGCAATAGTAGCTGAGAGTGATATAACGTCAGAATTAACCAGTGAGGCAATCTTAGATATAGGAACAATTTCTGATTGCTTAATTACTAAATATACTATGGCCATAATGATAATTCCAACTGCCCAATGAAAGCATGCGAAATACTTATCGTGATAAAGTAACTTGTTAATTGCTTTCACCGCTACCACCTCTCATATATTGCTTTGCTAAATCTTGTTTTTCCCTAAAGGCATCTTGAATGGCTAAGAACATTTGCTGGGTATTAATATATTTAGTTTTTGCAGAGATTTTCTCTACTCTTACTACTTGCAACAGCTTTTCATCTAACAAATCATATGGGATTATTTTGCATTCATCTGCATCGTATCCCCGCATTTTTGCCTTTTTTAAAAGCGGTTCATCCTTATTTATAGTTTTCTCGTCTTCTTCCGCTGCTTTCTTAACTGCACTAATGACTTTATTTAAAAATTTCCCGACATTCTTTACAGGGAGATTTTTTCCTCTTTTTCCGCCTGATAGTTCAACATCAACATAAAATGGTTCACTGATATCAAGGTTGTCAGAAGCAATATCATATGCGTTAATAATACCTTCCTCTTTTAGTAGCTTTAGGCCTGGTCTAGCAACTTTGAATTGGATTTTTGATATAGATTTGCAGTTGGCAATTTTCTTATAATAATCAGGAATAATTATGGGAAGTACTTCAATATCATATATTCTGCTGGGATAGATGTCCTGTACCATTCGGCAAAGATGGCTCCCAAATTGCTCTATTCGAGCACCATGAAAATTGAATTCGCTAACAATCAACCCTTGGTCTATGTAGCAGTAAAAGTGAGTTTGCTCCATCAAGGTGTCATCTGCATTCGCGGTAATTTCTTGCCGTCTTCCATCTAGGACATTGAATAAATATGGGAAATCGGTTCTTCGAAGACTGTAAAACAAACCTCGATACACGTTCTTATCACTCTTATGCGAATGCAAGTCGAGATAATGGTATTTGTCAAAATATTCAACGGCAAGCCCCCTTTCAATGAGCTTACTGTTATCTCCATTGGATTTCTTGATATAAGCATCAAATACTTCCCTTATCGGAGCTGTTTTGCCATTGTATGAGCAGGTGAATTTATAGAAATAGATTTTTCTTTCAACCGTCTGAGGTTTTGGGGGCCTTGCCATGAAACTTCCTCCTCTACTGAATTTTAGTTTTTATCTGTCCACATCTCACATTGCGCCATTACAGTCTGTATCGCATCCTCAAGCCCTTCGGGAGGATACTTATACTTTTTGAGCAATCGTTTTACCAGCATTCGCATACCAGCACGTGCGCTGTCTTTTTTCTGCCAATCAATTGTGCGACTTTTTTGAAGTGCGATGGTCAGCTCTTTTGTCATATCACGAAGCTGGTCATGTGTGAAAAAGTCTTTTATCGCTTCGGGTTTTGTAATTGCATCGTAGAAAGCCAGTTCCTCCGGCGAAAGACCTAGGTCATCACCTTCTTGATGGGCTTTCCGTATATCTGACGCCATTTTCCTAAGTTCTTCAATTACTTCTGCATTGCTGAGTTGTCCATTTCGATACAAATTCATAATACGCTGCATACGTTCTGAGAACTTTTCAGCCTGCACGAGATTTGTTCGCTGATATGCTGAAATTTGCTCGCTCAATAGTTTTCGAAGTAATTCAGCAGCAAGATTTTTTTCCCTCATTTTTCCAACTTCTTCGAGGAAAGCGGGATCAAATAACGAAAACTCCTCATGCTTGTCCGAAAACAGATTGATAACACCTTCACTGCGTATACTTTGCTTGAGCATTTCATTAATTTGCTCGTTAATTTCTTTAATGGACAACTTGCGAGGGGCAGATATTTTACTAATTGCAACGCGAATCGCCTCAAAGTAAGCTGATTCCATGCGCTGCTGTTTATTCAGCAGGCTTTGGCATAAGGTTTTTGCCTGACGAAGTAATAACGCCTCTTTTTGAAACAGCTTTTGTGCATCTTCATTTTTACCCAGTATGAAGTTAATTCCACCAGTAATCAAATCAGCACGTATTTTATCGTTACTATCTTCTGCCAAGAAATAATCATATGTAAACCCGTAGAAAAACTCTCCGCATACTCTCAGTTTTTCTTCAAATTTAGGAAGTGCGGTTTTGGCAATATCCATATCTCCATAGTTTTTGCGGTCACGAACGGTATAATCGTTCATAGCCTCCTTGAGCGCACGAGCAATGCCTACGAAGTCCACAACCAAACCGCCTTCTTTATCCTTAAAGACACGGTTTACACGAGCAATGGCCTGCATAAGGTTGTGACCGGACATAGGCTTGTATACATACATAGTGGCAAGGCTTGGAACATCAAAGCCTGTCAGCCACATATCCACTACAATAGCAATTTGCATTGGATCATTATTGTCCTTGAACTTTCTTGCAAGCTCTTTTTTATATGACTTATTTCCTATAATAGCTCGCCATTCCTCCGGGTCATTATTGCCCGAGGTCATAACTACTTTAACCTTTTCTGTCCAATCTGGTCGTAGCTCCAATATCTTTCGGTAGATATCCAGAGCGATGGGACGGGAATAGGCTACAATCATCGCCTTTCCAGTAAGCAAGTTCTCGCGGTTGTCCTCATAATGTGTGACAATATCTCTGCATAATGTGTCGATGGTTTCAGGTGCTGCTAAAATAGCCTCCATATTGCCAAGTTCTTTTTTGCTGCGCTCAATATCCTGTTCATTGGCATGGAGCGCCAAAAGCTCGTAAGTAGTATCAATTTGCCGTAATACGTCCTCTTTAAGTCCGAGGTTCATAACTCGGCTTTCATAATACACCGGGCGAGTGGCGCCATCCTCCACAGCCTGTGTCATGTCGTAAATATCTATATAGTCGCCGAATATTTCTCTGGTATTACGTTCTTTAGACGAAACTGGCGTCCCAGTAAATCCAATAAAAGTAGCCTTTGGTAAGCAATCACGTATAATGCGAGCTGTGCCAATAACAACCGTTCCATCCTTTTTTACTCGCTCGCTGAGTCCATATTGACTGCGATGAGCTTCATCCGCCATAACAATGATATTACGCCGTTTCGAAAGCGGTTCTGAGGATTCTTCAAACTTTTGCATGGTTGTAAAAATAATACCGTTTGCTTGTCGACCCTCCAGATAATCTTTTAGTCCAATTTCTTTTTTAACCGTTTTTTCTCCATGGGCGAGCGCTTTTTTATATTCATCACTCAAACTTCGGCAAGTGGCTTGTACTGGAGTTTGGCGAAGAAAATCTTTGCAGCTTGCGAATTGCAAGTAAAGCTGATCGTCCAAATCATTGCGGTCCGTGATAACTACAACTGTTGGACTGTCTAACTCCTGCTGTAATAGGCCGGCATAAAACACCATAGAAAGGCTTTTCCCACTGCCTTGCGTATGCCAGAATACACCGCCCTTACCATCGGTCTGAGTAGCATGACAGGTGGATTCTACGGCTTTGCGGACAGCAAAATATTGATGATATCCTGCTAGAATTTTCTTATCTTCAGGCGTCTCTTGAGAGAATAAAATAAAATGCTTAATAATATCCAAAAACCGTTTGGGCTCCAGCATCCCTTGAAACAAAACATCGTATCGGGCATATTGTGTTTCTTCATAGTTACCGTCAACTGTTTTCCAGTTAACAAAGCGGTCAAATCCCGCAGTAATTGTGCCAACCTTGGAATCAACTAAATCGCTGATAATACAAAAGGCATTGTATTGAAAAAGCACAGGGATCTCATGCATATAGTTTTTTATCTGGCGGTATCCGTTGGAAAAATCGGTATCCTCACGCATACAGCTTTTCAGCTCAATAACCACGAGAGGAAGCCCATTGACAAATATTACGATATCAGGGCGTTTCGTCTCATTTTCTACTACTGTCCATTGATTAACTGCATGAAATAGATTGTTATTAACATTGTAATCGTCAATCAACTTGATAATATCATGCTTGGTTTCACCATTCTTTTGATAACTGACTTCCATGCCGTTTTGGAGCCAATCTATAAACAGTTTGTTTTGCTGAACAAGCGAACCATGTGGCAAATGGGTCAGCTTATAAAGAGCCTCGTCTACCGCCTGTTTGTCCGCGTTGGAATTGATATGCGGGAGCCGTTCTGTCAATATATCCATATATAAAGGATTATGGAAATCTCGCTCAATGTCAGGACCGTATAAACGAGTATACCCTAGCTCGTCAAGCAGAATCATTACAGCGTTTTCATAATTTCCTTCACGAAAAGACATGATATTCAACTCCTCTCTTTTCACATAGACTCTTCCATAGGCACTTCAATTTCTCCGCTCATGAGTTTTGGGAGGAGTGTACCGCGAAGAGCGGCGAGAGTATTGGATTGCTTGGTGTTTTTGTGTATTGCATTAAACAGAGGTGATACAAGTCGATCGTATTCATAAAATATAGAATCGGGTGCAATAGGGGTCAGAAGATTATTTAATATATCAGTTGTCATACTTGGAACCGCAGAGCCTGAATTCATAGAGGCAAGGTTTTTGCCACTAACAAGGAAATAAATAAATTTTGCAATATGCGGATGTCGCATTTCACTATAAAACATTGTATCAACTGTCCAAAATGGCTCATTTATATAAATGACATTATTCAAAGTACCTTTTCTTGGTATAAGTACAGACTCTCTTTCATAAAGAGCCTTTTCAGCATATCTCATTATGCCGCCAGATCCATAGACAGGGATAGTTCCATCACCCAATTTTTTGTGGTCTTTTCCATATTTCACATTAATCAGTTCTGATAATACCCCTACACGCCAGCCTTTGGGAATCATCCCAAGCTCACTCTCCACAAACTCACCATCCTGAAACGGCTCGAAATCAACGAACCAGCTTTTGAATATGACCTGTGCCTGTGCTTCCAGATTGGCATTAATTTTGTTGTTCAGCTCTATTTTTTCGTCAAGGCAGGAGAGAGTAGCGGCAATGGCATGCTGCTCACACAGAGATGGATAAACAATTTTACATTTCAACAACTCAGGCTGTCTAAGCCCAATTACGGTAGTCCCTGTTGCTCGCCCCCGCATTTCTCCCTGGAATCTTCCGGTATTCATAAAATAATATAAAAATTTCGAAGAAAATGTGTTTTTACATTTCAGTGCATATAATCGCTGACTTAAAATAATCTTTTCATCGGAATTCCAGTAATAGGTTTCTCCAAAAGGCGCTTCAGATGTAATAAGGATATCTCCTCTAATGATTTCCTCTTTCATCCACTTTCGATATAGTTCTTCACTGGCATAATACACGTTTTCGGGCTGAACAATTTTGCCTGTTTTAATGTTTCGGGCCGATAATGCCCTGTATCCAGAAAGTGACCAATCCAATCCCAATTTCTTTGGCGTTTTGCCTCTATGATCAATAATAAGCGAAATTGCATCTCCTAAAGCACATTCTTGCCATCCATCCATCATTCCCGCTCACCCCCAGTCATACCTTGCAGCTTTTTCTGCGTCTGCTTTAGGTTGTCCAAATAATCCTGCTCAGCAGTAGAGGGAAAATCCGCAACTTGTTTGCAGTATTTTCTGTATTTTTCCGTAGCTTTTTCAATCGCTGCCTGTCGGCTGACAGTGCCTGCGTTCTGCAAAACACCTTTACCGTAGGGCTTGGCGAAATCATCCACCTGAGGTAGCCAATCTTGCTTATACATATGTCCATGGTTCATTGCGTGCCATTCTGCTAAATCGAAAGCAGATATTATGTGATTGAGCATAGGCAACTCTTTTCCGATGTCTTTATAGCTCAAAACCAATCGCCCCCAATCTCCGGCGAATTTCATTTTCTAATTCATGACTTTGTGTGAATAAATCAGACAATTCGCTGGTCAGATGTGTCATTTTTTCCTCAAAAGGCTCACTATCATCCTCTTGCTCGGCCAGCCCAACATAACGTCCCGGAGTCAAAATATAATCTTGTTTAGCGATTTCTTCTGTTGAAGCCGTTGCGCAAAAGCCTGCTTCATCTGCTAGCGTACCTTCCTCAAAAGCAATAAAAGTATTAGCAATCTTAGCAATGTCTTCGTCTGTCATTTCTCGCAGGCGACGGCTAATCATAGTTCCCATATTACGGGCATCAATAAACAAGGTTTTACCCGGTTGTTTTTTGGCACGATTTAAAAACCACAGCGAAACAGGAATTTGTGTGGTATAAAATAGCTGTGGCGGCATGGCGACAATACCTTCCACCAAGTCATCTTCAATAATCTTTTTGCGGATTTCGCCCTCGCCACTGCTCTGGCTGGAGAGCGAGCCGTTAGCCAGCACCATTCCAAGGCGCCCTTTGGCGCTTAAATGGTGAATCATATGCTGCATCCATGCAAAGTTTGCGTTGCCAGTAGGGGGAATACCATATTTCCAACGTATATCATCAGCCAGCTTATCTGCTCCCCAGTTGGAAAGATTAAAAGGAGGATTCGCTAAAATATAATCAGCCTTCATAGTGGGATGAAGGTCTTTAAAGAATGTATCCTCTGATGTTCTGCCAAGGTCAGCTTCAATACCATGAATGGCAAGATTCATTTTGCACAGCTTCCATGTAGTGGGGTTTGAATCTTGTCCATAAATAGATAAGTTATTGATATTTCCTCTGTGAGCCTGCACGAAGTTTGCAGACTGTATAAACATACCGCCGCTACCACAGCAGGGGTCATATACACGTCCATTAAAAGGCTGAATTACTTCTACTAAGGTGCGTACTACGCATGCAGGAGTGTAAAACTCCCCGGCCAACTTACCTTCCTGTTCAGCAAAGCGTCCAAGGCAATATTCATATGCTCTCCCCAATAAATCCATGGTACCACCATTAGCAGCTACGGCAATGTTGGTAAACAAATCAACTACTTCACCCAACCTACGTTTATCTAACTCTGGTCGGGCAAAATTTTTCGGCAAAACACCTTTTAGAATTTTATTAGCTTGCTCAATAGCATCTAAGGCAGAATCAATCACTTTTCCGATTGCCGGCGTATGTGCCTGAGATTTTATATTATCCCATCTGGCTGCGGCGGGAACGAAGAATACATTATCTTCTAAATAAGCATCTTTATCTTCTTCAAAACCTTCGCCTTCTTTAAGTAATCTCTTATATTTATGCTCAAACCGATCTGATATGTATTTTAAAAATATAAGCCCCAATATAACATGTTTATATTCAGCAGCATCCATGTTTCCGCGCATAATGTCAGCTGCCTTCCAGATTTCTTTTTCAAATCCAAGTTCTACGCTATTGGTTACCGCCATAATTAATCCTCCGCATCCATCAAATTGTCTATATTCACTCCGTGTAGTTTGCAAAAATCAAAAAATACTGACTGGGTTAATTTGTTAGGACGTGTTTTTCCATTTTCCCATCGGTTGATGGTGGCAAAGCTCACATTTAAAGCACGTGCCAAATCTTCTTGACTCATGCCTGTTTTTTCTCTTATTAATCTTACAATTTCGCAAAAATTCATGGTTTTTCACCTCTGTTTAAGTATAACATATGCTATAACACAAGTATAGAGTATTATGGGAATTTATTACTCGACAAAATAGTAAGGCGGCGGTTCAAATCGAACCGCCGCCCTGCTTATATATCATTTAGCTTCTTTTGTAGCCTCTTGTGCCTGCTGCTGTTTCCACTCAGCAAATTCCCGCTGTCCTTCCTCGCTTTCGAAGAATTGGCGGATTTTCGGCAGGAACAACCTCGCAAGACTCTCAATTTCCTGCTGTGGAACTTCCATTCCGATGTCGTCTTTTGCCATTTGCCCTCCTGAGTCTTAGGCCAATGCCACGGCATCCTGTGAAACTGACTATTTAATTTTTATGGGCATTTTTACCCTTTAATGCAATTATTGTAGCGCTCACAAAATGACTTGTCAAGCTGCAAAACTTAACCGTATCAAGTTTCATTAATTATTGTAAGACGGCTGTGCATAGAACCACAGAAAGGAATTTGGGGGTAACAATTTGTGACGATACCGGAACCCCTATATCTAAAAATAATCGCTATGGAACCCCAAATGGGTGACATTAAAAATAATGTCCGAATCCTTGCTGAATGTCGTTGCCGCCCTTGGCGGCAAGCGGTTTGGAGGGAGTTTCGGAACTCCCCTATTCCTGCCTTAACTTCGTTAAGTTCTCCTTGCTGCCTTTGGCGCAAGGGAAAAGCGAAGGGCTGTTGCGTCTACTCAGTACCGTTTCCGTGTTCACCACGTACAATTTCTCCAACGGTCGTTCGACTAATGACAATTTCAAACTCCTCAAAAATAGCTTTTGAGATATTTTGCTGGGATAAACCTTCCTGACGCAGCTCCAAAACCCGCAAAATGACTTGATTTGTTGCCTTTTTCCTGCGTCCGGCACCACGCTCATTATGTTTTTGTGATTGACGATTATTAATTTTCGATATTTCCTGTGCATGTTTTTCTTGGAGCAAAGCAATAGCCTTTTCATGCTCCTGTATGGTAATGCGCTCCTTTAACTGTTCTCTCATGAGGTCGATTTTCTTGTTGAGCTTCTCGGTATATTCTATTTCTCGGTCAAGCGCAGCTTGAAGTTGTTCGGCTGTTTTCTTCATGGTAATCTCCCCATATATGACGATATTTAATTACCGTCAATCTATAATGGATCAATTTCAAGGAATTGTCCAGTATCACAAAAAGTTTAAAAAGTTCTTGCAGTCAATTTTTAATGGCATTACGTTTTATTAAGGATATCCCTCATAAATCAATTGATAGAAACGGAAGAAAATCACTATCATTTACAACCTCGTCGGGCAAACCGGTTAACCGTCAGCTTTATGGAGAGATTGACTGGCAGGCGCTAGGGGGGTAGCAATACCGAACAACTCTGCTTTTATAAAAAGCTGAAGCTGTTCGGTTAAAATTCGTATATCCTTACACTGAGCCAGATAGCCACATTGGAAACAATGCTGAAACCCATTCCGATGCTTTGCGTCTGCTTTCAAAGCAGACATAGCCTTTATAACTGTATAGATAATCTATCTTCCATTGGTTTGCCTCTATTTGTTTCTCTTGCAAAAGGCGTAACAATGCTGCGCTGTCTTCACTTGCCGTTAACCGCCTTTTTCCGACAATATAAATTAAGTCTGTAAGTGAGAGTGCGTAACTTTGCGGAAACATGATATCTGTAATATGAGCGCTGATTGGTTGTCCATCCGATAATTTTTGAAACATTTTATGGCGAAGCATATAGTCTGTCCCTTGTATCAAGAGCTTTTCCACGTTCTGGTTTTCATACTTAACGCACTCTGAATAGGTGGTGAGCGCACGGACGGTTTTGCCAATACCAATATAACATGGCGTTTTTCCAAGGCAACCACCATGTTTGCAAACACCTTTATAAGGCCATAAAGTGGTTTGATTGCGCCCCAAAAGCTGATATTGCTCTATCCAACTTAAAGCTGCCTGTGCTTCTTTGCTGGTAGCAAGGCCAAGTCTGCAATAGGCTTCCAATAGCATTGCATTGTAGCAAGGGACAATTTCTTCAACTCCGCCTAAACATGAAAATCCATGTGCAGTCGCTATGTTCTGGTTAATATAGGCTATCATTTTCTGCGTGTAAGGCAGTCTTTCAATATATGGGATTTCACTCAGACCCATAATCCGAAAGACAGCAAATAGAGGGTGACCCACAAAATCTGCCGTGAGTTTTCCCACTAATGCCGATTGACTCAGTAGACTGGCAATTTCGTTACTCGCAAAATGCTGGTTTTTCTCAGAAGCAATTCTTAATATTAATGCGGTATCCACGGTACACCCCCTTAGAATTCATTACTTATGGCTTCTACGCTGTATGGAAAAGTCAAGTTTTTACAAGGGAAGCATACCACATTTTTTAGAGACTTTCCACTACCTTTATGCAAGTATTGACTAGGAGATGGTGGGAATGTAATTTACATCCGCTTCTCTTTTTATTTCGGATGCCAAGGGCAGAATAGAACTGAATAGAGAGCATATCGAACCCATATTTGAAGATGAAATTTAACGAATTTGTTTTACTGTAGTTACACTGTTTAATTTTCCATAAATAGAACTGCCCTGCTGACTGTAAATCAGCAGGGCGGCTATCTTTTAGGCATATATCAGATCATGCAGTACACATTCGTCGGCAATATCTTGTGCCAGTGTAAATACCTGTATCCTTGCTAATGTATCCTCAAAGGGCGGAGGATTTTGCTCCAAATACTGTCCTCGAATCCGTTTTGCCATGTCAAAAGCAGACCGCTCCATATCGGCACAGTGCCGAGCCAGCTCGCCCGAAAACAGCAGTTTCCGATATATTTCCGACTTCTGTTCGTGCAGATATTTAAGCCGCAGATCGCCGTATTTACCAAGATCGCTATAAAGCTCCTCATCGTCCAAGGCAATGTTGGGATACAGCAAACCATCTATTTCTATATAGTCCAACTCAAGCATCTTTGCCACCTCCAAAACCTCCAGCATTAGCTGTGCGCCTAACCTGAATCCGTCTGAAAATGCCTGCTCTATATGATAAGCGGTTACGTCCGACTCTTTGGAAAGGTACTCGTCCAGTTCCTCTTTCATAGCTTGGCACAGCTTTTCTTCAAAGGCATCATGAGCCAGTACCGCCACATTTTTTGCCTTATAAAATTCTGTAATACATACTTTGGAACGTTCAGCGGGGCACAACTTACCGCTATAAATCTGCTTTATCACGCTCTGCATTTTCGCCACCTCCTACTTACTATGGTAGCCAAAAAGGAAGTGCGCGTCCAGACGGAATCCCGGACAAAGTTTTAGCACTTTAAAGTGCGGTTTCCGGTAAAGGCCCACAAAAACAATCCGAATCGTTATGAGAATCCATATCGAATCTAAATATGAGTTGATTTTGTTTTGCATATGGGTTAATATAAGAATAAAAGAAAGCGAGGGCTGTACATGAAAGAGGTTGCGGAAAAAATCAAATTGCTGCGAGAAAGCGTGAATTTATCGCAGGCAAAACTTGCAGCGTTGGCTAATGCAACTCAATCTAGTATTAACCGATATGAAAATGACCAGTCTGCTGTACCTCTGCCTCTGCTTGTCTGGTATGCGGATTATTTTGACGTATCTTTGGATTATATTTTCGGCAGGACGGACAAGCCGGAGGGCAAGTTATACTCCTATAAACCGAAGTTTTCCGAGGAGAATGAGCAGTTTCGGCAGTTTATCGAAATGTGCTTTGACCCCAAATCCCCCATGAATGATAAGCTGAAACAGGCTTTAATGGAGATGGTATCGAAAGGCGGTGACAGTGTATGAATGGTGTGATTTATGCTCGCTACTCCTCAGATAACCAGCGGGAAGAAAGCATTGAAGGACAGTTGCGGGAATGTATGGCGTTTGCTGAAAGCAAAGGTATTAACATTCTAAGTAGCTACATCGACCGTGCGCTGTCAGCCAAGACAGATAACCGCCCTCAATTTCAGCAGATGATTAAAGACAGCGGCAAGGGCATGTTTGAAACCATCATTGTCTGGAAACTAGACCGGTTTGCCAGAAACCGCTATGACTCAGCTCACTATAAGGCGATGCTTCGAAAAAATGGTGTGACCGTTGTGTCCGCTACCGAAAATATCTCTCGTGGCTCCGAGGGTATCTTGTTGGAATCCATGTTGGAAGGAATGGCGGAATACTACTCCGCTGAGCTTTCGGAGAAGGTTATCAGAGGATTAACGGATAATGCTCTCAAATGCCGTTACAACGGCGGTACTCTCCCGATTGGTTATGTAGTAGATAAGGAGCAGCAGTTCCAAATCGACCCTGTTACGGCTCCTGTGGTGCTGGAGGTGTTCACGGCTTACAGTGAGGGCGCAACCATGCAGCAGCTTGTCAATCTGCTAAACGAGCGTGGTATCCGTACAAGCAGAGGAACAAAAATTACACTGAACATCATGGCTCATTTGCTGAAAAACCGCCGCTATATTGGCGAATACAGTTATCGTGATGTGGTAGTGCCGGATGGCATACCTGCTATTATCCCAAATGAATTGTTTGACAGGGTGCAGGAGCGGATGCGCAAAAACAAGAAGGCCCCTGCCCGTCATAAGGCAGAGGACGATTACATACTGACCACAAAGCTTCACTGTGGAAAATGCGGGCGTTATATGGTGGGTGAAAGCGGAACCAGTCATACAGGAAATGTTCACCGCTATTATCGTTGCCATAACACCAAGAAAAAGAAACTGTGTGACAAAAAGGCAGTAAAGAAGGATTGGATTGAAACTCTGGTCATCCATCAAACCATGCGGGTGGTCATGGATGATGTGCTTATCAACAAAATTGCTGACACTGTATTTGCTTTGCAAGGCAAGGAAAGTGACACTATCCCCATGCTGAAAAAACAGCTTGCCGAAACACAGAAAGGCATTGAAAATATGCTCAATGCCATACAGGCTGGCATTTTCAATGAGTCCACCAAAAAGCGTCTGGATGAATTGGAGGAACGCAAAAACCAGTTGGAGGTCAGTATTCTACAAGACGAATTACAGCATCCAGTTCTCACAAAAGAGCAGATACTATTCTGGCTACATAAATTCCGCACCACCGATATTTCGGATAAGGCAGAGCGCCAACGTCTGATTGACAGCTTTGTCAATGCAATTTATCTGTATGATGATAAAATCGTACTGGTTTGGAATTACAAGGATGGCACAAAAACGGTTTCTCTTAAAGACATTGAGGGTTCGGATTTATCATTAAACACTGCACCAAATGAAACGGCCTCAAATCGAAAGATTTGGGGCTTTTTCATAACCTTTTTGGCGATTTAAAGTCTTACTAGAACCTCAAAGCCCTCGTCTTCTAGCACGCGCCCAATTTGAGGGCCTCGCCCATATTCTGCCATAGCTTTTTTGGTGGAATTCAAAGACACGCCCCCGTAAAAAGCTGGGAGCGTGTCCTTATGAGCTTACTGCTTCTTTAAATAGCAGTTCAATTTTAGAGTAGGGTTAGCAAATATCGCTCAAGCCCTCGATTATATCACGTAGGCCTTCTTCGATATCGGCAATCCCTTCTTGAATATCACGGATACCCTCTTCACGGTTGCCTTGGCGGATATCGTTCAAACCCTCACAAATATCCCGAATACCCTCACGGATGTCACGGATACCTTCGCAGATGTCTCTCAAGCCTTCACAGCTTATCCTACAACGAATGTCTCTTAAGCCTTCTTCTATATCGCGCAGACCCTCTCTGATATCGCGGATTCCTTCACAAATGTCCCTGATTCCTTCGCGGATATTGTTTTGACGGATATCATTTAGTCCTTCTCGAATATCATTAAGCCCTTCTCGGATATCTCTTATGCCCTCACGAATATCATTTATACCTTCTCGGGATCTGCACCGGCAAGGGCTACTGCATAATAAGTTACACATAGTTATACTCCTCCTTTATACACCCATTTTTACATTGGTCTCGGGTGTATGTAAGAAACAAATAACTGATAACTTTCATACATAGCATTATATGCCATAATATAAAAGATGTGAATTAATATCTTTTAGGCAAAGGTGTTACATTTTAAACTATTGTGCACCAAGAAATGACGCATTTGCAAACGTAGTTGAAACGGGATTCCCTAACCCAAACGCCGTGCAAATATATGCATTTGGTCGGGACCCGCTGTAATAGCGAGCTCCGATCTTCATATTTTTTCTGGTACATACTCCATCAGGTCCCCCGGCTGGCAATGGAGCGGCTCGCATAGCTTATGCAGCATTTCCATTGTGACCGCTCCATTCGTGCGGCGTTTCTTCATTGTACTCTCAGGAATAAGTCTTTTTTGCGAATCCCATTCGCCGTATAGCCGACGGAAGGGAGAACTGAACAAGAGCAGAATAGAATATGAATGAAAGCCGCTTGGTTTTGAAGATTCAGCTCAGCCGGAGGCATTGTATTCGGCAGAAAGGAGCGCAGCATGAAGACCTACCATAAAGACTTCGGTATCACCGCAAGTATAACAGATCTCTCGGATGGTACGGCAAGACTTACTGCCCGCGCACAATACGGCAAAAAGGTCCACGATAAAGTCCATTCCAGCAGAAAGGCTGCTGAGTCTGCATGGAGAAGAATGTGCAGGTAAGATTATCCCTACCCCGATCGCAATCGTTTCTATCAAAATTGTTGTCCCGGTTACATGGCATGCCACCCTTTCCTTGGCGATGCACTCTAGGGGAAGTACTCTATGTGTTGCGTTTCTATATTTTATAGGATAACAGTACCTGCAGGCAAAAAGCCCGGAGCTTACCAAGGCGGTAAGCTCCGGGCTATCTTTGGGTGCAACCCGGCTGCAGTCCGGGACAAGCTTTGTTGCTCTTTGCATGGGCGTGGGGATATGGTATAATTGCATACAAATACTGCCGACTATTTATAAAAGCTGCAATAAACAGGATTTTACCAAGCAATTTTGATAGGTTATTTATATAACGGGAGGATTATTGAATGCAAGAAAAAGAGGTTTTATTGTTATTAACGGACCGTTGGGCGGATTGGGAAGCCGCTTATGCAGTTGCCGAAATAAATTCTGTTCCTGCATATGTCGTTAAAACAATTGCAACTGATCGAACAGCTAAAGTATCGATTGGTGGAATACGGGCCGAAATTGATTATACGATAGATAGTTATTATAATTTTGAGAATCTTGCTATGCTCATCTTACCGGGTGGTTTTGCATGGCAAGAAACCTGTCATGATGAAATAGCGGCCTTTGTCAAAAAAGCCAGAGATGTTCAAGTTCCTGTCGCCGCTATATGTGGGGCGACTATATTCTTAGGCAAACACGGCTTTCTTAATGAAATAAAGCATACTGGAGACGATTTAGAGCTTTTTCAAAATGAACGCGGCTATGAAGGGCAAGGCTCTTATATCTCTGCACAACTAGTTGTTGATAATGGTTTTATAACTGCAAACGAAACTGCTGCTGTTGACTTTGCCCATGCAATTTTTCACATACTGAAAATTGATACAGATGAGGAAATTGATTTATGGCACGATAAATTCAAGTATGGCATGGTGCGGTAGTTATTAGGTATATCAGGGGCTGACAAATCCAATTTGTGAAAAAGTCGAGCTGCCAAGAATGAAAATAATGCGAAACAAGCAACCGTTCTTGGGGATTGTTCCCTGGGAACGGTTGCTTTATGTTGTCCGGCCTGCCTGCATTGTCTCTTGCCAGCGGAAGGGCTTACTTGAATTAAATTGGTATAAATGATATTATAATAAAGTATATAAGTTCCAATTATTTACTTTACTGGTTTAGGGGGATGGAAATCCATGAAAAATGTTGTAATTACGGGTGCGGAAACCGGAATCGGATATTATCTGGTAAAACAGCTTTTGGTAGATGGTTATAACGTGACAGCTCTGGATTTGCAAACCGATAACCTAAGCGGTTTATGCAAAGAGTATGGTTCACTTTTCCCTATGGTTTGCGATGTACGTGACTTAAAGCAAATGAAACTCTGCGTAGGTGAAAGCATAAATAAATTTGGCGGCATTGATTGTGCAATACATAATGCTTGTATGTGCACGTTTGGGAGTATGGAGCAAACCAGCGAGGAAATATTTCACAACGTTATGGACGTCAATTTTTATGGCGCACTCCATTTGTCCCAAGTGGTTTTACCCTATATGAAGAACCAAAAAAACGGGAAGGTTATTTTTACAAGTTCTGGTGTTGGCACAATGGGATTTGTCAACATCAGCCCCTATGCTTCCAGCAAGGGAGCGATCGAGTCTCTTGCTAAATGTCTGAATGTCGAATACCAAGAATACGGCATCAGTTTTCATATTTTTCATCCGCCCCTCACCAGGACCAAATCGGCCGAACCTCTGCCTGTTCCAAAAGAATTTATGGCTGAACCCCAAAAAGTAGGCGTTGGACTTTCAAAACACATAAATAAGAAATCTTTTATTATCTGTCATAGCTTCGGGCAGAAAATACAGACAATGGCTTGTTATCTGTTCCCCATAAAATTGGGAAAGCTAATGAGTAAGATGACTGCCAGATATGAAGCTAAATGAGAATGAATATTCGGCTGGAACACCCTATTACTCCCCGGTCATACCCTCCAGTAGCGCAGCATACTCTACATATCGATGCGGTCTGATCGGGCGTATATGCGGAACTGTAGAGAAGTGAAGAAGAATACACTCTCCTATTTTAGGGTAATCATAGACCATTTCCCACTTAATTAATTCCCCATTACGGATGCGCTGCTTAATTCGATTATGATATGGATACATGGAATCACCGCTTACAGTTGATGTTTCTAATAGTATAACCTAGTAAATAGAGGATGAACAGCGAAATTCTTTCGGCCATCTCCCGTGCATATATCTCTGATAGAGGTGGTTTATATACTTTAAGGCACAAAGGCGCCGCCCCGCCGCTTCAAAATCGACAAGGGTACATTGAAATGACCACACCCGGGCACGCTATTGGCGAGGTGATTCTTATGTCGCACGCAAGCGCCTATTTTAATTTAGAAAAAGTAGATGGCAAGCACAATGTGAAAGTTCTTCAAAAGGATTTGAACACCCTGCCCGGCGTCATGTCTGTCAGTGTAAACAGCCATAGCGGCAGCCTGGCCGTCGACTATGATACAACTGGCGTAACACATGCTCAGATTCAGCGGAAAATTGAGGGGCTGGGCTTTTCCATTGACTCATTTAGCATTGACCAGCTCACCGAATGACGGTGAAAGACAGAAAAACTACCGCCCCCGGAGGGTTCCCTCCGGGGGCGGGCTCTATTAAGCCTTCAAGGCGTTACCCGCTGCATCTGCGGCAGCAAAAGATGCATCTGCGCAGGCACCTGCGGAAACATCTGCGGAAGCACCTGCGGGTGTCATCGTTATCAAGCATATCTCTGATATCGAGAATGTCATCCTCGTCCAGTCCGAGCTCACGAACCCAATCGAAATCGTCGAAATCGTTATTACACATAGCATACCCCCCTTTCCTAGGTGATGTACTCTATGCGTCTGTGCCTCCGCATTTATAATATATTCCGGTCGAATACAGGATGTGAAAAAAAGAGACGACCTCGGCCGGAGGGCATCTCTTGTCCAGTCGGCTTCGCTCCTACTCGTCAAACATGGAAAGCTGGCCGCTTTGCGGGCTCTCCGGCCAAATGTGTTTCTCCATGCGGATTTTGCCGTCCGGCAGGAAGGTCACTCCCTCCGCGAGGAGCAGGGCGCGCTGCTTTTCCTGTCCGCCAAAGGCGTACTCCGGTGCGAGAGTCCCGTTCTTGTTCACCACCCGGTGGCATGGAAGACCGCTGCCGCCGGGCGTCCGGCTCATCGCGATCCCCATTTCTCTGGACGCCCTCGGATATCCGGCAAGCTCCGCGATCTTACCATAGGTCGCCACCCTGCCGGCAGGGATCTGCGCCACCAGGGCATAGACGGGCATCTATAACGCGTCAAAAAAGCAGAGGGCGAAAGTCCTCTGCTTTTTATCATTCTTACTGTTTCTCACTCTCAGCGCAGTAATTCCGCTTGAGGGTCTGCATCACGTCCTCCACCCGGTGGTCGGCGATGAAGTAGGTGATGTTCAGCCCCGTCTTTTTGCTGTCTAGTATCTTGTGCGCCTTTAGCATCGCCAGGTGCTGAGACAGTGCGCTCTGAGTGATGCCGGGGACATACTCTCCGAGCATGCTCACTGTCATAGGCTCCTTGCTCAGCGCGCACAGGATGAGCAGGCGGTTTTCGTTGGCTAATACCCGGAGAAATTCAGCCAGCTCCCTCGCGTTCTCCTCCATATACTCAATTCTCCCTTCCGCACTTAATCTTGCAGATGCCCTGGGTCATGGTCCCCATGGGGCAGTAGGCGCACCAGCTCCGGGGCCGGAAGAGCAGCATGGTGATGAGCCCCAGCACGGTGGACGTAAGCATCACGCTGTAAAATCCGAAGGCAAACTGGGCCGCGCCAGGGGCGGCCACGCTGGTTTCCACCCAGTTCCAAGGCAGCTTGAACACCCAAAGCAGGGTGACTACCTCCTTTAGGGGCGCCCCCGCGAAGACCTTATAGGTCCCGTAGAGCATCAATCCAAACATGGTCATGAAAAACGTGAGGAACCCATAACGAAACCACTTGGAGCTTAAAAACTTCGGCGGCTTTACGTTCCGGGAAAAACCCAAGTTCCCACCGATGAGCTGGAACAGCTTGCCCCGCCCGCAATAGGTGTTGCAGTAGCTCTTGTTCCCTTTTACCAGCGAGATTATGAGGGGCACAATAAAGCAGATAAGCCCCAGCCAGGCAAATAAAATATTGAAAAATCCCAGTGCCAGGTATAGTGCCGAGGCGATCCATAAATAATCATACCAGCGCCGTCTTGTCACCGCTCCCCACCCGGCCTTTCCACGATTTCAATGATACCCGCCGGACATATTTTTTCGCACTTCCCGCACCCGACGCACTTTGCGCCGTCCACCCGGGCTGCCAGGCCCCGGTCCATGCTCAGGGCATTAAGGGGGCACACGGGTACGCAGCTCCCGCAGGCGACGCAGGCTCTGCTGATGATTGCCAGTCTCTTTGCCAAACAAGCTCACACTCCATCAGTATATTAGATAATACTAATATACCAATTCCCCGCTACCCTGTCAACCCCCGCTTAGGGATTATCTGAGAACTGGCACTGACAATTGACGAGAGATTTTTTCGTCAGGTAAGCAGAGCTTTTAGAAACACCCTATGTCTCCGTCCAACATGGCCCGGAGCGAGGCGATAGCTTCCCTGTCCGCCATGGAGTAGCAGGCTTCGTCCTCATAGGGCGGTGCGCCGAAACGGATCTCGGGCCGTGCGGAGGAGGAGCTGTCCCGGCACACCTTTTTCAGTGAGAGGTGGAGCTGAGCGCACCCGGTCCGTTTCAGCACCTCCGCCGCGTTGTGAAGGCGGATTCCCGCGCCGGGTAGGATCTGGAGCCGCCCCCCGGCGTATGCGTCCATGGCGCGCAACATCTCCGCCCCGGTGAGGGCGTCGGGGGCCTGTCCGCTGGTGAGGACGCGGGTAACGCCCAAAGTCATGAGGCTATCCAGAGCGGTACGCCAGTCGGGGGTCACGTCAATGGCCCGGTGGAAAACCGCCTCCCTGTCCCCGATGACCTCCAGCATGGCCCGACAGCGCCCTTCGTCCACCGTCCCGTCCTCATGGAGCACGCCAAAGACCACCCCGTCCGCCCCCTCCCTCACAAAGGCGGCCGCGTCGGCCAGCATGGTGGCAAACTCGGTCCCGCTGTAGCAAAAGCCTCCCTCACGGGGGCGCACCATAGCCATCACTTTCACCCCGGCGGCCTTCGCCACTTGCACCTGTCCCAGGCTGGGTGTAAGCCCGCCCAGCGCCAGGGCAGAGCAGAGCTCCACCCGGTCCGCCCCGCCGCGCCACGCCTCCAGCGCGTCCTGGGCCGAGCCGCAGCAGATTTCGATTTGTACCTTTTTCATCTTCCCAATTCCCCCATTTTTCGGTATAATCATAGTATCATGGGTAAACGCCCACCGCAACCCCATCCCACCCCCGGAGGTGACCGCGTCTGGACCGCCTAGCTTGTCTCCATTTTCTGCGGGAGGCCCTGCCTCGCGCAGACCTCTTAAACTACCCCGACGACCTCTTTCTCGCCTTCATCGACCACGCCCTCGCCCTCCGAGCCTCCGCGCCCTGGTGCGCAGCGCTGGAGGAAGAGGCCTTTCTCCACTACGTCCTCTCCCCCAGAGTGAACGACGAGGACCTCTCCTTCCATCGCCGGATTTTTTACGACGCCCTCTGGTCCCGTGTCCGTGCTCTGCCGCTTGAGGAGGCCGTGCTGGAGGTCAACCGATGGTGCCATGAGCAGGCCTCCTACCAGGCCCAGGACGAGCGCACCGCCTCCCCCCTCACGGTCTACCGCAATGCCTGCGGCCGCTGCGGGGAGGAGTCGGCCTTCCTGGTCTCCGCCCTGCGGAGCGTAGGTGTCCCCGCCCGGCAGGTCTATGTCCCCCGCTGGTCCCACTGCGACGATAACCACGCCTGGGTCGAGGTGTTGTGTGGAGAACAATGGCGGTTCTTGGGGGCCTGCGAGCCAGAGCCGGTACTGGACCGTGGCTGGTTCAATGCCGCCGCCAGCCGGGCTGTCCTGGTCCACTCCCGCACCTTCGGCAAGGGGACAAGCCCCATCCACGGTCCCCTCGTCAGCTATATGGATGGCGTGGCCCTCTACAACCAGACCGGGCGCTACGCCGCCGTGAGCGAGCGTGTCTTCTACGTCACCCGCGGCGGCCTCCCCGCCTCTGGTGCCGCCATCACCCTCCAAATCCTCAATGAGGCCCATTTCCACCCCGTCGCCCGCCTCATCGCCGGGCCGGACGGGGCTGCCCGGCTCGACCTGGGCGCAGGCGACCTGTGGGTTTCCGCCAGTCTGGACGGCCTGGAGGCCGAGGGGCTGTGCCCGAGAGAAGAGCATCAATTCACCCTGGAGCTGACCGCGGATACCTCCTCAGACTGCTGGTCCGCCTTTGACTTCCGGGCCCCCGATGCCGCTCCGCCCCTCCCTCCTCTGGGCGAGGTGCTGAAAACGGCGCGCCATCAGGTCCTGGCCCATGGAGACGCCCTGCGCCAAGCCAAGATGAACGGCTGGTACCGGGGGGACGACCCCATTTTAAAGGCTGCCCGGGGAAACTGGGAGGAAATCGCCCATTTCCTGGGGAAAGATAATAACCCCCTCCGCCGACGGTTGCTGGAGGCCCTCTCTCCCAAAGATCTGCAGGATATAACCGCTGAGTCGCTGGAGGGTTTCCTCTCAACCGCCGCGCCCTACGAGAACCTTTACCCGGCCAAGCTTTTCGATTCCTGCCTTCTCTGTCCTCGGGTGGCCCATGAGGGGCTGACGTTGGAAAATAAGTCCCCCGCTGTCGCCCGGGTTGCAGAGCTCCGTGCCCGCGGCATCCCCGCCCGGCTCCGGGCGCTGGACGGTGCGCCGGAAGTCTGGCGGGACGGCGCATTCCACGGCCCGGAGGGGGAGCGCTGGGGTACCCTCCGCCTCTCCAAGCCCCCCAACACCGCCCTCTCCTACCGTCTGGACTGGTCCCTTGCCCGCCGGAAGGGGGGCGGCTGGCAGCCTTTGGACCCCGCCCCTACCTGGGAGGGTAAGACCTGCACCCTTCCCCTGCCCGCGGGTCTCTACCGCCTGACCACCTCGGCCCGCCTCCCCTCAGGGGATCAGCTCGCCGCGGAGATCGAGGTCAAAATCGTTCCAACCGAAACCGTTTTTCTTCCGCTTTTTCTGCGGGAAATCACGCTGGAAAATTTGCTCTACCGCCGCGCCCTCCCCCCGATCCCGGCGGAGGACTGCCCCGACGTGCTGGCCGCCCTCGTCCGCCCCACCCTCCTATTCTGGCTGGAGGAGGGCGGCGAGCCCACCGAGCACATTCTGAACGAGCTCTCCGCCGCTCCCGACTGCCCGCCCGCCGCGTTCTTCCTCCGGGGGGGCGCGTCACTGGCGCAGCCCACCCTGGCTGCCCTGCTGACACGAAACTCCCAGATTCAAGTCTTTTACGACGATTGGGCCTATGACCTGGAGGCCATCTCCCGCCTGCTGGGGACCGACCCGGAGCGGCCGCCCCTGGCCGTGGTGTGGGACGGAAAGGGCCGCGCGGTTTATGCCGCGTCTGGCTACTCCGTGGGCTCTGTGGTTCTTCTCAAGCGTATTCTCCGGCAAATTGAGTGCCAGTGATAAAGAAAAATATTTTAATTTGGAGGCAGCATCATGACTTCTTTTGACGACCTGTACCGCGGACTTCTGGACAAGGCCAGTCGAGGTGAGACCCCCCTGCCCGGAGACGACGACTACGATGCCCGGCACTTGGACTGCCTGCTCCACCCGGAGAAGTACGGTCCGGTCTGGCGGCTGAAGAACTGCGCCTGCGAGGGGAACGATACCCACTGCGCCGCCGCCTGTCTCTTCGACGCCATCACCCGGGGAGCGGATGGCGGCGTGACCATCGACCCGGCGAAGTGCGCCGGGTGCGGGGCCTGCATTGAGGCCTGTCAGTCCGGCGCGCTGACCGCCAGCAAGGACATCCTGCCCGCTCTGGCTGCTGTTAAGGAGGCCAAGGGCCCGGTGTACGCCCTAATCGCCCCGGCCTTCCTGGGCCAGTTCTCAGCGGAGGTCACGCCGGGCAAGCTGCGCTCCGCGTTCAAGGCCGTGGGCTTTGACGGGATGATGGAGGTAGCCCTCTTTGCCGACATCCTTACCCTGAAGGAGGCCCTGGAGTTCGACCAGAACATCAACACCGAGAGCGACTTCCAGCTCACAAGCTGCTGCTGCCCCATGTGGATCGGCATGATCCGCAAGGTCTACAACGAACTGATGCCCCATGTGCCGGGCGCGGTGTCCCCCATGATTGCCGCCGGGCGGACAGTGAAAAAGCTCCACCCCGACGCGCTTACCATCTTTGTAGGCCCCTGCATCGCCAAGAAGGCCGAGGCCAGGGAGCCCGACCTGAAGGGCGCCATCGACTACGTCCTCACCTTTCAGGAGGTTCGGGACATCTTCGAGGCCGCGGCGGTGAACCCTGCCGAGCTGGAGGAGAGCGAGAAGGACCACTCCTCCCGGGCCGGGCGCATCTATGCCCGCACCGGCGGCGTGAGCGAGGCGGTGCGCGCCACGGTGGACCGCCTGCACCCCGGCCGCGCCATCGGCGTGCGCACCCGTCAGGCCGACGGCGTACCCGCCTGCAAGGCCATGATCGAGGCCATCCGCAACGGCGAGAGCAGCGCCAACTTCTATGAGGGCATGGGCTGCGTAGGCGGCTGCGTGGGCGGTCCCAAGGCCATTCTGCCTAAAGAGGAGGGCAAGGAAAACGTGGAGCGGTACGGCGATGAGGCCGCCTACCCCACGCCGCTGGACAACCCCTATGTGCTGGAGCTGCTGCACCAGCTGGAGTTCGAGACCGTGGAGGAGTTTTTGGAGAAGAGCGACATCTTCGTCCGGCACTTTTAATCTCGTTTTAGAACTGTAAATAGACCGCAAAGAGGGCCCGGGTATTACCCGGGCCCTCTTTTTAGGTCGCCTTACGCAAGCCCCAGCAGCCGCGCCGCCGTTGCCGCCAGAAAGCAGACGGTCATTCCCACCGCCGTAGGAATGGCAAAAGAAAGGAATGTCCACTTGGCGCTGAGCGTCTCCTTGGCAATGGTCATGCAGGTGGTGGAGCAGGGCCAGTGGAAGAGAGAGAAGAGCATCGTGCACACCGCTGTAAGCCAGGTCCAGCCGTTGCTCACCAGCAGGTCGCGCAGGGCGGAGAGGTCCCCCAGATCGGTGAGCTGCCCGGTGGAGAGGTAGGCCATGATGATAATGGGCAAAACGATTTCGTTCGCGGGAAAGCCCAGGATGAAGGCCATCAGGATCACCCCATCAAGCCCCAGGAGGCGGGCAAATGGGTCCAGAAAGCCGGTGCAGATGGCCAAAATACTCGTCTCCCCAACCCGAAGATTGGCACACAGCCAGATAAGGAGCCCTGCGGGGGCTGCCACCACCACGGCCCGGCCCAGGACGAAGAGGGTGCGGTCCAGTATGGAGCGGGTGATGACCTTGCCGATCTGGGGCCGCCGGTAAGGCGGCAGCTCTAGGGCGAAGGAGGAGGGCACTCCCTTGAGTATGGTGCCGGACAGGAGCCGGGAGACCCAGAACGTCATAAACACTCCCAGAAGAATGACGGCCAGGAGGATGACCGCCGATACCGCCGCCTTTCCAGGGGCCGCGCCCACTCCCACGAAGAACATAGTGATGACGCTGATGAGGAAGGGAAAGCGCCCGTTGCAGGGGACAAAGTTGTTGGTGAGGATAGCGATAAGCCGCTCCCGCGGCGAGTCAATGATCCTGCACCCCACCACCCCCGCCGCGTTGCATCCAAATCCCATGCACATCGTAAGAGCCTGTTTGCCGCAGGCCTTTGCCTTTTGAAAGGCGTGGTCCAGGACGAAAGCCACCCGCGGGAGGTAGCCGAAATCCTCTAACAGGGTGAAGATGGGGAAGAAAATTGCCATGGGCGGCAGCATGACGCTCACCACCCAGGCCAGTACCCGGAAGACACCCAGCACCAGCGCCCCGTGGAGCCAGTCGGGTGCGTGCAGATAAGTAAAGAGATCGGTCAGCCTATCCTGCACCCAGAAGAGGCCGGAGGCCAACGCTTGGGACGGGTAGTTGGCCCCCACGATGGTGAGCCAGAACACGCATCCCAGGAGGGCCAGCATAATGGGGATCCCCGTGGCCCGGGAGGTGAGGAGCCGATCCAGCCGCCTGTCCCGGCGTGCACAATCCTCCCGCGCACGGGAGACCACACCGTTGCACAGGTCCTCGGCCTGGAGCACCAGGCAGGAGACGATGCGGTCCTTCACTTCCTCCCGGCTGATACCCGCCCCCTCCAGCTCTGCCAGTGCGGCGTCCACCGCCACTCGGAGCGGGGGCTCCTCCCTAAGGTCCCTCCCCAGCTCCCCGGCCAGGGCGGACATGAGGGAGGGGTCCTCGTCCAGGAGACGCAGGGCCACCCACCGGGTGGGGAAACGCCCGGCCAGATGTGCCGTGGTGAGCGGCTCCAGGGTGGCGACGGCCCGTTCGATGGCGGCCAGATAGCGTACCTTCATGGGGATAGGGGGTGCAGGCCGGGCGGCCACCTCAGCTACCGCGTCCATCAGCTCCTCCAGCCCCTCCCCCCTGCCCGCCGCCGTGCCCACCACGGGTACGCCAAGCCGGGCGGAGAGGGCGGGCAGATCCACCCGGATGCCCTTCTTCGCCGCCTCGTCCAGCAGGTTCACACACACCACCGTCCGAGGGCAAAGTTCCAGGGTCTGCAGCACCAGGTTTAAATTCCGCTCTAAGCAGGTGGCGTCGCACACCACCACGGCGGCGTCCGCCCCGCCAAAACAGAGGAAGTCACGGGCCACCTCCTCCTCGGCGGAGTGGGCCATGAGGGAGTAAGCGCCGGGCAGGTCCACCAGCACGTAGCCCCGGCCTCTATGCTCCCGCCTGCCCTGGGCCGAGCCCACTGTCTTGCCGGGCCAATTCCCCGTATGTTGCCTCAGACCGGTCAGGGCGTTGAACACCGTAGACTTGCCCACGTTGGGGTTGCCCGCCAGGGCGACGACCAGATCGTCGGGCCGCTCCCTGAGGATAACCAGTTCCCCCCCCGCCGCGCAGGCTCCGGTGGAGGTTCGGGTGAGCCCCATCAGACTGCCGCCCGGCCCAGGCCCACCCCCGCCGCGTCGGCGCGCCGCAGGGCGATGACCGCCCCGCGGATGAGGTAGGCTGCCGGGTCCCCCGCCGGGCTCCTGCCCGTGCAGGTAACCCTGGTGCCGGGGATCAGTCCGATATCAAAAAGTCGCCGCCGCATGGCGGAAGGCGCATGTACCTCGGTAACGAGGGCGCTCTCCCCTTCCCGGAGGGCGCACAGACTGCGGTATTCGTTCATAGCAAAAACTCCCTTTAAAAACTTAGCTTAAGGAAACTCTGTTTCCTAATGCCATTCTATTGCACCCACCAAGAAAGGGTGACGGAATAAGGGGGAGGCATGCGACCGACGGCGCGGCCATATGCTGTCAAGGGGGTGTTTCTATGGACGATAACGCCGGGTTCTATACCCAAAAGGGCTACCAACTGAAAAATCACCCGGCCGTCACCGGGGCCATGGAGGACTACCTGGAGATGATCTGCCGGGAGGGACGGAGCGAGGGCTATGTCCGCATCAACGCCCTGGCGGGCAAGCTCAATGTGCGCCCCTCCTCCGCCTCCAAGATGGCGTACAACCTCCGGGCCCTCGGGTTGGTGGAGTTTGAAAAATACGGTCTCATCCGCCCCACGGAGAAGGGCTGGCGGCTGGGGGAGTACCTCCTCTATCGCCACGAGGTGCTCCTCAGGTTCTTCCGGCTCGTGGACGGGCAGGAGGAGAGCCTGGAACAGGTCGAGCAGGTGGAGCACTTTCTCACCGAGGGGACGGTGCGCAGCCTGGAGCGGGTGGCCGACCTATTGGAGGAGATGGGCTATGCGCCGCCGGAGGCCTGACGCCGCCCGCCATCGGGCGGCGGTGGGGCTACTGCTGGCGGGGCTGGTCCTCCCCCTCCTATTCCGGCCCCGGCCCGCGCCGCTGCCGGAGCGTGTGGTAGACGCCGCCCTCTCTCAGGTGGGGCGGGTGGGCTACTTCTGGGGCGGCAAGTCCCTGTCCACAGGTCCCGATCCCCGTTGGGGGATGCTCACCCGGGTCACCAGCGACGGGAGCGACACCACGGGCCAACTTCTCCCCTTCGGGCTGGACTGCTCTGGTCTCGTCTCCTGGGCAGCCACCACCGCCGCCGGGGACCCCAGCGCGGGGGCGGCCATCGGAGAGGGGGTGCGGGCTCAGTACGCCAGCGCAAAGCCCGTACCCTGGGAAAAGGCGAGGCCCGGCGACCTTCTCTTCTTCCCCGACCTATCCCACGTGGGCATCGTGGTAGGCTGGAGCGCGGATGGCAAGCTGCGAGTGGTCCATTCATCCAAGACCCTGGGCGGGGTGGTGCTGAGCGAGGACGCATCCCTCATCGGTTTCACGGCGGTGGGTCGTCCAGATATTTACAAAAGGTTCACAGGTCTTTCAGGGTAATTTAAGAGAGGGATGATAAACTTCTTTTACTTCATAAGGAAAGGAAGTACATCCTATGCAGAAGAATCTACTGGCCCTGTCCCTTGCCCTGGGACTTCTCCTCACATTGCCCGCCTGCTCCACCGCCAGCGGGAGCGGCGGCGCCTCCGCAAACCCCTCGGCCTCCGCGTCCGCGGCGCCCACGGTGACCGATGCCACAGACATCGTCCTCTCCGACAGCGGCGTCACTGTAGATGGCCAGGCCGCCTCCACCGACCCTGCCGCCCAGGTCTTCACCGGCGCGGCCATCGTCTATTACGAGGCAGGCCATGACGCTGCCTACGGCGAGGGCACCGAGGCCGACGGACACACCGCCGAGGAGGCCGCCGCCCACACGGTGGTCACCATCACCGAGCCCGGCGCCTACCGGGTAAGCGGCACCCTCTCCGCCGGCCAGCTTGCTGTCGACCTGGGGGAGGACGCGGAGGAAGACCCCACCGCGGCGGTCACTCTCATCCTTGATAACGCCGACATCACCTGTACCGTGGCCCCCGCCGTCATCTTCTACAGCGTCTACGAGTGCGGCAGCAGTGACACCGAGACCGCCGCCGCCACTGTAGACACCTCCGCCGCTGGGGCCAACGTCATCCTGGCCGACGGGTCTGAAAACCACATCACCGGCTCCTACGTGGCGAAGATCTACAAGGAGGGCACCACCGACAAGCTCTATAAGTTCGACGGCGCGTTTTACTCCAAGATGAGCATGAACATATACAGCGAGGCCGAAGGCACCGGCAATCTTTACATCGTTGCCAACAACGAGGGGCTGGACTCCGAGCTCCACCTCACCATTGAAGGCGGAAATATCGACATCACCGCCGACAACGACGGCATTAACACCAACGAGGACGGTGTGAGCGTCACCACAATCAACAGCGGCTATCTCACCATCAACGCCGGACTGGGTGCAGAGGGCGACGGTATCGACTCTAACGGCTACCTCGTTATCAATGGCGGCACTGTCATCACCGCAGCCAACCCCCAGACCGGGGACGGAGGCATCGACTCCGACGCCGGCATCTACCTCAACGGCGGCACCGTCCTGGCTCTGGGCAGCCGAAATGATGAGGCAAGCGCCGACTCCACCCAGACCTACATCCAGCTCTCCTTCTCCTCCACCCAGTCCGAGGGGAGCGTCATCTCCCTCAAGGACAGCGCCGGCAACGAGGTCTTGAACAGCACCGCGGCCCGGGACTTTTCCTCCCTTACCTTCTCCTCCCCCGACCTTAAGGCGGACACCACCTACTCCCTCTACGTGAACGGCGTGCAGCAGCAGTACACGGGCCATAGCTTTGGCATGGGCGGCGGTATGGGCGGCATGGGCGGCGGTACTCCGCCCGACATGGGCGGAGACGGCCAGCAGCCTCAGTTCCCTGCCGACGGCGAGCTCCCCGAGGGCGCGCCCGCCGACTCAACCGCTCCCACGGACCGGCCTCAGCGGCCCGACGGGGCCACCAGTAACGGCGGCGATATGACCACGCCCGACGCGCAGAGCAGCGCATCCGTGGTGCCTGACGGCGGGAACGCCCCCGACAGCTCCGCCGCCCCCGGCGATGCGTCCACCGCCGATGGTGCCACCCGGCCCAACGGCGGGCGAGGCGGCGGCAATTGGGGCGGCGGAAACCGGGACGGCGGGGAGAGCCTGGAGCCCTCCACGGAATTCACCATTACGGCGGAAACCTACAGTTTCTCCGGCATCAGCGCGGCAGAATAAGAATAATCGACCGCCCGGTCCTCTCATAAAAGAGGCCCGGGCGGTTTCTGATGGTATATGCCGTTTTCCCCTTGGGGGAGCACGCTGTCCAACGAACGGCGCCGCCCCTAAGTGGTACTCTTATGCCCCTTGAGCAGCTTGACGCTGGCGGTGATAACGGCGAAGAGGAACCACCAGATAAACATATTGCGAGGGTAAAACCAGGTATACTCGGCAACGCCGATGACCAAAATGCCGCAGAACGAGCCGACGGCGGCGGCCAGGAGGTTCTTTACCGCCCGGTCGGTCCCGGCGTAGAAGGCCTTCACGCCCCGTTTCACCTGGGAGAGCACCAGGGCCACATAGGAGACGGCACCGAAAACGCCCAACTCCCCCAGCATTTGTAGGTAGTTGTTATGGGTGTGAATTGGATAGTTTCCATCGAACATAGTGGGGTAGACCCGGAAGACCTGCCGCATCACGTCGGTACCCAGGCCCACACCCCCCACGCCGTAGTCCCGGAGGAGGTAGCCGGTATTGGTATAGATGGAAAAGCGGTACTGCGTGGAGGTGTCTTCCATGTTGCCGATGGTGAGGATGCGGTTCATAATGCTCTCGGGCAGGAAGGGGACGGCGGCGACCCCCAGCACGATAAAGAGGGGCAGAAAACGCCAGTTCAGCATGACCAGGAATACCACCAGCGCGATGGCAAGGCCGATCCAGCCGGAGCGGGAGTAGGTAAAGCCGATGCTCCCCACGCAGGGAATCATGGCGAGGACGGCCAGAACCTTGCCCCGCCACGTTTTGGCGTTGAGCAGCAGCGCCAAAAGGAAGGGCATGAGCATGACGAGGATCTCCGCGAAGTTGTTGGGGTTATCAAAGTAAGCGTAGACACGGCCCGGCATGTCGGCGTTGAGGGTCAGATCCTGCTGGCTCGCCACCACGGGCACGCCCACAAGACCCTGATAGCAGCCGTACAGGGCGGCCACCGTCAGCCCCGCCACGGCAATGGCCACCATGAGCTGGAGGTCGGCGGTCTTGTGCACCGCGCTCACCGCGAAGAGGACCAACAGGAAGGCAATGACGTAGAAGACGAAGAACCGCCAGGAGAGGCTGTTGAGGAGGCCGTACCGGACGCCGTTTTCAAAGCTCGTGCCCAGACTGGCGAAGTAACCGTACATGACAAAACCCGCGAACACGGTGAAGTACGGCCCCAGGGTGTCCAGCTCCAGCCGCCAGCGGCGGCGCTGGGCGCACCCCACCAGGAAGAGCATGAACACGCCGTACATGCACAAAAGGGTGTAGGCATTGTTCCAGCTTGCGTGGGGTACGATGAGCATGAGAAGCACGGAGAGGCCCACGAAGAGGAAGCTGGCTCCTCCCAACGCCGAGCCAAGCCGGAAGAAAACACTGCCGTCAAAGAGGGCTTTCCCCTTCCCGTAAATCCACTGGACGATGGCTACGGGGATATTGAGTATTGCGGTGAAAATGCGGCAGGAGAAGCTCTCCGGCCAGCCGCTCACTACTTTGCCGTCCCGCCAGACCCACTGACACATGGCGCTGCCCTCCACGCCATGGCGGACGGCACGACCAGCACGTGCAAAGGCGCGGCCCAACACGCTCTCCTTCCAGCCATCCCGGAGGACAAACCAGAGAGACAGGAAAAATTCAATTAAAACACTACCACGGACCACTGACATAGGCGTAGTACTCCTTATTTCCGGCTCATCGCCGCTTCATAGACCTGGCTGGTAGCCTTGGCCCACTTGTGGATCTCAAAGCGATCCTCCACCGCCCTGAGGGCGCTCTGGCGGCACTCGGCCAGATAGGCCGGGTCCTCCATCATGCACTTGAGGGCCACGGCCATGGAGTCGGGGTTGTCGTACTCCACCAGGAGGCCGCATCCGGTCTCGTCGTTGACGATGTCGGCGTTGCCGTACATGTCGGTGGCTACGATAGGCAGACCCGCTGCCATTGCCTCGATGATGAGATAGCTCAGGGCCTCGTGCTGGGAGGAATTTACGTACAGGTCGCTGCCCTTGTAGAGGTTCTTGATGTCCTTGCGAAACCCGATGAACTTGATCCTGTCCTCCAGCCCCAGGGCAGTCACCTGGGCCTTGGTCTCCTCCAGCAGGGGCCCGTCACCCGCAAGCATTAAAGTGAAGGGCACAGCGGTGAGCTCGGTAAGGCGCTTGATGGAGCTCACCAGGTACTTATGCCCCTTGTCCTCCGCAAAACGGGAGGCGCAGAGCATGACAAACCGCTCCTCGGGGATGCCCAGCTCGGCGCGGATCGTGGACTCGCTCCGGTCTCCCGCCCAGGCGGCGGGGTCTACCGCGTTGAAGATAACCCGTATACGCTCGCCGCCCCAGCCGTTCTCCATCAGCTGCGCCTTGCCCCGATTGCATACGGCGATGATCTCATCCTGCTTTTTGTCGAGGAGTCGGTTGGTGAAACGGGTCAAGCCGTCGTTTTCCATAACAAAGTGGTTGGTATAAACCACCCGCAGATTCTTCTTGTATCGCTTGGCGAGGAGGGCGATATAGTGCTCCCGCAGGTAGTGACAGTGGATAATGTCGATCCTCCACTCGTCGCAGAGCTTTGCCAAGGTCTTGGCGGCCTTGAAGTCAAAGCGGCTCTTCAAATCCACCTGCCGGACGGAGACGTTCATGGCCTCCATCCGCTCCACCAGCAGGCCCGGCTCGTTGTAGGCAAAAAAGGGGGTGACCTGCTTGCCCCCCAAGTACTTCACTAAGGTCTCCACATATCGCTCGGTGCCAGCCTTCCCGGCGTGATTCAAGAGATAGAGGACGTTCAGCATGGGTCCGGCCTCCTAAATAAAATGATAGGGAGGGGCAGACTGCCCCTCCCTATAGTTTAGCCTAAATTTCAGCGGTTGTCCACTATATTTCCTATTTAAGGTACGCCTTCAGCGCCTCCACCCTGTCGGCATGCTCCCAGGGGAGGTCGATATCGGTGCGGCCGAAGTGGCCGTATGCGGCGGTCTGGCGGTAGATGGGGCGGCGCAGATTCAGAGCGTTGATGATGGCGGTGGGACGCAGGTCAAAGAGGGCGTTTACCGCCTCTACCAGTCTCCAGTCGTCCACTTTCCCGGTGCCGAAGGTGTCCACCAGGACGGAGACGGGCTTTGCCACACCGATGGCGTAGGCAAGCTCGATCTGGCATTTCTCTGCGAGCCCGGCGGCCACGATGTTCTTCGCCACGTAGCGGGCCATATAGGCCGCGCTGCGGTCCACCTTGGTGGGATCCTTGCCGGAGAAACAGCCGCCGCCGTGGGGGGCGCTGCCGCCGTAGGTATCCACAATGATCTTGCGGCCCGTGAGGCCCGAATCCCCCTGGGGCCCGCCGATGACGAACCGGCCGGTGGGGTTCACGTAGTACTTGGTGTTCCCATCCAGCAGGGCGGCGGGAATGGTGGGCTTCACCACCAGCTCCAGGATGTCCTTCCTGATCTGCTCCAGGCTCACCTCTGGCCCGTGCTGGGTGGAGACCACCACCGTGTCCACCCGAACGGGCGTCCCCACCTCGTCGTACTCTACGGTGACCTGGGTCTTGCCGTCAGGCCGGAGGTAGTCCACAAGGCCGGTCTTGCGCACCTCGGTGAGCCGCAGTGCCAGCTTGTGGGAGAGGGAGAGGGCGATGGGCATCAGCTCCGGGGTCTCGTCGCAGGCGTAACCGAACATCATACCCTGGTCCCCCGCGCCATTGTCGAGGGCGTCGGCCCCCTGCTCCTTCGCCTCAAAGGACTTGTCCACACCCATGGCAATGTCGGGGGACTGCTCGTCGATCGAGGTGATGACGGCGCAGGTGTCGCAGTCAAAGCCAAATTTGGCCCGGTCATACCCGATGTCCCGGACCACTTCCCGGGCAATCTTCGGGATGTCCACATAGCAGGAGGTGCTGATCTCGCCCATGACGTGGACGAGGCCGGTGGTCACGGTGGTCTCGCAGGCCACCCTGGCCTGGGGGTCCTGCTCCAGGATCGCGTCCAGCACCGCATCGGAGATCTGGTCGCAGATCTTGTCCGGGTGCCCCTCGGTGACCGATTCGGAGGTAAAAAGTCTGTGTGCCATAATTTTTCTTCCTTTCTTCTCGCTGGGAACGCCCAGCCTCTCGGCGCGCAAAAAAACGCGGCCCTCTGATAAGGAGGTCCGCGCATACTTACGATTGCCGCCTTATCGCTGTTAGCAGAACCACCTTACGCGCCGCGCAGGTTGGTGTGAGGTCATCGAGCTAACTCTCTCGCTCACTCTTGATAATGGGACTATTCAGTTGACGGAGGTTATTATATCTCCGCCGCCCCTTTCTGTCAATAGGGAAAACGCCTGCCGCCCTCTTTGCGCGTATTGTTCACAGTTTGGCTGTTTACTTTATCCTGGAAAGAGGTTAAAATGGGTGTCACCACAGTGTGATATAAGGAGGAGTTCTCTTTGCGCTCTCTTGAACGATGGCTGAGCCGTTTTAGTAATAACCACCCCAGATTCGGCATCCCGAACCTGATGACCGTCATTGTTGCGGGCACCGTCCTGGTCTACCTGCTGGACATGTTCAGCGGGTCGGGCTACTCGATTTACAACCTGTTCGCCTTTTCCTCCAGCGCCATCCTCCGCGGGCAGGTCTGGCGGCTGATCACCTTCGTCTTCATACCCCTGAGCGGCGACCCGTTCTCCCTGCTCCTCTCGCTCTATTTTTACTGGTGGATCGGCTCCAGCCTGGAGCGGGAGTGGGGCACCGCGAAATTCAGCGTGTTCTACGGAATAGGGGTACTGCTCAACATCCTTCTCGGGCTGGTGATGGGACTTTTCTTTGGCGAGGCCTCCGTGACCATCACCTATGTGAACCTGTCCCTCTTCTTCGCCTTCGCCACCCTCTACCCGGACCTTAGGGTGCTGCTTTTCTTCATCATCCCCATAAAGGTCAAGTGGCTCGCCTGGATCGACGCGGCGCTCTTCCTCTGGGGCGTCGTCAGCAGCCTGCTGACGCTGAATTGGGTGGGTGCCATCGTTCCCCTCGTCGCCATCCTCAACTACCTTCTCTTCTTCTGGGGCGACATTCTCGATTTTATCAGGACGAGGGCCCACCGGGTCAAGTACCAGAATTCCCGCCAGACCATTAACTTCAAAAGCGCCACCCGCAGGGCCCAGGAGCAGAAGGGCTATATCCACAAGTGCGCCGTATGTGGCAAGACCGACGCCGACTATCCCGACGAGGAATTCCGCTACTGCTCTAAGTGCAACGGGTACTACTGCTACTGCTCCGAGCATCTGGGCAACCACGTGCACATCGAGTAAGCTCTAAATCATAAAAAAGCTGACGATTAATTCGTCAGCTTTTTTATTTCCTTATCCCAGCAGTTCCCGCTCGATTACCTGGGCCACACCGTCCTCGGTGTTGGGGGGAGCCTGAAATTTGGCGGCCTTCTTCGCGCCGGGGGACGCGTTGCCCATGGCGTAGGACCAGCCCGCCCAGGCAAGCATGTCCAGGTCATTGTCTCCGTCGCCAAAGGCCATGACCTCCTCCGCCCGGATGCCCAGCCTGCCGCAGAGGAAGGCCAGGGCCTTGGCTTTGTCGGCCTCCGCGGCGGTGAGCTCCATGTTCTGAGGCTCCGCGTTGGCAAAGTGGATGGGCCCTGCCGCGGCTAATGCCGCCTTGAGAGGCTCCCGTTTCTCTGTTGGGACGTAGAAGATGTGGAACTTCTCCACCGTCTTCCCAGCCACCGCCGCCGCCATGTCGTCCACGATCTCCACCTTCGTGGCGTAGTTGTCCACAAATTCCTGGGAGAATCCCAACTGCCTAGCCCCCAGCAGGTCGTCCCGGGTCACGTAAGACTTGCCGTCAGCGTAGATTTCCACCGGGATGTCCCGGCTGCGCAGGACGTTAAGCACGGATAGCCACTGCTCCTCCGGCATGCCCACATGCCGGAGCCACTCCTTCGTCCTCCAGTCGGTCAGGCCCGCACCGTTGGCGCTCACGGCGTAGTCCACCACTCCGATGGCGGCGGCAGGCTCCTCAATAAGCTTTACGTTCCGCCCGCTGGCAATGGCAATTTTGATGCCCAGGGCGGAGACCCGCCGCAGAGCGGCGATGCTGCGCGCCGACACGTGGAGGTGGTCTTCCTCCAGGAGAGTACCGTCCATGTCCAGCGCGATGAGTTTGATATTCATTCCATTCATTCCTTACGAGAGCATAATGTGGCAGAGCTCCTCCGCCGCGAGGTGGTGAAAATACTGCTGCAGGTCCACGCCCTCCAGGGCGGAGAGGATGGCCCCCTCCTCCATGGGGCAGCCCTTCAGCGCGGCGGTGAGCGCACCCTCCGCCCCGTCGCCGAAGAAGTCGCCATAGGCCTCCAGCCCGGTCAGCCGCCCCTCCTCCACCTGGAGCCAGAGCGAGAGTTTCCCCACCCCCTCCACCCGGCGTTCCTTGTGGACGCCGTATTTGGGGGACTCGCCGTAATTCCACGCCCAGGTGGCGTACCGGCTTTCCCGCAGGGCATGAACGGCCGCCAGGTCCTCCCCGGTCAGCTCGTACCGTCTGGGCACATCCCCAAGGATAGAGCGCACCAGTACAGCCTTGAAGTCCTCCAGCGTGACATTCCCGGACAGGTAGGGCTTTACGTTGGTGACCCGGGCGCGCACCGACTTGACCCCCTTGGAGACGATCTTGTCCTCACTCACCTGGAGTGCCCGGGACAGGACGTCCAGGTCGGAGTCAAACATAATGGTGCCGTGGTGCATAACCCGGCCGTCCTTCTTATACTGTGCGTTGCCGGAAAATTTCTTCCCATCGATGGTGATGTCGTTCCGGCCGGAGACCTCGGCCGCCACCCCCAGCTCGCCCAGGGCGTAGGCCACCGGGCGGCAGAAGAGAAGCAGATCAAGACTCTTGCCGCTCCCGCCGTCGGTAATGAAGGTGAAGTTTAGGTTGCCCAGGTCGTGGTAGACCGCACCGCCCCCGGAGAGACGGCGGACTACCTTTACTCCGCACGCCCGAACGAAGTCGGCGTTGACCTCCTCCGCGGTGTTCTGGTGACGCCCCACCACAATGGTGTTGTCGTTGCGCCAGAGCATAAAGAGGCTCTCGGTCTTACCTATGGTGTCGAAGAGGTACTGCTCCAGGGCCAAGTTAAAATAGGGGTCTGTAGATGGGGATTCAACATACAGCATATGTTTCTCCTAAATCCATATCACGTTTCGCAACGCCTCGCTGCGGCGGCTCAGCGTTTCTTCACAAAAGGGGACGCCGCAAAACGCGGCGTCCCCTCATTTTTATCTCAGCCGTTTTTGAGGGCAATAGCCTGGCGGACCTTCTCACAGAGCACGTCGGCGGTGAGGCCGTAGGCGGCAAGCACCTTCTTGGCGCTGCCGGAACGGCCGAACTCGTCGTTGACGCCGTGGCGCACCACGGGTACGGGGAACGCGCCGGAGAGATACTCGCACACGGCGGCGCCAAGGCCGCCGACAATGCTGTGCTCCTCGCTGGTGACGATGCAGCCGGTCTCGGCGGCAGCCGTGCGTACCAGGGCCTCATCCAGAGGCTTGATGGTGTGCATATCGATGACGCGCAGGTCGACGCCCTCTCCAGCCAGAGTTTCCGCGGCCTTCAGAGCCTCCTGCACCATAAGGCCGCAGGCGATAACGGTCGCGTCGGAGCCATTCCGGAGGACCGCGCCCTTGCCCAGCTCAAACTTGTAGCCGGGGACACCCTCGGTGACGGTGTCCACCGCCATGCGGCCCAGGCGCAGGTAGGCGGGGCCGTCGTAATTGAGAAGGGCGGCGGTGGCGAGGCGCATCTCCGCCCCGTCGCAAGGGCAGCACACCAGCATGCCGGGGATATCCCGCATGAGGGCCAGGTCCTCGATGCACTGGTGGGTGGCTCCGTCCTCGCCTACGCTGAGGCCGCCGTGGGAGCCCACCACCTTCACGTTAAGGTGGGGATAGGCGATGGAGTTACGCACCTGCTCATAGGCCCGTCCGGCGGCAAACATGGCGAAGGTGTTGGCAAAGGGCTTTTTTCCGACGGTGGCCAGGCCCGCGGACACACCCATCATGTTGCACTCCGCGATACCCATGTTAAAAAACCGCTCCGGATACACCTTGGAAAAATCCTTGGTCATGGTCGCGCCGGAGAGGTCGGCGTCCAGCACCACCAGGTCCTTGTCGGTCTTGGCGAGCTCCACGATGGCCTGCCCGTAGGCGGCTCTTGTCGCAATGGATTCAGACATGGTTTACTTCCCCTCCAATCCGGCCAGACGGGCCGAAATCTCGGCTACGGCCTTCTCATACTGCTCGTCGTTGGGTGCCTTGCCGTGCCAACCGTAGTCCCCCTCCATGAAGGAGACCCCCTTGCCTTTGATGGTGCGGGCCAGGAGGACGGTGGGCTGTCCCTTTACTGCCTTGGCGGCGTCAAAGGCGTCGGCCAGCGCGGCGACATCGTGGCCGTCCACATGGATCACGTGACAGCCGAAGGCCTCGAACTTCTTGTCCAGGGGCTCTGTGGGCATGATCTCAGCGGTGGGCCCATCAATCTGGAGGCCGTTTACGTCCACCACGGCGCAGAGGTTATCGAGCTTATACTTGGCGGCGGCCATGAAGGCCTCCCAAACCTGACCCTCGGCCAGCTCCCCGTCGCCCAGGACGGAGTAGACCCGGTAGTCCTTGTCGTCCATCTTACCCGCCATAGCCATGCCCACGGCGGCGGAGATGCCCTGACCCAGGCTGCCCGTGGACATGTCCACGCCCTTGACGTGTACCATGTCGGGGTGGCCCGAGTAGTGCCCCTCGATGGAGCGGAAAAGTTTCATGTCCTCAGTGGGGAAATAGCCCTTGAGGGCCAGCACCGCATAGAGCGCGGGGGTACAGTGGCCCTTGGAGAGCACGAAGCGGTCCCGGTCGGGGTCGCGGGGTTGGGCGGGGTTCACCCGCATGGTGTGGAAATAGAGCGTGGTGAGAATATCCATCACCGACAGAGAGCCCCCGGTGTGTCCCGAGGCTGCGGTGTGAATTCCTTCCAACGCCAGGAGCCTGCCCCGCTCAGCGGTAACGGCCAAGGCGTGGATTTCATTTTGCTGCATAGTATCCTTCCTTCCTGCCTTTTATCAGAAGATGAGGTTATTATACCACTTTTCTCTTTTCACGTCTAGCCCAGCGTCGCGTATGATATATATAGGAAAGAGGGGAGGAAGGCACATGGACTGGATGGACGACAAGCAGGGAACCGTAACGCGCATTGCCATCTGTGCGGTGGCAGCTTTTTTGCTGTACACAGCGTTGGAGAAGCTGGGGGACGACGAAAAGCTGCCCATGATCGGGCAGTATATGCCCTGGATCAAGGAGAACAAGGTACAGGCCATCGCCATCGCCGGAGCGGTGCTGTACGGGGTATCCCTGGCGGTGTGGCCCCTGGAGGAGAAAAAGCCCCTCCCCGGCGAGGGGAACGCGGTCGAGGGGTACGAGGCGGTGTAACGCCCCCATAAAAAGAGGGTCAAAAACTGCTCCATCCGGACCAGTTTTTGACCCTCTTTTTGCGATCAATTTTTACTTATTTTTATCGAAAATTTTTCAGCATCGCTGCGCCGATGATGCCGGCGTCATTGCCCAGCTCGGCCAGCATCAGCTTGGTGCGGGTGCTGTTGTCCCGGGCATAGTCCTCCCGGTCCAGGATGGCCCGGACGGGGGCCAGCAGTTTCTCCCCCGCGCCGGCCACGCCGCCGCCCACGCAGAGGATCTCGGGCTGGAAGATATTGATGAGGTTTGTGATGCCGCAGGCTAAGTACTCCTCGTATTCCTCCACCAGTTCACGGGCCAGCACGTCGTTCTGCCCGGCGGCGTCGAATACGGTGCGGGCCTCCACCTTGGTGAGGTCTCCCTCCGCCAACTGCCAGAGGAGGGATTCCCGGTTGCCCTCCATCCGCTCCCGGGCCCGCTTGATGATGGCGGAGGCGGAGGCGTAAGTCTCAAAGCAGCCCCGCCGCCCGCAGGTGCACAGGCGGCCGCCATGCTCAATGACAAAGTGGCCCACCTCCAACCCGGCATAGTTAAAGCCGGTATACAGCTTGCCGTCCAGCACCGCGCCGCCCCCCACGCCGGTGCCCAGGGTGATGGCCACCATGGAGGAGCTGCCCTTGCCCGCGCCGGCTGCGTACTCGCCCAGAGCAGCGGCGTTGGCGTCGTTCTCCAGGAGGACGGGGCGGCCCAGCCGCTCGGCTACCATGGAGGCCAGGGGGACGTGGTGGAAGTCTAAGTTCGACCAGAGGACCACGACGCCGCTCTCCGGGTCGATGGTGCCGGGAGAGCCTACGCCCACTGAGTCGATCTCGTCCATCGTGAGGCGGGCGTTCTCTACCGCCTGACGGGCGGCCTCGGCCATGGCCGAGGCCACCGCCTCCCCGCCCCGCGGCGTGGAGACCCGGCCCCGGGCCAGGATATGCCCCTCCTCGTCTACCACCGCCGCCGCAATATTAATGCCGCCCAAATCAATGCCCAAATTTTTCATGGCTCGCACTCCCCCACTGTTAATTGCTGTTATTATACAAAAAAAAACCGCCCCTTTCAAGGGCGGGTTTTTAGGGGGACGAGGGGTCGGGTGTGGGGAGAGGGCGGCGGGGGGTGAGATGGACGGCCAGAGTGGCGAGGGCGCTGAGGGCGAGGAATGCGTAAAAGCTCACGCCCCGGGAGATCAACACCGCCGGGGTGACCAGCCGCGTACCGAAAAAGACGGTGAAGAACCGCACAAAGCCCCCCTCGGTGACCCCCACCGCGCCGGGCAGGGGGAGCATAGATACCGCCAGCGTCAATAAGGCCTGAGCGCAGATGATATCAAAAGCCCCGTGGCCCGTAAGGCCGAAGGCCCGGTATACCGTATAGGGCACGGCGAACTGGCAGGTGAGCTGGAAGAGCGTGATGAGCAGGAGCCGGATGGTCATGATGGGATTATGGAGGATGCAGTCGGCTCCGGCGCGGTACTCCTCCATCTGGTGCTCCAGCCGCTCCCGCCACCGCTCCCCGTCCTTGACGAGGCGCATCCTGACCAACAGGGCGAGGATGCGGTCGGCCAGCTTATGGGCCGCGTTGGGGAGGAACATGAAGATGAGCATGATGGTGGTAAGGACGAGCATGATGGCCGTGCCGAGGATCAGCAGGGCTCCCAGCCCCGTGCCCATGGAGGCGAGGAGGCCGGGCTTGAAAATAAGGGACACCCCAGCGTAGACCAGAATGGCAACCTGATAGCAAACAGTGTCCAGCAGCATGCTCAAAGTGCCATGGGCGGCGGGGATGCCATCCTTGCTCATGTAGTAGACTTGGGCGGGCTGCCCTCCGGTGGAGGAGGGTGTGATGGAGCTGAAGTAGAACCCCACGAAAGCGTACCCAAGGCAGCGCAGCCGTCCCACATCGTGCCCCAGGCGGCGGAGCGTAAAGCGCGAGCAGGACGCTTCGCACGCCACGAAGATGAACATGAGCCCCACCCCCGCCAGCACCCAGCGCAGCCTGACCTGGGAGAGCATGGCGAAAATTTGGGAGAGCTGCTCTTCCTTGAGGAGGAGGTACAGCGTAAGGGCCATTAGGGCAAGCAAAAGGACGCCGCCAATGAGGTTTTTCTTTTTTGCCAGCATGAGCGACGTCCTCCATTTGGGCGAGGGGCGGCGCTCCGCCCCTCAAAAATTACTTTTTCCGGAATATGTGCACCAGCGCGGCGGCCGCCACTGCGGCCGCGGCCAGGGCGGAGAGCGTGATGACGACGGTGCGCCGTGTCTTTCTGCTCATTGCGCGCGCACCCCCTTTTCGGCCAGGATGGCCGTAAGCCGCTCGGTCAGGGGCTCGGTGCTGAGGCGGCTCTTCAGGCGGCGCATATTGCCCGCCATCCAGGAGAGGACACCGTCGTTATGGATGATGGTGCCGATGGCCTCCAGGCAGTCCTCGATCTCTTTGCCGGCCACGGCCCCGATGCCCGCCCGGGTCAAGAAACGGCCGTTGTTGATCTCCTGCTGGAGGAAAGGCTCCCAAGCCAGGATGGGCAGCTCCGAGGCGATGGTCTCGAAGAGGGTAATGCCGCCGGGCTTGGACAGGAGGAGGTCGGCGTGGGCCATGTATTCATATACCCGGTCGGTATAGCCCACCACACGGATGTGCTCGTACTTCCCGTCTAAACGTTGGCGCAGCTTTTCGTTGTTGCCCGCGATGATGGTGGTCTCCACTCCCGGGAGGGCGTTGAGCTCCTCGTAGAACTTATCCTTCTTGGGCATAAGGCCTAAGCCCCCGCCCATGATGAGGAGGTTGCGCATCTTCCCGCCCCGGACGCGGGGCGTGGTCTTGAACTGGGCCTTTACCGGGATGCCGGTGGCGACGATGCGCTCCCGCCCCACGCCCTTGTCGGCCAGCCGGTCGGCGATGGCGGGGGCCCCTACCAGGTAGAGATCAGTGTTGTGATTGATCCATTCGGAGTGGGCGGTCAAATCGGTGATGCAGGTGACTAAGGGCAGGGGACTGCCGGTCTCCCACTTGTAGCGGGCCACCATCTGGGCGCAGAGGGGGTGGGTGGCAATCACGGCGTCGGGCCGCTTTTCCTCCACCAGCTCGGCCAGCTTGTCCACAAATCGGCGCTCGAAGAGGGTACGGGCGTCGGTCTCCATATTCTCGGTCATTTTATAGTAGATGTTGAAGATGCCGCTGCCGTGGGTCACCATAAGGGTGAAGAAACGGTACACGGCCTCGGATGTACTGCCGGGCATGGCGTATTCCACGAAGTCCACCACGTCCACCCGGTGGTCCCCGTCCTCCTCCAGGAGCTGCTGGCGGAGGGACTGGGACGCGGACCAGTGGCCCATGCCGAATTTTCCGGTCAGGATCAGGATGTTCATGCCATCCCCTCCTTTTTCAAAGCGTTGGGGTCTTTCCTTGTCTATCAGTATATCTGCCCTTTCTTTAGAAAACCCTCTCCCAATGCTTAAAAAACAATTAAGAAATTGTTATGTCGTTTTACCTTGTGCCGAACATAACATAGTGTACTTTATTACTAGTTTTTATAACTTTTGCCCACATAACATTATAACCAACAATGCGTAGTTAGTAACACATAATCACATTAGCGATAGGTAATTTTTGTTGGGGCGTTAGGCAATTCTAGCACCACCATGAACGCAAGTCAAGAAAACAAACGGTATGGGATGGGTAAAGAAACACCGCCTCCAGGGAAAACCCCTGGAGGCGGTGTTTTCATTGTTTTGGTACATCCTTAATCAGGTCTCCTGGCCGGCAACAGATAGCGGCTGGCATTTTGAAAGTATGTTTGACTATCTGTTTTTTTTCAATAGTATAAAGTTTAAAAGAGAAATTACTGTAACTAGCATACTTAAAAGAGTCATTACAAGCAACGAAGAGGAGCTGCATGTACATTTCATGCTACAGCTACCATTACAAAAACCAATAAGTACGGTTGCTATCAATGCCCCAAAAACACCAATAAGCGCAAGCGATAGACTGATTCCTAATTTTGCTTCTCTTGATTTAAAGCAAATAAGAAGTAAAGCCAGAATAATTATAAGTATTCCTATACCAACTTCTGTTCTCGCAGCCCAAAAGCACTTCATTTTCATGTTTACACACTGTTGACCAATAAGAAAATTAGGTGCAATAGAAATTATAGCTCCCAATATAGCTAGAGAAATACCTGGAATTATTTTATTTTTCAATTTTAAGACCCCCCCCAGTTTTTATTAATAATTATGCGGACAAGAAAATGAATATGAAGTTATCGTTACAAAATAGTAGTAAACTCCTAGAAAATTTGTTCGAACAGGTCAAAGCCGCCCCCATGGACTAATCCATAGGGGCGGCAATATTATGCTTTCGCAATATTTATAGAAACAGCAGCGGTTGCAGCGTCTGTTGCAGCGATTTCTGCAACAACGGAAGCAGCGGCGGAAACAGTCATCCCGATCTCGGTCACGGTCACAGTCCCGGTCGCGGTCCCGGTCCCGGTCGTTATCACGATCACAATTGTTACACATAGCACACCCTCCTTTCCTAGGTGATGTACTCTATGCGTTGTGTCTCCGCTATCATAATATATTCCGTTCGGATGCGGTGCGTGAAGATGGTCGGGAAACGAGCCGCAAATAAAACCCCCACCCGGTAATGAGCCGGGTGAGGGCTGAAATATGTGAAGAGGGTATATGTGTTACCTGCTGCATTCCTAGTATATTCCGGTTGGGTGCAATGTGTGAACATCCTCAGACAGCAAGCCATAAGTAGGAATCCCCCACCCAGAATTAACTGAGTGGGGGATAAATGGGGGGTATGGCAGATACGAGAGAGGTTCAATAAGTAATCTGCTACACTCTTAGTATATTCAGGTTAGGCGCATTATGTGAAAAAGCCCCGCCGGCCGGACAAAAAGAGTGATAGCGACTCCACCCACAGAGCCGCTATCCCAAAACGCCAAGACCGCCTCGCCACGGCCATTTCTGATTATATCAGCGCAATAAAGATAAATAGGTCGGTATTTGCTGCGTAGCCCAATAAGGGCAAAGAGAAGGCCGGACGCCTGCTCCTGACGTCCGGCCCGCCCAAAAGGAAGAATCGAGGAAGTGAAAAAACTGTCCCAACCGATATTATGATACTCAAGAAGTGTTAAAATAATAAGCATAAGGTGTTACGGCAAATATCAAAAATAAACCCCCACCCCCGTATTACCGAGTGATGGGGGTATACTTGCAGAGACAAAGGAGGCAAATTCTATGTCAGATGCAATTATCAGTTGGCTGCTTGAAGATGATAACCCTGCTGTGAGATACCGTACTCAAAAAGAATTGCTAGATGAACTGCCTGATAGCACGCAAACCAAAGAATGGATTTTCGATAAATTACCCTCTAAATGGTATGATACAAATGGGCTTTGGTATCGTTATTATGTAACCGCTCTTGCAGAATCCGGTTTATCTTATTCGGATATTCCAAGGGAACATTTTGATAAAGCTTTTTTTGAACTTGAAACAAAATTTGACTGTAACTGCGGAGATTTTATGCTTCTAACAGCAATGGTTAAATTGGGTCTGGGAAACGAGAAATTAATACAAAATATCACTGACAGCTTATCCTCTATGCAGCTGCCTGCCGGTGGTTTTCTCTGTTCGCATAGAGTTGGTAAACTAAAATACGCACCTAAAAGCTGTTATAAAGCTAACTTACATGCGCTTATGTTTTTAGCAGAGTGTCATAAAAGAGAGATCAAAACAAGGTTTGAAAATAAACTGATAGATTACTTTTTAAAGCGAAATATATTTTACAAAACGTCGGATCTTGCTCAGCTTGTACTTTACAGTCGTGAAGGTTGGAGAACGATAGATACTTTTTATCCCTTTGAACTAATGCGTGTTGGAATTCAGAATGTTGTTGAGTCTTTTTCTGCATTGGGTTACGGGATGGATGAGCGCTTGCAAAAGGCTTGGGAGATTTTAAGTGGCAACGAGGACAATTCAGGAAAAATGTGCTTGACAGGCACGCTCTCAAAGTCTTATTTACCGAAAGAAAAAGTAGGCAAACCAAGTAAGTGGATAGCTTTTTACACCTTACTTGCGAAAAAACATTGTACATATTGAGCATAATGTGAAGAAAAGCCGCCCCCATGAACCATCCATGGAGGCGGTCTCTTTACGCTCTCTCATACACCAGCTCAGGCGGCACCGCCTGAAGGATGTCAAGCGCAGCATCAGTATCGCTAGTCCATGTCCGCAAGGCATCGCCACGTAGCACCACAGACATCCTGTCATGGATTCCATGCATCCTCTCATTGTCCGACGTCTTCTCCAGCAAATTTATCCCACATCCCAACCAAATATAATGCGCGATCCCCAGGCAAGTTAAAGCGATACTTGATCTTCTTCCCTGCCTCCCCCGGCCCCCACTCGAAGAAACCCGTGGTAGGTATCACGCACCTACGCTCAATAAGTGACTTGCGGAACATGGGAAAACTCTATCCAATCTAGAGCTCCGACAGCCTCCACCGAGCAGACCGCCCCCACCCAGCCTGGGCCGGAAAGGCCTGTCACCGCAGGGCCTCCGCCCTCCTCCCCCGGCAGGGGCGGACAGACTGTCCGGGGCCGGGCGACACCGCTCCCCTGCTGCTTGCACCAGCTCTCCTTCCGGGTCCAGAGGGTGTAAAATGCGGGCCACTCTGCCCCCTGCGCCTCATACCAGCCGTACTCCTCCGCCGTGAAGACCCGGCGGGGCAGGGCGGCGGCGCGGGGGCGCAGAGTTTCCACGTCAACCCCCACCGCCGCGCCCCCCACGGCGCAGAGGGCGTAGGGCCCGCTGTGGCTCAAATTGAAGTGGATGCGAGGGTAGTCCGGAAAAAAGGGTTTCCCGCAGGGACCCAGGGCCATGGGCGGCGTGGCCGCCAGCCCGTACCCCTTCTTCAGCGCGAGGGTGAGGAGCCGCCGGGCCGCCCCCTTGGCATCCATACTCTCGCAGCCCAGCAAAATCACGGTCACCCCTCCCCCCTCAAGATTTTCCTCTTATTTTACCTCTAGAGGTGTACCCTTTTCAATTGCCATTTTATACAATTGAAATGGAACGGGGTATACGCCCATTTTAGGGGATTTTAATCCTTTCTTTCTTGTATTTTCAATCCACCTTCCGTAGAATGACTTACAGGCCATAATGGAGAAGGAGGGATTTCAATGGGCCAGCAGCAGTACATCTGCCCCAAGTGCGGGTGCCGCAGCTATGAGCACGACCAGTTTCAGGCCACCGGCGGGAACTTTGCCAAGCTCTTTGACGTGCAGAACAAAAAGTTCATCACCATCACGTGCACCCAGTGTGGGTACACCGAGCTCTACAAGGCCGCCAACGACGGCGCGATGGACATTCTGGATTTCCTTATGCACTAGAAATAAGGGGGCCGCTGGAGCGGCCCCCTTATTTGCGTTTTGGGGCGCTATGGGGTAGAATAAGGATATTAAGGGTTTCTTAAAACTTTTCTCCCTTGTGTTTTAAGGACTCTGGGCTATGATAACGATATGGGGTGAACTGCTTTGTACAATATTCTCATCTGTGACGACGACAGGGACATCGTCTCGGCGCTGGACATCTACCTCTCCAGCGAGGGGTATCACGTCGTGAAGGCCTACGACGGGCTGGAGGCCCTGGCCGCCGTGGAGCGCGGGGACATCCACCTCGTCCTCATGGACGTGATGATGCCGGGGCTGGACGGGATACGAACCACCGCCAAGCTGCGGGAGAAGTATAACCTGCCCATCATCCTGCTGACGGCCAAGAGCGAGGACTCGGACAAGATTTTAGGCCTCAATATCGGCGCGGACGACTACATCACCAAGCCCTTCAACCCCATCGAAGTCATCGCCCGGGTGAAGAGCCAGCTTAGGCGGTATACCACCCTGGGCGGCCGGGCCAGGCCGGGCGACAGCGCCATCCGCAACGGCGGCATCGCCTTGGACGACGGGGCCAAGTCCGTGACGGTGGATGGGGAAAGCGTCGCCCTCACCCCCATTGAATACAACATCTTAAAGCTCCTGCTTCAGAGCCCCGGGCGGGTCTACTCCACCGGGCAGATCTACGAGCTGGTGTGGAACGACCCCTCCCTGGGTTCGGAGAACACGGTGGCCGTCCACATCCGGCACCTGCGGGAGAAACTGGAGATCGACCCCGCCAACCCCCGGTACATCAAGGTGGTGTGGGGGTTGGGGTACAAGATGGAAAAGCTATAAGTCACCCGGAGGTGATTGTTCTGAAAAAGCCCGGTTCCTCTTACCTGACCCCGGCGGCCAAGACCGGGGCCTTCCTTATAAGCCTTGTGGTGCTCTCGGCCTGTTTTTGGTCGAGCCTCGTCACCCTCTCCAGCTGGAACGACCTGTGGCTTCGGGGGGACTACTACCGCAGCGACGTCGCCCAGCAGGCCGCCTATAGCGACATGAACCGCCTGCAGGAGCTGGCAGATCTGAAACAAAATCTGGTGTGGAACGGCTCCCTCACTGAGTACGAACAGCGGCAGTTGGCGGCGCTGGAGGCCAGCCTTGCCCCTGACAAGACCAACTTCCGCTACCGGCTTTTAGACCAGTCGGGTGTCCTTTTGCTGGACAATCTGGACGGCGCGCTGTTGGAGGAGGTCACCCCCGCGCAGTTCCAATCCTCCATCGTTTTCGCCCGCGGATACGAGCTGCACGAGCAGGACTATTACCAATATGACGTTGAGAGCGCCGGTAATGCGGTAATGGTCTACACAGGTGAGGAATTTTTGTCCCTCACGCCGGAGAACGCGGCGGAGGGGCCCAGGTATGGCTGGTATTACGACGGATATAACTGGAGCTACAACGACAGCCGAGACAGCCGGGTACTGAATCAGACGATGATGGCGGAGTACGGCATCGCCTCCCCTCTTATGGTGGAGGACAGGTATACCGCCAGCATGGCGGCTTTTGCCCAGGAACAGCGCGTTTTGCCCCTCGTAGCCCTCCTTGCCCTGGTGACCCTGGCAGGCAGCATTGGGCTGCTCGTCTTCCTTAGCCGCTCCGCCGGGCGGCAGGAGGATGGCACGCTGGTCACCGGCTGGCAGGAGCGCGTCCCTTACGACCTCTATCTTCTCGTCGCAGGCGCGCTCACGATCACCCTGATGTCGGCGGCGGAGTCCATCGCCCTGTACACCTATGGCGAGGCCTTAAACCTGCCTATGGCGGTGGGTTTGGGCGTACTGACCCTAGGCATAGCCGCGCTGGGGATGGGTCTCCTCCTTACAACGGCGGTACGGCTGAAGACCCACACGCTCTGGCGCACCAGCCTGATCGGGCGGCTGTGCCGCGCCGCCGTCTATTTCGTGGGGGAACTGTTTCGGGGCCTGCCTGTCACCTGGCGGCTGGTGGTGGGATTTGCGCTCTACCTTTTGGGAACGGTGCTCACCACTGTCACAGTGGTGCTCATCCCTGTGTACCAGGGCTTTGTCCTCTGGCACCTGTGCAGATGGCTGCGCCAATGGCGGCAGATCGAGGAGGGCACAGGGCGCATCGTGGGGGGCGACCCGGAGTTCAAGATCGACACCCGCAGATTCTACCCCGACCTGCGCCGCCACGCCGAGCAGCTCAACGACCTGGGCGGCGCGGTGAACAGCGCGGTGGAGCAGCAGCTCAAGACCGAGCGGTTCAAAGCCGAGCTCATCACCAACGTATCCCACGATTTAAAAACGCCGCTCACCTCCATCATCAACTACGTGGGGCTTTTGAAATCGCTGCCCGCCGACAGCCCCCAGGCCGCAGAGTATATCGACGTATTAGACCGCAAGAGCCAGCGGCTTAAAAAGCTGACCGAGGACCTGGTGGAGGCTTCCAAAGCGTCCACCGGCAGCCTGGGCGTAACCCTTGAGCGGCTGGGGATGGGGCAGATGCTCCAGCAGGCGTTGGGCGAGTATGAGGAGCGATTTGCCGCCGGGGGGCTGGAGGCAGTCTTTACCCCGCCGGGAAACGAGCTCTACGTCTGGGCCGACGGGCGGCACCTCTGGCGGGTGATCGACAACCTTTTCTCCAACTGCGCAAAATACGCCCTCTCCGGCACCCGCATCTATCTCGACCTTCGGCGATGGGAGGGGCGCATCCACCTGTCCATCAAGAACATCTCGCGGCAGGCCCTCAACATCCCGCCGGAGCAGCTGATGGAGCGGTTCGTCCGGGGGGAGGAGTCCCGCAGCACCGAGGGCTCCGGCTTGGGCCTCTCCATCGCCAGGAGCCTCACCGAGCTCCAGCAGGGCTCCTTCCGCCTGGAGATCGACGGGGACCTCTTCAAAGCCATCCTCTCCTTCCCTGAGGCCCTGGCGCTCACGGAGGGCCCCGCTGAGGAGGGTAACGCACCCCAGGAAAAAGCAGTCTAGTCAAAAGCCGTTTGGGAATGTGATTTTACATCCCAAACGGCTTTTCCCCTCTTGTCAAGGGGAATTTCCTGTGCTATAGTGTAAAAAGAATAGTTCTTATTAAGGAGCTGAGCCAATGTACGACGTTATCATCATCGGCGGTGGCCCCGCGGGGCTGACAGCCGCAATCTACACCAGACGGGCAGGGTACACCACTTTGGTGCTGGAGGGTGGCACTCCCGGCGGCCAGGCCGCCACCACCCCGGACATTGAAAACTGGCCGGGCAGCCAGAGCGTGGCTGGGTCCGACTTCTCCATGAACCTCTATGTCCAGGCTACCGCTTTGGGGGCCGAGATTCGGTTCGAGACCGTCACCAGTCTGACCGACCTGGGGGACGTGAAGGTGGTCACCACCGCCCGAGGCGCGCTGGAGACCAGGACTGTCATTATCGCCAACGGCGTGCGCCGCCGCAAGCTGGACGTGCGGGGCGAGGAGCGGCTGGCGGGCCGGGGCGTGAGCTACTGCGCCACCTGCGACGGCGGTTTTTTCAAGAACCAGAGCACCGCCGTGGTGGGCGGCGGGAACACCGCGCTGGAAGACGCCCTCTTCCTCGCCAACATCTGCCCCCAGGTCTACCTCATTCACCGCCGGGCGGAGTTCACGGCGGAAAAGCATCTCATCGACGCTCTGGCCTCAAAGTCCAACGTCCAGCTCCTCATGGAGCACAAGGTGGTGGAGATCCACGGCGAGGACAAGGTAAGTGCCATTGAGGTGGAGGGGCCCCAGGGCCGCGCCACCCTGAGCGTGGCGGGTATCTTCGCTGCCGTTGGGCTCATGCCGGACAACGCCATCTTCTCCCCTCCCCTGGAACTGGATGACCACGGCTATATCAAGGCCGGGGAGGACACCTGCACCAACGTCCCCGGCGTCTTTGCCGCTGGGGACACCCGGGTCAAGGTCCTGCGTCAGCTGGTGACCGCCGCCGCAGACGGGGCCGCCGCCGCACATGGCGTGGGACTATATCTCCAGGGCCTTGCGCACAAACGCTGAATAGGAGAGGACCGGCCCTGGGGGGCCGGTCCTCTTTATTTCACTCTAAAATCTGCAGGCACGCGCCCAGAACGCCGGAGCCGATGTAAACGCTGAGGGTGGCGTCAAACTCCCCCTCCCAGAAGTGGTCGTACCTGGGGAAGGCGGCCTTCATCTTCTTGGCAAGCTCCCGCATCTCCTCGGGAGCGCCGCCGTTGGTCACGGCCAGGTTGTATTTTTCATGTCCTCTCACGTGCTCCCGCATAAGCTCCAGCAGCTTGTCCTGCACCTGCCTTCTCCCCCGCACCTTGGCGGCGGACTGGAGCTGCCCATCGTGGGCGAAACCGAGGATGGGCTTGATGGAGAGCATCGTGCCCGCCATGGCCGTCACCTTTCCAATACGCCCGCCCCGGGCCAGATACTCCAGGGTGTCCACCGAGAAATAGGCACAGGTGCCGCCGAGGAGGGCGTTCACCCGCTGGGAAACCAGCCGCTCCCAAGTCATGCCCGCTTTGATATCCTCCCAGATCTGGAGCACGGTCATGCCTATGCCTATGGCTCCGCTGAGGGAGTCAAATACGGCAATCTCCAGGCCCTCCCACTGCTCGGCCACCAGGCGGACCAGGTTATAGGTTCCGGAGAGGCCGGAGGAGAGATGGATGGCAATGACCTTTTCGTAGCCATCCTTCCGGATCTGCTCCAGGACGCTGTTCACGCTCTCCATGCCGGGAAGAGAGGTTTTGGGCAGCTCTCCCCTCTCCAGGCGGCGGTATACGTCGGCAGCTGTGATGTCCACACCGTCGGAGAATTCCCCGTCCGTGCAGGTCAGCCTGAGGGGCACCGTATAGATGGCCTTCCCCTTCCGCACAGCGTGAGAGAGGTCGGCGCAGGAATCGGTGAGGAGGGCGATCTTCTCGGGGTTTGACAAAGCGATCATCCTAATCTATAATAAGAGTCACATAACAATGTTATGTGACTTATTATATAACCTCCCCAGTGAAGTTGTCAAGAGGAGCTGTGCGCATGGAGTATAGCGAGCGGAGAAGGCTGCAGGCCCTGGAAACCGAGCAGGCCATCCTGAAGGCCACGGTGGATTTGGCGCGGGAGAAGGGGTTCGACCGCGTCTCCATCCGGGCCATCTGTGCCAGGGCGGGCATCACCACGGGGGCGTTTTACCATCACTTCCCCTCCAAGGAGGCCCTGCTGGCCCGGGGGTTCGCCCCCCTGGACGCCTATATGGAGGCCCTGATGACCGGGAATGAGGGAGAGCCTCCGCTTGAGCGGCTGTGGGTCCTCCTGTCAGGGTACGCCGGTTTCATGGAGGGGATGGGATGGAAACTGGTGGCCCGTTACTACGTCCACCGCCTGTCAGCCCCCTCCTTTGCCTCCATGGACCCCACTCGTTTCACCCTGCGCTCCATGCTGGAGTGCCTTGCCGCCATCCAGGCCGAGGGCGGGCTGGTCCCCAGCGTAACCGCCGAGTGGGCGGCCGACTTCCTCTTTCGCCACTTCCGGGGCGTGGTGGTGGACTGGGTGCTTCACCAGGGGGCCTACCCGCTGCTGCCCAAGCTGGAGCAGGATTACCGTTTCTTCCAGCAGTCGCTGGAGCAGACGGCGGAAAGGGACTCCACCTGAGAGGCAGGAAACAAAATTTAAAAGCCGGAGAGCGGTGCCGTACGGCGCCGCTCTCCGGCTTTCATGTGTCAGCATTTGTTCCGAACCTGCATTGGGGGATGGGTCGTTTATTTCGTCAGCTCGTCGATCAGTGCCTTGATGTCGGTCTGGGTCTTGCCAAGGGCGCCTTCCACAGTGACGGTGCCGCTGGAGATGTCGTCCTTCGCCTGGACCAGCGCGGCCTTGCCGGCATCGGACACATAGCTGGTGAACAGGTCGTTCTCCACCAGACCCACGGCGTTCTCCTTCAGGCCGAGAATCTTATACTCGCCGAAGGGGAGGGTACCCTCGTCCAGATACTGCTTGACGGTATCATAGATGCCGTTGCCGCTGAGCTTGAGCACGGAGGTAACGAAACGGGACTGGATATCGGCGTCCTCGGCATACATTAGGCTCTGGTCGCTGTCGACGCCAATGACGTACTTGCCGGCAGTGGCCGCGGCGGTGTGTACGCCGTTGCCCGAACCGCCCGCGCAGGCAAAGATGATGTCGGCCTTTGCGTCGTTATACTGGGTGAGCGCCTGGGTCCTGGCAGTATCCGGGTCGCCCCAGCCGCCGACATAGTTGTAGATCACCTTCACGTCGGGGTCAAAGTACTTGGCGCCCTGGATATAGCCCAGGAAGAACTCCTGGATCACAACGCTCTCGTCCATGCCGCCGATAAAGCCCACGGTCTTGCTGCCGGAGGTGCCGTCCAGGCCGCTGCTGGCCACGTCGGCCGCCACGATGCCGGCGAGGAAACCGGCCTCGCTGCTGCGGAAGTCGATGCCGTAGATGTTGTCGGACTGGTCGACCACATCCTCGCTGACGATGACGAAGTCAATGTCGGGATAAGCCTGGGCAACGGTGACGAGGTTGTCCTTGAAGTCGCTGGCGGTAATGATGAGGTCGGCACCCGCGTCGGCGGCCTCATACATGGCGGTGAGGTTGGCCTGCAGGTCCGCGGTGGTCTCGATCACCTTGATGTCGGCCTGCGCGGCAAAGTCGACCGAGGCGCGGTCGCCGCCCTCAGCCAGACCATCCCAGTAAGAGAGGTCGCCCCGGTTCTTGATGAACAGGTAAATCAGCTTTTTCTCAGCGGTGGGCTCGGAGCTAGGGGAGCTGCTGGTAGTGGCGGTGGGGCTGCCGCTGGGCGTGCCCGCGGCGCCGTTTCCGCACGCGGCCAGGGTCGTGACCATCATCAGGCCAGCCATGAGCAAAGCGAGCTTCTTCTTCATTTTTTCTCCTCCTGATTGGTGTTTTCTTTGGACGTTTCCTGCTGACACATTTTATATAGGGTCTGACGATAGGAATCGTCATAACCTTCCCAAACGGGTTCTACCTTGCTGGCTTCATCCAGGAAGTAGAACACATCCCGGCCTCGGGCACGCCCCTGAATGGTGTGCATATCGATGGCATAGTCGGGAATCTCGGGCACAAGCCCGGCCTCGGACTCACGCATGATAATATTTTTGATATGGTCGGTGGAGCGCTCCTTCTTGCACTTGCACAGGTAGCGGATGGCGAACAGGAAGAAGATGGGGCGATCCCCGTCGCCATAGGGAAAATCCTTGCGCAGCTCGTTCAGATCGCGCACGACCGAGAGCGCGTTTACGTCGCCAAAGCCGATGTCCTCCACTGGGATGACCAGCAGACGGTTCCACATCTTCTCCTCATGGAAGGAGGAGGTGGTGTAGAGCTCGTAAGCCATACGGAGGGCAATTTCCTCCTCGCCCCGGCGGATGCACTTCTGCATCGCCGAGATGACAATGTCCGCCTCCAGGCCATGCTTGGTTTTGGTCATCGACCACGGATCATAGTACGCGTTTGCCATGTTCATACCTCTTTCGTCTTTTTTGTATCGAAATTTTTGGGATACCAAAGTATCAGGACTGGGCGGCCCGGGCCCGCTGCGACAGCGTCAGCCCCTCCCGCCGCCTTGCCACGCCGCGGCGCACCAGATGCACCACAAAGAGCACCAGAATGATGAACACATATGGAAATGCCTCAATCATCTTTAGGTCTACATTGCTGTAGAGCTGCAGGTATACTGTAATGGTGTCGGAAAAACCGTACAGCAGCGAGCTGAGCATACCTACCAGCGGGTTGCCCTGGCTCATCGCATCCATTGCCAGGGAGAGGAACCCGCGCCCCGCCACCATGCCCGCCGTAAAGGATCGGAGCGCGCCCATGGAGAGGTACATGCCGCCTAAGGCGCAGAAGATACCGCACAGGGTGAGGGCGATGAACTTCATGCCGTTGATGTTGATGCCGGCCGACCGGGCGGCGTCTTCGTTCTCGCCCACGGCCCGTATGCTCAGACCCAGCTTGGTCTTAAAGAGGAGCAGCCAGGTGAGGATGGCGAAAATCCAGCCCAGGTAGGTAATCAGGTTATGCCCCGACAATATCTCGCCCAGAAAGGGGATGTCCCGAAGGAATGGGATATCAATATTGGGAAATGTGAGGCTTTTAAGCGAGGTGCTGGTGATCTTGCTGCCCGTCAGTGTGGCGAGCACGAAGACCGTTCCGCCCGACGCCAGCAGATTGATGGCCACGCCGCAGGCGTTCATAGGGGCGTTCATGATCAGAGTGAAGTATCCCAGGAGGAAGGAGATCAGGACCCCGATCGCCACCCCCGCCAGGGCCCCCAGGAACAGGTTTTGGGTATACGCGCTCACCAGGACGCCGGTGAGCGCGCTGATGAGCATGGTGCCCTCGATGCCCAGGTTAAACACGCCGGACTTGGTGAGGATATTCGCCGAGATGGTGGCCAGCATAACGGGAGTCGTACTGGCCAGCACAGAAAACCAAAAGCTGCTGGATGCAAAGATAGACAGCATAGTTACGCCCCCTCCACATTCGCGCCCTCGGCTTCTGCCAAGGCCATTTTCTGTTCGTGCCGTTTCTTGATGGGGTACAGGAATTTTTCAGAGGCTACCAGTAATATCACGATGCCCTGCAGGAAAGCCACCACCTCGGGATCGAGGTCGGTGCTGCGGGACATGATCTCCGCGCCGATGCGCAGATAGGCGATGAAGAACGCGGTGAATGGGATGAGGATCGGATTCTGATTCGCCAGCATATGTACCAGCAGGCCGTCCCACACGTAGCTGACCTGGGTCTGCCACTGAAAACGCTTATACATACCCAGCATCTCCACCGCGCCGCCCACGCCGGCCACAGTGCCGCCGATGAACTGCGCGCCCAGGACCACCGCGCCGGTCTTGATACCGGCGGACCTGGCGAAGTTGGGGTTGATGCCCGTCACACGCACCTTATAGCCAAAGGAGGACTTCTCCATCAGCAAGATGATGAAGATTACCGCCGCCACAAGGATAAGGAACCCCCAGTGCATACTGGTTCCCTTGATCATGTTTCCGAACTTCGCGGTGTCCGAGAAGGCCTCGCTGCCCCAGGTGCCGCTCCGGTCCAGCAGGAAGGCGCTGACGATGGAGAGGCCCACGTAGAAGAAGATGGAGTTGAACATGATGGAGAGCACGGTGGCCTGAATGCGGGTGTACCGCTCGATGATGACCGGCAGCATGTTGATGATGCCGCCCACGATACCGGCACACAGCACGGCCACCGTTTGATGCACGATGTTGGGCAGCTGCAGCTTCAGCGCGATTGCCGCACCCACCACCGCGCCCATGTAGAAGGACCCATCAGAGCCGATGTTAAACACGCCGCTGCGCAGGGAGATGTTCAGCGCCAGGGCAGTGAACATCAGCGGCACCGCCCGCTCGACCACGTTGAAAAAGCTTCGCTTGGTCTGCAGCGGACCCAGCATCATCTTCGAGATGGCCAGCACCGGGTCCTCGCTGACAAAAAAGATGATGACAAAGACCAGCAAAAGCGAGATGAGGATGGCAACGAAGATGCGCATGGCGCTGAAATAATTCATGATGTCAAACGACTTGCGTTCTTTTCCACCGCGGCTCATTCAGCTCACCTCTCCCTGTCTCTTGATGCCCAGCATGTATAGGCCCAGCTCCTGTTCACTCACCTTTTCGGAATTGTCCAGCTCGGCCACAACCTCTCCCTTGTACATCACCAGGATGCGGTCGCTCAGGGCGATCAACTCGTTTAGGTCGGCGGATACCAGCAGTATCCCCTTGCCCGCCATGCGCATCTCCAATATTTTCTGGTGGATAAAGGAGATTGCGCCGATGTCCACGCCCCGGGTGGGCTGGTCAAGCACCAGCAGGTCGCTGTCGGCGGTGAACTCCCGCGCGACGATCACCTTCTGGATGTTTCCTCCGGACAGCGCCTTGATCTGCTGGTTCTCGTCCCTGGTCTTCACCTTGAACTCCCGGATCAGGTTGACGCTGTGGGCGCTCATTTTCTTCTTATTGAGCATTTTGCTTTTCCCGGCAAATCTATCGATATTTGATACCAGGAGGTTTTCCTCGATGCTCATGGTCGCGGCGCAGCCGTTGAACATTCTGTCCTCCGGCACATAGGACAGCCCCGCCTGCCTCACCTGCCTGATGGTGGCCCGGGTGATGTCCTGCCCCTTGAGCGAAACTGTCCCCGAGGCGCAGGCCATGTTGGCGGAGATGATGCTGACCAGCTCGCCCTGACCGTTCCCCTCAACTCCGGCGATGCCAACGATCTCGCTGCCGTACACGGTAAGGGACGCGCCGTTTAGCTTGGCGACGCCGAATTTGTCCTTATAGCGCAGGCCCTCCACTCGCAGCAGCTCATGGGAGGTATCGATCTTAGATTTATCGTACTGGAAAGAGATGGCTCGGCCCACCATTAGATTGGAGATCTCCTCAATGCTGATCTCCCCCGCGTTGTAGGTGCCCAAGGTCTTGCCGGACTTCAGGATGGTGATCCGGTCACTGATGCGCTTGACCTCGCCCAGCTTGTGGGAGATGAAGATGATGGTCATCCCGTGCTTTTTCAGAAGCAGGAGCTGCCCGAAGAGCTCCTCGGTCTCCTGTGGGGTAAGCACCGCCGTGGGCTCGTCCAGGATGATTATGGTGGCGCCCCGGTACAGGATCTTCAGGATCTCAAGCTTTTGCTTCATCCCCACGCCCATATCCCTGACCCGGCGGCGGGCGTCGATCTCAAAGCCGTAGCGCTTTGAGGTCTTCTCGGTCTCCTCCACGGCGCGCTTTTTGTTGGTAAAAAAGCCGCCGCCCTTCAGGCCCAGCATCATGTTCTCGGCCCCGGTGAGGGAGTCGACCAGCATAAAGTGCTGGTGCACCATGCCGATTCCACTGGCGATGGCGTCCTTACTGGAGGAGAATTTTACTTCCTTCCCCTTCAGGAAAATCTGCCCCGCTGTGGGCTCTTCCATGCCGAAGAGCATTTTCATCAGGGTACTTTTGCCGGCGCCGTTTTCACCGACGAGGGCGTGGATTTCTCCTTCGTTCACGCTGAAATCCACATTATGGTTAGCTAACACCCCCCCAGGATAAATTTTTGTGACGTTTTTTACCTCAAGCAATGCGCCCATAAACAAACCTCCCGTGTTTTGGCTTATGCTGTAGTAGTTTCGTCCTTACAAATTGCCTTTAGGCAGTCCTCCAGCGTGCCCTGGACCACCTTTGCCGTGCACGCGATCATCAAATTCAGCGGCAGGCCGAAGTTCTCAACGGTATAGCCCTCGGCGTCCCGCTCGCCGCCCAGCTTTTCCACCATGGGCCTTACGTCGTCCATATAGCCGTAGATCAGCTTTCCCCTCGCGTGGGCGTACCCGACCTCAAAAGCCGTCCCGCTGTCCATCTCCAGTCCCCGGAAGGGGTTGAGGTTGGCAGACACGAGGTCGCACGCGTCGATTCGCTCCAGGTTCATCCGCAGGATCTCCCCCGCCGCCGGCTTTCCGCCCGCGGGCGCCTCGAGTTGAAAGTGGGGTTCAAGCCCGTACGCCTCGCAGAGGCGGTGGATCTCCTCCATGTGCTCCTTCCGCCGCGGGTGGAAGATATCAAATCCCGCAGTGTAGATCTTTTTTGCCATTTCGTCTCCCCCTTCTCTACCTCTCCTCAGAGAGCCACTTACTCCCCCGCGTTCAGCAGGGATTCCACAATGGTGAAGAATTCCCGCTCAAAGGCCGTCTTGTCCACCCGCAGCGCGCCCAGGGTGCGGGCGGGGGAGTTGTCGCTGGAGCGGGCCAGGTTCTCGCAGGTGCGGCCCCGGGCCTCCCCCTCCAGCTCGCAGGTGAGATGGATGGGCACCGTCTGCACCCACTCGGGGTGGATGGCCACCCCCACCGCCAGCGGGTCGTGCAGGGCGCAGCCGGGCAGGTAGGAGTGCTTGATGCTGTAAGCCTTTAAGTAGTGGGCGGCGCAGCCGGAGAAAAAGGCGGCGCGCTCCGTTTTGATCCCCTGCCAGCGCTCCAGGTCCTTTCGGCTGAAGAGGGTCTTGCGGGTAATGTCCAGCCCGACCACCGTGAGGGGCGGGTCGGCCTCCAGCGCCTGCCTGGCGGCCTCCGGGTCCAGGGCGGCGTTGGCCTCCATATAAGGGTTCGCGTTGCCGGGGGTGGCCAGGGCCCCCACCATGCTGACGATGCCGCCGATCTCGTCCCCCACCCAGGGAGCCCGCTCCAGCACTCGGGCCACGTCCGTGAGGGGACCCGTGGTGACCAGCACCAGGTCCTTGCCGTACTTTCTCGTGCTCTCAATGATAAAATCAATGCCGCCCTCAGGCTGTACGCCGCTCAAATCCTCCGGCGTGTACTGCCCCAGCAGGTTCGCCACGCCGTCCGCGCCGTGAAACAGGCTCTCGGCCTCCAGATAGTCCCTGGGCGGCGCGGACAAGGGCTGCTCGCTTCCCGCGTAGACCGGCGCCTGGGAGCCCAGCAGGCGCAGAATATACTTTGAATTGCGATAGGTGTTGCCCACATAGGACATCCCGTAGCTGGCGACCACACCGATAAGCTCCATGTCCCGCTGCCCGGCGGCGTAGGCCAGAGCGAAAGCGTCGTCGATCCCCGTGTCGCAATTCAGAATCAGTTTTTTCATTCGTTCCCTCCAAAAATGCGCCCCGCTCTCGCGGCGGGGGTCAGATTCCCGCCCGGGAGACGATCTCCGCCATATGCCGGGTACTGTCCGCCATGATCTTCTCCTCGTCCAGCGTGAGCACATGCCGGCCGCGCATAACGACGCGCCCGTTGATGACCGAGTCGGTCACGTCCCGCCCGCTGGCCCCCGCCAAAAGGGTATTGGCTAAATTTTGGCTGGGCAGAAGGTGGGGCTGGTGGATGTTGATGATAATGAGGTCGGCCTTCTTCCCCGCCTCGACGCTGCCCAGGCTGTCCTTACGCCCGATGGCGGCCGCGCCGCCCAGAGAGGACATCTTCAGCAGTTCACGGGTGGGCAGAACCACCGGGTCAAACACCGGCAGGCCCCAGAAGGCCAGGACGCCGTCCTTCAGGGTGCGCAGCTGGTCGAACATATCCAGCGCCACGCCGGACGCGCCGTCGCAGCCGATGCCGATCTCACCGCCGCACTCCAGAATGCGCGGCGTCTTGGGAAAGCCGTGGTTGGAGAGGTTTGCCCGGGGACAGTGGACAAACTTGACCTCCCGCCGGACCATCAGGGTGATGTCGGACTCGGAGAGGGTCACGTTATGGGCGGTGAGCAGGTTGGGCCCCAGCACCCCCATCTCCTCCAGAAAGGCCGCGGGCCGCTTTTTGTAGTTCTGGAGACAGAAGCTGACCTCGTCCTTATGCTCGCACAGGTGGGCGTGGATGCCGGTGTGGTACTCCCGGGCCAGCTCCCCCGTCCTGCGCACCAGCTCGGGGGAGCAGGTCATGACCTGACGCAGGCCGAACCAGATGTCCACCCGCCCGTTCCCCGCGCCCTGGTAAGCCCGGTACAGCTCCTCGGCATGGCGAAGGTTATCGTCGCAGGACTCCTTCATGCCGTCGGGAATGGCGGCCCCCATGTCCATCGTGGAGCGACACAGGGCCGCCCGCATACCGGACTCGATAACGCTCTCGGCCACCTGGTTCATGTGGGTACCCCCCGCGTCGGCAAAGGAGGTAAACCCCGCCTTGATCATCTCCAGGCAGGCGAGCTGGGCGCTGACGCGCACGTCTTGGGCCGTAAGGCTGCCTTCAAAGGGGACCAGAAACCGGGTCCAGATCATGGGGTACTCGTCAGTGGTGCGCCCCCGCAGCAGCTGCTGGCAGGTGTGGGTGTGCGCGTCAACAAAGCCGGGCAGGATCAGGTTGCCCTCCGCCGGGACGGTCTCCCGGGCCTGGTACTTCTCCGCCGCCTGGGCGGCGGGCAGCACCTCGGTGATCTCCCCGCCGGTCACCGCCACCGCCATGCCCCGCAGCACGGCTCCGTCCTCGGCCAGAAGGCAGCCGTCTAAAATCAACAGGTCGCAGTTCATCGGCCCATCTCCCCTTCCCGCTTCTTTCTTAAAACTGCCAGGTATTGTACTCAAAGGGCTGCACGTCCGGCCGTGCCTCGCTGTCCTTTTCCCGCTCACAGTAGGTGAGATATTCCTCGTAGGCCGCCTTGATGTCGGGCCGCTCCATCTGGGGGGAGACCCGGCTCGCCTCAGTGAGAAAATGGTGCTCGTCCCGGCCCATCTCCCGGCCCTTGACGGTGTGCATATCGTAGGCGTACTCGGGTACCTCGGGCAGCTCTCCGTGGGCGAATTTCTTGATCATCAGGTTTTTCTTATGATCGCTGGACCGCTCCTTCTGGCTGCGGCAGAGATAGCGGATCGCATGCACGAAGAAGATGGGGCGGTCCCCGTCGCCATAGAGGAATTCCTTACGGATCTGGTTATAGGTCTGGACCAGCACGGGAGCCATGGGATCACCAAAGCCGACGTCCTCCACCGAGATCGCCAGCAGGCGCCGCCATAGCTTGTCCTCAAACTGAGGGCTTGTGATGTACATCTCATACGCGGCGGCCAGGGCGTTGTCCTCAAGCCCGCGGCGGATGGATTTTTGCAGCATGGAGATCATCTCATCCCCGGTGTAGCCGTTCCGGGTCCTGATATTGGCCCAGGGGTCGTAGGACATAAACTCGCTCATAGTGCTCCTCCCTGTCTCCTTTTTGCCCCTCTCTGTCTGGGGGGTTATACAATCTCGATCTGGCCCACGCCGTTGGCCTGGGCCAGCGCCTTCAGCTCCTCCATAGTCTCCAGGGAGGGGCTCTGTTCGTTTTCCATGGGGCCGCGCACGCCCCAGCTGCGAAACCGAATCAGCTTATACCGCACGGCGGGGTAGTCCGCCAAAAGCCTGCTGGCCGTATTCACCGTCTCGGCGGAGCGCAGCCCGGGGGCCACCACCGTTCTGATCTCATAGAGCTTTTCCCGGTTCGCAAGGTAACGCAGGTTCTCCAGCACCGTAGCGCAGGAGCGCCCGGTGAGGGCCAGGTGCTCCTCCTCCAGCGTAGACTTTACGTCCAGCATCGCCATGTCCATCGCCTGGGTGAGCTCCGGCATCCGGGAAAACAAAGTCTGCCCATTGGTGTCCACAAAGGCGGTCTTCCCCGCCCGGTGGGCCAAGTCAAAAAGCCCGGGGAGAAATTCGTGCTGCTGGGTGCACTCCCCGCCCGAGACGGTGATGCCCTCGATATAGGGAAGCTGCGGCGCGCATCCGGCCCACAGTTCCCCGGCGGTAAGCAGGCGTATCCGGGGGTTGCTGCCGTGAGGGCAGACCTGGATGCAGCGGTCGCACCCCACGCAGAGGGACGCCTCCCACCTTACCGCGCCACCCTCCACGCGCAGGGCCCCCACGGGGCACCCCGGCACGCAGAGGCCGCAGCTACGGCAGAGCTCGACGCTCTCCGGGTTGTGGCAGTAGGCGCAGCGGAAGGAGCAGCCCTGAAAGAAGATGGCGGTGCGGTTGCCCGGCCCGTCCACATAGCTGAAAGGAATGATTTTACAAACCGGTGCCCTATCTGCCATCGCCGGAGGACCTCACCTTGCGCTCGAAGACCCGCAGGCCCTTGGTGGCGCCGCTGCCCAGCACGGTGGAGTTGCCCAGCACACTCTTTCCGCTGTCATACCGCTCGATGTCCGAGCGCTTGACCATATAACCGGTCACGCGGATCACGTCGGCGTCGCTGGAGTAATAGGAGAGGTAGCGCATATCCTGTGCGAAAGCGCCCTTGATGATGTCCAGAATGGCTCGGGGATTGCGCTTGGCGGTGTCGTCAAAGGGGAAGAGCTCGCCCACGCCGCCGTCGAAATACCGCTGCATCCGGGCGGTGACCGCCAGGTGCCGGGGCAGCGGGGGCTCCTCCCCCACCGGGACGCGTACGTTGGGTGTGATGCCCAGATCGGTGGAGATACCCACCTGCCCGTGGAGGCAGTATGGGCCGCCATACTTGGGCCGGTAGGCCTTTACCTGGGTATGGATACGCGTCAACAGTTCCTCGGCGAAGGCATTGGCCGTTTCCCCATGGCCAAACCGCTCTTCCTTTTTCGTCAGGTCCAGGCTGAGATTCACGCACTCGGCCAGGCCCACGAGCCCGAACATGCCTACGAAACGGTCCCGCGCAATCAGTCCCTCGTCGTTCAGGAAGGAATGTTCAAAGAATTTAGCGTCCTCCACCATATAGGTAATGCGCTTGTCCATCTGCTCACACTGGGCGGCCACGGCCCGGGGCAGCATGTTCCCAAGCAGGTCCTCTCTCCCCCGGCTGGCCTCCGCCAGCTTTTTCAGGTTCAGCCGCCCCAGCGTGTAGCCGCCGCCGCCCAGGGGCAGTGCGTTGTAGCAGCTCACCACCGCGTAGCGGTCCCAGTCCTTGCCGTACATATCGTCGTTAACAAAGCTGGGCTTGGAGGTCACCAGGCCGGTCCCGATGGCCCGGAGGGCGAAGTCGTCGGGGGTGTTCGCGTTATAGATGAGAGACATATTGGGCACGGGGCGCTCCATCTCGGCGCTCAGCTCCAGAATGATGCGCCCTGCTTTCGTGTCGTAAGGGCCCAGGTTCGCGTGGCAGAAGGAGTCGCTGATGGTGCGGTCCACGTGGACCAGCAGCATACGGATGGCCTTGCGGGCCTCCTCCTCGTCCGTGACGAAGGGCTCCAGCAGGCGATCCAGGTGTCCGATGTAAACCGGCGTGCCCACCACCGAGGGGATGTGGTGATAGATCACCAGCAGGTTAGATACCGCCTCCCAGATGTCCTTGGGCGGTTCCAGCATGAGGAAAGCGCTGCCCTGACGCATGAATTTGTCATAGTCGGGCACAACGTAGCGGGGGCGGTAGGGGGAAGACCCCTCCCCCATGTCGAAGACGATCTCCCGGTCGATGAACCACTGAGTCTCTTCCGAGACATGGATGCCGTTCTCAGAGTTCTCCGCGTACTTCGCCAGGTTTATCATGCGCTGCGGATAGGTGAGATGAGCGTCCGTTAAAATTTCTGTGAGTGCGCTCATTGCAAAGCCTCCTGTCGTGTCATTTTTCTCCGCCCGCTTGGCGGTATCGCTCCAGGCCCGCCGCGATCTCCTCCTCCGTAGGCATGGAGGGAGCGGTGCCGAATTTCTGTACCGAGAGGCCGGCCACAACGCAGGCGTAGGCCGCGGCCTCGAAAAAGTCCTTGCCGTCCGCCAGGGCCTTTACCAGCCCGCCGTTGAAGGCGTCCCCCGCGCCGGTGGTGTCAACCACCTTGGCCGGGTAGGGCGGAAGGAGTGCTTCGCGCGTCCCGTCGCCGCAGTAGGCTCCCTTGCCGCCCAGGGTGATGACCACCTTCTTCACGCCCTGGCGGAAGAAACTCTGTGCCGCCCGGCCGCATTCCTCCAGACTGGACACCCGCTGCCCGGTGAGCAGCTCCGCCTCGCTCTCGTTGGGGGTGATGATATCCACCTGGGCGAGGAATTCGCCGTTCAGGCTCCGGGCCGGGGCGGGATTGAGCACCACCTGCACCCCCGCTCTCTTCGCCAGCTCCACCATCTGAGCCGTCGCGTCCAGGTTTGCCTCCAGCTGCACGAGCAGCAATGCGCACTCCCCCAGCGTCTCCTCGCACTGCCCGATCTCCTGGGCAGTGAGCTGCGCGCACGCGCCGGGAACCACGACGATGTTATTCTCATTGCGGTCGTCCACCGCGATGAGCGCCGTGCCGGTGGGGTGGGCGTCAGTGGTGAAAACGGTGGGAGAATAGATGCCCTCCTTCTTCAGGAAGTCCACCGCCAGCATACCAAAGGGGTCCGCGCCCAGCTTTGTGACGAAGGCCACGTCCCCGCCGGCGCGCTTGGCGGCAACCGCCTGATTGCCGCCCTTGCCGCCGGGGCCAATGGTAAACTGGCTGCCCAGCACGGTCTCCCCCGGTGCGGGCAAATGGGGCGTACGTGCCGTCAAGTCGGTGATATAGCTGCCCATGACACAGATCTTTCGGCCCATCGGTTTATTCTCCCCCTTTCACGCACCCTGATTGGATGCTTTTTTGCCGCTCGCTGCCCCTCAGCTTTACCTCGGCGGGCAGGATCCGCATCTCCGGCGGCAGGCCATGGCCCTGCTCCTCTCTGAAGCGCTGCGCCATCAGGCGGAACGCCTCTTCGCCTAATTTTTCCAGCGAGCAACCCACGGTAGAGAGTGCTCCCTCCAGGAGCCGGTTCACAGAGACATCATCAAAGCCGATCAGGCCAATGTCCTCACCGATTCGGAGCGCATGCTCCCTGAAATACTGCAGGCACCCAAAAGTCATGGTATTGCCGCAGGATAAAATCGCGGTAGGCGGATCGGGCTGCTCCATAAGAAGTTGGCACGCCGCATAGCTGCCCTCCACCTGAAAATCGCTCCCCACCTGGTACTCCGGCCTTGGCTCTATACCATAGTCACGTAGCGCCTGGAGGTAACCCTTGATACGACCGTCGCCGGGGCCGTCCTGCCAGGGGCCGACGACGATGGCGATCTTCCGGTGTCCCAGATCCAGCAGCGCCTTTGTGGCATTGTACCCGCCCTGAAAGTTATTCACCATCATGACGCTGAAGTTATTTCTGTGGAGGTTGCGGTCCATCAGCACCACCGGGATACCTGAATCCTCCAGGCTCAGCAGCTCCCGCTCGGTCACCTCGTCCTCCCAGGAAATGGGCGTCATCAAAAGCCCCCGTATCCAGTGCTCTTTGATGGTGCGAAGCACGGCGTGCTCCTTCTCTGCGTTCTCATCGGTATCAAAGAACAGAATGCTGAAACCGTTCCTGTCAGCGACCTTCTCAATTGATTTGACCAGCTCGGAGAAGAACGGGTTGGTGATATCGGGTACGATCACCCCGATGAAGGGCGTCTCCCGCTTGCTGAGGCTGCGGGCGATATTGCTGGGGGCATAGCCCACCGAGCGCATGGTCTTGAGCACCCGCTCCCGGGTCTCAGCCTTTACGTACCCCACGTTGTTGATGATGCGCGAGACCGTCGCGCTGGAAACCCCGGATAACCTTGCGATCTCCTTGATATTCAAGCACTTACTCTCCCTTTGTTCCTGGTATGTTTTAAATTTGCATAATTTTTTAGAAATCTCTGTATGTAACCGGTTACCTATTTATAAACAATAATAAAAAATAACATTTCATTTGTCAACCCCTTTATTATTGCAGCGGGTCCCCCCTTCTCTTTATACTTCGCGCTTTTTCTCCTCCCGGCATATAAAAACACCTCTAAAGTCAGATCGCAACGCCTGCTTTCCAACTTTAGAGGTGTTTTTATTATAGCGAAACCGCCGCCTATTACCATTTATTCTCCACTTTTTCAGCGAAACCCATGAAGTCCCTGATCTCTATGACCCTCCCGTCATCCAGAACGGCTTTCCCGGTGAACCGCCCGAAGACCTGGTGCTGGTCAGACTTGATGACCCCAACGCTGGTACGGGCGGCCCGGTCCAGAACGGGGGCAAAATCCATCTCAAAACGCCCGTCGTCGCTGGTGAAGGTCCAGGGAGCCAAGAAGTCATCCCACCCGCCCTTTCGGGGGATGTGAAAGGTGACGCGGGACAGCTTATGAGCCTTGCCGCCGTAAAAGAGCATATTCTCGGTGGCGGCCGACGTGTCCCCGAAACCGTACCCGATGTTGAACCCGAAGGGCACCTCCCCGGCTAGCCCGGAGGCCGAACCCCAGTACCAGGTGTTGTGATAGGTCCACACGCCCCGGCCCCAGTCCAGGGTGCCGAAGGAATTGGCGGGGTCAAACCGGTAGGTCCGCTCCCCCAGCGTCACCCTTCCCGTCGCGCGCATGCAGTTGATCTTCTGGTTGTAGTAGAAATGGCCGGCCTTCTCAAAGGGGATGCAGATGACCATTGACTCCTCCGGCGCGTCGGTGAGGGCCACCTGGATGTCAATAGCCTTCCCGTCCTTGAAACGGTCCATGTGGGCACAAAGCATCCGCCCGTCCGCCTTGGTGCGGAAGAAGAAGCCGTACCCGTTGCCTGACACCGCCACGTCCCCCTGGAGGGAGCTCTCCGGCAGGCCGGTCCTGCCCATCGGGAGGAGGCGCATGGGGCTCTTTGTCACCTGCCAGCCCTCCTCAAAGTCCAGGAAGGAGATGGAGTCCATGCCCATGTAGGCGTTGTCCGCGATGGTTAGGGCAAGGGCAAAGCCCTCCCCCATCACGAGGTAGTAGTCCCACTCCTTGAGCCGAGCGGCCCCGCCCTTGATCTTGGCGCGCTCGTACACGGGCAGAAGGCCTCTGGCCCAGCCCGGCTCGGTCAGGTTGCCATGCTCGTCCAGCAGGGGAATTGCCCGGGTAATCTCGTGTTGCATGGTAAATTCCTCCTTTTGCCTTATTATACCGCGCCTGGCGGCCCTCCGCAAGTGTGCCGTTACCGGCATAAGGACAAACCGGGCGCGCATACCCTCTTAGAGCGGAGGTGAGGCGCGTCATGTCCAGGTTGCTCTCAAAACAGTGGATACGGGACCTTTTTCTGGGTCTGGGGCTGCTAGGCTCCACTCTGGCACTCCTCTTTTTCCCCCAGGAGTCCATGCAGGCGGCCCGGGACGGCCTCACCCTCTGCTATAACGTCATCATCCCCTCCCTGTTCCCCTTTTTCGTTCTCTCCTCCCTGGTGGTGGAGCTGGGGCTGGCGGGCTATCTGGGCAGGCTGCTGGAGGGGGTCATGCGCCCCCTCTTCAACGTAAACGGCTCCTGCGCCACCGCCTTCGCCCTGGGGTTCATCGGCGGCTACCCCGTGGGGGCCAAGACGGCCATCAGCCTCTACGAGAACGGTATGTGCACCAAGACCGAGGCAGAGCGGCTGCTCTCCTTCTGCAACAACTCCGGGCCCGCGTTCATACTGGGGGTGGTGGGGGCCGGGGTGTTCGGCAGCAGCAAGGCGGGGATTTTCCTATACCTGGCCCACGCCGCCGCGTCGCTGTGCATCGGTATTCTCTTTCGCTTTTATAAGGCCGGGGGCCGGGGCAGGCGGGAGGAGCGCGCCACCCCACAGTTTCGGGCCCAGCGGTTTACCGCCGCTTTCACGGGGAGCATCAAGAACTCCTTCCTCTCCACCCTGAACATCTGTGCCTTCGTGGTCTTTTTCACGGTGGTGATCCGCCTGCTCTTCCTCTGCGGGTTCCTCTCCGGGGTGGCGCAGGGACTGGGACTTCTCCTCTCCCCCCTGGGCTTTAGCGCGGAGTGGGCGGAGCGGCTGCTCACCGGCCTCATCGAGATCTCATCCGGCGTGTGGACCCTCTCCGGCTCCGGCGCGCTGGCGGGGCGGCTGAGCATGGCGGCCTTCATGCTGGGCTGGGCGGGGGTGTCGGTCCACTGCCAGGTGCTCTCCTTCATCGGCGGGAGCGGCCTGTCTGTGCGGACCTATCTCATCGGCAAGCTGCTTCACGGCGGGCTCTCCGCCCTCTTCATAAACCTGCTCTTCAGGCTCGTCCCCTTCGAGCTGCCAGCCTCGGCGTACCTGGCCGAACAGGTGGCCTCCCTGGCCACGCTGGACTTCCACACCGCCCTCACCATCTCCACCGTGGCGGCCTGGGTGGTGTGGCTCCTCTTCTTCGCCGCGGGGGTATGGGCCCTGTGGCGCATGCCCAAGAATGCGTCCAGGAGAAATACCAGTGGAAAATTGGGCTGAGTTGTTGTATACTGGTGAAAAACTGAGAGTTGCGGGGAATGGAACATGCTGTTTGAGAAGAAGATGGAGCCGCGCTGCGCCTACTGCAAGCGGAGCGTCCAGCTGGAAGAGGGTAAGGTGCTCTGCGCGAGGAAGGGCGTCGTCCCCATGGGGGGGCACTGTTGGGCCTTCCAGTACGACCCCCTGCGGCGCACACCCCCAAAGCCCATCGCGCCTGACTTCAGCCGTCTGAAAGAGGAAGACTTCGCGCTGTAACACAAAAACGCCATCGACGAGCTTTCGTCGATGGCGTTTTTAATTTGGCGGGAGAAATCGTCAGGTCTTCAGGTAGTCCGCAAAGCCGGGGCTATAAAGGACCTCACCCTCGGGGGTGACCCACATGGCCTCGGCCGCGTACTTATCCAGCAGGGCCTGTCCCTCTTCCTGGGTGGTGCAGAAGAGAGCTGTGGAGAGTCCGTCGGCCACACCGGAGTCGGGGCAGAGGATGGTGACCATCTTCCAGTAGTTCGCGGGGTAGAGGGTCTCAGGGTCGATGAGATGGTGGTAACGCACGCCGTCCACAGTGTAATACCGCTCGTAGTCCCCGCTGGTGACCACCGACATATTGCTGACCAGCACGGTGCGGAGGTACGCCCCGCTGTCCTCCGGGTCACGGATGCCAACGGCCCATGGGCTGCCGTCCGGCTTTCCCCCGGTGGCGCGGACATTGCCGCCCACGCTGACCAGGAGCCCGGCTGGGGCGTTCTCACAGACCCGCTCCACCGCATAGCCCTTGGCGATGGCCCCCACGTCCAGCCTGACCTGGGGGTCGGTGATGCGGACGGTGGAGTTTGCCTCATCGATGACCACGCTGTCAAAGTCCATGTGCTCCCCCGCCTCGGAAAGGGCGTCCGCGTCGGGCAGGGCGGCGTGCTCCGGGTCGTCTATCCCTGCCTCCCGCGCATCGTGCCAGAGGGTGAGGACGCTGCCCATGGCGGCGTTCACCTGACCGCCGGAGACATCGTACATCTCCCGGCAGAAGAGGAGCAGGTCGATGATGGGCTTTTCCACCTCCACCGCGTCGCCCCCCGCGCTGTCGTTGATGGTCTTTAAATTGCGGACGCCCTCGTACTCGTTGTAGATGTCGAAGAGCTGGTGGTAGTACAGCAAGTCGTCGCGCACCTCGGTGGCGATGGCACGGAAGCCCTCCTCGCTCTCTGCATACCCCGTGATCACAGTGACGGTGTCGAAGAGGTTGAGAAAGCTGGCCTCGTAGTTGTGGAGCACAGGCTCCTTCGGGGCGCAGCCAGTGAGGAGGAGGAGCGCCGCCAGGAGCGGAAAGAGTCGTCGTTTCATAGGTCCGGCCTTTCTTTTAAATAAAACGCGCATTTGGCCACGCTGTGGCCGTTCAGTTAAGTTTTTATGGCCGAGACAGCGCGGGACACGCCGCAGCATGGCCGTTTTTATAGATTGCCAATGACACCCTATAAAAAATCCGGGGCAGGGAGAGTCCCCGCCCCGGATGCCTTTTATGTATTGCTTAGCCCGCGGCCTTCGCAACGACGGCCTGGAAGTCGCCGATGCCCACGGTGACGGAGGCGGCCAGGTCGGTATCTGTGGCGGCCCCCTTCTCGTTGACAGCGATACCGGTCACGTCGCTCACAGTTTTGCCGGTAACATAGGCGGCAAAGCCAGCGGCCTGCTCGTTCCACTCCTTGCCGATGGCGGAGGCCTTCCGCATGCCGTAGTCGTCGCCCAGCTCGTCCTTGCTGGCAACGGCGGCGGCCAGATCGGTGGTGATGGCGCCGGTGGTGTCGAAGTTCACGTTGGCCTGCACCGCGTCGATGACGCAGCTGGTGATGGTGTCGCCATTGGTGGTCACAGCGGCGATGGTAGCGTAGGCCTGAGCAAGGCCGTCGCCGTCAGCGGAGGCGTTCTTGCTGCTCTCCATATTGGTGGAAGAGGCGAGGCCCAGCTTGTCGCCCTTCTGGGCACCCAGGCTGGTGGCATTGTTCACGGCGGCCTCAATGCCGCTGATGAAGTCGCCCACGGAGAGGGTGACCGAGGCAGCCAGGTCGGCGTCGGAAGGAGCGCCCTTCTCGGTCACGGCGATACCCTTGAGCTCATCCACAGTCTTGCCTACGGCGTACTCGGCAAACGCGGTGGCCTGCTCGTTCCACTCTTTGCTGATGGAAGAGGCCTTGCGCATGCCATAGTCGTCGCCCAGCTCGTCCTTGCTGAGGAAGGTGGTGGCGGCGTCGGTGGTGAGGGCGCCGGCGGTGTCAAAGTTGATTTTGCTCTGGACCATGTCGATGACGCAGCCGTCGATCACGCCGGCGTCGTCAACGGTGACGGCCACCAGGGCGATGTTGGCCTGAGCAAGGCCGTCGCCATCGGCGGAGGCGTTCTTGCTGTCGGCCACGCTGGTGATGACGGACAGGCCGGTCTTCACGGCGTCGCCAGAGGCGGGAGTGCTTGCGGAGGGAGAGTCAGAGGCGCTGGTGGAAGGAGTGGCCGCGGGGGTCGCGGAGGGAGTGGCGGACGCGCCGCTGTTACCGCCGGCGCAGCCGGCCAGCAGGCCAACGGACAGGGTAAGGGACAGTGCGGCAAGGGAAAGCTTCTTCATATTCATTCTTGTACCTCCATTGGTTTTGGAGTTCGTATCTGCTTATGTTGCCAGAACTCTTCTCCATTTCAAACGCCTTGCGAGTATAGCATTTTAACCTTAATGGCATATCAATGAGGGCTTAATAATTGTTAAGAAATAAACGTTAACAGCAAGACAATTTATGGCGCCTCATGGCGGCGGTCGACGGCGGTCCCCGGCGTCCGCCCCTTGTCAAATTCACATTTTTTATGTATACTATTAGCATATAAAAAGCGAGAGGAGTGACGCCGATGCCCAACGTGGTGCTGATCGTGGATGACGATCAGGATACTCTTACCCTACTCTGCAAGGTTGCCCACAGCAACGGGCTTGAGGCCGTGACTGCCTCCAGCGCGGAACAGGCCCTCAGTCTGGTCTGGGAGACCCCCTTTGACCTGATCCTCATGGACATCAACTTGCCCGGGATGGACGGTTTTCACGCCATCCAGGCCATCCGCGGACGGGGCGTCAAGACCCCCATCGTCATTGTCAGCGCCCGGAACGAGGACTATGACATGATCTACGGCCTGGACGTCGGGGCCGACGACTATATTATAAAGCCCTTCAACCCCGTCACCCTGGGGGCGAAACTCAAGGCCTTTATCCGCCGCTACCGGGGCCAGCTCCCCGGGGCCGACAGCATGATCGCTGCCGGGCCCTTTCAGTACAATACCAGCACCCTGCGGTTCTACAAGAACGGCGAGGAGATCCCCCTCTCCTCTAAGGAAAACGCCATCATGAAACTCTTCATCGACAACGTGAACCGCATCTTCTCCAAGGATATGCTCTATGAGCTCATTTGGGGTGAGGCCATCATCGATGAGAACGCCATTATGGTCTACGTCAACCGCCTGCGCCAGAAGATCGAGGCTGATCCCGCCAAGCCCCGGTATATTCAGACCGTTCGGGGCCTGGGGTACCGTTTCGTCGTGTGACTACTCCCAAAATCAAATCGACCGCGGCCCTGTTTTTACGGGCCGCGGTCGATTTTTTTACTAATACCGGCCCACCGGGGGCTCCAGGCCGTCAGGCAGAGGGCACTGGTATTTGCCGCCGTTCTGTACTAGTACCAGGGCCTTGGCGTGTTCCACCGCCTCAGGCTCATTCATGGTGCGCAGGGCGCTGAGGGCAAGCGCTTTGATGGCGGTGAGCAGGCCCTTGTGGCCGATGGAGCTGCGGGCCTGTGCGGTCATCTGCCAGGTGTGGCCCACGTTGCCAATGCAGGCGGTGGCAATGTGCAGATTGAGGCAGGGCGCGGCGTAGGTCACGTCCCCCACGTCGGTGGAGCCGCCGCTCACATCCTTTCTTCCGGGGATGTAGGGCTGTATCTCGCCGTCCAGCGGACGCTCCCACAGCGCGGGTATCCGCTCCGGCCCGTAAATCTCGGCCATGCTCTCCCGGATGGCCTCAAGGGTAGCCTCGTTATAACTGGAGAGGAATTTCTTGGCAAGCACATAGTCCTCTTCGTCCCACTTCGGGGCCCCCACCTCGCGCATACAGGCGTCGGCGATTGCCGCCAGAGCGTCGTTGGGCTGATAGTCGGAGAAGGCCATAGTGACCTCATAGTCCATGGTGGTCTCGGTCATAAGTGCCGCGCCCCGGGCCACCTTGACCACCCGCTCGAACAGAGCCTTTACTTGGCTTACCTTGGGGGAGCGGACCTCGTACTTCACCAGGCTGTGGTCCTGTACCACGTTGGGGGCCACTCCACCCGCGTCCACGTAGGCGTAGTGGACCCGCGCGCCGTCAATGATGTGCTCGCGCAGATAGTTGACCCCCACGCTCATGAGCTCCGCCGCGTCCAGCGCGCTGCGGCCCAGGTGGGGGGAGCCCCCCGCGTGGGAGGAGAGGCCCTTGAACTCGAAGTTGGCCCCCATGATGGCGTTGCAGGGGTTTGCGTCCACGCCGTTCTGTGTGGCGGGGTGCCAGGTGTAGATGAAGTCGCAGCAGTCGAACAGCCCAGCCCGGGCCATAAACTGCTTGGCCCCGGCCCCCTCCTCGGCGGCGCAGCCGTAGTAGATCACTCTGCCGGGCAGCCCATTGGCGGCCAGATAGTCCTTGACGGCCACCGCCGCGCCCAGGGCCCCTGCCCCGAGCAGGTTGTGCCCGCAGCCGTGGCCCGGCGCCCCCTCCCGGATAGGGGACTTCTCGGGGCAGCCCGCCCTCTGGCTCAGGATGTCCAGCGCATCGAACTCACCAAGGAAACCCACGGTATAGCCCCCAGGGGCGCTCTCCCAGCGGCCCACGAAGGAGGTGGGCATTCCAGCCACCCCCTCCTCTATGGCGAACCCCTCCTCGGCAAGCGCGCCACACAGCGCCTTGGCAGAGCGGAACTCTGCGTAGGGCAGCTCGGCGTACTCCCACACCTCGTCAGCCAGGGAGATGTACTTTTCCCCCTTTTGAGCAACGGTCTGCTCAATAAACTCCAAATCTGTCATGGGTAGAACCTCCACTTCTAAACACGCCTCCCCGCTCACTGAGCGGGGAGGCGCAAATATTCGCTACAACATCACCCGGCGCAGAAACTCGGCGGTGCGGGGATCGGCGGCGTTTTGGAAGATCTGCTCCGGGGTGCCCTGTTCCCGGATAACGCCGTCGTCCATGAAGAAGACCCGGTCGCTTACCTCGCGGGCAAAGCCCATCTCGTGGGTGACGATGACGATGGTCATGCCGGAGCGGGCAAGGCCGCGGATGACCTCCAGCACCTCCCCCACCATCTCGGGGTCCAAGGCGGAGGTGGGCTCGTCAAAGAGCAGGACCTCCGGGTCCATGGCGAGGGCGCGGACGATAGCGAGGCGCTGCTTCTGCCCACCGGAGAGCCGGGAGGGGTATTCGTCCTTTTTGTCGGCAAGGCCCACCCGCTCCAGAAGCTCCATGGCCCTCGCACGGGCCTGGGCCTTGGTCATCTTCTTCTCCAGGGTGGGGGCCAGGGTAATGTTCTCCAGCACCGTGAGGTGTGGGAACACATTGAAGTGCTGGAACACCATGCCGATGCGCTGGCGCTGTTTGGTAATGTTCACCTTTTTATCCGAGAGGTTGGTCCCATCAAAGAGAACCCGCCCGCCGTCGGGCCGCTCAAGGAGGTTAAGGCAACGCAGAAACGTGCTCTTCCCGCCGCCGGAGGGGCCGATGATGGTGACGACCTCCCCCTCCCGAATGCTCTCGTTGATGTTCTTGAGCACCTTGAGATTGCCGAAGGATTTGCTGAGGCCCTCCACCCGGATGAGGACCCGCCGGTCTGCGTTCCTGCTCTGCTGGGCCGCCGCGGCGGTCTGATAATCAATTACGTTCACTTCTCTTCAGCCTCCGTTCAAACAAATCAAGGGCTTGGGTCAGCACCGTGGTCACCACCAGATAAATCACTCCCACGATGGCCAGGGAGGGCAGGGAGAGGAAGGTAGCGGACTGGACGGTCTTATATGAGGTCATCAGCTCCTGGACGAAGAAGACCGAAGCCAGCGACGTCTGCTTGATCATCATGATGTACTGGTTACCAAGGGCAGGCAAAATGCTCTTGACCGCCTGGGGAACGACGATGTGGGTGAGCACGTGGAGCGGGCTCATGCCCAGGCTCTTGGCCGCCTCGGTCTGGCCAATATCCACGGACTGGACGCCCGCCCGGATGACCTCGGCCACGTAGGCGCTGGCGTTGACGATGAGGGCCACCACGATGCACTGGGTGTCAGAGAGCCCAAAGGGCATGATCTGCGGCAGCCACAGCCAGAAGAAGTAGAGTTGGAGCAGAATGGGCGTGCCCCGGATCACCAGCATGAAGAGGTTGACGAGCAGGTCCAGCGCCTTCACCTTGGAGAGTTTCATGGCGGCCAGCAGCCCGCCCACCACGGTGGCCGCCAGCACTGAGACGGCGGAGAGCCACAGGGTGCCCCAGAGCCCCTCTAAAAACACGGTATCATACGTCTGCCACAGTCGGACCATTCGCTCGAACACTTGCGTTCCCTCCGAATTCTTGGGGCGTCACGCCCCGCCGGGTCATAGCCCCAGAGACGCGGCGTAGTCGCTGTACTCGTCGTACCACTGGGCATAGATACCGGACTCCACCACCTCGTCGATGAGCTCGTTGATTTTTGCCTCCAGCTCGGGCTCGCCCTTAGGCATCCCGATGCGGGTCCCGTCCATCTCAGGAGTGAGGGCGAACCGGAAATCGTCCAAGAGCATCAGCCCGCAGCCCTTGTTGGCCTGTATGTACAGCTCGGCGGTGGTCACCGACGTGGGGCAGGCATCCGCTTTGCCTTCCTGCACCATGAGGAAACCGTCGGTGGTAGATGATACGCGCTTGATCTCTACATCCTTCGGCATCTGCTCGGTAACGAAGAGCTCCTGCAGCGAACCGCTCTGGACGACCACCGTCTTGCCCGACATATCCTCTGGGGACTTGATGGTATCCTTGTCCTCCTCCCGGATCAGGAGGGTGTGGCCCGCGTTTTCGGTGGAGAAGTAGTAGCCCTTGGAGAGGGTCATGGCCTCGGCCCGGTCGGGCTTATAGGCCAGGGCGGAGATCGCCAGGTCGTACTTCCCTTCCGTCACACCTGCCAGCACTGCGGAGAACTCCAAGGGGACGATGCGCAGCTCTACCCCCAGCGCGTCGGCGATGTACTTGGCAAGCTCAATGTCGCTGCCCACATACTTCTCATTGTCGGGCTTGGAGGGATCAATGAACTCATTGGGGGCAAAAGCGGGCTCGGTAGCTACCTCAATATAACCCCGCTGAATGATGTCCTCCAGGCGGTTGGCCGCTTTCTCCTCAGACGCGGCGCCGCCGCAGCCAGCCAACAGGCTCCCCATCATACCAATGGCAAGCACCAGTGCCGCCGTCCTCTTCCAGTTTTTCATATGCCACGCCTCTTCCCGTTTCAACTTTACTATGGTAGTACTTTAGCACGTTATCATAATAAAGTCAAGAATTTTTTTAAAGTAATTTTTCAACCGCGATAAGTTTGGCAAGTCCGCAAAAAGTCCCCGCTTTGTTTTGCAAGGTTTGGTGTTTCAAATTTACAAAAAGGGTTCCGTGTTCCCTTTTGTTAAAATTACTCTTCTGTAATATTTTTCATCAACAATAGGTTAATTTTTTTATTTTTTCCACGAAAAATGAAATACATAGGGGAATGACGTCACAAAATGTAAATCTAAACGGATAATTAATTTAGAGGGCGTTTGAGACAGACGAAAGTCTGGACCCCGCGCAGATTAAAAAGAGAGGACCGAAGGCATATGTCGTACTGCCAAAAGAGCGGATTGGAATCAAGCAGGATTGGCGCGTCCACTTTTCTTGAAGTCCAGCTAAACCATTTAGTAGGGAGGACAATTGAGTGAGTAACGGACAAACCTTGCAGACTGAGGCCGTGCCGCATCGGTGGCGGTACGGCGCCGTAGCGGAATACTGCAGCTCCCCGGAGCTGGGGCGGTATCACACGTACGCGATACAAGTCATAGACAGGCGGGCAAACGAGCTGAAGATCCTTGACGTGATTCATGATATCACAATCAGCCGCAGGGCCGCCGAGAGCTTAGCCGCACTGTTCAACCTGCACCAGCTCTCCCCCGTCCACTTTAAGGACGTCGTGGTAGACCTGCTGCCATAGCTATCAGAATAGGCAAGGAGGCCGCGCGGATGCGTGGCCTCCTTGTCATTTATCAACATATCAATACTTCGAAAAAAGATCCCGCTTGATTGCCCCCGCGCCTTCCTTTTATAAGAACGGTTGCGGCACCTCAGAAATTTGATGATAATACATATTCTTCCTTAAATAAAACTATATAGGCATTAAATACTGCTATAGTCGATTTATTATACCCAAACTCTCGCATACAATATATCCATCGAGTACATATGGATACTGGATATGGGAGGGAACGACATGGAAGTGGACTACGAAGAGCTCGGAAACAACATCAAGGTGCACCGGATTCGAAACCGCCTCAAGCAGGCCCAGCTTGCGGAGCTGGTGGACGTCTCCGCCCAGCACATCAGCCATATTGAGTGCGGAAAAACCAAGTTGGGTCTTCCGCTCCTTCTTCGGCTATCCGAGGTGCTGTCCGTAAACCTATACACACTGTTGGGCAGTAATGTGGCCTCCCCGCCGGACGCTGTCGCCGTGGCGGAGCTTGCCGGCATTGTAAAAGGGGCCACCCACGCCCAGCAGCAATTATGCCTGGAGCTATGCCGTACGGCAATGGAGCAGACAAAAGATAAGTTGTGATCAGGCTGCCGGGCAAACTGCCTGACAGCTTATTTTCATGCAGATCAATATAGAGAGAAAGAGAGTGGCCGGTGTGGAAAAAATGCAGACGGAATTCCTCAGCGCGCTGATTGAAAAGTGCGCCGCGTCCATGGTGCAATTGACCTATCGCCGGGTCGGCAGTCGGGAATTAGCGGAGGACTTGGTACAGGAGACGTTCCTGACCGCGTGCTGTAAGCCCGACCAGGTCTGCACGCACGAAAATCCAGTGGCGTGGCTTTACAACACGCTGAATAAGCTGACTATACGAGAGATGTCCAGAGCCTACCGCTCCTCGGAGACCGCCCTCCCTGAAGAAGACCCGGTGGGCGAGGCCGACGTTGCCCTCCCCATGGGGTATTTCCTTCCCCAGGGGCTGAGCGGCAAGGATCGGGAGCTCATTTTGATGCGTTTGGAGCAGGGCCTCTCCTTTGCCGAGATCGCGGAGCGCCTCGGCGTGCTGGAGCCCGCCTGCCGCCAGCAAATGTCCCGCGCCATGCGGAAATGCCGCACCCTCATGGAGCGGGGCGTGGGCGTATAAACACGGCGTTTCATCAAGCGAAATGACAAAAATTTTTTCGAATGTTGTCACAAACACTCGATTTCAAAGGATATATAGTACAGGAGGTAATAAGATGTCTGGTGAAGAGCGTTCTGATAAACTTACCGTCAGAACCGATGACGATACGCTTGACCTTGGTTCCCCAAAATCCATGTCCAACACCGTGCTTCTCAGTGAAATCGATGAGTTGCTGTCCTCGGGCGAGGCGATGGACACGGACAAGATCGAGCAGTATCTCGCGCTGCTGCAGGAGAGAGCGCCCGTCATGGAGGATTATGATCCCGCCGTCCAATGGGATAAACTGAAGGACGAGCATCCCCTGCTGTTTGAAGAGGACGCCGTCAATACGTCTGAGGCTGGGCCGGAGGTGAAGTATTCGCCCAAGCCGAAACGGAGCAAGCTCGTCCGTCTTCTGCATGTGGCCGAAATCGCCGTGGCCGCCCTGCTCTGCATCATAGTGGCAGCGAACGCATTTGGGTTTAATCCAATTCAGGCATTTTTCAAATGGGCAGATGGTGTGATTCAGATATATAATAATCCCTCCGGCGTTATGGAACTCCCTGCTGAAGACCCCAGCCAATACCACTCCCTGGAGGAAGCTTTGGCGGCAGATGGCATTAACTCTGGGGCATGTCCAAGTTGGGTGCCAAAGGATTATTCCGTTGCAGCCATTAGTGTAAAACGGACAACTGAATTTATAAAGTATTCTTCCATATTTGAGTCAGAACGTGGAGAAATTTTAATCCGTGTTATGCAGTTTACACCATCTGAATGGTCCACTGTCGAGGAACGAGAAACGGGCGGATATCTCTATTCGCATAATGGTATAGAATACTATATCCTTTCCAACTATGACATAACTAAGGCAGGCTGGAATATCGGAGAATTTTCTTATCTGATTAGCGGTCAACTTTCCGAGAATGAGCTTAAACAAATGATTGACTCTATTTCATAAGGAGTGACAAGCAAAATGAAAAAAAGAATAGTTGCCTTTGTAATGGCGGTCCTAATGTTACTGAGTGTCTCCGGCACAGCCTTCGCAGTAGAAAATGGAGCGATAGAGATCACTCCTTTCGCCAGTAAATATTTGAACTCCTATACTGTGGTTCTTGCTGCAAAGGGAAGCGGCAAGATGGTTGTCTCTATGTCGGTAGACGGTACTGGTATTATGGACAAAATTGGTGTTATGGAAGTCGAAATCGATTATCTGAAGAATGGTACCTGGTATTATTGGGACTCACTAGATTCCGTAGAGCACCCCGAATTCTATGCTTATAATTCCAGGGATTATGTTGGCGATGCCTATTTTACCGGTACACCTGGAGTTACTTACTACGTAACTCTGACCGTCTATGCAAAAAAGGGTTCTGGTTCGGATACCGGCTATGTCACCTCCTCGGCAGTCGTCTGCAAATAACGCCCTTTTTTTCCCAATTCTCTTACTGGAAAGGCCACAGCCCTTTGAAGGGCTGTGGCCTTTCCGGTATTTTGACGTTTATCAGCACTGTGGTCGTAATTATTGGTACCTTGGGATCAGAACCGGATTTACCCATCCGGCGCACCTATGTTCATCCACGGCAGGGACCATCCGCTTAGGGGAACCATATGATAAAGTAGTAAGATTTGGAAAGGCCGTGATATATGTGTCCTCATTCTCCGCCGGAGTATGTATATATACAATTCAACCCGGAGATACCCTATGGATGATCGCGCAGCGCTTTCATACGACTGTACAGGCGCTTATGTCGGCAAACCCATCCATTCGCGCAACCGATCTGCGTATTGGGCAGATCATCTACCTCCCCGAGGGATGCAGGCTCCCGCCCTTGCGCCCCCCCTGCAGGGGCATCAGCGCGTCGGAACAGACGTTAAGCAACCACATGCGGCTGCTGTGGGAGCAGCACGTTTATTGGACGAGGATGTTGATCCTCAGCATTGCGTTCAGCCTGCCCGACGCGGACTTTGTCGCCGCCCGCCTCCTGCGCAACCCCAAGGATTTCGCGGCGGCACTCAGGCCATTTTATGGCGAAACCCTTACCGCGAAATTTGCGGAGCTTTTCACCGCTCACCTTACGATTGCCGCCGAGCTTGTCAAGGCCGCGAAGGCCGGCGACAGCGCCGCGGCTGCCGACGCGGAGCGTCGGTGGTATGCAAACGCCGACCAGATCGCGGCCTTCCTGGGTAGAATAAATCCGTATTGGTCGGAGCAGGAGTGGCGGAAAATGCTATATGACCACCTTGCGATGACAAAAACAGAAGCTGTTGAGATCCTGACCCAAAAATATGAGGACAGCATCAACACCTTTGAAATGATCGAGCAGGAGGCGTTGATGATGGCTGATGAAATGACGCAGGGCATCGTAAAACAATTTCCACAGCATTTCAGATAGAAAGAGCTTTCTATCTCCCAGTCAGATTTTCCTTTCATATGGAGCAAAGCGTCGGCACTGTAGGCGTCGCACCAAAAAGGGAGAGGACAGCGGCGCTGTCCTCTCCCTTTTGGAATAAGCGTTCATAGCAACAAATACTTTACCATGAAATGGCGACATAGCTATGCCAGATTTTTGTTTTTTTGATTGATCCATTCTGTCGAGGCATTCATCGCTGCCCTGCAAGCCGCTGTGGCATTCAGGGCGTTTAGCATGACAAAGTCATGTATCGTAGCCTGAACGCGCATGGCCGTGACATTGACCCCGGCTGCTCTGAGCTTTCTGGCGTATGCTTCACCCTCGTCTCTGAGAACATCCGCTTCGCCGTTTATAATCATAGCGTCAGGCAGGTCGCTAAGTTGCTCTGTTGTAGCTCGCAGAGGTGACGCGGTTATCTCGCAGCGCTCCGCGTTATAAGTGGTGTATTGGTCCCAAAACCACATCATTCCCGCGCGGTAAAGATAATAATCACAGGCGAATTCCCGATACGTGCAGGTATTAAAGTCCGCGTTCGTGACGGGGTAATAGAGCAGCTGCTTATGTATCTTCAGGCCGTTTCTGTATTTGGATAGAATCGCCATAACGGTCGCCATATTCCCACCGACACTGTCACCGGCCACCGTCAGCGTATTCAGGTTGAGTTGCCAGCCCTTATTTGCGGCAATGGCGGGGATTTGTTGTAGAATAGAATAGCACTGCTCAACGGCCGTGGGATATTTCACCTCCGGCGACAGGCTGTATTCTGGGAACAGAACCACGCAGTTCGTGCGGGCCGCCAACTCCCGGACAAGCTTTTCGTGCGTATGCAGATTCCCGAACACCCACCCCGCGCCATGTATGTAATAAATGACGTTCGCTACTCCCACAACATTTTCCGGCCAAATACAATAGAGTGTGACAGTTCCGAATTCTTGAGTATCAACCTGTGTGGTAGAGATATTCGCCGGATATTTAAATACCGGGGCATCCTGCGCTCGGTTCAGCCTCTCGCGTCCCTGCTCCGGCGGCACTTGGAAAATCAGGGGTGGTATGGCGCTTTCGTCGCAAACCTGCTCGGCGGCTTTTTCCAACGGAACACAACGTCTCATATAATATCACCTTTAACAGAGGGTATTTACTTTGCCTATTACAATCATATGTGTAAAAAGTGAAAGTGTTCGCAAGCACCTCTGCAAACTATACGTTCCAAATTGTTGAGAGGTGTAGTACAATCGGATTAGGGGGCGATTATATGCATGCGGCGTTTACTGAATCTGACCTTGTGCACGGCCTGCGCCAATTAGGTGTCCTGCAGGGAATGGCTTTAGAAGTCCACTGTTCTTTTAGTAAACTCGGATATGTGAAGGGCGGAACGGGTACTTTGATCCATGCGCTCATGCAGGCGGTGGGCAGCGATGGCGCAATCGTAATGCCCTCGTTTCGCCTGTCGCCAAATTTATCCTTGACGGATGATGACCGGCAATTGGGATTGACGACAAAAATTCGTCTTTTAGCAGAAGATGAGGAGCATACCGCTATGGGCGTTGTCTCTGATGCCTTTCGGAACAGGCCTGACGTGAAAACCGGAGAGGGTATCTTTCGCGTATCCGCCTGGGGAAAAGACGCAGATAAGCACTCCGCCGGATTCCAGCATCTGATTGACAATGACGGGAGGGCGCTTCTGCTTGGCGTTGATATTTACAGGCTGTCCGCCATGCACTATGTCGAAGATGCGATGCCTGATGAAATCCGCAATAAATTTAAACCGTCGCCTGAGGCCCGTGCGAAATACCCGGAAGATCAATGGCTCGTTGAGTCCTGGGTGCCTGATACGAAGCCCTGGTACAAAATCCAAGACGAAGCCTATTCAAAAGGACTTATTAAAGACGCTTACATTGGCAAAGCCAAATGTATGCTGCTTAAAGTACAGCCTGTGATTAACCTGTACCGCCAGGCGCTATCAGAGCGGCCTTTAGAGCTTTATGGACTGACTTGATACCTCAACATTTTTTCCTTACAAAAAAGATTTTTGTTTTTAAATCCAGATTATATTTGTTTTGTGAAGTCAGTCAGCCAAATCCTTGAATGTAATATCTAATTTGCTTTCACCTATTATATCCCCTTCGATTATGGCCCTCTGTGTTTGCACAGCTGTATCTTCCAGTCGCCTCGCCCGTTTCACCAACACCTGTGAAATGACCAGATGGCACAACTCGCCGGCAAAAAAGGCAAGGTAAAGCCCTTGTCCGTCAAACAAATATACAGATAACAGCAAAAGAACCTGTATGAAACCGATGCAACGCAAGAAAGAGATTACCGCGGAAAAGGCGTTTCGCTCTGTAGTCTGGAAATACAGGATATTCATCAGTATAACCCCAATGGCGACATACGCTAACGGATAAATCCGAAGCATATGGCTGGTTAAAGCAGTTAATTCAGGGTTGTCTGAGCGAAACAGAGAAACGAGACCTTTACTGAATGTGAAACAAAGGCTCACCAATATCACCGGGATAATAATATTGGTTCGCATCCCAAGGTGATATGCATGAGAAAAGGCCTTTTTATCGCCCTTGCCGTGATAGAAGCTCATGAGTGGCTGCGCTCCCTGGGTAACGCCAATCAAAACCATGTTCATGATGGCGCATACATAGCCGACAATCGAATAGGCCGTCACTCCCAATGTCCCCGCTGTGTGAATGATTGCCAGATTAAAAGAAACCGTAACCGCCGGCAAGCTGAACTCCATTAGGAATGTAGCAAACCCATTGCTGAATACTCGTTTCATATCAGCAAAATTAAAAACGGGCTTTTTGATCCGCAGCATACCCTTTTTACCGACAAAATGGGTTGCATAGAATGTAATCTCTATCAGCATTCCGATACCGTTTGTCATGGCTGCCACTTCAATACCGTAATGAAAAATGAGAATAAAGACAATATCAAGGATCGCATTAATGACTGCCCCGGTGACAGTAGCAATCATCACAAGTCTGGGAGCATCATCATTCCGCACAAAAATAGAAAGGCAACAGACGATCATTTGAAATAGGGAAAAGGGTGCCAGCCACTTCAAATAAGCAGTGGCGGAGGGCAGCAGGGCGTCATTTGCCCCCGCGAGCAAGGCCAGCGGCTCCCGAAAGGCAAACCCAGTGAGGGCCAGAATAGCGCCGACTGCGGCAGAAAGTATCAGGCACTGGCAGAATATATTATTCGCTTTTTCCGCTTCTTCCTGACCCTTGTAAAACGAATAAACATTGGCGCCACCTACCGAGATCAGCATGGCCAGCGCAATAACAATCATCCCCAAGGGGAAGACAATATTGATGGCGGCGAGCCCTATCTCCCCGATTCCCTGTCCTACAACGATGCCGTCCAAAATTGTATAAAGGGCCTGGACAACCATACCTATAACAGAAGGGATGACATATTTGATAAATTTCTTATTAATTGGCTTGAGACTTGCATTTTGAACATTCATGTTATCTTATCCTCCTAAAATCAGCCCTGTGCCTTTGCCTTTTATGTTCCCGTTTCTGCGCTTTTGAAATAAAAAAAGCCGGATAAAATACCGGGAATAACCCCGACATCTTATCCGGCTTCATTTTAATTGAAAGCCCTCCGATGAATCGCTCAGATTACTGTATAATTTGAGTTCATTTTATTATACCACATAAAGCATAAAAAAGGAACCGTCAAATTTCATTTCGAAATTTGACGGTTCCTATGTGTTTTATTACCGAAATCGATATCTTTGGATTTTTGCAGCAGCTTCGAACTGTTATCACATAGACTTACACCGTATAAATTGGTAATTGTGTTCCTTATTTTCTTATCCATGTAAATAAAATCTCCCCGGAGCTTCGTATACCTTTATAATAATCTAAAGCAATTATGCCAGTTTGAATCCTGACACATGGATTTTTTGGAAAGGTCGAACGCTTTAGATGCACCTGCCCGCTTGCCAATACCCCGCCGCAAGTGCGACGTTCCAGGCGTTTTGCCGCAGGCAAAACCTTGATGCCGGGCGGATTCATTCCGCCCGAGCAGATAAAATAAACCGGGTGGAGCCGCCCAAGGGCGGTGGAACCCCAAAAATAAGGACACCCCAGAGGGTGTCCTTATTTTTTGGTGCCGGTGGCCGGACTCGAACCGGCACGCTGTCGCCAGCGGTGGATTTTGAGTCCACTACGTCTACCGATTTCATCACACCGGCGGGTGGTGTAGAACGGGATTTATTATACAACAAAGCAGTACCCCTTGGCAAGAGGCTTCAGGAGAATTTCTATCCCCCCTGCAAACAAAACGCTCCCGGCGGCTGACATCCGCCGGGAGCGGCCATGTATGCGAAAGGGAACCCTAACGGTTCCCTTTCGTACTATCTCCCTCCGAAACCTTCGGACAGGGGTTTTATGGACAGTCTGGAGCGCTCGTTTCTTATTTGCCGGTTATATAGGCGTGAATCTGCTCGGCGGCCTTTTTGCCCGCGCCCATGGCGAGGATGACGGTGGCCGCGCCGGTCACCGCGTCGCCGCCAGCGAAAACGCCGTCGCGGGTAGTGGTCACGCCGTCATCAGCCACCACGAGGCAGCCCTTCTTATTGGCCTCCAGGCCGGGGGTGGTGGTGCGGATGAGGGGGTTGGGGCTGGTGCCCAGGCTCATGATGACCGCGTCCACGTCCAGGACGAACTCGCTGCCGGGCACTTCCTGGGGACGGCGGCGGCCCGACGCATCAGGCTCTCCAAGCTCCATGCGGATGCACTCCATACCCACCACCTTGCCGTTCTCACCCAGGATCTGGGTGGGGTTGGTAAGGAGATCGAAGTGGATGCCCTCCTCCTTGGCGTGGTGGATCTCCTCCACACGGGCGGGCATCTCGGCTTCGCTGCGGCGGTAGACCACGTGAACCTCAGCTCCCAGACGGCGGGCGCAGCGGGCCGCGTCCATGGCCACGTTGCCGCCGCCCACTACGGCGACACTCTTGCAGTCCTTAATGGGGGTGTCATACCCCTCGCGGTAGGCCTTCATCAGGTTCACGCGGGTCAGATACTCATTGGCGGAGTATACGCCGGACAGGGCCTCGCCGGGAATGCCCATGAACATGGGCAGGCCCGCGCCGGAGCCAATGAAGACCGCCTCGTACCCCTCCTCGAAAAGGTCGTCCACCGAGCAGGTCTTACCCACCACGGTGTTGGTCTCCACGTCCACGCCCAGGCTCTCCAGTTTCTTCACCTCATTGGCGACGATGGCCTTGGGCAGGCGGAACTCGGGGATGCCGTACACCAGTACGCCACCCGCCACATGGAAAGCCTCGAACATGCCCACCTCGTAGCCCAGCTTTGCAAGGTCGGCGGCGCAGGAGAGTCCGGCGGGGCCGGAGCCCACCACGGCAACCTTGTGCCCATTGCTCTGGGGCTTTTCAGGCATGGCGTTCACGTTCTCACGGTACCAGTCGGCCACAAAGCGCTCCAGGCGGCCGATAGCCACCGGCTCGCCCTTGATGCCGCGGACGCACCTCGCCTCGCACTGGCTCTCCTGGGGACAGACCCGTCCCGAGATGGCAGGCAGAGCGTTGGTCTGGGTGATGATCTCATAGGCGGCGGCGAAGTCCCCCGCGGCCACCTTATTGATGAACTCCGGAATGTGGATGTTCACCGGGCAGCCCTCCACACAGGCGGGCTTTTTGCACTGAATGCAGCGCTGAGCCTCCTCGATAGCCATCTCGGGGGTGTAGCCGGTGGATACCTCCAGGAAGTTGTGGCTGCGCTCGACAGGGTCCTGCTCCGGCATGGGGAGCTTGGTCATACTCATATTCGGCATTTTACTCTCTCCCCTTACTGGATCAGTTTCTTGCCCAGCTGCTCCAGACGGCAGTCGTGGCAGGTCTTGGCGGCCGCCTCCCGGTCGCGGTAGACAGAGTTGCGGTTCATCAGCTCGTCAAAGTCTACCTGATGCCCGTCAAAGTCGGGGCCGTCCACGCAGGCGAACTTCACCTGCCCGCCCACGGTAACGCGGCAGCCGCCGCACATGCCGGTGCCGTCCACCATGATGGGGTTCAGGCTCACCAGGGTCTTGATGCCATAAGGCTCCGTGGTCTTGGCGAGGAACTTCATCATGGGCACGGGGCCGATGGCGATCACAAGGTCATAGTTATTTCCGGCATCGATGAGGCTCTTGAGCTTATCGGTGACAAAACCCTTCTCGCCATACGTGCCATCGTCGGTGGTGACGTAGAGATGGCTGGAGGCGGCACGGAACTCATCCTCCAGAATGACGATGTCCTTGCTGCGGAAGCCCGCGATCACGTCCACCTCAATACCCTTGCTGTGGAGGAATTTGGCCTGGGGGTACGCGATGGCACAGCCCACGCCACCGCCCACCACACAGACCTTCTTCACGTTCTCGTCCACGTGGGTGGGCAGGCCCAGGGGGCCCACAAAATCCTGAATATTATCTCCCGCGTCCAGCTCAGCCAAAAGGTTGGTGGTAAGGCCCACCTTCTGGAAGATGATGGTGATGGTGCCCTTCTCCCGGTCATAGTCAGCGATGGTGAGGGGCACGCGCTCCCCCTCCTCGTCAAGACGCAGGATGATAAACTGCCCGGGCAGGGCCTTCTTTGCTACCCGGGGGGCCTCCACCTCCAGCAAAGTCACGCTGGAATTGAGCTCTTTCTTTCTGATGATCTTAGCCACCGGCTGTCCTCCTCTTTCTTTGTTGCGCTTTACGCTTCGACCGGTCTGGGGCCACACCCCCACGCGCTCAAAGTCGTGATTCTTCAACTTGAATTAGTTTAACACCAGCTACTTAAAGGGTCAAGTGCGACAAATGATTTCTTTATTCCCTTTTTCCTCCCAAATCACACCGTGGATGGAATAAATCAGAGCAATTTATAATCCCCGTCTTTAATGAGTCCAGCCTTGCGCATCAGCTCGGAGAGGATAAAGGAGATCACGGCGGGAAGGACGATGCAGATCAGTGCCAGCCCGAGCCAGTCTATCACCCCAGGACGAATGGCGGCAAGCCCTGCGCTCAGCGCCTTCTCGCTGGGCGTGAGCCAGCCGGTGATGACCCCGATGGGCCCCACAAGACCGCAGGTACCCATTCCGGCCGAGATGGGTTCGCCGTTCATCTCCAGCTTGAAAATGCAGGTGGCGATAGGCCCGGTGATAATGGAGGTGATGACCGGGGGCAGGAGCAAAACGGGCTTTTTCATCACGTTTGGAAAGAGGAGCTTGGAGGTTCCCAGCCCCACGGAGGCGAGGCCGTTCACCTTGTTGTCCCGGTAGGAGCAGACGGCGAAACCCACCATATGGGCGCAGCACCCGGCCACCGCCGCGCCCCCCGCCAGGCCTACCAGCCCCAGGGCCGCGCAGATGGCAGCCGAGCTCATGGGGAACGTGAGGATAAGCCCGATGACCACCGAGACCAGAATACCCATCAGAAGGGGCTGGAGCTGGGTGCCCCACATAATGAGGTTCCCCAGCCACACGGCCACCTCCCCGATGGGGGGCGCCAAAAAGAGGGCGGCCAGGCAGCCCGTCAGGATGGTGACGGCTGGGGTGACGATCAGGTCGATGGGGGTACGCTTGGAGACCAGCTTACCGAAGAAGGACGCGATCACCGCCACAAAAATGACGGCCAGGGCGCCCCCCGCGCCCCCCAGCTTATTGGCCGCAAAACCCACCGTTGCGAGGGAGTAGAGCACGTAGGGTGGGCACCCGATGGCATACCCGACGGCCAGGGCCATGGCCGCGCCCTGGACCTCCCTGGTGTACCCCGTCACCGACAGCATGAATGCCCCCGCGGCGCCGGGCAGGAAGGTGCCGATGGTGCTGATGATGGTGCCGATGAGGAGGGAGGCGAACAGGCCGTGGGCCATGCCTCCGAAGGCCTGAATAGCGATGCGGTTGAAGGATATTTCGATATTCTGCTCCTTGAAATACTTCCTGATGCCGGTCAATTCTCCCGTGCTTTTCTCTGCTGGCATACTCTATCTTCCCCCGTTTTCATTCACTTTTGCCGCCCTCCGGCGGTCTCAGGGATAAGTCGTTCCCTATCATAACACACCGCCGAAAGCGAATCAATACGCCCTTGCCCATTCCGTCCCCCGGCATACAAAATGGCACACAATATATTGTGTGTTGAAGACCCTTTTGCAACAACCTCTGTTAAGGCATTCATTTTTTCATTTTTTGTAAAAAACTATTGACACCACCCAGGGGGTAGACCTTATAATGAAACGAACTTTTTGTTGGGGCGGACGGTACAAATTATCCCACGGCCTATGCAACGTGAAGACGTTTTTCTTGCATATCGCCGTACTGGCGGCAAAGGGAACCCCGGCCGTCCCCGAGGTGAATATGTTTTGGAGGTGCACCATACCATGGATTATGTAGATCAAGTATTGGCGGCTTTAAAGGAGAAAAACCCCCACGAGCCGGAATTCCTTCAGACCGCCACCGAGGTTTTGGGCTCCCTGCGCAAGGTGATCGCCTGCCACCCCGAGTACCAGAAGGCTAAGCTCCTGGAGCGCCTGACCGAGCCTGAGCGAGTGGTCTCCTTCCGCGTGCCCTGGGTGGACGACAAGGGCGAGTACCAGATCAACCGAGGGTTCCGCGTCCAGTTTAACAGCGCCATCGGCCCCTACAAGGGCGGCCTGCGGTTCCACCCCAGCGTGAACCAGAGCATCCTCAAATTCCTGGGCTTCGAGCAGATCTTCAAAAACTCCCTCACAGGCCTTCCCATCGGCGGCGGCAAGGGCGGCTGCGACTTCGACCCCAAGGGGAAGAGCGACAACGAGGTCATGCGTTTTACCCAGAGTTTCATGACGGAGCTATACCGCCACATCGGCCCCGATACCGACGTGCCCGCCGGGGACATCGGCGTGGGCGGCCGGGAGATTGGCTACCTGTACGGCCAGTATAAGCGTATCACCGGCGAGTACTGCGGCGTGCTGACCGGCAAGGGCCTCACCTACGGCGGCTCTCTGGCCCGCACCCAGGCCACCGGGTACGGCCTCATCTACATCGCCAACGAGGTTCTCTCCCACCGGGGCATGAGCCTGAGCGGCAAAAAAATCATCGTCTCCGGCTCCGGCAATGTGGCGATCTATGCCGCCATCAAGGCCGCCGAGCATGGCGCTACCGTCGTCGCCATGAGCGACTCCAACGGCTACATCTACGATAAGGACGGCGTGGACATCGCCGCCATTCAGGACATCAAGGAGGTCCGCCGCGGCCGCATCAAGGAGTATCTGGACATAAGGCCCTCCGCCGAGTACCACGAGGGCTGCAACGGCATCTGGAGCATCCCCTGCGATATGGCGTTCCCCTCCGCCACCCAGAACGAAATCGACCTGGAGGCCGCTCAGCTCCTCCTGAAGAACGGCTGCAAGATGGTTTGCGAGGGCTCCAACATGGGCTCCACCCTGGAGGCCATCGACGCCTTCACCGCCGCGGGCATCCTCTTCGTTCCCAGCAAGGCCGCCAACGCCGGCGGCGTGGCCGTCTCCGCCCTGGAGATGAGCCAGAATAGCATGCGCCTGGCCTGGACCTTCGAGGAGGTCGACCAGCGCCTGAAGGGCATCATGAAGGACATCTATGAGAACATCTCTGCAGCGGCCGCCGAGTATGGCAGCAGCCCGGACGACTTTGTCACCGGCGCCAACGCCGCCGGTTTCCTCAAGGTGGCCGAAACCATGATGGCCCAGGGCCTCGTATAACCGACCTTTTACCCCCGGGGGCCGCTCCACTGAGCGGCCCCATTCCTTTTCGCCAATTCCTTGACAGTTTCCGCGGGTTGTTTTAGGATAGGTCTATACACAAAAGGGAGTGGATGAAATGAGAGAGCTTGCGTTTATCGGCGTAGGCATCATGGGAAAGAGCATGGTGCGCAATTTGATGAAGGCCGGTTTCCGCCTGACCATTTACAGCCGCACGAAATCGAAGTGCGAGGACGTAATCAGCGAAGGGGCCGTCTGGGCCGATTCGGTGGCCGAATGCGTGAAGTACGCCGACGCGGTGTGCACCATCGTGGGCTACCCCAAGGACGTAGATGAGGTCTACTTCGGCGCGGGCGGCATCCTGGAAAACGCCAAGAGCGGCGCTTACCTCATCGACATGACCACCACCAGCCCCTCCCTGTCGGCGCGCATCTATGAGACTGGGAAGGCCAAGGGCCTCCACCCGCTGGACGCCCCGGTCACCGGGGGCGATACGGGAGCTAGGTCGGGCACCCTCTCCATTTTAGTGGGGGGCGACGCCGCCGACTATGAGACCTGTATGCCCATCCTCCAGGCTATGGGCAAAAAAATTGTCCACATGGGGCCCGCGGGCAGCGGCCAGCACGCCAAGATGGCGAACCAGATCGCCATCGCCGGTGCCCTCTCCGGTGTGTGCGAAGCGCTGACCTATGCCAAGGCCAAGAACCTAGACCTCATGGTGCTCCTCTCTGCTATCTCCGCCGGGGCCGCGGGCTCCTTCCAGATGACCAGCCTGGCTCCTAAGATGGTATCGGGCGACTTTGACCCGGGCTTTATTATGAGCCACTTCATCAAGGACATGACCATCGCCGGCGGCGAGGCCCTACGGGACCAGGTGAAACTCCCCGTGCTGGAGCAGGTGCTCGGCCAGTGCCGTGCGCTGGAGGCCCAGGGGCTGGGCGTCCTGGGTACTCAGGCGCTCATCAAGAACTACGAGAAGTGAGGCACCATGCGCTTTTACTTTGCCCCGATGGAGGGCCTCACCGGCTATCTGTTCCGCCAAACCCATCACAAATATTTCCCGGGCGTGGACCGCTATTTCATGCCCTTTTACTCCCCCAGCCAGGAGCACTCCTTCACCCGCCGTGCCTTTCAGGATCTGCTGCCCGAGCATAACGCCGGACTGGACGCGGTGCCCCAGCTGCTGACCCGCCGGGCCGAGGACTTCCTCTGGGCGGCAGAGCGGCTGGCCGGACTCGGCTACCGTGAGGTCAATCTGAACCTGGGCTGCCCCTCGGGCACCGTGACCGCCAAGGGAAAGGGCGCGGGCTTTCTCGCCCATCCATGGGAGCTGGAGTCCTTTCTGGATGAGATATTTTCTCACTGCCCCATCCCTATCTCGGTAAAAACCCGCCTGGGGCTGACCGACCCGGCCGAGTTTCTTCCCCTGCTGGAGATCTACAACAAATACCCCATCCATGAGCTGACCATCCACCCCCGGGTCCGCGCCGACTTCTATAAGGGCCGGGCCCGCGTCGAGGACTTTGCCGCCGCCCTGCCCTTGAGCAAAAATCCTGTCTGCTACAATGGGGACCTGACCACTACGGCGCGCTTTCGCACCCTGGCCGGACGGTTTCCCACGGTGGAGGCAGTGATGATAGGCCGGGGGCTGGTGAGCAACCCCGCGCTGGCGCGCCAACTCCAGGGCGGGCCAGGGGCGGACAAGGCCACACTTAAGGCCTTTCATGATGAGCTGTATGAGGGCTATGCCGCCGCCTTCTCCAGCCGCCGCAACGCCTCTCTACGGATGAAGGAGCTCTGGTTCTACCTCATCCATCTCTTCGCGCACAGCGAGCGGCACCTAAAGCGCCTGCGCAAGGCCGCAGACGCGCCCGAGTTTGAGTGGGCCGCCGCCGCCGTCTTTCAGGACCTCCCCCTTCTGGAGGAGCTGCCGGAGGACTGGCAGGCCACGGAATAACCGCCTATAAAAAACCCCCTCTCCGCTACACGGAGAGGGGGTTTTTTATAAAATCACCGGCCCGGTGGTCCACTCCAGGCCGCAGGGCTGGGGCTGGGGCGTGCAGAGGGCGAAGAGGTTGGTGCAGCGGGCCTCCGTCTCAAAGAGTGCCCGCCCCTCTCCCTCGAGGCGTCTCGCGTGAGCGGGCTTGGTAATGACGGGGAGCACGCAGGTCTTCTTCATTCTGCTCAGCAGCTCCCGCCCCCGGTGGTTCATTCCAAGCACCCGGACGTAGGGCACATGGGCGGGCCTGTCCGCCTCCGTGAGGCCCAGGAAGGCCCAGAGGGCCAGCCGCCGGATACGGGCGTGGGCGTACCGCTTGGTCTTGGCGGCGGTACAGAATTCTTCCAGGGTCAGAGCCCCAACCGCCGCCCGGACCAGGCGGGCGGGCAGGCCCTCAGCCGCTCCCCCGTCGGGGAGAGCGGCAAAGTCGGCCTCCGTCATGGTGCGCAGCCGGGCAAGAACGGCCCGTTCGCATTGGAGGAGACTGGCGGGGGCCCGTCCCTCCTCCACGGCCCGTGTAAGCTCCGCCATCGTCCCGGCCGGTAGATAGGCCTCCGCTTTCTCCAGCTCCCCGCTGTGGAGGAGCGCTCGGAGGGCCGAGGCCGAGGCAAAGCCCTCCGCCGCTGCCCCGTCGTGGGCAGCCCCCACCCGTTTCACCGTCATGGCGGCCATGCCGGGGGGCAGCGCGCGCAGGTACTCCACCGCCAGGTTGTTATTGGGGGTGGCTAGGCAGGCCGCAGCCGCTCCCATCACGCTCCGCGCCGCCCGCTCCCGGGCGGCGGCGAAGGGCAGGCCAAGATCCAGCTCCCGCCGCAGTGACTCCCGGTACTCCGCGCCGTCCAGACACCGGGCGGCGGTGCGCAGCTCCTCCAGCGTCCCCGCCTCGCTCCCGAAGGAGAGGGTATCCACCACCCCAGTGGCGGCCAGGACCCCTACCGCGCCACGGGCGAAGGTCTCCGCCGATGCGGCGGCCCAGGGAGTGGGATTCTCCAGCACCAGGTCGGCGCCTCCCTGCAATGCGCAGCGGGAGCGGCTCCACTTGTCCAGAACGGAGCATTCCCCCCGCTGGACAAAATTCCCGCTCATGACGCACACCAAGGCGGAGCCCTCCCCCAGGGCCTTCCGGGTCTCTGCCAGCTGATGGGCATGGCCGGTGTGAAAGGGGTTATACTCGGTCACAACGCCTGCCGTCCCCATAGATTTCACCTCAATTTCAAAAAAGAGTTGTCCTTTTGAGAAAAAAGTACTAAAATAGGCGTGATGGATTTTTTCCTATTTTACTACACATCCTCCCGGTCTGCAAGCCGGGAGGCAGGAATGAGAAGGAGAGTCTACATGAAAGTTCTGGTCATCAACGCGGGGAGCTCCTCCCTGAAATATCAGCTCATGGACCCGGCCACCCGCGAGGTGCTGGCCAAGGGCCTGTGCGAGCGCATCGGCATCGACGGCAGGCTGACCCACAAGGTCCCCGCAAAGGACGCCAAGCACGAGTTTGAAATTCCCATGCCCACCCATGCCGAGGCCATCCAGGCCGTTCTGAACGCCCTGACCGACAAGGAGCACGGCGTCATCTCCAGCATGGCTGAGATCGACGCGGTAGGTCACCGCGTGGTCCACGGCGGCGAGAAGTTTGCCTCCTCCGTCCGCATCGACGCCACCGTCATGACGGCTCTGGAGGAGTGTATCCCCCTGGCCCCTCTCCACAACCCCGCCAACATCACAGGCATCAAAGCCTGCGAGTCCGTTATGCCTGGCGTCCCCATGGTCGCCGTGTTCGACACCGCCTTCCACCAGACCATGCCCTCCCTGGCCTATACCTACGCCCTGCCCTATGAGTACTACGAAAAGGACGGCGTGCGCCGGTACGGGTTCCACGGCACCAGCCACCGCTACGTCTCCGGCCGGGCCGCCGATATGCTGGGCAAGCCCATTGAGAAGCTGAAGCTCATCTCCTGCCATCTGGGCAACGGTTCCTCCGTTACCGCCATCGACGGCGGCAAGAGCGTGGACACCTCCATGGGCTTTACCCCCCTGGCCGGTCTGCCCATGGGTACCCGTGTGGGCGACATCGACGCGGGCATCATGGAATTTTTGATGAACAAGTACAATATGGACATCAAAGAGATGCTGAGCGTCCTCAACAAGAAGTCGGGCGTGCAGGGGATCTCCGGCGTGTCCTCCGACTTCCGCGACCTGGAGAACGCCGCCGCCCAGGGCAACGTCCGTGCCCAGCTGGCCCGTGACGTGTTCACCTATGGTGTCCGTAAGCTCATTGGCTCGTACGCCGCCGCAATGGGTGGGGTGGACGGCATCATCTTCACCGCCGGCGTGGGCGAGAACGACGGCGCCGTCCGCCTGGACGCCTGTAAGGGCCTGGAGTTCATGGGCGTGAAGATTGATGAGGAAGCCAACAAGCTCCGGGGCAAGGAGGTCATTATCTCCACCGCCGACTCCAAGGTTAAGGTCATGATTATTCCGACGGATGAAGAGCTGATGATCGCCTCCGACACCGCGGCTATCGTGTCCAAGAGCTGAGCCTTGCTATTTCAAGGGGGCCGGTCAGCGCGACCGGCTCCTATTTTTCTCCAGGTGGTGAGCATATGATACGCATCCAGAACCTCCCCCTGCCCATCGGCGGGGACTTGGAGCATCTGAAACAGAACTCTGCCCGCATCCTGGGCGTCCGCCCGGAGGAGATCCAGGAGATCTCCCTGGCCCGGCAGTCCATCGACGCGCGGAAGAAGAGCGACGTGCACTACGTCTGTGCCGTCAACGTCACCGTCCAGGGCGAAGAGGCCCTGGTAAAACGCTCTTCCAGCCCCGACGTGACCCTCTTCACCCCCGCGCCCTATGCACCTCCCCCCGTCCGCCGGACCTCCCCTCTGCCCCCGGTGGTGGTGGGCATGGGCCCGGCGGGGCTCTTCGCCGCGCTGTACCTGGCCCGGAGCGGCATCCCCTCCATCGTGCTGGAACGGGGCCGGGCGGTGGACGCACGCAGCGAGGACGTGGCCCGGTTCTGGGCCACCGGTGCGCTGGACGGCGCCTCAAACGTCCAGTTTGGCGAGGGGGGCGCAGGCACCTTCTCGGACGGAAAGCTCACAACTGGCACCCACGACCCCCGGATCACCACAGTGCTCCAGTCCCTGGCGGCCGCTGGCGCGCCGGGGGACATTCTGTACCAGCACAAGCCCCACGTGGGCACCGACGTGCTGCGTACGGTGGTGAAGAATGTCCGGGCCGAGCTCATCGCCTTGGGCTGCGATGTGCGTTTTGAGCACCGTCTCACCGGGCTGGACGTCAGGCACGGGGCTCTGCGTGGGTTGAAGGTCTCCTCCCCCCAGGGAGAGTACGACCTCCCCTGCGACGCGCTGGCGCTGGCCCCCGGTCATTCTGCCCGGGACACCTTCGGGATGCTCCTGGCCGCGGGGGTACCCATGGGACAGAAACCCTTTGCCATCGGCGTGCGCATTGAGCATAGCCAGGCCGCTGTGTCTGAGGCTCAGTTCGGCCCCGCGTGGACACGCCTCCCCGCCGCCGACTATAAGCTCGCCTGCCACCTGCCCGACGGGCGGAGCGCCTTCACCTTCTGCGTCTGCCCCGGCGGGCAGATGGTGGCCGCCGCGTCGGAACCGGGCCGCCTGGTAACAAACGGCATGAGCAACCGCGCACGGGACGGCGCAGCCATCAATGGCGGCTGTCTGGTGGGGGTCTCCCCCGCCGACTTCGGCGGGGACCATCCGCTGGCCGGGGTGCGCTTTCAGGTCAAGTGGGAGGAGGCCGCCTTTGCCCTGGGCGGCGGCAACTTCCGTGCCCCGGCTCAGACGGTGGGTGACTTCCTGAAGGCCGTCCCCTCCCGCTCCCTGGGCGGGGCGGACACCACCTACCGGCCCGGCGTGGTCCCCGCAGACCTGTCGGCCTGCCTGCCCGCTTTCGTCACAGATACCCTCCGCGCCGCCCTCCCCCTCTTCGACCGCAAGCTGCGCGGCTTCGCCGCCTCCGGGGCGGTGATGACCGGGGTGGAGACCCGATCCTCCTCCCCGGTACGCATTCTCCGGGGTGAGGATATGCAGTCCCCCATCCGGGGGCTGTACCCCTGCGGCGAGGGGGCCGGTTACGCGGGCGGCATCACCAGCGCCGCCGTGGATGGCATCAAAGTAGCCGAGGCCATCGCCGCGGGCAGCATACAATAACCGAGCACACTCACCGGCTCCGCCAGTATTGGCGGGGCCGGCGCTTTTTCTTTTGCGCAAAAAATCTGCAAAAAATGTTATGATGGACGCAATAATACCGCGCTCAGGGGTGTGTTAGAGGTAGAGAGAGGAGGGGTGGCCGTGGTCGTACAAAACCGCGCGTTCCAGCGTGCGTTTGAGCTTTACACCGACACCGTCTACCGCGTTGCCGTCCATAACGCCCCCACAAGGGCCGACGCGGAGGATGTGACCCAGGAGGTCTTTGAGAAACTCCTGACCGGCCGCAGGGAGTTTGCTGACGATGAGCACCTGAAGGCCTGGCTCATCCGGGTGACCATCAACCTGTGCAAGAACCTGCGCCGGGACAGCCGCTGTGATGGAGGCGCCCTCACCGACGACCTGCCTGCCCCGGAGCGGGGCGACGGCTCGGTACTGGAGGCGGTGCGCGCCCTCCCGCCCAAGTACCGCAACGCCATATACCTGCACTACTATGAGGGCTATACCGCCGCCGAGATCGGCGAGATTCTGGGGGCGGGGCAGAACACGGTGCTCTCCTGGCTGAGCCGGGGCCGGGAGACGCTGAAAAAACAGATGATCGGGGGGTTCGAGTGTGACTAGTCACGACTATATCTACGAGGTGGACGCCCTGTGCGCCCCCGCCTCCCTCCGCGCTAAAATCGGCGCGCTCCCCAATGAGGAGGCTCCCAGAAGGCGGCACAGGTCCGCCCCTCCCCGGTGGCTCATGGTTACCGCCGCGCTGGTATTGGTTATCGGTCTGGGAGCCGCGGCCCCCTACCTCTTCCCCTACCTCTTCACCGGCGGCGACCTCACCACGCCGCCCCCGATGGCGACTGAGGCCCCTATCATTTCCGACGGGGAGTTGACCGAGCTGATGGCGGCAAGGCTCCCCTACACTATGGCTAACGAAGAGTACGAGCTTCTTTTCTCCGCCCGCCAGAACGGGCACACCTTGGGCGTGCTGCGTTATGGCGGCCAGTCACCTGATCCGGGGTATTACCAGGGGCTGGGCAATCTGCTCTTCACCGTCTTTGACGACGAAACCAAGGCGGACGTTGGGGTTTCCAAGACTCTCTTTGGCGACCAGGGGGAGCTGTATACCTGGACCGATCGGGAGATGCACGTCCAGCTTCTCTGCACCAACTACGCGCCTGACAATGGTTATGGCGCGGCGCTTTACGATTTCTATGACGGAGAGCTGTCCATCGTCACGCAGCTGCCCGACACCGCCGGTCTCCCGTCCTCGTACATCGATATGCTGGACCCGGAGATGAACGCTGGCTTCTGGTCCACCCATAAAGCCGTCATCAACGGCACGGGACTGGACATCTACCGCCAGGACGAGGCACACAGAGAGGATATCTGGATCTACGACTATTATGTCCCGCTGGACGCCTCCACCGGGCCCACGGCAGCCCCCCTCTCGGACGAGGTCCTCACCGAGCTGCTGGCGGCGCAGTTCCCCACCGGACAGCCAGAGGACACCTGGGAGCTGCTCAGCAAGGACAGTTCCTCTCTAGGGTACACTATGGGTGTGCTTAAGTATCGGTGGCGGTCTGAGTACGACATTGGACTGAGCATCGTCATGTTGGGCGCTTTCAACAACGCCTCCCATCAGCTTGAGGGGCAAATCTACTACTTCGGCGGTAATATGGCCGAGCAATACGAGCTGTTTCCATACACCACCGGCGGACCGGATCCAGGGGACAGCTACTTCCTATGCATCAGTGAGAGCATCGGGGCGACTCCCACGTCCCTCTCCTATCGCGCGGCCCTTTACAACTTCGACGGTAAGTCGGTGAATCAGGTCACCACCTCTCCCCACGCCGGTCTGCCTGAGGGGATGGAGGATATCTTCGATGAGACGAAAAATGAAGATTTCTGGGACTTTGCCCACAAGATCATCCTCTCCGACAGCGGGTTTGAGTTGTTTCACCGCAACTTCGATTACCAACGTCCCGACTTAGAGCCGCAGTCCCTTTGGCTCTATGATTGCTACGTGCCGCTGACCTGCAAGCGCCCGAGTACGCGGGTAATGGAGGCCGCTCGGCGGTACTTTGAGGAGTATTACACCCCCGATGGCTCTTCGGATTATCCCATCGAGATCTGTGAGATCGTCCCCAACTATGAGGGCGGGCACTACGCCCAGGAAACCCTTGTCTACCATATTGCACTAGGGGAAAATGCGCTGGGAGAAAGAGGCATCGAGCGGTATTTTGTGTTTGATACAGACGAGAAATTACTGGATGTACGAGAGTAAGGGCATAACTTCCTTGGCTTGTGAATCTCCTCCTCGCAAAAACGGAAGCAAAAAAAGCCCCGGTCACGGCAATGCCGTAACCGGGGCTTTTGCTCTCTTTTACCGCTCGCTGAGAGGCAGATACGCCTGCCGCCCGCCCACATACTGATAAGCGGGGCGGATGATCTTGCCCATGTTGATAAGCTCCTCCACCCGGTGGGCGCTCCAGCCCGCCACGCGGGCCACGGCGAAGATGGGGGTATATAGCTCAAGCGGCAGGTCCAGCATGTGGTAGACAAAGCCGGAGTAAAAGTCCACGTTGGCGCTGACGCCCTTGTAGATCTTCCGCTCCCCCGAGATGACCTCGGGGCCCAGCCGCTCCACCATAGAGTAGAGCTCGTACTCCTCGGTACGGCCCTTCTCCTTGGAGAGCTTTTCCACGAAGGAGCGCAGGAGGTTGGCGCGGGGATCGGAGAGGGAGTAGACCGCGTGGCCCATGCCATAGATAAGGCCCGCCTTGTCAAAGTTTTTCTTGTCCAGCAGGCCCTGGAGATAGGCGCGCACCTCGTCCTCGTCCTTCCAGTCCCGCACCTTCTCCTTCATGTCCTCGAACATACGGATGGCCTTGATGTTCGCGCCGCCGTGCTTGGGCCCCTTCAGGGAGGCCAGGGCCGCCGCCATGCAGGAGTATGTATCGGTGCCCGAGGAGGTGACCACGTGGGTGGTGAAGGTGGAGTTGTTGCCGCCGCCGTGCTCGGCGTGGAGCATGAGGCACACGTCCAGCACGTGGGCCTCCCAGTAGCTGTACTGGGAGTCAGGCCGGAGGAGAGAGAGGATGTTCTCGGCTGTGGACAGCTCGCTCTTGGGAGCGTGGATAAACAGGCTGTTGCCTCCCCGGTAGTTATAGGCCTGATAGCCGTAAACCGAGAGGAGGGGGAACAGGGCGATCATCTGCAGACACTGGCGCACCACGTTGGGCAGACTCGTATCGTCGGCCTTGTCGTCATACGCGGCAAGACTCAAGACGCTGCGGGCCAGGGAGTTCATAATGTCGTGGCTGGGGGCCTTCAGGATGACATCCCGCACGAAGTTGTTGGGCAGCGTCCGATAAGAGGCCAAAAGGGCGCTGAAGTCGTTCAGAGCCGCTTTGTCGGGCAGGGTGCCGAAGAGGAGGAGATAAGCAGTCTCCTCAAAGCCGAAACGCTTTTCCTCCAGCGCGCCGCCCACCAACCGCTCAACGTTGCAGCCCCGGTAGTACAGCTCACCCTCGCAGGGGACCTCCTGGCCGTCCACCAAGTGCTTGGCCACAATGTCGGAAATCTCGGTCAGGCCGGCCACAACACCCTTGCCGTTCAGGTCACGCAGGCCGCGTTTCACGTCGTACTTCAAATAGTCGTCCGGACAGATGCAGCTGTTGTCCAGGGCCAGTTTCGCCAATGCGAGTACCTCAGGCGTCATCTCATTATAGTTGGGGTTACTTGCCATTGATTCGACCTCCTCTGCTTTGGGCGCATCTGAAAGCCAATTCTCAAATACACCCTACCACGGTGGGCCGAGGCCCGCCATTTCCACTTCTTCTATGTTTCAGGATAGCACAGACTTGTTACCATTTTATGAACCATGGAATCGGTTTTAAAGTATTTCAAAAATTTTACATCTTCGACAGAAAAGAGTGCGTCTGTCCAAAAGGGACAGACGCGTTCTTTAAAACAAATCCTTGCGCTTTAGGAGGATAGCTGCAACGGCGATGACGGCGGCGGTGACGACCAGCGGCATCCACCAGAACTGAGCTAGTGGGAGGCCCGCCACGTTCATGCCGTAAAAGCCGAACACGATGTTGGGGATAGTGAGCAAAATGGTGATGGAGGTCAGGACCTTCATAATGACGTTCAGGTTATTAGAGATGACGCTGGCGAACGCGTCCATCATGCCGGAGATGATGGAGGAGTATATGTTCGCCATCTCGATGGCCTGACGGACCTCGATGAGCACGTCCTCCAGCAGATCATGGTCCTCTTCGTAGAGGGTGATGATGCGGCCCCGGAGAATCTTCTCCAGCGTTACTTCGTTGGCCTTCAGGGATGTGTTGAAGTAGACCAGAGATTTCTCAAGGTCCAAGAGCTGGATGAGCTCCTTATTCCGCTGGGACTTATAGAGCTGGCGCTCCATGTAGTTATATATCTTATCGATCTGCTTGAGGTACTGGAGAAACCGTTTCGCCACCTGAAGGAGGAGGTAGAGGATGAAACTGGTGCGCTTTTGGGTCTCCGCGTTCTTTACCAGGCCGTCTTCAAAGTCCTTGATAATGGAGGACTCCTTGAGGCAGACGGTGATGATGTGTTTCTGAGTGACGATAATGCCCAGCGGCAAGGTGGAATAGACCACCGCGTCCGCCTTCTCCACGGCGGGTACATCGATGATGATAAGGGTCTGCCCCTCCTCCACGTCCACGCGGGAGGTCTCCTCCTCGTCCAGGGCGGCACGAAGGAAGGCGGGCTCTACGTTTAGGGTGGCGGCGACGGTGTTCAGCTCATCCTCGCTGGGGTAGGTGAGGTTCACCCAGCACCCGTCCTGGATAGCGTCCAGCTTGGTCATTTTCCCGCCGATGGTCTTGTGAATGGTCAGCAAATGCTTCACGCCTTTCCCGGCGTGACCAGCCTAAGAGCGGAATAAGTCCCCCCTTCGCAAGCCGCGCCTCTCTTGATATGTACTTCGACTACTAGGGTCACTGCTCACGAAGGTCTCACTCCTTTTTATCCGCTTATATAAATTTCCATAACCTATCCTATTATATGCTCCAAAGCGGCGAATTGCAAGGAAAAAAGACGGCCCGCCTTACGGCGGGTCGTCAAGCTTTCCCTATTTTGTTCAGGAATCGTTTCTTGTTGATAGCTTATCCGCAATCACGGCCAAAAGCGCGAAGTTAGCCGCCCCAATGGCTCCTACCACAGCGGTCAATAGCTGCTGCGTCTCCGGCAGGGTAATCCCCGCGAACAGCAGGATAAGGGCTGCGCCTACGCCCAGAATAATACAGAATTTCCAAACGTTCAAAATCATTCCTCCCTGCAATTATTGTAGTAAGGAATAAAACGCTCCACGGCCCTATGTATGCGTGGCACAATAAACAACCAAAACCCCGGATACTCTTATCTGCCCTTATTGAAAATCTTGAAGATATCGGTAAAGGGGTCGTCGTCTTGGTCGGGCTCCTGCTCGGGGATGGGCGCGGGAGGGGGCACAGCCGCACCGGGCTGCTGGTAGGCCTGTCCGACAGAGGACTGGACCTGTCCGGCGGCGGCGGTAAAGGGCTTGCCGGGTATAGCGCTGGCGTGCTCGTCAAAGCCGGTGGAGATGACGGTGACTCGGATCTCGTCCTCCAAGGTATCGTCAAAGGCAGCACCGAAGATGATGTTGGCGCTCTCATGGGCGGCCTGGCGCACCAGGTTGGCTGCGGTCTCCACCTCTTCAAGGCCAATGTCGGGGGAACCGGTAATGTTCACCAGCACGCCCTTGGCGCCGTTGATGCTCGTCTCCAGCAGGGGGCTGGAGATGGCCATCTTGGCGGCCTCTTCGGCCTTGTTCTTGCCCGCGGCCCGTCCTACGCCCATGTGGGCCATGCCCGCGTTCTTCATGATGGCGGTCACGTCGGCAAAGTCCAGATTGATGAAACCGGTGTTGCTGATGAGGTCGGAAATGGACTGGACGGCCTGCTTAAGTACGTCGTCGGCAATCTCGAAGGCGTTGGCGAAGGTGATCTTCTGGTCGGTGGCAAATTTCAGCCGCTCGTTGGGGATGATGACCAGGGAGTCCACCTTGCTGCGCAGCTCGTTGATGCCCTGCTCGGCCTGCTCCATGCGGCGCTTGCCCTCAAAGTTGAAGGGCTTGGTGACCACGCCCACGGTGAGGATGTCAGCTTCTTTGGCGATGTCGGCCACGATGGGGGCCGCGCCGGTGCCGGTACCGCCACCCATGCCCGCGGTGATGAAGACCATGTTGGTCTCCTCCAAGGCCTTAGAGACCTGGCTGCGGCTCTCTTCGGCGGACTTGCGGCCCACCTCGGGGTTGGAGCCAGCGCCCTGACCGCCGGTCAGTTTCTCTCCGATCTGAATCTTATAGGTAGCGCTGGAAACGGCAAGCGCCTGCTTGTCCGTGTTGACAGCGATAAAATCTACACCCCGCATCCCGGACTTCACCATACGATTGACCACGTTGTTGCCGCCGCCGCCAACACCGATCACCTTGATGTTTACCACATTATCGGCCACGGCGTCAAATCCAAAAGCCATAACTGCTCCTCCTACTATATGTTCCTATGTAAAAAACCTTGATATTCTCTATTTCAACAAATTATGGTAGCCGCTCTTCAGGCGGGGTTACTATATCTTGTTCCATTTTAGCCTTCTTTTTGCGGGAGGTCAATAGCTCCCTGCGGATTTCCGCAAAGTTTTGAAACAATCTAGTGCCGAATACCACCACGGCAGCAAGATAGAGGGGCAGCCCCAGCTTATCTCCCAGCCAGGCGAGGAAGACGGCGATCAGCGCGTTCCCAAAAAAGCCGGAGATGAAAATATTAAGCTTAAAGGTCTTTTTAAGCCGGGCATTCATGCCGCCCAGGGCAGTGTCAAGCGCGGCCAGAAGGCCGGTAGCGACATAGAGGCTGTACTCCGCCGGCACATGCCAGGGGAGGAAACAGCCGATGACAAGCCCCAGAACAAGGCCCACCAACTCGATCATCCCACAGCCCCTCCTTCCTCCTCCGGCGGCAGGGTAGCCGCCGGCTGGGCGTACTGGAAGTCCAGAACGCCGTTGTACCCGGGCACCGTCAGCATTTCGCTGGCGGTGACCTTGACCTCGATCTTCCACTGGCCCAGCACGTCCACCACGCCGTTGCGCATGGTGAGAGCGTTGTAGAGGGTGGCGCTGTCACCGATGGCGTTGATAACAAAGGGCGCGGCGTAGCGCCTGCCGTTGACAATGACCACCGCCCCCGCGCAGCGCACCTCGCTGGTGGCGAGCAGCCGCTCTCCGTTTAGGGAGATGGCCTCGGCCCCCGCGTCCCGCAGGTCGTTGATGACGGCCAGCAGGTCGCTGTCATGGATGAGGTAGTTCTGCTCGTCCCCGGTGACATTGGCGGCGGTGGAGTCCCGCATGGCGACCATCACGCCGGGGCCCACCACCTCGGTCAGCCCCGCCTCCATTTCCAGCTTGTCAACCTCGGCCCGGAGGGCCTCGTTGCCCCCGCTGCCCGAGGCCGCCTCGTCCCGGTACTTCTGGAGTTCGGCCTGGGCCGACTCCAGCTGGGCCTGGGTAGAGTCCAGCTTGTCCCGCGCCTCGTTATACATACCCTGCAGGGTCTCCAGCCGCCCGCTCTGGGCGTCACTGTCGGCGTTATTGACCTTGACGCTGCGCAGCTGTACCGCCAAGAGCACTCCCAGCAGCACGCACACCACGCCGATGGCCAGCTCGCCCCGGTTCTTTTTTGCCTTTTCCATGCCTTGCTCCTTGTTTCTTACGAATAGGGGATCACGTTCAAAATGCCCTCGCTCTCAAGTCGGCTCAAATCCATGACGCCGCTGGTGCTCTCGTCCAGCTTCTCCTTGACCGCCCGATCCGCGGCGTTCATCAGGTAGTCGTAATCCGCGCCGCTCATGGGCATCTTCAGGGTAAATCGGCCCGCGTAGCCCGCCTCGATCACGTTCACGGCGGTGAGGTCGTAGCTCTGGACCTGGGCCGTCATGCCGTACTTGTTAATGGCCTGCAGCAGCGCCATCAAGCTCTCCAGCTTGATGGTCTGCTCCTCGGGCACCTCCAACCGGGAGCCCACCATGGGGGCCACGGGGGTGAGCCCGGTGATCGGCGGGAGCCCCGCCACACCTGCGGCGTCGGTCCGCTCCACGAATTTGCCTCCCGCGTTCAGAATCCACCAGACGCCCTCCCCCTCTATAGCGGCGGCACCGGTACACTCGGTAACGGCAATGTTCAGCCCATCGGGGAGCCGCCGGGTGATGGAGACCGAGTCCACGTAGGGCAGGCGGCTGATGATCTGCTTGGAGGCCTTCACCCGGTCCAGTGCGAAGAGGTTGTCCCCCTGCTCCACCTCGGCAGCCTCGATGATCTGCTCGGCGGTGTAGCGGCTCTGGCCGGTTACCTGAACCGTCTCTACCCGAAAAAAGACCGCGCTGCCCAGTACAATGGCGGCCAGGACCGCGGCGGCGGACAGCACCACATAGAGGAAACCGAAGCGTCCTCTCCCACGATGCCGTCCCCGCCGTTTGTTCCTTGCCGCCATTCGTTCCATTCCTCTACTTTTTTCTACTAGTATACAGGGTATTTAAGAACAAAGCATAAATAAATTCTTAAACTTTATCTAGCTGTCTATCCTTCTGATGTCAGCCCCCAGGCCGCGCAGCACCTCGTCCAGGTCCTGATAGCCCCGGTCCGTGTGCTGAAGGCCGGTGATAGTACTTCTCCCCTGGGCCCCCAGGGCGGCCACCACTAAAGCAGCACCTCCACGCAGGTCGGCGGCGCGGACCTCCGCGCCGTGAAGCCGGGGTACGCCGTAAACCACGGCCACCCTGCCCTCCACCCGGATGTCAGCCCCCATGCGGGCGAGCTCATCCACGTGGCGGAACCGGCTCTCAAAAATGTTCTCTACGAAAACGCTGGTCCCCTCGCTCCTGGCGAGGGCCGCCATAAGGGGCGCCTGGGCGTCGGTAGGAAAGCCGGGATACGGCGCGGTGCGCACCGGGCGCACGCCGCGCAGCGGAGCAGAACACTGAATAGCGATGCGCTTGCCCTCGCTATGTATCCTGCAGCCCGCCTCGGCCAGTACTGCTGTGACGGTGGAGAGATGCCGGTAGTCCGAGCCCACCACCTCGGCCTCGCCCCCCGCCGCGGCCACGGCGGAGAGATAGGTTGCGGCCACGATGCGGTCGCCCATGATGGTGTGCTCTCCGCCGTGGAGGGGTATGCCCCCCTCGATGGTGACTACCGAGCTGCCCGCCCCGCGTACCTTGGCCCCCATGGTAATCAAAAATTCCTGTAAATCGACGATCTCGGGCTCACGGGCCGCGTTGGTGATGGTGGTAACCCCCTGGGCCCGCACCGCCGTCAGCATTGCGTTCTCAGTAGCTCCCACACTGGGGGTGGATAGGGTAATTTCGCACCCGGTCAGCTTCTGCCCCGTACAGCGCAGCTCGCCCCCCTGCTCCCGGATGTCTGCCCCCAGGGCGCGGATGGCCGCCAGGTGGAGGTCGATAGGCCTCGGCCCCAGCTCACACCCGCCGGGGAAGGAGAGGCCCGCCTCCCCCATGCGGCCTAAAATAGCTCCCAGAAAGATAACGGAGGAGCGCATCTCCCGCATAAGCTGATCGGGTACGTCGCTCTCCGTGACGTGGGAGGCGTCCACGCAGACCGTGTCCCCTTCCTTCCGGGTCTTACATCCCAGATGCTCCAGGATGGCGAGGGATGCGGTCACGTCTGAGAGGTCGGGGCAGTTGTGGAGCACGCTCTCCCCCTCGGCCAGGATCGTAGCCGCTAAAATGGGTAAAACACTGTTTTTCGCGCCATGTACCCTGGCTGTACCGGAGAGGAGGCGCCCCCCCTCCACCAAAAAAGCACTCATATGGTCCGTCCTCCGCAAAGTTGGTATTGATTTGCTCAGGCCATACTATGCGGAGCGGAGGTTGAGAGTGACGGTGGCCTGTCCGGAGGAAAATGGCCCCTGTCTCCCGGCAAACGGTCAGCTTTTCAGCAGTTTAGTCAGCGTCTCGTAAATTTTCTCCGCCGCGTCGGGCACGGCCATCTCACGAAGGGCCTGCCGCATAGCCGCGCGCTTTTCCTTGTTGTTCAACAGCTCCGCCGCGGCCTCCCACAGCGCCTCGCCCCCGCACTCCCGCTCGGGGAGGAGGATTGCGCCGCCCGCATCGGCCAGAACCCTGGCGTTTTTGGTCTGATGGTCGGCGGTCACGTTGGGGGAAGGCACCAGAATGGCGGGTTTCGCGATGGCGGACAGCTCCGACACCGTGGAGGCCCCAGCCCGGCAGATAACCAAATCGGCCGCCGCCATGACCAGCGGCATATCGTAGATGTACTCCCGCACCTCCACCCTGGGGTGGTCAGCCAAATGGATGTCCCGCTCCGCCAGGCTCCGGGTCAGACGGGAGAAGTCCCGCCCCGCGCCGTGGAGGTGGTGGAAGGGCTCGCCCTTCTTACATTCGGTGGCGATAAAGTCGGCCATATAACCGTTCATCACCTCTGCCCCCAGACTCCCCCAGTAGGAGAGCACCAAGGGCGCGTCGTCGGTGAGGCCCAGTTTCTCCCGCGCCTCGGAGCGGGTATAGAGGAAGAAGTCACCGCGCACCGGCGTGCCGGTGACGGTCACCTTCTCGGGGCAGTCGTAGTGGCTGCGGCTCTCCTCAAAGCCCACCATGACGGCGTCTACCACCTTAGCGAGGGTCTTGGTGGTGAGGCCGGGCACGGCGTTGGACTCGTGCACCGCCGTGGGAATGCCCCGCTTCGCGGCGGCAGAGACCACCGGGTAGGACGCGTACCCCCCGGTACCGACCACCAAGTCGGGCTTAAAGTCGTCCAGGATGGCCTTGGACTGCCCCCGGCTCCTGCCCATGTTGAAGAGAGTCTTCAGGTTGTGACCCACTGCCGCAGGGGTAAGGGAGCGGCGGAAATTCGTTATGGTGACGGTCTTGATTTCAAAGCCTTCTTTGGGCACCAGCGTGGTCTCCATGCCGCCGTCGGCCCCCACAAAGAGGACCTTGCAGCCCGGGTGCCGCTCTTGAAAGAGCCTTGCCAGGGCGACGGCGGGGTTCACGTGTCCCGCCGTGCCGCCGCAGGTAAAGAGGATCTTCATGGTTTCCCGTTCCTCCTACTATTTCTTGAAATGCGCCTTATCCCTGCCGCGCGGCAGGGATTTGGCGCGAGACCGAAAGAACGATGCCCATCTCGGCCAATTGGATCATCAGCGCCGTACCCCCATAGCTGAAGAATGGGAGAGAGATTCCCGTGGTGGGGAAGAAATTGGTCACCACCGCGATGTTGAGGAATACCTGCACCGCCATCAGCGTGGTGATGCCCACCACCAGCAGCGCCCCAAACCGGTCCCGGGCGTGGACGGCAATCCAGTACCCACGGATGATGAGCAGGGCGAAGAGAATGAGTACAATGGCCGCCCCCAGATATCCCAGTTCCTCGCAGAGAATGGAGAAGATAAAGTCGTTCTCCGGCTCGGGCAGGTAGAGAAATTTTTGTCTTGAGTTGCCCAGCCCCACGCCCAGCAACCCGCCCGAGCCGATGGCCAGAAGGGACTGGATGGTCTGATACCCCTTACCCAGCGGATCGCTCCACGGATTAAGCCAGAGCTGAATGCGGGAGGCCATATAGGAGGTGTTGGTGATGATGTACCACAGCCCCGCGCCCACCGCGCTGCCGCCGATGGCAAACCAGTGGAGCTTGATGCCACCCGCGAAAAGGACGCTTGCTCCCGCCACCAGCATAAGGATGGTGCCCGACATATGGGGCTCCAGCAGCAAAAGGACGCACACCACGCCCAAAACGGCCACGTAGGGGACGAGCTCCAGCAGGCCGATCTTATCCAGAAGAATAAGGAGGCGGCCAGAGAGCTTGCGCTTGTCATAGGATTTCTTTTTCTCGGTCCCCCGCTTGGATAGTCGGGCCGCAAAGTACATGATGACACCCAGCTTGGCGACCTCCGAGGGCTGGAGGTTGATGGGCCCGATGTTCATCCACCGCTGGGCACCCACGGTAGCCCTGCCATAGCCGAAGGGCAGCACCAAAATCAGCAGTACAATAGACCCGGCCAGGGCGAAGACCGACATCCAGCGGAAGGTCTGGTAGTTAATCTTGGAGATAACATACATGGCGGCAATTCCCACCACGCCGAAGATCATCTGCCTTATAAAATAAAAGGCGGGGTCGTGCTTCGCCACCGTCGCGTCGTAATAAGCCGAGGCGTAGGAGGCCGAGAAGACCATGATGAGGCCGATGCCCGTCAGCAGCAGGGTTAGCATGAGAAACGGCATATCCAGCGGGCCCCGGGCGAGCTGCTCCTCCACGGTCAGGTCCCGTTTCAATTTTTGCGCCAAAAGCCTCGCCCCCTCTCATACATCGATGTTGCCCGCTTGTTTTTACATGGGAAACCGGTCCATCACGCCCATGTAGGCCAGCGCGCAGGCGGCCAGGGTAATAAGGGTGAAGATGGTGAACAGTTTCACCTCGCTCCACCCTCCCAACTCCAGGTGATGATGGAGTGGCGCCATGCGGAAGATGCGCTTGCCGTGGGTGGCCTTGAAGTAAGCCACCTGGATGATATCGGATAGCGTCTCAGCCACGTAGATAATGCCGATCAGGACGATCACCAGTGGGATATCAAGGGCGAACGCCAGCCCGCACACCGCCCCCCCCAGGAAGAGAGAGCCGGTATCCCCCATGAAAACCTGGGCCGGGTGGAAGTTATAGAGCAGGAAAGCGAGGAGTCCCCCCATCAGCGCCGCGGAGAACACCCCCAGCTCTCCCTTCCCCCACAGGGCGGACACCGCCAGGAAAAAGAGAGCCACGGGCATGGTCACCCCGGCGGCCAGTCCGTCGACCCCGTCGGTCAGGTTGACGGCATTCACCGTCGCCACCATGACGAAGGCGGCAAAGACCATGTAAAGCCATGGCGGCAGTGGGAGGGATAGGTTGACGAAGGGGATGTAGAGATTAAAGCTGATGTACCCGAACCGGCTCATAAGCACGGTGAAGAGAATGGCCGCCGCCAGCTGGAGGAGAAATTTGGCCGACGCGGAGAGGCCGGTGTTGTGATGGTACTTCACCTTCATGTAGTCGTCGATAAAGCCGATGGCGCCGAACACGCCGGAGAACGCCAGCACGAAGAGGGCCCCGTAGTCCCCGGCGGCAATGTCCTGCCAACCTACCGCGAGAATGGCGGCGGCGATGCCGATGATGAACATGAGGCCGCCCATCGTGGGGGTCCCCTGTTTGGACATATGCCAGGTGGGGCCGTCTTCCTTAATGCTCTGCCCGGCCTTCAGCCGGCGCAGAGCAGGGATGAGGGCCTTCCCCGCCAGATAGGCAACGGCGAACGCCACCAGAAAACTAACCGCAAAACGCATCCTTTGAACCTCCAAACACCGCGGCGGAACACACACCCGCCGCTCTTGTCGTCCCGCTTTACTAGAAAGCAAAGTATCTGTATGTGAAAGAAAACTCCGAAAGTTCTTTTTCACACTAATTTTCCTCCGAAAGTTTCAGAGGAGGGGTCTATTGATGGTCTGAGTATTTTACCACATGGGGCAACCCTTTTTCCACTTAAAAAAATGACAAAAAATCGGCTTACCTACTCATTTCTCTGTACACGTATCGAAGTACCGAGCCACCTCTTCCCGCTCGTCCAGGTGGTGCTGCACGCCGTCGATCTCCTGATAGGTCTCATGCCCTTTTCCCGCCAGAACCACCACATCCCCCGTTCGGGCCTCCGACAGGGCCATGCGGATGGCCGCCCGGCGGTCAGCCTCCACCAGGCGGGGCGCACCACCCGTACCCATGCCGTCCAGAATGTCTGTGATGATGGCAGACGGTTCCTCGGTGCGCGGGTTATCCGACGTGACGACGCATAGGTCCGCCAGGGACGAGGCGATGCCGCCCATAACGGGCCGCTTGGTACGGTCCCGGTCGCCGCCGCAGCCGAAGAGGCAGATCAGCCGCCCCTTGGTGAAGTCCCGTACGGCGGTGAGGATATTCTCCAGCGCATCGGGCGTGTGGGCATAGTCGATGATCACCGTGTAGTCCGTGGGGGTGGGCACAACCTCGATGCGCCCCTTCACCCCCTCGGCGCGGCCCAGGGCCCGCGCAACGTCGGCCAGTTCCAGCCCCAGGGCCATACAGCAGGCGATAACGCCCAGCGCGTTATACACCGTAAATCCGCCGGGGATGGGCAGCCTTACCCGGGAAATGGCCCCCACCGCCACCGCCTCGAACTCCACCCGGTCGGGGAAGAGGCGCAGGTTCTTGGCTGTCAGATCGGCGGCATCCTTCCGCTCCGAGTAGGTAAACACCTCACAGGGCGCGGTCTGCGCGTAGTAGGCCCCGGCCTCGTCATCAAGGTTGAGGATTGCCGTCCGGGCTTGGGCAAAGAGGAGGCCCTTGGCGGCTCGATAGCTTTCCATCGTCCCGTGGAAGTCCAGATGGTCCTGGGTCAGATTGGTAAAGATACCCGCGTGAAAGAATATCTCATCCACGCGGTGGAGAACCAGCGCATGAGAGGAGACCTCCATCACCGCGTGGCTGCACCCCGCGTCCGCCATCTCCCGCAGGAGTTTCTGCACCTCGTAGGACTCCGGAGTGGTGCGGTGGGCGGGGAGGACCTCTTCCCCGATCATGTTCTGGTTGGTGCCGATCAGGCCCACTTTGGCCTTTAAAACCTGCTCCAGCACCGATTTCATCAGGTATGTTGTGGTGGTCTTTCCGTTGGTGCCGGTGACGCCAACAACGCAGAGTTCCCGCGCCGGGTGGCCAAACCAGTTTGCCGAGAGCACCGCCAGCGCGGCCCGGGCGTCAGGGACGATCATCCACGGCCCCTCCCCCTCGGGGAGACGCTGGCAGATTACCGCCGCCGCACCCTTTCCGATTGCCTCATGAATATACTTGTGGCCGTCGGTCTTGTAGCCGGGCAGGGCCACGAAGAGGTTGCCCGGCTCCATCTCTCTGGTGTCGTAGCAGACGCCTGTAATTGTGACGTCTCCGACGGTGTGGTCCGCCAAGAGCTCTACTCCCTCTAACAAGCGCGCAAGCTGCATACAATCACCACCCAAACTTTATGGAAATCGCCGGTAGCGCAACTTAGAATCCTGTGCCTGCAGTGGATGCCACGTTGTCCATGAACTGTACCTTGATGACAGTACCCCGTTCCACACTGGTTCCCCCGTTGATGGACTGGCTCGCGGCAATGGTCGCGGAGGTGTCGCTCCCCAGAATACCCGCCGCTTTCATATAGAGGCCCGCGGCGGCCAACGCATCCTGAGCCGCGGTGGGGGATTTGCCCGTCACGTCGGGCACGGTCACCAGGTCGGTGGGCTTGGCCTCGCCCATGTAGAGAACGATCTGGCTTCCGCCGGGGATGGAGGCGCCTTGGGCAGGCATCTGGTCGGTCACCGTTTCGCCGCTGCCCACGGCACGCACCGTGAACCCCTTGGCGGCCGCCTGGGCCTGAGCGTCGGCGGACGAAAGACCGGTAACGTTGGGCACCAGCACGTCGACGCGGGTCAGCTCCTCGGCGGTATACTGTTTCTCCACGCCCATGTAGTCCAGAATGTTGCCCAGCAGCTCGCCCGCCATGGGCGCGCCCATGTTGCCGCCGGAGATATACACGCCGCCGGCTGTGTAATTCGCGCCGGGCGAGGCAGGCTTGGGGTTATCATAGGCCAGGAGGATGATGACCTGAGGATCGTCCGCCGGGGCAAAGCCCAGGAAGGAGACGATGGTGTGATCGGTCTCGCTGGTTTCGGAGGAGCCGGTCTTTCCGCCGATGCGGTAGCCAGCCTGATAGGCGTTCTTGCCTGTGCCGCCGTTCACCACGCCCTCCAGGATCTTCCTGCATTCCTCAGAGGTCTGCTCGCTGACGACCTGACGCACCTCTGTAGGCTCGGTGCTCTGGAGGACGGTGCCGTCCGCGGCTGTAATGGACTGGAGCACGTAGGGCTGCATCAGGTGGCCGCCGTTGACTACGGAGGCGGCAGCCGTGATGAGCTGGATGGGAGTGACGGTGAGGCGCTGGCCGAAGGAGGCCGTCGCCAGGGAGGACTGCCCCTCAAGGCTGGTGAAGAAGTCGCGGCTCCACACCTGGTTGGAGCCCTCGCCCTGCAAGTCTATGCCGGTGAGGGAGGTAAAGCCGAAGTTCTCCAGATAGTCATAGAACTTCTCGGCTCCCAGCCGCTGGCCGATGGCGATAAACGCGGGGTTGCAGGAGTTGGCCACCGCCTGGGCCAGGGTCTGGCTGCCGTGGCCGGTGCGCTTGGAGCAGCGGATCGGCTTATCCCAGCCGGGCACCGTCACACTGCCGGAGCAGTAGAAGGTGTTGTTTTCATTCACGACGCCCTCCTCCAGCGCGGCGGCCAGCACCATGGCCTTGAAGGTGGAGCCGGGCTCATAGGTGTCGTTGATGGCCTTGTTGCGCCACTGCTTGAGCCGCGCATCGGAGACGGCCTGCTTATACTCGTCGCTGTCCTCTCCGTAGGTAGCCTTCGCCGCCTCCACCGCCGCCTCCAGCTGGGCGTCGCTGACGGAGCTGGGCTGGTTAAGGTCATAGTCCGGGGCGTTGGCCCAGGCTAAGATGGCCCCGGTCTTGGGGTTCATGGCAATGCAAAAACCACCGTTTTGCACGTCGTATTTTTCAATGCCGGTCTCCAGGATCCGCTCGCAGTAGTACTGAATCGTGGCGTCAATGGTAATGTTCAGGTTATTTCCGTTGGTGGCGTCGTAGTAGTTTTCATAGCGGGAGAGCATCTCGGTGCCCTTGCCGTTCTTGGCGGTCACCACCCGCCCGGTCTCCCCGGCCAGGTCGGAGTTATAAATGGCCTCCATGCCATAGGCTCCCTGGTTGTCGGCGTTGACGAAACCGATGACCTGAGCGGCGAGGCTGGAGTAGGGGTAGTACCGCTTGCTGGTGGGGCTGCAATAGAGGCCGTTTGCCAGGTGGTACTCGGTGATGAAGGCCCGCACCTGGTCGGCCACGTCCTCCTCCACCTTGATGGCAAGGCGCTCGTATGCGGAATTGCTCTTGGCGAGACGGCCGAGCACTTTTTCCTGCTCCAGCCCCAGAATGGCGGAGAGCTTTTCAGCGATGGCGGCGTCGGTGGGCTCGGGCCAATCCACCGGTTTCTTCCGCTTGCCGTCCCGATAGTCCTCCACCGCGTCGGCGTAGCTCTGCTGTACCGTGTCGATGTCCCGGGGGGAGAGGATAATGTCATAGGCTGTGGAGCTCATGGCCAGCGCGGTGCCCTTGCTATCGTAAATGGTGCCCCGGTTGGCCGCCACCGCCACGTCCCTGGTCTGCTGGTCGATGGCAAGTTGCTCGTAGTAGTCGTGCTGGTTGATCTGGATGTCGTAGAGCTTTATCAGCAGGGGAATGAAAAGCGCCGCGCCAAAGAGCACCATCAGTATGATGGTGCGGCCTAAAATCAGCCGGTTGGCGCGGCGGTCAGTCTGTTTTTTCTGTTCACTCGGCATGACGCGCCACCCCTTTCTCAACGAAAGAGGGCGTAAGAAAAATGTATTTTTTCCTACGCCCTCTCTATTCGGGCCCTCTGCCGCCCGCTTTTTCTCTTTCGGGTCTCCTAAAAACTATATGGCGGGTACTACTTAAAATATTCCATCACATTGGTGACAACTTCCTTTACGCTCTCAAACGCGCCTGACACACCCTTGAGGGGAGTCTCCGGCTGCTTGAAGAGCACCACTCTGTCCGGCTCGGAGAGATCGAGGTACAAAATCTGCCCGCTCTGGGGTTTCACCATGGAGCCGTTGGAGGTCACCGCGCTCTCGATACTGGCGAGGTCAAACGCCATCTCGTACTGGGTGCGAAGCCGGGCTTCCTCGCTCTGGAGGGTGGTCATCTGTTTGTTGAGACCGGCGATGTCGTCGGACAGGGTTGTGAGCTGGATGCCGCTCATGAGCACGAGCACGGCAAATACGCCCACCGCCAAAAAGCCCACTACCGCGAAGACCGACACCTTGCCTGCCTCGCGGACGCGGATCTTGGGCCGCACCGCCGTCTTCTCCCGGGGGCGGACCAGCGGTCGTGGGGCGACCTCCACGCCGCCTCTGCGGTAGTCTAAATCATAGGCCGCGCTGCCGTAGGTGGCACGGGCTGAATTGTAGCGGCTGCGCTTGACCGCGGCGGCGCTTGCCATAGAAGGTCAACTCCATTCCATCCCATTCAGCTTTGCCGAACGGGACCTTTTTACTTATGAGGCGGGAGTGATCCCGCCCGGCGATAAAGGTTCTCCCACACTTTGCTTGCTTTCTCTCTAGTCGTCTAAAGCTTTTCCGCCACCCGCAGCTTGGCGCTCCGGGCGCGGGCGTTCTCACTGAGCTCCGCCTGGTTGGAGATGATGGGCTTTTTGTTCACCAGGCGCACCACCGGTGTCTTACCACATACACACACGGGGAAATCCGGCGGGCAGGTGCAGCCCTTGGCGAAGGCGGCCAGGCCGTTCTTCACAAGGCGGTCCTCCAGCGAGTGGAAGGAGATGACACACAGCCGCCCGCCCTTACTAAGCCGCGGCACTGCGGCCTGTATCATGGTATCCACGGCGGTAAGCTCATCGTTTACCGCGATGCGGATGGCCTGAAAGCTCCGTTTCGCGGGGTGCTGTTTCTCCCGGAGGGCGGCGGCCGGCATGGCCGACTTGATAATGTTCACCAGCTCCAGCGTGGTCTCGATGGGGGCTTGTCCCCTGGCTCTGACGATGGCGGCGGCGATGGCGGGTGCGTACCGCTCCTCCCCGTACTGGAAGAGGATACGCCGCAGCTCCTCCTGGGGCCACTCATTCACCACCGTGCGGGCGGTCAGCGCGTCTTCTTTGTCCATGCGCATATCAAGCGGCGCGTCCGCCATGTAGGAAAAGCCTCTCGACGGGTCGTCCAACTGGGGGGAGGACACCCCCAGGTCGAAGAGCATCCCGTCCACGCCGCCCAGGTCCAGGGCGTCCAGAAGCTGCGCCAGGTCCCCGAAGTTACCGTGGACCAAGGTGACCCGGTCCATCAGCCCCTCCAGCCTCCCGGGGGCCGCGTCCAGCGCGGCCTGGTCCCGATCGATGCAGATAAGCCGCCCGGTGGTAAGCCGCCCGGCGATCTCCCGGGAGTGGCCCGCCCGGCCCAGGGTTCCGTCCACGTAGATTCCATCGGGCCGGATGTTCAGGCCATCGATACACTCGCCGAGCAAAACCGGCTTGTGCGTAAACTCTGTATGTTCCATATCTTAGAACCCCAGATTGGCCATAATCTCGGTCATCTTCTCCGGGGTCATCTCCTCTTCCTCCTGGACGTGCCACTTCTCGGCGCTCCAGATCTCGGCCCTGTTGTGCACGCCGATGATGACCGCGTCCTTCTCCAGGCCCGCGTAGGTGCGCAGCTTCTGCGGGATGACGATGCGCCCCTGGGCGTCCGGCTCGCACTTGGCGGCGTTGGCGAACAGGGGGCGCATGAGCTTAGACTGGCTCATGGGGAGGGAGGCAAATTTCTCGGTGAACACGTCCCAGCTCTCCTGGGGGTAGATGGCGAGGCACGCGTCCACGCCCATCGTGAGGTACAGGGTATCCCCCAACTCCTTGCGGAGCTGGGCGGGGATAAAGAGACGGCTCTTCGCGTCCAGGCTGTGCTCGTAAGTACCGGTAGCGCTGGTCACTGTCCTCTCCCCCCATGTTAGTGGTTTTTTGCTCTACTTTGCCCCATTTTGCCCCACTTGTGTTTTCAGTATAAATGTTATGTAACCAAATTGCAATAGTTTTTTCATTCTTTTTTTCACTTTCTCCCCGCCTTTTTCGTGTAAAATCAAGGATTTCCGGGCACAAAACGTATGTTCTAGTCCGGTTTGTAACAGATTTTTTTACTTTTTGTAACTTTATTATGTCGCCCTGACACCCTACCTTGTGTCAAAGCTTTCACTTTGCCCTATATGTTGGGTTTTATGCATTCTCCCCGTCTTTTCTATACCCGCCCAAATCACCTGAGGCCCGCCGGTTTTCGCGCTTTGACCCCGGCACTCAGACTACAGCGGTCCTCGCCCGTCTTATAACTCTCCCCCAAAGCTGCAAAAAGCCGGGCGCACCCAATGGGTGCGCCCGGCTGTGTTTTTAGTATGATTATGCAAACGGACTTTTACTCCCCGTCGACCTCCACGTCGTAGGAGGGCCGCTGGGGGGTGCCGGCGGCGGTGACGGCGTTTGCGGCTGCGCGGAATTTGCCCCGGGATTCCTTCACCTCGCCCAGAGCCTCGGCGATGGCCTCCTCGGTGCGGCGCAGGGCGTCCTCGCAGTAGTCGTTGGCGCTCTTGCGCAGCTCACGGCTGCGCTCGTCGGCCTGGCGGACGATTTCGTTGGCCTTCTGTCTGGCCTGGAGCAGCAGCTCGTCCTGGGCCAGCATCTGGCGGGCCCGGTCCTCAGCCTGGCGGCGGATGCTCTCCCCCTCCTGCTTGGCGGAGGAGATGTAATCGGCTCTGGCAGCAATGAGCTTTTTCGCCTCAGCCAGCTCCATGGGGAATTGGGCCTTGATGTCGTCCAGCAGATCGAGGGCCTTGTCCCGCTCAACAATGCACTTCTCACTGGAGAGGGGCACGTTCTTGGCCTCCTCGATCAGATCATAAAGCATATCCAGAAGTTCTTCCACACCTGTCGCCATTACATGTTCCTCCCGCTTTTTATCTTTTCTTCCACGTCTTTGATAATCTCTCTGGGCAGAAAGTCCGTCAGGTCCGCGCCATAGGACGCCAACTCCTTGATAGCGCTGGAACTTAAGTAGGTGTACTTGGCGCTGGCCGGCAGGAACATGGTGTCCAGCCTGGGGTTGAGCTTACGGTTGATGAGGGCCATCTGGACCTCTTTCTCGTAGTCGGACACAGCGCGCAGCCCCTTCACCACCGCGCAGGCCCGTTTCTCCCTGGCGTACTCGGCCAGCAGGCCTGTGGACCAGTCCACCTCCACGTTGGGGAGCTGGCAGACCACCCGGCGGATGAGCTCCACCCGATCCTCCGGGGTGAAGAGACCGTTGCTCTTGTCCCGGTTGCTCATCACGCAGACGATGAGCTTGTCAAAGCAGGCGGCCGCCCGCTTGACGATATTGAGGTGCCCCAGGGTGATGGGGTCAAAGCTGCCGGGGTAAATTGCGGTTCTCAAATAACCTCACGCCTTCCGGCTGTAGAGTGTGATCTTAATCTTGCCGTACCGATACTCCCGGCCCTTATCATAGGGTGCGGGCAGTTCGGGCAGCGCCTGTTCCAGGGCGCTTTCGCAAACTATTATACCATTTGCGGAAACAATGTCAATCTTCGCGATGGTTTCCAGTGCTTTCTCCAGCAGTCCCTTGGCGTAGGGCGGGTCCAGGAGGATCAAGTCAAACTTCTCCCGGCAGGAGGAGAGGAAGGCCAGATAGTCGGTCTGATGGACCTTTCCCCTGTCCTCAAAGCCGCAGAGGGCCAGGTTCTCCCGGGTCAGGGCGGCGGCGTCCCGCCGCAGGTCCACGAAAGCGCAGGAGGCCGCGCCGCGGGACAGGGCCTCAATGCCCAACTGCCCCGTCCCGGCGAAGAGGTCCAGCACCCGGCGGCCCTCAATGTCGAACTGGACGGCGTTGAAAAGCCCCTCCTTCACCCGGTCGGTGGTGGGGCGGGTCTCCATACCTTCCAGCTCCTTCAGCCTTCTGCCGCGGGCTGTGCCGGTAATCACTCGCATGGCTCATTCTCCTTTGAAAAACTCATATACCGCTTTGGCGGTGTTCTTGGGTACCGCCTCCTCCAGTTCGGTAAGAGACGCGGCCTTGATATTCTTAACGCTTTTGAAGTATTTTAGCAGTTCCGCCCGGCGTTTTTCTCCCACACCGGGTATCTTGTCCAGCACCGAGCCCTTCACTCTGGCCGACTGCTGCTGGCGGTGAAACTCGATGGCGAAACGGTGGGTCTCCTCCTGGATCTGCCCGATCAGGGAAAAGACCGCCTGGTTCTGCTGGATGCCGATCTCCAGCCCCTCCGGCGTCACCAGGGCGCGGGTCCGATGCCGGTCGTCCTTCACCATGCCGAAAACCGGGATGCTGAGGCCCAGGTCCTCCAGCACCCTTACCGCGACCTTCGCGTGGTTCTCTCCGCCGTCGATGAGCAGCACGTCGGGCAAGTCTCCGAACTTCTCGTCAGCGTCCAGGTACCTCCGGAAACGGCGGGTGAGCACCTGCTCCATGGAGGCATAATCGTCAGGGGCATCCATGTCCTTGAGCTTAAAGCGGCGGTAGTCCCGCTTGAGAGGCCGGGCGTTATAGTACACCACCATGGAGGCCACGATGTCGTCCGCCCCCTGGTTTGAAATGTCGTAGCTCTCCATGCGCATAGGAGGCGCACCGAGGCCCAGCATCTTCTGCAAGAGCTCCAGGAGCTTGGATTGCCGCTCCTCCTTGGTGGTCCAGCGCTCCACCTCCTCGGCGGCGTTGGTGTTGGCGAGCTTGATGAGGTCTGCTTTCGCCCCCCGCTGGGGTGTGACGAGGGTCACCCGATGCCCCGCCTGCTCGGAGAACATGCGGGTAAGAGGCACCTCGTCCTCGATCTCGCAGGGCAGTAAAATCTGCTTTGGCAGGTGGCCCTTAGGCCCGTAGTACCGCTCCAGCAGGGCGGAGACCACCTCAGCCTGGTCCTCCTCCATGGGGGTCTCCATCAGGTCCCAATCCTTGGCGGCCAAGTCCCCCTCCACGTAGTGGAGCACCACGAAACAGCTCTTCGCCGTCCCACGGAAAAAGCCTACCACGTCGGTGTCGGCGAGACTCCCGGCCACCACCTTCTGCCGCTTGCCCAACAGCTCGATGGCCCGGTATCGGTCCCGCAGGGCGGCGGCCCGCTCGAAGCGCAGCTCCTCTGCGGCCAGGGCCATTTCGGCGGTCAGCTCCTCGCCAACCTCCTTGAACTGCCCCTCCAGCAGGCGGACAGCCTGGTCCATAGCCTCCCGATAGCGGCCCTGGTCCATTTCAGCGCGGCAGTAGCCGTCGCACTGACCCATGTGGTAGTTGAGGCAGGGCCGCCCCTTCCCGATATCCCTGGGAAATTGGCGGTTGCAGGTGGGCAGCCGCAGGGCGGAGCGGAGCGCGTCGATAATTTCATAGGTGGACCCCCGCCCCCCGTAGGGACCGAAGTAGCGGGCCCCGTCCTCCTCCACCTTGTGCACTACGGTGAACTTGGGGTAGTCCGACTTTACATCCAGGCGGATGTAGGGGTAACCCTTGTCATCCTTCAGGAGAATGTTGTATCTGGGCTGGTGCCGCTTGATAAGGGAGGACTCCAGCACCAGGGCCTCGAATTCGCTGTCGGCCACGATTACGTCGAAGTGGTCGATCTGGCTTACCATGGCCCGGGTCTTCTCCGTGTGGGAGGCGAGATCCGCGAAGTACTGGGATACCCGGTTTTTCAGAGCCTTAGCCTTGCCCACGTAGATGACTGTGTTGCTCTTGTCCTGCATGATATACACGCCCGGTTTCAGCGGCAGGGCGTGGGCTTTTTCTTTTAGTTCATCAAAGGTCATGGTAGAGCGTCACGCCCTCCCTTTCATCATTCTGAGCGTGCCATAGGGACACGTCATATCATGTCCGTCCCCGCGCTACGCAAATCCTCACCAGCGCAGGAACGAAAAGAGATTTCCCGCCAGTGAATTGCCGATACCATGGACGATCATACTGGTTCCGATGCTCCTGGACCTCCACGCCATCCACCCGAGGAGCAGCGCCCCCAAAGGCACAACGAGGAAGAAGGAGTAATTGGCGCTTCCCAGGTAATAGATATGCCCCAGCATAAACAGCAGCGCCTGGAAGAGCCATATCCATTTTTCCTTCCAGTGGCGCTCTTTCAAAAACCCCCACAGGAAACCGCGAAACAGCGGCTCCTCAATGGTGGCAGCGTTGCCGAGCTGAATAAAAATCGCTACAAAGGCCCTGAAAATCATTTGGGGCAGCGCCATACCCACTAAACTCTGTGCGCCTCGTTGGAGATGAATCAGATATCCCGCTACCACGCTCCAGAGCAGTCCCACGGCGATTGCAATCCCAACCCAGAGCAGCGTCTTTCTCGCCCCCCGCTTGGGTAAGGCCGGCTTCCAAACCAAAAGCGCAAGTAAAAGGCCAATAGAAATGCCGGCATTGACCCATCCGCTCAACTGCACGTGCTCCCATCCCCGGAGTAGATACTCGCTCAGGCACAGACCGATCGGGGCAAGGGTCAGCAGGACCAGCGCGAAACGGTCGATGTGGTAATCAGCGAGCGCGTCCCGCTTGAGTAAAACCATGATTGCGGTCAGCAGGTAGGTCCCGTTCTCGAAAAACATCAGTGCCGTTTCCTTCGAGATAGGCAACAAGCCATAGTGCGGTATAAGCAAGACCGGAAAACGCAAAACAAGCAGTCCCACAAGCAAGATAAGGAAAATTCTGTCTGATGCCTTACGTCTCATATCCGTTCCCCCAGGCAGAGCCAAATACTAAAAAAAGCGCCGCTTGCCGCGGCGCTTTTTTCTATGGGCCGGTTACTCGGAGAAGTTGGAGTTGATGAGCTCCACAAGGGCGTCAATGGCCTCCTTCTCATCGGGGCCGTCTGCGATGAGGTTGATGTCAGTTCCCTTTACGATACCGAGGGAGAGCACACCCAGCAGGCTCTTCGCATTGACCCGGCGCTCGTCCTTCTCTACCCAGATAGAACTTTTAAACTCGTTGGCCTTCTGGATAAAGAACGTGGCCGGTCTCGCGTGCAGGCCGACCTGATTGTTGACCAATGCCTCTTTCATATACATTAGCGTTTCCCCCTAAAAAGCTGCGTATTGCGCTCGCATACTTTATCTATAGAATAGCAAATTTGTGCCGAACCGTCAATCACATTTTCAAACAAACTTCATTTTCCGAGCCTAGTCAGAATTTATTTCAGCTCTACCACCGTCACCCCGTCTTCTCCGGCACGGGCGTGTTCTGCGGAACACGCGGGTATTACGGCCGCGCCTTCCGGGGGGGAACCGGTTCCCTCCGGATGCCCCCCATGCCCTGCGGGGCGGACGTGGGTTTATTTTAGTTCCACCACTGTTACTCCATCCTCTCCCTCACCGTAGCGCCCTGGACGGAAGGTCTTAACGTAGCGGCTGCGGCGCAGCTGCTCACGCACGGCCTTGCGCACCGCGCCAGTGCCCCTGCCGTGGATGATGGTGACGGTCTCCAGCTTGCCCAGCATGGCGTTGTCGAGAAACAGGTCCATGGCCCCCAGAGCCTCGTCCACCGTCATGCCCCGCAGGTCCACCTCGCTGGAGGCGGCGGCCCTGAGCTGCCGCTCGGCCTGCTGGATAACGCGCCTTGCCTCTTTTTTGGTCTGGCTCTCCCCCTCTACCACACGCACTTCGTCCTGCTTAGCGGAAATTTTGAGAATGCCGGCCTGGAGCTGGAGGGAACCGTCCTTGTTCACGGTCAGCACGGTGGCCTGGGTTCCCATCTTCACCAGCTCCACCCTGTCCCCTGCCACGGCGGGCCGGGTGGGGGGCGGCGCGGGCTCTTCAGGGCGTGCGCCCAGCTTGTCCTCAGCCTCGTTCAGGCGGCGGCGCAGGCCCGAGCGCTCATCGTTGACGGCCTGCCAGTCCTCCTCCTTGCGCTGGCGCTTTCGCATCTCGTTGAGCTCCTGGAATACTTTGTCGGCCTCGTCCCTGGCCTCGGCCAGGATGGCCCGGGCCTCGGCCTTGGCCCGCTCGGCGGCCTTCTCCCTCTCCTTCTCCAGCCTCTCCCGGTACTCCCGGGCCGTCTTGGCGGAGTCCTCCATCTCGCGGCGGAGCTTGCGGGCCTCGTCCTTCTCCTTTTCCATGGCCTGACGCTGCTGATCAAGCTGCGTCAGCACATCCTCAAATCGAACATTCTCAGCGTCCACCCGGGCGGCGGCCTTGTCGATGACCTCCCGGGGCAGGCCCAGCCGCTGTGAGATGGCAAAGGCGTTACTCTTGCCGGGAATGCCCACCAGCAGCCGATAGGTGGGGGCCAGGGAGTCCACGTCGAACTCACAGGAGGCATTCTCCACCCCCGGCGTGGTCATGGCGTAGACCTTCAGCTCGGCGTAATGGGTGGTGGCGGCCACCAGAGCCCCCTTCTCCCGCGCCGTCTCGATGATGGCGGCGGCCAGGGCCGCGCCCTCTACGGGGTCGGTGCCCGCGCCCAGCTCATCGAAGAGGATGAGGGTGCGCTCGTCGGTCTCCCTCAAGATGCCCACGATGTTGGTCATGTGGGAGGAGAACGTGGACAGGTTTTGGGCGATACTCTGCTCGTCCCCGACGTCGGCCAGCACCCGGTCGAATACCATGACGGCGCTGCCGTCGTCCGCCGGAATGTGCAGTCCGCACTGGGCCATGAGGGTGAGAAGGCCAATGGTCTTAATGGTGACGGTCTTGCCGCCGGTGTTGGGGCCGGTGATGACCAGGGTGTCAAACTCCTCCCCCAGGGCCAGGTTATTGGGGACTGCCTTGGCAGGGTCTAAGAGGGGATGGCGCGCCCGCCGGAGAGTAAGGCCCCGCGGGGCAAGCTTGGGCTCGCTTGCACGCATTTTGTAGGAGAGCCTGGCCCTGGCGAAAATACCGTCCAGGAGGACCAGGAGGAAGTAGTCCTGGCCGATGTCCTCCTTAAAGCCGGCGCACTCGGCGGAGAGCTCGGCCAGAATGCGCTCGATCTCCTTCTGCTCGGCGGCCTGGAGCTCACGCAGCTCGTTATTGGCCTTCACCACCCCCATCGGCTCGATGAAGAAGGTGCCACCCGAGGAGGACACGTCGTGGACCAGGCCGGGGATCTCGTTCTTGTGCTCACTCTTCACGGGTACCACGAAACGGTCGTTGCGCTGGGTGATGATACTCTCCTGCAAATAACGGGACTGGTTGGAGGTGATGAGCTTATTGAGGATATCCCGCACCTTGGATGCAGTGGAGCGGATGTGGCGGCGGATGGAGGCAAGCTCAGGGCTCGCCGCGTCGGATATCTCGTCCTCCCCCACAATGGAGCCGGTGATCTTCTCCTCCAAAAAGCGGTTTGCCGTGAGGGAGGCAAAGAGGTGGTCGATGCAGGTCTTGGACCCCTCCCCCGCGGCATACTCCCGAGAGGAGCGGGCCGCGCGGAGGACGGCGGCAATATCCAGCAGCTCCCGGGTATTCAGCGCGCCGCCCATATCGGCCCGCTGGAGGCTGGCGGCCACCGGCTTTACCCCAGAAAAGGAGGGGGAGCCGCGCAGGGCGGTCATGTTCACCGCCGCCGAAGTCTCCTCCAGCGCGCGGCGCACGTCATCCGGGTCGGTCATGGGCCGGAGGGCAATGGCCCGTGCCTTTCCCTCCTCGGTCACCGCCTGGTCGGCCAGCAACTCCAGAACGCGGGGCAGCTCCAGAGTCTGGATGGATTTTTCGAATAAGTCGGTCATAGTGGTTTCTCCCTAAAAACGAAAGGTATCAATAACGCCTATTTTCCCACAAAAAGGCCGGTTTGACAAGGGCGGGGCAAACGGGAAACACCCCGCACGGCCAAAACTGGGCGGGGTGCGGTTTTTATGGGAGCTTTAATGATTTATAGAAATCCAACGTGCGGAAACCGCGCTCCAGCTGGGTGAGGAGGTAGGCTTCGCAGAGATCGGCAAGGCGGGTCAATCCCTCGGCGTCGATGGGGATAGAGAAAAGGCGCTTGGGGTCCCCATAGACTACGTGGCGCATGGCGGCCAGCGCGCCGGGCGTGAGGGGCATGGAGACCCCATCCCCCACCTCGCTACGGCAGGAGGCACAGTGGAGCACCCCCTCGGAGATGTGGAACCGCGGCTCCTCCGGATTTTCCACGCCGCAGGCGGCGCAGGCATCCAACATCGGCTCGTACCCCGTGAGGCACATGAGCTTGAGCTCGAAAACTGCCTTCACGAGCGCCTGGGGCTTTTGGAGCTTATCAAGAGCGTAGAGGGAGTTGAGGATCAGGGAGAGCAGGTCCGGGTCGCTCCTGCCCTCCTCCGCCACCGTCTCCGCCACTTCGGCGAAGTAGGAGCCCAGGGCCAGCTTTTCCACGTCCTTTTTGAGGCCCCAAAATTGCTCCTGGGATTCGGCCTCGTTGAGGCTCCAGTAGTCCTTGTACTCGAAGAGCGTCATGTCCGACCAGACAAGGAGCTGGGCGGAGGCTGCCAGGCGGCTCCCCTTCCGGCGGCAGCCCTGGGCCTTCACCGTGCGTTTGCCGCCCTCACGGGTGAGGACGGTCAAAATTTTATCCGATTCCTTATAGTTGACCTCCCGCAATACGAGGCCCTGGGTCACGATGTGCATAATTCGCCCCCATATGTAGGGGCCGCCGCCTGCGGCGGCCGCCCTTTGCCTATATCTACGCGGTCTTTTGCTCGTCTTGCCCCTCTTCCCGGAGCAGACGGTAGAGGGCATACGCCTCCGGCAGTCCCGTGGCAAGAAACAGCGCCCACATTTGTTCGCAGTCCATACACAAGCCCTCCCTTTCTATGAATAGGTTGGCTTGTCCGCACAGGGTTTATAAGCGGTAATTTTTGCGCCCGGCCTGGAAATCTTACTCGCCCGGTAGCCGAAATTTTTAATTAAATTTACATTGTCGCGCCAGTTGCCCCATGAGACATGTCTCATGGGGACCCTTTATTTTCATCTATCACCCGGCGGAAGTAAATTCCGCCGGGCTCCGCCGCATCTGCGGCGGCTCACTGCCGTTCGCGGAGAACTGGTATCGGCCGTCCTATATTCTCACTCGTCCCGGTAGCCGAAGTTTTTGATCAGATTCACATTGTCGCGCCAGTTCTCTTTTACCTTTACCCAAGTCTGGAGGTAGCACTTAGTGCCCATGAACTTCTCCACGTCCTGGCGGGCCAGGGTAGATATCTTCTTGAGCATAGCGCCCCCCTTACCGATAATGATGCCCTTGTGGGAGTCCTTTTCACAGTAAATGGTGGCGTCCATGTCGATGATGCCGTCCTCCCGCTCGGAGAACTTGGTCACTTCCACGGCGGTTCCGTGGGGAATCTCCTTGTCAAGGCAAAGGAGCAGCTTCTCCCTTACAATCTCGGCGCAGACCTGGCGCTCGGGCTGGTCGGTGACCATGTCGTCGGGGAAAAGCTGAGGGCCTTCGGGGAGGAAGGTGTCCAGCACGTCTAAAAGATCCTCCAGCCCCTCGCCGTTCTTGGCGGAAATGGGGACGATGGCGGCAAAGTCGTGGGCCTCTCCGTACACTTGGATGACCTCTAAAAGCTCGTCCTTTTTTACGGTGTCAATTTTATTGATGACCAGGACGGCGGGCACCCCAAGCTCCTTGATACGGGCGACCAGCTCCTGCTCCGGCCCGCCCAGGTTGGGAATGGGCTCCACCAGGAGCATGACCGCGTCCACATCGGACACGCTCTCCCGCACCAGCTTGACCATGTAGTCCCCAAGGCGCGTACGGGCCTTATGGAGGCCTGGGGTGTCCATGAAGACGAATTGGCTCTCACCACGGTTGAGTACCGCGCAGATGCGGTTGCGGGTGGTCTGTGGCTTATTGGTAACAATGGCCACCTTGTCCCTCACCAGGGCGTTGGTGAGGGTGCTTTTGCCCACGTTAGGACGCCCGACGATAGATATCATACCTGATTTTCTAATGTTCAAGATTTATTACCTCGTATCCATAAAATAGCCAGAGGGAGGGAGACGATGACCGCGGCGATCATCCATGGGTAATGCAGCAGCTCACCCGAGAGGAGCCAGGGCCCGAAGACGACGGCCGCCACGCATACCGACGCGATGGCAAGGGCCAGCACCGCGCCCGCCGCCGCGTCCTTGGCTGCGCCGATTTTGGGGTTTCGCTCTGGGGAGACCACGTCGCAGACGTTTTCCAGAGCGGTGTTGATAAGCTCGGCTGCGATGACGGCGCCGAAACAGAGCAATACCGCCGTCCAACCGGGCCCGTCCAGCTCCGCCAGAAAGCCGAGGGCGGTGACATAGGCCACAGCCGTCAGATGGATCCGCATATTCCGCTCGGTCCGCGCTGTGCAGAAAATGCCCTGAAAGGCGTACCGGAAGGAGCGCAGTAAGTCACGAAGCCACATAGCCTACTCCCTCGTGATGCCCAAGGCGTTCAAAATCTCTTCTTCCCGGGCCCGCATCTGGGCTTTCTGAGGCCCGTCGTCCATGTGGTCGTACCCCAGGAGGTGGAGGACGGAGTGGACGGCAAGGTAGGCAAGCTCCCGCCGGGCGCCGTGGCCATACTCCGCGCCCTGGGCCTCCGCCCGCTCGACGGACAAGACCATATCCCCGAGGGGGAGGAGACCGGTGTCCGGGTCGAGTTCGGCGGTTTCCCCTCTAGGCGGCTCTCCGGGGACGAACTCGAACATGGGAAAGCTCAGCACATCGGTGGGGGCGTCCACGCTCCGCTGGTCTGCGTTGATCTCCCGAATGCCCGCGTCATCGGTGAAGAGCACGTCCACCTCGCAGGAGACGGTTACCTCCTCCGCGGCCAGCACGGCGGGGATAACCTCTCTCAAAAGGGCCTCGTACCCGGAGGTATCAGCCTCCAGCTCGGACTCAATGATGATTTCGTGCGTCAAGACTGTCCACCCCCTAAGCCTGTATCATAATTCGTTTTGCTCTGGTAGAACCTGTAGATGTAATAGACCGCCGCCAGGAAGGCGACGATGATGGCCGCCGCCGCTGCCACGGGAGCCAAGAGAAAGAGCAAATACCCCAACACGCTGCCCAGGGCCATGATCTGCCAGGCCTTATTCAGCGCGCCGGAACCCAGGTCGCACTCGTGGATAGGCTCCAGCTCCTTCACTCCCATGACGATACGGTAGGTCACCAAGAGCTGGAGCGCCAAGGAAATCATACCCAGCAGGGCACTGATCCACCCCAGGGAGGCCCCCAATAAGTCCATGATCCAGGTGGCGATGGCATAAAAAGCCGCGCCGGAGGCCAGCGGCTGAGTCGAGGCGAGAGCCTTACTCTCCTTCACCTCGCTCATACCGAAGGCGATAAGCAGATAACCCACAAAATTGGGGAGAATATCTACGTTATTGATGTTAAAGTTGAAAAACAGGAATAAAAGCCCCCAAAATATCTTGTTCAAACCAAGCCTCCTATCTCTTCTTCCGTCTGCCCTCGTCGTCCTCATACGCTTTGATGATGCGCTGGACGATAACGTGGCGCACCACGTCGGCCCCGGTGAGGCGGCAAATGGCGATATCCTCCACGCCGTCCAGAACCCGCATGGCCTCCTTGAGGCCGGAGACCTTGTCGGTGGGCAGGTCGATCTGTGTCACGTCGCCGGTGATGACGATCTTGGACCCAAAGCCGATGCGGGTGAGAAACATCTTCATCTGCTCCCGGCTGGTGTTCTGCGCCTCGTCCAGGATGATAAAGCTATCGTCCAGGGTGCGGCCCCGCATATAGGCGAGGGGGGCCACCTCAATATTGCCACGCTCCAGATACTTCTGATAGGTCTCTGCCCCCAGCATGTCGAAGAGGGCGTCGTACAGGGGGCGGAGGTAGGGATCCACCTTGCTCTGGAGGTCGCCGGGAAGAAAGCCCAACCGCTCCCCCGCCTCCACCGCCGGGCGGGTAAGGATGATACGGTTGATCTGCTTGTCCCGGAAGGCGGCCACGGCGGCGGCGACGGCAAGATAGGTCTTGCCCGTGCCCGCCGGGCCGATACCCAAAGTGACGGTGTGCTTTTTGATGGCCTCCACGTACTTCTTCTGGCCAATTGTCTTCGCCTTGACGGGCTTGCCCTTCGCGGTAACGCACAGCACGTCCCGGGCCAGCTCCCCGATGCGCTCCTCATTGCCGGTGCGCACCAGGGAGATGATGTAGCGCACGTTTTGTTCATTGATGGCCTCGCCCCTGGAGGAGAGGGTCATCAGTCCCTCGATGGCCTTGATCGCATAAATCACATTCTCAGCCTCGCCGGACACCTTCAGCTCCCCGTCCCGGCTCACCACCGTTACCGACAGCTCGTGCTCAATGATGCGAATATTCTCGTCAAAGGAGCCGAAGATGTTGATGGCCTCTTCCATGCGTTCCATACTGATTGACTGTTCTATCATATATCGCTTTCGCTCCTTGGTAATTTAGGGTCTCCCCTCCACAGGCGGACCATTAAGAAAAGGGGACAAATTTGCCGATCTCCTCCTTGCACTCGGCGGTGAGCGTCACAATGAGCTTGCCGCCGCTCTGCCGGACGGAGTAGTCGGTTCGCGTCACCTCTCCTCCGGAGCCCAGGAGGGCGGCCAGAGCCGCGTCCAGCCGGCCTTTCAGCAGCTCCTCCGCCGCGTCGGCGTCGATGGGGACGGTGACGGTCTCGTACTCCCGCGCCGTCTCCCGGGTCAGGGACAGGGGCATCTCCCGCCCCTCCGGCAACCGCGCAGTCCATACATTTGTTATTTTATCATACCTTCCATAGGAAATACCAGCGTTTCGGTAAAAATTGACGCGCAATCCCAGCACCTGCAGCGACCATAGAGTCCTGCTGCGGCCGGTAAAATCTTTGGTCTCAGTCTCCAGGGGAATTTCGGCCTCCAGGGTGCGCCAGGTGCGGGCATAGACCTTGCCCTGGGCCCTGACGGTCTGCCAGCCCAGATCAATACCGCTGTACAAAGGCCCCTCCAGGTGGACGCTGCCCGAAATGAGTATTTCGCCGGGGAGGACGGTAGCTCCTTCCCCCACCGCCGCAGCCCCCCTGTGCACCTCAACTTGGGTTACAATGCCAGGGACGCGAGCCACTACGTCCCCTAAAATATTTTCGTCCAGCAGCTCAGGAGCCTTTATCGCCTCACGCACCAGCACCTCGGCCACCGTGCCCTTCAGGTTTACGGCGCACCAGGAGAGGCCGTCCACCCGCAGGAGGAGCTGCTGGCCCACCATGGCCTCGTCCACGCCCGGACCGTAAGTGCCGGGGCGCAGGCCCAAACGGCGCAGCTCGGTCAAAATCTCTGCCGTGGAAACCGCGCTGTTGCCGGAGACCTCCACCGTCAGGATGAATTGAGACAGGACGCACACCGCCGCCAGGGAGAGGATCATCCCCGCCAGCAGGGCGTAACGCCTGCGAAAACGACCCAAAAAGGGCGGGATGCCCATAGTCCCCTCCCGGGTGAGTGTACACATGGCCTTCTCGGCCAGGGTCTTGGCCCGCCGCCAGTCCTTGTGGGCCGCGGTGAGCTTTACGGCTCCACCCTCCAGCCACTCCACCGCCCAGAACCCCAGGCCGTTCTGTGCGCAGAGGTTTAAAAAACGCTCGGGAAAGGGGCCGGTGACGGTGAAACGCACGCTGCCCCGGAGAAAATTGATGATTTTCTGCATGGCCCGGCACGCCCCTTCTCTAGGTGATATCCACGCCCGCGATGGTGCCGGCGATCAGGAGTTCGCTGGCATTCATGGCCTTCAGCTCCAGATTCGCACCCCGGACCTTCACCACCAGCTTGCCGCCGGAAATGTGGATCTCGTCGCTGCCGTAGGCCAGGATGCCCTTGTGGTTTTCCATTCGAAGCTCCCGGTTGCCGGTCAGCTCGATGCGGGGGAGGCCGGCCACCACGTCGCCGGGCAGGTCGAAGACCTCGGCGGTGCGCACCAAGAGGCCGTCTTTTTTCGGTTTTTTCTCCATACGGCCATTCCCCCCGTCCTGCTATCTGTATGAAAATCCGGGGACGTTCTTGCCTGTCCCAGGGGAAAATGTGGTTTGCCCTGTCGTACGGTTCCCTCTTTCATCGCGTTCCAGTCCGCAAGCCGGTGCGGCAACCCGAATTTTTCCGTTCCCCCCTCGCGGGGGATCGTACTTCCAGAGGCCCCCTCTTTCTTTGCTTTCTTAAAGAAGGGGGGAAAAGAAAAAACCAAAGGACAAACAACGGCATTTAAAATACCGTTCTCCTTTGGTTTCCCCCGGCCAGCACAGCCGACCGGGATTAGGGCTGCCGCCCCCACCCATGTTGCGACGGCCGTCGTGATTTGTCCCGGGTTTGTACTTCATTCCCGGCATGGCTACCGTAGTGGTATCCTCATGGTCGCCCCTTACGGGCGCTCTTGGAGGACGACGCGTACCGTATTGCCGGGCTGCTTGGTAATTTTAGCCCTTATCTCCTTGCGGATACCCAGAATATGTCCCGGCGTACCCATGCGGACAAGGCTGCCGTCATAGGGCTCGCCATCAAAGCTTGCATGGACCTTTACCCGGCCCTTTCCGAACTCAGATCGCACATCGTAGGGGAACTCCACGTAGGCCCCGTCGATATCGGGCACCTTTTGGATCACCGCTTCGAACTCATAGATTTTCCCGTTCATAATTCCACTCCTCTGCAATACGCAAAAGCTTTTCCTTACTATTATCCTCCGGAAACGCCCGGATATGGGCTGCTAAACGCTTTTGCATTGCGCTCACCTCCGGCCCCCGCAGGCCCAGGGCACATAATTCCCCGCCCGAAATTTCCAGTTTGGCCAGCATCTCCAGCTCGGGGTGCTCCACCGCCCGGCGGAGTGCGCGTTCCACAGGCAACGCGCGTATGGAGAAGCCGGTCAGGGCGCAGAACGCCCGCCAACGCTCGTTTCTCCCGGAAGGGACGGCGGCGAGGCTATCCCAGTCCGCCCCCGCAGGCCAGCCGGAATACAGGCGGTCCAGTACCCCCGCCTCCACCAGCAGTCCAATCCGCTGAGGCCGGGGGGAACTCAAAATTTTCTCCAGCTCCGCCTTCACCCGTTCCCCCGACAGCGCGGCTGCTCGGTGGGCGTTCGTCCGGATGGCGGCGGCAGTGCTCTCCTCGATAGCAAAGTCCAGCTGAGCTGAAAACCTCACCGCCCGGAGCATCCGCAGCGCATCCTCGGCAAAGCGGCGATCCGCCCGCCCCACGCAGCGGATGAGCCCCGCCGCCAGGTCCGCCCGGCCGCCAAAGGGATCGATCACCTCCCCGTCCTCCCCCAGGGCCATAGCGTTGACGGTGAAGTCCCGGCGGCTCAAGTCCTCAGTGAGGCCGGCGTCGAAGGTCACCGCGTCCGGGTGCCGCCCGTCGGCATACCCCCCCTCCCGGCGGAAGGTGGTGACCTCAATTTTCTCCTCTCCAAGGAGAACCGTCACCGTGCCGTGGGCTACGCCGGTGGGGATGGTCTTCTCAAAAATCGTTTGCGTTTCCTCCGGCAGGGCTGAGGTACACACATCCCAGTCCTCCGGGGTACGGCCCAGCAGCAGGTCCCGGACACAGCCCCCAACTGGGTAGGCCTCGTGTCCCGCACCACGCAGGGCGGCGCACAGGGCGGACACGCCCGCCGGCAAATGATTTTTCGGCATGTCCACACCTCTTTTCGGTATCATTTCTCCGCCGAAAGCCTATAATGATGTCAGCGGCTTGCCATTTGTTTCTTCTCGTATTATAATGCGTAAGAACAAAGTCATTTGACTTTGTTCTTATTCCGTGCTTTTAACGGATCCCACGGTTCCGTGAAGCAAAGCGCAAAGCGGATTGTCTATCAAATATTATTATAATGATTTCCCGACCGATTACCAAGTATTTTTTATAAAAGGGCGTGTTCCCTGTGTCAGATAATATCGCAAGTTACATCGTACCCGGCGCGCGGGCCCATCTTGTGGGCATCGGCGGCGTCTCCATGGCGCCTCTGGCTGAGGTGCTCAAGGGCATCGGCATGGTCATCACCGGCTCGGATATGCGGGAGAGCGCCACGGTGGAACACCTGCGCTCCCTGGGTATCCAGATCGCCATCGGCCACGCGGCGGAGAACGTGGGCAGCGCGCAGCTCATCATCCGCACCGCCGCCGTCCACGACCAGAACCCGGAGATCGCGGAGGCCCACCGCGGGGGCGTCCCGGTCTTTGAGCGGGCCCAGGCGTGGGGGGCCATTATGCGGGGGTATAAGAACGCCCTCTGCATCTCGGGCACCCACGGGAAGACCACCACCACCTCCATGTGCACCCACATTGCCATGGCCGCCGCCGCCGATCCCACAGTGATGATCGGCGGAACGCTGCCCCTGCTGGGGGCGGGCCACCGGGTGGGCCGGGGGGACACCATCATTCTGGAGAGCTGCGAGTACTGTAATTCCTTCCTCTCCTTCTTCCCCACTGTGGCTGTCATTCTCAACGTGGAGGCCGACCACCTGGACTTCTTCCGTGACCTGGAGGACGTGGAGCACTCGTTCCGCGCTTTTGCCGATCTGGTGCCGGAGGATGGCGTCATCATCGCCAATGGCGACGATGTAAACACTATGCGCACCCTGGCGGGCGAAACCCGGAGAATACTCACCTTTGGCCTCACACAGGGGGACGTCCACGCAGCGAACCTCACCTGGAGCAAGGGTCTGCCCTCCTTTGATGTGATGTATCAGGAAAAAACCTTCGCCCATGTGACCCTCTCGGTGCCCGGGGAGCACAACGTAAAGAACGCCCTGGCTGCCGCCGCGTCGGCCATCGCCCTGGGTTTCCCCGCCTCCGCCGTGGAGCAGGGGCTCGCCGCCTTCCGCGGAGCGGGCCGCCGGTTCGAGCATAAGGGCACCTACCGCGGCGCGGAGGTCTACGATGACTACGCCCATCACCCCGGCGAGCTGCACGCTCTGCTCACCACCGCCCGGCATCTGGGGTATAAGCGGGTCATCTGCGCGTTCCAGCCCCACACCTACAGCCGCACCCAGGCCCTCTTTGACGACTTCGTGGAGGTGCTGGCCCTGCCGGACATGACCCTTTTGGCGGAAATCTATGCCGCCCGGGAGGACAACACCATCGGAATCTCCTCTAAGGACCTGGCCGACAAGCTGCCCGGCTCCCTCTACTTCCCCACCCTGGAGGGGCTGACCGCCCATCTGCGGGAGATCGCCGGCCCGGGAGATCTCATCTTAACCGTGGGCGCGGGAGATATATACACCGTGGGCGAGGCGTTGGTAAAGGGATAATCACAGTATAAAAGGGGCGCGCCGCGAGTTTCGCGGCGCGCCCCTTTTATTTATAGATTCTCCCCGTTGGAAGCGGCAAGGCTTGCATACCAGGCGGCGCTGTCCTTGGGGATACGGCGCTGGGTGGGGTAGTCCACATAGACCAGGCCAAACCGCTCTCCGTAGCCGTTGTGCCACTCAAAGTTGTCGGTGAGGGACCAATGGAAACAGCCTCGTACGCCGGAGCCCTCCTCCACACCGCGCCGCAGCTCGGAGAGATAGCGGTGGAGGAAGTCGATCCGGTCCGGGTCATGGACCGCTCCGTCCAGGAAAAGCTTGTCGTTGCAGCCCACACCGGTCTCGCTGATATAGGCGGGCAGGCCGTACCGGTCATGGAGGAGCCGGGGACCCCAGCGCAGAACCTCCGGGGTGATGGGCCACTTGAGTGCGGTACGGGGATATCCGGCGGGGCGGGACAGGTACTCGTATTCCCCCGCCGCCCCGGCTCGAATCTCCCTGCCGTTATAGATGTTCAGGCCCAGGAAGTCGGGCACGGTATGGACGATCTCCATATCCCGGGCGGGCAGGCCCTCGGCGTACCGGGCAGGGAGTCCCTCGGGGTAGGAGCCCAGGCAGACAGGGTCCAAGACGATGGGGTAGGTAAAGGCCCAGTCGGAGGTACAGTCGAACATGGCCCGGCGGGCGGCCTCGATATCGCTTCTGGTCTCGCTGGCGGGATAGCAGATGCGCCCCGTGGGGGCCACACCCACCCCCACGCCCGGGTCGGCCGCTTTCACCGCCCGGAACGCCAGTCCATGGGCCAGGTTTTGATGGTGGAAACAGCGGAAGACCTCCTCAGGCGGGAGACACTTCCCCGGCGCGTGCTGTCCGGTGCCGTAACCCAGGTAGCAGGAGCACTGGGGCTCGTTAAGTGTAAACCACCCCGCCGCCTTGCCCCGGAGGCGTTTCGCCACGTGCTCAGCGTACCGGGCAAAGGCCTCCGCCGTGTCCCGGCTGGTCCATCCGCCCTTGTCCTCCAGGGCCTGGGGCAGCTCCCAGTGGTAGAGGGTGACCCAGGGAGCCACCCCCAGCTCCAGGCAGGTATCCACGACCCGCTCGTAATAGTCAAGGCCCTTCTCGTTCCAGTTTCCGTTTCCCTCCGGGTCCACCCGCGCCCAACTGACGCTGAACCGATAGGCGGAGAGGCCCAGGCCCGCCAGAAGGGCAAGGTCCTCCCGATAGCGGTGGTAGCCGTCGCAGGCGAGATCCCCGCTGTCCCCCTCGGAAATTTTGCCGGGGGTGTGGGAAAAAGAGTCCCAAATGGAGGCGCCGCCGCCGTCCTCCCGGGAGAAGCCTTCGGTCTGGTAGGCGGAGGAGGCCGCCCCCCAGACGAAATCCTTCGGAAAGCTCATGGCCTCACCCCATGACCGCCGTCACGCTGACCTCCGCCCCGGCGGGGGCAAGGGGGATCAGGTTCCCCTCCATGGAGACGCCATCCACGGTGAGCGACCGAACGCCGCGCTCCACGCCGTCAGGGTTCTGGACGGTGATGCGGTACGTGGCTCCCCGGAATTTACGGGTGACGGTGAAGGCGTTCAAATTACCGCCCATGCAGGGGTCTACGCGCAGTCCGTCCATCTCGGGCCGGACGCCCAGAAGGAACTGGCTCACGTTGACGAAAGCCCAGGCCGCCGTGCCGGTAAGCCAGCTGTTCTTGGCCTCGCCAAAGGTGGGGGCGTCCTTTCCCGCCACCATCTGACTGTACACGTAGGGCTCGGTGCGGTGGAGATCGCTCACGTCATGAAGATAGGCCGGGCAGGTCTTGCGGTAGACCTCGAACGCTCGGACACCGTGGCCCACGGTGGTCTCCGCGATGGAGATCCAGGGGTTTACGTGGCAGAAGATGCCCGCGTTCTCCTTATAGCCGGGCGGATAGGAGGATATCTCCCCCAGCTCGGGGTGATAGGTGGTGTAAGCGGGCTGGTGGACCACCACGCCGTACTCGGTGTCCAGCCGCTCCTCCACGCTCTTCAGCGCCAAGGCCGCCCTGCCGTCGTCAATTCCGATGCCGGCCATGACGCACATGCCTTGGGGCTCGATGTAGATTTGTCCTTCGTCGCAGCTCTTGCTGCCAACGGGATTGCCGAAGAAGTCGTAGGCCCGGCGGAACCAGGCCCCGTCCCACCCCGCGTCCAGCACGGCGGCCTCTATCCGCTCTATGGAGGCACGGACCTTCCCAGCCTCCTCCGCAAGCCCCATGCGGGCGCATAGGTCGGCGTATTCGGCGGCGTACTTGACAAACATCCCTGCAATGAGGACGCTCTCGGCCTTGCCGCCGGAGCGGTTTTCCACGGTCTGGAAGCTCTCCCCCGGCTCGGTGGAAAAGCAGTTGAGGTTCAGGCAGTCGTTCCAGTCCGCCCGGCCAATGAGCGGCAGGCCGTGGGGGCCCATCCGCTCCATGGTATACCCCACGCTACGGCGCAGATGCTCCATCAGGGGGGCGGAGGAGTCAGGGTCGTTATCAAAGGGGACGGCCTCCTCGAGGATGGCGAAGTCCCCGGTCTCCCGCAGATAGGCACATACGCAGGCCACCAGCCAGAGAGGGTCGTCGTTAAAGCCGCCGCCGATGTCGTTATTACCCCGCTTGGTGAGGGGCTGGTACTGGTGGTAGGCGCCCCCATCGGGAAGCTGGGTGGCGGCAATGTCCAAAATCCGCTCCTTGGCCCGCTCGGGGATCAGGTGGACACAGCCCAACAGGTCCTGGCAGGAGTCCCGGAAGCCCATGCCCCTGCCTGTGCCGCTCTCGAAGGAGCTGGCGCTGCGGCTCAGGTTAAAGGTCACCATGCACTGGTACTGGTGCCAGATGTCCACCATGCGGCGGAGCTTATGGTCGGCGCAGTCCAAACTGTAGATGCCCAGCAGTTCGTCCCAGTGAGCCCGCAGGGCAGCGAGGGCGGCGTCAACCTGGGCTGCCGTCTCGTACCGGGAGGTGATCGCCAAAACAGGGGCCTTGTTGATGATACCGGGGGCGCTCCACTTCTCCTCAGGGAGGTTCTCGGCGTAGCCCAGGACGAAGATCAGGTCCCGCTCCTCCCCCGGCTCCAGAGTCAGGTCGAACTGGAGGGCGGCAATGGGGGACCAGCCGTGGGCGATACTGCCCGAGCACGCTCCCCGCTCCACGGCGGCAGGATCCCCAAAACCGCGATAGGGGCCGCAGAAGGCGTCCCGGCTGGTGTCAAAGCCATCGGGCGGGCAGTTGGAGCGGAAGAAGGCATAGTGGTTGCGCCGCTCCCGGTACTCGGTCTTGTGGTAGACGACGCCGTCCTCCACCTCCACCTCGCCGGTGCTGTAATTGCGCTGAAAGTTGGCGGCGTCGTCCACCGCGTTCCAAAGGCAGAACTCCAGCGCGGAGAAGACCTGAAAGCTCTTGACGGCGCCGGTCTCGTTGCGTAGGGTGAGCCGGGTCACCTCGCAGGGATCGCCCAGGGGGACGAAAACCTCCTGCCGGGCGGAGAGGCCGCCCCGGGCTCCCTCTATGGCAGTGTAGCCCAGGCCGTGATGACAGGCGTACCGCTCCAGAGGGGCGCGCACCGGCTGCCAGCCGGGGTTCCAGATGTCGGTGCCATCCTTGATGTAAAAGTAGTGCCCTCCGCCGTCGGGGGGCGTGTTGTAGCGGTACCTGGTCAGTCTCAGGAGCTTGGCGTCCCGATAAAAGCTGTACCCGCCGCCGGTGTTGGAAATGAGACTGAAAAAATCCTGGCTGCCAAGGTAATTGATCCAGGGCAGGGGGGTCTCCGGCGTGGTAATGACGTACTCCCGCGCCCTGTCATCAAAGTAGCCGTACCGCATGGCGTCTCCTCCTCCGCGCTCTTTCGGCGCGTTCCGTCTTATTTCAGAAAACGTTTAAGGTTTCTGAATATTCACAAAATACGCCTTTAATATAGTTGATATTGCTGTAAAAATCAAGACAATTTTTATAGAACCTGATTTTTTCTTTTTCGACCGCTTTTTCTTTTGCCGGTTTGCACAAAAATAAAATTCCCTTTTTATTCATCCCTACAAAAACAGATAGTCTGCACAAAAAATTTGAAAATTCATCTTGCAAAATAGTCATAACGGCGGTATAGTCAAGGTGCGAAAACGATTAAGTAAAAACCGACAGGCGGAGGAGAGATGGCGTACATATGGTTTCCATCAAAGACATTGCCCGGCACTGCGGGGTCTCTACCGCCACCGTGAGCAAGGCGCTCAACGGTCACCGGGACGTGGGCGAGAACACCCGCGAGCTGGTGCGCAACGCCGCGGCAGAGCTGGGGTATCAACCCAACTCAGCGGCCCGCGCACTCAAAACAAACCGCACCTATAACCTGGGCGTTCTCTTTGTGGACGAGATGCAGAGCGGCCTGACCCACGAGTACTTCTCCGCCGTGCTGGACAGTTTCAAGGTGGAGGCCGAGGCCCATGGGTACGACATCACCTTCATTACCCACAACATCGGCGGCAGGCAGGACTCCTATTTGGAGCACTGTCAATACCGGGGGGTAGACGGAGTCGTGGTGGCCTGTGTGGACTTTAACGACCCCCAGGTGCTGGAGCTGGTGTCGGGCAATCTCCCGGTAGTCACAATCGACCACGCGTTCCACAACCGCACCGCCATCCTCTCGGACAACGTCCGAGGAATGGAGACCCTGGTCCGCCACGTCTATGCCAAGGGCCACCGGCGCATCGCCTTCATCCATGGCGAGCGGACGGCGGTCACCGAGAGCCGCGTCACCAGCTTTTACCGCACCTGCGCCGAGCTGGGGCTGGATATCTCCGATGCGTACGTGCGGGAGGGGGTCTACCACGATCCCAAGACCTGCGCAAAGCTGACCCGGGAACTCCTGGCCCTTAACCCCCGGCCCACCTGCATTCTCTTCCCTGACGACTTCTCCTATATCGGCGGACAAAACGCCATTCTGGACGCCGGGCTGCGCATCCCGGAGGATATCTCCGCTGTGGGCTACGACGGCATCTACCTCTCCCGCGTGGTCTCCCCCTCCCTCGCCACCTATATCCAGAACACCGCCGACCTGGGCCGGCGGGCCGCAAAGGAGCTGGTGCGGCTGGTGGAGAACCCCAGGACCACCTTACCCGAGCGTATCATCATCGAAGGCGCGCTCCAGGAAGGCAAGTCGGTCCTGGCCCTTTCATAAGTGTTCCAAGGCTGTTCCAAACGAGACAGTAGACATGAATTATAAGGAGGATACTGTAATGAAAAAGGCGCTCGCATTGATCCTGTCCCTGGCTCTCTCCGTCTCCCTGCTGGCCGGCTGCACCGGCTCCCCCAGCGGCTCCTCCCCTTCCACGTCTCCCTCCGCTTCTACCCCCACCGCCTCCACGCCCGTTGAAACCCCCGCCGCCGCCGAGGGCAAGGTCCTCAACATCTGGTGCTGGAACACAGAATTCCAGAGCCGCTTCAACGACTACTATCCCGGCGTGGATAAGGTCGCCGACGACAAGTCCACCACCACCCTTAAAGACGGCACCGTCGTGAAGTGGACCATCAACCCCAACGACAACAACAACTACCAGAATAAGCTGGACGAGGCCCTGCTTGCGCAGGCCAACGCCGCCGCCGATGACAAGATCGACATCTTCCTCATCGAGGCCGACTATGCCCTGAAGTATGTGGACTCCGACTACACTCTGGACGTGAAGAAAGATATCGGCCTCACCGACGCCGACATCTCCGGCCAGTACGCCTATACCCAGGACATCGCCACCGCGGGCGGTTCCCTCAAGGCTGTGACCTGGCAGGCCACCCCGGGCCTGTTCGCCTATCGCCGCAGCATCGCCAAGGATGTGCTCGGTACCGACGATCCCGTGGCCGTGCAGGATGCCCTGTCCGACTGGACCAAGTTTGACGCCGTCGCCGTCAAGGCCAACGCCAAGGGCTATAAGATGCTCTCCGGCTTTGACGACTCCTACCGCACCTTCTCCAACAACGTCTCCGCCCCCTGGGTGACCGGCACCACCGTCACCGTCGACCCCAACGTCATGACCTGGGTCACTCAGACCAAGGAATACACCGACAAGGGCTACAATAACAAGAGCATCCTGTGGGACAACACTTGGGGCGCCGACCAGGGCCCCACCGGAAAGGTCTTCGGTTTCTTCTACTCCACCTGGGGCATCAACTTCACCCTGATGGGCAACTCTCTGGCCACTCCTGAGTCCGAAGGCGGCAAGCTGGAAGTCGGCAACGGCATCTTTGGCGACTACGCCGTGTGCGAAGGTCCTCAGCCCTACTACTGGGGCGGCACCTGGATCTGCGCCGCCACCGGCACCGACAACGTCTCTCTCATCAAAGACGTCATGTACAGCCTGACCTGCGACCAGACCATCATGAAGCAGATCACCGTTGACACCCAGGACTACACCAACAACACCGCCGCCATGGGCGAGCTGGCCTCCAGCGACTTCCACTCCGCGTTCCTTGGCGGGCAGAACCACATTTCCCTCTTCGCCGAGGCCGCTCCCAACATCGACATGAGCAATGCCGGCCCCTACGACCAGGGTCTGAACGAGAGCATGCAGAAAGCCTTCCATGACTATTTCAACGGCACCGTGGACCTGGCGACCGCCAAGACGAACTTCGAGGCCGACATCAAAGTGAAGTACCCCGAGCTCACCACCGTCGTGTGGCCCGACTAAGCAAGACTTAAGTACGTACACCGCGTAACCGTAACATAAGACTGACCGGGCGGGCATTCGCCCGCCCGGTCAGCTCTATCTCAACCCGCAAATCGTTTCGTAATATGGCATGATCGGCAGCTCCATCCAAAGGGCGGGAGCCGACTGCGCCAAAATCAAGATAAGAGTCGCTTTGCGGCTATTATATCATCTAGTAGATTGGAGGGAAGACCGTGGCCAGACTACCCGATCACAGGGTCAAGGGACATTCGGTAAGTTACGCGAAGTGGGGCTATCTCTTCCTTGTGCCCTTCTTCCTCGCTTTCGTGGTCTTCCAGCTCATTCCCCTGGCCTCCACCGTGTACTACAGTTTCTTTGAGTACTACCGCAGCGGCCTGAAGATCATAGGCCCCAACTTTGTGGGATTCGATAACTACAAGGCCCTCTTCTCCACCGATCTCTTCCGCTACGTGGGGAACACGCTCATCCTGTGGCTGCTGGGCTTTGTGCCACAGATCATCGTCTCCCTCCTGCTGGCCGCGTGGTTCACCGACCTGCGGCTCCGGCTGCGGGCTCAGGGTTTTTTCAAGACCGTGATCTATATGCCCAACCTCATCATGGCCTCCGCGTTCTCCATGCTGTTCTTTGCCCTCTTCTCGGATAACGGCCCGGTGAACAGCGCGCTGGTTTCTATGGGATTTGAGCCGTTTCGCTTTCTGGCCAGCGTGGCCGGGACACGGGGGCTCATCGCCTTGATGAACTTCCTCATGTGGTTTGGCAACACGACCATTCTTCTCATGGCGGCCGTCATGGGCATCGACACCTCCCTCTTCGAGGCGGCGGAGATTGACGGCTGCACGCCGGGGCAAATGTTCTGGCGCATCACACTACCCCTCATTCGGCCCATTTTGCTCTACGTGCTCATCACCTCCATGATCGGCGGCCTGCAGATGTTCGACGTGCCTCAAATCCTCACCAATGCCGCCGGCTCACCCGACAACAGCGCCACCACCATCATCATGTACCTCAACAAGCATCTCTTCTCCAAGAACCTGGGTGCAGCGGGCGCGATCTCGGTCTTCCTCTTCGTTGTCTGCGCAATTTTGTGCATCGCCGTCTTCTTTACCCTCACCCGGGATGAGGATGGAAAACAGAAAAAGGGGGCGAGGACATGAAAGAGTCCCGGAAAGGCCATCCCCGCGGCGCGCTGACCGTCCGCCGGATCATCAGCTATGCGGTGCTGATCCTTCTATGTTTCCTGTGCCTATTTTTCTTCTATATTCTCGTCATCAACTCCACACGCAATAACTTTGAAATTCAAAAAGGCTTATCATTGCTGCCCGGAAAGTCCATTTTCTATAACCTTAAAAACACGCTGAACAACGGCAATATCCCGGTGCTCTCCGGCATCAAGAATAGTCTCCTGGTCTCCTCCCTGTCGGCGGCCCTCAGCGTCTACTTTTCGGCCCTGACAGCCTATGCCCTTCACGCCTATAACTTCCGGTTCAAAAAGGCGGCGTTCGCGTTCATCCTGCTCATTATGACCATGCCCACCCAGGTCTCTGCGCTGGGCTTTGTGCAGCTCATGACCTCGCTGGGGCTGAAAAACTCCTTAATACCCCTCTTCCTGCCCAGCATCGCTTCCCCGGTGGTCTTCTTCTTCATGAAGCAGTACATGCAGGCCTCCCTGCCCATGGAGATCGTGGAGGCGGCGCGGATCGACGGCTCCAGCGAGATACACACCTTCCACACTATCATCCTTCCCATCATGAAACCCGCGCTGGCGGTACAGGCCATCTTCTCCTTCGTCTCCTCCTGGAACAACTACTTCCTACCCGCCCTGCTGCTGGATAGTGCCGACAAGAAGACCCTGCCCATCCTCATCGCCCAGCTGCGCAGCGCGGACTTCCTCAAATTCGACATGGGCCAGGTGTACATGCTGATCGCAATTGCCATCCTGCCCGTTATCATCGTCTACCTCTGCCTCTCCAAATTTATCGTCCGCGGCGTTGCCTTGGGCAGCGTCAAGGGCTGAAATCTCCTCCCTTATACCATGAGAGCGCGTCGAAAACGCGCTCTCATGGTATTTTTGGCGAGGGGCATTGCGCGGCGGGCTTTCGTCTGCTATGATGAGCTTACGAAATAAAAAAGGAGGCCCCCCTCATGAAAACGATTTCCTTGGGCACCACGGGCAGCGAGGTGTGCGCCATCGGTCTGGGCATGATGCGCCTGCCCACCTGCAAAGCCCCCGGCGCCTTTCTCCGTGCCGCCATGGAAAGTGGTTTCAACTTCTTTGACCACGCCGACATCTACGGCGGCGGCACGGCGGAGAGCATCTTCGGCAAGGCCATGAAGGGCGTGCCCCGGGAGAGCTACGTACTCCAGAGCAAATGCGGCATCCGTAAAGGCTTTTACGACCTTTCCAAGGAGCACATTCTTGCCTCGGTGGACGGCAGCCTGGAGCGGCTGGGCACCGACTATCTGGATCTGCTCCTCCTCCACCGACCCGACGCGCTGATGGCGCCGGAGGAGATCGCCGGCGCGTTTGATACGCTCCACGCCGCCGGGAAGGTCCGTCACTTCGGCGTGAGCAACATGTCCCCCAGCCAGATGGAGCTGCTGGGCGCCGCCCTCCCCTTCCCCCTGATGGTGGACCAGATGCAGCTGAGCCTTGCCAACTGCCCCATGGTGGATTTCGGCCTGCGGGTCAACACCCTGGAGGACGGAGCCATCCCCAGGGACGGCGGCGTGCTGGACTGGTGCCGCCTGCGCTCCGTCACGGTTCAGGCCTGGTCCCCCCTTCAATACGGCTTTTTCTCGGGCACCTTCCTTGGCTCTCCTGAGTTTCCCGCCCTCAACGCGGAGCTGAAACGGGTGAGCGCGGCCTACGGCGTCTCCCCCACGGCTGTGGCTCTGGCCTGGCTCCTGCGTCACCCGGCGGGTATCCAGCCCATCGTGGGCTCTACCAACCCCGAACGGCTGCCCGCCCTGGTCGAGGCCTGCTCCATTACTCTGGAACGCCAGGACTGGTACTCTCTCTACCTCGCCGCCGGGAAGACCCTGCCCTAATCTCCACGCCTGCAAAAAGCCCCCGGTATGCGTTGCATACCGGGGGCTTTTTTATACCCTTGTCTCAGGTCATCTGTTTCTTGCGGGAGAGGTTCATGGTACCGTCCTGCATGTCGCTCACGCTGTCCAGGGTCTTACCGGTGCCATAGGCCACGCAGGAAATGGCGTCGTCTGCCACGTGGGTCTCGATGCCGGTGTGGGACTCAATAAGCTTGTCAAAGCCCCACACAAGGCTGCCGCCGCCGGTCATAACGATGCCGTTGGTGGAGATATCGGCCACCAGCTCGGGGGGGGTGCGCTCCAGGACGCTGTGTATGGCCTCCAGGATGCGGGCGGAGACCTCTTCAAACGCCTCGATCATCTCGGAGGAGGTGACGGTGAAGGTGCGGGGTAGGCCGGTCATCAGGCAGCGGCCCTTGACCTCGTAGCTGGTCTCCTCCGGGCGGGGGAATACGCATCCGATGGATATCTTGATCTCCTCGGCGGTACGGTCGCCAATGAGCACGTTATGCTTGCGGCGGATATACTTGACGATGGCCTCGTCGAACTGGTCGCCGGCGATCTTGATGGAGACGGACTCCACAATGCCGCCCAGGGAGATAACAGCCACATCGCTGGTACCACCGCCAATGTCCACAATCATGTGCCCGTCAGGCTTGGTGATGTCGATACCCGCGCCGATGGCGGCGGCCACCGGCTCCTCAATGAGGAAGACCCGGCGGGCGCCGGCCTGGATGCCCGCGTCCACCACAGCGCGCTCCTCTACCTCGGTAATGCCGGAGGGCACGCAGATAACCACCCGGGGCTTGAAGAAGCGGAAGGAGGCCGCCTTGCGGATAAACTCCTTGAGCATCCGCTCGGTCATGTCAAAGTCGGAGATGACGCCCTCCCGAAGGGGGCGGATCGCCACGATGTTGCCGGGGGTACGCCCCAGCATCTGCTGGGCCTCCGCACCCACCTTCAGAAGCTTGCCGGTATCCTTGTCCATGGCTACCACGCTGGGCTCCCGCAGCACGACGCCCTTGCCCTTTACGTAGACCAGGATGGAGGCCGTGCCCAGGTCGATTCCGATATCTTTAGAAAACATACGCGCACCTCTACATGCCGTCAGGCATTTCATCATGTTTTAAGTGTAACCGGGAAATCCGGGGCTTAATCTCCTATATTATAGCGTCAAGCCAGGTCCATTTCAACTTTTTTCGCAAACTTTATTTGGTTTTAATTATTTCCCAGGTACGCTCCGCAAAAGCGCGCTTTTGCGGAGCACCAGCTTTTACTCAAATCGCCCGAAATGGATTCAGGCGATTTCACGGTCATGTCAAAGGCAAAACGCTTGGCGCGGTATGTACCGAGTCCGCTATCGCTCGTGTTTCGCCTGGGCCAGGGTCGCGCAGACCACTTCCTTTGCACCGGCGGTGCGCAGCGCGCGGGCGCACTCGGAGAGGGTCGAGCCGGTGGTGACCACGTCGTCGATAAGGAGGACGCGCTTGCCCTCGGCAAGCTCCCCGTCCACTACCTCATACGCGCCCAGGATATTGGCCCGGCGCTCGGCTTCCCCCTTCACGCCGGACTGAGCGTCGGTATGGCGGCATTTGCGCAGCAGCTCTACCGCCGCGGTGTCCAGCTCCAGCGCGGCGGCCTGGGCCAGGAGAAAAGCCTGGTCGTACCCACGCTCCCGCCTACGCTTGTCCGAGAGGGGCACCCAGGTGATGAGGTCGTACTCCCCCGCCAAATGGTCCTTCACGCACTGGGCCACCAAAGCGCCGTACAGACCGGCGTAGCCCTGTCCCCCCTTGAATTTATAGCGGTGGATGGACGCGCGCACCTCCCCCTGGTAGCGCAGCGGGGAGACGCAGACCCTATAGAACTCCCCTTTTTGCTCGGCGGCAGGGCCGGTGAGCCAGGGCAGGGAGGCCTGGCACTTGGCACAGAGTCCTCGTTCCCCCCGCTTGAGGAGCCTTCCGCAGAAGGCGCACTTGGGCGGAAAGAGGAGGTCAAGAAAAGCCGACAGCGGTGTGCTCATTTCAGGTCCTCGTCCCGGATGGGACCATGCTCCTTTTCGAAGTCGCGGACGCAGCCAAGGATCAACTGCAGCACCTGCTTGCTCATGGAGCGGCCTTCATATTCGGCAACGTACTGAAACTTGTCGTGGAGCTCGGCATCCATACGGATGCTTAGGTGGGTGCGGTCGTTCATATGCTCCCCCTCCCTTTTCCAAGGTAAGCAAAGCTTACCGTGGTGCAATAACTTTTATTTCTTTCTTAGTGTATTGTTACGGCTTAAAAATTGAGGAAATGGCCATCCGGAGCGGCGGGCCTCATTCCATCTCCACCAACCTTGCCCGCAGGCCGGAGTAGCGCCTCTGCTGGCGGTTGTTCGCCACCATCTGGGCCACCTTTTCGTCGTCCCCCACGATGATGAAAAGCTCACGGGCACGGGTGATGGCGGTATAGAGCACGCCCCGGGCCAGGAGCATGGGAGCTCCGTCACAGACGGCCAAAATTACCGCCCGGTACTCGCTGCCCTGAGCCTTGTGAACGGTGACGGCGTAGGCGCTCTCCAGCTCCCCCAGCATGTCCGGGGTGTACTCCACCATGCGGCCGTCGAAGTCCACGCTGACCGTCCCCTCCCGGCTGTCCACCTGCTCCACCCGGCCGATGTCTCCATTGAAGATACCCATACCGGAGCCGGTGCCGCCCTTATCCCGCCACATCACATCATAATTATTGCGTACCTGCATGACCCGGTCCCCCTCACGGAAGACCTGGTCACCGAAGCGCCGCTCCCCCCTGCCCTCGGCGGCGGGATTTACCGCTTCCTGGATCTCCCGGTTGAGGGAGGCCGTCCCGGTGGTGTGGCGGCGAGTGGGCGACAGGACCTGAATCTGCTCCGTGGGGATACCCATGTTCTTGGGGAGGCGGTCCCGCACCAGCTCTACGATGGTCTCTGCGGCCCGCTGGGGCTCCTTCCTGCGGAGGAAAAAGAAGTCGGACTTGTTGTTGCGCAGGTCGGGCAGCTCCCCCCGGTTGACGCCATGGGCGTTCATGACAATGGCGCTCTCGGCGGCCTGACGAAAAATCTCGGTAAGGCGCACCATTGGGATGCGCCCGCTGCGGATCAGGTCGGAGAGCAGATTCCCCGGCCCCACGGAGGGGAGCTGGTCCGGGTCTCCCACCAGAATAAGCCGGCAGTCCTCCCGCAGGGCGGCCAGGAGTGCCCGCATGAGGGTCACATCCACCATGGAGGTCTCGTCCACAATGACGGCGTCGGCCTTGAGGGGGGCGTCCTCATCGTGGGCGAAGATCAGTCTCCCGGTAGAATTATCAAACTGAGTTTCCAGCAGGCGGTGGATGGTGAAGGCCTCCACCCCGCACAGCTCCCCCAGGCGCTTGGCAGCCCGGCCTGTGGGAGCGGCCAGGGCAGTCTCCAGTCCCATCGCGTCGAAAAGGGCCAGCACGCCCCGAAGGGAGGTGGTCTTACCCGTGCCCGGCCCGCCGGTGAGAAGCATGACCTGGGCCCGGGCCGCCAGCTCCACCGCCTCCTTCTGCTGGGGGGCATAGGTGATGCCCTGCTCGGCCTCGATGCCCTTTAGAATCCGCTCCATGTCCTGGGGCGGGCAGAGCTCCGCCGCGCTCATATCGTGTAGGCGCTGGGCAGTGTAGCACTCAGCCTCATAGAGGTCGAAGAGGTAGATTGCCTCCTCCCCAGCCGTGGTCTCCTGCACCACGAGGCCCTGCTCCACCAGGACCTCCAGCCCCTCCTCCAGACCCTCTGCCTCCTCCAGGTTGAGGAGCTGGGCCGAGGCCCCCAGGAGCTTGCCCCTGGGAAGAAAGGAGTGGCCGTTATTCAGGTTGTGGCTCAGCTCGAAGAGGAGCCCGGCCTCGATGCGCTGGGGGGCGTCCCCCTCCATGCCGAGGGCAATGGCCATATCGTCGGCCCGGGAGAAAGGCACACCCAGCTCCTCGTCCACCAGCAGGTAGGGGTTGTCCCGCAGGGCCTCCAGGCAGTCGTTCCCATAGCGGCGGTAGAGGGGCATGGCGAGCTGGAGGGGCAGGCCCTGCTCCCCCAAGAACTCCAGCAGTCGGCGCATGCCCATCCGCTGACGGAACTCCTCGCCGATGGCGAGAGCCCGCTTGCGGGTAATGCCCTGAATCTTGGTCAGCCGCTCCGGCTCCTCCTCCAGAATTGTGAGCGTCTCGGCCCCGAATTCCTCCACCAGTTTCTTGGCCGTGGAGGCCCCGATGCCCCGCACCGCGCCGGAGGCCAGATAGTCAAAGACCGCCTTCTCCCCAGCGGGCAGACGGCGTTCTATGTGTTCCGCTTTGAATTGTTCCCCGTATGAGGCATGGCGCATCCATCCCCCCGCCACGGTGAGGCCCTCGCCGGGGGCTGCGCCGGGCATACACCCCACCACGGTAATGCCCCCCTGCTCCCCGGCAGACAGCTTGAGCACCGTGTAGCCGTTCTCCTCATTCTGGTAGATGACGGCCTCCACGGTGCCCTCTATGTACTGGAGCTCCTTTTCCTCTTCCAAGCGGCGCCCGCCCCCTTCTCTCTTTCCCGAGGGTGTATCTGAAAATTGTCAAAACGATGACTTGCGCCATTCGGCATCCTGCCAATTGTCAGATACACCCTGCGGCTCACCCTCTGACGCAGCGCTCGAGCTCCTCCGGTTTGCAGAGGCGGATGTCCGCCTCCCGTTTCATTAGGGCCGCGGCAATGGCAAGCCCCTCGTCGTCCAGCCCCTCGTCCATGATGACGATGGCGGACTTACAAAGACCCCCAGCCCGGAGCCATAGGAGCCCGGACACATCGTGTTCCAGCCGCTCCCCCGCCCCGGAGGAACGCACCACGGCGCAGACACTATCCCCCGCCACAGGGGCCAGCAGCCGCCCGAAGAGGACCCAGCACAGGCACAGCAGTCCCCCGGTGGCCAGAAAAGCAACGATCATCTCAATCAAAATACGCAAACCACTCACCTCCGCGTCATCCTATGCAGGGAAGGAAACGGAGGTGAGGGATGTGTAAAATCGGCCATTTTCAGCAAATACTGTCCTAAATCTTACCCCAGTACATTCTTCAGATATCTGCCGGTGTAGCTCTCCTCACAGGCCGCAATATCTTCCGGCGTGCCGGTACAGAACCCCAACGGGCCGAGGGCCCGTTGGGGACCCCTATTTTACTCAAATCCCCCGAACTGAATTCGGGCGATTTCAAGGTTTTGGCCTATGGCCCAAAACGCTTGGTGTGGTCTGCACCGCCTATTCCAATACCTTCTTCAGATATCTGCCGGTGTAGCTCTCCTCACAGGCCGCAATATCTTCCGGCGTGCCGGTACAGACCACATACCCACCGCCGTCGCCCCCCTCGGGGCCAAGGTCGATGACATGGTCGGCGGTCTTGATGACGTCCAAGTTGTGTTCGATGACCAGGACGGTGTTGCCCACGTCCACCAGCTGCTGGAGCACCTCGATGAGCTTGTGCACATCGGCGGTATGGAGGCCGGTGGTGGGCTCGTCCAGGATATAGATGGTGCTGCCGGTGCTCCGCTTGGAGAGCTCGGTAGCCAGCTTGACCCGCTGGGCCTCGCCGCCGGATAGGGTGGTGGACGGCTGGCCCAACTTTACGTAGCCCAGGCCCACCTCGCAGAGGGTCTGGAGCTTATTGTAGAGCTTGGGCAGATTCTCGAAGAAGGGCAGGGCCTCCTCCACCGTCATGTCCAGCACCTCATAGATGTTCTTGCCCTTATACTTGACTTCCAGGGTTTCCCGGTTATAGCGCTTGCCCTTGCAGACCTCACAGGGGACGTAGATGTCGGGCAGGAAGTGCATCTCTATCTTCAGCAGGCCGTCGCCGGCACAGGCCTCGCACCGGCCGCCCCGGACGTTGAAGGAGAACCGGCCCGAGCTGTAACCCCGGGCTTTCGCGTCCTGGGTAGAGGCGAAAAGCTCCCGGATGTCGTTGAAGAGGCCCGTGTAGGTGGCGGGGTTGGAACGGGGGGTACGCCCGATGGGGGACTGGTCAATGTCGATGACCTTGTCCAAAAACTCCTCACCCTCCAAGGCTGCGTGCTTGCCGGGGCGAACCTTCATGCGGTTGAGGTCGGCCCCCAGGCGCTTGAAGATGATCTCGTTCACCAGGCTCGACTTGCCCGAGCCGGACACGCCGGTGACGCAGGTGAAGGTGCCCAGGGGAATAGACACGTCCACCTCCCGGAGGTTATTTTCCGCTGCGCCCCGGACGGTGAGGATCTTGCCGCTCCCCTTTCGCCGCTCTGTGGGGACGGGGATCTTCCTCCGCCCGGAGAGGTAATCCCCGGTGATGGAGCCCGGGGTGTTCATAACCTCCTCGGCGGTGCCCACGGCGACCACGTCGCCGCCATGGACCCCCGCGCCGGGGCCGATGTCCACGATATAGTCGGCGGCGCGCATGGTATCCTCATCGTGCTCCACGACGAGGAGAGTGTTGCCCAGGTCACGCAGGCGTTTCATCGTGGCGAGGAGCATGTCGTTATCCCGCTGGTGGAGGCCGATGGACGGCTCGTCCAGAATATAGAGCACCCCCATGAGCGAGGAGCCGATTTGGGTCGCCAGGCGGATGCGCTGGCTTTCACCGCCGGAGAGGGTGGCGGCCGCGCGGTTAAGCGTCAGGTATTGAAGGCCCACCGAGCGGAGGAACCCCAGCCGCTCACGGATCTCCTTCAAGATCCGCTCGGCAATGAGCATCTTCTGGGCGGAGAGCTCCAGCCCGTCGATAAAGCCCAGGGCCTGGACCACCGACTTGCGGGTGAATTCGTCGATGTTGGTATCCCCCACCGTGACAGCCAGTGACTCTTTCTTGAGCCGCTTGCCGCCGCAGTCCGGGCAGGGGCTCTCGCTCATGCACTCCTCCAGCTCCCGGCGCATGGCGTCGGACTGAGTCTCCCGGTAGCGGCGCTCCAGGTTATTGCAGATGCCCTCGAAGGCCTGATAAAGTGTACCCTGGCCCCGCTCCCGGTCATAGGTCAGCTTGAGCTTTTCCCCTTTGGTACCGTAGAGGATGATGTCCACCACCTCAGGGGGCAGATCCTTCACGGGGGTATTGAGCTTGAACTTATACTTCTGGGACAAGGCCTCAAAGTACATCCTGGAGATGGAATCCCCCTTGATGTTGTTCCAGCCGGTGGCGGTGATGGCCCCGTCCAGAAGGGAGAGCTCCTTGTTGGGGATGATGAGGTCGGGGTCGATCTTGAGCTGGCTGCCCAGACCGGTGCAGGTGGGACAGGCTCCGTAGGGGTTATTGAAGGAGAACATGCGGGGAGTCAGCTCCTCGATGGAGATGCCGCAGTCCTCGCAGGCGTAGTTCTGGGAGAAAAGGATGTCCCGGTCCTCGCTGACAATGTTTACAATAACCAGTCCGCCCGCTAGGGCCGCGGCGGTCTCCACCGAGTCGGTGAGCCGCTGTGCGATATCGGCGCGGATGACCAGCCGGTCCACCACGATCTCGATGTTATGCTTTTTATTCTTCTCGAGCTTGATCTCCTCGGTCAGCTCGTAGAGGGAGCCGTCCACCCGGGCGCGGATGTAGCCCGACTTGCGGGCATCCTCAAAGACCTTCTGGTACTCGCCCTTGCGGGCGCGGACCACAGGGGCCAGTATCTGGATACGGGTGGCCTCCGGCAGGGCCAGGACCTGATCAATGATCTGGTCAATGGTCTGCTGCTGAATCTCCTTGCCGCACTTGGGGCAGTGGGGGGTACCCACCCTCGCCCAGAGAAGGCGGAGGTAGTCGTATATCTCGGTGACGGTGCCCACAGTGGAACGGGGGTTTTTGGAGGTGGTCTTCTGGTCGATGGAGATGGCGGGCGAGAGGCCGTCGATATAGTCCACATCGGGTTTCTCCATCTGGCCCAGGAACATGCGGGCATAGGAGCTGAGGCTCTCCACATAGCGGCGCTGCCCCTCGGCGTAAATGGTGTCAAAGGCCAGGGAGGATTTTCCCGAGCCGCTGAGTCCCGTGAGCACCACCAGCTTGTCCCGGGGGATTTCCACGTCGATGTTCTTCAGGTTATTTTCCCGTGCGCCTTTGACGTAAATATGGTCCAGCATAGGTTCATTCCTCTTTGTAATAGCAGTCCTCCCGCCATTTGGCGGGGTTAATTTCAATGTTTGTCGTACCCCTCGCCGCGGAGCTTGATGATCTTGTCCCTCAAGATGGCGGCGTACTCGAACTCCAGGAGCTTGCTGGCCTCGCGCATCTCTTTCTCCAGCTTGGCGATGGCCTCCATGCGCTGGAGCTTGGTGAGCTGCTTGGCGTTGAAATCGAACTCCTTGTTCCCGTCCGCATCCTGGGATATCTCGATGAGGTTGCGCACGCTCTTGATGATAGTCTTGGGGACGATGCCGTGGGCTTTGTTGAACTCATCCTGGAGCTTTCTTCTCCGCTCGGTCTCATCCATGGCGGCACGCATGGAGGGGGTAATCTTATCGGCGTACATGATGACCAAGCCCTCTGCGTTACGGGCCGCCCGGCCAATGGTCTGGATGAGGGAAGTCTCACTGCGGAGGAACCCCTCCTTGTCGGCGTCCAGGATGGCCACTAAGCTCACCTCGGGCAGATCAAGGCCCTCTCGCAGGAGGTTGATGCCCACCAGCACATCGAATACCCCCAGGCGCAGATCCCGGATGATCTCCTGTCGCTGGATGGTATCAATATCATGGTGCATATAGCGGATCTTGATGCCCGCGTTCTTGAGGTAGGCGGTCAGGTCCTCCGCCATTTTCTTGGTGAGGGTGGTGACCAGCACCCGCTCGCTCCGGGCGGTACGCTCGTTGATCTCACCGATGAGGTCGTCGATCTGCCCCTCCACGGGCCTTACCTCCACCTTGGGGTCCAGGAGCCCGGTGGGGCGGATGACCTGCTCCACGATCTGACCCGACCGTGTCCGCTCGTACTCCGCGGGGGTAGCCGAGACGTAAATGACCTGATTGATGCGCTGCTCGAACTCCTCGAACTTGAGGGGACGGTTATCGAAGGCGCAGGGCAGGCGAAATCCGTAGTCGATGAGGGTGGTCTTCCGTGCATGGTCGCCGTTGTACATGGCCCGGACCTGGGGAGTCGTAACGTGGCTCTCGTCGATGAACATGACGAAGTCCTTGGGGAAGTAGTCGATGAGGGTCATGGGGGCCGACCCCACCGGGCGGCCCGAGATGACCCGGGAGTAGTTCTCGATGCCGGAGCAGTAGCCCAGCTCCTGCATCATCTCAATGTCGTACAGGGTGCGCTGCTTGATGCGTTGGGCCTCCACAAGCATCTCCCGCTCCTCGAAGTAGGCCACCCGCTGATCCAGCTCCTGGCGGATCTCCTCGATGGCGGCCACCATCTTGTCCCTGGGGGTGATATAGTGGGTGGCGGGGTAGATGGGAGCATGGCTGCGGACGTTGATCACAGCGCCGGTGACCACGTTGATCTCTGAGACGCGCTCCACCTCATCGCCAAAAAACTCGATGCGCAGGGCCACGTCCTTCCAGTAGGCGGGCCAGACCTCTACCGTGTCACCCCGGACACGGAACATATTCCGCTCCCAGGCGATGTCGTTGCGCTCGTAGCGGATCTCCACCAGACGCTTGATGAGGTAGTCCCGCTCCATGTGCATCCCGGGCCGAAGGGAGACCATCATCTTGGCGAAGTCCTCCGGCTCACCCAGGCCGTAGATACAGGAGACGGAGGAGACCACGATCACGTCCCGCCGCTCCAGCAACGCACAGGTGGCGGAGAGCCGCAGGCGGTCGATCTCGTCGTTGGTAGAGGCATCCTTTTCGATGAAAGTGTCGGTGTGCGGGATATAGGCCTCCGGTTGATAGTAATCATAGTAGGAGACGAAGTACTCCACCGCGTTGTTGGGAAAGAACTCCTTGAACTCGGCGCAGAGCTGGGCGGCCAGGGTCTTGTTGTGGGCAAGCACCAATGTGGGCCGCTGGAGGCGTTCGATGGTCTTTGCCATGGTAAAGGTCTTGCCCGAGCCGGTGACGCCCTTCAGGGTCTGCTCGGACAGGCCCAGCTCCACGCCCCTGGCCAGGGCCTCTATGGCCTCCGGCTGGTCGCCGGCGGGCTGATATTCAGATACAACTTCAAATTTGGGCATAGAACTCACCTCCCTGTTGTCATGCTTCGCATGTCTCTTGGCCGGGTCAATTTCCCTCCGACTCCGGGCCAAGCTCCCCTGCTCGACGGCTCAGCGCTTCTGTCGTACAAACATTCTACCAAAACAGACGTTCTATTGCAATAGGAATTTCGCACTATTTTTATTCTTGTAAATAGCCGCTTTCCCGCATGGAGACCATGTCGTCGTCCACGAAGATCATATGGTCCACCAGCACCACGCCCACCTGCCGCAGAATTTCTCTGAGGTAGAGAGTGGTAGCCCGATCCTCGCCGGAAGGCAGAGCCAGTCCGGAGACATGGTTGTGAGCCAGGATGACCTGAGCTGCGTTGTGGTTGAGGGCCTTTTCCACAATCTGGCGGGTTGCGATCTCGGCAGCGTTCACGTTGCCCTCCCCCACCTTGGGGCAGCCCAGCACCTTGCCCTTCCCATCCATGCAGAGGAGGAAGACCATCTCGCTGCGCGCGCCGTAGAAGTGGGGGCGGAAAATATAAGATGCGTCCCGGGCGGAGCCCACCACATCCTCCGCGTTGGCCCGCTGGGCGTCATACCGGCGGCCCAGCTCCTTGACCACCCTGAGGAGGGAGACGGCGTGCTCCCCCACGCCAGGGCAGTTCGTCAAGGCCTCGGGCGTGGCGTCCATGACCCCTGCAAGGGAGCCGAAACGGTCTAAAAGCTCATGAGCGGTGGGATTCACGTCGCCACGGGGGTTGACGTAGAAAAGGAGCAGCTCTAAGAGCTTATGGTCGGGAAAGGTCTCGGGCCGCGCCAAAAACTCGGCTTTCAGCCGCTTTCTGTGTCCGTCGTGGACACCCATAGCCTTCCCCTCCTTCTGTGGGCCGCCCAGAGGGCGAACCCTATATGTCTATACGACGTTACCGCGCGCCGTACTCCTTGAGGTAGGCCTCCATGCGGGCTTTCATATCGTCATCAATGTAGACCTTCCCATCCAGGCTTTTATTGTGCAGGAAGGCAATAACCTCCCGGACGGTAACGATGGGGTAGACGGCAATGCCGTGTTCCTCCCGCAGCTCGTCCAGGGTGGTCTTGTCCCCGGTGCCCCGCTCCATGCGGTCCACCGATACGATAAGAGCGCACAGATCCACCGCGGCCACATGGGTGAAGAGCTCGATGGTCTCACGCACGGCGGTGCCCGCGGTCACCACGTCCTCCACAATGACCACCTTGTCCCCGTCCTGGGGCTTGTAGCCCACCATGCTGCCGCCCTCGCCGTGGTCCTTGGCCTCCTTGCGGTTAAAGCAGTAGGGCAGGTCCCGGCCATAGCTGCGGTACAGGGAGGAGGCTGCCCCCACCGCCAGGGGGATACCCTTGTAGGCAGGGCCGAAGAGACAGTCCACCCCCCGGGGCAGGTTCTCCTGAATACAGGCAGCATAGTAGTCCCCCAGCTTAGCGGCTTGTGCGCCGGTCTTATAGTTGCCTGTGTTAATGAAATAGGGGGTCTTGCGCCCGGACTTGGTGGTAAAGTCGCCAAAGGTGAGCACGCCGGAGCGCACCATGAAGGTGATGAATTCCTCTTTATAAGTCATGTTAAAATCCCCTTTTCGTTGCAATCAGTCGAAGTATTATATCACTATGGCCTATGTGTTACAAGAGCGAGTTAGGAGAGGCAAATTTACAGCCCGCCCCTATCTTGGAACATACCCCAATTTTATCCACTCTCATCATTTGCATAGGATGGAAAATACAGTATAATTGCTTCATAGGGTTCGACAAAACAAAGGAGGGTTTTCCATGAAAAAACGCATCCTGTCCCTGCTCTGCACCCTAGCACTCATGGCCGGAATGGCTGTCCCGGCCTCCGCCAACTCCGGCATCCAGGTCCAGTTGGACGGCAAATACCTCACCTTTTCCGATGCCGAGCCTGAGGCAGTCAGCGGCCGCACGTTCCTCCCCTTCCGCGCCGTGTTCGAAGCCATGGGCGCCGACGTAGACTATGAGAGCGCCACGAGCACCGTCGTGGCCGTCAAGGACGGTCGCACTCTGCGCATGGCGCTGGGCTCCACCGAGGCCACTGTCACCGAGGACGGCATAGAGACCGTCATTTCCATGGACGTTGCGGCCTACGCCAAAAATAACCGCACCTATATTCCAGTCCGATTCGCCGCCCAAGCCTTTGGCTGCAACGTGGGCTGGGACAGCAAGGACCAGACGGTTATCATCGTGGATCTGGGAAAACTGGTGGAAGACACACTGGCCGGAGAGGACTTCTCCCTCTATAACCATTATATTTCCCACCTTCCCTCCATTGGCCCGGGCAACCAGAGCATTTCCGGCAAATTCAACGTCTCCACGGGCCTCTTCAGCATAGACGGCGACATTAGCGGCGTGGGGACTGCCGACACGGGGGCCATAGAGGCCACCATGAAGATGGTATTGGACACGAGCGGCCTGGCTGGGCAGCTTGGGCAGACCGCCACCGAAGACATGAAAATGTCCGGCTCCATACAGGTACGCGGTTCGGGCAGCGCCTATTATATAACCACCTCCGGCAACCTTATGTCCCTGGGTCTGCCTGACGGCGCCTGGCTGTCCGCTGAGAACGCCGATGTTCTCTCCGGCTTCACCAGCGATATGCCCGGTCCGGATTCTTTGATCGCGACAGTCGCTTCTCTCCAGGACTGGAACAGTATGATGAAATTTGAGCTGGCACACTCTATCGTCTCCCATCTCAGCTCGTTGTCCCTGAACGACAGCTCCACCGCCATGGATACCATCCGCACGGAGCTCGAAACGCTGGCCGGTCCCTTCCGCGACAGCGCCTTTACCAAAACCAGCACCGGCTATACCACCACCCTGACGCTAAATCACGACCCCGACCTCTGGGCCACCACACTGGACCTGACCTACTCCGGCGGCAAGGTCACGGGCTACAAGACCACCATAAAGGATTCCTCCACCTCCGACGAGTACGGCAACACCTCTATGGACCTCACCACCAATTACATCTCAGGCGGCAAGATTGAGTATCTATCTCGACAGACAGACGGCGAAGGCTCTGAGTATACATCTAATTTCTCCCTCCAGATCTCCGCCTCCTCCACGGCGCCCCAGACCAAGCCTCCTGCCGGGGCCACCATCCTCACCATAGAAGACCTCGCGGCTGAAAGCGCCCCCATTACCGCTGCAAAGATCTCAAATGCCAACGAAGCCGCGACCCTGGTCAAAGGCACGCTGGACGCCTATTACACCGGCCAATGCGACAGTAGCTTCCTGCGCCTCACCGGCCTGACCGCGCAGGAGGTCAAAGCCATCTACCAGCATAGCATTGACGCTGAATACGAATACCTCTGCTACCAGTTTGAAATTATGGACGAATACCTCACCGCCGCCAACCGCGCCAAGCTCAAGGGTATTCTGACCAGCGCTTACTCCCAGGCCGGATACAGCGTGACGGCCACCGCCCTCTCGGGGGGCGAATACTCCGTGCGGGTGGACTTCACGCCCTGCGCCCTTTTTGAGCAGGTCAATGACCGGGATATGGATGGTTATATGGATCGTTTCAATGCCTCTAACAGCATTACGAACGAGATGGTCGAAGCTATGACAGATGCCGAGCAGGAGGCCTTCTATACCAGGTACGAAAACGAATGGGCCGAAGGAATCATCAAGCTCTGCCAAGACCGCCTGAGCGCGGGGGGATTTCAGGGCAAGGCCGTATCCAAGCTGGTGCTTCTCTCCCCCAGCGGCACCAGAGGGCTCTACTTTATCTCCAACGAGGACTTCTCCATGATTGATACCGTTATGCTCTCTTATTGACACGTGAACATTTTTGTTCCCATCCATTTACAGGGGGGGTGTAAGGCTGTATAATGTTTCCACAGGCTTTCCAAAAATAAAGGAGGTTCTCCCGTGAAAAAACGTATCCTGTCTCTGCTCTGCACCCTCGCGCTCATGGCCGGAATGGTCGTTCCGGCTCATGCCGTCTCCGGTATCCAGGTCCAGTTGGACGGTAAGTACCTCACCTTTTCCGACGCAGTCCCCGAGGCGGTCAGCGGACGCACGTTCCTCCCCTTCCGCACCGTGTTCGAGGCCATGGGCGCCAAGGTGGACTATGAGAGCGAAACCAGCACGGTAGTGGCCGTCAAGGACGGGCGCACCCTGCGCATGGCGCTGGGCTCCACTGAAGCCACCGTCACCGAGGACGGCATTGAAACCGTCATTCCCATGGACGTTGCGGCCTACGCCAAAAATAGTCGCACCTATATTCCCGTCCGTTTTGCCGCCCAGGCCTTTGGATGCAATGTGGGCTGGGACGCTGAGAACCAGACTGTCGTGCTGGTTGATACCGAAAAGCTGATCGACAGCGCCATGGCGGGCCATAGCTATACCCTGCTGAGCAAGCTCGCCGCCTACGGCGAGAAGTATAACACCGGCAACTGGGCACTCAACGGCAAGATCGGTATGGACGCCACCGCCCTGGGCAGCCCGGTTCTCACTGCCGGCTGCGATGTCGACGGCATCGTCTCCAACGGCACCTCCATTCAAGCCAGCATCGGCATGGATATGGACATGACCGGGCTGTACACCCTTCTGGCTGGCATGGGCCTGGACACCTCCACCACGTCCCCCGACGAGATGGTGGTCAACATGGACATGGACGTACGCAGTGACATGAGCACCGGCAAACTCTACTACCTGGTGGACGGCATGTCCGATTCCATCCCCGAGCTGCCGGCCGGCGCCTGGCTCCTCATGGATCTCAACGAGGTTCTGAAGGAATCAGGACTTGAGATGGACTTTGCCACTCTGCTGAAGAACTCCAAGAGCGTGGACTACGCCAAGCTCATGGCTACTCTCCTCTCCTCCGTACCGGTAGAAAGCAGCGCCACTTCTTACTCCGAGCTGGCCGCCGACATTCAGGAGCTGGCCGTGGCCTTCTCCGACGAGAACTTCAAGAAGGTCTCCAGCGGATATACCAACACCTTCACCAAGACGGTGGATGGCGTCGCCATCAGCCTTGGACTCACTCTCAGCACCAACGCCAAGGGGGAGGTCACCGGCTACGAGGAGACGTTTGATCTCTCTTTGGATGTGAAGAGCCTCCTTGCCGGGCTTGAGGACCAGTCTCTTCAGGATTCGCTCAACCAGTTCTCCGCGCTCGGCCTGAACGCGGACACCCTGACCGTCAGCCTGAAGGCTGCCGCCAGCGAAACAGGCGTCACCACCACCAAGGGCTCCCTGGCGCTGGGCGATCTCTTTACCTTCGGTATGGACGGAAACGTCAAATACACCTCCACCACCAAGGCCCCCGAGACCACGCCACCAGCCGGGGCCACAGTGGTCAACTGGTCAGACCTCATGGCGGGCCTGGAATCCTAAATCATTCGAAAAATCCGCCGACTTTCCTGAGAAAGCCGGCGGATTTTTTTACCACTTCACTGTTGCAAAATAGTCCTCCGGGGTCTCAGCCCGGCGGATCTGCTCCACAGAGCCGTCCTCCCGGAGGAGGAGCTCCGCCGAGCGGAGGCGTCCGTTGTAGTTATACCCCATGGCAAAGCCGTGGGCCCCGGTGTCGTGGATAACCAGCAGGTCTCCCCGCTCGATCTCAGGAAGCATGCGGTCCACAGCGAACTTGTCGTTGTTCTCGCAGAGGGATCCGGTCACATCGTACTTATGGTCGTGGGGGGCGGTCTCCTTGCCCATCACCGTAATGTGGTGGTAGGCCCCGTACATGGCGGGGCGCATGAGGTTGGCGGCACAGGCGTCCACCCCCACGTACTCCTTGTAGGTGTGCTTAAAGTGGGTGGCACGGGTGGCAAGGCAGCCGTAGGGCCCCAGCATGAAACGGCCCAGCTCGGTGTAGATGGCCACATCACCCATGCCCGCGGGAACCAAAATTTTCTCGTATCGCTCTCTCACCCCCGCGCCGATGGCGGCAATGTCGTTGGCGCTCTGCTCGGGGCGGTAGGGGATGCCCACGCCGCCGGAGAGGTTGATGAAGGCGATCTCGCAGCCGGTCTCCCGCTGGAGCTCCACCGCCGTCTCGAAGAGGATGCCCGCCAGGGCGGGATAGTAGTCGTTGGAGAGGGTGTTGGACGCGAGGAAGGCATGGATGCCAAACCGCTTTGCCCCCATGGCCTTCAGCTTTATAAAACCCTCGGTGAGCTGGCTGCGTGTAAAGCCGTACTTAGCGTCCCCGGGGTTATCCATGACCTGAAAGCCCTCCTCGCTCTCGCCGATGGCGAAGGTGCCGCCGGGATTGTAGCGGCAGGAGATGGTCTCGGGAATATAGCCGATGGTGTCTTTCAGAAAGTCGATGTGGGTGAAGTCATCCAGGTTGATGGTAGCCCGCAGCCTTTCCGCCAGAACAAATTCTTCGGCGGGGGTATCGTTGGAGGAGAACATGATCTCCTCCCCTACCACGCCGCACCGCTCGGCCGTCATTAGCTCCGTGAGGGAGGAGCAGTCCATGCCGCAGCCCTCCTCGTGGAGGAGTTTTAAAATGGCGGGGGTGGGGGTGGCCTTTACGGCGAAGTACTCCCGAAACCCCGGGTTCCAGGCAAAGGCGTCTTTCAGCCGCCGGGCGTTGGCGCGGATGCCCTTCTCGTCATAGAGGTGGAAGGGCGTGGGATACTGGGCGGCGATGGCCTCCAGCTGTTCTTTTGTGACAAAGGGCGTTTTCATAGGATTCCCCCCGTTTTTGATCGAAGTATGTCTTATGATATAAGATATGGAGTGGGTTTGTCAAATGAGATGTGGGAAGGCCAATAAATTTTATGAAAAACCTCTGTAATATAATAGCTGCGGGCCGCCAAACATGGCGGCCCGCACAAATTCCTCTGTGGCGTTACTCCGCGAAGATGACCCGTACCACGCCGTGGGCATCGTAGTAGGCGGTAAAGCTGTTGGTAAATGCCTTTGCCCCGGAGAGGGTGGTCCACTTCGCGGTGACGGCGTTATAGACCTGCACTTCGTCCGCGATGGGCATACCGGCCACGCTGTCGCTGCCGTCAAAGTCGGAGCGGATGAGGCCCTTCACTGCGGTGAGGGTAACAATGGCCGCTGCCTTTCCCGATGAGTTCCCGGCCACACCGCCCACTACACCGTCTTTAACGGAGCTGCCGGTGATGTAGGCTGTCCCAGTCCCATCACCGTTTTCCACGGATACGGTGTTGTTGGTGACACTCTGCGTGCCGCTGCCGGTCTGCTTGACCTCAGCGTTGAGGATACCATAGGCATAGGCGGCCCCCGTCACGTCGTTCAGGACCAGCAGGTCCACCTCCCCGGCGGCGTTGGTCCCCGCGTGGAGGATGGAGGCGGCAGGCACGCTGTCTGTCAGGATGTCGTCCAGGTCGATCTCGGCGGGAACGGAGCCGTTCACCTGCTCATACAGTCTCACATTGCTTGCAAGGTCCATCTGCCCTAAGGCCTTGGTGGTGCTGGAGTAGTTGAGCGCGCTCACCGACAGCTCGCCGCTGGCGGCAGCGTTTACCCTGACCAGCATCCCCACCAAGGTGGAGGCCACGGTGGAATAGGGCTCGCCGGAGATGGTAAGGCCCGAGAGGAGCGCCACCTCCACCTTGCTGGTGCCGGCGCTTTTGAGGATGCCCACCATTTGAATGGTGGAGGTAGTCCGGGCTGCATCGATTACCTTGCCGTCGGCGTTCAGAGTCACGGTAAGCTTATCCCCAATGGCAAAGCCCTTGAGGGCTGCCCTGCCCTCGTCGGTCACACTAAGGGACGCGCCCAGCACGGTGATGGTGCTGGGCGCGGTGGTGTTGGGACTTGCGTCCTCGTAGTAGCCGACCAGAGTGGTCTCCGTGCCCGCTGCCCGGCTCTTGACCCACAGGAGGTCGATCGAGCCGGCGGCGTTGTAGTAAATAACTACCTGGTCGCCGTCGCGCAGATCATACCAGCTCTCCTGGTACGTGGTCTTCTCGTCCTCCAGGAGGACGGTTATGCTGTTGCCTATAGGTATACCGTTAAGCTCAGAGCCGTCCGTTTCACTCACGATGACCGTCTTCTCCACCGTGTCGCCGGGGAGGAACCCCATGACCTTACCGGAGGAGTCCAGGAGCAGGACGCCCCGCTCTCCCACCAGGGCCTCAGGTAGGGCGGCGGACTGGTTGTAGTAGGTGATGGCCCCACTGGCGTATACCATGGCGGTGTGGGCCGTGCCATCATCGGCAGTGGCGTCGTTGTCCATAAGGATGGCGCTTGTCACAGTTGTTGATGCGAGGCCCTGGTAGAAGGGCTTGCCCTGGGCGGTGTTCATGCTCAGAAGGTTATAAATGATAAGAGCCGCCTCGCCCCGGGTCAGGTACGCGTCCGCCGCCTTTGAGACCCCGTCCAGGAGCCCCAGGTCGGCAGCCTTGGACATGTAGTCCTCGGGCCAGAAGGGGCCAATATCAGTGTTCTCGTACCCCAGCAGGTGCAGCGCAATGGTGACGGCCTGGGAGGCGGTCACCGCGTCGTCAGGCCCGAAATAACCGTTGCCGTAGCCGGAGACCAGCTTTTCGCTGTAGGCCAGGTTCACGTAGGGCGCTGCCCAGGAAGAGCCGGGCACGTCGGAGAAAAGGGTCTTATAGGCGGTGGAGCTGACGAGACTTCCGTGCCCCTCGGTGAGCACCGCGATCTTGCAGAACTGGGCGCGGGTGAGGCCCTGGTCAGGGTAAAAGCTGCCGCTCCCGTCCCCCGAGACGATGCCCAGGCCCGCCAGGGTCTCCGCCGCCAGGGACATATCGCTGCCGGGCACGTCAGAGAACGCCAGCGTGGCAGGGATGCAGCCCGCGATGACGGCAAGGCAGAGCGCCGCGGCCGCGAGCATGGTCAAAACACGGTTTTTCATAGGTGGTTCCTCCTTGGATTTGGTGGGGACGGTTTCCCCCTAGACGTTCTTAGTCCGCCCGCAGCGCGTCCACGGGCTGGAGATTGGACGCCTTGACCGCCGGGTAGATGCCGAAAACAATACCGATGGCCACCGAAAAGAGGAAGGCTCCCACGGTGACGAGGGTGCTCGGAAAGAGGATTAAGTCGTACATGATTTTGCCCAGCACCGCCGACAAAAGGAAGCCCAGTCCGATGCCGATGAGCCCGCCGCAGCCGCTGAGGATAGCGGCCTCCACCAGGAACTGGCTAACGATCTCCCCGCGGGGCGCTCCGATGGATTTCTTAATGCCGATCTCACGGGTGCGCTCGGTGACGGTGACCAGCATGATGTTCATAATGCCGATGCCGCCTACCAGCAGGGCGATACCTGCGATACCGCCCAGGACCACGCTCATGGACGTCATCTCGTCGTTAGACTCAGTCATGGCGGAGTTGCCGTTTTCCATCTTATAAGTACCTACACTGGAGTCCACGCTGCCCGTGAGGTAGGCGTCGAGCTGATTGATAACGGCCGTCATGTTGTCCGACTTATTTACCTTGACGGTGTAGGCCGTGATCTGGTCGGTACTCATGATAGCCCGTACCAAAGTGTAGGGGATGGCGATGGCGTTGTCCATGGAGTCCTCCGCCGAGCCGTCCTTTTGGTAGAAGGTGCCTACCACGGTGAAGGGCTGGGCGTTCAAGTAGATGGTCTGGCCGATGGGGTCGGCGTACTGGAAGAGGGTCTCGGCCACATAGGAGCCGATGACGCAGACACGGCTGCGGCTTTCGATGTCATAGTCCAGGATATCCCGCCCGTCGTCCAGGGTATAGTTATTGCAGACGGACCACTGGTCCCCGCCGAAATAGACCGTGGTGTCCTCGGTGGTAGTGGTGCGGTACTTGGCCGTCATGGTGGTGCTCAGCGAGGGGGACACCCCCTCCACCTTGTCCGAGAGAGTTCCGTTCCCGTAGTCATAGAGAAGGCTCATCACGTCGGGGGCCCGGGTGGTGTCGTACCAGGTAAAGTTCACCGTCACTTTGTTGACGCCCAATTTCTCATAGTAGGCGGTGATGTCGGCGTTGTACCCCGACACCAGAGCCACCAGCACCAGCACGGCGGTGACGCCGATGATGATGCCCAGCATGGTTAGAAAGGAGCGGCCCTTTTTCTCCCGTATGGAGTCCAGGGCCATGAGGAGGGAATTCATCAGACCGCCTGCCCTTCCTCGGTGCGCTCCATGCCCGGGATCAGCACCCCGTCCCAGAGGCTGTCATGGACGATTTTCCCGTCCATCATGCGCACCGTGCGGTCTGCCTGGGCGGCGATGCCGTTGTCGTGGGTAATGAGGATGATGGTGGTGCCCATGGCGTTGAGCTGGCGCAGAAGGGTGAGCACCTGGGCCCCTGTCTTGGAGTCAAGTGCGCCGGTGGGCTCGTCGGCCATGAGGATGGGGGAGCCGGTGCTCATGGCCCGGGCAATGGCCACCCGCTGCTGCTGGCCTCCGGAGAGCTGGTTGGGCCGGGCCTCCGCCTTGGAGACGATGTCCACCATCTCCAGCGCCTCCATGGCCCGGCGTCGGCGCTCTTCTGCTTTTACTCTCTGGTAGGTGAGGGGCAGGGCTACGTTCTGCCACACGTTGAGAGAGGGGATGAGGTTATAGCCCTGGAAGACAAACCCGATACGGCGGGACCGCAGATCGGACAGCTCCTTCTGCGTGCGTTCGCTTACCGGGATGCCGTCCAGGAAGTACTCCCCGCCGGTAGGCACATCCAGGCAGCCCAAGATGTTCATCATGGTGGACTTGCCGGAGCCCGACGTACCGATGATGGCCACGAACTCCCCGGCGTTGATCTGCAGGTCCACCCCGTCCAGGGCGTTCACCTGGTTCTCCTGCCCCTCGCCGTAAATTTTATAGACATTGTTCAAACGGATCAGGCTCATAATAGACCTCCTTGAGATGCTCATAATCCCTCCGCCCCTCCGGGGCGCCTCCTATTGCAAGGGAGGCGAGGGCCTCTCGGCCCCCTTATCAGGGGGTTGTCAGCGAGGCTGACTGGGGGATTTATCCCATCGGCCCCATACCGCCCATGTTGCCTCCGCCGGAGAAGTCGGGCCGTCCGCCGCCGTTGCTGTTCCAGTTTCCGCCGCCGGAGAAGTCAGGGGCGGTTTGGCTGTCGTCCCCCGTGCCCTCGCTGGTGGTGGAGCCGCCGGTGGGCGCGCTGTTCTGATAGCGGGTGAAGACCTCCGCGTCCTGATCCACGCCGGAGAGGATGCGGGCGTACCGGCTGCTGGTGACGCCCACCTCAACGGGCACGGCGTAGAACCCATCCGGCACTTCCACACCCGCCAGGTCCTCGGCGTTGTCGGGCCTGGTGTCAGACTTCACGAAGACATAGGTGCCGTCGTCGGTCTTCTTCAGCGCGGAGATGGGTACCAGCACGCCCTCCTCCGGGTCGCCCACGGTGATGTAGTAAGAGACGTTCACGCCCGCGGAGAGCTGGCCCTGGGAGGGAATCTCGATCGTGATGGGGAAATAGGCGGTGCCGCTGGAGTTGGTGGCCTCATAGCTGATCTCGGTGACGGTGCCCTCGTATGTGGTGTCCTTCTCACTGCCCGACTGCACCACCTGGACGGTCATGCCCTTGGTGATGCTGTCAATGTCCAGCTCATCGATGTTGGCGGATATCTCCATGGTGTCCAGGTTGTAGACCGACACGGCTGTCATACCCGACTGGCGGGGTTTCTCCCCCGCCCGCACCTGCACCATGATGACCTTGCCAGCGATGGGACTCACCACGATGTAGTCGCTGCGTTTTTCCTCGGTCTCTGCAATCTTCTCCTGAAGGGTGGTGATCTTGTCCTGGATCTGGGTGATCTTCTGGTTAGCGGAGTCCACCTGGTCTTGATAGTCGCTGCCGTCGATGACGAAGAGGGTGTCCCCCTTGTTGACCTTCTGATAAGCCACGGCCTCGACGGTGGTCAGCTCGCCGGCGGCTCCGGCGGAGAGGGTCTTGCTGGCGTTATATTCGAGGGTGCCCTCAATGGCGGGGTAGATTTTTTCCCCGGAAGAAGAGACCAGATAACCCGCGCCGGTCATGCCCTCGGTTAGTGCGCCGGGGTTCTCCACCGTCACGGTGACGGCGAAACATTTGGTTCCCTCGGTGGTGATGCGCTCCACCTTCTTAATGTCGGTGACAGTGCCGGTGAGGTTGGTCATCAGGTCGGCCACGCTCACCCCGGCGGTCATGCCCACGTAGACCTGGTCTTCATAGGCGTAGCTGAAGTACTGGGTCAATTTCATGGCGCTGTCATCCACGAGGAGGGCTAGACGGGCTCCTTTCTGCACGTCGTCCCCCGCCTCGGCGTCCACCTCGGTGAGGCGGCCGGTGAAGGGGGCGGAAACGGTAAGCTCAGATAAGGTGTCCTGCAGCGTGTCGAGCTGCTCATAGCTGGTGGTGAGCTGGTCCTGATAGTCCTCGATCTGGCTCTCGTAGTCCTCGATCTCGTCGTCCAGCTCGCTGTCGTCCTGGGTATAGAGGGGGTCGCCCACCGCGACCGTGTCGCCCGCGGAGACAAACACCTCCTCGATGGTGGCGGTGGAGGCCACGGTGATGGTGGTACTGTCGGCGGGGAGGGTTGTGGCGGTGCCTTCGATGGTGGTGGAGAGGCTGCCATAGGTGGTCTTCTCGGTCAGGGCCGTCTTGGTCTCCTGGGTGAAGAAGAGCGCCTTGACGCCGAATGCCATGCCTGCCAGCAGGGCCACCACCAGCAGTATGATGATAAGGGTCTTTTTCTTGAACTTCTTCTTCGGCCGGGACGGGGCCGCCGTTTCCCCTGCGTCGCCCTGCTTTTTCCGATTGAGCAGCTTCATATTCGTTCCTCCCGTGGTTCATTTTAACAGCTGTCAGTATAAGGTCCAAACCTGAAATTACCCTGAAAGAATCCAAACAGAAATATGAACGGTCTGTAAATGTTTCGGTTAGAATTGGCTTTTCCCCTCAAATTTGGTACAATTCTTTCAGACAGATTAAAGGTTCATGTCCTATCCTTTCAGACAAGAACAAATTACGCCTTGAGAGGTGCGACGAATATGCGCGTTTTGATTGTGGAAGACGAAGTACGCCTGGGCGAGGCGCTGGGCCAGATTATGACCGAGCAGCGCTACCAGGTGGATGCGGTGACGACGGGCACCGACGCTCTGGACTACGCTCTTACGGGCCAGTACGACGTAATTATCCTGGATGTAATGCTTCCCGGCCTCTCCGGGTTTGAGGTGGCTCGGCGGCTCCGGGCGGCCCATATCTCCACCCCCATCCTCATGCTCACTGCCCGGGACGATGTGAGCGACAAGGTGGCGGGCCTCGACAGTGGGAGCGACGATTATATGACCAAGCCCTTCGACCCGGAGGAGCTGCTGGCCCGGGTCCGGGCCCTCACCCGCCGCCAGGGTGAGGTGATGGGGGAGGCCCTCTCCTTCCACGACCTGACCCTGGACCTGTCCACTCATACGCTGGAGTGCAACGGCAAGTCGGTGCGTCTGGGCTTTAAGGAGTTCGACGTGCTGCGGCTCCTCCTCTCCAAGCCCACGGCGGTGCTGCCCAAAGAGGATATCATCTCTAAGGTCTGGGGCCTGGAGTCCGAGGCCGAAGACAACAACGTAGAGGTCTATGTCTCTTTCCTGCGCAAAAAACTCGCCTTTCTGGAGAGCGAAGTAAATATCCGCACCGTCCGCAAGGTGGGCTATTACCTGGAGTGTCCGCAATGATCCGTAAATTAAAAAGAAAATTCATTCTTACCAATATGCTCTTGGTCAGCATCGTGCTGGCTGTGGTTTTCGCGGTGTTGGTGGGGTCCAACTACCAGCAGTCGGTGAACCAGAGCGTCTCCGCCATGCGCATGGCCCTCAAGTGGAGCGACGAGGCTCCGCCCCCCCGCTTTGAATTCAACTTCAACTCCGCCCCGCCCCTTGAGGGGGAGAACGGCAGCCGCAACGGCGGCAGAATCTTCTCCATGGTGCCCGTCTTCTCGGTGACGGTGGACGCGAACGGGACCATCTCGGCGATCCAGTCGGGCAACAACGTCACCGTCTCCGACGAGGCCCTCAATGAGGCTGTGGACCAGGCCCTGGCCTCCGGGCTGGAGGAGGGCTCCCTCTCGAGGCTGAACCTCCGCTTTTTGATCGAACGGACCGGGGGCTCTACCCGTATCGCCTTTGCCGACCGCACCCAGGAGTGGGAGAGCTTACAGCGCATCCTTCTCACCTCTCTGCCCGTGGGGGCCGGGGCGCTGCTGGTCTTCTTTCTGGTGAGCCTCTTCCTGTCCAAGCTCTCGGTCCGCCCGGTGGAGACCGCCTGGGAGCAACAGCGCCAGTTCGTAGCCGATGCGTCTCACGAGCTGAAGACCCCCCTCACCGTCATCCTCGCCAACTCCGGCATCCTCCTCTCCCATAAGAGCGACACGTTGGAGCACCAGGCCAAGTGGGTGGAATACATCCAGGAGGAGGCCAAGCGGATGAAGGGCCTCGTGGAGGATATGCTCTTCCTCGCCAAGAGCGACGCGGCCCGCTCCGGCGCTGTCCGAGCCAGCGTTCCCATAAGCGAGCTGGTCACCGGCTGCGTCCTTCTTTTTGAGTCGGTAGCCTTTGAGAGCGGTGTGGCCCTGGAGAGCGATGTTACCCCCGGTCTCACCTTCAGCGGAGACGAGGGGCAGCTCAGGCGGCTCACCATGATTTTACTGGACAACGCATGCAAGTACGCCGGGGACAGGGGCCGGGTAGATGTGCACCTGACTCGAAGCCAGGAGAAATTAAAGCTCACCGTCCGCAATACGGGTACCCCCATCCCGCCGGAACACTTGGAGCACCTCTTCGAGCGGTTCTACCGGGCCGACAGCGCCCGCAGCCGCGACGCCGGTGGCTTTGGCCTGGGCCTCGCCATCGCTAAGAGCATCGTGGACGGCCACAAGGGCAAAATATCCGTGACCAGCACCGAGACCGAGGGCACGGTCTTCACTGTCCTATTCCCTGTCGGAAAATAAAAAAGCAGGCCCGGTTCCGGGCCTGTTTTTTGCGTTCCCACATCCTTTGGCTTCCATTCCGAGGAAGCCATCGGAGAAACTGACGGAAAGATGTTTCATGGAAGAGGGAGACCGACCTCGCGGGGAGCAAGCCTCCGGCTCGCCTGAGCATGGGATCCGGCTCGCTTATACATTTTTATGGCAAATCTTTGTTTTCTGTGATATTCTTCCCTTGAGCGTTTTATTGGCATCTCGATGGTTTTTTATGCCCTTATGCGAAGACGGGAAGACGACACCTACAATTTACCTTAAAGAGGCACATATATTAAAGCCGGAGGGAATAGCTGTTCGGAAAGGCGGTGGCGTATATCAGAACTTATATCGGCAGGCATAGGATGCTCTTTCTTCTGCTGGCGGCATTTCTCACGGTCTTTGCGCTGATGCTGCTCTTCCGGCTGCCGAAGCGCCCCGGCTCTGTCACGGTCATCGGGCAAGACGGCGTGTACGACTTGACCGCGGTTATCGATTCAGGCGCTCCTATTATCCATCTTGCGCCCGACCATACATATTACCCCAATACTTACCTAACACCGGAAAATGCGGATGCGGCGATTCCGGAACGCACAGACCAGCTCAATAAACTCCACGTCCAATACCTTACCCAGCGATTTGTTCTGAAGCTTCCCGACAACAGCGATACCTACAGCCTTACGTTTGAGCTGTCAGGCCGCCACGCCATGCGGGTCTACGTGAACGGCAGAATCGCCGGGCAAACCGGCAATCTCGGAACCACAAAGCAGAGCACGGAGGTCTGGGAGAACAATATCACCGTGACCGCCTCCGCTGTCAACGGCAAAATGGACATTCTTCTCCACAGCGCGCAGTTTTACCACGCGAAGAGGGGCGCGTCCCTTGCGGAGCTGAGTCTGAGCAGGCCGGAGGCGGGAATGGAGCCCATTACTTTCGACCGCATTAAGGGCCTGCTGGTCATGGGTGCGCTTTTGAGCGCGGCCATCTGGCTGCTGGTCATCTATCTGATGCTGACGCATACAAAAGCGACTTTGTATTTTGCGCTGGCCTGCGTTTCCATGGCCCTGCGGGAGTGCGTGCAGAGTCAGGCGTGGACTTATTTCCCCATCCCCGGCAACGTCTCCTTCCTGCTGGAATATTTAAGCGTGGCGCTGCTGACGATCTTCCTATGCCTGTATCTCAAACAATTCGCGCTGGGAAGATTTTTGAAAAGTACGCTGTACGCCGCCCTGGCCGGCTCCGGCATCTATGGCCTGTGCGTGCTGTTTGGGGACTCTATCTTCTATACCTCGATCCTGAAGTATTATCAGTTTCTGCTCCTTTTGTGCATCCTCCCCGGCATTTCGCGCCTATTCTGGAAGCTGCGCCGCCCGACCTGGGAACAGACCGCGGCCCTGTACGGCATCGCGGTGTTCTTTCTCTCCGCTGTGGCGGATATTCTCATGTACCTCGACGCCTTCGGCGATGCAGGGGCAAATCTGCCGGTCAGCGAGGCTGCTATGCTGGTGTTCGCGTTGGCGCAGTCCTTCTCGCTGTACCTCATGAACAGCCGGGTGCTGGCCGAAGCCAGAAGCGCGGAACAGAAACTGGCGGCGGAAAAGGCCGCCCTGGAAGGCCTTGACCGAATGAAGACCGCGTTTCTCGGCAATGTGTCCCACGAGCTGAAGACGCCGCTGGCGGTGATCTCCGGCTACGCGCAGAATGCCGAGCGGCAGCTCCTGGAGTCGCCGCCCGACGCCGCCGGGGTTTCGGGGAAAATGCAGATCATCTCCTCTGAGGCCAAGCGGCTGGGGCTTATGGTCGGCCAGATCCTCGACGTAACCCGTATTGAAGAAGGCGGCATGACGGTAGAGCGGAAGGTGTGCGGCGCTGACGAGCTCATCAACACGGCCATTTCCTCTTATTATCCCATGTTGAACAAGAACGGTAACCGGCTGGAGGTACGCCTCGAGGCAGACCTGCCCGACGTGCTCGCCGACCCCGCCCGCATTTCCCAGGTGCTGGTCAACCTGATCTCAAACGCCGTCCGTTTCACGGCGGACGGCCTAATCACCGTGTCCGCAAGAGAGGAAGGCGGTTTCGTGTCCATCCGAGTGGCCGATACCGGAGCGGGTATTAGCGCCGAACTGCTGCCTTTTGTTTTTGACCGGTATGTGACCAGAAAAAAATCCGGCGGCGGTCAGGATACCGGCACCGGACTTGGTCTTTATATCTGCAGATCCATCGTGGAGGCACACGGCGGGACGATTTCGGTGGAAAGCGAGGAGGGGCGAGGCGCGGCCTTCCGCTTTACCCTCCCCATTGCGTAACACTCAGTACCGCACCTTACTGAAGATATATCCTTCCTTCCCGCTGCTGCGGATCTCAAACCAGCCGCCGCCATCCATACCCAGCTTTTTTCGCAGGTTGGTGATATGCACGGTAATGGTCCGGGAGGCGTCGGCGGAGCCTTCCCCCCACGCACGGCGGTAGATCTCCTCACAGCTGAGCCTCTGTCCGGGGAACCGGACAAAGCAGGTGAGGAGCTGCAGTTCCTTTTTTGTCAGGCTCACCGGCCTGCCCGATAAGGTCACTTCTCCGGTCAGGGTGTCGATGGCGAGAGGCGGAAACTCAAGCAGCCGCTGCGCCGTGAGGCCCGCCCGACGCAGCTGCGCGGCCACTCTTGCGCCCAACACGCTCATATCATAGGGCTTGGTGACGTAATCGTCCCCACCCTGCAATAGCCCCTTTACAACGCTCTCATTTTCATCCCTGCTAGTCAGGTAGATGATGGGGGCGTTTGTTTTTTTGCGCAGCTCCGCGCAGAAATCCCAACCAAGGCCGTCGGGCAGCATGACATCCAGCAGAATCAGGTCCGGCGCGTGCTCCTCCAGGAGGAAACGCGCCTGTGCCACCGAGGACGCGCTCGCCACCTCATAGCCCTCGTGCTCCAGATACTCCCGGTTCATGGAGAGCACATTCGCCTCATCTTCGACCATCAGTATTTTCGCCCGTTTCAATGCTCCCACCCCTTTTTTTGTTATTGTAACATGAGTGGAAAATCATGTAAAGGGGCGCAGCTTACAAAAATTGCTAAGATTTCTTAGCAACTCACGCAAATAAAACACGCCGCGCTACAATAAATATTACTTTGCGTCAGGGAGGTGATGGAAGATGGCTAACATCAGCTGTGTTGTGGCTTGTACAGCCCCCGGAGGGGTGACGTTTGGGCCCCTGTTGAGCATCCATGATAGAGGGAGGGAAAGACAATGAAGCTGCATCGGCGATTGACAGCGTGCATACTGATCGTCTGCATGATCTTACCCATGCTGGGCTTTACATCCAACACCGGAAATTCCACGGTAACAGGTAACCCTGCCTCCGGTTTCACCATTCTCGGTGATGACGGGACAACACAGGAAGTCGACCAATCGTGGGTAGAAAAATACCCATACGGAATTTTTGCCTTGGGCAACAGCGAGCTTGTCGTCACCGAGGGCGGCGAACAGCAGGTGCTCTCGGTCTACCGCCTCGGCGGTACAGCCAACAAGGCATCGGCCATCATCTACTATCAGCCGGCTGTAGTCAAAAATGCCGACGGAAGCTACAGCTATTCCACAGCCATCTCGGCCGACGATATCACCATCAAGGTCCAGGACCCTCTGCCCATCACAGCGTACCAGCCCTGGGGCATGGAGCCTGATCCCGAGGAGACACGCGTCAAGGTCAGGTCATCCGACGGAGTGGACGGTCAGGGAAAGGCCTGCACGATTCTTTCTCTCGATGCGGCGGATGAACTTGAAAGTTACCAGTGGTACACCCTTCAGGGGGGTGACTGGGTAAAGGTCATTTCGGCCGACGGGGCGGAACTGCCCGTTGGCGAGGGTGAGCTTGATACATACGATTTCCGCTGCGTTTTCACAATCGGCGGGACACGCTACTGCACAGCCTCCTACAAGGGCGTTTCCTACGAAAAGCCGGAAGCGGAGGAGCTTCCCGAAGCTCCCGCGGACATCGAGCTCAATCCCGCCCCTACCTACACCGAGCTTGAGCTCAGCGGAGGGGACAGCAAATACGACGGATGGTACTTCGAGGTATGTTTCGCCGACGGCGAGTATAAGAAGGATATCCTGATCTCAGCTCAGGATGACTCCGTGGCCGAGCTTGATAAGTATGCCGCCGTGACCATTACCGACTGCATAGGGGGCGATGTCCTCACATCCCTCAACACTCTTATGCTACGCCTAGCCGACAACGACGACTCCTCCGAGCCCTCTCAGGTGGGTTTTGAGGTTAAAAACGTCTCCTTTGACAAATCTGAGAGCAAAGCTGTTCTGACAGTCAGGCGCACAGGCAACATCACCAAGGCAATCAGCGTCGACTGGGCTCTGGAGGATGGCGAAGCCAAGGCGGGCGTCGATTATGTCAGCAACTCCGGCACCCTCTACTTCTATGGCGACCAGACCGAACAGACTATAGAAATCGAGCTTGTAAACGATAAAACGGAAAATCCTAAGGAAAAGGAGTTTACGGTCCGCCTGAGCAATCTTCTGGGCGACGACAATTCCTCCATAACCTCCGACATATGCACGGTCGGGCTTTATAACACAAATACGGCGATGAACCTCAACCTCGCAAGCTCCCTTTACGATACCGAGGCCGTCGACGTTTCTTCGGCGGTGGAGGAATCCTCGGGCGCTTCCGTTAGCTCCGGCACAATAACCGGCTCTCAAATCACATCCTCAGGCCGCCTAGATGCGCTTTCCGACGAAAGCGGGACCTGCACAGTCGACTGGGGCTCCGGCTCAGGCGGCGAGCTCGATCCGCTGCTGTTCTCCTATGGAAAAATATCTTTCAGCGGCGGCGGCTGGTCAAGCACCACCGCCTTAGAAATGAGCCTTAGCTCCAGCGGCGGCGGCTCAACAACAAAGGATATCCCCAATATGGGCCAGCTCTATAAGGAGCTGTATGCTCCCGTCTATGGCGGCGCGAAGTTTGCCAGCGGCTGGGACAGGTTCTGGCACGGCGACGAGGAGTATGCCTATACATATTTCCGTAGAAGGTCGGGAGGCAGCACTCTTGGAAATTGGGACTGCTCGCCTAAGTTCTCGGGGGGCTGGAAGATCAATCTTTCATATTATGATCCCTTCTATGTAAGCGACAGCTGGGGTTATACCGACACCTCTGATAACCTCCTCCTTGGCGTGGCCAAGAAGGACTCCTGCAATTCGGATGGAAATATATCCGCCAAGGCCAGTGTTAGGCTGACCCGCCGCCCCTTTAACAATGATTTTTATCTCAACCTCTACACAGCCAACGATTCCGACATTGCGAATGTCGCCAAATACACAAGCAGCAATTATAGCGGCATAATCCAAAGCATAGAAATAACAGAAGGCGGTACCCTCTACGGAAAGCTCTACGAGGGCTCAACCGTAGCCATCACTCTTGGCAGCACCCATCTTGCGCCCTATTCCGCCTATATAGTCAACGCAAGCGGCAGCACAGTGGCTACCGGCACCGTCAGCGGCAACAAGGCCACATTTAACAATCTCATACTGCCCCCCGACGGAACCTATACCTTCAGGCTGGTTCTTGACCGCAAGCAGAACATCAAGATAGACGTCACCACCTCTTCTGAGGTCGATGCCTCCGGTAATCCCGCGGGCGGCACCTCAAAAGCCTATACCGCTGCCTATAATCTGCTAAAATCAAAAAACACGAAAAACGGGATGATCACCGTGGGCTATACGCCCAAGAGCGGCAGTATCTTCAGCACCAACGCCATTTCATCGACGAATATCTCTATTTCTGGTTTTAGCTCAACAACAGGCGTTGCAACAACTGATCTGGTGTCCAACATCCAATATATAAACTTTAACCTCTCCGATAAGGACATCATCCTCCTCAACGGCAAGGCATACGCCGGAAACGAGACAATTTGGCTCGAGACAAAGCACCTCACCCCCAAGGACCTCACCTTCTATTTCTATGAAGAGGAGTTCCTGACTGCCGAACGGCCCATGAAGGCCACCATCGACTCCACGGCGGTTTATTATGACGGCGACGGCGACGGAAGGATCGACGGCTATTTCGACGAAGCCGCGGGCGTATTCGTAACCGAAGGCTCCGACACGTTCGTCGCGTATCTAGACGACGGCGATTACGAAGAGACGAAGTTCCAACCCGTTGTAGATGACGACGGAACCTCTCACCAGTACTTCATGCGCCCCTACTATACGGCTAACCCCGTATGCCTCGTAATACCTCAGGGCCACAGCGATACCGAGCGCATGCAGGTAATGCCGAACCTCATTACCGACATTACCGACTCGACGGTCTACGAGTCCCTGACGACCGAGCAAAAGCAGTACCGCACGATTATAAGCGGAGAATCAAAGATACTGCGCGAAGGCTCGACACAGGCGGAAGAAACAGGCCATACCGCCGACAACCACTATAAGTACACCTCCGCCGCCTCGGTATATTCATATGTCGATGTTCCCCTCGGCGGCGACACTCGCCCCGCCAAGGCCGTAACCTCCTCCGCTCTTGGAACATCGCAGAAGAACGGCGAATACACCAAGGACGGCGTTAAGTACATGCTCAAGGACGGGCTTGCTTATTATTACAGCTCAACAGCTCCCAGTAATCTCGGCAACGCCGTATACAGCTGGACGCCGAATTATAAGGGCAACCTGCTCTATAAGTTCGATCGCCCTCAGGCCATATACATAGCAAACTCCCTGGCGGGCAGCCGCATACCCATAACCTCTGATCTTGCCACATGGTACCTCAAGACAGACGAAACATGGACAAAGACGGCTCCAACTGACGCCACGAAGGGCGACTATGAAACAAGCGGCCTGGGTTCCTATACGACCGAGACCCGTGCCGGCACAGCCGGATCGGATGCCCTCAATAATTACCTCGGTGCTTTCGGCAGCAACGACACCTTTGCCCTCGTCATCAACGAGCAGGCAAAGACGACAGGCGGTATCCTTGACGGCCTCGGCACCCTTGACGCCGCCACATCTACCACCGAGACCATCACCCACGGAACTGTCGGCTCCTTCCCCGACTCCTCTTATCTCCAGCAGAGCGGGGCAAGCGGCTCCGAATCCAGCGCCGACAGCGGCGGCGAGGGATCATACAACGAGTTCTCTGCCGACGTCGACTCCGAGCTTTTCTCCTTCAACTCTGAAATGCTCAGCATGCTGTCTGTGGAGATAGACGGCTACGAGATCACCTTCTCCGTCGGCATACCCGTCTATGGAAAGGACAACGGCGGCGCTACGGGATCGGCGTCCAACACCTTTGACGACGCCAAGGAGACCATATCAAAGCTCAAGGAATTCAAAAACGCCGTCAAAGATCCCAATGCCACCAAGAAGGACGCTCTTAAAAAGCTTGTGGGCGAAGACTTTGACTCCGACAAGCTCAAATCCAAGTCGATTGAGTTCACGGTCAACGTCAGCCTCGCAATCACGCTTAAATACAATCCTCTTGACAACAAGTATAAGTTCTCCGAAGCGGCGCTCGCTGCCACGGTAGGCATTGAGGTCAGGCTCCAGTACCGCTTCACCCCCGCCCCGATATTCTATGTCTACGCCCAGTTCGGAGCCGAGGGCTCCATAAGCACAGGCCTTGGCCAGAACCGCACCCCGATTATAGGAGACGTTATCCTGCAGAATAAAGAAGTAAAGCTGTATGAAACTCCTTCCTCAAGCCAAAGCAGGCAATACTTCTTCACAAGCACGCAGAAGGCGTTCAATATAACCTTCAGCGGCAAGCTGTATATGGAGTGCTACGAGTTTACCGACTCCAACAACAACGGTAAATACGACGCGGGCGAGACACTCGGCAGTACCCTCTCCGGTTTCAGCGCCGGCTACATAAGCTCCGACGGCAAGGGAGAGACCGAGATCGTACTCAAGGGGCAGGATCAGTTCACTCTCGCCAAGCCCGTCGTAGTCGTTCTTACTGTCATGGACGACGGAAAGACCGGCAGCAACGCCCAGGCCACCATCACCTATATCGCCTTAATAAAGGGAGTCGATCAGGAGCTTTACTGGTCCGGTTTCCACTTCGAGATAGAGGGCACCATAGAGCTCGGCATAGGCATAGGCATCGAGATCGCCAAGGTTGAGATTTACGCCAAGGCCAGCCTCGGTATAGCTTTCACCCTTGGAGCTCACAATGGCGGCGGCAGCTACTCGGCAGCCAGTTTCGACGAGTTCTCCCTTGCGGCAGGCCTCGGTTTCCGCATCGTATTCCTCTTCTTCAACTATGAGATGGACCTCATCGAATACCATCTCAATTATGACGGCGAGGACGATAAGTGGACCCACGGCTGGTCGGCTCTCGGGGGCATGTTCGGCGGCGACTCAGACCTTGGTACACAGGACTATGACAGCAGCGGCAAGATAAACGTCTATATCACGCCTCCCAGTAAGATGCTCGCCCGGGTCTACGGCAACAACGTTACCTATCAAGACGGCGACGTGGACGACCTGGCTTATGACTCAAATACCGACGCCTTCCAGGTATCGGGCTACGGCTCCAGCGTAAACGCCTTTAAGCTCCTTGATAACGTGGTTACCGGTTATGATTACCGCATCGTCACAGTGGGCCACGAGAACTACGTTGTATACACCGGCACACGGGGCGGCGACGGCGTTGCGGCCATCGACAACACCCGGCTCATGCTCTCAAGGTTAAAGGAAACCGACGACGCCTACGGCCTTGTAAACCCCATACTAGGCAAAAGCACCGCCTCGGAAAAAGCCATCTCCGTAGACGATGACGACGCGGGGGACCTCGACTTCTACACATGGGCTGAGGGCGACAAGATTCATGTTATCTGGGTCAGCTACAAAAACAAAATGGCGGCCCCCGTCAAACCGGACGGCTCGGTCTACACCTCCGGCGAAGCCGAGATGACTAAGGACAATTACCTTACCATCGGCAAGCCCGACGGAGGAATTTACCTCGCAACTGCCGGAACGTTTACCGCAAGCGGCACCATGCTGGTTATCAACGGCCAGACGATGACGGCCTCCAATTATGGCTCCATCTCGCTTGCCGATGTGAGCGATCCCGGCAGTGAGCCTATCGAAGCTGATTATTACACAACAACATTTGCTTACGGCTGGAGTAGTGAGCTGGATGGAGACACCACCTATTACTTCCCCTCCATATACGCCGATTTAGCCGCGGCAAAGCAGGCTTATGAAACCGCTCAGGCTAAATACGACGCCTATCGGGCATATCTTGAGGCTATGGGCAGCTATAACGAGTGGGTGCTGTACTATAAGTGGTACAACTACTTTGCCTCCGGCGACGTTCAAAACCAGGTAGTCCTCGCCTCCCGCAACACGGTCGTACGTCACGCCGTGTTCGATACCGACGATGCTGCCGCCACCGGCTTCTCCACGCCCGAAGCCGTCAGTGCAACCGGCCCGGACACATACTACTTCGTGCCGCAGGCCGTAGACGCCGCCGCTGTCTACGCGCAGTCGGTCCCCTACAGCGAAAGCTACCTTGAAACGCAGCTCCAGGTATACGGAGCTTATCTTGATAAGGTCCTGACGGCGGACGGAACTGACGGGACTTCCATGTCACAGTCGTACATCGCGGCCACCAAGACATACCGCATGGCCTATCAGCAGTCCCTCCTGTCGGTTTACGGCGGCAACAGCCGCCTGACGGTCACGGCTCCCGACGGCACCGCCTATGCAAACGGCGTTATGTACGTCAGTAAGCATCAGGAAGACGGCAACGGAGGCGCCCTTGAGCAGACAAATGAAATCCTGACAAACCTGCAGATAACGAAGATAAGCGGCAAATATTACCTCGCCTATATTACCCAGCAGGACAGGTTCGAAAAGACGGGCGACGACTATACCGATATGAGCTCGATCTCCCGCCTTTACCTGCGCTCCTTCGCAATCGAAGCAAACGACGATTTAGCTCCCGGCACCCCTGCCGAAAAGATCGTCTGGGGCGACCCCTACCTGCTGCGCACCGTGGTCAATTATGAACAGGACGGCGCAAAAGATGGCGTATATGACAGCACCCTCAGCAAAACGAAGTCCTACATCGATCCCTACATGTCAAACCTCAGTTTCCTAAGCGGTGCCCTCGGAGATAAGCTTACGGGGACATCCGAGGACTTCGAACCCTTCGGCTCCGCACCTACAGAAACCTTCCTGCTCTTCGAAATGAACGGCAACACATATGTAATAGATCAGGACAGTCTTCTTTCGATCACCGACCCCGCCCGGAAGACGGGAACCATCTATCCCTTCTTCACCTATGAAAAATTTTACGGAGACGCACTTGAAGAAGGCAGCGCCGAAAACCTCAGCTCGGGCAAGAGCGAGGTCGTCATAGGTGTCGACGGCGACGACAATATCGCCGCCGTATACACAGGCTCTGTTCCCAACTCGGTGAACAACGCTATCTACATCGCCTACTGGGATCCCGAAAACGGCACGTGGAGCGACGGCGTCATGCTGGCCATGAATTATATGGACGTATACGAGCACTCAGTGGCCGAGGCTTGGGATGCCAAGACCACCGAAGGGGCGTACTTTAACGAAACTCTCGGCGGCGGCATGACCCAGTTCACCTTCTCCAACCTTCAGATCGCGCTCGGAAGAAGCGAAGGCGGAAAGGCAGAGGCCGGCGGCCTCTCAACGCTCGGAGACGACGGCACGGCGACCGTTACAGCCGATTCGGCAGCGTCGGCCTATGCGGACGTGGTTTCGGCCCTTGGCCTGCCCACAGACTCGGGTTCCCTTGAATCACTTGCTGAGGGATACTCCAAGGCCGAGCTCTACGCCCTTGAGGAACAGGCTGAGCTTCTCGGAGCTGACACAGGCTCGGGTTCCGCCGATTCCTCAGAGCTCCTTATCCTCACTCAGGGCCTTCAGCAGCGGCTTGCCGAGTATGAGTCTTCGCTGGATGCCTCCAAAACCGTTATCGCCCCCCAGCGCAGTGCCAACGGTACGGTCGTGCCGGGTAACCTCGGCATCTATGCAATCAGCTACGGCAAGGGCAACCAACAGGTCGGCAGCTCTTCCATCAGATTCTCCTATCACGAGTTCACGGTCAACTCGCGGCTCCACGCTATCGTCAGCTTCAAGAACGTCGGCGACGCGGCGATAAGGGGTTCGCAATCAAACCCCACCAAGGTGCAGCTCAGGCTCTATGACGCGGACGGCGTACACGACGCCGTAATGGCTGAGTGGACCGTTTCTCAGAACATAGGCGCGGGTCAGACAGTCAGCCTCTCGACGACCGACAGCCCCTGCAAGCCGCTGGCCTCGAGCCTCGGCACGGGAGATTACTTCTATATCACCCTTTCCGAGGATTCAAGTTATGTGAGCGGGGCCTACAGCTATGATTCCTCCTCAGACAGCAATATTAGATATACCTTCGATATCGATGACAAGCCCGAGATGGGCATTGAGCAGTTTAAGTCCTCCATTTCAGGCGTTGAGGATGACGGCGACGCCAAAGTCAGCCTTTCCTTTGACGCAACAAACAGAGGCAGTAAAAAGGCCGAAGAGGTCTTCGTCCAGCTCTCTTACGCAAGCAGCTACGACGGAGACGGCAATGCCGTTTACTCGCCCCTTGATCTCACCGACAGCGAGATCTACGTTTCGCAGCAGAAGCTGATTACCGACAGCCTTGATACCCTCGGAACAAATGATCTCAGCCGCGGCATCATCTACCTCGGTACAGACCCGTCCTTCTATACCGACGATTACTACATTACCGCCGCAAAGTACAACGCCATTCTCGGCAAGTACTACAGCACGACGGAAGTATCAGGTTGGGAGAAGGGCACATATAACAACGTGACATATTGGTACAACAAGCTCTATCATATTTCCGCCTACGCCGCCTATACGGCGGGACAGGAGGCAGTCAAGGGCTGGAGCTATGACAGCGCCTCGCAATACTATTACAACAGCAGCTACGCAAGCTACAGTGTAGCCAAAGCCGCGGCCGACGCAGCCCGCATGGCCGAGTATATCATCACCAAGTCGGCCTATAACACCCTTTCAGCCTCACAGCAAACCAAATGGGTCGTCTGCTCCGACAACAGCAGTTACTACACGCTTGCGGCTTACCAGACCTACGCTGCAGCACATGCCGCATACCAGATCGCTCTTGCGGACAACACGCAGGACATAATCTCCAACTACTGCCGCAGCATCAAGGGCACTGTCAACGTATCGCCCAACTGCTTCAAGGGCAATGTAACAGGAAGTCTTGACATAAGGGTAAAGGTCTTCTCAAGCACAAGCGGCGCAAACTACGACGCATCCACAGGTCTGTACTCCTCCGACCACAGCGACGAGTACTACTCCTCCAACAACGAGGTGACAGGACAGATCGAGCAGGCAACCTTCGTCTCGGCCTCTCCCAAAATCACCCTGGCCCTCGGCAGCACCCACCGCCTGCCTGCCAGCATACGCACGACGACAGGCAAAGCCCCCGAAATAAGCGTTGTCGAGGTCGAGGACGGAAATGATGAGCTCAGCACCCTTTACTATCTTGCCGACGCCGACAGCGACAACGTCGCTTCCACGGCAACGGGAGCTATCGTTATCGTCGGCAACACCCTCGGCACCGGCGTGATCCACGTGATCGACAGCGTTACCAACACTACCTACCCGATCACATACAGGGTAGCCGAAGCCAGCGACGGAACAAATATCTATAACGACGACGCCCAGTTCACCTTCTACAACAATAACGGCACTGCATATAACGAGAACCAGACGGGCCAGAGCTGGAAGTTCCAGGAGCTCTCGAGCTGGACAGACCAACTGGCAGTCCCCTACCTCGGGAACGTCGCCATCGGCGAAACGGGCGCCTACTTCACCTTCGAAACCAAGGCCAGCACGATATCCTTTAACATGATCGGCTCGGCTGCGGTTACAAGCAATAAGTTCCCCGGAACCTTTACGGTTTCAAATAGCGGAGCGACGGCTCCTCCTACAACGACAGTGATCGATTTTGGAAACGATACAAGCGTTTCACACATCGTCACGGTCAAGGTAACGGGCACATCGGCTTACTTTGATACGCTCAAGCTGGGATACTCTCCAGACTATACTCCACCAAGCGACGATCTGCAGGCACCGGGCATCTACTGGACCCGCAGCTTCCCCACCCAAGCCTCGGTCGAGAGCGGCGAAAAGCTGACGTTTACGGTTTATGCCATAGATGAAAGCGGTCTGCAGAGCCTCTCCTTCAACGGCTCAAAGCTCCCCGATGCCAGCATAGCAAAGCATTCCCAAGGCATGTGGAGCTACACCTTTGAGGTGACCGACAACTCAAGTTTCTCTGTTTCGGCAACCGACACAAACGGCAACACCACCTCCCGCCCCGTCACAGTCGACTGGTTCACAGCCTCGGCGCCGCAGGCTCCTGAATACGGACAGAAGCCCTCTCTCAGCGCCACCGCCGTCAAGACCTTTAATGACGGTTCAGCCCCCAAGGATCTGTTCGCAGGCGGCGAGACAATCGTAATGACGCCCGAAGACAAAACTACGGGCAACAAGATCATGCTCTCGGCCACTACAGATACGGGCGCGGTCCTCAGCTACCAAAGCTATGATAAAGACTCCGCCTCCTTCGACGCCATGGAGTCAGCCGAGGTAACGGAGAATGGCTACTACATGGTCAAGTCCGACAGCAACGATTCCTATGGCACATGGAGCGCGGCTATCTTCTATATCGAATGTTTCGAGGATATGCCCGAAATCAACGTTACCGAGAAAAAGCTCACCTCTCCTAACGGCTATGACCTTGAGTGGACGGCATCCAAAAGTGAAGAGTCCACCGCCAAGCTCAGTTCTATAACAATCAACGGCATAAGCCTCTCCACCCAAATGGGCTCACAGGCCTCGACATACTCGGGCAAGAACACCGTCTGCTACGGAGGCGAGTACACCTTCCGCGTAACCGACACAAAGGGCATCTATAATATCAAGACAGTAAACCTTAAGGTTCCGGTCGATATCGAAACGGGCGGAGCCATCACGTACAGCAATCCGTGGTCACAGCCACAGAGCGGCATATCGACCTACGGAGCGATCATAGTGGACTTTTCAAAGATATCTGGCGGACACTATACCGATTCTTCCAAGCAGAGTGCCGTTTCCCTCGGCGATTACCGCGGTGAGTACGAGGCCATTGTCATGAGCGAATCCCAGTACTCCGGAAAAGCTCTTCCCGGAGACAGCTCGCTCACGGATGGCTCCGACAGCTGGCTTACTGACGCGGGCCTCGTGTGGGAAAGCTTTAGCCACAGCGCCTCTCACACATGGTCCAACTTAAGCGCCCCTAAAAACGGCGAAGGAAAATACGTCGTCATAATCCGTGACGCACGAAATCCCAAGTCCTATTCAACGATGGCATATCAGGAGATCACACTTTCGGATAACTCCATCGACAACGTCAGTCTCTCCTCCCGCCTTGCCTCCTCGGCCTCAGCGTCTGACGGAGAAGTCTACGTCTCCGCCGACAAGGGCGATACCGAAACATATGAGTTCGCCGTCCTCCCCCTTGAGGTCGATACGGCCAACAGCACAACCACGAACACAGTCTATAAGGCACGCACGGCTGAAGATTTTAAGGCAAACGGTGTCAACTGGCAGCTTGCCGACTGGGACAGCGAAACCTTCAGTGACGCCGCCTTGTCAGGCCTTGCCTCCGGCTGGTATCAGGTTGCCATTCGGGCCTTCTCCGCCGGCGGCTCCGACGAAAAAGTCCTGATGGCCGAGCTCAACACCCTCGGAGCCACTGAAAACGACGCCCTAAAGGCGCTCAGACAGGTACAGTCCGACCTGAAGATTGCCGCAAACGCTCTGGAAGAAACCATCGCCACGGCCAGCTCCGCGTGGAGGGATGCCTCGGAGAGCACGGCAAGCCTCAAGACTGCCTATGACGATTTGAGCGCCAGGCTGGCGAAGGGCGACGCAAGCGTCACCCCGGAACAGGTAGATCAGGCATACAGCGCCTGGCAGTCCGCCTTGGCAGCCGAGGACGCTGCCAGGACGGCCTGGCGTGACGCCATTACCGGCGCGTCTGAGGAGCAGAAGGCTCAGCTTGCCGACCTGCGTACGGCCTGGCTGGCAGCTACGGATGACAACGCGAAGAGCGCAGCCCGGGCAGCCTATGAGACGGCGGTCTACGATTATTGCCTCAGCTATCAGTCCGCACAGTTCGCACACCAGCTCTCGCAGGCGAGCGCGACCCTTGAAGCCGCGGAGAAGGCCTATGACGACAAAGCCAAGGCCCTTCTGGCGCGCTCCGCCGACGAATACACGAAGGATCAGTCCCTCTGGGACAGCATGCTGACAGGCGACGCCCTACGCATTTATGTAGGATTGGGCATAAGCACATCCCTCAAGGCGGTTCCCAGAAACACCTCCCAGTCCGCAAACGACGGCAGGATCATCGTCACGGCAGCGGGGGGAAGCGCCTATGACGGAGGAGAAACCGTCCACTACCAGTTCGCCATCCTTCCCATCAAGAGCAAAGAGACGGCTGTGGACTATGCGGGCAGCATGGCAGACATAGCGAGCCTTGACCTTGAGTGGCAGTTTGCCGACGATTTGGCTGATGCTCATCAGGTCTCCAGCTTTAACGCCCTTGGAAGCGGTTGGTATCAGGTATTCGTTCGCGCCGTCTACGACCCCGACCTCCGGGACGGCTATGACGTCAACACCAATCTCTACGATGCAAGCGGCGGCATCACCGATCTTGATACCCTCAGAAAGGCTTATGACGCCGCCGTCACAGCGGCATTGGAAGAGGCGGTCGCGGCGCAGGCCAATGCGGCACATGCACTCTACCTGACCTATCAGACCTCCCAGAAGGCGGAGGACTACCAGGCTTATCTGGCGGCCATCAACAGCGACACGTCGGTTACCGCAGCCCTTGACGTCTGGCTCAGCGCCACCGATAAGGAGGCTAAGAAAACAGCCTATGAGGCCTATACCAGCGTCCTCAAGGCCCATTTCTCGGCCATCGCCCAAGCAGCCCTTTATGACGCCGCCTCCGCCTACAACATGAAGCTCAGCACGCTGGCAGACCAGGTGGAGAAGGTCTACTCTACCCACCCGGACAGCTACGATGCAGTCTCCTACACGAGCGCGTACGTCGGCATGGAGCCCGGCGCAAGTCAAGGCGCCATCATTAAAAACGGTATCATCTACGAAGACGGCAAGGTCACCTATAAGATCCGCATCGGTTCGACCCTTCTCCCCAGCGAGAGGCAGCAGATCCTAAGCGCCAACAAGACACTGGAGACCCACCTCATCATCGGCGACAGGCATGTGGTCATACCGGCGGGTACGCTGAAAGACAACCACGAGGTCTCGTCCATCATAAACGGCTTTACAGCTGGTGAGGGCAACGTGGTGACATACACCGATTCTGAGGGGAATACCAGGGTGGTCCCGGCCTCGGTGGTGGAAAACGGAAAGATCGCCTATGTATATATGGGTGCGGGCGGCTATCGTGTAGCTCGCAGCAGTGTCTCCTTCGGCGATACGGCAAACCATTGGGCCGAAGAAAGTATCTTGTTCGCGGCCAGCCATGAGCTCTTCAACGGAGTAAGTGACGATCAGTTTGCCCCGGATGGCACCATGACCCGGGCCATGCTTGTGACAGTTTTGTACAGAATGATGGGCCAGCCCGACGCGAGCGGCGATTTGCCTTTCGATGATGTGTCCGATGGGGCGTGGTACATGGACGCCGTCAAATGGGCATATGAAAACGGCATTGTCAACGGCGTCAGCCAGAACCGTTTCTCCCCTGACGGAGCCGTAAGCCGCTCCGAGATGGTTTCCATGCTCTACCGAGCCCTGAACGCATCCGGTTTCAGTGCCTCGGAAACCGCGCGTCTGGACGATTACGCCGATGTGGACGATGTGCCTTCTTATGCTGCGACGGCCTTTGAGTGGGCGACTGCCTCCGAGATCATTACCGGAACCAGTGAGGGCAAGCTCGTCCCCAACAAAAAAGCAACCCGCGCAGAGGTGGCCACGGTGTTCGTGAGGATCATTCGCCGCCTCCTGAAGTAACGTACCCCCTGTCCCCGGCAAAGAAAATCTGAGCAGGTGCGGGCCGCGGTATTGCGGCCCGCACCCTCTTGGAGGGATTATAATGCACGCACGCAAAATCATCGCCGCGATCATAGCGGCAATCACAATCTCCGCCCTGACGGCTTTCGGTCTGGCCGCCCAGGCATCGGACGCCCAGTATGACGGATATATCGTAAAGCTCAGCGAAACTCCGCGCCGTTCCTCTCTTTCGGCGCTGGCCAATGATTGCCTTGAGCCTGTCCCCTATTCCGATGATCTCTATCTGACCGATGACCTCGACTCTATCAAGAGTCTAATTGACAGCGGCCTGGTGGAGTATGTCGAACCCAACTATATTCTTGAACCTCTTGACGATGGCTCGGAGAGCTATCCCAACGACCCGCAGTATCACGGCCAGTGGACACTGGACGCGATCAAATACCTCAGCCTTTATGGCGGCGGTTTTGATGGAAACGGCGTCACAATTGCTATCATAGACTCCGGGCTCTATGCCTGGTATGACGAGACCGGAACATACCACGGCCACGAAGAGTTTGAAGGCTCCAACATCTCGGAATACAGTAAGAACTTCCTCGGCACGGCTGATGAAGACGAGCGCTCGGCCTGCTACTACCGCGACCAGCGGGCTGTAGGCCACGGCACCTTTGTCACAAGCCAGATTGCCGCTCTAACCGACAACGGGAAGGGAATGGCCGGAATCGCCGACGGTGCAGAGCTCATGATTCTTCGCTGCATCTCATATTCGGGCTCTGATGTCTTCCCCTACGACAACAAATACGACTCGAATAGCGGCAGCGCCGCGTTGGTGGCCTCGGCTATCCGTTATGCCGCCGACAACGGCGCGGATGTAATAAATATGAGCCTGGGCGCAAAAAGCAGCACAAACATATCAACTCTGCAGGACGCCATAAACTACGCCGGCGACAAGGGAGTAATCGTTGTGGCGGCTGCCGGAAACGACGGCACATCTTCCCTCTTCTACCCCGCCGCCTGCGAGCATGTCATCGGCGTTGGAAGCGTCAGCCAGTCGGGTGTTTCCCTTACACGCTCAAGCTTTTCGCAGTATAACGCAAGCATAAGTGTCACCGCCCCCGGCGGTTTCGTTCTCGGCGCGTCTGTTTACCCCAACGCCGACGGGACTCTTTACAGCAGCCCGGAGGATTCTTACATAACCTCCAGCGGAACTTCCTATGCGTCTCCCGTAGTGGCCGCGCTGGCCGCCATAACAAAAAGCATTAACAGTGAACTCGATCATGACGACTTTGAATCCCTCCTTGCCGTCACCTCAAGCGATCTCGGCACATCGGGCTGGGATTCAAGTTATGGTTACGGCATCCTTGACGCCGAGGCCCTCTTGACTGCCCTGACCGAAACCGAGTACGGTATAGATTACCAGCTTTGCGGCAGCGTTGATGCTCCCGCCCAGCTGCCGGCCGGCAGCGCTGCGACATATACCCTGGGCAGGGATGAAGACCTTACTCTCCCTACGCCCACACGCAGCGGATACGACTTCGAAGGCTGGTACGAAACAGGGGACTACAGCGGAGAGGCCGTAACTGCCCTTCCCCTTGGGGCCTTGGGCACAGTCCGCAGCTCGGTATCGGACAAAACGGTATCCTACTATATCGAGGACATCAAATACTACGCCAAATGGTCCGAACTTACCTCGGCCGAAATTACCTCTCTCAAAGTTTTGGGTTATGAGGCCGTGCCGTCTCAGGACGTTCCCTCCACCTATACCATCACCCTGCCTTCCTCGGCTATAGACAGCCTTGCTAACCTGACCTCCGACGGTATCGCCGTGACGCTGTCCTATCCTATCACTCCTGCCATCAGCAAAATCAGAGAGGATGGTTCTTTCTGGAGTATCGTGCTTCCCACTCTCCCCTCTCAAACCGTCTATGATCTGAATATCACCCATTCGGCCTATGATGTTCCCTCTATGACTGAAGGCTCGGCCTCCCAGAGCGGAACCGCGCTTCTTCCCTCTCTTGACGGACTCAAGGCAGCCAATGTGTACACCGCAAATATAAGCACATGGTTTGAACAAGAGACCTCCTATCAGATCGTTTCCTCTGACGGTGCGGGAGAGGTAAAAATCGAGGGCACTATCCTGACTTACACTCCCGACAGCACCAAGGGCCCCAGCAGCGATTACGAGGGCAGAGCAGTCACGATCCTTCTCAAGGCCAAAAATGACATGTTCGAGTCAAAAGACGCCGTTACCGTAACCGTAACCGTCGGCCGTAATACAAGTAACTCTGTCATTGACCCCGTCTCCGGCTCATATGACCTGTACACAGACTCAGGTGGAATCAGCGTTGTAGCAACCCTCTACGGCAATTCCTTTACAGGACTTTACTATAACGAAAGCCCTGTCAGCCAAAGCAGCTATACCACCGCTCCCACAGACAGCGATGGTGACGACTTGGTCGATTCCATCACGGTCACCATAAGCCGCAGCTTTATCAACAGTCTCTCAACCGGCATAAAAAGCTTAAACTTTCGATTCAGTGCCGGAAAGGACAAAACCTTTGCCCTTACCATCAGCGACAGTGCGGGGAATGGCGGTGGCGGCGGCGGCGGCGCGACAGGGGGCGGAGGTGCCAGCGCGGCAAAGGATGAGACCATACTCGAAAGGCTCCCGCCAGGAACCGTCTCTTATAGCGATGATGACATATCGGAGATGATATTGGGACTCGGGGACAACATATCTCTGAGAGCTTCCGGCGACAATGGCGTATCGCTTTCCGGAAAGGCCGCCTCCCGCATAGCCAAGGCAAAGACGGACGTTGTAATTTCTAACTCCAACGGCTCTATATCTCTGCCATGGGAAACATTTTCTGCAGGCCTCGGTGATAATGAGCAGCTATACCTTGCGCTTACCTCCTATTCGTCTGAGGGTCTCCAGGAGAATGAAATAGGCAGCTCACATATCGTCAAATGCTTGGAGCTGAAGGCCCTCGTCTACACAAACGAGGTTTTCCCCGAAGCGGTCACTGCCTTTGAAGCACAAGCAGGCGTAACCCTTTTTGTTGGAGCCGAGTATTCCGGGCAGAAATTCAAGGTTCTTACCATAGCAAACGGCGCGTCAAATACCGCCCTTGAGGCTGTAAGCAGCTCAGAGGGGTATATCACCCTGACGACCGGGGTGCCGGCGGTATTTGCCGTTTTAACACAACCGCAATTCACGGCCTTTACAGACGTAAAAAGCGGTGACTGGTATTATTCCGACGTGGAATACGTCTTCTCAAAGGGTCTTATGAAAGGCGTGGCCGATGGGCTGTTTGGCCCCGGTGCCACTGCTACCCGGGCCATGCTTGCCACCACCGTTTACCGTATGGCCGGAAGTCCGGCGGTAATCGGCTCAGCTGATTTCACCGACCTTTCGACCGATATGTGGTATACCGCCGCCATAACCTGGGCCTCGACAAAGGGGATCCTAGGCGGCTACGGCGGAGGAGTATTTGGAACGGACGACCCCATTACCCGTCAGCAGTTCGCCTTGCTCCTCTGGCGCTACTCCGGCTCACCCGAGGTTAAAGGGGACCTTACCGCTTTTACCGACAGCGATTCGGCTTCGGATTACGCGGTAGCCGCCCTTATCTGGGCCACGCAGAAGGGCATCATCACGGGCAAGGGGGCCGGGATACTTGACCCTGCAGGTATCGCCACAAGGGCTGAGGTAGCCGCCATGCTAGCCCGTTTCGATGCCGCGATCAGCGGCTGAAATTCTTTCAAGAGGCGGAAACAGCACTGTATCATGGAGGTGACAGAAGATGGCGAAAATTAGCTATGTCGCGGCCTGTACCGACCCCAGAGAGGGAACGCTTGGCATCCTGCTGGACATTCATTTCAGCAACGGACAGGTTCTGCTGCTCTCCCTTAAATCCAAGCAGGATAATCCGGCCTTTTTGCGCCTGCGCCGGAATGGGGAGCTGTTCCGCCCCCAGACGGACGGCGAGAATATCTACTGGCACAACGGCCCAAAGCTGTCCCTTCCGGAAATCATGGAAATGGTGAGAGAGATCTGAGTATGCCGGGCGAGATAGTGAGGGTAGCGGCGCTGGACGCGCAGAGCCTGCACCCAAGCGTGCCTTCATTTCTCAGATTAGCACTCTCTTGTGATGAGTGCTAACAATTTACATTCCGTTCATGATTTTCTTTCCTAAGCAGCCTATACTAAGGTCAAACAAAAGTCTTTTCCTTTGAAAGGAGTGTTTGACTATGAACATGAACCAATTTACTCAGAAGGCGCTGGAGGCGGTGCAGAACGCCCAGGCCATCGCCCAGGAGCATGGGAACCAGCAGATTGAGCAGACCCATCTCCTGTACGCTCTGGTCTCCGCTGAAGACGGGCTGGTTCCCCAGCTCCTCACCAAAATGGGCCTCACCCTTCCCTCCTTCACCGCCGCCGTCAAGGCCGAGGTGGAGAAACTGCCCCGGGTCTCCGGCTCAGGCCGGGAGCAGGGCAAGGTCTACGTCGCCGCGGACGTGGACAAAGCCCTCAACCAGGCGGAGAAGACCGCCGGGAGCATGAAGGACGAATACGTCTCGGTGGAGCACCTGTTCCTCGCCTTGGTGGAAACTGCGGGCTCCTCCCTTAAGCCGCTCTTCCAGACTTACAAGATCACACGCGAGGGCATTTTGCAGGCTCTCTCTTCAGTACGGGGCAACCAGCGGGTGACCTCCGACAATCCGGAGGACACCTACGACGCCCTAAAGAAGTACGGCTCCGACCTTGTGGAACGTGCGCGGCAGAACAAGCTGGACCCGGTCATCGGCCGGGACGACGAGATCAGAAACGTCATCCGCATCCTCTCCCGCAAAACAAAGAACAACCCCGTCCTCATCGGTGAGCCCGGCGTGGGCAAGACCGCCATCGCCGAGGGCCTGGCCCAGCGCATCGTTAAGGGCGACGTGCCCACCTCCCTGAAGGACAAGACCATATTCGCCCTGGATATGGGCGCCCTCATCGCGGGGGCCAAGTACCGGGGAGAGTTTGAAGAGCGGCTCAAGGCCGTCCTGGGCGAGGTGAAGAAGAGCGAGGGGCGCATCCTCCTCTTTATCGACGAGCTGCACACCATTGTGGGCGCGGGCAAGACCGAGGGGGCCATGGACGCGGGCAACCTCTTAAAGCCTCTGCTGGCCCGGGGCGAGCTCCACTGTATCGGAGCTACCACCCTCAACGAGTACCGCCAGTATATCGAAAAGGACGCCGCCCTGGAGCGGCGGTTCCAGCCCGTGCAGGTGAACGAGCCCTCGGTGGAGGACACCGTGGCCATCCTCCGCGGCCTCAAGGAGCGGTACGAGGTCTACCACGGCGTGAAGATCACCGACGCGGCCATCATCGCCGCCGCATCCCTCTCCAACCGCTACATCACCGACCGTTTCCTCCCCGACAAGGCCATCGACCTCATCGATGAGGCATGCGCCATGCTCCGCACCGAGATCGACTCCATGCCCACCGAGCTGGACGTTATCCAGCGCAAGATCATCCAGCACGAGATCGAGGAGGCCGCCCTGAAAAAGGAGACCGACAAGCTCTCCCTGGAGCATCTGGCGGAGATCCAAAAGGAGCTCTCCAACATGCGGGAGGAGTTCAAGGCCAAGAAAGCCCAGTGGGAGAATGAGAAAAGCGCCATCGGCAAGGTGCAGAAACTCCGTGAGGACCTGGAGCGCGCCAACGCGGAGCTCGAGAAGGCCCAACGGGAGTACGACCTGGAGAAGGCCGCCCAGCTCCAGTACGGCAAAATCCCTGAGCTCCAGAAAGCCATCGAGGCCGAGGAGCAGAAGACCCATGAGACCCACGCCAACACCCTCCTCCGGGACAAGGTAACCGACGAGGAGATTGCCCGCATCATCGAGCGGTGGACCGGCATCCCCGTGGCCCGGCTCATGGAGGGGGAGCGGGAAAAGCTCCTCCACCTTGAGGACATCCTACACAAGCGGGTGGTCGGCCAGGACGAGGCCGTGCGCCTCGTCAGCGAAGCCATCCTCCGCAGCCGGGCCGGCATCGCCGACCCGAATAAGCCCATCGGCTCCTTCCTCTTCCTGGGCCCCACCGGCGTGGGCAAGACCGAGCTTGCCAAGACCCTGGCCGAGGCCCTCTTCGACAGCGAGAAAAACCTCGTCCGCATCGACATGAGCGAGTATATGGAGAAATTCTCTGTCTCCCGCCTGATTGGCGCCCCTCCCGGCTACGTGGGGTATGAGGAGGGCGGCCAGCTCACCGAGGCGGTGCGGCGCAAGCCTTACAGCGTCGTCCTCTTCGACGAGGTGGAGAAGGCCCACCCCGACGTGTTCAACGTCCTCCTCCAGGTACTGGACGATGGGCGCATCACCGACAGCCAGGGCCGTACCGTGGACTTCAAGAACACCATCTTGATTCTCACCTCCAACCTGGGCAGCCAGTTCCTGCTGGACGGCATCGACTCCAGCGGCGAGATTTCCCCCGCCGCCAAGGAGCAGGTGGAGGCCATGCTCAAGCGGTCCTTCCGCCCGGAGTTTTTAAACCGCCTGGACGAGATTGTCTTCTATAAACCCCTCACCAAGGAGAACATCACCCACATCATCGATCTGCTGATGGCTGACCTCAACCGCCGTCTGGGCGACAAGCAGATCACCGTCGCCCTCACCGCCGCGGCCAAGGACTTCATTGTGGACAGTGCCTACGACCCCGTCTACGGTGCCCGCCCGCTGCGCCGTTTCGTGCAGCACAATGTGGAGACCCTCATTGGCCGGAAAATCATCTCCGGCGCCGTCCTTCCCGGCGCGTCCCTCACCATCGACTGCAAGTCCGGTGAGCTGACCGTGGAATAAGCGCATCCCCCCTGCCGCCAAACCCGGTAGGGGGGATTGCTGTAACCTGCCGTCTTCCTCATTTCCCTCTTGACTTGGAGTGCACTCCAAGTGTTATCCTATAGGTATCACATCAAAGAAACGAGGAATCCGCCATGGAGTATCGTCCCTTAGGCCGCACCGGGCTGATGGTAAGCGAGATCGGCATCGGGTGCGAGGGCTTTGTAGAACACGACGGGGTATATACCCTCCCCCTTATCGACGCCGCCGAGCGGCTGGGCGTCAACTACATGGACCTATACACCCCTGACGCCGGGATGCGCGACCGCCTGGGTAAGGCCCTTCGGGGCCGGAGGGAGAAATTCATCCTCCAGGGCCACCTCTGTACTGTCTGGCAAAACGGGCAGTACAAGCGCACCCGGAACCTAGCCGAGGTAAAGGAGGGCTTCGAGGATCTCCTCTCCCGCCTGGACACCGACTACATCGATGTGGGCATGATCCACTACTCCGACGCGCTGGAAGACTGGAACACCATCGTCTCGGGCCCCATCATGGCCTACGCCAGGGAGCTGAAAGCAGCCGGGAGAATCGGGCACATCGGCCTCTCCAGCCACAACCCGCAGGTGGGGCTGGCCGCGGCAGAGAGCGGGCTGATCGACGTGCTCATGTTCAGCGTCAACCCCTGCTACGACCTCCAGCCCGCGGATGAAGACCTGGAAAAGCTCTGGGCGGACGACGCCTATGAAAAGTCCCTGGTCAACATGGACCCCGAGCGGGAGGCCCTGTACGAGATCTGCCAGCGGCTGGGCGTGGGCATTACGGTGATGAAGGCCTTCGGCGGCGGCGACCTGTTGGACGCTACCCTCTCCCCCGCCGGCAAGGCCCTGACCCCCATCCAGTGCCTGCACTACGCCCTCACCCGCCCCGGTGTGGCCACCGTGCTCTCGGGCGCGCGGACGGTGGAGCAGCTTGAGGAGAGCGCGGCCTACGAGACCGCCGACCACGAGGCGCGGGACTACGCCTCCGCCCTGGCCGCTTTCCCCAACATCAGCTGGGTGGGCCACTGCATGTACTGCGGCCATTGCGCCCCCTGCCCCGTGGGCATCGATGTGGCCAGCGTCACCAAGTTTTTAAGCCTCGCCCGCGCCCAGGGCAGTGTCCCTGAGACGGTGCGGGAGCACTACGCGATCCTCCCCCACACGGCAAGCGAGTGCGTGGCGTGCGGCGCGTGCGAGAGCCGCTGCCCCTTCCAGGTTGGGGTCGTCGATAACATGCGGGAAGCTGCGAAGATTTTCGGCAAATAAGGAGGGCCTTTGATGTTGAAAATTTATATTAGGCGAGTTAGGGGATGAAATATATCCTCTCTTTTCAGCAAGTAAAATCAAGCAATGCAATTTCAACCATTCTATAATGACTATAGAGTGGTTGAAACGAGGTGAACAGACGAATGTATGAGTGGCACAAGCAAATCAAAATAATTGTTGATGAAATTGACGAGTGTATTAAAAATCGTAACGGAGAAGCAATAACGCTACGATTTCTTTCTCGCAAGTTAGGTTATTCCGAATTCCATACTACGAGAAAATTTAAAGAAATATCGGGTATGCAATTTAGGGATTATCTGCGGCAAAGAAAATTAGCCTTTGCACTAAAAGAGGTTCGGGATAGTGGAAAAAGCATTTTGGATATTGCTTTTGATTATGGTTTTTCATCACATGAAGCTTTTACCAGAGCTTTCAAGGGAACATATGGTGTAACTCCAAGTGAATACCGAAAAAAGCCTATGCCTATCGCCCTTCGTACAAAAATAAACCCTTTCGACCGCTACTTTTTCGGATTTGGGGAGATCGGTATGATGAAATCTACAGATGATGTAAAAATTTATTTTGTAACCATTCCCGCACACAAATTTTTGCACATAAAAAACTATGAGAGTAACGGGTATTGGGATTTTTGGCAAAAGCAAAGCCTTATTCCGGGACAGGACTGCGAAACAATTTGCGGCTTACTCGATAGCATCAAGGGCAAATTGGATGACGACAGCGGGAGCGAATCTAACAGCAGCAGCGGTCAGATTATGGCGTACATGAATGACCCGGACGGCAGACTCTGCGATTGGGGTATCCCACGTACAGAGTGTTATGGTGTACGTCTTCCTTTTGATTATAAAGGCGAAGTACCACCACAAATGCTTATGATTGATGTTCCCGAAGCCGAGTATATTGTTTTTGAACATGGTCCCTTCGACTATGAGCAGGAAAATCGTAGTGTGGAGGAACAGATGGAAAAGGCAATGGCAACTTTTGATTTTGCAGGCACCGGTTACTGCTATGATACTTCCCCCGGCAGAATCATTTTCTTTTATCATGATCCGGAGCGGTTTTGGAAGTATATCAGGCCAGTGCGGAAGTCCTAATCAATAAAAAGGACTTGCCCAATGCGGTAGGTGCTTTACTACACATATCAGCATGATTAGTTGGATTATCTGTAAGTGTCATTAATTCTTAGTCCCTACTTGAGCAGCGGGAGTTGCTGGCCGAATGAGATTACCCGCTGCGATGAGACGCTCGGCCCCCTGGAGAGTAAGCTCCGGGGGTATCAGGAAGAGTAAAAACCGAGGGAGGAGCAATTTGCTCCTCCCTCGGTCCTATTCTCTCCCCAACTGCCGCTCGCTGTATGCCATGCCAGACTCCGAGCCGCGCAGCAGCCAGCTCACCTTTGCGCTCATCTCCAGCTCCTCCAGAAGGTAGAAGGCGTCCAGCAGGCTCTTCCCCGCCACGAGAGGGCCGTGATTTTGCAGCAGATAGGCCCTTCCCTCCCCCGCCTGCTCCTCAAAAAGCCGGAAGAGCGCCCCGCTGCCGGGGGGCGCGTAGGGTACTACGGTAAGACCGTCCGCAAGCATGTTCAGATAGGGCGTGTACGCTCCCAGCCGTCCGGCCCTCTCCCCGATGTCTCCCTGACAGGACCAGAGGGTGCTGTACAGGCTATGTGTGTGAAGCACAGCCTGGCACGCCGGGTCTCTCTGGTAGAGCGCCAGGTGGAGCGGGAATTCCTTGCTCGGCCTCTGGCCCGCTGCCACCCCGTCCAGCCCTACGTAGGCAAAGCGCTCCGGGGTAAGCCGCCCGAAACAGGAGCCACTGGCGGTAATATATATCCCGTCCCCGTGACGAAAGCTCAGGTTGGAGGTAGAACCCGTCACCATCCCCCGGTCAAAGAGGGCCTTCCCGATCCAGATCGCATCAGTCAGCTTTTCCTTCCATATCGCGTCCATCAGGGTTTCACCGCCCGTTCGAAGAAATCTTCTTGGCCGAAGTTGCCCGACTTGAGGATAATTTTCAGCCTGGCGTTGTTGATCGGGGTCATCTCCGGGACGCCGGGTGCAATAGAGCGGCCGATATAATAGGCGTCATACCCCAGCCGCAGCATGACCGCTCCCGACGTCTCGCCCCCCGCAACTACGATGCGGTCAAACCCGGCGCGCTCGGCAAGGGTACCCAGCTCCGCCATCGTGCGCTCAATCAGCGCGGACGCGCGGGCAAGCTCCTCCCCAGCTCCGCGCGAGCCTGGGTCTTTCTCCACGGCGCCGCTGTAGACTAAAACCGTTTCGTCCGGGTGGTCGGACACAAAGCGCCATATCTCAGCCACGGTCTGTTCGCCGCTCAGCAGCTTTTCAGCGTCCACAGCGCAGCTCTGCCCACCGTGGATCTGAAAGTGGCGTATCTGACCTCTGGTGGCCCGAGAGCAGCTCCCGCACAGGATGACCGACCGTTCCCGGCGGCTATCGCCGCCCTCTCGGCCCATAGCCTGACCGCCAGGGTACAGGTGCTCCAGCAGGCCGGACCCCCCGCTTAACAGGGGCAGACCGCCAAAAAGCCCGGCGATCCTGGTCCCGTCGCCGCCGTCCTCGTAGTCAGGCACCACGTAGAAACGGGGGTGATCGGCCTGATACCGCTCCAGGAGGGCAGATACCTCCGCCCCATCCTCCAACTGCCGCCGCTCCAGCACCAGACAGGGGTACTTGCTCTGCCCGCGCATCAGCCCCGAAAGCGCGGAGGCCCACATGGGGTTCAGCGGGTGGTCCTTCATGGGACTCTCCGACAGTGGGACGCCGTTCACGTAAAGAACGCCATCCCTGACCGTCCGACCGTTGACGGGCAGAGAGGGGCAGAGGACCGTGAAGGCCGCCCCCGTGAATTCCAGCAGGCTGTCCAGCACAGGGCCGATATTCCCCTCGGGCGTAGAATCGAAGGTAGAGCAGTACTTAAAGTAGAGTTTCTCCGCCCGGTTCTCCCGCAGCCAGCGAGCAGCCTCCAGGGTCTGCCGTACCGCCTCGTCCGGGAGAACGCTCCGTGTCTTCAGGGCGATCACCACCGCGCCGCATTCCCGGGACGGCTGGCTGGGGACGCCGTTATATAGAATGGTGCTGACGCCGCTCTCCGCCAGAAAGGAGGCGGCGTCGCTCCCGCCGGTAAAATCGTCCGCAATTACGCCGATGTGAATAGGGCTATGTCCGTCCATGAAAGCCTCCTGTCAATTAAGCCGCCGCCCCGGCCTGGCAGGCAGAGCCTGTACCAGCCAGGGCGGCGGTGATTTTAAAAACGATATCGCCTCGGGAAGCTAGTCCGCTACGGGATAGAACTGAGTCAGGCCGGTCTCCTCATCCGCGGTACGAAGCATCTGGACACTCTCGGATTCGATAACCACCAGATCTACGGTGGTAAGGGCCGGGTTCTCCCCCTTTACGAGGTGGCCGCCGAACACCCGCCCGTCCTTGTCACACATGGTGGCGTGGAAGTGGGTGTCGTAATTGCCGGCGTTCTGGCAGACCACGCCTGTCCCGTTTAGAAACTCCACCGGTCCGTCGCAGCGGTTCACCTCGCCGTAGCCCGCCCCCACCTTCGCCTGGGGGTTAGGCACCAGATACATGTAGCCGGCCCGCGCAAAGCTGCCGAAACAGGAGACATAGGCGTGCTTGATCCCGTGCTCCCGGCAAACCGCCTCGATACCCTCGATCACATCACAGCCCGGCAGCAGCCTGGCCGCCACAAGCTTGCCGGTCTTGCCGCAAGCGCTTTGAAACCTGAACATAAAAACGTTCATTCCTTCCATATAGATTGGCACATCAGGGATCAGCGCGGATTTTCCTCACCGGTCTCCCCGTTTACTAAAAAAAGCTGTCCTCGTCCGTCAGGCCCCCGAGATGCTCGCTGCTGCGGAAGAGGTCGTTCACATAGCGCACCTCGTTCTTCGCCCGGTCGACGGCGGCGCGGAGCGCGTTCTCGCTGACGCGCGCGGCCCCGCCCATGTCGCCCAGCACCTCACAGATGAGGGGCAGGTTGGCCCCCGTGACGACGTACACCTTATCTTCGGAGGCATGGGGCGTACAGATCTGATTTACGCTGCCGTTCATCCAGTCGCTGAAAATAACGAGCTGGTCCCCCTTCCCCAGGGAGGCGATCAGGTTGTCGATGGCCTCCTTTGGGTTCTCGTCCCGGGTGAAGGCGTTTACCGTCTCCACCAGGTCGGCCATCTCTTTTCCCAGGATAATACCCAGGCTGCTTTTGAAGCCGGAGGCCAGGTCTCCGTGGGTGGCAATCAAAAACTTTACCATGCGCCGCGCCTCAGGCCCTGTTGTCCTGGCCGAAAAGCTTTACATAGTGGGCGAGCCGAGCCTTGTACCCGCCCATGAAGGTGGGCATGACTTTCCACTTGTCAAAATTCGGGTCCTTGAAGAACTCGTCCAGAGCCTCCTTGCCCGCCGTGATCAGCTCAGTGGCCAGGTTGACCTTCTGGATGCCGCTGCGCACGGCCCGGGCCAGGTTCTCGTCGCCGGTGCCGCTGCCGCCGTGGAGGACCAGGGGTGTGTCCCCGCACTTGGCCACGATCTTCTCCAGGCGGTCAAAGTCGATGAAGGGGGTGCCCTTATAGCGGCCATGGGCCGTACCGATGGCGACGGCCAGGCAATCCACGCCGGTCTCATCGATGAATCTGGCGGCCTCGTCCGGGTCGGTGAGGTTGCTCGCACCGTCGACGTCGTACTGCTGGCCCATGCCCACGTGTCCCAGCTCGGCCTCCACGCTGATGCCCAGGGCCCGGCACATACGCACGACCTCCTTGGTATCGCGTACATTCACGTCGTACGGCTCGCTGGAGCGATCCACCATGACGGAGGTGAAGCCCGCGCGGATGCCCCACATGATATCTGAAAACTTCTTGCCGTGATCGAGATTGATGGCAAAGGGCATGGGCGAGACCTTGACCAGGTCCTCAATCAGGCGGCCAAACCAGGGCAGGTCGGGGTGGACAAACTCGTTGACGTCGATGATCATGGGCGCCTTGAGCTCCTCCGCCACGGCGATGACGGCCCGCACCGTATCCTCGCTCTGGACATTGGGCGCGGTTACGCCGTAGCCCTCCTTGCGGGCTTGGTTAAGTATTTCGGCCATAGTTACTAGCATTGCGTTTCCTCCTAAGTATGATAAGGCTTATTGACGGCGGGTCCTCTCAGAACAGGCCGACCCACGCGCCCAGAATGGCGACGACGATCATAATCAGCATCAGCAGGTTGGCGTTCATCTTTTTGCGGATGGCCGCCATTGCCGCGAGGGTCAGCCCCAGCGGGAGAACCTTTGGCATGATGGCATCAAAAAAGCTCTGAAGAGTCACCTCGGCACCCGCCGTCATCCAGGAGAGGGCAAACTCCAGCTTAACGGAGGAGGCCGCCATAGCACCCACCATGAAGAGGCCGATGATGGCCGCCGCCTTGGTCAAAATCTGAAGAAGACCGCTCTCGGATGCGGTGGACACCAGCTGCTCGCCCATGCCGTAGGACTTATAGAGCAGGTATCTGCGGATCACGTAGCTGAAGGCGTTGAAAATCAGGAAGAAAAGCGCGCCGCCCACCCAGGAGCCGTTCATGGCAAAGCTCAGGCCGATGCTGGTGGCAATGATGCGGATCGTCACCTGGAACATTGCGTCGCCGATGCCGCTCATGGGACCCATGATGGCAGCCTTCATGGCGTTGATGGAGGAGGCGTCAAAGCACTCATCCTTCGCGCACTTCTCCTCCATCGCCGCGAACAGGCCCAGGCCCACGGTGTTTACCTGGGGGGTGATGTTATAGAAGACGGTGTGGCGCTTGAGTGCCTCAATCTTCCTGGCTTTCTGCGCGGGGTCGGGGTAGAGCTTGTCGATCAGGGGCCAGAGTGTGTAGAGCGCGCCGTGGCCCTGGCCGCGAACATTGTTGTAGGCCGCGCCGACGAACCAACTGCGCCGGAAAAGCTGTTTCAGGATCGGATCGGCGCTTTTCGTCCCATTCTTACTCATCGAAAAATTCCTCCTCGTCACTCAGACTGGCTCCGCTCATGCTGAACACCTTTTTGCCTTTGAGCTCTTGGATGTCCTGGTTATGGTAGAGGTCGGTGAGCATCAGGAACACACCGATGACGGCCAGGCCGATCATGGGGATATTGAGATACACCACCAGGATGAAACCGAGGAAAAAGTAGATGGCCTTTTTCTTGTCCCAAATCATGCTCAGCAGCGTGCCCAGGCCCAGCGCCGGGAGCATGCCGCCAGCGGTCTGCATCCCCTTCATGATGAACGGGGGCAGGGTATTGATGAAGTTCTGGGTCGCCTCCGCGCCGGCGGAGAGGGCGATAAACATGGTGATGGGGCCAAAGCCGTAGCCAATGATGATATGGGCGATATAAGTGACGCAGTAGGCCACCCGGTTATCGTTCTCAGCAAATTTGTCAAGTATGGGGCATACGAAGGCAAAGAAAATGCGAGTCACCTGGAGAATGAACAGGCCAATAAAGCCCAGGGGAATGGCGAGGGCGATGGATACCTCCTGCGCCATGCCCGTCATGACGGACAGCGCCACCGCCATAGAGGTGGCATACAGCGTATCCGTCGCCTGCGCGCCGCCGACCGAGACAACGCCCAGGTAGATGACCTCGAGTTGGGCGCCGATCAGCGCGCCGGTGATGGGGTCACCAAGGACGATACCGACCACCGCACCCACAACGATGGGCCGCTCCGCCATGCTGTTGGCGCCAAAGCGGTGGACCAGCAGCAGTACCCAATACGTCAAAGCAACCAGCAAAGCTTGAACGATCAATTTGAACCCTCCTAATCATTTCTTCCCGATTTTTGTCTGCGCGCTGAGAAAAATCACGAGATATGAGTCAGCTTTTTCTTGGGGTCCGAGGGGGTCTTCTGGGTGAATACCGGGATACCGGTCCCGATCAGAGCGTTGGTAGCCTCAATGTCCTCGCTGTCGAGGTACACCATACCCGACACCGTGACCTTGCCCTGCACCTTCGCCTTGGTGATGCTGCCGTAGTTTGCCAGGTTCACTTCCGGTATCCCCTTTACGCTCTTGACCAGGGAGTACGCATCCGCGGGGTTTGCCGTAACGAGCAGGATACGCATGTCGTCGCAGCGGGGGTCGCGCAGAATCCTGATTGCATCTTCCACTCCTTTCATCAGGCATTTCTGCTCCGGGGGCAGCACCATCTTCAGCGTCTTCTGCAATACCTCGTCCTTCGCGGCCGCGTCGTTTGCCACGATGATGTGGGAGATGCTCAGACTCTTCAGCCAGGTCGCGATGACCTGCCCATGGATCAGGCGTTCGTCGATCCGCAGCGTCATAATCATTTTTCTCGCCTCCTTTCTCTCTATCATAAGAAACTGACAAGGGACAATTCTATGGTAATTTACTCCTTCCCATTAGACGTCTGATGTTTGTTGTTTTCATTATAGCACCCTTTTTTCGACATGTCAAATATTAAATGTCCGACCTTTAATAGCTAACATTTGACATTCAGTGCGTCGTGCATTATAATGAGATCACAAAATAGGAGATAATTTATTAGATTTGAGAGTGTTTAGCATGGATGAGCTCTTTAAAAAGCAAGAAAAAAAATCAACCGTTGATATCGTAATTGACGGTATCTGGGAGCTGCTGCGTACAAAAAAGCTGCAGCCGGGTCAAAAGGTCCCCAGTGAGAGCGAGATCTCCGAGGGACTCGGAGTCAGCCGCGGCTCCGTAAGGGAGGCCATGAAGATCCTCTCCGCCTTCGGCATCGTCGAAATCCGGGCGGGGGATGGCACCTATATCCCCACTAAGGCGGGAAAGCCTATCATTGAGCCCATGCTCTTCAGCTTTATGCTCTATGACCCCGACCTTAAGGAGCTGACAGAGTTTCGCAAGATGATCGAGGTGGACGTCGTTGAGCTGGTCATTCTCAACCGCGAGAAGAACCAGCGGGAACGGGGCCTGCTGGAGGAGAACATGGCGCGGTTCAATGAGCTGCGCCGCTCCGCCGACTCTACACCGGAGGCGTTTGCCAGGCTTGACCTCGACTTCCATCGCATCCTGGGACAAGCCGCACACAACAACATGATGAGCCGCATCTACGAGTTCGTCATCGACTATTTCGAGGAGTCCATCAGCAACAGCCATCACAAGCAGATTAACGGCGAACGCACCTACAAAGCTCACTCCCAGATCATTGAGGGCATCCGCAGCAACGACCCTGAGCTTGCCCGGAAGGCTATCTATGACTCTGTCGACCTGTGGGAAAACTTTCAATACCAGGCCCGGATCTCACACTGACGGTCCATAGCCGGAAAACCTTCTGATGCAGTAAAAAAGCAGACGCCGAAGTTCCCCTTCGACGTCTGCTTTTTATTGTTTTTTTACGGCGCCCCGTTTCAGGACCGCAGCAACTCCAGCACCTCGCCGGTATTGGCCGCGCTGGCCAGCAGGGGGTAGGGGGCCACCTCCTCCGCGCTGGTGAACCCGAACCCATAGGTGACGGCCAGAAAACCGCAGCCGGCCTGCTCCGCCCCCTCCGCGTCATAGACACTGTCTCCTACCAGCACACAGTCGCTCGCCTCCAAACCCAGCCGCTCCGCCGCGCTGACGATGGTATCCCGCTTGGTGCGGGTGTAATCTGCGCTCTGTCCGGACAACACGTCGAAATAGTCCAGAAGACCCATCGGTCCAAAGAGCGTGCGGCAGAAGTCCTCCCGTTTGAGGGAGGCGGTGCCAAGGACGTACCCATCCGCCCGCAGCTCCTCCAACATCCGGGGCACGCCCGGGAAAGGCTCCACCAGGGAGAAAAATTCGTCCCGGTAGGCGCTGCGGTAAATGTCGCTGATACGCCGGGTGTCCTCTTCGGAGAGCTGATAATACTCCTGAAAGGCGTGCTGGGCGTTGGCCGAGAGAATTTTTCGAAGCCGGTCCGCGTCCAACGGAGGCAGTCCCATCTCCCGGATCGCCTTTTTGGCGCTGGCGTACAGTCCCTCGCTGGTGTCCAGCAACGTCCCGTCCACGTCGAAGAGCACCGCCCTGTATCGTCTCATTTCGTCCATCCCCTCTCTTTTTCGCAGGGTCTATCCTACCACATTTCCCGGTGTCGGGCAAGTGAGAGAGGGAGGGGCTTTCGCCTCTCCCTCTATGATCGCTGATAGATTAACCGAAGTAGCGGTTCAGCGGACCCTCAAAGTCCTTGCCATGGTGGGCCTTCCCGCGGCAAAAGTCTCGTGGGGCCCCTTTATTTTTATCTGCTCAGGCGGAATGAATCCGCCCGACATCAAGGTTTTGGCTCATGGAGCCAAAACGCTTGGTGACGAGGCCCGCCCATGAAAAAAGAGGGAGGGGCTTTCGCCCCTCCCTCTATGATCGCTGACAGATTAGCCGAAGTAACGGTTCAGCAGGCCCTCAAAAGCCTTGCCGTGCCGGGCCTCGTCGCGGGCCATCTCGTGGACGGTGTCGTGGATGGCGTCCAGGTTGAGCTCCTTGGCCCTCTTGGCCAGCTCGAATTTGCCCATGGTGGCGCCGTTCTCGGCCTCAACGCGCAGCTCCAGGTTCTTCTTGGTGGAGTCGGTGACTACCTCGCCCAGCAGCTCGGCAAACTTGGCGGCGTGCTCAGCCTCCTCAAAGGCGGCCTTCTCCCAGTAGAGGCCGATCTCGGGATAGCCCTCACGGTGCGCCACGCGGGACATAGCCAGATACATGCCAACCTCGGAGCACTCGCCCTGGAAGTTCATGCGCAGGCCCTCGAGGATCTCCTCAGGAGCGCCCTGGGCAACGCCCACAACGTGCTCGGCGGCCCAGGTCTTCTCACCGCCCTGCTCGATGAATTTGGAGGCGGGAGCCTTACAAATGGGACAGAAGTCGGGAGCCTTCTCGCCCTCATAGACATAACCGCAGACAGAACAGACGAACTTTTTCATGATAGAACTCCTCCTAAAATTTTATATAAATGGGGTTTGCTCAGCTAACTTCATGGTGCTGGGAGAGGCACTCCCTGCAAACGCCGTGGAAAACCAGCTTATGATGCTCCACCTGGAAACCGTACTGCTCCCCCACCTTGCGGTCCAGCGCCGGGTCCGCCGGAATCTTATGGAGGTCGATGACGGCACCGCAGTGGTCACAGATAAAGTGAGTGTGGGGCGTGGTATTCGCGTCAAACCGCTCCTGACCGTTAACTACACCGACGCAGCAAACTGTCCCCTGCTCCTTGAAGAAGGCCAGATTCCGGTAGACCGTGCCAAGTGAGAGGTCGGGATGGGCAGATTTCAGCTTCTGGTACACCCAGTCGGCGGAAGGATGGAGATCTGTCTCACGGATGACCTCTAAAATCGCCTCGCGCTTTTTGCTATAACGGATGCTGCGTTCCATGTCCGACTCCTTATCAGTATCAGTTATTGTTTGCGTATATAAGATACCACAGAGAACTAGGAATGTAAATAGTTTTTTTAATTTTTTTCGGAAAACATTTTTAAAACCGTCTCTTCCAGCTCTGACCGGGTATACAGGGCATCGAGGACCGCAAGAAGCGCATTGGCGCTCATGTGCTCAGGGAGCTTCAGCTCCTTGAGAAGCGCGGAGCGGCGTACGGCTGCGTCGGCTGTGCCGGAGAGCCCAGCGGCATACAAATCCGCCTTAGTGATGGGCAGCCTCTCTCCCGCTGTCTCCTTCTCGTCCAGGATGGTGGCCCCAGCCCGGCGGAGGGCGCTCTCCAGTACCTCGGGCCCCATCCCTTCCACGCCCAATTTCCCCTCCTTGCCAGGGGTGCGTTTACGGTGCTCCTTGCCGTAGATGTCAGGAATATAGGCGTGCTTAACCTGCTCCGAGGGGATAGTCCCCTTGAGGTAATTTCGGATGACGAAACCCGCGCCGTCGGAGTCGGTGAGGACGATAAGCCCCCTTGCCGCCGCCAGGCGGCGCAGGAGAGCCAGCCGCTCCCCATCCTTGAAGACGCCGAACCCGGAGGTCTCCAGAATTACCGTGTCCACCAGCTGGGAGAGGGTGTTCTTGTCGTACCGCCCCTCCACCACAATGGCCTCTTTGATTTTCAGCATGGGGCGGCCTCCTTGGATGAAATTGGGGCATAACTTCGCTTTTTCTTCTCACGAGGGAGCGCGCCTACGTGGCTGGCGACCGCCCCCGAGGGTAAATTCCCTCAAACCGCGGCCGTCATATATGGCGGCCCTACTTTACCATAAACTCTACCCCTATGGTATACCCCATGGGGTTCAACATACCCGCAACGGACCAAACACTGTCAGGGATAACGACCCGATAAGTACCGGGCTCAAGCGGCAGGAAGTTTAGCTCAAACGTTCTGCCTGCTCCGTCCCAACTGACCACTCCGCCGCCCGCCTGCATCCCCAAGGACGCCTCTTTCTCCTTAACGCAGTACCATTTCCCGCGAACCTCCCGCTCCAGATATGCGTAGAAACCCAGAACCACGACCCCGTCCTCTGCATTATTCTCCACGGTGAGGGTATTCCCGTCGGTGGTGACGACCGCCTCAGGCGGGAGGTAGACCTTGTCATACGGCGAGGGTCTATCCGTAAAATTGGCCACCACGAAGACAAACAGCAAAGTAGAGGCACCCAGACCCAAAATCACACGCTTTGCCATCTCCGCCCCCCCCCCTAGACACTATTACGCGCTTTTTTTCCTGGCGAGCTCCAGCAAAAAACCAATCAAAAGCTCTTCCCCGTTGGCCCCCGTGGACTTCATCTCCAAATCGAGCTCCCCGCAGCGGACCACCGCCCGGCGGCACCAGGGGAGGGAAAAACGCCGGGCCGCCTGCATGAGCTTGTCGGCGGGGTAGGCTGAGCGCAGGCCCCACAGCTCCATGAGGTAGGAACTGCCCTTCCCCGCCTCCAGCGCCAGGCGGGCCGAGTAGAGCTGCCTGAGCTGCCGGCCCAGGACGGCCAGGAGCTTGATGGGCGGCTCCTGCATATGCAGCAAATCCCCCAGCACCGCAGCCGCCTTCTCGAAGTTTCCGGCGGCGATGGCGTCGGTCATCTGGAAGACCACCGCGTCCAGCTGGGGCGTCGCCACCGCGTCGATGTCGGCCCGGGTGACCCTGTGGTTTTTGGCGTAAGCGCTGATCTTCCCAATCTCGGAGATAAGGCTGGTCATTAGGTCGCCGCACTGGAAGATGAGGTAGCGGGCCTCCTCGGAGTCGATGTCGTGCCCGTCGGCCTTAAAGCGGCGGCGAATCCAGTCTACCAGGTCCCCCTGCTCCTGCCGGGCAAACTGTACCACGTTTCCCTTCGCCTTGATGGCGGCGGCCAGCTTGGTACGGGCGTCGGATTTATACTCGATGAGGTCGTACACGAAGACGAGGCAGAGGTACTCCGGAAGGTCCCCCAGGAGGGCGGCCAAGCCCTCCTTGTCCCCTTTATAGAGGTCGTGGTCTACCACCACCACCAGCGTCCGCTCACTCATCATGGGAAAGCCGTCGATGAGCATGGCGAGGGTCTTCAGGTCAAAATCCTTGTCCTGCAAAACATGGTAGTTGAAGTCCTCCAGCCCGGCGGGGAGAAGCTTTTCTTTCATCTTTCCCAGGTAATAGTCCCGTAGGTAGGCCTCCTCGCCGTGGAAGACGTAAAGGTTGCCGATGGTCCCCTCGGCGATGTCCTTTTTCAGTTTTTTATAGGCGGTACTGTCAGCCTTTGCGCCGTATGCCATTAGGGGGCCTCCCTGTTCGCTGTAATGGACACCGTACCCATTAGGTCGGTGCGGTAGATTTCGCAGCCCGCGGCGGCAAGGCGCTCCAGCGCCCCGGGCGCGGGGTTTCCGTAATTATTATAGCCCACTGAGATGACGGCGTACTCCGGCTTTGTCGCCAATAGCAGCTCCTCGGAGCTTGAGTAGGCAGAGCCGTGGTGCCCCACCACCAGGAGCTCGATGTCGGGCAGATTCCCGTACTTCACCAGGCGCTTTTCCACCGCGGCGTTCATATCTCCAGTCATCAGGGCGTCAAAGTCCCCGCAGGTGGCGAGGACGGACAGGCCCTCCTCGTTGGCGCCCCCGTCCCCCAGAGGCGCGTAGAGCGTAAGGGTAGTCTCCCCCAAAGCGAGCTGTTCGTCATCCAGGACAAAGCGCACCTCGGCCCCCTCCTTCTCGGCCAGGGCCAGGATCTCCGCCCGGAGGGGGTCGTCAGGCTGTGCGTCGGGGACGACAAGGGTCTTCACCTCCAGCCGCTCCATAAGGCGTTCCACGCCGTTTGCATGGTCGGTGTGGAAGTGGGTAAGGACGAGGTAGTCCAGGCGGCTGCTCCCCGTGGCCTGGACGGCGTTTGCCGCCGTATCCCCGCTCCCCGAGGGGCTCGTGCCGCCGCAGTCCACCAGGGCGGTCCTCCCATCGGAGTAGAGGAGGACGCCCGCCCCCTGGCCTACGTCCAGCACCGAGACGCGCAGATCCCCGCCCCGGAGGGTTAGAACATTGAGGAAAATAGCGGCACAGAGGGTCACGGCGCAGGCGCAGACCGGGACAATAGGCCGCTTACGCTCCCCCCGCCACAGCACCCACAGGACGGCCATGACGTACACAAAGCCCAGCCAGAGCCAGAGGTAGCCCTGGGCCGGGACGGAGGCGAAGGGAAGTTTCGCAAGGTCTGAGGCCACCCACTGGACATAGCGCACCAGCCACGCCACCACCCACGCTACCGCCTGCCCGACAGCGGGAAGCAAAAATCCGATCGCGGCGGCGGCAAGGCCGCCCAGGAACGCATAGGTTACCGCCCAGAGAGCCAGGAGGTTGGCGATAGGGGCCACCAACGAGATGGTGCCGAAATACCAAGCCAGCAGGGGCGTCGTGAAGACCAGCGCACCGAAGCTGGCGGCGAGGTTGCCATAGAGAAAGCGCAGGAGCTTGTGCCAGGCTTTCTTCCCCAGGCCCTTGCTCCAGCACTCGTACAGGGGCCCGGTCACCAGGTAGATACCCGCAACAGCCGCAAAGGAGAGTTGGAGATTCCCGCTGGCGGCGGCGTGTGGATTCCACATCAGCAGGAGCATAAGTACCGCCGAGAGGCTGGTTGCCTTGTCCGCCTCACGGCCCAGCAGTGGCGCGAGGAGGAGTGCGGACTGGAGGTAGACCGCCCGGAGAACCGAGGGGGACCCGCCCGTGGCCGCGGCGAAGAAGAGAAGGACGGCGATGGTGACGGCGGCAGACAGTTTCTGCCGCTTGCCCAACAGGACGGCCAGCACCCCCGCCAGGAAGGAGACATGTTGGCCGGAGACCGCCACCACGTGGGCAAGGCCCGTCCGTTGGAAGGCGGAGTAGACCCCGCCGGCCAGGTCCGCCGTGTCCCCGGTGAGGAGGGCGTTCATAAAGCCCGCCGTGTCGGCGGGAAATAGGGTAGCCACCCGTTCCTTCACAGCCCGTGCCACCAGGAGGGGCCAGTACCGGGCCGGGACGGCGTGCGGTGAGGCAAGCTCCGGCTCCCCTTTGGCGTAGGCCAGGAGGGAGACCCCCTTGGAGAGATAATACTCGCTCTCCTCCCCGTGGCGCAGGTTGGCACGGCGGAGAGAAGCTGTGCAGGTAACGGTATCACCGGGTTTCAGGTCCAGATATTCTTCAGCGTAGAGGATGACCTTCGGGTCGCTCGCTCCGTCCAGCACGAGCCGGGCCGGGAAGGAGACGCCGTAGGCGGTGTCCCTGGGCCAGTCCGTGAGGGTAAAGGTATAGGTCCCCTCCGCCCGATCCAGCGCCAGGGCGGGAGCTAGAAAGGCGCTGTCATAGCCCCAGGTCCAGAGAAACCCGACGGCCAGCCCCAGTGCGGCGAGGAGGGCTCGCGTCCGCCGCTCCCCCTTCAAAAGTAGGCCCAGGAGGGCCGGTACCGCGCACCCGGCAGCTAACCAGGGCAAGGCCCACGCGGGAGCCAGGTACACGGCCGCGAAGACCGCCGCGGAAAAAGGAATGGCAAAGCCCGCAAGTATCCGCACGCTTCGTCCTCCCCCCTGTCCGCTTGATTATTTGAGAAGCTCCTCCGGCACCCGGTAGAGCCAGGCGTAGTCCGGGTATTTCTCAATCAGCCGCTCGGATACCGAACGGTACTCCTCCGCCGTCACGTCCCTAGTACGTTCGTAGACGTAAACCTTGATCCCGCCTTCCAGGCTGAACCGCACCTTCAAAGGCCGGAACGCGGCCCCCGGCCCCGTGCCGTCCAGCAGATCGTGGGCCAAAAGGGCGACAATCTCCTGGTTCTCCTCCCCCAGGTGGGTCTGCACAGGGTCGGTGACGATGAGATAGTCTGCGCTGAGTACGTTCCAGGCAAAACCGTCCCGCTTGTCCACATCCGCCATGTAAAGGAGCTTGGTTTTAGGCGCGTCTCCCTCCGGGATGCCCAGGGAGATGAGCAGATTTTCATAGGTGTTGTTGTTAAAGACGAGGGAGGAGGCCACCACCGCCGCTGTCTTCTCCCCCTCCTCCGAGAGGCCGTCCATATAGCTGCGCAGAGCCGCCAGCTCCATCAGATCGGTCCGCTGGGGGCCGCGGTAGGAGAAGGCGGGCAGGGCGTTGGGGATCTTGATCTCCGAGATGGAGGCAGGCTGCGTTCTGGGCAGGAAAGGGCTTGCCGTCAGCACCGCCGTCAAGGTCCAGGTGACAGGGGTGCGCCAGCCCCAGTCAGGCAGCTCGGACAGCCCTGCAGAGAGGAGGGCCGCCAGGCCGGGCAGATAGAGAAGCAAATGCTGCTGCCCATGGGCCTGCACGCGGGTGAACAGGAAAAAGCAGATCACCAGCTGCCCCAGGGCTAGGACGGCGTCCCCCCGGGCGATGCCCTTATGAAGGAACATGGCCACCCCCAGCACCAGCGTGAAGAAGAGCAGCACCCAGCCAAAATACCGGCAGAAGAGCAGCACATCGCTCCTGAGACCCAGGGCATAGGCAGAATAGGTATCCCCATAGTTGGAGCGGAGAATTTTGTCCACCAGAAAGCTCTGGGCGAAGAAGATGCCGCACGCCCCGGCGGAGAAGAGCATGCCCACCCAGTCGGCCCAGCGCCCCCGGTCAGTCAGGAGCTTTTTGAGCAGGGCTGCCGCGCCAAAGCTGACAGCAAAGAAGAAGAAATAGCGCCGCAGGAGGAAGGTGATCACCAGCAGGGCGCCGGTGAGCACGCCGCGGGCCTCGGCAGGACGTTTTTCATCGGTATAGACCACATAGGCCCAGACCGCCGCGGAGGCCGCCGCCACGTCCACAAAGCCCACCAGCGCGGTATATGCCAGCATAGGCAGGCCCAGTACCAGCATAGCCCCGCCGCCGCGCCCCACCCTGCGGCCCAGAACGCACAGGCCCCACACGCCGGGCAGAAGATAGAGATTCACGGTGGCAAGTACGAAGATGTACCGTCCCGTCCCCATCAGGCGCATAACGAGCGAGATGGGCCAGGCCAGCAGATAGTTATAGTCCAGGGTGATGACGCTCACCAGCACCTCACGCACCTGAGCAAGGCCGAGGGGCGCTTGGGCAAGCGTTCTGGCGTTGAGCCAGTAGCCCGCCGTGTCCCAGATGTAGACCGTGGCGCTCCCTGCTACATAGACCGCAGCCAGGATGTTGAGAAAGAGGGCCAGGGCCAGAATGACCCGACCATCCACCTTCTCTGGCCGACCCCAGCTCCGCACCGCTCTCACCAGCGCCAGGACGACCATGCCGAAGAAAATTCCGCTGCCCATATGGCAGAGGAGGCGGAATGGCAGCGCCGCTACAAGCAGCCCGTCCCCGTTAAACATGGCGTAGCTGGTGTCCAGCACGCCGCCCAGGAGAAAGGCCGGAAAAAAGACCAGCAGATTCTTCCACCAGTCCCCAAAGGGGAGGAAGTATCGACCCGTCAAATCAAAGCGCAGAAACACAAAGATGCAGGCCGCCGCAAGCACCAGGGCCGCAGGGGCCAGTACCTTGCCCGGCAGATGCCCGCCAAGAACGGCCCACATACGCGTGAGACACAGCCCGAACAGCCCCGGCAGGGCCGCGAGCCCGGCGGCCCTGGGAAAAAAGCGTGTACGCTCCATGGCTTTAGCCCGGCGGCCAGGTCATGTCCCGCCCACCCAGCACATGGAAGTGGAGGTGGGCGACACTCTGCCCAGCCTGGGCCCCGCAGTTGGAGACCACACGGAAGTCGGTGAGCCCCTGTTCCCCCGTTACCTGGGTGATGACCTCGAAGATATGGGCCACAACAGAGGAGTTCTCGGGTGTGACGGCTCCGCAGGAGGGGATGTGCTCCTTGGGAATCACCAGGAAGTGGGTGGGCGCCTGGGGATCGATGTCGTAAAAGGCGAAGACGGTCTCATCCTCATACACCTTCTTGGACGGTATCTCCCCCGCGGCGATCTTGCAGAACAGACAGTCGGACATAAAAGGGCCTCCTTTTCCTTCGCTTAGTTTGAGCTATCAAATTGAAAGTAAATTTCTATTAGAATGTGCTTTTCATCAAATGAGAAATAAATCGTATTTCCCCGATATTCTGAATCAAGCCATGACGGGTAGAGAATGGTACTCTCAGGTGGGCTGTCCCGCATGTCAAACTGTGGGTAAGAGGCCAGGACAGAAAAACACCGCGTACCCCAGTCTTTTCTATTTTACCAGACTGAGCGGAAAGTGCAAGTAAAATGCGGTAACCCAAAAGATGCCCCTTTCCTTCCTCTCCCCTGGGTAGAGAGTACATCCGTAAAAAGGGGCCGTCAGCATCAAGCTAACGGCCCCTTTTCTTATATCACTCAAATCGATTATGCTCCGGGAAATACTCGTACCCGATGGCGGCTAATTTCCCCTCGATCTCCCTACCGTCCAATTCGCGGTCGGTGCAGAAGTCCTGAAAGCTGCCATAGAAATCCCGCAGCTGCGTATTCACATAGCTGAGCAAAATGACGGGGTCCTGAGGAAGGGCATCTTGCGCCATGGCTTACAGCCCCAGTTTCTCGTGGACGAAGTCGTCCACCGTGGCAAGTGCATTGTCCAACTTTGTGATATCCTTGCCGCCGCCCATTGCGCTGTCGGGCTTGCCGCCGCCGGAGCCGCCGCAGATTGCCGTGACGTTTTTGATGATGTCTCCCGCCTTCACGCCCTTAGCCACCGCCTCTTTGCCGCAGACAGCCAGGAAGGTGATCTTCTCGTCGGCAACGGTGGCGAGAACCGCCACCAGATTGGGGGCCTTGTCCCGCAGACGGTCGCCCATGGCGCGCAGGTTGCCCGCGTCCGTGTCCCCCACGGTGGCGGTGACCACCTTGAGGTCCCCCACGCTCCGGGCCGCAAAGAGGAACCGTTCGGCCTCCCCGGCAGCCTCCTTTGCCTTGAAGTCCTCCAGCCGGTGGCGCAGGTCCCTGAGCTCATTCATGCTCTGCTCGGCCTTCTCACGCAGCTCGCCGGGCTTAACCTTGAAGACACCGGCGGCCTGGAACAGTATCCGCTGGGTACGGTCCATGTTCTCAAGAGACGCAAGACCGGTGGTAGCCTCGATCCGGCGGACGCCGGAAGCCACGGAGCCTTCGCTTGCGATGTGGAAGACGCCCGCCTTTGCGGTGTTGTCCAGGTGGGTGCCGCCGCACAGCTCCACGGAGTAATCCCCCATGCTGACCACCCGCACTCGGTCGCCATACTTCTCCCCAAAGAGGGCGGTGGCGCCCGACTTTTTGGCTTCGTCAATGCCCATCTCCTGGGTGTGGACGCTGTAGCCCTCTAAAATCGCCTCGTTCACCAGGCGGCTCACCTCAGCCAGCTCCTCGACGGTAAGCGCGGAGAAGTGGGTGAAGTCAAAGCGCAGGCGGTCGGGCTCGACCAGTGAGCCCGCCTGCTGGACGTGGTCGCCCAGGACGGTGCGCAGGGCCTTCTGGAGAAGGTGGGTGGCCGAGTGGGCACGCTGAATGGCCTTGCGGCGGGCGGTGTCGATGGCAGCGGAGACGCTGTCCCCCACCTTCAGCTCACCCTTCTCCAGCTTGCCATAGTGCATATACTTGCCGCCCTTGTTCTTCTGCACGTCGTGGACGGTGAACCGGCCGTCAATGCTGCCGTGATCCCCAACCTGGCCGCCCATCTCGGCGTAGAAGGGTGTCTTGTCCAGCACCACAATGGCCTCCACACCGGAGGTAATGCTGTCGCGCAGCTCTCCGTCGGCAACGATGGCCAGCACCTTCGCGCCGTCCAGCGCGGCGGTATCATAGCCCACGAATTCGGTTGCGGGCATGTCCTTGCCAAACTCGATCCCGGCCCAGCCCAGGTCGCCCAGGGCTGCGCGGGCCTCGCGGGCGCGGACCTTCTGCTCCTCCATCAGTTTCTTGAATTCATCCTTGTCGATGCTCAGCCCCGCCTCGGCCACGATCTCGTCGGTCAGGTCGATGGGGAAACCATAGGTGTCATAAAGCTTGAACGCTGCCGCGCCGGAGAAGGTTTTCTCTCCCCGTTCCTTGTGCTCCTCCAGGAGGGAGGTGAGGATGCTCATTCCGGCGTCGATGGTCTTGGCGAAGTTCTCCTCCTCCACCTTGATGACCCGGGTGATATAGTCCTCCTTCTCCCGGAGCTCCGGGTAGTGGCCCTCGTTCTCGTGGATGACGGTGTCGCATACGGAGAAGAGGAAGGGCTCGTTGACGCCCAGAAGCTTGCCGTGCCGGGCCGCCCGGCGGAGAAGGCGGCGCAGCACGTAGCCCCGGCCCTCGTTTGAGGGGAGCACACCGTCGGAGATCATAAAGGTGGCCGAGCGGATATGGTCAGTGATGACCCGCAGGCTCACGTCGGTCTTTGCGCTCTCACCGTAGTGGGCCTTGGTGATTTCACTCACCTGGTTGGTGATGTTCATCACGGTGTCCACGTCGAAGAGCGAGGCCACGTCCTGGCACACGCAGGCAAGGCGCTCTAAGCCCATGCCGGTGTCGATGTTCTTCTGGGCAAGATCGGTGTAGTTGCCCTGTCCGTCGCTATTGAACTGGGAGAATACGTTGTTCCAGACCTCGATATACCGGTCGCAGTCGCACCCCACGGTGCAGGTGGGCTTGCCGCAGCCCCACTTCTCGCCCCGGTCATAGTAGATCTCGGAGCAGGGGCCGCAGGGGCCGGAGCCGTGCTCCCAGAAGTTGTCGGCCTTGCCGAACTTGAAGATGCGCTCAGGGGCAATGCCGATCTCTTTATTCCAGATTTCAAAGGCCTCGTCATCCTCCTCGTAGACCGAGGGGTAGAGCCGGTCGGGATCCAGCCCCACCCATTCGGGGGAGGTGAGGAATTCCCAGCTCCAGGCAATGGCCTCATGCTTGAAGTAGTCGCCGAAGGAGAAGTTGCCCAGCATCTCAAAATAGGTGCCGTGGCGGGCGGTGTGGCCGATGTTCTCGATGTCGCCGGTTCGGATGCACTTCTGGCAGGTGCAGACCCGGTGGCGTGGGGGCTCCTGCTCGCCGGTGAACCAGGGTTTCATAGGGGCCATGCCCGAGTTGATAAGGAGCAGGCTCGCGTCGTTCTGAGGTACGAGGGAGAAACTGGGCAGGCGCAGATGACCCTTGGTCTCGAAGAACGCGAGGAACATCTCCCGCAGCTCGTTCAGGCCGTAATTCTTGCTCATTCAAATAACCTCCGTTTTTCTCTTTGGCTCCCCTCATGGGGGCCGGGGCAAAACAAAAACGCTCCGCCCCTGTCGCTCCAGGGGCGAAGCGCATGGCTCCGCGGTACCACCCTGATTTACGCCGCAATGGCGTATCTCATTGCATCCTTTAACGGGGACGATCCGCCCTGCTCGTCACAGGGTGCTCGGGAGTGGCGCGTCTGTCCGTACCGCCGAGGGCTCCCACTATCCCCTCTCGCTCGTCGCGCCGTTGCAGACTTAGCTCCGTCATAGCTTTTAGCCTGACTATTTTACCATAAAAACAGCATTTGTCAATCATTTTTCCCGCTTTCTCCCCTTATGGCTGCAAGGCAGGTTTCCAAAGCGTTCATACCGGGGGCGTTGGGGATATCAGGCTGTGTGCCGTACTCCTCATTGCAGGAGCCGTCGGCATTGAGACCGTTTTCCGCTGAGAAACGGACGCAGATGCCGGAGTTGGGCAGCGGGCACAGGTAGGGATTGACGCCGATGCCGTCCCCGCCCGTGGTCTCGCCCACCAGGGTGGCAAAACCGGTATCCTTGCAGAAGATGGCGAAAGATTCGCTTGCGGAGTAGACCTTCGACCCCACCAGCAGCCAGAACCGGCCTGAGAAGAGAGGGCCGCCGACCTGCGCCGCCGGGGAGGCTTCGGCCCAGAGGTCGGCCATGTAGAAATGGGTGGCCAGGGCTACGTCGCCCGGTTCCAGCGCGGGCAGCGCCTCCACCGGCAGCTCATCGATGGGCCGCAGCGTCAGCCAGTTATCCATGGTCTTGAAGTAGTCTATCATAGCACTGCCGCGCCTTACAAGGGCGTAGTGGGTAGAGAAGGTATCCTCCATAATGTTGGGCCCCACTACGGCCGTAGTGCCATAGGAGCTGTCCCCGCCGCCGTTGCGGCGGATGTCCACAATGCAGTGCCGGTATCCCTCCGCCTGGATGCGGGCAAAAAAGTTCTCCAGCGCTTGCCGCTCCTCGGCAAAATGGGACATATCCATGGACAAAATCTCCACATAGGCCGCACCATAGTCAGGATAATATTTAAAAATCAGATTGTCTAGGGAGCTCTCCGCCTGTTCTCCGGCGGACTGCCCATCTCCCTCCGGTACCTCTTCCGGGTCGCTGTAGCCATAGTATTCCCTTGAGGTAGGGTTGTTCAAAAGGTCGTACTCATACCGGCTCTTAGGGTCGGCGGTGTCGCGGAACAGGTCCATGATGAAACAGTACATTCCTTCGCTGAGCAGGCCGAAGTGCCCCGCCCCCTGGAATTCCCGGGCGCACATATAGAGCACGCCGTACAGCTCATCCGCATCCTCTACCTGAGCTGCCTTGGCGCGGTACTGCTCCTTCACCGCCCGGAAATCACGGCCCGAGATGCGCTGCGCAGCTGCATAGGTGGGAAAATTCTCCTCCACGAGCTGCCAGAAGTAGTCGTAATCCTCCAGCCAGGGGTTTGTATCCTGGACCTGAGCGGATGCGACGGGCGGAATCGTCTCCTGGGGCGTGTGCGCTGGAGCGCAGGCACACAGAGCCAACAGCAGCGGCAGAGTCAAAAGCAGTGCGGCGGACCGTCTCATAATCATTCCCCCTAATACCCCACAGTATAGCAGATATAGGAGAAAACCCAATTCATACCAGATTAATTATTTCTCTTTTTTTGATTAAAAAGGGAAAATAAATTGCTCTCCCGGCAAGCGGAGGCAAAGCTCTGCCCTGTGACCAGAAAGCACAGCGGCTTGACGCTCTGTACCGCCATCACGCCAAAAATGCTGCCCGCCAGCGCCAGGAGCCAGATGAGGACCTGGCCCGGGATACCACTCACTTCACCCAGCACCAATTCCACCGCCTTAATGGCGAAGGGGTGGGCCAGGTACACTCCGAAGGAGCACCCGGCAAGGGCGGTGAGGACCCTCCCGCTCCCCCGTCCGGAGCCAAAATAGCTCCGCGCCAGCAGGAAGAGCCCGGCGGACAGGATTGCGGCGAAAATACCCCGGTAGTCTAAAAACTGCTGGCCGTACATGCCGGTCCTCGCGGTGAAGTACCATGTGCCCAAGGTGATGATTGCCCAGTCCGCCCCCACGGCCAGCCACAGCGTCCACCGGGGCGGCAGGCGCTCCAGCCGGTCCAGGTACGCCCCCAGAAAGAAATACCCCAGGTACCCCCCTATGGCGCTTACGTTGAGGGTGCCGTTCTCCAGGAAGAAGAACTTCCACGGCTCCGGCGTCAGGTAGGCCACGCTCTGGAGCCCCAGGGTCAGCACCCCCCACAGGCCCAGGAGGTAGCGCCAGTGGCTCTCCTCCATGCCGTCCGCCAGGCGCTTAAGGAGGGGGGAGAGGAGGTACATGGGCACCAGAGCGTAGAGGAACCAGTATGGTGTGAGCACCGTCGTATTGGGCAGATGGACCAGCATTTGAAAGGCCGCGTCCCCGCCCTTCAGCCCCCAGGTGCCCAAAATCACCAGCCCCGCCCAGAAGAGGCCGGGGACCAGCACCCGTGGCAGGCGGCGGCGCAGCATGAAGACCCAATCCCCCGTCCGGGGCGAGCGCAGTAGGAGAGCCCCCGACAGCATGAAGAAAATGGGCACTGCCGCGGTGCCCAGGGAGGCGAAGAGGTTGGAAAACTGCCACAGCGCGCCGTTCTCCATGGTCTGCAAAGAGGCCGCGGCGGTGTGCAGGTACACCACCGCCGCCATGGACGCGACCCGCAGCAGGTCATAATCCCGGCGGCGGGTAGTTGTCAAATCACTCAAACCGGTTTCAACTCCTTGGAGTCAGCTCCACGCTCCGCCGCAGCAGGGATAGGGGCGGCACGCTCTGGGGAAGGCGCATGGCAAAGCGCATCTCAGGCTTTCGGACCTCGGTGAGCGCGTTCCCCTCCAGGTCGGCCATGGTAGGTGCAGCAAAGGCTACGGGCCGCACGCCGGGGCCTACCAGCTCCAGTTCGTCCCCCGCGGAAAATTTGTTGTTGAGGGAGAGAACGGCGTTCCCCTCCCCATCGCATTCCTCCACCATGGCCGAGACCTGCCAGTCCCGGATGTATCGGGCGTCCTGGGTGAACTGCCCCGGCTCCCCGAAGTAGAAGCCGGTAGAGTAGTGCCGGTGGCTCACCCGCTCCACCTCGCCGCGCCAGAGGGGGTCCAACGGCTTACCCGCCAGGGCCGCGTCCACCGCGTGGCGGTAGGCTCCCGTGACAATGGCTGCGTAATACGCGCTCTTGGCCCGGCCCTCGATCTTCAGGCTGTCGAGCCCCGCGTCCAAAAGCTCCGGGATGTAATCGATCATGCACATGTCCCGGGAATTCATGATGTAGGTCTCCCCGTTCTCCTCATAGACGGGGAAGTACTCGCCCGGCCGTTTCTCTTCCATGAGAGCGTACTGGTAGCGGCAGGGCTGGGCGCAGGCGCCTCTGTTGGCGTCCCGCCCGGTCATATAGTTGGAGAGGAGGCACCGGCCTGAATAACTTACGCACATGGACCCGTGGGCGAACGCCTCCAACTCCAAGGCCGGTGGCGCTTTTGCCCGTATCTCCCTGATCTCATCCAGCGAGAGCTCCCGAGCGAGGACGACCCGCTCCGCGCCCAGCTCATGCCAGGCGCGGGCGGACTGGTAGTTGACAATACTCGCCTGGGTGGAGATGTGTGCCTTTACGTGGGGCGCATGCCTTTTTAAGAGGGAGAGCACTCCCACATCGGCCACGATGGCAGCGTCCACACCCAGCTCCTCCAGGTACCCAAGCCACTGGGGCAGGAGGGCCAGCTCATTATTGCGGGGCATGGTGTTACAGGTGACGTGGACCTTCACGCCTCTTCCGTGGCAGAGCTCCACCGCCTCCCGCAGCTCCTCGGGCGTGAAGTTGCCCGCGAAGGAGCGCATCCCGAAGAGGCCGCCCGCCAGGTATACTGCGTCGGCCCCGTAGGCCATCGCCATGCGCAGCCGATCCATGTCCCCCGCCGGGGCGAGAACCTCCATGCGCTTATCCGCCATTGCTCTGGTAGATGCTCTGGCTGGCGATGAAACTGCTCTGCTCTTCATAGGTCTTGAAGAAGTGATGCTCCTTGTCGTCGCCCAGGGCGTAGAAGTAATAGCTGGAGGTCTCTGGTTTCAGGGCAGACCGGAGGGCGGCCTGTCCGGGGTTGGCAATGGGTCCGGGGGGAAGGCCCTTGTACAGTGCAGTGTTATAGGGGCTGTCGTACTGCAGATCCTCGGCGGTCAGCTTGCCCGCCCGCTCGGGCAGGACATAGAGGAGGGTCGCGTCCACGTTGAGGTAGCCCGCCGTCTGGGAGTTTGGCTTGTATAGGCGGTTATAGATGACCGAGGAGATGAGGGCCTGGTCGTCGCCGGTGGTCTCCTTCTCGATAAGGGAGGCGATGGTGATGATGTCCTGGACGGTCTGGCCGTTGGCGGCCGCCTCGTCCCGCATGTCCTGGGTAAAGACGTCGTCAAACCGCAGCAGCATCTTGTTCAGCGCCTGCACGGGGTCCATGTTGGTGTAGAACTGGTAGGTGTCCGGGAAGAGGTAGCCCTCCAGCCGGTTGCTATCCCCCAGGGGCACTACGTCCTTAAGGAAGGAGAATTTGAAGTCATAGGTGGCGGCGGTATTCTCCAGGTCGTCCAACGAGGCTACCCCTGCGGCCGCCAGAGTCTCAAAAACCTGTACGGAGGTATACCCCTCCTTGATGACCACTGTGACCTCCGCCTTGCTGCCCGACTTCGCGCTCAGGTTGCGGATCATGGCGCTATAGTCCATGGTTGTGTCCAGATTATAGACTCCGGGGCGCAGAGCGTCGCTCTTCCCGGTGATGGAGATGAAGAGCTTGAAGAGCCAGGGGTATCGGATGAGCCCCTGCTCCTTGAGCTGGCCGGCCACATAGCCTAAGTCCGCGCGTAGGACGGTCTCGGTCGCCCCGTCTTCGCCCTTGACCTCCTTGGACTCGAAGACGTCATCCGCCAGAGTAACCACGGCGGTCTTCTCCGGCTTATCCAAAGACAGCACGTCACAGGCAGCCATCCAGCCCAGGCCCGCCAGCAGAGCGGATGCGCCGATGACCAGCACCACGTAGAGGAGCGCCCCCCAGGGGCCCATGCTCCGGCGGCGGCGCTTTCTCTTTTTGGGTGGCGGCGTCTGTCCCTCCTCCCGCCGTGGCGGGCGAGGGCGCTGCATACTTCTCTCATCGTGTTCAGACATGAGGACAACTCCAATCAGAAAGAAAAAATGGAAAGGGCTCCGTTTTCCACGGAACCACTCTTATAAGGCAGACATAGTATGGGGCGTAAAGGGAAACGGGGCGGCGCACCCGCCCATACCCCCTATTATTTAGAAGAGGTGAAGTTTTTTATGTGGTGTGGCAATAACGGCTGTGGCGGCGGCAACTGCCTGTGGATCATTATCATCATCATCCTGCTGCTTTGCTGCGGCAACGGTCTGGGCGGCTGCAACAACGGCTGCAACAACGGCTGCAACAACTGCGGCTGCTGAGGCATCTACTTAGAGGCGGGGCGGACCGAAGGGTCCGCCCTTTCTTTTCCGTCACGCCGCCGCGCGATAGGTCTCCCGCTCGGTAACCACCAGTTTCACGGGCCTGTCGTGGGGCAGGGCGGGCACTTGGGGCAGCAAAAACTTCTCCCGGCACAGGGCCGCAGTGATGCCCTCAAAGTCTGCCAGATATCGGTCATAGTATCCCCCGCCGTGGCCCAGTCGATAACCGCTTTTATCAAAGGCAAGCCCCGGCGTCAGAATAAGGTCGATCGCCCCCCTGGGCAAAAGGGGACAATCCCCCCCCGGCTCCAGCATCCCGTAGGGGTGGCGGCCAAGGGCCGTGCCTTTCGTAACGATCCGCGCCTCCATCCCCCTGTCGGGGAGGCAGCGTGGCAGGGCTACGGTCTTGCCCCGGTCCAGCAGGGCCGAAATGAGCCGCTCTGTGTCCGGTTCGGCGCCCATTCCCCGGTAGAGGAGGACGGTTCTCGCCCCCTCCACCTCGGGCAGGGCGAGAAAGCGCGTGAAGAGCAGCGCGTCACTCTCCCGGCGCTCGCCCTCGGTCATGGCCGCCATCTCCCCTCGGATTTGGGCACGGAGGGCGGCCTTTTCATTATCCATGATGGAAGTGGACGGAGTTTTTCACCTTCTGCGCGGTGCCCCTGCCCTTAACCGCCTCCACCAGCCGCAGACCAAACTCGAAGGACGAGCCCGCCGCCTCGCCGGTGATGATGCGCCCGTCGGTGACCACGCTCTCCCCAAGCTGCACCACGGCGGAGCCCATCTCTTCCTCCATGCCGGGGAAACACACCGCCTTGCGCCGATCCAAAAAGCCGATGCGGGCCAGGATGGTAGGCGCGGCACAGATAGCGCCGATCCAGCAGCCCAGATCATAGGCCCGCTGGATGAGGGCCAGGGCGAACAGGTTGAGCTGGATGGACTCCACGCCCCCCATCCCGCCGGGGAGGACCAGCATCTCCATCTTCTCCTCGTCCACCTGGTCTAGGGTAATGTCGGCCTTCACGGTGATGCCGTGGCCGCCGGTTACCTCCAGCTCCTCCAGCCCCACCAGGGCGACCTCCGCTCCGCCCCGGCGCAGCAGGTCCGCGGGCACCAGGGCCTCGCTCTCCTCAAAGCCCTCTCCAAGCAAGATATAGACCATAGCTTGTCCCTCCGTCAATCTTCTTTTTTCAACGTGGCGCTGGCAAGACACCAGACCTCCTCGTGGATGTCCTCAATGCTCCTCACGTTCCCGGCACCGTCCACGCAGGGCACCACTGTCCAGCCGTAGAGCTCGGCCGCCCGATGAGCGGTGCGGCGACATTTGGCGAGGTATTCCGTGTCCACCTCATGGATATCCCCCCTGGTGTGGGTGGCGCTCTCCCTGGCCCGCAGCATCTCCACGGCCTTTGGGGTGGGCATGTCCAGGTAAATCACAAGGTCGGGTTCCGGCAGGCCCAGCTTGCCGCACTCAAAGTCGAAAAGCCAGCGGAGGAACCCCTCCCACTCATCCTCCGGCAGCTTGCAGGTCTGGTGTACCGCGTTGGAGGTAGTGTACCGGTCCGACAGGACCAGTCCGCCGCTCTTATAGTACTCGCCCCATACCTTTTTCCATGCGGCGTAGCGGTCCACAGCGTAGAAGGTGGAAGCCGCGTAGGCGTTCACGTCGTCCGGGTGGGCGCCGAACTCACCCCCCAGATACATCTTCAAGAGTGCGGAGGAGGGCTTGTCGTACTGGGGAAAGACCAGCTTTTCAAAAGGTCTCCCCTCATCCTCCAGCCGGGAGCACAGCCGGGCAAACTGGGTGGACTTGCCCGACCCATCGGTGCCCTCGAACACGATCAGCTTTCCTGACATGGAATCCTCCCCCTTGGGTATATTTGTTTACAGCAAGACCTTACTTACCTCTCACCCGAGCCGCGGCGGCGTCCACCAGCACCAGCGGCAGCTTTGCCATGCGTCCGATTCGTTTTGGCTCCTTGAGCAGCCGGTAGAGCCACTCCAGCCCCAACCGCTGCCAGCCCTGGGGTGCGCGCTCCACCGTCCCGGCGAAGACGTCCAGGCTCCCGCCCAGGCCCAGCATCAGCTTAACCCCGGTCTTTGGCCCGTGCTCCACCATCCATAGCTCCTGCTTGGGTGCGCCCAGGCATACGAAAACCACATCGGCCCCGCTTGCCCTGATGGCCTCTACCACTAGGGCGTCTTCCTTGAAGTACCCGTCGTACACCCCGCAGATGGTGAGGCCGGGGTATTTCCTCGCCAGATTCTCCCCAGCCGTCTGGGCGACGCCCGGCTTTGCTCCCAGGAGGAAGAGTTTTCCCCCCGAGTTCGCAAGCATCCCGCAAAGGCCCTCCGCCAGGTCGATGCCCGGCACCTTGGCCTTCAGCGGGCGGCCCAATATCTGCGCGGCCTTCACCACGCCGATGCCGTCCGCCACCACCAGATCCGCCCCGTTGAGGGCAGTGCGGAATACCTCGCTCTTCTTCGCCAGCAAAATAAACTCAGGGTTGGGGGTTACGGCGTAGGTAAATTTATCCCCCGCCGCCAGCTCCGCCGCCCGGGCCACTGCCTCGCCGCCCGTCAGGCTGTCCACGCCCACACCCAGCACGTCTATCCTCAAGGATGTCTCCTCCATTACTGAAAAGGTACATGACTTTCCATCGTATATGATAGAACATGATACCACAGTCACCTCAAAAAGTCCATGGAAATGCGCCCCCGACCAAAACTTTAGGGTTGACATTTGCGGGATAGGCCAGTATAATAAGCTCAATATTACTTTAGCACCTAAAAGCGCTAAAGTAATTGACAGGAAATTTGGAGGGAAATGAAATGAAGAAACTGTCAAAGCTGACGGCGCTGGCGCTGGCCGGCGTCATGGCGCTCTCCCTGTCCGCCTGCTCCGGCGGACAGGCCGGCACCTCTCCCAGCGCCGCGCCCAGCGAGACCCCCAGTGCGCCCCCCGCCGATAAGACGTACACGGTAGGTATCTCCCAGCTGGCTCCCCACCCGGCGCTGGACGCCGCCACTCAGGGCTTTAAGGACACCCTGATCGCCGAGTTCGGCGAGGACAAGGTGAAGTTCAATGAGCAGAATGCGGCGGGCGACTCCAACACCGCCGGCACCATCGCCAACAGCCTGGTGGCCGCCAAGGTGGACCTGATCCTCGCCAACGCCACCGCCAGCCTCCAGACCGCCGCTGCTGCCACCAGCACCATCCCCATCCTGGGCACCTCAATCACCGAGTACGGCGTTGCTCTGGGCATCGACGGTTTCACCGGCACCGTGGGCACCAACGTGTCCGGCACCTCGGACCTTGCCCCCCTGGACCAGCAGGCCGCCATGGTCAAGGAGTGGTTCCCCGACGCGAAGAGCGTGGGCCTCTTCTACTGCTCCGCCGAGCCCAACAGCCAGTACCAGGTTGACACCGTAAAGGCCGAGCTGGAGAAACTGGGCATCACCGGCACCCTCTATCCCTTCTCCGACACCAACGACCTCTCCGCAGTCCTCCAGACCGCCTGCGCCAACAGCGATGTCATCTACATCCCCACCGACAACACCGCCGCCAATAACACCGGCATCATCGACAACATCTGCCAGGGCGCGAAAAAGCCTGTCATCGCCGGTGAGGAGGGCATCGCCGCAGGCTGCGGCGTGGCTACCCTCTCCATCAGCTACTACGACCTGGGTGTCGCCACCGGCAATATGGCCATTAAGATCCTCAAGGGCGAGAGCAATATCTCTGAGATGCCCGTCGAGTACGCTCCCCAGTTCACCAAAAAGTACAACGCTGATATCTGCGCCGCCCTGGGCCTCACGCCCCCCGACGGGTACGAGGCCATCACCGCCGAATAAGAATACCACGCCGCAGACAGCGGGAGGGGGCTGCCCTTCCCGCTGTTCTTCCGTATTTTGTTTCAAACGGAACCGTTTAATTTTCTTATTGCAACCGGGGCAAAATTCCTTTAAAATGGATGGACATCCATTTTCACGTTCAAGCGAACATGATTTCTTTGAGGAGGAAACCTCTCATGCTGGCATTTCTCAACGCTCTGCCGGGGGCCGTGACCCAGGGACTCATCTGGGGTATTATGGCCATCGGCGTGTACCTCACCTATAAGATTCTGGACATCGCTGACCTGACGGTGGACGGCTCCTTCTGCACCGGCGGCGCGGTGTGCGCCGTGCTCATTGCCGCGGGGGTCAACGTGTGGCTTGCCCTCCTCCTCGCGATGGTTGCGGGGATGCTGGCGGGTTTCGTCACCGGCGTGCTGCATACCTTCTGTGGCATCCCCGCCATCCTGGCCGGCATCCTGACCCAGCTGGGCCTGTGGTCGGTGAATCTGGCGATCATGAGCATGAAGTCCACCATCGCCATCAACGTCACCGACCCGGAGAAACTCAATAAGCTTCTGATCTCCATGCGCTTCCTTAACGACGTGCCCGCCGGTCAGCAGCCTTTCTACCGCTATCCTATTCTGATGGTGTGCCTCTTCATCGCCGTCATCATCGCGCTGCTCTACTGGTTTTTCGGCACGGAGCTGGGCTCCTCCCTCCGGGCCACGGGGGCCAATCCCAACATGAGCCGGGCCCAGGGCATCAACACCAACTTCAACAAGGTGCTGGGCTTAATCCTCTCCAATGGACTGGTGGCCCTGTCGGGGGGTCTCCTCGCACAGTACCAGAGCAACGCGGAGATCAACATGGGCCGGGGCGCCATCGTCATCGGCCTCGCCGCCGTCATCATCGGTGAAGTCCTCTTCGGGCGGCTGTTTCGCAACTTCGGCCTCAAGCTGCTGGCCGTTGCCATCGGCGCGGTCATCTATTATATCGTCATCCAGGCGGTCCTCTCCGTGGGGCTCAACCCCAACTACCTCAAGCTCCTCTCCGCCCTGGTGGTGGCCCTCTTCCTCTCCTTCCCCTACTGGAAGGGCAAGTACTTCTCCAAGCCCGTAAAGAAAGGGGGCGGCGTCCATGCTTGAGATCAAGAACGTCTTTAAAACCTTTAATGCGGGCACCGTCAACGAGAAGGTGGCCCTGAACGGTCTGAACCTGACCCTGTCCGACGGGGACTTCGCCACCGTCATCGGCGGTAACGGCGCGGGCAAGAGCACCATGCTCAACATCGTAGCCGGGGTCTACCCGGCTGACCAGGGCTCAATCACCATCGACGGGCAGAACGTGACCCGTCTGCCCGAGCACAAGCGGGCCAAGTTCATCGGCCGTGTCTTCCAGGACCCCATGATGGGCACCGCCGCCAGCATGGGCATCGAGGAAAATCTCGCCCTGGCCCTCCGCCGAGGGCAGAGCCGCGGACTCAGGTGGGGCATCACCCCCAAGGAGCGGGAGCGGTACAAGCTCCTTCTGTCCGAACTGGGCCTAGGGCTGGAGGACCGACTCACCTCCAAGGTAGGCCTCCTCTCCGGGGGCCAGCGGCAGGCGCTCACCCTCCTCATGTCAACCCTGCAAAAGCCCAAGCTCCTCCTCCTGGACGAGCACACCGCAGCCTTAGACCCCAAGACAGCCGCCACCGTGCTGGAGACCACGGAGCGCATCATCAGCCGGGATAAGCTCACCACCCTCATGATCACCCACAACATGCGCGACGCCATTGCCCACGGCAATCGCCTCATCATGATGTACGAGGGCCGGGTGGTCATTGACATCGCGGGCGAGGAGAAGAAAAAGCTCACCGTGGAAAAGCTCTTGGAGCAGTTCGAGAAGGTCTCCGGCAGTAAGGAAGCCGACGACAAGCTCCTGCTGTCGTAAAGAAAGAATCAGCCAGGCCCTCCGTTCGGAGGGCCTGGCTTTTTTGTGGGGCTTTTATGTAAGAACGCTCCATTTCTTCCTTTATGGAGTGAACGCCTCATCTAGGCTGGCAAAATACCCGTATACGCCAGGAGGCTGTAGAGCCCCGCGGCGGCTTCGGCGCGGGTGGTGGGGGCTGTGGGTGCGATGTCGGTCAAGCTCTCCCACAGAAGGCTGACGCCCATGCCCAGAGGATTTACCTGGCTGCCGTCCAGGAGCCAGACGCTCTCCCGCGCCCACTTGGCATAAGGGGCCAGAGCCTCCTGCTCCAGCTCGGGCGAGCCGCTCTCCAGCTCGATACCCGCAAACTTCATACTCAGCCGCTGGGCGGCCCGGGCCAGGATGGTGATATACTGCTGGTGATCCACCGGCTCGTCGGGGTGGAAGAGGCCGTCGCCCCCGCCGGCGACCAGTCCGGCGGCATACATGGCCTCCACCGCCGGCGCATAGTACGCGTCGGCGGGCACGTCGGCAAAGGTGCCCGTGTGATCGGAGGTATAGCGCAGGGCCTGGGCCAGCAATGAGCAGAGCTGGCCCCGGGTGAGGGTTGCGTCGGGCAGAAAAGCGCCGTCCCCCGGCCCGGAGATGATCTCATAGGTTGCGAGAGAGGATATCGCAGCGGCGTAGGGGCTATTCTCCGTGTCGGAGAACGCGCGGGCGGCATAGCCGGTCAGCCCGTACCGCTCCGCCACCGCGTCTGCTGTGGTCATCTGCCAGCCGTCAGCCCCGCCGGTGCCGAGCCAGAGTCGGGTACTCTCCGGAACGGCCTCCAGCAGTGCGGTAAAAACGGGGAGGAATTCCTTGCTGGCAGCAACGTTCAGGTCCACGTACCAGCGCCAGCCCATGTCGATTCGGAGCATCCCCTTGGTGTCTCCCTTGGGGTTGGAGGCCGAGAGGAGGTAGGCAACGCTGTCAGCCAGGCCCGCGTCCACCAGTAGGTGGGGGATGACGCCCACCCGGTCGTCGGTGGCCCCGTCTGGGGAGAAGATGCGATATGCCGTCACCTTGAGGGCGGAGCCGTCCTCAAAATAGTCGGGCTCCACGCTTTCGTCCAGCATAATCTGGGCCACGCCCTTGCCGTAGGTCCGCTCCCCGATGACCAGACCCGCCTGCCGGTCCCGGACGATGAAGGAGAACATCTCGGACGCGCTGGCGGTATATCCGTCGGTGAGGACGATCACGGGGTCCAGGGAGAGACTGCCCTCGTCGCTCCTGTAGACACCGTAGCGCCCGTCGCTGTCCTGGAGGTAGGCCATGTCCCCGCTGCCCACGAAGGTCCCCGCTGACTGGACGGAGGCATCCACATCCCCGCCGCCGTTGCTGCGCAGGTCTACGATCCAGCGGTCGGCCGCGTCGTCGTAGGCCTCGATGCCGTCGGCAAAATGGCCGTAGGTCTCGGGGCCGAAGGTGGTACAAATGATGTAGCCGATGTGGCCGTCCACCAGAGTGGATGCGGTGGCCTCTATGACGATCTTGGCACGGGTGACAGTGTAAGTAAGGCTCTTTCCGTCCCGTGAAACCGTGATGAGCACCTGGGTACCCTCCTCCCCGGAGATCCAGCCACGGGCGGTGTCCAGCGGTACCCCCACAATAGTCTTGCCGTCCACCGCGGTGACGAGGTCCCCGGCCAGGATGCCCGCCTTCTCGGCCCCCAGGCCGGAGAGGACTTCGGTGATCCGCAGGCCGCCTTCCTCCTCCTGCATGGAGACGCCGATGCCGTAGGTGACGGTGTCCTTCATACTGTCCATGAAGGAGGCGTAGGTCTCGGCGTCAAAATATTCGGTGTAGGGGTCCCCCAGTGCCTCCAGCATCCCCTCCACCGTGGTCTGCTCCAGCACACGGTCGGGGACGCCGTCCACGTAATAGGTATCCAGCAGCTCAGCCGCCTGTTCGGTGGTCAAAGCCAGCGCGGGGGCGGCGAGCAGGCTCAGGGTGAGGAGGAGTGCCAAGAGCTTTCTCATCATTTTCATAGGGTTCCCCTCTGTTTCGTAAGATATTTCCATTGTAGCGCAAACCGGCGGCGGGAACAAGTCCCGCCGCCGGTTTGTAATGATTTGTTACCTATCTTTAGCTAACCTTTAGCCAAAAACGCTCTGGCTCTCCAGTTTCGCGTTGTGGGCCACCAGCAGGTCGTCCACGCAGGCGAAGGTAACTCCGTTCCGGGCCGTCACGGGGGCGGACACGCTCATCGCCATGTCGCCTTCCAGCACCATGGTATCGCCGCCGATGGTGAGGGAGTAGAGGCTCTCCCCGTCCTTGGTCACGGCGACGGCGGCAGGGTCCTGGGCATCCCAGGTGACGGTGCAGCCCAGGGCCTCAGCCAGCTTGCGGACGGGAACCATCAGCTTTCCGTCCTGGGCGAAGGGCCGGACGCTCTCATCCAGGTCCAGGGCCTTGCCGTTCACAGAGAGGCTGCCCTCCCCGGCGGAGAGATACCCCGCGTACTCGTAGGGGAAGAGCACCACCCTGCTGGGGCCGGCCTGGCCGGGGTAGGACATGGCGACGATCTGGTACCAGGAGAGAACCATGGCGCCGGGCTTGATATCGGCAAGGGTAGGAGCCGTCTCGCTCCCGTAGGACAGGAGCTCCGTCTCCGCGTCCAGGTGAAGGATCATAGCGCCGGACACCAGGAGGTCGATCTTGCCGTCCTCCTGCTCGGTCACGTGCTCGACCTGAGCGTAAGTGGGAACGCCGAGGTCGGCGGGGATGTTGCAGATGACCAGCTCAGCCACCGACTGGGGCGGCATGCTGCGGGTCATGGCGGGGCTGACATAGGCGTAGAGTGTCTCCCCCTCCTTGAGGTCGGCAAAGGTTTTGGCCGCGCCGGTGACAGCGTCCACAATGGCAGTATCCTCAGAGATCTTCACGACAATCTTCTGGTAGGGGGCACCGTCGCTGCTGTTTTCAATATAGACGGACTGCTCGCCCAGCTCCTGAACCGTACCCCAGACCCGGATGGCGTCATTATCGGTCCGGCGATTTATCTCATAGACGCTCTGATCAGCGGCGGCAGGCGTGACCGCACCGTCCTCCAGCGGGATGGCGATAGCGTCATCGGCGGCAAGGGCGCTGCCGGTGAGGACGGCGGCGGCAAGAGCGGCAGTGAGGATGCGTTTCAGTTTCATGGTCATATCAGTCTCCTTTTGTGGGTTTACTTGATTGGACGTTGTTCCCCGGTAAAAGTTCCCTGTTTTTTCGAAAGAGTTCTATAGTTCCAGCCAGAGTTTCTTCCCCCTGGTATTTAAAAGCCGCAGTAGAAGAGCGCTGCCGACGGCAGGCGGCAAGGCACAGACAAGCAAAGCGGGCAGCTCGCCCATAGGCACCCGGATGAAGTACCATGCAAAACTCAGCGCGAGGACTAAGAGCATAGGCACGAAGGTGCCCAGCATGGCGGCCCCGGACTGCTTGACCACGATGGCGTCGTTGGGCGCGTCCAGCTTGGGCATGGAGAGGTTGATGAAGAGGCCGAAGAGGGCGCAGAAAACGGCAAGGACGGCATTTACCAAAAAGAGGATGAGGCAGTCCGCCCCACCGAGGGAGAAAGCGAAAGTCAGGCAGACGGAGGCCAACAGGAGGCAGGGCAGCTCAAGCAAAAGCTGAAAGCCCGCCTTGACGGCGACGATCTCCTCATAGGGGATGGGGGCCTCCTTTAGAATCCAGAGCATCTTCCCCTCCAGGCTCACCGACGAGGCGGTGATGGCAGTCATGGTCACCAGAAAGGCGAGGGCCGCGCAGAGGAGGGGAAGGATGGGCAGCAGGGCGGCAAAGTCCCCCAGCTCACGGAGGTACTCCTCCACCTTTGAGCGGAACACCAGAGTGGCAGGGCCCCCCACCGCCATCAGCACCAGGCCGAAACCGGCATTAAAAAAATAGATGGGCGTGGAGAAAAAGCGCCTGCTCTCCTTCATCAGGAGGGCCCTGCGGGCACCCGCCGCAGATAGCACACCCAGCTTATAGTCGCTGCGGGCGCTCTTGGCCCCCAGGGTGGTAACGATGCGCCCATACCGCCCGGAAAAGAGCCAGACCACCAGCAGGAAGGGCAGGACACACAGGGCGGCAAAGAGGATGAGGGAGAGAAAATTTCCATCACAGGTCGCCTCCATCAGCAGGGCGAAGGGCAGACCCCAGAGACTGAAACCGCTCTCGATGCCCGCCGCCGCGGAGAGGGTAAGGTTCTGGATGGAAAAGTTGAGCCGGAAGAGGAAGACCAGCAGCAGGATAAAGGCTCCGGAGTAGAGAAGGTTCGTGATCAGGGGTCTCTTCCCAACGCGGCCCGAGAGCCAGGCGAGGACGAAACCCACCGCCAGATCGAGCGTCGTGGGCAGCAGGGCGAGAAGGGCGGTGCACAGGAGCAGCGTGAGGAGGAACCCCGCGCCTCCGTCACCGCCGTAGGCGAGGTACGCCACCCCTGCGGGGGCCATGACGAAGACGGCAAAGAGCAGGTTTTCGAGATACAGCGCCAAAGTACGGCTAAGGAGGAGGGTGAAGGCCGAGACAGGCAGGGAGAGCATGAGGTCGTTGTCCCGCCCGCCGAAGACCACGCCCTGGGCGGCGAAGACGGTGAACATGAGCCCCATGCCCACCACCAGAACCGGCATCATCAAAATCACCAGCCGCACCATCCCCAGAGGTGCCAGCTGAGAAGCCAGGAGAAAGCTATACGTCCCCGAGAGGTAGAGCCCGAGGAACGCCAAAAAGGCCGCCGCACCCACGCCGGAGAGGGCCTTCTTCTTACCCCCGAAACGGAAGGAGGACAGCATGGCCTTCAAGTTGAGGACCAGCAACGCCTTGAATTTGCGCATCAGCCCTTCTCCCCTTCCAGCTCCAGGAAGACCTGCTCCAGGCTGGAGTCCCCCACCAGGTCAGCGGTTTTCCCCTGACGCACCAGTTTTCCGTCCTTGATGATGGCGATCTTGTCACATAGCTTTTCGGCTACCTCCAGCACGTGGGTGGAGAAGAAAACCGCCCCGCCCCCGTCACAGGTCTCCCGCAGGTAGCCCTTCAAAAGGTGGGAGGCCACCGGGTCCAGACCCACGAAGGGCTCGTCTAGGATGAGGAGCCGGGGCTCCCGGATGAGTGCGGATATGAGGGCCAGTTTCTGTTTCATGCCGTGGGAGTAGCTGCCGATGGGGCTGCCCAGGCTGCCGGTGAGCTCAAAGGCGTCACCGAATTTACCGATACGCGCCTGGCGGTCCGCCTGGGAGAGGTCATATAGGTCCGCGATAAAGGTGAGGTACTGGATGCCGGTGAGGAAATCATAGAGGTCGGGGTTATCAGGCAGGAAGGCAGTGACCCGTTTCGCCGCAGTAGAGTCTGCACGGATATCGTGCCCGTCGATGGTGATGGTCCCCTCGGTGAAGTCCATCACCCCGGCAACCGCCCGAAGTGTGGTAGTCTTGCCCGCGCCGTTATGCCCGATAAAGCCAAAAATCTCCCCCGGAGCCACGGTGAGGCTCAGGTCATCCACCGCCCGCTTGCCGCCGGGGTAGGTCTTGGAATAGTGCTGGATACTTAGCATAGTGCTCTTCCTTTCTCATTCCCCTTTGGGGTGTTTTTGGCGGTACCATAGATAGGACATAACGGTGGGGACGATCACCACTACGATCACTCCCGCAAGCAGAATGGCAAACATGGCCCCCTCCGGAAAAAGCAGCCCGGCGAGGAGGAGGACTGCCCCAAGGGCGAAGAACAGCCACCCGCTAAGGCGCTGGGTGCGGTTCCATACGTCGGGGTCGGACAGGCTCCAGGGCGTACGTGTGCCTGCAAAGAAATTGCTTTTGAACTTGGGCATGACGTTGCCCAGCACCGCGAAGAGCAGCCCTACGCCACAGGTGACCACCCGGGACACCGAGAGCCTGCCAGGGTGCAGCGCCTCGGACACGGTGACGGCGTAGATCGTGTCCAGCAGGAGGATAATGGCGAGAAGGGTCACGTCGTAGTACTTCCCGAACCGCTTATAGTTTTCCCTCCGGGGGTCCACCTTGGGAAGAATGCGCATGGCGGCGGCCACCGCCAGCCCCATGAGGGAGAGGAGCCACAGGGAACTCTTGGGTCCGTACTCCACTGTGCCGCCCAGGTCCCAGTGGATGGGCACCTGTTCGGGGAGGCTGCCGTACAGCGCCGCCGTGGCAGCTATAGGAGCTGCCGACAGGAGCCAGAAAACGGCGTTTTTAAGTATGCTCTTCTTCATCTCCATCCCCTCCCTTCAGCGATGCGACCCAGCCTACGAGCTCGTCCAGCACCGACATGTTCAGTTCGTAGTAGACATATTTCCCCCGCTTATCCTGGTCCACAAGACCCGCCTCCCGCAGGACGGCCAAGTGGTGGGAGACGGTGGCCGCCGTCATATCGAACTGGCTGCCGATCTCCCCCGCCGTGCGCCCGCCCAACTTCAGGATGTCCAGAATCCGCCGCCGGGTGGGGTCGGACAGGGCCTTGAATGTCTCTTGAAATCCCATCGCGCGCCCCCCTCTCGATTCATCATTTAGATGGATCTCTAAATGTAGGATACGCTGAGCCATAGGAAAAGTCAAGGGCAATCAGCCCAATGTCTGATTGCCCTTTGCTTTTCTTTTTATGCGCTTTTAACGGTCCACAACGGGGATGGGGGTGTGGTCGATCTCATTTAAATTTTTTAGGTAGTGCTTGGTCTCCTTCGACACCGTATCCGACAGCATCAGCACGGCCACCAGGTTTGGGATGGCCATGAGAGCGTTTAAGATGTCAGCAATATACCACACGAGGTCCAGCGAAAGTACCGGCGCCGCTACCGCCACCGCCACATAGAGAAGCTTATAGGGCAAAATGGCCTTCTTGCCCAGCAGATACTCGGCGCACCGCTCCCCGTAGTAGCTCCAGCCCAGGACGGTTGCGTAGGCGAAAGTGATAATGCCCACCACCAGGATCACAGGGCCGACGACAGGTATCTGGCGGAAAGCCATAGTTGTCATCTGCCCGCCGTTGGTGATATCGGACATATTGACGCCGGGGTTTTTCATAATGGTAGAGACCAAAACGAGACCCGTGATGGCACAGGACACCACCGTGTCCCAGAAAGTGCCGGTGGAGGAGACCAACGCCTGGCGGACGCTGTTGCGCGTCCGGGCGGCGGAGGCCACGAGGGGCGCCGAGCCCATGCCCGACTCGTTGGAGAATAGGCCCCGGGCCACGCCAAAGCGGGCCGCCGCCATGATGCCCTGCCCGACCAGGCCCCCCGCCACCGCACCAGGGGAGAAAGCCAGCCTGACGATGGCCGAGAGAGCGGGAAGTAGATAGTCCGCATTGATATATAAGATGTAAATGCAGCCCAGGGTGTAAAAAACCGCCATGAAGGGCACCAGGCGCTCACACACCCGGGCGATGGACTGGATGCCGCCGAGGATGACGGCGGCGGTGAAGGCTCCCAGGACGACGCCAATGGCGATACGGGGGATGTGCACAAAGGTCACGTTGTTCTCAATGACCTCGGCGATGGCGTTGATCTGGGTGCCGTTGCCGATGCCGAAGGAGGCCACGGCGGCCAGGAATGCGAAGATGACGCCCAGCCACTTCATATTGAGACCCCGCTCCAGGGCGTACATGGCCCCGCCCAGCATCCGGCCGTCCTTGGTCCTGACCCGGTACTTGACGGCAATCAAACTCTCGGCGTATTTGGTTGCGATGCCGAATACGCCGGTAAGCCAGCACCACAGTACCGCGCCGGGGCCGCCCAGGTAGATGGCTGTACCCACACCCACGATGTTGCCCGTGCCGATGGTAGAGGCCAGAGCCGTGGCGAGGGCCTGGAACTGGCTCACATCGCCCGGCGCGCCCGTATCCCGGGCAACCGAGAGGCGGATTCCGGTGAAGGTCTTGCGCTGGATAAAGCCGGTGCGGAAGGTCAGGAAGATATGGGTACCGAAGAGCAGGACGATCATCGGCACGCCCCAGACAAATTCGTCGATGACCGTAATGATATGCGTAAATGTCTCCATGCGCGCTCCCCCCAAATAATCCCGCCCGCACGGACGGGTCCTCTTTCCTCCCTAAGCCGTAGAATATACCCTACTTCTGGTTCTGCTCCATCCACTTCTTGAGCTGCTCGGCCATAGCGGAGGATCCCTTCTCCTCCTTCTGGCTCTCCAGGAACCGCTGGACATCCCGTTTGCCGGCGGAACCGGTCTCGTGCTTGGCCTTAAAGTCAGACAGCTTTTCCCGGTAGCCGCAGACACAGGCGAACATCTGCTTCTCCCCCTCGCCCCGCAGCTCCATCTTCTTGTGGCAGTTGGGGCAGCGGGCGTTTGTAGTCTGGGTGACGCTGCGGCGGTAGCCGCACTCCCGGTCGGGGCAGACCAGCATTTTGCCCCGCTTGCCCTGAACATTCAGAAGGAACTTTCCACAGTCGGGGCACTTCTCCCGGCTGACGTTGTCGTGCTTGTAGGTGGCGTCGCTCTGCTTGACCTCCCCCACCAGGCGGGAGGCAAAGGAGCGCATCTCTCCCACGAAGGCGGTCTCCTTCTCCCGACCCTGGGCGATATCGCCCAGGCGCTTTTCCCACTGGGCGGTGAGCTGGGCACTGCGCAGCTCTTCCGGTGCGAGGCCTACCACCTGGGCACCCTTGGAGGTGGGTACCAGCTCCTTCCCCCGCCGCTCGATATAGAACGCGGAGAAGAGCTTTTCAATGATATCGGCCCGGGTGGCCGGAGTGCCCAGACCGCCGGTCTCCTCCAGGATACGCCCCTGTTCCCGGTCCTTTACCTGGGAATGGGGGTGTTCCATGGCAGTGAGGAGGGTTGCCTCGGTGTACCGCTTTGGGGGTGCGGTGTGGCCCGTATTGGCCCGGGCGTTCAAGATCTCTACCCGGTCCCCCTGCCGCAGAGGCGGCAGAGCCTGTTCCCGCTCGTCGGTGTCGTCCTCCTCCTCGTCGTCCAGCGCAAAGGTGCGGTCATAGGCGGCGCGCCAGCCGGGGTTCTTCATGGTCTTACCCTTGGCGGTGAAGGTCTCCCCGTCCACTGTGAGGGCGAGGCGGACCTCCTCGTACTCACAGGGGGGCAGCAGCACGGCCAGAAACCGCCGCACCACCAGGTCGTAGATATTCCGCTCCGGGCCGGAGAGCCGCCAGAGATCGGGCTGCTCCTCAGTGGGTATAATGGCGTGGTGGTCGGTCACCTTGGCATTATTGACGAGAAAGCGGGTGGACAGGGGCCTGTTCTTTAAAATCTGCCGGGCCAAATCCTTGTACCCCTCCACTGCCACGGCGGAGAGCCGCTCCGGAAGGGTGGCCACCACATCGTCCGAGATGTAGCGGGAGTCGGTGCGGGGGTAGGTTAGGATTTTGTGGTTTTCGTAGAGGGACTGCATGAGGGACAAGGTCTCCTTGGCAGAGTAGGCGTACTTCTTGTTGGCGTCCCGCTGGAGCTCGGTCAGGTCGTAGGCCGACGGGGGCGGGACCTGCTTGTAGGCCTTCTTCACCTCGGTGAGGATTCCGGTCTTCCCGTTCAGGCGGGCGGCCAGGGCCTCGGCCCTGGCCTTATCGAAGGTCCTCCCCTGCCCGGCCTTATCCTTCCAGCCCGCGTTAAAACCAGATGTCTTGACCGAAACCGTGTAGTACTCCTTGGGCACGAAACGGCGGATTTCCTCCTCCCGGTCTACGATGAGGGTCAGCGTGGGGGTCTGGACCCGCCCGGCGGAGAGCTGGGCCCCATACTTGCAGGTGAGTGCGCGGGTAACGTTGAGGCCCACCAGCCAGTCGGCTTCGCTCCTCGCCCGGGCGGAGTAGAAGAGGTTGTCGTACTCCTTAGCGGGGCGGAGGGCGCGAAAGCCCTCCTTGATGGCCTTGTCGGTCTGGGAGGAGATCCACAGGCGCTTGGCGGGCTTAGTCCAGCCCGCCTTTTCCATGATCCAGCGGGCCACCAGCTCCCCCTCCCGGCCCGAGTCGGTGGCGATGACCAGGTCGCTTACGTCCCCCCGTTTCATCAGGGCCTGGACGGCGCGGAACTGCCGGGAAGTCTCCTTGATGACGGTGGTCTTCATCCTCTGGGGCAGCATGGGCAAAGTGAGCATATCCCACTTCTCCCAGGTCTTATCGTAGCTCTCCGGGGCGGCCAGCTCCACCAGATGGCCTAACGCCCAGGTGACGATGTAGCCCTCCCCCTCCAGGCAGCCGTCGCCGCCCCGCTTGCAGCCCAAGACCCGGGCCAGCTCCCGTCCGACGGAGGGTTTCTCTGCCAGTACCAATGTTTTTGCCATGACTGTGCCCTCTTGTACTTTCTCAGTATAGTTGGTATGATGGTAAAGTATACTGGAATCGGGTACAAAAGGCAAATGAAGATTCGGTAAGGATGGTATCGCTATGATCACGCCTCACCCCGTCAACCTGGACGTGAAGCTGAACACACGGGAATGTGCCATCCCGCCCACCTCAGACGCGGACGAAAAGGCCGCCCTCACGCGGGCCAAGAAAGCGGAGATAGGCTTCCGCATATTCAAAGGCTACAAAAAGGACAGCCTCTGGGCCAAAATTAAGTACTTTTTCAAAGAAATATGAAACGCCGCGCCGCATTAATACGGCGCGGCTCTTTTATTCCGCGGCAAAATGACAGATATCTTTCGTATGTGGACAGTTGGAAAAATATTTTGCAGGACATCTTGCATTTTCCTTTTTTTATGCTATACTGATTGTGGAAAGAGGATCCTCAATCACAACAAAATGGAAAGGGGTAATCAATATGATGTTCAGCGCCACAAACGATGGCTCGGTCGGTCCCCTGCCCTGCGGCTTTATGTCCTGCGGCGCGGCGGTGGGCCTGCTGGCGGGCACCAGCCGGGAGGAGAAGCGGGCCATGCGCCAGGCGGAGCGGGCTGAGCGCGCGTTCCGGGCCCAGAAGGGCTACCGGGACAGCTCCCCCCTCTCCCTGCTGCTCTATAAGCTGCGCTCCGGCAGTACGGCACAGCTACATTGAGTTTTTGGGCAAGAAAAGGTCTGCCCCGCCATCCGGCGGGGCAGACCTTTTTATTTGGAACGGGGGAACGGAAGGGCCACCCAGAAGGTCGCCCCCACAAAAGAGACGTAGAGGCCCCGCCGGTTTCCTATGCTTCGGTGACCAAATTCACCAGGACCTCCACCATTTTCTCCAGACTGCGCACCGGGACGTACTCGTTGCGGCCATGGAAGTTGGCCCCGCCGGTAGAGAGATTGGGGCACGGGAGGCCCATGTAGCTCAGGCGCGCGCCGTCGGTACCGCCCCGGATGGGGGTCACAATGGGCTCCACCCCCGCCTTTTTCATGGCGGCCTTCGCCCGGTGGATAAGGTACATATGGGGCTCAATCTTCTCTTTCATATTGTAGTAGGAATCCTTGACGGCCAGCTCCACCGTCAGGGGGCCATACTTCTTATTAAGGAAGTCGGCGCAGCGCTTAAGGTGGGTTTTCTTCCCTTCGAATTTATCTTTGTCGTGGTCCCGGATGAGGAGGTGAAGGGAAGCCTCGCTCTCGTTCCCCTCCATGCGGTGGAGATGATAAAAGCCCTCATACCCCTCAGTGTGGCCCGGCGTCTCTGCCGGGGACAGGAGGGAGGCAAACTCGATGGCAATGAGGAGGGCGTTTTTCATCTTGTCCTTGGCGGAGCCGGGGTGGATGTTCACGCCGTGGATGTACACCCCGGCGTTGGCGGCATTGAAGTTCTCGTATTCGATCTCTCCCAGCTCGCCGCCGTCCACCGTGAAGGCCACCGCCGCGCCAAAGCCCTCCACGTCGAAATGGTCAGCCCCGCGGCCCACCTCCTCGTCGGGGGTGATACCCACGGCAATGCGCCCGTGGCGGATCTCCGGGTGTGCCACCAGGTATTCCACGGCGGTAAATATCTCAGCCACACCCGCCTTGTCGTCCGCCCCAAGGAGCGTGGTGCCGTCGGTAACGACAAGCTGCTGGCCCTTGTACCTGGCGAGGCTCTCAAACTCGGCGGCTTTCATGGAGAGGCTCTTCTCGGCGTTGAGGAGGATGTCTCCCCCCTGATAGTCCACCACCCGGGGTTTCACCTCCGCGCCCGAGAGGTCGGGAGAGGTGTCCATGTGGGCGATGAGACCGACGCAGGGCGCACCCTCGCACCCTGCGCTGGCGGGGAGCCAGCCGTATACGTAACCCCTGTCGTCCATGTGGGCGTTTTGCAGGCCGATCTGGCTCAGCTCCGCGGCCAGGGCCGCGCCCAGAACCTTCTGCTTTTCGCTGGAGGGGACGGTCTCACTCTCGCTGTCGGACTGGGTATCAAAGGAGACATAGCGCAAAAAACGTTCTAATACGTCCATACTGCTTTTCCTTTCCGCTCCGCCGGAATGTATTGACGGCGGGAGCCTTCACGGGGTAAACTGGTAACAGAGGTATTTTAGCACAAAAGGAGTGGTATTTCTATGGCTGATTTTCGGGAATTTACATTTCCTTCGTCGGACGGGGAACATCAGGTCCACGCGGCGGAGTGGCTGCCGGTGGGGCGCGCGCCAAAGGCGGTGCTCCAGCTGGTGCATGGCATCTCGGAATACATTCTGCGCTACGACGGTCTCGCCCGGTTTTTGGCCGACAACGGCATCGCCGTGGTCGGGAGCGACCACCTGGGCCACGGCAGCACCGCCCGGGGACAGGAGGAGTATGGTTTCCTGGCCCAGAAGGGCGGGTGGGACTACCTGGCCCGGGACGTACACACCCTGCGGGAGCTGACGGGAGTGAAATTCCCCGGCGTCCCCTACTTCCTGTTGGGTCACTCCATGGGCTCCTTCGTGGCCCGGACCTACCTCATCCGTTGGCCGGGCACCCTGTCGGGCTGCATTCTCTCGGGCACCGGGCAGGAGCCTCCCGCCCTGGTAGCGGCGGGGAAGGGCATCGCGTCTCTCCTCTCCCGCGTAAAGGGGCCCCACAGCCGCAGCAAGCTGGTGACAAACCTGTCCACCGGGGCCTACAACAAAAAGTTCGCCCCCACTCGCACCGGCGCGGACTGGATCTCCCGGGACACGGCGGTGGTGGACGCGTACGCGGCAGACCCGCTGTGCCGTTTTGTCCCCACGGTAGGGATGTTCCGGGACATGATGGGCGGGCTTCAGTTTATCGCGGACAGGGAAAACCTGGCAAAGATGGACGTGAACACCCCGGTCTACCTCTTTTCCGGCGGGCAGGACCCGGTGGGGGGCATGGGGGCTGGGGTGCGGAAGGTCTTCGGGTTCTTTCAGAGCGTGGGGGTGAAGGACCTCTCTATGAAGCTCTACCCCGACGGGCGGCACGAGATGCTCAACGAGCTGGAGCGGGACCAGGTGTACCGGGACGTGCTGGCGTGGCTGGAAAACCATATTTAAAAGAGAGCGTCCGGGGTTCAATGACCCCGGACGCTCCTTTTTGCACACGGAAAGGTCTGGAAAGTCCTGCAAGTTTGTATATTATTATTGATTGTATTTGGTTGACTTTCCCCGCCTATTCTGATAACATTCAATCATAATCAATCACATTCAATCGAAACGAGGAATCCCGTCATGCTGACCCAGGAGCGCTATCAAATGATCTTGAACCTGTTGAGCCGCAGGCGGGCCGTCACCGTGACCGAGCTGACCCAGGAGCTGGGCGCGTCGGAGGCGACGGTACGCCGGGACCTGAATACCCTGCGGGAAATGGGCAAGCTCAACAAGGTCCATGGCGGCGCTACCGCCCTCTCCGCAAGCTTTCTCACCTATGACGAAGACATATCCGTCAAGTCCGCCCGCAACATTGAGTCCAAGGCCCTGCTGGGCCAGTACGCCGCCACCCTGATCCAGGACGACGACTTCGTCTACATCGACGCGGGCACCACCACCGAACACCTGGTGGACGCTGTGGGAGAAAGCCGGGCCACCTTCGTCACCAACGGCTTTAGCCACGCCCAGCGCCTGGCCCGCAAGGGGCTTAAGTCCTATATCCTGGGCGGTCAGTTCAAGGCCTCCACCGAGGCGGTAGTGGGCTCAGTGGCCTCCAAAAACCTGCGACGCTACAACTTTACCAAGTGTTTCATCGGGGTCAACGGCATCTCCCAGGAGGCGGGTTTCACCTCCCCCGACGCTGAGGAGGCCATGCTCAAATCCGAGGCCGTGGCCCGGTCCTATATGGTGTACGTCTTAGCCGACCACAGCAAGTTCAACGTGGTGGCGTCGGTCTCCTTTGCCGAGCTGGGGAAGGCCTGCATCATTACCGACACCCTGCCTGACGAGAGCTACCGCTCCTTAACCGTCATCCGGGAGGTCGCGCAGAAGAGTTGACCCGAGGCGTGTGCCTCTTTACCATATTAATATTTTATTATAGAAAGGGCGATTAAAGTATGTTTATCACCGATCTCCTCAACGAGGACGGCATCCTCCTCAGCGCCTCCGTCGCCAATAAGGAAGAGGCCATCAATATGCTCATCTCCGGCCCCCACCGTTTCGGCGTTCTGGCCGACGCCGCTACCTGCCACGCCGACGTACTGGTGCGCGAGAGCCAGGGTACCACCGCCCTTCCCGGCGGCATTGCCATTCCCCACGCCAAGAGCCGGGGCGTAGCCAGCCTGGGCGTCAACGTCCTCACCGTCCCAGGCGGTGTGGACTTCGGTGCGGCGGACGGCAGCAAATCCCGCCTGGTCTTCCTGCTGGTGGGTCCTGAGCACGATCCCAGCGGCTACCTGGAGATGCTCTCCTCCCTGCTCAAGCTCTTCACCAAGAACGACCAACTGGTGGAGCGCCTTGTGGCCGCCAAGACCTCGGGTGAGTTCCTCTCCATCCTCCGGGAGGCCGAGGGCAAATAAGTCTCAAATATACCACAGAAAAAAACGGAGGACTTCCCCCATGGTCAGCGAAACCCTTACCGTTACCAACAAAGCCGGATTCCATATGCGCCTCGCGGGGGCCTTTGTCTCCGCCATGAACGACTTTCCCTGCTCTGTCACCCTCCGCCACAACGGGCGGGAGATCGATGGAAAAAGCATCATGAGCGTCATGGCCGCCTGCATGAAACAGGGCGCGGAGATTGAGATCCAATGCTCAGGGTACGACGAACGCGCCGCCCTTAAGGCCGCCGTGGAGCTGATCCGCTCCGGCGGAGAGAACGAGTCCGAATGAATATCTGGCCGGGCCCCTCAACCGAGGGGCCCGGTTTTTTGGATCCCATTGCGAGAGCGCCCATTATGCGCTATACTGATACCACACCTTCACTTCTAATCAGATAAAAGGGGTCTTCACGATGAAAATAGCGGTTATCGGCACCAGCGCTATCTGCGACAGGTTCTTGTCCGCCGCCCAGCTCCACCCGGAGTTCACGCTTAGCGCGGTCTGCGGCAGCAGCCTTGTCAAGGCGGAGTCCTTTGCCCACAAGTACGGCGGCGTCCCCGCCGTGGAAGACTACCGCAAGCTCGCCTCCATCCCCGGCCTGGAAGGGGTCTATGTCGCCACGCCCAACAACCTCCACTGTGCCGCCACCGTGGACCTTTTGCGCTCCGGAGTTCCTGTTCTGTGCGAAAAGCCCCTGGCCCCCACCCTGGCCCAGGCGGAGGAGATGGTCGCCGCCTCCGCCATTAGCGGCACCCTGCTGCTGGAGGGGATCGTCCCCCTGTACCTGCCCAACTTCCTCGCCGTCCGGGAGCACCTGGGGGAGCTGGGGCATATCCGCAAGGCGCTTATGAGCTACTGCCAGTACTCCAGCCGGTACGACAACTACCGCTTGGGCATCGTGGAGAACGCCTTCAAGCCTGAGAAAATGGGCGGCTCCCTCATGGACATCGGCATCTACCCGCTCTACCAGGCCATCGCTCTCTTCGGCCCGCCCCAGCAGGTACAGGCCAGCGCCACCCTTCTGGAGACCGGGGTGGACGGCTCAGGCGCGGTCATTCTTACCTACCCCGAGATGGAGATAACGATCCTCCACTCCAAGGTCACCTTCACCACAGCCCGCAACGAGATCCAGGGCGAAGACGGCAGCCTCCTCTACTCCAGTGGCTCCGTCCCGCTGGAGGTTGAACTGCGCACCCGCCAGGGGGAGGCGCGGAGCTTGACGCGGGAGCAGCGCCCCGAGCGCATGTGGTACGAGCTGGACGAGTTCATCCGCTGCGCCGCTGCGGGGGAACGGCAGTCCCCCCTGGCCCCCCATGCGCTGATGCTGGATGTCTACCGCGTCACCCAGGAGATCCGCCGCCAGACAGGCGTGGTCTATCCCGGCGAGGGCTGATCCACTCCCATATAAACGAATAAGGACGGCGAAAGCAATCGTATCGTTCATTTTGAACGATACGATTGCTTTCAATTTATAGAATAGCCCATAGTTTTCATTTACTTGTACTTTTTATTTTTATCAGCTACAATTAAAACCCTCCATTAAAACACCAGACTTTGATGTGGTGTTAACATGGCGCTATAAATGGTGGTGATATGATGAACACTTACAAGACCTCTGAAATTGCACGCCGTATTGGAATCCACCCCAATACAGTAAGGCTTTATGAAGCGCTTGAACTGATTCCTAAGCCGGAGCGCAAGGAAAACGGCTACCGTGTCTTTACAGATTTTCATATAGAGCAAATAAAATTAGCTAGAATTGCGCTAAAGGTTGAAGTCCTGCAAAATGGACTGAGAAAGCAAGCGATTGCTATTATTAAGGCTTCCGCGCTTGGGAATTTCGGCAAGGCAATTTGTTTGGCGGAACATTATCTGCAACAGATTAGAACTGAGCAGAGAAATGCGGAAGAAGCCATAGCAATTACCGAAAAGCTGTTATCAGGTGACAGCCAGGAAATCGGTACTGCGTTTATGACCAGAAGAGAAGCGGCTGACTATTTGCAGATCTCAATGGACGCTTTGAGAAATTGGGAGATGAACGGCTTGCTGACAGTAAAGCGTAAGCAAAATGGCTATCGCGTTTATACCGATGAAGATATTCAGCGATTGAAAATCATACGTTCCCTGCGCTTAGCAAACTACTCTCTTTCAGCGGTTTTACGAATGCTGAATACTCTATCTCAAAATCCTGAAGCGGACATTCGGCAGGTGATTGACACGCCAAAGGATAATGACGATATTATTTCTGTGTGCGATAAACTACTCACTTCACTGCATTACGCTGAACAAAACGCAAAGGCTATGCTTGGTCATCTTGAGAAGATGAAAAAACAATTTCAGACAAACCCTACACTTTAACACCAGACTTTGTTCTGGTGTTATTCTTTTTTACGCAAAGTAAAAAACAGGAGGGATTTGATCGCATGACAACGATCGAGGTAAAAAACCTATGCAAGTATTACGGCCATATCAAAGCGGCAGAGGATGTCAATATCTCCATCTCCCGTGGAGAAGTTTTTGGATTGTTGGGTGCAAACGGTGCGGGTAAAAGCACAACCATTGAATGTATCTTAGGAACAAAGAAACAGGACGCAGGAACAGTATCCATTTTGGGAATGGATCCGCAAAAAGAGCGGAGAAATTTATTTGAGAGAGTTGGGGTTCAGTTTCAGGAAACTAATTATCAAGACAAAATAAGGGTAGCTGAGCTTTGTGAGGTCACAGCTTCGCTTTACAAAACCGCTCTGGATTATGGTGCTCTTCTAAAACAATTCGGGCTTTCTGATAAACTGAAAAGTCTTGTCAGCGAGCTCTCGGGAGGACAGAAGCAACGGCTTTTCATCGTGCTGGCATTGATTCCAAATCCTGAGGTCTTATTTTTGGACGAGCTAACCACCGGTTTGGACGCTAAGGCACGTCGAGATGTCTGGAAGAGTCTTGCCACATTAAAAGCAAAAGGAATTACGATTTTACTAACCTCTCACTTCATGGACGAGGTAGAAACCCTGTGCGACAAAATCATGATTATGAAAAAAGGCGAAAGCGTTTTTTACGGCACAGTACAAGAGGCGATTGAGGCCAGTCCTTATGAAAAATTTGAGGATGCATACCTTTGGCACACCGAGGAGGAGGTAGAAAATGAAAGCGTATAGAGCCTTATTGAAGACGGAAATCAAGTTATCCCTTCGCGGGATGGATATGTTTATTTTTTCTATCTGTATGCCCGTTGCTGTCGTTATTATCTTGGGCGCTGTGTTCGGAAATAAGCCTGCTTTCGACGGCGCAGAATATACCTTTTTGGAGCAATCTTTCGGTGCGGTATCAACCATTGCCATTTGTGCCGGAGGTGTGATGGGGCTTCCTTTGGTCATATCTGAATATCGCAGCAGAAAAATACTAAAGCGGTTCAAGGTAACGCCTACCAGTCCCGCGCTTATCTTAGCGGTACAGTTTGTTATTTACGCGCTTTATTCCATTGTTTCACTTATCCTTGTTTATTTGGCCGGGGCATTATTCTTCGGCTACCAGTTACACGGCTCATGGCTTGAGTTTTTGGGCGCATACTTACTGGTCATGTTGTCCATGTTCAGCATCGGGCTGTTGGTAGGAGGAATTGCGCCAAACACGAAAATAGCTAGTGCTGCCGCCAGTCTGCTGTATTTCCCAATGTTAATTTTTTCGGGGGCTACTCTGCCTTACGAGGTGATGCCCGCTGCACTCCAAAAGGTAGCGGATATATTGCCATTGACACAAGGAATAAAACTTCTCAAAGCCGCTTCACTTGGTCTGCCAATAGATAGTGTTTTCATTCCGGTGATTGTGATGATTGTAATTGGAGTGATATGTATCTCGATTTCCCTCCGCTTTTTTAAGTGGGAATAAGCTACACCAATTCGTCTGATAGCTTTCTATTATCAGCCGCTAAGTTTAGGAATTAATCTGTTTACTGCCTTATTCACTCCACGGGCGGTATAAGCGCCCAGAAGGCCCCGCAGGTGGGGGCCAGCAGCGCGTCGGGGTACTCGTAGTCGGTGGTGTGGAGGGGCGGGTGCCCCTCCCCGGCCCCGATGCCGAAGAACGCCCCCCGGCAGCGCCGGAGGTACCATCCGAAGTCCTCGCTCCAGCGCATGGGCGTCTCAAGCCGCACACCGCCGCATAGGCGCAGCACCCGCCGTGCGCAGGACGCGTGGTTCTCCGTCGCGGGAAACACGTCCTGTTTCTCAAACCGGAACCCCAGGCGGTGATCCCGGGCCAGGTCCCCAGCGGCGCGGAGGATACGTTTCTCCAAACACGCCAGGTCCCCATCGTGCTCAGCGCGCAGGGTAAGCCACAGCTCGGCGTCCGCTGCGGCGGCCCCGAAGGCCTTCTCCCCCATCCGCGCGCCGATGACGGTGCACAGCGCCATGCCCTGGTAGTCCTCCGGGGCAGACAGGCGGGGCAGCTCGTTCAGCAGTTCCCCCACCGCCGGGGCGGGGGAAACGCCGTTTTCCGGGTAGGCCGCGTGGGTGGGCGCACCGGTAAAGTACAGGCTCAGCCCCAGGGACGCGCAGGCAAAGGTCCCCGGGCAGGTAGTCACCCTGCCCAGCGAGACCCCGGGGAGGTTATGAGCCCCGTAGATCTCCCCCACGCACTCCAGCGCAAAGAGCTCCGCGCAGACCCGGGCGCCCGCACCCGTCTCCTCCGCGGGCTGGAACAGCAGGTACACATCCCGCCCCACGTTCTCACCCTCCAGCATCAGCCCCACGCCGCATAGGGCGGCGGCGTGCCCGTCGTGCCCGCAGAGATGGGCGGCACCGCCGTCCGGCGTAGCCAGCGCGTCGTAATCCGCCCGGAACGCAACGCCCGGCGGGGAGTCTTTCTCCCGGTGCGCCGCGTAAAACCACACACCCCGGTCCACCAGCTCCAGCGTGGTGTGCTCCGCCAGGAACGCCATGAGCGCCGCCTTCGTATGCGTTTCTCGCCCCGAGACCTCCGGGCAGGCGTGCAGCCTGCCCCGCAGCGCCCGGAGCTGTCCTTCCTGTCCTTCCGTCAGCTTTTTCATATGTTTCTCTCACCTGCGCTCATCGTATCCCCGCGCCCCGCACGGCGGGGAGGGTGGCGGCGGCATAGCTCTGCCCCAGGTGGCGGCTCCCCGCGTCGGGGACCGCCACAGTGAAGGTACAGCGGGGGTATTCCTCCGCAAGAACCCGTTTCGCCTCGGCCAGTAGAATGTCCCCGCCCGGGCCGCCCGCCACTCCGCCCATGATGAGGACGTGGCGGATATCATAGAACAGGCTGTAGAGTGCCAGTGTGTGCCCCAGGTAAATTCCCAGATCCCGGTAGACGGCCGCCGCCCGTGTGTCCCCCGCGTCCATGTACTGCCGCAGGGCGGCGAACCGTTCGGCTGGCCCCTCTCCGCTCAGCTCCAGTCGGGCCTTTTCCGCCAGCTTGACGGCTCCGTCCTGACTCAAGTACTTCACACCGCAGCCGATATCTCCGCTCCACTCGTCCAGGGCGGCATCCTCCTGGACGTCCACGGGGGCGAAGGCAACCTCATTAAAGCAGCCGGTAACATTCCCGTTTCCGTCCACGTAGCCCCCGGCCTGGCTGGTACCCAGGGAGATACCCAGCACCCCGCCCGCATCCAGTTCCATGGCTCCGCTGAGAGCGGCCACGTCCCCATCGTTGGCGACGGCACAAGGGATGCCCTCCCCCAGCGCGGCCACGGCGGTACGGTAGATGTCCTTGACGCGGCGGTTGAAGTCCTCCTGCTCCACGGAGAGGAAGAGACTTGCCACCATGCAGCGGTCCGCCACGAAGACCCCCGCGGAGGAGATCCCCACCGCGTCTACCCGCGGCAGATGCCCGGCGGCAGCCCGGAGGGCGGCTGTCAGGCGCTCCAGGTGGTAGCTCGGGTCGGCCTTGTCCTTGGGACGCCAGGGGTAAGTCTCGGAGAAGACGCTCACTCCGTCCGCCACGGCGGAAACCTTCAGGTTGCTTGCTCCCGCGTCCAGCCCGATGCGGCAGCCCTCCCTGTGCCGCCCAATGGGAGCGGGGCTCTCCCGCGGGGCGGGGCGGGCGTCGTAGGGGCGGCTCTCCACTGCGAAGGGTCTCTCGTACACCCGCTCCATAAAGCCCCGGTCAAAATCCCGGCTGCCGCCGGGGACATAGGCCGAGCGGAGATACTCCCCCGCCGCGCCGCTGCCGCAGGCGATGAGTTTCCACCCGCCCCGAAGCCAAAGCAGGGCTTTGGCAAGCCGGTCCACATAAAGGCGGTCGGCCTCGTTCAATTCGCCGGGGGTACGCAGGGCGGTCTCGTACACCGAGACGAGGCCCCCCTCACGCTCCACCGCCAGGGCGAAGGGGTGGGATGCGCCCCGAATATAGGACGCGAAGAAGGCCTCCAACGGGACAAAGCCCGGGTCCAGCGCCGGGATATTTTTGACGGCAAGCTCCAGTCCTAGAAATTGCATGACAGCCCCTCCATAGTTTGATATTCACATTGTACCATAACACAGACAAAAACCCATGCCTATTCCTGCGCTTTTTGGCGCGGACTTGCGGGCCTACAGCATAAGATGAAACCGCCACGGAGTTCTCTCCGTGGCGGTTTCTCGTTGACAATCACACCCCGACGGTGACGTTGAATTCCTCCCGCCGGACCATCTGGCCGATGACGGCGGCCACCACCCCAGCCCCCGCCAAGCGGCGGAGGAGCTCGCGGCTCCGCGCCTCCGGGATGGCAATGACCAGCCCGCCCGCGGTCTGGGGGTCGTAGAGGAGGTCTGCAAGATCCAGTGGAACGCCCCCATCTACAAATGCCTTGCCCGCCAAGTAGTCTCGGTTACGGTAGGCCCCGGCGGGAATGATGCCCTCCCGCGCAAGCTCCAGGGCTCCCGCCGCCGTGGGCACCGCTGAGGCAATGAGGCGGGCGGTGAGGCCCGCGCCCCGGGCCATCTCCTCCACATGACCCAGAAGTCCGAACCCGGTCACGTCGGTGCAGGCGGTGGGTTTCAGGGGGAGCATGGTCTCGCAGGCGGTCTTGTTGAGCTGCGCCATCAGCTCCACCATGGCCCGGTTGGCACCCTCATCCAGAAGGCCCGCCTTCGCCGCAGTGGTAAGGACGCCGGAGCCCAGTGGCTTGGTGAGGACGAGGAGATCCCCCTCCCCCGCGCCGCCATTGGTGAGGATGGCGGAGGGGTGGGCGAACCCGGTGACGCAGAGGCCGTATTTCGGCTCCCGGTCCTCGATGCTGTGGCCCCCGGCGATGACAGCTCCGGCCTCCCGCACCTTCTCAGCGCCCCCGGACAGGATCTCCCCCACCACATCCAGCGGCAGGCAGGAGGGGAAACAGAGCAGGTTCATGGCGAGACGAGGGCTGCCCCCCATGGCGTACACGTCGGAGAGGGCGTTGCTGGCCGCCACGCGGCCAAAGTCCCTGGGGTCGTCCACCATGGGCGGGAAGAAGTCCACCGTCTGGATCATTGCCGTGTCGGCGCTAATTTTATAGACGGCGGCGTCGTCGCTGGCGTCAAAGCCCACCAAAAGCTGCTCATCAGAGCTCTTCGGCAGGCCCGCCAGCAGATTACTTAGGACACCCGGTCCTATCTTGGCCCCTCAACCGCCCGCGGCGGTCATCTGGGTCAGACGTATGGGTTCTTTCGCCATGGTGCTCCCCCCTCTCCAAACTAATTACCCTTATTTTACGACTTTACAAGGGGGTTGGCAAGAGGAAACAGAACATCAAACGGAAACGCCTGGGGGCGCACCCCAAGTCCCGGGTTTGCATACTCTATATTAGGAAATATCCCGGAATACTTCTATCGGAGGGTTTTATATGGCGCAGCACAAGGTCTGCTATTTTTTGGGAGCCAATTCCCCCAACGGTTTCTACTCACTCTACGATCAGCTGATCGACCCCGCGGCGGCGGAGGACATTTTCATTCTCAAAGGCGGCCCCGGCTGTGGCAAATCCACCCTGATCCGCAAGGTGGGCGGAGCCTTGGAGGCAAAGGGCCTCCAGGTGGAATACATACAGTGCTCCGGCGACCCCGACTCGCTGGACGGCATCCTCATCCCCACCCTCGCCGCCGCCATCGTGGACGGCACCGCGCCCCATGTGGTGGAGCCGAAATTCCCCGGCGCGGTGGAGCGGTACGTCAATCTGGGGGACTGCTATGATAAGAAGGCACTCTCCGCCGTCAAGGGGGAGCTGATGGCCTGCATGGCAGGGTACAAGAGCTGCTACAGCCGGGCCTACCGCTGTCTCGCGGCGGCGGCCCAGATCGGGGAGGACATGCGCGCCCTCCTGCTCACCCCGGCGCTTGAGGCCCGGATGTCCAAACGGGCCAAGGGTATCCTCTCCCGAGAGATCAAGAGGACCGGACGCGAGCCGGGGCGGAGCGTACAGCGGTTCCTGGGCGGCGTCACCTGGCGGGGCGTCCTCTGCAATTTCGACACGGTTGACGCCCAGTGCGGTAAGGTCTATGAGCTATGCGACAGCTATGGGCTGGGCAGCAGCCTCCTCACCTGCCTGGCTGCCGGGGCCGTGGCGGCAGGGCACGACGTGGTGGCCTGCCCCTCCCCCCTCTTCCCAGGCAGGATGGAGCACCTGCTCCTCCCCGACCTAGGGCTGGCCTTCGTCACGAGTACGCCCGCCCTCCCCTACCCCGGGCGCCCCTTCCGTCGCATCCGGCTGGACGCCATGGCGGACGCGGAGCTCCTGCGGCGCAACCGTCCCCGGCTGCGTTTCTCCCGCAAGGTGGCCTCCGCCCTGCTGGATGAGGCGGTGGACTCCCTTACCCAGGCCAAGTCCATGCACGACGACCTGGAAACCCTCTATAACCCCCACGTGGACTTCTCCCGCGTCTACACCATTGCCGACTCCATCATCGGTGAACTCCTGGAGCGTACCGTCTGAATTCAAGCACAAAAGCAGGGCCCGTAAAATCATATGATTTTACGGGCCCTGCTTTTGCTGTTTCAGGCGTTGAGACGCCGCTCCACCTCGGCCAGGGTGGGCATGGCCGGGATGGCGCCCCGCCGCTCCACGCAGAGGGCGGCGGCCGCGTTGGCCAAACGCGCAAATTCGTATGCCTCGTCGAGGGTAAGCTGGTTGGGGCGTTTGCCGTTGGCGCTCAGGCGGCTTAGGAACGCGCCCCAGAAGGCGTCCCCCGCGCCTGTGGCGTCCGCTGCCGTCACGTGGAAGGGCGAGACGCGGCGCGTCCCCTCCCCCGTGGCCACCAGCGCGCCCTCGCTCCCCAGGGTCACCGCCACACAGCCGGGACCCTGAGCGAGCAGCGCCTGGGCGCACCGCGCGGGGTCCTCATAGCCGGTGAGCAGCCCGGCCTCCTCGTCGGAGAGTTTCATCACGTCTGTCAGGGGGACCAGGGCGCGCATTTGCTCCTTCGCCGTCTCCACGTCGGGCCAGAGGGAGGCGCGGTAGTTGGGGTCGTAAGAGACGATGGCTCCCAGCTCCCTGGCCCTGCCCACGGCGGTGAGCGTGGCGGAGCGGGCGGGCTCGTCGGTGAGAGAGAGTGACCCCACGTGGAAAATAGCGCTCTCCCGCAGCAAAGCCTCGGACACCTCCTCGGGCCGGAGGCAGGTGTCCGCCCCCGGTTTGCGGGCAAAGCTGAAGCTCCGCTCCCCGCCGGCGCTCAAGCCCACAAAGGCCAGCGTGGTGAATACCGCCGGATCCTCCGTCAGGCCGGAGACGTCGATCCCCTCCCGCTCCAGGGTCTCCCGGAGGAAGCGGCCATGCATATCGTCCCCCACCTTGCCGATGAAGGCGGCGGAGCCGCCCAGGCGTGTCACGGCGCAGAGCACATTGGCGGGCGCGCCGCCGGGATTCTGCTCAAAGAGCCGCACCCCAGCCGGGGAGAGGCCGCACTCGGTAAAGTCGATCAACAGTTCCCCCAGCGCGGTGACGTCGTAGCGCTTTTTCATGTCCTCACTCCTTCGCGGCAGGGTACTCATTGCACAGCAGGCGGAAGGGGGCCTCGTCCTCTTCTACGGTGGGGAAGCGGCCCTGGGTCTCGTAGAAACGGTTGTCCACGTTGTCGTCATTGGTCATGGACACCTCGCCGATCAGGACGTCCCCGTGCCCCGGCTCGGCCCAGAAGGCGTGGTACTGCCGCTGGGGAAGGGTGATGCTCATGCCCGGCGTCAGGCGCAGGACCGTGGCGGCGGGGACCACCTGCTCCACCCCGTCCAGGTGGACGGTGACTGGGGTATCCGCCAGGGACTCGTCCTCCGCCGCGTTCCATACCTGAATCATCAGGTTGCCGCCGCCGCGATTGATGATATCCTCCATCTTGCTCCAGTGGAAATGGTTGGGTGATAGCTGCCCTTCCCGGGAGATGAGGAGCTTTTCGGCGTACGGCTTTTTGTATTTGCTGTTTTTCAGGTTCCCGTTGCGGATGGTGAATAGCGCCAGGCCGATCTCCGCAAATGTTCCATGTCCATAGTCGGTGATGTCCCAGCCCAGCATATTCTCCCGGATCTCGTCGTACTCGTGGCCTGCCGCCGCCCACTCCTCCGCACCCCAGTGAGCCCAGGGCGGAAGGTTGAAATTCATCTCGCGGCAGAACTCCTCCGCCTCCCGCAGGATGGTATTAATTTCAGACCGTTTCATAATTTTCCTCATTTCTGCTCGGTTGGACGGGGGCGGGGCGGCTTTTACTCCGCCCCGCCCCCGGTCTGTTCATCCAACCAGAACCTCGATGTAATGATACAGCATGGCGGCCAGCTCGCCTCGGCTGACGGGCGCGTTATTGTCCAGCCCTAAGCCAACGCCAACACCGGCGCACCAGTCAAGGGCAAGCTCGGTTTCGGTCTTCCCGCCCGGCTCCTGCGCCCAGCCGGCGTAACGGTAGAGCATCACCGCAAGCTGCTCCCAGGTCAGGACGGCGTCGGGGGCAAAACTGCCGCCGCCCACACCCAGCGTAACACCCCGCTCCTGCGCCCAGCCGGCACCCGCGGCAAACCAAGCATTTTCCGCAACGTCGGTGAAGGCCGGCAAAGCTACTTTCGGCCTCCCATCCAGCCGGTAGAGCAGTGTGACCAACATAGCCCGGTTCACCGCCATGTCCGGCGAGAAGGTGTCGGGGCCGGTGCCGAGGAACACGTCCCGCGCCGCGAGCTGCGCCGCAGCCTCGTGCGCCGCCGTGCCCACCGTATCGCCGAAGACTGCGCTGCGGGCGACGACGCGGACCTCCATGGAGGCGTCAAGCAGCAACTTCAGCCGCCCGTCCTTAATGGTAAAGATCGTCAGCACCCGCTCCGTTCCGTCCTCCCCGATCAAAAGCACCACATTGCCCTTTCCGGCAGGGATCTCCACCATGGCCCGCCCCGCGGTCTCCGGCACGGTAACGGTAGCCGTCACGGAGCCGTCCGCGCCGATTTTGCTGTCGGCGCGCACGCCGCCGGCCAGGGTCAGGGTCTCGGTCCCGCTGCCGTCTTTTTTGGTGACGGCCACAGTCTTTGTCCCGTCGGGTGCCAGCGTGGTCACCGTGACCGTACCGGTGATCCGGTCGGTCTTCGTGGTCACCCTTGTCCCATCGGGCAGGGTCTCGGTCTTGGTGGTGATATTGCTGCCCGTATTCTCATTGACGGGGGGCACGTAGTCCGCCGGAGCGGTGGCATGGACGATGTTGGCGTGGAGCCGCTTGCCGCCCTCGTAGAACATATGCCAGCGACCCTCATCGTCTTTCATAAAGCTGGGCGCACCCGCGCGGCCATAGTCCGGCCACGCGCTCTCATGCTCCACATCGCTGGGGTCGGTGGAGTCCTTGGAGTCGTAAAATACGCCCCAGGGGATGCATTCTTCCAGGCTCTCCCCCACCTCAAAGGCATACATATTGCCGGAGGAGGCATGGCAGATGACAAAGTACCGGCCATCACGCTCCATGAACCAGGGGCCGGAGAAATTACCCTTGTACTCGCTGCTCATAGAGGGGTCCAGCAGCGGGGTCTGCACGGCGGTCCAGTCCTTTCCGTCGGCAGAGTAAGCCCAGAAGATCTTGCGCATATTCGCGCTGTTGTTGATCATCAGCAGCATGATGTATTTGTTGCCGAGCCCCGGCACCTCATGCTCAAAGACCCTGGCGTAGCTCGCCTCCGTGTGGCCGCTCCCGGTGGCGGAGAAGTCGTTGGCGACGACGCAGACGCCTCCATAGGTCCAGTTCACCAGGTCGGTGGAAGTTGCGTAACGGGTGGTCGGGTTCTCCCCGTGGAAGTACATGAAGTAGCACTGATAGACGTCGTTCCAGATCACGTGGGGTGAGGACACGTGGGACACGTCGTAATAATTCCCGCTCCCGTCCTCCTTCGCCCAAGTCTTGCCGATAACGGGGTTGCCCTCATACTCGACCCAGGGACCATCCAGGGAGTTGGACATGGCCATGCAGTTGCCCGCCGGGGCGTCGTGGGGCGCATAGAAGAGGTAGTACCGGTAGCCGCCCAAACCATTGTTGACCGGGTGGTCCTTCGTGTCAACGATGGTCGGGAAGTTGAACTCGTTGGTGGGGTTATACGCGTAGTCCTCCAGCTCGATGGTAAAGCCTTCGGCGGTGAATTGTGGGAAGGTGGGCGCGGACCGCTGGACCTCCACCGTGTAGGCCCCGGAGTAGCGCACCCGGCCGTTGGCCCGGGCCTTCACATAGTATTCGGTGACGGAGAGCCCGGCTGGAACGGTGAGGGCCGCCGTCGCCATGTTGCCGGTGAAGACCGCGCGGGCGGTCACACCCGGTACGTCGTTGTAACGCTTATCTACCAGGGAGAGGGATACTTCCTCACCGTCGGCAAAGTACTGGCCAGTGACGGTGACGGTTACGGTCTTGGTCTCAGTCTCCTTCTGGCTCTGGGTGGAAAGGGAGACGCCGGTCACCCGGGCGGGGGACACCCCCTCGGGCAGGACCTCACCCGAGCCCAGGCGGACGTTCTTTACATCCAGGTCGCAGCGGCCGCCTATGTCGCAGCCCAGACGGATCAGGTCCCCACCCTTGTAGGTGACGAAGGGCACGCTCTCAAAGGCCAGGGCGTTGTCCACATAGAGATCGAAGACGTATGCGCTGTTTTCCAGCCGGGCCACGATGGTATAGTCGTGCCAGACCGTGGTGTCCAGTTTCATGGTAAACCGGCCCGTGCCGGTGGCGGAGGCGCTGACAAAGCCCTCCTCGCCATAGCCCAGGAAGATGGAAGCAAGCTTGCCGCTGAGGTCGTCGGCATTCAGACCCATGCGGACACCGATCTCATTGGCCTGGGCCTCAACGTCCCCAGCCGCTCTGGCCGTCACCCGGAGGGTGAACCCGTCTCTGGGCAGGGCAAGGGTCGCGGGGGAGATCGCCCAGTGGTAGAGCCCGGCGGTGCCGATAGCCGTCTCATTGGGCTTGTTGATGTTGAGGTAGTCCAGCTCCTGGGTAAAGGTGCCGTTGCCGGACTTCGTAGACTCGCGCCAGCCGCCCGCCTTCCAGTCGGGTCCCATATCGTGGTCCATCAGGTTCCAGACCACTGGCGCGTCGCTGCCGACGGGGATATCGGCAGTGGTGTTTTCCAGTGGGAAGGCCATATCGGTGTTGTCCTTGACAATGTTGCTATGGGGCGGGTTCAGGCCAAAGAGGTAACGGACCCGCCCGCTGCCGGAGATGGGCGCGGCCAAAGTCAGGCGCACGGTGTCCGCGCTCTGGCGGACGGCGGAGGTGACAGTCACCTCGTTCATGCCGTCCAGGACGGCAAACCCAGTGATGCCGCTGACCGGGGTAATGTCGGTGCCGCCCCGATGCGTAATTTTTATATCGATAGCGGTCCTGCTAACGTCTGTATACTCCGCACCGGAGATGTAGGGGCCCCGGTAATAGTCGGTCTTGCCGTAGTAGTAGAGCACGCTGTGGGCCACCCTGCGGCCGATCTCGTCTAAGCCGGGCTGGGTGTAGTGGGCGGTATCCTTGCGCGCAAACTCCATCTCGGTAGCCGCCAGGAAAAAGTTCACCCCGTCGTCCAGGTCGTGCTGCGCGCTGCGGATGGCGGTATAGGCCGCGTCGTTGGAAATGTTGTCGTCATGGGTGCCGATCTGACAGAGGAAGATGGGGAGGGTCTCATTACCCAGGTCGGTGCGCAGGCGACTGAGAAGGATCTTCATGTCGCTCTCGTAGACTTCCTTCGCGATCAATATGGAGCCGTCGGTCTCACCCTGGTTCCACACCGCGAGCTCCACGCCGCCCGCCGCCTTGGCCCGGGTGACAGCCTTGCCGTAGAGGGTGGAGGTGTCGCTGGGCGTGGTGTAGTACATCCAGTAGCGGGTGGGCCCATGCGGGGGATTGGTATAGGGGTTGGGCGCGTGCAGGCCGGAGCCCGAGTCAGCCGCCGGGACAAACCCGACGGGGATGCCCAGCTCAGCCACCAGGTAGTTGCCCATGGCAGGAACCAGGGAGCCGCCCGCACCATCATAGGGATCTACCAGGTGGGTCCAGTTGCCCGCGCGGGTGTAGTTGGCCACCATGTCGTTGGCCACGGTGCGGGGCAGGTCGCTCGCCTGGCCCATCATGTTGGACTGGCCGATGCACAGGACGTTGATGCCGACGCCCCACTTCCTGCTGCCCACCGCGCTGCCGAGCACCTTGCCCTCTCCGTCCAGCGCCCGGGCCTCAAGCTTATACCAGCCGCCCTGGGGCACAGATAGGCTGCCCGACCAGGCGCTCCCCTCCGCGGCGTTCTGCGCCACGGCGGTCCATCCCACCACATCGGCACCGGTCTCGAAGTTCAAAACCCGCACTTCCACCTTGGCTGCAGAGACGAAAACCGTTCCACTGACGGCCACGGCCGCCCTGCCCGTCTTGGGGTCGCGCTGGATCACCTGGTGGTCCCCGAAGTCCGTCACCTTAATGGGAGCCGTAGGCTGGGGCTCACCGGAAAGGGGCCGGACGATTACGTCGTCAAATTTGGCGTTGGTCTCATAGGTCGCCAGGCCGATCTTTCCAGAGGCGTGGGTTGCGTCGGTTGCCTTCAATTCCTCAACCCCATTCACATACAGCGTGATTTGGTCGCCTTGGAAGACAAGTTTCATGGTATATGTCGTCCCGACGGACATGGTGTACGTATTTTCAGCCAGGACCTTATCGCTGCCGTTGACCCGGCGGTTGATGGTCAACTTTCCGGTGTTATAGGAGCCGATATAGCGGTTGGCCGCCCCGTCGGCGCGGCCGGAGAGCATTACGCCTAGCTTGCTGCCCTTGGTGGATACGGGCGTGACCTTGGCCTCAAATTCGTAGTCGGTCCAGGTGGTGTTGCCCGCAAAGGACATGGCCCCGGCACTGGTGTCGCTCTGGACATAGGCTCCGTCCACCACGGACCAGGTACCGGAGGCAGCTTCCCAGCCGTCTGCATTTCCGTCATTAAAATCATCCACGAAGAGGGTCTCGCCGCTGCTCTCCAGCTTGCGGCAGACGATCACGGATGCCTCGGCCGCAGTAGTTCCTTTATTGGAACGAGCTGTAAAGTACAGATAGAGTGCGGCCCCCCCCTGAAGGAACGCGGCATCCGCCGCTCTGCCGTTATCCGGCTCACCGGTGAGGGAGTCGTAAAATACCCCCTTCCGGGTAGCGGTAGTCAGGTCGGCGCTAAGCTGGGCATACTCCAGGTCACCAGTGGAGTTGTGGTACACCAGACAGGGCACGCCTCCTTGTATCAGGAGCCGGGGGGAGGCGATGTTCTTGTTGTCTGCCGTACCGGGAGACAGCAGCGGCTGCTGCGCGGTCTCCCAGGTCTCACCGTCACTGGACCAGGCGTAGAAAAGCTGCTTGCCGTTTCCGCCCTCCGCCGTATAGCCGTTTCCGGTGTACAGCATGAGGTACTTGTTGTCCTTTCCGGGAATCGTGTACTCGTAGACGCTCTGCTGGTATGCCTCCGTACCGGCTGGCGCCTTACTGCCAAGAAAAACGCTCTGCGCGCTGGTAAAGGTGACGCCGTCGGTGGAGGCGGCCATTCCAATGTTGGTGTTGCCCAGACTGTAATACATCATTATGCGGTTATTCTGAGCATCCCATATGGGCCAGGGGGCGTTCGTTCCCGCGGTTCCCCCCAGGCCCAAACTAACTGCCGTTATGACGGGCGTTCCGCTGTTGTACACCGTCCAGGGCCCCTCGGGCGCAGGGGCGGTGGCAAGGGCGATGCTGCGCCCGGAACCATTATTGTTGTAGCTAAAGTAGAGATAGTAGCTGTCAATGGGGTTTGAAATCCGCCCCTCCGCTTTGAATATGGCCGGCAGTTCCAGATTGAGCGCAGTCCTTCCCGTCAGTCCGTCGTTAGTGAGGATGACACCCTCCGGCAGGACCGTCTTTCCCGTTACACTGACGGCCACCTTCGAGCTGATCGCCTTCACGCCGTTCAGGGTGGCCTCTGCCCAGGCCGTGGCAGTACCCGCTCCCACGGCGGTGAGCAGGCCGTCCTCAAATTTGAGCACCGCCGGGTTGCTGACGTGATATGTCAGGGTCAGCCCCTGGGTATCCGCGGTTACCTGGGCATTGCTCTTATCAAAGAGGTGGAGGACAGGCTGGGCGGTCTCTCCCACCATAAGGGTGGCTTTCTCCAGCTCAAGGCCGCCGCGGGCCAGCTCATCTTCCTCGCCGCCCTGCACTTCCACGGCGTGGACAATATTGGTGTTGAGCCGCTTGCCGGCCTCATAGTACATGTGCCAGCGCTCCTCATCGTCCTGAATGAAGTAGGGAGCGCCGGAACGACCGTAGTCGGGATAGCACTCGGGGTTGGCGTCGTCGGTGCCCCGGATGCCCTGGGAGTTGTACACCTCGCCCCACTCGATGCACTTGTCCAGGCCCTCCCCCACCTCAAAGGCGTATATCTCACCGGAGGAGGCGTGGCAGATGACGAAGTACCGGCCCTCCCACTCCATGAACCAGGGGCCGGAGAAATTGCTCTTGTACACGCTGTTTATGTCAGGATTCAGCAGAGACTCCTTGACCGGCGTCCAGTTGATACCGTCCTTGGAGTGGGCCCAATAGATGTTGCGGTGTGTATTGTTGCCGGGACCCGTGATCATCAGCAGCATGATGTACTTGTTGTCAAGGCCGGGCACCTTGTGCTCAAAAACCCGGGCATAGCTGGCCTCGTTAAAACCGGTGCCGGTGGCGGAGAACTGGTTGGCGGTCACACACACACCGCCATAGGTCCAGTTCACCAGATCCGTGGAGGTGGCGTAGCGGGTGGTGGTGTTCTCCCCGTGAAAGTACATCACATAGCAGCCACGCTCTTCAAGCCACATGACATGGGGCGAGGACACGTGGGAGACGCTGTAATAGTTCCCGCTTCCGTCCTCCTTCGCCCAAGTCTTGCCGATGACGGGGTTCTTCTCATACTCCACCCAGGGGCCGTCCAGGGAGTTGGACATAGCCATGCAGTTGCCCGCAGGCGCGTCGTGAGGCGCATAGAAGAGGTAGTAGCGGTAATCCCCCAGGCCGTTGTCGACAGGGTGGTCTTTCGTGTCGACGATGGTGGGGAAGTTGTACTCCTCGGTAGGGTTATACGCGTAGTCGGCCAACTCGATGGTGTAGCCCGTCGCCACGAAGGTCGGGAATTCCGGTGCCGTCAGACTGGTCTCCACCGTGTAGGCTGCCGAACGGACAGTACTGCCCTGCGCCGCGGCCTCTATGTAGTACGCGCCCGTAGGCAGCCCTGCGGGGATGGTCAGGTCCACCTCCGCGCTATTGTTCGTGAACGTTCCGGCGGCGGTCACATCTCCTACCGCCGCGCCGGTATTGTCTACCAGCTTTACGGAAACGGCAGCTCCATTTTCAAAGTTCTGCCCAGTGACCGTGGCGGTCACTATCTGGGCCTCATTTTCCTTTTGGCTGCTCTCTGATAGCGTCACCGACATGAGACGGGGCAGGGTGTCCTCCGGCAGGGGGTATTCGCCCAACAGGGCGGACAGATCGCCTGTCCCGACCCGGCCGGCCAACACGTCCGTATCACAGCGGGTATTGTTATCGGCGCCTATACGGAGCAGGTTGCCGCCCTTGTAGGTGATGGCGCCCACTTCGGCGAAAAATTCCTCGCCGTCCACATAGATACTGTACATCTTGGTTAGGGGGTCCACCACCAGACCGTAGTTGTGCCAAACTGTGGTGTCCAGCGTCTTCGCGTCTTTTCCGTCCGACCGGGTGGAGATGCCGCCCTCCGTGCCATAGGTGAGGAAGAGCGGATAGAGTTTTCCGTTGGTATCATTACTGTCGGTTCCCATGCGGATTGAAATCTCATTGGCCTCACCAGCCACAGCGCTGTGTATCCGTGCGGTAACCTCTACGGTAAACTTGGTGCTGCCGGGCAGCGCGGGGGCCGTTTTTGGAACCAGCCAGATATAAGCACCGCCATCCGAGGAGGTAATGGTCTTGGTCCCATCCTTTAACAGATTGACATAGCCGCTTTGCTGGGTCACATTCTCCACGCCGACTTTGGCACCGACGGAATACTTCCAGGTTTCGGTATAGTTCTCGGTCGAAGCGTCGAACAGGTCCCAGGTGGCCTGTACTTCGCCCTCAGCCGCCATAACTGCGGTGTTTGAGCCCAGCATGCCGAACACCATCGCCAGCGCCAGCAAAAGGGAGCATACTCTTTTCATTGAAATCCTCCTTTTATCCGTGTTCCTTCCACTCCGGGTAGCAAGGACCGCGTGGCCCTTGATTATAAAAGGAGCGCGGCCATTTCCGAGATAAGCCCGTCAAAGGCCGCGCGCTCCATTTTTCCTGTGTCAATAAGATAAAGGTAGTCGTATAGATTGGGAAGGCAGGGCAGCCCCAGCAGCTCCTTAGCGAATGCGTGAGCCGCCACCTCGGAGCAGCGGTTGATCTTTGCCGTCCGCCGCAGGCCCAGGAAGGAGAAGGTCTCCACTCCAGGTAGCCGCTCGGAGACCGCACCGCCGCTTTTGTACTCCCAGAAGTGGAAAAACTCATGGGCCAGGTGGACATGCAGCGCCTCGTCATAGGTGAGGCTCCGCCCCTCCCAAGTGCTGTGTCGTGAGAGCTCCTCGATGGACTCCCGGTATACCTCCACAGCGCACTCCCGCACGCTCATGGTCACCTGCCCTCGGAGGATCACGCCATAGCTCTGTTTCCCGGAGTCGGCATAGCTGATGCGGATGCCATGCTCCCGGTAGAGCTCCTCGATGTCCCTACCGGTGAAGGCCGCGGCGGCGTCACTCCCCGCGGCCAGGGAACTGTCCACGTAAGCACTCAGCGCCTCCGGGGGGATCTTGTGGAAGAGGAGGTCGTTATTCAATTCACACAGCGCCAGTACCCGGTCATCCATGCTTAACCCTCCCGGAATTATTTGTAGGCCACGGCCAGGATCTTCTCCTCGGGGGCGAGCATCTCGGTCTCCACGTCGAGGATGGAGCAGAGCTGCTCCGCCGTCTGCATCCCGGTCAGGTCCAGCATCTTTTCCTTGTAGAACACGAACACCTTGGGAATGGTGGCATTAGCGTCTGAGTAGGTGGTGTTTTCGTTCAGGAATCGGTTGAAATCCTCGTCCCTACGCCCCTTGGGGAAGGCGAGGAAGACCGCTTTCTCCCGCCGCAGGCGCACCACGCCCTCCCGGTCCACCACGGCAAGTCCCTTACTCTTAAGCTTGAGGAGGCCCCCCAGGGCCTTTTTCCGCAGCTCGCCCTCGAAGACACTCCAGCGCCCGGTGCCGCAGACATACCGGATGTCGGCGGGCTTGGCCCCCAGGGATTCGGCGGCCACCTGGCCCAGCTCGTCCGCGTTCAGCTCCCTGGCATTCATATCCTTTTGCCGCAGCTCTGTGGCCCCGGTGGCGATGGCACGCAGGATGTTTTTCTGCGCATCGATCTCGATGGACACGTCTACTGTGTCCTCCTTCGCGCCCGAGCGGACGATGCGCTCGATCACGTCGGCGCGAATGCGCTTGATGTCCTCGTCGGTGGGGTTGGAGATGGTGCGCTCCATCTGCTCGCGCACCATTGCGAGGGCCACTCCGATGGTGGAGATATAGGGCGCGTTCCGGGCCATCTGGCACTTCACGCCCATCTTCTCGGCCAGGGCGTTGACCACCACCGCGCCGCTGCCGCCGCCGCCCACCAGAGTGATAAAGCCCCGGTCCAGCTCGTACTCGGCGATCAGCTCCTCCACCACGGCGGAGAGCTTGCCCATGGCGAGGTCCATCACCTGGCGCCCCGCCTCCTGCCCCGTGAGGCCCACGTAGTCCCCCAGCGTCTGCCAGGCGACGGTGTTTGAGGCAGCCACGCCGTGGGCGTAGTCATCTTCGGGCACATAGCCCAGGAGGTTTGCCGCCCCGGCCAGGGTGAAGGAGTACTCCCGCCCATCCTGGGCGACGATGGTAGCATACTCGCAGGGGTCGTCCATGCGGGGGCTTACCAGCGCTATCTTGCCGGAGGTAATGGACCCGGCGGGGGCAAAGCACTCATACTCCTTGCCCGCGATGTGAGCGCTGCGGGGGCCCACGTCCACGATCTTTCCGCCGCGCACCCGGATCATACTGCCGCCCGCCACGCCGAGGGTGCGCACGTCCAGGCTCTGGAGATAGGTCTTGTGGCCGCCCACCTGGGCGTATTTTATCATGACCTTGCCGCTCTTGATGACGCTGATGTCCACGCTGGTGCCGCCCGCCTCAAAAAAGATACCGTCGGACACCTTTTCGTACATGAGGGCCCCGGCCACACCGGCGGCAAGGCCGGAGAGCATGGTGAGGATGGGGCGCTTACGCACCTCCTCAATGCTCATCACGCCGCCGTCGCAGCGCATGATCATCAGGTCGGAGCCAATTTGGGTGTCCCGCACTGCCTGCTCAGTCATGTTGGCGGTCTCCATCATCTTGGGGATGAGGCTCGCGTTGACCACCGCCGTGCGGGTACGCATCTTCAGTCCATAAAGCTGGCTGATCTCGTGCCCGCCGGTGCAGTAGAGGCCCATATTCTCAGCCTCTTCAGTCACGCGCAGCTCGTTGGTGGGATCGTCCACGCTGAAGGCCTCGCTCGCCACCACCACCTGGGCCCCCTGGTCCCGGAGTTCCCCGATGGCCTCGCGGATGGCCTCATCGGTGAGATTTTTGCTGTCCCGGAACGTGTGGTAGCTCTTCAGATACTTGTTGGGCGCAAGCTCGATATCCCCCACCGCGGTCTCCCCCCGCGCACCCCGGGCGTCCACGCCGGTGGCCATGCCCAGGGTACCCACGCTTGCCACGTCGCCCTCCAAAAGGGCGTTGGTGGCCTGCGTGGTACCGTGGGCGATGAAGACCACGTCCTCGGGGGCGATTTGGTTTTCTTCCATCAGGGCAGAGATGATCTGCACCACGCCGTGGGCGACCCCTTCCTCGTGGGTCGTGGGCATTTTCCGCTTTGCCAGCACCTCATAGGTGCCGGCGTCTATCACGACCGCATCGGTGAAGGTGCCCCCCACGTCGATGCCGATCCTTACCTTTCTGCTCATGGTCTACCTCCAAAAATAAACGCAACCGGCCTGCCGCGCTGGCCGCGCCCCAGTTCAGGGGCGCGGCCAGCGGTGGGGCAAGCTTACAGGGTAATGACGAAACTGGCAACCACCAGACCCACCAGAGTGGAGACCATGATCCAGAGGATGGTCTTCTTCAGGTAGTCGTTCACGTCGATCTTGGTGAAGTCGGAGACCCAGACGTTGTGGGAGTTGGTGGGGTCGCAGACGGCCTGGACGTTGGAGTCAAGCCGCAGAGCCACCATGGCGGCGATGGGGTTCATGCCGGAGGCCGCCAGCAGGGCTACGATACCGCTGCCCAGACCCCAGACGTTGAGGGGCCCGCGGTAGATGGCCAGCACGCTCAGCAGGCCGAAGACCAGCACGAACATAACGGGACCCTTGGGCAGGATGGCGGAGATGACGGGCTGGAGCACGGTGGCCACCTCGGGAGCCATGACCGTCTTCAGCGTCATGCCGATGCCGATCATCAGAGCCGCGGCGCCCGCGGTGTCCTGAATGCCCTCTACAAAGGCCCCGGCCACAACCTGCACGGCATTCTTCGGGGTGGAGAGGATCAACGTGGCCACAATGCCGATGATGATCGAGGGGACCAGAGGCATCTTCATGGCGAAAACCAGCACCACGGGGATGATGGGGCTGATGAGGGCGATGGTGCGGACGTTCTTCTCCGCCCCGGTGTCGGCGGCGGGCATGGCCCAGGCCTTGCGCGTCTTACCGCCGCGCTGGATGGAGTAGACGATCCAGGCCACGGCCACCACCATCAGGGGAATGCCGCAGAGCCAGGAGTAAGAGGTGACGGTCTCCAGGGGGAGGCCCAGGGTGTCGATGTACACGCCCAGCGTACCCACGCTGAACGTCACGCCGATGCCGTTGGAGAAGAGCAGGACAGACCCGGCGGTCAGGGGGTCCACGCCGGCGGAGATCATGATGGGGATGATGATGGTACCCACCAGGATGACCATGCCCAGGCCGTTGGAGGCCGCGAAGATCAGGGAGCAGACCACCAGGAAGGCCAGTGCGATGGGCAGGGGCTTGTCGCCCGCCATCTCGGCAGCTTTGCGGATAATGGTGCGGGTGACACCCACCTTCGTGAGGATCTTTCCGAACCAGCCGCCGAAAATCAGCCCGGCGATGGCGGTGCTCATGCGCATCGCGCCCGCCTCAAGGACGTCCTTCGCAATGGTGAATGTGTCCTTGTTGCTGGAGATGAAGGGAATGCCCGCCACGAGGGCGATACCGATTGCCATGATAGGGAGTGCCAGGATGGTGGGTAGCTTGCGCGTCATCATCAGGATGACGCAGGCCGCGAAGATTGCAAAAATGCCGATTGCTTGTACGATTGCCATTATGAACCCTCCTCAAAAATTCCTGTTCTCTATTCCCAGGCGGCCTGAACCGCCGAAGAACCGTCTTCCGTGCCGAAGCTTCTACAGCTCCAGATAGGCACCCTGCTCGATGAGCCGTTTCTGGAGGGATGGCACGTCAACCGCCCGCACATCGCCGTCTACAGCCGCAGCCTGAGCGGCGGCTGTACCGGCAGCCTGGCCCAGCGCGCCCACCGTGGGAGTAGTGCGCATGGCGGCCTGGGCCTCAAAAGTGGCGGAGACACACCGCCCGGTAACCAGCAGGTTCTTGATTATGTCGCACACCATGATAGAATAAGGGATTGAGTAATAGGTCCCCGGTTCGCTCATGAAGGTACTGGCCGTCCCCTCCCCTTTCGGGTTGTGGATGTCAATGGGATAGGCCGAGTGGGCGATCACGTCGTCAAACCGCCTGCGCTTCATGATGTCCTCCGCCGTCAGCGTGTAACAGCCCACCAGCTGGCGGGAACCGCGCACACCCACCGACGGGCCAGTGAACTCCAGCAGTGCGTGTTCAAACCCTGGCACCTTGTCGCGTAGAAAACGGTCCAGCTCAGCGCACTGGCGGCGGCCGATCTGCTCCGCGTCGCTGAGGCTTGCGGCATCGGTGGCATCGTGATCTACGATGCGGGTGGTGTTGAGGATGTACTCCCCCCGCCGCCCCGTTCCGAAGAGGAGCACATTCTCCCGCCGGATGGAGAGTTCACCCTCCGCCTTGGCCTGAGAAAATTCCTCGTCAAATCCCTCCAGGTCCACCGGGATGTCCCGGCGGAAGAGATCCAGATGGGGTTCCAGCCTCTCAAACCTCTCCGGGTGGGCCAGCACGTGTCCCTTGAGGGCCTCGGTATCCACACCGCAGTACTTCATTTTCATGGTCATGGGCTGGGTCGCGCCGTCCTCCGGACGGCCTTTGGTCATCTCAGCTCCCGCCCAAGCAGCCACGTCGCCGTCGCCGCTGGCATCTATGTACACTTTGGCCGACACGGTGTTGAGCCCGTCCTTATTGCAGACAGTCAGTCCTTCCACCAGCCCGTCCCGGACGGCTACGGCCCCCACGAAGGTATGGAACAAGACGCTGCACCCGGCCTCGCCGAGCTTTTCGTCCAGCACCAGTTTCAGCCCCTCCGCATCAAAGGGGGTGATGGTGCTGGTATACTGCTTGGTGTCCGGCACGTGGCCCACCGACCAGCCCCGGCGTACCAGCTCCTCCACCAGTTCCTGCATGACGCCCCGGATGACCTGCTTTTCCCCGGCGTGGAAGGTCATCATCGGACCCACGCCGCAGGCCGTGAGCGTGCCGCCCAGGTAGCCGCTTCGCTCCAGCACCAGAACCGACGCGCCGTTCCTGGCCGCGGCCAACGCGGCCGCGCAGCCGGACACACCGCCGCCTATGACTACCACGTCATATGTCCTTGTATAAATCGCGCATTTCATTCCTTTCACTCAGCTCCCTTCTTTTTACAGGTTTCTATCAATATTTTCAGTTTATTCGCAAACTTCGGAAATCAATTTCATCTACTCTGTACCGATATCACAATTTTTTTAAATCCTCTTTCGTTTCTTTGTGTAAATCGTAACATCACTTTCAAAACAAGTCAACCTTTTTGAAAATTATTTTTATACAATTTGATAGTTTCTGATTTGTATGAAACGCCCAAAGTTTCCCCGAGCGTGGCCTCCGCATTGCTTTTTCTGGTAAGTCGTGGTATATTAAAATGAATTATCTGACCGGCGTTTGCGCCAAAATGTCATTTGCAAAGAAGGTGATACACATGGTCTCCGCAGTCGTCGCCAAGATCATCGCCATGCAGCAGAGCCTGACCGTCAGCGAGAACGAAATTGCCCAATATGTCATCAATAATGCCGATGCGGTGGTCTCCAGCACCATCACCGCCATCGCCAAGAATACCGGCACCTCCGAGGCCAGCATCAACCGTTTTTGCAAGAAGATCGGTTTTAAGGGATTCAATAGCTTTAAGATCGCTCTGGCGCAGGAGAATTTTTATAACTCCATGAAGGACCTGTCCGACCCCGGGGCACAGGAGGGCTTTGTCTCCACGGTGAGTCGGGATTACCGCCATGTCCTCGCCAACACCACCGCCATGCTGGATGAGGACACGATTATCGAGGCCGCCGATGCCCTGCGTACCGCCTCCCATATTTTTATCTTTGCCCTCTCCTACACCTCTTACGTAGCCCATGAGCTGGAGTTCAAGCTCAGCATGGTGGGGCTCCACGCCAAGGCTGTGGTGGATATCAGCGATATTCGCATCTGCGCCAATAACCTCACGGCGGACGACCTGGTCGTCGTCATCGCCCCAACCCTGATGATGCGCGACCTCTACCACGCCATCATCACCTGCAAAGACAAAGGCGCCACCCTTGTCTCCATCACCAGCTACGACAGCCCAAAGCTCAATGCCCTCGTAGACTATAAGTTTATCATCAGCGACAAGATAACCACCCAGAACTCGGTCTCCATCTCCAACAACCTCATGTTTCTCTTCGTCACCGACGTGCTCTACTGCGGCCTGCTGGAGCGGGACAAGAACCTCAAGCAGCGCCGTTTGAGCAACGACGCCATCCTCAACAGCGCCCAGAGCACCGACAACTATTTCTTTGAGTTTTAGCTAAAAAACAATGGGACGTAAGCAAACGCTTACGTCCCATTGTTTTCTTGTGCCGCTGAAGAGCCCCGCCCGGCAGTGCCGGACGGGGCTCTTATTGTCGCATATACGCTATGCTTTACTCTGCAAAGAGCGGGGTGGAGAGGTAGCGGTCCCCGGTGTCGGGCAGAACAACGACGATGTTCTTGCCCTTGTTTTCAGGGCGCTTGGCAAGCTGGATGGCAGCCCATACCGCCGCGCCGGAGGAGATGCCCACCAGCACGCCCTCGGCGCGCCCCACCAGCCTGCCGGTGGCAAATGCGTCGTCGTTGGTGACGGTGATAATCTCGTCATAGACCCCGGTGTTGAGCACCTCGGGCACAAAGCCCGCGCCGATGCCCTGGATCTTATGGGAGCCTGGGGTCCCCTTGCTCAGCACAGGGGAGTCGGCGGGCTCCACCGCCACCACCTTGACGTCAGGGTTCTGGCTCTTCAGGTACTCGCCTACGCCGGTGACAGTGCCGCCGGTGCCCACGCCCGCGACCAGGATATCCACCTTACCGTCGGTGTCCTCCCAGATCTCGGGGCCGGTGGTGGCCTTATGGACGGCCGGGTTGGCGGGGTTGACAAACTGGCCGGGAATAAAGCTGTCGGGGATCTCCTGCGCCAGCTCGTCGGCCTTGGCGATGGCGCCCTTCATGCCCTTGGCCCCCTCGGTGAGGACCAGTTCCGCGCCATAGGCCTTCATCAGCTGACGGCGCTCCACGCTCATGGTCTCGGGCATGACGATGATGATGCGGTAGCCCCTGGCCGCCGCCACAGAGGAGAGGCCGATGCCCGTGTTGCCCGAGGTGGGCTCAATGATGACTGAGCCGGGCTTCAGCAGCCCCTTGGCCTCAGCATCATCGATCATGGCCTTGGCGATCCGATCCTTTACAGACCCGCCCACGTTAAAGCTTTCCAGCTTGCCCAGGATCCGGGCCTCCAAGCCCTCCGCCTTCTCTACGCGCTTCAGCTCCAGCAAAGGGGTCTTGCCGATCAACTGGTCGGCGGACGAATAAATTTTACTCATAATATTTACCTCCAATATGTTGTTTAATTGATCCCGCTGTCAGACGTGGCGGCAACATCGGCAGGTGAATTCTATTCCATGGTGGTACATTTTTATTACCAACCTTTCGGATAGGTTATAGGGATTATACCTCCTCCCGCCTCTTTTGTCAAGGCCCTGGGAGGAAAAATTTTTCCCCGTCCTCCCCCGTCCCTGTGGGGCCGCCGCTCCCGGCAACCTCGCCTTTGCCCCCCTCCCCTGAAATTTCGCCCCCCACAATCCTTTCATTTGACTTTACCGCCATAATCCTCTACAATAATGGCTGTCTATCCCAGTGAAAGGCGGTGGCATGCTTGAGCTTTCTCTCCCCCCAGTTCTTCGGATTTTTCCTCGTGGCGGCGGCGGTCTTCCTCCTGCTGCCCCGCCGGGCACAGAGCCCGTGGCTCCTGCTGGCCAGCTGGTTCTTCTACCTATCCGCTCGTCCCGTGTACCTCCTGTTCCTCCTCTTCGCCATTATCTCCACTTACCTCGCCGCCCTCCTGCTGGAGCGGCGGAAAACCCGGGGGGCCCTGGCTCTTTGTCTTATTCTAAACGGCGGTCTGCTCTTCCTCTTCAAGTACATGAATTTCGCCCTGCAGCTGACCGGGCGGGCGCTGGGCGTCCTGGGTTTTCAGTTCTCCAGCCCTGCACTGGACCTTATCCTTCCCCTGGGCATCTCCTTTTATATCTTCCAGGCCATGGGGTACGTGGTCGACGTGTACCGGGGCAAGGTTCCTGCGGAGCGAAATTTCCTGCTCCACGCCCTGTTCCTCTCCTTCTTTCCCCAGCTGATCTCCGGCCCCATCGGCCGGGCGGGGGATCTTTTGCCCCAGTTCAAGGCGGAGCACCGCTTTAACTATGACAACCTCAGGGCAGGGCTTTTGCGTTTCCTCTGGGGCGCGTTCAAAAAGATGGTGCTGGCAGACCGGCTGGCCGTCCTGGTGGATACGGTGTTCAAAGCGCCGGGGGATTTCGGCGCGCTCCAGCTCATGGGCGCGGCGGTAGCCTTCTCCATCCAGATCTACTGCGACTTCTCCGCCTACTCCGACATGGCGGTAGGCATCGCCCGGGTCATGGGTTTCCGCCTGATGGAAAACTTCCGCACACCCTATTTCTCCCGCTCCATCGCGGAATTCTGGCGGCGGTGGCATATCTCGCTGTCCTCCTGGTTCCGGGACTATCTCTACTTCCCCCTAGGCGGTTCCCGGCGCGGAACGGCGCGGAAGTACCTCAACGTGCTCATTGTCTTCGCTGTCAGCGGCCTGTGGCACGGCGCGGCCCTTACCTTTCTCTTCTGGGGCCTGTTGAACGGCCTCTACCAGGTGGCCGGAGGCCTCACCAAGTCCTCGCGGAACAAGCTCCGGGGCGCACTCCATTTGAGCGGCGACGGCCCCGTCACCGTATTCCTTCAGGTTCTTCTCACCTTTATTCTCTCCACCATAGCCTGGGTCTTCTTCAAGGCAGGGAGCTTTACCCAGGCCCTCTCCGTCCTCTCCGGCATGGTCCGGGGGCCCCTATGGGCGTTCACCAGCATGGGGCTTGACCGCTGGGAGCTGCTGGCGGCCGCTGCCGGGATTCTCCTCCTGTTGGGGGTAGACCTTCTCTCCCTGGGGCATAGCCTGGAGAGTCGGTATCTGGCCCTGCCCCGCCCCGTCCGGTGGGCGGTGCTCTGGTGCCTCCTGTTCGCCGTGCTCATCTTCGGCAGTTACGGCACGGGGTATGACGCCCAGTCGTTCATCTACGTGAAATTTTAGGGAAGGAGGCAAAGGGCATGAAAACACACCGCCGGCGCAAGGAGCTGCTCTTTGCCGCTGCGTTCCTCCTCATTACCGCCCTGTTGGTCCAACTGGCGGCGGCGGTCCTCCGTCCTCCCCACACCGACTACGGCTCCACATGGGCGGCCTACCGGCGGGAGCCGGAAAACTCCATCGACGTGCTCTACCTGGGCAGCTCCTACGCCTACTGCGACATCAACCCCTCCCTGGTCTACAAGACTTCCGGCCTCACGGGATACGTCATGGGCGGCTCGGAGCAAACCTTCGCCCTCACCTACTGGTATCTGAAAGAGGCGCTGGAGACCCAGACGCCCCAGGCCGTGGTCATCGAGGCCACCGGCCTTTTCTTCCAGCCCTACCAGAACTACACCCAGGTGAACGTGGGTTACATGCCCTTCTCACGCAACAAGCTGGGAGCCATCTTTTCCCATGGGACGGAGGAGGACCTGCGGCTGGGCCTCCTCTTCGACCTCTACTTCTACCATGACCGCTGGAAGGAACTTACCCCCGGCGGCGTCGCCCGGGCCCTCACCCCCATCAAGCGGGACGATTTGAAGGGCCACACCGCTGTGGACAAGGTGTTGGAGAACGTAGGCCTTGCCCCCACGGTGGCGGACCGGGACATCACGGCGGAAACCTACCAGCAGAACTTGGCCGACCTGGGCCAGGTGCTCTCTCTCTGTCGAGAGAACGGGATCCGGGCCATCCTGACCATCAACCCCACCTATACCCAATGCACCCCCGCGACCTACGCCAAGGCGGTCTCCGACGTGGCGGAGCTGGACCCCACGGTGGAATTTTATAACTTGAGCAACAGTTTCGCCGAGGTCGGCCTAGACCCCACGCTACACCTCTACGACGGCTGGCACCTCAACCAGGACGGCGCGGCAATTTTCTCCGCCTGGCTGGGTACGTTTCTGAAGAATGAGCTGGGCCTCGTCCCCATGGAGCAGACCGCTGATAATAACGCCGCTTGGGTCGGTTCCGTAGAGTATTGGAACGCGCTCTTGGCAAAATAAAAAGAAAGTCCCACGGTACACACACTAACCGGGGGACTTTCTTTTTTTGCGGAAGGAGGGGCGCCAGGGTGTCTCTGAGGATTGGCAGAATATATGGTAATAAAAGACCCCCGGCGGTGTTTCGGCAACTTCTAGATGCACCCTATAGCCAGTCGGCTACGGTATCGCTCAAGCCGGCTGGGGCGACTGAGTTGCGGATGAGGAGCTCCATGAGTTCGTCGATCCGGCCGGCGCTTATGGTAATGTTGGGGATCGACACCGCTTCATCCGGATGGCCGGTCTCTAGGATCTTCACACCATAGGCTTCGCAGGCAAATCCTTCGCTGACCGGCATCTCGCCAATTAGGATGTAGTACCCGAAGTTGAGGTTCTCGCCGTTCTCGCCCTGCTCGTCGCGCGCGCCAACAAACATTTCCCGCATTTTGTGTTCTCCTCCTTTGAAAATACGATGTCAGGTACATTATATTGTATTTCCCATATTTTTCAAGAAATTTTTACCGCAGGATTCGACTCCCTGGGGTTGTTATGTAAATAGCAGACAAAAGTTCAAAAGAAAGAGCCAACGAGTGCAGCATTATTTCGTCGATTTTCCTCGTTTTTTGTTGTGAAAATAATTACATATTCCCAGTTTTTGATCCCTTGTTTTTTGTCGATTTCCTTGTTACCATAGCCTTTGGAGGGATTCGACGTGATTTTCTTAACATGGTTTTCCCGTATGCGGGAGCCGTCCTGGTACATATTCACCCGCTGCACCCTGATCGCCTGCGCTATGCTCTGTTCGGCGCTGGTGGTGCTGGTATGGGCGGGGAACTACTCGGTGAGCAGCAGCCTGCTTCATAGCTACGCCGGGCACACCGCCGCCATGGCCCTGGCCGTCTTCTCCGCCGGGGGCATCGGCAGCGCGCTGATGGAAGATATTCTGGCAAAGCGGTGACGAGCGACTTCGCGCCGTGCTCTACCGTCGTCCTCAAAGCTGTTCCATTTAAACAGCTTTGAGGACGGTTTTTATAAGCAGAAACCCGGCCCCCGTCGTTCTGACGACGGGGGCCGGGTTAAAATTTTATTGGATCGGAATTACCGGCTGGCGTAGAGGGTCTTAATGGCCTCGGTCAGCATGGGGGTGACCTTAAAGAGGTCGCCGGTGATGCCGTAGGTGGCCACCTCGAAGATGGGGGCGCTGGCGTTCTTGTTGACGGCGATGATGCACTCGCTGTCCTGCATACCGGCCCGGTGCTGAATGGCACCCGAGATGCCCAGGGCCACGTAGATGCGGGGGTGGACGGTCTTACCGGTCTGGCCCACCTGATGGTCGGCGGTGATCCAGCTCGCGTCCACCACTGCGCGGGACGCACCCACCACACCGCCCAGGGCGTTGGCCAGGTCCTGAGCCATGGCGATGCCGGCCTGGGGGTCCTTGCTGATGCCGCGGCCCACGGCGACCACCACATCGGCCCCGATGAGGTCCACCAGCTTCTTGGCGGCTTTCTTGATCTCCAGAATGTCCACATGGATGTCGCTCTTGTCGAGCTGCACGTCATACTTCTCCACGACGGTCTTTTCGGCACCCGCTTCGTCGTAGGGCTGAGTCTGCATGACGCCGGGACGAACGGTGGACATCTGGGGACGGAACCGGGGGCAGATGATGGTGGCCATCAGGTGACCGCCAAAGGCGGGGCGGGTCATCTTGAGGTTGGTGTTCTCCTCAAATACCGTGTTATCCACGTCGATGGTGGAGGTGGTTTTCAGGAAGCTTTTATACTTCTCCACGTCCACATCGAGGTGGGTGCAGTCGGCGGTAAGACCGGTGTGGAGCCGGGCCGCGCAGCGGGGACCCAGGTCGCGTCCGATGTTAGTCGCGCCGATGAGCAGGATCTCGGGTTTCTTCTCCTCCACGATGTCGCAGAGGACCTTGGCGTAGCCGTCGGTGGTGTAGTCCTTCAGGAGGGGGTGGTCGCAGACGTACACGCGGTCCGCGCCGAAGGCACCCAGCGACTTGGCAAAGCCCTCGTTCAGATTGCTGCCCAACAGCACGCCGCACAGCTCGGCCCCCAGGTCGTTGGCGAGCTTGCGTCCCTCGGAGAGAAGCTGGTAGCTGGTGGACATGATGACGCCGTCGCGCTGCTCACAGAACACCCATACACCCTTGAAGGCGGCGGTGTCTCTACTATCAAAAGCCATTTTTATTCTCTCCTCTCTCTTAGACAAGGTGTTTCTGGTCCAGGAGGGCGACCAGTTTCTCGCAGGCGGCCTTGTCGGCCCCCTCCAGCATCAAGCTGGTGCCCTTGACCGGGGGGGAGAAGGACTTGTACACATTGGTAGGAGAGCCCTGGAGGCCGATGGTGTCCAGCTCAACGAGGGGATCGTCCTTCAGAGTCTCGTAGTTGTAGATCTCCAGAGGCTTGTTGTAGCAGTCCATAATGCCGGGTACGCTCATGTACCGGGGGAGGTTGAGCTCCTTGATGCAGGTGAGGAGGCACGGCGTCTGGACCCGGAGGGTCATGTACCCGTCCTCCAGCATGCGCTTGACGGTGACGCCGCTCTCGTCCGCCTTCACGTCGGCCACATAGGTGACCTGGGGCAGGCCCAGTTTCTCGGCGATCTGGGGGCCGACCTGAGCGGTGTCTCCGTCGATGGCCTGACGGCCGCAGAAGACGATGTCGTCCTTCTCCAGCCCCACCTTTTTGATGGCGGCCGCCAGGATCTGAGAGGTGGCGTAGGTGTCGCTGCCGCCAAACTCACGGGCGGAAACCAGTACCGCCTCGTCGCAGCCCATCGCCAGGAGCTCGCGGAGCATTCCCTCGGCGGGAGGGGGACCCATGGAGATGACGACCACCTTGCCGCCGGATTTCTCCTTAAGCTGGAGGGCGGCCTCCACGGCGTTCATATCATCGGGGTTGGTGATCGCGGCCATAGACGCGCGGTCCATGGTGCCATCAGGCTTGACGGCGACCACGCCGGAGGTATCCGGCACCTGCTTGACGCAAACAATGTATTTCATGTCGTATCCCTCCCTCTCTTATTTCACACCGAGCGCGCCGGCGATGACCATCTTCTGGACCTCGCTGGTGCCCTCGTAGATCTCGGTGATCTTGGCGTCGCGCATCATGCGCTCCATGGGGTACTCGCGGGTGTACCCGTACCCACCGAAGAGCTGGAGGCAGCGGCGCGTCACGTCGCTGGCTGTCTCGGCGGCGATGAGCTTTGCCATAGCCGCGTCGGCGGAGTAGGGCTCGTGGTTCTGCTTCTTCATTGCCGCTGCGTAGACCAGCCACTTGGCGGCCTCGGTGCGGGCATGGAGCTCGGCCAGTTCGAACTGGGTATTCTGGAACTGGGAGATGCGCTTACCGAACTGAGTGCGCTCGGCGGTGTAGGCAACGGTCTCATCGATGGCGCCCTCGGCGATGCCCAGAGCCTGGGCCGCGATGCCGATACGGCCACCGTCCAGTGTCTTCATGGCGAGGCCAAAGCCCTTACCTTTCTTGCCCAGGAGCCGGTCGGCGGGGATGCGGCAGTCCTCCATGATGAGCTCACAGGTGGAGGAGCCACGGATACCCATCTTCTTCTCGTGCTTGCCCACAGAGAACCCGGGGTCGGTGCGCTCCACGATAAACGCGGAGATCTCCTTGGTGGGGCGGCCCCGCTTGTCAGTGATGATGCCGGTGACGGCAATGATGATGAAGACGTTAGCGAAGCCCGCGTTGGTAATGAAAATCTTGGAGCCGTTGAGGACCCACTCGTCGCCCTCCAGGACGGCGGTGGTCTGCTGGCCCTGGGCGTCGGTGCCCGCGCCGGGCTCAGTCAAGCCGAAGGCGCCGATCCACTCGCCGGTGCAGAGCTTGGGCAGATACTTGGCCTTCTGCTCCTCGGTGCCGTTTTCAAAAATGGGGGCTGCGCAGAGGGAGGTGTGAGCCGAGATGATGACGCCGGTGGTGCCGCAGACCTTGCTCATCTCTTCCACGGCCATGACATAGCTGAGCACGTCGGCGCCCGCGCCGCCGTACGCCTTGGGGAAATAGATACCCAGCATGCCGAGCTTGGCCATCTTACGGACGTTCTCCTCTGGGAAACGCTCGTCCTCGTCTACCTCTTTGGCCAGGGGCTTGACCTCGTTTTGCGCAAAGTCACGGTACATCTTCTGGAGCATGAGCTGCTCTTTAGACAGATTAAAATCCATGTTCTTGCGTTCCTCCTAAACTATGTAATCAATTTGCATCGTCACGCTTGGCACGCCTCGCGGCTCAGCGCTGGTAATCGTAAAAACCTTTGCCGGTCTTGCGGCCCAGGTATCCGGCGCGGACCATCTTGCGGAGCAGCAGGCTGGCGCGGTATTTGGGGTCATGGGTCTCGGCAAAGAGGGTGTCCATGATGGCAAGGCATACGTCCAGGCCGATGAGGTCGCCCAGCTCCAGGGGGCCCATGGGGTGGTTGGCGCCCAGTTTCATGGCCTTATCCACACCCTCCGCGCTGGCGACGCCGGTGTACACCAGGTCGATGCCCTCGTTGATCATGGGCACCAGCACCTTGTTGACCACAAAGCCGGGGGCCTCGCTCACCTCAACGGGCTCCTTGCCGATCTGCACGGAGAGGTCGTGGACGGTCTGATAGGTCTCGTCGGAGGTCTTGGCGCCGCGGATAACCTCCACCAGTTTCATGACGGTGGCGGGGTTGAAGAAGTGCATGCCCACGAAACGGTCTTCCCGCTTGGTGGCTGAGGCAATGGCGGTGATGGAGATGGAGGAGGTGTTGGAGGCCAGGATGGTCTCGGGCTTACAAATGGTGTCAAGCTCGGCGAAGATGAGCTTCTTGACCTCCAGGTTCTCCACGGCAGCCTCGACCACGAGGTCCGCGTCGGCGGCCAGGTTGATGTCGGTGGTAAAGGTGATGTGCCCAGTAATTGCGGCCTTGCCGGCCTCGTCCAGCTTGCCCTTGACGACCAGCTTGTCCAGCCCCTTGTTGAGCCGGGCCTCAGAGCCCTGGATGAGGGCGTCGGAGATGTCGCGGACCACAACGTCCATCCCGTTGCGGGCAAAGACCTGCGCGATATCGAGACCCATGGTGCCGCCGCCGATGACTACGACCTTTTTCATATATATACCTCCACTTTTATTTTCTGATTAAAAAACGGGTGGGCAGGCCCCCACCCCACAGGGGTTCACAGATCCAAACTTCGGGCGGGGGCTTGCCCCCGCCTTATTGGCAAGAAGTTATTTGTTCTGGAAGTGCTTCTCCGCTCTCTTCTCCAGGAAAGCGCCCATGCCCTCGTTTTTGTCCGCGGTGCCGCAGGTGACGCCGAAGGCCTCGGCCTCAAAGGCGGAGCCGGTGGCGATATCGGTTTGCATACCCATGCGGATGCACTTCTTGGACTCGCAAACGGCAATCTGAGCGTTCTGGCAGATGGCGTTCGCCAGCTCAAGGGCCTTATCCATCAGCTCCTCGGGGGGGTAGACGTAGGAGACGAGGCCGATGGTCTGGGCCTCAGACGCGCCAATCACCTTGCCGGTGAGGATGAGCTCCATGGCTTTGCTGACGCCCACGATGCGGGGCAGGCGCTGAGTGCCGCCGAAACCGGGGGTGATGCCCAGGCCCACCTCAGGCTGCCCGAACTTGGCCTTCTCGCTGGCGAGGCGAATATCGCAGCTCATCGCCAGCTCGCACCCGCCGCCCAGGGCAAAGCCGTTGATGGCGGCGATGACGGGCTTGGAGAGGTTTTCGAGCTTGAGGAAGACGCTGCCGCCCCGGACGCCGAACCGCTTGCCGTCGATGGAGGAAAATTCCTTCATCTCGGCGATGTCGGCCCCCGCCACGAAGGAGCGGCCGGCTCCGGTGAGAATCACTACGTAGATGCTCTCATTGGCCTCGATCTGGTCCAGGGTCGCATCCAGGTCTGCAAGGACCTGGCTGTTGAGCGCGTTGAGCGCCTCGGGCCGGTCAATGGTGAGAATCCCCACGCTGCCCTGCTGCTCCAGTTTGACGAATCCCATGTTTTGCTGCCTCCTTATATTGGTTGTTATTTTTTTAACATATAACCCTCTGAAAAAACGCAACTGCGCATACTAGCCGTCTCATGGCGCGCGCGATTGCGTTCCGGGCAGATCAGTCGTTGTGCCGACTGGTCCCTGTAGCCTAGTATAGCCCTTTTCCCGGCAGCGTGCAAGCCATTTTGGCGGGGAAACTATGCTATATTTCTCATATCCTTTGTCGAATCGTCTGTCCAATTTTCACAAAATGCCCGGCTCATTTTCCTGAACGTATCTTCACCTTTTCCTGAATGAGTCTTCATATATTCTAACAGACCACTTGTGCAGTTGGCAAGAGGAAGATGCAATTTTGACAAAATTTTTGTGGATTCCGCTCTGCTATTTCAAAAGGCCCGAGATAAAATCCGCCAGAGGGAGATACAAAATCGGCAGGAAGATGGCTGGCAGCATATTGTTCCCCATCAAATCTTCGATTTGCCGGGGCCCCCTTTCCTTTTCATTTGCGGCAGGGAGAAATGAATGCTCCCTGCCTGCGGCGCATTCGCGCCGTCCCCCGCTCCGCGGGGGCGATCGGCAATATGATCTATTTCATAAGGCCAGAAATGAAATCCGCCAGAGGGAGATACAAAATCGGCAGGAAGATTGCCGGCAGCATATTACCGACGCGGAGCTTTTCCTTGGAGAGGCCCAGCATATTGATGGCAATGGCGACGATGATGGTGCCGCCCACCGCACTCATCTCCAACACGACCGGATCGGGGATGATACTCCCCACGGCGGCAAAGAGGAGGGTTAGCCCGCCCTGGTAGAGGAAGAGCGGAATGGCGGAGAAGGCCACGCCCAGGCCCATGGCCGCGGCAAAGGTGATGCTGGTCACGCCGTCGATGACGCCCTTGGAGATAAGGATGTCGTACTTGCCCAACATGCCGGCCTCCATGCTGCCATTGATGGCCATGGCCCCCACGCAGAAGAGGACAGACGCGGAGACGAATCCTTCCACGAAACGGCTGTTCCCGTCCCCCTTCACCAGCTTGCGGCGCAGAGCCTCGCCAAGACCGTCCATACGCTTTTCGATGTTGAGTCCCTCGCCGATGATGGTGCCCAGCACCATGCAGATGATGACGCAGAGCGTGTTTGCGGTGGTGATCATCCCCGAGACGCCGATGCCCAGGACGCACAAGCCCAGCACCGTCGTGACCGCGGAGGCAAAGCGTGTGCTGAGCCGATTGCGGAGAAAAAGCCCCAGCAGGCTGCCTGCCAGGACCAGAAGAACGTTGATGATCGTTGCCACCATGGGAAACACTCCAATTGTCTCTTTTGACCGGATATTATGCCTATAATACCTTTTTTCGGGGCGTTTGTAAAGGGGGAAGGCGTGTATGCCGGACGTTAGTGATATAACGCAATGGTAAACGCTCACGTCTCGGTTTGTCAGGGGCGGTTCCCGCCCGATATCATCTTTGACCGTCGGCGAACCCTAGGGGGCGATTACAAAAAGCGGACTCTCCAGAATTCTCAAATAAGATTTCATGTCCCCCTTGTCCGCGGAATATAGTCAAATAGACCGATAAGGGAGGGGCTTTTTTTGAAATGGAACCGTTCGTCCGCGCTGTACGGCACACTGGTGCTGACCTGCACCGGCATCGTGTCCCAGCTATTGGGCTTTGTCTACCGCATTTTCCTCTCCCGGCTCATCGGAGCGGAGATCATGGGCCTGTACCAGCTCATCATGCCGGTTTACTCGGTGGTCATGGCCCTGACGGCAGTGGGACTCACCGTATCAGTCTCCAACCTCTCCTCCCGCTACCACGCGCTGGGGAATCGCAAGGCTATCTACCAGGTGCTGCGGCGGTGCCTTGTCGCCTTTCTGGTCCTCTTCGCCCTGGTGGCAGCCGTCACCGCCCTGCTGTACGACCCCATCTCTGTCTATCTCCTGGGGGACGCGCGGACCCAGATGGGTCTGCTGCTGCTGCTCCCCTGCATTTTGCTCACCGGTATTGAGAACCTGCACAAGCACTACTTTTACGGCACGGGCAACGTCCGCCCCGCCGCCCTCACCGAGCTTGCCGAGCAGTTCATCCGCACAGGGGCGGTGCTGGGGCTGCTGGTGGCCTTCCTGCCCCAGAACCCAGAGCGAACGGTGGGCATCATCGTAATCGGCATGTGCTGCTCGGAAGTCTTCTCCGCCATCACCCAGTCCGCGCTGTACCGCCGCCACATGGGCAGCCCCGCAGGGCTCACAGGGGCGGGGGAAACCCCCAGGGTGCTGAATAAGACCATCCTCTCCATTGCCGCCCCCATTGCGGCCACCTCGCTGCTGGGCAACCTGATGGCCTCGGCCAATGCGGTCCTCATCCCCCAGCGGCTGGTGGCAGCGGGGATGGACGTATCGGCGGCCATGAGCGCCTTTGGCGTCATCTGCGGAATGACGGTGCCCATGCTCTACCTGCCCACCGCCTTCATCGGCGCGCTGGGGCTGGTGCTGGTGCCCAAACTGGCAGAGAGCTGCGCCCTGAAACAGATGGACCAGGCCAGGCGGCGCATCCACAAGTCCCTCCTCGCCACCAGCGTACTCACCATGCCCGCAATGGCCCTGATGGTGGTGCTGGGGCCCACCATCGGCGTCTACCTCTTCAAGGAGCCCACCGTGGGGGCGTACATCGTGCCCCTCTCCGTAGGGGTGCTTCTCTCGTGCTACGAGTCGGTGCTGGGCGGCGCGCTAAACGGCGTGGGCAGGCAGGCCGCGGCGGCTCGCACCTCTCTCCTCTGCGGGGCGGTGCAGCTCGTTTGCACTTACGTGCTCATGGGCGTCCCCGGCGTTGGGCTGGGTGGGTATGTGGTCGGATTCGTGGGGAGCTCGGCTCTGGGGGTGGTCCTCAAGTGGTTCCAGGTGCGGGGGGCCACAAAGGTAAAGCTCCAGCTCTTTCAGTGGGGCACAGCCCCGGCGCTCTCGGCCCTCCTCATGGGGCTGGTGGTAAACCTGCTGTTCCACTATCTCCTGGGCAGCGGGATGGACGGGGTGGTCTCCTGTATCGCCTGCATCCTCTTCGGCGCAGTGCTCTATCTGGTTGCGCTCAGCACCCAGGGAGTGCGGGTCGGGGAGCTGTTCCGGCTGCGGTAAAGTGACAATTTTCTTACACTTCCCTCCAGCCACTGTCGAAACCGCGTTTTTTGTGCTACACTATGGTACACGAAAAATTGCGGGGGGTGGGAGCGGTGGCACGCAGGAAGAAAAAGGGGCGGCGGAGTCTCCCCCGGCCCCTGCGGCTGCCCGCGATCCTGGCCGGCATCGCGTTGGTTCTGCTGGGCGTGTGGCTCCTTGTCTCCCGAAACAGCGCGCCCGCCCCGGCGGCTGTAGCCCCCGATTGGGTGGAGCAGGCTCTCCTTCCCATCAACGAATACTCCCGCGCCGGCGAAACGCTGGAGGCGGTGAACGGCATCGTCATCCACAACACGGGAAACCCCGGCACCACGGCGGCCCAGAACCGCAGCTACTTTGCCGGGCTCGCCGACAGCCACGAGACCCACGCCAGCAGCAACTTTATCGTGGGGCTAAAGGGTGAGGTTCTCCAGGTCGTTCCCTCGGACGAGGTGGCTTACGCCTCCAGCCAGCGCAATTATGACACCCTGTCCATCGAAGTCTGCCACGCGGACGACACCGGGGAATTTGGGGACGCGACTATGGAGAGCCTGGTGGAACTGGTTCAGTGGCTGGTGGACTACTTCAAGCTGGACCGAGACCAGGTCATTCGGCACTACGACGTGACGGGCAAAGAGTGCCCCCTCTGGTACGTCCAACACCCGGAGGACTGGGAGACCTTTTTGGACAGGATCGACTTCTCCCACGAAAATAAATGACCGCACAGGAAAGCCCCCGGAGCTTTTGCTCCGGGGGCTTTGTTGATCTATTTCATCAATTCTCCAAGCTGTCCTTCAAACTGCACGCCCTCCAGGACGGGGGTGCCCAGGGCCAGGGTGCGGTGGACGCTTTTGCTCACGAAGTCCACGGCGGCCGCTGCGGCAGACTGCAGGTCCTCTCCCCGTAGGATTGCACCCAACAGGACACTGGCAAAGAGGTCTCCCGTGCCGGGGTAACTCCCCTTCTCCCGCCGCGCCATAGCAAAGAAGGTACGCCCGCTCGCCCGCTCGATGCAGGCCGCTCCCAGCTCCTCCGGAGTGGTGGATATCCCGGTGATGACCACCGAGCGCCTCCCGCCCAGGGAAAGCCGTTCCAGCCAGGCGCGGAGTGTGGCGGCATCTGGACTCTCCCGGTATGCCTCCCCCAGCAGGAGGGCCGCCTCGGTCAGGTTGGGGGTGATCGCGTCGGCCTGAGCGGCCAGTTCCGCCAGACGGGCGCGCAGGTCGGGCGTGCAGGTTCGGTAGGGCTTCCCGTGGTCCCCCATAACAGGGTCCACCAGGACAAAGGTCCCCTCCCTCCGGAAACGGGCCACAAAGGAGAGGAGATGGTCCACCTGCTGCGCCGAGCCAAGGAACCCGGAATAAATAGCGTCCAGCTCTACGCCCAGCTCCTCCCAGTGAGAGGTGACGCCGGGGATCTGCTCCGTCAGGTCGTGAAAGACGGCTCGGTCGGTGGCAGGAAAGCCGGTGTGGGCCGATAGATAAGCCGTGGGCACCGGACAGCACTGCCCGCCCATCGCCGCCAGCACGGGCAGCGCCACCGTCATGGAGCATCGCCCGAACCCACACATGTCGTGCACCACCGCCACCTTAGGCGCTCTCTTCATGCCGAAGGCCCTCCTTCCGCTCTCTCGCAAGTTTCTACTATTATAATCGATTTGCCACCCCGGTTCAATTGACATTTTCCCAGGCGGATGCTAAAATCATATTTGTTGCACGTAGGTATGGCGGAATTGGCAGACGCGCTGGATTTAGGTGGTGTCACCTTAGTGAACTGTTTTACCCTCTTGGCAGAACAGCGAATCTTAGGTATACTACTTGAAGGAAGTCTTGATAGCGCAGAGGACAACCGCGAAGGCAGTTTTACTCTTCAATCAATTTTAGGCTCTATAAAGCAAAAAAGCAACCGGGGTCTCCGGTGCTCATACGCGCTCGTGGCGAAATTGGTATACGCGATAGATTTAGGTTCTATTCTCGCGAGAGGTAGGGGTTCGAGTCCCCTCGAGCGTACCAAAGATTGAGAGAAGGTTGGTATTATGCGAAAACCCGCATAATACCAACCTTCTCTTCTTATAATGATTCCAAAAATATATTTTTAATTCTATTCAACCTATATTGACTTTTGATTCTTGCTCAACCTTTGTGGGCTAAGCGTCTCTGTTTTAATTATGTGCATATAAAAAAGTCATGTATGAGAATTTAAGCTCATTCATGACTTTTAACTAAATATATTTGTAACTAATTTATGTCTTTATTTTTAGCAATGTGTGGTATTATAAATTCAAAGTCTTTTAAACCACAAAGAAAAGCAGAAATTTGTCATCGTTTGAATAAAAAATATATAAGTACTTGAGGTGAAAGCCATTAAAAATATCCCTAACTGCGTTACAATTATTAGAATATTCGCAGCTGTCTGCTTGTTGCTTGTAAAACCATTTTCGGCTCTGTTCTTTTCCTTTTATCTTATGTGTGGAATTAGCGACGTTTTAGATGGATATATTGCGAGAAAATTGAATGCTTCCAGCAAATTCGGGCAGGTATTAGATAGTGTATCTGATTTGATATTTATTTGTATTGTGCTGTCAATTTTTATACCAATTGCAAATCTTCCTTTGTGGATCATCTACTGGATAGTTATTATTGCTGTAATACGCTTAATTTCAATAACCTTTGGCTTTGCAAAGTATCATCAGCTTGCTTTTTTACATACCTATGCCAATAAAGCTACAGGTATAATCTTATTTTTCTTTCCTTTTCTATTTTCGGTTTTCGGAAAAGAAATAACAGCTATAATTATTTGTTGTGTAGCGAGTATTTCGGCATCTGAGGAATTGTTAATTAACTTGACTTCAAAGACATTACACAGAGATAGAGTTTCAATCTTCAGCAAATGAGCACATTGTGAGCATTGCGCAAAAAACACGGCATCTATTTCGTAGCAAGGTGTCAAAAAGAGGCACCCGGGGGTCAATGTCATTAAGTTAAGCCAAAATCTTTAGCGAAAAAGTACCCCGCCCAATTTTCAAAAAAGGGTGAGGGTACTTTTTAAGCAAGTTAAAACGAAATATATGAGAATTATTGCTTATAAAGTGTAGTCTGTTATAATTATCGAGAACGATAAACAGGAATTTGTCCAACTGTGTTGAACTGCGAGTCATATATATTTGCATGAAATGAAAAACAGCGCATCGACATTTTTCATATAAAAAATAACAGGTACTCCCTTGATTTATCCTGTACAATGGATTCAGAAAGGAGGGCGGTGTTATGGAATCGCTGGAAAGATTGAACAAGTTAATCTCGTATGTCGAGGAAAACCTTGACGGAGAGATAGACAACCAAACATTATCTCGTATAGCGGCGTGTCCGCTTGCCGTACTACAACGGCTATTCGTGTTGATGACAGGCACCACATTGATAGAATATGTGCGTTTAAGACGGCTCGCTCGCGCTGCGGACGATTTGCGCTGCGGCAAAGAGAAAGTGATTGATATAGCCATAAAATATGGCTATGATTCATCCGATACATTTGGCGTAGCGTTCAAACGAAGATACGGTATGACGCCGACGGCGGCGAGAGACGCAAACGTGATTCTTCCTGATTATGACCGCATCTCCTTTACCCCATCTATCAAACGAATTAAAGGAGATGTAACCATGAATCAATCAAGCAAAATTCTCAAGACCAAGTGGTATCAACCACACGCCGGTTCTGATGGAAACTTTCATCCACTGTTGGACAAGTATCAAGGGCAAAATTACGCATTCAACGCCTGTATGGCAATGCTTATGGAATACCTCGGCGAAAGCAAAGACTATGACTACTGGTTCTTCTCGGGCGTATCCGGCGACTGTTTCACACAAGTCTACGGTGGGGACCTGACCAAGTGGCATCAATGTCTGTCACATGCTTGTTTTGATGAACACCTGATAAAGCGGGTCTTCGATGCTTGTGGGTATGACTATACGTTCGTCAGTCCGCAATCGTTTTCCGCAAACAGAGAGAAATACATCCAAAAAGTTGTCAGCCATATCGACCGTGATTTGCCAGTCATCGTAAAAGGGTTCAATTTCCCATATAGTGAAAAATTAATTCCTGTTGAAGAAATTACCTGCATCGTAGGTTATGAAAATGGCGGGCAAACTTTGTTATGCTTACCGGATACTTCAGCTACCCCCAAGTCCTTCCCTTTGGATACTCCTTATACGCTTGTGTTTGCCGAAGAAAAAAAGAAAGCGCCAACGCTGCCGGAGGTATACCGTCAAGCGATTGCGAACATCCCATTACTTAACTTAGCTTCGCCTCGGGACGGCGTATCGTTTGGGGCACACGCATTTCTCGACTGGGCTGAAAACATTGAGAACGGGGCATATGACGATACCCTCGATGATGAGTTGGATATTTGGCGCGATTACGGCGAGTATCTGTGCATCATTGCAACAAATGTATTTTGTCCAAATTTCCTGAACAAGGCGAAAGAATTATGTCCTGATATAAAGGAACTGCCGGCAATCAACGCGGTCATAGAGAAAATGCACGCGCACATGAACGAGTTTATGGGTCTTGAAGGTGGATTTGGTATGGATGTGCGCAAACTTAAAGATCGCGAACTGATGCGGCCTGTCAGTGAGATGATTCGTAGATATGCTAGGTTTTACAACGAGTTGCTGGCCGCTTTTAGATGAGGTTGCAGGCTGAGCTTTGACATTATAGTATAAGCATAACAAGAAACCGACAAATTCCAATTTGTGGTCCCATAAATGATGAGCCGTGAATATTGTTATACTCCCTCATAAATATCTCAACTAGTCGGCATAATGGTAAAATCATATAGTATGGATTAACATGAAGCATAACATTTCGGGGGCAAATACTACTATTGCCGCCTTGAGAAATTAAGCTAAAAGAAAAATTGTTTTCATAAATATGTGTCTCCTTAATTATTTATTTGCTAGATTTCGCCATACAAATAAATAAACAGAGTACAGCAATAGCACCCACTAGCATAGAGGGCTTTGCTTCACTCTGTTAAGACACTCATCAATATGTCTTTTTAATAAATCTCTCTTAAATCAACCTGTTATGGCTAAACTTTCAAAACTCAATCAACTCTCTATACAAAGCATACTATACGCCAATCAACAAAGACGTATAATACACAAATAAATTATATATCTCGTCTCGAAAAATGTCAATAAAAGGGCTTAACTTAATGACATTGCCCGGGGGGTGCCTCTTTTTTCTGGTTTGTCGCTATCACGGCTGCAGGCGCTCCAGCAGACAGCGGCAGCCTTCCTCGACGTCCCTCCAGGTCTCCTCAAAATCGCTGGTATACCAAGGGTCCGCAATATCTCCTCCTCTGGCGGTATGGTCCAGCAGGCGGGACATCTTGCGGTCGGGGTCGCCGCCGCAGATTCGGAGCATATTGCGGACGTTGGCAGAGTCCATACCAACGAGTAAATCGTAGCGGACGTAGTCGCCCCGCTCAAGCTGGCGGGCCGTCTTGCCGGAGCAGCCGATTCCATGCTCGGCCAACTTGCGCCGAGCGAACGGGTAGACCGGATTTCCAAGTTCCTCCTGGCTGGTGGCAGCGGAGGCAATCTCAAACTTGTCCTCCAGCTCGGCCCTCTGCACCAGGTCTTTCATAATAAATTCTGCCATTGGACTGCGGCAGATGTTTCCATGGCAGACAAACAGTATTCTTTTCATTCAAATCCTCCGTTGCGCGGCGCTTTGTATCAGTATAGCACGGGAGTGGATTTTCGTCGAGGGCCAGCCGCGCGCATACGCTTATTAGACTTCTATTGTAATTTTTAAGTTGCTTTTCTCGCCCGCTGCGCGGACAACCGAAAAGCATGGCCATTCGCTTACGCTCATGGTATAATAGAATTGAAAACAGCGCTCGAAACGGAGCGACTATACCAGAGAGAGCAAGGTGAACATCCCATGTGGAAGTGCCCCGAATGCGGGAGAGCGTTTCAAAGCGCCGACCAACATCATTTTTGCGAGAAGTATCCGACTACCATCGACACATACATTGCCGCGCAGCCTGAGGGTGTTCAGCCGCTCTTGAACTCGGTACGGGATACGCTCCGCGCCGCGCTCCCGGATGCGGAGGAGCGGATTTCATGGCGTATGCCCACATACTGGCGGGGACGCAACATCATCCATTTCGCTTCGTTCAAAAACCATCTAGGATTATACCCCGGCGCGCAGGCGATGGCGCATTTTTCGGATAGGCTCACAGAGTACAATACGAGCAAGGGCACGCTGCAGCTCCCATACGGCAGACCGCTCCCTCTGGAGCTAATTATCGAGATCGCCAAATGGTGCTACGCAGAAAATCACTATTGACCGTGCAAGTGGCGGTCCCCATAAAAAAGAGACGTTTCTTTTTTCGCGTCATTCTTGCCACATATGACACCCCCGGTGCTACGTTAGTAGCGCTCGGGGGTGTTGCGCAGTCTTCGCGTATACCTTTTGTTCTTTGGCATACATTGTATATTGCGAGAACAGTTGAGGGAATATCTCATTGGGTTCATGGCGCTGCAAATGAGAAACGATGCGAACATGAAAGCAGAGATTCCCACATTGCCCAAGCGATAATTCAGGGGGTATGCCATGAGGATAATTCTTTTGAAAAAGCGAGACTTAAAAATATTCGCCGCCGCGCTTGTGCTGCTGATCGGACTCGGTACATTGGGCAAGCTTTATAAGAGTTCTGCCGCGCCCGTCTCCGCACAGGCGGGGGTGCCTGTGCCCATTCTCATGTACCACAGCATATACGAGGACACGCAAAGCAAAAATACATTTGTGCTCTCGCCCAAAGCACTGGAACAGGATTTAAAATACCTTCAGGATAACGGTTTTGAAACGGTTTTGATCCAGGATCTGATCGCCTACACGGAAAACAACGTTCCCCTTCCGGAAAAGCCGGTGGTCCTTACCTTTGACGACGGGTATCTCAACAACAAGACCAACGTGTTGCCCCTGCTGGAAAAATACAATATGTGCGCGGTGATCTCGGTGGTGGGAGAGTTCACGGACACCTTTTCAAAGACGGAAGACCTGAACCCCCGATACTCCCACATAACGTGGGACGACATTGCCGAACTGGAGGAGACAGGGCGTATCGAGATCGGCAGCCACACGTATAATCTGCACCACGACGGAGCACGGCAGGGCGCCAAGAAAAAGTCCGGTGAGAGCGCGGAGACCTATAAAAGTATGCTGCGCAGGGACCTCCTGGCTTTGCAGCAAACCCTTTCTGAAAAATCCGGGGTGCTCCCTGTAACATTTGCGTACCCATACGGACATGTTAGTGAAGAATCCCTTGACGTTATAAAAGAGGTCGGTTTTAAGGCAAGCATGTCCTGCTATGAAAAGATGAACTATGTCACGCATGACGCCTCATGTCTCTATTTGCTCGGGCGATATAACCGCCCGTCCGGCGTCAGTACACAGGACTTTATGGTAAAGGTCTTGCGGGAGGCACAGCAGTAAAATCAATGGAGAGGACAATGGGCAGTGCTGTCCTTAGCGTATACGACACCCCCGATGCTACCATGGTAGCACCGGGGGTGTCGTGCCTTCAGAGCAAGAAACATCTCTCTGTCTTATTAACAGCAGCCTGCGCTGATGAAAAATCACCGCTCTTTATTCTTTCCTTACGCCCTCTCATCGACCTGCCGCCCTCCCTGAGTGAGTGTAAGCCTACTTCCGCTTCTCCAATTCTCCGGTCAGACTGCCTCTGTTTCTTTAACACCGGTGAGCCCCATGTATAAAGCGCTTTGATCTCATACCGTCGTTTATTCATCAACCAAACGATATCCGACTCCTATTTCCGTCATAATATAGCGGGGCTTGGAGGGATTCTTTTCAATTTTTCTCCGAAGCCCCGCCATCAAAGCGCGCAGCGCCTGGGTATCACATCCGTAGTTCATGCCGTAAATCTCTTTCAGAATATTTTGTGTCGTCAGCACTTTCCCCATGTTTCGGAAAAGCATTGACAGCAGATTATATTCTAAAGGTGTTACATGAATTTCTTCACTCTCTAAATAAACCAAGCGTTTTTCAAAGTCAATTTTTAATTGACCTACGCAGCGGATGGCCTGTTCATTATTCGCTCCTTGCCGATATAAATGTCTGACTGCTACTCTGATGCGGGCCAGCAGCTCAGTGGCAGAAAAAGGTTTTGTCAGATAGTCGTCCGCACCCGAATCCAGTGCGGCGGCTTTTTCTTTATCCTGATCTCTGGCGGACACCACAATAATGGGCATTGGGGACCATTCACGCACCTTCCTAATTACCTCCATGCCATCAAAATCGGGCAAACCGAGATCAAGCAGCATGAGATCAATTGGCTCAGATACGAGATGGTTAAGAGCGCTTTCACCTGTGCTGACTACAATATATGGGAAACCCGCTGTTTCAAGAGAGTACCCTATAAAACTCTGTATCTGTTTATCGTCTTCGACGACAAGAATGCGTTCATGATAGTGATTCACTTATTCTTCCTCCAACGGCAATGTAAAAATAAACTCCGCTCCCGTTTTGTCCATACGGTTCCGGGCGGCAATCGTTCCGCCGTGCGCTTTTATAATGGATTCGCAAATTGCCAGCCCAAGGCCTATGCCCATTTGTGAGTCGGCACGGCTGGAATTCGATGTGTAGAACATCTGAAATATATGGGGAAGATCGGATTGCGCAATTCCGCAGCCTGTGTCTTGGACGGAAAAGACTGCCTGATTATGCTGTGCATCCCGGCTAACGGTAATACTGATTTCGCCGGGGGGAGATGTATGCTTAACGGCATTATCAATTAAGTTGATCAGCACCTGGTTAATCAGCTTTGCATCCATAGGGGCCAGAAGGAGCTCGTCCGGTGCATGCGCTTCGATTTCGTAATCCGGGTACCGACGGGACATATATTCCACAGTGCCGCCTAATACCTCTTCCACGACTTCCTGCTGCTTATTTATCACAAGCTTCCCATCCTGCAGGCGGGTAAGGCTTAATACATTTTCAACCAGTGAGAACAGCCAGTGCGCATCATTACTGATTCCCTCTATGAGGTCGTATCTGCGGTCTTCTTTTTCAGTCATGCTGGAAAGCATTTCTGTGGCTCCCAAAATACCGGAAAGCGGAGTGCGCAAATCATGAGAGATCGAACGGAGCAAATTACTTCGATAGCGCTCGTGCTCTGTTTCCTCCCTCGATCTTATCCGCTGCTGCGCAGAGCGGAAACGGTCCATCGCAAGCGCCACACTCTCGATCATGGAGCGCAGGAGACGCGTTTGCGCTTTACTGAGAAACTGTGCCTGTTCGCTTGGGATTCTGATGATACCCAAAGCTGTTTCTCTTCCATAAATAGGCCAATCATAAAACTCAGTTCCGATATCCACGCCTGTCCGCAATCTCTCGTTTCGATGCAAAACTGCATCAGAATCAGGCACCTCGCGCCATATCTGTTTTTGATCCGAGACCTGTTGAATAAAGGATTTTTCCGGCATCCCCTTTTCATCAAAGCACAGGCAGGCGGATCTCTCACAAATTACTTTGCTGATTGCATCTGCAGCGATTCCGGCAATATCATGAATATCCGTTGCGTCAGTCAGCTGATTCGTTAGAGCGTACAGCGCTTTTGTTTCTGATTCGCGCTCCCGCGCGCTGTGCTCATTGATTTTTGCATGCGAAGCCAAGGAGCTCGTGATAAACGCGGTAATAGTCATAATGATAAACGTGATAATGTAGCTTGGTGCGTTTGCGGTAAACTTAAAATACGGCTCCATGAAGAGATAATTAAACGCAAACGCCGACAAAACAGACGTAATAAATCCATAAATATATCCGGGAGCCAGCAGTGTTGCGAGCAGAACCGCCAGCAAATATACGATAGCAATATTTGTTTCCGGTAAATTAATTTCGCGAAAAGCAAAACCGATGATAGAAGCTGCGCATAATATTGCCAGAATGATTAAGATGCGAATGGAAATGTTCTTGAATTGAAGAGTATTTTTCATATTATTATACCTTGCTCTTACTGCTGTTTTTCAATTTCTTCGGTCTACGTGGTTTCATACCTTAAAAAGGAATCCAGCCGTTTGTAACCGATTATGCGATTATTATACTTCTATAACTTGCAATAAACAAGATTGCTGCCCGCTATGAAGTAGCGGGCAGCTTTTTTCTCACAGCATTCTCACACCAAACCCATGACTCTCACACCTTTCTCACGCCTTGCTCACTAAAATTGTAGGATGAGAATTCAGCAGGCTAAGCACGGTGAATTTAAGATGAGAGGAACCGAATCAGGCTACAGTCCAGAGCTCACACAATAATGCGATCAGGTTAAAACACAGATCTAGGAAAGAGAGTGAACATATCACGGTTATGGATAACAAGATTATATTGCCTCCCCAAAATGAGGTTATCACAAAGATACACAAATTTTCTCGGGAGGATGTTTACGGCGCGTTAGATACCGCTGAAGGCGGTTTGTCGGATCAAGAGGCGGCTTCCCGGCTAAAAAAATATGGGAAAAACCTTTTGCAGGAAAAGAAAGGAACGCCTCTGATTTTAAAATTCCTTTCTAATTTTACGCACCTGATGGCCATTCTTTTGTGGGGCGCGGGCATTGTTGCGTTTATTGCACAAATCCCTGAACTCGCCATTGCCATCTGGATGGTTAACGTTATCAACGGCGCATTCAGCTTTTGGCAGGAGTTTCGCGCCGGCAAAGCTACCGAAGCACTCAAAAAAATGCTTCCCGACCATGTCCGCGTGCTGCGCGGGGGGCAGGAACAGCAGCTGCTTGCGGAAGACCTGGTTCCCGGAGACGTTATCCTTCTTTCAGAGGGAGATCGTATCTCTGCCGATGCACGTCTGGTCAATGATAATGATCTCCGTGTCAATCAATCGACTCTGACGGGTGAATCTCACCCAGTACATAAAACTCACGACAGTGTACTTCGTGATGATTTAACGCGTGCTGAACAGCCCAATATGGTGTTTGCGGGGACAACTGTTGCTGCCGGAACGGGGCAAGCTGTTGTTTTCGCGACGGGCATGTCAACCGAGTTTGGGAAGATTGCAAACCTGACACAGAGCCTGAAAGAAGAAACCAGCCCCCTGCAAAAGGAAATGGGTAAGCTGACAAAAAAGGTGTCTGCCATCTCGGTCAGTATTGGCGTCGTGTTTTTCTTCCTGGCAATCTTTCTCGCGCAGACAGAGCCGGTCGCGGCGTTCATTTTTGCCCTTGGCATGATTGTTGCTTTTATTCCCGAAGGACTGTTGCCTACGGTTACTCTGTCGCTTGCGATGGGTGTTCAGCGGATGGCCAAACGGAATGCGCTGATCAAGCGCCTTTCCGCTGTGGAAACACTGGGTTGCACAACGGTGATCTGTACGGATAAAACGGGCACCTTGACGCAGAACGAGATGACGGTCAGCAACCTTTGGGTTGACGGCCAGCATATGGAGGTCACCGGCGTAGGATATGACGCGGCAGACGGCAAGATTACGATGAATGGAACGGCGGCGCCGCAGAGCCAGGCAGGGCTCACGGAACTTCTGACCGCTGCCAGCCTGTGCTGTAACGCCCGTCTACTTCCCCCAAACGGTGATTCTTCTAGTTTTACCGTGCTTGGAGATCCTACGGAAGCTGCTCTGCTTGTCTTGGCACAAAAATATGGGCTAAATTTGGATACCATGCGGACCAAAATACCCCGCATGCGTGAGCTTCCTTTTGACTCAGGGCGTAAACGAATGAGCACAATCCATCAGGCACGGGGCAAAGAGCGCACGGCTTACGTGAAAGGCGCCCCCAAAGAAGTGCTGGAGCTTTGCACACAGCAAAAAAAAGCTGGAACGATTGCCGCCATGAGCGAGCAGGATCGCGCAAATATTATGGCAATCAACGACGGATATGCCAGAAACGGACTCCGCGTGCTTGCCATTGCCACACGAAGCGTTACGCCGGGCGACGGTATTCCTGCCAGCCTGAGCGCATATACCCCTGAAATGATCGAACAGAACCTGACCTTTTTGGGCCTGATCGCCATGGTGGATCCCCCCCGCCCCGAGGTGGCACAAGCAGTCAAGAAATGCCACCATGCAGGCATACGGATCATTATGATCACCGGCGATTACGGTCTGACCGCAGAGAGCATCGCGCGGCGGATCGGCATCATTAAAGGAGACCATCCCAGGATCATTACAGGGATCGAGCTTGAAAAGATGGCCTCCAAAGAACTAAAAGAAGCGCTCGCTGACGAGGTCATTTTTGCCCGCGTAGCGCCGGAGCAAAAGCTGCAGGTAGTCAGCGCGCTGCAGGAAATGAAACATATCGTGGCGGTAACCGGCGATGGTGTAAACGATTCGCCCGCTTTGAAGAAGGCAGACATCGGTGTTGCTATGGGAATATCCGGGACGGATGTCGCCAAGGAAGCCGCAGACATGATACTGACCGATGATAACTTTGCCTCTATCGTGAACGCCATTGAAGAAGGACGCGCGGTATATAACAACATCCGCAAATTTGTCCTTTATATTTTTAACAGCAACATGGCCGCGGCGGTACCTATGGTGCTTTATCTTTTTTCAAGAGGTGCCATTCCTCTCCCGCTTACCATCATGCAGGTGCTTGCCATTGACCTGGGCACCGATATGGTGCCTGCCATGGGATTGGGCGTCGAAAAGCCGGAAACGGGCATTATGGATGTCCCTCCTCGCTCTCAGAAAGAATCCCTATTAAGCCGTTCCTTGATACTAAAGGCATTCTGCTGGTATGGAATATTGGAGGCCGCCTTCGGCACCGCGGCATACTTCTTCCTCAATTATCTGCACGGATGGCCGGCGATCCCGCTGGCTTCTACAGGAACTGTCTATCAGATGGCAACCGCAATCACCTTTGCAGCCATTGTGATGGCGCAAGTGGGCGCCGTCTTCGGTTGCCGCACACAGCGGCTTTCTGTGTTCAAGGTCGGTCTATTCAGCAACAAAATGATCTTGATTGGAATTGCGGTTGAATTTACGCTGCTGGCGCTGCTTGTTTACCTCCCCCTTCCATTCCTGCATCATCTATTCAATACCGCACCCTTGGGATGGCGGGAATGGGCGTTCCTAATCGTAATACCTCCTGTCATGCTATTGATGGATGAAATTCGCAAATGGATTCTTCGCAGATGGGATCGGATAAAAGCACGTAAACTGATTGCCGAAAGGACGGATATATAGCATGAAAATAATCATTGTAGGCTGTGGAAGAAATGGCTCGGGTCTTGCGCAGTCCCTGAGCAAGGCCGGGCATGCCATTACGGTCATTGACTCCAACGCATCGGCATTCTCGCAACTGGGACCGGACTTTAAGGGTAAAACCATTGAGGGAATCGGTTTCGATCGGGATATATTAACGCTGGCCAAAATTGACCGGACCGATGCGCTTGCCGCTTTTACTTCCAGCGATGAGTCAAACGCCGTTATCGCAAGAATCGCGCGTGAGATCTATCATGTGCCGAAGGTTGTGGCAAGGCTTTACGATCGTGATAAAGCCGAGATTTATAAGCAGTTAGGAATACAAACGCTGTCTTCCACCACCTGGGGAATCAAGCGGGCGTCCGATCTACTGACACACACTCCTCTAGACGCTGTTTTCAGCTTTGGAAACGGAGATGTAGAGCTTGTCAAGATCGAGGTGCCCTCCGTAATCGCCGGGCGAAAGGTGAATGACCTGACCGTTTTGGGAGACATTCACGTCGTGGCAATTGAGCGCGGGAATAAAACGATATTGCCAACGAGCGGAACGGTTTTTCAGCGGCGTGATATCCTGTATATCGCGGCAGCGATTTCTTCCGGCGGACAGCTCAAAAAGCTATTGGGGCTCAGCGATGGAAAGGTGGTATGAAGATGAAAGTAATCATCGTTGGCGGCGGACAGGTAGGTTGTTATCTGGCCTCGCTGCTCATTGAGCGCGGCCATGAAATTAAAATTATTGAAGAAAAAGAAACCCGCATTGAGGTGCTGAAAAAGAGCCTGCCGGAAAATGTGATCGTTCGCGGCAGCGGCACCGATCCCAAATTGCTGGAGAGCGCGGATATTCAGCATACACATGTGCTTGCAGCTGTAACCGGCTCCGACGAGACCAATCTGGTGATTGCAATGCTGGCCCGCTTGGAGTACGGCGTAATGCGCGTGATCGGACGTGTGAATAATCCCAAAAACGCATGGCTCTTTACCCCCATCATGGGTGTTGATGCCGCTCTTAATCAGGCCGACCTGATGGCTCGCCTTGTGGCGGAAGAAATGTCCATGGGCGATATGATGACGCTCCTCAAGCTGCACGGCGGAAAATACTCGTTGGTTGAACGTATGGTTGATCCCGCATCCTCCATGGTAGGAAAAGCGTTGCGGGACATTGAGTTTCCCACAGAGTGCGTCTTAGTGGCAGTGATCCGTCATTCGGATCTACTCCTCCCGAAAGGCGGCACTGTAATCATGGCGGGTGATAAAGCGGTTGCAATTACACACGCGGATCAGCTTCAGAAGCTGGATGATATGTTTGGTTCATCAACTATTTGAATCTAGACATTAGTTAATATAGCTGGCCGCATTCGCTTGATGGACCATTATGGCGGATGAATTCTGTGAAGAGGGCGAAAGGCGTGAGGCAGAATGAAATATAAAGAATTTGGAGATGAGACGAACCCCACTATTCTTCTGCTGCACGGCGAATGGCTTTCTTGGTGGTCTTTTAAGGATATCATTGACTTTCTAAAAACAGATTATCATATTGTTGCACCCATTATAGATGGGCACGGAGAAGATAGCGAGACCACCTTTCTCAGTATACAGGAATCGGCGCAGAGAATTATCCAGTATATCGATGCGAACCTTCAAGGAAAAGTATTTGCGATTTGTGGAGTATCTTTAGGAGCACAAATTGTAATTGAAATTCTTTCAAAACGGGTGGGAATCGCAAAATACGCCGTTGTCGAAAGTACATTGGTTGTTCCAAATAAGAGACCGTTTGAAATCAGGACTATAGCCGCGAGACTGGTATTAGCGTTAATCCATCAAAAATGGTTAGCATGGTTATTCTCAAAAAAGCTTTGCGTCTCACCGGAAACGTTTTTACAGTATTACCAAGACAGTCAAAACATATCTTATGCGTCTTGGATAAATATTGAAAAGAGCAGAACTCATTATGTTGCTCCCTCTACACTAAGCAAGTCCGATACAAAAGTTCTAATTATAATTGGATCAAAAGAAATAAAAGCAATGGATAAATCTGTTCGCCTGTTAATGAATGGAATTCCACAGTCTCGCGTTTGCATAGTCCCGGAAATGAGACACGGAGAGTTGAGTCTCGCCCATTGTACAGAATATCTTGCTTTAATACAGTACTGCATGACGTGAGTCTGCAAACTTAATTGTTTGAAGCGGGTATCAGCTTGACTGATACCCGCTTTTGATTTTAAATATTTCCGCACAGCGCGGTCTGTTCCTTGATATCGGCATAGAGCGTCAGCGTATCGGTCTCATAGACCTTTATAATGTCGGTAAGCTCCTCCGCATCGGGGCAAATGAAGGAAAATATATTGTTCTTCCCATTCCAGAATTCCTTGTTGAAGGCAAGGGTGTTCTCATTCTCGAAGACGGCCACATAAAAGGTGTCCGACTCCACCAGGTCCTGAAACATATGACTGCCATAGGAGAGCTCGGGCATATAGCCGGTCTGTCCATCGGAGTATTCGCAGATGACGCGGAAAGCTGAAATATTGGAAAAGCTTACGGGAACACCGAGCTCCGGTGACGAGGTGCCGATCCTGCCCGGCGCAGCAAGCAAAAGCCGTTTACCCGTTTCCTTGTAGTGGTGATTGATCTTATCGATGGCAAGGGCCACTTGCCGCTTTTTGACATGGGGGAACTGATAATACTGCTCCGAATCGACCCAGACAACGCAGTCGATCTTTTGCTCGGCGCTGCTGCCCATAAAGGTGTGCTTCACCTTGAAAAGCGTATCCTCCTCCCTGAGAGTGGGGAGCATGACGGACTCGGCGGCTTTCCAGATGGAGAGCGGACGGCACTGCACGAGATTTACGACGAAAAATCCGTCCTGATTGAAGTTGACCGTGTATTCGATGTCGACCGGGACCCCATACTGGGCCTCCAGCGTCTTCAGGATATCCCGCATCATCGTGACAAAGGCGGTATTCTGGACGATCCCGGCGCAGGACACGAAGACGACCTCCCGCGGCTGCCCGCGCTCGCGCAGGGCCTTTTCCGCTTCGCGGTCGTGCTCGGTGACGAGCCTCCGGTACCAGACCGGGACTGAGGGCAAAAGCTCCTGCACGGGCTTGCTCTCCAGCTTGTTTTGGGAAAAGACGATGGCGTCCAGCTTCCTCTGTGAGAACCGATGCCGTTGGTCCGTACTGGTGAGGGGAGTCCGATCCGGTCTGTCAAGATTGACAAGGCGGGGGTAGTCGCCGTCCGTCCTGTCCACCGCTCGGGTTCCCATGCCCGCGACCAGTCGCAGCATCCCCGCATTCGCGTCTAAGTCGTCGCTCCATCGATAGAGGCTGTAGGAAAAGCCGGTGCCGGCGGCGCAGGGCATAAAATAATCGCCGAATCTTGTGCCGGACACACGCTGAACCAGCACGGCCATCTGCTCGTCGCTGCGGCCCAGCCCCCTGCTTTTCCTGTACTCGAGGGCGGAGCGGCCCATCGTACTGGCGTAAACGGTTCGCACCGCATTTTCAAAGGTTTTCAGGTTTTCCTCCGGGGATCCCGCGTTAACGCAGAAGACCGATTCATATTTCCCGGCAAAGGCGTTGCCAAAGCCATCCTCCAGAAAGCTGCTGGAGCGGACGATTATGGGACTTTGCCCGAAATATTCGAGCATACGCCGGAGCTGGCTACGGATGGTTTCAGAGAAACTGCCCTCCAGCATACATGCCTTGAGCTGCCTGCCCGCCGAAAAATAGGAATCCTCGCTCCTCTGCGCGATGCGGAGCTTCCAGTAGCCATTATCTACAATATAGGAATAAAACACGTCCGTGCCAATGAAAAAGGAGTCGTGGGGCTCTGTCCGTTCATGGTATTGGGGCAGATGGAGCTCCAGGAGCTTTCTTGCGATCAGCATACCGCAGGCCTTGCCGCCAATCGTGCCGGTGCCGATCATGTGATCCTTAATGAAGAAATAGTCTCTGGGCTCAAAATTTTTCAAGATCAGCGCCGAAATCTTTTCATCGCCGGTCATCATGCTGCGAACGATCTTTTTTGCGGAATAGCCGTCCAGCTTGCCGCTGAGAAAGCTGTCCCTTGCCGCCTGGAAGAACCGCTCATAGCTGTCAAGATCCTGCTTGCCCTGGAATGTATTCTGTGCGTGCACAAGCGAATAGAACACGCCCATGTCGATGCCGTTTGTCAAAACGAAAAAGCTGCCGTCGGCCTCCATTCTGTGGGGGAGAAACATCTCCGGGGAATAGCGGTTCCAGACCTTGACGGGATGCAGATGCCGCAGCGTACCGTCCGAGTACACGTCCAGGAGGATCTGGGTGGTCTCGCGTATCCTGGCGAGAGTCTCAAAGCTGTGATGGGCCCGTAAGACGGGGAAATACGCGATGGTGTCCAGTTCAAAGAGGTAGGGACAGGTCACGCGGAAGAAATTGCCCATCATAAGATCGGTGGACCAGGCGACCTGAAGCTCTGAAAGCGAGTCAAAGACATAGATAGAGCCGCGTCCCTCGTCGGTGATGATTTTATGAACGCTGACCGTGAAACTCTCAAACCCCGCGGACGCATCGGGCTCGTAGACCTTCACGCCGGACAGGTTCTGCAAAACGGGCTCATGCCCGGCAAAACGGATGTAGATCACATTGCGTCCGTCTGCCACCGACTGGCGCACAAGGGACTCGGAGAACTGACGATAGTCATCCAGGGAGGAAACCTGCCACACCACGTTATCGCCCAGCCGTATGTGATCGAGCATATCATCAAGCCCAGGCACGCCGGAATTTACCCTCTCAAAAGCCTCCATAGAGATTGTTCTCCTTTCGTTTTCGTCATGGAAACAAGAGTTCCTTCTTTTATTATACTAGAATTAGGGCAAGGGGTAAATTTGAATTTTTAAAATTTATAACAGATTGCCGTCAGTTTTTTTAAAATAGGCCTTGCAAAATATTTTTAATCAACTTATCCTTGATTTCAAGGATATCCTTTATAACTTAAAGGAGGAAATTGATTGTATGAATCAGGAACAATTTATAGAGCTTGAAAAGGCAATAAACAGTGACTATAGCAATATTACAGGCATTGTTGTGCAAAAAAACGGCACAACATTATATAAAAAATATTTTAATGGATATACCGGGAATAACGCCGTTCACGTGTTTTCAGTGACAAAGAGTGTTTTTTCTGCGTTGATTGGTATCGCCTTTGATAAAGGCCACATCAAAAGTGTAGGCCGGAAGGTATTGGATTTTTTCCCGGATTACGCTGTTAAACCAGTTGAAAAAACAATACAGAGCGTTACGATTAAAAATTTGCTTACCATGACGGCTCCATATAAATATAGGTCGGAACCATACGAAAAATTCTTTACAAGCCAGAACCCGATTCAAGACGCACTCGATTTATTAGGCGGGGATGGGTCGATTGGCGAATTTAATTATTCCGCCATCGGAGGAACCCATATCTTGGCAGGTATCCTTGTAAGGGCGACAGGACAATCCATACTTGATTTTGCTACGGAAAATTTGTTCTCGCCACTGGGAATCAATGTTACTCACAATGTGGTGCTGCGTAATAAGGAAGAGCACCTCTCCGTTATAAACGATAAAAACACCAGTGGCTGGGTTGTTGACCCGCAGGGGATAAACATGGCAAGCTGGGGCCTTTTCCTGACACCTGCGGATATGGCAAAAATAGGCCAATTGTACCTAAATAGCGGAATATGGGATGGCAAACAGATTGTATCGGCTGGTTGGATCGCTGAGAGTATAAGGGAACATAGCCGATGCGTTCAATGGGGCAATCTGGCCTATGGCTATCTCTGGTGGATCATCGACGAGGATAGCTATGCGGCTCTGGGTGACGGAGGAAACGTAATCTATGTCAATACAAAGAAAAAATTAGTGATTTCCATTGCTTCACTTTTCATACCGGATGCAAAGGATAGAATCGAGCTCATCAAAGAATGTATCGAACCAGTTTTTGATAATTGAGTATAACAAACTCCGATTTACCGGCATAACTGGAACCTAGGGTCAATACGGTAAACAGGCTGACTTCACAATTAAGGAAGTCAGCCTGTTCCCTTTCCTAATGCCACCTATCTCTTTACATCATTTCGGCAGTAAACAGATCATCTGTAAATTCAACGTCCACCGGATTCAAGATGGTCAGAATGCAAGCTGCCCAGAAAAATTCTCCGCTTTACTGTGACGCTTCTGCCGGATGTCTTTAGTGCAATTATTTCAGACTTTCTTCACATTTGAGCATCCGATCTTCATAGCCTTCCAGTTTCCAATCCAGCCTTTCCAGAACCGCATTCAGCTCCTCGATTTTGGCAAAAATCTGTTCCCGCTGCTCCAGAAGGAGCTTTTTTCGAACAGGAATGGTCTCTTTTCCCTGATGAAAGAGCGTAACGTATTCAATCAGCGTTTCCACAGAGACTCCAGCCGAGCGCATACACTTGATGTACTCCACCCAGCGGCAATCCTCGTCTGAATAGTCCCGGATACCGCCCGCGGTGCGTGCAACCTTGGGCAGCAGACCGCTTCGCTCATAATAGCGCAGCGTATCCGGGGTCAGTTCATATTTTTTTGCGACTTCCGCAATCGTCATCGGCTCTCACAACCTTGTTATTTTAGTTTCTGATACTCCTCGTCGGTAAGCGTCTCCAGCCATTCATTGGAACCGCCCTCTGCGGGGACCTCCACCGCCAGATGAGTGAACCAACTGTTCTTTGCCGCGCCGTGCCAGTGTTTGACCTCGGCGGGTATCTCGACGACATCCCCGGGATGCAGCTCCCGCGCCGGTTCGTTCCACGTCTGATACCAGCCGCGGCCCGCAATCACCAGTAGAAGTTGACCGCCCTTATGATGGATATGCCAGTTGTTGCGGCAACCCGGCTCAAAGGTGACGTTGGCAATGTTTGGTGTCTGCGTCAGCGGATTTAGATATGCCTGACCGATAAAGTACTTTGAAAACACCTCCGGAAGGGGAAGGCCCCGGCCGAAAAGATTCTGTTCATCAAATTCTGTGTTGCGCATACTCCTTGCTCCTTCGCAATTATCCCCGGTTAAGCCTGCCTGCCCATATCATAGGCCTGTCGCATGGCCGGACTGTTTTTGATATCGCCGATTCTCCAGGTGCCGGTACCGTAAATAATACCCCTTTCATGCGGGCTCGGCAAGCAGTCCTCGGTGAACCCCCGCAGACCGTCGATTGTGCGTTCCAGCATACTCTGATCCGTATCTGCGGCGGTGACGATATAGTAAAAGTCTTTGTCGGAGATTTCTGTGTACCGGGGTACGGTCCGGTCGATCATCGTTTTCATCTGTGCATCCATCGTGTAGAAGTAAACCGGGGTCGCCAGCACGATCACGTCCGCCCGCACCATCCTATCGAGGATTTCCTCCATGTCGTCCTGCTGCACACATTGGTGAGTGCTGTTACAGACGCCACAGCCGGTACAGTAGCCGATTTTATTGTCACACAGAGATATCTTTTCCGTTTCACTGCCTGTCTCTCGCGCGCCGCGGATGAATTCCTCACACAGCGTGTCTGAATTGCCTCCCTTACGGGGGCTGGCGGAAATCACGAGAATCTTTTTGCTCATATGCGCTCCTTATAGACACATCTCAAAAATATTTTCGATGTCCTGCTGGTTTAGAGGCTTGAAACCGTACAGCGTGCCGCCATGGCAGGCTTTCTTTGCCATGACCGCAAAATTTATATCATCGATACCGATTTCACGGAAGCTGCTTTTTAGTCCCAATGTCTTAAAAAAGAAATCGCTTAAAAGCGCAATGCCTTCCTTTGCCACCTGCATCTGCGGCAGAGATGCATCGATGCCAAACACGTTCACGCCGAACTGATAAAACTTTGATGCCGTGCTCTCCTCCAACGTATATTCCATCCAGCGGGGAGTGAGGATGGCCAGGCCGAGGCCGTGTGTGATATCGTAAATGGCGGAAAGTTCATGCTCCATGGGATGGCAGCTCCATGCCTGGCGCTTGCCGCCGTTCACAAAGCCGTTGATCGCCCAAGAACTCGTCCACATCAAATTAGCGCGGGCCTCGTAGTTTTCGGGCTGCCGCATGGCGATAGGCGCGTATTTGATGATGGTTTTCATCAATACTTCCATGATGCCATCCAGCATCTGCAGATCCTGCTCCATGTTAAAGTAGACTTCCATGAGATGCGACATCATATCCGCCGCGCCGCAAGCTGTCTGATATGCGCTGACCGTGTATGTGTTGGCGGGGTCGAGGAACGAGACTTTTGGAAGCATTGGTGGCTCCATCCGGCCGATCTTATCGTTGGTCTCGGGATTGCTGATGACGCCGCCGCAGTCCATTTCGGAGCCAGTAGCCGCAAGTGTGAGGATGGTTACAACCGGCAGCGCTTTTTCTATTGGCGCCCACTCGCTCAGAAACCTCCATGGGTCGAAATCCACACAGGCACCCGCCGCCATATATTTTGTAGCGTCCAGTGTAGAACCTCCGCCCACTGCAAGCAGGACATCGATCTTTTCTTTTTTACAGATTTCTGCACCCTTACGCACAGAATCAATATGCGGGTTGGGCGCAATGCCGCTGAGTTCAAACAGCTCCAGACCCGCGGCCTTGATTTCCGCTGTCACTTTGTCGTACAGTCCCGTCTTTTTTATAGAGCCGCCGCCATACGTCAGCAGCACGCGCTTGCCGAAACGGGAAAGCTCCGTCCCGAGATGGGAAAGCTGAGCTTCTCCAAAATAGACCTTTGTGGGGATATTGTAAATAAAGTTGTTCATTGTGTCTTCTCCTTTACGTTTTATTTTAAATCAGTCGACAGTAACAAGCTCTCCAGGGATAGTTTCCTTTCCCACAGAGCTCCTATTCAAGAACCCGATTCCTTTGCCTGGTATTTTGCATTGTTTATCAGAGCGCTCCGACAACTTTATGGGGGACATACAGCGCCTCAAGATAGGAGATGTCCTCATCCGCCAGCTTGATATGCAGCGCGCCGACCGCATCATCAAAATACTTTTCCTTGGTGGCGCCGATGATGGGCGCTGTAACGCCCTTGGCAAACTGCCACGCGAGGGCAACCTGAGTCATGGTGGCACTATATTTCTCTGCCATTTCACCGACACGCAGCACGATTTTGTAGTCTGTCTCCTGCATGCCGTCATATTTGGAAATCGCTGTTTTGTCTGTCTTGCTGCGCTTCGTGCCGGCGCTCCATTCAAGTCGGGAGAGTCTGCCCGCCGCAAGAGGGCTGTATGGCGTACGCGCAACGTTTTGCTGAATGCAAATTGGAATCAGCTCACGCTCGTCCTCTCGGTAGAGCAGATTATAATGGTTCTGCATGGAGACGAAGGGCGTCCAGCCGTTTCTTTCGGCGGAAAGCTGCATGTTGTTGAACTGATAGCCATGCATGGCTGAGGCGCCGAGCGCCCGCACCTTGCCCGTCCTAACGAGACTGTCGAGCGTCTCCATGGTTTCTTCGATAGGCGTGCCGTAATCAAAGCGGTGAATAATATAGAGATCCAGATAATCAGTACCCAGCCGTTTGAGCGTATCCTCAATTTCACGCAGAATCGCTTCTTTGGAAAGATGGCCCTCGTTGAAATAGACCTTTGAGGCCAACACCACCTTGTCGCGGCTCACATTGTTCCGGATGGCGCGGCCGAGGTACTCCTCGCTGGTGCCCGCCGAATAGGTGTTGGCCGTATCAAAGAAGTTGATGCCGAGATCCAGGGCGTGCCTGATGATTGCCTCGCTTTTCCCCGAGTTTAGCGTCCAGGCGTGCATTTTGCTGGCGGGATCGCCGAAACTCATGCATCCGACACAGAAACGGGAAACCTGAATGTCCGAGTTACCGAGTCTTACATATTCCATGTTGCGTCCTCCTCTACTTGTATGTTCTTCTGCTCTGCTTATAGGCTATCACTTAGAGTTAACTCCAAGTCAAGCAAAATTAAAAATATTATCTGGTGTTCTCCAAAAGTCACCACCACCCTCCCTTAATCCAGGTCGGAACATTAAAGTGTTTCCGGCTCGGTACATTGAATTGATTACCTTGGGGAATCCTAAATATGAGGTGATTTATTTTGGCAAATGAGAGCGTGTATTTTGCTATTGATAAAGATGTTGGGCTCCATGATACAACCCTGCTCAAGCGGGCTCTGGATTCCCTTCCAGGCGTAACGTCAATCGAAATTAATAAGCAAAGCAGCAGTATTGCGGTTGACTACGACACTACTTCTGTGACTCAAGCGGAAATTCGGAAGAAGATAGAAATCCTCGGTTATCCTATTCAACCCGCACACTAATCAAAAAGCACCGGAACCCAGGGTTTGGAGACCTCTTAGCTTAGTATAAAATGCAAAATAGCCCCCACCACCCGGATTGCTCCGAGTGATGGGGGTTATCTCTGGTCGGAACTCTCGGAACGCTTAGAAAAAGTATATCTATCGCAAGCCCATTATGAGTTGTACAAAAACACATATCTATCGAACACAACAGAAGGCCAATGGAAGTCATTTACTATATGATTGATTTGTTCAGCTCTTTGGCTCGGCAAATTGTGGAGAAATGCAATACAAAACAAAAGAACCGCCTCAGGGAGCAGTCCCAGAGGCGGTTTTCTTTATGTGCAATTTTGTCTCAAGTGTGCATTTTTTTATATGAACGGCGCATATGAACTCCCGCTACGAAATAGATGCCACCCATTTTTAATGCGGCAGCATATTAAGTATGGCCGCAGAAAAACCAAATGCCCTTTATATGCTTAAGAAACTAAATTCCGAATTGATTCAGGAAATCACTCAGCAGGCTCATGCATACGCTTTTGCGGTATTCCTGGGACACCCGGCCCCGTATCGGTACGATGGCGTCGTCAAAGGCCTTGAGATAAGCGGCCTTTTCGGCCTTTGCCTCCTCGACGGTTTTCCCGATCAGCATAGCGTCGATATCTTCCCGGCGGATGATCACATCGCTGACGGCGCCGAACGCGGTGGCGCAGTGGGCAATTTTTCCGTCCTCAACAGTCATCAGGCCCGCGAAGGAGAGGCGGGAGATAGCCAGGGCCTTACGGGCACCGACCTTCTGATAGCAATAGCTGCCCAGCCACTTTTTGGGCATCAGCACCTCGGCGATCAGCTCGTCCTTTGCCAGGTCCAGCCGCTTGCGGCCCTTGTAAAACGATTTGATGGATACGATGCGCTCGCCCTTGCTGCTGACCAGCCGCAGCTTGGAGTCGGTGACAAAGAAGATCAGCGCACTGTCGGCCTTGGCGCTGCCGTTTCCGATATTACCGCCGATGGTGCCCTCATTGCGGATGGCCGGCGCGGCGATCAGGGCCAGCGCTTCCTTAAGGAGAGCGGGAGTGAGCTCATGCTCCAAAAGCTCGGTAAAGGTGCAGCCCGCGCCAAAGCGGAGGTATTGCTCGTCCTGGGTCACCTGCTTGAGCTCGGGTATCTTATGCAGAAAGAGGTAATCGCACTCCCGCTCCTCCTCGATCATCAGATCGGTGCCCCCGGCGTAGGGGGTGGGCGTGTGGGCGGCAAGCAGCTCCAGCGCTTCGCTGAGCGAAACGGGCGCATATCCGTTTACCATAATCCGTTCCCCTCCTTTGCGGCAATTCCAATGGCCTTTACAATGGCGTTATACCCGGTGCAGCGGCACAAATTCCCGGAAATGCCCTCACGGATCTCCTCCTCGCTGGGGTTGGGGTTTTTGGCCAGGATACACTCGCTGGCCAGCACCATGCCGGGGATACAAAAACCGCACTGGACCGCCGACACGGAGGCATAGGCCGCGTCCAGCACCTGAAAGCGCTCGGTTTGGCGGTAGCCCTCAATGGTGGTGACGGTGCAGCCATCCACGCGGCCCATGGCCACCATGCAGCTGTTTACCAGCCTGCCGTCGAGAATTACGCTGCACGCGCCGCACTCGCCTTCCTTGCAGCCGCATTTTACGCCGGTGTCTTTAAACTCGCCGCGCAGCACGTCCAGCAGCCGGGCGGTGGCGCTGCCCTTATAAGTAACCTGCTCTCCGTTCAGGGTAAACGTAATGCCGTCCATTCAGATCGCCTCCTTTTGCGCGTTGGCCTTCAGAACTTTCAAAGCGTCCTCGGCGCTGAACGGCGCGTGGTGGAGTAAAGCGCCGCCAAGGGCCTGCTCCATCGCTTCGATATACGCACCAGGTACGCCCACCAGCGGAAGCTCGCCCGCTCCTTTGGCCCCGTAAGGCCCTAAGGGGTATTCCTCCACGTGCATCTTCACCTGCAGATTGGGGACGTCCACCGAGGTAGGGATGATGTAATCACTGTAGCTGTTGTTGCGGATGCGGCCTTTGGCGTCGGTGCCCATCTGTTCCATGCTGGAGTACCCCAGGCCCTGCATGAGACCGCCCTCCATCTGACCAATCACGATGTTCAGGTCGATGGGCGTACCCACGTCGAAGCTACCCCACGTACCCAGCACCTCGTTTACGCCGGTGAGGGTGTCTAAGCGTACCTCCACCGCGCAGGCGGCCCAAGCGTAGGTGGGGTAGGCGTCGCCCTCGAATTTGTCGAGGTAGAAGGGGATGACGAAATCCGGCTCCTTGAAATGCTCCTCGACAACCTGCTCCTCGCCTTCCTTCCACTGGCTTCGCAGGTTAATGGCGGCACGGCGCAGAAGCTCGCCCACCGTCATCAGGCTGCGGGAGGCCACTGTGGGGCCCGAGTCGGGCACGCGGTCGGTATCGGGGTTATCATAGCTTACCTTTTCAAGCGGCAGGTTGAGCTCATTGGCGACGATTTTGCAGAAGGTGGTCTTCAGGCCCTGCCCAATGTCGCTTTGGCTGGCCAGAACCTCTACGAAACCGTCCTTGGTCTTGCGCAGCTTGGCTACGGCCTTGATGATATCCCGCTCGCCGCTGCCGGTAAAGCCCGCGCCATGGAACCAGAGGCTCAGGCCGATCCCCTTACGAAAGCGCCCGGTCTGCGGTTTTTGATACCCGCTCCACTTTTCCTGGTAGCCGCTCATCTCCTCCACCTCCGCGATCATGGCGGGCATCGGCACGGGGAAGTGGTACTTGCCGCCGGTGGAGGTGGCGTCATGCTGCTTTACCAGATGGCGCTTTTTAAAGCGCAGCGGCTCCTCGCCCAAGTCCTTGGCAATGTGGTCCATCATCATCTCCACGGCGAAGAAGGTCTGCGGCGCGCCAAAGCCGCGGTAGGCTCCGGTGGGGATGGTGTTGGTCTTCATAGCGCGGCCGCGCACCTTGAGATTATTTACCCGGTATACGCCCGGGGCCGCGATGATGCCCCGCTGCAGCACGACAGCGGAGAGAGTGGTAAACCCGCCGGAATTGAACTTGACGTCAATGTCCATTGCAGTGACAAAGCCGTCCTTTACCGCCATTTTGTACCGACAGAGGGAGGGATGGCGCTTGGAGGTAAACTCCATGTCCTCCCGCCGCCCATAGATCACGCGCACGCGCTTGCCGTCGGCCTTATAAGCAGCCACCGCCACCTGACAGGCCAGAATGGAGGGGTACGCCTCCTTGCCGCCAAAGCCGCCGCCCGTCGTATCCTGCAGCACGCGCACCTTATCGGGTGTGAGGCCGATCGCCTTGGCGATAGCGCCGTGGACATAGTATGGGCACTGCATACTTCCGTGCACCGTCATTTTTCCGTCGCGATACTCGGCGATCATGCCCTGGGTCTCCAGATAGGCCTGCTCCTGATAGCCGGTTTCAAACTCCTCCTCGTATACCTTGTCGGCCTCGGCAAAGGCGGCTTCGGTATCCCCCTGGCCGAAACTGTAATCAAAGAACACCGTATCCGAGTCCCGGATATCCAGAACGGCGGGCAAAACCTCGTATACCACATTGACCGCGGCGGCCAGGCGCTCCACCTCTTTTTCCTCGGGGCCCACCACCATCAGCACCGGGTCGCCGATGTATTCCACCGTTTCCCCCGCATACACGGGGGTGTCATCCATGACGATATGGACCTCGTTCTTGCCAGGCACATCGTTTTTGTCAACGGCGAAGTACCCTTCCGGCAGGGGCGGCAGCTGAATGTCCAGTACGCGGGCGTGGGCATGGGGCGAGCGCACCAGCTTGCCGTACAGCACCCCGTCGCAGGACCAGTCGGCTACGTATATGGCGCTGCCGTCCATTTTGGGCGCGTGGTCTTTTTTGATGACCGATTTACTGATTTCTCGCATTGCAAGCATTCCTCCTTTTTCGTGGTTCAAAGACGCGCTGTTTCTTTTCCACATACCGCAGCAGCCTGCGGTAGTCCTCCGGTGTATCGGCATCAAACAGGCAGCCGGCATCGTCTACGGCTACCTCTGCCGTCTCGCTTGCGTATTGTCTCCACACCTCGCGCAGCCCGCCCGTACCGTCAAAGGCCAGAATGGAGGGGACGCACCGGGCAGAGATCAGCGGCGGATGCTTACGCCGCCCCTCCAGCGTAGGAAAGGCAAGGCTTGCGCCGGTGCTCTGCATAGCGGCGCGCACGGCCCAAAAGGTTTCGCTGTCCACAGCCGGCATGTCGCCCGGCAGCAGGAAAAAGGCCTCGCAGGCCGGCAGGGCGGCAATCCCGATCTTGGCCGACGCCAGCATATCGGTGCTCTCATAGTTCGGGTTATGGACGATGCTTACCCTTTTGGGGGAGAACCGCCCCCGCAGCACGGCCTCTGCCTCGGCGGCCCGGTAACCCAGCACTACGGTTACATGGTGCGCGCCGCCGCTGAGCATGCTCTGGGTACTGCGCTCAATCAGAGTTTCCGCTCCCACCGGCATGAGGGGCTTAAAGCTGCCCATACGGCTGGAGAGGCCCGCAGCCAGAATGAGACCGTTCACTTTCATTTCTTTGTCTTCCTGTAATAGGTATCCTGCAGCGGCAGGCGTGTTCGCAGCTTGCCGTCATAGCGGTAATAGGCATGGGAACAGGCGGGGGAGGTGGGGATCAGGCACAGCTCGCCCACTCCCTTTGCGCCCATGGCAAGGGGCAGCTTTTCGCCCCGTGACTGCACCAGCTTTACCTCGATAGCCGGTACGTCAGGCGCGCGCATCAGACCCAGCGTGCCGAATTTCACCTTTGGGTACCCTCTCTCGGTGGGGAAATCCTCCGTCAGGGCAAAGCCGAGCCCCATCACGATTCCGCCCTCGATCTGGCCCTCTACGCTCTGAATGTTGACCGGCGTACCCACGTCGTACGCGGCCACCACCTTATCTACCCTGCCGTTTTCATCCAGCACCACGACCTGTGCGCCATAGCTGTAGCTGACGTGGCTCACGGGGTTTTTCTTCAGGGTGCCCATGGGGTCGGTAATAGGCACATATTCGCCGTAAATTTCCTGCCCCTCCAGATCGGCAAGGGCCTTTCCGCCCTTCAGCGCCTCCGCCAGCTTTTCGGCGGCCCGGCGGGCCGCCTCCCCGGTAATCACGGTCTGGCGGCTGGCGGTACTCGTGCCGCTGTCGGGAGTACGCACGGTGTCGGGCCGCTCGTGATAAACATGGCTGGGGTCAAGGCCGGTCACCTCGCACAGCATCTGGGTGCAGACCGTGGCGATGCCCTGGCCCATGCACGCGGCGCTGGTGCGGATGTGGACGACGCCGTTTTCGATGCTGAGCAGGACCCGCCCGGTATCCCGGATGCCGATGCCCTTGCCGCTGTTTTTAAAGGCACAGGCAATTCCCGCGTAGGGGTGGGCTTCGTACACATCCTTTACCGCCTCAAGGCACTCCGCCATGGCGCAGCTCTCGTCCGCCAGCTGGCCGTTTGGCAGCTCCTGCCCGGGGCGAATGGCGTTTTTATAGCGGATCTCCCAGGGGGAAATGCCCACCAGCTCGGCCAGGAGATTGAGGTTGTTCTCGGTGGCAAAGCATGACTGCGTGACGCCGAATCCCCGGTACGCCCCGGCCACCACATTGTTTGTGTACACGCTCATGCCCAGGATATCGACATTCTGGTAGTTATACGGCCCGGCGGCATGGGTACAGGCCCGCTGCAGCACCGGCCCGCCCAGGCTGGCGTACGCCCCGGTGTCGGCAATGAGGATTGCCTTCATGGCCGTGAGGTTCCCTTCCTCGTCGCAGGCGGTGGTGAACTCCATATCCATGGCGTGGCGCTTGGTGTGGTAGAGAAGACTCTCCTGGCGGCTGAACTTCACCTTTACCGGCGCCTTTACGTACCAGGCCATCAGCGCGGCGTGGTGCTGCACGCTCATGTCCTCCTTGCCGCCAAAGCCGCCGCCCACCAGCTTGCTCTGGCAGTGCACCTTTTCCTCCGGGATTTTCAGCATGGCGGCGATCTCATGCTTTTCGTCGTATACGCTCTGCGCGCCGCTGTAGAGCAAAATGCCGTCCTCCCCCTCGGGCATGGCAATGGCGCACTCGGGCTCCATAAAGGCGTGGTCGTTAAAAGGCGTGTAGTACTTGCGGGTCACTACGTACTTGGAGTTTTTGATCGCGGCGTCCGCGCTGCCCCGAATCAAAATCTCCTTGCGCATAATGTTGCCGCTTTTATGGATCAGGGGCGCGTCTGCCCGCAGCGCGTCGGTGGGGCTGGTGACGGGAGTGAGCTCGGTGTAGTCCACCTCAATGAGGGTCAAAACCTCGTCCAGCGCCTCCTGGGTTTTGGTGCACACCAGCGCGATGGCGTCGCCAATGTAGCGCGTCGTGTCGCCCTCGGCGATCATCACGTCCCAGTCGGGGATGATATGGCCGGTTTTGTTGTAGGGGACATCCTTTGCGGTGAGGATCTTTACGCACTGCGGATGGGTCTCCGCCCTGGAGAGATCGATTTTGTTCACCACCGCGCGGGGGTATTTGGAGCGCAGGGCCTTGGCGTACAGCATGCCCGGCAGTACGATGTCGTCCACAAATTCTCCGGTTCCAAGCACCTTCTCCCGCACATCAGGGCGCTGGAAACGGCGATTCACGCCGGTGGAGGTATCCGGTACGGGAACAGATTGGTTCTCACGGAAAAACTCAGCGGCCATTAAAACGGCGTCTTCAATTTTTCTGTATCCGGTACAGCGGCAGATGTTTCCCCGCAGCGCGGCCTTTACCTCGTCGCGGGAGGGGCTTTGGTTCTCGTCCAGAAGCGCCTTGGCCGAAATGACCATGCCGGGAATGCAAAAGCCGCACTGCACCGCTCCGGCCTCGCCGAAACAATAAGTATAGACCTCTTTTTCCCGCTCGCTCAGGCCCTCCACCGTGACGATGCTCTTACCTTCAAACCTGGACAGGTTCTGAGTGCAGGCCTTTACCTTTTTGCCGTCCACCAACACGGTGCAGGTGCCGCAGGCGCCCTCGCTGCATCCATCCTTTGTGGCGGTCAGCCGCAGATCGTCCCTCAAAAAGGACAATAGGCGCTTATCCTTCTCTGAATGGACCTCCGCTCCGTTTACAGTCAGGGTAAACAATAACATCTCCTCCTGTATCAAAAATACGTTATGGGAATGCGGCGGTAATGATTATCTACATTGTAGCGCGCATAAAACTGACATGCCAAATTCTTTGTTGGAGGAACATGCTACCCGGCAGCGAAAAAGCACGGCGTTTTTTGTTGCACTGCGCAGAGAAGAGGCGGCCCATTTCATAATGAAATGGGCCGCCTCGGGACGTATTGACTCTATGCTACGATGGTAGATGAGAGATATCCCGCAGCATCTGAAGGTATCCCAAATAGGCGCACTCAATCGCGCGCTCCTCATAACGCTGCCAGGCCTTTAAAAAAGAGAGCCCCTCGGGGGTCAGGTCGCTCCGGCTGCCCTGCGTGCCACCTTTGCGGCGGGTAATGAGGGCATATCCCAGGGCAGCCTCAAGCTTATTGAGCATATCCCATGCCTTGCTCTGGGAGAGCGCCATTACTGCGCTGGCGGTACGAACTGAATGGGTCTCGCCGATCAACAGCAGCAGCAGCTTTGCCCTGGCGTTGAACAGCTCCTCCTCACGTTCCAGGCTTAGGCGCAGGCGGGGATGTAAAAACGAGGCCTTGTTTTCCTCATAATATGCCTGCAAGCGGGACTGCTGGTGAATCGTAAGCAAAATACCCTCATCGTCGACCTCAACCGGTATGCGGAGACCGGACATGGAGGCGAGACCGCCCCGCAGGCCGGTCTCCCCCTGCCAGGCGAGGAGATTGGGTATCACGGCGTTGGAGAATATAATGGGGTGCCCTCCCCTGCCCATATAGGAGGGGGTGACAATGTCGCCCGTCGTCCCAAGCAGCGTATAAAGCGTAGAGGGGAGAAACATCGGGGTGTTCACCGGAGAGAATACGACACGCTCACATTTTCCGCGCAAAAAGGAGAGCCCTATTTTTACCGAGTCAATCAGCTCGGGATCTTCAAACTCCTCATTGTGCAAAAAAACCACGCCGCGGCCGGCCAGCCGGTACTTGACCTCGTCGGCCTCCACACCCGTCACCACTACGATGGGAAATACGCCTGCCTGCTGAAAGGTGAGCACGATCCGCTCCACCACGCTGATGCCGCCAAGCTGTAACATGGGCCGGCTGGCCTTTTTGCTGGCGGCAGCAATCAGTCCCCCAACTCTGCTTATGGTCAACAGCCATACCTTCCTTTCATGATCGCCACAGCGCAGCACGCCATACGCGCCATACTTGCGGCAGTGCCAATCCAATCTATTAAAGTATACCATAATTTTATCTGCAATGCGATTGGATGTGGTCTAGCAATTTGAACTTAGCGGCTTAGGGATTTTTTTATTTTACTGGGTTTAAAACGTATAAGGAGGACGAGATATCAAATTTTATAACCCCTTATTTCGAAGAGAACCTGTCGAGGTAATCATCCATTTTCGTGTAAATTTCGTGTGAAAAAATCTACCCTACCTCTCTGTAAGTTCTAAAATCGACTGTTTGTAAGTTTAACCTACACACCGTTTCCTGGCAAGCTCATAGCGTTCAATTTAATTCCACACATTTGAGGGCCAGCACCGTATGATGAGCTAGGGAGCTGATTTGCATTCCTCTACCATCATGTACGGAAGGAGCCCCCGAAACTATGATTGTACAAGTAAATAATGTCGACCTGACATACCAGGCGCCGGATGGAGAAATAGATGCCCTGCGCGGGATCGATTTCGAAATTTCCGACGGAGAATTTGTCAGTATTGTGGGGCCGTCAGGGTGCGGCAAATCCACCTTGCTGTCAGTAATTGCCGGGCTTGAGCCAGCCTCCGCAGGCTCGGTATACATAGATGGCGATGCTGTTACAGCGCCATCGCCCAAGATTGGCTATATGCCTCAGAAAGACCAACTATTTCCGTGGAGAACTATTTGGGCCAATGTTACCCTGGGCCTGGAGCTACAGCATCAAAATACGGCGGAACGTCAAGAGTATGTCCGTGAACTCTTGGCGCGTTATGGACTGGGCGAATTTCTTCAAAAAACACCGTCTCAGCTGTCTGGGGGCATGCGTCAACGGTGTGCATTAATTAGAACACTGGCAACAGACCCAAGAATATTATTGCTGGATGAACCATTTTCAGCCTTGGATTACCAAACACGACTTTCTGTATCCACCGATATCTATACCATTATTCGTCAAGAACGCAAAACAGCTTTGCTGGTTACCCACGATATCTCTGAAAGTATAAGTCTTTCTGATCGAATTATTGTTTTAAGTAAAAGGCCAGCTGCTGTAAAGGCGATCCATAACCTTGAAGATCTAACGGGAATCTCTCCTATGAAGCGGCGAGATCATCCTGCTTTCCGAACGTATTTTAACACCATCTGGAGGGAGTTGGATATCAATGTCTGAGCCTGCCGTCTCCCTACAGCGAAAAGCGTACTTAAAAAGGCGAAGACAAACTAAAACTGCCATTACCACACTGCGTATAGGCATATTGGTCGTTCTGTTTGCCGGCTGGGAAATCGCTGCGCGTCTGGGCGCCATTGATGCTTTTATTGTCAGCAGTCCATCAAGAATGTGGAATACCTTCATGAACTTATACCAATCCGGTGATCTGTGGCTTCATGTGGGCACTTCTGTTATAGAGACCGTAGTCGGTTTTTTACTTGGCACGCTACTCGGCACTGTGATTGCCGTTTTGCTTTGGTGGAGTGATTTTTTATCCCGAGTGCTAGACCCTTACCTTGTTGTACTGAATGCCCTACCCAAAACAGCAATGGGCCCCATCTTCATTGTCTGGATTGGTGCCGGGCCATCCTCTATCATCGCCATGACGCTGGCCATCTCATTGATCGTTACTATCCTTGATATGCATAACGGCTTTTTGGACACTGATCCGGAGAAGATCCGTTTGATGCGCACGCTAGGCGCTACTCGAGCACAGATTCTAATGAAGCTGGTACTTCCGGCAAACTTCACCACTATGATCAATGCCTTGAAGGTAAACGTCGGTCTGTCGTGGGTCGGTGTGATCATGGGCGAATTCCTGGTCTCCAAAGCCGGCCTCGGTTATCTTATCGTCTATGGCTCTCAGGTCTTTAAGATGGACCTGGTCATGACAACGGTTCTGATTCTGGCCGCGGCGGCTGCACTGATGTACCAGTGCATCCTGTGGCTTGAAAAAGTAATGAAAACGCATATGGGAGTGACAGTATGAAGAGATTAATTGCGCTAGGTCTGGGTATTGTACTGCTGACAACCCTGGTTTCGGGCTGTGGCAAGAAAGAAGAGGTAACGAAGGTACGGCTGAACGAAGTAACTCATTCTGTGTTCTACGCCCCTATGTATGTGGCGCTGGAGCTTGGCCTTTTTGCCGAGGAAGGCCTGAATATTGAGTTAACGAACGGCGGCGGTGCCGATAAGGTGATGACCGCAGTTTTGGCAGGGCAGGCCGATATTGGCTTGGCGGGCCCGGAGGCTTGCCTCTATGTCATTAATGAGGGCCGTGAGGACTACGCAGTCATATTTGCCCAGCTTACCAAGCGTGACGGCTCCTTCCTGGTCGGCCGCACTGACGAAGACTTTACGTGGGAGAATCTTAAAGGCAAAACCATCATTGGCGGCCGCAAGGGCGGCGTTCCTGAAATGACTCTGGAGTATGTCATGCGTCAAAACGGCATTATTCCCAATCAGGATGCCGTGGTGGATACCTCTGTACAATTTAACATGATGGCAGGCGCCTTTACGGGCGGCGAAAGTGACTATGTTACCCTGTTTGAACCCACTGCCACTGAAGTAGAGCTGGAAGGCAAAGGTTTTGTACTTACCTCCATTGGTCAGGAAAGCGGGGAAATCCCCTACACAGCCTTCTTTGCTTCTCAAAGCTATATTAAGAACAATTCTATCGTCGTGCAAAGCTTTACAAATGCTGTTGCCAAAGGTCAGAAATGGGTCCGGGAGCATACCGCACAGGAGATTGCTGAAGCTTTAGCTGATCAGTTCCCTGACACCAAGATCGACGTACTAACCCTGGTAGTTCAGCGCTATAAGGATATCGATGCCTGGAACGAAACCCCAGTTATGAAACAGGAATCCTTAGAGCGCTTGGAGGACGTCATGGAAACTGCCGGTGAGCTGGATAAGCGCGTTGACTTTAATAAACTGGTCGACAATAGCTTTGCCGAAGAAACGATTAAATAATAAATAGATTTTAACATAATCTCAACGAATTGATTGGAGCCTGCCTCGAAATTAAACGGCCATAGCCAATCCTTTCAAGTCTCAACAACTTGATCGGATTGGCTATGGCCGTTCACTATGAAGTATTGCAACGATATAGATGCAGCCCAATCTCTCTGTATGACCGTCAGATTACGTTATAACTGTTGCAAAAGAGTTAGTCCTTCCAACAAGACACGGGGGCGGAGCGGACATACCTATTTCAAGGTCAATGGTTACTGGGTTTATTTCTGTATGACAGGCTCAGTATAATTTTGTAAGGCCATATGGCAAGGACTTACTATTGAGACTCCAGGTTATTTACCCTGTGTCCAAGCTTCTTTATGAACAACAATGGAGTCTTTTCCTTCAAAATCAGAATCGGAATATCCAAGAGACTTCATGGATACATATTCGGCTCCCTCACCAGCGATTGAAAAGGAATCCAGCTTAATAGGGCTGCCATTTCCATCTGTAATGCTGACAGTGTCGAAGGTGTTCTTATCAGGTGTAATGCTTAATGAATCTAACTTGATGGGGTTGCCGTTTTCGTCGGTGATGCTAATGGAATTCAGATTCTGTGCAGCCGGAATGACGCTTAACGAATCCAGTTTGATGGGGTTACCCTTTTCATCTGTGATGCTGATGGAATCCAGTGTTTCTTTGCTAGGGCTGACGCGCATTTCCTGTACGGTAATGGCAGCACCGTTATTGTCAGTATCTTTCCATATGTCAGTTACTGATGCCAGTGCGGGGGTAGCCGCAAAGGCTCCTAGTACGAGAAGCACAGCTGCTGTAATGGATAAGTTTTTGGATAATTTCATAATTTCATTCTCCTTGTCTTTACTGGTTTTGTGGTAGCCATAGGGTCTTACAAAATTAAACTGACCTTGTCTGCTTTCTAATATAAATCATTAATCTGGAGTGTATGTGAAGATGCAATTTTTGAAATGAGTGGTGATCAATTCATTCCTGCCTCCATCCAGCAAATTGATTTTGAGGTAAACAAAAAATCTCCCCCTGACTGGAGCCTAAATACTACAGTCGGAAAGAGATTTTGAAATAGAGATAAGGAGTTTATCTATTGTTCAATTTTTGAAATTCTATACTGAACAGAACACCTTGCTCGGTGTTGCAAAGATTATAAGGGATTTGCATACTATTCATCAGTTCTTTTACGATCGTAAGCCCTATCCCACTGTGACCGTCCTTTCTGGATCGAACAGAATCCATGCGATAGAATGGCTCAAACACCTTGGAAATTGCATTTTCGTCAATATAGCCTTGGTTCTGCAGGCAGAGCTTTATTGTGGAGGTGCTTTCTTCACTCCAAATCTTTATGAGGCTATTTTCAGGCGCATTTTGGAGGGCGTTCATGATCACATTGGAAAGAACGCGTTTGAGCATCTGGCTATCTGCATAACAGGTCTGATTTTGGGGGATACGCAGGGAAAAATCTTGACTCTTAAGGCCCGCTAGAGATTGGTATGCAGGCATTAATGAATTCACCATAAGCCCAAGATCAATCGTTTCAACCTTGGGCAAAACTTTTCTGTCCTTCAGACGAACAATCTCCAAAATTTCCACCACCAGCTTATTGAGGGAATGCATCATTTTAAGGCATTCCGCTAAGTATTTCGGATGATCTTTATAATCTCCGATATTTTCAAGCATTCCCTCCAAGAGCGCACTTATAGCGGCAATTGGTGTTTTTAGTTCATGGGAAGCAGATGAAAAGAAATATCGCTGGCTTTCCTCCAGTTTGCGGACATGATCCATTTCAAGCTTCAACTCCGTAATCGTCGTTTTCAGCGAATCGTATAAATGATGCACATTGGCTGTCAGTTGCCCAATTTCATCATTCTTGATCTCAGGAATAGGGATGTTTTTCATTTCGGACATTTTCCGTGTATCTCCCGCGAGCTTTTTTATTGGTTGCGTTATCATTTTTGCATAACCCGCTGAGCCAAACACGCTGACCAAAAAAACAATTATTAAACCGATTGGGAGCATCTTGAAGAATGTTTCATAAGCATCCCGTTCCGAGTAGTGATATGTAACAACCAGGTAGAACTCTTCCTTTTCCAGATGTACTTTTGCAGATTGCATTTTCACATCATTCTTATAAGTTTTCGGATCATTCTCGCCTATTGGAATGTCATGAATACTTACTTGTCCATTGATTACTGTAAAAGGTGCAGCAGAGGATGAGGTTTTATATAAGAAAGTGCCATCAATACTTGCTACAGCAATATCTACTGCGAAATTTCTGTCAATGAAATCATCAGCAATTGTTTTGGCCTCTTCTTTCGATTGTCCATTAAGCTGCTTTATAAGGGACTCCACTATTTCGGAAACTTGATTTTCTCTGCTGGCAGCATAAAACTGAACAAACTGATTGGCAAAAAAAACTATCGTAACAATCAGGATCGTAACAATCAATGAAAACGTATAAAAAAATGTCTTTCCAAAAATTCCAATTCCTTTTTGCTTCATTACTCAGTCTCCAGACGGTAGCCAATCCCTTTAATGGTTTTTATAATATTGACAGGCAGTTTACTACGCAGATTCTTGATATGCGTATCTACGATTCTCTCGTTTCCCTCAAAATCATACCCCCAAATCTGAACCAGCATCCGTTCACGCAATACGATATTATCTTTGTTCTGCACAAGCATGAATAAAAGCTCAAACTCCTTTGGCGTGAGAAGAATATCCTCTCCTTGAAAAGTGGCTTTATAAGCAATTGGAAACAAAGATAAATCACCAACGCAAATTTCTTCTTTCAGAATTCCTGTCCTGCGCAATATAGCCTCAGCTCTTTTAAGCAGTATGATCATAGCGAAAGGCTTAGTAATATAATCATCGGCATGGCTCGAAAATGCAGTTAATTGATGTTCGTCATCCGCCAGTGCAGTAATAATTAAAGCAGGCACATCTGAATGCTTGCGTATTTCTTTCAATATCTCAAGACCGCTTATGTTGGGAAGCATAATATCCAAAATGACGAGCTGGTAGGTCTTGTTATAAAACATTTCCCATGCTTTTAATCCATCATCAAAAGCATCAACGATAAAACCTGCATTCTCTAAAAATGCTTTAGCTGCATTACAGATATGTTCATCATCCTCAACGAGAAGAATCTGTATGTCCAATTCGCTCACCTCCGTATTATTTTATTATAACATAGCAAGTGTGTAGCATATATGTAGATATACCCAAAGGGAGCGTGAGGCTGTCACCCCCTAAATATCACTCAAAAAGCCAGAGGGCAATCTTAGCCTCCTGCTGGTTAATTACGAGGCCACCGGGTGTGGCATCTTACCCATAACATTTCCGGGCTGCCATTTTTCAATTACCTTCCTGAAAACCTTACGAACCCCGCTTTAATGATTTCCTTTTTCCAATTATGTTTATTTTGCATTTCCCTCGGATAAATAGAAAATGCCGCAATGAGCCACTTCGGCGTAGAAACGTGTTTTTACTTAGAAAAAGGGACAACCCATCTTGAACCCCTACAACGAAGTATGAACAAAAGGCAATAGGATCACCCCCCATTCCCCTATACCTCGGGGGACAGGATTACGGCAATCCTGTCCCCCGGTTTCAGTTGCTTCCTTATAATATGGCAAAGCCAGACTTTAAATGAGCCTGTCTGATTCAATCACTAGTAAATTGCGATCGGTCCATGCGGGCCGTCAATAATTTCTATTTTTGTTTCAAAAATATCGGTCAAAAGCTCCGTGTTCATAATTTCTTCCACCGTTCCAAAGGCGGCGATTCGTCCGCCTTTCATCGCGCAAATCCGATCGGAATATTTGGCTGCAAAATTTATATCATGCATAACAGTCAAAATCGTCCTTCCGAATTCATCGGCCGCATGCCTTAAATGCTCCATCATTTGAACGGAACGCGCAACGTCGAGATTGTTCAGTGGCTCATCCAAAAGAACATATTCTGTCTCCTGGCACAAAACCATCGCTACGTACGCCCGTTGTCTTTGGCCCCCGGAGAGCTCATCTAAATATCTGTTTTCTAGGTCAGCCAGGTCCAAAAAATCGATATACTTAGAAATAATTGACTCGTCCTCTTTCGTTAATCTGCCTTTCGAATAAGGGAACCGGCCAAACCCGGCGAGCTGCCGGACGGTAAGTCTCGTTACAAAATGATTTTCTTGCCGTAAAATGGTCAAAATTTTTGCCAGGTCTTCTGATTTGGAGTCAGAAACGTCCATATTGGCTACCTTGATTTGGCCCTCGTCCATGTTCAGAAGTCTTCCGATCATTAAAAGTGCGGTGGATTTTCCCGCTCCATTCGGCCCGATCAGAGAAGTGAACCCGGCTTTTGGTATTTGGATATTTAGAGGCCCTATTTCCACCTCATCCGTGTAAGACTTTCTGGCGTTAAGAATATTTATCATAAAGTTCCCTTCCTTAAGATCACAATCAAAAATGCGATTCCTCCAAACATCTCAATAATGATGGAAACGACGCCTTGGGCCCGAAATACATGATACATGAAGAAATACGACCCCGTTAGGATCAAAAACCCTATTGCGAGCGCCATCGGAAAGATATATCTGTGATCATAGGTCGGCGCTGCCTGGTAACTCATGGTGGCTACCAAAAATCCGTAGAACGTAAGGGGACCGACCAGCGCGGTTGAAACCGACATCAGAACAGAAACCAATATAAGCGTATAGATTACGCCGGATTGATGATGAACGCCCAAAGCGGTGCTGGCGCTCTTTCCAAGTGACAGCACATTTAGTTTTTTAGAATACGCAAGAATAAGGACTGCCGCAACCAGTACAAGCGGAATCGCAACGGGAAAGAACTCGGCATCCGCGTTGCTGACGGAGCCAAACAATCTGGCCTGCAGAACGTCAAATTCAGACGGCGCTAAAAGCCTTCTCATAAAAGAGGATACAGACTTCAGGCCGGTCCCGATAATAACCCCCACCAAAAGCATTAGCTGCAGGTTTCCATACTTTCCGGAAAGCAGCCAGCCATAAAGAATCAGGCACACAACAACCATAATAACGATTTGCAGCAGGAAGGATTCAACCCCCCCGCTCAGCTTAATAAATACGCCGGCACCGAAAAAAAACATGACGCTGGTATGGATGGTTGAGTAAAGCGCCTCAAACCCCAACAAGGAAGGGGTGATGATCCGATTGTTTGTACTCGACTGGAATGCGACGGTGGACAGGCTCTGGCAGACGGCGGAGATCAGCATTGCCACAAGAGCGACCATTCTTCTTCTGACCACCGGGAGAAAAGAGGGAGAACCCACCGGAACGGGGTTCTCATAAACCAAAAGCCCATAGGAGGCGAGGACGCCCAAAGCAATCAATGTGACCAGCAAAATCCAGTAACGTTTTTCTTCTTTTTTGGAACGAAAGGCTCTCGCCGATCTACTTTTGTTCTGGAGGCCGGAATCTATGCCTGCATGAGCTTTATTCCCATAGATCAACTCGCTCATCTTAGCCTCCTCTGTTTCAACAGGATCATAATAAATACAACCGCGCCTACGGTTCCAAGGATCAACGAGACAGGGACCTCAAACGGCATAATGATGGTACGGGAAATGATGTCGCAAAGCGTGATCGCGCCCATCCCCAATACGCACACCCAGGGCAGGTTGCTCCTGAGATCATCGCCTCGATACATGGAAACAATATTTGGTACGATCAAGCCTAAAAAAGGCAGGTTTCCGATAACGGCCGCCACAATCCCAACGGCAAAGGAGATAAGGCCGGTCCCTAAAACAACGATTTTGTTATAGTTTACACCAAGGCTTGTCGCAACGTCTTCGCCCAGTCCCGCCAAGGTCAACCGATCCGCATAGAGAAAAATGAGAATGGAGACAATCACAATGAGCCATAAATACTCATACCGCCCGATTTGAACCGGTGCAAAGGAGCCTACAAACCAGGTCTCGATATTTTGCGTCATGGAAAAGGTGAGCCCGATAAACGTGGAAATTGCGGAGATGACTGCTCCGAGCATCATTCCTATAATCGGCACAATCAGCGAGGAGCGAAGCTTCACTCTCTTTAAAAAGAAGAAGAAAACCATCGTCCCTATAAAAGAAAAGGCAATCGCGCCGGTCATTCTCAGCACTAAAGTCGGGGCCGGAAACACCAGATAGACAAATACAAGGCCCAGGCCAGCCCATTCAATGGTTCCTGTTGTGGTGGGCTCCACCAAACGATTCTGTGTAATCAGCTGCATGACCAGGCCGGACATTGACATCGCCGCGCCGGTGAGCATAAGCGCCGCTGTTCTTGGAACACGGGTGATGAAAAACATATTCCATCCGTCTTCCTGGCCGCGTATATCATAAACCCCGGTAAACAGCGATATCACGCCTAAAACAAAAACAGTGGAAACCGCCAATATAAAGGCCTTCGTCCATATTTTTTTAGAATTATAGTGCTGGGGCTGAGAAATCTCAGCCCCAGTGATTTTTGGTACTGTATGTTTTGACATTTATATTACCCCGCCAAAGCGCCTGCAAGGTTTTCAAACAGTTCCAGATAGGTCTGGATGGATTCGTTCGTGTAAGTATCGTTTGGCGCATAAACGATGTGCCCCTTGGTAACGGCGGTTGTGTTTTGAAGGGCGGGGGAATTGTTGATCACATCCTGGGCGGGGACCGCATCCTTCGTGGAGGATACCGCCGCATCGCGATCCAGCACGAACAACCAATCGGGATTGCTCTGTGCAATTGCTTCCACAGAAATATCATCGCCCTGATGGTCGGAAGTAGCGCCCTCCACCTCTAATGCCGAAACCCATCCAAACACTTCATACATGGGGCCCCAGACGCGTCCGGAAAGAGGCGCGGAAAAACCGATCTCGCCACCGGAAACCACAACACTGATAATGGTATCTGTCCCATTGTACGCAGATTTCGCGTCTTCAATCGCCTTGTCGAAATCGATAACCAGTTTCTCGGCCTCTGCATTTTTATCAAAAATCTGTCCCAGGGCAATGGTAGAATTTTTAAGCCCGTTTACCAGGCTTTCGCCAGGCGCGGCGGTTTTGGCGGAGACATCAAAATTGAGGTTGATAACGGCGGCATTGGGCACCAGGGTTTTAATATCCTCATAATAGCTGGCAAAACGCTGTCCTACAATGACGAGCTCGGGGTTTACAGCCGCTATGATTTCAAGGTTCGGGTCACTGTGATTCCCGATATCCTGAACAGAATCGTCCTTCACATATACGGAATCGGCAGGCATGACCCCCTTCGGGACCGCCGCCAATTCAATTCCCCAATCAGCCAGAGTTTCAAAGGTCCTGTTATCCAGAGCGACGACGTTCTTCGGATTAACCGGAACGGTAACGGTTCCGTAAATATCTGTGATTTCAACTGTCGTGGGCTTAATAGGGGCGCTTGTTTGCTGATTCGTTTCAGAAACGGTGGGAGCAGGTGTTTGTTGGCCGGCCGGGTTGCCTGAATTTGTACAGCCCGTCAATAATAGAGCAAACGCTGCTATAGAAACAATTGATTTCGATAAAGTGAACTTTCTCATGCATATCCTCCTAGATATATGTCCTGATGGGCAAGCAATCAGTTTTATCGATTGCTATATTCCTATAGCTAAGCTAAGGTTTTGAACCGTTTTGCTGTGTCTTTGTGAATCTCCTCACCCCTTCCACCATAAAATGCAGCGCAAAAATCCGCCTTGCCCATGTTACCTTCAGCTAACTTTCGCCTCAAAAAAATTAGTTAGTTGCAGCTAACTGTCTTTTAAAGATTACCATAACAAATCATCTTTGTCAACAGTATCCTACTAAATCGCTGGGCTGTGATTCCGACCTTGTCTTGCACATCCAGCAGTGCCCAAGTGTAGCGGGGAGCGAGAATCATGAGCGCGGCGATTTCGCCGCTTACCCCTGCTTGACCCCAGGCAATCGCAAAATTTAATCAGGGCAATCTAAATCGGCGCACTTTGCGCGCATTATTTGCTTCTTATTTTAATCAGCGCCCTTTTTGAATTTCAAAAAGGGCGCCAGCCAAAAACGGGGGTTCGAGCCCCGCCAGTCGCTCCGAATAGGGCCTTGGCATCTATTGTTACACTGGTGAATTTCGGGGCTGAAAATTCTCTAAAACGGCTGATGCCACTGGCTTACAGCCAGTGGCATCTATACCGTTGTATCATTTTGGTGACCCAGCGGGGACTCGAACCCCGACAGATACAGCATTATAACCGTTGCGGCTCTAAGTGTGTTTAAATTTCGTGTGCATTTTCGTGTGCAGAAATCTACATAATCCGCCGGTCGGGCAATAGGCCGAGCAAACGAAAGCCCCCCACCCAGCGCAACACCGAGTGGGGGTATATTAAAGGAGCGGCCATGTCTCATCTGCTCCCGTATTCATAGTATGTCACGGCTTGGCGGGACGTATCAAAAACGTCAGCGGCCTATGAGTCAAAACAAAGAATCCCCCACCCAGAGAGGATCTGAGTGGGGGGGCCGTGGGGTAGTACGGAAAGGAAGGTGTCAGTCGTGTCCCTGGTGTAGTATATTCCGATTGGGCGAATGTGTAAACGCGCTCAGGCAATATAAGTAGGTATCCCCCACCCGGGACTACCGAGCGGGGGATGTTTTGATGGAGGACATCTATACCTTGCGGTGCGCCCGCATTAGCAGTATATTCCCGGCGCTCAAGAGGTGTGCCACAGCGTATCCGGATAGGCAGGGATAGCGGCCCCACCCAAGAGCCGCCATCCACAACACGCCAGACCGCCTCGCCACGGATTCTTTGATTGTAGCAGCCATGGAGGGATAAATAGGTCGGTATTTGCGGGGGAAAAAGGAAAGTCCGGAGCCTACCGTGGGGTGGTGGACGGAGCAGAATAAATGCGGACTCACTGCAGTTAGATTTTAATTAGCTTAAATGTGATATGATGTTTTTATAATTGGTCATGTTGTCAATTGACAATTTGTACAACAAAACATAATATATATACGGAAGGGGTGGATTGATGTGTACAGCGCGCTATCAGTCGCTCAGTATGTAGTTGATTACTGCAATAAGTACGGTAAAGGAATTTCGAATTTGAAACTGCAAAAAATCCTTTATTTTGTTCAAGCAGAATTTTTGGTATCACAACATAAGCCATGTTTTCGGGATGAGATTGAGGCTTGGGATTTTGGGCCGGTTGTCCCAACAGTCTATCATAAGTATAAAAGATATGGCGGTGCAATTATCCCTTCTAATTCTATCGGCGCCTTATACTCTTCGATTGACCCAATTTCCTCAAAAGATAGGTCTATTATAGAAAGTATAGTAAACCAAGGGATCAAATACTCGGCCTCTGAACTTGTTGATATTACCCATAACCAAAAGCCATGGCGGCTCTCCTATAGGCAAGGCAGAAATAATGTAATACCTATTAGTCTAATTAGGGATTATTTCGAAGGATAGTGTTCTATGGAGATTAAGTTTGAACCTGCAATTGATTTGAATAAGCGAGACGAATCGCCTCCGCCTGTAGAAGATATTTCTTGTGGGGGCGATTTGCCTTGCTTAGATTTGCAAAATAGGCACAATGATATCATTAAAATATGCGAGCTATTAGCGGCATCAACAGAGTCTTTTGATCCTGCTAAGACTTACAAAACCATAAAGACTTATATGGATGAATACGGAAGATGGATGTATTCTGATATTAGCGCATTTCTTTTTAGTCGTGATTTGGAATCTATCGGGATATTTACAACCAACATCGGGCGCTTGCAAGATTATTCAAGAAACACAAGCGGTAACAAATTAGACACCGTTCCAGCAAATGAAGAAACTGATATGATGACAAAAATAGACAAACTTTGTGATCATGCAAATTTAGCCCAAAGTCAGGCAATGAACTTCACAGAGAAAGAAGACGATTTTAAATCGCGCTTTGAGACAAATATCATTCCATTTAAGGCGCAATTTGCACATGACATGAACATGCAGTTCATCTCTCTAATAGCAATATTTACCGCTCTATCATTTATTGTGTTTGGCGGGATTTCGTCGCTTGACAATATATTCATAGGGGCGGGGTCGATTCCTATTACAGAGCTGATGATTACCGGGTGCATCTGGGGCTTGTGCACCATGAATTTGGTCTTTGTATTTATGCTATTCGTATCTAGGCTTACAAAGCTCTCAATATGTGCCGTTGACGGCCCGAAGGAGACGTTGGCTAGGAAATACCCGCTGATGGTTTGGAGTAACTATTTATTGTTGTTTTTGCTTGCTGTTTCAAGTTGGATTTATTATTTGAGCTATTCTAGTTCGGGTTCTTGGATATTGGAATTTTCTCGTAACAATCAAGTCCTCTCTTTTTTCTTAAGCGCTGCATTAATTACAATAATTTTTGGAGCAATTGCTTGGCTTTTATTTAAGCCGCAACGCAATAATTGAAATAACTGCGTAGGCAATTAAATTGCATAAAAACGGCCCACAGTGAGCAATACCCAGGGGCGGTATCTTTATAGCATAGAGAAAGCCGGACGCCTGCTCTTGACGTCCGGCCTGTCTCCAAAGGAGGCTGCTATGAGAGACTATCACCTACAGGCGTTATGATGCCCCGGAAACATTAAATAATGAGCGTGAAATAAAAAACGCCCCCAACCAGGACGATAAATCCAGGCCGGGGGCTATCTTTATGCCTTGCTCTCCTCAAGGTCACCAATCCGATGGTTTGCCACCTTCATCTGCTCCTCAAGGATGCTCGTGCGCTCAATAACGCTATTGTGCTTATCCACCTTTTTCTCCAACTGCTCGATGCGGTAATTGGTAAGCCGGTTAGCCGCAAGCACACCAAGCATGGAGCCGGACAGCGTGCCGATAAGCGCAAGGACGGCTACTACAACCTCAGGCTCCATACTCAGTCCCCCTTGAGCTGCTTAGTGATCTGATTTACCCCAGTAGCCGCGAGGCCGCTCACAATGCCCACAGCGGCGGCGGTAATGGGGTCACTGGCCGGGAAGTCAGGGAAACCGGAAAGAAACCATAGGAGGCCAAGCAAGGCCCCAGCAGCTCCGCAGACAACGGGAATATACTTATCGTCCAGCGGCGTGGCCTTGACGATAAGCCCCACCCAGTAACAAAGAATCGTGATGGCCGCCACGCTGGCAACGCCAAGAGTAGTGATATCCATAACTTATACCTCCAATTAAATTGCGCCAAGGAGACCGCAGCTTGTCCGTAAAACCATGGTCTCCTTGACATTGTATGTCGAACTATGTACCTTAGTCCAGCAGCCCCGCCGCATCCATCATGGACAGCGTCTTCAGGTCTTGGATGGTAAGGTTAAGATTGCCGCTGCCGTCACCCTTGATAACGCCCTCGCTTATAGCCCTCTCCACAAGCCCCTGCGCCCACTTAGGTATCTCGTCCAGCGTGGTATATACCTTGGGCTTTGCGGCGTCAATCATGGCCTGTACTTCTTCTTTGGTCATATCGTCTTCCACCAGTCTTTCTTTAAAATTCTCCCATGCCGACGCATCATTGACGAAAGGCGCGGGGCATATCTTGCCGGTCACGTCGTAGTGCCGCAGTACGTGATCCACGTCGATGCCGTACCGGGCCATGATGTCCCTGGCCAGCTCCACGGTGCGGTCAATGGTCTCCTGGTCGAAGTACCACGTCCCATCCTTCCGCTGGTGGCAACACATCTCTATGCCGATGCTATTGGCGTTGCGGCAGGTTGGGTGCTTGTACTTATTGTCGGTGCGTCCACAATGGGAAGCTACGCAGTCCTCCGGTACGCTGCCCCAGATGTCCGCGCCGTCCTCAGCATGCCCAACGAAATAGTGGGCTGATGCGCCGATGCCCGGAGTGTTGTGATAGTACCACGCGTTCTGTTGGGCGTCACCCAGGGCTCCGACGTAGTGAATAACAAGGTACTCTACCGTCTGCGTCCGCTTGCCCTGGTAGTTGTCCGGGTGGCAGGGGTAATCTCCGTGGATTACTAGGCTCATGTCTGCACCTCCGTGATAAACCCCGGATAGCCTTTACCCGCCAGCTCGTCCCGTAGCCGCTCCGCGTTGGACTTGACGCTGAAAGCCCCCACCTGCACCTTGTACTGGGTCTTGGTCGGGATCGGCTTGAGCCAGATAAAGATATAGTGCTGGGTCACGGGCCGCGAGGCGTTGTTGATGTATACGCTCCCGTCCTTTGCCCGGTACTTGACGCTCTGGCCGCCGTCCAGGGCAAGGGCGGTCTCCGCGCCCAACTCATATAGCTCTGAGCGCAGCTGTGGCAGGGTGATGGCATTCGCGCCGTCACCGGCGGCCCACACGATCAGGTTGTCCCCATCCAAAGCGAGAGCCGCCCAGCCTCGCTTGCCTTGGAGTGCAGTGCCTACCGTCAGCGGCGCGTCAATGCCGTCCCACGGGGTCAGGAGGGACTTGCAGGACAGGTAATTGAGGTAGGGCGCTCCGCCGCCCTTGGGGATCTGGATCATCTTAATATCCGGTCCATTGTCCCAGGCGTAACCCCACTCACCCCATCCCTCCTCCCTGCTCAAAATCTGTCCGTCCGCCTTGACGTGCCCGGCAATCGTCCAGTCACCGTTATAGTAGACTCCGCTCAGAGCGATGTCAGGCGGCTCCGCCTGGGCTGCCATGGCCTCTGCAAGCGTCAGTCGGTTTGGGTTGGGCCATATCTGGATGCGTACGATCCGCGAAAGCGGAATCTTTTCTATATGCTTACTCATGTCGTTACCTCCATCAGCGCGGCCACCTCGTCGCGCCAGCGCCTGGGCACGGACTCCAGGGTCTTCAGGCCCTTTTTGATAAGGTCATAATACAGTGCTGCCATTATGTCGCACCTCCTAAAAGCGCCTCGGCCAGCTCCGCAATTGCAAGCTGTGTGGCGGTATTGTTGTCCTCTACGGTTTGGGCAAGTTCCGCGACGGCCAGTTGCGTCACTGTCAGTGCATCAAGTGGCGCAGGAGTGGGCGACTCCGGCTCTGCGGGCGGCGCGAACGTCCCGGTATCTGCGTCATACCTCCATCCCTGCTCCACCTCGTCGGGGGCCTCATGGCACTGTGCCGCAAACGCCTCCCCGTACCACTGATCTACCGGTTTGGCATAGTCGGGGATGATCTCCTGCACAATGCCGCCCGCTACTCTTACCGTTTTCACGCCGCCACCCTCCTTGCGTAGATGTAGACCGCGCCGGGAGCGCCTGCTCCGTTGCGCGACGCGATGGGGCCTGAGGCTGCATAGCACAATGCCCCGCCGCCGCAGCCGGGGGCCGTGGCGTCCCCGGCAGGCGTACCGTTCGTGATGCTACCCGCACCGCCGCCAAGGCCGCTTGTCGGGTTCAAGCCCGGCGGGAACAAGATACCCGAAGGAGACGATGACACAGTATAAAGCGCACTTGCGCCCGCGCCGAGCCTTTGCTCACAGGCAAAGGGGTCAAAGCACTCATTGGGGAATCCCACCATGCCGAGGTTCCAGAAATCATAGATCGGTGACCCATCCCTGACACGAAGGGAGTGCGGTACCAATACACCGCCGAAGGGATTCATGGTCATAAGAAACGTGTTAAATAAATACAGAGACGACGTGCTAAGTGGTTGCGTAAGTCCAACGGAGCATTGTGCCCCAATCGCAGCGGGCAGACTTTTATAGGAGAAATCGGATGAGCTGTCATAAGCGTACTTACCGCCCTCTCCACCGTCGACGGAGATTCCATTGAACGAGGTCGAGCCTCCGGAATTGCCGTTTGCGTAGAGAGACGTGGCTGCAACCGCCGCCGCGCCGCCTACACCCACCACCAGGTTATAAACTTGCCCAGGCGTAACAGTCATTTTAAATGCTCTCGCGCGCCCTGACGCCCCGCCTACGGCCTGGTAGTAATAAGTGGTGGTACCGCTGTTACGCAGTGCCACGCCCCCAGCTCCGCCTCCCCCGCACATCCACCCGCCGATGTCGTAGTTTGCGCCGTTGAACAGGTCAGGCGCGGTCCATGTAAACGCACCTGCGGTCTCATAGGTGGCAATACGGACCCAGGGCGGCAGCGTCAGCAGCGCTGTAGTATCCGCTACGCTGGGCACTCCCAACGCCGTCCTTGCCGCCGCTGCTGTCTTGGTGGCAAGTGCGCCGCCAGTCCCGGTGAAGATGGGCAAATCAGCGGTGGCCCCGATTTTACCGTCGTTGGTGAGGCTCCCATGGGTGTGCGAGGCCGCCGCCGCCCCTACGTCTGCCGGCGTCAATGCGTCCGCCCCCCCGGTCTTGTGCGTTGCAGCGTGGGAGGTGGGCGTGAAGGCGGTGGGCTTTCCCGTGATGGCGCTCCAGGCGTGGTTATGACTCACTGTGGCATACAGCGAATCAAGCCAGGTCTTCAGCACCGCCTTGAGGTTACTCCACGTCAGCCGCTTGGTCTTGCTGCTGTCCGCGCTGTCGATTATGGCCAGACTGTCAGCATCCGCCGGGGCAGACTTCTCGGAGGCGTTCTTTACAAGCGCCTCCTTCCCTGTCTCCAGGCCGTCGAGGGCAGCCTCCAGCTTGTCGGCGTTTTCATTCTGGTCTGCGATGTTGTAAAAGTCTGTCACCGCGGGCTTTTTCAGTTTATAGTGCTCAGTCTCCTGCATCAGGTAATCGCCTCGTTTCTTAATTGCTCGTGAGTATAGGCCGAGAGCTGGGTGTGGGTGAATCCCGCCAGCAGCCCGTGTTGGTTATAGAGCAGAGACAAATCAATGGTCATATTCGCCGGAACGATCCGTTCTAACAAGGCCCCCACGTCTTTATAGTTCTGCTTTGCAGTCAGGGCCACACGAACAACGAGATTTCTCGTGCTCACATCCCGGGTTGCCGTAAAGCCGCCCTCTCCGCATAGCGTCCCCAGTAACTCCTTCAGCCGCCGGAACGTGAAGGGCGCCTGCTCAGTAAACCACGTCATAATGCGGAACCTTCGATCATCTAATGCCCAGTCCCCAGCCACGGCCAGGCCAAGCATCTTCTCCCAGCGCTCTGCCCCAGCATCGGTCAGCGTCTCAACAAAAAAATCGTCCGGTATCTGCCGAACGACAAGCTGGACAACAGTAACTTCGGGTTGCTCGGCCAAAGCCAGGGCTTTGAACTCTTTCATCTCCGCCATGAACTCCGGCCAGTAGTTATGCAGTTCCATTGGCTACACTCCCAAGTACCGGAATTTCCGTTCCCATGAGCTGAAGGTTTGTCGCTGCTCCGTTCAAGATGGTGCCTTCCACGTCCAGCACCCCAGGTATCGACAGTATCCTGGTCTCAATCTGGCTGATACGGACCGTCAGCGTGACCGAGTCCGCCCAACTGCGAGTCAGCTCGTCAAAGTAGTCCTGAATGGCGGCCTCCGCAGTTGGCTTGACACCGGCCCATGTGACGCCATCTTCAAGCGTGAGCGTAAATGCAATGCCAACACTCCTACTGACCACACCCGCCACCGTAACGACGTGATCAATGGGGGCAAGCCCCGCTCCTGCTCCCTGGTTTCCCACGGGGTCCACAGCGGCCTGCACCATATCTATCAGCGCAGTTGACGGCACCGCCCAGTCACTAGCTACGATTGTCACCCCTACGGTGCCGCCGCCCGATGGCGCACGGGCCACCTTGACACCACCTACGCCGTCCAGCGCACCCACAAACTCTCTATACGCCGCGGGATTTCCTGCAAAGGCCTGGGCCCAGAAGGAATTGAAATATCGCTTGCGTAGGCTCTCGTCGTCTTCTTGATCGTCGCCGGGGATGAGCACGTCACCCAACTGCGCCCCCGCAAGCCCCTCCACGTAATCAATAGGGAACAGCAATCCAAAGTAGGTGTTGCCCACGCTCCCCACTGTCTCGGCGGTCATCTTCCACGCGCCGGTCTCCATTTTCTCGGTTGCTGTGTAGTTGATTCCCCCACCAGAAAAGCGTGTGCCAACAGGCACGTCAATAGCCGCACCAGATGTGCCGGTAAAGGTAGCTTTTCGAATTGCACCGGTGGCCGGTTGGCGGACCACACTTCTCTCAGCCGCCTTTCGGTCAAGGTCGGTTCCAATAGCTGTATCCGGAAACGCCCGGTCAAGGATATTGCTGAGCTCCACGTACAGACCCGCCACTTCAGCGCAAGCCGGGCCCAATGCGTCGTAGATGATGGAGCCCTCCCGCTTATCCATCGTGTCCGGGACCCGGCTCAAGCAGCGCTCCATAATGGCCTCATAGGTCTGATCTTCATACATAAGCTGTCACCTCCTCTTTGACTTCACCGAAGGCGGTTTCTACCGTGACAGTAACAGTGGCGACTCCTCTGCTAATCCGGTCAATCGCGACCTCACCAACGGACAGGATGCGCTCATCCTGTAGCAGGGACTCAGATAGCAGGCGGCGAAGCTCACTCTCCACCGCCCGCGGGCTCTTCCCGGTCAGCCCGTTCCATTCCATGCCGTAGTTCCAGGAGTAGATGAGGTAGGAAAATCGCTCGGTCAACAGTGTCTTTCGAATGGCCTGGGATACAGCTTGCGCACCGTCCACGAAACCAGACACCCGGCCCGTCTCAAAGTCTATGCGGTAGGTCCTAGAGGGCAAATCGGCCTGATTTACTACCTCAACCACGCCCAGGATTCCGCTCTGTGCTGTCGGCAGCATCACCCGCACCTCCCCAGCACCAAGTACTCCTGCCCGCCCTGGTTGCGCAGCAGGATCACCCGGTCTCCTTTTTTCAGCCCGCCGCCGGTGTCCAGCTCGGTCGCTGTGGCCGCGATAGTGTGGGCGTGCCCTTGCGCCTCCCCCGTGACAGCAGCCTTCACCTCATGGGTGTGCCCCTGCAACTCCAGGGGGACGAGCAAAGCCGGAGCGGTGACAGGAAATCGGCTGTCCACCATTACGGTCAACGGTTCCGTCTCCGAGACAGTCCCAAACATGAGCTTAACCGGAACTCCTGCCTCCCCGGTCTGGGCTGCCACCCGTTTCATTTGTTCCAGCATCATACCACCCTCACTTTCAGTTCCATGTCTTCCTCCAGTAGGTCGTGCGTTACCTCCTCTACCAGGAAGGATTGTTCCACACCAGCCGCAGGAAGGCGGGCATAGATGATCTGTCCAGCCCTCAGGCCCGGCAGGGCCAGCGCAGACAGGGACAGGGTGCGCTCAGGGCGGTTGTATAGCTCCAGCATCTGCTCCGCCTGGGCCTTGATCTGCCCCTCGTTCAGTCCATCGTCAGCCTTCTCATAGGCCTGCAGTGTCCCCCAGAGGGCCATATTGTTGGAGTCCTTGACGATGTAGACGTCCCGCTTTCCGGTGTCCTTGTTGTCTCGAACCAGCTTGATCTGGTTGTAGGTCTCCCCATCGATAGAGGAGGTATAGGTGAACCCCGTGGACAAGCTGTCCTCCCCGATCACCGGCAGCTCCGCGGGCCGCGTCACTTCACTCAGCCGCAGGGCTCCAAAATCGTCCCACAGGTAGAACATTCGACCACTGTTTATTAGCGTCCTGTCCAGCGCCTCCAGGATGATGTCGAAGAGGGGCTTTGAGTCGAAGATCATGTAGGAGATGAGGTATCCCGTGTTGGGCACGTCCCCTGCTTTCAGCTTGAAGTCCTCGGCGATTTCGCGTAACACTTGGTCTGCCCGTACGCCCTGGAACACATAGGTCTCCTTGTTTTTTAGATATCGGGTCTGGTCATAGGCGGTAATATCTACGGTCTCATCTTGAGATAGGGATATCTTGAACACATACCCATAGAAGAGGCCGCTTTCTCCATCCTGCAGGGTAATGATCCCGCCTTCAGTCCACTCTACGGCAGCGTCTTTGAGTGCGCTCAGCTCCAGCTTTGCGGGAGACCCCGACCGCGTGGTGGTCCATTTTGCCGAGACCACCAGGCTCGTCACATCGAAAGACGCGCCGGTTCGATTGTTCTGGTATTGAATCATCATATCAGCGTCAGCACCTGCCCCGCATAGATGAGGCTAGGGTTGGCCCCAATGGTCGCCTTGTTTGCATCATAAATTTGTTTCCATGCCGCACCGTCTCCATAAGCTCTGCGGGCCACGGACCATAGGCTGTCTCCTGCTGCCACCGTATAGCTCTTGGGTGCTGGGCCAGGCGTTCCACTTCGTTCTGCCGGTGCATCCACCACCTTTTTCGTGCCGCCCTGGAGTACCAGCCGCCGGGCGGAATAATCCTTCCACTCGGTCAGCTCAATAGAGTAGTAGATATCCCCGACCTCTCCGCCTCGCTCGTCATAGCTGAAATCACCCACACCCACCAGCATATTTACATCCAGGTCCGTGCCAAGCAGCAGGAACCGTAGCGGCTCTAGGCTGTCCCTGGCCGCCTGTATGGCCTTAACCAGTTCAATAGGTGCTGGGATATCCGCGGACGCGCCGCCGGTCACGTAGGGCGCAGGATGGGCGGGGAAATGGCTGTCCCACGCCAGCGTTCGCAGCCCCTTCTTCCGTAGCAACAGAACCTCGCCGAGCCCCAGCACGGTATCGGTCTTGTTCTTGCCTGGGCTGGTCACCTTCAACTTGTCCGGCAGTACGGGAATAGGCAGCCACACTCCCGCTGCTGTTTTGAGATACATACTGTAGCTCATGCGTACACCCCCTCGGCGTTGGCAGCAAACTCCTCCTCCAGCCTACGTTCGATCTCGCCAACAACGTCTCCCACGTCCACCTTCTCGCTGATGCTGGCGTTCATGGCAACTGTCGGGGTAAGGGTGACGAAATTCTGGACGAAGCGCATTTCAGCCACATCGCGCAGGAACTTCAGGTCTTCGTCGGCGATGTTGACGGACTCCGCCATTTTCCCCGTATTGTCTGCCGTGTCGCCCACGCCATCATAGATCGCGTCCATGTTGCTGCCATCGAACCCAAATAGCCCGGCAACCTTATCCTCAATTCCAGAGCCGAAGTTATACCCCATGTCAAAAGCATCTGTCATATCAAAACGATGAGCTATTTCGGGGGCGCTCCGGTCAAGGGTGATCGCTGTTTCATTCTTACCCCAGCCGAGAACATTATCTTGTAGGGCTGTAAGACCACCCGTCCAGTCAGTCCCAAAGATCGCGTCAATGATCTTCGTGACCACCTTTCCCAGGGACAAGAACCAGGAGATTATGTTTCCGATCAGGTTCGCCACGGCTCCGCCGAAGTCGTCAAAGCCACCATTGACTACGTTCAAAACCCATTCAATGATCCCGATAAAGGGCTCGACAAACGTACTCCACGCAGACTGGATCAGTCCGTTAAACAGACCGATTGCGATATTCCCGATTAGCGCCACTAACCACATCACCGCGCCTGCAATAATACCCGTTGCCGAGACTGTAGAGCCTGTAACCTTGTTGACTATCGCCACTACGGCGTAGAGCGCGGCAATTAGGATGACGACCAACATAACAATCCAGGTGATCGGACTGGCAAGCAAGGCAGAATTAAACGTAGACACTGCTGCAGTTGCTGCAGTTGTGCTCCCTGTCAACACGCCGAACCCAATGGATAAGAACCCTACCACGGCATGATAAGCCGCAGTGGCTGCCGCCGCAATCTGCGTCCAGTGAGCTGCCACCTGAAACACCAGGAATGCGGCCCCGAGGCCTAGAACCAAGGGCCCGATGATTTCAATGTTGTTTGCAAGCCAGTTGATTCCTGTCAAAACAGGCTGGAGCGCTACCAGCGCTGCATTGCTCATCCGGATCCACACCTGCCCCCAGGTCATAGGCATAGATTCAAATTTTGCATTGATCTCATCCGCAGACGCTAGCATAGCGTTTTTGACGACGCTGGCCGTAATCTCTCCATCTGCTGCCATCTCCCGGATTTTCCCGATGGGAACGTCCAGATATTTGGCGATGGTCTGAATGATTGTCGGTGCTTGCTCAAATACGCTGTTCAATTCCTCGCCGCGAAGGACACCAGAGGCCATGGCCTGGGTCAATTGCAGCATGGCCGCGTCGATCCCCGCCGCCGATGTCCCGGCAATGGTGAATTGCTTGTTGATAAGCTCAGAAAAAGCAATCAGTTCCTTGTTGCTACCGAAGGCATCCGCCGCCATAATGCCCATCTTAGACACTGCGTCGGCGGTAGTCTGGTAGGCAGCGCGGGAGCGGTTAGCGGAGGCCATGATCTGGTCCTGTAACTCCTTTGTGGTCTGCAGTCCGTCGTTCATCAGGTCCAACCGTGCCTGGGTGGTCGCCATTGTGTCGGAGAGGTCCAGTGCCTTCTTCAGCCCCATGGCGGCTATCGCCCCTTGGACAGCCCCTTTAATCCGCCCCCACTCGTCGGTGATGCCGCGCGACTCCGTCTGGGCCTGCCGCTGCTTTTGGTTGAAGTTCTCCACGCGCTCCGCGGCTCTGTCGGCCTCAGTGGCCGTATGGCCGAATCCTCCTACCTGACTCCCCGTAGTCTGTGTCAGGGCGTCGGTAGTCCGCAGGGCAGTATTCACCCGTTCCGTATTGCGAGTAATTTTGTCCAGAACCGAGGACATCCTGTCCCTGATATCCATTTGTGTTGCGACAGACACGAAATCACCTCCGTTTCCTCTTAGCGGCCCGTGCCGCCTCCCGCTTTTCCTTATCAACCTGTAGGTCAATGGAGGCATAAATAAAAGCCCTCTCTCTTACAGGGAGGGCCGTCAGTTGGCCGGGCAGTATTTTAAGCCGGTGGAGGGCGTAGTGGGCATAGACCGCCTCACCGTCACCCTCCTCGATCAGTTTTTTGCTTCGTCCCTCAGATCGTTTACGCTATCAGAAAAGCCATTGACCTCCTGCACCGCAAGCAGCACCTCAACGAACTGCCCTGGCTTGAGCACATTATCAATCAGGGCCTCCGCGCCCACCACTCCATAGGTCTCCTGCAACTGCGCGTCCTTGAAGTTAGGGTCAACGCAGCACGCGGCCACCAGGCGGTTGTTATACAGGTCCTGGTCGGTCTCTACGCTCTTCTGGTGGGTCTTCTTGTCCAGGCTGGTCTTCTGGCAGCTCTTGCGCAGGGCCTTGTTCTCGGCCTCGCTGATGCTTTTTACGGTGAACGGGTGCGGGAACCCAGCCACCGCAACCTCGGCGGTTACCGATTCTGCGGCTCCGCCCTGCATCAAAAATTCCTGCAACTTGCTCATATTGTTCTCCTCTCAATATAGCTATGAAAAAGGCAACCGCCCACATTCGGACGGCTGCCTCTCACTTTTCTTAAAACATGCTTGCTACCAGGGCTTTATATATCTTTTCGTCAATTTCTGCAAGGCTCCGCTTACCATCCTTGAAGGCAATTGCGACAGTATACGCCCCCTTGTTCTTTGCACTTATTCCACCCGCCAGCAGTCCTACTGGCCCGAGCAACACTCCGCCCACGAGCCCGCGGGCAACCCCACTTGAGGCGCTTTTGCTGTGTTCTTCGGTGACGACCTCGTAACTGTCAACGGTTGCTTTGTTCAGCACCAAAGACTCTTTCAAGCTGGTGTTAATTTGCGCTGTCACGCCAAATTTCATTACACCTTTGTTTAAGTAGTCTCCCGCAATGACCATGTTTTTCGCTCCCATGTTACAGCCCTCCCCTTTTTTCCATATGATACCACGCCTAAAGGGTAAGGCGCAACCCCTGTTAGAACTTCTTAAACGGAGTAAGAATGTCGAAATCCTCGAAGGTGAAATCCACGTCCTCCTCCAGGGGGTCGTCGCTGTCGCCATCCAGCTTGGTCAGCATTGTGGAATCCAGGTTGACCCCCATCAGGAGCACCGTCTGTTTCCCGGCAGCGGATTCCTGGTCGTCGTTCTCAATGACCATATCGAAGTACGGGTCTACGCCGGTCTCCTTCCACTCCTTCAGTTGTGCCCGGAAGAGGGGGGTACCATAGTAGAGGGTCATAGAGCCTGTGCCCTCGCCACCGGTGGTCTTGTGGCCCGTCATGCGCCGTCCGATGGACTTCACCGTGCCCTTGCTCTTCTCCACGGAGGCCTCAATGGACTTCGCCATGAACATCTCTTCGTTGTTGCCGCCGATCTTGGCATACGCCCGCCCCTCCTTTCCGGAAAGGGTGTCGTTGCCGGATAGTGTCTTCATACCGTGTTACTCCTTTCTCAGTTGACCGTCACGGTCATGTAAAGCTTCTCCATGCTGTCATTGGGCGTGAGGGCGCAGTCTACCACCACGTCTCGTTTCCCGGCCCCCTGCTGCACGGTGATGTCCTCAGAGCTGAAGCCGCTGATAGCATCCAGCTCCCGATACTCCATTCCCAGGGCAACGAGGTCGGCCTTGAAAAGCTCACGCCCGGTGTCGCTGTTGGTCTGTGCCCCCATGTAGCGCTCACCAAAGATACTGGCGACCTCATTTGCCCACCCATCCATGACGCGCACCACCCGGTTACCGGTCCAGTCCTCGCTCATACCTCCGCTGAAGGTGGTGCGAGTGTTGATATCGGACAGCACCCGTGCCTTCCCGCCGTCGGCATAGAAGACGAACTCGCCCGCCCGGATGGCTGCCTCGTACTGGCTCTTGGTATACTTGATGTCAACGTCCACCGCGCCGTCATAGGCCGTATTGGTCAGGCTCTCGTTGATTTCTGCACCGGCTGAGGCCCCCGCCACCCAGGCTACCGCTTTGTCGCCGGTCAACGTAGTGCCATCGGAAAGTTTCACGCCGTTTTTCACGCTAATGATGCCGATGCTGTCCGCCGCAGGGTACTGGTAGAGTACGCCGATAACCTTCCGCCCGTCGTCATTGCGTAGACGCTCCACAAAGGCGGCCACAAGGGCTTTCACGGTGGCATCTGTCCCAGGGAACCCCACAACGCCAAAGCTCTCCACTTCAAGTGCGGAGAGCCAAGCAGCGTATGCCGTGCCATTCGCTGTGCCATTAGCGCCACCGGTTAAGGATGTAGCCGCTGCCGCAGTCAACGGGCCCGGCCCGGCGAACGTCACATAGTCATTGGGTTTTAAACTGGAGGTCCCGCCAGACTTAGCAACTGTCTGGCTGTCCACCTCGGCATCATCCAGATAGGTCACTACGTCCACGTTATCGGCGTTGTCCGCATTTCCCAAGAGAGCCACCTTAATGGCATTCCCTCGGGTCCCGCCGTATTTGGCGGTCGCCGTTGCACCTCCGGCAGTGGCGCTTGCCTTCGCGCCGCCCGAATTAACACGGTAGACCAGCAGCGTACCGGCCCGCTTCAGTGTCTCCCGCACCAATAGCAGGCTTTGGTCGGTTGGAGCGTACCCCAGAGTCTTCAGCGCGATCTGGTTGAACTCAGCCGCCGTGATGGTTAAAATCTGATTCTCAGGCCCCCAGTTCAGTTCCAACGGAAGGGCTACGACGCCCCGTGCCCCGGCCATAGCGGCGTTCGCCGCGCTAACCATATTGATGTAGGCCCCAGGAAGGACCTTGTTCTGCACCATAAAGGTGCCTCCGCCCACAGGCATCTTACTTCACCTTGCCTTTCAAAAATTCATCTACCAGGCGCTCGGCCTGGCTCTTTGTGTAAACTTCCTTGTCCCGCAGAACCGCCGCAAGAACATCCTTCCGGCTATAAAAGGCCGCGCTGCCCATCAACTGGTCCTTAGTGAACACAGGGTCGCTGTTCTTTTTCTCGCAGCTCATGTGCTGATTTCCTCCCTCTGTTCCAATTTCTCCATTACCTCGCCGGATGTGACGGTCTCCCATAGAACACTTTCCACATCAAAGAGGAATTGGTAATACCGTTGGTCGCTGTCTTGCCTGGCCTTTCGATTGATGAGCTTGACCCGGCGGATTCTGTCGCCGTCATTTACCTCCAGAACACGGAAGGAATCATACATGGTCTCCGCCCATGCCAGATAATCCAAATTGTCCTCGCTTTGAAGGAAATAGCAGACCTCGAACCGCGCCGATCGGCGAAAGCGCCGGTCCAGCTCCCCGTCATGGTCGGAATCGATCACGCCCAGAAAGAAGCTCCCGTCTGCATCTTTGGGGATTTTGTCTACACGCACCTTGCGCTCCGGCCACAACTCCTGTAATCTCTGGCCCGCGGCGCGTACCAAATGTTCCAATGTCACCGCAATCCCTCCCGGATGATTTTATCCGCCTTGCGCTGTAGCCTTGCGTCCTGGGTCTGCTTGGTCCTGCGTATTGCCCGCATCAGCGTGAAGTGACCTCTAACAAACCCGTTATACGGTCCCACATACATCCCGCCGGGGAATCCTGGCTGATAGACATAGGAATGCCCTTCCCAGTACCCGGGAACAAAATGGGACCGGAACCCATACTCCAGATGCTTTGCGTAGTCCAGGTTGTTGTATACGTCGATCTTGTAGCTTGTTCCGCTCTTCAAGACCGGGCTGCCGTCGTACTCTGCCCCGCCGGGATCTATCATTGCACGGTTGCCGGCGTGGAAGTTCATGCGGTAGGTGCCGTTATTGACGATGCCGTCCTCCTTGCAGATGCTCCTGGCCTGCTTAACGGCGTAAACGCCCTCGCCCACCACCAGCTGCTCCATCACCTGTGGCATACTATCACGCAGGGCCTCCAGCTTTCGTTGAAATGCCATCAGCTCGCTGTTGTCCACGCTCATGCCAGCCCGCGCTCCTTCAGCCGAGCCTCCTGGTGTGTGGCATAAACCGCCGTGCGGCCCTCTACCGAAAAAGAGTGCATAACCCCAAACCGGGTCACCTCCACCCGGTCACCGGGCCGTATGTCCAGCTCGGGGGCCAAGAACAGCGTCGCGTCATAGTCAATGTTATTCTGCATCGCCGTCTGTCCGCTGCTGTCTCCCCCGCCACGGCTCAGCCCACAGGACACAGCCTGATAGACCGTCGTTTCCTCCTGTCTGGTCAGGCTGCCGTCCTGAACGTCCTGGACACGGAGCACAGCGGCTTTGTCCTCGTAGGTGGCCTCAATGGCTGCCCGCTCAATGGATGGATTTCCGAAACCCATGTTACCGCCTCAGCTTTCTGTAGCTGTTCAGAGTCTCCCGCCATCCGAAGAAACTGCCGCCATCCCCCAGGTCAAAAGTTCCGGCCGTAGCCGCTGTCCCCGCCTGCGCGGCAAAGCTGGTGGACACATCACCACGGCTGACGCTTGCCACTGGGCCGGGGGCGGCCTGTTCATTGCCCAGGCCTGCCCCCTTCCAATAGCTTGCAGTCATCAGCACCAAGGGGCGCTCCAGCGCCTCCGGCAGAACATCTTGATTGATATAGGACAGCACCTGGCCCTCTACCATCTTAAGGGCAAACTCCAGCAGCACGTCCTTGCCGTTGTCGCTCTCACCAATGCCCAGCAGGGACTTGAGCATAGTCAGCCGGGCGCTTTCCTGATCCATAGCGCTTACCCTCTGGAGATGATCCGAGCAATGGGGATTGCCTTGTGGTCGATGTACTCCTTACTGGTGGCCCCGTTGTGAACCAGCGTCCAGTTTCCGCCGTTCTCCAGCTCGGCGCTGGTGGGGGAAAGGCTGGCCTGGGTCTTCTTGGCGTAGGAGACACCGAAGGGTGCAAACACTTTGCGCTGTCTGGAATAAAGCGTGTCCTGGCCACCATTGACGGAAGGGTTGCGGTCCATCTCGAAAGGCACTTTTGCCCCGATGCTCTCATAATCGAAAGCGCCGTCACCAAGGACATACGTGGTGTACTTGGTGTAGCCATCACCAGCACCAGCGGAGCTTTCCGCAACGTCCTCTGTTGGCATGGAATCATCGATAAGAACGGCCCGCCCATTCCATGTCCCAATGCCGAGATCGCGCTGGATGCCCTGGGCATCTGTGTACTTCAGGTAGGACAGCAGCCGCAGATTCTCTAGGTTGGTGGCCACGGTAGAGTGCATGATAGCGACAGTGAACACAGATTTGTTGTCGCCGCTGGACTGCTGGATGGCAACATTGAGGGTGGTTGGGCCCACTGCACTCTTGGGGTTGCCGTCCTTGTCCTCTCCAGCGATGGCGGCGATGTCCAGAGTGTGGCCATTGACGAACTTCAGGTTATCTGCACCGGTCATGGCGAATATGCCCTTGAGGACGGACAGAATCGTATTCTGGTCCACGCTGTCCCAATACTCGGCGACCTGAGCGGCCACATTGTCCATGAAGTTCACGCCGCCGGTGATATCGGTGGAGAAGTCCTTCTCCGTCCACGCCTGCGCCCTACCGATAACAACCACGCCGCGCTCGAAGGTGGTGGTAGTCTGAGCGGTGATGTCGGTCACACCGTCATAGTTCAGAGGCGTTCCACCAATACGCCCGGTCATGGGGATAGTAGCGTAGGCGGTGCCGGTCTGGCTGGAGAAGGCCTCTTTAATCTGGGCGTTCCCTCGCAAAGCGCGGGACTTAATAAGTTCATTTCTCTTGGTAGAGGGAATGCGCTCCACATAAGCTCCAAACGCTACCGGGTTAAAACTTTTGCTGTCAAATTTGGTCTGAGTGTATTCGGCCATTGATTATTCTCCTTGTCATAATTAAATTTGTGCGCCGGGGTTCGCCTTCATATAGGCGTCCAGTTCGGAATAGGTCATCTGAGATGTGGGTTTCTCTGCCGGACTACCGCCCGCGGGGGGCGCAGGCAGCGCACCCTTCAGCGGAGGTTGTTCCTCCTTCTTCTGTTCCTTGAACAGGTAGGGCTTAGACTCCTGTATGGGCTTGAGCAGTTCGGTTAGGTCGGTTTTCAGGCTGCCGTCCTCCCCCACCTCGATCTTCTCCTCAGGTAGTCGGCTAATCACATCGGCGGGATCATGTACCAACCCGGAAAGAGCCATGCGTAGCGCGGTGTCCTTCCGGATACTGGCCAGCTCCTTCTTATGGTTAGTCTTCAGGGTTTCCATATCGCCCTGTGCCTTGATGACATCCTCGCCTAGTGTGGCCGGGTCTCCGGTGCCGCCCAAGGCCTTCACCGCATCAGCAGCGGTCTTCAGGGCGGTCTCAGCGGCGGCGGCGCGGCGTTTCTCCCCATCGTACTTATCCGAAGGAACGAAGCTCCCGTCATTGCCCACCACCAGGTCTACGTCTTTTCCGTCCTTGCCTTTGCCCTTCAGAGCCTCGTCCACTTGGGCGCTCAGCTCCTCCCCCAACAGGGATTTAATGCTCTCGGTAATCATGCTGTTCTCCTTTCTGGCTGTTTGTATAGCGACTTCCACGCTCATTGCCGCCCCTGTTGGTCTGGGACAGGGAACCCAAAATGGTATGAAAAAAGCAGCCTCTATCAGCTGCTTAAATCAGTATAGGAATGTTTTGCGTTATGACTTTCTTGTGCAGTGGCCAAAGCGGTAAGCAGCGCATTTCTTGCCAGCGCACGGCGTGGGCTTTTGCACCTCCACAAGCTTATGCTCGTGGAACGTCTGTTGGTTATCTTCGTTGTATACGTAGCGGTTTTGGTTGACTTGCTCTACGTGAACATTGATGGGCATAGCTTTGGCATAGGCACCACGTCCTTTCAGGGCATAAGAAAACCACCGTCCCAAAGAACGATGGCTTAATGCGTTTGAAATGTGATTTTGATTGTCCCGCTTTCCTCAACCCACTCGGCAAAGGTGAAAAACTCCTCCCATGTATCAAGAGCATCGGCGTCTTCCGACTTCCAATCTTCAAAGAAGGCTTCTGCCCGGTCCAGAGGGATCATCCATCCAGAAAAGTCCTCACCCTCCAACTCCTCTGTATTCAATTCATGGCCTTCCCCGCAGGACACGAAAAACTTCTTTCCTTGTTCCGCGGCAGTTTCTTGAATTAAGCCGAAAAAGCGTTCTTCCCTTGTCATCGTCTGGTCCCTCCTTTCTCTTTAGCTTTTTTAACATGGGGGTTTGTAACGCCATCCCTAAGAATAGTCACAAACCTTCCGTTTTGCGCGACCACAACGTCCCTGCCCTTGATGAGGAAATCGGCGGGGCCACTGGCGCGGCTGCCAGACTCCAACACCTTCCCCAGCCCTCGCCATGAACCTCTGACGATTTCGTCCCGGTTTTGGGCGATATCTTGAATAATTGCCCGCATCTTTTCGCGGCTGCCCTTGTCTGCTGGGTCTAGCCCGAAGTCAGATGCGTGTTTACCGACTTTTTTCCCAAATTGCTTATCACTGATGGTTACGCCCTGATTATACACCTTGTCACGCGCGGATTCAACCATGCGGCTCTTATCAACCTCGACCGTGACGTTCTGCTTTTCAGCCCACTCTTCATAGGTCATATCCTTTGGCATCGGCTGTCCTGATTTCGCCCAGTCGGCGGCGTCCTCCGGGTCGTGTTCCACAGTGGTGCATCGGTCGTTAGGGTGCATGGGCGGGTAGTTCTCCCCAGGTCTTGCATCCTTCAGCTTGAAGTGTTTCCCGTCCAGTGCTCCGCACACCGCGCAGGTGCGGGAATCTAATGTGGCCATGTACTCGTACTCCTCCACCCCTGCGGCCTCGTATGCGGCCCTGTCAGCCCCGTTGTGGAGGTGGTTGGTCTCAGTCCTCACCAAGCGCTCAGCCACCTTGTAACTCTGCCCCAGCTGCGTCGCCATAGCTTTGGAGGTCTCGGCCAGACCCTTCCCCTGAATCAAACCCTGTGTGATGGTCTCCCGGAGGTTGAAGAGCAGTGCGTCCTTGTTCCTCCACAGCCGATCGGAGAACATAGCTCCAGACCAAGGGTAGTTTACCGCATCCTCTACCATACCTGCATCGAGCTTGGCGATCTCATTCAGCCACCCGGCACGGGACTGTAGGTCATAGTGCTTGTGGTAATAGCTCTCCTGGTAGAGGCCCCCGAACCCCTGGCGCATTTGCTCCGAGCCACTATCATACAGAGTGTTGAGTATTTGGTCCACTTGGCCCTGTAGTGCCTCCAGCCTGGAGATGCGGCTATTCGTGGACAGGGCGTCCAGTTGGGCTGTCATCGCCGCCTTTACCCTTGCGTCGGAGGTGGCGTTGATCTGTGCCACATACTCCCCCAGATCGGCCTTCCACTCCTGCATCTCCTTGCGGGTCAGCAGCCGCACCGCCTGCTCATAGGTCAGGCCGTGCTTGGTGGCGTAACGGGCGTAAAAGTCATTGACCGCCTTACGCAGTTCTCTCGCGGCGCGCTGGTACTCCTGGAAGAGCTTTGACGTCAGCTCCTCACCGCGCAGATATGCCTCCTGCTCCCGCTGCAATGCCCTGGCGGCCCAGTAGTCCCGGTTATTCATCGCCGCCATCGTCGCGGTTCACGCCCTCTCCGTTGTGCCCCAGTTCATCCTCGAAGAGGTCATCCCCATATTTGCGCATCGCTTTCTCCTTTTCCGCATCCAGCTGTTCGATCTCCGCGTCCACGTTCTTGACCCAGGGGTGATTGCTCAGAAGGGTGCGTCGAGACAAAACATCCTTGCTGTTATTGACGTTGGTGATGATATCCGCCTCATTCACCGGCAAGTCCATGTTGAAGGCGATGGAGAAGGTTTGAGCGGAAAAGTCCCCCTGCCCTTTAGCCTGGAGCCATGTGTCAAGGAAGGGCTTCATCCGCGCGAAGGTGTCCTGGAGCTCATCGGCCAGGTCTGCGCAGTCGGCGTCGAGGTCCATGTACCGGAAGTTTATAGCTGTTCCTGAGGCATTGCCCAAGTCCGCATCTTTTGTGTCAACAGCAGAGGCGAAGTCGAAGGTGTCACGCCTCTGCTTGTCCAGGAATGTCATAACTGCTGCAATGTTTATGTCGGCCTGTAGCTTATCTACCCCGCCGTCTCCATCCACCTTGACGGCCATCGCCTGCCGCAGATCACGAACAAACTCATCCAGATCGGCCCCGCCGTAGTTTTTCAGGATATAGATGAACTTGGCAATATCCCGCAGCACGTCGGCGGTGACGCTGGTCTGCCAGTTGTAGTCGTCGATCAGCTCTTTGACATAGTGTAGCAGGGGCAGTTCTTCTTCGTTGTATCTCAGCCACAGGAGGGGAACGTGCGCCCAATTGTATGCTTTCTCCCCCAGCGTAAAGTGCGGCTCGGCTTGGGCGGCATCCGTGTTGCCGCGCTCCGGGTCCACCCGGTACTCCCCGCTGCTATCGGCACAGACGAACCAGCGCACACCGCCTGAGAACCAATACTCAGCGCGGGAGATCGTCTTCCGGTTACGCCCCACGTAAATGACTTGGTCGTAGAAACGGATGAACCCGTCCAGTTCAGTGCGCTCGGTGTCCCTCCAGAGAGGGACCAGCTCATGGGCGGGAACGCGCATAAAGGCCAGCGCACCCAAGTCATTTATGTAGGGCTGTAGCCACGCAACTCCCGACTTAACCGCCCCCCTGCCCATGGACTTGATCTTTCGGCGGAAGGACGCGTCAAACAGCTCTTCCAGCGCAGCCCCATATTTCTTGTCATCGGTCTCCACCGCCCAAGGCCGGGCCAACAGATACCGCGCCTTCTGATCCACCAGCTTTCGGTAGATGGGGTGCTCTATCTTGGTGTTGGAGCGGTTCTTCATGTCGGTGGTCTTCTTTTGCACGTCCGAGCGATTCCGGTAATACTCCTCCGCCTGCAGCAATTGGACGTACTGCGGGGAGTTTTTAAACTCCCTGATCTCCTCGCTCACGATTTGCTCCAGCGTCATAGGCGCATTTACTGGGTCCGAGATCGCCGCATTCACCAGCGCTGTCTGTGTGTACTCCATTTCCTCACCTCAACACTTCCACTGCCGTGCCGCGCCGCCAGGACTCCGCAGAGTACCGCAAAGCGGCCATGGCGTCGTCCATGAACTCGACCGGCTCATCGATATACAACCCCGTCTTGGGGTCTTTCTTCCACTTCCACTGTGATACCTCACGCTGGACGTTTATACAGGACGGGTGGATATGAACTTTTCTGCCCTTCAGCCAGTCTATCTGCGCCTTTACGCTCCCCTGCTCCTTCTTGACACCATAGGCCCGGTATCCGGCCTTTTTCCAAGTCTTAATGCGGTCTGGCTCCGCGCTGTCGCACCACATCATAGTTCGCTTATCTACCCCCGCCTTATCGGCAAGGGCTATGATCTCCCCTGTGTCCTTTTCGAACACATAGATTTCCGAGCAGATATAGACTTCCCCATCCTTCATGCCCACACCGAGCAAGGCGTTGGCGTGATTGAAACCGAAGTCCTGGGCATAGACGAACGCATCAAAGCGCTCTCTGCTGGTGTCGAAGTCCTCGATCGCGGTGTTTGTGAGGATCAGCCCGCCCAGTTCTCCCCATTCACCCAAGCCGTAAACCCGGTAGCCGTCAGGGTCCTCCACAGCGCGGCGCTCCATGCGCCGGTAGTAGGCCGGGTCAATAAAGCGGTTCTCCCTGAAAGTGGAGTGGTGGGCCAGCACGTCAAAGTCCTTGCGGTCAAAGTACCTCCCCTTGACCCAGTGCGTTGCGCTGATGGGGTTAAAAGACAGGGTGAGCTGATAGTATAGGTTCGGGTTTAAATCCCTCAATTCGCCGCGTAGACGGTCGTCCAGGATGTCCACATCCTCGGCCCGTAGCTCCGTGGCCTCCTCGCACCATATCCAGGTGAGCTTCCCTTTCTTAAACGTGATGGACTTGACCTTTTCCCGCTGGCTGTCGTCCTTCATGCCCCGGAAGATGATCTTCCCGCCGGTGATCCTGCTCTCCATGGAGAGGGGGTTCAGGTTGATCTTCCAGAAACGATCCGCGTGCTCACCAAACATACGGTACACTGCCGCCTGGAGTTCCGCAAAGGTACTGTCTCGGTTGGTCTCCTCTACCTTGCGAACTACAAGCAAATTTGCACCGGTATAGGCAGAGTCCGACAGCTTGGCGATATAGTCTTGGGCCAGGTTGACCGACTTTCCGGAGCCCGCGGACCCCTTCAGCGCCCGGTAGCGCCCCCGCCACTCGTTGACCGGGCGGAAGACGGGATTAAACTGTACGTTGGCCTGTACTTCAACCGTCGCCGTAGTCATACTTCACCACCACCGTCACCGGGGCGCTGTTCGCCTCGGTCTCTGCCCACAGGCGGTAGCGCTTACCCAGCAGCTCGGCAGCCTTGTTCACGTCGCTGATCCTGGTGGGTATCTCAACAAGCCGCGGCTCCTCTTCCTCCTCGGTGACCTTCTTGCCATCTTTGTCATAGTAACTGCGCTTGGTCTTACAGGTGACAACAACGGTTTCCGTCGCCTCCCGCCGCAAAACGCTGGTAAGTGTGCGCAGTACCTCGTCCTGCTTGGCAATGCGTTCATCCGCTTTTTCATCAATCCGCTGCTTTATATAAACGCTAAGTTTTTCTAAGTTCTGGCTACCTTGAACGTGCGGCTGCTTATACCCCGCAATCCTCGCGGCCTCCGTCGCATTGCCCATCTCAACATAGGCATCTATGAACCTAGTCTGCTTTTCAGTTAAGCCTTCCATTGTCATCACCACCTCTCTCATTCACACCACTCAGCTCCCGCCCCTGCTGTCCTCACGGATCGCGGTGTACATTACCCACTTGACCATAAAAAGAACACACCCACGTCATGTTGAGTGTGTTCTTTGCTTTTTGTTCGGCTTCCCGCTTAATTGTCACACTTGCGTCATATGGATAGGCCATATGGTACTTTACCCGTTCCGGTACAAGCAGTTTTCAGCGGGAGGCCGTTGTATGAGCGTGGGCAGGAGGATTACCCACATCTCATCAATGACATAATAGCACAGTCTATGGGTCTATTTTTCTCATATTTTTCTCACGTTATGGATTCACAAGCCCCATTTCTAAAGACAGGAGACATAGCACGCGATTTACTTTGCGGTATGCCGTTGCAGGTGACATCCCAATCTTATACCCTGCCCCTGTCACCGTGTGCGTCCTCCGCCAGTACACCAAATCAACTATGCGCTTTGTCTCATCGTCACACGCCATAAGTGCGCGATCTACGGCCTTAACGTTCCTCTCGGTGGTGATTATGTATGGGTTTGTGACAATACGCTCTACTGTGGCCGCTGTCGGGTTTCCCGGCTCACTTCCGCCCCACATGCCGCTGTAGTTTGCTGTACCTGACGGAACCATATCCCGTTTATACTCCTCCATCTGCCGTTTGTCCTCATGGTAGTGCTCTAGCTGCCACTCGACGTACCCCTTGATTTTTGGTGCCAAGGAAAACTTATATCTCAATTTGCTATCCTCCCTCCATCCTCAACTGCTCCGGCACGATCTCCTGTACGTCGACGCGTACCACACGACCTGCGCCCTCCGTAACCATGGCATATGCTTCTTTAAGGCCCAGGAGGTCGTCCGGCTTTGCGTCGTCTACTGTGATTGTTATTTTGTGCATGTAGCAGACCTCCCCGCCTTGCGCTTCTGCACGAAGTAACCCACTATCGCCGGGGCTGTCGTCCCCAACGCCTCAGCGATGGCTGGGTACGTCATGCCCTGCGCTCTCATCGTCTCGGCCTTGGCTGCGCTCCAGTTACGCATCCTGCCCACGGCAATCTGTGGCTTTGGCTTTTCGCCTGTTGTGCGGACGGTACAGGCCTTGCCGGACTTACACGGGCGCATGTGGCCTGTAGCTCCTATGTAGTCGCAGCCGATACCGTAGCTTGTGCGGCTGCTGTAGATGCAGCCCTTGCATGGATTGGCGCTCATTATAGCACTTCCTGGTAATGAAGTTCGCTTGGTGTAACTTGGACTATCGTACACAATGCTCTATACCACTCCCCCGTCTCGTCAGGTATTTCAAAAATATGTCCACTTTCATCCTGCAGGAATAGATTTTCGTTGTCCCACTTAAAGCCGGTGATACGGTCTAGGTTAATGTGCATATTGCCTATTGTCATCCAGTTTTTCATACTGTAGTTCCTCCCATCTCAATTAGAAACTCCGCGCCACATCCCTCGCAGATCATCGTCATGTGGTGGCCTCCAGCAGTTCGGGGTTGTTGTGGATGTTGCCGATGACCTCGTAGATAATATCGCTTGCAGTTATATAGCAACATTTTTTCATTTGGCGCGTTTTCGGATTTGCCTGCTTATCGGTAAAATCATCAACGACCCAGCTTTTACAGTAGCCATACTTAACGAGTTGCAGCGCCCATGCTGGGTTAGATGTATTTCGCAGCACATCCCCCTCGAAAATCCGCTTGCCGTGCTTGTCCTTAAGCCCCGTGTACTGGCCTACGGTGGCGGGGTCGATTACATATTCGCCGTAGTTCCCAATCGGTGATACAACGCCTATTGTTCTGGCACTGGTCAAAAACCCCTCCACCCACTCGCCGTTGTCCAGCCGCTTCCCTCGAAATAGGTACTCCCTCATTTCAGCACCTCCGCAAGCTCCACGGACTCGCCGTAGAGTATAGTGGGCAAGATGTTTGGGGGCAAATAGCCTGTCATAGATGCGCCTTCCCGCTCCCAGGTCAAAGCCCCACCCATAGCCCTTGATAGCTTTGTAACTCCATCGCTCGCCATTACGCGCAGCATAGCCACCTCGTCAGCGGTAAAGCGGGGTTTGCGGATGATGCTCTCTGGGTGGTTGATGATGTACCAAAAATCAGCCTCTGCCGCACAGTCGCGCCAGATATCATCGTTTGACCTGTATTGGCGACGTCCGTTGTGTATGCGGTAGACTGCATCTCCATCCCATACAAGTTCGGGCCTGATCGTCCACTCCTCGTCTTCCTCCACGCCCAATATCTCGGCCAGACGGGAGCGGGCGGGCTCGTCCTCCACCAGGAGGTCGGAGTAGGGGATGGTTGTAGCGGTTTGCGTATCTGCTAACGATATTCTGTTATTCTCAACTTCATAATGGTTCGCACCAGCCTCATTAAAAAACAGTTCGTTTGTCGGTTTTTTACCAGATATCCATGTAATCCCACGCTCCTCGCAAGCCAGCAGAAAAGCAAGCTCTTCCTCCTCGGTTTTGCACCACACGGCGACGTCAGGCGTGATGCGTGACCAGTCTAGGTGTTTACTCATTTGTGGGTTCCTCCTCTTTCACAACCTTGCGAGTAATCACGTCCGGGCGGATTTCTCCGCGCATCTGGCGGAAGATGTCTTCTTTTCTGTGTTCGAAAAGTCCGATAAGCTCAAGCGCCGCGAATCCGTCGTTTTCTGCGGTGATAGTTACGAACCCGCCGTCGTCTGTCATTTCAAGTGTGTATTTTTTCATACCGGCTTCTCCTTCATCGTGTGAGTGAGACCATGATCAAGACGGCGATAACGACCAAAAGGATGGTCGCAAGCACTTTTGCGGGGCCTTTGTAGTTCTTTGCATACTGGTTCCAAGGGTTAGTTCTGTTAGCCATATTTTCTTCTTCCTTTCGTAATGCCTCTCTTATTGCTTCTGCAGGGTTAAGGGTCTCGAGTGATTTACACCACATCGCTTTGTCCTTTCTTTTTTCTTTTGGTGCATGAGCCGTTTGGCTGCTGTTTTAGATATAAACTTGATGGTCCAGCTATTTGTGTGATGGACGCTGATTAAACCTTCGGTAATCTCGGAGAATCCATTATACTGTTTTGGGTACACCACCATCACCGTCCATCTTCGCCCCGCAGGAGGGACAGTAGGCCGACATTTTTCGTGGACTTGCCCACTGGGCGCAATTAGAGCAAAAACAGTATGGGTTTTTAATTTTTGTACCAGATGCATAAGGCCTGACCCACCGCCCGTGCTTCACCGGGTCGATGGTGGGGGCGTCCTCAATCATGTCCCGGATTTCGTACAGCATGAGGGTGTCATACCCGTGGCGGTCTTTCCCGCCATACTTGGCCGCATCTTTCAGCCCATAGTTTTTAAGCAACGCATCCGCATCAATTGGTCTCATGGCGTTACCTCCCCACCAGCGACAGCAACGCCGCCGCCAGAATGACCGCACAGGCCAGATACAGCGCGATTTCAAGGATGTTAATTCGTCTCATGGCTACTCCTTCGAGCTAATGCGCGTCGGCAACACCATCTTTGGATTATCTTTGTCAGTCCGCAAGATGACGGGGTCATTCGGCCCACGAAACTCTACGATGACGGGGTGCCTCCCAGTAGAGCCGGTAGTCTTTAGGCTCCTGAGCGCATCCATGAGATAGTCCACGTTTGCCCCGAATCGCGTAACGTCTGTGCGCTCCACGGCCTTTTTAATGACATCCTCCACATCAAACGGCATCCCCTCTGGTTTCGCTGTACGGAATTGGATGTCTCCGTAGCTTATATAGGCGTACCCGTCATCTCGGCTGATTTCAACGGTCAACTGCCCGTTGGCCTTTATGGGCGGCACTTTCACCATTGCGGTAAAGTCCTCATCCACGGTGAGGCACATGACGCACTCTTTTGAGGCTCGGTGGCCATCAACCCCGTACGCAGTAACCTTGCAAAGTTCACGATCAAATCTTAGCTGGATATACCTAAGCGCCTCCCTGGTGCAGTTCTTGTCCACAAAATACTTCACGGCATCGATCAGCCGGTTAAAATTCGCTCCGCTTATGGTTGCTTTCATGGTGTCTCCTCCTATGTATCTTTTTTTCTTGGCATGGTATACTGCAAGGGGTGATTGAAATGGCTGTGCCAAAGCGCGTTTACATCAAAGTCCTCGTCGAGTTTTTGCCCGATGGAATCGCCACGCCTGTCAAGATGGAATACTCGGATCGCTGGTTTGATATCGACAGGCTCATCCGGGTTGAGCATCGCGCCCCTGAGTCTGGCGGAGGCGGTATGCTACGTTACGAGGTGAGGGTCTATGGCAAGACGCGCTATCTATGGCGCGATGGTGATAAATGGTTTGTGGAGGTATCCGCCCCTTAACCGGGGCGGTTTTCTTTATTTAAGCGTGGCATGGTGGAAACTTTGATCTTCAGGTAGTCGCACGCCGAGCAAAAGGTCAGGCCAAAAGGTATGCGGCCTCGGTTCACGTCGGCGATGTGTTTTTTTGCCCCAGAATAAGTCCAGTTGCGTTTCATCATTTCGTCTCCTTTCAAATTTCGGCCCTGCCGAACGTATAAGTGTAGTTACATCATTTGCGGCGGATTAGAAAAAACGCGCCCCCCAGATGAACTTCTTTGTCCACTTGTCATCCTCCTCGGCGTAGCTGAATCCGCACCGGCAGGAGAGGTGTTTGCCGCTTCGCTTAAGCCGCTTGCCGCACTTCGGGCAGTGAATGCCGTTAAACTTCATCGGCTTTACCCCCCAGCGCCGCCTCTGCCTCGGAACGAGTGAGGAAGACGGTCTTTCCCCAGATGCAATACCTCTCTCCGTCAGAAACCGTCACAATGCCGTCCGCCGTGTCGTATCTTACATTTTTTACTTTCCCTGCGGTCACCTCGTGCTTTTCGTTTTTGATGCTCCAACGGAACGAGAATATCTCATCCCCCACCTTGCACGGCAGCACCACCAGCCGCCCGTCCTGCTGGGCCTTGACCACATTTCTCAGCGCTACGGTTAACTCGGATATTAGGGATCGGGCATCTCCAATCCTCCATTCCCCGGTTTCCTCAAATCGTTCATCGGCGCGTCTTACTCTTTCCTCGGCTTGCGTGATTAGGTTTTCGTACATCGTCTACCCCTCCTCTGCTGGTTGCCGAAGGTATTCCAGCTCAACCTCTACCGCGGCATTTTTTGATAGGTACATTTTGTCTGGTACGTCCATGGCGGCCCACATCGGGCATGGTGCGAGACCGCTGAACTCAGCCACCCTGTCTTCTGCCAGCTCCTCATCGCTCATCGCCCGGATGCGGTCTGCGTTAGTGGTTACAATAGGGCGATACGCACCGCAAGGCCAAGTCAGCCCACTTCCATCCCTGCAATCATCGTACTTCTTGCAGTTTTCGCATTGCGCCATCACACATCGCCTCCTCTCTGCTGCACGGTTCCGTCCAGTACACCCACATCCAGCGGGCATCTGGGCCGTAGGTCTGCTCCCAAAAATCTTTAAACTCTGAAAGCGCAGTTGAATAATGTACCTCTACCGGAATCCCAGAATGCCGAAGTCCTCGCGCCTGATCTCTTGCAAAATCATTAAAATCGTCGTTTGGCTCAAATCCATCGTCCAGTGCAAACTGCTCGTCCACGTCCTCCAGGCGCATGACCTCTACCTTTGTCACTCTGAAGAATAGGCGTGCCGCCTCGCGGGGCATGTGGATGGAGGGTCGCCACTTGAACCATCTGGCATCTCCGTTTTCAATTGGTTCTGCGGCGTCTGGTTCCGAGGCTCTGTAGTACAAGCGGTCATATTCCGCCCACGTCTCCCGGCAGTATATGTAGTCTCCGGGGCGGTGCTTTGACGTCCGGCTTTGTTCGGCTCTCACTTTTACGTTCTGGTAGGCCTTTTGCTTGTACGCTGCAAGTTTATTCTGGTCAATGTCCTCCCGATCTTCGGCCCATTTGAAGTCCGTCGTTGTAGGTTGCGGTTTAACTGGCCTCGCCGTGTGCAGTTTCCGCCCCTCCTGATACGCCCGTACCATGTCGGTTGCGAATAGCTCACCTCTGAGCATGGGGGTCGCCTCCTTCCGGCTTGCGGCGGTCGCTCTCACAGGCCCCGTCACTGATTTTCAATATCCGCCTCAGCAACTCCATCTGCCCGTTTCTATGCCCCCACCGAAAGCCATTGGTGTAGTCCTCGTGGCCGTCACCCGCTTGTCGGCATTCCTCTTCAAGTCGCTCCAGCATCCCCCGCAGCTCCTCCAGGGTGAGGGGATCGTTGTCGGGCTGGGCGCGGCAGTCGGGTGCATCTCCTATCCACACAACCTCTCCACTGGCTGTGTCTTTGAGATAAATGTACTCGTCCTCAACATAGGCCTGTAGAGCGCCGTCATAGCACAGCTTACGTACCTTCATGACGTCGATCGGGCACGGTTTCAATTCACTCATTGGGTGCCTCCATTCGTTTCGCGAACTCGCTGTTACACCAGGACACATTAAGCAACTCGGCCAGCGGAAACGGCCTATGGCAGTGCGGGCAGGTCGGGTCGAGCTTATTGTGTTCGGCTCGGATATATTGCTTTTCAAGTTCCTTCAGCACAACCCGGCGCGGATGATAATTGGCAATTAGGCGGCGCTGTTCCAGCAGTTCTTTGGTTTGCGCCTCGATGCGCTCATAGTGGCGGGCTATCTCACTGAGGGCTTCAAGCGGGTCAACTACGGCCCCGCAGTCGTTGCAATACACCAGCCTGTTTTGATAATCGATTTCGTAGTGCGGGTTGAGGCACTGGCACATTTTCTTTTTGCCGTACTCCACGCGGACAACATCAAATCGGACAATATGGTCAGGGAGCTTATCCATCCCGCTCACCCTCCCCGGCCTCCTGAGGGCCGTCGTATGGGCATCCAGTGTCCGGTGCAACGAGTGTGCAGTCTGAGCCGCTCCAATTGTCGCAACCAGCGCACTCCCCCGTGATGCGTTGCAATGCAAGCTGTGCCAAAAACTCTTGCTTTACATCGTCACGGATTTCGCCGACACAACGACTTGCGGGTTCACCAAGGTAGTGCGAGACCTTTCCGATGGAGTTTCCGTTGCGGACGAACACATATTCACACCCCTTGAAAGTGACATGGTAAACGCCATTCGTATTCCCAGAATCCTTGTTTGTAAATTCATAAACGGTTTGCACCTTGCTAAAGTTATTCATTTTTATTCTCCTTTCGTCCACCTGCACCCATCGCAGGCACTCTTGTGAGCCTCGTGGTAACGCCCACATTTCAAGCACAACTCGTTTCGCGCCGCCCTCTCCCGCTGCTGGGAGGCGGTGAGCTGGGCCTTTAAGATGCGTAGCTGATTTTCGTAGTCCGATGTCATTAATCCGATTTGCTGGCCACAAGCGCCCAGCTGATCTTGCAGCTCAGTTATCTCGGCGGCCTGGGTCTCAATCAAATCGGCGGCATCGTTACACGCTGTTTCCCGGCAGTGGACGGGCCATCCGTGAGCGATGTAATAGCAATCCCCGGATTCCGACTTGCACGGTGTCGTTAACCCACCCCAGCATCGCAGCCCCCGCACAATCTCCTCGGCGCTCTGCGCCCTATCGTTTTCCATGGTGGCCTCCTATCTCAATGTCATAAATCCCCGCGAATATGGGGTAAAATTGCCGCCAGTACACGGCGTTTCCCAGGGCTTTGAGCTTGTCCACCCGGTCAGGCACTCCGGATGCTACCCGTGGGATATCAGGCTCTTCTAACCAATATCGGTCCATCCAGGCGGGAATCCCATCAGCCACTCCACCCAGGCCGGGTTGAGCTGGCCGCCCATCTGGTCGTTGAGGTTGCGGCTTCGGTTCTCGTCCTCCCAGCGGCTGGTCTGTCCCGTCCGAAAGTCCAGAGCCTGTGGGGTTGCAAACATCGCTACCTTTTGCGACAACAGAATTGATCTGGTCGGTGATGCGTCTTTCCGAAGTTTTGTGGCAAGAGTGGGATTGCTGTCCATTGCCGTCGGTGTTGGGAACATCTCCGCCACATATACTTGTGCCTGCAAATGCGTTGACTTCTCCAACGGCCTTCCGCTGGTCCTGGCCGTCATACCCATGATTGCATCGCTTGCCTTTGGTGTCGGCCACATTTTCACCGCTCCGCTGAGCGTCGGTGTCGGCTTGCTGTGATCTCCTTGGCTGTACTGATAATCCCCTACTTCGTGAGCGCGTATTGTGGGCCACAAGTGCGAGCCTATCTCTACGATGGGCGGCTCCAACGGCACAAGCCGGAATAATAAGCGGTTGGACCTCGTAACCGATTCGCTCAAGGCCTCCAATGAGGTTGAAGAGCAAGAAGTCCTCTTGTCGTGATAGTACCGCCTCATAAAAGTCCTCGTCCGGCTGGCGGTTAATGATTCGGCTTTCCACTCTAGCAGCCGCGCCGGGCTGGACCATTGAGACGAGCCCAGCAACATTCTCACCAATAACCCAAGTGGGCCGGAGTTCCGACACAACTCGGAGCATTTCTGGCCAGAGGTAGCGGTCATCCTCCGTGCCTCTTCGCTGCCCGGCGAGAGAAAACGGCTGGCAGGGGAACCCTCCGGAAATAACGTCAACTGTTCGTAAACCTGTTCGCTCATAAAAGCTCTCTCCTGTCAGTGTGCGGATGTCCCGCCATCGTGGCAGCCCGGGCCAGTGCTTTTCCAGCACTTTTGTGGGGTAGTCCGCCCACTCGCATTGACCGACGGTCTCAAATCCCGCCATCTCGGCGGCAATGTCAAGGCCGCCGATGCCGCTAAAAAGTGATAAGTGTGTCAATTCCATTTTTACCTCCTGATCAGGGAGGCCGCGCGGCTTTTCGTGTACACGCTCCGTTTGTTTTTCTTCTTTGCGGGCAAACTACCCGCGAGGTGATTTATTATGGATCTGACCTATAGTGATATGTACGTGCTCTTTCAGCACGACCGCAAGGCAGAAGCTTATTTCAACGAGTTGCCCGGATATGTGCAGGACCAGATTAAAGCCCAAAAGCATTCCCCTGAGTCCTATGAGGCCCTTGTCGCCATGGCCGAGGATGCGAAGAAAGTTTTCTAGCGCCACGTCTCGTTATCTGCCCCGTGGGGCGCTACTGGTTAGTTGCGTTGAGCCTCTATGGCTGTGCCGATGATTCGTCTCATGAGGGGTCAAGCCTCCCGTCATAGATTTCTACCTCGATGCGGGGGTGCTTTGCGTCGACCACAAAGCTATCCTCAAAGCGCTCTATTTCGGCCCATCCGTCGTTTTTCAGTATGCCAGCCCGTACTAAAGCATCCTGTATCACCTTGCGCCCAAAGCTAGACACGTTGTCCTTGTCACGGCGGCGGTTCGGCTCATACCATGTGTAGCGCATTGTCACCGGCCTATCAAACCGCACACCTCGGAGGTGACGTTTTGCCACAAGCATTACCGCTTGCTCGGCTTGGCGTTTCATGGCTGCGGCTTTATAGCGGCTGGTGCGTTCGGCGGTTATGTAGTCGTTAAGATTTGGTAAGGTTCCCGGTATCGTCAGCTTAACCATCTGCGGCATCCTCCTCACGGCTACGCCGTATAAAGCTCTGCATCTGCTCCCGGTAGTCGTCTACGTCCCGGTAGCCGTATGCAGGCCATCCGGGGAAAGTCCTCTTCTCTGGCGGAGGTGGAAGCAACGCCTTCAACTCGTCCGCATCTGGCCAGAACGGCTTTAGTGCTGTCCAGTCATCTACCGCGCATTTCAACTGTTCCAGCGTGTAGCCATCCATTTCTTTGCACCATGCAGCGGCAATGCGCGGGGTAAGCGTCTTCGGTTTTGCTTTAGGCAGCTTGCCCTTGATGTACGTAAAGAGTTCCTGTATGTCCTTTTGTTCCATGAGAATCCTCACAACACGGGAGGGGGGGCTTGTACGTCTACTGAAAGTCTCAAGGTTAACATCCCCCGTCCCTCGTAAATGGTATGGTTAGGTATGGTATGGTACGGTAGGCGTGGAAAACGAGCGGAAATTCCACGGAAATTACACGGAAATTACACGGAAATTACACGGAAGTTTTTCAACTTTTCCGCTCCTTATCCTTTCTTCGTTTGGTGCAAAGGTCTCCGTTTAGCTCTATCCATCCATGGAGCACCCGGCTACCTTCTTCAACATCCAGAAAGCCACATTCCGTCAGAGCGGAGACAAGCACAGTGGGTTTCTTTTTCCAGCGCATCAAATCCGCGATTTCCTGATCTGGTAGAAAACTTATGTCCCCGGTCTCGTTATTCGTTGACTTAGCCCAAGCCCACAGGCGGCTCAACTTTCCAACCGTCGTATCTACATCCAGTTTGAGCATTTCCGCCAGGCGGTTGGTCTTTGGGTTCGTATGTACGTTGCAGTCCACGGCAAACCATATGGGTTTCACGCTGCCGCCCCCTTAAAAGGGAAGCTCTTCATTAGGGCCAGGCACGTCAACTCCGCCGCCAGAACTTTGGTATCCACCGCCGCCACGGTCGTAACCTCCGCCGGAATTGCCACAGCCGCCTTCACCGTCTCGCTTGGAGTCGCCAAAGTAGACGTTATCAGCGATTACCTCGGCGCTGCGGCGCTTGCCGCCGTCCTTGTCCGTCCAGTCACGCACCTGCAAGCGACCCTCAACGATGGCCATACGGCCCTTGGTGAAGAACTTGGAAACGAACTCCGCCGTCTGCCGCCATGCCACAACATCGATAAAGTCTGTGGCCCTCTCCCCTGTCTGCTTGTCCTTCATATCACGGTCAACCGCCATGGAGAACGAGGCTACAGGGGTCCCGCTTTGGGTGTGTCTTAACTCAGGATCGCGCGTCATGCGCCCCTGTAATATACATTTGTTGAGCATAATGCCCTCCTATAAGTAGCTTTTACCTATCAGCCGCCGGAACTCCTCACGGCTGTTGGTTTCCTCAAACCGTTCTTGGCACTCCCGTTTCAGGCGCAAGTCAAGGTCACGGTTGAAGTGAACTCCGTATTCTGCCCCGTTGTGCCAGTCCCAGCGAAGCCAGACCCAAAAGCCATTCTCCTCGCTGATCCGCCGTCCTGGGTTGCCAAAGTAAATGTGGTGCTTATGTAGTCCTTGGGTATCACCAGTGATGTAGCACTCGCGGGTGTCCTGAATGATGCTATCCACGGCCCCACTCACCTTTCATGCGATCCAACTCGGATGGGGTGAGGGTTTCGATTCCCTGGTCTTTGCAGTCCCGCACAATCAGATCGATCAACCGCGCCATCTGGGCCGTATCGTAGTCGCTGGAGCTAAAATATGAGCGGATGTAGTTATACCCCGGTATGTTGCGGCAGGGGCCTAGGTCGTCCGTGCAGCGCCCCACATGACCAGAGCACCATATCCTGTCCCAGTGCTCGATTCTATCGTCCTTGACCGGGATAACTTCGTAGTTGCCTCCTACGTTGGGTATGTACTGCTTGTACACATCATTGGGCGGTATTTGCATGACCGCTGATAACTTGCCTGCCAGCACCCAGAAATAAGCGTTCGCATCCAAACTGCGCCGTTCACGATGTGGCTTCGCCTCTACGTCATAGGGCTTGTTATCAATTTCTGCGGACAGTTCCGCCGCTGCACGGCGATCGCGGGTACGGAAGGCCAGCCAGAAGCCATCTCCGTCCTCGTACCACCGGGCCTTGTCTGCGGTCAGCTTCATGCCTCTTTAGCCTTAAGGGCTGACTTTTGGCAATCCGGGCATAATTGGCGCTCAAAACGACGCTTGGAGTATGCGACGATATCTTCAACGGGCCACGGGAACCCATCCTTTTTAGTGATGGATTTAATGACTTGTCCGCAGTCCTCACAGAGCGACGTCGCCTGCGCGTCGAGTTCTGCGCTCGAAATCTTGTCCGGGTCCTCGCCTGTTGGGAGGGCAAAAGTGCGCAACCACATATACTTAAAGGCATATGTCATGGCCTTGCCACTTCCCTTATCCTGGCTGTCCGCTCCGTCGCCGCAGGAAGCAATATCTATGTACTCTTCCGGGTTATCCACGTTAACCATTCTGTACACAACATCCACATGGGTAATTGATCCGGCACGGTTGGAAGCCTGCGAAATTGGGTACACCACAAGCTTATATTTGAGCAATTCGGCCCGCATAATGGAGGTTACCTTCTCTTCCGAAAGCGCCTTGTACTTCGTGTTTCCAAACTCGACCTTGTCATCCTTTGCGAGATATTGGATATCCGACATAATGGCAGATATCTTTTCAAAAATGTTCATGTGCTCCTCCTCACCCCGGAAACTTCCGCGACACCGCATTCCATACGGTGGTACGTAGATCATCAGAGAGATATTTTTTCAGTTCGGTATCGAATGCCTCAAATACGGCGTCAACGGTTGATTCGTCATACTTTGGTTCCGGATCGTTGTCAGGCTCGTCCGTAACAGGCTGAGAAAACGTAGAGTAGCCAGTGCGGAGAGCGCAAGCAACATCGTAATGGTCAGGAATATCAAATGTTGACATCGCCGCCCTCCTGTGCTATCTTTGCTGTAGAGTTATTTTCTGTGTTGCCGCTCTCGGTGTCGTTACCACCGGGGGCGGTCCTTTTTATGTCCACCGTCATAAAGACTGCGGTCATCTTACCGCTGCGCTGGCTCTCTCGGACACCGCCTGTCTTCACAAGCCCGTCCTTCTTGAGTTCCGTCAGCCTTGGGGCAACATAGCCGCGGTCGTAAGACCGCATTTCTCCGGTGCGGATCAGATAGCACACAAGCTCGTCCACCGTCATAGGCCCGTTGTCTTTAAGCGCTTGGTATACCAGTTTGCGCCGAGTTCTGGCATCTTCACGGGTCTCGTAGTATGCCGCTCGTCTGGTTTCCTCTGTGGTACTCACGACATCCACCCCACTCCCAGCACGAACCCCGCAGCCACAAGCGCCAAGATCATGCAGACGCCGATCAGGTTCGCCCGGATGCGCTAGATTCTGCGCCGCTCCTCGCGGGTCAGATGCTTTCCGATCTGAAACATTTCTCCACCTCCAGTAATTTAATTGCCCCCCCAGGATCACCACGCCCCAGAACAAAAACCACCCAGGGCCAAGGCTGTCCATGATGCCCCCGCCAGCAAGGCAGAAACAGAGGCCGAGTATTGCGGATAAGGCTTGCATTGTGTACCTCCTTTGTGCTTGTCCTCTTCTCGCGAATGTGGTAGAATCTGGGCGAGAAAGGATGTGTTTTTATATGGAAATCGTAACATTGGTGATTGCGGTCGTTGGGCTATTGTTGTCTGTTGCGTCTTGGGCGAACGAACTATGGAAAGGTCGCAAGAATTTAAGAGTAACCATCGACTTCGCCTCAGAGTTTGGTGAGTCGTTCTTTAGCTCCAGATTCCTAAATGCTACTATTGCATTTTCATTCGAGAACAAATCGAGCAATCCAATTGCGGTAATGTATGTCCAGCTTGTTTCTAAGCACGGAGCTTACTACAGGGCAAACCTAAAAAAAGGTTTTGTCGCACATTGTTTTAGGGCGCTAATTGATGCTAAGGGGGGATACTACGAGCACTTTGTTGAGAGCGCCGATTTCCCAATTGAAATCGAAAGCTATGGTGCAGCGTATGAATACATAGATTTTTCGTTACCTAGGGACTTTAACGCAAACTGCGTCAATGAAGTGCAGGTTGTAACGAACCGTGGGAGAATCAAAATCGCAGACCGAGAGACTATTGAAAAGTTTCAAGGACTTCTTGAAATACCCGCTACCCATCGTCCAAAAACTCAGTTGGATATTCAGGCTTGTGAGGAAAGTCCACTGTGATTTCAATATCTGGAGTTCCGCAATCGATCCAGTTTATATGCATGGATTTCCACACCTCCTTTTTATGCTTGTCCACCTGTGTGGTGCTCTTCTTGTAGGTTGAATGTGGTAAGATGCTGAGGAAAGGGAGTGCCGGAATATGGAATTAAATGCTGATTGCGTACGAGACGTATTAATCTCCTTAGAAGGCTGCGAATTTCATGAACACATGACTCTTGATATGCTTGTAGACAAGCTTCCTGATTATAGCGAGGAGCAGCTTTGGTACACCTGCCTTAAATTAGAAGAAGGTGGATACCTAGACCTGATGACGGTTCAGATGCTTAGAATGACGATGCCAGCGATAAAGCAGATAAACAGTATCACCTTTGCAGGGCATGAATTTTTAAACACAGTTAGAGAGAATAAGAATTGGAAAAAGGCAAAGGACATCGCTAAGGCAGCTGGAGCATTTTCTATCAAAGCCCTTGGTGATATAGCTAAGGAAGTTGCTGCTGCCGCCATTAAAGCCGCACTTCAATCTCCCCCGTAATCGAGATTTCGATTGTCAGCCTTGCCCCGTTCGGGTCCTCGCTGAGCACATACGAGATAACGTCGCTAATTTCGTTGCCGTCTACAACGATTTTTGCGGCGTTTTTCTCTGTTTTGATAACAACAGTTTGCGCCACTAGTTCTCCTCCTTTCACCCCCCCTTGCGGTGGCTTGTCCACTGGCGGGACATCTCACAACCGTTTTTGAATTGCCTCCAGCATTTCGTCCTGGGGGATCCCGAGGGTTGCACGCAGCGCATACAGTTCGGCCAGTGTAAAATCCCCTGGATTGCGCAGCCTCCTATATAACGTGTCCTGCCCTAACTTCATCCGCTTGGCGCACTCGGATATGCTGATGCGGTTCGCTGATGCGTACATACGGACAAGCCTGTCAAGATGCTGCTGAGCTTCGGATTTCGCGGATAACAGTGTTTTAGGCGTGTGAATCGACTCCTCCCCCTTGAATAGTCCGTCTTATGGGACAGGTTATGTAGTGCTGTGTTCTTGGTCGCAGCAATCCGGAGAAAGTAAATCATCAACAGAGCAGCAATACAAAGCCGCAATCTTAGTGAGCAGCGACGTCCTCGGCTTGGTTTTTCCGGTTTCCCACATCGATACCGCCGCATCGGTTACACCGAGCTGTTCCGCCACGACCACCTGAGACAGCCCGGACGCCTTTCTTGCGGAAATAAAACCCATTTTTTCACCCCCAAATACTAAGTTTTACTTGACAACTTAGCGCGGCTCGCTTAATATAAGAAGTGCCAACAAACTTATATTTTACGAAGTGCCGAACTAAGTTTGGCAGGATTCTTGTTGCCTTTATCAAGTATGACTTTAGTCTATACTAAGTTATTGTTAAAGTCAAGCCTAGAATTTTGCAATTACTAAGTTCGTCGTTTCGTACAACTAAGGAGTGCAAAATATGGACACCTTAGCCATAATTAAGCGAATCGAAATGCGGCTGGCGGAAATCGGCATGAGCAAGGCCGACTTTTATGAAAAAAGTGGTATTTCCTCCGCCTCGTACTCACAGTGGAACACCGGGAAATTTAACCCGACTCCTAAAAAGATTAGGAGTGCAGCAGAATGCCTTGGTTTGAGCTATGACTATTTAGCGACTGGTTCTGAGCAAACGAAAAAAGCGCCCGCCGGAGAGGGCGGGCGCGTCAGTGAGGACGCGATTAAGATAGCGCTGTTCGGCGGCGGCGGCTAGACTATGACCTCATCGGCACGGGGCCCGACGAGTGGGTGCACCTGGCCCATGAGCTTGGACACTGCCTCACCGGGAGCTTTTATAACCGCTACGCCGCGCTGGACGTGAGGCGAAAGCATGAAAACCGGGCTGACAAGTGGGCCGTGAAGAAACTGCTGACCGCCGAGGCGCTGGACGAGGCGGTAGCTGACGGGTGCACCGAGATGTGGGAGCTGGCCGAGCGGTTTGGCGTTACGCAGGAGTTTATGGAAAAGGCGGTTTGCCTGTATACATACGGAAACATGGATGTTGAGGAGTATATGAGGTTTTAGGAAGATATCAAACGACTACAAGGGGAGGGATTGCGAATGAAAGAAAGAGTATTGGCGCTGGCCCTCAGCATTTTACTATGTATCTCGCTTTCTGCCTGTTTCTCTGATAGCGGTGGAACAGCGCAAGCACCGGAGCCAACAGTCAGCAGTTCAATCCCGCGCTCTTCTACTACTCCTCCGCAGGGCACGGAAAACGCGAGTATCTCCACTTCCCCATCTGTTGATGTTGTAGCCCCCGTGCCTTTGCTGGACGGCTCCAGCCTTGAGGTCCATTTTATTGACGTGGGACAGGCCGATAGTGCACTCATTTTGAGTGATGGGCATGCGATGCTCATTGACGGCGGTAACGTAGCTGACTCCGACTTAATCTATACCTACCTCAAAAACGAAGGCGTGGACCATCTCGATTATGTGGTTGCCACTCATGCTCACGAGGACCATGTTGGCGGGCTGGCCGGTGCCCTAAACTATGCAAGCGCCGACACCGCGCTTTGTCCTGTCACCGACTATGATTCAAAGGCATTCCGCAGTTTTGTAAAGTATTTAGGGGATACCCCAATCACCGTCCCCACTGCTGGTGATCGTTATACATTTGGCAGCTCCTATTTCGATATACTGGGGCCGATAAATAGCTCCGATGAACCAAACAACACATCAATCGTCTTAAAACTAACCTTTGGCAAAACATCTTTCCTTTTTACTGGTGACGCCGAGCGAGATGAAGAGCAAGACATCCTTAGCGCAGGGTATGATTTATCAGCCACCGTCTTAAAGGTTGGGCACCACGGTAGTGACACCAGCACCACATATCCTTTCCTGCGCGAAATTATGCCGCAGTACGCCGTAATAAGCGTTGGACAAGGAAATACCTATGGACACCCCACAGAGGCCACCTTGAGCCGCCTGCGAGACGCTGACGTGATTACATACCGCACCGACATGCAGGGAACTATCATCTGTACCAGTGATGGGGAGACTGTCTCTTTTTCCACTGAAAGAAATACTAACGTAGACACGCTGGACCTTACTACCGCTGACGGTAAATACGGTCAGAGTGTTGTACCAAGCAAAAACGAAGATCCCTCTCCCTCTCCTTCCCCCGCACCGGTAACCCCGGCAACCTCAGCAAACGCAGGAACTACCTATATTCTTAATACCAACACCTACAAGTTCCATTATCCATCATGCTCCAGCGTGGACCAGATGAAGGAAAGCAACAAACGAGAATACACCGGAACCCGTGATGAAGTGATTTTAATGGGGTACGTCCCATGTAAAAGATGCAATCCATAATGGATCACATAATGCTTCATAGCTGCCAGATGGCAGTAAAATAAAGAGGAGTGTGTGTACCCCATGAAAAAGGAGAGATTAAAAGATTTCGTATCCGGCATTATCGTAACAGCCCTTGTTCTCGCTCTAGCTAGCGGCACTCTTGCGGTTTACCAGAAAACCGCTACCCTAGATTATGCAGGGATCAATATTACATTGGATGGAAAAAGCGTGATTCCAACCGATGCCAACGGGAACGCGGTAGAGCCATTTGCCATTGATGGTACAACTTATCTTCCCGTCCGTGGGATTGCAAGCGCTCTTGGCCTTGACGTTACATGGGATGACACAACAAGCACAGTGGTGCTCAACGACATACCTCAAGAGGATATCACTGATTCAGAATATAAAGTCGCGATTCAAGATATGTACATATATTGCAAGCTCATAAATGTTGCAAAAAACATGCAAAGATATGCAGAGTTTTTGAAAATTTATGCAGGTCTCGCTGACTCTGAGACTGCTAGCGACCAATTAGAGAAAATTATAGAGCGGTGCCTCGATGAGAACCGTGCTGGAGTTTCGGCTGTTGGTGATCTGTTGGTAAAACGTATAATCAAAAACGAAGACCGCTATATGTTTAACTATCTTACCGATGCACAGGATCAACTGGTAGAACTTCATATTGCTGCTTATGGTTATCGGCGTACTAAGGACTCCGAAACCTACGATAAGATATCACCGGCATATTCAGCTGTCATTAAGGAGAGTACGAAAGTAATCACCGCAGCAGAGGAACTGCTCGAAAGCGTTTTTGATAACAGCCAAAAGAAACGGTGAAAAAGCGCCATACCAAGGAGAACGAAATACTACCGTCAGTCCCGATGGTAAAACAAGAGTTTTAGTCAACGGTAGCCATTTGTGATTTTACCTACCATAAAACAAAACCCCGCCCCCGGTGCGCTAACACCAGGAGCGGGCTTAGAGGGTGCTAAAGTTGACAGCCCTAGCACCCTTTAATCTTACCAAAGATTGGGGGATCACGCAAGTGACAGATCAAGAAAAAACGCGCAGCAAGGCTAGGAAGTTATCTGATCCAAAGCCCGTGGAGCTGCCAAGCGGCAAATGGCGCTGTCAAGTAACTGTGGACGGCGCCCGCAAAAGTGTTATAGATAACGACCCGGAGATTGCGCACATTAAAGCAAAAGCAATTAAGGCTAAAATGGTTGAAGCGGCGACCCAACCGAAGTCTATTACACTTAGTCAGGCTATTGACCGCTATATTGAGAGCAAGGACGCTGTTTTGTCGCCGGCCACTATCGCAGGGTACAAGCGGATTCGTGAGAACGCCTTGCAGGGCTTAATGACAACTCGACTGCAAGATTTGACACAAGAGAAGGTCCAGCGAGAAATTAACCATATGGCTAAAACAAAGTCCCCTAAGTCCGTCCGGAACGCCCATGGACTCCTCAGCGCCACGCTTGCGGAGTACAAACCGGACATGGTGTTGCGCACCACTCTGCCGCAAAAAGTCCGCTATGATGCGCAGATACCATCAGGTGAGGACATCATTAAGATTATGCAGACCGCAAAAGGCACTATTATGGAGCTGCCCGTCTTACTGGCTCTTTGGCTGGGTCTGCGGATGTCTGAGATTTTGGGCCTCACATGGGACAGCGTGGGCAAAGATGTTGTTCACATTAAGCAAGCAATCGTGGACGGGATTGATTCGGTCCCCACCGAGAAGGGGACTAAAAGCTACAGCGGCAACCGAACAATAAAAATACCAGAGTACCTAAAATCCCTTATTTTAGCCCAGCCGAAGACAGACGAACACATCGTGACCTTATCGCGCAGATCGATCGGAGGTCGCTTTACCAGCCTATGTAAGCGTGCTGGCGTCCCGCATTATCGATTCCATGACCTGCGCCATGCAAATGCATCCGTCATGCTAGCACTCGGAATCCCGGACAAGTATGCAATGGAGCGTATGGGGCACGCGACCAACAATATGCTAAAGACCGTCTACCAGCATACCATGTCCTCCAAGCAAGAAGAGGTATCAAACTCAATCGACGCATACTTTGAGGAAAAGTTACTCGGATAGCCGCCCGGCGCGTGTGCAATTCCGTGTGCAATTTTAGTCTCACGAGTGCAATTTTTTTATTATTTTTTAGATTTTAGAATGAATAAATAATAAAACTAGAATGCCGCGAACCGTTGCAGCGCATGGGAAAACCCCTGTATCCATTGAGAATACAGGGGTTTGTTTTTGGTGACCCAGCGGGGACTCGAACCCCGGACCTTCGCCTTAAAAGGGCGTTGCTCTACCAACTGAGCTACTAGGTCATATTTCTTTAAAACACCCGACTGCCGGGAAAAAAACTGGCTGGGATGGCTGGACTCGAACCAGCGAGTGCGGGAGTCAAAGTCCCGTGCCTTACCACTTGGCTACACCCCATGATTGCGGAGTCCTAAAACAAAGAACCGGAGCGGACGCCCCGGCCCTCTGCCTTAAGCTGTATGGGGTGGATGACGGGACTCGAACCCGCGACAACTGGAACCACAATCCAGTGCTCTACCAACTGAACTACATCCACCATATCAGGGGAAGACGCGAAAAGAAATTTTTTGGTACGCCAAGAGGGACTCGAACCCCCGGCCTACTGCTTAGAAGGCAGTTGCTCTATCCACCTGAGCTATTGGCGCGTATAGGGCACCGCCGGACAGCTCCACAACGGCATAGGCGGGTCTCCGGGTGAATTTGGCTCTCCTCACCCGGAGACCGCAGCGCGCCGCCGCATCCTGGAGCGGGTGATGGGAATCGAACCCACGCGACCAGCTTGGAAGGCTGGAATTCTACCATTGAACTACACCCGCATGGCGCAACAATGCGGAGATTGTCAGCCTTAGAATGATAGCACACGGAGCCGATTCTTGTCAATACTTATTTGCGTCCAGGTCGGCTGAAATCTCAAATTCGCTCCTCCCTCCCCTCGCCACTGCTCGCTTTTTTGTACTACCACCGGACAAATTTTTATGATATAGTTCTTCTCAAATACCACAAACGTGAAGGGACGGGAGGAAAACACATGCTGAAAATAGCCGTTGTGGATGACGAGGCCGCCATGGCGGAGGAGTTGACGAGCTACCTCGAGCGGTTCGAGCGCGAGAATGGCGAACAGTTCAAGGTCACTACCTTCCGGGACGGCCTCGACTTCCTCTCCGCGGGGCCGGACTGGGACATCGTGCTGATGGACATCGAGATGCCGCACCTGAGCGGCATGGAGGCTGCCAAGCGGCTCAGGGACCTGGGGAGCAAGAGCATCCTCATCTTCATCACCAACATGGCCCAATACGCAATTAAGGGCTACGAGGTAGAGGCGTCTGACTTCGTGGTCAAGCCCGTGAGTTACTATCCCTTCTCCTTCAAGCTGCAAAAGGCGGTGGCCGCCGCCAGCCGCCAACAGCGCGCCCGGCTCATGCTTGGCACCAAGAGCGGAGCGCGGCAGCTCAACATCTCGGATATCTACTATCTGGAGATTGACAGGCACCGGCTCTTTTACCACACGGAGGAGGGAACCATTGAGACCTGGGACTCTCTGACCCACGCGCGGGAGCTGCTGGAGCCCCACGGTTTCGCCCTGTGCAACGCCTGCTATCTCGTTAATCTGGACCACGTCACCCAGATCCAGGACGATGTAGCATGGGTAGGCGGTGACGAACTCAAGATCAGCCGGGCGAAGAAAAAAGAATTTATGAACGCCCTGACCCTTGCCTTTGGAGGGATTAAATGATGAACGAGCCGTTCCTGTCCTCGCTCTTATCCTACCTGCTGACCTTCAACGTGATCCTCTTCCTGGCGGAGTTTCTCTTCTGCCTGCCGGTACTCAAGCGGCGCAGGCACTTTCTCCTTCGCTTGCTGGCGTGTTTCATCCCCTACATGCTCCCCAATGCCATATGGCGGGACTACTTCACCCACCACTTCCTGTTCGTGGGCCTGTATATCAATTTAAATTACGCCGCTCTCTTCCTGCTGACGGTTTTTATCCTGTTCTTCTGTTTCGACGCGCCCCTTTCCGCCCTTTTCTTCTACTGCTCAGCGGGCTATGTGGTGCAGAATCTGTCCCACAACCTGCGGGAGCTGTCTCGTCTCCTGCTCTTCCAGGGGGCGTACAGCACGGCCTATTACCTCATGGGGCTACTGATCGTGGCTGCCGTCTTCCTCGCCACCTACCTCCTGCTGGTGAGGCGATACCGCCGCAATGAGAGCGTTAACGTAAACAATATCTTCCTCACCGGCTTCATCATCAGCACCATCATCGTGGTAAACCTCCTCAACCTTTGGACCACGGGAGCCGGCCTGATGAACAGCGCCACCAGCACCTACGCGGCCATTTGCTGCCTGATGCTCCTTATGCTCCAGTCCGGCGCGTTCCAGCGCACGCGGCTGGAGCGGGAGCGAGAGGTAACCCGTCAGCTCCTCGCCATGCAGGAGAAACAGCAGACCCTTTCACGGGAAAATATCGAGCTCATCAACATCAAGTGCCACGATCTAAAGCATCAGATTGCTGCCCTTCGCACTATGGAGGACAAGCACGAACAGGAAAAAAGCATCCGGGAGATTGAAAAGGCCGTTATGATCTACGACTCGGTGGTCAAGACCGGGAACCAGGCCCTTGATATCGTCCTCACCGAGAAGAGTCTTCTATGCGAGAGCCGGAAAATTAATTTCACCTGCATCGTGGACCAGGCCAAGCTCTCTTTCATGGACGCGGTGGACATCCACTCACTCTTCGGCAACGCCCTGGACAACGCCATCGAGGCGGTAGCCCGGGTGGAGGACGAGGAAAAGCGAATCATCAGCCTGAACGTTCAGGGCCGGGACAAGCTTATGAAGATCTGCATAGAGAACTACTGTGAGACCCCCGTTCCCCTCCGGGACGGTCTTCCTGCCACCACCAAGGAGGACAACGGGTACCACGGTTTCGGCCTCAAGAGCATCCAGCTCATCGCCGAGAAGTATGGCGGCAACCTGACCATCGACCAGTCCCCCGGCCGCTTCAGCCTGAACATCCTTATCCCGGAAACGTAAGCCGGGAGCCAGCGTAAGGGGGACGGAATGCCGTCCCCCCTCTTTGTGCGGAATATGAAAGAAAAACAGCCAGTCGTGCATCCGATTGTTGAAGATGACTGCAGGAATTGATTTAATAAATGTGCAACGTGCTGGGGCACATTTTTTTGCGGCAGATTTGTGCCCGTGCACACCAGCATCATGAAGGAAATAGGGAGGAAGAAAGATGTTATCTATCAACATGAACGACGTCATCAGCGTGCTCCAATCCTGCGCACCCTACCTCATTGCGCTCGGAATCGTCATCGTGTTGGGCGTCATCTCGATGATTGCCTGTATCAAGCTCTCCAAATCCAAGAAGTACCTCATTCGCACGCAGGCCGGCATTGCCATGGTGCTCACCCTGGTGATCGTGGTCAACCTGATCGCTTTCGGCCCCATGAACACCCTCATCTCTCTTGCCACCGGCAACGGCTCCATCTCGGCGGAGAGCGCTGCGGAGGCCGAGGCCTTGGGCTCCGACATCGCCGCTGAGGGCATGGTTCTCCTGAAAAATGACAATAACGCCCTACCCCTCAGTAGCGGCATGAAACTCAACGTCTTTGGCTGGTCCTCCACCAACCCAGTCTACGGCGGCACCGGCTCCGGCGGCCTTTCGGACGCCTATGAGACCGTCACCCTTCTGGACAGCCTGAAAGCCGTCGGTTTCGAGGTGAACCAGGATCTGGTCGATTTCTATAACGGCTACCGCGCCACCCGCCCCACCGTGGGCATGTGGGGCCAGGACTGGACCGTTCCCGAACCCACCATCGCCGAGTATGAGTCCGCCGACATTTTCAACTCCGCCAAAAACTATTCCGACACCGCTGTGGTCTTTATTGCCCGCTCCGGCGGAGAAGGTGCCGACCTGCCTACCAGCCTGAGCTCTGACGACACCTTTGTGGACGGCGGCACCTTCGGCTCCTCCGGCGTGCGCTATAGTTCCAACACCGACGACCTGGACGCCTCCAAGCACTATCTGGAGCTGAGCAATCGGGAGCAGGCAATGCTCGACCGTGTCACCAGCGACTATGATAAGGTCATTGTCATTGTCAACGCTGCCAACGCCATGGAGCTCGGTTTCCTGGATGAGTACGACTCCATCAAGGCCGCCATCTGGTTCGCAGGCCCCGGCCAGACCGGTTTCACCGCTTTGGGCCAGATCCTCAACGGCACCGTCAACCCCTCCGGCAAGACGGTGGACACTTTTGTCAAGGACCTGACAAAAACTCCGAACTATAACAACTTCGGCAGCACCCTCTATGACAATATGGACGACCTGGCCTATGTGGCCTCCGACTGGCGCTCCGGCGCGACGACCACCACCATCCCCTCCTTCGTCAACTATGTGGAGGGTATCTACCTGGGTTACAAGTACTACGAGACCGCTTACGCCGAGGGCCAGGCCGGGTTTGACTACGACGCCACCGTGCAGTACCCCTTCGGCTACGGCCTGAGCTACACCACCTTTACTCAGAAGATGGGCCCCATCTCCGATAACGGCGGTGTCCTCTCTTTCGACGTGACCGTCACTAACACCGGTAATGCGGCTGGGAAGGATGTGGTTCAGGTCTACTATAACCCCCCCTACACCAACGGCGGCATCGAGAAAGCCACGGCCAACCTGGTTGCTTTCGACAAAACCGACCTGCTTGAACCCGGCGCTTCCCAGACCATCACCATAACCTTCAACGCCGAGGATATGGCCTCCTATGACGCCTACGGCGCGGGCAGCTACGTGCTGGAGAGAGGCAACTACGTCATCTCCATCAATGGTGATTCCCACACCGTCCTGGACGAGAAGACTTACGTTGTCAATGGCACCGTCACCTATGGCGAGGGCAACGCCCGATCCACCGACGCGGTGGCCGCCGTCAACCACTTCGACAGCGACGAGGGCAACGCAACCTACCTCTCTCGTGCCGACGGTTTCGCCAATTACGCACAGGCTACCGCCGCGCCCACTGACCTCTCCATGCCCGAGGAGTATAAGTCCACCTTCTACAACAACATGAACTATGTCCCCGAGGACCATAACAACCCCAGCGACGTTATGCCCACCACCGGCGCGAAAAACGGCCTGACTCTATCCGACCTGCGGGGCAAGAGCTATGACGACTCCCAGTGGGACGCCCTGCTGGACCAACTCACCATCGCCGACATGAACAGCCTCATCTCCCTGGGTGGCTACCAGACCGCGCCCGCCACCTCCGTGGGCAAGGTCCAAACCGTGGACTGCGACGGCCCCGCCTCCATCAACAATAACTTCACCGGAACCAGCTCCATCGGTTTCCCCGCGGCCACCATGATCGCAGCCACCTGGAACACCGACCTTGCTCTGGCGTTTGGCGAGAGCATAGGCAAGATGGCTGACGAGATGGAGGTCTCCGGCTGGTACGCCCCCGCCATGAATACCCACCGCTCCGCCTTCTCCGGGCGCAACTTCGAGTATTACTCCGAGGACGGTCTACTGGCCGGCAAGATGGCCGCCAGCGCCGTCATTGGCGCGGAGGAACACGGCGTATACGCCTACCTTAAGCACTTCGCCCTCAACGACCAGGAGACAAGCCGCGGCGATATGCTCTGCACCTGGTCCACGGAACAGGCCATTCGCGAAATCTACCTCAAGCCCTTTGAAATCTCCGTCAAGGAAGGCGGCGCCAAGGCCATCATGTCCGCCTTCAACTACATCGGCAACCAGTGGGCTGGAGCCTGCTCGGACCTGCTTAACACCGTCCTGCGTGACGAGTGGGGTTTCCGCGGCTTTGTCCTGACCGACTACTTCGGCGGCGGCGCGTATATGGACGCCGAAATCGCTATCCGCAACGGCAACGACGCCTGCCTTGCCCCCATGGATGTGGTGACCAATAACGTCCATGACACCACCAGTGCCACCTCCGTCCTCGCCATGCGTCAGGCCAGCAAGAACATCCTGTATACCACCGCCAACTCCCGCGCTTACGCGCCTGAGAATCTCAAGACCGGGCCCCAGGGCTGGCAGATCGCCGCAATTGCCCTCGACGTCCTGGTCCTCGCCGCGCTCATCGCCATCGAGGTCCTGGTGGTCCGAAAGGGCTACGTCAAGCGCAAATCCTCCTCCGTCAACATCACCTCCTCCAAGGAGAAGAAATAACCTCTCCTCTCTTACCCCCAAGGGACGCCCCCGGCGTCCCTTGGGGGTTTTTTCGCCCCCGCCGCCTACTCGTTCCCCCCTCGTAGGGCCGATGCCCTTACCCGGTCACATCCCCCTTAAGAAACAAAAAACAGCCCCCTCCGGGGGCTGTTTCCCTCTTCCTCTCTCTACCCCAACTCCGCGTCGCAGAAAGCGCAGCAATCCAAGCCGCCGTTCTTTTTGACCAGGGGCGGGAGGTACAGGTCGGTCTGGGTAATGCAGTTGGGGTTGTGGCACACCGGCTTCGTACCGATCTCCACCACGCCTGGGTCAATGCGGGGCTGGTTTGCAAGGTCCGTCAGCAACGCCATACGGGCAAACATTCCGTACCGCGCCTGCTCGAAGTAGACCGCCCTGGGGTCGTCGTCCACATCAATGGCGATCTCATCCACCCGGGGCAGGGGGTGCATCACCAGCAGCTCCTCCCGCGCCCGCTCCAGCTTCCGCCGGGTGAGGACGTACACGCCCCGGCACCGCTCATACTCCAGCGGGTCGGCGAACCGTTCCTTCTGGATGCGGGTCATGTACAGCACGTCCAGCTGGGGCATGACTGCATCCAGGCCCGTGACCTCCACAAACCACATATTGTTCTCCCGCATAAAGGAGCGCATATACTCGGGCACCGCCAGCTCCCGGGGGGCGATAAGGTAGAATTTGATGTCCTTAAATTTCGCCATGGCCTTGATAAGGGAGTGAACGGTTCGTCCATTCTTCAGATCGCCGCACAAGCCCACGGACAGGCCGTCCACCCCGCCCCGCAGGCGGGTTATGGTGGTCAGATCCGCCATGGTCTGGGTGGGGTGCATGTGCCCGCCGTCCCCCGCGTTGATGATGGGAACGTCGGAGTAAAGGGACGCGGCCTTGGCCGCCCCCTCGCGGGGATTGCGCATAACCACTACGTCGGCGTAACCGGAGACCATCTTGATGGTGTCCTTTAATGTCTCTCCCTTCGCCACCGAGGAAGACTTGGGGTCCGCAAAACCAAAGACGCTTCCCCCCACCCGCAGCATGGCGGTCTGGAAGGAAAAATTGGTCCGGGTGGACGGCTCATAGAACAGGCTCGCCATCACCCGCCCACGGCAGGTGTCCATAAAATGGGCGGGGTGGTCAATGATATCACTGCACCGATCGTACAGCTCATCCCACTCCGCCCGAGGCAAATCCCCAAAATCGACTAAATGCCGCATCTCCACATTCCCCCATCTTTTATCCCATAATGGGTCTTGGCCATTCGTCCGCTTATTTTTTTCGAAATATCATACCATAATACGCGTTCCCCGGCAATAGGACATTTGACATTTTTCCACCTTTCTCTCTTTTTCATGTACATTATCCAAAAGAGCCCGACTTTTTGCCAGAATCTTCGCCGCATGATTTTGAAAACGCCGCCCATCCTAACAAAAAGGAGGTGGCGGCGTTTTGACAGATTATTTTTGGCTTTTCCTGATTTACAGCTTTCTCGGCTTCGTGCTGGAGGTTCTCTTCGCCAGAGCCATTCACAACCCGAAGAAGGACAGGAAGTGCCTCTACTTCCTGCCCCTCTGTCCGGTGTACGGCTTTGGCGCTCTCCTGGTTTTGCTCCTCCCCCCGGCGGTGCGGGAAAGGCCTCTGCTTCTCTTCCTCTGCGGTGGGCTCACCGCCACGGCGGCGGAGTTTCTGATGGGCCTCTTTTATGAGCGCGTGGCAAAGGTCCGTTTTTGGGACTACCGCCACCTGCCCTTCAATATCGGCGGGCAGGTCTGCCTGCTCTTCACCGCCCTGTGGGGGCTGCTGGCCCTGGGGCTGGTATATGGGATAGAGCCTCTCGCGATCCAACTGGTGGCTATGATCCCCTACTGGCTCACCCTCCCCGCAGCCCTCTTCCTGGCCCTGGACGTGACCTTCACCCTCTATGTCCTCCGGCGGGAGAAGGATACCCGCGCCCTCCTCTGGTACCGCCGCCTCCCCCACAAAGAGACCCGGCCCTTATAGGGCGCAACGCCCTTGGCGCGTGGCTGCCATAGGCTCCTGCCGGGCTAAAGGAGCTGGAGCAACTTGTCCCCCGGGGTCCAGGGGCCGAAAGCCCCTGGTATTTTTCCCAGCCCTCTGCAGCACTGAAAAAATGTGCCGACGACACATTTTTAGTATAATCCCGGCCCGCTTTCCCTTTCCAAGCTCTCCCGGCATAGCTGGAGGCGTCCCCCCTACAACCCCTTCAGCTCCTTCAGGGTATCCTCAATTACCCCCTTGGGTAAGTACGCCCCCGCGAAGCTTACCAGCTGCTCCAGGGTAACAGTACGGGACGCACCCACGAGCGGGTGTTTCATCACCATGGGGAACCTCCGCTGGAAGATGGCTTTGGCAGCCGGGTCATCCAACAGCTCCCCAACGGTGATCTTGTTGTTTTTCAAATTCAATTTGCGCTCACCTCCTCCCCTATTCTATGCGCGCAACGCCATGAGATTCCCCCGCCCGCCGTAGGGTTTGTCTGAAAATTGGAAAGCACCACCCGGCCAATCTTTTATCTCTATTCGGCATCCTACAATTCTCAGATGCACTTTACCGTTTACGATGATTCCCTTGTGCATTTTCAACCCATCCGTTATAATATTGCCGATGGGATGTGAGTTTTATGATAAAAGCGATCGGCGATATGCGCCCCGTCCTGGGCGAGGCCGCCCGCGTTGCGGAAAGCGCCGACCTGGTGGGGGACGTTACCCTGGGAAATCACGCCAGCGTATGGTTCGGCGCGGTGCTGCGGGCTGACGAAGGCCCCATCCAAATCGGAGCGGACAGCAATATTCAGGACAACTCGGTGGTTCACGTCTCTCCCGGCCACCCCGTGATCGTGGGAGAGCGCGTCACTGTAGGACACCGCGCCATTCTCCATGGCTGCACGGTGGAGAACGGCGCTCTCATCGGCATGGGTGCCATCCTCTTAAATGGCTGCGTCATCGGGGCCGGGGCCATGGTGGCAGCCGGCGCGCTGGTAACCCAGGGGACCGTCATTCCTCCCGGGATGCTGGCTATGGGCTCCCCAGCAAAAGTGGTGCGCCCTCTGCGGGGGGAGGAGCTGGAGGCCAACCGTCACAGCGCACTGAGCTATGTAAAACACGCCGCCGAGCAGCTCCCGCCGGGAGGTGAGGCCCTGTGAGAACGCGCAAGGATCCCGACGCGCCCGGCAGATTCCACAAGACCTTCCGAGAGCAGGCACGGGAGAACATGAGCTTGGCCGCGACCTATACGATCCTGCGGGTGCTGGTGGTCGTCGTCATGGTGGCCCAGTTCTTTAACGGCAACTTTGAAAACGTCTTCCTATGTATCCTCACGCTGATCCTCTTTCTGGTGCCCAGCTTTATCGAGCGTACCATCCGCATCGACCTGCCCGACACGCTGGAGATTATCATCCTCCTCTTTATTTACGCCGCCGAGATTCTGGGCGAGATCCGGGCCTACTACATCCACTTCCCCTATTGGGACACCATGCTCCACACCATGAACGGTTTCCTCTGCGCCGCCATCGGGTTCTCCCTGCTGGATATCTTGAACCGTGACGACCACTTTTCCTTTACCCTCTCCCCGCTCTACCTCGCCATCGTGGCCTTCTGTTTCTCAATGACCATCGGCGTGCTGTGGGAGTTTTTCGAGTGGACGATGGACATGTTCTTCCACCTGGATATGCAGAAGGACACGGTCCTGCACACCATCTCCTCCGTCATGCTGGACCCCGCGGGGGGCAACGTGCCGACCGGAATCCAGAACATAACTGACGTCATCGTGGTAACAGCGGACGGAACCCAGCACGCCCTGGGCGTGGGCGGGTATCTGGACGTAGGCATTATGGACACCATGAAGGACCTCTTCGTCAACTTCATCGGTGCGGTGGTCTTCTCTATTATCGGCTATTTTTATGTAAAAAATCGTGGCAAGGGCCGGTTTGCCCGGCGGTTCATCCCCCAGGTCCTGCCGGACGAGCCGGAAATCCCCGCCGGCGCGTCCCAGGTCGGAGCGAATAGTTTCCCCTCCAGGACAGATACTAAGAGAGGCCAAGATTGACCACTCACTTCTGAAGGAGGAATTGTCCTATGAACGCAAATCCCAGCATCAAATGCTCCGTCGCCAGTTGCTCCTACCACGCTGGCGCTCAGAATTCCTGCACCCTGAACGAGATCAAGGTGGGCTGCACCAAGTCCGACGTCGCCAACAGCGAGGCCACCGAATGTGCCTCCTTCCAGCTTGGCAACCATGGCGCTAGCTGCACGCAGTAAGGATTAAAAGCAAGAGACGCCCTGAGGGCGTCTCTTGCTTTTTATGTTGTCGTATCCGCAGACCTATTATAGCAATGTCGGGGCCGCCGCCTGTTACCACACCCGCACCCCAGTGAAACCCAGGAGGGCCAGGACCAGCAACCCCGCTGCCACCAGGGCGATGGGAAAACCCTCAAAGCTCCTGGGCGGGCGAGAAAACTCCAGCCGCTCCCACACGCTGGAGAAGAGGGCCAGGGCGGCGGTAAAGCCCACCCCCGCCAACATGCCGTAAGCCGCCGCCGTTCCGAAGCTAAACGCCGTCCCCATACTCCAGAGGGCCGCGCCCAGCGCCGCGCCGTTGGCGGCGGCCAAAGGCAGGTAGACGCCCAGCTCCGCCCAGCGCTCTGGCAGGCGCCCGCGCACGAGCGGCCCCGCACCATAGACCAGCCCGGCAACCAGCAGAAGGCAGACTGCCGGGCGCAGATACATAAGACCCAAGGGGGTCAGGAGGGCGACGTCCACCACCCAGGTGAGAGCGGATCCGAGGCCCAAGGCCAGCGTGACCAGCAACCCCTGCCCCAGAATGGCCCCGCGCCGTTTCTCTCCTCCCAGGAAGGGTGGGATGTCTAACCACTTTATCAGCACAAAATTTTCCACCACGATAGCAGCCAGGGCCAGAGCAACAAGCTCGGTCATCTTCATACCCGCCGCCACCTTCCCACTATTTTACCCCGCAGCCAGCGCGCCCCGGCAGCGATGGCCCCAAGCAGGAGAAGTCCTCCGCAGGGGGTTGCCAGCAGGAGAACAGGTTGGAGGCTCGGCCCGAAGAGGGCCTTCCCCCATAGCGTTCCCCCGCCCAGGAGCTCCCTGAATGACCCCAGAGTCCCCAGGGCCAGGGTGAGCTCCAGCCCGGCGGACAGCCCGTCCAGCGCCGCGTAGCTCGGGGTAAGCCCGGCGGCGAAACCCTCCGCACGGGCCAGAAGGAGGCAGTTGACCGCGACAAGGGGGAGCGCGCCGCCTATCCCCGACCCAGCGGCGGGAAAGCGCTCTTGTACGAAGAGGGCTGCCGCGGCCGCAAGGACCGCGGCTAGAACAAAATTGACGATGCAGCGCGTCCGCTGGGGAAGGTGCCCCGGCAGGAGGGCCACCACCATGCTCGACAGCAGGAGCACCACCGTGGAGGCCAGCCCCATCCCGAGGCTCGCCTTGAGGGAGGCGGTCACCGGCAAAGCCGCGCACAGCACCAGCGCCAGCGCCAGCTTGGGGGCGTGGCGCGTAAGCCCCTCCCGCAGCACCCCGAGGGCCCGCGCTGGCTCCAAGGCGAACCTCTCCCCCAGCCATCGCCCGGCGTTTCTTAGCCCTGCCTTGGCCATCTCGGGGGCGTTTTGGCGAAGCTCCAGCCAGGCCTTCGACTTTTCCTTTTTCACCGGCCCCACCTCTCCCTCCACGTCTGCCCAAAGCCCCGGCGAGGAATCAACCGATCCAGGCCCCAGGCGCAGGCGTTCATAATAAGTATGGCGAAGGCCACCCCCTCCGGGTAAGCACCATAATACCGCAGGAAAACGGTGAGCACTCCACATCCGATCCCGTAGAGAACCTGGCCGGTGCCAGTGACAGGGCTGGTGACCGGGTCGGGGGCCATGAAGACCGCCCCCAGTACCAATCCGCCGCTGAGGAGCTGATAGAGCATCCAGTCCGCGGCCGCCAGCCCCGCCGGTGGGAATAAATAGGTCAGTACCGCCACCGTTCCCAGGAAGGCGAGAGGGATGCGGGGCTGGATAACGCCGCGTAAAACGAGGTACACGCCCCCCAGGAGCAAAAGGGCCGCCGAAGCCTCCCCAAGGCTGCCGCCCCTGACGCCGGTAAAGAGCTCCAGGAGGCTGAAGTCCGGAAGGGTGCCGACCCGCAGGGCCTCCAGCGGTGTGGCGGCCGAGACGGCGTCCACCCCCGCCTGCCAGCCCGACCAGTCCCGCACGGCGGAAAAGGCGGTTACCGCAATGGGGAAAGAAAAGAGGAAGACCCGCCCGGCCAGCGCAGGGTTCATAAAGTTTTTCCCCAGGCCGCCGAAGAGGGACTTTACCACGATGATGGCAAAGAAATCTCCCACCAATACTGCTCCTAATGGAACAGTTACGGGCAGACAAAAGGCCAGCAGTATTCCGGTGATGACGGCGGAGCCGTCGCCAATGGTCTGGGGCTTTTTTGTTAAGAGACAATAGAGGCACTCAAAGGCCAGGCACCCGGCCACCGACACCCCCGCCACGAGAAAGGCCCGGTACCCAAAGAGGTAGAGTCCGGAGAGCAGAAGGCTGGGGGCCAGAGCGACCAGCACGTCCAGCATATAGCCGCGTGTGCTCTCCCGCCCCGCCATGTGGGGAGCGCTCCCCTGGTGAAAACCGGACTCCCGGCGGCGCTCACTCGACTCAGCCATAGCGCTCTCCCTCCCCCGGCTCCGCGCCCACGCGGAGCCGCTGTTTTCCCTTTTTGATATCCTCCAACAGGGTAACGTGGGCGGGGCAGGCGTAGGCGCAGGCCCCGCACTCCATGCAGTCATTCACCCTCAGCCGGGCAAGCTCACGGGTATTACCGGCGCGGGCGTAGAGACTTAAATACACTGGCTCCAGCCTCAGAGGGCAGACCTCCAGGCACTTCCCGCAGCGGATGCAGGGGCCCTCCGGTCCGCCGGCGGGGCCCACTTCCCTGCGTTTCATCGCCACCACTGCTCCAGTGCCCTGGGTGACGGATGCGCGCAGGTCCCATTGGGCGTGGCCCATCATACCGCCCCCCGCCACCACCCGCTCGGCGTGGCCCGAGAGCCCCCCCGCCTCCCGAATGAGGTCGGAAACAGGGGTGCCCAGGGGGACGATCAGATTCTTGGGCTTGCGCACCGCGCCGCCGGTGACCGTGATGATGCGGTGGGTCACCGGTTTTCCGCTGTACACTGCGTCGGTGACGGCGGCTGCGGTGGCCACATTGAAGACGGCGTACCCCATGTCCAGGGGGAAGACTCCCGGCGGTACCTCCTTTCCCGCTAGGCGCTGAATGAGCTGCCGCTCAGACCCCTGGGGGTAGCGGGTGGGCAGGACACGAACCTCCAGGTCCCCGCCCCGGAGGGGGAGGAGAGAGCGCAGGGCGGTAATCGCATCATACTTGTTGCTCTCCACGGCGATGACGGTGCTCTTCAGGCCCAGAACCCGGGCCAAAAGGCGGGCCCCGGTGAGCACATCCTCGGTCCGCTCCAGCATGAGGCGGTGGTCGGCGGTGAGGTAGCTCTCCCCCTCGCAGCCGTTGATGATCAATGTATGTACCTTGCCCTGAGCTTTCCCCAGCTTGATGCCGGTGGGGAAGGCCGCCCCGCCCATACCCGCAATACCCGCCCAGGCCACCGCGGCCCGGATCTGGGACGCCTCCAGGGAGCCGGGCACGGCCTCAGCCGGGGCGCGCACCCCCAGCCTGGCCGGAGTGTCCAGCGCATCGTTTTCGATAATGACGCAGAGCGCCTCGCTCCCATCGAGCTGGATATGGGGCTCGATGGCGGCCACCATGCCTGAGACGCTGGCGTGCACCGCGCCATGGCTGCCTTGGGGCGCGCAGATGCGCTCGCCCAGGAGCACATGGTCCCCCACCGCCACCTGGGGAACGGTCACCGCCAGGGCCACCCGAGCTGGGGGCGACGCCATGGGGACGCTGGGCAGGGCGGCGGTAGCACGTTTTCGTCCCGGGAAACGGACCCCGCCATAAATCCTGTGGAGCATGTCCTCACCTCCTCCGCAATAGGTACATTATATGCAGACCCGACAAAAAAGTCCAGTAAAGACGCTACTTCGGTCTCAATTTTTCCAATTGACAAACGCTGGCAGACGGGTTATTATATTTGTTAATATCTTTCAAACGCGATGACTGGGTAATATGGCTTCGGCGCAAGCGCAGAGAGGGGATGGCTGGTGAAAATCCCCGTGAGCCGCGGCAGGAACGTCGCCCACGAGCAGCTCTCCTGAACGGATTTCTATTAAGGGGAGACGGCATCCCGCCGTTACCGGGCTTGAGCGCGCAGGCAGTCTGCCTGCGAAGTTAGGTGGTACCACGGAGCATGACTTCGTCCTAATCGGACGAGGGGTCATGCTCTTTTTGTTTCTTGAAAAAAGGAGGCGCGCGCATATGAAAATGAAAAGTCCCCAGATACTGATGGAATGCCTGCTCGAGCAGGGGGTGGACACGGTATTTGGCTACCCCGGCGGCACCATCCTGAATATTTATGACGAGCTGGAGCTCCACGGCTACAAGGACAAGATCCACCACATCCTCACCGCCCACGAGCAGGGCGCCTCCCACGCCGCCGACGGGTACGCCCGCAGCACCGGGAAGGTGGGCGTGTGCTTTGCCACCAGCGGCCCCGGGGCCACAAATCTGGTCACGGGCATTGCCACCGCGTACTACGACTCCTCCCCGGTCGTTTTCATCACGGTGAACGTGGCGGAGCATCTCATCGGCAAGGACTCCTTTCAGGAGGTGGACATCACCGGCATCTCCATGCCAATCACCAAGTGCAACTACCTGGTGCGCCGCGCGGAGGATCTGGCCGACGTGATGCGGGAGGCCTTCGCCATCGCCCGGTCCGGGCGTCCGGGGCCCGTCCTCATCGACATTCTCAAAAATGTGACCTACGACCAAGCGGACTATGAGTTTCTCCCCCGCGGCGAGCATGGCAAGCACGGGCGCCTCGCCTCCATGCTGCGCCGGGCGTCCCACGATTTGCGCACCCCCGAGCCGGACCACGGGGATATCGACGCTCTCCTCGCCATGATTGAGAGGGCGGAAAAGCCCCTGGTGCTGGTGGGCGGCGGCGTGATCCGTTCCAAGGGGGCGGTGCCGGAGTTTAGAAAGTTCTTTGAGCGCCTGAACGCCCCGGTGGCCTCCACCATCATGGGCGGCGGTGCCTGCCCGGGGAACCATCCCCTGTTCACCGGCATGATCGGGATGCACGGCTCCCATGCGTCCAACTCGGCCTGCGACCAGTGCGACCTGCTTATCGCCATCGGCTGCCGGTTCTCCGACCGGGTGGCAACCAATCCCAAGAGCTTTGCCCACAACGCCAAGATTGTCCAGATCGACATCGACCGGGCTGAGATCGACAAGAACGTGCAGACCGACCACCACATCATCGGCGACGCCCGGAGGGTGCTGGAGCTTATCAACGAGAAGCTCCCCGCCCACGACTATGCAGAGTGGAAGGAGTGGGTCTTCTCCCACGGGGAGGTCCCGCTGGAGCGTGACCCGGAGAAACTCTCCCCCAACGAGGTGCTGGAGACCATTCAGAAGGTCTCCCCCGGGGCTATCGTTGCCACCGACGTGGGCCAGCACCAGATGTGGTCGGCCCAGTACTACCACTTCGATCGGCCGGGCCAGCTCATTACCTCCGGAGGCTTTGGCACTATGGGCTTTGGTCTGGGGGCCGCCATGGGGGCCAAGACGGGCAATCCGGACACTCCCGTCTTCCTCTGCACCGGCGACGGGTGCTTCCGCATGAACTGCCACGAGCTGGCCACCGTGGAGCACTACCACATCCCGGTGATCATCATCCTTTTTAACAACCGCACGCTGGGCATGGTGCGCCAGTGGCAGCACCTCATCTATGGTGAGCGGTACTCCCAGACTGATTTGGACCGCGGCCCTGACTTCGTCAAGCTGGCCGACGCTTACGGCATCAGGGGGGCGCGCTGCTCCACACAGCGCGAGCTGGAGGCTATCCTCACCGAGGCGGTTGCCTCAGGGCAGCCCTGGGTGGTGGACTGCGCCATCGACAAGGACGCGATGGTCCATCCCATGGTACCCGGCGGAGCCAACACCATCAATTTCTTACTGGATTAAGGGGGCGATGACATGAAGGAAACTGCGATCACCCGCCGCACCCTCTCCGTCCTGGTGGAAAACGCCCCCGGCGTGCTCAGCCAGGTGTCACGGCTCTTCTCCCGGAAGGGGTATAACATCGAATCTCTGGCCGTGGGTACCACCGACGACCCCCAGGTCTCCCGTATCACCATCGAGCTATTGAGCGACGACGCCATGACCGGGCAGATCATGAACCAGCTCAGGAAGCTTTTTCCCGTCTACTCGGTGCAGGAGCTGCTGCCCGAGCGGAGCATCCGCCGGGAGCTCGTCATGTTCAAGGTGAAGGCCGAAACTGCCGACGTGCGCAACGAGGTCATCCAGATCGCCAACATCTTCAGGGCGTCCATCATCGACGTGTCCATCGTCTCCCTCACCTTGGCCCTCATAGGGGACGAGAGCAAAGCCGACGCCATGCAAAAGCTACTGGAGGCATTCGGCATCCTGGAGTTGGTGCGCACCGGCATCGTGGCGTTGGAGCGGGGCGCATATACCATCAGCGACGAGAACAAAGAAAAGGCGGAGTTCAATCTGAGTAAGAACGTACTGTAGAGGCCCCGCTGCGCACGATATTTTTTCAATTGTATCATAGTTATCATTTTCTCTTCCCCGCGTGTGCTATCATGTAGGATAAGCGTCATCTATATTTGAAGGAGTTGTTTATCATGGCTAAAATGTACTACGAAAAGGATTGCGAACTCTCTTATCTGGACGGGAAGAAGATCTCCATCATCGGCTATGGCTCTCAGGGTCACGCCCACGCGCTGAACCTGAAGGACTCGGGCTGCGACGTGTGCGTTGGCCTTCGCGAGGGCAGCCGCAACATTGCCGCCGCTGAGAAGGAAGGTCTCAAGGTTATGACCCCCGCCGAGGCCGCCAAGTGGGGCGATATCATCATGATCCTCATCAACGATGAGGCCCAGGCCGACCTGTACAAGAAGGACATCGCCCCCTACCTCACTGAGGGGAAGGCCCTGGCCTTTGCCCATGGTTTCAATATCCGCTATAAGCAGATTGTCCCCCCCGCAGGTGTGGACGTGTTTATGGCGGCTCCCAAGGGTCCGGGCCACACCGTCCGCTCCACCTATGTCGCCGGCAAGGGCGTGCCCTGCCTCGTCGCTGTGGAGCAGAACGCCACCGGCAACGCCTATAAGATTGCTCTGGCGTACATCGCGGGCATAGGCGGCGCCCGCGCCGGAGTGATGGAGACCACCTTCCACGACGAGACTGAGACCGACCTCTTCGGTGAGCAGACCGTTCTGTGCGGCGGCGTGGTGGACCTGATGCAGTGCGGCTTCGAGACTCTGGTAGAGGCCGGGTATGAGCCCGAGAACGCCTATTTCGAGTGCATCCATGAGCTCAAGCTCATCGTCGACCTCATCAACAAGGGCGGCGTGGGCGCCATGAACTTCTCCATCTCCGACACCGCCGAGTACGGCGAGTACGTCTCCGGCCCCCGCGTCATTCCCCACGAGGAGACAAAGGCCCGTATGCGCGCCGTCCTCTCCGACATTCAGGACGGCACCTTCGCCGGCAAGTGGATCGCCGAGAACAAGAACGGCCGCACCTTCTTCAACTCCAAGCGCGACAACCTGGCCCGGCACCAGATGGAGGTCGTGGGCGAGGAGCTGCGCAAAAACATGATCTGGGGCGGGGACAAGAACCTGGACACGGCGTCAAACTAAAAGTTTGCCGCCATGCGACCCCGAATCCTTGTTTCGAGGTCGTCGCCTGCGGGCGGGTTCTCCGCTGCGCTCCACATGAAAGGGAACCCTGACGGTTCCCTTTCACACTATCCCTCCCTCCGAAATTGGAAACTTCTATCACTGGAGGTATCGCTATGCGAAGTGACAACATCAAAAAGGGCGTGGAGCGCGCGCCCAACCGCTCCCTTCTCCGGGCGCTGGGGCTGACCGACGAGGAGCTTGACCGGCCCATCATCGGCGTGGTCAGCTCCAAGAACGAGATCGTCCCCGGCCATATGAACCTGGACAAGATTACCGAGGCCGTCAAGGCGGGCGTCCGCCTCGCGGGGGGCACCCCCATTGAGTTTCCCGCCATCGCCGTGTGCGACGGTATCGCCATGGGACACATCGGCATGAAGTACTCTCTGGTGACCCGGGATCTCATTGCCGACTCCACCGAGGCAATGGTGCTGGCCCACCAATTTGACGGTCTCGTGATGATTCCCAACTGCGATAAGAACGTACCCGGCCTCCTCATGGCCGCCGGGCGGCTGAACATTCCCACCATCTTTGTCTCCGGCGGGCCCATGCTGGCGGGCCTCACCCGCTCGGGTCGGCGCACCTGCCTGTCCCATATGTTCGAGGCGGTGGGCGCCTACAAGGCGGGCACCCTGGACGAGGCGGGGGTGGCCGATTATGAACAAAATGCCTGCCCCACCTGCGGCTCCTGCTCCGGAATGTATACCGCTAACTCCATGAACTGCCTTACCGAGGGCATCGGCATGGCCCTGCGGGGCAACGGCACCGTTCCCGCCGTCTACTCCCAGCGCATCCAGCTCGCAAAGCACACGGGCATGAAGATCATGGAGCTGGTGGAGAAGGATATTAAGCCCCGGGACATCATGACCGGGACCGCCTTCCACAACGCCGAGGCCATCGACATGGCTCTGGGATGCTCCACCAACTCCATGCTCCATCTGCCCGCCATTGCCCACGAATGCGGGGTCGAGTTGAGCCTGGACGACGCCAATACCATCTCCCGCCGCACCCCCAACCTCTGTCACCTGGCCCCCGCCGGGGAGACCTATATGGAGGACCTGGACCGGGCGGGCGGCGTCTATGCCGTCATGAAGGAGCTGGCGAAGAAAGGGCTTATTGATACGAATCTCCCCACCTGCACGGGCAAAACCATCGCCAAGAACCTGGAGGGGGTGGAAAATCTGGATCCCGCCCTGATCCGCCCCATCGAGGACCCCTATTCCCCTTACGGCGGCATCGCCGTCCTGAAGGGTAGCCTGGCCCCCGAGGGCTGCGTGGTGAAACAGTCCGCCGTGGCCGATGAAATGATGGTACACACCGGCCCCGCTCGGGTCTTTGAAAGCGAGGAGGAGGCCATCGCCGCCATCTACGAGAAGAAGATCGTGGCTGGGGACGTGGTGGTCATTCGCTACGAGGGACCCAAAGGTGGACCGGGTATGCGGGAGATGCTCAACCCCACCTCCGCCATCGCGGGGATGGGTCTCGACAAAGAGGTCGCCCTCATTACCGACGGGCGGTTCTCCGGCGCGACCCGGGGCGCGTCCATCGGACATGTGTGCCCGGAGGCCGCCCAGGGCGGACCCATTGCCCTCGTTCAGGAGGGAGATTCCATCTCCATCGATATTCCCAACTGCAAGATCGACCTGCTGGTGAGCGGCGAGGAGCTGGCCCGGCGTAAGGCCGCCTGGACCAGCCCGGAGCCAAAAGTCAAGACCGGGTATCTCGCCCGGTACGCGAGGAGCGTCACCTCCGCCGCGCAGGGCGCGGTACTGGAGTAATACAAGAAAAACAGGCAGCGGATTATTCCGCTGCCTGTTTTTTATTTCATTCAAAAGGGCTCGGGGCGGTCTGCCTCCAGGTTAATCTGGGAAACGGCCTTGGGCAGGAGCGTGCGGTAGTACTGAGCGTAGGTGCCCTGTATATACGGGAGGAGCCACATTTGGAAGAGTATCTCCACCAGGGTGGCGAAGATGACCACGACGTAAGCCCCCAGGCCCATAAGAAGGATATTCCCCGAATAGTACCCTGCAACCATCACGCCCAGACCCACCCCGCCAGCAACTAGAGAGAGGAGAACACCCAGCAGCTCCCAGCCGAGGAAAGAGAGGCTGAGCTTGAAGACCTCACCCAGGCGGCTATGTAGAAGGGAACGGCTGCGCCGTACAGCCTCTAGCCCGCTGATCTCGGGGTGGTCAGCCAGAATATAGGAGGCAAGCGCATACCGCCCGGTGAGGTAAACCAGAACCAGTATCGCCGCGAAAACTACCACATACACAAAAACGATACCCAGAACCACGGCGAGACCGCTGCCGCCCAACCCCATAATCAGGGCCATCACAACTACCACGCTAACGATGACGGCGGGCACCATGACGAGGCAGCCCCAGGCGAGCGTGAACACGATAACGGCAAACTCCATGACAATGACCCTGCTAAGCTGGCCAAAGCCCGAGAGTAAAGTGCCGTACCCCGCGCTCTCAGCGTCGGTGCGGCGTAGGGTATAGACGGTGTAGCCGAAGGACAGGGCGATGCCATAGAAGAACAGAAGCGCGTTGAGGAAGGTGATGCCTACGGTCCACTCGCTGCCAACGCTGTCCATAATCGTGATGATCTGCTCGTAGCCCGCGCCGTTCAGAGCCGCGAAAACCGCTCGGTAGATTTCCTCGGCGGGGTTGGCCACCACAAAATTGATGAGCAGGGATACACCTGTGGAGAGGAGCAGATACACCAGAGACACCTTCATGACGTTGGGTCGTATTCCTCTCATGCTCTCCCTGGCTGCCCGCTTGAGCTCTTTCCGATTAATCTCCATACGCAGCCTCCTTTTTTCTGTTTATCATACCATAGTGACAGGCGGCCCGCAAGGGCCGCCTGTTTTCATACACTTGGTTACCTATGGCCGCCGCCGAAACCGCCGCCCCGGCCGCCGCCCCCGAAGGAACCGCCGCCGCCGAAACCGCCACGGCCGCCGCCCCCAAAGGAACCGCCGCCGAAACCGCCACGGCTGCCGCCCCCGAACGAGCCGCCGCCAAAGCCGCCTCCCCTGGAGCTGCCGCCCCCGAAGGAGCCGCCAAAGCCGCCACGGCTGCCGCCGCCTGAGGGGCGGCCGCCAAAGGTACCGCCGCCTCGGGGACCGGAGTTGCCCCTGCCGCCGAAACCGCTGGAGCTGCCGCCGGGTCTGCCTGGGCCGCCAGGACGTCCGCCCCCCGGCCCGGGGCCGGGACCCCGGTGATTATGATCGCCGGGATAGTGAATATGGTAATTGGGAATCCACCGGCGGCGATACCAGCCGTAGCTGGGCCCGTGCCAGAAGAGGATGGGCCGGAACATGACCGGGGGCATACCGACACCGTAGTACTGCCCATAGTAGGCATTGTACCGTGCCCGGTCGATGGAGGAAGCCACGGCGATGAAGATGAATAGCAGGACAATAATAAAGATGACCAGCAAGTAGTTTCCGGCGGTATTCTGGTAGGCGTCGTATCCCTGGCCCACGTTGTTACCACTCTCGGCGTTGCCCAGACCAAAGTTATCCTGATATACGCCGTCCATGGTGGAGTAAAAGCTAAGTGTCCCGTCCTCAAACTTACCGGCATCAAAGTTTGACTTTAGGAGGCTCTGCAGCTTATCAGTCACCTTGCTGGTGGTAATCGTGGAGAAGTCTGTACCCGTGGCAACGTAATAATGCCCGTCGTCCACGGAGATCGCAAGAATCGCGTCCCCCTCGCCCAGGCTCATATCGGTCCCCTGGTCCCAGGCGAAGTCCTCGATGTCCTGCCCGCCCAGGCTGTCCACCGTCACGACGGCGATAATACTGTTGTAACGGTAGTCCCAGTTGGCGTTGTAGACGTCGATGCTTTGCTCCGCTGAGCTGGAGAGCACGTTCGCCTTGTCGTAGACGAACTTCTCATACTTACTGGTGGACAGGCTGGTGTCCAGGCCCTGGGTAATAGGTTTACCGGGGGCGTACTCGACAGCATTGGCTGTGGTATTGCGCCACTGGCCGATTCCGATGGACGCGGCGATGACAACAATGGCGATGAGGACGGCCACGCCTCTTTTCTTCAAAACATTCATGGCATAACTCCTTCTAAAACGCGGGGGTTCATATCCCTATTCTGCCCTTAGCCCCGCAATTCAAGCAGTTTTTGCTTAAGTTCTCCTTCGATACGGCCGAGCTCCACCTCGGCCTCGCGGCGCTTCTGGGCGCCCTCCTTCTGGATGTTCATGACCTCGTCCAGAGTTGCAATGAGCTGCTGGTTGGTGTGCTGAAGGGTCTCGATATCCACCACGCTCCGCTCGGCCTCTCTGGCGGTCTCGACGGTGCCCATGCGGAGCATGTCGGCGTTCTTCTGGAGGAGCTGATTTGTCATATTGGTGACGGCGCTCTGGGCAGCGGTGGCCTGACGGGAATGCTCCAGGCCCAGAGAGAGGACCATCTGGCTCTTCCAGAGGGGGATGGTGTTCACCAGAGAGGACTGGATCTTCTCCAGCATGAGGGTGTCGTTATTCTGGAGCAGGCGGGTTTGGGGCCCCATCTGGATGGAGATCATACGGGTGAGCTCCAGGTCATGGAGCTTTTTCTCAAAGCGGTTGCAGAGGTTCGCCATGTCGTTATACTTCTGGGCGTCCTCCTGGGCACCGGTCTCGGCGGCCCTCCTGCGCAGCTCCTCCAGAATGGTCTCCCGGACCTTCTGGAGCTTTTTCTTCCCCGCGATGATGTACATCGTCAGCTCTTTATAGTACTTGGTGTTCAGGTCATACATCTGGTCCAGCATGGCGATGTCCTTCATAAGGGTGACCTGATGGCCCTCCAGGACCTGGACGATCTTGTTCACGTTGGTCTCGGCCTTGGAGTAGCTGGCCTTCATCTCCTCCAGCTCGTTGCGCTTTTTCTGAAAGAAACCGGCAATGCCCTTCTTCTCCGGTTGGGCAAACCCCTTGAGCTCCACCACCAGGCCGGACAGGGCCTCGCCCACCTCGCCCAGGTCTTTGGTACGCACGCTGTTGAGGGAGTTTTCAGAGAAACTGGCGATATTCTTCTGGGCCGACGCACCGTACTGGAGCACCACATTGGAGTCGGTGATGTCGATCTTCTCGGAGAAGTCGTTGACCATCTTGCGCTCAGCCTCGGAGAGCATGCTCTCATCAATCTGGACGGCCTTGGTCTCCCTCTCCTTCTGCACGGCGGCAGTGTCCTCCAAAGTGATACCGCCGTCCAGGGTCAGGTTGGGGGCGGCGGGGACCTTCAGGGCCTCGGTCGCCACGGCAGCGGCGGCGGCCACCTCGGTGGTTCCGGTGGGGTCGAGGGTAAGCTCGGGGGTCGTATTCAGATCGTCAGCCATTGTATTTTTCATCCTTTCATGGGCGGGCAAAGACCGCCCCTACATAATAGCGCTTACAGCGGTCACATGCCGAGCTGTATGCCGCCCAGGCCCTCCTGGGCCAGCAGATTTTCCATGACGGTGATGTCGGTGGAGATGTCCAGGGCCTCGTCCCCAAAGAGGGCGTCCAGCTGCTTATCGAACGCGGCGGTGACGGTATCCATCATGGCGTCGATCTTGCCCTTGGTGCCGTCGATATTGGCGCCGGAGACCCCTGCGTCGTCCATGCGGTCATAGGCGTTTAGAAGCTTGAGGGTAGTTGGGAGGTAAAAGCTGAGGAATTTTGAGATCTGGGGCAACTTCTGGGGGGACTCGGTCACGTGCTGGATGATCTTTCCGGTCACTTCCTCCAGGTGGTCGATCTGAGCGGAGATTTTCTCCCCCTTGATGCTGTCGTTCAGGCGGCGCATCTCGGACCGGGCCAGGTTCCCCTGCTCGATGACCTTGTCCAGCTCCGGGCTACCGGTGCCTTTCGTAGTCTCGGCGGCCTTTTCCTGCTTGGGAGCGGCACTCCCGCCGGGGGCGGAGTTCGGGGTCTGGTAGGCCTTATCGGGGAAGATGGCCTTGGCGACCACGTAGACCAGCACCGACGCGGCAGCGGCTAAGACATAGTGCAGGGTAGAATACAGCGGAAACACGAGGGCCCATGCCGCCCAGAGCGCCGCCACCAAATAGATGGGGGCTACCGACTTTTTTACCATTTTCGCCATTGCACTTTCCTCCAAAAAAGCTGTTGCTGCTGATTCTAATATTGTACCGCCCAATGGCCCTGAGTGTCAAGAACACGTTGACTTTACGCCCATAATTCATTAGAATAAAGAGAACGCGAGAAAGGATGTCCTGCCAATGATGACGCTGGAAGATTTCAAAGCCGCCGGCCGGGTACTGTCGGGGGTCATTGCCAACACCGACCTGGTTTACAGTACGGCATTTTCTAAGTCCACTGGAAACAATGTATACATTAAACCGGAAAATATGCAGGTGACAGGGGCCTACAAAATCCGGGGCGCGTACTATAAGCTGAGTTCCCTCACCGACGAGGAGAAAGCCAAGGGCCTGGTCACCGCCTCGGCGGGGAACCACGCCCAGGGCGTAGCCTATGCGGCCCAGGCCGCAGGGGTGAAGGCCACCATCGTCATGCCCACCACCACCCCTCTGGTCAAGGTAAATAACACCAAAGACCTTGGGGCCCGGGTCATCCTTCATGGCCAGACATTTGACGACGCGGCGGAGAGGGCCATGCAGCTTGTGGAGGAGGAGGGCCTCACCTACATCCCTCCCTTCAACGACTTAGCCATCGCTACCGGGCAGGGGACCATCGCCTACGAGATCTTCCAGAGCCTACCCGACGTGGACATTATTCTGGTGCCCATCGGCGGCGGCGGGCTGGCGGCGGGCGTCGCCACTGCGGCAAAGCTCCTCAACCCCAACGTGAAGGTCATCGGTCTGGAGCCGGTCGGGGCCGCCTCCATGAAGGCGAGCCTGGAGGCCGGGCACGTGGTGACTCTTCCGGCTGTAGAGACCATCGCCGACGGAGTGGCGGTGAAGACCCCCGGGGACCTGGTCTTCCCCTATATCCAGAAGAATATCGACGAGATCATCACCATTGAGGACGCCGAGCTGGTGGACGCATTCCTCGACATGATGGAGAAACACAAGATGATCGTGGAGAACGCGGGGCTCCTCTCCGTGGCCGCTCTCTCCCATTTGGACTGCAAGGGAAAGAACGTGGTGAGCGTCCTCTCCGGGGGCAACATGGACGTCATCACGGTAGCGAGCCTTGTCCAACATGGGCTTATCAACAGGGGGCGGGTATTCACCTTCTCGGTTCAGCTCCCCGACCGGCCCGGCGAGCTGCTCCGGGTGGCCGAGATCATCTCCCGTGAGAACGGCAACATCATCAAGCTGGAGCACAACCAGTTCGTCAACATCAACCGCCAGAGCGGAGTGGAGCTGCGGGTGACGCTGGAGGCCTTCGGGCATGTCCACAAAGCGGGCATTCTCCAGGCCATGCGGAGCGCGGGGTACGATGCCCAGGTGGTCACCACCGGGGAGTTCTACGGCTGAGCATTTTCCCGGTAAACCTGGTTTTCCATTGCCGTTTGGCGGGCAAACGCCCGCCAAACGGCTATCTGAAAGCGGTTATTCCTCGGGGCCGGCTCCTGCCGTCGGTGGGAGCGCGTGGGGGAGAACCCGGACCCTTGCCCCGTGGCGATTCCGCTGACGCATCTTATGCCGCGGACAGCCCCACGGTGCGGCGGACCTCCCCCTTTTCTACAGTGGTTAGCATAGCAGATAGTTTTGAATCAGACGTGAAGGAGTGGTTAAAAGATGATTAAAATTGCCCCCTCCATCCTCTCCGCCGATTTTGCCAATCTTCAGCGGGACATTGAGCGTGTTCCAAATGCGGACTGGCTCCATGTGGACGTGATGGACGGCATGTTCGTACCCAATATTTCCATCGGTGTGCCGGTGGTCCAGTCCCTCCGGGCCTGCACCGATAAATTTTTGGACGTGCACCTGATGGTGGAAAAGCCGGGTCGGTATATCGATGCGTTCTCCAAAGCCGGGGCCGATTTGCTGTCGGTCCACCTGGAGGCCGATATGCCCCCCGCCATTCACGCCGCGCTGGACCGTATGGAGGAAAACGGCGTGAAAAAAGGCATCGTCCTGCGTCCCATCACCTCCGCTGAGGCCGCCGTCCCCTACCTGAAACGGGGACTGGACCTCATTCTGGTAATGACGGTGGAGCCCGGTTTCGGCGGGCAGGCTTTCATGGACGACCAGCTCTCTAAAATCTCCGCCCTGCGGGGATACATCAACCGGTACTGCCCCGGCTGCCACCTGGAGGTGGACGGCGGCATCAACGCCGAGACCGCCAAACTCTGCACCCAGGCGGGGGCCGACGTACTGGTGGCCGGCTCCGCTGTCTTTGGCGCGGAGGACCCTTACGCGGCGGTAGAAACGCTGAGGGGTTGACCCTATCGACCATTTATTGGAGGTCTTTTCCATGCAATATTTTCCCCCCACCCTGGAGCGGCTGGTAGAGCAGTTCGCACGCCTGCCGGGGATTGGCCGGAAGTCGGCCCAGCGGCTGGCCTTCTTCATGCTCTCCCTCCCCGACGAGGAGGCCGCCGCCTTTGCCGACGCCATCACCGCCGCCAAGGCCTCCATTGCCTGCTGCCCCGTGTGTCAGAACCTGACCGAGGGGGGCGGCCTCTGCCCCATCTGCTCCAGCCCCAAGCGGGACAGCGGCCTCATCTGCGTGGTGGCTGACCCCAAGGATGTGGTGGCCATCGAGCGCAGCCGTGAGTACGAGGGGCTGTACCATGTGCTCCACGGAGTCATCTCCCCCATGAACCACGTGGGCCCCGACGACCTGCACATCAAGTCTCTGGTGGACCGGGTGGCCCGGGGGGGTGTGCGGGAGGTCATCATGGCCACCAACCCAGATACCGAGGGGGAGGCCACCGCCATGTACCTCTCCCGGCTCCTCAAGCCCTTTGACGTGCGGACTACCCGCCTTGCCTATGGCATCCCGGTGGGCAGCAACCTGGAGTTTGCCGATGACGCCACCCTCATGCGGGCCCTGGAGGGTCGCAGGGATATGTGATTAAAAATCCCGCCGGGCTTGGAAACCCGGCGGGATTTTTCGTGTTTTTTTACTTCCTTTTAAGAAATACTTTATTGATTTCCTGCCCGGAGTCCCGTATACTGGAAGTACAGAATTTCGAGAGGGGAATGTTTATGAGACAGCGCAACGTAGGTATGTGTATCTTCCTGACCATCATCACCTGCGGCATCTATGGGCTCTACTGGTTCGTCTGCCTGACCGACGACTCCAACGAGTGCACTGGCCGGGGCACCACCACCGGCGGTATGGCCCTGCTTTTCACCATCATCACCTGCGGCATTTACAGCTACTATTGGGCCTACAAGATGGGCGACAAGCTGGACCAGGCCCGGGCGGAGCGGGGCGTCCCCACCGGGAGCCAGGCTGTCCTCTATCTCGTGCTTTCCATCTTCCAACTGGGCATTGTGGCCTGGGCCCTGATGCAGAGCGAGCTCAACCGCTACTACTACAATGGCGACGACATCTAAGGAGCGCCTTTTCAAACTAATGCTGTGGGCGGGTCTGATTCTGGGAATCGGGCTCGCCTACGCCCTTTTCTGCCGTTTCACTGGTCTTGCCATCCCCTGCCCTATCCACCTTGTGACGGGGCTGTGGTGCCCCGGCTGCGGGGTCACGCGGATGTGCCTCGCCCTCCTGCGCCTGGACTTTACAGAGGCATGGCTGGCCAACTCCAGCCTGTTGGCACTCTCCCCCGTCCTGGCCCTCCTCGGGGTCCGGCTGGCGGTGCGGTACGTCCGCACCGGCGTGGCTAGGCTCACAGGGAGGGAGAACGCCCTGGTCTGGTGCATGATAGCGTTGTTGCTGGCCTACGGCGTGGCCCGGAATCTGCCGAGCCTTGCCTTTCTTGCGCCGGGCTAGACGCTGCCTAAATCCCCCTCAGAGATGACCTCGTACCAGTGGGAGATCAGCTCGGTGACGGTAAAGCCCGCCGAGCGGTAAAGGGCATAGGCATTCTCGTTGGCGGTGGAGACCCGCAGATGGGTCCTCTCATGGCCCAGCTCCGCCAGCAATTCCATGGCGGCATAAAGCAGCTCCCGGCCAAGACCCTTGCCCCGGGCGCCCTTTAAAAGACCGATGCCCTCGATCTCAGGACAGTTTTGCTCTTTGAAGGACAGCTCGTAAACACCCACAGGCACGCCGTCCAGCATAGCGAAACCGCAAGCACAGCCGTCTTCCAGCACCTGAGCCAGGTCGGACTGGCCGTAGGTGGCAGAGTTGGGCACATCGAAAAAGCTCTCGTTATAGATGGCGAGCCACGCGCCGCTCTTCTCCCGTCTCATGGGCTCCAGAGTGAGCCTTCTGGGCTGGGACGGCGCGGGCAGGGCCCGCTCCATGCGCAGCATATCGTGGCGGAACTCTAGGCGGTAGCCCGTCCCCTGCCCGGCGCAGAGGACGGCGGCAGGATCCCGGGAGCAGACGTAGATGGCGGTCGCCCCCTGGGCCAACAAGTCCCGGGAGCCCCGGCGCACCGCCTCGTCCAATTGGTCGGGCCAGCACTTCTCTATGACGAAATACCCCTTTCCCTTGGCGGGTATCTCATTGGTATACAGTTTCAATTCCGGCTCCATGGTCGGCCTCCCAAATTCTACGAGATAATGTTTCATTATATAGTAGCGAGCCCCTATTGGCAAGGGGACAGGGCCGTCCCTCGCCAGCGTGATAAAAATAGAAAGGCGGACCTCGGCATGGAATTCAAAAATCCACTCCTGGTCGTAACGGACCTGGAGAAGTCCAAGGCTTTTTTCAGCGAGACCTTGGGAGCACCGCTGGGGACAGCGGGTCGTCCGCTTTTATGATCCCGACTTGCATATCATTGAGGTTGGCGAGAAAATGGGAACCGTCTGTCGGTGCTTTCTCGACGGCGGTATGACCGTGAAAGAGGGGATGGACGTGCCGGTGGATTTCGTCACCTCCTGCGTCGGCTGCGCCGTTACAGCCGGATTTCTACCGGCCTGCCCAACGCCAGGCTCTCAGGCGTAACGCGGCAGTCGAAAGCCATCAGGTGGACCCCCGACATCGCAGCCCGTCGGAGCGCGTCGCCAAAGGCAAGGTGGGTACGGTCGTTGGGCGAGAAATAATCCACGTTATCCATCTGGATGACAAAGCAGAGATATGCCTCATACCCCTCTGCCCGGCAGGCCATCAGCTCCTCTATATGCTTGACGCCCCGCTCTGTGGGCGCGTCAGGAAAGAAAACGGCTCCGCCCTCCTCCAGGGTGACCCCCTTGACCTCTACAAAGCCCTTGCGCACTCCGGCCTCGAAGTAGAAGTCAAACCGGGAATTGCCCCAGGTGGTTTCAGGACGCAGAAGGGTAAGGTCCGGCGTGAAAGCACCTGAACGCGCCCACTCGCCAAAGACCTGGTTGGGGGCTTGGGCGTCCATGTTGATGAGACGAGCAGAATCCTCCCCCGCCTTCTCCACCGCTACAAGATCGTACTTCGTCCTGCGGGCGGGGTTATCCGACTCCTGGAGGTAGACCGCGGCGCCGGGAATGAGCAGCTCTCTGCAGCGGCCCGTATTCTTTACGTGGCAGACGGTCATCTCACCCTCCAGCTCCACATGGGCAATAAAGCGGTTGGGCCGGGCTAAAAACGTCCCTCTGCGAACTCTCTCGTAGCGCATGGCGCGCCTCCTCTCCTAAAGGGGTAGCAAAAAAGACAAGCTCCGAAAGGAACTTGTCTTTTTTGTGTCGGCATTACCTATTTTCCCGGGCCGTCTCCAGCCAAGTATCTTCGGCGTAAGCGAGCTTAACTTCCGTGTTCGGGATGGGAACGGGTGGACCCTCGCCACAATCAACACCGACTATATTCTAACTGCTTGCACAGCTAAAACCGATATAAAGTTTTTAGGTTCCCATGGAGCGCCTCACTGACGCTCCATGGGAATGGTGCGCCTTCACGGATTCGAACCGGGGACCCACTGATTAAGAGTCAGTTGCTCTACCAACTGAGCTAAAGGCGCATGGGATAAAATGGTGACCCGTGGGAGAATCGAACTCCCGTTTGCGGCGTGAGAGGCCGCCGTCTTAGCCGCTTGACCAACGGGCCATAAGACGCGTCGCATCTGCGCCCTGAAAACCGAACAATGTAGAAGAAGAAGTAGATGTGCAGGACAAGCAATGCCTGCATGATCATGTTAAGGTCAAGCCCTCGGCTGATTAGTACCAGTCAGCTGCATGCGTTACCGCACTTCCACCTCTGGCCTATCGACGATGTAGTCTACATCGAGCCTTACCTCATAAAGAGTGAGAGATCTCATCTTAGGGGGAGTTTCACGCTTAGATGCCTTCAGCGTTTATCTCGTCCGTACATAGCTACCCAGCTATGCCCTTGGCAGGACAACTGGTGCACCAGAGGTACGTCCATCCCGGTCCTCTCGTACTAAGGACAGCTCCCTTCAAATCTCTTACGCCCGCAACAGATAGGGACCGAACTGTCTCACGACGTTCTGAACCCAGCTCGCGTGCCGCTTTAATTGGCGAACAGCCAAACCCTTGGGACCTAATACAGCCCCAGGATGCGACGAGCCGACATCGAGGTGCCAAACCTCCCCGTCGCTGTGGACGCTTGGGGGAGATCAGCCTGTTATCCCCAGGGTAGCTTTTATCCGTTGAGCGACGGCACTTCCACTTGCATACCGCCGGATCACTAACTCCTACTTTCGTACCTGCTCGACCCGTCGGTCTCGCAGTCAAGTTGGTTTATGCGTTTACACTCACTGCACGATTTCCGTCCGTGCTGAACCAACCTTTGAGCGCCTCCGTTACCTTTTTGGAGGCGACCGCCCCAGTCAAACTGCCCACCTAACAGTGTCCCCCGACCGGATTCACGGCCGCAGGTTAGAAAACCAGCAAATCAAGGGTGGTATCCCAAGGGTGACTCCACGCAAGCTGACGCCCACGCTTCCAAGTCTCCCACCTATCCTGTACATGATTTACCGATTTCCAGTATTAAGCTACAGTAAAGCTCCATGGGGTCTTTCCGTCTAGTTGCGGGTAACTGGCTTCTTCACCAGTACAACAATTTCGCCGGGTGGGCTGTCGAGACAGTGCCCAAATCGTTACGCCATTCGTGCGGGTCAGAACTTACCTGACAAGGAATTTCGCTACCTTAGGACCGTTATAGTTACGGCCGCCGTTTACTGGGGCTTCAATTCAATGCTTCGGGTTGCCCCTAACATCTCCTCTTAACCTTCCAGCACCGGGCAGGCGTCAGCCCATATACGTCATCTTTCGATTTAGCATAGACCTGTGTTTTTGGTAAACAGTCGCTTGGGCCTATTCACTGCGGCCCCCCTTAGGGGGCTCCCCTTCTCCCGAAGTTACGGGGTGATTTTGCCGAGTTCCTTAACAACCCTTCTCCCGTTGGCCTTAGGATTCTCTCCTCATCTACCTGTGTCGGTTTGCGGTACGGGCGCCTTAGTATACCTCATGCCTTTTCTCGCCTCTGGACATCGGGGACTTCCCTACTGAAGTTCGGTCCCTTTCGCCCCGGTCAACCAACGCCGGGGTTCCCCTATTCCAAAGTGTCAGCATGCTTAAAGTTCGGCGGCTACGGAATTTCAACCGTATGTGCATCGACTACGCCTCGCGGCCTCGCCTTAGCTCCCGGCTTACCTTGGGCGGACGAACCTTCCCCAAGAAACCTTAGATTTTCGGCCATTATGATTCCCACATAATTCTCGCTACTCATTCCGGCATTCTCACTCGAATACAGTCCACCGCTGCTCACGCTGCGACTTCACCCCATATTCGACGCTCCCCTACCCCGCACATCTAAGATGTGCAGCCCAAGCTTCGGTTACATGCTTAGCCCCGTTATATTTTCCGCGCAGAGTCACTCGACCAGTGAGCTATTACGCACTCTTTTAATGAGTGGCTGCTTCTAAGCCAACATCCTGGTTGTTTTTGCAACTCCACATCGTTTTCCACTTAGCATGTATTTGGGACCTTAGCTGTGGGTCTGGGCTGTTTCCCTTTTGACCACGAGACTTATCTCACGTAGTCTGACTGCTGATCATCAATTCTCCGGCATTCAGAGTTTGATAGGGTTCAGTAACCTCGCGGCCCCTAGCCCATTCAGTGCTTTACCTCCGGGAATCTAAATCAACGCTAGCCCTAAAGCTATTTCGGGGAGAACCAGCTATCTCCGGGTTCGATTGGAATTTCACCGCTATCCACAAGTCATCGCCGGACATTGCAACGTACGTGCGTTCGGTCCTCCATTCGGTTTTACCCGAACTTCAACCTGCTCATGGATAGGTCACCCGGTTTCGGGTCTATAGCAACAAACTTCATACGCCCTATTCAGACTCGCTTTCGCTACGCCTCCGGTACTGAATACCTTAAGCTTGCTTGTTACCATAACTCGCCGGACCATTCTACAAAAGGTACCTCATCACCCATTAACGGGCTTTGAGTGCTTGTAAGCACAAGGTTTCAGGTTCTATTTCACTCCCCTCCCGGGGTCCTTTTCACCTTTCCCTCACGGTACTGCTCCTCTATCGGTCATCAGGTAGTATTTAGGGTTGGAGGGTGGTCCCCCCAGTTTCCCACCGGGTTTCACGTGTCCGGCGGTACTCTGGATACTCACTAATACAACTCGCCTTTCGCCTACGGGGCTCTCACCCGCTGTGGCCGGCCTTCCCATACCGTTCGGCTAGACTATTGTACCGTTATGTGAGTCCACAACCCCAGAGGATAAATCCTCTGGTTTGCCCTCTTCCGCGTTCGCTCGCCACTACTAGCGGAATCTCTGTTGATTTCTCTTCCTCGTCCTACTTAGATGTTTCAGTTCAGACGGTTCCCCACGTACACCTATTTTATTCAATGCACGTTCCTGGAGTATTGCTCCAGGGGGTTTCCCCATTCGGAAATCTGCGGGTCAAAGGCTGTTTGCGCCTCACCGCAGCTTATCGCAGCTTGCCACGTCCTTCATCGGCTCCTGATGCCAAGGCATTCCCCTTGCGCTCTTATTAGCTTGACCTTCGTAGAATCAGTCTTACCTGATTCTTACGTTAATCACGAATTATGCAGGCATTCACAAAGAGTTTTTCTTTGGCTTATTGTTTTTACCCTTACTAGAACGACTTTCGCCATTCTATATAATTTGTTCCACAACTTGCTTTTGCCCTTTGTTGCTTGCTCTGTTTCATCATACTTTCAATCTACATTGTTCAGTTTTCAAGGTGCAGACCTCTGGTCTCCTGTTGAAACCAGATACGAACACTCAATCCCTTAAGTACTCGTATCCGCTCTCAATAGAACCCTATTGAAGTTTCTTTGTTCGCTCTTCCCTTAAGAAAAGCGAGTGGTGGGCCCAAGTGGACTCGAACCACCGACCTCGCGATTATCAGTCGCGCGCTCTAGCCAGCTGAGCTATGGGCCCGTTTGGTGGAGATAATCGGGCTCGAACCGATGACCCCCTGCTTGCAAAGCAGGTGCTCTCCCAGCTGAGCTATACCCCCAGGCGGCTCGTTGCCTTGCCCTTTCCGCCATCCTTCGGCGTGTACCCTCTAAATTAAACAACGTGAATTCTTGATCCTCGAAAAGCTCTGACCTTAGGACGTTATCAACCAATATTTCATAGTTGAAAGTCTCCTTAGAAAGGAGGTGATCCAGCCGCACCTTCCGATACGGCTACCTTGTTACGACTTCACCCCAATTATCGAACCCACCTTCGGCCGCGCCCCCCTTGCGGTTAGGCTACGGACTTCGGGTGTTCCCGACTCTCATGGTGTGACGGGCGGTGTGTACAAGGCCCGGGAACGTATTCACCGCGGCATGCTGATCCGCGATTACTAGCGATTCCAACTTCATACAGGCGAGTTTCAGCCTGCAATCCGAACTGGGACGGCTTTTAGGGATTTGCTCCACCTCGCGGTCTTGCTTCCCTCTGTTTACCGCCATTGTAGTACGTGTGTGGCCCAGGACATAAGGGGCATGATGATTTGACGTCGTCCCCACCTTCCTCCGTTTTGTCAACGGCAGTCTCGCTAGAGTGCTCTTGCGTAGCAACTAGCAATAAGGGTTGCGCTCGTTGCGGGACTTAACCCAACATCTCACGACACGAGCTGACGACAACCATGCACCACCTGTCTCTACTTTCCCCGAAGGGCACCTAATGTATCTCTACTTCGTTAGTAGGATGTCAAGCCCTGGTAAGGTTCTTCGCGTTGCTTCGAATTAAACCACATACTCCACCGCTTGTGCGGGCCCCCGTCAATTCCTTTGAGTTTCAACCTTGCGATCGTACTCCCCAGGTGGGATACTTATTGTGTTAACTGCGGCACGGAGGGGGTCAGACCCCCCACACCTAGTATCCATCGTTTACAGCGTGGACTACCAGGGTATCTAATCCTGTTTGCTCCCCACGCTTTCGCGCCTCAGCGTCAGTTATCGTCCAGCAATCCGCCTTCGCCACTGGTGTTCCTCCGTATATCTACGCATTTCACCGCTACACACGGAATTCCGATTGCCTCTCCGACACTCAAGAACTATAGTTTCAAACGCAGGCCATGGGTTGAGCCCATGGTTTTCACGCCTGACTTACAGTCCCGCCTACACGCCCTTTACACCCAGTAAATCCGGATAACGCTTGCCACCTACGTATTACCGCGGCTGCTGGCACGTAGTTAGCCGTGGCTTATTCATGAGGTACCGTCACTTTCTTCGTCCCTCATAAAAGAAGTTTACAACCCGAAAGCCTTCTTCCTTCACGCGGCGTTGCTGGGTCAGGCTTTCGCCCATTGCCCAATATTCCCCACTGCTGCCTCCCGTAGGAGTCTGGGCCGTATCTCAGTCCCAATGTGGCCGGTCAACCTCTCAGTCCGGCTACTGATCGTCGCCTTGGTGGGCCATTACCCCGCCAACTAGCTAATCAGACGCGAGTCCATCTCAGAGCGATAAATCTTTGGCAGTCAGGGCCATGCGACCCAACTGCATCATGCGGTATTAGCAATCCTTTCGGACTGTTATTCCCCACTCCAAGGCAGGTTACTCACGCGTTACTCACCCGTCCGCCACTAAACATACCCTTCAATTGGACGAATCCTCTATCCAGGTAGTTCCGTTCGACTTGCATGTGTTAAGCACGCCGCCAGCGTTCATCCTGAGCCAGGATCAAACTCTCAATAAAATGGTATCTAAACAGCTTTCGCTGCTCAAATCAATTCATTAAAAACTAATCATAGCTTCAAAGAAATTTGTCAAGAGCCCTTTCTTTGTCTTTCGACTAGAAAGGACTTCTCGTCCTTTTCTGGTGCTTCAAGTTCTTCACGTTGTTTAATTTACAAGGTGCACACCGCCCTCAGCGGCAGGAATCTTAGTGTACCACACTCGGTACTTGCTGTCAAGTCTTTTTTCTCGTTTTTTGCCGACGTTTTTACGTCAGCGCCGGGAAAAAACTCTCTCATTCAGCGGCGTTCGTGTCTCACACGAACCTACTTAGGTTACCACAGCCTGTTCTCATTGTCAAGCACTTTTTTCGCGGATTTTGAAGAAACTTTCCTCTCGACCCGGCGAATCGGTGCCGCCTCAAACAGGCGCTTGGTTACTATAACAGACCCTTCGCGGGTTGTCAACAACTTTTTACTCAAATGTGGAGATTTCTTTGAAAAATACGATTTCGCGGACAGATGTCCGCGGCTCTTACTACAATTCTCCACATTATCCCTCATTTTAAGCCCCATCCTATATTTTTAACTGGCCGCGGCGCGATTTCTCCTTCTGTGGCGTACATCTGTACGTCAAACGTTCTCTTGCGAAGAGCAGACAGATATCTTATAATAAAAGAAAACCAAGTTTCCCTTTTGGAGGTGGCCGCTATGCCAATCCGTGTCCCCGACTCCCTGCCCGCCCGGGCTGTGCTGGAGGGAGAGAACATCTTCGTCATGACCGAGCACCGGGCCCTGCACCAGGATATCCGTCCGCTGAACGTACTCATCCTAAACCTGATGCCTACCAAGATCGTCACTGAGACCCAGCTTCTCCGCAAGCTGTCCAATACGCCGCTGCAGATCCACGTGAACCTGCTGCGGACGTCCAGCTACGTCTCCCAGCACACGGACAGCGACCATCTGGAGAGCTTTTACACCACCTTTGACCAGATCAAGGGCCAGAAGTACGACGGGCTCATTATCACCGGAGCGCCGGTGGAGAATCTGGAGTTTGATCAGGTGGACTACTGGGAGGAGCTATGCGAGATCATGGAGTGGAGCAAGACCCATGTCCACTCCACCCTGCACATCTGCTGGGGGGCTCAGGCGGGACTCTACTACTACTACGGCATTGAGAAGCGGACTTTGCCAAAAAAGCTCTTCGGCGTCTATGAGCACACAGTCCTCAAGCCCAGCTCTCCCCTGTTCCGGGGCTTTGACGATATTTTCTACGCCCCCAATTCCCGGTATACCGAGGTATGGAAAGAGGACATCCTAAAGGTGGCGGACCTGGAGCTGATCGCCGCGTCCAACGAGGCGGGGGTCTTTGCGGTGAAGAGCCGGGACAGCCGCCGTTTCTTCATCATGGGCCACCCGGAGTACGACCCGGACACCCTGGCGAAGGAGTACTGGCGGGACGTGGACAAAGGTCTGGACATCGCCGTCCCAGCCCACTACTTTCCGGGGGACGACCCCAAAAAGCCCCCCGTAGTCCGCTGGCGCAGCGCCGGGCAGCTTCTCTACACCAATTGGCTCAACTACTACGTGTATCAGACCACCCCGTACGACGTTAAAGACATCTAGGCTATAACCACACTGTAACCTGCCTTTCCTGTCAGTATTTCGCGGTGGCCAATGTGATCGGCGCGGACGGCACGGTCAACCGTATTTACGATGCAAAATATTTTAGTCTATTGTAAACGGGGCATTTGAATGAACGTAACCTATGAGACCGTCAAAAACAATCCGGAAATCAGGAGCTATATTGCCCGGGCGGACGCCTCCCTCCTCTCGCTGGGGTACACGGAGCACTCCTTCGGGCATGTGACCAAGTGCGCCGTGGTGGCCAGCGACCTGCTGGAGGCGTTGGGTTACGACGAACGTGAGCGGGAGCTGGCTAAGATTGCCGCCTTCATGCATGACATCGGCAACGTCATTAACCGCAACGACCACGCCCAGTCGGGGGCTCTTATGGCCTTTCGGCTGCTTGACAAGCTGGGGATGGAAAGCGGGGACCTGGCCGAGGTCATCACCGCTATCGGCTACCATGACGACAAGACGGCCTACCCGGTCAACGCCATCGCCGCCGCCCTCCTCCTGGCCGACAAGACCGATGTGCGCCGCAGCCGGGTACGCAATAAGGACACCATCACCTTCGACATTCACGACCGGGTGAATTACGCGGTGGAGCACTCGGAGACCAAGCTGGACCCAGCCGCCAAGACCTTCACCCTCGCCCTCTCCATCAACACCGAGGTCTGCGCGGTGATGGACTACTTCGAGATCTTCCTCCAGCGTATGCTCCTCTGCCGCAAGGCAGCGGAGTTCTTCGGCCTCAAGTTCAAGCTGGATATCAACGGCTTGACCCTGCTGTAAAACGTAAGCCCCCGCCGTGTTTACATGGCGGGGGTATTTATATTGTTCTTTCCTCTCATGGGGAGCGCGCCTCAGGCGTAGAAAGGAAAAACCAAAGGACAAACAAGGGCAATTTCAATGCCTGCTGTTTGCCCACTGAATTTCCTGATTTACGAAAGAGGTGGCGGTACGATTTACTGACACACCTAAGCTAAAAACGGTTATACCGCCCTAAATCGCACTTTATCTTAGCGGGCTCCTCCCACCAAAGCTACATAGGCCACCCAAACTTGCCACAAATAACACAACCCCCCGGTCATCCAACGTGACCGGGGGGCTACGCCTGATTCTGGGTCTCTAACACTCGTTTCTAACCTCTGCTTTCTACGAATTGCGCGCTGAGCCTGTGCAGGAAGTTCAGAAATTCTCTCGCAGTTACCTTATGACACTGTTGGCACATTCGGTTCCGTCTTTTGCAATACTTTGCGGTCGAGGTCGCCGTGTGCTTTCTCGCAGGAACGAGATGGTGTTGGAAATCTGTCAAAGGCATTTCTGTTTTTCCGTGACTGTCTTCTGCGCGTTGCGGGGGAGGATCAAGGGATTCGAATGGTTCTCCGAGCTTCTCAGCCCATGGGACTCACCTCTTCCTTTCTGGCTAAATTGTACTACATGTTCGGATTTTTGTCAACCGTTTTTGTGGTAAAAATCAAATTTTGGCCCTGCCAAAAACTTTGAGCTCAAATCAGCCAGCTCTTCACCACCGGGATACGACGTAGGAGGGTATACACCGCCAGGCTGCATACCAACGTGGCCAGCGCCGCCAGCGGCACCCCCACCAGCGGCGGGAAGAGCGCGGCGGAAAAGCCCAACCTGGGCAAGCCGTAATTAAAGTAGATGTGGGTGAGGTAGACACAGAAAGACCCCTTGGAGAGGTAGGTCACCACCTGTTCCGTCCGCCCGCCGCGGAGCGGCTCAGCGTGAACACAAAGGCTGAAGATCCCCGCCGCCAGCAGCGCGACCCCCACTGTCATCCCCTGGAGGAAGAGGGTCTGAAAGCTCCCCGCCCGGGCCGACATCCAGACCGTCCCGCCAAAGACCGTCAAGAATCCGGCGGCTGCCAATCCGAACCCCACCCGCCGGCCCAGTGGGTACTCCTTGAGGTAAAAACCCAGCACCCCGTACCCGATGGATGCATAGGTCATATTGAGCTGGAACTGGGGCGCCATCATATCCAGCAGCCGGAACGGCCAGAAGGAGCCCACCGTGGGGTAAACGATGCCCAGTAGGAACCACAGCAGCAGTAAGTACTCCACCTGCCTGCGGGTGGCGTGCTGGACCACCAGGTCTGTGACCGGCAGGAAGAGATATACCAGCAAAATGATCTGCAGGTAGTAGAGATGGAACTCCTGGTTGAACACCAGAACCTCCTTGAGCGCCAGGAGCAGCGCGGCGAGGGACAGCCCGCCGCTCCCGACGAGATGGTACACCTTATAGGTCATCGCCCAGAACACCATGGCCGCCAGAATGCGGGGGATGCTCCTGGTAAAGAGCTTTTTAATCGAAAGGGGTTTTCCCGGCTTGAGAAAGAGCGCGCCGCTGCACATGAGAAAGAGGGGCACGCTGGCCCGGGTCAGGCTGCCCCAAAATAGGCTGGAGAGCCATCCGACGGAGAGGACTGCGTCGTTATAGGTGCAGGTATGGATGATAATGACGCCCAGGATGGAAATGCTCTTGAGCAGATCAATCCCGTATTCCCGCTTTTTCAAAGTCTCCGCCATGGTTTTCCCGCTCCTCGTCCGTCTCGTCTCCCCTTATTCTACTACGTTCGAGCGGTTTTGTCAGCAGAGATTTTTTCTTCTACTCACCGAAGAAGAGCTTGAGTATGATGCCGTAGATTACCGAGGCGCTGATACCGAACACCAGCACCGGCCCGGCGATGATGAACATCTTGGCGGCCACGCCGGTAACATAGCCCTCGCTCTTGAACTCCAACGCCGGGGCGACCATAGCATTGGCAAACCCGGTGATGGGCACCAACGTCCCCGCGCCCGCCCGCTTGGCCAGCTTGTCAAACCAGCCCAGGCCCGTGAAGAGCGCCGCCAGAAAGACCAGCGTGACCGACACACAGGTGCCTGCCGTCGTCTCGCTCATGCCCATGTCCTGGTATAGATTCAGAAGTCCCTGCCCTGCCGTGCAGATGATGCCTCCCACCAGAAAGGCCCATACCAGATTCTTTCCCAGCGGGGAGGGTTTCGACTTTGAATTGACGTACTTTCCGTACTCCTTATTGGTCATATCCACGCGCGCACCGCCTCCTTATTACTTTGCCGATAGTATTCCACGGGCAGGCGGCAATATCCGCATTGCCAAATCAAGCGGATGAATAAAAAGATAGCCCCGCCGTCCGGCGGGGCTATCTTTTTATTTTACGTCATGGTAAACAGGAGCTTAGCGACCTCGCCGCGTTTGATGGAGTCGCCCGGGCGGAGGAGTCCGTCCACCCCGCCGCTGACTACGCCCTGGCCCACCAGGCTCTTCATGTTGTCAGCGGCCCAGTCGGGCACATTGTACCCGTCGCCAAAGGAGGTCAGGTCGGCCTGGGCGTAGCCCCTGGCCTGCATACGGCCCAGGATGGTCATGGCCTCGGCCCGGCTGATGTTAGTCTCCACGTTGGCGTAGAGCTTGCCGTCCCCCGTGCTGGTACCCTTCAGGTAGCCCAGGGCATACATGGCCTTCACGCCGGGGAGAGCCCAGTCGGGGATCTTATCGGAATCGACAAAGGGCAGGGTTACCTCGGCGTACTTGGTGAGGTCCAGGCCCAGCCAGCGCCCGGCCAGGGCGAAGAGCTCGCCCCTGGTAATGGCTTTGTCAGGCTGGAAAAGGAGCTCTCCCTCTGCCGCGCCCGGAATGCCGGTGGTCACCTTGCGGTCGTAGAGGTAGACGGCAAAGCCCTCAGCCCAGTGGCCGGCGGCGTCGGTAAAGACGCTTGCCCGCTCCGCCGTGGCGTCAATATTGACCGTACCCCGGCCGATGTTGCCAGACGCGTCGGCGGCGGTGACCGCCGCCCGATGGAGCTTTCCGTCCGAGGCGGGCAGGGTAGCCTTGACGATGCCGGTGGCGGCATCGAAGGTGCTGGCGATCACGGCGCCGTCGTAGGTGACGGTCACCTGGGCGGCGGTAAATTTCTTGTCGATGAGGTCGGTTACAGTGGCGGTGAGCTGGGTGCCCGTCCGGCTGACGGTGACGATGGGAGGCGCCTCATCCCGCATCAGCTCGTTGGAGGTGGTGAGCTGGTCCAGCCAGAAGGCCCCGGAGGTCTTCGTCCCGTCCCCGAAGATGAGGTTGATGGAGCGCAGGGCGGAGGCGCCGGCGGGGATGGCGGCAGTAACGTACTTCCAGCCCGTGAAGTCAAGCCCCGTGAGCATGACCTCCTTGGTAAAGCCCTCAGCGTCGGCAAAGGTAGCGGTAAGGCTGTTGGCCGAGCCGTCGCCGTACACCCAGAGGTTGAGGTACTTCTCCCCAGCCGCGGCGGTGAGGGTGGTAACCAGGCTGGCGGTGGAGCTTCCGGCGGCGTCGTAGCTCACCTTCAGGCTGGCGGAGCCGTAGCGCACATGGTCGGAACCATATTCCTGAGTCAAGGTCGAGCCACCCGAGGCGGTGACAGAGCCGATGCCGCTCTCGAATCCCTCCAGAGTGTTTACGTGACCGGCCACGGCCACCGGGATGGTCACCGACTTGCCTCCGGCGGTAACGGTCAGGTTTCCGCTGGCGCTCTTGGCCCCGGCGGTAACGACACCCTGGGCATCCACTGTGCCCACCGCGCTGTCGAGGCTCCAGGTAAAGCAGTCGTCCTGGCTGGTGAGGGCCAGGCCCTTGTAGGAGGCCGCGGCTGTCAGGTCCACCTGGGCGTTAGGGTCCAGAGCCAGAGTGGCGACCGCCGCCCCGGTGCCCGCGTTCACGAGAGAGATGCCGTCCGGCGCGTTGATCACCGTGATGGCCGTGCTGCCGGTAACGCTGCCGTAAGCGGCGGCCACCTTGGTGACACCGCTGCTCCCCCCGGCGGTAAAGACGCCGGAGGTGCTCACCATTCCGTCTCCGTTCTCCACAGACCAAGAGGGCGTCTCACTCACCTGCATAGTGTAGTAATTGCTGTCCAGCCCTGTGGCGGAGAGCTGCACCTTGGCCCCCGAGAGGAGGAGGCCCTCGCCCGGCGTAACGTAGGCTCCCGCCAAAACCCCGCTGGGCTTAAGGTCGGTAGTGAGGAAAAGGGCCACGCTGTTGGCCCGCTGGCTGCCGTCGGATGGTTTGTTGATCACGCCCAAGCCGCTCCCGTCGGGGTAAGTGGCCCCGATGGTGGTGGAGCCGCCGCCGTCCAGGCTGACAGCGTCCACGCAGCCCAGCTCGATGAGGCGCATGGCTACCTGGGTCAGGGTCGAACCGACGCTGTACCCGGGCTGCTTGCCGTCCATGGTGTAGAAAACGGTGGTGCCGTCGGCCTTCACGCCCACCGCGGAGTAGGCGGTGCGCTCGCTGGGGAGGCCGGAGGCCACTTGCCCGTTCACCACCAGGCGGTACATCCCGCCCATGGCCTGGTCGGCCTCATTCCAGGCGGTTTCCCCGGTGGTGATGTCCAGATCCACCTCGTCTCCGGGTTGGAGGAGCTTGATGTAGTCGATAAAGTAGCTGTCGCTCTTATTGTTGATGGAGAGGACGGCCTTCCCCGCGGGAATGGAGATGGCCCCGGTGGAATTGAGAACCTGCTCCACCCGGTAGGTCACCCGGCCTCCCACGGTGGGCTGGGCACTCTGAACCACGTCGGCCTTGATTTCGGAGATGGTGGTGTCATCCCCGTCGCTCACATCCAGGTCCAGGGCGGTCGCTTCCCCCAGCTCGTCCAGCACGGGGGTAAGGATCACATCGATGCCCGGCTCGCTATTTTGTGTGGTGGAGGCGAAGTCCTCGGTGTAGAGGACGTAGTTGGTGTTGACATTGCGAATCTTGTTGATGCCGCCGCCCAGGGGGAAGGTGAACCCCTTAAAGGTGACGGTGGCAGTAAGGCTGGGCTGCCCGACGAAGGCGGTACCGTCGTTCCGGAAACCCACCGCGTAATACCCGAAGTTGTCGCTGCCGGGCAGGCTGCGGACCACTCCTCCGGTCACCACCACGCCCAGAGGAGCGCCGGTAGCGAGGACGTAGAGGTCGCCGTTGACGCCGCCTACCACCCGGCGGCCCTCGCTCTCCAGGGTTTGGGCCATCGTCGTCAGTGTGGCCCTGGTCAGCACCTTATTTCCATAGACCACCGTGGGGGTCACATTGCGGTTGGGCGTATAGGCGAAATACCGCTCGGTCCGCAGGTCCGAGTATGTATCACTCCAGAAAATCTGCTTGGTGAGGCTGGTACCCACACTCAGATTCACCGTGCCGCTCTGGATCTCACGGCCCATGGCCTCGGACGCCGAGGCCACCGGGGCCAGCGCCAGCGTAAGGGCGAGGCCCAGGGCCGCCGCCCGTTTTTTCAAATATTTCATAAGTCCTCCTGTGTCCGCGCGCCGCCCGGATTATATGCCATTATGTTAACATAAAATTGGTATGCTGTAAACCATTCCAGCCCCTACAGCCCTTCCATATTTCTATCCAAATTTATCCTCAATCAATCATTTTTTTCTGGCGTCTCCTTCGCCTTGCGGAGCAGCTCCACAAAGCTGGCCTTCTCCTGGGCCTCCAGCAGCACGCCGATGAGCTGATTGGAGAGCAGAAAGCCTTGGGGCGTGAAGTGCCAGCGCCGGTCCTGCCGCACGGCCCAACCCATGCGCTCGAACTCGATCAGCTTTTGCTCGATGGGCTCAAAGCTCATATAGTACTCCCGCCGGTATTCCCACTCCTCAATACCACGGACGGTGCGCATTCGCAGCATGAGATACTCGCTTCCCCGCTCCCGCTTGGGGATGAGCTCGTTCTCACTGACGATGGACCCGCCGCTCAGCACACCGGAGATATAACCCTCCAAGTCCCTGCCGAAGGCATAGCGCCGCTCTCCAAAGTCGGAATGGGCCCCGGGGCCAAACCCCAGATAAGGCTTGCCCAGCCAGTACTTGAGATTGTGACGGGACTGGAACCCTGCCCGGGCGAAGTTAGATATCTCATACTGGTAGTACCCGTCCTGGGCCAGGCGGCTCACGGTCCAGAGATAGCAATCGGCCTGCTGATCATCGTCGGGCAAGGATTCCCCCGCCGCCACGCGGCAAGCCAGGGGAGTGCCGTCCTCCACCTTGAGTCCGTAGCACGAGAGGTGCTCCGGCTCCAGGGCAAGAGCGGCCTCCACCGTCGCGTGCCAGGAGTCGCAATCCTGTCCGGGGAGCCCGTAGATGAGGTCCAGGGAGATGTTCTTGAGCTTGGCGCCCTTGGCTGCGGCCACCGCGGCCTTCGCCTGCTGGAAGGTGTGGGGCCGGTGGAGGCTCCTTAGCTCCTCCTCACATGCCGACTGGACTCCCAAGGACAGGCGGTTGACCCCTGCCCGCCGGAGTTTCAGGAGAGACCTTTGGTCCACGCTGTCGGGGTTTGCCTCCATAGTGATCTCCACATCCCTAGTCACATGGAAAAGACGGCGCACCGCCGCCACAAGCTCGGCAATTCGTTTCGCGCCATAAAAGCTGGGAGTGCCGCCGCCGAAGTAGATGGTATCCACCTGGTACTCCTTGGCAAAGGGGGCGGTCTCCTTCAGGTGGGCCAGCAGCGCCTTTTGATAGTCACCCATCCGGTCCTCCCGCCCCGCGAGGGAGTAGAAGTCGCAGTAGTCGCACTTGCTGCGGCAGAAGGGTATATGGATGTAGATCCCAAGCTTTTCGGCCATACGCGGCACCTCTCTAAAAGAAGACGTATCAAATATTGCTATTATAGCTCTTTTTTCCTGGTTTGGAAATAGGAGAACGATTTTTTCAGCGTGGGTATTGACAAATATGTAAAGCGTGCTATACTTCAACCGTAAAGCTAACTTAACATATTCCCATCCATGTGAGGAGGCGCGTTTTTTGACCAACAGAATCGCGGAGCTGCGTAAGGCACGCCGGGTCACCCAGGAGGAGCTGGCCGACGCTGTGGGGGTCACGCGGCAGACCATCATCTCCCTGGAGGGCGGACGCTATAACGCCTCCCTCTTGCTGGCCCGCAAGCTAAGCCGGTATTTTGACCTGACCATCGAGGAGCTATTTATTTTTGAGGAGGACGACTGAATGTTACTGCGTCTTTTTACCGCCGCAGAGGACGGCGAGGCGTATAAGCGCGTGTTAAAGCGCCGCTGCGTCCTGTTCGAGGTACTGATCGTTCTGGGCCTCGCCACCATTGCGGGGGCTTATTTTCTGGGGAAGGTCATGCCCGACTTTGTCCGGGGCTTTTACCCCGGTGTGGGCACGGGAGTGGCCCTTTCCTGCGCCTTCGGTCTCTTCGGCACGAAGCGCACCCTGAAGGACGAAAAGAAGCTCCGGGCCGAGCTGATCAAGGAGACCGACGAGCGGGGCAAAGAGGTCACCCTCCGGGCCGCCTCCACCACCTCCCTGCTTCTGATCGTGGCCGCCTATGTGGCCCTAATGGTGGCCGTGGCGGTGGACCTGACGGTCTTCTTCACCCTGCTGGGCACAATACTGCTCTTCTTTATCATCTTCCTGTCCGCCCACGCCTACTATAATAAAAAGCTATGAGTCCCCGCCGTCTCACTCTGTATATCACGCCCGTACTGACGGGGAGAACGGTAGACTCCCTCCTCCGCAGGACCCTGGGCCTCTCAGGCACCGTCCTGCGCCGGATGAAGTGCCTGGAGGACGGCATTACCCTGGACGGGATACGTGTCTTTACCAGCGCCGTCGTTCAGGAGGGGCAGACCCTCTCGGCTTTGGTGGGGGATGTGGAGCGGCGCAGCGGCATCCCCAGCGTGCCGGGTCAGCTGGAGCTGGTCTATGAGGATGCCGACCTGGTAGTCATCAACAAGGCCCCCGGCATCCCCTCCCACCCCGGCCCCGGTCACTGGGACGATACACTGGGCAACTACCTTCTGGCCCACTACGACGCGCTCGGGGAGCCCTTTACCGACTTCCACCCCGTCCACCGGCTGGACAAGGGCACCAGCGGCCTCATGGTGGCGGCCAAGCACGCCCACGCCCAGGAGATACTGAAAAACCAGCTTCATACCCCCGACTTCCGACGGGTGTACCTCGCCGTATGCGACGGCGTTCCCTACCCTGCCGCCGGGACGGTGGACGCCCCCATCGGCAGAGTAGACGAATCCCTCATCGCGCGTCAGGTCCGCTCTGACGGGCTGGCTGCCCGCACCCGTTATGAGGTAATCAAACAAAAAAATGGCCGCGCCCTCCTCCGTCTGGAACTGGAGACCGGGCGCACCCACCAGATTCGGGTCCACATGGCCCATATCGGACATCCCCTCACCGGGGACTTCCTCTATGGCGTCGAGGACCACGCTCTCATCTCCCGCCCCGCCCTCCACTCTGCTGAGCTCACCCTCCGTCACCCCGTCACCGGGGAGGTGCTGGCCTTCTCCGCCCCCCTCCCCACCGATATACTCGCGCTCTTATAGCCTGGCGCACCCGGACAAGAACGCGCAATCCTGAATCGGACAGAGCAAAAAAACCTGCTAAAATGGAGATACATGAGGCGGAAAAAAGGAGCTTTGAGGAATGGATTATCTGCAGACCATGCAAAGGGCCATCGATTACATGGAGGAGCATATGTTGGAAAAAATCAGCTATGAGGATGCGGCACGGCAGGTATACCTGTCCTGCTATCATTTTCACCGGCTGTTCAGTATGCTCACCGGGATTACCCCAAACGAGTACCTCCGAAATCGAAGGCTTTCCATGGCGGGTCAGGAGCTGACCCTTTCGGGCAAAAAGGTGATCGATATTGCCCTGAAGTACGGCTACGAATCCCCTGAGAGCTTTGCCAAGGCGTTTTCCCGATTTCACGGCGTGACCCCCAACGCCGCGCGACACCCGGGCATGCAGTTGCAATCCTTCAACCGTCTCGTCATCAAAATAAAGCTGGAGGGCGGAACTGCTATGGAGTACAAAATTACGGAAAAAAAGGGACTTACGCTGTTGGCGACGGTCCGGGCATTCAAAAATGAGTCGATCGCAGAGGAGAAGAACACTGAAATATCGGATTTCTGGACCCAGTGCGATAAAGACGGCACGTTCGACGTGCTGAGACAGCATGCAAAACACCCCGACCTATATGGCGTATGCGCCCCAATTTCCAAGGAGAGCGGGTATTTCGACTACGGCATCGGGGTGCAGTACGGCGGCGGAGACGTTCCCGCCGGGTACCGCCTTTGGGAGGTCAAGCCCACCCTCTGGGCTGTGTTCCCCTGCGTCGGGACCGATCCGAGCTGCATCGCCGAGACCTGGGACCGGATCTTCAAAGAATTTTTGCCCGGCTCCGACTACAATATGCTCGACGATGCGGACTTCGAGCTGTACTCGCAGGACCACCCGTCCGGGTGTTTCTGCGAAATCTGGATTCCCGTTGAGCGGAAGGCACAGGGTGTTTAACACGAATAAACGAAGGCCCGGCACAGTGTGCCGGGCCTTCGTTTATATACCCGTCAAATCAAACGCAGGGACGAACCCCTCCGTGGCTGAGAGAAGCTCCTGGGTAAATCCGTCCAAATCCAGAGCGGAGAAGTACGCTTCCGCCGCACGGATTTCTGAGGGGCGCAGGGTGCGGTCAAGACCGGGTGTCTCCCTGGCTCTCCCGAAAGGGACATACTGGCTCATAAGGGAGAGCATCACCATATGAGGCGGAAAGGTCCCGGAGATCCAATCCATCACTGCCTTGGCCTCCGCAGCCCTGCCGGGCAAAATCAAGTGGCGGATAATGACCCCCCGCTTCATGAGGCCGTTCTCAATGACGTAGGGCCCTGTCTGGCGCACCATCTCCCGGATGGCGGCGGTGGCAACCTGGGGATAGTCCGGCGCATCAGAGCACTCTCCGGCCATGGCCGAGTCCAGATATTTGAGGTCGGGCAGATAGACCTGCACTTTCCCCTCTAAAGCCCGCAGGGTCTCCACTTTGTCATACCCGCCCGAATTCCACACCACGGGTACGGGCAGGGGCTCCCGCAGGGTCTCGATCACCGCGTGGGAGAAATGGGTGGGGTTCACCAGATTGATGTTGTGGGCCCCCTGGGCGATCAGCTCGAAGAAGATCTCCCGAAGGCGCGCCACCGGCACGCTCTTTCCAAAATTCTCATGGCTGATGCTCCCGTTCTGGCAGAAGATACAGCCGAGGGAGCAGCCCGAGAAGAAGACGGTACCCGAACCCCGGGTACCCGAGATGGGCGGCTCCTCCCATGGATGAAGGGCGGCCCGGGCCAGCACGGGGAGAGATGGCATACCACAGTACCCGCCTCCCTCCCGCTCGGTGCGGAGGGCGTTGCAGCACCGGGGGCAGAGATTGCACACCATGGCTTCTTACTCCTTGGGGCCTAGATTGCCCTCTTTCCAGTGCTTGCGGCACAGTCCGATGTACTTGTCGTTGGCCCCCAGCACCACCTGCTCCCCCTCCTTGAGCACCACACCGTTGTCGTCAAAACGGGCGTTGTGGATTGCCTTGCGGCCGCACCAGCAGATGGTCTTGATCTCCTCGATAATGTCCGCCGAGGCCAGCAGCTCCTGAGAGCCGGGAAAGAGCTCTCCCTTAAAGTCGGCCCTTAGGCCGTAGCAGATGACCGGGACATTCAAATCGTCAACCAGATAGGTGAGGTACTGCACCTCCTCTTTAGAGAGGAACTGGGCCTCATCCACGATAATGCAGGCATAGGGTTTCAGCTCTTCGGGCTTCATGGCCCGCAGATCGGAGAAGTAGATGCACGGATGGCTCAGCCCCGCGCGGGAGGCCACAAACCGGGCCCCGTCCCGCTGGTCGACGGTGGGTTTCACCAACAAGGCCTCCTGCCCCCGCTCCTCGTAGTTATAGCGCACCATCAGTGCGTTGGCCGTCTTGCTGGAGCCCATCACCCCATAGCGGAAATACAGCTTTGCCACTAAAAATTCATCCTCACATCAGTTTTTTTAAAAGGGATATCTTCTTCCCTCCATAGGGCGGATATCGGACCGGCACGTCCAACCGCCCGCGGCATACCACCGTGCGGTAGTGGGTGAAGGTGTCGAACCCCGCTTTGCCATGGCAGGAGCCCATGCCGCTCTCCCCCACTCCGCCGAAGGGCACGTGGGAGGAGGCCAGGTGCACCACCGCGTCGTTCACGCATACACCGCCGGAGGGCAGGCGCTCCACCAGATACTGCGCCTCGCTCTGATCCCTCGTAAAAAGATAGAGGGCCAGGGGCTTGGGCTTTGCCTGCTGGCGGACGACAAGTTCGTCCAGATCTGTATAGGTGAGGATGGGCAAAATGGGCCCGAAAATCTCCTCGGCCATGACGGCATCCTCCTCGGCCACGTCCACCAATACCGTGGGCTCAATGCGCCGCCGTTCCGGGTCGGTCCGTCCCCCAACGGCTACCCGTCCGGAGCCCATCAGGGCGCAGAGCCGCTGGAAGTGCCGCTCGTTGACGATCTTGGGCAGGTCGGGACCGGCGAGCGGGTCGGGCCCGTAGAGCTTTTTGATCTGCCGCGCCAGCTCCGCTACCAGAGCGTCCCGCAGGCGCTCAGGTACGTACACATGGTCGGGGGCCACGCAGGTCTGCCCAGCGTTCAAAAACTTGCCCCAGGCAAGCCGGCGGGCTGTCAGTGGGATGTCCGCGTCCTCGCGGATAATGACCGGGGACTTACCCCCCAGCTCCAACGTCACGGGCGCGAGGTGCTTGGCCGCCGCCGTCATCACCGTCTTCCCCACTTCGGTAGAACCGGTGAAGAAGATGTAGTCAAACTTCTCCTCCAGCAGGGCGGCATTCTCGGCCCGCCCTCCTTCCACTACCGCCACCAGTCTGGGGTCAAAGACGCTCTCAATCAGCCGCCCGATGGCCGCTGAGGTGGCGCTGGCGTAGGCCGAGGGTTTCACCACGGCGGTACACCCAGCTGCCAGAGCAGAAATAAGGGGCACCAAGGTGAGCTGCACCGGGTAATTCCAGGGTGACATGATAAGGGCAACGCCCCGCGGATCGGCCATCACCCGGCTCCGCGCCGGGAAGACCGCCAGAGGGCTGCGCCGCTTTTGGTCGGCCGCCCAGCGCTCCACATGGCGCTTGGCAAACCGCAGCTCCCCCAGCACGATGCCCAGCTCACTGGCGTAGGCCTCGAAGGCCGCCTTGCCAAGGTCTTCCTCCAGCGCGGAGAGCAGCTCCCCCTCGTGGGCGAGGATGGCCCGCTCCAGTTTGTCCAGCATAAGCCGCCGGATAGCGACGCCCCGGGTAGCCCCGGTATTAAAATGCTGCCGCTGGGCGGTCACAAGAGCAGTAAGGTCCATGGGCCAAGCCTCCTTATTTCATACAAGTTTCATACAAGTTTTTTCTTTACAAGAATCTGTCCAGCACCGGCTCGCAGCACCGGAACGCGTTGGGTACGGCATAGTCCGAGCGCAGGGCGGCTCGATCGGCCCAGACCCAGCCCTCGGGCAACTCCTCCGCCGCCTTCGCGGTAAAGACCGTCATGTGCCACTCGATATGGGTAAAGATATGCTTCCCCGCGGCGGCAAACTCCAAATCAGTCAGCGCCATTGGCGGGTCTTCTCCCGCCAGGGTGTTGGGGTATTCCCACAGTCCTTCCAAAAGGCCCCTCCCCCTGCGCCGCATGGCCACCTTTCCGTCCCGGAGGATCAGATAGACGATCCGCCCCTCCGCCCGCCGGGCCTTTTTGGGGGCCTTGACGGGGAGCTCCCCCGTGCGTCCCTCCTGGTAGGCCCTGCATAGGTGGGCCGCCGGGCAGGCCTCGCATTTCGGCGCGCCGTTGGGAAGGCAGACGGTGGCTCCCAGCTCCATGAGGGCCTGGTTGAAGTCCCCCGGCGCCGCGGTGGGGATAACCTCCCGCAAGGCGGTGGTAAACCGTTTCTTTACATCGGGCTTGGTGATGTCTCCGCCATCCCCGGCGATGCGGGCCACCACCCGGAGGACGTTGCCGTCCACCGCCGGGACGGGCAGTCCCATGGCAATGGAGGCGACGGCCCCCGCCGTATACTCCCCCACACCCGCCAGGGTCAGCAGATTCACGTAGCTCGCCGGAAATTCCCCTCCGAAGTCCTCCATGATCTGCCGGGCGGCCTTCTGGAGGTTCCGGGCGCGGTTATAGTACCCCAGCCCCTGCCAGAGCTTTAACAGCACGTCCTCCTCCACCGCCGCCAGACTAGAAACAGTGGGCAGGGCCTCCAGGAAACGGGCATAGTACCCCAGCACCGCGGCAACCCGCGTCTGCTGGAGCATAATTTCCGACACCAGCACATGGTACGGCGTGGGGTCGCTCCGCCAGGGCAACGCCCTGGCGTTTTCGTGATACCACTCCAATAGCGGAATGGGCAGCGCGTTTAATTCGTTTTTCATGTATGCTATTATATAGTGAACACAAAAATATTTCAATGCACCCAATGAAAAGTCTCCGGGTACGCGTCTAATGGGTGAAAGGGGGGTACCACCCTTGACCGAGCAGGAATACATCGCCGCCGCCCAGGCCATCCGGGAACGGCTCTACCGCACCGCCTTTCTCTACCTGGGGAGCGAGGCTTTGGCCCTGGACGCGGTGGACGAGGCCTTTTACAAGGGCTTTCGTGCCTACCGTAAGCTTCGCCAGGCTGAGTTTTTTAACACCTGGATGACCCGCATCCTTATTAATGTCTGCCAGACCGAGCTGCGTCGCCGAAAGCGGGAGACGGCCACCGACACACTGCCCGAGATGGCGGCGGAGGACTTCGACGCCCTTCCCCTGAAAGAGGCTCTCGCCCGTCTGCCCGGGGAGCTGCGCTCCGTGGTTGCCCTGCGGTACTTCGCGGGACTCACCCTGGCGGAGACAGCGGAGAGCCTGTCCATTCCCCCCGGCACGGTCTCCACCCGCCAGCGGCGGGCCCTGGAGCTGCTGCGCCTGGAACTCACCGAGGAGGTGTAAAGCATGGACCGTATGCAGGAATTCAATTCAATCTTTAACGAGCCCGTCCCCCCCGCGCTGGAGCAGTCCGTCCAGCGCGCCCGGGCCCGACACAAGGCCGCCCGGCGAGGAAAGGTCTTTGGCATCCCCCTGGCCTCCCTGGCGGGGGCCGCCGCCGCCTTTGTCCTTCTGGTAAACCTGTCCACCCCCTTTGCTCTGGCGGCAAGCCGTGTCCCCTTCCTGCGGGAGCTCACCGCCGCCGTGGCCCTCTCCCCCAGCTTGAAGGCCGCCGTAGAGCACGACTACGTCCAATATGTGGGCCAGCGCCAGACCGTGAACGGCGTCACCATGACGGTGGAGTACCTCATCGTGGACCAGAGACAGGTAAACGTATTCTATACCCTGAAGAGCGACCAATACCCTGCTCTGGAGGGAGACCCCACATTCACCACCACCGACGGCGCGCAGGTTCAGGCCAGCATCCAGTGGGGATATTTCTCCGAAGGGGAAGCACTGCGGAAAATCACTCTGGACTTTCCAGACAGCGTACCCGATACCCTTCTTATGACCTATCAGGCCTATCCCTCCCCCTATGGCGGAGAGGACGGCGAGGCCCCGGCCACCTCCCGCGCGACGGACGAGGAGCGGCCGCCTAAGCCCGAGACCGTGGCAGAGTTTGCCTTCACTCTGCGCTTTGACCCCGCCTTCACTCAGCCGGGTCAGGTCTATGAGCTGGATTACCCAGTCATTCTGGATGGGCAAACCATTACGGTAAAGACTGTCGAGATCTACCCCACCCACATCCAGCTCAACCTCCGGGACGATGCAGCCAACACCGCATGGCTCAAGGGCCTGAACTTCTACCTGGAGGACGAGAAGGGCACCCGCTACGAGAAGATCTCCAACGGCATCACCGCCACCGGCGATCCCGGAGGCACCCCTTTTATGCCCTCCCACCGGCTGGAGAGCAGCTATTTCGGGGACGCGAAACACCTGACCATCCATATTACGGGGGTCGAATGGCTCGATAAGGGCAAAGAGTATATCGACCTGGACATTGCCAAGGGTATAGCAGAAAACCTCCCCCAGGGGGTCACCCTGGGCAAGGCCGAGCGGCTGGAGGACGACGTGGACGTGGTACTGGTGGTCCAAGGCCGGGACGAGGGGAGCTACGGCGTCCTCTACGACGGCTGGCTGGATGCTGAAGGCGGGCACCACGACGTAAATCGGCGGGTCAGCTCAAACGCCTCCGAAGAGGAGCGCGAATGGGATGGCGTTACCATCCCCTCAGGCTCCTTCTACGAAGCTTTCACTCTGGAAAACTGCCCCTGGGACCAGGTAAAGCTAAGCGTCAGTTTCTCTCGCTATGGTACCTTTGATGCTCCCATAGAGGTCCCCGTAAAGTGACTGGGAAAGCCGCCGCCCGGACGAAGTCTCGTCCGGGCGGCGGCTTTCTTGGCGCTCATTTCTCTTCCGGGTCCGGCTTGTACCCGGTCCCTTTTTCCCCGTACTGTGTGATGGTCTGGATGATATAGCAAAGTTCCGCGTCGCTCACCTCGATCTCGAAGGGCTCCTCCAGGATGTGGGAGCGCTCCCGCAGGCGGCGGTGCAGCTCCCCGTGCCGGGCGATAAATTCGGCCTCCCCGTCGAAGAGGATGTGTTTGCGGCAGACGTTGCGCTCGATCATAAAGCCCAGGTGGAGGACGAGGGACATACGCAGCGCGCGGTCAGCGTTTACCTTGCTCTCGTCTAACGCGGTGAGAAAGCGCTCAGCATACCTCACCGCCACGTCGGGATTGACGAAGGTGACGTTCTGCCCCAAAAAGCGGCGGCACTCCTCCTGGAGGCTCTCCTTCCGCTCCGCCGGACCCTCCTCCCCCCGGACGCTGGCTGCCTGGCCCACCACCTTGAAAAAATGGGCCTTGTCCGCCGGGCCGATAAGCTGGGAGACATGGAAGAAAGGCGCGCCCACCTGCAGCTCCACGTTACCGACACAGGCCAGCAGCTCGTACCTGGCTCGGATCGCCTGGTATTGAACTGAGTTCTCCTTCACATCGGAGCAGGCCAGAGTGAGGACCTTTACCTCTCCCAGCCCCCGCTGGCGCAGCTCCTCCTCCAGCACGGATTGGAGCGCCACGCTGGTGCCCGCGCCCGATGCACAGACCGATAAAACCGCGCTCTCCTTGCGGAAGGCGGGCCGGGGGCTCTCGTACTTCTTCTGGTATTCGGCAAAGACTGTACCCACATCCTTATCAGTGGAGAGCATGGTGCGGGCCATGTCCAGTGCCAGGAGGGTTGTGACGTTGGGAATGGCCTTGACGCTCACGCCGGTCTCGTCGGTGAGCCTCTCACCGAAGGAGACCAGGGATCCCATATCCACCAGCAGAAGCACGCCCTTCTCCGCATCCGCCCGCCGCACCTCCCGAAGGACATTTGCATAGGTCTCGGCCACGCTCTGCTCCAGGGGCGCATCCACCGCCCGGACAAAGTCGCAGTCCAACAGGCGGTTACAGACGTTTGCCATGCTTGAGGCGGTGGAGGCCCCGTGGGTCACGATGAGGAGGGCGGGCCCCGACTGGGCGGGGGCAGCGCGCATATTGGCCAGGAGGATGGCAATGAAGTACTTTTCCTCCTTGGGGATGCTGACCCCAAAACGCTCCTCCAGCCGCTCCACTACCCGTTCGGCCGCCGAGAGCTCCTGGACGTACTCCCTCTCCAGGGTGGAGATCTCCCGCTGGTCGATCTCGCTGCGGGTCTTGAGCCTCTCCAGCAGGTATTTAAAGTGGAACGCCAGCACCAGCAGGTTGCGCTGACTCATCTCCAGCCCCAGGGCTGCAAACCCCTCGGCGGCGGCCTCCACGGTGAAGTCCACCACCGCCTCGTCCACCACCTTGTACAGCTCCTCCTTGTGTATGTTCTCGCTGTAAAAGGTCTTGAGGATGTTGTTGCAGTAGGCCCGTATCTCCCCCGAGAGGGCCTCGTCCATCTCCTGCTTAGAGAGACCTATCTCAGTGCAGCGGTCGATGCTCTTAATCAAACCCTGGTAGGCTTTCTCGTCGAAGAGGCGGCTGTAGTTGTACTGAACCCGGCTGGAGGGAGCTACCAGGATATCCTGCTCATACCGGCTGGGGAAGTGCTCCTGCAGCCGGTCTGCCGTCTCCCGGTACTTCTCCCGGATGGCGGGTGAGAGATTATCGAAGGAGACCACCAGCTCGTCCTGCCCACTGACGTTGTTGAGGAAAGAGCGGGCGCAGAGCACCTTGATCTCGGAGGAGAGCTGGCCGATATTCTCGGGGAAGTCGTAGGCGATGAGGGCTTTGACAATCTTCGGACCCACGATATAGGTCTTCTGCGTGGCAGTGGACTCCCGCATGAAGATATGCTCGATGATCTGAAGCCGCTCCTCGGTAGACCGCTCCCGGTATGGGGGCAGCTTGATGGTGAGGGGGATGCGCCTCATAAAGGTCTTGAGGAGCACGTCTCTGGGGTTCTCGGTGGTGGCGCCGATGATGAGCACCTGGGCCTTGCGCATATTAGAGCTCTCCCCCAGCTTGCGGTAACAGCCCGTATCCATCAGGTAGAAAAGCAGCTCCTGCCCCTCGGGGGGGAGTCGGTGTATCTCGTCCAGGAAGAGGATTCCCCCATCCGCTTTCTCCACCAGCCCCTCCCGCTCCTGCTCCGCTCCGGTGAAGGCCCCTTTCAGGTGGCCGAAGAGGTGGGACATAAGAAGCTGGGGATTGTGGTAGTAGTCCGAGCAGTTGAATTCCACAAAGGGGTACTTCCTCTTGTCCCTCTCCAGCCGGGCGAGGCCGAAATCGTACATAGCGCGGGCGAAGAGGGTCTTGCCCGCACCGCTCTCACCGATGAGGAGGGTATGAAGCCCCTTGGGCGGGTACAGGATGGCGGCCTTAGCCTGGTCGATCTGGTGGGCAAGGCTGCCCCGGCTGCCGATGAGGATGTCAAATGGGTCCTCTTCCCGCTCGGGCTCCGCCGGGCGGAATGCGGACAGGAACTCCTCCGGTGTGTAGCTCTCGCGCGGCTCCACGCCTAGAAACGCTCGGAGTACATCGGCGGGCAGGAAGTAGACCGGCCTGCTGTCCACCTTGACCAGAAGCCCTTTTTTGACCAGCTGATTGAGCAGGGCGCTGGCGTTGGAGCGGTACATGTTGAACTCCCGTTCCACCTCCCCGGCCGTGACACCGAACAGCCCATCCCCCCCGGCGATGCGCTCCAGAAGGCCGGCATTCACCCGCTCCTTCACATATTCGAGCACCTTTGTCTCATTCATTTTCTCACCTCCCTATAGCAGCGTCGTTTAACGTATTCATCCGGCCAGGTTCTCTTTCACCGCCGCTACCATCCCGGCTGGGTCGGCGGCGTCCTTGAGGCGCTGCATGGCCTGACAGTCAGAGAACATACCCACCAGTTTCTGCAGAACAGTGAGCTGCTCTTTGTCCCCGTTCACTGCCAGCATGAACACGGCGTCCACCGGCACGTCGCTGATGCCCTCGCCCATCTCCTTAAAGGCGATGGGCTTTTTCAGCGTGGCTACTACAATGACGGGCCTTACCACATGGCTCCGCTCCATGGCGTGGGGCACCGCCACTTTCATCACCGGAGTGGGCAGGGCCGTGGGGTATAGGCGCTCCCGCTCCAGCACCGCGTCAAAATACGTATCCTTGACATAGCCCTTCTCCCGGGCGGCGGCGGAGAGCTTGCGCAGCACGTCTACCCAGTCCTCAGCCTCCATGCCGAGAAACACCAGGTCTTCATCCAGCAGGCTCTCGATTTTAAATTCATCCATTACGTGTCATCCTTTCAGCGGTAAGTTGCCTCTCCGTTTCTGTCTCTATTAGAAAAGCAACCTGCGTGCCAAAAAGTGTATAGCATCCACAGCCGTGGAAACAGGGGTTTATTATACACTATCCGCCGCGTTTCTTCCATGGAGAAAATAGTGTATACGCACTCCCCCCGGCTGCCCCAGCCGCAAAGCTTTGGGCCTTATACTCAACTTTGGCACGCCGTTTGCAGACAAAATAGGCATCGACCAACGGACGACCCGCCAAAGCCCGCGCATACCCTCAAGCGGTGGGAGGCCGAATATTGAAGAAAGGAGGATATAATGTGAAGACTGTCATTGTAGCCTGCGGGGGCGGGATCGCCACCTCCGCCACCGTGGCCACCAAGATCAACGGGCGCCTGGAGGACCTGGGGTTCTCCAACAAGGCGAAGGTGGAGGCGGTGGACATCAAGTCGCTGGACCTGTTCATGCGCAACGCCGATGTCTATGTCTCCATCACCCCCACCGCACGCGGCGTGCAGGAAGAGTACCCCATCCCCACCATGAGCGGCATCCCGTTCCTCACCGGTGTCGGCGTGGACGACGCGATGGAGAAGCTTTTGGGTCTGCTGGGTCTGAAATGAGTTCCTGAGGATATTGTGTGTCAATTTTCTAAATCAAAAAGAAAAGAAGAGAGGAAGAAACAACATGGACGTTCTGCAAAGCGTATTCCAAGGCATTCTGGATATGGGCGCAGCCGTTTTCCTCCCCATCATCATCTTCGTCATCGGCCTCATCGTGGGGCTAAAGCCGGGTAAGGCCATCTCCGCCGGCCTCACCCTGGGCGTCGCTTTTATCGGCATCAACATGGTCATCAGCTTCATGGGCAGCACCGTGGGCGTGGCGGCCCAGAGCTTCGTGGAAAACACCGGCGTGCAGCTCACTGCCCTCGATATGGGCTGGGCACCCGCTCTGGGCCTCTGCTGGAGCTGGACCTACGCCTTTCTGATGTTCCCCGTACAAATCGGCATTAACGTCCTCATGCTCCTGCTGGGCTGGACCAAGACCCTGAACGTGGATATGTGGAACGTGGCAAATAAGATCTTCACCGCTTTCCTGGTGGCCAGCGTCACCGGCAGCGCCATCCTCGGCTTTGTGGCCGCCATCGGCCAGATCATCCTGGAGCTGAAGAACGCAGACGCCACCAAGAACCAGATCACCGAGCTCACCGGCGTGCCAGGCATCTCCATGCCCCACCCCATGTTCCTCAGCAACATCATCTTCTACCCCGTCAGCAGGCTGCTGGATAAGATCCCCTTCATGCGCTACCAGCTCAACGCCGCCAATCTCCGCTCCAAGATCGGTATTTTCGGCGAGAACCACGTCATGGGTTTCATCGTGGGCACCATCATCGGCCTCATCGGCGGCCAGGGCCTCACCTCTCTGATGACCGGCGTGCAGGCCGGCGCGGCCCTGACCCTGTTCCCCATGGTCTCCAAGCTCTTCATGACCGCCCTGACCCCCATCTCCGACGCCGCCAACGCTTTCATCAAGAAACGTTTCCCCGGCCGCGAGATGACCATCGGCCTCGACTGGCCCATTCTGGCCGGCAACCCAGAGATCTGGGTGGCCATCATCTTCACCATCCCCGTTGCCCTGGGCGTGGCTATGATCCTGCCCGGCAACACCGTGCTCCCCTTCGGCAACCTGATGAACGTGTGTGTCTGCGCAGCAGCTTTCGTGGCCTGCAAGGGCAACCTCACCAAGATGATCACCATCTCCTGGCTTATGGTGCCCGTCCTGTGCTGGTCCGCCTCCGACTTCGCACCCATGCTCACTCAGCTTGCCCAGTCCACCAACCCCTCCATCTTGCCCCAGGGCCAGCTGCTGGCCTGGTGGGGCATGGACATTGCTGAGATCCGCTGGGCCCTTATCGAGGCCATCCGCCTCAACCCCATCGCCATCGCCGCTATGGCCGGTTTTATCGTACTGGCTTTCCTCTACCTCAAGTGGCAGAAGAAAGAGGAGCACGACGCGGCCGTCCGTATGGGCTGGATCGCCGCTGAGAACGCCGCGAAGTAAATTTTGGAAACCGTCTGATTCAAGAAAGGGGCAACTACCCATGCTGGAAGAATTGAAAGCTGAAGTCCTCCGCGTCTCCCGCCTCGCGGAGGAGACCGGCCTGTGCCATCACGGCGGCGGAAACTTCAGCCAGATCGACCGGGAGAGCGGCCTGGTGGTCATCACCCCCCACGCCGAGTCCCGCTATGACTTCAACGCTGAAGATATGCTGGTGGTGGACCTGGAGGGCAATGTCGTTGAGAACAGGAAGGGCTTTACGCCCAGCAGCGAGACTCCCATGCACCTGTGCATCTACAAGGCGAGACCTGACGCCGACGCCGTTTGCCACACCCATGCCCACAACGCCGCCGCCTTTGCCTGTCTGGGCGTGCCCGTCAAGCCCGTGATTTTTGAGGCCATGATGTACGGCGGGTACTGCAGGGTCGTCCCCTTCGAAGAGCCCGGCTCGGTGGCTCTGGGCCAGTCGGCCGTGACGGGGCTCCAGGGTACCTACGCCACCATCCTGGGCAAGCACGGCCTTATCTCCATCGGCGAGAACATCTATGATGCCTATCTCAAGACCATCTACGTAGAGGATGTGTGCGACGTGAACATCCGCGCGGCCTCCGTGGTGGGGTACGAAAAGCTGTCTTGCCTCACCGACGAGCAGATCGTGTACTTCCGGGATGTGCTGGGCCTCAAGGCCTGACGCAGACCCCGCAGGCTGGGAAACAAGCTCCGGACGGCGGCATGCCGCCGCCCGGAGCATCTCTCGTAAGGAGGCTGCTGTTATGAAACTCAAATCCGTACTCTGGTATCTCGGCGTCGTGCTGACGGCGGCTGCGCTCATCCTCGCCGCTATGTGGAAGAGCTGGCCGCTGAGCATCGCCGCCCTGGTTCTGGCGCTCATTCTCAGGGCCACCAACAAATATATCCCCCTGCCCAAGGTCTACGAGCGCATGGGCGTCAAAAACGACCTCTTCGAGGGGAAGGTAAAGCAATGAAAAAGATTATAAACGCACCCGAAACCGTGGTGGGCGATATGCTCTCCGCTCTTGCCGCCGTGAACCCCGGCCTATGCTACGACGGCGAGGGCGAGGTCATCTACCGGGCCGTCAGGGGCGATAAGGTAGGGCTGGTCTCCGGCGGCGGCAGCGGGCACGAGCCCGCCCACGCGGGCTATGTGGGCCCCGGCATGCTGGACGCGGCCGTTGCGGGCAACGTCTTCGCCTCCCCCGACCCCGCCCGCATCCTGAAGGGCATCGAGCACGCCGACGCCGGAAAAGGCGTACTCCTCATCATTAAGAACTACTCCGGCGACATCATGAATTTTGAGCTGGCCGGCGAGCTGGCGGTTGACATGGGGGTCGAGGTCCGCAGCGTCGTCGTCAAGGACGACGTGGCCGTAAAGGAAAGCACCTACTCCACCGGCCGCCGGGGGATCGCCGGCACCGTCTTCGTCCACAAGCTCGCGGGCGCGAGAGCCGAGGCGGGCGGCACCCTGGACGAGGTCCACGCCGTCGCCCAGAAGGCCGCCGACAGCGTCCGCTCGTTCGGCGTGTCCCTCTCTGCCTGCACCCTCCCCGGTGTGGGCACCCCCGGTTTTACCATCGGCGAGGGCCGGATGGAGCTGGGCATGGGCATCCACGGGGAGCCCGGCATCGAGGAGACCACCCTCAAAACGGCCGCCGAAATCGCCGCTATCATGGTGGAGAAGATCACGGCGGACCTGGACTACGCGGGCCGCGAGGCCGCCGTCATGGTCAATGGCCTGGGCGGCACGCCGCTGATGGAGCTCTACATCCTGGCGGGCGAGGTGGGCAAGCTCCTCCGCGCCAAGGGCGCTGTCCCCGTCAAGTACTTCGTGGGCAACTTCATGACGGCCCTGGAGATGGCGGGCGCGTCCCTCTCCATCCTACGCCTGGACGAGGAGCTGAAGGACCTCCTCCTGGCCCCCTGCAATACCGCCGCGCTGAAGGAGGGCCTTTAATATGTCCTTTGCCATTACCGCCGCCGACTATGTAGAGTACCTGAACATCGCCGGCACTGAAATTGAAAAACAACGCGAGTACGTCACCGCGCTGGACGCCAAGACCGGCGACGGGGACCACTGCGTCAATTTACTCATGGGCTTTGATAAGCTCGCCTCCCTCTCGGGCGAGCTTGCCGTTCTCTCCCTGCCAGACATGCTTAAAAAGGTAGGCATGACCCTGATGGGAGCCATCGGCGGCTCCTCCGGTGTGCTCTACGGCAGCGGTTACCTCGCCGCCGCCAAGGCCCTGGCCGGGGTGGAGACTCTGGATGCGCACACCCTCCTCACTCTGCTGGACGCCGAGCTCACCGCCATCATGAACCGGGGCAAGGCCGAGCCCGGATGGAAAACCATGATTGACAGCCTCTACGAGGGCGCGGCCGCCTACCGCGCCGCCCTGGAGAGCGGTGCCGACGACGTTGCCGCTCTGGAGGCCCTAAAGCAGGGGGCCGCGGAGGGTATGGAGCGCACCAGAGAGATGGAGGCCATCAAGGGCCGGGCCAGCTACCAGCGGAATAAGGGAGTGGGTGACCTGGATCCCGGCGCGGTCACCATGTGCATCCAGCTCACGTGTCTAGCCGATTACATCATGGGCAAGCTTCACTAAGCAATCGAAAGGACTGATCAAAATGAAAAGAGTTCTGTTTTACGCGCCTGAGGACATACGCGTGGAGGACGGCCCCATCCCTGTGCCCGGCCCCGGCGAGGTAGTGGTGCAGAATAAGGTCACCCTCACCTGCGGTACCGATGTGAAGACCTATAAGCGGGGCTACCGGTATGATCCTCCCTTCTCCATGGGCCATGAGGCCGCGGGTATCATCCACGCCGTGGGTGGGGGAGTCGCCAAGTTCAAGGTGGGCGACCGGGTGGTAGCCCACAACAGCGCTCCCTGTAACAAGTGCTACTATTGTAAGAAGGGCCTTCACTCCATGTGCCCCGACCTCATCCAGAACCAGTTCACCAACGGGGCCTATGCCCAGTACCAGCTCATCCCCGCTCCCATCGTGGAGCAGAATATGTTCCTCATGCCAGACATCATGAGCTATAAGCAGGCCGCGCTGCTCGAGCCCCTGGCCTGCGCCGTATACGGCACCGCCAACGTGCCCATCGAACTGGGCGATACGGTGTGCGTCAACGGCTGCGGCCCCATCGGCCTCATGTTCATCCGCATGTGCTACCTCCGGGGCGCGCGGGTCATCGCCTGCGACATGTCCGATGTGCGCCTGGACCTGGCCCGCAAGCTGGGCGCCCAGGAGACCGTCAACATCAAAAATGTGTCCGACCAGGCCCAAGCCGTGAAGGACCTGACCGAGGAGGGCCGCGGTGTGGACGTTGCTATCGAGGCGGCAGGCATCCCTGAGGTCTGGACCATCGCCATGAACATGGCACGGCCCGGCGGTTTCGTCCTCTGCTTCGGCGGTACCAAGAAGGGCCTCACCGTCCCTGTGGACACCACTCTGCTCCACTACTCCCAGCTCACCATAAAGGGCGTGTTCCACACCACCCCCGTCCATGTGAACGCAGCCTTTGAGATGCTGAAGATGGACGCCATCTCAGCCGACGACTTTGTCCAGAACGAGTACCGCATCGAGGACATCGAGAAGGCCATTTTGGAGCACGCCTCCGGCGCGGTCATCAAAAACTGCATCGTCTACGAATAAACTCCCTCCCTGCTCTCTCCAGTAGACAATCCCAGCGCATCGAGCGGTACGTCCTCCGCCCCTCAAACAGCGCATGAACCCCCTGTCCCGGCTCTCTGGCCGGGGCAGGGGGTTCATTTTTAAATTCTATTTTCTCCGTTATATGGCCGGTCCCCAATCCTTCGCTCCAGCTCCAGCGGGCCCAGCTCCCCGGCCCACCAGCTTTGAGCGGCGCTCATCAGCTCCGCCGCCAGGTCCTCGGCCTGAGCCATCTGCTCCTCCAGCTCCTCCGTCGCGTCCAGAGGCCCGCCGGGGGTCAGGTGCCCCGCCAAGGTCCCAGCCTCCAGGCGAAGGAGCCGCTCGGCCCCTCCGGCCAGCCTTGCCTTGCGGCGCTTGGGGTCTCGCAGCCAGCCCCGGCAGCGGCGAAAGTCCTCTATCGCTCCTGCCAGCGCGCCCCGGCTCACCCGCACGCCATAGACCTCCCGGATAGCCTCGCTCAAAAGCCCGCCGATCTCCAGCCGCTTTTCCCGCGTCAGCCTTGCCGCACTGTCGGCGGCCTCCACGATACCCCGGCCGCTGTCGCGCAGGAGGCAAAAACTGTCCAACGCGCTCTCCGCTGCCGCGTGGGGCAGGCCGCTCCGCTTCACCCAAGGATGGAGAGTGGTGTCGGCGGCGTTGTGGCTCAAAAAACCCAGGACGTAGCTGCGCAGTGTCAGACTGTCCGCCCGCCGCACCAGGGCGGTGAGGAAGGGGCCACACCGCTCCCGGTGCATCCGCTGGCCCAGAAAGGTCAGCGGAGGGAGACCAATGTAGTAAAAGAGGATGTCCGGCCCGGCAGATCCGGCGATGACAGAGGGGATGTCGTACCCCCGCGCACCGCATTTTTGGTAGGCCCGGCGGGCGCAGCGGACATGGAAATAGCTCTCAGGCAATGGTATCAGTCCTTTAAAATCTCTTCGACGAGGGCCACCGCGCTTCGCACGTTGCCGTCGCAGCCAGTCTTGCGGGGAATGCCAGCGTCCATGTCCTTCTGGAGCAGCTCGGCACAGGTGAGGCAGCCCTTTTCCTCCGTGAACGCCTGGAGGAAACGACGGGACTCCTCCTCGCCCTTCCCCAGCATCCCCAGCACCATCAGGCTCCCGGTGATGACCCCGCAGGTGCCTCCATGCCGCATACCGGAGCCAAAGTTGGCCCCCAGGCGGAATGCGGCATCCTCGCTCATCCCGCACTCCGCTGCGAAGGGCACCAGCACCGCCTGACAACAGTTATAGTGCACGCGCTCATCGTTCCTCAGGGCCTGCGCTCTCCCTATCTTGTCCATTTTTATTCCTCCCATTCTCTGTCTAAGACCATCTGGCCATATTCCAAAAAACGGAACCCAAGCCGCTCGTAAAGCCGCAAGGCCCCGGCGTTTGCCACCGTGACCTCCAGCCGCAGACGGAGGTGATCGGGGTATTGCTCCATAAGCCATTTGAATACCTGGCTGCCGTATCCCTTGCCGCGGCACTCGGGCATGAGATATAGCTCCTCGATCATCAGGCACCGGCCCCCCACCTCGGCGGAGTAATACTCTGTGACGTAGCAGTACCCCACGGCCGCCACACCCTCCAGGAGCAGGAGGCCCCGCAGAAGACCGTCGTCCCCTACGGCGGCGTCAAAGCTCCGCTCCAATATGGCCGCGGGTACGTCGTGCTCCACGGCGGGACTGTGGTAGAACTCCGTCACCATGGGCATAACGTCCGCCCGGTCCCCCGCCGTCATCTCTCGTATCGTCAACATGCTTTCCTCCGATGCTCAGTTAAAAATATCCGGATTCTCGGCGAACATCCGCCGCACCCGCTCCAAAAGGGGCCTATGCTCCCTCCAGGCAAGGCCCGGGTCCTGCACCAGGAGCGTCTGGGCGGCAGCCTGAGCCTCCTTCAAAAGGCGTACGTCCCCCGCCAGGTCGGCAATGTGGAGCTGAGGCAGGCCGTGCTGCCGCTGGCCGAAAAAGTCGCCGGGGCCACGGAGCTTTAGGTCCTCCTCGGCGATTTTAAAGCCGTCGGTGGTCTCCACCAGCACCTTGAGCCGCTTGCGGCTCTCCTCGTTTCGGGTGGCGGTCACCAGAACGCAGTAGGACTTGTGCCCGCCCCGGCCCACCCGGCCCCTGAGCTGGTGAAGCTGGGACAGGCCGAACCGCTCGGCATTCTCCACCACCATGAGGGCGGCGTTGGACACGTCTACCCCCACCTCGATGACGGTGGTGGACACCAGCACGTCCAGCGCGCCGGAGGCAAAGGCCGCCATGGCCGCGTCCTTTTCCCTTGCCTTCAGCTTGCCGTGGACAAAGCCCACCCTCAGCTCGGGAAAGACCTCTCTCCTCAGCTCCTCGGCGTATTGCGTGACAGCCTTCAGGTCCGCAAAGCCCTCGGCGGCGGGACTATCCGGGTCGGCCTCCTCCACTGCCGGGCAGACGATGTAGGCCTGCCGCCCCTCGCCCACCAGCTTGCGGACAAAGCCGTACATCCTCTCGCGCTTGTTCTCCCCCACAAGATAGGTCTCAATGGGGGTCCTTCCGGGGGGAAGCTCGTCGATGACCGACACGTCCAGGTCCCCGTACACGATCAACGCCAGCGTCCGCGGAATGGGAGTTGCCGACATGACCAATACATGGGGGGTAAAGTCCCCGGCCTTCGCCGACAGCGCCGCCCGCTGGGCCACGCCGAAACGGTGCTGCTCGTCCGCCACCACCAGCCCCAGGCGGCGAAAGGCCACCCCTTCGGAGAGGAGGGCATGAGTCCCCACCACAAGGTCGATCTCCCCCGCCTCCAGCAGGGTATACATGCGCTTCTTCTCCGCCGCTTTCATGCTCCCGGTGAGGAGCCCCAGGCGCACCCCGCAGGGGGTGAGCAGTGCGGAGAGGGAACGGTAGTGCTGCTGGGCGAGGATCTCGGTGGGCGCCATCAGCGCGCTCTGCCAGCCGTTCTCCCTGGAAAGCCACGCACAGGCGGCGGCCACCGCCGTCTTGCCCGAGCCCACATCCCCCTGCACCAGCCGGTTCATAGGCTTTCCCGACGCCATGTCGGCGGCGGCCTCGGCGATGGCCCTCTTCTGGGCTCCCGTCAGGGTGAAGGGGAGGAGATCATAGAACCCCTCCGGCCCGCTCTTCTCAAAGACCGGGCCCGCTCCGCCGTCCCGGCGGCTCTTGAGCAGGGCCATTCCGCATGTGAGGTAAAAGAATTCCTCGAAGATGAGCCTACGCCTGGCAAGCTCCAGACTCTCCCAGCTCTCAGGGAAGTGGATATTTTGATATGAAAACTCGCTCTGGGCAAGCTCGTGAGTAAGGCGTATCTCCTCGGGCAGCAGCTCCGCCACCTGGCCGGCACAGGCCTCCACGCACCGCTCAGTTAAGCCCGCCAGCAGATTGTTGGACACCCCGGCGGTAAGGGGGTATACCGGCATGATGCGCCCGGTGAACCGGGCCCGGCCCACCGGCTCGAAGACGGGGTTGGTCATCTGCCGTGCCCGGCCCATCGTCTCCACCCTGCCATAGAAGACGTAGCTCTCCCCCGGACGCAGCGCGTCCTTCACGTAGGTCTGGTTAAAGAAGGTCACCGTCATGGCTGCGGTCTCGTCCACCGCCTTGACCCGCGTCAGCTCCAGCCCCTTGCGGACACGGGAGAGCTTGGGACTCTCGGTCACCATGGCCTCTATGCATACCGGTTCCCCCGGCTGGGCGTCCCGGATAGAGGCAGCCCTGGTCCGGTCCTCATAATTTCGGGGAAAGTAGGCGAGGAGATCCCCCGCGGTACGCAGCCCCAACTTATCCAGGTGCTTGGCCCGCGCCTCCCCCACGCCCGGCAGCTCCCGCACGCCGGACGCCAACGTCAAAGCCATCTCCTCACCTCCTATACTCTATTATGCCATAGTATACCGCCTTACGCGCAAAATCGCAAGGGCGTCGCCTATGCGGCGTGCGCCCATTCTTGACCGCCGTAATTCTCCCCTCTCCCGCCCGCAATAGGAAGCCGCCCCTTGACCTTTTCCCTGCCCACCCTTATGATAGTACTATCATACACCACCGAAAGGCAGGCCACACCATGGATAAAATTTTGAACCTTCTCTCCCTTACCGAAGACGAGCGCGCCTCGTTCGAGGCCGCGGCGCCGGGATATGAACATATTTTCTGCCCTGCGGACAGCCTCCGCTCCGCCGCCGACATCGAGGACCCCTCTCTCTATGAGAGCGCCTCCATCATCTTTGGCTGTCCGCCCCCCAAAGTCCTGATTGGGGCGAAAAAGCTCCGGTGGCTTCAGACCTGGAGCGCCGGGGTAGACTCCTACCTCCGGTCCGGCGTCTTCCCTGATGGTGCAGCTCTCACCTCCGCCGTGGGGGCCTATGGCCAGGCCGTGAGCGAGCATATGTTCGCTATGCTCCTCTCCCTTTTAAAGTTCCTCCCCCAGTACCGGGATCTCCAGCACGGCGAGGGCTTTGACGACCTGGGGGCTGTCAAGTCCGTCCGGGGTTCCACCATTCTGGTACTGGGCACCGGGGACATCGGCTCCTCCTTCGCCGCCCTCTGTAAGTCCCTGGGCGCGGCCAAGGTCCTGGGCCTGCGGCGTGACCCCTCCAAGAATGCCGACGGTGTGGACGAGATGCACCCCTTCACGGACCTGGAGGCCCTCCTCCCTCAGGCCGACGTGGTGGCCATGGTCCTCCCCCGCTCCCCGGAGACTGACGGCCTAATGAACGAGGCGCGCCTACGCCTGATGAAACCCGACGCCGTCCTTCTCAACGCAGGCCGGGGCACCGCTGTGGACTGCGATGCGCTGGCCCGGATTCTAGCCTCGGGCCACCTCTGGGGCGCGGGGCTGGACGTGACCGCGCCCGAACCTCTCCCCGCCGGGCACCCCCTCTGGCAGTGCCCCAACGCTCTTCTCACCCCCCACATCGCCGGCGGCGAGCACCTGCCTGCCACCCGCGCGCTCATCACCGCTATTGCCCTGGAAAATTTACGCGCCTATGTGGCGGGACAGCCTCTACGCAACCGCATGAAATAGGCCTCTCTTTCGACTGTTAATTTTTCCTTTTTATGGTAATCTCTCTTGGGAGGGATACCATGAAAAGAGTATGCGCCATTTTCCTCGCCGCCCTGCTGCTCCTCGCTCCCGTCCGGTCCGTCCAGTCCGACAGGCCGGTGACTCGGGGCGAGTTCGTCCAGGACCTGTGGGAGCTGTGGGGCAGCGTTCCCTACGAGGACACCCGGATCTTCTCGGATCTATCGCACGACACCCCCTATACCACCGCAGTCTGCTGGGCCCATGACTTAGGGCTCATTCTGGGCGTGGGGGAGGGCTGTTTCGAGCCGGAGCGCCCCATCACCCGGGAGGAGGCCGCCGTCTTCCTCCGCCGGGCAGCCGCCCACATCGGGCGGGACACCGCCACCATCTCTAATCTCGCCATGTGTAACGATTACGCCGATATCTCCCCCTGGGCCGACGACTCACTCTACTGGGCCACCGAGTCGGGTCTCATCGATTGGGCCGAGGGCGGTCTTCGCGCTCCCTACGGGACCATCACCCACGCCGAGATGGAGAGCATCTATTACCGCTTCGACCACCCCTGAGCGCTAAAACGCCCGGCATACTTTCGTATGCCGGGCGCATTTTTTAATTCTTCAATCCCTCGGCCCAAGCGGCGTAGCGTTCAATCTTCTCCTCGCACTCGGCCTTGTCCGCGCCGCTGGCGAGGATGTATACCTTCACCTTGGGCTCGGTACCGGAGGGGCGCACCACCAAATCGGTACCGTCAGAGAGCTTATACTTGAGCACGTTGGAGCCCTTGAGCTCCATCTCGCTCACCTTACCCGTGCTCACATCAGTGTCGGTCCCGTCGGCATAATCCTTCCGCCCGGTGACCGCCGTCCCGGCGATCTCGGTGAGGGGCTTTGCGCGCAGGCTCTCCATCAGTTTCTTCATCTTGGCGAGACCGTCCAGCCCCGGCATGACCAGATTGAGGGTCTTCTCACCGTAGTAGCCGTACTTCTCGTAGAGGCTCTGGAGGGCGTCGTAGAGGGTCATTCCCTTGGAGGCATACCAGGCCGCCATCTCGGTCATCACCAGCGCGGCGGTGACGGCGTCCTTATCCCGAACATAATCGCCGATCATATAGCCGTAGCTCTCCTCGTAGGAGAAGAATACCTTCCCCTCCCCGGCCTTCTCCAGGGCGTTCTTCTTCTCCGCCATGAATTTAAAGCCGGTGAAGGTGTCGTAACTCTTCACGCCGTTCACCTCAGCCACCTTGCGGGCCATTTCGGTGGTGACAATGGTCTTGAGGGCCACTGCGTTCTCCGGCAGGGTGCCCGCCCGCTTGCGGGCGCCGATGAGATAATCGAGGGCCAGCACGCCGGTCTGGTTACCCGAGATAGTGATATATTCGCCCTTGTCGTTGCGCACCATGATACCCACACGGTCCGCGTCGGGGTCGGAGCCCAGGATGAAGTCGGCCCCCTCCTTCTTGGCAAGCGCCACCGCCAGGGCGAACCCCTCCGGGTTCTCCGGGTTAGGGGAAACTACGGTGGGGAAGTTGCCGTCCACCACCATCTGTTCGGGCACGCAGATAACGTGCTTGACGCCCAGGCGCCTGAGCACCTCAGGAATAAGCTTATAGCCCGTACCGTGGAAGGGGGTATAAACCATCTTGAAGGTGTCCGCCACCTGCTCTACCGCCGCGCGGTCGTTCACCTGGGCCATGACGTTGGCGAGGAATTTCTCGTCGGTCTCGGCCCCCATGACGGTGACAAGCCCCCGTTTTACCGCCTCTTCGTAGTCCATTTTGCGGATGGAGTCGAAAATGTCCAGCTCCTCCATCTTCTTGGCGATGGCGTCCGCGTGGTGGGGAGGGAGCTGCGCGCCGTCCTCCCAATAGACCTTATAGCCGTTATACTCCTTGGGGTTGTGGCTGGCGGTCACGTTGATGCCCGCGATGCAGCCGTACTCCCGGACAGCGAAGGAGAGCTCCGGCGTAGGCCGCAGGCTCTCGAAAATACGCACGCTGATCCCATTGCCCGCCATGACCCCGGCGGCCTCCCGGGCAAACTCCTGAGAGTGGTTGCGGCAGTCGTAGCACAGAGCGACGCCCCGTTTGGCTGCATCCCCCCCCTCGGCCAGGATTACCTCGGCAAAGGCCTGGGTGGCATGGCGGATGACGTGGATATTCATCTGGTGCAGGCCCACGCACATGGTCCCCCGCAGGCCGGCCGTGCCGAACTCCAGGGGGGCGAAAAACCGGCTCTCGATCTCCTTCTCATCCCCGGCAATCGCCGACAGCTCCGCCTTCTCCGCCGTGCTCAGGGCGGCGCTGTTCAGCCACTTTTCGTAAACTTCCTTGTAATTCATATCGATTCCTCCTCGTCGTTCTCTCCGCCGATGGGCGGGGCAAGTAAAATCGCTTTTGCCTCCTCCAGCCGGTTCTCCGGAACCCAGAGGGACACGCCGTCCAAAGAAAAGCCGCCGTAGACCCGGTTTGAGAGGCCGGTGGCGCTCAGGTCTGTCAGCACCGGGATGCCGCAGGATTCCAGCAGGGAAATTGTAACACCAGAGAAACCCGCGAAATCCGCGTCGATCTCCAGCAGGGCGGGAGCCTCCGGCTCCCCGTCGGGCAATGTGGGCCAGCTAACCTCTTCGTCCATGCCAATGCTCCTCTCCAAGCCGTCATTTATGGTAGGTGGAACCCTCGGTGATTTTAAACGCCCGGTAAATCTGCTCTAATAGCATAACACGGGCGAGGTGATGAGGAAAGGTCATTTGAGACATTGAGAGTTGAAAATCTGCCGCACTCTTTACATCTGGGTGCAAACCATAGGAGGAACCGACGAGAAAGACGAGCTGACTCCTCCCCTGCACAGCCCAGGCGGCTATTTTTTCGGACAAGCCCTCGCTAGACAGCTCCTTCCCCTCCACGCAGAGAGCGGTCACCGCGCCCCCCTTAGGGAGCCTCGAGAGCACCGCCGCCCCTTCCCTGGAAAGAGCGGCCTCAATCTGTGCAGCGGAGGGGTTTTCGGGCAGGCGCTCCTCCGAAAGCTCGGTGATGGAAAACTTGCAGTACCCACCCAGGCGCTTAGCGTACTCGGCCACCGCGTCGGCATAGAATTTTTCCTTCAGCTTGCCCACGCAGATGATTTGCACATTCAGCATGGCGGGTGTCCTTTCATAGCATAGTCAGCGGTGCGGCTGGCATGTGAGCATGCTCGCCCACGAGGTACCTTCTCCCGGTCTCACTCCGAGGAGCGACCTCCACCAGCACGTCGTGCTCAGCATCCACCCCGGCGGCTTCCAGGCAGGTTTTCACCACGTGGTGGGCTCTGCTTGGGGTGTTATTCTCGGCGGACAGGTGGGCCAGCACCACTACACCCGCTCCTTCCTCCACTGCCCGAAGGGCCAGAGCCGCGCCGTCCTCGTTGCAGAGGTGGCCGTGTTCACCCAGAATGCGCGCCTTCAGGTAGTAGGGGTAGGGGCCGGTGCGGACCATCTCCACGTCGTGGTTGGTCTCGCACACCAGCAGGTGCGCACCCCGGACGCCATAGCGCACCTCGTCGGTCACCTCGCCAAGGTCTGTGGCGACGGCAGCTTTCCGGTCCCTGCAGGTGACGGCGTAGCCCACGCTCTGGGCGGTGTCATGCTGGGTGGGAAAGCTCTCCACCCCGAAGGTCCCCACCTCAAAGCTATCCCCGGGGGCGAAGGTATGGAGGCAGTCCTCCAGAAAGGCAATGCGGTAGGCCATCTGCCGCCCGGCGGCGTGGCTCGCGTAGACGGGCAGGGCGAGCTGCTTGGTCAAGGTGGCAATGCCGGCGATGTGGTCGGTGTGCTCATGGGTCACTAAAATGCCGGCCAGCTCCCCCGGCTCCACGCCCAGCCCCCGCAGGGCTTTGCAGATACGCCGGGCGGAAATGCCCGCGTCCACCAAAATATGAGTGCTGCCATCGGTCATCAGCAGGCAGTTGCCCGACGAGCCGCTGGCCAGGGTACAGACTTCAAACAAAGGAAAACCTCCCGTATGTAGAAAGGGCGGCGGCAATACGCCGCCGCCCTCAATCTTTCAAATTCGCAAGTGACAAGAAGTGTGGTCCCTCTCGGAGCGTGGCGGGGTATCCAAGGGATCCTAGCTTCCCTGGACGGTGCGTCCGTAATACTGCATTTCCGGCAGGAAATACCAGCACCCTGCTACAGTTCGTACTCAGGCACTCACTGTTTCTATGCCATCTGCACCTTCTGCTCCTCGTCGGGCAGGACCACCACGCGGATGTCCGCGCCCACGCCGGAGAGCTTGCGCACAATGTCCTCATACCCGCGCTCGATGTGGTAGACGCAGTCGATCTCGGTCTCCCCGCTGGCGGCGAGACCGGCGATCACCATCGCCGCGCCCGCCCGCAAATCGCAGGCCCGGACCGGGGCCCCCGTCAGGTGGGAGACACCCTCGATGACGGCAACTTTGCCGTCCACCTGGATCTGCGCACCCATGCGGCGGAACTCGTCCACATAGCGGTAACGGTTGTCCCACACGCCCTCGGTGAGCACGCTGGTCCCCTCCGCAAGGCAGAGGACGGCGGCAACCTGGGGCTGCATATCGGTAGGAAATCCGGGGTAGGGCAGGGTCTTCACATTGGTACGCACCAGTGACCCGCTGCGGCGCACCAGCATTGCGTCGTCCTGCTCCTCCACGCTCACGCCCATCTCCAGAAATTTGGCGGTGATACACTCCAAATGCTTGGGAATGACGTTTTTAATCAAAACCTCGCCGCCTGCTGCGGCCACGGCGGCCATGTAGGTGCCTGCTTCGATCTGGTCGGGAATGATGGAATAGCTGCCGCCTGAAAGTCGCGCAACGCCACGGACCTTAATGACGTCCGTGCCCGCGCCCATGATGTCGGCACCCATGGAGTTGAGAAAGTTGGCCACGTCCACCACGTGGGGTTCCTTGGCCGCGTTCTCAATGACGGTGATACCCTTCGCCAGGGTAGCCGCCAGCATGACGTTCATGGTAGCGCCCACGGACACGATGTCCATATACACCTGGGCGCCGTTGAGCTTGCCACCCTTTGCCTGGGCGTTGATATAGCCGCCGCGTACGTCCACCTCGGCGCCCATGGCGACAAAGCCCTTGATGTGCTGGTCGATGGGCCGGCCGCCGAAGTCGCACCCGCCGGGAGGCGGCACCTGGGCCGAGCCGAACCGGCCCAGAAGCGCGCCGATGAGGTAGTAGGACGCCCGGATCTGCCGGGCCAGCTCGTGGGGCACCTTGGCGTTGCGGATGCGGGAGCAGTCCACGTCCACCGTGGTGCGGTTCACCGTCCGCACGTCGGCGCCCAACTCCTGCAGGATGGTCAAAATCAAAGTCACGTCGCTGATCTGGGGAATGTTTTCAATGCGGCAAACGCCGTCTACCAGCAGAGCGGCGGGGATGATGGCCACCGCCGCGTTTTTGGCCCCGCTGATATCTATTTCACCATAAAGCGGCTTACCGCCAGAAATTACATATTTCGTCAAACCGACACCCTCTACCTTCCCTCCGGGCACACTCCACCCGTGGCGTCAAATCCCGGCTTTGCCGGGCTCTCTATGTCTCTAAAAAGTCTTTGCCATGTATGAACCATGCCCGGCAGGTATGCACAGGCATAACATTTTACTTTACGCTCCGCTATTATAACATAGAATCCCACAAAATCAAAGTAAATTTACATTTGGCAGATATCTTGGCGTTTTCTCCCGTCTTGCCCGGCATAATCCGGCTTTTACGCACCAATTTCATCGTGTGCATCCTCACTATACCCGAATTTCCAGCGTTTTATTCCCCTTAAGGCTGTGGCTTAAATTAGTGGGAGCAACTGCAACTTTTTTCCTCTTGACATCGTCTAAGATAGACATGGGACAAATTTAAGTTTTCTTTAAGAATTTGTCACCTGTTTGTTGTTGTGTTTCCATCTCGTTCCAGATAAAATAGGTGGGAAACAAGCATAGGAGGAATCGAAACATGGCTGAAATGGAAACCCCCATCGTGGAGACGACCGTACCCGCCGCGCCTGCCGCGCCCGCCACGCCGAAACCGGCGGCAAAAAAACGGAAGAAGAAAAAAACCGTCCGCAACATCATCATTGCGCTGGTGGTACTGGCCGCGCTGGGCGTGGGCGTGTACTTCCTCTATGGCTTTTTGACGAAAAAGGAAGACGTGAACAGCCAGATGCAGACGGGTGTGGCCCAGCTCTCCAGCATCCAGAGCACGGTGCAGGGCAGCGGCAACGCCATGGCGAAGGAGTCTGCGGCTATCGCACTGACCCAGGGCGGCACGGTGGAGCAGGTGCTGGTCGCCGTGGGCGACAAGGTGTTCGCCGGCCAGCCGCTGTATGTGATCCGCAGTCAGGCCGCCGAGGACGCGGTGAAGACGGCGCAGGAGCGGGTAAACAACCTGCTGAAGGACCTGGCGAGCTTGCAGAAGCAGATCTCCGACCTGACACTGCGTGCGCCCTTCTCCGGCAAGCTGGTTGAGGTGAGCGAGTTCACGCCGGGGGGCGAGATCTCGGAGAATGCGGCGGTCGCCACGCTGGTGAACGACAAAAAACTCAAGCTCTCCCTCTACTTCAGCTACGCCTACGACGGCTCCATCTACACCGGGCAGACGGTGGACGTGTCCATCCCGGCGGTGATGCGCAGTTTCGCCGGCACAGTGGAGGCCATCAACAAGGTGCACTATGTCTCCCCCGAGGGGGCGGACCACTTTGAAGTGGTCATCTCCTTCGACAATCCCGGTACATTGACGGAGGGCATGGCGGCCACCGCGTCCCTCACCGGGAGCGACGGCACACCCATCTACCCCTACGAGAACGGAGAGACAAAGTATTATGAGAGCCGTAAGCTGACGACCGCCGCGGGCGGGCCGCTGCTCTCCGCCAACCTCCTGCGGTACGCCGACGTGAAAGCCGGGGACGTGCTGCTGACCATGTCGTCCGAGACGCTGGACGAGAGCATCCGGGCCAAGCAGACCGAGATCAACGAGGCCAACGATAAGCTGGCCGAGGCGCAGAAGGCTCTTGAGAATTTTAACGCCGTGTCCCCCATTGACGGTACCGTCACCTCCTGCACCCTGACGCCGGGGGCCGAGGTGAAGAGCGGCGACACAGTCATCACCATCTCCAACGACTCTACCATGGTGGTGGAGATTACGGTGGACGACCGGAACATCTCTTTCGTCAAGCCCGGCATGATGGTGGATCTGAACACTTACGACGGGAACGTGTTCATGGGCATCGTCACCAAGATCGACATGAGCCTGAGCGGAGACAGCAAGGGCAGCGGCATGACCAATTACCCCGTGACCCTAGAGGTGGACAACTCCGGCGGAACGCTGCTGGCGGGCATGTGGCTCAACTACTCCTTTGTGGCCAGCCAGTCGGACGACTGTATTGTGGTGCCCATGCAGAGCGTGAAGTACGTCCCCGACGAGGAGGGGAACACGGCGGCGGTGGTCTTCATTCAGGCCGAAACCAAACCGGAGAACACCGTGGACGTGGAGATCCCGCCCTCCGACCCCAACAACCCGCCGGCCTATCCCTCCCAGGATGAGGGGTTCTACGCCGTACCGGTGACGACGGGACTCTCGGACGACTACAACGTGGAGATCACCGAGGGCCTGATGGGCGGCGAGACCATCTTCGTGAACTACTACGTCGAACAGGCTTGGACCTGATGGTGACGCCATGCTGATTGATATCAAGGACCTCTATAAAATCTACAACGAGGGCCTGGAGAGTGAAGTCAGGGCCCTGGACGGGGTAAGCCTGTCCATCGACCGTGGGGAGTTCATCGCCATTATAGGCGCGTCCGGTTCCGGAAAGAGTACGCTTATGAACATCCTGGGATGCCTGGACATTCCCACCTATGGGGAGTACACCCTGGACGGGGTGGACATCACCGAGCGGAGCGACAGGCAGCTCGCCCACACCCGGAACAAGGAGATCGGTTTCATTTTCCAGGGGTACAATCTGATCCCGGCCCTCTCGGCCTACGAGAACGTGGAGCTGCCCCTCATTTACCAGGGTGTCCCCTTGGGAAAACGGGAGGACATGGTAATGGACGCGCTGCAGCGGGTATCGATGGAGGACCGCTGGCGGCACAAGCCCGCTGAAATGTCTGGCGGGCAGCAGCAGCGGGTCGCCATCGCCCGGGCCATTGCCACCCGCCCCCCCATCATCATGGCCGACGAGCCTACTGGTGCGCTGGACTCCAAGACAGGCCTTCACGTGCTGGACATTTTGCACCGACTCAATGAGGAGGGAACCACCATCATCCTCATCACCCACGACACCAACATCGCGTCCACCGCGCGCCGCGTCGTACGCATCTCCGATGGGCATATTATCTTCGACGGCAGCAGACAGGAGGCGGGAATATGAATTTAACGCAGGCCATAAAAATGGCGGCAAAGTCCATTTTCTCCAACAAAGCCCGCTCCGCCCTGACCATGCTGGGCATCATAATAGGCCTTGCGGCTGTGATGGTACTGGTGTCCTATGCCCAGGGCCAGAACATGGCTCTGAATGCCTACTACGAGAGCATGGGCACCAATATCATCAATGTCTCGGCCTACAACTGGAACGGCTCCGGCTCCGATGTGGGCAAAAAACTGTACGACTACTGTCTCAACCTGGACAATGTGGAGGGCATCTCACCCAACGGGTACATCTACTCAAGCCCCACCATCAAGTACGAGTCCAAGACCCTGTCCCAGAACCAAAACTCCGGCGGAGGCATGGTGACGGTCAGCAGCAGCGGGGGCGGGAGCTATGGCGGTACGGAGGACAACTACCCCCAGATCTATCTGGGCAACGATAAGTTCGGCCAGTGTAACGGGTACACCATCGGCAAGGGCCGGGACCTTAGCTACCTGGAAATTGAAAAACTGAGCCAGGTGTGCGTCCTGGGCTCCGCCACGGCAGAGTTCCTCTTCTCCTTTGCCGACCCCATCGGCAAGACCATCACCATCAACGGGATGCCCTTCCGGGTGGTGGGAGTCTACCAGAGCAAGGCAACGGGGAAGGACCTGGGTAACTCCGAGGACTCCCAGTGGATGGAGGACGCCATCAAGCGGATGGACCGTATGATCCTCCTGCCCAGCACCATGACCCGGTACTTCAACAACAACGAGTCCATCAGCGACTATGTGGTCAAGGTCAAGAGCGCCGACGCCACCAAGGAGGTCACCACCAATCTGAAGGGCTTTCTCTCCGGCATCATCAACACCAACTACGGCTACTTCTATGTCTCCCCCCAGGACACCTGGAAGAACCAGAACAACGAGGCCAACGAGCTCCAGCAGCGGTTCCTCGGCGGCATCGCCGCCATCAGCCTGCTGGTGGGCGGCATCGGCATCATGAACATCATGCTGGTCACCGTCACCGAGCGGACCCGGGAGATCGGCATTCGTAAGGCCATCGGCGCGGAGCGGCGGAGCATCATCGTCCAGTTTCTCATCGAGGCGGCCATGATCTGCGGCATCGGCGGCGTTTTCGGCATCGGCGTGGGGTACTTGGGTACCATGATCGTAGGCAAGCTGTCCTTCGGCACGCTGCTGATTCCCAGCCCCATCCTCACCGCGGGAGCTTTCCTGGTGTCGGTGGCCCTGGGTATCATCTTCGGCCTCTACCCCGCCATCAAGGCCAGCGGCCTCCAGCCTGTGGACGCTTTACGCGCTGAATAAAGGAGAGAAAATGATGAAACTCAAACGTATGCTTGCGGCCCTTCTCGCGGCCGCGCTCTTGGCGGCGCTGCCGATGGCTTCCGCCGCCTCCGCCGCGTCCACCGGCAGTTTTGTGGACGTGACCGATCCCACCGTGGCCCAGGCCACCGAGACCCTGCGGCTGCTGGGCATCATCAGCGGCGGAGGTAACGGCTATTTCTATCCGGCCGGGAGTCTGACCCGGGCCGAGTTCTGCAAGATGGCGGTGGAGACCCTGGGCCAGGGCGCGAAGGCCGAGGCTCAGATGAACCGCACCATCTTCAAGGATGTGCTTGGCGACCACTGGGCCAGGGGGTATGTCAATCTGGCCGCCTCCCTCCCCATAGGCAGCAGCGAAGACACCAGCAGCGACGCTCCCGCCAGCGGCGGAACGTTGATGATGGGCCGGGGGGACGGGTACTTCTATCCCAATGACCGTATCACCTACGCCGAGGCAGTCACCATCCTGCTGCGGATCCTGGGGTACACCACCAAGGAACTGACCACCGGCGGCACCTGGTACGACGGCGCGCTGGCCACTGCCAAGGCCATCGGCCTCACCGATGGCCTGTCCCTGACCTGGAGCGACCAGATCACCCGGGGCCAGACCGCCACCCTATTCGAGCAGATGCTCTTCACATCCAAGAAGGCTGGCAAGGAACCGTACCTAGTCAGCGATATGGGCGGCGAGATATTAAAGGAAGCCGTCATCCTCTCTCTGGACGCCACCACGGACGACGGCGCCACCGGCGCGGTGCTCACCACCGGCGCGGAGGACCCATACAAGACAGACCACGCCCCCTTTAGCTCCACGCTGGAGGGCCGCCGGGCCAAGCTGGTGCTGGACAAGGACGATAAGGTCGTCGCGATCCAGCCCTCCACCACCGGGACCACCCGAACGGTGAGCGTGGTATCCACCGAGGTCACCTACTTCACCGCCTCCGGCGGCGAGCGGGTGACCGTAGCCCCCGCCACCATCGTTTATAAAGACGGCAAGGCCCTCACCTATAAAGACGTCTACCTCAACATTAAGGCCTCTACCCAGGCGGTGCTTTGCTACTCCGCCGCCGGTAAGCTAGAGTATGTCTTCCTTACTTCTGTGAATGTGGCTGAGACCGCGGCCGTCGCTAAGGCCACGGGGGGCACCCCCTTCGCCTCCCTGGTCGGTAGCGACACGGGCTACCGGGTCGTAAAGAACGGCCTGTCCGCCTCCCTCTCCGACGTGCGGCAGTACGACGTGGGCACCTACGACAAGGCCACCAAGACCCTCTATGTCTCCGACCTGCGGCTCACCGGCGTGTACGGAAACGCCTCCCCCAGTCCGGCCACCCCCCTTTCCGTCACCGTTCTGGGCTCTGAATTTCCCGTCCTGTCCAGCGCGATGGACACGCTGGCGGGCTTTCAGATCGGCTCCACCATCACCCTCCTCCTCACCGCAGACGGGCAGGTGGCCGGGGCGGTAGCGCCCACTGAGGCAAAATCCACCACCGCGGGCATCGTCGAGAAAATCGACGGCACCTCTGCCACCGTCGCCTCCCTGGACATGCTGGGTGAGGACGGGAAGCCCCGGACCTTCCATGGCGACACGGGTCTCAACGCGGCTATGTCCGCCAAGCTCCAGGGCCAGCTGGTGACGGTATCCTCCTCAAAGGTCGGCCAGCTCAACCTCACCCGTTTGAGTGCCAGCGGCGCGTCCGGCGACCTGGACGTGAATGCCCGTACTCTGGGCGGCGCGGCCCTAAGCGAGAATGCCCACCTCTATGAGCGGGTGGGCGCAGGCTCCCCCACCCAGATCTCCTTTGCCCAGCTCACTCGCGCTATGGTGCCCACCTCCAAAATCTCTTACGTGGGTAAAGACTACGCGGGCCGCGTGAATATCATCGTCTTTGACGACGTGACCGGCGACCAGTATGAGTACGGCATGGCAAAGCCCACCGTGATCCAAACTGACGTGTCGAACAACGGCGTGGGCGTGACCTCCGCGGGGAAGAGCCTGGGCCCCTACGTCACCAGTGTCACATTCAAGGATGGCCAGTTCATCGGTATCTCCGCCTCCTTGGAGCAGGTAGGCGACTCACCCAAGCTGGCCGCCTGGGTAGATTTGAAATCGGTAACCAAGGTTTCCCGATCTGCCTTTGACATGGACGACTCCGCCGGCAGCGGTATCGCCCCCATCGGCACAGTCACCACCGGCAGCATGATCCTGCCCATCGCGGGCAACGTGGTCTGCTATAATAAGACCACCAAGACGTGGTTTGCCACTCTGAACGAGGCCCGAGCCTACTCCGACAGCCTCACCATCTACTTCGACAAAGCCCCCCAGGATGGCGGAAAGGTCCGCCTGGTGGTGGTGGAATAACCTAAAAACAAAAAGGATGGCCGGTTTCCTGCGGAAACCGGCCATCCTTTTTGTTCAGGAATACTTTTGCCGAGTAAAAATCACTTTTTTAATTAATTGACTGCCACTGCCCCAAATATATCCCCATTGTCGTCCAGACAGAAGACGTAATTCCCGCTCACACCGCTCCAGCCCGGAACTTTCCCGGTCAGTAGGCCTGAGGCGCGGTATTCCTTTCCGTCCATCTTGAGGAGTGCGCCGTTCTCGCTGCCGACCGCTACCGCGTACCCGGAGACGGAGTCGGCCTCCTCGACATAAGTGGTGCCGCCGATTTTGACCACCAGCACCCCATCGTTTTTCTTGAGGCCACGCCCGCCTATGACTGTACTGCCATCTGTCCAGTCGGACAGGCCGGACAATCCAGGGAACCGCACCTGTTCCTGCCCATCTACCCACCGGGTCTCCACGTCGCCAGTTAGGATTCCGGTTTCTTTCACAGTGACTTTAACCATGTCGGCCTTCCCGTTCCCGTTGGCATCCAGCAGGTCCACCATTGCGCCCCGAACCGACGCGGCCCCGTTGGCCTCCGCCAGGGTGGCCGCTTTCCCGTTGATGAAATAAGCGGGGGAGCTATCCAACCTGGCTAGGTAGGCTGTGTTCGCCCCACCGGGGCTGGTCAGGCTGATCCCTGCGGCGTCTCCCGTGATGGGAACACCCGCCGCGCTGGAACCTAGCACACGCAGGGGCTGGGGAGACAGGGTACTGGAGTATATCTTCTCCAGGGTCAGCTTTTCAATACTGTCCCCCCCCGCGGAGAGGGAGTACTCCCCCTTCACATAGAGGACGGCGTAGCTCCCCGCCAGCTCCGGCCCGATGGCGAAACCCGCCTGACCGGAGCGGATCTGCCCCATGATCCCGGCCTTATCACTGATTGCGCTCCCCCGGGGGGAAATGCTGAAATAGCTCACTGTGGGGGGGCCCTGGGTGGCGGAGGTGTCGCCCACCAGAATGGTGTAGCGCAGGAGGCCGAACATCTCAAGCCCCAAGGTAGTAGGATTGGTGGTATAGCCCACGATGGTCTGCCCCCCTTCCCGCAGGGCGTAATCGGGGGTGCGGGTGTAGGCGAAGAGGGCGTTATAGATCATCTGGGCGGCGTTGTCCCGTGTGAGCGGCTCAAAACTGTACTGGTTGATCTCTTCCAGCAGGCCCAGCGCGTCCGCGTCACGGGTGATGTTGTCGGCCCAGAGGGGGTCGCTGGCGTAACCCCGGTCCACCGCGTCGTACCCCAAAGTGACAAGGAGCATCTTAGCTGCCGAGGCCACGTTTACCACACCGTCTGGGTCAAAGGTGTTGTTGCCCTTACCGGAGATGATGCCCACAGAGTAGCAGTACTTGATGTAATTTTCCGCCCAGTTGCCCGCGATGTCGGTGAGTCCGGTGTCCACGGAGGAGAATGACGTAGGGTCGGTCTCACCCATGAGGATGCCGTAGAGCAGCTTTGCCATGGTGGCCCGGTCCACGTTTTCCTTGGGGGCGTAAGTCCCGTCCGTCTTGCCCTGGATGACGCCTAGATCCGTCATCAGAAGGACGGCCTCCCTGTGGGTCACCTGGCTAAGGTCAGAGAGGGGAACATTTGAGGCAGCCCCGGCGGGCACGGACAACAACCCTGAGAACAGCCCCAGAACAAAAAGTAGAGAAATAAGTTTAATTCGGAGCCGTTTCATGAACGCGCCCTCCATTCTTTATATAATAGCGGCGGAGAGTCGGGGGAACGGCGGTAAAACGTACAAGGCCGCCGCTCCCCCGCAGCCCCGAGGGGCGGCGGGATTGGCGGGGAAAGGAACCACCCCCCGCGCGAGTCCTCGCGCGGGGGGTGGTTGGTGTACCCCGCGATGGGGTTAGGCGCTGGGTCTTAGTCTGCCGTGACCCACTGGAAGACGATGGAGGTGACTTCACCCTCGCTATCCAGGAAGAGTGTTACATCAATGATGCTGTTCCCCGCGTCCGCGTCGGTGTAGTACGCCACATCGCTGGCGGTCAGGCCCTCAAGGGCGTCGCCGTCCTCATCGATGCCGATAATGGTGCACCCGGTGGCAAGCCCGTAGGTTCCGGCATCCACAATAGCGAGGCCGGAGTCAACCTCAAGGGAAGTAGCCGCGCGATAGTAGGTCTCCTTGTCCGCTGTGGGTACAGCAGTCAGCTCGGCGGCGTAGTCGTCGTTATACTTGTTGATGGTATAAAGACCGAGGCCAAGTGCGGTAGAGGTGGTGTCAACCTTGATGGTGGTGGTGATTGAACCGATCTTGCCGTCCACGATGGCATCGTAGGTGTAGATGGACATGCTCAGGTCGGTGTCGTAGCCCTTGCTGGCCTTGTCGGACAAAATGTACACCAGATCCTTGGCGGTGGAGTCACCGGTGAGTACCACGATGCTGGCGCTGTTGCTGTTCTTGGCCATCAGGACGGTGCCGCTTACGCCGGAGAAACTGCTAATGTTCTTGTACCCGGTGTAAGCCTTATAGGTGTTGGTGCTCTCATTATGCACGAGGAAAATAGTGGAGCTGAGACCCTTTACGTCATAGGTGACATCGCCCGCTGTGTTAGTCAGGAAATAGATGTCGCCTTTGGTGACGACGGAGCTGCTGGGGACGCTGTACGCCTTAACATCGGCCGTGTAGGGGGTGGTGCTGGCGGTGAGCGTGTTGCCAGTGGAATCAAAGGTGGTCAGCGCGTAAGTGCCGTCGCTCTTGACGCTATAGCTGACGAATGCTTTGTTTTTCATAGCATTCAAATCAGTGAATGTGTCATCGAAACTGGAGGATTTCACGCCGATAGTGTCTACGCTGGCGAGGTCCACCCACTCCTGGGTGCCGTCAGTGTAGAGGAGCTTGGCCAGGTAGGTCCAACCGCTGGAAGCGCTACCCTCTTTTGAGGTATTAAGGAGATAAGCATACTGGGTGGTGCTGCCAGTGGTCTCTTCGGTGGCGTACAGAACGTAGCCCAGAGTGTCCAGATAGAAATCATAGGAATTGCCGGTGTCAGTGTCGCCTAGGCTGCTCTTCGCGCCAGGGCTGTAGGTGTCGCCGGCGATGACATAGTCACCATCCTTGGTCACCTTTTCCAGATTGCCGGAGACGATCTCGGCCTTGGCGGCAGTCTCAACGACTCCGTCAGCCACGGTGATAATGGCGTAGTTGTCCTTGCCAATGGCGGCAAGTGCGGTGTAGAGGTCGGCGTTGTCTTCATTTTTCACAACCTTGTTGCCGCCTCCTGCGCTCTTGATGCTCAGGGAAACGGTCTTGGAGGCAGTGTTGACGTTAGTGATAAGAGCGAGCTGGGTGTGAACAACGACGATGTGGGACACGTAGTAATCGCCCTCGCTGGTCTGTGCGGTGTAGATCTCAACGCTGGTGCCGTTGCCGGTGAGGGCAGCAATCTTAGCGTTGTCCAGGACCACATCAGACACGGTGGCACCGTCAGTGCTGACCTCGACCTTAGCAGTGGTATAGCCGCTCAGGTCGGATTTGATGACGCTCTCCTTGGTCTTGGCGGTGTAAGTCATGAAAGCGGAGTCGCCGTACACGCCAATGGAGGTGGCGCCGTACTTCCACTGGTGAGCGGGACGGCCAAAGGCCTCGTCCCCGCCGGTGGACCTCTTCAGCTTGCTCATGTAGTTGCCCATGAAGGTGATAACTTTGCCGTCGCCGTCCTTCACGTTCTGGCGGGTGCCGCCGGAGATGACGGTGGTGCCGTCGGGCAGAGAGATGTTGGTGCCGCCGACATACTCAACCAGGCTCTTCTGGATGGCGTTCAGAGCCATCTGAGCGGCCTGCTCACGGTTGAGGACGCTGCTCATGCCCACGTCCACGCCGGAGGCCAGCTTGAGGGAGTTGATCTGCTTGGCAATGTTGACTTCATAGCCGGAGCCGACATAACCCTCGGTGGTGGCATTATAGCCCAGAGCCACGAGGAGCATCTTGCCGAACTGGATGCCGGTCACGGTCGTCTCGGGATAGAAGTGGCCCAGGCCGTCGCCGGAGATGATGCCGTTGGCGACGCAGTAGGCGATGGAGCCGGCGGACCAACGGTCAGCAGCCACATCGGTGAAGGGAGCGCTGGACGCCTTCAGGTCGTCGGCAGCGGACTTGCCCATCACCATGTAAGTGATGATCTTGGCGGCGGACTCACGGGTGAGGTCGCCAGTGGGGCTGAACTTGCCATCGGAACCCTGGAAAACGCCGACAGCGGACATAACCGCGACGGCCTCATCCTTGGTGATGGTGCTCTGGTCACTGTAGGTGGTGTCCGCAGCGCCGGCGCCGATGACCATCATGCCCAGGAGCATGACAGAGGCGAGAGCCAGGCTGAGAACGCGCTTGAGGTTTCTCATTTGGAAATTCCTCCTTCTAAAATTTGGCTTGAAGAGCGGGCCATATGGATACATATGGACGTGCTCCTTTTTGCCTGTACCTATTTATAGCACAACTCCAAGCCCCGCGCAAGACAATTCCATGATTTGTAACACAACAGTAACAGACCGCCACAGATATTGCGGCGGTCTGTTACTCACTCTATATTCAGTTCCCCGGTGACGCCGTCCATGAGGAAGACGCCCGCGTTGGTGGTCACCTGCCACACGGGCTCCAGCTCCATCCGCCGGCCTGAGCCTGTGGCCCGATAACCTGAAGTCAGGCTCTCTATTTTGGTGAAGACATGCCCCTCCTCCCGCATCCCGCTCATAAAGCGGATGAGGGCGGTGGATACGTCCATGCTCTGCTCTCCCCCGCCGTCCTGAGCGGGCGTACCGATAAGGCGGGTGCCCGCAATGGAAGCCAACGCGCCGTTTTGATAGGTCAGTTCAGCCCTACAGGAAAAGACGGGCGCGCCCTCCCAGGTCTGGCGGACAGAGACCACCGTGGTCTCGCCGATTTTCGTGCTCACGACCTCGTAAGCGTAGCCTCCGCCGTCGAGGAGCTTGAGGGCATGGGCGGCCTCGTCGCCGGTGACGGGATAGGCGTCTGCTGTAAAAGTGAACGCAAAGCTGCCGTCGCTGCGAAACCAGCCTCCGCCCTTCTCCCCCTCGTAGGCGGTGCGGACGCCGTCGTCGGTCTTGTGTACCGCGCCCAGCAAGTAGGCAGCAAGCGCCTCCTCGCCGTCCCGGTCCCGCTCCACGGTGCAGGGGATGAGGCTACTCTCTTCGGGCAGCGCGCCGTCAGCCACCTCATAACCCTGCTGCCGCAGCACCTCCACCGCGCCGCTGCGGCTCTCCTCCAGGTATTGTCGGGATTGCCGCTCCCGCTGGGCCACCTGCACCAGCAGAAATACGTTTACAGCCAACAGAATAAGAATGATGATATTTTTGATTTTTGACCATTCCACGTTCATCATCCTTTTAATAAAGGTAAGAGCATCGGCAAACTCCCACCCTACTCAGCGATCCAGGCGGGGCGGACGGTGTCGGCAGCGCCGCTGTCCTCGTAGGCTAAGAGAAGCTCTTTCCCTCCTGCGTTGAGGGCTCCCATGGCGGCGGCAGCCTGGAGCTCTGGCAGAACGGAGACCTGCTCCTCCGTGGCAGTATAGCTGCGCAAGAGGAGGTAGAAGTCGCTTACCCGGCCGTCCCTGACGATGAACCGGGCTGTATACCCCTCCGTTCCTAGCTGAACGGTGGCGCCGTTCAACTGGTATCCGTAGTTCACCTGCCAGCCGCCGTCCTCAAGGGCGGTGACTCCTATGAGATAGACCCCCGCCGTCCGGGTATCCCCTGCGAGAGTACCCGCGCTCCGCTCGGCCAGGGGCTGGGTGGCCTTCACCAGGTCCAGGGCAGAAGGCTCGCCCGTGCCGTCCCCCACGGGGTACTTGGGCTCCTCGGCGGAGGTGCTGTGGTACTCTACCGCTCCGCTGTCGTAGACCACGAGGGTGTCCGCCGTCCCCTCCTTGACCACCTGCTTGCCCCCGGCCACATAGCTGCTGTTGGCCTGAGGATGGAAACCCAGGGACTCGATCATGTTGATGCGGGGCTGGTCATTTTGGCCGCCGCTCACGGGGTTGGTGACCCGGTAAACTGATTTCTCAATTGGCACGCCGGACTTGCTGAGCATTACGTAAGGGTCCAGCTTGCCGTACCCCTCCCCTTTCCCGTGCTCAAAGGCGAAGGTGGTACCATTCACGTTGGCGGCATAGGGGGCCACGACGGTCTGGAGATGTCCTTTCAGGGCATCCCCTGTCCGACAGGCATAATACAGGCCCGTCGCCTCATTACTATAGTAGAGGGTCATGTAGCCCCCCTCGTCCTCCGCCAGCAGGAGTCGGCGGGCGCTCACGCCCAGCAGAGCCTCCCCAGGCCCTGCCTCGGTCCAGGCATAGAGAACGGAGAGAGGGGCCTCCCCCTGGAAGTCGAAATAGACACTGGACTGCTCTGTCAGAGCTGTTCGCCAGACCGCCTCAGTGGTCTGGATGGGGCTCTCCGCGCCGCCCAGTGCCTCTCCCAGGATGGTGAACATCTTGTCGGAGAGACGATCCACCGCCGCGCTGTCGTACTGCACGCCGTAGGTCCCCACCTCCGGCAGATTGACGGCCATACGCAGGGGCCGCAGCTCCACCGGCTGGCCCTCCGCCTGGTCCGAGGGGATGGCGGTGTTCCCCACGCCCAGAATGCCGGTCAACTCGCCCAGCCAACCGCTCAGCGCCAGATTTTCTCCTAACTGCCCCTGGAGAGTCAGGTAGACGGCGCTGACGGCTAGGAGTGCGATGACCAAGTCCTTGCCCCACTCCAGAAGGCGCTTTCTTTGCTTAATCCCCATGGTCCGGCCCCTTGATTTTCATCTCAATACGCACGGTGAGACCCGGCCCCTTCTTGTCCACTAGGCGGATGGTCCCCTCGTGCCGCTCCACAATCTCCTTGGCGATGGAGAGGCCCAGGCCGGTGCCCCCCGACTCCCGGGAGCGGGCCTTGTCCACCCGGTAGAACCGCTCGAAGATCCGGGGACGGTCCTCCGGCGGGATGCCCATGCCGTTGTCGGCCACCTCCATCCACACCCGGCCTCTCCCCTGCCCGGCGGAGACCTCGATCTTGCCGCCGTCTGGGGTGTACTTGATGGCGTTGGCCATCACGTTCATCATTACCTGTACCAGCCGCTCCCGGTCCCCCCGGATATCGGGCAGGCCTGCGGGTAGGTCGAGCCGCACAGCGTGGCCGTGCCGCTGGGCGTCCAGCAGGACGGCGTTATAGACGCTGCGGATGGCCTCCTCAAAGGAGAAAAGCTCCAGCCGCAGCTCGTCCCTCCCGCTGTCGAACCGGGAGAGGGTCAGCAAATCCTGCACGATATGGGTCATCCGGTCAGACTCGTTGAGAATGACGCCCAAAAAATTTTTCTCGGTGTCCTCGGGCAAATTCCCCGCGTTGTCCACTAGGGTCTCGGCATAGCTTCTGATATTCGTGAGGGGGGTGCGCAGCTCATGGGAGACGTTGGCGACGAATTCCCGGCGCATCTCCTCAGTGCGGCGCTGCTCGGTCACGTCATGAATGACCACCATGACGCCCAGCGCCGTTTCCCCCGAAATGGGGGCCAGCAGCAGCTCCAGAATGCGTCCACCCGTCTCCCGCATACCGCCCAGGTAGCCCTGCTGCTCCACCGTCAATACGGCGGGCAAAGTGGCGATGTCCCCGAAGAGGACGTCATATCCGATCCCCTCGCTGTCCACAGCCAGGCTGCGGCCCAGCATCCGCTCGGCGGCGGGATTCGATTGCACCAACCGCCCGTCTCGGTCGAAGGCCACCACGCCGTCGGTCATGTGGAGAAAGAGGGTGCCCAGCTTATTGCGCTCGTTGCCAACCTCCCGCAGGGTGTCCTGTAGCTGGCGGGCCATGTTGTTAAACGTGCCGGTGAGTACGCCGATCTCGTCCCGGGAGGCCACCTCTATTTTATAGGAAAAATCCCCCTTTGCCACCCGCTCGGCCCCGGCGGTGAGCCGCTCTATGGGGGTAATCATGGTCTTTGAGAGGAGGAAGGAGAGGAGCACCGAGATGATGAGGCCGAAGATCAGGGCCTCCAGAATGAGCATGAAGAGTTCGCTGTTTAAGTCCCGCATGGTGACCCGGTTATCCCGCACGTAGATGATATAGCGGCTCTCCCCCCGCTGGAAAGGGACCGCCACGTCCATATAGTCGGCAGAGGGGTCGCTCTTGTTGCCGCCGGTCTTGTCGTCGGGGTGGTTCATGGCGTAGGTAATGTTGTTGGTGAGGTTCAGGGTGGGGCCCTCCACGTCGTCGGAGCCAGCCAGATACTTGGCGGTCTGCCCATCCAAAATGTAATAGTTGCGGTTACGCCGGTCCACGCCCATATCGCCCACGTAGGCCTCCAGCACACCCTGAATAAACTCCTCGTCGCTCTGCCCCTCTGCAGCCTGAGCCCTCAGGTCCAGGGCCAGGTCGTTCCCCTGGGAGAAGACCAGGGCCATCTGCTCGTAGAAGTCGTGGAGGTAGAAGGAGGAGACCGAGTTGATGAGGAACGCGCCCACCACCGTCATCAGGGAGACGATGAGCAGCACCATGATGAGCACCAGTTTCATGTGCAGGCTGCGAAGCATGGGGTTTCCTCCTTTCATTGCTGAATTTTATTTTGGTGAATACTCCCACCCTCGGGGAGTCGCCTACGGATTAGACGTATCCCTTTTGATGTCAAATGGGGTGGGGAAACCACCAGGGGGGGCTATTGGTGGTGCCTCTGCGGGCGATGATGGCATCACCCCCTATATTCACGGGCTAACCCGGTAGGGCATGATGACTCCATCGGGCCGCGGCATCTCGTCACCGTAGGGTGTCTTTTCAGCGGCCACATCTGAGCGTTCCGTTTCTTCAATTGCCGCCAGCTGCTCCTGTTCCTTCTCCGCAAACCGCCGTTCAGATAGTCCTGCATCCTCTGCGACATCCCATCTGACCTTTTGATTTCCAGCGTCTCCGATCAAAGTCGGTCACTTCCCAGTTATAGAGCGGGTTGTCGTCGTTACTGAATCCGCGAAGATATTGAACTCCTATTTTAGGTGCCTTGGTAAAACATAAAACTCTTGTATGTAATTTCCTTGCCCCGGGTAATTCTCCCATGACTTTCTGCCGCTAAATGACCATAACGGCGTCGCCGTCCACAGCTCTGACCTCCCCAAAAAACACCTGCGCGGAGTCGCCGGAGAGCAGGGCCTACACACTGAAGAGGTAACCCAGGCCGCGTCTTGTGACGATGAACACCGGGCAGGCTGGGTCGTCCTCGATTTTTTCCCGCAGGCGGCGAACCGCAACGTCCACGGCGCGGACGTCGCCTACGTAGCCCTCGTAATTCCAGACGTTCTCCATCAGCGCCTCCCGGGAGAAGACCTTGCCGGGCTGGAGGGCCAGAAATTTGAGGAGCTCATACTCCCGCTGGGTCAGGTCCAGGGGCTTGCCGTCCTTATAGGCGGTAAGGCGCTCCTGGTCGATGGCCACCCGGCCCAGTCCCAGCCGCCCGCCCGCCTGGGCAGGGTTGACAGCGTGGACCTCCGCCATACCGCTGCGGCGGATGTTGGCCTTCACCCGCGCCAGCAACTCCCGCATGGAGAAGGGCTTGGTGATATAATCATCTGCGCCCAGCTCCAGACCCAGGACCTTGTCGTTCTCCTCCTCGCGGGCGGTGAGCATGATGACCGGGGTGCTCCGCCCGGCGGAGCGCAGGCCGCGGCAGACGTCGAAACCGTTCAACTTGGGCAGCATCAGGTCTAAGAGCACCAGGTCGGGGTCCTGCTCCAGGGCGAGCTGCAAGCCCGCCTGGCCGTCGTAGGCCTCCAGGGTCTCGTACCCCTCCCGAATCAGGTTAAAGCCCAAGATGTCCACAATGTTCTTCTCGTCCTCGACGATCAGAATTCTCTTTCCCATACGTTCCTCCTTAGGATGGCAGGTCAATGTCTCCATCGTCCCTTACAGGCCCAGGAATACTTTCACCTTCAGCACTGTCGCCACCGTCTTCGCGTCGGAGATTTCATTGCTCATGATCTGCCCCACCAGAGCGTCAAAGGGCAGCTCCAGCCGCTCCAGGAATTCGTCCTCGTCCGGGTGGCACTCCCCCTGGTGAAGGCCCCTGGCCAGATACATATGTAGAGTTTCGGTACAGAAACCGGGGGAGGCGTATAGGCAGCCTAAGTAGGTGAACTCGTCGCAGGTGACGCCAATCTCCTCCTCCAGCTCCCGCAGACCGGCGGCACGGTGGTCCTCGCCGTATTCCAGCTTGCCGGCGGGCAGTTCGGTCACCACCCTTTGGTAGGGGTAGCGGTACTGCCGCACCAAAGTCACATTCCCCGACCCGTCCAGGGGGAGGATGACCACGCCGCCGGGGTGCTCCACCACCTCCCGGGAGGCCGTTTTTCCGTTGGGGAGCTCTGCCATGTCCAGCTTGAGGCGGACGATATGCCCCTCAAACAGCTGCTTACTCTCTACCGTTCTCTCCGTCAGATCCACCCGAACCACGCTCCGCTCTCTTGTACATAATAATTAGATATAGGAATTATCACAAACGCTAAGCGTTTCGTGCTTTGCGGTTATTATATCACAAGCTTTTTCACTCCGCCACCCTGACCTTTTCCATTCATCCCAAACTTTACAGCTATCATTGCCCCGCCGCGCCCCGTATAATAATGTCTACTGAATAAACCGCTTTGCGTTTTATTCGCGCGGCAAATACCGCGTAACTTTTTCACAAACGGCTCATTCGAACCGTTTTGTGAGAGAATCAGGCATTGTTGCAATGTGTACCGACAGACGGCTTTTGAAAGCCTGGCTTCCAGCGCTTTTTGCTTAGTTCGATACACAATAATGGCTTTATCTGAACATCTTTCAGGAAGGGGGCTTCCCATGACCATCCAACCTATTGGCGCCGCCAGCGTGGCGCTCTACATCACCCCGGCCGACCTGCGAGAGCACGGCCTTACCCCCGCCCAGCTCACTCTGGAGCAGGCGCTGGAGCTCACCCAGACCGCCTTTACCGAGGCAGGCATTGCCCTGGACGGGGCCATCGAGATCGAGGCCTACCCCAACGCCTGCGGCGTGCTGGTCTTCGCCCGTATCCGCGTCCCCGAGCGTCTCTGGCTCTCCTTTGACGACTGCGAGGACCTGATCTCCGCGGCCCAGGCCCTGACCGAGCCCTGCCCGGAGGCCGCCCTTCTCTGGTGCGACGGGCGGTGGTGGCTCTCTCTCCCCGCCGGTCAGGAGCGGCTGGCCGGGTTTCTCTCCGAGTTTGGCCGCTCGGAGCGCCCCTGCCCCTACCTGGACGCCCGCCTGGCCGAGCACGGCCGCCCCATCCTGGAGCGGGACGCGCTGGCAGCGCTGTTGCGGCATTTCCCCGCCGCCCTGCCCGCCATCCCCATTGCAGCCCTCCCCCCTGTTTAACCCCTTGACAAATATGCTATAATAGTTATCTAATCCTAAGTGTACCCTGGCACGGGAGGTGTGACTATGGAGCCCAAGGGGATCAAGGTGATCGCAAAGAACAGCAAGGCCTACCACGACTACTTCGTGGAGGAGAAATACGAGGCCGGCGTCTCTCTCGCGGGCACCGAGGTCAAGAGCATCCGCCAGGGCAACGTCAACCTGAAGGACTCCTTCTGCATCGCCAAGGACGGGGAGATGATGCTTCACGGCGTCCACATCTCCCCCTACGAGCAGGGTAACATCTTCAACAAGGACCCCCGCCGCCCCCGCAAGCTCCTGATGCACAAGCGGGAGATTTTAATGCTCTACCAGCTCACCAAGGCCGACGGCTACGCCCTGGTGCCCCTGTCGGTCTACTTCAAGAACGCGAAGGTCAAGGTGGAAATTGGTCTCTGTAAGGGTAAAAAGCTCTACGACAAACGGGAGGCCGCCGCCGCCAAGGACGCCAAGCGTGAGATGGACCGCACCATGAAGGACCGCTCGCGCTATTAACAGAAAGGACGTGTTTTCCCATGGCTCAGAACCCCATCGTCACCTTCGAGATGGAGAACGGCGCCAAGATGGTCGCTGAGCTCTACCCCGAGATGGCACCCAACAGCGTGAACAACTTCATCTCCCTCGTGAAGTCCGGTTTTTATAACGGCCTCATCTTCCACCGCGTCATCCCCGGCTTTATGATCCAGGGCGGCTGCCCCGACGGAACGGGCATGGGCGGCCCCGGCTACTCCATCAAGGGCGAGTTTGCCCGCAACGGCGTGAAGAACGACTTAAAGCATGACCGGGGCGTCCTCTCCATGGCCCGGGCCATGAACCCCAACTCCGCCGGCAGTCAGTTCTTCATCATGGTGGAAAAGGCCCCCCATCTGGACGGGGACTACGCCGCCTTTGGCAAGGTCATCGAGGGTATGGACGCCGCCGACGCCATTGTAAACACGGGCGCCGACTTTAACGACAAGCCCCGGCAGCCCCAACGTATCAAGACCGTCACCGTGGATACCTTCGGTGTGGACTACCCCGCGCCTACTAAGGCGTAATTACAGCACAGCACTTTCACCGCAACACGTTAGCCCGCCCTTTCGGGCGGGCTCCGACGGGCCCGTACCGGTTTCGACGGGGATGTGGAGGCGGGAATAGCGGGCGGATGCGCCTACCATCCATAAAATGGGCAACTTATAAATTAAAGAACAACGATAACGTAGTTCTCGCCGCGGCTTAACGCGGCCGTCCTACCGGTCAGGGCCACGGGTCCGGCTAGGGCGTGACGAAGTGGCGTCCGTGCGTACGCAAAGAGTTGCGCGTACCATGAATCATGACTCTACCAAACCTCTGAGTGTGACGGTTCACGCTCGGGCAAGGGAATGTAAATAACCGTCTGCGCCCGGAGAAGTTCCCGTTAAAGCGTTTTCGGACAGGGGTTCAACTCCCCTCGGGTCCACCAAATCCCGAAGCATTGAGCAATCAGTGTTTCGGGATTTTTCTATACTCTAGCAATGGTTCTACGGTTGTGTGCGTTAATTATTTTTTTACAAACTACAAAATTTGAATAAAAAATATTAGCAGTTTTTACGCAAAACGCTAATGAGAATGCTAACAGAAAAGCCCGGAGCCTACCGTGGGGTAAACTCCGGATTATATTCATGCCACGGCTGCAGCCTAGCGCGAGGCTTGGCACGGCAGGGGTATGATCGCATGTTAAGATAAGGCGCAAGGGAAAAGCCAGGAACGTACCGCCGTTCTGGCAGCAGATAGAAAAGAAAGATCATACGTCAAGGCCAGAGCATAGTATGCCAAATTTTTCATATTTCCCTTGATTTTTAGGGAGATTCAGGGTATATTAGAGGCACGCAAAGAAATAATATAAAAATCTACTTAGGAGTGTCAGCTATGACTGGTTTTGATTCTGTATCGAGTACAGCGGAGCAATGACAATGAGCATCCCTCCACAGATCTCCGCTACATGTATCACTAAGCTCTGCTGACCATGCCGCCCCTTAACCGGGGCGGGTTTCTTTTTGCTTCAGCGCAATACCGCGATAGGCCCCGCTTTCTGTTGCAAATGGCGTCCCTCTGCATAGGCTGTGTAGAGGAGATGAACTTATGGACAATCATCTTACACTAGGAATGCAGGCGCCTGATTTTACAGCCACCACAACCTTTGGCACCCTGCGCATGTCTGATTACAAGGGAAAATGGGTTGTGTTTTTTTCTCATCCCGGCGACTTTACCCCTGTCTGCACCACTGAATTTATCGCATTTTCCAAGGCCCAGCCGCAATTCCAAGCCCAAAACGCCCAGCTGCTCGGCCTAAGCATTGACAGCAATCCCTCCCACTTGGCTTGGGTGTATGCCATTCACCTGACCACTGGCATTGAGGTTCCATTTCCAGTGGTGGCCGACCGCACTGGAGAAGTTGCCCAGCTGTACGGCATGATTGCGCCCGATGCCAGCAATCAGGAAACGGTGCGCAATGTGTTTCTCATCGACCCGGAGCAGAAAATTCGCGCCATTCTGGTCTATCCCCTGACGAACGGCAGAAACATTTCGGAAATTCTCCGCCTACTCATAGCCCTCCAAACCACAGATAAATACCATGTTGTTACCCCGGCAAACTGGCAGCCAGGCCAGCCTGCGCTTGTGCCACCTCCAAAGACCTACAACCAGCTTCTCACACGTACGGAAAATCCCCAAAGTGAAGGGCTTACGTGTAAAGACTGGTTCCTCTGTAGTAAAGAACTGCCCGAAAGCACAGAGCAGCACACATAACAAATTTCCCTGCCAGCCGCCCTTCGGGGCGGTTTTCTTTTTTCCTCACGCGGATGTGCTACATGATTTTATTCTTTTGTGGCACCCTATCAACGAGGTGATTTTGATGGCCAAAGCAGGTATGCGCCGTCCTGACCCTAAGGCGCCGCATGGTACAGAGAGCAACCATATCTCGCATTTCCCCAAAAATGAAGCCCACCCCGTTCCGCAAATCCAAGGCAAAGCGAAGCATGGACACGAAAACGCCCGCCCGATCATTGAGGATGGAAGCGATCATCCTAACAAGGTCTTTCACGAGCTCAAGGGAGACGGTTCCGTGGGAGATACAACACTGTGAGAGAGGCCTCCTTTCCCAATTGTGTAATTGCTCTTATAATTGTGGGCATACTATAGCTGAGGTGATTTTATGGCAAAAGACAGCCAACTCGATCCCAAAGAGGTACGCAAACTAAAATCCAAAGGCGGCCCTACATTTGCCGAGAGTTCACTTGATGGGGAGAGCCGAAATCCCAAAAAACAATCCGGCAACCGCCACAATCCCGGGGACGATAAGAAGTAGCTTACCTTTTAGGTGAGCTACTTTTTTGTTCAATAAGTCTTATCCATCCCACCCCCCCTCCCCGGCCTCTTGCGGGCCGCGCCACGCGCCAATGATGACCGCGATCCTTCCCAGCCTGGCGTATGTGGATTCGTCGCTCGGGATATAGTTGCACTTTTCGATCTCCCCGATGCACTCCACCGCCGCCCTCTCCCGCTGCTGGGAGGCGGCGAGCTGGGCCTCCGTGGCGTTGCACAGGTGCTTGTACCGCTCCATCTCGTTAATGAGCTTTACGGCATCGGTTGCCGCATTGATGCCCTGCGCCTCTAGCTGCCCCTCCAGCTCCGCAACCCGCCCCATCAGCTTGGCGCACTGGCTGGATGCAAAATCGTTTAGCTCGGTGATTTTTGCGGCGGCGTCTCGGGTTGCGCAATAATAAATTGCATCGCACCCTCCGTCCGCTGTACGCTCGGAGCAATCCTCGCACTCCGCAAGCAGCCCCCGCACAATCTCCTCTGCGCTCTTGTCGTTGTCACTGTGAGCGGCTTTTTCTGGCTTCAATATCATGGAATCTCCTCCAATTTGCGTTATCCGCTAAAATGTGTTATACTTTATGTAAACTAACGGAGGTGTTTTGCTTTGAATACGGATAGCAAGATTCGGCTTATGGAATGTAAGCTCCAGTCGTTTAAACTTGGCTACTGGAAAGCCAAAGCCGAAAACGATGACGTTGCCGCAAAGAAATGGCGAACCGGCTGCGCGGACATCTACAAAAGATTAGATAAATTGAAGAAAGCATAATACCGCGCTAATTGATCTCTGCCGTCTTCCGTGTTCACACCACGGAGGACGTTTTCTCTTTTATCTACCCCATTGGTCGCTCCAATTTGCATTTTGTTTTGAATTGTGCTATACTGTTTAAATCCACTAGAAAGGAGTACTAATGCAATATTTGAATAAAGGCATTGACATCGACGACTTAATTTTTGAAGATCAAGATCAGAATGTCAGCAGCAGGTAGTACCTGTAATGGAATCCCGGGGCAGCGGCTGGCCCTGGTATTTTTTTGCGCTTTTTTACGGGAATTGGTATTGGCGCTTTTCTCACCGTCTCCGTTTTTCGGTCTCCCCGCCGCACCATTCGGCGGGTTCCTGTGCCGCCTCCGCCACCCGCATATGGCTTGCTGTGAGAAGCCTACGATTACAGCTATCTCACGGTCTATAAGGCCGTCCCAGTAAATCTTGTCACCAGCTCGACGGTCTTAGTGGTCATGCGTTTGGCGCAGGCGGTGCTGCAATTCGCTATGGGTGTTCCTGCTACTCTGTTCATACTTCATGCACCAAGATTCCCATCCCAGCGAGGAGCTTTTTCTTGATTTCGTACTCCTTTGTGCGGAACCCCTTTATGTCCTCAACTACCGTCTCGCGCCGCGTGTCAGGGCCTTCCCGCACCAACAGCCTGTACGAAAAATCGGCCCGGTATCTCAGCGCTCTAACGCTTGTGCCGTCCGGCGTCTTGAATGCCTCCTGAATGGTATACTCAGGCTGTAACCGAAGATCTTCTATCTCGCCCGCCCGGAGAAGGAGCATCAGTTCTTGATACCGCCCCGCCTCCTTTGCGCTGTCAAATGTAATGCCGTTTACCGCGGTCTTTCTGTTGCCGTATTTGCTCATTTCACGTCCTCCTCACGCTGCGCCGTATAAAGCTCTGCATCTGCTCACGGTAATCGTTTACGTCACGGTAGCCGTATGCAGGCCATCCGGGGAAGGCCCTCTTCTCTGGAGGCGGTTGCAGCAGCGCTTTCAGTTCGTCCGCATCGGGCCAGAACGGCTTTAGTCCAATGATGGTATGATTTAAAATGGGTTTTTCTTTCGGTGCTCGCTGGGTTTAATTTTGACAAGTCCCCTGCTTGGTAGATATTTGGGTAGATATGACCTCTTGTTACCCCTTGTTTTTAGGTGTGCAGAGGCAACACCACTTAAAAAACAAAAGTCTTTGAATCCATTACAGCACAATGCATAACGGTTTTCGTTGGTACAGGCTAAAACTCACTTCACGCCAGTTCAACTCCCCTCGGGTCCACCAAAAGAGAGCCAGACGAACACCAACCGTTCGTCTGGCTCTTGTTTGTATAAGCTCTCTTCTGCTCCGCCATTTTTTGTAGATAAGTTGGTAGATTTTTATTCCTAAAATGCTATACACAGAGGCTACTTTAATTTATTGAAACATGTTGCATTTACATCCGTATCATTCGAATTCTATGAGGCCCATAGCACCATAGTCCTCACGGGTAATTGTATCCTTGATACTAATATTATTATCCGCCTGAAACCTGTTAACAGCATCTTTTAAATTTTCTCCATATATTCCGGATAATTTCCCATCGAAATAGCGCAGTTCTTTAAGCCTTTCCTGAACAGCTAATACATCTGATCCCCTATCTCCCGGCTTTAAATCTCTAAAGCCTGTTCCAAATGGGCCAAAAGTTCCATTAGTTATTATAACGGGTGTGTCTATTGGGACAGTATTGTATAATTCTTTTATATCCCTGTTGTACATCCTAATACACCCATGACTAGCAGCCCTTCCAATAGACCACTCTCTTGTTGTTCCATGTATCCCATACGTTCCCCATGGCACATCCAGCCCCATCCAATACCCCCCAAATCCTTTTCCCCATTTCCCCTTATCTTTTATTTTCCATGTACCAATGGGCGAGGGCGTATTCTGTGCGCCAGACGCTATTGTATACTCCTTTATGAACTGACCATCTTCAAATAAATATAGCTTTTTCTCATCAATCTCAATTAAAATAGTATACTTATGCTCTGTAATATTTTTATGGACCGCCATAATCAAAATACTATTGCCAAAAATAAATATTAAAACGCATAAAAGCAGAATAAAATACAAAGCTCTCTTTCTTATGATTAAAAACACTGCACCTCACCTCTGGCAATTTATATGCACAAAGCAGCAGCGTCATAAGCGATATCTCCCGTCTCCTATTGTCAATAAAAGTGAGACGCCCCGGCATCCCTTAGTAGTCTACCCCGAAAAACTCCAGGGCCACGCTGCTGAGCAGGAGCGAGCCTACCCGCAGAGCGTCCTTGTCGGTATAAAATTCAGGCGTGTGGCCCTTGGCCGGAGGCCCGCCGGGGGTCTGAGAGCCGATGAATACGAAGGCGCCTGGCACACGATCCAGAAAATAGGCAAAATCCTCCCCGGCAAGACCGGGGACGTCCGACCAGGACACGCTGTCCTCCCCCAGCGCCTTTTTGGCGGCCCGTTCGGCCAGCCTAACGAATGCGCCGTCGTTGACCAGCGGCACGGAGCCCTGCTCGATTTCCAGCTCAATAGTGACCCGAAGAGACAGCTCGATCCCGTCGCAGATGCGCCGGATGGCCTGCTGCAGATGGGCCCTGACCTCCTTGCTTAAGGTGCGGAGAGTGCCGTCTATACGCACCTCTTGCGCAATAATATTATCCTTGGTGCCCCCTGCAATTCGCCCCAGCGTGAGCACTGCAGAATCGGTGGCGTCAACCTCCCGGGAGACCAGCGTCTGCAGCTGGACGATTAGGTTAGCTGCGGCTACGATGGCGTCCCTGGCCGCGGTGGGGTAGGCGGCGTGTCCACTCTCCCCCAGGATGCGGAAATGCAGTGCGTCCGCGCTGGCCAGCACGGGTCCCTCCTTCAGACGGATTTTACCTGCCTCCAGATTGCCGGCCACATGAATGCCTAATGCGCCGGTTACCCGTCCGAAGTCGATCTCAGTGTCTGCAAGGAAAGTCAGCGCCCCGCCCATCACCTCCTCGCCGGGCTGGAAAAAGAACCAGACCGTTCCCGGAATCCGGTCCCGGTACTGCTCCAGTATTCCAACGGAGGCCAGCAGCGAAACGGTGTGTACATCGTGTCCGCAGGCGTGCATTACGCCGGGGACGGCGGAGCGGAAGGGGAGCTCGTTTTTCTCCTGAATGGGCAGCGCGTCCATATCACCCCGCAGCACCAATGTTCTCTCCGGCCCCTGCCGGGGGGCTGTTCCGACCAGCTCGGCCCAGACACCGGTTTCGCCCACCCGCTTAACCCTATCCACTCCGGTGGTCTCCCTCAGGGCCCGTTCGATGTAGTCGGCGGTGTTGTATTCTCTCATGCTGAGCTCGGGATTTTGGTGCAGATGGTGCCAGCTTTCCACGCTTTGCGCATGGATGCCGCTCTCTATGTCTATCAGCTCGCTCATGCATATTCCTCCTATTTATTTGTTTTTGGATCCAGCGCGTCACGCAGGCCGTCCCCCACAAAATTGAAGGCCAGCACGCAAAGCAGGATCATGATTCCCGGTGGGACCCAGAGCCACGGCTTTTCGGTCAGGGTGGTAAGGGACTGGGCGTCGGTGAGCATATTCCCCCAGCTGGCCGTGGGCGGATTGACGCCCATGCCCAGAAAGCTCAGCGCCGACTCCATAATGATGGCCTGGGCGATACCGAAGGTGGCCTGTACCAGGATCGGTCCCAGGGTATTGGGCAGCACGTGCCGCAGCAGGATGCGCGGCGTGGAAAAGCCCAGCGCCACAGCGGACTTGGCGTAGTCCGCCTGTCGGATGGACAGCACATTGCCCCGTACCAGCCGTGCCACGGAGGGCCAGCCCAGTATGCCCATGATAAAGACGATCCGGTCCAGCCCGGGGCCAACGATGCTGCTGATCACCATGATCAGCAGCAGCATGGGAAAGGACATGAAAACGTCGGCAATTCTCATGATGAGGAAGTCTGCCGCGCCCCCGTACCAGCCCGATACGAGGCCCAGCACAAGGCCAAGCAGCGTGGTGAACGCCACGGTCCCCAGCCCTACCAGAAGGGAAACCCGTGAGGCGAATATAAGGCGGCTCAGTACATCCCGGCCAACCTGGTCTGTTCCCAGCAGATGCACCCCGTCAGGCGAGGCCTCAAAGGTATAGCTGATTTCATAGGGATTAAAGGGCGATATCTGGCTGGCGAAGACCGCGCACAGAACGATCAGCAGGATGATGACGAGCCCTGCCACCGCCAGCCTGTGCCGGCAAAACCGTCTCCAGATCCGCAGCGCGTTTTCGGTGGAGCGGCCGCCCTTTCGCTTTGTTTTTCCGGACAAGGGTTTCCCTCCTTACCTGTATTTGATCCGGGGATCGGCCACCGCGTAGATGACATCCGTAAGCAAACTGGACAGGAGCACCATCACCGCGGCCATCAAATTCAGTCCCATCAGCACCGGGTAGTCGCGGATAAGGATGGAGTCCATGGTCAGCCGGCCCACGCCGGGCCACACGAAGATCTGCTCGGTCACGACGGCCCCGCCCAGCAGCGCCGGGATCTCAAGGCCAATAAGGGTGATGAGGGGCAGCAGCGCGTTGCGCAGCGCATGGACGGTGATGCGGCCCCAGTAGCGCACTCCCTTGGCTGTGGCAGTGCGCAGATAGTCCTGCCCCAGTACCTCCAGCATGGCCGAGCGCACATAACGGATGAAGCGGCCCGAGATGTTCACCGCCAACACCGTGCAGGGCAGCACCATATGGCGTATGACATCTCCCACTCCACCCCCGCCCCCCAGCGTAAACATCCCGCTGGAGGGAAGAACCCCCAGCTTGACACTGAACAGGAAGATCAGACCTAGCCCCAGAAAGAAGTTGGGCGCCGAAACCCCGAAAAAGGCGACGAAGGTAGCCAGATAGTCAAAAACAGAGTGCTGTTTCAGCGCGCTGAGTATACCCAACGGTACGGCTACCAGAAGTCCGATCAGCAGCGACGTCCCCATCAGCAGAAAAGTGGCGGGCAGCCGCTCACCTATGATCTGAGCCACCGGGCGGTAGGAGCTGTAGGAATAGCCCAGATCCCCCCGCAGCAGGTTGGAAAGCCAGGTCAGGTACTGGCTGTGAAGAGGGGCGTCCAGCCCCATGGAGTGCTCCATGGCAAGGCGGGCCTCCTCGGTCATATCGGGGCTGACCATCAGATCCACCGGGCTGCCCGGCGCAAGGGTAATGATGAAAAAGGATACAAAGGTAATACCCAGCAGAATCGGGATGGCAATCAGGATCCTGCGGATCAGATAATTTTTCATGGCTGCGCCCTCCAGTCGCTGCGGCTGATTTGAAAATGGCAGGCGGCGCTATGGTCCCCATCCCCCGCAAGTTCCGGAACGCTTTCGGCGCACAGGGGCTGCGCGAAGGGGCAGCGGGTGCGGAAATGGCAGCCGGAGGGTGGGTCAGCGGGACTGGGCACGCTGCCGCCCAGGACGATCCGGTTCCTGCCCCTGTTGCGGGGATTGGGATCCGGATAGGCGCTGAGCAGCGCTTGCGTGTAAGGGTGCCGGGGATCGGAGAACAGCAGCTCGGTTTTGGCGATTTCCACGATTTTGCCCAGATACATCACAGCAATGCGGTCGCTGGTGTATTTCACCGCGCCAAGTCCGTGGGCGATGAACAGATAGGTAAGCCCCAGTTTGCCCCGCAGCTCCTGAAAAAGGCTGAGGATCTGCGCCTGAATGGAGACGTCCAGTGCCGAGATGGCCTCGTCGCAGATCAGCAGTTTCGGACGCAGGGTCAGTGCTTTAGCAATGCTGATGCGCTGGCGCTGTCCGCCCGAGAACTCATGGGGATACCGCTTTTTACTGTCCGGATTCAGGCCGATCAGCCCCAGAATTCGGTCGATTTCCCCGTCTACCTCCACCGGGGGTACGACCCTATGTACCAGGAGAATCTCCGCCAGGGTGTCCTCCACAGTTTTGCGGGGGTTCAGAGAGGAATAGGGGTCCTGGAATACCATCTGCATTCGGGGCCAGACGGTGCGCATGTGCCTGCGTGTATGGCCGGTAATGTCCTCGCCATCAAATAGGATGCGCCCGGCGGTAATGTCCTCCAGGCGCATAATCGCCCGCCCGATGGTGGATTTCCCACAGCCGGATTCACCCACCAGGCCCAGCGTTTCATGAGGATGAATGGAAAAGGACACGTCGTCCACGGCCTTCACATGGCCGGTGACCCGGGAAAACACCCCTCCCCGGAGAGGATAATAGACTTTTGTGTTTTCAAGCCGCAGCAGCGGCTGTACTGCATCACTCATGGGTTGCCTCCCAAGAAGCACCGGACGAAATGGCCGGGCGAGGTTTCCTTCAGAGGGGGCAGCTTTTGGCTGCACAGATCGCCCCCGTAGGGGCAGCGGGGATAAAAGGGGCAGCATTGCTGATGCCGGGTGATCTCCGGCACAACGCCGGGGATAGAGTAGAGCGCCGAACCCATCGAGGCGTCGAGCGGAATGATGGATTTGAGCAGCCCCTCGGTGTAAGGGTGCTGCGGGCGGCTGAACAGCTCATCCACAGTCCCCTTTTCCACCGCAAGTCCCGCATACATGACCACCACTTCGTCAGCCATTTCGGCTACCACACCAAAATCGTGGGTGATAATCAGCATCGTAATACCCGTTTCCTTTTGAAGCTTCTTTAAAAGGTCCAGAATCTGCGCCTGGATGGTCACGTCCAGCGCCGTGGTAGGCTCGTCGGCGATGAGCAGCTTGGGGCTGCAGGCCAGCGCCATGGCGATCATCACCCGCTGCCGCATGCCGCCCGAAAGCTCATGGGGGTAGCCCCGCAACACCTTTTCCCCGTTGGGGATGCCCATCTGAGAGAGCAGCTCCAGGCTGCGGACCTTAATCTGGGCAGGGGTCATGTCCGTATGTAGGCGCAGGGACTCGCCCAGCTGATAGCCGATGGAAAGCACAGGGTTGAGGCTGGTCATCGGCTCCTGAAAGATCATGGACAGCTGCGCGCCGCGCAGCTTCTGCATTTCCCGCTCGCCTGCGCGGGTAATATCCCGGCCGTCAAACAGGATACGCCCTTGGGCGATCCCTCCGTTGCCGCCCAGCAGGTGCAGACACGCCAGAGACGTGACGCTTTTCCCACTGCCTGATTCGCCCACCAGCGCCAGGTTGGTACCCTGGTGCACAGTAAAGCTCATCTCGTCGACAGCCACCACCGTGTCATGTTCTCTTTCAAACAGCACCTGCAGGTTCTCCACCTGCAACAGAGCCTTCTGCATATTACCCTTCCCCCATTTCAGACCTTTTGCCGGGTGCGATGAAACCGGCTGCTTACTCTACGTCCCATTTCTCCACATCCAGCAGCGCGCCGTACTCTTTGAGTTCGCCGTAGGTGACCCGCTTGTTGATGGCGCGCAGCGCATGCTCAGAGTAGAGACCAGCCACCGGCACCTCGTCGGCGATCAGCTGCTGCAGTTCCAGATAGGAAGACTTCAGTACCTGGTCGTCCACGCTGGAGAGGATGGTGTCCACCAGCCCGTCGGCCACAGGATTGCTGTACTGGGTCCATGTGTATTTGGTGGAGGCGTAGACGCGCAGATAGCTAATGATGTTCAAAGGAACATCAGGCATGCCAATGATGGAGAGATCATAGTTGCTTTTCTGGACATTGCCCAGGGTGGTTGCCAGGTCGGCCTTCTGGATAGTGACGTTGAGGCCGATGGACTTGAGGCTTTCCGCGATGATGGTGCCCACCTTTTCCCGCGTGGTATTGCCCGTGGGAACGGAGAAGACCAGTTCCTTGGAGAGATCCCAGCCGGACTCTGCCAGCAGCTGCTTTGCTTTCTCAATGTCGTATTCGGGGGCGGCGGCTTCCTCGTTCCAGTATTGGATACGGTTGGTGACCGGCGTTTTGGTGATGTAGCCGTCGCCCTTGAGGATGTTCTGCAGGATGCTGTCGCGATCTATGGCAAGGCTCATGGCCTGACGAACCTTTACATTGTCCACGACCTGGCTGTTGATGAACAGCACCTGCACATTGCTGGGAATGCCCTCCTCGGTGCGCACGTTAGCCAGGCTGCGGACGCGCTCATAGTCGTCGTAGGGAATATTGCCCACCAGCGGAAAGTTCATGTCGATCTCGCCGCTCTCCAGCTGGGCAGTAATCTGTGTGCCGCTGAGGATCTTGAAGTTCAGGGTGTTAATCTTGGGCGCTCCTAGATAATAGTCCTCATTGGCCTCATAGGAGAGATACTGACCGGCCACGTATTCCTTAAACGTAAAGGGACCGTTGGTGACATTCGGTGCCTGCAGGAAGGCGGACTTGATGATGCTCTTGGGGTCCTCCTGTCCCAAGATGTGTTTTGGAAGAGTCCGTAGGCTCTGGCCGACGGTCAGGTTGAAGATATCCAGGGTGATGGGGTATTTGGTCTCAATGGTGAGGGTGGTGTCGTCAACCTTTTTCGCACCCTCCGGCACCTCGGAGCCGGAGATGTTCAGGCCGGCATTGTCGGTACCAACGATGGTGTTATAGGTGCTTGGAGATTGCGCCCCCACATCGGGATTGGTGTAGATACCCAGGGAAAACAGCACGTCGTCGGTGGTGACGGGATTACCATCGGTCCATTTGACGTTGGGATTGAGCTTGACAGTAAACAGCTGGTTGTCCTCGGTGGTGATGGATTCAGCCAGCTGATACGTGAACCCCAGATCCTCGTTCAGGGCTGCCAGTGGCAGGAAGAGAAGCCTGGATGCGGTGGAGGCAAACACATTGTTGGCCGCCAGGGGGTTGACGGTGGCGGGGTCGTTGGTAATGCCGATGTTGATCACCTTGGACGTGGTAGGCGTACCAGAGGTTGTCGCCGGGGTGGAGGGAACCGCGCTGCCGGGGGTGGCCGTGGGTGCGGCCGGCGCGCAGCCGGTGAAGGAGAAGATGAGGATAACTGTTAAAATCGCCGTGATCAGCGATAGCGTACGTTTTTTTTCGAATTTCATAATGGATCACTCTCCTGATTTTAGTAGGGTGCGTCAGGGGCTTTCGGCCCCGTCCGGCGTTTTTCGGCAAGAGGCCTATCCTCTGCCCAGCACCACGTCCGCGACGCTGGGACGCAGCACGGGCAGCGGCGTCTGGTCGCCATAGCCCACGTCCACATAGGTGACGATATCGATATAATCCGGCAGGGAAAAACGGCTGCGCAGGCGGGCTATGATGGTGTCGTTGAAGGTCAGCCAAACGCCCTCAAGACCTGCTGCGTGGGCAGCCAGCGCGAGGTTCTGGGCGGCGGCGCCGGCATCCAGCAGGCGGTTGCGCACGGGGTTGCGTGGATTGGCCTTATAGACGCGGGAGTCCTGCAGCACCACCAGATGCACGGGCCCGCCCGGCACGTCGCTGCCCAAAAACAGCCCGGGGGACGTCTCCTCCCTCACCACCAGATAGCGGATAGACTGCAGGTTACAGGAATGGGCCGCCCACAGCCCCGCGTTCAGAATTTTGTCGATGCTTTCATCCGATACTCTTTGGGTCGTGAATTCGCGCACGGACCGGCGCTCATACAGGATGGTGAAAAAGGCGTCGGCCTGTTCCGGCGATACCGGCTGGGGGGCGTAGGGAGTCAGGTCGACTGCCTTGCCCTGGGAAAGCGCATCGGCCAATGCGATATACTGCTGAGCCAGGCGGTATTCGTGGGCTGTCTCTGAAAGTCCGCGCTGCCGCCACAGTCCGCTGAGTCTCTTCGCCGTGTCCGCCTGGTTGGAGGTCAGGGCCTTTCCCCTATACGCCGCGGCGTACAGCTGGATTTCCAGCGTATGATGGGTGCGCTCACGAAAGCGGGCACGAAACTCGGTCTCGTCGAGGGCGAGATATTCTTCGTCTGTCAGCTGAAATGGCTGGGCCATATGTTAAATCCTCACTTATATCATAAATTTGATTAGAGCTAAAAGCTGCGGAGCTGCGTGGAGCAGACGCGCGGCATTATTCCAGCGCCGCCCTCTCCCCGCGTTTTCCATAGGTAAAGGTCCCGTTTCGCACCTGCTCGCTGTCGAAATATTCACGCTCACAGGCTTCCTGGCCCCAGAGAAGGTTTTTGGTGATCCGATGGGACGTGGTGCGGGAAAAGTTCTCTATATTCGTTGTGTCGATGACGTCGCAGTAGAGAGAGGCGAAACGCCGAAACCACGGATATTCGGTATAATATCCGATCCACGCCTCCGCATAGGGGCATCGGACACCGCCCATCTCCGGCTCCCACGCCTTCCAGGCTATAAACGGCAGATCGTTGACTTGAGAAAAGGTCTGCAGCGTGGGTTCCAGCCCCAACTCGATAGCCTTGGCACGGGAGCGGTCGGTGCGGTCCAGGCTCAGCTCGAAAATGGTCTTCTGAACCAGCGGGAAAGCAGCCTCTTCGCCCAGCGCGTCCACCAGTGTCCTGCAGAACTGGAAATACAGCATGGCGAACTGGCGGCAGGCCTGCCGGACATCCCGGATGCTTGCCTGAGAAATACTCTCACTCATCTACAGCCACCTCTTTCTTTTCCTGTTTGATGAGCGCCTCCATAAAGTCGATATATCCGCTCTTGGAAAGAGGGGCGCTGTAGCCAGCTACGACGTCCCGGGCCTCCCGCGCATTATCCTTGAGGAGGCGGTAAGCCGAGAGGGCAAAAATTTTGGCAGTTACAATGTAGGCCTCCTCCTCGTCCACCACGTCGAAGGAAGGGGAGTGGAAAGCGCCTGCCACTCCCCCGGTGGAAAAGGACAGCACCGGCTGAATGTGCTGGAGATCCCCCACATCGGTGGAGCCTGTGGTATGGGTAGCGGGATCCACCAGCTCCACTTCCACGCCGGGCGCCGCCAGTCTGGCGGCCTCCACCAGCGCGGGGTGTGCAGGAGCGGGAAGCTTAGGGAGATAACCCGGCATGGTTTCGATCTCATAGCCCGCGCCCAGCGCGTCCGCCCCCGCCTTATAGGCCCGGTCGGTCTTGCGGCTTGCGTCGAGAATCGCCTGGGTATTGCTGGCCCGAACCAGCGTCTCCAGGGTGACCGTGTCGGGAACGACGTTGACCAGATCCCCGCCCTTGGTAATGATGGGATGCACCCGCACAGAATCCTTATCCTGAAATGTCTCCCGCTGGTACTGCAGCGCGGTATGCCCCAACGCCGCCGCGTTCAGGGCGTTTATGCCCAGATGGGGCGCGCCCGCGGCGTGGGCTGCCCGGCCCTTGATATGGATGGTTTTTGACACAAAGCCGTTGCTGCTGCCGGTTCCCACAGAAATGCCCGCATTGCTGCTGTGGTGTACCACGCTCAGGTCCACATCATCAAAAGCGCCGATACGGATCAGCTCACATTTGCCTCCTCCATAGCGGATGACCCCCTGCTCCCGCAGGCTGTTTTTAAACTCAATCTCTCCGTATTCCTCAGCGGGAACGGCAAAGAAAACCACGTTGCCGGTGAGCGTCTCGGACACACCGGAATCCGTCAGGGCATAAGCCGCGCCCACGACCCCGGCAAGCTGGGCGTGGTGCCCGCAGCAGTGGGCGCTTTGTGTGTCGGGATTGGCGCATTTGTGATTGGGAATGCGCAGGGCATCCAGCTCCCCGATCAGCGCCAGCGCGGGGCCCTCCGCCCGCGCGGGTTCCTTCAAGTAGCCTTTCACCCCGGTGACGGCAAGGCCGGTCTGGATCTCCGGCAGCCCCAGGGCGCGCAGCTGTTCCTCAAACCGCCGGGCCGTGCGCGTCTCCTTATAGCCCAGCTCCGCGTGGGTGTAAATGTCCCGGGCAAAGGCGATGATGTCGTCCCGGCGGCTGTCAATAATCTGCAGAATGCGTTCCTCTGTCTTATCCATAATTTTCTCTCAACCCTCCTCAGGAGTTTCTGTGGTTTTATTGCCCCCCGGGGCCGTCACCAGATCGCGGATGATCCGCTGCCCGGCCGGCTCCAGCAGCAGGCGTTCTGTCTGTGGATCGATCTTCTCCGTACAGGCCAGCACTGTGCGCCCGTTCACCTTCACCGCGCAGCGGCCGCAGATGCCCTGACAGCAGGCGCTGTGCCGAAAATAGGCGAGGCTGTGGTCCAAATTTTCATAGATGTAATCCAGCGCCTGCATCACGGTGGCAATCCCCGCGTCCGTGGGCAGCTCGTATTGCCGCTCCCCGGTGCTTTTTTTTACGATGATCTTCATACGCCACTCTCCTTTGCCAGCACCCGCTGTGCTATGAAATCCGAAACTGAGGAATAATTTTGGACGGGAAGGGGCAGCTCATGGGGGATCGGCGTGGACTTTTCGTAGACGGCTTCGCCATCCTTGAGGCTGGAAACAAAATTAAACAGGTATTCGGCGTTGTTAACCTGGGGATAGTCAGCCCGCAGATGCGTACCCCGGCTCTCCTTCCGATGCAGCGCGGCGTATATGCCAAGCTCGGCGCACAGGCTGAGGTTGCGCACGATGACGGCGTTCATCCACTCCAAATTGTACGCCCGGTGGCCATCCGGCACAGACAGCCCGTCAAGGCTGCGGCGCAGAGCCGTGATCTGCTCATAGGCCCGCTCAAGCCTGTTCCCATCCCGGAAGAAGTTAAACCCTTCGTCGCATATCCGCTCAAGTTGGATTCTGGCTTCTATGGGGCTTGGGCCCTCCCGGCGTCCCAGCGGGGCCAGCAGCAGCGCGGCCTTTTCCTCCGTATCCTCGGGGCGGAGGCGTTCGTGTGCTTCCGCGTACCGAGCGGCGGAAACGCCCGCCACATAACCGTGTGCCAGCATCTCGGTCAGTCCGTCCCCACTGCGGAAAGCGCCAAAGGTGCCTCCCGTTACCTCTCCTGCCGCGTAGAGGCCCTCCACATCGGTGGAAAAGTCGGGGTTCACCACCACGCCGCCCATGCTGTATTCGTTGCCCAGCGTCACCTTCATCCGCTTGCCGTTTTGAATAATGTCCTCCGCCAGCTGAAAGAGGTCGATCCCGTTATAGTAGCCCTTGCGGTGCCACTTTTCATGCCCGTCCGCCAGCGCCTGGAAGGCCTCGCGTATCTCGTCGCCGCTGTAGGCGGAGTAGTCGTAGTAAAACGCGCCCCCGTGCCGGTCAAATTTTTCGAAAACACCCCGCCCATAGAACTCGCTCATCAGCAGTTTGTTGACCTTGCCGCTGGTGGGGCCGACCTTATACCGTGGGTCGGAGGGGAACTCCAGCTCCCGGCCGTCTAAATCGGTCACTTTGGCCTTCAGCCGGAAGATTGCCGGGACGGTCATAAGGAAAGGAAGCAGCGAGCCCTTCGCGTAGGCCGGTTCCAGGATGGTGCCGATAAACAGCAGGAATTCCATATCCACGGCGCGGCCCCCCGCCCTCAGGGCCAGCGCGATGCCGTCCCCGGTCATGTCGCTGTTGGAGTTCTTGACGGAAAAGGGCTGAAAGCCCCCTGTGGCCAAAATCACCGCGCCGGCGTTATACTGGATGAGCTCCCCGCTGTAGAGGTCGATACCAAGCGCGCCGCATACCCGCCCGCCGCTGGTCAGCAGCTCGGCTATCAGTACGTCTTCAAACACCGAAATTTGGCTGTAACTTTGCAGCCCACGGCTTACCGTCCGTCCGAAGGCGGCGCCGGACGTGCGCCAGCTGCAGGAGCCAGGGTTGAACAAAAAGAGCTGTTTGGCTTCCTGAGCCCATTTCAGACATTCCTGCACGGCCGGGCCGCTGACCTGTGCGAAGACCCGCTGCAGCCGCTGATCCCCGAGGAAAAACCCGCTGGTTACCAGCTTTTCAAAGACTTTTTCGGGAGTATACTCCGGGTTGGCGTCAGCTTCATCGCAGAACTTCCTGGCACTATGGCCGTCAATGCTGAAACCGCCGCCGATCATGATGGTGTTGCCGCTCTTTCCCACCCTGCCTTTGGAAACCAGCGCAACGGAAGCCCCCGACTGAGCAGCCCTGACAGCGCTCATTACACCGGCTCCCGCGCCGCCAATTACCAACACGTCACAGGCAACCACTCGGTTGATTTTCCCCACTTAATATCCACATCCTTCAAAAATTCTTTAACTAAAAGTATAGCTATGCCTAAATCATACTAACTGCACTGTAGACGGTTTTCTGGCAAACAGTGGTCTCCGGCCTGATCTATCTAGTGCCTCAATGGTATAGGCAGTGGCAGCGGTACTGAAGGCAAGTCTCAAAACAATAGTTGCTCATGATAGGTTAGCCCTTTAATTTTAGGCTACGATACGTCCCTGCTGTGAGATACTGCGACATCGCCCAAAAAAGAATTTTATGGTCTGCACTCCAGTGCACTCCTTTCAAAAAAAAGAGGCCTTACATCCCGGCGTTGCCGCCGAACGTAAAACCTCTGGTTTTCCAGTCAATTTAATATAAGATTGTCAGACGCGAATTTTCTGGCTGCGAATAATTTGCCCCAGTACGCTATCCTAAAAAAACTGGCATGATTGGCTATGACCCTTGCTGAGAGCGGTAATGAAATTTTAGAAACAAAAAATCCGGGCAGCAAAATCGCTCCCGGACTGAAAGAAGGCGATATTCCCCTGCTTATGGGCAAACAATGGGCGCAAAAAGACACCCGGCTATCTTGTCAATCCGGGAGTGCAGCATTCGCCCACAGCGGAAGTTACTTCTCAGCAGTTTTAAAAAAACATTTTGCATCCCGTTCACGCTCCTTTTTATTTAATACCAACATAATTAGTTGGTTTATAGGTATTTAAATGCTGAGCTTATGTTAGCACCAGACAGATAATTTGTCAATACTGTTTCAATAATTCTTTGGATTGATGTTGCTGCATGCTTCTCTTTGTGCCATTATTCCAGTCCGTACTTGGCCGCCCTAGGTCCCCATGCTGCTCCTGCCACTGTTCCGGCCTTACTATTGACAAAAGAGATGAGCTGCCCTATACTTAAGAGCTACGTAAACCAGCAGTTTACCTAATTGCACTCTTATGAAAGAAGGTGATACAATGGGCCTTGAAGAACGCAGGAGGCAGGAAAAAGAAATCAAGCGGAAAGACATCATTGATGCCGCTGAACGAGTATTCTTTTCCAATGGGTATGATAACGTCTCGATGGATGAAGTCGCAAAAGAAGCGGAATTCAGTAAACGGACCATCTATGTATATTTCAGCAGCAAAGAACAGATTTACTTTGAGATTATGATTAGAGGATACGAGCTGCTCATTGAAATGATCGAAAAGAGCTTTCAGGAAAGTCGCCCTGAAAACGCTCTTGAAGAGCTGCGCTGCATTTTTTTCACATTTTTTAAGTTCAGCGAAACGTTTCCGGCATATTTTAAAGCCATTATGGAATATGAGACAACAAATTGCGCCGACAAAGCCGGCATTGAGGATGAGTTAAAAGCGAAGTGCTACCGGCTGGGTGAGCAGATCTTCGGATATCTTTCCCATGGGCTTAAAAGAGGCGTTGAAGAAGGAATTCTTTACAGGGAGCTGGAAAGTGAAAAGGCCGCATTGATTTTATGGGCCTGTACGGTCGGTATCTTCAATACGGGAGAAAAAAAAGGAGATTACCTGAAGGATTATCACCATGTTGATCCCAGGGCTTTTGTAACAGAATCCTTTGATATGATCATGCGCATGATCAGCAGAAACGGAGTAAATCAGTTATGAACACGAAACCAAAGTTTCGGCTTTTGTCACTTGTGTTAGCCTGCATTGTCGGCGTAGGCCTCATTTCATTCTCCATACTTTTTATCATCGGCGGAGGTTTTATGAAACAAACGTATCTGGAACCCTGGTCAAAAGACTATGCCGCAAAGTATTCCGATCCGAGGGTGCGCCTCGCGGCTGGCGGCCTGCTTGCGGCGAGCGGCCACAATATGCAGCCCTGGAAAATTGAGCTCGATAAGGCCGACCCCATGGTATTCTATCTTTATGCCGACAGCTCTCGCATGACAAAAGAGGTAGACCCCTATGCGCGCCAGATGGTGGTCTCGCAGGGCACTTTTTTAGAGTATGTCGCCGTGTCCGGAAAAAAAGAGGGCTGGAGCACCGATATCAGCTTTTTCCCGAACGGCAACTACGACGAAAAAAACCTTGCCCACAGCATGGATACCCTGCCGGTCGCAAAGATCACCCTTTCGAAAGCACAGCCTCAGAATGACCCGCTTTATGACGCCGCTTTCCTGCCGGATACCAACCGGGGAACCTATCAACCGGAAAAGCTTTCATCCGCGCAGATTTCTTCTCTCGAATCCCTATCTTCCGGTAACGGCGTTTTCATCAAGGTGGTTCAGGATGCAGACAATCTGAGAAAAATCGGCGGATACGCCATGCAGAGCGCAACCATTGAAGCGGGCGTCCGGCACGTCATGGATGAATCCAGCGCTATCTTCCGGGCAAACGAATCCCAGAAGGAACAATACCGCTATGGCTTTTCAGTAGAGGGCCAGGGTACCTCTGGCATTATGAAACCCATTCTGCAGGGATTGCTTACCCTCTTACCCTCTCTGAATACCGGCGAGGCGGCTTCCCGGATCTTTATCGACAGCACCCGGACCTCCGTTGATAACACACCCGCATATGTGATGATCGTAACGTCGGGCAACAGCCGTCTTGCTCAGGTGGAAAGCGGGATGCTCTACAGCAGGCTCGTGCTGACCGGACACACGCTGGGCCTTGCCATGCAGCCGCTCAGCCAGACTCTGGAGGAATACCCCGAGATGTCGGCCCCCTATACCGAGTTTAAGCAGGCGTACGCGCCGGAGGGCGGCACGGTGCAGATGCTTTTCCGTGTTGGCAAACCCGCCAAGGTTGCGCCGCTGAGCATGCGGCGCGACGTGATGGAGCTAATTATTAAAGATTAAGCACATTGTTCTCTGTTCTGTAAACCACTATATCGCCGTAACACACCTATCGGCTCAACGCTGATGGGTGTGTTGTTTTTTGACCATAAGGGAACTGGAGCTCACCAGTTCGTGTCATTCTTAATAAGCATCCTTTTACACGGCTTGTGAAAGGAGTAGGGATAACACTACTCCTGGATACAAAGGCAGAGACCAAACGGTAAAAACGAGCCTCTCATCGTGCTGCACTGTTTTATATAAAATATACTAAAGCCTTACACGCACCTTGTTGAAACCCAATAGGCGCATGCTACAATAACCTTATAAATAAATTGGGAGGTTTTATGGATTTAAGGGCGTTCTGGTTGACAACGGGTAAGCTTAGACCTTTTGGCCTTTTCAAACTGCCGCATCTTACCGCACTGGGAATCTTTGCGCTGATCTGTCTGGGCATCATACTATGGAAAGAGAAATTAAGGGAGCCAAAAGCAGACAGGATGTGCCGAATCATCATGTTCTTCGTTTTGGCGTCGCAACAGGCTCTTTACTATATTTGGAGTCTGAAGAGCGGCATGTCGCTGGTTAACATACTTCCTTTGCATATATGCGGTTTTTCTGTTTTCCTGTGCTTGATCGCATTGGTGAACCAAGATGCGAAACTATTCTCAATCATTTATTTTTTCGCTTTTTCCGGCACTTTACAAGCAATCTTAACGCCGAGCATGGACGGGTACAATTTCCCTCACTTCAGGTTTTTTCAATTCTTTGCCGGGCATATTCTGATCATTACCGTTGCACTGTATTTCAAAGTTGTCAAAGGGTTTAAAATAAAATTTCTTTCCCTGCTGCAAGCGTTTGTGGTCTTGAATATTCTGGCCGCAGCTGCGTTTGCAGCCAATATCATGTCTGGTACAAATTATATGTTTCTTCTCCATAAGCCGGATTCATTCTCTCTCCTGAGCGTACTCGCCCCCTGGCCGTATTACCTTATTGAGCTTGAACTCCTTGGTTTTATCGTGTTTCTGCTGATTTATGCCACCACCAACATTAAGAGCCTGGTATCTTTCTTGCACCGCTTTTGGAAGAGACCCTGGGTTTCGCCAAAGCAGGATATAAAAGGAGGGGTTTAACGATAAAAAGGCTTATTATGGTGTCGCTGGACGCGGTTTCAAGCAGCGATCTGACATCCTTGCTGGCTTATCCCAACTTTGCCGCGTTAAGGCGGCAATCCACGTTGGTCAAGAATGTCAGTTCTGTTTTCATATCCAACACCTACCCCGCGCATTCGTCGATTATCACCGGCGTTCACCCTCACAAGCATGGTCTGGTGGAAAATCTGTTTTTAAATCCGAAAAAACCTTGTCAGGACTGGCGCTTTGATGCCCGCCTTGTCAAAGCGCCCAAACTTTATGACAAGGCGAGGGAGCAGGGGCTGCAGGTATGCGCCATTTTATATCCGGTCACCGGAAAAGCGGCAATTCGGTACAACCTCCCGGAAATCGCCGGACAAATGAGCACCTTGAGGCGCCTTGCTCTGACACTGTCCCGGGGGAGTGTCGGCTTTATTCTGGCGAATTTTCTGCGCTTTGGCAAGTATTTCAAAGGCTCGGCAGAGCCGGCCCTGGACGATTTCACCATCCAAATTGCCGCAGATACGCTGGTTCGCCATAAACCAGAGCTTTTGCTGCTGCATTTGATTGATACCGACAGCCAAAAGCACGACTTCGGCCCCCAAAGTGAGCAGGCGCTGGACTCCCTCGCGCGCCATGACCAGCGTCTGGGCCTTTTGATTCAAGCACTGAAAAGGGCGGGTACTTATGAGGAAACCGGGATTATCATCTTCAGCGACCACGGCTGTTTAAACGTGCATACCACCGTGGACCCCAATGATTTTCTGGTGAGGGAAGGTCTTGTAAAAAAGGGCCGCCGCGGGGTGACCAACTTGAAAGCCCACTTCCATAACGCGGGCGGCACAGCCTTTCTTAAAATTTACGATACGGAGAGAAACGACGAAATCAAAAGAAAGGTCAGCCGAATTTTCGCCGAGGACTATGCTTTGCGGGAAATATCCCCTGAGGAGATGCGCATAAGCGGAATGGATCGGGACTATGCTCTTGGGGTTGAGGCGTCGGAGGGCTTTGCATTCGGCACGCCGCATTTGGGCCAGCACGGCTATTCCCTCAACCAAAAGGACTACACTCCCTTCTATATGGCAAAGGGCGAGACGATCCCCCAGGGCGGCGAGCTGTCAGGCGGCTGTATCGTGGACATCTGCCCCCTGGCCGCGGGGATGCTGGGCATACCCCTGTGGGAGATGGACGGGGAAACCCGCATAAATACAAATTAAAAAGGTGTTGAATATGGAAAAAAAATTTAACCTTGCGGAGAAAAGCTGGATTTTATACGACTGGGCAAACTCGGTCTACGCCACCATCGTGATGGCTGCGGTGTTTCCTATTTATTTTTCAAATGTGGCAAGAAGCGCCGGCTATTCCGGCGATGTCTGGTGGGGCTATGCGACCTCGGCCGCTACCTTGATTATTGCCGTAACGGCTCCGCTGCTTGGTGCTGTCGGGGACTTTAAGGGCATGAAAAAGCGGCTTTTTACCGCATTTCTGCTTATCGGTGCGCTGGTTACTTTGCTTTTGGCCTTTGCCGATCATATTATGCTAATGCTTTTTGGCTATGTTCTATCCTACATCGGCTTTGCCGGCTCCAACCTCTTTTATGACAGTTTCCTGACCGATGTAACCACCCCGGAGCGGATGGACAGGGTTTCCGCCTATGGCTATGGCCTTGGCTATATCGGCGGCAGCACAATTCCTTTCCTTGTTTCAATCGCGCTGATTTCTTTTGGCGAAAACTTTGGCGTCAACAGCAGCCTGGCGGTGAAACTCTCACTTATCCTCACCACTGTTTGGTGGCTGGCGTTTTCGGTGCCCTTTTTGAAAAACGTCAGGCAAACGCATTATGTAGAAACCCCGCCGTCGAAACTGGTCAAGCATGCGTTCCAGAACATCTTTAAAACCTTTCGCGATATCGTCTCCACAAAAAAGCTGCTTGTCTTTATCGTTGCCTATTTCTTCTACATCGACGGCGTGGGCACTGTTATTCACATGGCTACCGCCTACGGCAGCACCCTTGGGCTGGACAGCACCAAGATGATTCTAGCGCTGCTTTTGACCCAACTGGTCGCATTTCCCTGCTCAATCGCGTTCAGCAGGCTTTCCGGTAAAATCGGCACCGTCAAAATGCTTTGCGTAGGAATTCTGGTGTATATTGTGGTGTGCGGTGTGGGCTTTTTTATGGGCTTTCATATCGAGCCGCACCAATTCGCCTATGAGCAGAACTACACGGCGGTCTTAAGCGAGAATCAAGGCTCTGTATCTGACGAGGCACGTAAACAGCTCATCTACGAGGGGCGCTCTTTTTTATCCAGCCCTGATCGGGAGGAAAAATTTTTTACCCTTGCCCAGAAGATCGGCCAGGAGTATCGCCTTGAAGGAAATGCGGATTTTAACAGCATGGTGCGCAGTACGGGAAACTTTCTTGGAGATCGTAGCCTTTCCCAAAATTACGACGATGCGCTTGGAGTGTCCACGCTGTTGTTCTGGATACTTTCGGTGCTGGTGGGCTCTTCCCAGGGAGGTATTCAGGCCCTGTCCCGCTCTTATTTCGGTAAGATTATTCCGCCGGAGCGCTCAAACGAATTTTTCGGGTTCTTTGATATCTTCGGCAAGTTTGCGGCTGTTGTCGGGCCTGCGCTGTATGCGTTGTTTGCCGATTTGACCGGGCGCTCGTCAATTGGTATCTTGAGCCTGATGCTGCTATTTGGCATCGGCGGTATCATCCTGCTGAAAAACCGCCGGCTGCTTGAGGAATAGCATAAACCGGCATCCTTCTCCTTATCAAGGTGGTTGAGGCCATATGATAAATGCGAAAAATCCCGTAAGCGGGATCGGCTCTTGAGCAATGCACAGATCAAGAACGGCAGCTGGACCCCATTTTTGTTAACGCTGCCGACAAACGGAGTCAGTATGAAATCGGCGGATAAGCCAGCCCGAAAAGGACAAGGCGATATTTCTGTGGATATGATGGGTGCAGGCCGGTAAGGCTACGGCCTGCGTATCATAATAGAAGTTTTACTATACTATAGAAGAACGGGCTTGAACTTTGAATGATACAAAGTTCAAGCCCGTTCAATTAACAGACCAACCTTATTATTGACAGTCTTCAGGCAGTTACCTTCTTGAGTAGCCAGGCCATGTTTTCACCAAGAACGCGCATGTTTTCAATACCCTCGTCATCTCTTTCAACCGCTCCAGGTTCATATACCATATTCCAATATCTTGCCCCCACAATATACATTTGCATATAGTGCAGGAAGTGATTCATTGTGTCAAAGGCATAAATGGCGCCACCCCTACGTACAGGCATAATCGCTGCGCCAAGTTTATGTTTAAAAAAGTTATTGTTTGCCGCGCATACTCTGCCGACACGCTCAATAAAGGCTTTCATTTCCGGTGTAATGCCAGCATAATAAAGAGGCGATCCGAGAATGATCCCATCCGCTTGTGCGGATTTTGTTATAATCTCATTGATCACATCATGATCCATAATGCAGCGGCCATTTCTGGTGCTCACACATGCCCCGCAGTCCTTACAACCAGGGATCACACTTCCGCCAAGCTGAATTAGCTCTGTTTCAATACCTTCCTTTTCAAGCTCAGCAAATACTGTTTTGATAATGATAGACGTATTTCCGTTTGCACGCGGACTACCATTTATCCCCACCACTTTCATAGAAACGCTCCATTCCTGCCACAGAGCCTGTCTGATACTCTGCAAAATAACCTGCGTATATGCTTTTCCTGCAGTATGGTTAAAGTGAAACGATTTTCTTGGTATACCGGATTTCGATTTTTCCCGCACACTTTACTCCTAGTTTTTAATTATGATGTGTTAATGTAAATTTCGTAACCGCAGAGTGGTAAAATGTTCATAAAGCTTGATCCCGATATACTAATAAAATTGCACACGAAAAACATTATATTGTAATTGCGCTTAGCAATTGTCGGCAGCACATTAATCCATAGGGGCGGTATTAATACAAATCGTTATTTGCTCGGCCTCCTGAAATGGGCAAAGAGAAAGCCCCCAGCACACGTTTGCTGAGTAATGGGGGCTATCCTTAGTCGCTCTATGCATAGGCGTTGCGGTGTGGTATAATTGCATACAAAAAACACTGTTGATTATATATATAACATGCATATAAACAGGAATTTATTGAGTAGATCATTATAATAGAAAGAACAAAAATTGATTTTAGATGAATTATAGGAGGTTTATAAATGGACAAAATAATTACGATTAGGAATGAACAAGAAACAGATTATGAGAGAGTAGAAGAACTCACAAGGAAAGCTTTTTGGAATCTATATATTCCGGGATGCATTGAACACTATTTAGTTCATGTGATGCGATCCCACAAAGACTTTCTGCCGGAGCTGGATCTGGTGATTGAAGTTAATAATCAGATCATCGGGAATATCATGTATACGAAAACAAAGCTGATTGATGAGTCTGGGGAAGAAAAAGACATCCTTACTTTCGGCCCAGTTTGCATTTTGCCAGAATATCAGAGAAAGGGGTATGGAAAAGCACTAATGGAATATTCCTTCGAGCAGGCGGCCGCACTAGATTATGACGCAATTGTAATATTCGGAAATCCAAATAATTATGTAAGCCGCGGTTTTAAAAGCTGTAAAAAGTACAATGTCTGTCTTGAAAACGGGACATATCCGGCGGCAATGATGGTAAAAGAACTCAAACAGGGTGTCTTGGACGGGAGAAAATGGATTTACTATCAAAGTCCTGTATTTGAGATAGATGAAAAAGACGCTGAGCGCTTTGATGAGGGATTGGAAAGCCTGGAGAAAAAATATCAGCCAAGTCAGGAAGAATTTTATATTCACAGCCATTCTGTTATACAGTGAGCTTCCTTTCGTGATATAAGGATAAGCGGCAACTATCAATTTAGCAAACTATTTTCTTAATGAACGTAATGTGAAAAACCGCCCCCAGGAGGTAATCCCCGGGGGCGGTTTTCTTTATGCCTTGGTTTCATCCAAATCAGCAATGTGGTGGCTTGCCACGTTCATCTGCTTCTTCATAATGCCGAATCGCTCAATAACGCTGTTGTGTTTATCGATCTTTTTCCAGTTGCCCAATGCGGTAATTGATTGGCCGATTAGAAGCAGGCAGCCGGTTTCCTCTTTTTTATCTCCCATCTTCGGGTAAATCCACCTCACCCATCCGCTCCAGCAGCTTATATAAAAGCGTGTACAGCGTGCGGGCCTCCTCGGCGGAGAGGGGCATGCAGCTTGCCATTTTAGCTGGAACCTCCGTCGCCTTTTCCTTGAGCCCTTCCCCAGCTTCGGTGATGGTGATGTTGACGGCGCGCTCGTCATCGCTGGAGCGCTCACGCCGGACAAAGCCCTTGCTCTCCAGCCGCTTTAAAAGCGGCGTCAGCGTGCCGGAATCGAGGTACAGGTGCCGCCCAAGCTCCTTAACACCGACACTCTTGTGCTCCCACAGTACCATCATGGTAATGTACTGGGTATAGGTCAGGTCCAGCTTGTCCAAAAGAGGCTTGTAGCGGGCCACGACCTCCTTGGACGCGGCGTAGAGCGGGAAACAGAGTTGGCTTTCGAGCCTTAGTGCCTGGTCATCCATCGGCGCCCTTTCCCCAAACGCCATTACAGCAGCTTTTCGATGTCGCCGGCGATGTCTTCCGGCTCCACCGTCGGCTCGTAGCGGGCGACGACGGCCCCGTCGCGACCAATGAGGAATTTGGTAAAATTCCATTTGATCTGCTCATCCGAAAAGCCTTCCTTATATCTGGCCTTGAGCATGAGCTCCAGCGCCTGCACCTTCAGCCCCTTGCCCAGCCCCTGAAAGCCCTTCTGGGCGGTAAGGTACCGGTAGAGCGGGATGGCGCTCTCGTCGCGGACGTCCACCTTCTGGGACAGTGGGAAGGTGACGCCGTAACGGACCGAGCAGAACTCCGCGATCTCCTGCTCGCTCCCCGGCTCCTGCTCCATGAACTGGTTGCAGGGGAACCCGATCACCACGAGACCCTGGTCCTTATACTTCTGATAGAGCGCCTCCAGCCCCTTATACTGGGGCGTGAACCCGCACTTGCTGGCGGTGTTGACAATGAGCAGCGGCTTCCCCTGGTACTCTGACATCCGCACTGGCTTGCCCTCAATAGAGGTATACTCAAAATCGTAAACAGACATGACGTCTCCTCCAAAAATAAATTTTAAGCAATTCAATTGCTTGCAATTATTATGCCGTAAAATTAGCAATTTGTCAAGTGGAAAATTGGGATTTTTAAAACCATATCGCATACCAACGCCCACGCCGATACATTTGGCGTGGGCGCTGTGCTTGCCGCCTCGGGCGGCAAGGGAAACTATTCGCTTTGATAGAAGGCGTGCTGGTCCTTTCCGCGCCGCTTTGCCTCATACATGGCCCGGTCGGAATTGGTGATCAGCGCCTCCGCCGTGGTCCCGTCCTCCCCGAGAAGGCTTACCCCGATGCTGGCGGTGAGCGCCACGGTGATCCCGGAGGGGCTGAGCTCAATTGGTCTGCGCACCGTGTCGATGATCCGGCTGCAGAGTGTTTCGATAATCTCCCTGCTCTTCACATTCTCCACTACCAGGACGAATTCATCTCCCCCCAGCCGGGAGATCATATCGCAGCTCCTGACCGTGCTGGCCAGCCGGTCCGCGATGGCGACCAGGGCCGCGTCCCCCTTGTCGTGACCATAGCGGTCGTTGATGAGCTTGAATCCATCCAGGTCGATGAACAGGACCGCGATCGCGGCCTTCTCGTATTCCGCCGCCTTTATAGACTGCTCCAGGTGGCTTTGGAACATCCGGCGGTTGGGCAGACCGGTGAGGGTGTCGTGGTTCGCCATCTGCTCCAGGCGCTTTTCGGCAGCCTTGCGGACTCTGATCTCCTCCCGCAGCTCCTTGGTCTTGTCGTCCACCAAAAATTGAAGGTTTCCGTAGAGGTAGGCGTTTTCCAGGGAAATGGCGAGCTGAGAGGCGATGATGGTCAGTGCCTCCAGGCGCCCCTTGTCGAAGGCTCCATCGACCAGCCTGTTTTCGAGATAAAGGACCCCCTTTAGGTCTCCCTTGTTGGTCACCGGCATACACAGGACAGACCGCGAGCCAAACGCCGCGATATGCTCGTCCTGCTCAAAAACATTGGAAGTAGACGCGTTATCCAGGACGATGGTCTCCCCTGTCCTCACCACGTAGTGCACGACGCCCAGCGAGACCCGGTCCGCCCGCGCGGGCAGCTCCTCCGCGAGGTGTCTGCCGTTCTCACAGTGGCCCTCCGCGCGGATAAGATAGCCGCCCTCCCCGTCCTGCGTCAGGTAGTAGATGTCCTGCGCCCCCGAGACCTCCTGCAGGATGCTGATGAGCTTATCGAGGATGGCCGTCAATTCCATTTCTCCGGAAATGGTCTGGGACGCGGTAATAAGCGCGTTAAAATCGATGGCCGACTGGGTCATGCCATTGCCGGACATGGACAGTGTGCCGACGGCGCCTCGCCGGGCGGCGTGGCGCACTGTAAGCAGGCTGGTGCTGTTCCGGCGGAGCTGCTCTACCTTCCCCTCCGCCTCCCAGGCAAGGTAGGCAGAGTACGCCTCCCGCAGAAAATTGCCCGCGGTAGCTGGTGCTTTCCGCTTAAGGAACCGCATCGCCGCCAGCTCACAGATCATGGCATAATGGTAGGGTCGGCCAGCGGTTGCGGCCTGCTCCATGGCCTGCTCATAGCGGGCCACCAGCTCAGCGGCGGTGCCGCGCAGCGCTGTGATTTCCGCGTCGATGACGCTGTGCAGATGGAGGAAGTTGGCAGGCGAATCGGCGGCCCGCTCCCCCAGCCACTTTTGGTTTGCCTCCAGGGTGCCCCAGAGGCGTCTTCTCTCCTCCGCGCCGCAGTCGTGGTTCTCCAGCCGCTTACAGACGGAGAGGGAGTGGAGGAAGTTGTGGAGAGCCAATAGGTAAAACCCGGTGAGGGTGCTCAGTAGGGGCACCGCTTTCTCAGTCAGCTCGAAGGCGGTGTCATAATCGAGATAGATGGCGGCGGAGAGGCCGCGGAGGATGTAGTAATAGCACTGGGCCATGGGGTCCCCCCGCACGTTCTCCAGGTGGAGCGCCTCGCTGAAAGCGTCGTCGTCAAAGCTGCCGGGGGTCCTGGTGGCACCCTTTAGCGCCTTATAGAGCTGCGCATAGCTGAGGTAGCTCCCAAGGGCGTGTTGGTTCTCCATCTTCGCAGCGTAGGACTGGGCAGCCTCGCTCTCGGCGGCCAGCTCACCCAGGCGCTGACAGGTCTCCAGCACGGCCTGCTGGGTGGTGAAGTAGCTGTAGCAGGCAAACTCGAAGTCACCCACCGCGTGGTTGCCCGCCAACGACTCCCGCGCGTAGGGAATACTGTTTTTCACATCCTCAAACCAATGGCAATCAACCAGAGAGAACGTATGATAAATGCGGAAGGTCTCGTTTTTAAAAGCGGATTTTTCCGCGAGCCGCATGCCCTCCCGCGCGGCGGTATACGCCATCCTGTAGTCATTGCGCAGCGGCACGAGGGCCGACGACACGCTTGCATAGAGATGCAGCCCCCCGGGCGTATAGCCGTGCGCAAGGATCCGCTGGGCATTGGTCAGGATCACCCAGGAGGAATACGCCGGATTGAAGAACAACACGATCGTGATCAGCCTGTTGAGAAGCTTTTGAATACCGACCTCGTTTCTATCGGTGGTTTCCATTACACCCGAGCCTTCGCTGAATTTCCTTTTCTCCAGTTCGGCATAACAGGCGGCTATTTCGTCATAGATCCCGTCGTCAAGGGTCGCCTCCTTCCTGAAGGGCACGCCCAGGCGCTCCAGCAGCCCAACAGCGAGATAGAATGCCTCTTTATACTTGCCGCGGTTGGAGAGGCCCACAGCCTGGAGGCCGGAGCTGTCTGCCAAGTCAATGGGCGAGGGAGCCAGGCTCTGGAGCAGGCGGTACGCCTCGTCCGCCTCCTCATACCTGGGCAGACCGCACAGGGCCAGATGGTACGCGGCATAGACCTTGAAGGTGAAGGCGTTGTCGGCTGGCCCCAGCTCCCCCATCGCGGTGATGATCTGCTCCAGATAGCGCAGGGCCATGTCGAAGGAGGACAGAAGACTGGCGGCATGGGCCGCGCTCAGCAGGATCTCCGCGACGCGCCTTTTCTCCCGCGCCGTGGGGGCGGCGTCAAGGGACTTGGAATAGTGGTCCGCGATGACGAACTGTATGCCCACCCGCTCTCCCTGCTGGTTGGCGGGGTCGGCAAACCACTTCGCCAGCGCGTAGTGGATGCCCTGCCGCCTGCGCGCGGGCAGGACCGTATAAAACGCCTGCTGAAAGCGGTCGTGGGTAAATTGAAACCGGGCAAGGCTGGTTTTCTTTCCGTCACTCTGAAGGGGATAGATGATCTCCAGCGACACGGCCGGTCTCAAAATGGCGGCAACCTCCTCCGCCTCTTTTCCGGAGAGGCGACTCAGAAGGTCAATGGAAAAGCTCCGGCCGCCGCAGGCGCCCAGGGAGAGCAGCTCCACCGCCTCGGGGGAGAGCTGGTCCATATTCCTGATGAGGAAGTCCACCACGTTCTCCTCCGCGGGGCTGGCACGCATGGACTCCAAATCCCAGACCCAGGCGCGGCCGGCCCGGTCGAACCGAATCAGCCCCCGCGTGTGGCTGAGCTTTAAAAATTGCTTGATGTAAAACGGGTTCCCATGGGTCTTGCCGCATACCAGCCGGGCAAGCTCGTCTATATCCGTACCGCCGCAGAGGAGTGTATCTGCCAGGAGCTTGGACACCGACGCCTCGTCCAGCCCGGCAAGGGAGATCCGGCGGAGGTTTGCGCCCCGGCTGGCCATCTTATTCATGCAGAGGATCAGCGGGTGTCCGCCGTCTACCTCGTTGTCCCGGTAACAGGCGACGATCATCAGGCTGCCGGTCTCGCCGTTGTCCACGCTCTCCTCCAGGAGCTCTGTCTCCCCAGAGCCGATATAGTGAACATCGTCCAAAAAGAGAACCAGCGGACGCTGGGGAGAGGCAACGGCGGCAATCAGCCGCTGCGCCGCTGCCCGGAACCGCACGCTGGCCTCAAGGGGCGACAGCTCGGGCAGGGGCTGGGGCTCCCCGGTGATCAGTGTCAGGCGGGGCACCTTGTCTACGAGAAGTGCGGCGTCCTCGCCCAGGGCCTTGGATAGGCGCTCCTTCCAGGCATCGATCCTATCTTCGCTCTCTGCAAGGATCACATCGCACAGGTTCCGCAGCAGCTGGAAGAGGGCGTAGTGCGGAATATTGCGCTGGTACTGGTCATACTTTCCGCAGAGCAGGATTCCATTGTTCTGGAGCACGAGACTGCGGAGCTCCCCCGCCAGAGTCGTCTTGCCGCTCCCCGACGGCCCGCCGATAAAGACGGTGCATTTCCCGCCGTTCAGCGTCTCCCGGTAGGCATTCTTCAGAAGTGCGACCTCTTTTTCGCGGCCATAAAGCTTTTGAGGCACGTCGATGCGGTCGGAGCAGTCGCCCCGGCCCAGATCGAATTCCGGAATCTCCCACCCCACGTCGTACGCGGTGAGGCACCGGTTCAGGTCAAACAGCAATCCCTCCGCGCTGTGATACCGCTCCTCGGGCATTTTGGACATCAGCTTGGCGATAATCCTGGACAGCATCTCAGGCACCTCGGGATTCACCGCGCTCACCAAGGGCGCTACCCGCGCCACATGGTCGTAAATAAGTTCGGCGGGGCTGTCCGACGTAAAGGGGCGGCGGCCGCAGAGCATTTCGAAGAAGGCAACGCCCAGAGAGTAAAAGTCTGTCCGGAAGTCGATGGCCCGGTTCAGTCTCCCCGTCTGCTCCGGGGAGGTGTACGCAAGCGTCCCCTTAAAGACCGTGGGGTCGGTGGCCACCGAGCTCTCAAAAGAGAACTCGGCGGCAATGCCGAAGTCGATGATGGTGATCCTCCGCAGCTGAGGGCTGTAGATGATATTGGACGGGTTTAAGTCTTTGTGGATAATACCGGCTCTGTGAATATCCGAAACCCCGGTCACGATGGCCCTTGCAAGAAACAGGAATTCTTTGACGGTGATCGTATGCGCCTTCATGTACTCCGCCAGGGAAACACCGATGCTGTATTTTAAAACCAGGAAAAAATGATCCTCAATCTTGATGAGGTCGACGGCCTCAGGTACATACTTGCTCTTCAGCTTAGACAAAATGGCGTATTCCTTCCGGAGCTTTGCCAGCTCCGCCGGGCTCATGGTCTCCGCGTTCACGGTCTTTAAAATTACGGCCTCGCCGGTTCGGTCATCCACCGCTCTAAAAAGGGCACTGCTCTCGGAACGGTGCACACATTCTTGTATCGTATACTGTCCTGAGGTGTTCGCCATCCTGCCGTTCGCCCCCCCGGATTCCGTCTTTTTTATCTGCTGCAACATATATTAGTTACTTTGCGGCTATTATAACACTTATTTTGTCGCAAAGAAATACATCATTTGTAAATAGATTCATAGCTTAATTCTCTAAAAAATGATGCGGCGGTATCAAGACTGATACCGCCGCGCTTTTTTGTTTACTCTGAGTTATAGACGCTGTAGGACGAGATGAGGTGCAAAAGCGTGGCGGGAGACAGCGCCTCCGTGCCAACCAGATCCGCGTCCCGTACCAGGAATTGGTTATACACCAGACTGGCCCCCTTATAGGCCGCACGTAGGTAGCCCGCTCCGGGGTAGACAGCAGAGATTAAGTACATCGTGGCGCGGAAGGTCAGTCCAAGTTTCTTTCCAACGCTCTCGCAGATGCTTTTGAGCAGATCGCTGTACAGCACCCGGCGGGGGTTGGCCTCTTTCTGCGGGTCGGTGTACAGGTCGTCCAAATACTGCTCCAGCAGGATGCGGCAGGAGGCAAAAAAGTCCTCCGGGCTCTTGCTCTGGTCTCCCATCTGCCCGATCTGGGCGAGCAACTCGCTGTTGAAGCGGCAGAGACGCTGCTCCCCATTCTGCTGCTCCTGGAGCTGGGCCAAAGTCAGCATCGCCCGCTTTCCGTCCCCCTCCCATTGCCGGGCCGCCCCGCTCTGTAGGAGGTAGGGCGGCAAGTGCTGGAGGTGAATCTCCAGCACCGCCGGGGCGGGGGCCTTGCTCTCCAGCATGGCGTTTGCCATGCTGGCCCGGATGCATTTGCGCATCTGGCCAATGTTCTCAGTGAAGATGTAGTCCAGCAGCGTTTCATAGGCCTGGCTGCTCACCGCCACCTCACGGCCCACCCGCTTCGCCTCGGACTTAAAGAGGCGGTAGCGGAGCTCTTTTTTCTCCTGCAAGGGCCGGTCTGTCAGGGGCGGCAGCTTGGTGACAATGGGGATGGCCGCAGCATGGTCTTCAGGAGGGCGATCTCCGGCGTCTCGGTGGTGGCCATGACCAGGTATACCTGGAGGAATACCAGGTCTCGTTGTCCCCGATCATGTGGTAGATCCCCTGGTCCATGAAGAGGAACAGCTTTTCCTGGCACTCCCCTGTCAGGCAGTGCACCTCGTCCAGGAAGAGGATGCCCCCATCCGCCATGGCGATGAGGCCCTTGCGGTCCCGGTCCGCGCCGGTGTAGGCCCCCTTCCGGTGGCCGAAGAGATTGGTGAGAAGCAGCTCCGGGTTGTTGGCGTACTCGGCGCAGTTGACGGTAACGAACTTCCCCTCCGGCTCCAGCGCCCCCTTCTCTATCCCCCAATCCTACCAGAGAAACCCTGCCCCGTCCACTCCATTTTCCGGCCCCTCCCATTCGACAAATCACCTCTGACGTGCTACACTGAAAGGACCAAATACCTCGGGGAGGGCTTTCGATGTTCACGATAACGATACCCGACATGGACTTAGAGCAGATCGCCGCCTCGGGCCAGTGTTTCACATGGCGGCGACTGGGCGAGGGGCGATTTTCCATTCTCTCTCATGGCCGTACCCTCACCGCCGCCCAAGAGGGCGAGGTCTTCTCGTTCTCCTGCACCGAGGAGGAATTTGACCGCCACTGGCGCGATTACTTCGACCTCGGCACCGACTATGCCGACATCAAGGCCGCCATCGACCCCGCCGACCCCTGTCTCACCGCCGCCGCGGCCTTTGGCGGCGGCATCCGCATCCTGCGGCAGGACTTCTGGGAGGTGATGGTCTCCTTCCTCATCTCTCAGAACAACAACATCACTCGCATCACCCGGAGTGTCACCGCCCTGTGCGAACACTACGGCCCGGTTGGGGCTTTCCCCCGGCCCGATGACCTGCAGGGCGTCCCCGCCGCCGCGTTCGAGACCCTGGGCTTGGGGTACCGGGCCAAGTATCTCGCCGCCTTGGCCTCGGATATGAGTGGCGGCGGTCTGGAGGAACTGGAGGAGGCCCTGGAGTCCTGCGATGATGCTGATGCCACCGCGATCCTCACCACCCTCTATGGCATCGGCAAAAAGGTGGCCGACTGCATCCTCCTCTTCGGCCTCCACCGAATCGACTTTTTCCCGCTGGACACCCACATCAAAAAGATCCTGGCCCGGCACTACCCCTCCGGTTTCCCCTTCGAGCGCTACCGGGGCAGCCTGGGCGTTCTCCAGCAGTACTTATTCTATTACGACCTGAAAAAGCCGCCGTCTGTCTAGGACAGACGGCGGCCTATTTTTAACCCCGCTCTTTCCAGCTGGGGAAGAGCTTTTTAAATTCCCTCGGCGTGGGCGCGGTAAAGGACACCCGCTCACCGGTACGCGGGTCGGCAAAGGCCAGCTCGCAGGCGTGGAGACCCAGGCGCCCCATGGGACTTGTAGCCGCACCGTACTGCTTATCCCCCGCCACGGGGCAGCCCAGCTCCTGCATCTGCACCCGGATCTGGTTCTTCCGCCCGGTGTCCAGGCTCACACGGAGAAGGGAGTAGCCCCCCTCGCTTGCCAGCACCTCGTAATGGGTGATGGCCTCCTTCCCGCCGCTGTCCGGACCGCCGGACCAGACCAGGTGGGTCACCGTCTCCAAAAGCCAGGATCGGCAGGTGCCCTTCTCCTTGGGCGGGCGGCCCTCCACCACGGCGAGGTACACACGTTTCTCCACGTTCTCTCCCCAGTTTTCCTGGAGAGCACGTTTGGTCTCCTCGTTTTTAGCGAAGAGCACCACACCAGAGGTGTCCCGGTCCAGCCTGTGGACCACGAAGACCCTCCCCCCGTGGCTGCACTCGCGGACGTAATCGGTCACCATGTGGTAGGCCGTACGGTTCTTCTCCTTTTCGGTGGCTACAGTGAGGAGCCCGGCGGGCTTATCTATGACCAGAATGTCCCCGTCCTCGTACAAGAACTCAAAGGGGGCCTTGGGCGGCTGATACTCGGGCGGCGGCAGGAGGGTAACGGTCTGCCCCGGCCGGAGGGGGTGGTCAAATTTGGTCACCGTCTTCCCATCTACCTGGACCTGTTTGCGGGAGAGCAGACCCTTCACCGTGTTGCGGGATTTGCCCTTCACCCGCTCCAGCAGGAAGGGGAGCAACATACCCGCCTCCCCTACCTGATAATCGGTGTTCTGCTTTTTCTTTTTCTCGTTCATGGGGGCGCTCCTCTGTCTCGTTTTTTCCATCTTACCACAGCATCGGAAAAAAATCCTCCCTTTTGTATATTTTCTTCCCCACTGGAAAGAATAGGAGCACATAGACCGATTTGTAAAGGAGAACCCCTATGAGAAACCGCCTGTCCGCGCTCCTCGCCGCCCTGCTGATTGCCGCCCTGTCCGGCTGCACCACCCCCGCTCCCTCTGTCTCTCCCAGCGCCAGCGACGGCGGCACGGGCGCGTATACTCCCGGCACTTACTCCGCCAAGGCCCAGGGCTACCGGGGCGAGGTCACGGTCACCCTCACGGTGGACGAGAACAATATCACCGACGTCTCCATCGAAGGTTCTGACGAGACCCCGGAGGTAGGCGGTGCAGCCCTTGACACCCTGGCGGAGAACGTCAAAAAAGCGAACTCCAGCCAGATCGACGGCGTTTCCGGCGCGACGGTTACCTCCGACGCCGTGAAGGAGGCTACGGCTGCGGCCCTGGCCGAGGCAAAACGGTAACACCACCCCCAAAAGCGGGCGGGCCATCGCAGGCCCGCCCGCTTTGTATTTTCACCTTCGTTTTCCCTCTCGGGGGCGGCCTGCGGCCACCCGCCGTCCCCCGCTCCCCACTTCCCCCTCGACATCTCCCCCCTCCGGGTATATACTGAGGACAACCTACCTTAAAGGAGATGCCGATATGACGCCCACTGAACTCCTGCAATTCCTCTCCGTCTTAGAAAAGCTCAAATGCAATACCCGCCACTGCTGGACCTCCACAGGGCGGCACGAGACGGTAGCCGCCCATTCCTGGCGTCTGGCGGTGATGGCTCTCCTCATGAAGGACGAGCTGGGGGATGTGGACATGGAAAAGGTTTTGCGTATGTGCCTCATCCATGACTTTGGCGAGGCCGTTACCGGCGACATCCCCGCCTTTGACAAGACGGCTTCTGACGAGGAAACTGAAACCCAAGCCATTGCCTCCATGCTCGCCCTCCTGCCGGAGCCTTTACATAGCGAGCTCGCCGTCCTCTTTACCGAGATGGACGCGCTGGAGACCCCGGAGGCGAAGGTATACAAGACCCTGGATAAAATGGAGGCCGTCATCCAGCACAACGAGGCCCCCCTGGACACCTGGACGCCCTTGGAGCACACCCTCAACCTCACCTATGGCGAGGAGAATGCCAGTGAATTCCCCTACTTAGCCTCCCTCCGGGCCAAGGTCCGCTGTGCCACCGAGGAGAAACTCAAATAAAATAGCGCCCCGCCTGATTTCTCCGGCGGGGCGCTATTTTTTATATCTGATAAGGCGCCATCTCCACCCGGACAAAGTAGCCCTGAGGGTGGCGGCATACCGGACAGGTAGCGGGGGCCATGGTAGCATCCAGAATATGCCCGCACTTGAGGCACATCCATTGGCACTTCACCTCGGAGACGAAGAGCTTGTCCTGCTCCAGTAAATCAGCGAACCGCCCGAACCGGTCCCCGTGAGTCTTCTCGATGGCGGCGATGCTGGAGAAGAGGTGGCTCACCTGCTCGAACCCCTCCTCCTTAGCGACCCGCGCGAAACCCGCGTAGTCGTGGTCCCACTCCTGGTACTCGTTGTGCTGAGCGGCCCGGAGGTGACGGAGCATATCGGGGAAGATATCCACCGGGTAGGTGCCATCAATCTGGATGTTCTGCCCCGAGAGGGCCTCCAATTGGTTGTAGTAGAGTTTGCCGTGCTGCTCCTCCTGGCTGGCGGTGAAGAGGAATACCCCCTCCAACACCTGGAGGTTCTTCTTCCTAGCGAGGCCAGCGGCGAAGACATAGCGGTTGCGGGCCTGACTCTCCCCCGCGAAGGCGCGCATCAGGTTCATCCGGGTTACACTGGTTTCAAATGCGGTAGGCATGTACACTCACTCCCATTTTTTGAGATATCGTGAGTATACCCCGCCTCCCCATTTTTATGCAGAACCAAATCAGGACAGGTTCTCATCCAGCTTTGCCTTAATGGCGGCCAAAAACTCAGCGGAGGTGACGCTCTTGGCGGGGCTCTCCCCCTCCCAGAGACCGGCCAGGTCCTTCGTCATGACTCCCCCCTCGATGGTCTCCAGGCAGGCATTCTCCAGCACGCGGGCGAAGTCGGTAAGGGCGGTATTCCCGTCCAGTTCCCCCCGCTTAGCCAGGGCCCCGGTCCAGGCGAAGATGGTGGCCATGGGGTTGGTGGAGGGCTGCTCACCCTTCAAGTAGCGATAGTAGTGCTGGGTGACAGTGCCATGGGCGGCCTCATACTCGTACTTCCCATCGGGGGAGACCAGTACGGAGGTCATCATGGCGAGGCTTCCGAACGCCGTGCTCACCATGTCGCTCATTACGTCACCGTCGTAGTTCTTGCAGGCCCAGATGAACCCACCCTTCGACCGGATGACCCTAGCCACCGCGTCGTCAATGAGGGTGTAAAAATACTCGATTCCCAGCGTATAGAATTTCTCCTTATACTCAGCCGCGAAGATGTCTGCGAAGATGTCCTTGAAGGTGTGGTCATACTTCTTGGAGATGGTGTCCTTGGTGGAGAACCATAAGTCCTGCCTGGTGTCCACCGCGTACTGAAAGCAGGAACGCGCGAAGGAGGCAATAGAGGAGTCCTTATTATACTGCCCCTGGAGTACCCCGGCGCACTCGAAGTCATAGATGGTCTGTCGGAAGGTCTCGCCGTCCTCCCCGGTGAAAACCAGCTCCGCCTTGCCGGGTGCGGGCACCCGGTACTCGGTGGCGCGGTACACGTCGCCATAGGCGTGGCGGGCGATGGTGATGGGCTCCTTCCAGTTCTTCACCACCGGGGAGATGCCCTTCACCATGATCGGGGCGCGGAACACGGTACCGTCCAGGATGGCCCGGATAGTGCCGTTGGGGGATTTCCACATCTCGGTGAGCTTATATTCCTCCACCCGCTGGGCGTTGGGAGTGATTGTGGCGCACTTGACGGCCACGCCGTATTCCCGGGTGGCGTTGGCGCTGTCCACCGTCACCTGGTCTCCCGTGCGCTCCCGCTCGGGCAGCCCCAGGTCGAAGTAGAGGGTGTTCAGCTCCACGTAGGGCTCCAGCAGAACCTTCTTGATGTCCGCCCAGAGCACACGGGTCATTTCGTCCCCATCCATCTCCACCAGGGGTGTAGTCATTTTAATTTTTTCCATAGTGCGCCTCCCATGCGTTTTCTTCTCAATATTATAGCGGTTTAGCGCATAAAAGGCAAGGGGGCACTCCATTCCTCCACCCCTGTCACGTTTAGCCCTCTGCTCGGCGGTTGCGCGCTTCCTGCCTTGCATTTCTCCCCCATTCATCGTATAATAAACCATCTTTCCATCCCGGCGCGAAAAAGGAGCGGTACTTATGGACAAGACCTGCATCCCCCAGGGGTATGCCCCCTGCCTGAATCTGTACGATACTCAGCGGGCCATCAGCCTGCTGGGCCGCCTTTTTGAAGACAATCTGGGCGGCGCGCTGCGCCTTCATCGGGTCTCGGCCCCTCTGTTCGTAGAGGCGTCCACCGGTCTGAACGACGACCTGAACGGCGTGGAGCGGGCCGTTACCTTCGACATCCCCGCCGCCGACCGGGATGCCCAGGTGGTCCACTCACTGGCCAAATGGAAGCGCATGGCCCTCTACCGCTATCAGTTCTCGGTGGGCGAGGGGCTGTACACCAACATGAACGCCATCCGCCGGGACGAGACCCCCGACAACCTCCACTCCGTCTATGTGGACCAGTGGGACTGGGAGAAAGTTATCGCCCCCCGAGACCGTACGGAGGAGTATTTAAAGGACACGGTGCGCACCATTATCCGCGCCGTCTGCCAGACCCAGGAGACCCTGCGCTCGGTTTTCCCCCAGCTCACCGCCCTCCCTCCCGTCAGCGGCGACGTGAGCTTTGTTACCACCCAGGAACTGGAGGACAAGTACCCTGCCCTCACTCCCAAGGAGCGAGAGGACGCCTGGGTGAAAGAGCACCCCACCACCTTCCTCATGGGCATTGGCGGCCCCCTCAAGTCGGGCAAGCCCCATGACGGCCGCGCGCCCGACTATGACGACTGGACCCTGAACGGGGACATCCTCCTCTGGAACCCGGTCTTAGAGCGGGCCTTTGAGATCTCCTCCATGGGCGTACGTGTCTCCCCCGAGTCGCTGGACCGCCAGCTCACCGCCGCCGGGTGCGACGACCGACGCACCCTTTCCTTCCACAAGCTGCTGCTGGAGGGCAAGCTGCCTCTCACCATCGGCGGCGGCATCGGCCAGTCCCGCTTGTGCATGCTTCTCCTGGGCAAGGCTCACATCGGCGAGGTACAGGCCAGTGTCTGGGACGACGCGACCATAGATTCCTGCCGTTCCGCCGGGGTTATTCTGCTGTAATTTTTATAAAGCGACCAAAAGCGCGGGACGTGGCTACGGCCACGGCCCGCCTTTTTTTGCGCCCCTCCCTACCTGACAATCAAAGGCAAAAGAACGCAGTCTGAGCACTGTTCACTTTCCTTGCTTCCGTTATAATAAAGCTAGAAAATTGACACGATAGGGGCGTTGCACCATGCAGTACGGCCATTTTGACAACGAGCGGCGGGAGTACGTCATCGACCGGGTAGACGTGCCCGTCTCCTGGACCAACTACCTGGGCGTGGAGGACCTCTGCGCCGTGGTGAATCACACCGCCGGTGGCTACCTCTTTTACAAAAGTCCCGAATATCATCGCATCACCCGTTTCCGCCCCAACGGTGCGCCCATGGATCGCCCCGGACATTATGTCTACCTCAGGGACGACGATACCGGCGAGTTCTGGTCCCTCTCCTGGCAGCCCTGCGGGGGCGAGCGAAAGGACTACCGCTGCCGCCACGGCCTCTCCTACTCAGTCTATGAGTGTGCCCGCGGAGGCATCGATGCCAGCCAGACCCTCTTCATCCCCCGGGGGGAAAATGTGGAGCTTTGGGATGTAAAGCTAGAGAATAAATCTAATACAAATCGTAATTTAAGTCTATATTCCTACGTGGAGTTTTCATTTCACCAGATCCCCATTGACAACCAGAATTTCCAGATGTCCCTATACTGTGCGGGGAGCAACTGTGAGGACGGCATCATTGACTATGATCTCTTCTACGAGCATGCTCACCAATACATGGCCGCGTCCTTTATCCCCGATGGCTTTGACTGCCTGAGGGACACTTTTCTGGGACCCTACCGCACGGAGACAAACCCTCTCACGGTGGAGCGCGGGGTATGCTCAGGCAGCTTTGAGAAGGGCAATAATCACTGTGCAGTCCTCCAGAAAAAGCTGACCCTTGCCCCAGGCGAGCATTCCCGCCTTGCCTGGATGCTGGGCGAGGGGGACCGGGAGGAGGGCAGGCGCATCCGGGCCAAGTACAGCGAGTTTGCCAACCTGGACGCCGCCTTTGACGATCTGTCCAATTATTGGAGAGAAAAATTATGTAAACTGCAAATCCACACCCCCAACGCCGACATGGACACTATGCTCAACACCTGGACCCTCTACCAGAGCGAGGTCAACGTCATGTTCTCCCGTTTCGCGTCCTTTATCGAGGTAGGTGGGCGTACGGGACTGGGCTACCGGGACACCGCTCAGGACGCAATGACCATTCCCCACTCAAACCCAGAGGGGTGCAGAAAGCGCATCTTGCAGCTCATGCAGGGCCTTGTCAGCAAAGGCTATGGCCTCCACCTTTTTGATCCCGCCTGGTTCGAGCCGAAGAAGGAGGATCTGCCTTACAAGTCCCCCACCGTCATCCCCACCCGCTCGACGGCAGACATCGTTCACGGGCTGGAGGATGCCTGCGCCGACGACGCGCTGTGGCTGGTGGCCGCCGTCACCGAGTTTATCAAGGAGACCGGGGACTTCGCCCTGGCCGATCTGGTGACCCCCTACGCCGACGGCGGCGAGGGCACGGTGTACGAGCATTTAAAACGTATTTTAGACTTCTCTGCGGAGCAGGTGGGCGCCACCGGCATCTGCAAGGGCCTCCGGGCCGACTGGAACGACTGCCTGAACCTGGGCGGCGGTGAGAGCTCCATGGTCTCCTTCCTCCACCACTGGGCCCTGGGCCACTTTGTGGAGCTGGCAACCCGCCTGGGCCGCGTTGAGGACGCCGAGCGGTACGCCGCAATGCGGAAACAGGTGGGCGAGGTCTGTGAGCGGGAGCTGTGGGACGGCAAATGGTACCTCCGGGGCATCACCGCCGACGGGCGGAAGATTGGCGTACAGACCGACAAAGAGGGCCGGGTTCACATGGAATCCAATACCTGGGCCGTCCTCTCCGGTGCAGCCCCCTATGTACGAGGGCTTGCCGCCATGGACGCAGTGGACGAGTATCTATACACCGAATGGGGGCTGATGCTCAATGCCCCCAGCTACACCGTACCGGACGACGCCATCGGCTTCATCACCCGGGTCTACCCCGGCATCAAGGAAAACGGAGCCATCTTCTCCCACCCCAACCCCTGGGCCTGGGTGGCCGAGGCTATGCTCGGCCGTGGGGAACGGGCCATGAAATTCTACGACAGCCTCTGCCCCGCCCGGCAGAACGACAAGATCGAGACCCGTCAGAGCGAGCCCTACTCGTACTGCCAGTTCGTTATGGGCAAAGAACATACCGCTTTCGGCAGGGCCCGGCACCCCTTCATGACCGGCTCAGGCGGGTGGAGCTATTTCGCCGCCACTCGTTATATCCTGGGCGTCCGGCCCGGGTACGATGGCCTGGAGATTGACCCCTGCGTCCCCGGTGACTGGAAGGATTTCCAGATTACCCGAGTCTGGCGCGGGGCCACCTACCAGATCAGCGTGACCAACCCCCATGGGGTGGAGAAGGGGGTCGCCTCGGTGATGTGCAACGGCGTCCCCTGTGAGGGCGCTTTGGTGCCCGTCATGGAGCCGGGTAGCGTAAATGACGTGGACGTGGTAATGGGGTGAGTTCTCCCCACGGGGGCGGATGATAGAGCTCCGGGGGCCGGGGTCCCGGCCCCGGCGCTTTTCCCACCCCTTTTGCATATAAAGGCGTTCGCCTGCCTCGTAGGCGCGGTCCCCGGAGGGAGCATAGCGCCGGATGTTTTCAGTAGGGTTAGAAAACCGTTTCTTGCAAGCGGAAAGGAGACGTTCAGCATGATCAAATTCGGTACTGGCGGCTGGCGAGCCATCATCGGGGACGAGTTCACCAGGGCCAACATCCAGCTCCTCATGGCGGGGCTTGCACACAAGATGAAGGATGAGGGGGTGGCCGACCGGGGTTTCATCATCGGGTATGACCGGCGCTTCCTCTCCGAGGAGGCCGCTCACTGGTGCGCCGAGGTAATGGCCGCCGAGGGCATCCACACCCTCATCATCAACCGTGAGGCCCCCACTCCCCTCATCATGTTCTCCGTAAAGTATTACAGCATGGCTTACGGTATTGCCGTCACCGCAAGCCACAACCCCGCCATCTACAACGGTGTCAAGGTATTTACCGCCGGAGGCCGTGACGCGGACGAGGTGACCACCCAGAGCCTGGAGGAGTACATCGCCCGGGTGGAGGAGAGCGTCGCCACCCTCGCCTTCGAGGACGGCGTGCGCTCCGGCGTCATCGAGCTCATCAACCCCATGAACACTTATGTGGACTCCATTATCCGCTCCATCAACATGGACGCCATCCGCTCCCGGGGCCTCAAGGTGGTACTGGACCCCATGTTCGGCGTATCGAAGACCGCCCTCCAGACCATTCTTATTACCGCCCGGTGCGATGTGGACATCATCCACGAGCGGCGCGACGCCCTCTTCGGCGGCCGCCTGCCCGCCCCCAACGTGAAGACGCTGTCGAGTCTCCAGGACTTCGTGGAGGAGAACCACTGCGATATCGGCATCGCCACCGACGGGGACGCGGACCGGCTGGGTGTTATCGACGACGCCTGCGAGTTCCTCCATCCCAACAAGATTTTGGTTCTGCTGTACTACTATCTCCTTAAGTATAAAGGCTGGCATGGGGCCGCGGTGCGCAACATCGCCACCACCCACCTGCTGGACGCCATCGCCGCCGACTTCGGAGAAATCTGCTACGAAGTGCCCGTTGGCTTTAAGCACATCTCGGGCAAGATGGCAGAGACCGGGGCAGTCATCGGCGGGGAGAGCTCGGGGGGGCTCACCGTCCGGGGCCACATCCAGGGAAAGGACGGCATCTACGCCGCCGCCCTGCTTGTGGAAATGATCGCCACCACGGGCCGGAAGCTGAGCGAAATTTACCGGGAGATTACCGACAAGTACGGGAAATTTGAGATGGAGGAGCGGGACTACAAATTTTCCCAGGCCGAGAAAGATCGCATCGGTAAGCTTTTGATGACAGATAAGCTGCTGCCCGAGTTTCCCCGCGAGGTGGAAAAGGTCTCCTACGCCGACGGGTGCAAGGTCTACTTCAAGGGGGGCGGCTGGGTCATCTGCCGTTTCTCCGGCACCGAGCCGCTGCTGCGCATTTTTTGCGAGATGGAGAACATGGACGAGGCGAGGACGTGTATCAAGGGCATGGAGCGCTTTTTAGGCTTGAAATAGCAAAACGGCGAGGGTACAATAGAGAAAAGCCACAAGGAAGGAGCCCTTGCTATGCTGTTCTCCCACTACGACCGGTATCAATACGCCGTCAATCCCCTGGTGGAGGTTATCTGCCAACTGCGCTTTCCCGCTATCCTCACCATTGGGGCGAAGGAGCCCGCCGAGTTCCAGGAGGCAGTGCGGCGGGACTTTCCCCGTTACGCTGCCAACCAGGAGGTCCCCGCCCCTACGGTGAAGGGAGCCGGCACCCCCAACCCCACGCTGGAGCAGGCGCCCTCCGTCACCAACTACTCCTTCGTCTCGTCAGACGGGTTCTGGAAACTGAATCTCACCAAAAATTTTATCGCCCTCTCAACCCTTCGCTACCAGCGGTGGGAGGACTTTGCCCAGCGGCTCGACAAGCCCCTGGCCGCCTTCATCCAGGCCTACCAGCCCGCCTTCTTCGAGCGTATCGGGCTGCGGTATGTCAACGCCTTCTCCCGGCGGAGCCTGGGCTTGGAGGGCACGCCCTGGTCAGACCTGCTCCAGCCCGCCTTCCTGGGGGTGCTGGCTGAGCAGGACGTGACGGAAGGTGACGTGACCAAGTGCGCGCTGGACATAGAGATGAAGCTTGAAGAGGGCCGCCACCTAAAGATGCACGCGGGTCCGGGCCTCCTCCACGGCGGTAAGCAGGACAGTGAGGTCAAGTTCATTCTGGACAACGACTTCTCCGCCGCGGGGAACCTCTCCGCCGCCCAAGTGCCCGACCGCCTGGATCACCTGCACCGGGACGCGGTACGCCTCTTCCGCGGGGCGCTGACCTCCGAGCTTCACACCGCCATGGGTCCCACGCCGATGAAGTAAAAGGCATATCTTCCATCATACTCCATGTATTTTTTTGCTTTGCTGTTGATTTTGTCCAACTTTATCTTGACAATTGCTCCAGCATTTGGTATAAATAGATGCAGTGAGCAGAGCAATACTTTGCGCTCATAAACTTTTTAGCCCGCGTGGGCTGAAACGCCCGAACGCATAAAACTAAATACCACGAAGTGATGTTACTGATTGAATTCGGGCATAGACTTTAAAGCGAGATTCGTTTTTAAAGCTATGCCCGTTTTTATTTTCCGCACTGCCTTTTCGGTTTCTTGCCGCCCGCGTCGTGCGTCTTACAAAACGACAAAATCCTCGCAAATATAAGCACGCTTTCCATGCGTGTTTCGTATGAGGAGGTCACTCTATGCACTACGAGGCAGTTCAAATCTGCAACAATAACGTGGTTTTGGCCCGCAAACCCTCAGGGGACCAGGTGGTTGTCGTGGGCAAGGGTGTGGGCTACGGGCTGCGCCGCGGCGCTTACATCGACGACGCCATCCCAGGCAGCCGTGTATTCTCCATTCTGGACGGCAGCGTGGACCTGGGTAACATGAAACGGCTGGACTACGACACCGCCAAGGTGAAAAAAATCACCCGGGACATTGTTCACGCCGCGCGGAAACAGCTGGGCATCGAGAACGAAAAGCTCTACGATGCGCTGTACGACCACATCGTCTTCGCCATTGAGCGGCTGAAAATTGGCCTGCCCATTGAAAACCCCTTTATTACGGAGATTTCCGTCCTGTGTAACCGCGAGTTCGACGTAGCCGAACTGGCCGCCCAGCTGATCCGCCGGGAGCTGGACGTGGACATCGGCGAGGCCGAGCGTGGCTTTATCGCCCTGCATCTCTATTCCGCCCGTGGCAACCTGCACATCAGCGCCGCCATGCGCAACGCCAGGGTTTACCAGGATGCGGTGAACATCTTAGACCGGCTGTATGGTACGGCGCTGGATGAGAGTCCCTCCGCAAGGCGGGTCTTCCTCACCACGCTGAACCACCTGGTGGCCGCCGCCCAGAGCGGTACGCTCCTCGAGCTGCCCGTCAGGCACCAGGTCCGCCTCTCCATGAGCCGCCACTACCGCACGGCCCAGGCCCTGGCCGCCCTCCTGGAGCGGGAGCTGAGGGTGGAACTCACAGACGACGCGCTGGCCTATCTGGCGGTCTCCGTCGGTCTTGTGACTCAGCACTAAAGTGCCAGGGTTCATCTGCTTTTGTATGTTACGGGACCGGGAGCCCGTGATATAGCGGAGAAGCCGCCCCCTCCTGTGTGTGTGGAGGGTACGGCATCAACTAAATTGAGGAGGTAGCACTATGAAATCCTCGTTCCTGCAAAAGCTCCAGAAGCTTGGCAAGGCCCTCATGCTCCCCATCGCGTCCCTCCCCGTGGCGTCCCTGCTGCTCCGCCTGGGGCAGGGCGATCTTCTGAATCTGCCGTTTATCTCCGCCGCGGGCGACGCACTCTTCACCAATCTGCCCCTGTTGTTTGCCATCGGCGTGGCCGTGGGTCTCGCCAAGGATAACAACGGCGCGGCGGGTCTGGCAGGCGCCATCGGTTTCTACGTCATGAACGGCACCGCCGGGGCTCTCTTCTCCTGGCTCATCACCCCCGTGGCCGAAGGCGCCACCGGCCTGTTCGGCGGCGTGGGCGGCTTTGCCTGGGCCCAGAGCCTATACAGCGGCGTCTCAAAGGTCAATATGGCCCACTTTGGCGGTATTATCGCGGGCGTTATCGCAGGCCTCTGCTATAATAAGTTCAAGAGCGCCAAGCTCCCCGACTGGCTGGGCTTCTTTGGCGGCCGCCGCTTTGTGCCCATCGTCACCGGGTTTTACACCCTGCTGGCCGGCATCGGTTTTGGTTTCGTATGGCCCTTCATCCAGAAGGCGCTGGACAACTTCGCCAACTTCCTGGCCGGGCTGGGCGCGCTGGGCGCGGCTATCTACGGTTTCTTCAACCGGGTACTCCTCTCCGTGGGCCTGCACCACGTACTCAACACCTACTTCTGGTTCCAGTTTGGGGACTTCGCCAAGGCGGACGGCACCATTGTCCATGGCGACCTGAACCGGTTCTTTGCCCTTGACCCCAGCGCCGGTGACTACATGGCCGGATTCTTCCCCATCATGATGTTCGCCCTACCCGCGGCGGCCTTGGCTATGTACGTCTGCGCCAAGAAGGGGAATAAGGCGATCATCGGCGGCGCAATGGTCTCGGTAGCCATCCCCGCCTTCCTGTGCGGCATCACCGAGCCCATCGAGTTTATGTTCATGTTCCTGGCTCCCGGCCTCTTTGCCATCCATGGCGTGCTCACCGGCGTATCTATGGCCTTGAGCTATCTCTTCGGCATCAAAATGGGCTTTGGTTTCTCGGCGGGCCTTTTTGACATGGTGCTCAACTGGAACATCTCCACTAAGCCCTGGCTGTCACTGCTGCTAGGCGTCGTCATGGCGGTGGTCTACTTCTTCCTGTTCGTTTTCGTTATCAAGAAATTCGACCTCAAGACCCCCGGCCGTGAGGACGACGATGAGACCGGCGACTTCGGCAAGCTGGCCGCCGACCTGGGTTTTGACGCTCTGGCCCAGAAGTACATCGACGTGCTGGGCGGGCCCTCCAACATCAGGGAGATCGAGTCCTGCATCACCCGTCTGCGCTTGGTGCTGACGGACAATAAGACCGTGGACGAAAAGGCCCTCAAGGCCCTGGGTGCCTCCGGCGTGATGAAGGCGGGCACCCAGGTCACCCAGGTCATCGTGGGCACCAAGGCCGAGCTCTTGGTGGACGCGATGAAGAAGTTCCTCCCTGCGGCAAAATGACGCACTAAAGGAACGTCTCCTCCCCGTCCCGGCGGGGAAGACGCCAAAAAGCCCCGGTCCCTAAAAAGGGGCCGGGGCTTGACTTATACGGGCTCGCCAATCAGCGCGTCGAGGCGCTGGGAGAGATGGTCGGCCATCAGACGGGCGGCAGGGGCGAGCTGGCGGTCGGCGGGGGCGACGAGGCATACCTCCCAGGCCAGGCCCTCGCCGGGATCCATGGGGATACATCCCACCTCCTCGGTGTAGGGGTAGCTCTTCCAAAGGTTATAGGGCCCCAGAGAGAGCCCGCCCATGGACCAGAGCACCCGCTTATTGAGCTCCAGGTGGGAAGAGCGGATCAGATACTCCGGTTCAAAGCCCAGCGCCTGACAGCGCTCGCAGACCATGTCATACACCTTTTTATTGTGGGTGTGTTGGATGAGCTTATGGTCACGCAGGTCCTTCAATGTGAAGAACCCCTTCTGGTAGAGTGGGTTCTCCTTCAACAGCACCGCGCTCAGCGGCGAGGTGCAGACCAGAGTACTCTGAAAGAGGGCCGCCCGACGGGGCGCGCCGACGCAGAAGGCGAAGTCCAGGCTGCCGCTGAGCAGCTTTTCCTCCAGGGCGTCCTCGGGCAGCTCCTCCAGGTCCAAGCTCAACTCCGGGTAGGTGCGCATAAAGTCCATGATGGCGTCGGGCTGCAAAGCCGCCAGCACCCCGTAAGCAAAGCCCGCTGTCAGCGTACCGGAGAAGTGGTGGCTCGCGTACTTCATGTCGCCAATGAGCACGTCGTAGCTCTTAAGCAGGCCCTTCGCCCGCTGGAGCAGGAGGGTGCCGTAATCTGTAAGGGCTATGGAGTTGCCCGTCCGGGTGAAGACCTCGCCGCCCAGCTCCCTCTCCAGGTTTCGGATGGATTTGCTCAGGGCCTGGGGGGTAACGAAGAGGGCCTTCGCCGCATCGGAAAAGCTCATGTATTTACAGGTCTCCACAAAATAGCTCAGCTGCTTGACTTCCACCGTTCATCCTCCTCATTTTGGGCACTTTTTATTATAGCACAACTTTCAGTTGAACTCCATCAAAAGATATCTGTTTGACATAAAAATAACGAGCAAGTACAATACTTTGTAGAAAATTTAACGACGAGGGTGTCCACGATAATCTTTTCTCGCCGTTAAATGGGAAAAAGAGGAGGATACAAGAGAATGAAAGCCACAAAGAAGCTCCTTGCGCTGGTTCTTACCCTTGCCATGGCCCTCTCCCTGACCGCCTGCGGCGGCACCCCGGCCAGCCCCAGCGCCACCCCGGCGGCGGGCGCCATCTACAAGGCGGGCACCTACACCGCCGAGGCCCAGGGCAACGGCGGCATGGTACCCGTCACCGTTACCTTCAGCGACACCGAGATCCTCTCCGTGGAGATCGGGGAGAACAGCGAGACCGCCGGCATCGCCACCCCGGTACTGGAGAATTTCCCCACACAGATCGTGGAGGGGCAGACCCTGAACATCGAGGCCGTCAGCGGCGCCACCATCACCAGCAAGGCCGTCCTGGCCGCGGTGGCCGACTGCGTGGCACAGGCGGGCGGCGACGTGGATGCCCTGAAGTCCAAGGACAAGGCGGCCGTTACTGCGGGCGAGCCCATTGAGGAGACCGTGGACGTGGTGGTCATCGGCGGCGGCGGCGCGGGCCTTGCCGCGGCGGTAAGCGCCGCGGAGAACGGCGCGTCCGTCATCCTGATCGAAAAGGGAGCTGCTCTGGGCGGCAACACCCTGCGGGCGGGCGGCGCGTACAACGCCGTGGACCCCGAGCGGCAGGCCAGCGTCCCCATGGACGATAGCCAGATCAAAGAGCTCCAGGGCATCCTGGAGGTAGACGAAACCACCATTCCCGAGGAGTACCGCCCCGACCTCGCTACTTTAAAAGAGCAGATCAAGACCTATCTGGCGGGTGACACCTCCAAGCTCTTTGACAGCGTGGAGCTGCACACCTACCAGACCTATAAGGGCGGCGCCCGCACAGGCCTGGACGGGACCGAGATTCACGGCAACTACAGCCTGGTGAGCCTGATGACCAAAAACTCCCTCCCCGCCCTGGAGTGGCTGGTCAGCCACGACAGTGAAACCCAGATTTCCGACAGCATCGGCACCGTGCTCGGCGGCCTCTGGCCCCGGATGCATTCCCTGACCACCAGCGTGGGCCACGGCTTCATCTCCCCCCTGGAGAAAGCCTGCAACGAGAAGGGCGTGACCATCATGCTCAACACCCGCGCCAGCGAGCTCATCACCGATGGCGGGCGCGTCACCGGCGTCAAGGCCGAGAAGACCGACGGCACCCCTGTTACCCTCACCGCCAGCAAGGGCGTGGTGATGGCTACCGGCGGCTACGGCGCCAATCCAAAAATGGCCATGGAGTACGATAATTACTGGGGTGTTCTGACCGAGGATATGCCCACCACCAACTCCGCCCTGCTCACCGGCGACGGCATTATCATGGGTCAGGCAGTAGGCGCAAACCTCGTAGGTATGGGCTACATCCAGCTCATGCCCAGCAGCCAGCCCGTCACCGGCAGCCTGGGCGGCGGCCTGTGGGGCAGCGCTGAGGAGCAGGTTTTCGTAAACAAGGAGGGCAAGCGCTTCGTCTCTGAGTATGAGAGCCGGGACGTGCTGTCCAAGGCAGCCCTGGAGCAGACCGACGCTACCTTCTACATCATCTGCGACCAGGCCTCCGCCGGAGATCCTCAGCCAGGCGGTAAGAACAGCTGGGGCAATGACATCGACACCCTGATCGCCGAGGGCAGCGTCCTCAAGGCCGATACTCTGGAAGATCTGGCCAAGCAGATGGGGGCCGACCCCGCCACCTTTGTGGCAGAGATCGAGAAGTACAACTCCTACTGCGCAACCGGCGAAGATCTGGACTTCGGCAAGGTGAAGCTGGGCGGTCCCATCGACGTGGGCCCCTTCTACGCCACCATCCGTACTCCCTCCATCCACCACACCATGGGCGGTCTTGAGATCAACGCCCAGACTCAGGTGCTCAACGCCAACGGCGACGTGATCCCCGGCCTGTATGCAGCAGGTGAGGTTGCCGGCGGCATCCATGCCGGTAACCGCGTAGGCGGCAACGCCCTGGTGGACATCATGGTGTTCGGCCGCATCGCGGGCGAGAGTGCCGCGCTGGAGAAATAAAACCTCGTTTTTCCTCTCTTATATAGTAAGCGGCCAGCCGACGTAGGCTGGCCGCTTGACTTTATGATTATCAGGCATTAGAATAGAAAAACACGCGCTGAAGGAGGGGTTTTTTATGATTTATCTTGATAATGCCGCCACGACTCAGGTTTGTGCCGAGGCAGTGGAGGCGGCTGTGGCCGCCATGACTGAGTGCTACGGCAACCCCTCCTCCGGCCACCCGATGGGCAGGCCCGCCGCCGAGCTGGTGAGGTCCGCCCGCTCGAGCTTGGCCGCCGCCCTGGGCTGCGCCGCTGAAGAGGTCTATTTCACATCCTGCGGCACCGAGGGGGACAATTGGGCCATCCGGGGCGCCGCCGAGCTGGGCCGCCGGAAGGGAAAACACATCATTACCTCCGCCATCGAGCACTCCGCGGTGCTGGAGCCATGCAAGGCCCTGGCGAGGGAGAGCTATGAGGTCACCTATCTGAAGCCCGACAAGTGGGGCCATATCTCCATCGATGCGCTGAGGGCCGCCCTGCGGCCCGATACGGTGCTGGTGTCCCTCATGCTGGTAAATAACGAGCTGGGCACGGTCCAGGACGTAGCCGGAGCCGCGGAGGCCATCAGAGCCATGGGCTCCCCCGCCTTGCTGCACACCGACGCGGTGCAGGGCTTTTTGAAGGTGCCTTTCACCGTCAAGGAGCTGGGGGTGGACCTACTTACCATAAGCGGACACAAGATCCGTGCACCCAAAGGGGTGGGGGCGCTATATGTGAAAAAGGGCCTAAAGCTATCGCCCCTCTTCCTGGGCGGCGGTCAGGAGAGCGGCCTGCGCCCCGGTACCGAGGCCACCGCCCAGATCGCCGCGCTGGCCGCCGCCGTGGGCGCCTGGTGGCCCGAGTACCGGGAGCGGATGGCCGCCGTCAAGGCCTACGCGCTGGAGGGCCTGTCGGCCTTACAGGGCGTGGAGATCATCTCCGGCGGGGACGCGCCCCACATCTGCGCCATCTCCCTGCCCGGCTACCCCAGCGAGATGCTGGTGCGGGCGCTGGGGGACGCGGGTGTGTGCGTCTCCTCCGGGTCGGCCTGCCACAGAGGAAAGCCCAGCCACGTCTTTGCCGCTTTGGGCCTGCCTAAGCAGACCCTGATGGGGGTGCTGCGCATCTCCTTCTCCCCCGAGAGCACCCGCGAGGACGTGGACGCGCTCTGCCGCGCGCTGGCTGGGATAAGGGAGGCGCGGATCTCAGCTCAATAAATAAGGATGGTTATTACATGTTCTCCTACTTAAAACGCGGTAAGGGGTTTTACCGCAATATCCTCTTTCTGGCCCTGCCCATCATCCTGCAGAACCTGGTCACCACCTCCCTGGGCCTTATGGACACCTTTATGGTGGGGATGCTGGGGGAGGTGCCTCTGGCTGCGGTGAATCTGGCCAACATCCCCATGTTCGTCATTCAGCTCATTCTCTTCGGGCTGCAGAGCGGGTCGTCGGTTCTCATAAGCCAGTTCTGGGGCAAGAAGGACATGGAGTCCATCAACCGCGTCATCGGGATCGGCTGCTACGTGGCGCTGTCCATCTCTGCCGTCTTTGCGGCGGTGACCCTTTTCTTCCCGGAGGCGCTGATGGGCCTGCTCACCGACAACGCCACCCTCATTGGCCCCGCAGCCGAGTACACCCGCATCGTGGGACCCTCCTACCTCTTCGGCAGCATCTCCAGCGTGTACATAGGGGCCCACCGCAGCATGGAGAACCCGAAGCTGGGCTTTATCATCTTTTCGATCTCCACGTCCACCGACGTGTTCCTCAACTGGCTTCTTATCTTCGGTAATCTGGGCGCGCCCGCCATGGGCGTGGCCGGCGCTGCCTGGAGCACACTCTGGGCCCGAATGCTGGAGCTTGCCATCGTGGTGATTTATGCTTCCACGAACCGCCGTTTCCGGCTCAAGTTCTCACTCCTGTTTCGTCCGGGCATGGAGGTCGCGGCCAAGTTTGCCCAATACGCCGCTCCTGTAGTTTTCAATGAAAGCCTGTGGGGGCTGGGCACCAGCCTCTATAAGGTCATCATGGGCCATATGGCAGGCTCCACCGAGATCCTCGCCGCTCGTGCCTTGGCGGGCGGTATTGAGGACATCTGCACCGTGGCCATTTTCGCCATCGCCGCCACCGCGGGCATCGTGGTGGGCCGGGAGATCGGCGCGGGACGGGATAAGGAGACGGTCTATCAGGTGGGTCTCACCATGGACACGCTGGCCTTCGCCTGCGGGGCGCTGGTGGGAGGCTTTATGCTGGTGGGTACCCGGCTGCTCCTGGCGCCCCTGGTCTACCCCATCTTCAAGCTCTCCGCCTCTGCGGCGGGCATCTGCACCATGATGCTCTCCTTCACCGGCGTGGTGCTGCCCCTGCGCAGCTTTGACAGCACCAACACCGTGGGCGTCCTCCGGGGCGGCGGAGATGTGCGCATGGCTATGATCATCGACATTCTCCCCCTCTGGCTGGTGGCTATCCCTCTGGCCGCCCTCTTCGGTCTGGTGTTTCAGTGGGGCATCTTCGCCGTCTATGTGGGCATCTGCATGGAGAACGTGGTAAAGTTTGGTTTCGGCGTCTCCCGCCTGAGGAGCCGAGTATGGATCAACGATGTGACTCAGGTAAGCATGGGGGAAACTACATAGACGTAAAACGCGGCGTGGGTATGTCCCACGCCGCGTTTTAGCAATCGCTGCGCTTAATTGCTTTTCTTTTCCGTTCACAAATCATTTACAACCTGAAGTATTGACATTCCTGGGGTCTGGTGGTACATTATCTTTAGCACTCAGGAACAGCGAGTGCTAACATAGCGCACACTGGACAAAGGAGGAGGATACGATGGATTTATCAGAGAGAAAGAAGCGTATTCTCCGTGCCATCGTCGAAAACTATATTGAGACTGCCGAGCCGGTCGGCTCAAAGGTCATCGCTGAATCCTCCGGGCTGGACATCTCCTCGGCCACCATCCGCAACGAGATGTCCGACCTGGAGGCCCTGGGTTTCCTGGAGCAGCCTCACACCTCCGCCGGGCGCATCCCGTCCTCCAGAGGCTATCGGCTCTACGTCAACGAGCTGATGGAGGCCCACAAGCTCTCCCTCCAGGAGACCGAGCGCATCAACTCCGCCCTGCGCATGAAGATGGCGGAGCTGGACCGGGTCATCGACCAGGCCGGGCGCATTGTAAGTCAGCTCACGCAGTACCCCGCCTTCGCCCTCTCCTCGGGCCGCTCCCGGGTGACCGTCCGCCGGTTTGACCTTTTGATGGTGGAGAGCAGCGCGTTCATCATAGTGGTGATGACCGACACCAATGTGGTACGCAACCGGCTCATCCGTCTCCCCAGCGATTTGAACGAAACCCAGCTCCAGCTATTGAACACCCTCCTCAACGCCTCTTTTACGGGACTCACGCTGGAGGAGATCACCCCGGAGCTGCTGCGCCTCGCCCAGCACGCCGCAGGTGAGGCATACGGGCTCATCTCTCTGGTGGTCTCCTTCGCCATTGAGGTGCTGGAGGAGCTGGAGAGCCGCCAGGTTCACACGGCGGGCCTTTCCCACCTGCTGGAGCACCCGGAGTATCGCAGCCTCGACAAGGCCCAGACCTTGATGAGCTACCTCTCCGGGGACAACGACCTCTCCCATTTCCCCATTCCCCGGGAAGGCGACCCCACGCAGATCCTCATCGGCCCGGAGAACGTGGCCGATGCGCTGAAGGACACCAGCGTGGTCATGGCGAGTTACGACATTGGCGAGGGAATGCGGGGCGTCATCGGCGTGGTAGGCCCCACCCGTATGGACTATGCCAAAATCACCGCCCGGCTCTCTTACCTTGCCGATGGCCTGTCCCGCCTCTTTGGCCGGGGCGGCCTGCCGCCGAGGAAGGACGACGATAATTTAGGAGGCACCCATGAGTAAAAAAGATCAGCCGCACGAGGAGGCGCTCCACGAGACGCCTCAGCAGGAAGAACCCGTGACCCCCCAGCAGGAGGCGGTCGTGACCGAGGCCGCACCGTCCAGCGAGGAGCTCTCTGCCGCGTTGGAGAACACGGAAAAGGCCCTGGCCGCCCTCAAGGACAAGGAGGATCAGTTCCTCCGCCTGGCCGCCGAGTACGATAATTTCCGCCGCCGGAGCCAGAAGGAGAAGGAAACCACCTGGGCCGACGCCAAATTTGACACCGCAGCTGCCTTTCTTCCCGTGTACGACAACCTGGAGCGAGCTTTAAAGCTGGAGTGCTCCGATGCCGCCTACCAGAGGGGCGTGGAGATGACCATGGCGCAGCTCAAGGAGATACTTGCCAAGCTGGGTATTGAGGAGATCTCCGCCCTCGGCCAGCCCTTCGACCCCAAGCTCCACAACGCCGTCATGCACGTGGAGGACGCCGATGCAGGCGAGAGCACCGTCGTGGAGGTCTTTCAGGCGGGGTTCCAGTCCGGCGAAAAGGTCATTCGCTTTGCGATGGTCAAGGTTGCGAATTAAGAAATCCTTCTATTTCACTCTGATCCGTCGTTATCTCCCCTGTTCGTCGGTTATTATTTCGTTTAAAACCAATTTCTTTTTATTGGAGGAAAAATATTATGTCTAAAATTATTGGCATCGACCTTGGCACAACCAATAGCTGCGTATCTGTCATGGAGGGCGGCGAGGCCGTCGTAATCCCCAACGCGGAAGGCAACCGCACCACCCCCTCCGTCGTCGCCTTCTCCAAGGACGGTGAGCGCATGGTGGGCCAGGTGGCAAAGCGCCAGGCCATCACCAACCCCGACCGCACCGTCATGAGCATCAAGCGCGAGATGGGCAGCAACTACAAGGTGCACGTCGACAACAAGAGCTACACCCCCCAGGAAATCTCCGCCATGATCCTCCAAAAACTGAAGGCGGACGCCGAGGCCTATCTGGGCCAGACCGTCACCGAGGCGGTCATCACCGTGCCCGCCTACTTTACCGACGCCCAGCGCCAGGCCACCAAGGACGCCGGACGCATCGCCGGCCTGGATGTTAAGCGCATCATCAATGAGCCCACCGCCGCGGCCTTGGCATACGGCGCGGACAAGGAGTCCGACCAGAAGATCATGGTCTACGACCTGGGCGGCGGCACGTTCGACGTGTCCGTCCTCGAGGTGGGTGACGGGGTAATCGAGGTACTGGCCACCGCGGGCAACAACCGCCTGGGCGGCGACGACTTCGACAAGTGCATCATGGACTACCTGGCCGCCGAGTTTAAGAAGACCGAGGGCGTTGACCTGACGGGCGATAAGGTGGCCATGCAGCGTCTGAAGGAGGCCGCCGAGAAGGCGAAGATCGAGCTCTCCGGCGTCACCAGTACCAACATTAACCTCCCCTATATCACCGCCGACGCCACCGGCCCCAAGCACCTGGACCTGACCCTTACCCGGGCCAAGTTCAACGAGCTGACGGCCCACCTGGTGGACGCCACCACCGGCCCCGTGCGCCAGGCCATGAGCGACGCCGGGCTTAGCACCTCCGACCTCCACAAGGTCCTGCTGGTTGGCGGCTCCAGCCGTATCCCCGCCGTGCAGGAGGCCGTGAAGAAGATCACCGGCGTGGAAGGCTTTAAGGGCATCAACCCCGATGAGTGTGTGGCCATTGGTGCCGCCCTCCAGGGCGGCGTGCTGGTGGGCGACGTGAAGGGCCTGCTGCTGCTGGACGTGACCCCCCTCTCTCTGGGCATCGAGACCATGGGCGGCGTGATGACCAAGCTCATCGAGCGCAACACCACCATCCCCGCCAAGAAGAGCCAGACCTTCACCACCGCCGCGGACAACCAGACCAGCGTTGAGGTCCACGTGCTTCAGGGCGAGCGTGAGATGGCCCAGTACAACAAGACCCTGGGCCGCTTTAACCTGGACGGCATTGCCCCGGCGCGCCGCGGCGTACCCCAGATCGAGGTCACCTTCGACATCGACGCCAACGGCATCGTGAACGTCTCCGCCAAGGATCTGGGCACCGGCAAGGACGCCCACATCACCATCACCTCCTCCACCAACATGTCCAAGGACGACGTGGAGAAGGCGGTCCGCGAGGCCGAGCAGTTCGCTGCCGAGGACGCCAAGAAGAAGGAAGAGGTGGACGTGCGCAACCAGGGGGACCAGATGGTCTACCAGACCGAGAAGGTCATGGATGATCTGAAGGACAAGATCGACGCAAACGACAAGTCCACCCTGGACAGCCACCTTACCAAGCTGAAGGACGCCCTCAAGGGCACCGACGTAGAGGCCATTAAAACCGCCACCGAGGAGCTCTCCAAGGCTTTCTACCCCATCAGCGAAAAGCTGTACAGCCAAGCCGGCGGTCAGGCCGGCGCAGGCCCCGACATGGGCGGCGCAGGCTTTGCCGGCGGCGACGCCACCGGCAGCGACCCTAACGTGGTGGACGCCGACTATCAGGTCATCGACGACGACCAGAAGTAAGACATATGCTCTGCGGTGGGACGGGGGAGTTTCCTCCGTCCCACGCGGACTGTTTCAGCAGGCGGCCGCAGGCCGTACGTTTTTAAAATCCCTCAACAGAGAGGTGAGGCAACATGCCGGACCAAAAGAGAGATTATTATGAGGTCCTGGGCGTCTCCAAGAGCGCCAGTGACGACGATATTAAAAAAGCCTACCGTAAACTGGCCAAGCAGTACCACCCGGACTTGAACCCCGGCGACAAGGTGGCTGAGGGCAAGTTCAAGGAGGTAAACGAGGCCTACGAGGTCCTGTCCGACAAGGATAAGCGCGGACGGTACGACCAGTTCGGCCACGCGGGGGTGGACCCCAACTTCGGCGCGGGTGGCCCTGGCGGCGGTTTCACATCCGCCGACTTTGGCGATTTCGACCTGGGGGATATCTTCGGCTCCTTCTTTGGCGGCGGCTTTGGAGACAACGGCTCCTCCGGCGCACGACGCAACGGCCCCCGGAAGGGGGACACTCTGCGGGCAAGCATCACCATCTCCTTTGAGGAGGCGGCCTTCGGCTGCGACAAGGAGATTTCCATCACCCGCAGCGAGACCTGCGAGGAGTGCGGCGGTTCCGGCTCCGCTCCCGGCACCACCGCCGAGATTTGCCCCGACTGCCACGGCAGCGGCACCATCCGCATCCAGCGGGGCGGCGGAGCCTTCACCTTCGCCACGACGGCCCAGTGCCCCAAGTGCGGCGGTACCGGCAAGATCATCCACCAGCCCTGCAAGTCCTGCGGCGGCGCAGGCAGCACCCGCAAGCAGCGGAAGATCACCCTGCACATCCCCGCGGGCATCGACAACGGGCAGGCCGTTTCCCTCCGGGGCCAGGGCGCGGCGGGTCAGAACGGCGGCCCGGCGGGTGACTTGGTGGTCAGCGTCAGCGTGCGACCCCACTCCGCCTTCAAGCGGGACGGCACTTCAGTGTACCTCGACCAGGACGTCACCTTCCTCCAGTCCGCCCTGGGCGCGGAACTGGAGATCCCCACGCTGGACGGCAAGGTGAAGTGGACCCTCCCCGAGGGAACCCAGACCGGCACCACCTTCCGACTGCGGGGAAAGGGCATTCCCAGTATCAACGGCCGGGGACGCGGCGACCAGTTCGTCACCGTGAACGTCCAGATTCCACGCAACCTCACCGGCGCGCAAAAAGACGCCCTGCGGAGCTATGCCAGAGCCATGGGTGAGATTCCCGCCGACGAGAGTGAGGAAACCCCCAAAGGATTTTTTGACAAAAAGAAAAAAAAGAAATAGAATAGGGGGAGTGGCTATATGCCGCTCCCCCCTATTTTCTATTTTGCCCTCCGGAGGTGTCCCATGGCCGACCTCATTCGTCAGATCACCCCCTATATCACACCCGTCCTTTTATGGCCAATTTTGTGCCTGGCTGCTATCGTATGTCTATTCGTCTACTATTGGCGCGCCATATCCCCACGAACGGGCACCCTGGAGTGGGTGGCTCAGGCCAGCAGCCCCAGGGAACGGTTCTCGTTCTCCTTTCAGCTCCACCCCATGGCGCGGAAGGACGCCCTGCCCCTCATTTTACTCACGGCGGTCTATGCCGCAACTGCCTTCTTCCAGCTGGGCAGCTTTGTAAACCCGCAAAATTTCTGTCAGCTCGCCTCCGGGGTGACCGCCACCTTCGCCCTGAGCGAGGAGCGCACCCTCACCCGCGTCATGTACTACCCTGGGCTCAACACCGGGTCCTACACGCTGGAGGTCTCCGCCGATGGGGAGACGTGGTATACCCTTATGTTTCAGGAGAAGGAGGAGGACACCCCTGCCTATTCCTACTGGGCCAAGAACGGCGGCTCCACCGCCGCCTCCCTCTCCCAGAAGTACTCGGATATGTTCAAGTGGCTGGAGGTGGAACCCCAGGAGGCCATCCAGGCAAAATTTCTCCGCCTCACCGGCCACCCCGACGGCTCGAAACCCTGGGTGGAAGTGGGCGAGCTGGCCCTCTACGATCAGGACGGCACTCTCATCACGGGCAGTGCCGTGGCCTACACCGACGAGCGCGCCGCTCTCCTCTTCGATGAGCAGACGAGCGTTCCTGCCTCCCCCTCCTGGTATAACTCCTCCTACTTCGACGAGATCTATCATCCCCGCACGGCCCTTGAGAATATCCGCAACATCTACCCCTACGAGATCACCCACCCACCCCTGGGCAAGCTATTGATGAGTCTGGGCATCCGTGCCTTCGGCATGACCCCCTTCGGCTGGCGTTTCGTGGGCACCCTCTTCGGCGTTGGGATGCTGCCCCTCCTCTATGTCTTCCTGAAAAACCTCTTCGGCAAAACCGCCATCGCCCTCTGTGGCACGGCCCTCTTCGCCTTCGACTTCATGCACCTGACGCAGACCCGCATTGCCACCATCGACACCTACGGCGTCTTCTTCATTCTGGCCATGTACTTCTTCATGTACCGCTACCTGACCCTCCCCGCCGGGACCAGCTTTAAGAAAGGGGCCCTCCCCCTCTTCCTCTCGGGTCTCATGTGGGGCATCGGCGCGGCCAGCAAGTGGACGGTCATCTACGGAGCGGTAGGCCTAGCTCTCCTCTACTTTGCGGGGCTCTTCTTCAAGTGGCGGGACTGGCCTCGGGAGGAGGGCGCGCCCCGGTTCGGCCCCTGGGTTGCGAAGACCCTGCTGTTCTCGATCCTCTGTTTCGTGGCTATCCCCGCCGTCATTTATACCCTCTCCTACATCCCTTACGCCGCGGCGCGAGGTGAGGTCACGGTGCAAACCGTGATCAAGGAGATGCTGGACAACCAGAAGTATATGCTCAATTACCACAAGGGCGTCAACGAGCCCCACGGATACTCCTCCCGCTGGTACCAGTGGATTGTGGACGGGCGGCCCATCCTCTACTACCTGGACACCTCCAAGGAGTACACCCAGGGCCTAAAAACCGCCTTCGGCGCGTTTGATAACCCCATCGTCTCCTGGGCGGGATTGATCGCCCTCGGTACCTGCGCTATCCAGGCGGTACGCCGCCGCTGCGGCAAGGCTTTCTTCATCGTGGTGGGATTCTTCTCCCAGTTAGGCCCCTGGTTCTTGATCGGCCGCACCACCTTCGCCTACCACTACTTCCCCTCCATCCTGTTTCTGGTGCTGGCTCTCGCCTACGTGATGAACGATCTGGCCGAGCGTCAGCCCCGTGGCTGGCGCTGGGCGGTATACGGCACCACCGGGGCCGCGGCTGGGCTTTACGCCGCATTCTACCCTGTGCTCATCGGGCTGGAAGTCCCGGTTTGGTACACCTCCAACTTCCTGCGATGGCTCCCGTCCTGGCCGTTCTAGGTACGGGCATTTCGGAAATTATGGCCCCTTGAATAGCGGCCAAGTATACCCTGGACACACGCCAGACACCGGCGCGATAGCCTTACCGCCCCACAGAGCGGAATACAGTATTTCATTTTCCTGGAGGATCATATGTATCTCATCGACTACCACTGCCACTCAGAGCTCTCCCCCGACAGCTCCACCCCCCTCATCGACAACGCCAACGCCGCCATCGACATGGGCCTCTCAGAGCTTTGCATCACCGATCACTTTGACCTGCTGACCGGAGAGGGAGAACGTCAGCACGCCTCGGCTCTGCACTGGCCTCCCCGGGTAGAGCAGTACTGTGCCGTCCGGGACGCCACGAAGGGAAAGCTGAAGCTAAAACTGGGCATGGAATTTGGCAGCGGGCAGGTGGACGCCGCCGACGCTGCCCAGACGCTTGACCACCCGGAGCTGGACTTCGTCATCGGCTCGATCCACAACCGCACGGTGGAAACCGGGGCCACCGACCTCTACTATATCGACTACACCTCCTCTGATCTCTGCTATGAGGTACTGGAGGACTACTTCCTCTCCATGGAGCGGCTGGTGGAGGCAGACTGCTACGACGTGCTGGGCCACATCATTTATCCTGTCCGGTATATGAGCGTCCGGGACGGGCAGGAGGTGGACGTCTACCGCTATCTCGACCGCATCCGGGGTATCCTAAAGGGAGTCGCGGCCCACGGCAAGGGAATAGAGCTCAACACCTGGTGCGGCAGGACTCTGGAGGAGTGGCGCCCCACGCTGGAAGCCTATCGGGACTGCGGCGGCGAGTACCTCACGGTGGGGGCCGACGCCCACAAGGCCTGCTACATCGGCCAGGGCGTTCGGGAGGCCTACGAGCTCTTGAAGGACGTGGGGTTCCGGTACGTCACCACCTACGATAAGAGAACGCCGGTCCAGATCAAGCTGTGACCGTTTAAACTATCAGGAGGTAATAAAATATGATCGCACTCGGTAGTGACCATGGCGGCTATGAGCTCAAGCAGCATGTCATAGCTTATCTGGAGGCCCATGGCCTCGCTTACAAAGACTTTGGAACCAACAGCTTAGAGAGCTGCGACTACCCCGAATTTGGCCGGGCAGCCGCCCAGGCGGTGGCCTCGGGGGAATGCGACAGGGGCATTGTCATCTGCACCACCGGCATCGGCATCTCCATCACAGCCAACAAGGTACCCGGCATCCGCTGCGCCCTTTGCCGGGACGTGCTCTCGGCCCAGCTCACCCGTGCCCACAACAACGCCAATATGCTGGCCTTGGCGGGGGGCTTTACCGGCCCCTTCGAGGCCGAGCATATCGTGGAGACCTTCCTGGGCACCGAATTTGAGGGTGGCCGCCACGCCCGCCGGGTCGACGCCATCGAGGGATGAGAAAAGAAGCCCCGGACCGCAACGGTCCGGGGCTTCTTTTTCGTTTTAGTCAAAGGTCAGGAAAATTCCGTTTAACTCAGCAGCGCGGACACGCGGGACCAAGTTGGCGGCTGCGCCCCGCAGGTACTCCCCCGCCGTCTTGGGCTGGAGGTTCATCAGCTCAGCCAGTTTCTCCGCGGCGGCCTCCAGCCGCTCCGGTCCCACCCGGCGGAGGACCTGCCCGATCTCCCTTCGCTGCTCTGGGGTGATATTCAGCTTTGAGAAGTCTCCACCCAACAGGGCAAGGCCCAGGGCGTTCGCTGCCGCCGGCTCGTAGAGGTTGATGAGTAAGCCCCCGTAGTCCCCACAGTAAGCGGTCAATAGGCCCTTGACATAGCGGGGATCAAATCGGTTCAGGAAGTCGTTCTCCATCCACAGCCGCTCCAGGTAGGCGTTGACGTAGTCCACCCCCTGCCGTGCCTCGCTTACCGGGCGGCAGAGCTGATAATCGATGTCGCAGGGGATCTGGTGGGCAAAAAAGCGATAATCATATCGCCGCCAGAACGTTCCGATATTCCTGACGGTGTCCCGCAGGGAGCGGTTTTCGGCCTGGGGCAGGCTTTCACGCACCGCCTGCCAGAGAGTTTTTCCGTACTCCAGCTTTTTCCGGGTGGCAGCCAGTCCCGCCGTAAACCGCTCCTCCAGACTGCCTGGGGCGGTTCGGCCCTGCTCCAGGGTGAACGCCGCTGAGGCAAAAAGCTCTTCCGCCAGCGCCGTCGGCACCGAGCTGTGGTCCAGCCCCGTGTAGAGTCCCGCCCGCCTGGCCAGAAAGGTGTACAGCTCCTCCGGGTTCCCCAGCCGCGAGAGTTCATTCTCCATTCTCGTCCTCCTCCCAGGGCTCGTCCTCGTCAGGCTCCCAGCCCCGCAGCTCCCTGCACAGCCGGTCCAGCGCGGTCCCGGCCAAGTACTCCAGGGAACCCTGGGCCTTGCCGTCAAAGGTGCTCCGCATGAATTCGATCAGCTCGTCGTCAGTGAGGCTCTGGTCACTCTCATTTTTGAAATGGTAGAAGATGTCCTGGAGCTCTCCCAGTGTCTCCTCGTAATTTTGCTGGCAGAGGTATGGGGAACTCCTGAAGGAGAAAATCAGCTTTTTCAATATCCCTTCCCCGAACTCCACCCGGTCGGTCAGGCGCAGAGCCTCCACCCGCCGCTGGGCCAAAGCCAGCGCCTGAGCGGAGGACAGGGTGAGCCCATATCCCTCCGTCAGCGCGTTGCACGCCTCCAGCGTTTTCACCGTCTCCGCGATCTGAACCTCTCTCAGTGCTAAAAAATCCATCCGACGCACCTCCTCCCATAGTATATACACCTATTTGACGAAAAGGAGTAGACTTGAAATTTGTGGCGTTTTGTGGTAATATAAGTATAGAAAAAAATGCCCGGAGTGCTTACACACTCCGGGCATTTCTCGTTCATATGTTTACCCGCACTTGGAGTACCCGCAGTTGCGGCAGGTGACGCAGCCTCCCTCATGCTCCAGGGGGCTGCCGCACTCAGGGCAGTACTTGGCAAGCTTCGCCTCGGCGGGGGTCAGGTCGGGGTTGGGTGTTCCCAGCCGGGGGGCGATGGGGGCTATCGGCTCCCTGGGGGCGCTGTCGCCCCGGGCCTTTTTGACCACCTTCTCGATGGCCTTGGCGATGGCGTCGGGGCAAGAGGTAACGGGCACATCCTTCTGCCGCAGGCAGGAGGGGCAGCGGATGCCCTTGAGCTGGGCAATCAGCTCGTCGCTGTCCACCCCGGAGCGGAGGGCGATGGAGACCAGTCTTGCCGTGGCTTCGGACTGTGAGGCACAGCCGCCGGCGCGGCCCGTGTTGGTAAAGACCTCGCACACACCGTTCTCGTCGTAGTTGACGGTGATGTACAGGTTGCCGCAGCCGATGTGGACCTTCTCGGTGTACCCCATGGTAACGGCGGGGCGGGGCCGGGGCTTGATGGCACCGTTGCGCAGGAGGCAGGCCTGGCTGTCACAGTCGGCGGCCATGACGGCCTCCACGTAGTCCACGGGTTTCTCCTCAGCCTTCCCCTTCTCGTTGACCTTGCCGATGTTGAGCACCTGCTCGTCCCGGCTGCCGTCCCGGTAGATAGTGGTACCCTTGCAGCCCAGGGCGTAAGCCAGAGTATAGACCTCGGCCACCTCTTCCTTGGTGGCCGAGTTTGGAAAGTTCACCGTCTTGCTCACGGCGTTGTCGGTGAAGGCCTGGAAGGCCGCCTGCATCTTCACATGCCAGACGGGGGCCACGTCGTGGGCGCAGACGAAGACCCGCCTGAGGTCCTCGGGGATGCCGCCGATATGGGCAAGGGTACCCTGCTCCACCACCTGGTGCATCAGCTCCTCGCTGTAGACCCCGGCGGCGGCCAGGGCGTCTTTTAAGATCTGGTTGGTCTCGATGAGGTGGGTGTTATCCATGACGTTACGGATGTACGCGTAGGCAAAGACCGGCTCCACCCCGGAGGAGACCCCGGCGATGATGGACAGAGTGCCCGTGGGGGCGATGGTGGTGACGGTGGCGTTACGCAGGGGCACGCCATCCTTATAGGTGCTCTCCCCAAAGAGGGGGAAAGCCCCCCGCGTCTGGGCCAGGGCTTCGCTTGCCTTGTGGCCCTCGGTCTGGACCAGCTCCATGACCGCCCGACCCATGGAGACGCCCTCGTCGCTGTTGTAGGGGATGCCCATCAGCAGGAGCATATCGGCAAAGCCCATGACGCCCAGGCCGATTTTCCGGGTCGCCCGGGTCTCTCGATCGATCTCAGGCAGGGGGTACTTATTGACTTCAATGACGTTATCCAGAAAATGGACAGCCTTGTGGACGGTGGCGGTCAGCTTGTCCTCATTCAGGACATAACGGTTCCCTTCCAGCTTTAAGTGGTTCACCAGATTGATGGAGCCCAGATTGCAGGCCTCGTAGGCCATGAGGGGCTGCTCACCGCAGGGGTTGGTGCTCTCGATCTCACCGTGGAGCGGGGTGGGGTTGTCCCGGTTCAGGCGGTCCAGGAAGACGATACCCGGCTCCCCTGTCTGCCAGGCGGAGGAGACGATGGTGCTGAAAACCTCCTTAGCATCCAGCTGACCGACGGTCTTTTGGGTGGCGGGGTCGACCAGGTCGTACTTGCCCCCGGCCTCCACAGCCTGCATGAAGGCCTCAGTGATGCCTACGGAGATGTTGAAGTTGGTGATCTCACTGGTGTTGTTCTTGCAGGAGATGAACTCTAGGATATCGGGGTGATCCACCCGGAGGATGCCCATATTGGCCCCCCGGCGGGTGCCGCCCTGCTTCACCGCCTCAGTGGCGGCGTTAAAGACCTTCATGAACGAGATGGGGCCCGACGCGACGCCGCCTGTAGAGTTGACGGTGCTCCCCTTGGCCCGAAGGCGGGAGAAGGAAAAGCCCGTGCCGCCGCCCGACTTGTGGATGAGGGCGGCGTTCTTGATGGCATCGAAGATCTCTTCCATTGAGTCCCCCACCGGGAGAACGAAACAGGCGGAGAGCTGGCCCAGGGGCCGCCCCGCGTTCATCAGGGTAGGGGAATTGGGCAGGAAGTCCAGATTGGTCATCATGTCGTAAAAGCTTCCGGCCAGCGCCTTCACGTTGGCCTTTGGGTCAAAATGGGTGTCGGCCGCGGCGATGGCGCCGGCCACGCGGTGGAAGAGCTGGTCCACCGTCTCGGTAGGTTTGCCCTGCTCGTCCCGGATCAGATAGCGCTTTTCAAGCACCTGGCGGGCATTGTCAGAAATCGGCATATGGTTCGTCCCCTCTCAAATAAAACTGGGCGGCAGCTCTTGGCCGCCCGCCCAGGTAGTTGCACAATATATTGTATCACATGAAATCCGCGTGTCAATATCTAGTTTATTTTCTGCGCAGATTTTACCTGTTTTTTCGACAAGGCGCTCTCCTTTACGGATAAGCGCAGCGGTACTCTTTGCCGTTTTCCAAAGCGATGCACCGCAGGTCAAAAAGCTCGTCCACCGTGACGAAATAGTACCCCTGAGCGTGGAGAGCGTCAACTACCCGGAGGGCTGCCTCTACTGTGGGGTCGAAGATGTCGTGCATGAGAATGATGGCGCCGTCCTTCGCCTCCTTGAGGATAAGGGCCACCTCCCGGTCGGCGTTCTGGTCCCCCCAGTCCTCCGGGTCAATGGACCAGAGGATAATGGGGGCGTTTGCCCATGTCTTGACACCCGCGTCGGTCAGCCCATAGGGCGGCCGGAGAGCGAAATCGCCGTGGCCCAGGACATCGGTCAGAAGTGCACGAGTCCGGTCCACCTGGGCAGCGAAGTCGGCACGGTTAAGACCCAGAAGGTTGCTGTTGTGGTCGTAGGTGTGGATGCCCACCTGGTGGCCCTCCTCCTCCATGCGCTGCACCACGTCCCGGTTTACCCCCACATTTTTCCCGATGAGAAAAAACGTCGCCTTGGCCCCCCGCTCGGCCAGCCCATTCAGCAGGCGGGTTGTGCTGGAGCGCCGGGGCCCATCGTCAAAGGTGAGAGCAATGAGCTTGGGCGCATCACCCGTTCCGCTCTCTGAAGGGCTGCGGAACGGTTCCTCCACCCCCGGCTCGGCGGAATCCACCGTGACCGCCGGTGCCTTCCGCCAAAAAAAGAAAGCCGGAAGGCTCAGTTGCAAAAGGAAGGCGGCCGTAAAAAGCGCCGCTCCAGCACGCGAAAGGGAACCCTGACGGTTCCCTTTCACACGATCCTTTCCCAGGATAGCTTTGGCCTGTGAGCTCATCGACAACCTAAATGTGGCTGTCAAAACCGCCACGCTTCTTCCCCTCAGCTGTCTCCACGCCATCTCGCCGCCGCCCTTCCGTCTTCTGGGGATAGTTTGCGCAAGAAGGGCAAAATAGTTGTGTTGTAATTTTTGTTAGACCCTGGGGTCCGGATCGCCCTCCAGGGAGAGGAAGTAGCGGTAGAAGGGCATGAGCTCCTTATACCCTGCCGCCAGTTTGTCCGCGAAGGCGGGCGCGAAGGTCTCGCTGGGCAAACCGTGGCCCGTGAGGGCGAGTGTCTTTTTGTTGTACCAGGGCTCCAGAAGAGCAGTGGTTTCTCCCTTGGGCTTTTTGTAGTCCTCCCCTTCCAGGCTGAACTCGTCCTGCTTATTGAACGCCCGGGCCATCTTTTCAAAGGGCTTGGGGTTATTATCCAGGCGGGCCCGGAATTTGGCCATGGTGACGGCCTTTGGCATATAGTAGCCCATACCCCAGTCATACCTCTCCGGCGTCAGCTCGAACCAGAAGGTGGGGCGGGCCGTCCACTCGTCGGAGAGTTGCTCCATCGAGCACCAGAGATGGTCCTTGTACGGTCCCTGGCCGTGGAGCCGCCGGGCGTCCCGGTAGATGCGGGAGACCCTGCGCGAGAGATCCAGGTCCCCGTGCTCCTCCATCACCTGCCCGTACACCTGGCGGGAGAGCTCCTTCATGGGCTCGTACAGGGTGCTCAGATACTCCTCCTTGTGGGCTTCGAACCAGGTTTTTTCATTATTAAAGCGAATCCCCCACATAAAGTCGATGGTCTTTTCGCTAAAACCTTGAAACATACTCACGCCGTCCTTTCGCGCCTTTTCTGAACATATTGTACCACAACGCGACAGGAAAAAACAGCCCCCCGGCAGGAGCCGGAGGGCTGAAATAGAACGGGAACGTCGGCCCGATGAGGGTATCAGGCCTACTCGGCGGGGATGCCGGGGGGAGGGGTTTCCACCGGGGCGGTGGTCACTGCGGGGTCTGTGCTGGGAGAGGGGTCCACTACCGTGCCGGGGTTGGGATCCACAACGGGGACTTCGGTGGGCTCGGTGGAGGGGGTGGAGCTGGGACTGGGGGTCACGGGCGTGAGCGTCCTCAGGCCGGTGGTGGTGTCGATACCCCAGAGGGCGGCGTCGGCGGGGTTATAGAAGTACACTCCGTTTCGGGAATGGTACTTGTCTTTGTGGAGGAACTTGGTCTCCACAGTGTTTCCGTTCTCGTCCACCAGGCGAAGGTAGACCTCTACGGTCTGGCCGTTGTAGGGCGTGCGCTCGGGGTCCCGCTGAGGGGCCGCGCCCTGGGCAACCTTCTCGGCGTTGGGCTCGTAGAGCTCCTTTGCCTCTTCAGTAGAGATGAGCTTGTTAAAGGGCTCGCCGTGGATGCCGTTGCTGGTACCTTTGATAATAACCCGGGTGTTGTTGTTCTTGTCGAGGTAGCACTCGATCTGAATTGGGTACTCGGTGTTGTTTTTAAACTTGAAGTCGGGTGAGTCAGCATAGACGGTAGCGTCGGTGCCTACGATGGGCAGATAGCCGGTGTTGTAGCGGTGCTGTGCCCGCTCCACAGTCTCCAGATTTGCCACCAGGGTGGCCCAGTAGAGGGTGGAGGAGAGCTGGCAGATGCCGCCGGCGGTGGTATCCACCGTCTTGCCGTTGACGTAAGCTCCCGCCTTGCCATAACGCTCTGCCGTGTAGGGCCCGCAGAGGTCAGTGTAGGAGAAGACCTCGCCGGGCAGGAGGATGGTGTCGTTGACAAAGCTACACGCCAGGCGGATGTTCTCACGGCGGCTGGCGGGCCCGCTGGCGTAGGTGCTGGTCCGGGCCAACACGTCCTTAAAGAGGTTTTCCTGCAGCTTTTCGGTGGTCATGGCGGGCTCGGTCTTGACCAGGGGGACCGTACATACCGCTCCCTCGTCGGTCCGCTCCAGCAGGGCCTGGGCGGTAGCGATGTCAAAGCTCACGCCGGTGACCGATGGGACCACCTCCTTGGTGGTCTTATCGAAGTAAGCGTCCGCCTCCACGGTATGGACCTGCTTGTAGATGGTGTCAAAATCGGGCTCGTCGGGGGTGGTGATCTGGGGCTCCACCGTGACGGGCTGGCCCTTCTGACCCCAAGTTTGGAAACTCTCCAGCAGGTCGGCTTTAATGTTCTGCCCCTCGATGCTCATGCCGGACACGCCCTTGACCAGAACCAGAGCGTTTTCCTCCACCTTGTAGGTAGTCTGCTCCACTTTCTGGGTCAGGTGATCCTCTATGCTAGCCAGCATCTCGTCTACGTCCTGCTCCCCGCTCTTAGAGAACCGAATGGGCGCGTCGATTTCAACGCCATGGAAGAAGGCCCCCAGATAGGCCGCGCCGCCACCCAGGAAACCATGCTCTCTACCGTGGTTATAAGCTGCGCGGGCAACTGAGTTGGCGTCAACCTCCACACCGGTGCCCATCACGTTGGCGGTGCCGCCGGGATAGCTGAAGGAGACGCTCTGACTCGCCAGGAGCTCGGCGGTCTCCTTGTCCAGTTTTTCTTCTGCCTGGGCCTCGGTTAGTCCTCCCAGCTCCACTCCCGCGGCGGTGGTGTTGGGCAGGACGGTTCCGCCTCCGCTGACGTAGGCGCACAGGCCAATGTACCCGCCTGCCGACAGAGCAAGCACAGCGGCGGCGGCAATAATTCCAATTTTGGCCCCCAATGGGAGCCTTTTGGAGGGCATAACGCGCTTGCCCTCTCTATGATCCATCTCGTCCATCTTATCAACTCCAAATATATGGCGGTATATGTAATTTGGATACATTATATGGGGTTTTCCAAAAAAAATCAATTACAGAATGGTTACATAAAGGGACGGCGGCTCCTCACCCCTTTACATCCTGCCCCTTTCGTTGTATCATAATTCTACCCGCCAGGCAACAGGCAAAACATTCGGCAGAGTTTTTCGTAACTAAATTTTAATTTTTTTAAAGGAAAAATCAATCTCTTTTTTCATATCCTGTGGTAATATAGTCTCAACAAAATGAAGATGGATGCTGCGGTGCGGCACCACTTTTCTTTTAGGAGGATGCCCTCATGGCATATGACTACAAATACGATAACAGCGGCGGACAGAGGAACGGCGGCGGCGAGGAACTGATCTCCTGGCTGATCGTGGTCGCGGCCCTGGTATTCTTCTGGCCCGTGGGACTCTTCCTCCTCTTCCGGAAACTGAACGGGGGCAGTTTCTCCCTGCCGTCCAACCGCGGCAGGAAGTCCCAGCACCCGTATGATATCCAGCAGGACCAGGCCTATCAGTCCCAGGCCCCGAAACAGGAGGATGCCCCCCGCGCCCAGAGCGCACCCACAGGGGCAAAGCAGTCCGCCTCCGGCCGGAGCGGGTACAGCTACCAGTACGAGTACCGATACCAGTCCCAGGGCAGAAACCAGGCGGGCTGGCAGAGTTCCTCTGCCGGCCGGAGCCGGGACCGGGACCGGACCGCGCCCGGTATGCAGGGCGTGCCCACACAGGGCCGGGGCCACAAGGGCGTGGATCTGAACAAGGGCAAGGCCATGACGGTCTGGGGCGGCATCCTGACCGCCGTCTTCGGCCTCTCCGCGATCAGCGCAATCCCAAGTCTGCTCCTTGACCGGGACTTTGCAGGTCTCTTCGCCGGCGGCGGGACCATTCTGGGCTTCCTCTGCCTGGGTATCATCCTGATTGCCACGGGCACCCAGCGCAACAAGAAGGCTAAGCGGTTCCGCAAATATCTGGCTCTCATCGGCAAGCGCAGCAGCATCGCCATCTCCAGCCTCGCCCAGGCCATGCCTGTGGGCTATCAGACCGCCTGCGATGATCTGCAGGATATGCTGGACGAGGGGTACATCCCCACCGGCTACCTGGACATGGCCAGCGGGCGGCTCATCCTCAGCGACGAGGGCCTTCAGGACGCAGCCCCTGAACCCGAAGTTGAGGAAGAACCCGAGGAGGAAGTCGTGGACAACGACACCTTCCTCATGGAGATCAAACAGATCAACGACGCCATCGCCGACGAGGAGATGAGCCGGAAGATCGACCGCATCGGAGAGATCACCGCCAAGATTTTGGACTACCAGCGCAAGAATCCGAGCCGCGCATCGCAGCTTCACAGCTTTTTAAGCTACTACCTGCCCACCACCCTGAAAATCCTCCGGGCCTATGCTCAGATGGAGGCCCAGGGCATCGAGGGGGAGAACATTCGCTCCGCCAAGCAGCGCATCGAGGGCATGATGGATAAGGTGGTCGAGGGCTTTGAAAAGCAGCTCGACAAGCTCTTCCAAGACGACGCGATGGACATCACCACCGACGTGGAGGTGCTGGAGCGCATGCTTGACAAAGACGGTCTCGCGGGCGGCAGCGGCGACATGTTCCAGATGGGCGGATAACCATCAATATGAATAGGCAAGGGCGTCACCTCTCGGTGACGCCCTTCTTTCTTGAATACGGACCCGCCCGCTCGCAGGCATCAATACGCTCAGCCCTTTGCAAGGCTGAAATACCGGGCCAGGATAGAGATTCCCTCCTCCCGGAGTACGCCGCCCGTGACGGCGGGGGACCAGCAGGAGTGGGAAAAGACCATCTGACTTGGCTCCTCTCCCGTTTCACCCAACAGCTTATCCAGATCTTTCGCATACGCGCTAAACACCATACGGCCCAGTTTGGCCCAGACCATCGCTCCGGAGCACATAAAGCAGGGCTCGCAGCTGGTGTAGAGCGTGTAGTCCGATAGGTCGGTAATGCCTGTCTGATGGCAGAAATTACGGATCAGGCCATGCTCGGCGTGGTAGGTGGGGTCGGCGGCGCTGTATACCTGGTTCTCATTGGTCATGACAAGCTCCCCCTCCTTGGCCAGGAGCGCCCCGAAGGGTTCATTTCCATGCTCGGCCGCCATACGGGCCAGTGCAAGCGCCTCTCTCATGAATTGCTCGTCTAAAGATATCATATCAAGTTCCTTCCAAATTTATGCCGACCTCGGCGGTGACCGGCTTGGCGGAGCGGTCTTCAGGCTTATCGCCCTCATCGTCCTCCTGGAGATCAGCCTGGGTGATGGCCATCAGGTCCTCTTTCCCGGGGGTCTCCATGGACGCCACCCGGTCGGACTGGCGGGAGACCGCCCGCTCGAAGATGTTGCGCACATCCCGGGCGTTGCCAAAGTTCTCATCCCGCTCGTCATAAAGAGACTGGAGCCCCTCCGCGGCGTACTTCTCGGTGGACTCGTCCAGCGTGTATCCGTTTTTCTCGCACATGGATTTGAATATCTCCATCAGCTGGGCGCCGTTATAGTCCTCGAAATAGAAGTACTTGTTGAACCGGCTCTCCAGGCCGGGGTTAGAGTTGATGAAGTTGCCCATCAGTTCGGTGTACCCCGCCACGATGACGATGAGGTCGGCCCGGTTGTCTTCCATACCCTTCAAAAGGGCCTCAACGGCCTCCTTGCCGAAGTCGTTGGGGGAGTCCTGGTTGGCGAGGGCATAGGCCTCATCGATGAAGAGGACGCCGCCCAGAGCCTTCTGGATGACCTCGTTGGTCTTAATAGCGGTCTGGCCCACGAAACCGGCCACCAGGCCCGACCGGTCCACCTCCACGAGTTGCCCCTTGCTGAGCACGCCGATGGCGTGGTAGATCTTGGCGAGTAAGCGGGCCACGGTGGTCTTGCCCGTGCCGGGGTTCCCCATGAAGACAAGGTGCAGACTCATGGGCGGCACGGGGAGCTCCGCCTCCTGCCGGAGCCTCCGGACCTTCACGAGGTTGATGAGGCTTTTCACGTCCTTCTTCACCTTGTCCAGTCCGCACAGTGCCTCCAGCTCGGCCAGCAGCTCCTCCAGGCTGGGGGCAGGTTCGGCCTCCTCCTTCGTCTTGGTTTCCTCCTGGGCCTTTCCCTCCCCCTGGGCGGCCACAGCGGGCTTGTCCGCGTCCGACCCAGGCTTAACGGTGCGCTTGGTGACGAAGTCCCCCACGTCCAAAGGAGCTTTCTCCCCCTTTAGGCCGTCCCTGGCACAGAGCGCGCCCATGGTGTCGGCGGCCAGGTTGACGAACCCCGCCTCCCCCTCGCTCACCACGTCGTCCACCGCGGCAAAAAGAAGGAGCATGAGGGTCATCAAATCTACAAAGCGGCGTGAGAGCTTGCCGCCCGAGACCTTGTCGTAGGCCCGCATCCGGGCGAAGAAGGCCGGGGGCTGAAAGCCGGGATAATCGGTCACGGCGGTGCTCAATTCCCAGAAGAGGATGGAGGGCACCGGATTGCCCTTGGTGTAGATGGCGTTATAGTACTCCACGTGGCGGGGGGAGATGGCTTCCCCGTCCCGCCCCCACGCGCCCAGGGCACAGGAGCGCATAAAGCTGTCCACCTCCTGGCTGAAACGGATGCGCAGCTGTGCGTCCCCGATCTGCCGCCGGAAGGCGGACACCCCCTCGTCATACTGCTTATGGACCGCCGCCGCAGTCATAGAACCCTTCAAATCCCGTCAACTCCCTCATTTGCTGCCTGTTTTTTTCATTATACCGAAAGCATACCGCAGAATCAAGGTCGGCATCCTTAAAATCCCATGAAATCTCCTCCATCCGCACTTCTTAATAAAAATTTACAAATTGCGCCGGACAGTTGACGATTTTCGCCGGGGCGTGTAATATTTATGGTGAACCAAACTATTATCAAAGGGGGAGTTCCTATGCCAGCCAAACGGCCCACCGGCGCTCGGAGCGAGACCGTTCAATGTGAGTTCTGCGGCGAGTATTACGCCGTAACCTATAAACGCTGTCCCTTCTGCGACGGGAGGCCCGCCCGCCGCAGAGCGGAGGAGTATGACGACGAGCCCACCCGCATCTTCCGCCACCCCCAGGTCGAGGAGGAATACGAGGAGGTCCCGGTCCGCCGCTCCAAGCGGGACGAGCAGGACGAGTACGAAGAGACTCCCCTCCGTCGCCGCGCCCCTCGCGATGAGTACGAGCCCGACGATGAATACGAAGACGACGAGTACGACGAAGACGATGACTACGACGACTCGCCCCGGCGGGGTGACGGCGGAAGGCGCCTCATTACCAACGAACGGGGCGGCGGCTACCGGCGGCGCGGCCCCTCCGTCTTGCAGATTATCGGCGGCGTCCTCTCTGTGGCCCTGATTGCTGCGGCTATCTACATCGTGGTCCTTCTGGTGGGCTCCCTTCTGGGCAACAGCCAACCTAACGTCCCCGCTACCAACTCCCCCACCGCCTCCGTAACGCCAACGCCCAGCGACACGTCCACCCCCTCCCCAACGGAGTCTGACGAGCCCACTGTCACCGACGAGCCCACAGACCCCACCAGCACTACCATTCCCGCCGGCCAGACGGCCACGGCGTTCACCCTCACCAACAGCTCAGGCAAGCGCCTGCAGGACATCACCCTCAGCGAACAGTACCCGGACTACAAGTTTGTGGTCGCCTTCTCCCCCAGCGGAAGCACGGGCTCCATCACATGGAGCAGCAGCAAGCCCGAGGTGGTCTCGGTAGACCAGTCGGGCAAGGTAGTAGGCGTATCCAAGGGCGTTGCCACCATCACCGCCACCATGGCGGGGGGCTATGCCCAGCAGTGTATGGTGCGCAGTTCGGTCACCTCCTCTGGCTCCGGCTCCGCCCAGCCTTCTACCTCCCCCTCGGTCTCCCCCAGCTCCAGCGCCTCCTCCGGCGGGAAACTTTCCTTTAATGTGTCCAGCGGGGACGAGTTCACCCTCACCGGCGTGGGGGACAGCTGGACGTTAAATGTAAAGAACGCCAAAGGCACCCCCACCTGGAGCGTCAAAGACTCCTCCATCGCCACTGTGGACGCAAACGGTAAGGTCACCGCCGTCTCCAAGGGGAGTACCACCGTCACCGCCACCGTCGACGGCCAGACTCTCAATTGCCTCGTCCGCGTGAACATTCCGTAAGATTCCCCCAATTTCCGGTGAATTTTGTCCATTTCTACGATTGACAAAAGGTTCACAATTCACTATGATAATGACTGCTGATCTGCGTCAAACTGCGTGTTTCGCGCGCCGTGCTATGCATGGCGCGTGAAACACGCATTCTGATGAAAACGCGAATGTCCATCGAAATAAGGAGGTCTTTTCGTGATTTACTCGACTGAAGTACAGCACATGTGCCCCATCGCCAAGGGGCCCAACCACGGCCCCGCCCCCATCCCCGAGGAAGGTAAGTGGGTCCAGGCCCGCGAGGTGAAAGACATCAGCGGCCTCACCCACGGCATCGGCTGGTGCGCCCCTCAGCAGGGCGCCTGCAAGCTGACCCTCAACGTGAAGGACGGCATCATTGAGGAGGCGCTGGTAGAGACCCTGGGCTGCTCCGGCATGACTCACTCCGCCGCCATGGCCGCCGAGATTCTCCCCGGCAAAACCATTCTGGAGGCCCTGAACACGGACCTTGTGTGCGACGCCATCAACGTGGCCATGCGCGAGCTCTTCCTCCAGATCGTCTACGGGCGCACCCAGACCGCGTTCTCCGAGGGCGGCCTGCCCATCGGCGCCTCCCTGGAGGACCTGGGCAAGGGCCTCAGGAGCCAGGTGGGCACCATGTTCGGCACCAAGGACAAGGGTCCTCGCTACCTGGAAATGGCCGAGGGCTACGTCACCCACATCGCCCTTGACAGCGACAACGAAATCGTAGGCTACGAATTCCTGAACCTGGGCAAGCTTACCGACGCGCTGAAGAAGGGCGTGGACGCGAACGAGGCCGTGAAGAAGGCCATGGGCAGCTATGGCCGTTTCAACGAAGAGGGTGTCAAGCACGTTGACCCCCGCCACGAATAAGAGAGGGAGGACGAAGAACATGGCTCTGTTTGAAAGCTACGAGAGAAGAATTGACAAAATCAGCGCCGTCCTCGCTCAGTACGGCATCAAGAGCGTGGAGGAGTGCCGCGAGATCTGTAAGGAGAAGGGCTTTGATCCCTATGAGGCCGTGAAGGGCATCCAACCCATCGCCTTTGAGAACGCCGCTTGGGCCTACTGTGTGGGTGCGGCCATCGCCATTAAGAAGGGCGTGAAAACTGCAGCCGAGGCCGCCGAGGCCATCGGCATCGGTCTCCAGGCATTCTGCATCGACGGCTCCGTGGCCGAGGACCGCAAGGTCGGCCTGGGCCACGGCAACCTGGGCGCCATGCTCCTGCGGGACGAGACCAAGTGCTTTGCCTTCCTGGCCGGGCACGAATCCTTCGCCGCCGCCGAGGGCGCCATCGGCATTGTCCGCAACGCCAACAAGGCCCGCAAGACGCCCCTCCAGGTAATCCTGAACGGCTTGGGCAAGGACGCGGCCATGATTATCTCCCGCATCAACGGCTTTACTTATGTCCAGACCCAGTTCGACTACGGCACCGGCGAGGTCAAGGTCGTCCGTGAGAAGGCCTACTCCTCGGGCGAGCGAGCCAATGTCCGCTGCTATGGCGCCGACGACGTGCGCGAGGGCGTGGCCATCATGCACTTAGAGCACGTGGACGTGTCCATCACCGGAAACTCCACCAACCCCACCCGGTTCCAGCACCCCGTGGCGGGCACCTATAAGAAGGAGTGCATGGAGCAGGGCAAGAAGTACTTCTCCGTCGCCTCCGGCGGCGGCACGGGCCGCACCCTCCACCCCGACAACATGGCCGCCGGTCCTGCCAGCTACGGCATGACCGACACCATGGGCCGCATGCACTCCGACGCCCAGTTTGCCGGCAGCTCCTCCGTCCCCGCCCACGTGGAGATGATGGGTTTCCTCGGCATGGGCAACAACCCCATGGTCGGCGCAACTGTGGCCGTTGCCGTCGCGGTGGCTGAGAGCCTTAAGTAAAGATATTTAAATATAAACGCAGCCCGGAGAAAAATCTCCGGGCTGCGTTTTATATTGTCACCTCATGCGAACCACATGCCCCTCGCAGGCGCTACGCGGCGGCGATCCTCCTTATAGACATCCCGGTACTCATAGGTTTTTACAGCCAATCGGCCAGCACGTCCATGAGGCTGGTAGGCGTAACCGTGCATCTTGCCAGTGTCTCTACCAGGTCGTAGATTTTCTGGGCGTTCATGGTCAGACCGGGCACTGATACGCTGGCGGGGGGTTCCGCTGCGGTGACTATTACACCGTAGCTCTCCAGGCCGCTCGGTATCTCCTCCACCAGGATGGCGTATTTCAGTTTAAGCGTGAGATGCTCCTCTGTCTGGACGATGCGGCTGTCGGTAGGCAGTTCTCTCATATTGTTTTCCTCCTAATAATGGTATGACTTCATCGTAACTATAAAAAGAGCGGCGCCCAAACAGGCGCCGCTCTTTTCTCAATAAAATGGTTAAGAGGCTTTTACAGTTGTGGTGGTAACCATACGGCTGTCGGTAGTGCTGCCGACAGTCGCAAAGACCGTTACCTCTGCATAGTAAGAGGTGCCAGAGGTGGCAATGTACGAATAGGTTCCTGTGTTACCGCTGGTTGAATTGCGGACCAATTTGTTGGCAGTTGTTCCAGTAATGGTGGCAACATGACTGCCGTTTGCCCTATAAATAGCAATAGAAGATACCCCTAAGGAATCCGCGCGTTTGCTTGCCGCAACGTCATAGCTGATTCTAATCTCTCCCTGGTTGACTCCGACCTTAAGTCCTACATTATAATCAGAAAGGGTAAAGCTCGACATTGGGGCCAAATCACCAAAGGCAGCACTATTCCCGCAGGAAAGTGTCAGTATCATCGTCAACGCAAGAATGGAAGTAAAAACACGTTTCAAGTTCATTATTCTCCAATCGAATCAATCATTGTTTTTATATCATCCTTTGAAATATCGCCAGCTATCCTCATTACCAACGAATTGCCGTCAGACCATGTAGCTGTTATGGTATCAATGTTTGACATAATATAAAAAGTTTTTCTCCCGGCAGTGTATTCCTCCATGGGTGTTTCATCTTTTTCAAAAATATGAGAGTTTAGGTCAGATGACAAATCATAGCGCTGTACTTGAACACTAAAGAATTTATTATCAGGTCCGTCAAAATTACAAAGGACTTTATCGCCAAAGTCGCTACTCAAAACCTCTGGCTCTGACATGTTGAATTCACCTGGATACCATGTCGGAGCCAATTTTTCAGTAATGCCACACTCATCAAGCGCACTTTGTAGCGAAAGATAATAGCCGATCTCCTCTGAACCCAAGTGTGCATCTACACCCTTACTATTCTGTGCGTCTCCGGACGTGGTGACAAAATGGAATGTCTCATTAGTCCAGCGTCCGATTGCTCCGAATATGTCGATACCCGCCGCCTGAGCCCCGATCATCAGACCAAAGGTGCCAACGACAACAGCAGCAACGATACCTGCTATTTTAAGTCCGGGGTATATACGCACGAGCTTAGCCCTGGGTTTCTGAATCTGGCCCGCAATGCGGCCCTCCTCCAGAGTTTCAACCGGGTATAGGGACAACCCCTCTCCCTCAGGAATATTGTAATATTGCTGGAATTCGGCCCACATCTTATCTACGTCACAGAGACGGCCTGTGGGATGTTCCTTTTCTCTCTGCTCAATCACCTCCAGAATATGAAAAACCGCTTCATCATTATCATTATCCGGCGACTGAATATCCGCACGCAAAAGCGCCTCCAGGCTTTCCGTGCTCAGTCGGTCAAGGTGGGCGTATTTATTTTGGGGGTTACTTGCCTGCCCATCCATACTCCGACCTCCTTTCTCTTTATATATGTACGCTACATCCAAAATCGGACATCACTTTTCAAAATTATTTCTCTTTTTATATTCAGGGAGTTTTTCTCCCAGTTTATTTCTGATCCTCTGCATCCGCTTTTGGCAGGTCCACAGGCTAATACCTAACTCCTGCGCAACCTCAAGGTAACGGGCGTGTTCAAAGACGATCCGTTTTAATAAAGTAAATTCCTCCGGGGTAAGCGTTTGCCGTATCGTCTGACGAATGGGAGCGCGTTGGGTGTTCTCTTCCTGTTTTATTACGATATCCTCTACGGATTCTTGAAAGCCTGCTTCAGGAGTGTCCTCATCATTCAGAGATAGAAACCGATTCAAATACCGTTGCCGGATCCTTTGCGCATTGCATATTTTATTTTTCGCTGTTTTCTTCAGCCATCTGATGGGTTCCTCGGCCCCAATAAGTTCATCTATCTTCCCAAGTGCTGTATAAAAGGTGTCCTGCGCAATCTCCTCCGCATGCCGTGGGTCGGGAACAAACCCCAGCGCATATAGTTTAATTTGATTGAAGTATTGACGGTAAAGTGATGTAAAAAATTCATCTTGGTCAGGATGCATCCTCCTTCACTCCTCATCTGTAGATATAAAAATATTATACCATATTTTTATTGAATGGTAATCACTAGATATAGTTAAAAGACCTTATTTTTTTGAAAAATCAGGGAAACTATGTCCGTTTAAGTGTGCGGCGTACATATTTAAGTAAACGGCAAAAACAAGCGATCTGTTACCTCTCGGAGAAATGTGATAGACCATGCAACACTGTGCAGCTAAGAGGGTAAGGCTTGTCCAATGATTTAGGATTTTAAAGTTGAAAGGCCGTCTCTCTGTCTTCATAATGGCCATCCTTTGGACTCTATTTTTATTCGCTTTGGGGTTATACTAACAACAGAGCACTTTTACAGCCGTTCAAAATATACTTTTTAACTTACAAAACCCGCTATAATATGTCCGAGAAACAGTAAAATCGCCTCTTGACAACCGCCGTAGTAAAGACTATGATTTCTTTCGCCCATCCCGCGGGGGTTGTGTTGTCTCTTGCACCGGGTGGAACAAAAATCATAAATGGTGAGGGAAGATCGTCTACTATGCAGTGGAGAAAATTAAAACGACTCCTGTTGGGAAATACCCTGGAGACCACCGCCCTGGAGGGGGAAAAGCTGGGTCGGTTCTGGGGCGTGCCCATCATGTCCAGCGACGCAGTCTCCTCCGTGGCCTACGCGATTGAAGAAATGCTCCTGGTCCTGGTCCCCGTCCTGGGCCTCTCGGCTCCCGGGTATCTGGGGTACGTGGTGCTGCCCATTACCCTGCTCTTCCTCGTGCTGGCTTTCTCCTATTCCCAGATCATTTCCGGCTATCCCAACGGCGGCGGGGCCTACGTGGTCTCCGCGGAAAACATCGGCCACAAGGCGTCCCTGGTGGCCGCCTCTGCCTTGATCGTGGACTATGTGATGACAGTGGCGGTAAGTATCTCAGCCGCCATCGCCGCCCTGGTGGCTGCCTTCCCGGTCATGCAGCACTATCGTCTCCCCATCGCTCTGGGCTTTTTGTGCATCATCACTTTGCTCAACCTCCGCGGTATGCGGGAGTCCTCCAAGGTCTTCGGCATCCCCACTTACGCGTTCATCTTCATTATGGGTCTTCTGCTGATCACGGGCCTCGTCAGGCTGGTGACGGGGAATCTACCCCCGGTGAGCTACGAAGGGCAGGCCCTGTCCGGCGCGGGCCTGGGTGGGAGCATTACCCTCTTCCTTTTCCTGCGGGCCTTCGCCTCGGGCTGCTCGGCCCTTACAGGCGTGGAGGTGGTAAGCAACGCCGTCCCCTCGTTCCGCGAGCCCTCCCAGCACAACGCAAAGATCGTCCTGTTCATTCTGGTGGGCATCATCGTCTCCATCTTCGGCGGCTCCGCCCTGCTGGTGACCCACCTGGGCATTATCCCCACCGAGGGGGCCACCGTCATTTCTCAGATGGGCATGGCGATCTTCGGGTCCGGGCCTCTGTTCTATATCCTGCAGTTCGCCACCTCTGTCATTCTACTGCTGGCCGCCAACACCGCCTATAACGGCCTGCCCACTCTCCTGGCTATTCTGGCCGGGGACGGCTACATGCCCCGCCAGTTCATGCAGCGGGGCACCCGGCTCAGTTTTTCCAACGGTATCCTCTTCATCTTCTTCGCCGCGGGGCTGCTGCTCATCATTTTCCAGGCAGACACGCATCACCTCATCCCCATGTACGCCGTGGGCGCTTTCCTCTCCTTCACCCTGGGCCAAGGGGGCATGGTGCTGCGGTGGAAACGCCAGAAGGGCAAGGGTTATCGGCACAAGATGATCATCAATGCCATCGGCGCTATTATGACGGCCATCGGCACCGTGGTGGTCTTCACCACCAAGTTCACGCAGGGCGCCTGGGCGCTGGCCATTATCATCCCCACAATCTCCATTCTCATGTACCGGGTACAGAAACACTATGATTTTGTCAACCGCCAGCTGAAGGTCGATAACTTCATGTCCCATTACCACCCCAGTACCAGCCAGGATTCCGGCCTTTTCGTCGTGCTTGCCGGTTCCATGAACCGCTCGGTTCTCAAGGCCCTCAACTACGCAAACCTCCTCTCCTCCAACGTGGTGGCTCTCCACGTCTCCACCGAGGATGACCAGGGCGAAAAGCTCCGGCAGGAGTGGGAGGCCTCCGGCATCGACGTCCCCCTGGTGGTTGTCCACTCCCCCTACCGGGACCTGGTGACCCCCGTGGAGGAATACGTCAGCGCCCGCGAGGCGGAGCTCTCCCCCGGCGATGTCCTCACGGTGGTCCTCTCCCGCTTTGTGGAAATTCATTGGTTTGACAACTTCCTCCACAACCAGACCGCCTACTTCCTCAGCCAACAGCTCAAGACCCACCGTAACGTCGCAACCGTATCGGTGCCTTACCTCTACAACCCCAAATTCCAGCCAAAGAGCAAGACGGAAGCATAAAACGAAAGCCTGGGTAAAAGCCCAGGCTTTCGTTTTTGCGTTTGCCTTTGTCTTCCCGCCTCGCTATAATAGAAATATAGCCGCAAAAACTCTGACTTGTGGAGGCGCTGGACATGAGTAAAGCGAAAATTACCGCTACGCTATACGCGATATTAGCGGCAATATTCTATGCAGTCAACATACCCATGGCAAAAATATTGCTAAATCATATCGCCCCAACGATGATGGCTTCTTTTTTATATTTCGGAGCCGGGATAGGAATCGGCATTATTTATTTATTCGGAAACAATAAACTTAAAGACAGCGTAACACTTTCAAAGAGAGATTTGCCCTACACACTTGGAATGATCGGCTTGGATACTCTGGCGCCGATCTGCCTGATGTTCGGCCTCTCCAGCACAACGGCGGCAAACGCTTCCCTGCTGAATAATTTTGAGATAGCTGCCACTTCGATCATTGCCCTGGTGATATTCAAGGAGATGATTTCAAAGAGATTATGGGCCGCGATTTTACTGATTACCGTTTCCAGCATGCTTTTGTCTTTTGAAGATATGGCAAGCCTTCAGTTCTCGTGGGGATCGGCTTTCGTGCTGCTGGCCGCCCTGTGCTGGGGATTTGAAAATAATTACACCAGAAAAATATCTTCAAAGAGCACCTATGAAATCGTGATGCTAAAGGGCCTTTTTTCTGGATTAGGTTCATTTATAATAGCAATTTTGGTTGGGGAGAAGCTGCCTGCCGTAAAGTTTTTGCTGATTGCTTTAATGCTGGGATTCGTGGCATATGGCCTTAGTATCTTCTTTTATATCAAAGCCCAAAGAGAGCTGGGCGCGGCAAAAACAAGCGCCTATTATGCGATAGCGCCCTTTGTGGGGGCCTTTCTCTCCTTTGTTTTTCTGAAGGAGCCGCTGACAGCAAGGTACGCGGTCTCTCTGTTCCTCATGATGATTGGCTCGTTCGTCGTTGCGTTTGACACAATGATCTTGAACCACTCCCATATGCACACCCACACCATCGTGCACACGCATGGCGGGACAACTCACAGCCATGTGATCGAACACGCCCACGCGCATAACCACATTACGAACAGCGCACGGCACAGACATACGCACAGCACCAAATCCATCGCCCATCTATAAGGGCAAAAAGAAACGAGAGGCAAAGCCTCTCGTTTCTTTTTCTGCAATATCTCTTACTTTCCCGGTGCGGTAGAGAGGTTGGCCTTCAAATTGGCGACCTGCTGCTCCGTCATGCCGTGGCCGGTGAGGAACCGCTCAGCCCCCTTCTGGAGGTCAACGCCGCTCAGGTCGGTGCCCTTCTCCACTCCGGCGATGACTCGGAGCATATCCATGATGTTATTGTTGACGATAATATCATATTTTGTGGGATCGCTCTCCTTGGTAACTCCGTAGTAGTTGGCGAAGGAGACCATGTAGTCGGAAAGGATGGCGTCCTTACCGGCCCCCATCAGGCACTCCAGCAGGGCGGAGGTGAACCCGGCCCGATCCTTACCCTCAGTGCAGTGGACCAGATAGGGCCCCTTCTTCTCGGAGAGGAGGGCGAGGCCGCTCACCAGCTTGTTGGCGAAGTCGACAGAGGAGTAGTCCACCGACATGCCAAGGGCGATCACGCTGCCCGCCTCATAGAGGCTCTTGTAGTAGGGGGAGTCGAAGTCCTCGGCGGCAAGGTATCTCTGGAGGTCGGCATCCGTGTCAGCCAGGTTGAGGACGGTGGCCACCTCGGCGGCGGCGATCAGCTTGTCGCTGTAAGCAGCTCGGTTATTCTCGTTGTTGATAGGGCTGGCGGAACGGTACAGGATCCCTTCTGCAATGTCGCCCACGGTGACGGTACGGAAGTTGGCGAAGATCTCGTCGCTGGCGTAGTCCCCGCGGACGTTGGTATACACCAGAGAGTTGAGCTCCTGAGCAGCCAGCTCGCCGCCCTTGGCCGCAAGGGTAACGGCGGCCACGCTGCCCTTGGCTACATCGGCCACCACGTTCAGCTTGCCGTAGTTGATGCACACGGCGATGCTGGTGTGACCCGGATAGGCCCGCAGCATGGGCGCTCCCTTCTCCACATAGTAACCGTCGAAGTAGGGAATACCCGTCAGGGTGTAGCCGTTGTCAAAGGTCACGTTTACCGTGTCGCCCAGGGTAAAGCCGGCCTTGGTAAAGTCCTCAATGCTGATGCTCAGCACGGCGTGGCCATATTTTTCAATCTCGGTGACGGTGCCCATCTGGGGTCCGCGGCTGGTGTCGTAATTGGAACCAAAAACCGCGCCGTTTACCACCCACACGTCGGAAAGGTCGGGTTTGCCGTCTTTATTGGCGCACACCAGATAGTCGCCCGCGCCGTGGGGCACGCCGGAGCGATTGGCATAGAGCACGTCGCCCCATGCGGTCTCGACCTCCACCGCCACCCCGGCTGGGATATAGAGGGCAAAGTTAGTATCGGGGCTGGCCTTGGTTTTCAGGCTGATGTAGGTGTCCTTATGTTCGGTAAAGTCCTCTGCGGTGAGGGCGGAGCCGTCCTCCTTGGTGTAGGTAGTCAGTACCTTCGACAGCTTGGTCACCCATTCCTCACCCACGACGCCCTTCAGCACGACGCTTTGGCCGTCGTCGGCGACGGTGTAGTCCACGTCCTCAAGGAAGTTGTGGACCTGCGTCTCGCCGGAGACCATCTTACCTTGAATGGCATAGGAAGTCTTACCGGTGAGGAAGAACCCAGCGCTGTTTGCAGCAAGGTAGTCCTCCATGGGCACCACATCCAGACCCAGGACGGCCTGGAGCATCTTGGCAAGCTCCGCCCTGGTGGCGCTGGAGGCGGGGTTCAGGTAGCCAGCGCCGTCCCCATTCATGAGGCCCGCGTTGACACACCAGGCGACGGCGTCTGTGGTGTCGTCGGGCACAGAGGCATAGTCGGGAGCCCTCTCTGCCTTTCCGTGATCCGCGAAGGCAGGCAGGTGAACAAGCTTGGCGTACCCTGCCAGAAGGACGGCCATCTCGGCCCGGGTGATAACCCGAGCACCGTCAAAGCTTGTATCCCCGTCCACCAAGCCGGTCTCCTCCGCCCAGGCGGCAGCCGGCGCATACCAGGTACCCGCTGCGTCGGCGAATCCGTCGCCCCTCGCCTCGGGACGGCCCGCAAGGTTGTAAAGAGTCTGGACAAGGGCGGCCCGGGTCACCAGGCCGGAGGGGGCGAAGCTGCCCTTCCCATCCCCCACCATCACGCCCTGCCGGGCCACGTCGGACACCACCTGGGCGTACCAGGCGCTCTCGTCCACGTCAGAAAAGCGCGGGGCCTCCGCCGCCAGCGCCGGGGCGAAGGTGGACAGGGTCAGCGCACCCACCAGAGTAAATGCCAATAATCTTTTTTTCATTTCATCCTTCCTCTCTATGCGGCATTGCCGCAATATTTTATTCCATTATAATCGATGCGGACAACCGGGGCAACCCAAAACTTTACAAAAGCCCACCCGCCGCGAAACGTTTCGCGGCGGGTGGGCTTTTAATTACGCTCAAACCTCCATGACAACAGGCAGGATCATGGGGTTGCGCTTGGTCTTCTTATAGAGGTAGCCGGACAGGTCGTTCTTGATCTGGGTCTTCACGGCGGCCCAGTCCTTGCCGCTCTTGGCGCCGCTGGCTCCGATGGCCTCCAGGGCCACGGTGCGCAGTTCCTCCATCAGGCCCTCGGACTCCTTGACATAGACAAAGCCTCGGGTGATGATGTCGGGTCCAGAGACCAAAGAGCCGTCCTCCCCGGACATGGACGCGACAACGACGATCATGCCGTCCTCCGCCAGGTGTTTGCGGTCCCTAAGGACAACAGCGCCCACGTCTCCAACGCCGTACCCGTCCACGAAGACCCGCCCGGCGGGCACTGTGCCGTTGATCTTAGCGCTATTGGGGGTGAACTCCATCACCTTGCCAATGTCGCTGATGAGGATATTGTTTGGATCCATGCCCATCTCGCGGGCAAGCTTGGCATGGGTCTTCAGGTGCCGCTGCTCACCATGGAGCGGGACGAAGAACTTGGGTTTCACCAGCGCATGGATAATCTTCAGCTCGTCCTGACAGGCGTGGCCCGATACGTGGAGGGCGGCCTCCCGTTCGTTGACCACATCGGCTCCCTTGCGGTAGAGCTCGTTAACGACGTTGCCGATGGCGTTTTCGTTGCCGGGGATGGCGGAAGCCGAGATGATGATGCGGTCCCCCGCCTGGATGTCCACCTGCCGGTGGGTGGAGAAAGCCATACGGGTAAGGGCAGACATGGTCTCGCCCTGGCTGCCGGTGGTGATGATGCAGACCTTGTTCTTAGGCAGGGATTTGATGTGCGCCACGTCCACCAGCACCCCGGCGGGGATACTCATATACCCCAGCTCGGTGGAGACCTTGATGGCGTTTTCCATGCTGCGGCCTACCACGGCCACCTTGCGGCCGTATTTGGCGGCCACCGAGACGATCTGCTGCATCCGGTCCACGTTGGAAGCAAAGGTGGTGACAATAATGCGCTCCTCGCAGCCCCTAAACAAGGCGTCAAAGCTTGCACCCACGCTCCGCTCGCTCTTGGTGAAACCAGGGCGCTCCACATTGGTGGAGTCCGCCAGGAGGCAGAGCACTCCCTCCTTGCCCAACTGCCCGAACCGGGCCAAGTCAATCATCCCGCCCGATACCGGGGTGGGGTCGATCTTGAAGTCACCGGTGTGGACGCACACGCCCACCGGGCACTTGATGGCAAAGCTGACCGCGTCAGCGATGGAGTGGTTCGTGTGGATGAACTCCACGCTGAACTTGCCCGCCTTCACAGTCTCCCCCGCCTCACAGGTGATGAGCTTGGTCTTGTCCAGGAGCCGGTGCTCCTCCAGCTTGAGCTTGACAAGCCCCGCTGTCATCCGGGTGGCGTAGATGGGGGCCTGCACCTCCCGCAGCAAGTAGGGAATGGAGCCGATGTGGTCCTCATGCCCATGGGTGAGGAAAATGCCCCGGATGCGGTCCTTGTTCTTGATGAGGTAGGAGAAGTCGGGGATGACCACGTCGATGCCGTACATGTCGTCATCGGGAAATCCCATCCCCACGTCCACCACGATCATATCGCCGCCATACTCATAGGCGGTGATGTTCTTGCCGATCTCGTTGAGACCGCCGAGGGATATAATTTTCAATTTTTCTGCCATTTTTTCGTAATAACACTCCTTATTCGTCTATGTATGGGCATGGAGCGGGTATACGAAACTAAGGCGAAAGCGTCCGCTCTTTCCGGCCCTGCCTCGCCGGAAAAAGGGACGGCCATTCGCCGCCGATGCCCTATTCTCCTGTGTCCTGCCTTATTTCCGTGCGCTCACGCGCATAAAGCCAATCAAAGCGCTCAACCCCGCAGGGGAGCGGTAAACAGTGGCATACACCAGGAAATATGGTATACTACCAACCTTACTGGTAGTATACCATATTATTGCAGGAAAGTATACATAAAATTTTACAAGTGCGCTCCCCTGTCCAGCTTTCGCGCCTTTTCGCTATAGAAATCACACAGCTCCGCCGCCGCCTCAGCGTCGAACCCCTCCGCGATGACCCGCAGGGATGCACGCCGGGTCAGGGGGGCGATATAGACCCAGCCGTCCCTCACATTCAGGCGCAGACCCTCCCCCGCTTGCTTTGCTTCGGGCTCGGCCTCGTAGAGCGCCTGCATCACGTCCCCCCGATTTCCGGCCAGGGGCACCTCCCGCCGCCGGACAGTGAAGGCGGGGGCCCGCTGATCCAGGGCGCTGAGGCGCTCCCCTGTACGAGCCAGGTGCGCGCAGAGGAGGGCGACGGCGAAGGCCGCGTCCCGCAGGGCGGGCAGGGCAGCATACCGCTCCTCGGCCTCCGCCCCGTCCCGGCCCAGGCGAAGCACCGTTCCGCCGCGAGTGAGGGCCATCAAATCGATGGCCGCCGGAGCCGCGGGAGGCAGTGCCAACCGCAGCTCTCCCTCTTCCAGCTCCAGAAGGGCGGCCAGGGTAAGCATCCGCTCCGGAGGCAGATATCCCCCCTCCTCGTCCCAGCCGGCCAGGTAGAACCCGCCGTGGAGGGCAGCAAAGGCGGGAATACCGTTCCGCCGTTCCCGACTCACCCGGCACCCCAGCAGACCCAGAACCCGGACCAGCGCACCGTCCGCCGGAGTCTCCCCCGGCACCGACACGGTGAGGGAGACCGGCTCCCACTCGCGGCGGGCACTGTCGGCAGCTTGGGCCGCGTAGGCCGCCTCGACACCACTCAGCAGCTCTATCTCACCGATCCGGGCAGCGGGCATACGGCTCACCTCTCCCCGGAGGAGGGCGGACTCGATTTTTCGCTCCCGCGCCCGACCCAAGGGCAGACCGCCCCGCCCTGCCAGGTGGAGGTAGGCACGGTCCCCCTCCTGCTCGATGAAGAGGGAGACAGGCAGCTCCTGCCGCCGGGCAAGCCAAGCCGCCGAGGCGGGCGTGGGGCCATCATGATGAAATACCCGGCACCCGGCGGCGGCCATGCCGCTGCCCGCAGCCCGGGCCAGCATCCCGGCGCCGGTCCCGCCGCCATAGCCCAGCGCTGCCTGTTTCTCACTCCCCAGAGCATTGCCCAGAAGGAGAAGGAGTTCCGGCGTCAGCTCTTCGCCTACAATGCCCCGAATGACCCCGCCGTCGCCAAACTTCAGCGGCCCCCGCAGACCGCCCACGGTGAGGCTGGCGGTGAGCCGCCCCCCGGCGGGGACCTCCCGTCCCGGCCAGACCTTGACCCCCTCCATGACTGTGGCGTCACGCCCGGCGGAGGCACCCTCGCCCAAAACGGTTCCCTCGTTAAGGACCACTCCCGCCCCGGCGGAGGCGCCCCGGCACAATATGGCCCCGTAGAGGGTGGCCCGGTCCCCCAGGTGGGCGGCGTGGAGAACGGACCTCTGCACCAGGTCGTGTGCACCGACGGTGCTCCCCTCGCCGATGGCGGTGTGGGGACCGATGAGGCTCCCCGTCCCAATGGTCACATTAGCCCCGATATAGCAAGGAGGCACCACTTCCACCCCCATGGGGACTGGGCTCGCCGCCCATATCCCAGGTCCCTGCTTGGGGACAGGTAATTCCAGCGCCACCTTCCCTGCAAGCGCATCGGCCACGCACTGGAGGTAGGCGGAGGCGTCCCCCATGTCGCACCAGTAGCCGTCCACGGCGGTGCCGTACATGGCGGTCCCCCGCTCCAAAAGGAGTGGGAACAGGTCCTTCCCGAAGTCATAGGCGCGCCCCTCGGGCACCAGTTCCATGGCCTCCGCCGTGAGGAGGTAGACGCCGGTGTTCACCATATTGGTCAGCACCTCCCCCCAGCCTGGTTTTTCGATGAAACGGCGGATGCGCCCCTCCTCGTCGGTGAGGACCAGCCCGTACTCCAGGGGCGCGGGGTGGCGGTAGAGCACCAAAGTGGCCGCCGAGCGGCGGGTCTTGTGGAAACCGATGGCGGCGGAGAGGTCCAGGTCGCACACTGCGTCCCCGCTGATGACGAGGAAATCCTCCTTCCCCAGGTGCCCCATGCAGTTTTTCACGCTGCCCGCGGTACCCAGGGGCTCGTCCTCCACGAAGTAGGTGAGCTTGACGCCCCACTCGGCCCCGTCTCCAAAATAGTCGGTGACGGTCTGGGGCATATATTGAAGAGTGACGCAGATATCCGTAATCCCGTGTTTTTTTAAGAGCGCAATGATATGCTCCATCACCGGTTTATCAAATAGGGGCGTCATGGGCTTGGGCCGCCCCAGTGAGAGAGGCCGCAGCCGCGTTCCCTCGCCCCCTGCCATGATAACTGCTTTCAAGGGAAATCCTCCTCTAAAAAGGTGATTTCCTCTAGTATCTCCGGGATTTCAAATTTAACACGGATGTGGTACAATAGGAAAAAATCCAAATGGGAGGTTAGTCAAGATGGACGAGATAAAACCAGGGAAATACCGGCACTTCAAGGGAAACGAGTACCGTGTTCTGTACACCGCCAAGCACTCCGAGACGCTTGAGCCCATGGTGGTCTACCAGGCTCTATACGGAGAGGGCGGCATCTGGGTACGCCCTGCGAACATGTGGAACGAGCATGTGGAGCGCAGCGGCTACGCGGGGCCCCGGTTTGCCTATATAGGAGAGTAAACTCATGAACATCCAGATTTTTGGCAAGTCCAAGTGCTTTGACACCAAAAAAGCCGAGCGGTATTTCAAGGAGCGGCGGGTCAAGTTTCAGTCCATCGACCTTTTAAAGTACGGCATCAGCAAGGGCGAGCTCCAAAGCGTGAAAAGCTCCGTGGGGTTGGACACCCTGGTCAACTGGGACGGCCCCGACGCGGCCCTCCTCAAATATCTGGCCTACGACGCCGACAAGTTTGAAAAGCTGCTGGAGGACCCCCGCCTTTTAAACACCCCCATTGTCCGAAATGGCAAAGCCGCCACCGTGGGCTACCAGCCCGAGGTGTGGAAAACCTGGGAATGAAAAGGTTGAGCCAATAATAAGTGCGATATCCTCTTTTAGCGATGAAGCTCGTACCCGCAGTTTCATAAGTAAAAGAAAAGGTTCTGCCTGGCACATGGTGGTGCCAGGCAGAACCTTTTCAGCGGTGTGGAATGGACATATCGCTTATCTCTACCGCTGTCGATAGAGATCCAGCCAAGGGGCGCTGAAGGGTATCTTGGCAAAGTCGCGCTGCTCATAAACCTCATCGGGCCCGTCTTTGTGAATGCGGATCAGCCGACTCGCCAAAGACAGGGCGTCCGCCAGGTTGACCGCGAGGATAACGACCGCCATTCCTTGCCGCATCAGCCCCTCAAGCAGATCCCAGATATGTTTCCGCAGGCCGACATCCGCGCCCTTGAAGGGCTGGATGCAGAACAAAACGCCCGGGTTCTGAAAATGAATGCGGTGGTAGACCAAATCGTATTTTTCCATTTTGGTCAGATGTTCGAGCCGGACTCCGAACAGCTCCTCGTACTCGGAGCCCAGATTCCGCCGGAGCCCCTCCTGCATTCGTCTGTTTCGCCACAGACCGGGCAGGCGGTGGTCGATGGTAAAGAAGATGTTGTCAAAATAGCTCATCTTACTAAAGAGCATTGCGTCAGCAGGCTGTTCCTTTAATATGGCGAGGTCCCGGGTCGGAGCGCACTGAAACGGCGCTCCACGGAGCCGTATCTCTCCGCTCTCCACGGGCCGTTCCCCCTGAAGAATGGCCAGCAAATCTCCAAAGATGCGGTTGTCCAGGTCCTGCAGCACCAGGCACTCCCCCGGCGACACCGCGAAGGTGAGGTCCCTCACCGCCCCACCGGTGAGATGGGATACCTGCAAAACCGGAGGAGCCGAGGTATTCTCCGCCGTTTGCTGGGCAATCTGCTTCTCCCATTCCTTTCGCTCATAAAAATCGTTTCTGTGAGGCTCCCCCTCCTCTGAGCGCAGGACCTTGGCAATACGCCCATTGATGAGAAAAGCAGTACGGTCACAGATCTGCTCCAGCTCTTCAAAGTGAAAGCCAATGTAGAGGAACGCCACCCCCTGGGCGGCATAGTGGCGCAGGATCTCGTGGAGTTGGGTGAGTTCCGACTCGCTGATAAAGGTGCTCACATCTCTTAAAATAATCAACCGGCTCCCTGCCACCACCGCCTTGACGAGCTCCACCACAAAGCGCTGGAAGGTGCTGAGCTCCTCCACATAGGCGTCCGCGGATATCTGAATGCCGAGCTGGTCCAAAAAGGGCTGGAGTTGGCGGCGTAAAATCGAAGGGCGGAGGTACCAGGTCTTAAAGCCGGGGCGGAGGACAAAAATATTGTCCGCCACTGTAAGGCCCTCCACCAGGCCGCTCTCGCTTTGGATCACGCCAATGCGGTTATGGCGGGGATTGGGCGTGCGCCAGGAGTTTATCTGCTCCTCCCTGTAGTAGATATAGCCCGACTCAAGGGGCAGATTGTGCCGCAGGAGGTTGATGAGCGCCGTTAGACCGTGGCTGTTCATGGGAATCAGCCCCACGATCTCACCGGCGAATAGCGTCAGGTCAAAATCCTCCAGCTGGACCGCGCCCCGTTCCCGGTAGGTGACCCGCTCCATGCGTAAAACCTCGTCCCTCACTGCAGCACCTCGCGATTCTTCACGTCCCGGTCACTGGTAATGGCGGGGAGCGAGATCTCTACATCGGTACCCACGCCGGGCAGCGAGAAGACATGGAGCCCGTACTCCTCGCCAAACAGGAGCCGGATGCGGTTGTTCACGTTGGTCAGCGCCACGCCTCCCACTCGCTCGGGATCCTGCAGCTGGGCGACCGGGCCGCTCCTGCCCAGGCGTGCATTTAATTTTGCCAGCACGTCGGTGCCCATGCCCACACCGTCGTCAGAAACGCGGATCAGCAGACGCTTTTCCGTCCGTTCCAAGTGGACGGTGAGGTTGCCGGTCCCCACCTTCAGCTCAATGCCGTGGATGATGCTGTTCTCCAGAATGGGCTGCATCGTCAGCTTGGGGAGCCGGCAGCGGAAGATTTCGTCTCTGTCCTGCTCCTCGCACACGATCCGCAAGCTCAGACGGTCGCCAAAGCGGTACTGCTGGATGCGGAAGTAGGTCTCACAGTTCTGCAGCTCCTCTTCCACCGACACCAGGTTCTCCACCTTGCTGATGGTATAGCGGAAGAAGGAGGCCAGCGCCTCCGTCATGTTGGCCGCGCTGTCGAGCTGCGCCACCAGGCATTCGCTGCGGATGCTCTCCAGGGTGTTGTAGAGGAAATGTGGATTGATCTGGTTCTGGAGTGCCAGATATTGCGCCTGTCGCTTATTGAGGTTGAAGAGCTGGGAGGGGTCCAGCATCTCCCGCATCCGGTGAAGCAGCCGCTCGCTTGCGGGTGACAGCGGACATACCGCTTCAGCCGTTCCCTCAGTGGGCGCATAGCCGTCCAGAAAAAGGCTCAGCTCCTGTTCCTCGCGCCGATAGGGGATCACCACCCAGAACCACCAGGCGAATGCCAACGCCGCAGCAAGAAAGGCAACGAAAAGCAGCGGCCATAGTACCGCCTCTCCGCCCGTCAGCACGCAGGCAAGGCCGCTCAGCAGCACAAGAATCAGCATTCCTATGCCGCAGAGTGACATCACATACACCCGCCGGGCAAGGTAGCCCGGCGGGTTTCCGCCTTTCGTTTTTTTACTTATTATCTTTTTTTCATCCATATAGTTTCCTGTACTGCCCCGGGTTGAGCCCTGTCACCTTTTTGAACGTCTGGGTAAAGTGCTTCAGGTCGCCGTAGCCCACCTTGTTGCAGATTTCCGTGATAGGCAGATTTCCGCCTTGCAAGAGTTCCTTGGCGCGATCCATGCGGACCCGGGTGAGGTACTTGTTAAAGCCCTCCCCCGTCTCTTTCTTAAAAAGCACACTGAAATAGCTGGTGCTGAATCCGATGGCTGCACAGACCTCTTCCAGCGTCACCGGCTCGCTGTAGTGTTTCTGTATGTACTGCTTGGCAAAGCGGATGGGGCGTATCGATTCGCTGCGCCGCCGCTCGGCGGCCAGCGCGAGCTGTTCTCTCTGAAACTGCCGCAGGCAGTGAAAAAGATCCGCCGCCTTACTGCACTGGGCGCAGCTGGCTGAAAAGTCACGGATGATCTTTTCCCGTTCCTCCAAATCCAGCCTCAGCGCAAAAAGCTGCCCCGCAGAGTCCACTAAATCCAGAAGCTCCTGTCCACACACGCCGGTAATTTCCCTTGTGCCCTCCTCCAGAATATCTACCGCCGCGTCGGCCTCCCCCTGGCTCAGAGTTTCTACCAGATGCTCTATGGCCCGGCCATATCGCTCGGGCAAATTTTCATCCCGCAGCGCAGAGGACTTGTAGGCCCCCTCCAACAGCCGCCCCGTGCCCTCAATAAGACGTTCCGCCGCTGCGAATCGAGCGGTACGAAAGGACTCTAACAGGCCTTCCGGCCTGTTGGATGCCTGACCCAGAGCCAGAGAAAATTCGATGGGCCCAAGCAGACTCTGCTGTACGGTGAGCTGATTCAGGCAGTCCCGCAGAGCGCGCCGCACGCTTTCCCGGTTTTGCACGGGAAAATTGAGCAGGCCATAACCCCAGGGCTCCCGAAAGGAGAGCAGCATTTCATGGCAGAGGCCCGGCATAGCGGTGGAAAATATTTTTTGTGCCTTTGATTCCACAATCGCGATGGAGAGAGGCGTAACAGCGGCCAAATCATAATCCAGCTTTAAAAGGAACATCTGAAACAGCCCCGGCTGGACTACAACGTGGTATTCCCCTCTTAGCCGCTCCTCAGTGAGCTCCTCCAGCCGCCCCTCTGCAAGGTCGTCAATCAGGCGCTGACGCTGACGGTCAACGCCCTGGCGGCTGTTCTCTTTCATCTGCTCTACCTCGGTGGCGGACTCCTGCCTGGCGCGGCAGCGCTCTCCCAGCTTCTCCAGCGTAGCCATGAGCTCATCGCGCTGGATGGGCTTGAGGAGGTAGTCCCCCACGCCGTTTTTGATAGCGCTCTGCGCGTACTCGAAGTGGGCATACCCACTGATTATGACGATCTCCAACGCCGGGAATTCTGCCTTTGCCTTTTCAATCAGCTCCAGTCCGTCGCAGCCGGGCATACGGATATCGGTAATCAGAATATCGGGAGTAAGGGTGCGTACTAACTGCAAGGCCTCCAGACCATTGGCGGCGGTGCCCACCACCTCCATGTTCAGTTTCTCCCAATCCGCCAGCAGAAGGATCAAATTGCAGACCCTCGCCTCATCATCAGCTACGACCACCTTGAGCATAGCGGCCTCTCCCCTCTTCATGTCTTACAGTCTTGCCAATACCTCTTCCCGCTCCGGAACGCTCGGGATGCCGCCGCTCTTCTCCGTGGAAAGGCTGGCGGCCGCGGCCGCAAAGCGTGCGATGTAGCCCAGGTCATCCTGGCTGAGCTCCGACGGGGCCTTTTTCAGCTCCAGCAGTCGCATGACCGCGCTTCCGCCAAAGATATCCCCCGCTCCCGTAGTGTCCACAGCCTTCACCTTGGGCGGGGCGGCGGAGCACAGCGCCCTCGCGTTCTTGAGATAACAGCCCCGGGATCCCATTGTGACCATGGCGAGAGACACGCCGAAATCACGGAGGAGTCGGTCGGCCCCCTCCTCAGGGGAACACTTCCAGAGGAAATCTACTTCCTCGTCGCTGATCTTCACCACATCGGCCTGGGAGAGCCCCCACAGTATCTGATTTCTGGCCTCAGCCTCGCTCCGCCAAAGAGGCGGGCGCAGGTTGGGATCAAAGGTGATGAGCTTGCCTCGCTCCCTGGCGTAGGCCACCGCTTTTTGGGTGGCGGTGCGCACCGGCTCGTCGGTAAGGCTGAGGGTGCCAAAATGGAAGACCCTGCACTCATCAATCAGCGAGAGATCCAGCTCCTCAAAGTGGAGCTGGGTATCCGCCCCCGGCTTCCGTGCAAAGCTGAAAGAGCGGTCGCCATGCTCGTCGAAGGTCACAAAGGCGAGTGTGGTAAAGACGCTTCCGTCCACCACGACTCCCTTGGTCTCAATACCGGCGCCTTTTGCGGTGCCAATCAGCAGTCGGCCAAAGGTATCGTCGCCCACCTTGCCAAGGAACGCGGTTTTCACACCGTATTTGGTCAGGGCTGCGAGGAAATTGCAGGGTGCGCCCCCGGGGTTCGCGGCCATGGTGGGATAGCCGGCGGCGTCGGTGCCGCGGGAGGCAAAATCAATGAGCATTTCGCCCAGAGCCACTACGTCACAGGCCATACGCTCACCTCAATCCTTCGCCGTGGGATATTCGTTGCACAATAGCCGATAAGGGGCCTCGTCCTCCTCAATGGCGGGAAAACGGCCCAGTTTCTCATAAAAACGGTTGTCGATATTGTCGTCGTTGCACTGGCTGACCTCGCCCAGAAGCACGTTCCCCGAGCCGGGCTCCACCTCAAAGTCATGGTAGAGATAGGGGTAGATGGTGATACTCTCGCCGGGGGTCAGGCGGACCTGGCTGCCCGCGGAAACCACCATTTCCCGTCCGTCCACGTGGACATGCACATCGCTCAACTTATCCAGGCTCTCGTCCTCGGTGGAGTTGTAGACGCGGATGAGTACCACACCGCCTCCCCGGTTGATGATGTCCTCGGCCTTGGACCAGTGGAAGTGCATGGGGGAATACTGGCCCTCCTTGATGTATAAAAGCTTCTCAGCATATACCTTGCTATACTTATCCTTCAACTTGAGGTTGCCGTTGCGGATGGTGATGAGGGAAAAGCCCATCTTATTAAAGTCCCCCATGCCATAGTCCGTGATGTCCCAGCCCAGCATGTTGTCTCGGATCTCATCGTAGTCATGGCCCTTGCTTTTCCAGTCCTCAGGAGCAAACTGACAGAATGGGGGGAGGGCGAAGCGGTACTCCTTCACCATGGTCTCCATCTCTTTCAGGGCTGCGTTGATTTCACTGCGTTTCATATGGACTCCTCCTGTTTCCATTAATCATATCACATTTTTTATCGGAATTCCACAGAAACGCCGGACATACCGCCCGGCGTTTCTGTGGAACATTTACTTGTAGGCTGTTTTCTTACTTTTTGGTGAGCACAGAGACGCCGGTATCGGTGACCGCGCCGCCCAGGCTCTCGCCCTCCAGGGCCTGCACAGCGGCCTTGACACCGTCCTCGCCCATCACGTCGGGGTTCTGCGCCATGGTGCAGAGGAGATAGCCGTCATTGATGAGGTTCAGGATCGCGTCGGACTTGTCGAAGCCCACGCCGATGATGCCGCTCTTGCCGCTGGCCTTGATGGCGTTGCCGGCGCCGGTGGTGGAGCCCTCGTTGCAGCCGAAGATGCCCACGACGCCCTGGGTGATGTAGTTCTCAGCGATGCCCTGGCTCTTGGCGGCGTCGCCCTCGCCGTACTGGGTCTCAAGCAGGGTGTAGCCCTTGCCCTCGAACGCGGCGCGGAAGCCTTCCTCACGGGCCACGCAGGAGGCGGTGGCGGCGTTCACGTTGATGATGCCGATGGAGCCGGAGGTGACGCCCGCGGCCTCAAGGGCCTTGATCATCTCGTTGCCGGCGGTGGTGCCGGCAGCCGTGTTGTCGGTGGAGAAGGTAGCCTCGGCGTCCACGTTGGCCGGGGAGTCCACATAGACGATCTTAATGCCCTTGCCTGCGGCCTCTTTCAGGGCCGAGGAGATGGCGTCAGGTCCATTGGCCGCCACCACGATGGCCTGATAGCCACCGGCCACGGCGTTATTGACCTGCTCGATCTGCTGGGCGTCGTCCTTGGTATTGGGGGCCATGAAGTCCACGGTCACGCCAAGCTCCTTGGCCATTTTCTGGGCACCCTCGTTCAAGGTGATCCAGTGCTGGTCGATGGAGTCCATGGTGATGAGGGCAATTTTGTAGTTCTGGCTGGCGGTGGTAGCGCCGCCGCTATTGGAGCCGCCCTTCTTGACGAGTACGGAGACACCGGTATCGGTGACCGCGCCGCCCAGGTCCTTGCCATTGATGGCGTCTACGGCGGCCTTAACGCCCTCGTAGCCCATCACATCTGGGTTCTGCGCCATGGTGCAGAGGAGGTTGCCATCGTTAATGAGGCCGAGGATCGCATCGGACTTGTCGAAGCCCACGCCGATGATGCCGCTCTTGCCGCTGGCCTTGATGGCGTTGCCGGCGCCGGTGGTGGAGCCCTCGTTGCAGCCGAAGATGCCCACGACGCCCTGGGTGATGTAGTTCTCAGCGATGCCCTGGCTCTTGGCGGCGTCGCCCTCGCCGTACTGGGTCTCAAGCAGGGTGTAGCCCTTGCCCTCGAACGCGGCGCGGAAGCCTTCCTCACGGGCCACGCAGGAGGCGGTGGCAGCGTTCACGTTGATGATGCCGATGGAGCCGGAGGTGACGCCCGCGGCCTCAAGGGCCTTGATCATCTCGTTGCCGGCGGTGGTGCCGGCAGCCGTGTTGTCGGTGGAGAAGGTAGCCTCGGCGTCCACGTTGGCCGGGGAGTCCACATAGACGATCTTAATGCCCTTGCCTGCGGCCTCTTTCAGGGCCGAGGAGATGGCGTCAGGTCCATTGGCCGCCACCACGATGGCCTGATAGCCACCGGCCACGGCGTTATTGACCTGCTCGATCTGCTGGGCGTCGTCCTTGGTATTGGGAGCCATGAAGTCCACGGTCACGCCAAGCTCCTTGGCGGCCTTCTGGGCACCCTCGTTTAGGGTGATCCAGTGCTGGTCGATGGAGTCCATGGTGATGAGGGCAATCTTAATATCGCCTGCGGTGGGGGCTTTGGACGAGCCGCCCCCCTGGGTTGTGCAGCCGGAGAGGAGTCCGATGGTCAGGCAAATGCAGGAGAGAATTGCAAGAAGCTTTCTTTTCATGTATGGGTTCCTCCTTATCAAATTTAGGTCTTCTATCTATGAACGGCGCTGACGACGCACGCCGCACATATTCTCTATTTTGGGTCGGCGGCGGCCGCGTCTGTGCCTATGTGCTTCATACTGGAAATACGCTTTGTGAACGCACCCTTGCGGACGACCACGTCCAGCAGCACGGCGAACACCACGATGACGCCGATAACGATACGCTGGATGCCAACAGGGGCGGTGATCATGCTGAGGCCGTTCTCCAGTGTCTGCCATACGGCGGCGCCGGCCAGGGTGCCCAGCAGTAGGCCCGTGCCGCCCAGGGGGGACACGCCGCCGATGACGCCCGCCGCAACGCCGTACATCTCATACATATTACCGGCCTCCATGTTGCCCATGCCGGCCTGTGCGCAGAGGATAAGTCCAACCACGAAGGAGCAGAAAGCGCTGACCAGGTAGGTCTTGGTGACAGTGCCCACCACATTGACGCCGGAGAGCTTTGCCGCGTCCACATTGGAACCCACAGCGTAGATGTGGCGGCCCGTGCGCGTCTTGCTGAGCAGGAAGAAGAACACGACGAAAAGGGCGAGGGCGATCCAGAAGGTATTATAGAGGAACGCGGTAGTGCCATAGTAAAAGAAGCTCTGGAACGCGTCGCCCGCCTCCTTACCGATGCCGGAGGAGATAGCGTTGGTGTTGCGGTTGCCGTTGACCATGTAGGCCACGCCGCGGGCAACAAACATGGTGCCCAGGGTGGCAATGAAGGGCGGGAGCTGGAACTTGCCTACCAGGATGCCGTTCACCACCCCCACCGCCAGGCAGCAGACCAGTGTAATGAGGATGGCCGGGAGAACCGGCACACCGCCGGCCATCAGCGTGGCCGAGATCATGGCGCTCATGCCTACCACCGAGCCGATGGACAGGTCGATATTCCCGGTAATAAGTACGTAGCTCTGCCCGATGCCGATGAGCAGATATTTGGACATGGATCTGAGGAGGTTGAGCACGTTATCCAGGGAAAACACCTTCATGTTGATGAACCCGAACGCGAGGTAGATGACGATGAACCCACCAAACGCGGTGAGGGCCGCGCCCATGCCGCGCATCCCCAGGAAACGTTTCAAGGGGCTCTGCTGATTTAACCGTTCCATATTCTCTCTTCCCTTCCTTAACCGACGGCGGCGAACTTGTTCTCGAACTGGGTGGCCAGGGTCAATATCTTCTCCTGGGTGGCCTCGGCACTCATCAGTTCGCCGGTGACCCGCCCATCGCACATGACGACGATGCGGTCCGCGATTCCCATAATCTCAGGCATCTCAGAGGAGACGAACATGACGGCGATGCCCTGCTGTTTCAGCTCGTTCATGAGGTTATATATCTCTACCTTGGCAGCCACATCGATGCCGCGGGTGGGCTCGTCGAAGATGACGACCCGGGAGTTTCGGGCCAGCCACTTACCTACAACGACCTTCTGCTGGTTGCCGCCGGAGAGGTTATTGGCGTCGATCTCCAGGTTGGGTGTTTTGATTTTCAGGTTCGACACCGCTTTGGCGCACATCGCGTCCTCTTTACCGCTGCTGACGACGCCCAGCTTGTTGCAGACGAGGTCCAGGTTGGGGAGGGAAATGTTCTGGCGAACACTCAGCTTGGTGCATAGACCATCCTTCTTCCGGTCCTCGGGAGCCAGAACGATGCCTGCCTTGATGGCGTCCACCGGGCGGCGAATGACAACCTCACTCCCGTCCAGGAGGATCGTGCCTCCCTCCTTGGGGTCTACTCCGAAGAGGGCCCGGGTGGTCTCGGTTCGACCTGCGCCCATCAACCCCGCAAAGCCTACGATCTCACCCTCATAGAGAGAGAAACTAACGTCGCGCACCATTCGTCCGGCGTTGAGATGCTGGACCTCGAAAATCTTTTTTCCTTTCTCACAGGAGACCCGGGGGAATTTTTCCTTGATCTCGCGACCCACCATGTTGGCAATGATCTCGTCCAGATCGGTATCGGCGAAGCTCATGCTGGCGACGTACTGGCCGTCCCGCATGATGGTGACCCGGTCAACGATATGCTGGAGCTCTTCCAGGCGGTGGGAAATATACACGATGCCGCAGCCGCGCTCCTTGAGCTGACGGATAATGCGGAACAGGTCGTCAATCTCCTTGCTCGTAAGCGCTGAGGTGGGCTCATCCATAATAAGAACCTTGGCGTCGGTGGAGAGGGCCTTGGCGATCTCTACCATCTGCTGCTTGCTGACCGGCAGATCACCCACCACTTGACTGGGCGAGATGTCGATCTTCAGCTCATTGAGCACCCGCTCTGCCTCGGCCTCCATCTGTGCGTTGGACAGGACGCCGCCTTTGCAGACCTCGCGACCCAGGAACATGTTCTCGGCCACCGACAAATGCCGGCACATGTTGAGCTCCTGATGGATGATGGCCACGCCCATGCTCTGCGCCTGTCTGGGCGTCAGATTTCCGCACGGGTGTCCGAATATCTCCACCGTACCCTCATCACTGGTATAGACGCCGCTCAATATCTTCATCAGTGTGGACTTGCCCGCACCGTTCTCCCCCAGCAGAGCCATAACCTCGCCCGAGCGCAGCTCAAAATTGACGTGATCCAGTGCCATGACACCGGGAAAGCTCTTGCAGATATTCTGCATCAATACGATCGTCTCACTCATTCTCACTCTCACCGCCATTTCGTGATTTTCACACTTACCTTCGTTAGCTCTATTATAGAGTCGGATGGGCCATGGGCAAAGGGGGTATTTTTTCGATTTAGGGGGGGATTTATTGGGGTTTTCCTTTTCCCGAAAAAACGTGTGTAAAATGGACCTCCACCGGAGGGGCTGCTCCGGCGGAGGTCCATTTTTGGTTTATAGCGAAATAAATCTTTGGAGGATCGTGGCGACCTCGGCGCGGCTGGCATTGCCGCCGGGATTGAGCTCGCCTGCTCCGTTGCCGGTAAGGATGCCGTTTGCCACCGCCCAGTTCACGGCTTCGGTCGCCCAGCCGGACACCTTGTCGGCATCAGGGAATTCATGGAGCGCCGCGCCGTTGGCGGGCTCCGCCTTGGCGTAGCGGTACAGCATGACCACCAGACTCTCGCGGGTGATGCTCATCTCGGCGTTGGCGCCGTCGGTAATGCCGTTCTCCACGCCCCAGGCTATGGCTCTCGAGTACCACGTCTCGCCGGCGGCGGTATCCTGCCCGTCCAGACGGGCCAGGACGGTGACCAGCATGGCGCGGGTCATATCGCCGGTGGGACTAAAGCTGTCCGCTCCGGTACCGTTGAAGAGCTCGCGGCTCGCGGTGAACTGCACCGCATCATAGGCCCAGTTGTGCTCCGCTACGTCGGTAAAGTCCTTGCTGTTGTCCACCAGCTTGAGAGTGGCCCCCTCTGCAAGGGTGATGCGCAATCCCCAGCTGGTGGCGACGGAGGTCTTTACTACTTCCTCCGAGCCGTCCACATTCACTATGACCGCCACGGTGCCGGAGGTCAGTATCTCCCCCGTGGGAATGGTGATGGTGACGCTATCCTTGCCCTTGGGAACCGCGACCTTAATGGAGCTCTCCCCGCCCTTGGGCGTGGTGGCCACGATCTGCGTGCCGTCGGGGTAGGTGGTGGTCTCGGTCACCGTCCCGGTGGTCTTGTTTTTGACGGTCTTGGTGGTGCTCCCGTCCGGATTTTTCTCGGTCCTTGTCGTTGTATCTCCGGTGCTATAGCTGGGTGCGTGGCTGACCGTCACCTCACAGGAGGCGGTCAGTTCCTCCGGGTTCGCGTAGTCCTCCCCGGAGGCAATCGTGCCAATAAAGCGATAGGCACCCGCGCGGTCCTTGATGAACTCCGCGCATTCCCAGCTGACGGCGACTTCCTTCTCTCCGCCCTCGCGGAAGGTGACCTTCACCCGCTCGGGCAGGCCCAGCTCCTCCTTCGCAGTACCGTAAGGAACGGTCACGCCGGGCACGTCCGACATGCCGCTGATTTTGTACCGGTAGCCGCTGAGCGTCATGGCGAGGTCCTTGACGACCATGATACCGTTCTTCTCCAGCGTGACCTTGAACGTCCCGAAGGTCTCCGTCTCTTCGATTTCGGCGGTTACGCCTTCGGCACCGGGCGCTCCAGCGAGGAGCCGGGCCACATAGGCCCGTACCTCACGCTCGATCTCATCGGTGTCCGCGTCAGCGGCGACGGTGATTTCGCCATCCTTGAGCGCGTACAGCGCCACCTGAAGGGCTTCCCGGTCGGCGTCGACGACGAACCGCGAATAGGCCTTGATCTTTACGGGCTCATTGGGCATGGTAAAGTTGAACTTGAGCATTTCGCCGTACTGTGCGACAGGTACCGGCGTTCCGCTCTCGCCTGTCACCAGCAGCTTTACGAATTCCCTGTCCGCTCTGGTATACTCCACGTCGACGTCAATCTTGTCACCAGGGGCTGCGTTCGTCTTAGACGTCCGTACGTTCGCACCGTCGGCGGGTGCGATGGTGATCTTGTTCTCATTGACCAGCTTTTCGCCGAAGAGGTGGAACTCAAATACCCGGGCGTTCGTGTTGCCCCGCTCCCCGTCGCTGACGCCTCTGACCGGGAGCACCAGACGGAAATATCGCGACGTGATGGACTCCTGGAACGAATACTCCAGTTTTGTGGGTACCTGCTCGTCCCCATCCTTCCAGGCACCCTCCTTGGTGTAAGTCCAGTTCACTCCGTCCGCACTCGTCTGCAGATACAGCTCCTTGGTGCGGAACTCGGGCTTTTCCTTTCCGCCGCCAAGATAGGTCAGTCTGTCGACCACGCACACCTCACCCAGATCGATACTCATCCAGGACACGCCATCGGCAAAGGCCTCGGCGCCCTCGGGCGCTTCCACCGTCTTGTCGGCCATCTGGAACCTGGCGCTCCACTTGGTGTTCTCATCGCCGTCACAAGCCTTTGCGGGACCCTCAGCGTCGGCGGCCTGGCTGTTGACCGCCAGTTTCACGCCGCTCAGCTCCATCAGAGAGCCGTCGTACTCGCTCTCCAGCTTGGGGGAATACAGCTCTACCTCATAGATGCGGGCAGTCTGAACCTTATTGTTCTCTGTGCAGTTATCCTGTACCGCCCTGGTGATCTCCATGCGCACCTTGGTCGTTATCACAGTGGAGAAGGTCCGGTCGGTCACGTTGTCCTTGTTCCCGGTCACCACGTCGGCGTCGGCCCAGGCTGTGCCGTTCCAATACTGCAGTTTAAACTCCTGCGTGTTGTAGCCCTTACCCTCCGCAGGAGAGCCTCCTCCCGCGTGGGTAACGACCCAGCGGTTCAATAGGGTGGGCTTTACCAGGTCGATTTCCAGCCAATGCGGATTGTTCAGCGGCGTCCCGGCGGCGACCTCCCCGGTGCCCCCGTTGCTCCCGGTACTCTTGACACACCATTTTGTGCTGATGCTGCCGTCTACTGCCTTGTCGGCTCCTTCCTTATCAATGTTTGTCTGGCCGTTTACCTTCGCCGTTTTGCCCTTGGCTTGGTTGACGCCGGGTGTGGCCTCCATATCGTCGGGAAGCCCGCCTGCGACCTCAGCGGCCACGCAGTCCGACGGTTCGGAAATATTGCCGTAGGCGTCCCGGGCGGTGACGCGGTAATAGTAGGTTCCGGCCGCGGAGAGGAAGTCCGTAATAGCCGGAGACTGCACCGCCGTCAGCAGCGTATCGCTGCTGATGGTAAAGTCTACATGATTGCTCCGGTATACGTTGTAGGATGTAACGCCCACATTGTCGTGGGACTCCGTCCAGCTCAGCTTGACAATGCCGTTATCCAGCAGTGCACCGTCGACCCGGAGCCCGGTCACCTGCTCGGGCGGCTCGCTGTCATAGCTTAGGCTGACGCACACCTCGGCGGCATTCGCTCTGTTTTCGGCACCGTCCACAGCCACCACGCGGTACCAGTAGCGGGTAGGTACTTCCGGCATCTCTTCAAAGGTCGTCTGAGTCACCGAACCCACGAAAGTCTCTTCGTTACACTCAAAGACGATTTTGTCGCTGCGGTAGACGTCATAGCGGGCGACGCCCTCGCCCTCGTCCGCGGAGGCGTTCCAGGTCAGTACCGTCTTTCCCCCCACGGCGCTCTCCGCGTCGTAGGTAAGGCCGGTCACGTCCGTGGGCGGAGTGTTATCCTCCATTCTCGCCCAGCGGCTGGGCTCGCTGCCCATCACAAAGTGCAGTTCACCGCCCTCCATGATCTGCCCATAGGTCAGCTTGCACTCGTTGAAATCCTGCCCCTGCCAGGTGGCGGACTGGACGTAGATATTGTTCTCGCCGGTATTCTCGCCGGTGATGACAAAGCTCTTCCCGTTCCCGAGGCGGAAGGTAATGCGGGGCAGCCGCGCCCCGTGGAGATAGTAGTCGTTCGTTGGGGAGTAGGGGAAGAAGCCGCTCAGCATGAAGATGAGGTAGGAGGACATAGCGCCGCCGTCCTCGTCGCCGGGGTAGTCGTTGATGCCGTCCTTGAGGAAGCGCTCTGTGAGGATTCGATTGATGGTCTCGGCGGCTAGGTCGGGCCGCTTGACCTCGTCGGTACAGAAAAGCCAGGGGATGTGCATGGACGGCTCGTTGGTAAAGTTAAGATAGCCCTCCGCACCGCCGTCATCATTGCCATAGTTTATGCTGTGGTCGCAGGCCCACTGCAGGCGCTCGATAAATTTCTGCCGTCCGCCCATAGCCTCAATCAGGCCGGGCATGTCGTTGCGGTTGGTAAAGCAGGAGTCCCAGCCGGTGGCCTCATAGAAATTGGTGTTGTAGCTGGGCTTCTTGGGATTGTAGCCTGCGGCGAACGTGCCGTCGCTGTTGGGGTTCTGGGGGAAGCCGTAGAAGCCATCGCTCTCCACGTTCGGGTTCCACGCGTTTCTCCAGTTCATGGAGCGATTGAGATAGAACTCATAATCCTCTGTCTTGCCCAGTTTCTTAGCCATCTGCGCCACCGCGAAATCGTTGATGGCGAAACCCTGAGTGGCGGAACCGGCGTGCAGCCTGGAGGAGTAGCTTGCTCCGCTGACCGTCTTACGCTGTCCCTCCACCGCGTATCCCTTCATGACATACTCGGGTGTTCGCATCCGCTCGGCACTCTTAATGACCGCGTTATAGGCTCTCTCCCAATCATATCCCTCTGGCAAAGGGATATCCTTGAGGCAGGCGTCGGCGATGATGTTCTCAATGTCATTTCCGCCCTGTCCGCAGACGAACTCCTGACCCTGGATAAAGGCGTCGGACATGATGATGGTTTCATTGCGCTCCGCGCGGTCGATAAACGAGGCGATAATGGACCCCACCTGCTCGGGATAGAAGAACGTCTTCAGCGGGAAGGCCGTTTTCCAGGAGTCCCAGATGGTGTAGAAGTCGTCCCAGTCCCCGTGGTCCGACACCCGGTCACGGGGCTCCACATTGGTGTGATAGAGGGCGGTGTAGAACTGCCGCAGCAGCGCCTCGTCGCTGGTCTCGATCTCAATGGCGTCGAGCCGGTCCTCCCAGACAGACTTGGCCTCGTCGCGAACCGCATCGTAATCATAGGCCGGGATCTGCTCATCCAGGAACTCCTTTGCCTTCTCCTCACTCTCAAAGGAGATGGCGAGCTTTACTTTTACCGTCAGGGGTTCCGGCTCCGCCTCCGTGGCAGGCTGGGCGAATTTCACATAGGCTCCCAGCCGTTTTTCCGAGTCTATGGATACCGTGGTCTTCTCGGTATAGGTCGTCAATGTACTGTCCTCAAAGACACCGATCTCCGTAAAGTCGGTATCAAACTCGAGGGCAAAATACATATTCCAGTTCGCCGGGTTCCAGTTTCCGCTGAAGGTGCCACCGCCGCTGATGGTGTGGGTCTCCGGGTCCACCGTCACGCTGCCCTTTTTCATCGCATTCGATTTATCCTGTTTCCGGGCGGCGTCCAGCAGGAAAGAGGCGTCCTCGCCCGCCGGAAACTCAAAAGAGTAGATAGCGGCGTTGTGCGTGGGGGTCACCGCCGCCTTGATGCCGTTCTCCAGCTCCACGGAGTACTCATAACACTTGGCGGTCTCGGTTCCCGCCTTTGCCTGCACGGCGCGATTGCTGTCGTTAAGTTCGATATTTCCCCCCAGCATGGGTGCAAGGAGGAAGTTTCCATAGCTCTTTGTCCCGCCTGTACCCTGGGCGTAGAGCTGCCCAAAGCCGACGATGGGCGAATTCCGGCTGTATCCGCCGTTGTCCTTGCTCTTTGTCTCGGGGCTGGGGTGGATGGACCCGCCGGGAAGGGTCGGACCCGCCGAGGTGGCGCTGCCCACGCCGAACAATAGGTCTGGATAGTCCGCAAGGCTCTTCCCCGGCGTTTCCGCCGGGCCCGCCGCAAGCGCGGAGGCCGGGAGCAGGGACAGGGCCATGGTGACGCATAGTACCATGCTGAGAATTCGTTTCATGCTGTTATCCGCCTCTCTTTCTCTTTTGGTGTATCACAATTATAGCGGGAGGCGCATTGGACGGAAAAGGTGGCAATTTTTATATTTAGGGGGGGAATTTATTGGAGTTTCTTTTTGCCTCACTACATTTTCCTTTTTTCTTTGTGCACTTTTTGTGTCGAATTTTGCACTTTAATGTTACTTCTCCTTATTTTCCTTAAAAATTTTGTTTTTTATTTGCCCGTTCTTTATCGTCTCCATGCATTTCCATGAAACTGTTGACTTTTTCGCGCCGCTGCGCTTATACTGGCATCCAAAGGGGGACAGAGGATGAACGGGAACTATTTGGATCAGCTCTCCCAGGTCTGCGGCGTGGAGGAGCATCGGCTGGTGGGCGGACGGGGCGATGGCATGCGCCTTTTTGAGGTGCGCAACGGTCTGGGCCTGGAATTCACCGTATCTGCCGACCGGTGCGCCGATCTCTCGCGACTCTCCTTTCACGGCCGCAACTGCGGCTTTTTCTCTGCTAGCGGCTATGTCCACCCAGCGTACTACGACGGTGTGGGCAAAGGCTCGGAAAAGAGCTTTACCGGCGGGTTTCTCGCCACCTGCGGACTCAGCAACGTAGGTGCGCCTTGCGTGGATGATAAGGAAGCCCTCCCTCTCCATGGCGCTGTCGGAAATCTGCCTGCCGAGCACATTTTTTGGGACATGGACGAGGAAAACATTACAATCAAAGCCGTTGTCCCGCATGGAGGGTTCTTTGCAGACAAGCTGGTGCTGACACGGACCATATCCTGCTCCCGAACCGAGAATACTCTCCTACTCTCGGATAAAGTAAAAAATGTGGGAGACCGTACGGTCCCCCTAATGCTCCTCTACCATATCAATCTGGGCTACCCCCTGCTCTCAGAACGCGCAAGACTCTATATTCCCTCCGCGCAAGTGACGCCCCGGGATCCTCGCGCCGCCGAGGGTATGGATACCTGGAGCAAGGTGGAACCACCCCAGGCGGGGTTTAAGGAGCAATGCTATTTCCACCGTTTTGAAGATAAGGGGGTCGCCGGGCTCTACAACCCGGAGCTAGGCCAGGGCCTTATGATTCGTTTCGACCCCGAGGAGCTCCCCTACTTTACCCAGTGGAAGATGATGGGGCGGAGCGAATACGTCATGGGGCTGGAGCCCGGCAACTGCTACCCTGGCGGTCGTCTTGAGGAGCGCCGCCAAGGGCGGCTCCAGACGATTGCCCCCGGTGAGGAGCGCCGCTTTACCCTTTGCTTTGAGCTATTCACAGGGGCCTCTGCATTCTGAACACCCGTTAAGGTCTAAGGCCAAACCGGTCGTCCAATAGGGCAAGGCCGGTCACCGGACAGGGCCCCGCTCACTTATACCGGCCGTTTTTTGCCCGTACCCCCGATCAAGCAGGAGACCAGAAGGAGAATCGCCCGCTCTTGTCGCCGCTCTGCCGCAAACAGTGCTTGCTCGAGGGTAGAAAAAGAGACGCTACCCGATGGATAGCGTCTCTTTTTCTATAATTTTGAGGCCCGGGCCATGCTTTCCTTGAGGTCGGTGTAGAGGTCCCGGTAGAGCTGATAGTACTTATTGTACCGTGCGTGGGACTCGGGGTCGGGGCTGATCTTCTCGCCAAGCACCCGCCAGCCCTTCAGGTCCTTCACCGTCACTACGCCGGTACCCAGCCCGGCCAGCATCACATCGCCGAGGTTTGCCTCCACGTCGTTGATGGGGCAGATGACGCTGTGGCCGGTCACGTCGGCGAAGATCCGCCGCCAGAGGGGAGACTTGCTCACGCCCCCCGCCAGCAGAATGCTCTCCCCCAGCTCGGCCCCGCAGGACTCCATGGTGTGCCGCAGAGAGTAGGCCACCGCCTCCAGGAAGGCCCGGTAGATATGAGCCCGGGTGTGGACGAGGGAGAGGCCGAAGATGACGCCCTTGGCGTCGGTGTCCCAGAGGGGGCTGCGCTCCCCCATGAAGTAGGGCAGCACCACCAGCCCCTCGCTCCCGGAGGGGATTTGGGCGGCCTGTCCGTCCAGGACGGCGTAGGCATTCTTTCCCCCCGCCTCCTCGGCGCGTTTCTCCTCGGCGGCGAAGGTGTCGCGGAACCACTTGACCACCGCGCCCGCGGTGGCCCCGCCGCCGAAGGAGTAGGAGAGGTGCTTTGCGTCGTAGAGGTAGGGCCACTCAATGAGGTCCTTGGCGGCGATGGGCTGATCGTGGATAAGGGCGGCGCACATCGAGGTGCCGATGGCGGCCACATACTCCCCCGGCTCGAAGACGCCCAGCCCCAAAGTTGCCACGCCGCAGTCCACGCCGCCGTTGAAGACCGGGGTACCGGCGCAGAGACCCAGGGCGTCGGCACTCTCGGCCGTGAGCGCGCCCACCGCCTCGGTGTTCTCCACAAAACGCTCCGGCATCATGGAGCGGGGAATGCCCATGTCGTCCATCAAGTCACAGGACCACGCCCGGGTGTTCATGTCGAAGATGCCGCCGATATTGCCCGCCGAGGAATAGTCGATGGCCACCTCCCCGGTGAACTTATAGATAATATAGGCGTTGGGGGGCAGGAAGAGGCGTGTGCGCGCCCAATTCCCGGGCTCGTTGTCGCGCACCCAGAGAATTTTGGTGTAGCCATAGTAGGGGTCGGTGCCGTTGTGGGTGATGCGGGCGAGCTTCTCAGGGTCCACGTGCTCCTTTACCCACCGCTCCTGCTCCGTCGCCCGGCGGTCCATCCAGATGAGGCAGGGGCGTACGGGCTCCAGGCTCTCATCCACTGGCACGCCGGACCCGCCGTACAGTCCGCTGATGCATAGGCCCTTAATTTCCTTGGGGTCCACCCCCGACTTCTCCACAGCAGTGCGGACGGACCGTTTGGCAGCCTCCAGCCAGACATCGGGCCACTGTTCGGCCCAGAGGGGTCGGGGGGTGAGCACGTCATACTCCTGCAAGTCCTGGGCGATCAGGTTTCCCGCCGCATCCATCAGGATACTCTTGGTGCCTGAGGTACCGATGTCTGTGCCAATCAAATAGTCCACGGCGCTCTCCCTCCCTTAAAAGGTGATGGCGACCTTGAAGTCCCCGTACTTGCCGCTGGCGTGATCAAACGCCTCGGCCCACTGCTCGATGGGGAAGGTCTTGCTGACCACGCCGTCCGTACCCAGGGTGCCGTCGGCGATGTGCTCGATGACGTAGGGATAGCAATAGGGGGAGAGATGGGAGCCCAAGATATCCAGCTCCTTCCGATCCCCGATGATAGACCAGTCCACGGTGGTGGGCTCGCCAAAGACGGAGAACTCCACGAACCGGCCCAGCTTGCGCACCATCTGGAGGCCCTGGGTCACCGAGGAGGGGTGCCCGGTGGCTTCGATATAGGTGTCGCAGCCGTACCCGTCCGTGAGTTTTAAAATTTCGGCCTGCACGTCCATCTTGCCGGGGTTCCATACAAGGTCGGCCCCCAGCTCCGTGGCCTTCTCGAGGCGCTCGTCCTTCATATCCAGGACGATGAGGCGCTTGGGATTGCGCTGCCGGGCATAGGCCACCATGCCCAGGCCCAAAGTCCCCGCGCCGGAGAGGACCACCACGTCGGTAGCCTGAATGTCGGCCCGGTCCACGCAGTGCTTGGCGCAGGCATAGGGCTCGATGAGCAGGGCGTCTTTCAGGGGCAGGTCGTGGGGAACTTTATGTACCCGGGCGTTCTTGGGCAGGCGCATATATTCGGCCATGCCGCCGTTGCAGCTTTCAAAAAAGCCGAAGGTCTTGTGGGGCTGGCACATCCAGTAGTGCCCGTCCCTGCAGAACCGGCACTCGTCGCAGGGGAAGATCTGCTCGGCGGTGAGCCGATCGCCCACGGCAAAATCCTTTACGTTTGCGCCTACCTCGACCGCCACGCCCAAGAACTCATGGCCGGGGATGAAGGGGGGCTCCACCCAACTGGGCTGGCCATCCCCGCCCCAGAACATGGCCGCGCCGTGCTGGCACTTGAGGTCCCCGGCACAGACGCCGCAGCCCTCCACCTTGAGGATGATGTCGTCGGGCCCGCACTCGGGGGTCGGGTAGGCGGGCTCGAAGACGTATTTGTCCTTGCTGTAGGCCACCAGGGCCTTCATTGTCTTGGGAATAGACATAGTATTCTCCACCTTTCCTATGTGAGATCAAATTTCCAGGATACCGCCGTGCTCCCTCAGGATAGAGCGGACCAACTGTACGTCCACATCCTTGGGGGAGATGCCCTGCTGGATCGCCAGAGCGGCGCCGATACCGGCGGCCTCGCCCATCGCCATGCAGAGGGTCATGATGCGGGTGGAACCGAAGGCGACGGCGTCCACGCTGGCGCAGCGGCCCGCCATCATCAGTCCGTCGATGTTTTTGGAGACGAGGCACCCGTACGGCACTCCGTAGGGCTCCTCTATGGTCTTGGTATAGGTCCCCTCGCCCGCGCCGTTGTGGATGTCGATGAAGTAGGAATAGAGGGCGATGGAGTCCTCGGGTACCACGCCGTCGATGCAGTCCTGCCCGGTGAGCTTACGGATACCCATAATGCGCCTGGACTCCCGAACGCCGATGACGGCGTTCACGCTGGTCATGTAGCAGTGCTCAAAGCCGGGCACGTTCTCCTGGAGCATCTTGATAAGGGGGAGGATTTGGAGGTGGGCCTCCTGCTCGCCCCGGCTCAGGTCGTGGATGTTGGAGCCGTCGAAGTTCTGAATGCGGATGGTGTTCACTGCCACGTGGCCGGGGATGGGCAGGCGGATATAGATGACGGTGTCACGGTTGATGGGGCACTTACCCTCGGCGCGCAGCTTTTGGATCATATGGTTGAGGCCAAAGAAGATATGCCCCGGGTTATTCCGGAAGAAGTCGGCGTCATACCCCTCCCGGATGTGGGTAAGTCCCATGCTGTAGGGCAGTTCCTCCGGGTGGGCGGCAATAAAGTCGGTAAAGGCGTCGAAGTCCACGCCCCCAAGGTTGAACATGAGGGAAGGGGGCTGCACCACGCCTGTGTCCGCCTGGCCCTTCTCGTACTCGGCCCCTGCCATATAGGCCAGGTCGCCGTCGCCGGTGGCGTCGACAAATACCTTGGCGCGGATTTCGATTTCCTGTCCCTTACCGGTAACAGTGACGGCTGTGAGCCGTCCCTCCTCCACCGTGACGCCGCTGACCTCACAGTGCATCAGCAGCTCGATCCCGTAATCCTTCGCCCATTGGAAAGAAATGATGCGGGTGTAAAAGGGGTTTACAGTGGTGCTGGAGAGGTGAAACGGGCAGTAGCGGTGCCCGGCGGTGCCGTCCAGCGCCGCCAGGTCGTCCACCATCTTCTGGGCAAGGCCGCCCACCACCTGCCGTTTGTGCATATCGAGGAAGGCTAGGAAGGGCAGACCCGAGGCCATCTGGCCCCCCAGGTAGCCCAGCCGCTCCACCAAAACCACCTTGGAGCCCTGCCGGGCGGCGGACACAGCCGCGGCCATACCGCCCGGTCCCGCCCCCAGGACGGCCACATCGTAATTGACTATTTCTCTGAGATGCTCATTTACCATTTTTCATTCGCCCCTTTCTGGATAGCGCGCGCATGACTGGATTATCCTCAAATATCTTTTTCGTGGTGTCTCTGCTCTGGAATTCCTCGCTGTTCACCGCGTGGTTGCGCAGGGCCGGTCCATCGGGCCGCTCCCTATGGGGTAGCTTGCCCCGGGCCTCGTACCACGTATATGAAAAGCCGTGGGCTCCGATCTCCGAGAGGGCCCGGATGCCCGCCTTCCCCAGCCTGACCGGCCCAAGCTCTACCTGGGGCACGGTGTACTGCCGGGAGGTAGGCCCCAGGCGGGTGCACTCATAGTGGTGGAATATCTCATGGGATAAAATGAGCTCCTCCGCCGCGTCCTGGGTGAGTCCGTTGGCCGCCGCCCACTTGCGTACCGACGCATCGTAGATAAAAATGGTCTTGCGGCCTGAGTAGTACTCGCTGAAGTACCGCACATTGCCCGACACCTTGTCCACGTCCCGGTGGTCCACCTGCAGCCCCTCGGCGGCGGCTACGGCGTAAATACTCTCACCAGGGTGCTCTTCCAAGGCCGCCCGAGCGGCTGCCGCGCCGGTCTCCCAAGCCCGGTCCGCAATGGTCGCCAGGTCCTGGAGCGGTATCTTGCGGTAAAGGAGGTCCCGTTTAAGCTCCTCCCGGGAGGCGATTTTGTCTGGGAATGGATAGACACGCATGGCCGGGCCCTCCTATAATTTATTTATCCTCTTTCGTTCTCTGTGGTGCGGGTGCAGATCATGATGAGCCGCTCATCGCTCTGGACGCCGGCCAGCTCCACCTGGCAGAGGGACATGATCTGGCTCTCACTCTGCATACCCGCCAGGTCGATGATGCGCCGGCCCATGATGATATAGATGTTTGGAATCTCGGCACCGCCATCACCGTGGACGGTGTTGTCGTCCAGGAGACGCTTGAGTGTGCTCTTCCATTTTCCCGCTCCGCAGGAGGTAACCTCTGCGTTTTTCTTCTGGAGGCGGATGACCCCGTCCCGGTCGATGAGGCGGAGGGTGTTCACCCTCTTCTTGAAGAAGAGCATGGCCTTCACCGTCTGCTGGCACAGCATGGCCACCATACTGCCGTTGTCGGCGGCCACTATGATCCGGGATGGATCCACCTTCAGATTCTCGGCGGCAATGTCGACGAGCGCTTGGTTGCTCTTGGGCTCTCCCGAGAGCTCCTTGGTGCGCAGCTCTGTGGCGCCCACGGCGATGGCCCGGATCTTCTGGTGCTGGGTGTCCACCTCGATTTTGACCTCGATGGTGTTGGGGTCGGCCCCCGACTGGATGGCCTTGTTCATGGCCTCGTGGCGGATGGAGAGAATGTCCTCCTCGGTGGGGTTGGGCACGGTCCGCTCCACCATGTCCCGGACCATGGCAAGGGCTACGCCGATGGGGGAGATAACGGGGGCGTTCTGGGCAATCTTGCTCCGTGTGCCCATCTGTTCGGCCAGATGAGGCACCACTGCGGCCGCGCCGCCACCCCCGCCCACGAAGGTGAGGGTGGATTTATTCAGGTCGTAGTCCTTGATGAGGCTCTCCACCACTTTGCTGTTCTTGGCGGCGGCGAACTCCAGCACCTTACGGGCGCAGTCCTCCACGCTCAGACCCATGTTTCTGGCAAGAGGAGCCCAGGCCTTTTTGGCGGCCTCCACATTTCCCCGGGCGTAGCTGTCCTCGGGGACGTACCCGGCGATATTGGCCGCGCCGGAGAGGGTGAGGGAGTACCTATGCCCTCCATCGCACTCCACATAGGCATACTCCGGGTCGTCCTCCTTGGGGTGGATGGACTTGAGGACCGGGTTTACAATATTGGCGGGGTCGGTGTAGCACTCGTACTCCAGGTTCGCGATGTGGGCGCTGCGGGGACCGGCGTCTACTGCCTTACCGTCCTTCAGCTCCACCATGGAGCCGCCGCCGATGCCCACGGTTCGCACGTCCAGAGAGTTTACATAGGTCTTATGTCCGCCCACCTCGGCGTACTTGACCACCACGTTGCCGTCCTTTACGCAGGAGATGTCGGTGCTGGTGCCGCCCACCTCCAGGAAAATGCCGTCGGTCAGCTTTTCGTACATGAGCGCCCCCGCCACGCCCGCGGCGGGACCGGAGAGGATGGTGAGGATGGGGCGGCTGCGCACCTCCTCCACCGTCATAACGCCGCCGTCGCAGCGCATGACCATGAGGGGGGACTCGATCCCCGCGTTCTTAATGCTCTCCTCCGTCATATTGGCGGTGTCCAGCATCTTGGGCAGAATGGAGGCGTTGATAACGGCGGTGCGTGTGCGAACCTTCAGGCCGTAAAGCTTAGAGACGTCGTTGCCCGCAGTACCGGGGACGCCCTTCTCCTGGCAGGCCTGGAGAACGGCGTTCTCGTTGGTGGGGTCGTCCACGCTGAAGGCCTCGGTAGCCACTATCGACTGGGCGCCCTGAGCCATAAGCTCCTCCACCGCCTTAGCGATGTTCCCGCTCAGTGCTGCAGCCTCACCCGTGTTGACAAAGACGCCGCTGCTCTTTAAGTGTTTCCCGGCGGCCAGCTCGATGTCCCCAATGTTGGTGTCGCTCTTGGATTTAAGACCCTGGACGCCGCTGCCCAGCGTAACGATGCCTACCCGGGCCACGTCGCCTTCCAGGAGGGCGTTGGTGGCCTGGGTGGTGCCGTGGGCGATAAATACCACATCCTCCGGGGCGAGGCTGCAGTCGGCCATAACCTTGTGCAGGACCTGTACGATACCGGCGGCCACGCCCTCCTTTGCCTCGTGGGTGGTGGGCATCTTCACGCTGCCCACCAGCTCATATGTCTCATCGTTGATGGCTACCGCGTCGGTAAAGGTGCCGCCAACGTCGATTCCGATTCTAACTTTCATAGCGCGTTCTCCCAAGTATTCTGATTGAAGATATTTCTCTTTTCTTTGTCACGGTCCGGGGCGCGGGGGATGTTCCTCCGCGCCCCGGATTACGCGTTTTTCAACGGGACGATATAAGTGTTGAAGGGTTTCTATTAGAAGTAAAGGGCTACCATAATGATAACGGTGATGGCGGTCACAACCCAGTTGGCAAGGAAGACCTTGTTGGTCGTGGTGACGGGATCATATCCCACAAAGTTGGAGGCCCAGACCACCTGGGTGGAGGTGGGGCAGGACTGAGAAGGCCAGCGGTAGGCGGCATAGAACACGGCAGACAGGGCGGCCACGGGCACGGCGTTGACAGCCACCATACTGGCGGCAAGGCCCGCGCCCAGGCCCATCAGGTTAAACGGCCCGCGGTACAGGCCCAGGGGGGCCAGTACGCAGACGAAGATGACCAGGGCCACGGCGGTGCGGGGGGTAATCATTTCCATGAAAGGCCGGATGGCAGCCTGGGTGGTGGGGGCGGTCATGGCGTTGATGATCATGCCGATGCCGAACATGAGGCCGGCGGTAGGCGCACCGTCCTTAAAGCCCTCATAGCAGGACTGGACCAGCATGCTGGAATATTTGCCCCACTTGCCCTTGACGGTGAAAACGATGGCCCAGATAATGCCAATGAGGAAGATGGGAATGGCGTCCAGGCGGAAGACGAGCATGACAAGCACCACCACCAGCGGGGTCGCGCAGGCAAGCAGCCCCCGGATGCCGGTGAGATGGGGCCGCTCCTCGGCCTCGTCCTTCTCTTGCTCCACAGGGGCGGCGAAGGCGAATTTCATGCCGTTGCGCTTGAAGTTCCAGGCCAGATACACGATAAAGAAGAGAACGCACGCGGCTGTCAGGATGCCGGCACAGAGGGTCATCTGATCCATGGAGACGCCGGTGATGTTGGCGATGGCGGAGATATTGGCGGGGTTGAGGCAGTAGCCGCCGCACATTGCGGCCAGAAATGCGTTGCATGCCACTACAGGGGGAACTCCGACCGACAGCAGAATGGGCAGCACCACCGCGCCCACCATGGCCACAGCGCCGGTGCCAAAGAGCACCATGAAGAGGAAGGTGGTGACGATGCACAGGCCCAGGGCAACGATGAAGGGCTTATCGCCGCCCAGCTCGGCGGCTTTTTTAATTATGGTGTCGGTGACGCCGGTGCGGTAGAGGATCTGGCTGAGCCAGCAGCTAAAGAGGATGGCCACATAGGTTCCGGCCAGCTTGGTCGCGCCCGTGGAGAGGACGAAAGTCAGAATACCCTCGTCGCCCTTGAGGGGCAGCCCGCCCGCCACGCCGATCAGCACCGCCATAATGGGCAGCGCCAGCAGCGCGGGCAGCTTTTTGGACATCATGAGGGCCGCCATAACCAGGAAGATGACAACTACGATAATACCTGTTACCATGATTTCTCCTCGCTTTCTCTCAATTGTGACAGAGCTTGCCTTCTATGCGCCGGTTTTCACCCCTCTCGTTTCCTTATTTTGTCTAATCTTTACACTCGTTTTTTTAATTCAATTACTAAAACGAATTTGCATTTGTTATTATAGGCATCTTGCGCAAATTTGTCAATCCTATTTTTTGTTTTTTTATTGAATTCCCACGCCAATTTTTTCACAACCCTCTTTTATCTTAGGGCTTGTAAAAAACAAAAAAGTGTGTATACTTATTTTATAAAATCATTTTATAAAACATCTACGTTTATCTCTCGTAGTTTATAGGAGGGTCGCCATGCAAAAGAAAACTGCCAATATGGAGATCAAAAAGCTCAACCACACAAACATCTTTCAACTCCTGCGCCAGAATAGCGGCATGACCAAACAGGACATCGTCTCCACACTCCAGCTCTGCCTGCCCACGGTGACCCAGAACGTCAATGAGCTTCAGGACGAGGGGCTTGTAGACGAGTCGGGCAGCATCGGCAACACAGGAGGGCGCCGGGCCAAGACCTACGACATCGTTCGGGACGCCCGGGTCTCCATCGGGCTCGACATCACCCGCAACCACATCACCGTCGTCATGGTGGATCTGACGGGCGCAGTCATCTCCCGCACCAGGATCCGACAGAAGTTTGAGCGCACGGACGCTTATTACCGCCATTTGGGCACGCTGGTGGAGCAGGCCGCCAGTGACGCTGGCCTCGCGGCCGATCGCATTTTAGGCGTGGGCATCGGCGTGCCGGGCCTCGTGACCGCTGACCACCAGACCGTCTTCTACGGTGAGATTTTGACCTTTACCGGGGCCACCTGCGCCGAGTTCTCCAAGTACATCCCCTTCCCCACCGCCCTCTTTAACGATGCAAACGCCGCCGGGCTTGCAGAGAGCTGGACCACCGGCGGCAGCGTGAATGCGTTCTACCTCATGCTCTCTAACAACGTGGGTGGCTCGGTGGTCATCGACGGGAAGGTCTACGCCGGGCAGCACCTGCGCAGCGGCGAGGTGGGGCATATCACCATCATCCCCGGCGGGCGCAAGTGCTACTGCGGGCAGCACGGCTGCGTGGACGCGTACCTTGCGGCCACTGAGCTGTCTTCCCTTACCGACGGAAGCCTGGCCTCCTTCTTCGACCTTCTGAGCGCCGGGGACGAAAAAGCCCTCGCCACATGGGACCAGTATCTGGATCATCTGGCCCTCACCGTCAACAACCTCAACATGCTCTTTGACTGCCCCGTGGTCCTGGGCGGCTATGTAGGCGAGTACATCGGAGACTACATGGACGAGGTACGCGGGCGCGCCCGCCTCCTTAACTCCTTTGAAAGCGACGGGGACTATCTGCGCGTCTGCTCCTACAAGACCGAGGCCATCGCCGCCGGGGCCGCTCTGCACTTTATCTCCCTTTTCATCGACTCCATCTGACCAAAAAAGCAAGCCGGGCTATTTACCGCCCGGCTTGCTTTTAATCATCTGTCCTCATATACTGCCCCCGCACCGCGGCCAGCTGTTTCTCCAGCTCCTCTGCAGCCCAGTCGGGGGCAAGCAGCTTGACTCCCGCGCCCAAGCCAAAGAGCCAGCCTAAAAACTGGGGGCTCACCACCGCCGGGACCGTGACTGTGAAGTACCCCTCCCCATCGGGCACCAGCATAGCCTCCTGTCCGAAGCGGTCCAGCACCACGCCCACCAGGGAATTCTCACATCGAAGGGTAACCCGCCCCTCCCGGCCCCGGAACATGCCGAAGTGTTTCTGCGAATAGGATGCGATGTCGAAGTCCGTGAACACCTCACTCCCCTGCCGGGGCAGGCACGTCACGGCCAGCTCCGCCATTTTGTCCACCCTGTAGTGGCGCAGGTCGCCGTTTAAGTGGTCGTACCCCGCCAAATAGTAGTTCTCATTGTCCCAGATGAGCCCGTAGGGGCTGACCTGGTAGCGTTTCCCCTCCCGGCGGAAGACCTTCTCTTTACGGACGTTGTACTCAAAGTACTTGAATGTCACCGCATGCCCCGCCGCGATGGCCGAGTGCAGCTTGTCGATGGAGTAGTAGACGCTCTCGTTCATGGTCTTCACCCGGCCGGAAACATAGACCTGCCGCTGGAGGGCCCGGGCCTGGTGACGGCTGGCGAAGGACTCCAGCTTGCGGATAAGCTCGGCCGACTTCCGGGCCGTGATGAATTTGCACGACTGCACCGCATCCACCAGCAGCTTGAGCTCAGGGAGCTGAAAGTCCCGCTCGCCCACAAACCAGCCAGGCGTACGGCCCTTACGGCTCTGCACATCCAGCCCCAGCTCCCGCAGGGCCTCCATATCGTCGTAGATGCTCTTGCGCTCGGCGGCAATCCCGTACCTTTCCAGCGCGGAGATGAGCTCAGGCACTGTCACGGGATGCTCCTCGTCGGTCTCCCGCAGCAGCGTCCGCTCCAGCAGGGGCAGCTTGAGCTTTTGGTTGGCCCCTCTCGCCATAGGGCACCCCCTCTTTCCAATCTATATAGCAGCAGGGAATCTGTCCGATAATTAGGACTTTTTAAAAGCATACCATATCTTTCCTCCGGTGTATAGAGCGATCTCCGGAGTTCTTTAGATATAAAAATGAGGCTCTACAGTGAGAAAGAGCAGTTTATCCATCAGGATAAACTGCTCTTTCTTGCATGTCCTCAGTCCTGCCACATGGCGCTGAAGTATAGGGCGTTGCCGAATTCATGGCTGCGTATGATGGACTTTGCAAGGTCCGTGGCATCGTATCCCTTTACCCCTGTTACCTCAAAACGCAGGCGCATGCCGTCCTTCTGGAGGAACCGGATTGTCACCCCGTCCTTTTGATAGCCATCCAGCACCTCTTTCACCTGGTCCGCCTTCAGCGGAGTACTGATAATCAGCATACTACTGCCTCCCGTTCTATTCTTCAATCACGCAGGTCGCCCAAATAGCCCGGGTGGGCTGCGATCATCTCGTCCAGCATGGCTTTCGAAGTGGCGTAGTCGTTCATGAAAGGGTTGCTCATCAGAGCCATAAGGGCCCCCGTGTAGCTGCGCTCCACCGCGGCTTTGGCTGTGAGCTGCTCGTACGCCTTGACCTCCTGGATAAGGCCGGAGATCCGCACCGGTATCTTCCCGATGGTCAGAGGGACCGCGCCCCGCCGCCCGATGAGGGCATTGGTCTCTATAACGGCATCATAATCCAGTCCGGTAATTGCCCCCCGGTTTTGAATATTCACCGTGTGGACCTCCATCCGGTCGTTATAGATGGCATCAATGAGGGAGACGGCGGCCTCGGAGTAGTACGCGCCGCCCCGCTGCTCCAGCTGCTTTGGTTTCTCATGGAGCTTCTGGTCGGCGTAAATTTCAAAGAGCTCCTCCTCTATCTTCTGTACCTGCATGGCCCGGGAGCCCCGGCTCGCCATGTCGCTCTGCTCCTCCGCCAGCATTTTGGCACCCGCGTAGTAGTAGCGGTGGTAGGGGCTCGTGAGCATCCCCATGGCCGAAAGAAATTCCTTGTCCCAGACGATGTCGGAGATGGCCTCCAGTTTCTGATGGATGGGGCCCTCTTTACCATGGACATAGAGGTCCAGGATGCGGGGGAGAATGTTCTCCCCGTCCAGGTAGACCGCGGGGACAAAGGTCATGTGGTTCAGCCCCACAAAGTCGGCGTCCACCCGCTCTGGCTCAACCTCCAGCAGCTTGGCAAGATCCCGTTTCATGCAGATGGGTACGTTGCACAGCCCCATGGAGCGCACCTTTGTGTAGTTGAGGATGGCCTCGGCGTTAACGCCCGAGGGATTTGTAAAATTGATGAGCCAGGCCTGGGGGGCGAGTTCCTCTATCTCCCGGCAGATATCCATCAAAACCGGGATGGTGCGCATGGCGTTGCAGAAACCGCCCGGTCCGGTAGTCTCCTGCCCGATGATGCCGTACTTGAGGGGGATGCTCTCGTCCTTCGCCCTTGCGTCCAGTCCGCCCACCCGGAACTGGCTGACAACAAAGTCGGCCCCGGCGATGGCGGCGCGGCGGTCCATGGTGGCGTGCACCTCCAACTCCACCCCGGCGGCCTCGGCCATGCGGCGGGCAAGCCCGGCGATGATCTCTACCTTGCGCTCCCCCTCGGGGATGTCCACCAGCCAGAGCTCCCGCACCGGCAGGCAGTCTTTCCGCTGCAGGATGCCCTCAATGAGCTCGGGCGTGTAGCTGCTCCCACCGCCGATTACGGCCAGTTTCAGTTCTTTCTTCATAGGTCTGTTCCTTTCCAGCGCCCCTGTCCGTAAAGGCGCTCCGCCAGCAGCAATGCGCCCTGGGCCGCGTCTCCCTGGGGAGAGGTGATATTGATATCGGGGTATGCCGATTTTAAATTTGTTAAAAAGAGGTCAGCATAGCCGGGGACGTTTCGCAGCAGTCCCCCCATCAGGGCCAGCGGAAAATCCGGCCGGCCCATCCGGGAGGCGAGAGCGCCCGCCACCCCAGCCAAAGCCGCGGCCTGCCGACGGACGATCTCCCGGCAGACGCCATCGGTCTCTGAGAGCTCCAGCACGGGCCGGGCCGCGGCGGCAACGGCGCGGACGGGCAAGCCGTCCCCGCCGTCAAGCACATCCAGCAGGTCGGGGACCGTGGTCTTTCCGTAGAGGGCGAGGAGCTGCCGGGTCAGCCCGGTCTCAGCTCCGCTCCCGTCGTAGGCGCGAAACACCGCCGAGATGCCCTCGATACCCAGACGGTATCCGCTGCCCTCGTCGCCCGCCAAGGCGCCCCAGCCTCCGGCTCGGAGCTCTCTTCCATCCGCCGTGAGGCCGGTGGCGATGGAGCCGGTGCCGCAGATCACAATGGCTCCCACATCGCCGCCGTGGGCCCCCATCAGGGCGATGCGGGCGTCGTTGCAGGCGACAGCCCGCCCCTCGTAGCCCAGCTCCCGCAGGGCGGCGAGATAGAGCTCCACGTCGCTCTCCCGGTCGATGCCCGCCATCCCCATGGCTAGTGAGACTTCTCTGTGGTCCGGCGGAAAAAAAGGTCTCAAATCGTCCAGTATCAGGCCGAGAACCCGTGTCACGGCACTCATACCGATGCTCTGGTAGTTGCTCTCAGGGTAGGCCCGGTCCAGGAGCGGTCTGAACTCACCGACCCGGCGGGCCATCACCCTGGTCTTGGTCCCCCCGCCGTCGATCCCCACCAGTAGTGGTTTCACCATAACAGCACTCTCTCCCTTTCCTAGACCGGTTTTACCAGCGGCTCGGAGACCGCGGAACGCCGCACCACCTTCAAACGGGCGGCTCGGTCATGCCCAGCCCGGTTCTGCTCGTCGGCGAAGATGTAGAGGACGGACATGAGAAAGGGGAACCCCTGAAAGAGGTAGAGTGACAAATACTTCACGCCGCTCCTGACAACAACCTTCCATGCGGTCAGGAGGTAGTTCCTCCCGTTTTTGACGGGTACAAGCCTCAACCCCATCAGCCGCTTGCCCGGCGTTCCGCCCCCTGGCAGGAGTGTAAAGAAAACCTCGTACAGGAAGGCCGTCCAGAGGCAGAGGACAAAGGCCCCTTGAAACTGGAGCGCACTCGCGGTGACCAGCTTCTGTAGCCCAGCGGTATCGCCGGTAAAGGCGGAGACGGCACGGAACGAGTCGGCCACTCCCTTGAAGTCTGGCTGCCCGGTCAGGAGCGCGCACAGGGCCAAAAGCACGGCCAGGATCCCCAGGTCTATGAGTCCGGCCCAAATACGCGCGGTGCGTTCACGGGTGAAAAGATGCTGCAAAAACTCTCTCATGTGCGCTCTCCTTTCCCATCCGCCGGGTTACACGGCTACTTCCTGGGCCTCCATGATCAGGTTTCTCTTATCCCAGCTGCGGATAAAGGGAAGCCAGATGAGGAAAGCGACCACAAAGTTTAATATCTGTAAAATCACACCGCCGATGTGTGCGCCGGTGGCCAGGTATCCGCTGATTAAGTAGGGTGTGGTCCATGGGATGGTGAGTCCCGCCATGCGCGGGAATATGTTTAAAAACATGCCGAAATAGGAGATGGTAAGCACCACCAGAGGGGACAGGATGAAGGGAATCATCAGGAACGGGTTCATGACGATGGGGAGGCCGAAGACCACCGGCTCATTGATATTGAAGAGGCCGGGGGCGATGCTCAGACGGCCTACCTGCTTGAGGGTCTTGGACTTGGCGAAAATCAGCATGTAGACGACCACAGGCAAAGTGGTGCCGGAGCCGCCGATCCACAGGAGGTTTTCGATAAAGGTCTGGGTGATGATGTGGGGCAGGGGCAGGCCGGCCTGGAAGGCGGCCAGGTTTTCAAGGTTTGCGTTGAGCCAGATGGGCTCCATGACAGACGTGACAATGGAAGAGCCGTGGATGCCCAGGGACCACAGGAGCTGCTCCATCAGGACGGCCAGCGCGCTGCCGGGATAGGAGGTGCCCGCCAGGGTGAGGGGTGCTTTCACCATCTCGGTGATGAAGGTGGGCAGATCGCCAAAGGGGGTCAGGCGGAAGAGGAGCTTGATGACCAGCGCGCTCACCAAAATGGCGAGGGCGGGCACCAGGGAGGTAAATGCCCGGGAAACCGAGGGCGGCACCGAGCCGGGCAGCTTGATGACCAGCTTTTTCTGCACGATGACCCGGTAGAGCTCTCCGGACAGCAGCGCCACAATCATGCCCACAAACAGATTGCCGGAGCCGAACAGGTCGGCGTTCCAGGCCCATGCCTCCGCGTCCATGGTGTTGATAAGGAAGAAGGCAGCCAGGGCGATGACACCGGCGGGCATGCCGTCCACCTCATAGCTATCCACCAAAGACTTGGCGATGCCGAAGACGGCGATCAGCGCCAGCAGATTGACCGTGGCCGGGAACACATCGTTCCACACGAAGTCGCTCCAGCCCTCGCCCAGGAGGCCCATCATAAAGTTCTGGTATGCGTCCAGCGGGAAGTCGCCGATGATGATGAACAGGGACCCTACGATCAGCAGGGGCATGGCCAAAACGAGGCCGTCGCGTACCGCCAGCAGGTGCCGCTGGTTGGCAATTTTTGTGGCAATCCCAAAGAATTTCTCTTCAAACAGTTTTTTCACAGTATTCATCCTCTCTAAAACGTCTCATTCCCCAAGTAATTTATTTTGGGTGCGGGTCATTTTTGGACGAATTCCAATGCTTTTTTCAAAACGGCCTCGCCGTTCATACGGCCGTAGTCCACCATGTCGATCACGGCGACATGGACCCCGGCAGGGGTATACTCGGCGGCCAGCCGGTCGAACAGGTAGCGCACCTGCGGCCCCAGCAAAAGCACCTGGGTGCCCGCGATGTGCTTTTTGAGCGCTACCTCGGCCACAGCGTTGATATCGGCCTCGACGCCCTGCTTATCGGCCGCCTCACGCATTTTCTGCACCAGCATGCTGGTGGACATTCCCTCGGAACAGACAAGAAGAATTTTTGTCACTGATTTTTCTCTCCTTCCAACGCGGCGATCTGACGGCTCATCTTCAGCAGGAGTTTCGACAAATCCTTGAGCAACAGGGCGCCATTCAAGTGGTCCTGCGCGTGGACCATCATCAAGGTCACCTCCGCACTCTGACCCGCCATCTCCCCGCGGAGCAGCTCGGTCTGCTTGCCGTGGGCGGCGATGAGGGACTGCTCACACTCCTCGATGGAGTCCTCCGCCTGCGTAAACTCCCTGTTTAGGCCCTGATTGATGGCCTGAATCGCCAGACTTTTCGCGTTTCCCGCTTCAGCGATCAGCGAGAACGCCACAAGATTGGTGTCCATGTTTCTCCTCCAATACAAATATGATTTTGCCCTGTCATTCCTCTCCAAAGCTGGTTTCAAACAGTTCCTTGATGTGGGCGAGATCGCTTACGGCGTCGCCGCCCTCGACGAGAACGTCCACCTGGTCGCCGCATTCCAGCCCCAGCGCCATCAGTTCATATATATTTGAGATGTTCGCCGTAGCCCGCGCTGTGCGCAGCTTGACGATGGAGCTAATAGACTCGGATACCTTTACCAGCTTGGCGATGGGTCTGGCGTGCAGCCCCATCTTGTTTTTTACCTGTACGCTCGCGATTTCCATAGATCGACCTTCTTTACCACAAATACCTTGTGCACTACCACAGGCCTTGTGTATAAAAACAGCTTTTAGGCTGGGTGCCCAACCCCTCCCTCACGCTGTCTTTATTGATGAAAACGGCTCAAGCAGGCGCGAACCTCCGCCGCGCCCGGAAGGGCCAGGACCTCATCGAGCCGCTGCCGCCATACGCCGCAGTCCACCCCCGCAATCTGCTGCCGCAGGGCCAGCACGTTGATGGAACTCACGCTTAGCTTATCCACTCCCATCGCCAGCCACAGAGGAATCAGCAGCGGGTCCTGGGCCGTCTGCCCGCAGATAGAGACCTCTTTCCCCGCTTGGTTCGCCTGGCGGATGACATTGCTCACCATACGCAGCAGCGCCGGCTCACAGGGGTCGTTGAGATAGGCGGTCTGGGGATTCCCGCGGTCCGCCGAGCAGAGATACTGCAAGAGGTCATTGGTCCCGATAGAGAAGAAATCCACCTCGCGGATAAATTGGTCCGCCATGACCGCGGCGGAGGGAATCTCCACCATCATCCCGATAGAGATATCCTCCCGGAACGGCCGCCCTGCCAAGCGCAGCTCGTCTTTCACCTGATTCACCAAGCCCTTGGCCTGGCGCAGCTCGTCCATGGTGGCGATCATAGGGAACATGACACGTATATCCGCCCCGGCTGCTGCTCGCAAGATGGCGGAAAGCTGCGGCTTGAATACCTCCGGATGCCCCAGGCAGTACCGAATGGCGCGCAGCCCCATAAAGGGGTTGAGCTCCTGCTCCATGTGCAGGCATGGAATCTGCTTGTCTCCCCCTGCGTCCAGGGTACGTATGACCAGGGGCCGGCCCTCCAGGGCTCTGGCCGCATCTGCATAGATAGCATACTGCTCCTCCTCCGTGGGGAGCCTATCCCCCAGGTAGAGGAATTCAGAGCGGAAAAGACCGACGCCCTCCCCATCCTGGGTAACCACCTCGGCAGCCTCTTTCTGGGAGGCGATATTGCATAGGAGCCGTATGGTCCGTCCGTCCCCCGTTCGGGTAGGGAGACCGCGAAAGGCCTCCTGGCTCTCCCGCCGACGCGTCTGAGTCTCCTGCTCCCGCTCATAGCTGAGCACCCGTTCAGGACCGGGCTCTAGAACAACTTCACCCGTAGTCCCGTTTACCAGGGACATGGCACCGCTGCGGCTGTGCCCCAGTACCCCGGGCGCACCTACCACACACGGCACCCCCATGGCGGCGGCGAGGAGCACGGTATGGGAAGTGGCTCCGCCCTCCTCCATCACCAGCCCCCGCACCGTCCCGGCGGAGAAACGAATTAGCTGCGTGGGCATGATTTCGCGGGCCACCAGGATGACGGCCCCGGAGGAACGCTCTTCCTCCCGCGGCGGGGACAGCCGCTCCAGTATCTGGCGCTTGATATCCCTCAAATCCAGTACCCTCTCCCGCAGGTAGTCGCTGTTTACCGCAGACATCATATGTATGCGCTGGTCGATGGCCTGCAAAAAGCTCCATTCGGCGCACACCTTGTCGCGGCGTATCCTCCCTTCAACCTCTTTGGTCAGCGTTTGGTCCCGCAGCATGAGCAGCTGCGCCTCAAAAATTTCACTCTCCGCCTTGCCGATGGTCTTTTCCACCGTGTCAAGGCTGCGCTGGATGGCGGCTGCCGTCTCGGCAAGCGCGGCGTAAAACCGCTGTATCTCCGCCTGAGGCGCTGGGATGGCGCGGGGGGGTATCTCATGGTCGGAGGCATCCTCCAGTACAAGCTGCGGTGCCAACGCGATACCGGGGCATGCGCCCCGGCCTTTAATATAGATTTCCATATTGTCCTCCTACTGATCCGAAAGTCCCGCCCCGCCCATCTCCCATAGCATGCGGAAGGGCGGCGCCAGCTCGGAAGGGGATTTGGTAAGCAAGCTGTTTTTTCGCGCCGCCAGCAGTAATACCTGGGACACCTCCTGGCCGCAGATCTCAAGCTTATTTTTCAGTTTCAAACGAAAGACCTGCTCTCTATCCTTGTCGTCCAGAAGAATAAGATAGTATAAGCATCCCGCCCAGAGAAAGGCCCGCCCCTCGCACTCCAGCTCCAGCAGCTCCGCCACAGCGGTCTCCTGGCAGTATCCCATACGGGTAAGGTGGTCGGACAGAACCTCCATCACGGCGTCGGGTGAGGCGCACTCCGCGGCAAAGGAGACGACGGGAAGTACAGCTCCGCCATAAGGGATGGGCTGCCGGAGCACCGCGCTCTTCAAAAATTCCTCAAGAGGCTCAAGCTCCGCTCTGCGCAGCTTGTTGGATACCAGGAACAGGGGTACTGTACCAGCCTCCACGGGTACGTTGGAGACCACCAGTTGATACTTGCCCGAAGAGAGCGGGGAAAAGCGCCGGAGCTGGCTGACCGTACAGCAATCCTCTACAGTGAGCTGGGCGTCATACCTCTTCAGCGCCTCCGTCAGACGGAGGGCATTCATGACACCGCCGCCGTACACCACCAGGCATTGGAGCGTTCGCTGCTGCCGCCGGATGGAAAGAGAAAAATGCGCGCAGAGAGCGGCCAGCTCCTCCTGGTTGGGTCGCACGGAGAAGATGACGCCATAGAGGCTGGACGCGGCCCACACCGCGTAGCAGAGCAACGGGTCCTGCCGCTTCAGCAGTCCCTCAGGCCAGCCGCGTTTCAGATTCAGGCCCGCCCGCAGCCGGAAGGTGGCGGTCTTGATGTGCATTGCCAGCCCTTGCTGCAAAATCTCGTCGCCGGAGAAAGGGATGCCGGTGAGCTGCTCCACCAGAGCGATCACCTTTTTGGAGAAAAGCTCCATGTCCTCGCCATAGGAGAGGTCCCCGGCGTCTGAATTGATGTTTGCGCCTACAATGTGGATGCAGATCAGGCTTTCCTCACTCTGCGGAACCACAACACCGAAGCTTTCGCTGATTTCGCGAGAGATGTAGGACGCGATCTCTCCCTCACGCCCCCGCAGGATCCTGTCCGGAACATCTTGGGAGGACACCACCCCCAGCCCGCCGGTGAGGCGCTCCACCGCGATGGACAGATGGACCAGAAGTCCGGTGTAATAGGTGTCCGCCAGCTGAAAACCGTAACGGCACTCCGCACTCCGAATGATGTCGGCCAGCTTATCCACGTCGATTCTGGAGTTGCGGTGTATAGAGCCATAGAACTTATCTAGATCCAGCCGGAGCAGGCTGACCACGTCCGAGAATTCGGGAATGGCGTATTGCCCGGTGTCCGGTGCGCTGGAGGTGTCCATCATCTCGGCGATCAGGCTGCGCCGGTCGATCTCATCCCCCACCAGCACAATGCCCCGGCTGCGGTAGCGCCCCACAGAGAGCCGGTAACGGGAAAGCCACTTCCCGATCCAGTCCAGGTCCTTTTGAATCACGTTCTTGCTGACATAAAACTGGTCGGCAAAAAACTGGATGGTCAGCGCGTCCTTGGAGAAGAGCAGCAGCTTGATGATCTCCAGCCTCCGCTCATAGTTTCCCTGGGTCTTTAGCTCGATGGCGTCGGCGGAGAGCCGTCGTTTGGCCTCCTCCCTGGTGAGGCCGGTCAGGGACAGGAGGATGCCGCTGCCGCTCTTACGCTGTACGGTAATGTGCTCCGACAGCTGGTTTTCCTTCAGCCACTCGCATAGCTGATCCAGGTCGTTCTGCACTGTGCGCTTGGAGACCAGCGCCGCCTTCGCCAATTCCTCCAGGGAGACATAGCCCTCCGCGTCCAGCAGATAGGACGACTCAAAAATAATACGCTGACGAGTGTGTTCTACCATTGCAAGTCTCCTGTATTCATCGGTTCTTCGCGGGCGATACGTCACATTCAATAATCAAAGCATAGAGGATCCAAATTGTTTTGTCGACATTGTGATATCTCTAATTTTTGCCACATCAATATGGCAAAAATGTTTTTATGGTAAAAATCCGTAAATTGGAACGCAAATTTAATTTTGCCACAAATTAGCGAAGAAATACGGCCTTAGGTTTTATAGACAAGCAGCCCGAGCTATGGAAGAATCTGATTGTGCACTATCACAATTTAATAAGGAGGTTTATACATGAAACGATTCCCCAGAATTGCCTCATGCGTTCTCTGTCTCGCCCTCATGTGCGGCATAGCCGGTCTCCCCGCGGCGGCGGCCGTATTTTCCGACGCCGAGGGGCACTGGGCCCAGCAAGCACTCGCCGACGCAGCGGATAATGGACTGCTTCGAGGCGCGGACGGCAAGCTGATGCCCAACGGCTTGCTGACCCGCTCGGAACTGGCCGCCATCATGGCCCGCGCCGTTCAGGCAACCGCCACCGCCGACCTCTCCCAAGTGTCCGACGTGCCCGCGGGCGCCTGGTACGCTTCCGACATGGCGAAAGCGGTCCAAATGGAAATCTTGCAGGGAAGCGGCGGAATGCTGCGCCCCACCGACCCCATCACCCGGCAGGAGACCTTTACCGTGCTGGCCCGCGCCCTTGCCCTCACCGGCGGGGACGCAGATACGCTGAGCCGTTTCGCTGACAGCAGCGCCGTGGCGGACTGGGCCAGGAGCAGCATGACCGCACTGGTAGATGCGGGCCTGGTCGTCGGCGGCGATGCCGGACTTCGGCCTCAGGACACCATTACCCGTGCCGAGTTTGTCACCGTCATGCAGCGCGCCATTGACTGCTATATCGCGGCGAAAGATGGCGCCGTCATCACCGAGGTATCCGGCACCAATGTCATGCTCACTGGGCAGGATCTCCACCTGAAGGATGTGGTCATTGTAGGAGACCTCTACATCGGCGACGGTGTGAACGCCGGCACCGTCACTCTGGAGAATGTTACCGTCAAGGGCCGCCTGGTCGTGCGCGGCGGTTCCGCCCTCTCCCTGAAGGGGACCTCCTCCGTCTCCGGCGATACGGTGCTTCTTAGCGCTGGTCCCGCAGTGAACGTGGCCAGCGGCTCCTCCCTCGGGCTGGTCGTCGTCAACAGCAATAGCGCCACCCTCTCCGGCTCCGGCACGGTCAAGGCCGTGACCGCCAACGGAGATAATTGCGCCGTTTCCATCCCCGGCACCGTCGTAACGGCCGCCTCCGGCGCCACCGGCACCACCGCTGGCACCATTGCCGTCTCCGGCGGCAGCACCGTCACGGTACCTAAGGGTTCAACAAGCACCGGCGGCAGCGGCGGGAGCGACGGCGGCACCACCGTCCCCGCAATCCAGCTCTACACCTACAACGAAGTGGACAGCCAGTTTAAAAACACCGGCGCCCAAGGCACGGTGAAACAGTTCCTGGCCTTCCTTGCCGATCCCGCCTACGGCACGGACAACGACAGCGCAATATCCGCCCTGACGCTCTCCAACTCCACGACCTTCGTCAACAAGGACTTCACGCTGGAGCCCTCCATCTTCCCCTCCCTCCGCAATGTGTCCGCCTCCTACATGACCGCTGACCGCACCCGTCTCTACCTCGCCTACAAAACGGGCGGCATGGACTGCGTAAATATGAGCACCGGCGCAGTTATCAAGAGCTACACCGCCGAGGAACTCAGCGCGGGCGCGCCCCTTCTCCTGGTGTACGATGAGAGCGCAAAGTTCGTCTACCTCGTGACTGAGGACGGCGTGACAAAGATCAAAGCATCATAAGGAAGGAGGAACTACATATGAAATTCAGACAGATTGGAACGCGCATCCTCTCTCTGGCGTTGTCCGGGGTCATGCTGGCCTCCACCGTCGCGATGGTACCCGCCTCGGCTGCCTCAAGTGCCTACCAGCCCATCCAGTTGGAGGCCGCACCCACGAAAATCATGGACTATTTCGCCACACAGACCCCTGATGGGGTGGCGTGGGTCACCAACAGCGACGCACTGACCTTCCTGCCCGCCGCCGCCATCGGCGACGTCACCTGTGCGGTAAAGGCGACGGACGGGGCCATTTGGGTTGGCACGGAAAACGGCCTTATGCGCCTGGATCTCTCCGAGACCGACTCCCGGGACATTGTCCAGTATTTCTCCGGTAACCGCTACCTGTATGGTGGAGACGACAAAGTTACAGGCCTGGCCGCCGATGAGGACGGCGGTGTCTGGGTGCTCAACTCCCTGGGCTCGGTACACATCAAGATGCCCGTGATGACCCTGGAGGACCGCACCTACTTCTACGAGAAAATGATTACCGACGTGAACGACCGCCGGGGCATGATTTCTGACAACAACAGCTACTCCTATAATCCCACCACCGGCGAGTACACCCAGACGAGCGTCAGCACCAACGATAACGACGGCCTCTGGACCGCTATGTACGCCATGGGTGAGATCCTCCGCTACCAGACCCTCAAGGAAGAAAACGCGTCCGCCGCTGAGATTGCCGCCGCCAAGGCGGCCGCCACCCGGGCCACCAAGGCCGTACTGCTGCTGGACTATATCTCCGGCCGCGGCAACGGTTTCCCCTGCCGATCCTACATGCTCAAGAGCGAGACCGCGGCCCAGCCGGGGTCTGGTGGGTTACAGACCACCAACGGTTTCTGGTTTGAAATAAACATGCTGGATGGCGAGGAATACCCCGATCCCATTATCGATGAGTTAAAACAGGACGGTACACCCATCGGCATTGCCCAGGTGCGCATCACAAAGGACGCCATGGATAAAAAGGGCTCCCAGATTTTCCCCAACGATACCGACTACAATGGTCTGGGCTTAAGCCAGTCCTCTATCGACACCTTCAACGAGACCCGTGCCGACGGCAATAAGCTGGGCATCGATATCTACTCCAACAACGGAAACCAGGTATATCCGCTGATGGTGGAAGGCGTGAACATCAAGAAAAGCTATACTGCCCCCACCACAGCTATTACGGACAACGACGCGAGAATCAAGTTCCGCCTCACGGCTCCAGTCTATGAGGAGATTCCCACCATCTTCAACGATCTCTTCCCCGACAGCGCCATCAAGGACGGTAAGGTCGACATGGAGCAGATCGTCTATAAGGCGGACACCTCCTCCGACGAGGTGGACGGCCACTATGCCCTCTTCCTCACAGCATACCGCTACCTCTGCGACGAGCCCGGAGACAGCGAGCTCAAGGACGTTATTGCCGAAGCCGCCCTGCGCATGACCGACCTCATCCTGGAGGACGACCGCTATTACATCGTAGACGCCACGGGCAAATCCACCCAGTGGTCCCGCTGGCTCGCCCGCTACTTTAACGACAGCACGGATGTAATGAAGGCCCAGGAGCTATGGCTCACCGACAACGTAGGCGTGAATGAAGATGGCGACGACATGCTCTCATATGGATACGAGGACGGCCCTTTGAATGCCCTGGAGGTCATGTCCGCCCTGAAAATTGCCGCCTACATCGCCGACGGCGAGGGTGATACCGCTAGAACCGCCACCTATAACCTGGCGTATGACCAGTGCTTTGAATCCCCCTATTCCGGCGGCGGGAACCCCAATGACCCCGACTCCTACGTAAATGGGAAGGGCTACATGGACATGGCACTGGAGTATGTGGAGCGCCGCGTTGTGCGCCAGGCAACCGACGCCTACGACGAAAATGATAACGCGCCCGTCCGGGAGTATACCCCCGGCAACAAGATCTTCAACAACGCTCTCCACGCGGACTGGACCCAGTATGTGAACTACTCCGACGAGGAACTGGGCTGGTTCCCTGTGTATGCCCTGGTCACGTTGGAAAAGAACAATGACCGCCTCGCCAAGATCGTTGCCGCATACGATCAGTGGTATGAGGGGCAGGAGGAGCGGGAGGAGAACCCGTTCTACACCTTCCTCTATCAGCTTGCCCACCCCGAGAAGACAGACGTAGACCTTCAGTCCGCCGTACGGTACCTCTACCGCTCCCCCCAGCTGCGCAACAACCAGATCACCGTCCGGGGTGACCGGCAGGACGTGTTCTATATTGAGGCAGGCAACAGAGACAAAAAGGCCCAGACCAACTACGCCCTGCCCCTGGACGAGATGACCATCGGCAAGGACAACGGCAATCCCTTCACCCGCTATACTGCCACCGGCGAAAACCGCGGCACGCCCTACACCTACGGCTCCCTGGATTGCAGCACCGTATTCACCCTGCCCTACTGGCTGGGGCGGTATTACGGAATGATCACCGAGACCGAGAGCAGCTACTACGCCCGTAAAACTCCTGAAGCGACGATCTCTACCGGGAGCAGCAACGTCTCCGTCACGGTGAAGGATGGAACCGCCCCCCTCGCCCGTATGATCGTGGACTTCTATGAGGACGGTGCATATATCGGCCGGGCCCGGACCAACGATAGCGGGGTAGCTACCTTGACCCACACGGCCGCTGGAACCATTACCGCCATCGTGGGCGAGCGCCTGATCGGCGACACAATGTATAACTACACCGAGGTCCAATAATTCCCGCTCCTCTCCGGCTCTATATTGTCAAGAGCGTGACGGCCTGCGTTTATTGAAATGCAGGTCGTCACGCTCTTCTTTTTTCATACGGCTGGAACGGGGTGGAAGATACTCCCCTTTCTGGAACACGCCGAAACGTTTCTGCGCATAGGATGCCATACATCGGCGTTCCTTAGCTGTAGTACATCGTCGGGAGGTTTTTTTATGAAAGCGCTGGTCATGGTCCCCATCTGTCCACTCATGCTCCGCCCCGGCTTTGGCAGCGAGCGGGCCGACGAGGTCCTCCTGGGTATGGAGGTGGAGTTTCTGGAAAACGCGGGCGCCGGATGGCGCCGAGTGCGCACCCACTACGGCTACGAGGGCTACGCCCACAAAGACTGCCTCCTCGCCGGGGACAGCCTTGTGGAGCGGTGGCTGGAGCGACCCAGAGCGGTGGTGCTCCACGCCGTCTGCGACGTGCTAGCCCAGCCCGACATTAAAAGCCCCGTCCTCCTCACTCTCCCCAGGGGCGCGATGCTGGCCCCCAGGGGGGATCCGGACGAGAACGGCTGGCAGGCCGTCCTCCTCCCCGACGGACGAACGGGGTACGTCCGACAGGGCTTTCTCGGTCCCTATCATAGCGTCCCCGCCTATACCGACGAGGCCGCCCTACGGGCTGCCGTCACCTCCTCTGCCCTCTCCTACCTGGGGGCGCCCTACCGCTGGGGCGGCAAGACCCCGGAGGGAATCGACTGCTCAGGCCTCACTTTTATGGCTTACCTCTTGAATGGCGTGATCATCTGGCGGGACGCCCGCATTGTGGAAGGCTACCCCGTCCACCCCATTCCACCAGAGGCTCTCCGCCCAGCGGACCTCATTTTCTTCCCCGGCCATGTGGCCATGTACCTGGGGGACGGGCGGTACGTCCACTCCACCGCGAGGGCAGGGAGCGACGGCGTGGTCATCAACAGTCTGGACCCTGCCGCCCCCGACTACCGTCCCGATCTGGCCGAGCGAATCACCGCCTTCGGGAGCATTTTTTAGAAGGCCTTCTTCGGGAAACATATACGCAGAGCCCCCTTTTGACACATTTAAATCTACCCATACTTAAATTTGGATATGGCAGCATGAGAATACAATGGACCGGCCGCGCAATACTGCGCGGCCGGTCCATTAAACTTGCGTCAAAGGCTGGTGAAGATATCGTCGATAAAGAACTTGGAATTGCGGATATGTTCCTCGTAAAGGATACCTGGCACGTCCCACAGCTCGGTGACGAACCGGCGCACTCCCAGCGCCAGGGCGGCGGAGACGATGGCCTTGAAGTCCACGTGCCCCGCCCCGAACTCCACCTCCCGGTACTTGCCGGGCAGCGTCTCCTTCAGGTGGAGGGCCGCCAGATGGCCCCGGCCCGTCTCCAGATCGGCCACCGCCTCGCCGCCGTAGAGCCTGGCGGCGTTGGTGCAGTTGCCCACGTCGGGATAGACCTGCAGATAGGGCGAGCCGATGGTGCCCACATAGGCCATGGCCTTGCTCACCGTGTCCATAAAGGGGGTCTCCATGGTCTCAAAGGCTAGGACAACCCCGCTCCGGGCCGCTAGCTCAGCCGAGGTCCGCAGCCCCTCCAGAAAGTAAGCGCGGGTCAGCTCGGTGGAGGCTTCGTAGTACACGTCGTACCCAGCGATCTGGATGGTGCGCACCCCCAGCTCGCCCGCCAGGGCCACCGACTTGTCCATGATCTCCAGGCTCCTGGCCCGAAGTTTGGCGTCAGGGCTCCCCAAGGGGTACTTGCGGTGCCCGCTCAGGCAGATGCTGCCGATGGGAAGGCCCTCGTCCCACATGGCGTTCACAATGGACCGGCGCTGGGCGGCGTTCATATCAAGCCGGGCCAACTTTTCAGCGCTCTCGTCAATGCTCAGCTCCATGTAGTCGTACCCGTGCGCCCTGGCGCAGCGGAGCTTTTCAGGGATGGCGAGGGTGTTGGGCATGGCCTTCTCGTAGAGACCCAGCAGATAATCCTTCATCAGCGGTCCGTCCCCTGCCCATAGTAGGAATTCGCGCCGTGCTTGCGCAGGTAGTGCTTATCCAGAAGCTCCCGCTGCATGACGGGGAGCGTGTTCCCCGCAAAGTCCAGGGAGTGCCACGCCATCATGGCCACCTCCTCCAGCACGGCCGCGTTATGTACCGCTTCCGCCGGGCTCTTCCCCCAGGAGAAGGGCCCGTGGCTGTGGACCAGCACAGCGGGGACGTCCAGGGGCGCTAGGCCCCTGAACCGCTCGACGATGACCACCCCGGTCTCCCGCTCATACGCCCCGTCAATTTCCTCCGGTGTCAGGCCCCGGGTGCAGGGGATCTCCCCGTAAAAGTAGTCTGCGTGAGTGGTACCAAGCGCTGGGACGCCCCGGCCCATTTGGGCAAAGATGGTGGCCCAGCGACTGTGGGTGTGTACCACGCCGCCCAGTTCCGGCCAGGCCCGGTAGAGCGCCAGGTGGGTGGGGGTATCGGAGGAGGGGTTCATGCTGCCCTCCACAGTGCGGCCGTCGTTTAAGTCCACCACCACCATGTCACTTGCCTTCATGTCGTCATACTCCACGCCGGAGGGCTTGATGACCATGAGGCCCCGCTCCCGGTCGATCCCCGAGGCGTTGCCCCAGGTGAAGGTGACGAGGCCGTGCTTGGGCAGCAGGAGATTTGCGTGCAGAACCTCTTCTTTTAATGATTCCAGCAATGTCAGCACCTCCCGGTTTCTCTTATTCGGTGATGAGATAGACCGCCGCCTCGTTCTTGGTGTGGTTGGCAGCCACCAGCACCTCGACCTCCGGCCGGGAGAAGACGGCCACGTTGCTGGTGCCCACGGCCTGATCAATGCCGGTGGTGACAAACTCTCCCGCCGCCTTGTCGTACTGCACCATAAAAAGCTCACAGTTTTTTCGGCGGACGCCCACCACGAAGGCCCCCCGGCCCAGCAGCTTGCCTCCCCAGACCGCGTGGGCGAATTCAATGGGCCGGGTATAGGTGTAGACCCGTTTCCAGCCCTCCCCGTCCCGTTTATAGATGTGGAACGCGTCGCCGTGGAAGGGTTCAATTGTGGCGAGTTCATCCTCGCCGTCTCCATCGATGTCACACAGGGCTACCTCTCCGATGGCTCCCTCCATGACCTGCTCCACTGTCCACTCGCCGCCCTTATGCTCCGGGGGGAGGGCGGCGTAGATACCCGCATCACAGGTGGCGAAGGCAGCCACGCGGCCTTTCCATACGCCCCGGCAGTACCCGTGGTTCTTGGTGAGGCCGCTCATGATGGGGACGGGGTGGATACCTTGACTGAGGTCGTCGGGCAGCTCACAGGCATAGAGCTTGCCGGGGTCGGACCAGTCCTCCCGCTCCTTCTTGGAGCCGCAGAGGGTAGCTGCAAAGAAATACCTCACCCCGCCGGCCTCCAGAATGTCAAACCGATGGACAAAGGGGAGGGAAAGCACGTCCCGGATGATCCACTCGCCCGCCTCCCTGCGGCCCCAGACGATCTTCGCCCCCTCGCTCTTGAACCCTGGGAAAAAATTCTGCACCGCTAAAAACTCACCCTCGGTGCCGGGAATCTGCACCAGACTCATGGTGCCCCCGGCGGAGGGCCAGATGACCTCCTTTTTTTCAAACCCGGCACCGCCGTAAGCATAGCAGGGAGCGCCGATCGCCTCACCCGCCAGCACCGCGTAGGATCCGTCCCCCAGGACGAGAGAGCTGGCACAGTAGCACCGCTCCATCTCGTCCAGCACTTTTTTTGTTATTTTCATCTCATTCTCCTTTTTCCCACTTAGACGATATACCGCTCGATAATCTGGGCCACGCCGTCCTCGTCGTTGCCGGGGGCCACCATGTCGGCCACTGCCTTTAGCTCGGCACAGCCGTTGCTCATGGCCACGGCAAAGCCCGCCTCTCGGAGCATTGGCAGGTCATTGAGGTAGTCGCCAAAGGCGCAGACCTGCTCCCTTTTCAGTCCCGTCAGCTCCATGAGCCTTCTGAGCCCCGTGCCCTTGTCCACGCCTCGGACCGACACGTCTAAAAGCATAGGCTCAGAGGAGGTGCAGTTCAACGTGGGGCGATCGGCGATAAACTCCATCATGGATTGGCGCCTTTCGTCGTCCTCCTCACAGACAAGGAGTTTGTAGACCTCCTCCGGGAGGGGCTCGTTGGCCGCCAACAGCTTGCAGGCGACCCCCAGAACGCCCTTCGGCTCCATGATACGGTTATAGGCGAGAAAGCGCTCCATACATACGCTTTTTCGAAGGAAGTAACAGCCCATAGTCCCCAGGGCTCCTACGTCATACCCATCGGCGGCGGCCTTTTCCATAACGGCGGCTGCATCCTCCCCCGGGATGGGCGCACCCCAGACCAGCCGCCCGCTCCCTGCGTCGGCCACGACGGCCCCGTTGGCCGCGATATACGGCCCCTCCACGCCGATGTCCCGGAGGTAGCCCGCCATCATGGCGTGGATGCGCCCGGAGCAGACGGTCACCGCCACCCCCGCCTCCCGGGCGCGCCGGATGGCCGCCGCGGTGTGGGGGGTGACGCGCTTATCAGATGCCAGAAGGGTGCCGTCCAGGTCGCACACCACCAGCCGGATGCCGTCGCTCATTTCTTCTGGTGCTTTTCCACCAGGCCGGATGCCTTCAGTTTCTCCTCCACCTCGGCCTGGCTGAGCACGTTGCGCAGGCCCAGCACAGTCACGCCCTTGGCGGTGGCGTTCTTGTACATGTCCACAAAGTTCAGCGGGCAGAACACTACGTCGTACTGGGTGGCCGAGCTGACCCCCTCCGACAGCGCGCAGTGGTGGATCTCGGAGACGGCGAGGTTGAGGGCCTTGGTGGCATTCTCCACGGTCATTTTCATCATCAGGCTGGTCCCCGCGCCATTGGCGCAGCTCACAAGCAGTTTCAGCATACAGAGCACGTCCTTTCAAAAATTGGGCGTTGGTCGCCAAGATGCGCGCCCGTTTTTCCGGGCGCGCATCTTGTATTCAGTTGGCTATTTTACCGCGGAGGCGGACTTGGACTTCTTATAGGCCTCGTAGTCCTCGGTCTCGAGGAAGTAGTTCTTCTTGTCCATGCGGTACTGGATCTGGGGGATGGCGACCAGCGCCGCGATAATGATGGCGAGGCCCGCGAAGGAGAGGTACTTCATCAAGAGGGTGAAGACCGGCCACACTACGGCCCAGTCCCACATGCCGAGGTACCCGCCGTAGCTTGCCATGCCGATAAAGCTGGCGATGAACGCAGAGCCGAAGACCTCGCACACGCCAGAGATAAAGGGGAAGAGGCAGGCCGCTTTGACGCCGCCCTTGTTGTTGGCGAACACGCCGATGGTGGCGTTATCGAAGAAGACCGGCACGAAACCCGCGATGACCAGCACGGGGCTCTTGAGCAAAATCAGAATGGCGATGGAGATGAATTGGCCCAGCGCGCCGAAGAGGAAACCGATGGTCACGGCGTTGGGGGAGCCAAAGCCATAGGTGACGGCGCAGTCCACGCCGGGCACGGCGCCGGGCAGCAGGCGGGTGGAAATGCCCTGGAAGGACTGGGTCAGCTCAGTGACGAAGGTACGCACGCCCAGCTGCAGAATGGCCAGATATACAGCGAAGTTGAGGCAGGTGCTGATGATGTAGAAGAGGAAACTGGCTCCCTCCTTGAGGAACCCGGCGCCGACGAGGTAGTCGCGGCCAAGGACCAGGAGGATGGTGCCGAAGAACACGGTCATCAAAATGGCGGTGGAGACCATGTTCTCATTAAAGATGGAGAGAAAACCGGGCAGTTTGATGTCCTCCAGACGCTTGGAGGCCTTCTTTCCCTTGCCCATCTTCTCAGCCAGCATGGTAAAAAGGGCGATGCCGAACATCTGCTGATGGGCGACGGAGAAGCCCGCGCCGTCGGTCAGCTCCTGGGTATACCCGGCAATCAGGTTGGTGCCCACGGCCCAGTAGAGTCCCAGCACCAAGCCCATGATGAGGAGGATGGGGGTGTTGCCCAGGAAGGGGAAACAGAACAGCATGATCCAGAACGCGGTGGACGCCTGCTGCATCTGCACGTGGCCGGTGGTGAAGATGGCGCGCATCTTAGTGATCTTCTTAAAGCGCACCAGCAGGATGTTGAAGATAAACGCGATGAGCAGAAGCAGCATGACCTGAGAGAACGTGCGCCCAAAGACGGGCTCCAGTCCGGCGGTGACGGCCGCCTGGCCGAAGTAGGGGTCAATGACCATAGCGTCCAGATTAAAGCGGTCCTTCAGGCCGGTGAGGATAGGGCGGAAGTTGTTGACCAGGCCACCGGAGCCGACGGCCAGGATCATGTAGCCGACGGTAGCCTTGATAAAGCCGGCAAAGGCGTCGTACCAAGGCTTGCGCAGGAGTATGTAGCCGAACAGAACCATGAAACCGATAAAGTACGCGGGCTGTGTGAGGATGTTGGTTGCGAAGTAGGTCCAGATTGTGTTGAGTACGCCCAGAAATGCTTCCATGAAAATCCTCCTTTTCTATTTGCAGGTCCCATCACACGATTGAGCTGTATTTTTCATCCAGCCGAAGCAGATCGGCCGGCGAGCTCACGGTCAGAAGCTCCGCGCAGAGCGCCTCGTTGGAGAGGGTCTGGAACAGCTTTTGCATGTTCTCCAGGTGGGCATTCTCATCCACCGCCGCCAGGGTGAAGAAGACGCTGGCGTCCTTCTCAGGGTCGCCGGGTTCGAAACTGATGGGGGTCTTCAGTTTCATAAAACTCAGCCCCGTCCGGGCCGCCCGCTGGGAGCCCTGCATGGAGTGGGGCATTGCAAAGCCGGGGATGAGGACGATGTAGGGCCCATGAATCTTCACGCAATCGATAATCTCTTCGGCGTAGTCATTCGCCACCGTGCCGTCCGCCACCAGGGGCCGGCAGGAGGCGCGTATGGAATCCTCCCAGGAGGCCGCGCCGTCCAGGAAAAGCACATGGTTTGCGTCTACCAGTTCGCGCAGGAGCATGGCTTGCGCCCCTTTCGTTACAAGATGGAGGTAAACGGGGTGTTTGGCTCATGGGTAAAGCAGTCGTCAAACCCTCTGGGATGGTGATACTCGCGCCTCCCCAGGTCTGTAGGATAGACGTACTTGCCTCCCACCTCCCACAGGAAGGGCTCAAACTGGTACTGGAGGCGGTGGCGCCGCATTTCATATAGGGCGGAAATCTCTCGGGGGTCGGCCATGAAATTGGTCCATACGTCGTAGTGGACGGGAATGACCACCTTGCAGCGCAGGGCCTCGGCCATACGGAGTATGTCAATGCTGCTCATCTTGTCCTGGATACCTACCGGGTTCTCGCCGTAGGATCCCAGGGCCACGTCGATCTGGTGCTCCTTGCCGTGCTTTGCGTAGTAGATGGAGTAGTGGGAGTCGCCCGAGTGGTAGATGTTGCCGCCGGAGGTCTTGATGAGGTAGTTGACCGCCTTCTCGTCCATATCGGTGGGGCACACGCCGCGGATGTCCACGTACCCGGGGGTGGTGACGAGGCAGGTGCGGTCAAAGGACTCCAGCACCTCGATCTCGGTATTTCCCACCTTGACCACGTCGCCCGGTTTCACTACCATACACCGCTCGGCTGGAACGCCCCAGCTCTGCCACAGCTTAACGGACTCCAGGGGGCCGATGAAGGGGACCTCCTTTTCCACGTTGCGCAGCACCGCCGCAGCAAAGTTGGGGTCCATGTGGTCGGCGTGGTAGTGGGTAGCAAGCACTGCGTCCAGCTCCGTTACAGCGAAGGGGTCGATCACCATCGGGGCCGCACGCAGGTTGGGCTGCAGCTTGCGTCCTCCGCACATGTTGGCCATCTGGTGCCCGGCTACCATGTCTTTCACCTTCTTGGTCCGCTTGCCGTTGCCGCACCACAGGTCCACGCAGATGTTGGTGCTCTCCGCCGTCTTGATCCACAGGCCCACGCAGCCTAACCACCACATGGCAAAGGTGCCGGGCTTTACCTCCTCCTGCTCGATCTCCTCATTCAGCCACGTGCCCCACTCGGGGTAGCTGCTCAGAATCCAGGACTCACGGGTGATGTCGTCAATCTTGCTCATAAAACCGCCTCCTTTTGAAAGTAGTTCAAATAGTTCATAAAATACAACAGGTCGTAAAGCTCTGTCGTCTTTTTCACTATAATATACCGGCTACTCCAGAAAAACAATTGGCTTTTTAACGCAATTTCTATAGTATCATTTTGTAAATCCTTACAAACAACAATAAATATAGTTCAAATAAATCATAAAATTTTTAAAAAAGGCCGCTCTCCTCTTGCTATTCCCCAGAGCAGCCGCTATAATAAACCTAAACTGACCAAAAGCGGATTTTCCGCTACATTTCACCCAAAAAGCAGGGGGGAATTTCCATGTTTCGCAAGCTGATGCTCAAGGATTGCACCAGGGACGCCGCGGTGGCTGCGGTCTACCTCATCTTTCTGGCTGCGGTGGTCTACGCCTTCGCGAAGGACCCCACCCCGGCCTCCGTTCCGGCTTACGCGGTCCTCCTCCTCTTTTGGGCCTTCGGCGTGCTGGACGAGGCGTTGCGGCGCAGCTACCGCTCTGCCTACCAGCTGCTGATGGAGAGTTGCGACCCCATCGGGGCCATGGCCCAGCTGGACGTACTGGACCGCCGGGACCTCTTAAAGGGCTACCGGGTGCGCAGCGCGCTCCTCCGGGGGCTCGCTCTCATTGACTCCGGCCGGGTAAAGGACGCCCGCGAGCTCCTCTTAGCCCACGCCAAGCCCATCAGCCGCTCGGCGGACAGCCGTTTCGCCCTATGCTACCTCATGTTCTGGTGCGACCTTCTGGATCGGGACCTGGGCAAACTAAAAGAGACCTACCAGGCCCTCGCCCAGTTTTATGAGGCCGGGGGCAGCGGGCGAGCCCGCCGCCAGGGCCTGCTTCCCACCAGCCGCAAGGTGCTTGCGGGCTGCTATTTCCTCGCCAACCGCCGGTATGCCGAGGCTGAGGAGCAGTTCGCTGCCGTGCCCCAAGGCGATCTTGCAAACCGCGACAAGGTCTGGTACGCCGTTTTCAGGTCCCGCCTCGCCCGCCATGGGAAGGACGCCGCCGCCGAGGGCCGCTGGCTGGCCCAGGCCGAGGCCCTGGCTCCCCGGTACCCCTGCGTGCTGGAGCACCGCCCGATAGAGACCGCCGGGGAGGGGAACGCGCCGTGAAACAGAGCCGTAAGATCGTGGACGGGCGGCGGGACAAGCTTCTCCACCTGCTGGAGCTGTATGGCACCCTGAAGGTGGACTTCCTCGCCAGGGAATTGGAGACCTCCCCCCTCACCATTCGCCGGGACCTGGAGGCCCTGGACGAGCAGGGCCTCATTGACCGTTTTTACGGTGGAGCCAGCCTGCGCAGCGAGTATGCCGGCAACGTCTTCAACTCCACCCTCATTCTCCACAAGCACGCCATCGCCCGCGCCGCCGCCTCTTTGGTGGAGGACGGGGACACCGTCTTTCTCAACATCTCCTCCACCGCCCTGCTCATTCTACAGTACATCACGGCCCGGCAGGTCACCGTCATCACCAACAATGCCAAGGCTGTCTTCTGCCGGTACGGCGGCAACGTGAATGTGGTTCTTACCGGCGGAGAGCTGCGCAGCCCCAAAGAGGCCATGGTGGGGGACTTCGCCCTTAACAACCTCGCCCGGGTCACCGCCTCCAAGTGCTTTATCGGCTGTGCGGGCCTCACCGAGGAGGAGATCATGACCGCCGTTCTTCAGGAGGCGGCCATCAATACCGCCATGCTGGAGCGTACCATCGGCGCCAAATACGTGGTGGCGGACCACACCAAGATCGGTCGCCGCCAGAGCTTTCTCACCGGGGAGGTCAGCCAGTTCACGGGCCTCATCACCGACACCGAGACCCAGCGCTACTACGTGGACTCCTTCCGCCAGCGCGGCCTGGAGGTCATCCAGGTCCCGCCCCTTAAAAAGCTAGACCGCTGAACAAGCAAAACGCCCCCACCTGCAACGCAGATGGGGGCATTTTCAATACCGGGGAATAAGATGGTAGAGGCGCGGACCATCCCTTCTTAACGAAAAAAGGCCCGGCGCTTTTGCGCCGGGCCTTTCTCAGCTATTTCTTACTTATGGTCGACGGAGTACATGTGCTGGATAAGCTCCAGGACCTTGTTGCTGTAACCCCACTCGTTATCGTACCAGGACACGACCTTCACGAAGGTGTCGGTCAGGGCGATGCCGGCCTTGGCGTCGAAGATGGAGGTGCGGGCGTCGCCGATGAAGTCGGAGGAGACGACGGCGTCCTCAGTGTAACCCAGAATGCCCTTCAGTTCGCCCTCGCTGGCCTCCTTCATGGCGGCACAGATCTCAGCGTAGGTAGCGGGCTTCTTCAGGTTGACAGTCAGGTCGACCACGGACACGTCCAGGGTGGGAACACGCATGGACATACCGGTCAGCTTGCCCTTCAGCTCGGGGAGAACCACGCCCACAGCCTTAGCAGCGCCGGTGGAGGAGGGGATAATATTGCCGGAGGCAGCGCGGCCGCCGCGCCAATCCTTCTTGGAAGCGCCGTCCACGGTCATCTGAGTGGCGGTGGTGGAGTGAACGGTGGTCATCAGGCCGTCGGCAATGCCGAACTTGTCGTTGAGGACCTTGGCGATGGGGGCCAGGCAGTTGGTGGTGCAGGAGGCGTTGGAGACGAAGGTCATATCCTTCGTGTAGGTGTCCTGGTTCACGCCCATGACGAACATGGGGGTGTCATCCTTGGAGGGGCCGGAATAGATGACCTTCTTGGCGCCCGCGTCGATGTGAGCCTGGGCCTTGTCCTTGGCATGGAAGATGCCGGTGGCGTCCACCACGTACTCTACGCCCACTTTGCCCCAGGGGATGTTGGCGGGGTCCTTCTCAGCGAAGAAGAGGATCTTCTTGCCGTCGACGGTGATGGAGCTGTCATCATAGGAAATCTCGCCCTTGTACTGGCCGTGGATGGTGTCGTACTTCAGCATATAGGCCATATAGTCGGGGGACATGAAGGGGTCGTTGATAGCGACGAACTCCAGGTTGGGGTTGCTCAGGCCCGCGCGGAAGACCAGACGGCCGATGCGGCCAAAGCCGTTGATGCCAACTTTGATGCTCATGTTGTAATTCTCCTTTTCCTTTTATAACAATGTTTCCTTGCACGGGCATATTATAACCCACCTCAGGCCATTTTGAAAGTCCTTTTTTGAAAATTTGCAAAAATTTCATCACTTTTCCCGTTATTGCGAAAAAAGGCGCCCCCACCGTCAGTTAAGTCCGGCTTTCCCACCCCGCCGTCCCTCTTTAGCCGCCGCTTGTTGTCCTTCCCCTCACCCCTACGCGGAGCAAACATTTTCCTCTCCGCCATTTTTCGACGTCTTTCGATATTTTTCTTGTTCCATCGGCCAGAATTTGGTATACTGTATTTCAGGATTTTTTCTTGCGTCTGCACAGGCTAATAGTCATCCACAATTTTTGGGAGGTGGCTTATTCACCATGTCTGGGCACAACACTCCTCCGCCTTACGAAAACAGCGGCCAGAGCGCCATTCTGCTGCTGCAGCTGCGCCAGCACATGAGCAACCTCATGGCGGCCACCCATCTCCTCACCCCCGCCGTTCGGGAGAGCAACGAAACGAAGTACGACCAGTACCTCGCCATCGCGAACCAAAGCCTCTACCGGATGCTCCGACTCATCAACCATCTGGAGCTCTCCCAGGGCCTGGCGAACGGCGGCGTACCCTACCGTCCTGCGCCCCTGGACCTGGCGGGCCTCTGCCGGGAGACGGCGGATGAGACCGCCCCTCTGGCGGCAATGGCCGGGGTGTCTTTCCGGTACGAGAGCGAGGTGACAAGCCTCCTCACCACCGGGGACAGCGCCCTGCTGCGCCGCCTCCTGCTGGGCCTCTTCTCCATCTCCCTGAGCGCCGCGGGCGAGGGGGGCGAGGCGGGCCTCCACCTCCAGAAACAGAAAAGCCGCGCCATCCTCACCGTCTGGGATAGCGGCCCCGGCCTTACCGAAGAGGATCTCCCCCGTGACAATGCCCTGGGCCTGGGCTTGGGCATCATACGGGAGCTTGCCACTCTCCACGGCGGGGCAGTCATGCTGGAGAGCCGCCCCGAACGCGGGCTGCGGACTGTGGTCTCCCTCCCCATCCAGCCCCCGGAGGAAGGCGTCCTCCGCGCCCCCTCCGCGCCCCAGTGGGACCTGGACGGCGGGTTCTCCCCCGTGCTGGTGGAGCTCTCCTGTGTCCTCCCCTATGACGCCTTTTTACCCGACGATTTGGAATAGAATTATAGACAGGCTGCAAACTGTTCCAACAGAACAGTTTGCAGCCTGTCTCCTATCCGGAAGCGGGAACCCCCCTTACTCCCATTCAGCGTGGAAGTCCACGTTTTTCCCCTCCCCGCTGCCGTTGTCCAGCTCCAGGTACACCTTGCCGGGTTGAAAGGCCGCGAGCTCTGCCTCGCCTCTCACCTCTCCGCCGCCCGAGAGGTCGAAGGTCCGCTCCACCTCGCCCTGGTAAATTCGAAGGATAAGGGGCCCCTCGCCGCAACTCCCGGTGAAGGTGAGCTTCTCAGGGCCTTCCGATCCGATGGTGAAGGAGGTCCGCGCTCCCTTGTTGGTGTAGTGCCACTTAACGCTCCACTGGTCTCCCCAGCTATTTTCCACGTAGACGGTGGAGACGCTGGGCGTCCAGTCAAAACCGTCCACCGACGCCAGGGCGATGACAAGCCCCACGCCCAGAATCACGACGAGAACGACACCCACTACGGCGGCGATCAGCGGTCCCTTGCCCACGGCCTTGGCGCGGGGTGCCCCCTCCTCCCGCGACAGCTCGGCCCCGCAGTATCCGCAGAAAGCGCTCGTCTCGGGCACCATAGCGCCGCAGGCGGGGCAGAGGCGGCGACTCTCCCTCCGCCCCACAAGGAGGTAAAGGAGCAGGCCCATCAGGCTGGGTACAAGCACCACAACCAAAGTCCACACCCCCGCCTCCAGCCCCCGGCTCTTGGCGTCCCGATAAACCCACATGGCCATCAGCGCCACTGCTCCGGCCGCCAGCGCCATCAGCGCAATGGCTCCAATTAGAATAAATAACGAAATATTCATAAATAAATCCGCCCTTTCCTTCTTAAATCAAAGCAAATCAGCCCCATCAGCGTAAAGGCCCCCGCCGCCCCCACAGAGAACATGGCGGAAAAGGTCAGCAACAGATTGATCGGCCAGGGCAGCACTTCTCCCAGCGGTACCAGTACCGCCCCTACGGCCAGGGACAGGGCAAAGGGCAGCCACCAGACAGGCAGAGCCCTGGCCCTCCTTCGGGCCAATGCCAGCTCCCCCCGCAGGCGAACGTTCAGGTGTGGAGGCTGAGCCTCTGCTTTTCCCAGCTCCTCTTGCAGGAGGAGCTCCAGTTCCTTGTCATCCATGGCTCCACGCCTCCCATTCTTGTTTGATCTTAGCCCGGCCCCGGGCCATACGGCTCTTCACCGTGCCCACCGGCAGGCGCAGTGTTGCGGCGATCTCCTCCACCGCCAGCCCGCCGGAGTAGTGGAGCACCAGAGGCAGGCGATACTTCTCCTCCAGAGCGTCCAGCAGGCGGGCCGCTCTCTGAGACCGCTCCCGCCGGAGGAGAGCCTCCTCTGGGGTAGGTCCGTCGGGTACCATTCCGCCCTCCTCCTCGGACACCATAGGCGCGATGGCTGCCCGGCGGGCTGCCCGGCGCAGACCACTCTTCCACAGGCCCGCAGCGGTGGCACAGAGCCAGGCCCCCGGATTTCCCTCCCGATCCAGCCTCTTTTCGCACTCCAAGGCCCTGAGGAAAGTCTGCTGGTACAACTCCTCGGCCTCCTCCGCGCACCCGGCCAGGTGGCGGCAGAGACGCCATAACCTGGGGCCGTATGGTTCTATCAGTTCCTCTACCCGCAAGCTGTCCTCACCGCCCTCTCTAGCCTGCTGATCGCCGCAAGTTGGAATCCGGTTCCCTTAAACAAGGAAAATAAACGATCGACGCCCATCTCTCCGAAAGCAGCTTGTCCCCCACTTGACGCTACTTCATTAAAATGAGATAATATCAAGGTATTTCCCGGCATTCTAAAAGTACCATAATTTGCGGGGTGTGTATATGACCGAGCTGCTGGTAAAGCTCTTTGTTAAGGACCGGGACAACGTAAGCGACGGGGCCGTCCGCCAGCGGTACGGGGCCCTGTCCGGGTGCGTGGGCATCTGCCTGAACCTGCTCCTCTCCCTGGGAAAATTTCTGGCAGGCCTTTTCACCGGGAGCATCGCCATCACGGCGGACGCGTTCAACAACCTCTCCGACGCGGGTTCCTCGGTGGTGACCCTGGCGGGCTTTTACATGGCGGGCAAGCGGGCGGACGACGACCACCCCTTCGGCCACGGGCGCATAGAATATCTCTCGGGCCTTGCGGTATCGGTCGCCATCCTCCTGGTGGGGGTGGAGCTTTTAAAGTCCTCGGTGGGAAAAATTCTCCAGCCCGAGGCCGTCACCTTCTCCTGGCCCGCCATGGCCATCCTGGCCGTCTCCATTCTGGTAAAGCTTTGGATGAGCGTCTTCAACCGCCGCCTGTCGGCGCGCATCGGTTCAACCGCCATGGCGGCCACCGCCGCCGACTCCCTCTCCGATGCGGCGGCCACCGCCGCCGTGGCCCTGGGCGCGTTGGTGAGCCATTTCCTCAGCGTCTCCATCGACGGGTGGGTGGGCATCCTGGTTGCCGCCTTCATCCTCAAGTCGGGCTGGAAGGCCGCCAAGGACACCGTAAACCCCCTGCTTGGCCAGTGCCCCGACCCCGAGTTGGTGCACGGCATTAGGGAGACCGTCCTCGCCCACAGCGAGATCCAGGGCGTCCACGATCTTATCGTCCATGATTACGGCCCCGGCCGGCGCATGGCGAGCCTTCACGCCGAAGTGAGCGTGGGTGGAAACATCATGGAGCTGCACGACATCATCGACGCTGCGGAACGGGAGATCAAAGCCAAATACCGTATCGAGGCCACCATCCACATGGACCCCATCGCCACCGGGGACGAGACGGTAACCCGCAACCGGAACATGGTGGCGGCCCTGGTGAAGGAGATCGACGGCGGCATGACCATCCACGACTTCCGCATGACCGCCGGGCCCCTGCACCACAACCTCATTTTCGACGTGGTGGTGCCCTACCATGTAAAGCTGACCGACGACGAGGTGAAGGTCAGGATTGAGCAGGCCGTCCAGGCCGCAGACCCGGACTGTTTTGCCGTAATCCAGCTGGACCGCGCGTATTACGAGACCACTTAACCCCCGGGCTGCCCAAGTTTACAAAAAATTCACCCTCGTTCCTCTCTATAGGCTATAATACTACTATGATTATGGTAAGGATGGTGTCATATGGCGCGAAAAGTGCTGATCGTGGAAGATGAAGCCAACATCGCGGAGCTTCTGCACCTCTATCTGGAAAAAGAGGGATTTGAGACCGCCGTCGCCCCCGACGGGGGCAAGGGCGTAGAGCTCTTCCGCTCCTTCCAACCCGACCTTGTGCTGCTGGACATCATGCTCCCGGTGATGGATGGATGGTCGGTCCTGAGCAAGATACGGGAAGCCGACAAGACCCCCGTCATCATGCTCACCGCCAAGGGAGAGACCGAGGACAAGGTACACGGCCTGGAGGGGGGCGCGGACGACTATATCGTCAAGCCTTTTGAGATGAAGGAGGTCCTGGCCCGCATCCACGCCGTCCTGCGCCGCTTCGGCGCGGAGGAGGAACACTCGGGAGAGAAAAAGCTCACCTTCGACAAGCTGGTCATCAACCTGGACTCCTATGAGCTGCTGGTGGACGGCAAGCGGGTGGACACCCCTCCAAAGGAGCTGGAGCTTCTCTATCATCTGGCAGCCTCCCCAAACCGGGTCTTCACCCGCAACCAGCTTTTAGACGAAGTGTGGGGCTTTGACTACTTCGGCGACTCCCGCACGGTGGATGTACACATCAAGCGTCTGCGTGAAAAGCTGGAAGCGGTCAGCGAAAAGTGGGCGCTTAAAACCGTCTGGGGTGTGGGCTATAAATTTGAGGTCGCATAGGGCGGGGAGTAGGGGTTTCCGCGCCGGTCTACGGCCTGGTTTGCAATGGCAGTGGACAAATCACCCAACCCAAAAAGGGGGCTTACGCTCTGAATACCCTATATAAACGCCAGTTCGCCCTAATGGCTGGGATGATCCTCATCTCCTTCGCCCTGCTGGGTGCGGCGTTCATCACCCTCTCTTACCAGTATATCGTGCGGGAGAAGCAGGCCACCCTGGAGCGCAACGCCCAAAGCGTGGCCGACTACACGAGTCAGGCCCTTACCCGGCCCGAGATTCTGGGCGGGGGCCTCTCCAGCGACCGGTACGCGCTGTATGTCAAATCGGTGGCCGACGTGGCGGACGCCTATGTGCTTATCTGCTACCCCACCGACACGATTATTATCTCCTCCGTGGGCGAGCTGACCTACAGCATCCTTGGCCGCCAGCTTCCCGCCGACGTGGTGAACCAGGTCAGCGCCACCGGCGGCTACGTCGCCATGACCACTTTGGGCGGCATTTTTCCCGAAAAGCGTATGGTGGCGGCAAAGCCCATCCTGGTTCAGGCCGTCCTGGCGGACGGTTCCACTCTCCAGCAGCAGCTGGGCACCGCCCTGGTGGTAGCCGAAGGCTCCAGCATCACCGGCCTGTGGCAGGATTTTGCAAACCTCTTCTTCTTCACCTCCGCAGTGGTGCTGTGCATCGCCTTTGTCACCACGTCCCTCACCTCCCTGCAGCAGACACGGCCCCTCAAGGAGATGGCCGCCGCCGCCCGTAAGTTTGGCCACGGGGAGTTCGACATTCGGGTGGACGCGGGCACTCGCCAGGACGAGGTAGGAGAACTGGCCCTTGCCTTCAATGCCATGGCCGACTCCCTGGCCAAGAGCGAGGCAAAGCGCAGCGAGTTCGTCGCCAACGTCTCCCATGAGCTCAAGACCCCCATGACCACCATCGCCGGCTTTGCTGACGGCATTCTGGACGGCACCATCCCCAAGGAGAAGGAGACCGACGCGCTCCAGACCATCTCCTCGGAGACCCGCAGGCTCTCCCGGCTGGTGCGGCGGATGCTGGACCTGTCCCGGCTCCAGTCCGCCGAGAACGTCACTGCCCAGGAGCAGTTCGACGTCAGCGAGATTTTAGTCCGTGTGCTGGTAAGCCTGGAGACCAAGATCAACGCCCGGAGTCTGGACGTGGAGACCCATCTTCCCGACGCCCCAGTCATGGTCTGGGGCGACCCCGACGCCATCACCCAGGTATGCTACAACCTGCTGGACAACGCCATCAAGTTCTCCAAGGAGCAGGGGCTCATTACTCTCACGGTGGCTCCCAAGACAGGCAAGGCCCATGTATCCATCCGCAATGAGGGGGACGTAATTCCCCCCGCCGAGCTCTCCATGCTTTTCGACCGGTTCCACAAGAGCGACAAATCCCGCAGTGAGGACCGGGAAGGCGTGGGTCTGGGGCTCTACATCGTCAAGACCATTCTTAATAACCATAAGGAGAACATCACCGTCACCAGTGAGAACGGAGCCACCGAGTTTACGTTCACCCTGACGCTGGCGTAAGGGGGAATCAGAGCCATGCACCATACAAATTACTATGACACCTACCCCGGTTTCGTCCCACCCGCGCCACCCCCCACGCCCGCGCCCCTGCCTCCCTCCCTACGGGAGCGGAAGGCCGCGCACAGGGCGGAGAAGGCCGCTCTGCGCGCGGGGCGGCGGGGCCGCGGGAGGCACTGGACCGCGCCGGTGGTTTTTATTCTCTTCCTCATGCTCATCGGCGGCACGGCTGCGGTTCTGCTGGCAGTGAATTACAGCGGCTCCTCCCTCCAGTTCCGCCCCTTCGACCCCACCTCCCCCTCGTATGAAAATCCTTACGGGGACTTCAACTTCGACCTCGACACCGAAGAGACCCCCACCACCATTAAGCGCGCCCCCACCGTCTCCGGAGTAACCGTTGATCTGCGCGCCGCGCTGGGGGAGGAGCTCACCCTCCAGGATATCTACCAGAAGTGCATCCCCTCCATCGTGAGCATCCTCACCACCTCCTCCCAGGGCAGTTCTTCCGGCACCGGCGTGGTGCTGACCGAGGATGGGTACATCATCACCAACTACCACGTCATCCAGGGCGGCAGCTCGGTGGACGTGGTGCTGCATAGCGGTAAGAGCTACTCCGCCCTGCTGGTGGGGGGCGATCAAACCAACGACCTGGCGATCCTGAAAATCAAGGCGGATGACCTGACCCCCGCAGAGTTCGGGGATTCGGACGCCCTGCAGGTGGGGGACGGGGCTGTGGCCATCGGCAACCCCCTGGGGGAGGAGCTGCGGGGCACCATGACCGACGGCATCATCTCTGCCATCGACCGGGACGTGAGGAGTGACGGCAACACCATGACCCTCATCCAGACCAGCGCGGCCCTCAACTCGGGCAACTCCGGAGGTGCCCTCATCAACATGCACGGCCAGGTGGTGGGCATCACCAACATGAAGATGATGAGTGATTACAACACCATTGAGGGCCTGGGTTTCGCCATCCCCTCCACCACCGTGAAGGCTGTGGCCGAGGAGCTTCTCTCCACCGGCTACATCTCGGGCCGACCCACCCTGGGCTTTACCGGGTACTCCCTCGCCCCGGCGGAGGCCCGGCGGCAGGGGCTCGTCCCCGGCGTGTACGTCAGCAGCGTGGAAGAGAAGTCAGATGCCTGGACCCAGGGGCTCCGATCGGGGGACGTGGTGACCGAGTGCAACGGTCAGGCAGTTTCCTCCGTGGAAGACGTGAACGCCATCAAGGCAAACTTCCAGGCGGGGGACACCCTCTCCTTCCAGGTATACCGGGACAGCGAGTACTTAGAGATGGATATCCTCCTCGTCGAGCGCTACGAGTTGGACCGCTAGACGTCCTATCGCGCTCGGATCCCTCCGCGGCGGTGTATAGCTCCGCTAACGCCGGGCAACGCCTCCTGCCCGGCGGCTCACCGTTTCTTTATCATAACCAGACCCCCTGTCCCATATAAATGGTACAAACCCATTTAGGAAAGGCAGGGGGTCTTACTATGCCCTACGAGGAAAAGTCCAACCGACCCGAAATACCCCACCACCTGATTTTAGAGGGGCGGGAGCAGCTCTCGGTCTCCGGGGTAGAGGAGGTGGAGAGCTTTGACGAGAACCAGATCGTCATGTATACCAGTAAGGGGGCCCTCATCGTTCGTGGGGAGGGCTTGCACATCGAAAAGCTGAGCCTGGACGGAGGTGACCTGAAGGTAGAGGGCGTCATTGAGAGCCTCACGTATGAGGAGAGCCAGCGCAGCAAGGGCGGGTTCCTCTCCCGTCTCTTCCGGTAGGGGGCCATGGAGATTCCCGTTTCCGGGCAGGCCCTTGCCCTCTTGGGGGCGCTCGCCCTGGGAGCCGGGGCAGGGCTGCTGTACGACCTGATGCGGGTCTTGCGGACGCGCATCCACTGGCGGGTGCTGGGGGCCGCGCTGGACCTGCTCTTCTGGCTGGCGGTCACCGCCGCCATTTTTGTCTACACCGTGACGGTGGGCGGCGGGCGGGTGCGCCTCTTCCTGCTGGGGGCCGTCCTGGGCGGCGCTGTGGTGTATTTCCTCCTCCTCAGCCATTACGCTCTCCAATTGGGCTACCTGGCCGCAGACCTGGCGGGGCTTATATGGCGGCTTTTGCTGCTGCCGGCAAGGTTTCTTTGGGCTCTATGCAAAAAAATCAAAAAATTTGTGAAAAATCACTTTCATTATCAGAAGAAATGGTATAAAATAAGTCAACTGCAAAGGGAAATGGGGCTTACCGCGGAGAGAGCCGCGGCGCGCGACGGAGGAGGTGCTGGACATGCGGACGAAAAAGGCGGGACTCGCCACAAAGCTGGTGGTGCTCGCCCTGCTCATCGGTCTGTCCATCACCCTGCTGGACATGCGGGCCCAGCTCCAGAACGCCCAGACCCAGAAGGAAGCGCTGGAAACTCAGGTCCAGGCCCAAACCCAGGTAAACGCCGACCTGAACGACGCCGTCCAAAACAAGGACGACCCCCAGCGTCAGGAGGACATCGCCCGTGACGCCCTCGGTCTCGTTAAGCCCGGCGAGATCATCCTCAAGGTCACCGAGTAGACGCCCCAAGCAGCCAAAATTTGAAGGAGGATTCATCGGTCAGTATGGAGTTAGGTGTTGGTTCTGTTCTTGAAGGAAAGGTCACTGGTATTACAAAATTTGGCGCGTTTGTCTCTCTGCCGGAGGGAAAATCCGGTCTTGTCCATATCTCGGAGATTGCCTATTCCTATGTCAATGATGTGAAAGACCATCTCACGGAGGGGCAGGAGGTCAAGGTCAAGATCATCGGCATTGACGAGAGCGGGCGTATCAACCTCTCCATCAAAAAAGCCATGGATCCCCCGCCACGCCCCGCGGCACCGGCGGGCGGCTTTAACCGCGGCCCCCGTCCCGGCGGTGCGACCGGCGGCTTTAACCGCGGCGGCGCACCGGGCGGTTTTAACCGCAGCGCGGCCCCCAAGGAGCCCGCGACCTTTGAAGACAAGCTCAAGCAGTTTATGCAGTCCTCGGACTCCAAGCTCTCCGAGATGCGCGTGAACGAGCGCAAGGGCGGCAACCGCAGAGGCGGCGGAAGGAAATAATACTTACCGATTGCGCGGCGTAAGTGCCGCGCAATCGCTGTATTTGGGCGGAGTTTTGCGCTTGCTTCCCAGGGGGCAACAGCCGCCCATTGGGCCCCTGTGGGGTTTCTTTGGGCTCTTGGCTCCGCTCCCGTCTTATCTCTCCTGCTCGGCGGCTCCCAGATGCTCCGCGTCCGCGTCTCTCTCTGTTACGGTTCGCACGCCTCGCGCTCGGGTCCCCTTTTCCCCATAAAAAGGAGCGCCCTTGTCAAAAAACAAGAGCGCCCAAGGGGGTGTGCGCGGGAGAATGGAATGAATTCCGGCAGGAATTCGGGAGCGGAAAAAACGCCTTAAGTTCCGCTGCAACCATAATATACCTTTATTTTCCATAATTGTCAAACAGAACTTTTGTCGAAAAGGAGCGGATTCCAATGATTTTCACTAATGCCGTCGTCTACCCCATGGATGGCCCTGTCATCGAGTGCGGTTTTGTGGCCGTGGAGGGAGATAAAATCAAAGCGGTGGGCCCCATGTCTGTCCTGCCCAAGGGGGATTTTGGCGAGGTATTCGACGCAGCGGGGGGCCACCTGCTCCCCGGCTTCGTGGACGCCCACTGTCACTTGGGCATGTTCGGGGACGGCTTGGGCTTTGAGGCAGACGATGGCAATGAGTCTACCGACCCCTGCACCGCCCACCTCCGGGCCATCGACGCGGTGAACCCCCTGGACCGCTGTTTCTCTGAGGCCCGGGAGGGGGGCGTGACCACCGTCCTCACCGGCCCCGGCAGCGCCAACCCCATTGCGGGCCAGTTTGCCGCCCTCAAGACCGCCGGGCGCTGGGTGGATCAGATGGTGGTGAAAGCCCCCGTGGCCATGAAGTTTGCCCTGGGCGAAAACCCCAAGACCACCTATAACGAGCGCAAGGAGGGGCCCATCACCCGCATGGCTACCGCCGCCATTATTCGGGAAAACCTCCTCAAGGCTCGGGAGTATCTCTGCCGGGTGGAGAAATCCCAGACCGATGAAGACGAAGACGCCCCCGACTTCGACCCCCGGCTGGAGGCCCTGATCCCCGTCCTCAAAGGCGAGCTGCCCGTCCACTGCCACGCCCACCGGGCGGACGACATTGCCACCGCCCTGCGCATCGCCCGGGAATTCCACCTCAAGCTGGTGGTGGTGCACGGCACCGAGGGCCACCTCATCCCCGAGCTGCTGGCCCAGGAGGGCGTGGGCGTCATCACCGGCCCCTTCCTCGGCGACCGGAGCAAGCCGGAGCTTGTCAACATGACCATGGAGAACCCTGCCCGCCTTGCCGCCGCCGGGGTCAAGATCGCCATCTGCACCGACCACCCAGTGACCCCCACCCAGCTTCTCCCCCTCTGCGCAGCAATGGCGGCCAAGAACGGCCTGAGCGACGGCGCCGCCCTCGCCGCCATCACCCTGAGCGCCGCCGAGCTGGCTGGCGTCGAGGATCGGGTGGGCTCCCTTACCCCCGGTAAGGACGCAGACCTCGTCCTCACCACCGGCCACCCCCTGGACTGGAAGAGCAGCATCTCCGCCGTATTCATCAACGGCGTCCGTGTCAAATAAGGAGCCGTCTTCTATGACTGAAATTTCTTACTCCTCCATTGTCTCCGCCGTGGCCCGCCTCTGCCGGGAGGCCAACACCTTCCTCCCCGCCGACCTGCGCCGCGCCATTGAGGCGGCGGGAGAGGCCGAGCGCTCCCCCGTGGGGAAGGCCATTCTGGGGGACGTGGCGGAAAACTTCACCTTTGCCGCCCAAAAGGGCCTGCCAATCTGCCAAGACACGGGCATGGCGGTAGTCTTTGCAGAGCTGGGTCAGGAGGTACACCTCACCGGCGGAACGCTGGAGGCCGCGGTAAACGAGGGCGTCGCCAAGGGGTACACCGAGGGCTGCCTTCGCTGCAGCGTGGTGAGCGACCCGCTGCGCCGGGAGAACACCGGGGACAACACCCCCGCCATCCTTCACCTACGCCTAGTGGGAGGGAACACCCTCAAGCTCACCGTGGCCCCAAAGGGCTTTGGCAGCGAGAACATGACCGCACTGAAGATGTTTACCCCTGCCGCCACGGCGGAGGACATTGTGGCTTTCATTGTGGAGGCTGTGTCTAGGGCTGGGTCCAACCCCTGTCCCCCTGTGGTGGTGGGAGTCGGGCTGGGCGGCACGTCGGAGACGGCCGCCCTTCTCGCCAAGCAGGCCCTCCTCCTTCCGGTGGACGGCGAGAACGAGGACCCCTACTACGCCACTCTGGAGCGTGAGTCCCTGGCGCACATCAACGCCTTGGGCATTGGTCCCCAAGGTTTGGGGGGCAGCACCACCGCCCTGAGCGTGCGCATTCTCCCTTACCCCACCCACATCGCGGGTCTTCCCTGTGCGGTGAACTTAGGCTGCCACGTTACCCGTCATGCCAGCACAGTCCTGCCCGGCTGAGTTCTCGCCGCTTTTATAAAAAGTTCACAAAAAATTCTCGCTTTTTCTGCGCTCTATGGTATAATTATGGTGTGCCCTAGAGAACCGAAAGGAGCTGGAAGCTATGAAGTTCGTGTTTACAGACAAAAAGGTCACGCTGCCCCAAAACGTACACGCCTACGCCGAGAAAAAGGTGGGCAAGTTAGACCGTTATTTTAAGGCGGATGCTGAGGCCACCATCGTCTTCAGTGTCCAAAAGGATTGCAACCAGGTGGAGGTAACCGTCCGTTCGGGCGGCACCGTCTACCGGGTGAGCGAGAAGACCTCCGACATGTTCGCTTCTATCGATGCCGCCGTCTCCTCCATCGAGCGGCAGCTCCGCAAGAACAAGGCACGCCTGGAAAAGCGCCTTCGGACCGATGCCTTTGTCCGCAGCGTGGACAGCGAGGCGGTCTCCTTCGCCCCCGAGGTGGAGGAGGAGGAATTCCATATTGTCCGCACCAAGAAATTCCCCATGCGGCCTATGAGCGTGGAGGAGGCCATCCTCCAAATGAACCTGGTGGACCACGCCTTCTTTGCCTTCCGGGACGCCGACAACGATGGGGCCTTCGCCGTGGTCTACAAGCGCAACGACGGCGGGTACGGCCTCATCACCGACGAACTGTAATCATTCTTTGATCCCTATAACGGAGGGGCGGCGTTTGCCGCCCCTCCGTTTTTTTAATCAGGGAATGCTATTCTTTCCAATCAATTTTCTTTTGGGATGTTGCATACGGGCAGCATGGGGTGTATCCTGGCTATAAGTCAATCATTTAAACATTTAAATGGAGTGATATTATGCCTCAGGACCTGGAGCCACTGCGGGAACTCTTCTCCAAGAGCCGCGAGAGCATCACCGCCATCGGGGACGAGACCAGGCAAGCAATTCTCCTTACGCTGATGGCGGGTCCGGCAGAAGGGATGCGCGTGGGCGACATTACCGAGCACACGCATCTGTCCCAGCCCGCCGTCTCCCACCATTTGAAGATTCTGCGCAACGCCAACCTCCTGTCCCTGCACAAGGTGGGAACCATGAATTTTTACCGTCTGAACCCGGACAGGGCGGAGATCACCAGACTGCTGCGCCTGTGCCAGGGCATTTTAGCCGCGATGGAGAACTGCGAGTTAAACGAACACGGGAGAGTATGGTCTGTTTGAACCCAGCGCTCTGGCCAAGGGCGGCGTGAGCTGCACATGAGCGTCACCAGCCCTCTGATAGCATTCCCCTTCCCCGGGCCACAGGCCCGGGGAAGGGGAATTTCGTTCAGTTCGCCAGTGCGGCGGCCTGCTCCTCACTAAGACCCTTGACGGCGTACTCCGCCGTCACACCATCGGGGTAGCGGACGGCAAACCGCCCCCGCCAGCCCGGTGCGTCTCCGGCGTCGCTGTCCACATACTCCAGCCGCGCCAGCACCGCCTCGGCGGTCAAGTCCCCCCTGGGGATGGGATCCTCGGTGGAATACCCCTCCCGGGTCACGGTCACCTCGATTTCCCGCAGTCCCCGGTTCCACCGGGCACTCAGCCAGTCCCGACCCTGGCCCAGCTCCCGCCAGGCCCACTCAAAGGAATACCCCGCCGGGACGCTCTCGGGCAGATACCGGCCTAGTTCCTCGGTCCGAGCCTCTGTCAGCGTCAGCTCCTCGCTGCGCCACTCGGGGATCTCGCCTGGGACCGTCTGGTCCAGCCAGAGGGCCTGCTCCGCCGTGGCGAACCAGTTGGCTCCGGCATTGGCCAGTTCCCGCGCCCGGCCCTCGTCCATATTATACACCTCCAGGCGCAGGCCCGCCTCCCCGGCCAGGAGGGTAATTTTATAGATGTAGCCCATTGCCCCGCTGTCGTCCCAGCCGTACCGCCCCCTGTTGCTGCCGTAGACCTGTATCCCGTTTATTTCCGTAGAAGCCTGTTTCGGATCCACCAGGCAGTCCTCCGGGATGGCGCCTGGCCTGGCGGTGAGGGTAAAGGAGTTGCGCCCATCGGTGCGGCTTACACCGGTGAGGACCGTCCGCCACAGGTTTCCCTCTCCGTCGTATATAGCCTTTCCGGTCACGTCGTAGTCCCCCCAGAGGAGGGCCGCCGGAGCGCGCTCCGCGCCCGGCCCGCCCAGGAGATAGAGGAGCTCCTCTCGCGTCAACACCTCCTCAAACCAGCCGTCCGGGAAGGCGATGGAGGCGGCCATCTCGCTGCCGCCCCCATACCTCACCCGCCGGAGGCCGGGCAGTTCCACGTCCCCGCCTGAGATGGAGAGGACGTAGGGGTCCCCCGCGGACGGCTGTACGGTAGGCGCGGCGGTAGGCGTCGGCGTGACCCCTGCCACCGGGGGCGGCGTGACACCGCTCCATCGCCCTATTCGCCCCTGGGCAAAACCCCAGCCCGCCAGACAGGCTAGGGCAAGGCAGGCCGCCGCCAGCCCCCAGCGGGCAGCATGGCTCCCCCTCCGGGCGGGCGGGCGCTCAAGCGCCCGCATCAATTTTTTGTGGCCCTCGGCGGACAGCTCCGCTCGGTCCATATAAGAACGATATGCATTCATAAAGTTTCTCCTTCCAAAAGGGCCTTAAGTTTCCCCCGCGCCCTCGAAAGCCGGGACCGCACCGTCCCCTCCGCCTCTCCGGTCATGGAGGCAATCTCAGCGGTTTTGTACCCCTCGTAGTAGAAGAGGTGCACGGCGGCCCGGTCCTTCGCCGGGAGAGCCATAACGGCCTCCAGCGTCTCCCGCTCGCCCTCCTCGGCGGCGGGAAGGCTCTCCAGCAGCGGCGTGGACCGTTTCCTCCACGGGGAGCGCAGGCGGCTCTTGCAGCCGTTCACCGTCACCCGAATAAGCCAGGCTTTTTCATGCTCGGGGCTTTCAAAGCGGGGACTCTTCTCAAGATATTTCAAAAAGGTGTCCTGCACCGCGTCCTCGGCCTCCTGCGCGTCCGCAAGGATGGCCAGCGCCGTGCGGTATAGCGTGTTCTCATACCGAAAAACCAATTCCTCCAGCCGGCCGGCTTCCATTCCTCCGCCTCCTCTCGCCCTATATACGCACCAAGCCCGCAAATTGCTGCGCCCGTTCCAAATTTCCTGTGTCTTTTCTGTGCAGATGGTAGTATAATTGTACCATACTCTGAACGAAGGAGACAAATTATGGACAAGCAAGATTTGCGCCTGGCCGTCCTGATTGACGCGGACAACGCCCCCCGTAGCGCGCTCAAGGAGATCATGGCCGAGGTGGCGGTCTATGGCACGCCCACCATCAAGCGTATCTACGGGGACTGGACCACCCCTAACATGGCCTCCTGGAAACCCCTGCTCCTGGAGCATGCCATCTCCCCCGTCCAGCAGTACAGCTACACCACCGGGAAAAACGCCACCGACTCGGCCATGATCATCGACGCCATGGATATCCTCTATGACCGCCGGGTGGACGGATTCGTCCTGGTGTCCAGCGATTCGGACTTTACCCGTCTCGCCACCCGTCTGCGCGAGGCGGGGATGAAGGTCTATGGCATGGGCGAGAAAAAAACCCCAGCCCCCTTCATCGTCTCCTGCGACAAATTTGTGTATATCGAAGTCATCCGCGCCGCCGCCGTGCCGGCCCCCTCCGAACAAAAGCCCGCCAAGAAAACCCCCGCGCAGAAGAAGGCGGAGGAGTCTGCCCCGATCCCGGCCACGGCGTCTGAGCCCGAGACCGAGGGGCCCAAGGGCGTTCCCGCCGACATCGTCGCCCTTCTCGCGGATTCGCTGGAGAGCATCGCCGACGAGGACGGCTACGCCTTCATGGGTGAGCTTGGCAACCTCCTCCTCAAGAAGCAGCCCGACTTTGACCCCCGCAACTTCGGTTTCTCCAAGCTCACCACGCTGGTCAAGAGCCTGGATCGTTTCGAAATTGACGCCCGGCAAACCAGCGCTCCCCACGTCAAGCACATCTACCTGCGGGATAAGCAGCGCAAATAATTTTCCCTCGCCGCCCTCAATGAGGGCGGCTTTTTTTATTTGCCTATTGACAACCGTAGCTATCAGTATATACTTTATATATACAATATGACATCGAGGTGCACACCAGTGGATATCATCATCAGCAACTCGGGCGGCGTGCCCATCTACGACCAGATCACCCGGCAGGTGAAGGCCCTCATCCTCCGCGGGGAGCTACAGGAGGGGGAGCCTCTCCCCTCCATGCGTGTTCTGGCCCGGGATCTGCGCATCAGCGTCATCACCACCAAGCGGGCCTACGAGGAGCTGGAACGGGACGGCTTTCTCCTCACCGTCCCAGGAAAGGGCTGTTTCGTGGCCCCCCAGAACCCGGAGCTGGCCCGGGAGGAGACCCTGCGCCGGGTGGAGGAGCACCTCTCCCGCGCGGTGGACGCCGCCAAAGCCGGGGCTGTCACCCTAGAGGATCTGACCGCCACCCTTAATATTCTGTATGGAGACGAATAATATGCCAAACGCCATCGAGATCAGCCATCTTACCAAACGCTATACCCTCTTCCACCTGGACGACCTGAACCTCACTCTCCCCGGCGGCTCCATCCTGGGGCTCATCGGTGAGAACGGCGCGGGCAAGAGCACCACCATCAAGTGCATCCTGAACCTCATCCATCGGGATGGGGGGAGCATCACCGTTCTGGGCAGAGACAGCATCAAGGACGAGCGCTCCATTAAGGAGGACGTGGGTGTGGTCCTGGACGAGGCCACCTTCCACGACACGCTCACCGCCCAGGACGTGGACAAAATTCTCTCTAAGGTCTACCAGAAGTGGGACGCAGCTCTCTTCCTCTCCTACCTCAAAAAATTTGACCTGCCCAAAAATCTCTTTCTTAAGGAGTTCTCCCGTGGCATGAAGATGAAGCTCTCCATCGCCGCCGCCCTGGCCCACCACCCCCGGCTCCTCATTCTGGACGAGGCCACCAGCGGCCTGGACCCCGTGGTGCGGGACGAGATTTTAGATGAGTTTCTCTCCTTTATCCGAGACGAAGACCACTCCATCCTCATCTCCAGCCACATCACCAGCGACCTTGAGAAGGTGGCCGACTACGTAACTTTTCTCCACAAGGGGAAGGTAGCCCTGTCGGGGGCCAAGGACGAGCTGCTGGATACTTACGGCCGCCTGGTCTGCGGCAGGGCCGACCTGGAGGCCGTGGATTCCGCTTTTCTTGCCGGGACACGGGCGGGGCAGTTCAGCAGCGAAGCCCTGGTGAAGGACCGCCGGGCCTTTGCCCGGAGATACCCCCACCTCACCGTAGACCCGGTGTCTCTGGAGGGCCTCATGGTGCTTATGGTAAAGGGGGATGCGAAATGATGGGCTTTGTATATAAGGACTTTCTCGTGCTGCGCCGCCAGATTCTGCTGTACCTACTCTTCGTAGGCGTCTATGCCGCCCTGGTTATCTCCGGCGTCTTCGGCCCCTATATCCTGCCCGCCCTCCTGGTGGTGATTGGCCTGATGCTGCCCATGTCCTCCATGTCCTATGACGACCTGGCCCGCTGGGACAAGTACGCAGCCGCCACCCCCTTCGGCAGACAGGGCATCGTGGCAGGCAAGTATCTCTTCGCCCTTCTATGCATCCTGGGCAGCGCGGTTTTGGTGTTAATCCTCATGCTGGCGCTCTCCCTCACCGGCCTGATGGAGGCTTCGGCCGCTGAAACCTGCCTCACCGTCCTGGGCTGCATCGGGTCCGCCCTGACTCTCGACGCCATCCTTCTCCCCCTCCTCTTTAAGTTTGGCACGGAGAAGAGCCGCGTCATCCTAATGATTCTGTTTGCCGCCGTCTTCGGCGGCTCTGCCGTGGTAGGCTCCCTCACGGAGAAATTTTCCCCCCTCCCCGCGCCCCCCTCCTGGCTCCTCGCCTCCCTCCCCGTGACCCTGGCTCTCATCGCCGTCGGCGGTTTCGTGGTGTCCTACTTCGTATCACAGGCCATTTTTGCCAAAAAGGAGCTGTAACGAGCCCCCCCAGCCTCTAAAAAAGCAAAATTCTCTAGATTCCCTTGACATATCTCCGCTCCCATGCTAGGATAGCAGACAAATCAATCATGATAGAGGCGCGGCGACCATGAGTACGCCGGAGCAAGGGCAGACCACCCGCTCCGGTGAAAAGGGGAAGCCGCCGAAGGGAAGGCCCTTGTCTGGGGGTCCTTCTCTGGGCTGACGGAGAACATCCGGCGGACTGTCACAGCTCCTGTGAAGCGCTATCATTGGTAAATAAGTGGCCGTTCCCCATTTCCTTTCGCAGCCCGTCGGGGGTCGTGTCGTTTTTCACCATGAGCGCTCTCTCGAAGAGCGCTCATGGTTTTTTTGCCCCAAAAGGCTCTTCTGCGAAAAAAGGAAAGAGGTAATGTGAAATGAAGAAGCTCTCCTGTCTGCTCCTGGCCCTGTCCCTTGTCTTTGCTCTCACTGCCTGCGGCGGCACAGGTGGCGACGCGGGCAGTTCCGCCTCCCCCAGCGCCGGCGCCGTCAAGTCCGGTGTGGAGGATGGCGTGCTCACCATCGCGCTGGAGTGCGCCTACGCCCCCTACAACTGGGCCCAGGACGACGACTCCAACGGTGCCGTGCCCATCAAGGGCAGCACCCAGTATGCCAACGGCTATGACATCATGATGGCCAAAAAGCTCTGCGAGGCCAACGGCTGGGAGCTTGAGGTCGTCCAGTCCGACTGGGACTCCCTGGTCCCCGCCGTCCAGACCGGCACGGTAGACGCCGTCATCGCCGGCCAGTCCATGACCGCCGAGCGCGCTGAACAGGTGGACTTTGCCGGCCCCTATTTCTATGCCAGCATCGTCTGTGTCACCAAGGCCGACAGCCCCTACGCCTCCGCCAAGGGCCTCTCTGACCTGAAGGGTGCCTCCGGCACCGCTCAGATCGCCACCATCTGGTATAACGACTGCCTGCCCCAGGTCAAGGGTGCCAATATCATAGCTGCGTCCGAGACCGCCCCCGCCATGCTCATGGCGCTGGAGACCGGCATGGTGGACTTCGTCTGCACCGACATGCCCACCGCCCAGGGCGCCGTGGCCGCCTATCCCGATATGAAGATTCTGGACTTCTCCGGCAGTGATGACAATTTCCAGGTGGATGAGGGCCAGATCAACATCGGCATCTCCGTGATGAAGGGTAATACCGTCCTCAAGGACGCACTGGACAAGGTTCTCTCCACCATGACCGCCGACGACTTCAATAGCCTCATGGCCGAGGCCATCAAGGTCCAGCCTATCACTGAGGGCTAACCCTAATAAACCAAAAGGAGCTGAGAGCCGCATGGATATCCTCGCCAAACTGGGCAGTGATATCGCCAAGCTGTGGGCAAACTACGGCACGGCCTACTTAGACGGCGTCCGCAATACCATACTCCTGGCCCTGGTCGCCACCGTCATCGGCTGTGTCATCGGCCTCGCGTGCGGCGTCCTCCAGACTATCCCCCACGCAAAAACCGACAATGGTGCCAAGCGTTTCCTCCTGGCTTTGGTCCGGGTCGTCCTGCGCATCTACGTAGAAATATTCCGGGGCACGCCCATGGTGCTTCAGGCCGTCTTCGTGTACTACGGCCTGCCCTACTTCACCAACAACGCCGTCAAGTTCACCAACGTCTGGCTCGCCGCCATCATCGTAGTATCGGTTAACACGGGCGCATACATGGCGGAGTCGGTCCGGGGCGGCATCATCTCGGTGGATCCCGGTCAGACCGAGGGAGCCAAGGCCATCGGCATGAATCACTTCCAGACCATGACGAGTATCATCCTCCCCCAGGCCCTGCGCAACATCATGCCCCAGATCGGCAACAACTTCATCATCAACCTGAAGGACTCCTCGGTCATGTTCATCATCAGCTTTACTGAGTTCTTCTCAGTCCACCGGGCCGCCGTGGGTGCCACCTACCTCTACTTCCCCTCCGCAGTCATCGAGATGGCGGGCTACCTCACCATGACTCTGGCCGCCTCCTTTATTCTTCGGGCCGTGGAGCGCCGGATGGACGGCCCCGCCAACTTCGACCTGGCTCTGGCTGACCACCTCACCATGACCTCGGGGACCTACCGCCACCCCGGCCATAAAAAGGGCCATGGGATTATCGACCGCAATTTGCAGTCAAAAGGGGGGGAGCGCTGACATGGGCGAACCGATTTTAGAAATCAAGCACCTCTCCAAGACCTTCGGCAAAAACGAAGTACTAAAGGACATCGATTTCACCGTCCGCCAGGGGGATGTGACCAGCGTTATCGGCGCCTCGGGCTCCGGCAAGTCCACCCTCCTGCGGTGCATCAACCTGCTGGAGACCCCCACCGGCGGCCAAATTCTCCACCACGGGAAGGACATCACCGCCCGGGGCAGCAGTGTCACGGCCTACCGGGCCAAGGTGGGCATGGTCTTCCAGTCCTTCAACCTCTTTGAGAACATGACCGTCCTTCAAAACTGCATGACGGGCCAGGTCAAGGTCCTCAAAAAGAGCAAGGACGAGGCCCGCGCCTCGGCCCTGGCCTACCTTGACAAGGTGGGCATGGCACCCTACATCAACGCAAAGCCCCGCCAGCTCTCCGGCGGACAGAAACAGCGGGTTGCCATCGCCCGGGCCCTCGCCATGGAGCCGGAGGTTCTCCTCTTCGACGAGCCTACCTCCGCATTAGACCCCGAGATGGTAGGCGAGGTGTTGGAGGTCATGCGGACTTTGGCCCAGGAGGGGGTCACCATGCTGGTGGTCACCCATGAGATGGCCTTTGCCCGGGACGTGTCGGGCCATGTAGTCTTCATGTCCGACGGCGTCATCTGTGAGGAAGGCGACCCCAAGACGCTCTTTGCCAACCCCCAGCACCAGCGCACCAAAGAATTTCTCGCCCGTTTCCGCCAGCAGTAAAGCCCAGCGCGCCGCAGTGGTATGACCGCCGCGGCGCGCTTTTTCATGCTCTTCAATGGCAAATGTGTGAGGGCCGCCGCCCCCGGCGACCCTCACCCCCGTGACACCCCGCCTCAAATCTGCTATACTATTCCCAAATTAACTTCCACGGAGGTCTCTGCCATGCGCTATTCCAACCTAGCCCCCCTCTTCGCCGGCTGGGACGAGACTATGATCTGGTCTTGTCTCCAAGGCCACATGGGCTGCGTCCTGGCCGACGACGAGGCCGCCCCTACCTCTGCCGCCGCTGTGGTGGGTGGTTTCTGTTTCTTCGCCGGGCGGCCTGACGAGCGCCTCGTCCGGGCCGTCGACGCCGCCATTCTGGTCCCTCAGACCCCGGCGTGGCAGGCGGCCATTGAGTCGGTCTGGGGCCTGCGGGCCGAAAAGATCTTTCGCTACGCCATGAAAAAAGAGCCCGACGTCTTCGATCTGGCCAAGCTGACAGCCTGCTCCGCTGCCCTCCCGACCGGCTTCACCCTCCGCCCCATCGACGACGAGCTCCATGGCCGGGCCAGCCGGGAGGAATGGTCCTTCGATCTCTGCTCCCAATTCGCGGATGCGGAGGACTTTCTGCGCCGAGGCGTCGGCGTCGCCGTCCTCCATGGCGGGGAGCTAGTGGCCGGGGCGTCCTCCTACACGGTCTACGACGGCGGCATTGAAATCGAAATTGATACCAAACCCGCCTACCGAAACCGGGGCCTCGCCTCCGCCTGCGGCGCGCGCCTCATTCTGACCTGCCTGGACCGGGGCCTTTACCCCAGTTGGGACGCCCACGACCTCCGCTCCGTCGCTCTGGCCGAAAAGCTGGGCTACCACCTGGACCGCCCCTATATCGCCTACCTCCTCCAAGGTGCCCCCTGACCACTCTCCACCACAGCGTCCCCGCGATTTCAGTGCGCACACCGGCGCAGCAAATATGGCCCTTTGACAGACTAATGACGCCCGGAGCACGAGCTCCGGGCGTCATTTCGATTCCCTATGGGTTTATCCTCTGTTTATGGCTCCGTTTTTGGCTCCAGCTGAACGATCAGGGTGATATCGCCCTTGATCATATGGAGGGTCATATTCTCAGTATTCTCCGGCTGCCCATCAAAGCTGAGGTGCGTCTTGACCGGCGTAACTCCATCCCCCGACTGCCCCGCCTCATCCACATAGGCCGCCGTGATATTCAGCTTCCCATCGCCCTGGTAGACTTCAAAGTCCATGTCTTGATCCGTGGTCCCTACAAAGATCTGATAGCTGCCCTCCGCCTCAAAGATATGGGGTACGTCTACCTCGAAAATGCCCTTGTCATTGCCGCCGCTGGGGTTTACCATCAGCTGATTGATATACTCGGTTGGGAGACCCGCCATGTGAATGACCGCTCTCTCGCTTGCGCGGATGGTCACGGGATGCTCACCCCCGCCGACAAGCTCGGTCTCGAGGCTTCCTACGATGGCGGTCACACCGCGGTCGTCCCAGGTGCCTACAAGAACACGGCCATCGGTCAGCGCAAGGCCGGAGACGTCGATCTCGCCGCAGCTCAACTCCACACTGCCGGTGACAGTCCCGGTGACGGCCAGTGTGCTCCCCTCGGCATGATTGCGAAAGCGCAGGGGATTTCCGGTCGTGGACATATTCACCGTGCCCACGTTGAGGGATACCGCGCGCTCACAGTCGGACAGTTCATAGGTGCAGATCACTTTCTCCGCAAAGTCGGCGGAGGCGGTGGCATCCACACTGCGCACCTCGCCATACAGGCCGAGCGCCGCGCACTGGAAGAAATTCAGGTCCTCGCCGTAGGACTCAAGCCAAAGTCCCGCGCCATAAGCCATATCCCCGCCCAGCTCCGCGGCCCCCGTGACGGCGACACCGTTGAGGGTAAAGCTGCCGCCCGCGACACGGCTGGAGACGTCTACTGGTACAGAGGCGGAAATAATCTGCCCGTTGGGGACCTCCCTCAGCCCGAGCCGGACCTCGCCGGAGAGGTCTGCCTCTCCCGCCTCTGCAGGCGAGACCACCACGCCGCCACCCTCCGTGACCTTGGCGCAGTTTTTCAGCGATACCCCGTAGGACACGCCGCCCAGCATAATCTCCAGCCCGCCGGCAAACTCGCAGTTTTCAAAAATAACTTCGCCGCCCCAGCCATTCTGGCCTTCACTATCGTCACAGCCAACCGTAACCTTCTGCGTAAATCTCTTGCCGACGTAGTGAACGGGCTCTTCTCCTGCTGTGGCAGAGACCGTCACGTCCGTAGTCTCACTGTCGTCCACACGCGGGAGGGTGAGCATGAAAAGGTCCAGGAGGGTATTGAGCTCCTCGTCGTTGACAAGGTGCTCTTCCCCCTTGCCACTCAAGCTGACGCTGCCGGGCAGCTCCTCTGTGTTGTGACAGATCGCCTGGCGCACATGGGTGAGAACGCCCTTCAGCTCCCCGTAGGTCACCTTGTCGTAGGCGGGCCACCAGGTATGCCCGTCCTCGGTCTTCCGCTGCACTCCGCCGTACTTTACGAGGAAGGCGAAGTCCCACTCGCGGCCATCTCCATTGGGCCAGTTGTCACTTTCTTTCCCGACAATCTCCTCGGGATTTGCTTCCAGGCCCCAAGCCTCTACCCGCTCGTGCAGCCGGTTGGCGAAATCCAGGAAGTCGGGGTAGAAGTTGATGTACGCGTTCTCGGCATCATCATAGTGCTCCCGCCAGTCGTCAAGCCCCAGCCCGCCAAAGACGTCCATGCCGCCGCTGTTGGCCAGTCTCCCCTTCAGCACCAGTATCACGCCCTGCTCAATGGTCAGCCGCGCATACTGCGGGATGGTGAGGATTACGTCGGCATCCACCGTGACAGTGCGCTCGCCGTCGCGTGCCCCGGTCAGCTTGGTCTCCTCTGATTCGTCGCTGCTTCCGGCAGGCAGTTCGATACTTTCTGTGATGTGGATTTCGGTCACAAAGGGCTTTTCCAGCGCCTCACTGAGTTCTTCGATGCTGCTCACGTTGGCACGGTACATCCCCAGCGCCTCAACGAAATTATTTGTAAGCACGCTAAGACTGTTGTCCCAGTATTCATTTTGATTGTTATCGATATATTTTTGGTGGCTGTAGGTTACCGCGTCAGACTGAGTGATGCCGTTCAGGAAGTCGGTCATAGCGGCATTATTGTAGTTTGCTCCCAGCAGCTCATCTGCTATTCTGGAGAAAAGTTCCTTCGCCGCAGCGTAGTTGAGGTCCCCATAGGGCGACAACCGGCCTTCGCCCGTGCCAGTGATAAGGCTGTTTTTCAACAGGATGGCATAGCCCCAGATCGCCTCTTCGTCGTTCCAGTCTTCACCGTACATATCGCTCCAGTCACCGTAGACGCTGCCGTAATGCTGGAAGTCTTCGTCCTCAGGCTGCTCCATATAGACTCCCAGCCTTTGGCCCAGCATACGCACAAGGTCAGCGCGGTTAGCGTAGTAAATCACAGGCTCGCCAATCAGCACCTCCCACTCCTCGGCCTCGACGAACCGGACCTCGCCCCGGATGGAGAGGATGCTCCCATGGTTCACTACGGAGCCCTCTGCCGAGGGGGTAGACGTATTCTCGTCCCCGATGATGAGCCTGCCACCGTACACAGCCCGGAGGGCCGCGCCTGTGTTCACAGCGAGGAGGCCGCCGTTTTCTTCGGCGTAGAAGTTCAGCGTGCCGTTCTGCGTGATGGTGATGGTGACGTTGTCAGCAACGGTGAGGCTGTGGTTCCCCGCGGTCACTGTGCCCTCGGTGATGGTGACCGGCTTGGTGAACACCAAATCACCTGTCAGCGCTATATCCCCGACGGTGCGGATGGTGGTCGCGCCGGAGGCAGCCAGTGCGTCAGCCAGCTCTTGCTCGTTCGTGACGACGGTCACGTTTGCCGGCTGATTCCCTATGATAGTACCCGTCACCGCGCCATACTTGGGATAGTCCGGGCCGGAATTGGCGTGGACTCTGATCTCGCCGTTGTTTGTGAAGGCACCGGTGGTGACGATATCACCGCCGCAATCCAGCACGGCGTTCTCTCCCAAAGTGACGCTGCCGGCGTTTTTCAGGGTCCCGAAGGTCTCGTAGCTCTGATCCCGCTTCTCGCGCAGAGTTACGTTGCCGTTCAGCGTGAGCGTGCCGCCCATCTGTACCTCCACCATGCCGGAGACGCCCATCTCGCCATTGACGGTGAGGGACGCGCCGCCGGGGACGACGAGGGTGATGGGGTGGCGGATAGCCTCCGGGTCGTCATCGTCAATATATGCGGTCACAAAGATGCTCACATCCGGGCGAAGCGTCACGTCCCCGCTCATGGTCACGGTGCGCTCCGTATCCGTCCCGCCCTCGGCGACGATCCAGATGCTGTTGACACCCGGATTCCCGGCCGCGAGCCCCAGCTTGGCGCCGTCGTACACATAGGCGGTGCTTCTCAGCACCCCATCGCCGGCGCAGCCGTCCAGGGCAACCACCGTCCGGTCCTCCTCGGCAGCGTAGACCGACGTGGCCTCGACAGTGCCGCTGTTATTAATCTTGTTCCCACCGGTGACCCTGCCGTTATTCTGAATTTTAAAGTAGCCGTTATTAATGGCCGCGCCGGTAATATTTAGCGTACCGTTGTTCAGCTCCATGTAGCCATCGTTGAGGATGGTCCCTGCGTTGCCGGCCACGCCGCAGTTAATGCGCAGCTCGGCTCCGTCTTCTATCGTCAGGGTGATGCCGTCGGGGATAGTGAGAGATGTTTCGGTGCGCACTCCGCCCTCTTCCCAGGCCTTAGGGAAAAAGAGCTGCACATACTCCGGTACCGTGACGTCCTCGCTGAGCGCAAACGCGCCGAGGCCGTCGAGCTGCGCGTATTTACCGTCTGCCAACGCCCGCTTAAGGGCGGCGGTGGTCTTGACCACGGCGGTGGGGCGGAAACGTGTAACGAGGCAGCCCTGCTTGTTTGTAAAGCCACCCTTGACGTCGCCGGCGGGCGTGTCGGCAAGGTAGTCGTTGATCTGCAACGTATCACGAATGGTGCCCGTGTTGTTTACGGTGCCGGAAATCTTTTGGCCTATCACAACGTCGGTCACCACGCTGCTCTCGTACCAGCCGTCATTTGGATTGTCACTGTTCGGGTCATCGACCCAGCAGCCCTCAACAGTGCCTGCATTGTTGAACACGCCGCCGCCGCTGACCAGGATCATGCCTTTGTTATTGACAGTGCTTTCTGTTTCTGTATTTAGAATTCCATCTACCTGAAACATGCCGCCGGCTGCCACTGTGAGGGCGGCGTTCGCGCCCACGGTCAAGGTCTTACCCGCGCCCAGGACTGCGTTCTCACCGAGGGCAGCGCTGCCGGTGAGCTTGATGTATCTGACGGCGCTGTTCCCCAGCGCGTCCGCAAGCCCGGACCCGTCGGTCACTGAGACAATGGAGCCGCGGAGCACGTCGAGCTTTGTTATGAGCTCACCCATTGCACCGCCAAGCTCGACGGGGGTAATAAAGTCATTCGGCCGGAACAGCTCTTCTGCCGGGAACACACCCGCGCCGCCCATGGCCATGACCGAATCATAATACCATTCGTTTTGGGCCACATCAGTGTACGCGGGGGTGACGGTTCGCTCCAGCTCAAAGCTGGTGACCACGGGAACAATCCGGGCCAGGACGGCGGCCGCCTCCGCACGGGTGACCGCACCATTGGGCACAAAGGTCGTATTCGACACGCCGACGGCCAGGCCGTTGTTGTAGCAGAAACCGATGGCGCTCCGAACCTTGTCGGGCAGTCCGCTCACATCGGTAAAGGGATGGGTAGTTCCCATGTTCAGACCGTATTTCCCATTGAGCGCGTCATAGAGAGCCACAGCCAGGTCGGCCCGGGAGAGAACCTTCGCAGCGGTGATGACCAGAGTTTTGGCCTCGGAGGTCTGGCTCTGCACGCCCTTGGAGACGGTGACGGTGAACACATAGCTGCCGTCGGTCCCGGCGGCGTTGTCCTCGCCGCCCGCCACGGCGGCGGCAAAGGCGGTTTTGTTAATGGTCACGGTGATGGAGGAATCCTTGATGGCCGCAACGACCTTTGCCCTCGCGTACTCCCTGGCCTGCTCCTCCGTATTGCAAACGGCTTGGGCGGGGGCGGGGATGTCCGTCATGGCGTCGGCCAGCGCCTTAGCGGCTGAGAGCGCGGCGCTGTCCTCCTCTACGGCAGTATTTACGCCGTCGATGGCCTCCTTGGCGCTTGCCAGCGCGGCATTCACTCCCATGCTGTCCGTGGAGGCGTTGATGGCGTTAATGCCCGCCTGACGCTGACTGGCGATGAGGGCCTTACCCGTGGCGCTGTAGCTCAACTCGAGGGCCCCCTCATTGCCCCAGTACGCATTGAGGGCAGCAATGGCATTGGCTTTATCCATGGCTAAGGTCTCGGCAGCCACCTGGGCGTCGGTCTTCACGGCGGTAACGGCGGCTTTGGCAGCGTTCAGCGCGGTGGTAACCGCGGCCACGCTGGCGGCGGCGTCTATGTTGGCCGCGCCTTGCGCCTTGGCATTGTCGAAGGCCATCTTCTGAGTGCCGCTGTATAGGCCGGGGTTGCCATAGGCGGTCAGCTCAGCCTTGGAAGCCGTCTTGGCGGCGGCCAGCTTATCGGCGGCGACCTGAGTGATGGTCTTGACGGCGTTGATGGCGGCCTTGGCGCTTGCCAGTGCGGTTCCCACGGCCGCGCTGTCCCCGGCGGCGGTGATGGCGGCCTCGCCAGTCCTGCGGGCGGCCTCAATAGCAGCCTTGCCTGCAGCGTCGTAGTCGCCCTTGCTCTTATCCGAGGCATAGGTGTTCAGATCGGTGATCGCGGCGGCCTTTGCCTCGCCCAGCAGCGCAGCGTCGCTCTTCACGGCGGCCATGGCGGCCATGGCCTTATCCAGGGCGGCGGTGACGGCGCTCACGCTGGCGGCAGTTTCAATAGCTGCGTTCCCGGCAGTCTTGGCGGTGTCGACTGCCGTGCGGTTTGTGTCGTAGCCGCTTCCATAGTTTTCATAGGCCGCGTCCAGCGTGGCCATGGCCGTGTCTATTGCCGCATCCAGGGTCTGGGCGGCCTCCAGCGCGGCAATCTTGGCTAGCAGCGCGTCCAGCTTTGCTTTCTCCGCCGTCAGCTTAGCGCGGACTCCGTCTTCCAGCGCGGCGTAGACCACCAGGGCCTTGCTCACGGCGGCCTTGTCGGTAATGGCGACGGTCTCCGGCGTCTTAGCGAGAATTGCGGATTGGGTTCCTCTATAGGCGTTCGCGGCGACCTCCCACTCGGCGGCCTGATTGGGAATGCCGGAGATAGCCGTCTTGGCATTGCTCAGGGCGGCGGCAACCGCTGTGACATTCGCAGCCCCGCCAATGGCCGTCTCACCGCTCTTGCGGGCGGATTCTATGGCGGCTCTGCCCGCCGCCGAATAAGGGGCGGAGGCCAGCGTCACGGCGGCATGGGCATTCAGCTCGTTTTGGGCTGTAGTTCTGGCCGCGCCGAGACTGTCCTTCACCGTGATGGTAAAGACAGCGGTCTTGCCGGAGTAGGTGACCGTAAGGGCCTGCACGCCCGGAGTGTCCGTGCTATATCCAAACACCATCTCATTGGTCAGGAGAATGCCCTCATTGGGGTAGAGGTTTGAGTTGGTGTACACCACGGTGAGCTCACCGCCGGCCACATTCAGCGCCTCTCCCTTTTCATAGACCAGCTTCGTGGGCAGCGTGGTGACGGCCACAAGGCCGACGGCCTTCGCTACCACGCTGACGGGGAAGGAGGCGGTCTTACCGGAGACCGTGGTGGTGACCGTAACCAACTTCGTCCCCGCGCCGGACATATCCACGGTACCGACGGTGTAGTCCGTATCCTTCGTCAGCACCCTGGACACGGTGCCGTCGAACCCGGTGACGGTATAGTACCCCGTGACCACCATGCCTGTGGTGTCCAGCACAGCGCTCCCTACCGCGTAATTCAGCTTGGCGGGATAGGCGGTGACGGCGATGGACTGGAGCGTGACTACGGCAGGCTGGGCAGTTGCGCCGCTGACCGTTGCCGTGTCGGTCGCCAGAACGGCGGCGGTATTGGTATTGCCGACCGTCGTAGTCCCGCTGGAGCTGGACACCACGGCGCTCACCGGCGCGGTACCGCCCACGGTGGGCGCGGCGGTACCGGTGACCAAAACGGCTCCGATGGGCGCACCAGCGGTGATGGTTGGCGCAGCATTGTCGCCCACGCTGATCTGCCCCACGGTACCCGAGCCGGCGGTGACGATGGGGGGACTGCCCGCCAGCACGGTCACGCCCGAGCTGCCGGCCGGGTTGGCGTTGACGGTAATACCCGAAGTCACCGGACCCGAGACCACGGGCGTGGAGGCCCCAGAGACCGAGACGCTGCCCGCGCTGGCACTGACCAAGGTGCCGCCCGCGTTATTCAGGCTGACGGGGCCCGCCGCTCCCGTAATGCTGCCCACGGGGCCGTTGGCGGTGATGCCGGAGCTGCCCGAGGCGACAATTGTGCCCACGCCCACATTGGCCCCTGTAGTAACGCTGCCGGAGGCGTTCACCGCAGGCAAGGTCGCGCCGCCGCTCCCGGCACTGATGGTGGTGCCGCCGGCAGCCCCCGCGTTTAAAATCCCCACCGCGGAGCCGTTCAACGCGACGGGAACAGGCGGCGCGCCAGTGGTATTCAATACAGGCGTAATGCTGTTCACCAGGCTCATGCCGCTGGCGGTGGTGATGCCCGTGGTGACAACGGTGTTCGTGACGGTTAGTGCGGCGGCGGCGGTGACGCTGCCCACGCTGGCGCTGTCGCCCTGCGCGACCTCAAGTGCCGCCTGGCTGGCCGACTCGCCCACGTTGACCTCCCCCACCACAGCGCCGCCGGAGAGCAGTACGCGGCTGCCCTCTTCGGGTGTGCCCTGGATGTCGATGGTGCCCACGCTGCCGCCGTCGATATGGCCCGAGTGGATGCCGCCGCCGTGGGTCTCAAGGGTCCCCACGGCGACGCCGTTGAGGGTGTAGTCCCCCGTACCCACACTGACGGCGACGGTGATTGTTTTATAGCTGCCCCCGGTCAGCACGGTGCCGGGGACCGAGATGGTGATCTCATCTTCCGTCGGCTCCTGCACGTAAACGGTGGCGGAGGCCACCACGCCGGAGGCCGACAGCACGGCGATGACGGCTTCGCCGCTCTTTTTCGCGCCCACGTTCCCGGCCGCGTCCACCACGGCCACCGTCTCATCGGAGCTAGACCAGGTGAGGGCGTCGTTGGCGCCGGTATTGCGTGTGACGGTGAGAAGCTTATATACGCCCGCCGCTATGGTTTGGGCCGCCGGGTTGACCGTCATGGCGGTGGTCGCCACAGTGGTAGCGGGGGGATTCCCGCCGCCCCCGCCGCCCGAGACGACGGCCGCTCCGGGCGCGTAGGAGGTGCCCTCGGGCAGGGCGACCCCCTCCAGGGTAGCCCCGGTGACGCCTTGATTCACGGTAACGCTGGTGCCCTTGGGAATGCCGGAGAGAGCCACGCCGTTGGAGCAGATCGTAATGCTCCCCACTGCCGCCTTGTCCTGGAGCTTGAACGCCATGCCGCCCGCAGGTCTGTCAATGACGACGGCCCCCAGGCTGGAACTCCCCTGCACGAGAACAGCGCTGCCGCCCCGGATCACGGTGCGCCCGGCAACGGTCACGCCGTCCAGCGCTGTTTCCCCGGAGCCAATACCGTCACCCAGGATAAGATCGTGGGTGACGGCGGCATCCTTGAGCTTCACGCCGTCCGCCCGGACCATGACGGTACCCTCGGCCACCTTGTCGTAGGCCCCCGCCTTGTCTATGTAAGAGAAGATGAGCTTATACATCACCTGGGCAAACTCCGCCCGGGTGATGACAGCGGCAGGGTTCAGACTCGCGCCGTTCCCCTGAATATAGCCGCCGGAGACCAGGGACGCCATGGCGTCCTCCGCCCAGGGGGCAACATCGGCCCTGTCGGAATAGGAGGCCAGCGCGGAGTCCGGGCCGCCTGAGAGTTTCATGGCGCGGGCCAGGATGGTAAAGGCCTCCTGCCGGGTGACGCTGTCCTCCGGCCGGAGCTTGCCGTCGTTCCCGTTGAGTACCCCCATGGCAACAGCCCTGGCCATATCGTCGTGATACCAGGCCGACGCGGCCAAATCGGTATAGATGCCCAAATCAGATGTGGCTTGGGCCCCAAAGGCCCGAACCACTACCGCGGCCAGCTGGCTGCGGGTCAAAAGGGCCTCGGGCTGGACCTTGCCGCCGCTGCCGCGGAGCAGGTCGTTGTCCATGGCGGCCTTCAGGGCGGCGTAGGACCAGTCGGTCTCGGCGGGCATGTCCGACACGGTTTCCACAGCGGCGGCCACGGGAAACGCAGTCATGCCCAGTAGCAGGGAGAATGCCAGGAAGATCGCTAGAACTCGTTTGTATCTCTGCATAATTATCCTCCTCATGTGGTCGTGGACAAAGCGCGGCAGCCAGCTGCGTCTCGTTCCATTTATTGGCATACCTATACTTCTATATTTTAGCATACCAGTATTGAGCCGTGTTCCTATAAATATTAGGAATAGCAGTCTTTTAAGGACTGTGGAGAATACGGCTGGATATATAGACTCTCCTTTCAAAAAAATGCCTATTAAGCGAATCATTCTAATGACTTTTATGAGCTGATATTATATAATGTGTAACAAGCTTAAATTACCATATGCAGGGGGCTTCTATGATATTTACTGCATTGCTTTGGCTGCTCTCTCTTGTCATATACCTTTCAGACAGGCGAAGCAAAACCAATCGATGGTGCGCCGTCAGCGGCCTGCTTTTCAGTTTGGGGCCGTTCAAGGAGTACCTCTTCTACGATGTTGCCCCCCGGCTTATGGAGCAAATCAACGCCCCATACTTTGAACTGTTTGCCGAGGGCGGCTACAGTATCATGACTGCAATTTTATATGATTTTGTCATGCCCTGCCTGTTTATATTTGCACTTTACTTTTATGAATACCATACCGTACACCCGCGGAGATTCCGAATTTTTCAAACCCTGGCGCTATGCCTTCCGCTGCCGCTGATGCTGGTTTTCCCTCCGCATATGACAAGGGAGCTGCAACATACCAGCCTATTCTTCTGGTACACCATGAGCGCTTATAATCTTACATATGGAGTTCTAACCACGGTTTTCATGATTAAAGCAGTGGTATGCGAAAAATGGACTGCAAAACGCCGCGAAAAGCGGAGAATCAGCCTTGTCGTGTTACCTCCCGTATGGTTTTGGCTGATTACGATATTTGTGATCCATCCCTTGAGGCTGGAGGCGTTCTTTAAGGCTTGGCAGGGGAACGTGTACCTGATGGGTACGATTGTGGCCTTCTATATTGCCGCAGCGTTTCGAGAGGGAATGATGGGCCTCCGCCTCAGGGGCGAGCCATATAAATGGGACGTGTCCAATCAGGATATTGACAAGGGCGCCCGCTACACAAGCCATATCCTGAAAAGTGAAGTGACCAAAATCGAATGGTGCATGGAAAACCTGACAACGCAATTAAATGGGGAAACGCCCGAGGAAATGGAGATTATCGGTAGGTCCGTGGAACATTTAAAGCGTTTCGTTCAAAAAACGCGGCTCTATTCAAGCGATATATTGCTCGAGCGGGAACCATGCGTTATGAGGGAGCTTGTTGAAAGCTCCATCGAACTGTGCAGGGAATACGCAGGGGACGAAATCAACTTTAATGTCCTGTGCGGCGACGAGGTGGTCCTATGCGATAAGGGCCATATTGTTGAGGTTCTCAATAACCTGATTGCCAATGCGACCGAGGCGATGAACCGGAGCGGAACGATCGCGTTCACCTTTGAGGCGACCACCTCCCGGAAATATTTTGTGCTGCATGTTCAGGATAGCGGCTGCGGTATTCCACGGGAGAATTTGCGGCAGCTTTTTGAGCCCTACTTTAGCACGAAAACATCCAATACCCACTTTGGCCTGGGGCTGGCGTATTGTTTTAACGTGATGAAACGGCACAATGGTTATATCGACGTACAGAGCAAAGAGGGCGAAGGTGCCGTATTTTCCCTGTATTTCCCCAAGCAGAGGCGTATGAGGATGGGGGATCTTCTATGAAAGATAAAATCCGCTTTATGTTGGCGGATGACGACCCGGATTTTGCATTCCTTATCAGGCGCATGGCGGAACACGAGCCTGATCTTGAACTGGTCTGCCACGCGTCCAACAAGGATGACGCGATTCGTCTTTGCTGTGAGCTACAGCCGGACATCGTATTGATGGATTTGAGTCTTTCGGTTTCGGGCCTTGAAGGCGTCGCGGCGTCGCGCGAAATATGCCGCCGGACGGACGCTCAGGTAATCATACTGACCGCTTATGAAAATCCTCAAACAGTAGTGGATTCGTGCGTAAAGAGCATGGCGTCAGGCTATGTGTTTAAAAGCCAGTTTAATATCATAGCGGACACTGTCCGAAAAACTTTAAGCGGGCATACGCCCGAGCTCTACCTGATTAATTCGCTGATACTTGCGCGGCTCTCTCCGGCCGAGCGCGCCGTATTTGACGCGATTCTTGATAACGATACCTACGCGTCGTCCTCTCATAAAACCATTGCGAATCAAAAAACCAACGTATATAAAAAGCTTGGCGTAAAAAACCGGGGCGAGCTTTTGCATCTGTGGTCAAGGCGGATGCGGTAATTTTCAATTGTCCGCCCGCAGTTTCCCCGCCGTCCCGCCCAGGAAAAGATCCCCGCGGACGAGAGTCCGCGGGGATCTTTTCCTTCTAAAATCCTATCTTTACCGCTCCAGCACCCGTATCCGCAGTACGCCATCGATGCCCTTGATCTCCTCAACCAGTGCCCCGCCAATCTTGGCGTTGATGTCTACCACCGTATAGGCGTAGTCCTTCTTGGACTTGTTGGTCATATTCTCCACGTTGACGCGCTCCTTGGAGAGCACGCTGGTAATGGCGGCGATCGTACCGGGGATATTGTGGTGGATGATACACAGCCGGGCGATGCCACTCCACTCCTGCTCCAGGGTGGGCAGGTTAACGCTGTTTTTGATGTTGCCATTCTCCAAATAGTCCCTCAGCTCTTGGGCCGCCATGACGGCGCAGTTATCCTCGCTCTCGGGGGTGGACGCCCCCAGGTGGGGCAGCGCCACTACACCCGCCGCCAAAGTAAGCCGCGTGGTGGGGAAGTCGGTCACGTACCGGGCTACCTTGCCGCTCTCCAGGGCGGCGAGGATGTCGTCGTCGTTCACCAGCTCGCCCCGGGCCAGATTGATGATACGCACCCCATCCCGCATCTTCCCAATGGCGGCTGCGTTGATAAAGCCCTTGGTGTCCGCCATGTAGGGCACGTGGACAGAAATATAATCGGCGTTCTGATAGACCTCCTCGGCAGTCTTCACCACCCGGATGTGCCGGTCCAGCCTCAAGGCATTGTCCACCGAGAGGTAGGGATCATACCCGTAGACCTCCATCCCCAAAGACAGCGCCACGTTGCATACCAGGGCTCCGATGGCCCCCAGGCCGATGACGCCCAGCCGCTTGCGGTAGACCTCAGGGCCGACGAAAGCCGCCTTGCCCTTCTCTACCACGTCGGCCACCTCCACGCCGGAGGCCGCTTGCTCCTTCACCCAGGCCAGCCCACCCGCAATGTCCCGGGAGGCCATTAGCATGGCGCAGATCACCAGCTCCTTGACGGCGTTGGCGTTGGCCCCGGGAGTGTTAAAGACCACCACGCCCGCCTCGCTGCACTTGTCGATGGGAATGTTGTTCACCCCGGCCCCCGCCCGGGCGATGGCCTGCAAACTCTCCGGGAACATATAGTCGTGAAGCTTGGCGGAGCGGACCAGAATCCCGTCCTCCCCCTCCAGCTCGTCACCCACAGTGAACTGCTCCTCCGGCAGCTCGGCCAGTCCTACAGCGGCAATCTTATTTAAAGTTTTAACGCGGAACATGCCGTCCCTCCTCAGTTATTTTTGTCAAACGCGCGGATGAAGTCGCACAGCTTTTCAACACCCTCGGTGGGCATGGCGTTATAAATGGATGCCCGCATGCCCCCCACGTTCCGGTGTCCCTTGAGGTTCGTGAACCCGGCGGCAGTGGCCTCGGAGACAAACTTGGCGTCCAGCGCCTCGTCCCCGCTGCGGAAGGTCACGTTCATGTCGGAGCGGCTGCCCACCCGGGCAGCACAGGTGAAGAGGCGGGAAGAATCCAGCGTCTCGTACAGCATGGCCGCCTTGCCGCCCTTGATCTTCTCCATACCGGCGACACCGCCCTTGCCTTCCAGCCAGTCGAGAGTCAGCCCCAGCATGTAGATGCACCAGCAGGGGGGCGTGTTGTACATGGAGTCCTTATCGATCATCAGCTTGTAATCCATCATCAGGGGCGTATAGGGGAACGCGCCCCCCGCCAGGTCCTTGCGGATAATGACGACGGTGAGCCCTGCAGGAGCCATATTCTTCTGCGCCCCCGCGAAGATGATACCATATTTACTTACGTCCACCTGCCGGGACAGGATGTCGGAGGACATGTCGCACACCAGGGGTACCTCCCCCGTCTCGGGGACGTATTGCCACTCGGTGCCGTAAATGGTGTTGTTGGCGCAGTAGTAGAAGTAGCTGGCCTCGAGGTCCAGTTTCAGTTCCTCCTGGGCCGGGATATAGCTGTGGTTCTTGTCCTCAGAGGAGGCGGCCAGGTTCACCGTGCCATACTTTTTGGCCTCTTTGTAGGCGATGGCGGCGAAGTTGCCGGTGACGGCGTAGTCTGCTTTCCCGGTGCGCCCCATCAAATTGAGGGGAACCATGGAAAATTGTGCCGACGCCCCCCCCTGGAGGAAGAGGATCTCGTACTCCTCTGGTATATTCATGAGCTTACGGAGCTTGGTTTTCGTATCCACAAAAATCTTGTCGAAGACTTTAGATCGGTGACTCATCTCCATAACTGACATCCCGGAGCCCTGATAATTGGTGATTTCGGCTCCCGCCCTCTCCAACGCCTCCAGAGGAAGCATGGACGGGCCCGCAGAGAAATTGAATACGCGCTGGTCTGACATTTGAGTCACCCTTTCCATTTTTGAGTGGTGCTGTTAAATCCCGCCCGGGGTGAAAAATTTTTGTGCCCCAGACAAAATTCATGAGAATAAAAAAGCCCCGGAGTCTTCCGTGACCCGACCGGCCACGGCACTCCGCGGCCGCTCTCTACTTTAATTTGATAAAGTATTAGACATATTATATCGGAGGGTTTGAAAAGTGTCAATTGTGGGAGTCCTCTAAAATACGCCCCCCACTTTTACAGTATTTATGTTTTTTTGAACAATACTTTTATTTCTCCGGAAGTATGATACAATAGGTTAACCTTACAAAAACGGAGGCAATGCCTATGAAACTGCGCGAGATTAGGGACATTCTGAACGCCACCGTGCTCTGCGGCGAAGAAGAGCTGGAGCACGAGGTCTTCGCCGCCTGCGGCAGCGACTTCATGAGCGACGTACTGGCTTACGTCAAGGATCAGGCCCTCCTCCTCACGGGACTCGTGAACCCCCAGGTCATCCGTACCGCCGACATGGTGGAGATCAAGTGCGTGGCCTTCGTCCGGGGCAAGGTGCCGGGGGACGACATTCTGGAACTGGCCCGGAACAGGGGCATCGTAGTTATGACCTCCCCCCTACGGATGTACACAGCCTGCGGCCTTCTCTATCAGGGCGGCTTGAGGGGGGACTAGCGCGCATGGAACCCATTCTGCTACATTATCACGTGGAGGGCGGGGACCTGGTGGGCGCGGGAGAAGCCTCCAGCAAGATGAAACTGACCCTCAAAAAACTGGACCTTCCTCCCGATATCGTCCGTCGCTGCTCCATTTGTATGTATGAGGGTGAGATCAACATGGTTATCCATGCCGACGGCGGTAACGCCGAGGTGGAGATCGCCCTGGACCACGTCACCATCCGTCTCTCCGACACCGGCCCCGGCATCGCCGATATTCCTCAGGCCATGGAGGAGGGTTTCTCCACCGCCGGGGAGCTGGCCCGGGACCTGGGTTTCGGTGCGGGCATGGGGTTGCCCAACATGAAACGCTACGCCGACGAGATGAGTATAGCGTCCACAGTGGGCGTGGGCACCACCGTCACCATGCGCGTCGACATTCCTTAGGGCCAATCTGAAAAATGATTGCCACGCCGCCAATTCTCAGATTCACCCTGAGTGTCATCAAAACGGAGGCGAGAACATGAAGCACTCGGTCGTGCTTGAGTACAACCGCTGCCGGGGCTGCACCACCTGCATCAAGGGCTGCCCCACCGAAGCCATCCGGGTCCGCAACGGGAAAGCCGCCATCCTCAACGTACGGTGTATCGATTGCGGCACCTGCATCCGCCTGTGCCCCCACAAGGCCATCAAATCGGTGAGCGACCCGCTGGACGGCCTCTCTACATTTAAATACTGCATCGCCCTGCCCGAGCCGGCCCTCTACGGGCAGTTTCAGAACATGGACGATATCGACCTTATCCTCAACGGCCTGCTGGAAATCGGCTTTCACGATGTATACGAGGTAGCCAAGGGAGCTGAGCTCCTCTCCGACTACCAGCGCCAGTGTATCTCCGCCGGGGCCCACTGCGTCATGCCCCAGATCAGCTCTGCCTGCCCCACCGTCCTCCACCTCATCCGGATGCGCTTTCCAAAGCTCATCCCCAATATTGCCCCTGTGGTCACGCCGGTGGAGCTCTCAGCCATACTGGCCCGGCGGGAGGCGGTGGAAAAGACGGGGCTAAAGCCGGAGGAGATTGGGGTCTTCTCCATCGTCCCCTGCTCCGCCAAGGTCACCGCCGCCCGTGCTCCCTCCGCCCTCCACCAGCGCGTGCTGGACGGGTCATTTGCCATCCGGGACGTGTACCTCAAGCTCCTCTCCCCCATGCGCAAACTCCAGAACCAGCCCCTTAAGCCCCTCTCCTCCGCCGGCATCATGGGGGTAGGCTGGGCCTGCTGCGGGGGTGAGTCCGCCGCCCGGATGGGTCAGCGCTACGTGGCCGTGGACGGGATTCAGAACGTTATCCGCATGCTGGAGGAGATTGAGGATGGCCGACTTCCCGAGGCGGACTTTATCGAATTGAACGCCTGCGTCCAGGGCTGCGTGGGGGGCTGTCTCACGGTGGAAAACCCCTATGCGGCCCGGATGCGGGTCAAAAAACTGATGAAGGGTCTTCCCGTCTCCCGCAACAGGTTCACCCTCCAGGGGGAGGACCGGGAGATCGTCAACATCGACGTAGAGCTCCAGCACGTACCCGCCCTGGTCCTGGACGAGGACCGGGCCGTAGCGATGGAGAAACTGAAAAAGATACAGGCCCTGGAAGAGCAGCTTCCCGGTCTCCACTGCGGCTCCTGCGGGGCCCCCTCTTGCCGGGCTTTTGCCGAGGACGTGGTCCTGGGCCGGGCCAGCGAGGAGGACTGTATTTTTAAAATGCGAGAGCGCATGCAGTATATGTCGGGCGAGGGCGACCCAGACGAGTATTTGCCCGCCCCCTTCCGGCAGCGCCAGGAGACCCAGCGGAGGACGGAAACCCCCGCGCATGAGGAGGAAACGCCATGACGGTAAAAGAGCTTGCCACCGCCCTCTCCCTCACCGAATTTACCCTTCCCCGGCCTGATGCAGAAATTTCAGGCGGGTACGCCGGGGATCTCCTAAGCTGGGTTATGGGCCGGGCCCAGTCCGGGGACTGCTGGGTCACCATCATGTCCAACGTGAACGTAGCCGCCGTGGCCCTGATGGCGGACGTGGCCTGCGTCCTCCTCTCCGAGGGCGTGACCCCAGACCCCCAGCTCCTTGACAAGGCCGCCACCCAGGAGGTCAACCTCCTCGGCAGCCCCGGGTCCACCTTCCAGCTTTCCGCCGAGGTGCAGGCTCTTCTCCGCCTCTCGGCGCCCTTTTGAGGAGCATCCTCATGACCCTCCCCTTCGACTTCCACCTCCACTCCTGCCTCTCGCCCCACCTGGCTGGCGCCGGGCTGGGACCCCTTCCTTTTATCTGCTCGGGCGGAATAAATCTGCCCGGCATCAAGGTTTTGCCCTATGGGCAAAACGCTTGGGGTGCGCCATTCGGCGCGGCAGGGCGACAGGCATCGGCCCGTTCTGACCCGAAAGGCGGGTGCACCCCATGATCCTCCCCTTCGACTTCCACCTCCACTCCTGCCTCTCACCCTGCGCTTCGGAGGACAATACCCCGGCCAACCTCGCCGGGATGTGCGTCCTGGCAGGGTTAAAGGCGGTGGCTCTCACCGACCACAACTCGGTGGGCAACTGCGCGGCCTTTCTCGCCGCGGCGGAGCGGTACGGACTCCTGGCCCTCCCCGGCATGGAACTGACCACGGCGGAGGAGGTCCATGTAATCTGCCTCTTCCCCGACCTTTTCTCCGCATCGGCCTTTGGAGACCTCGTCTACCAACACCTACCTCCTCTGCGCAACAAACCGCGGGTCTTCGGTAAGCAGATTCTTATGGATAGTGGGGATACCGTGCTGGGCGAGGAGGAACGGCTCCTGGCTGGGGCAGCTGACCTGGGCGTCTATGAGGTTGCCGCTCTCGTCTCCTCTTTCGGCGGTGTGGCCTATCCCGCCCATATTGACCGCCCCTCTTTTTCCCTTCTCTCCAACTTAGGGCTATGGGATCCCGGCTTGGGCTTTCCCATCGCGGAGGTCACCCGCCGCTGCCCAACTGAGCTTTTGCGCCGCCCCGATTTGGCGGGAGTGCGCACACTCACCGCCTCGGACGCCCACGACCTTGCGCAGATCGCCGACCCCTGCCAGGCCCTGAACCTGCCCTCCGTTACTACGGATGCGGTACTAAAAGCCCTCACAAGCCCAGATTTTTCTAGCATTTACCTCTCTTTCTAGTTATTTTTATAGATCATAAATCTTTTTCGTTATTTTTATCACTTTCTTGTTTACCTTTCACAAAATTTGATTTAGAATAGTGCTCAGAGTCTCGGGTGTATCTGAGGATAGCCACAATGCCGGTGGCTTGTCTTTGCCGGCATGCCGTGCCACTTCCCCTTAAAATTTTACAGGATTCCCGCGAAAATTTGACTTGCCTGACGGCAAAATCCCACGCCATTCGCCACTACGCCACCCCTCAGATTCACCCACGAAAAAAAGGAGGATACCCAACATGCCAAACTGCAAATCCGTTGTGCCATACAGCGGAACCACCGAGCAGGAAGATCAGCTTCGTCAAGTCATCGCGGAGCACAAGGGCATGCCCGGCGCAACCATGCCCGTACTCCAGGCCGCCCAGGAAATCTTCGGCTACTTGCCGGAAGAGGTCCAGATCATGGTCGCCGAGGGGTTGGATATCCCCCTCTCCGAGGTCTATGGTGTGGCCTCTTTTTACGCCCAGTTTACTATGAACCCCAAGGGCCGGTTCCAGATCTCCGTCTGTCTTGGCACCGCCTGTTATGTCAAGGGCGCGGCTGACATCCTCACCGCCGTGGAAAAAAAGCTGGGCATCAAGACCGGCTCCATCACCAAGGACGGCAAATTCTCTCTGGATGCCTGCCGCTGTGTAGGCGCCTGTGGCCTGGCCCCGGTCATGATGATCGGCTCCGACGTGTACGGCCGGCTGACCCCGGATCAAGTGGGGCCCATTCTGGATAAATACGAATAGAAACGCGAGCGTAGGCGCATAGGCGAGCCTGGACCGGGGTGCCGGTAACCTGCCTGGCCATGCGCCCAACAAACGTGACAAGGAAACGCCATGAAAGAGCTGTCGCTACATATCCTGGACCTGGCGCAAAACTCCCTTACGGCGGGGTGCGCTCGTCTGGACCTCTCTCTCGAAGAGAGAGACGGACGGCTCGCTCTGGTCATCGCGGACGACGGCCGGGGCATGAGCCCTGAATTCCTCGCCAAGGTAACCGATCCCTTCACCACCACCCGCTCCACCCGCAAGGTGGGGCTGGGGCTCCCCCTCCTCCGCCTGGCGGCGGAGCAGACCGGAGGCAGCCTGACAGTGGAGAGCACTTTGGGTGTGGGCACCACGGTGCGGGCCATCTTTGGCGCGGGGCACATCGACTGCCCTCCTCTTGGCGACATGGGGGAGACCGTCGCCCTGCTGGTCCAGGGCGCGCCGGAGGTGGAACTGACCTACGCTCACGCTACGGAGCGGGGCAGCTGGAGCTTTGACACCAGGGAGCTGCGGGAGGCCCTGGGGCCGGAGGTCACCTTGGCCGACGTCGACGTGTTCCTGTGGGTCCGGCAGTACGTGGCCGAGCAGGAAGAGGCAATCACGCTCGTCTGACCCTACCCGTTCCGGCCCTCCTTGTTGGAGGGCTATAAGTCAAATTAGAGAAATACACAAGTGGGACGATCTCAGCGCGGTATCAACGACCTCCCCTATCGGGGCGGTCTAACATAATCGAATTGGGGATGAATTCGTGAAAACTCTGGAAGAACTCAAAGCGATCCGCGAGAAAATGCAGCGTCAGGTCGGTATGCGGGAGAGCAACGACGATACCATCCGGGTCGTCGTCGGCATGGCCACCTGCGGCATCGCCGCCGGCGCCCGGCCGGTGCTGTCCGCTTTCCTCGAAGAAGTGGAAAAGCGGGATCTCAAGAACGTCACCGTCACCCAGACCGGGTGCATCGGCGTATGTCGTCTGGAGCCCATCGCCGAGGTCTATCTCCCCGGCGAGGAGAAGGTCACCTACGTCAAGCTCAAGCCCGAGATGGTTGCGAAGATAGTAGCCGACCATTTGGTGAACCGCCAGATCGTCAGCGCGTACACCATCGGCGCGGCGGAATAAGGGAGGAAAATGAAGATGAATTTAGTCCGATCCCATATTCTGGTCTGCGCGGGCACCGGCTGCTCCTCCTCCAACAGTCCCAAGATCATCGAGGCCTTCGACCGTGAGCTGAAGGCCCAGGGCATGGATGGGGAGGCCCAAGTGGTGAAGACCGGCTGTTTCGGCCTGTGCGCCATGGGACCCATCGTGATGATTTACCCCGAGGGGGCCTGCTACACTAAGGTAACCCCGGAGGACGTACCCGAGATCGTGTCGGAACATATTGTGAAGGGCCGCATTGTCCAGCGCCTTTTGCACATGGAGAGCGACGAGGGCGGCCAGGCCACCAGCCTTGCCGAGACCACGTTCTATAAGCACCAGCTCCGCATCGCGCTGCGCAACTGCGGCGTCATTAACCCCGAGAACATCGACGAGTACATAGGCGTGGACGGCTACGCTGCCCTAGGCAAGATCCTCTCCGAAAACATCCCCGCCCAGAAAGTCATCGACGACATCCTGGCCTCCGGTCTCCGTGGCCGGGGCGGCGCGGGTTTCCCCACGGGCCGCAAATGGCAGATGACCCATGACGCGGTGAGTCCCGACGGGGTAAAATTCGTGTGCTGCAACGCCGACGAGGGTGACCCCGGCGCGTTCATGGACCGCTCGGTGCTGGAGGGGGACCCACACAGTGTGCTGGAGGCCATGGCCATTGCGGGCTACTGCATCGGGGCCCAGCAGGGGTACATCTACGTCCGGGCCGAGTACCCCATTGCGGTGAAACGCCTGCAGATCGCCATCGACCAGGCCCATGAGTACGGGCTGCTGGGCAAGAACATCTTCGACTCTGACTTCTCCTTTGACATTGAGCTCCGCCTTGGCGCGGGTGCCTTCGTCTGCGGCGAGGAGACGGCGTTGATGACTTCCATCGAGGGCAAGCGGGGCGAGCCCCATCCCCGTCCCCCCTTCCCCGCCAACAAGGGCCTCTTCCAGCGGCCCACCCTCCTCAACAACGTGGAGACCTACGCCAACATCACCTGGATTTTAAACCACGGGCCCGAGGCCTTCGCCGCCATCGGCACGCCCAAGAGCTCGGGCACCAAGGTCTTCGCCCTGGGCGGCAAAATCGCTAATACGGGCCTCGTCGAGATCCCCATGGGCACCCCCCTGCGCACCGTGGTGGAGGATATCGGCGGCGGCTGTCCCGGCGGGAAGAAGTTCAAGGCCGCCCAGACCGGCGGCCCCTCCGGCGGCTGCATCCCGGCGAGCCTTATCGATACGCCGCTTGACTACGAGTCTTTGGGGGCCATCGGCTCCATGATGGGTTCCGGCGGCCTCATCGTCATGGATGAGGACAACTGCATGGTGGACATCGCGAAGTTCTTCCTCGAGTTTATTGTGGACGAGTCCTGCGGCAAATGCACCCCCTGCCGCATCGGCACCAAGAGGCTGTTGGGCCTGCTGACCAAGATCACTGAGGGTGAGGGCACCATGGAGGACCTGGACACCATTGAGGAGCTGTGCCACCACATCAAATCGAGCGCCCTGTGCGGCCTGGGCCAGACGGCCCCCAACCCGGTGCTCTCCACCCTCCAGCACTTCCGGGACGAGTACGTGGCCCACATCGTGGAGAAACGCTGTCCCGCCAAGGTTTGCAAGAAACTGCTGCGCTACACCGTCGTTCCCGAAAACTGTCGCGGCTGCACCATGTGCGCCAAGAACTGTCCTGCAGACGCCATCTCGGGCGCTGTACGCGCCCCCCACGTCATCGACCAGAGCAAATGCATCAAGTGCGGCGTGTGCATGGACAACTGCCGTTTCAACGCCATTCTGATGGGCTAAGGAGGGGATAGAGTTATGGAAAAGAATATGGTAAACCTGATGATCGACCGCATCCCCGTCACCGTGCCCGCCGGCACCACCATCCTGGAGGCGGCCCGGTCCGCGGGCATCCGAATCCCGTCCCTCTGTTTCCTCAAGGAGGTCAACGAGATCGGCGCGTGCCGCATCTGCGTGGTGGAGGTCAAGGGGGCGAGGAGCCTGGTAGCCTCATGCGTGTACCCTGTGAACGAGGGGATGGAGGTGTTCACCAACACCGACGCGGTGCGCAAGTCCCGCCAGCTCACGCTGGAGCTTATTTTGTCCAACCACAGGATGGACTGCCTGACCTGCTCTCGCTCCGGCAAGTGCGAGCTGCAGCAGCTGGCCGCCGACCTGAACATCGACGCCGTGCGCTACGCCAACGACGACCTTGTCCCCCAGATTGAGGCCTCGGCCCCCCATCTGGTGCGGGACAATTCGAAGTGTGTCCTGTGCCGCCGCTGCACCGCCGTGTGCCGTAAGTACCAGGAGGTGGGCGTTATCGGCTGCAACGACCGTGGCTTTGACACCCACGTGGGCTGCGCCTTTGACCGGGACCTTGCCGAGGTGGACTGTGTGTCCTGCGGCCAGTGCATCGTGGCATGTCCCACCGGCGCCCTGGAGGAGAAGGACGACACCGCCAAGGTCTGGGCCGCCCTGAGCGACCCCACCAAGCATGTGGTGGTCGGCCCCGCGCCGTCTGTGCGCGTCACTTTGGGCGAGTGTTTCGGGATGCCCGTTGGCACCAACGTGGAGGGCAAGATGATCACTGCCCTGCGCCGCCTGGGCTTTGACAAGGTGTTCGACGTGGACAACGCCGCCGACTTCACCATTATGGAGGAGGGCACCGAGTTCCTCCACCGGGTGCAGCACGGCGGGGCGCTGCCCATGATCACCTCCTGCTCCCCCGGCTGGATCCGCTACTGCGAGCAGCACCACTCGGACATGATTCCCAACCTCTCTACCTGCAAGTCCCCCCAGAGCATGTTCGGCTCCCTCGTCAAAACCTACTACGCCGAGAAGATGGGACTGGACCCCAAGGACATTGTGGTGGTGTCCATCATGCCGTGCACCGCCAAGAAGTACGAGTGCCAGCGGGAGGAGATGCGCCAGAACGGCTGGCTGCCGGTGGACATCTCCCTGACCACCCGTGAGCTGGGCCGCATGATCACTCGGGCAGGCCTTCTCTTCCAGAACCTGCCTGACGACACCGCCGACGAGATGCTGGGCCTTGCCTCCGGCGCGGCCACCATTTTCGGTGCGTCCGGCGGCGTAATGGAAGCGGCGCTGCGCACCGTCGTGGAGATCGTCACCCAGGGTGAGATGAAACCCCTGGAATTCAATGAGGTCCGGGGCATGGAGGGCATTAAGGAGGCTGCCTACGAGCTGCCCGGCAAAACGGTGCGGGTCTGTGTGGCGTCCGGCCTTGCCAACGCCAAGAAGGTGCTGGACGGAGTGAAGTCAGGCGCACTCCAATATGACTTTATCGAGATCATGGGCTGCCCCGGTGGGTGCGTCAACGGCGGAGGCCAGCCCATCCAGCACGCCGACGTGCGCAATTGGACCGACCTGCGCTCCCTTCGGGCGGGCGCCCTCTACACCCAGGACGCGGGCCAGAAGTACCGCAAGAGCCACGAGAACCCGGTGGTCCAGCAGGTCTATGAGGAGTACCTGGGCGAGCCCGGGAGTCATAAGGCGCATGAGATTCTGCACACCACCTATGTGCCGATGGATCGATATCGGACGTAAAGAAACATGAGCGTGCGGCGCGGCCTAAGCCGCGCCGCACGTTTTTTGTCGTGCCTGCAAAGCTCCCGGTTTCAAAGTGGCTCCTGTCCTTCTTTCTGCGCGGAAAGTGATTGATTTTTACCGGGCCGTCAGGTATAATCATCAGGCCCTATATAAAGTTTCAGAAGGAGCACGATATGCGCTCTCCCACATAAAAACCGAACCCATTTTAGCCCGCTCGCGGTGTGAGCGGGCATGTTTCAGCGCTCAAATTCGGGAGGTTTTTATATGGACGGGAAGAGGCGCAGCATTGCGCTCCTTTTTGCATGCAATTTTTTATGCGGACTGTGCTTTTACGCGCCGGTAGCCACCCTGTATCGACAGGCAGCGGGACTTAGTCTGCTGAACATTTCGGTGATTGAGAGCGTCTCCTTTGGCGTCATGCTGGTGTTGGAGGCGCCGTGGGGGCGTCTGGCAGACCGGCTGGGTCACCGGCGGACCATTGTAATCTGTTTCTTCATCCTGGCGCTCTCAAAGGTCGTCTTCTGGCGGGCGGAAACTGTCTGTGGCTTTCTCGTGGAGCGGCTGCTGTTGGCGGCCGCGGGGGCTGGGCTTTCAGGGTGTGACTCGGCTTACCTTTTCTCCCTGTCGGAAGAGGGGGAGGCGCAGAAGGTCTACGAGCGGTGGAATGCCTGGCAGACGGCAGGAATGTTGGCCGCGGGCGGAATATCGAGCCTCTTTCTCACCGGGCGGTACCGGCTGTCTGCCCTGCTTACGGTATTCACCTATCTGGGAGCGGCGTTGCTCACGCTAGGGTTGACGGAGCCGGAGGGAGAGGTGCGGAACAGCCGGGAGAGGCCGGATTTTAAAGAGGCGTTCCGGCAGAGCCTTCGGCTGACTCCGTTTCTTCTGGCTGCGGCGCTACTGAGCGAGACGGCACAGTTTATCACGGTCTTTTTGAGCCAGGCGCAGTATCTGCGCGCCGGGATCTCGGAGCGGTGGTTCGGGCTGCTGTACGCCGTGGTCACGGCGGTCTCCCTGCTGGGGGCTGCATCCCACGCGCTGACCCGGCGGCTGGGCGAGGGGCGGAGCATTGGAGTACTGCTCCTCGTCGCGGCGCTGATATGCCTTGGGATGGCGATCTGGCCCCTGGGGGTTGTGGCCGTGGCAGGGGTGGTGCTCCTCCGTCTTGCGGCGGCCCTCTTCCTCCCGCTTTCCCTGTCGCTGCAAAACCGGGAGGCCGCCCGCGGCAGCGTGGGGCAGGCCACGCAGCTCTCCTGCAACGCCGTTGTGATGGACCTGGTCTCCCTGTTTTTAAACCCGGCCTTTGGGCAGTCGGCGGAGCTGGGGACGGACAGGGCGCTGCTCCTGGGCGGGTTGGCCTGTGGGGTAGGGCTGGCGGTAGTCGCGGGGTGGCGGCGAACAGAGGGCCGGAGAAACACGGATCGCCACTCCAGCCCGCGCGCCGGTCCGCAATGACGTGAAGACGGTTTCAGGCCTTGATTTCATTGCTTTTTTACGCAGGATGATGTAAAATGTTACATATTGTTCTGGAGGTGGCTTGATTGGACCTTTCTCGTTTCGCGCAGCGCGACCCGAAGGTCGCTGAGTTTCTCTCAAAAATCCCCTCTACGCTGATCGATTCCGGGCAGCTAGTAAACCTGACCGTCGGTCAAGTGGTGGTCTGGCAGGAGGACCCGGTACAATACGCCTACTTTTTGCTGGCCGGAGAGCTGGTCACCTTTGGCGAAACCGAGGACGGGAAGAAGTCCAGCTTTCTCACTCTGGAAGCACCCAGTATCCTGTCCGACCTGGAACTGCTGGCCGGCATCCCCAACTACGCTTCCAGCGTCATGGCGGGAACCGACTGCACAGTGCTGCGGTGCGGAGCGGCGCTGGTGTCCCGCTGTCTGGACAGCGACCTACCCTTTCTGCGCATGACCTCCGCCCTGTGCAACCGAAAAACCTACGACAGCTCCTTCTACCGGGGCAAGTCGGCTTTTCGGTCAAGCCTCGACCGGGCGGCCATCTACCTGCTGCGCTACTGTGCCCAGCACCCGCCGGAGACGAGCCGCCCCACGATGGTGCCAAAGACCCGCCAGGCCATCGCCAGCGAGCTCATTATGAGTGTGAAGACGGTAGACCGGTGCCTGCTCCGCCTTCAGGAGATGGGGTGCCTCACCATCGTACGGGGGAAGGTGCGCGTAAGCCCGTCCCAGTATGAGCTTTTGGTGCAAACCTGGGGAAAAGGCGCCAGATCCTGGCCGGGAGCCGACATATGACGTTGCAATTTCCCCGAGGCCGATGTAGAATACCTCTATCCGGCCGCATATTATGGGTAAATCCTATATTAGGAGGTCTTTATTCATGGATGAACGCGTGAAAGAGCTGCTTGACAGGGTACGGGACACAGCCGCCACTGTGAGTGAGGCGGCGGAGACCACCGCACGCTACGCGGGGAAGTATGCCGGGCAGATGGTTGACATCGCCAAGCTAAATATGAAGATCTTCGACCTGAAGACCGACATCGGAGAGCTGCTGCGTGGCATCGGCCAGGTGGTATACAGCACCCACCAGGGCAAGGAGAGCAACCAGGCCGACGTGGAGTCCATGCTGAAAAGCCTGGACGAGAAACACGCCGCCGTCGAGGAGCTGAGGGAGCGCGTCGCCGTTCTGCGCAGCGCCCGGGAGTGCCCGGACTGCGGCGGCATCTGCGGGCGCAGCGACAAGTTCTGCAAGACCTGCGGGAAAGAGCTGTAACGCTATGGGGGCGCGGCTGAGCCGCTGCGCCCCCGTCTTTTTGAGTGCAAGACCAGGCCGCAATATTTTAAGGAGGACAAGCATTATGAACTACTCGTTTGCCCAGTACCAGGAGAGTGCCGACTATATTCGCGCCAAAATCGGGGATTTCTCGCCCAAGGTGGCCATGGTGCTGGGCTCCGGCCTGGGCTTTATGGGAGATGAAGTTGAGAACGCTGTCGCCGTCCCCTACGGGGAGATTCCCCACTTCAAGGCGTCCACCGCGCCGGGGCACAAGGGCCAGCTGGTCTTCGGCACCCTGGCAGGGCAAAAGGTCGCCGTCATGCAGGGACGGATGCACCACTACGAGGGGTACTCTTACGAGGAGGTCTCCTACGCGGTGCGGGTGCTAAGGTTGCTGGGGTGCGACACACTGGTGGTGACCAATGCCGCCGGGTGTGTGAACACCACATGGAAGGCAGGCGACCTGATGCTCATCACCGATCAGATCAAAATTTTCATGGAGTCCCCCCTCCGGGGCGAGAACCTGAGCGAGTTTGGTGTGCGGTTCCCCGACGCGTCCCACCTCTACACCCCCGCGCTCCGGGACGTGGCCCGCAAGGCCGCCGGTGAGCTGGGTCTCGACCTGCGCGAGGGCGTCTATATGTACTGGCCCGGTCCCCAGTACGAAACCCCCGCCGAGGTCCGCCTCGCCCGCACTCTGGGTGCCGACGCCTGCGGCATGTCCACCGCGCCGGAGGTCATCACCGCCGGGCACTGCGGGATGCAGGTTCTGGGCTTTACCCTTCTCTCCAACATGGCCGCCGGCATCCTAAACCAGCCCCTCAGTGAGGAAGAGGTGCTGGAGGCAGCCGCTGCGTGTAAGGATAAGTTCTCCCGGCTGGTGCTGGAGTGCCTGAAGGGCATGTAAGCCCTTTTTGAACGGAGGAGAGACTATGTCAACTCTTTTTATCAACGTCACCGCCGTCCTGATGGACGAGTCAGGCACAGTTCTGGACAACGCTTTTGTGGCTGTGGAGGGCGGAAAGATCGCGTATGTGGGGCTTGATAAGCCCCAGGGCAAATTTGACGAGGTGATCGACGGGAAGGGCAACGTACTGATGCCCGGCCTCGTCAACACCCACACCCACATTCCCATGACCGCCATGCGGGGCTATGGGGACGGGCATGATTTGCAGGACTGGCTCTTTAACTACATTTTCCCGGTGGAAGACAAGTGGGACGACCGGGCCATCCGGGCCTGCACAGATTTGGGGCTTGCCGAGATGATCGCCTCGGGTACCACCGCCATCGAGGACATGTATATGTTCTGCGACGCCATCGCTCAGGAGGTAGCCTCCTCCGGAATGAACGCCAACATTACCCGGGGCGCCACGCTGGGTGAGGAGGCCTTCGACCCCGCCGGTCACGCCGCCTGCATCGAGACCAGGGAACTGGTCGAGCGGTGGCACGGGTATAATGGCGGACAGATTCTGGTGGACGCGTCCCTCCACGGCGAGTACACCTCCCGGCCGGAGCTTTGGGAGTATTTAGTGGGGTATGCCAAGGAAAATGGTCTGGGGATGCACGTCCACGTCTCCGAGACGAAAAAGGAGCATGAGGAGTGCGTGGCCCGGTTTGGGCTGACACCCACTCAGGTTTTGGCAAAGCACGGCGTGTTCGACGTGCGGGCCATTGCAGCCCACTGCGTATGGACCACGCCGGAGGACTGGGCCATTCTGGCCGCTAAGGGAGTCACCGCCGCCCACAACCCCTGCTCCAACCTGAAACTGGGCAGCGGCATTGCACCCGTGATCGGGATGCGCAAGGCCGGGGTCAACGTGGCCATCGGCACCGACGGGGTCTCCTCCAACAACAGCACCGATATGTTTGAGGATATGAAGATCGCCGCCATGCTGCAAAACGGCGCGGAGCGCGACCCGCTGGCCCTCCTCCCTATCGACGCGCTGCGAATGGCCACGGTGAACGGGGCAAAGGCCCTGGGCCGCAACAGCGGGCGCGTCGCCGTGGGGTGCGACGCGGACCTCATTCTGGTGGACTTCACAAAGCCCAACCTCATCCCCCGGCACGACGTTATCTCCAACCTGGTCTACGCCGCCCACGGCTGCGACGTGGTGATGAATATGTGCCGGGGCAAGGTCATATACAAAAATGGGGAGTTCCTCACCCTGGATATGGAGCGCATCCGCCGCGAGGTGGCGGAGTACGCCCTGCCCCATCTCTTCGGCTGACGAGGGGCGGCCGCCATCACATGGCGGCCCTACAAAGCCCTATCCCACAACGTAGGGCCGCCGAATACGGCGGCTGGATTCTGAAAGGACTGTCGCCCTTTGTCAAGCTCTGAAAAGAAAAATACGTTCTTTGGCGGCGCGGCGATTTTGGCCGTCAGCGCCATTCTGGTCAAGGTCATCGGAGCGATTTACCGGATTCCGCTGGGGAACATCCTCTCTGACGAGGTAATGGGCGACTACAACAGCGCCTACAACATCTACAATTTCTTCCTGACCATTTCCACCGCCGGTCTCCCCGTCGCCCTCTCCAAGACCATCTCGGAAGCCAACGCCCTGGGCCGCCAGAACCAGGTGGAGAAGACCTTCAGGGTCGCCTCCCTCGCGTTTCTCGCCTTGGGTCTGGTCAGCTTTTTCTGCATGACCGTGCTGGCGGGACCCATGGCACAGATCCTCATCAGCAACCCCAAGGCGGTCTACTGCGTACTGGCCCTGGCCCCGTCGGTGCTGTGCGTGTGTATCATGTCCTCTTTCCGGGGATACTTCCAGGGCCACTTCGACATGAGGCCCACCGGCATCTCCCAGGTCATCGAGGCCTTCTTCAAGCTGATCGTGGGCCTCGCTCTGGCCATCCTCTTCGTGAAGGCGCTGGACCGGCCCGAATTCGGCTCCGTGGGGGCCATCATCGGCGTGTCCACCGGCAGCGTAGTGGCGCTGGTCTACATTCTCTTCATCTTCTTCCACGCCCGACAGGGGAAAGCCCGCACCACCGCCACCGATAAGCCCCAGAGCTCCAAGCGTATTTTCGTCAATCTCATGCAGCTGGCCATCCCCATTACTTTGGGGTCCGCCGCCACCTCCCTGGTCACGCTCATCGACACCAAGCTGGTGATGAGCCAGCTTCAGAGCGTATACAAAGCGGTGGATAGCCTGAACGAAATCCAGGCGCTGGATGCTGCCCGGGGGCTCTATGGTATTTACAGCAAAACCATGTCCATCTACAACCTGCCTTTCTCTATGATGGTACCCCTCACCGCGTGCATCATCCCCGCTGTCTCCGCCGCCCTAGCCAGGCGGGACCGCCGCGAGGCGCAGCGCATCAGCGAGTCTGCCCTGCGGGTGGGTCTGCTGCTGGCGCTGCCCATGGGCATGGGCCTCTTCGCTCTGGGCGGGCCTATCATGGGCCTTCTCTTCCCCGCCATCGACGTCTCCATCGCCGGGCCGCTTCTGTCCGTGCTGGGCATTGCATCCATTTTCGTGGCCCTGCAGCTGCTATGCAACTCCATCCTCCAGGCCAACGGCATGGTGAATCTGCCCATTCTGGCGGTGGCCATCGGCGGCGTGGTGAAGATTCTGGTGAACTACACGCTGGTGGGCAATCCCGATATCCGCATCAACGGCGCACCCGTCGGCACCCTATGTTGCTTTATCGTCATCTCCGCCCTGGAGCTTTTCATCATCCACCGCACCATCCCTGCCCCGCCCCGTTTTCTTAAGGCCGCCCTCAAGCCCTTCCTCTCCTCCGCCGTCATGGCGGGCGCAGCCTGGGCGAGCTATGGACTGCTGACCAATTTCCTCCACCTGGGTAACGCCATCTCCACCATCTTTGCCATCGGTGTAGGCGGCGTGGTCTACCTTGTTCTGGTGCTGGCCCTCAAAGCCATCTCCAGGGAGGACCTTGAGCTCATGCCCAAGGGGGATAAAATCGCAAAAATCCTTCGTATTTCTTGATTTTTTCCGAAAAGCTCTTGCAGGAGACTGTGAAATATGATAAATTTTGTTTATAAGGAATCTTATGGCGTAAAGGATCTGGAGGAGATCATAAAAATCCTCCGCGCCCCTGGAGGCTGCCCCTGGGACGCCGAGCAGACACACGAGAGCATCCGCCGCAATTTCCTGGAGGAGGCCTATGAGGCCGTGGAGGCCATCGATGAGAGAAGTACCGCCCACCTCCGGGAGGAGTTGGGCGACGTGCTGCTCCAGGTGGTGCTCCACGCCCAGATGGAGGCCGAGACCGGGACCTTCGACTTGAACGGCGTGGCAGACGGGATCTGCAAAAAGCTCATCTTCCGCCACCCCCATGTGTTTGGGGATGTGACGGTCTCCGGCACCGGTGAGGTCCTCTCCAACTGGGAGGACCTCAAACGCGAGGAGAAGGGACAAGCCACCCACACCGACGCGCTGGAGGCTGTCGCCCGCTCTCTCCCCGCCCTGTGGCGGGCCGAGAAGGTGCAGAAAAAGGCGAAGAAGGCCGGGTTCGATTGGAGCGACGTGTCGGGCGCGGTGGACAAGCTGGACGAGGAGCTGGGGGAGTTCAAGGCCGCCGTGGCCGAGAGCTCCAATGTTGAGGAGGAGCTGGGGGACCTGCTCTTCTCCGCCGTGAACGCGGCCCGGTTCCTTCATGTGGACCCGGAGGAAGCCCTGACAAAGGCCACCGACAAGTTCGTCTCACGCTTTTCCAAGGTAGAGGCGCTGGCCCGCAGCCGGGGAGAGGCCCTGGAGGGCATGAGCCTCGCCCAATTGGACAAGCTATGGGAAGAGGCAAAGCAGGACTTAAAAGCGGAAACGCTTTAAGTATACACGCGGCAGGCCCTCGCCGCCGCAAAAGAAATTAGGAGGAGTACCACTATGAATAAAGCTGAGCTCATCAATGCCGCTGCTGAGAAATCCGGCCTGTCCAAGAAGGACACCGAGGCCGCCGTCAACGCCGCGATCGAGTCCATCACCGACGCCCTCTCCGGCGGCGACAAGGTCCAGCTCGTCGGTTTCGGCAGCTTTGAGGTGAAGAGCCGCGCCGCCCGCATCGGCCGCAACCCCAAGACCAAGGCCAGCATCGAGATTCCCGCTTCCAAGGTTCCTGTCTTCAAGGCCGGTAAGGCCCTGAAGGACGTTGTCGCGAAGTAATTAAGAAACGGTGAGTACCCGGGAGCAGGCGGATAACGACGCTGAGGAGCGAAAATGCAGAAGGGGCGCAATCCCTAGCGCGTTTTTGCGCAGTCAGAGGAGTTATACGCCATCGCGCAGGGTGCGGAGCATGACAGCTTAAATCATAAGATAAACGGGGCTGCCGCGTCCGCGGCAGCCCCGTTTCTATCATGGGGGAAAAACGATGCGCTTAGACAAATGGCTCAAGGTCTCCCGGCTTATTAAGCGGCGCACGGTGGCGAACGAGGCCTGCGACAACGCCCGGGTCACCGCCAACGGGCGGCCTGTGAAGGCCTCCTACGACGTGAAGGCCGGTGACGTGCTGGAGATCCGCTTTGGCGAGCGGGTCGTCAAAGTAGAGGTACTGGCGGTGGAAACCCTGGCAAAGAAGGACGAGGCCCCGGCCATGTACCGGGAGCTGGCTTAGGAGGAAGTACAGAGCAGCGGGGGTGCCATTCCGATCCAGCAGGCGCTTATAGTTTTCGTACTCGGCCTTGCCCAGGCTGACGGCCTGGGCGTGACCGGTGTCCTCCTTCAGCTGGAAGTGAATGGTCTGGCTCAGGCACGCGGATTGGATGCGTTTCATAATCCCACCTCCTTCTGACGTCATACGCCGCCTCAAATCAAAACGAGCAGTCAGCGACAACTGGACTTACGTTCAGCGTAGCTAATTGCTCGTTGTATTTTTGTTTTACCACACTTTTCAAATGACAAGTAAGCAAAATATGTGTCAAAATATAAAATATTTTAATTTATTCAATAAAACCGAAGTCCTGGACCGGAAAAAGGACGGTGACGGCGCGGCCAATGACCCGGCGGGTATCGACGGTGCCGAGGAGCATGTCACGGCTGTCGTTGGAGTGATTGCGGTTGTCCCCCATGACGAATATCTGCCCCTCCGGAACGGTGATGCGGGAGTAGTCCTCATACCGGGGGACCTGCATGGGCTCATAGTTGATATAGGGCTCGTCCAAAACGATGCCGTCCACGGTCACCGTGCCGGCGTCGTAGTCGATGTCCACGGTCTGGCCGCCGGTGGCAATGACCCGCTTGACAATGGGGCCGGTCACGGTTCGAAACTCCTGGGTGAGAACAACCACGTCCCCCTGACGAGGGGCATACCCCAGCTCCTGGACAACCATCACGTCTCTATCATGAAGAGTGGGGACCATGCTGTCGCCGTCCACATAGAGGACGCGCCCCACGAAGAGGAACAGCAGCACGATGGCCGTTAGGCACCCCACCACCACCTGGAGCCACTCGTAGAGCGCCATGGCAAGGCCGCCCTCCTCGGGCGATTCCTCCTCCAGAATCTTTTCTTCCGCCATCATTATTCCCCCTGACTGATCCACTTGAAATGGTCCACGGGCATAAGCACCATGAGCACCCGGCCCAGAACATAGCGCTGGTCCACCGTTCCAAGGGCGGGGAACCGGCTGTCCAGCGAGTCGTTGCGGTTGTCCCCCATGACGAAGATCTGTCCCTCGGGTACCATCACGTGGGAGGTACCTTCAAAAAAAGGCTCGCGCATGGGCTCTTTGATATAGGTCTCGTCCAGCATCACGCCGTCCACCGTGACGGTGCCGGCAGCGTAGTCGATGTCCACGGTCTGGCCCCCGGTGGCAATGACCCGCTTAACGATAGGTCCCTGGACACTGTCGAAATACTTGGTGAGTACCACCACGTCCCCCTGGCGGGGCGTGTATCCCAAACCCTGAAGGAGCATGGTATCCCCATTGTGGAGGGTAGGAAACATACTGTTTCCGTCCACGCCAATGACCCGGCCCACGAAGGTAAAGAGCAGAATAAGGCCCACCAGGGCTACCGTCAGCGCCTGCAGCCAGAAGTAAAGGTCCACCTTAAAGACCTCCGCCCCGGTGAGCGTCTCCTCCCGCGCCGGGAATCTGTACAAGCGCTTTGCCATGGGTCTCAACTCCTCCGGGGATGTTTCGTCAGGATGGTATTATACCCCGATTGAGGAAAGATTGCAAGGGCGGCGCTATTTGGTGGGCGCCGCCCTTTTATTGTCAAAAAGGGTTAAAAACCATGAGGTGTATACTTTTTCGCGACACGGCAACCAACGGTCATTTTTACCGTGGTATGACCACTCCCCGCTCCCGGTCTGAGAGGCCTTTTCCTTTGAGCCCTCTTGACGGTTTCAACATAGGGTGCATGGCTGGTATAGCTCCGGCATCTGCCGTAGACTCCGTGCTGCCCGTCCCAGGCGCGCCGCCCTCAATAAATATTGCTCCAGGATCAAAGATGTTTCCGCTCTCCCAGATAAGTTCCCTCTCTGGTGTGGCAAGTGAAGAGGAGGATCTGGCGCTCCTGGGCCAGAGTGAGGAGGTAGTCGAGGGCGAGGGCCATGCGGGTATCGTCAAAGGCGTCCAGCGCGTCATCCAGAATCAGGGGGGCGCTTTTCTCCGCGGGGAGGGCCAGGGCGCAGACCGCCAGGCGCACGGCCAGGTAGACCTGTTCGGCCGTACCCTGGGAGAGAGCGATGGTGCTCCGGGGCAGAGCGGCGTCCGCCTCCTGGGCGCTCGCCTCAAACTGGCGGTTCAGGCCCACCTTGGTGTACTTTCCGCCGGTGAGGGCGGATAAAACCTCTCCCGCCTCCGCATTAAGGGCAGGTGAGAACCGGGACTGGAGGGTTGCATTGGCGGCGCCCAGGGCCTCCAGGGCGAGGGCCAGGGCGTCGTGCTCCTCGCTCCGGCGCTCCAGCTCCTCCTCCAGCTCCTCCCGCCGGGCCTCGAAGAGAGCAGAGTCCCCCAGGGTGTTGAGCTCACCGGTAGCTAGTGCCAAGTCGTTCCTCCGGCGGGCAAGCTCTCCCTCCACGGCGGCGAGCTGGGCGGCAAGCTGCTGGGGCGGAAACTCCTCCGAGGGAAAGGGCAGGGAGCTTGTCCCCGCCTCTCCCACCAGGCCCTCGGGCCTGGGGAGGCTGGCGGCCAGGGCGGCGGCCCCCTCCAGGCGGACCTGGGCGGCAGTCAGCTTTTCCCGAATAGAGAGGCCTCGGGAGAGGGCGGCGGAGACCCCGAAGAGGTCGGTCACATGGGGCTCGAAGGCGTGGACGGTATCTAGAAGGCCCTGGGTCAAGTGGGCTTTCTGGGCCCGGAGGTCGGCGGCGGCGGTACGCACCGCCTCCAGCCTGCGCGCCCCCTCCTGAGCGGCCACGCGGCGCTCCCGATAAGCATTGGCCAGGGCGAGGATATCGTCGGGGTACTGAACGGCGTATTTATTCAGAACGGCCTGGGTATCGGCCCGCCAGCGTCGGGTACGGACTGTACCCGCAACAGCGAGGATAGCGGCAAGAGCTATCCCGCCCCCCAGAACCCCCCACAGCGAGAGGCCCGTCCCCTGTGTCACGAACAGAACGGCGGCAATCGCGGCGGCGGCAAGGAGAACGAGGATGGCGGCAAGCCCTGTACCCCGCGGGGCCCTGGCGGCAGCCCGGTCCCGGTCCTGACTCGCCTGCCGCCATGCCTCATCGGGGGCCATGGGGGCAAAAATCCCCTCTCCCGCCGCCTGCTCAAGTGCCTCGGCCTCCGCCTGGGCGGAGGGGAGCTGGCTCTCGGCCAGGCGGAGGTTCGCCTCCAGGGTCTTGTGATAGGCGAGATCCCCCTGGGCGGCGCGCAGATCCTCCCCGTCAGGCATACGGGCGGCAGCGGCCTGAAGGGCTTCCACGTCAGCCTTAGCGGCACTCAGAGCGGCCTGTGCGGTCTGATACTTCTCATGCCTGTCTCTGTCCTCTGCCTGCTTGTAGACCGCCAGGGCGGTCGAGAGCGTGTTTTTACGGGCGGTGAGGCGCTCAGCTTCGCTCGCCGCCTCCTCCGCCTGACCCCTGGCCCGGGACTGGCGGGCCAGGGTGTCGTCCAGGACGGCCCGCTCGTTCTCGAGCTTGGGAATAATGCCCGATTTATTGTACTTTCTGCGCCGCTGCCATTCTTTCAGCCTGCCCTCCACCTCGGAATAGGACACGTCCTCCTCCCCGGAGGAGACCAAAGCGGCGATGCGGCGCTCCAGCTCGGCGTCAGACCCGATGGCCGCGCCGCCCTGACCCACGAAGGCGGAGCGCTCGTACACCTCCCGGGAGACGCCCAACAGCGTCTCTCCACAGTTCTCGGCGGTGAAACCGGGTACGCTCTCCTCCGTACCGGTATAGACGGCGGTAAATGCGGCGAAGGGGGCGCTCCCCTTGGGGCCACGGCGGAGGGTGATGTCTCTGCCGTTCCAGGTGAGGTCCATCTCCCCCTCCATGGGACCGCCCGCCCAGGGCTGGTAGCGATTTTTCTCCGCAATATAGCCCTGCCTGTCCCGCTCTCGGGTGGGTATGCCATAGAGCATGGCCCGGATAAAGGCGCACCATGTGGACTTGCCTCCCTCGTTGGGAGCCTGGATCAGGTTAAGCCCCGGCGTTAGCTCCAGCCGGGCATTGCGGAGCTTGCCGAAGGAAGCGGTCATAGACTTGATTTTCATAGATAGCAGTCCTCCCGGTTTTCCAGCGCGGCAAGGCCGAAACGGACGGCCTTTTCTATCCTCTCCCGCTCCTCGTCGCTCTCAGCAGCCTCCAGGCGGCCGCGCAACTCACGGAGAAAGAGGCCGGTGAGGGTATCCTCCCCCGCGCGGCTCCACAGATCCCGGCGGACTCGGGTGCGGTCCCGGAGGGAGACGCTGTAGAAGTACGGTGCGGCCAGCTCCTCCAGGGCGGCGAGATCGAGACCCTCCGGGGCACTCTCTCCAGTGAGGAGGACACGGTAGATATCCCTCTCGGCCCCTCTGGGCAGGGCGGCCGCGAGGGTGGCTGCGGGGTCCTCCCCCGTCATGTCCACCGACAAGATCTCATACCTCCGTCCTGCCAGGGGGACAAAGTCAAGGCGCAGCCCCTCCTCTTCAATGGTGCCCCGGAGGACGCCCTTCTCCCCCAGTTCGTCAAATCCCCGTCCCTCGGGGCAGCCGGGGTAGGCCCAGGCGGTAGCCCCGGCGCAACGGAGGCCGGAGGCGGCGTGGACATGGCCCAGGGCTAAGTACGTGAGGCCGCTGGCAGCGATCTCCGGGGGGGCAATGCTGCCGTACCGCTCCTTGCCGTCCACGTCGCCGTGGACGCACATGAAGTGGAGCCGTCCGTCCCCGGGGGCGGAAAAGCCAGCCAAAGGGGAGTCGTCCCGGAACGGGGCGGTGAATGCGCTGCCATAGACGGTACAGCTTAAGTCCGGCAAATCGATCTGCTCCACCTGGAGGGTACGAAAAATATGTACGTTCTCCGGCCAGGAGAGGGAGGCCCAAGGAGAACGAGGTGAATAATAATCATGGTTGCCGGGGGCGATAAAGACACGGGCCTTCATGCGCCCCAGGGTCCGTGCCAGGGCCTGGGTAGTCTCGTAATAGGTACGCTCCCCATCCAGAACATCCCCGGAGAGGAAGACCAACTGGGCTCCCTCGGCGGCGTCGGCCAGGCGGTCCAGCAGGGAGCGCTGCTCCTCCCGCCGCGCTGCCGCCTGCCGGGGCGTTAGCGCGGAGAACGGCGCGTCCAGATGGAAGTCCGCCGCATGGATAAATGTGATCATGGTTCCCCTCCTTTTAGTCGCGCAGGTCCACCCGCTCCGCCGAGATGCAGCGTTTGGCGTCCGTATCAATAGAGAAAAGGACGCTCTCAATCTTGCAGGGGCCGTCCGCCGCCTCATACTTGGCGGGCAGGCCTCCCAGAAAGCGATTGACCGCCTGCTCCGGGCGGATGCCCAGCACGCTGCGCGCCGGGCCTGTCATGCCCAGGTCGGTGACGAACCCCAGGCCGGCCGGGAGTACCTGCACGTCCGCCGTTGGGACGTGGGTATGGGTGCCCCACAGGGCCTGGACCCGTCCGTCCAGGTAATAGGCCATCGCCCCCTTCTCGCTGGTGGCCTCGGCGTGGAAGTCCACCACGGCGACGTCAAAGTCCCCCTTGGCCAGGAGCCTGTCCGCCAAGGTGAAGGGGTTATCGAAATTGGAGTCCATCTCGCAGCGCCCGATGAGGTTCATCACCCCAATGCGAACGCCCCTGGGCCCCTCATACACCCCCCAGCCCTTGCCCGGGACCCGGCTGGTGTAATTAGCCGGGCGGAGGATATAGCGGTTCTCATCCAGGTAGTCGGCAATCTGGAGACGGTTCCAGGTGTGATTGCCCAGGGTAATAACGTCGGCCCCGGCGGCGAAGATATCGTCGGCCTGGCGGGGCAGGATGCCAACACCCGAGGCGTTTTCACCATTGACCACGGTAAAATGCACGTCTTTAAGCTTTTTGATCTGGCGAAGGTTACGGCTAAGGCAGGCGATGCCGCTCTCGGCGACCACGTCGCCCACGGCGAGAAGATTGAGAATCATAAAATTGCCCTCCAGTGGGGTTGATTTTGTCAGGCTTATTATATGTGATTTTGAGGAAAAGCGCAATGGAGGCATGGTCATGCTTTTCTCAGAGGCGCCGCTATGCCAGTGGACATCCCACCAATTTGGGTTTTAGAACATTTTGCCACATTTATGTGGCAAAATGTCGTGATATAGCAGCATAGACAAATGGCAGAAAATAAATTATGATTTCATTGTAGACTTCATCTAAAGTGAAGCTTTGCTTATAATATCTGCAATATAAGGGGGCCGGGCCTATGGGTACACTGGGCGTCAGCATCTATCCCGAATTTACGGACTGCTCAGAACTGGAGCAATACGTCCGCACCGCATCCTCCCTGGGCTTTACCAGAGCATTTACCTCCCTGCTGCTGGACCGGCTTCATTTTCAGGGGAGCCGCAGCTTCCTCGCCCCTGAATTCGCGGCGGCGTGGCGGATGTGCGCAGATTTGGGAATACGTCTCACCGCCGATGTGGACGAGGTGGTTTTCGCCCAACTAGGGTGCACGCCGGATGATCTCTCCCCGCTTACAGCGCTTGGTATCGCCGCTCTGCGGGTGGACAGCGGTCTGAGCGGCGAGGAGCTGGCCCGGCTGACGCGCAACCCCTCCAGCGTCCTCGTCGAGCTGAACGCCTCCGAGCTTATGGTGCCCGGCCTGAATGACGGCAGTCTGGAACAGGCCCTTCGCTGTATCCGCGCACAGGGGGACCTGTCCAAAACGATCGCCTGCTTTAACTTCTATCCAAGGCGTGATACCGGCCTCTCGGCGGAGGATATGACCGACACGATCGCGCTGTGCAAATCATATGGCGTGGAGGTCAGCGCCTTCGTCGCCTCGCAGACGGCCCCATCCCGCCTTCACGCGCCCAGCTGCGGCGTATGTACGGTGGAGCGGCACCGTGGGCTGCCGCCCGAGTACGCTATGGCAGAGCTCTTCTCCATGGGCATAGACTGCGTGCTTCTGGGGGATGTTTCGGCCTCCCTCCGGGAGCTTAAGGCCATGGCCCGCCTGAATACGGCAGCAGAGCTGGAGCTGCCGGTGGTCTACCATACCTGGGTGCCTGAAGCGCTTAGGAAGAGACTTGCTGCCCTCGCTCTTTTCAGCCGCCGGGATCAGCCGGAGGCAACCGTACGCGCCACCGATACCCGGGGCATCCTGCTGGAGCCCTGCTGCTGTACCGCCCGGACGGCCTACTCCCTGACAATGGACAACCGCCGGGGGCTCCAGTATATGGGCGAGGTACAGATCCCGCTCAAGGACCTTGGCGCGGACCCGGCGGTCAGCGTATTGGGCTACATCCACGAGAGCGCCAGGGGATTGGTCCGGTTCCTGCGTTACGGCGGCAGGCCGTTTCGTCTGGTGGACTACAACAACGTCTGTCAGGAGGTGCAGCCATGCTGATTATCGTACTGGCCGCGGGAAACGGGGCCAAGTTTTTCCCTTACGACGCCACAGTCTCCAAAACATTGCGAAAGGCCGCCGATATCCCGCTTCTGCTCTGGAACGTCCGGGCGCTGCGGAGCCTGACTGACGCGCCCATCCGCGTGATGGTACGCTCCCAGGACGCCGGCGCCGTCCGCACCGTGCTGGACGGCTGCGGGGAGACGCAGGTCTGCCCCGTAGAGACCAGCGGAACGGCGGAGTCGATGCTCTTGGGTATGGGTGAGGACGAATATGAGGAGTACCTTGTCCTCTATGGCGATACCGTGGTCGACCCCGGCGACTTGCACGCTCTCCTGGAGCAGCCAAGTCCCACGGCCCTGGTTTACCCCCTGCGGGAGAGTGCCAGGAACCACATTGCCTGCGCACTGGCGGACGGGGTGCTGGGCCGCGTCGGTGCCCACGACCGGGGCGGCGCCATGACCCATTTCTTTGCCGGTTTCCGGCTGGGCGGCGGTTTTCGCAGCGCGCTGGAGCGCACTCCCAGCTATTTTCCGCAGGTCAAGGTCGGAGTATCCGTCCCGTGCGAGCCCTATCTGGAGGCCGCGCTGTCCGGATGCGGTCCCATCCGGGCGCTGGAGGGAAAGGGCTGGTGCTTCGACGTGGATAAGCCCTGGCATCTTATGGAAGCCAACGCCTTTCTCGTTTCGCTGCGCTGCGGCGCGCTCCGGGAAAATATGCTCTCTCCCGGCAGCCGCATCGACTCCACAGCTCAGGTAGACGGCTACGTCTCCCTGGGGCGCGGCAGCGTCCTGGGGAAAAACGTCCGCGTCTACGGCAGCCTGGTGGTGGGCGAGGACACGGTGATCGACAATGGGGCCGTCTTTATGGGGAACTGCGTAATTGGGAACCGCTGCACCGTGAGAAACTACTGTCAAATTTACGACGGCTGCGCCATCGGGGACGACTGCGTCGTCGACCACTGCGTGGAACTGCTGGGCGGCATACTGATGGACAAGGTGTACCTCTCTCACTACGGAGAATTTTACGGCTGCATCGGAAGCTACTCCGACCTGGGCGCAGGAACGGTGTGCGGCACCCTGCGTTTCGATGACCGAGAGACGCCTCAACAGGTAAACGGCCGACGCGAGCCGGGCGAGCACCCCTTTTTCAGTGCCACGTATCTTGGCGACTATGTGCGCACAGGGGTACACGCTATCTTTATGCCCGGCGCAAAGGTAGGCTCTGGCAGCATAATCGGCCCGGGCGTTATCGTAGAGCACGATGTGCCTCATGGCGTCAGGCTGTCCGTGCGCCAGGCGCTGGAGCAGGACAGCTGGGGCCCGGAGCGTTACGGCTGGTGAAAGGAGAAATAAACATGGACGACTTATTTTTTCAGAAAACAACAGAGCTATTAGCGCGGCTCCATGAGACGCAGGAGCCCGTCCTCCGGCAGGCGGCGGCGCTGATCTACGAGCGGGTCTCTCAGGGCGGGCGGTTCTATGTGACAGGCACCGGACATTCCCACATGCTGGCCGAGGAGTTCTACGCCAGAGCGGGTGGGCTCGCTTTTGTTAGAATGATCGCCCCGCCCGAATTTACGCTGGATGCCCACCCCATGAAGAGCACGCTGGTGGAGCGCATCCCCCAGTACGCCCAGGTTGTGCTGACTCAGTACCCTGTTCATTCGGGCGATGTGCTGCTGATCGCCTCCAATTCCGGCCGAAATGGCCTGGTAGTGGAGCTGGCGCTCCAGGCCCAGGAGCGTGGGGCGGCGGTGATTGCCCTCACCTCCCTTCGCCACAGCGCAGGATGCGCTTCCCGCCATGGCAGCGGGAAATTATTGAAGGATGCAGCGCAGCTGGTCATCGATAACTGCGGCGAGGCGGGCGACGCCGCAACTCCCCTCGGGGACAGCGGCATTACCATGGGCGCGACCTCTACAATCGCGGGGGCATATCTTGCCGAGCGCCTGGCCATGCTGGTAGCCCAAAAATACCTGGACGACGGCCTAACCCCTCCCGTCCTGCGCAGCAGCAATCTGGACGGCTCGGACGAAAATAACCGCGCCCTGCTCTCCCGCTATTATGAGCTGGAACTATAATGGATTCAACCGCACTGCCGACCTGCAACATCCCGGACCGTTTTATCCAGCCGTCACACAGAGGAAAGTAAAAAAGACGCCATCCGATCGGATGGCGTCTTTTTCAGCTTTTTCTACTTCGCGTACTCGATGACCTTGGTCTCGCGGATCATGTTGATCTTGATCTGGCCGGGATATTCCAGCTCTTCCTCGATCTTCTTCGCGATGTCCCGGGCGAGGAGGACCATCTGGTCCTCGCTGACCTTGTCGGGGGAAACCATGATGCGGACCTCGCGGCCGGCCTGAATGGCAAAGGACTTCTCCACGCCGGGGAAGGAAGAGGTGACCTCCTCCAGCTTCTCCAGGCGCTTGATATAGTTCTCCAGATTCTCGCGCCGGGCGCCGGGGCGCGCGGCAGAGATGGCGTCTGCGGCCTGGACGAGGCAGGCCACCACCGTGTGGGGCTCCACGTCGTTATGGTGGGCCTCGATGGCGTGGACGATATCCTCGTTCTCCTTGTACTTACGGGCAAGCTCCACGCCGATGGCGACATGGGAGCCCTCCACCTCGTGGTCGATGCTCTTGCCCAGATCGTGCAGGAGACCGGCCCGCTTGGCGGCTGTCACGTCGGCCCCCAGCTCGGCGGCCATGAGCCCGGCCAGGTGGGCAACCTCTATGGAGTGGTTCAGGACGTTCTGTCCGTAGCTGGTGCGGTAGCGCATACGGCCCAGGAGCTTCACGAGCTCCGGGTGCAGGCCGTGGACATTGGTCTCAAACACGGCGCGCTCGCCCTCGGCCTTGATGGTTGCGTCCACCTCGCGCTTGGCCTTTTCCACCATCTCCTCGATACGGGCGGGGTGGATGCGGCCGTCCACGATGAGCTTTTCCAGCGCGATACGGGCAATCTCGCGGCGGACAGGGTCAAAGCAGGAGACAGTGATGGCCTCGGGGGTGTCGTCGATGATGAGATCAACGCCCGTCATGGTCTCCAGGGTGCGGATGTTGCGTCCTTCGCGGCCGATGATGCGGCCCTTCATCTCGTCGTTGGGGAGGGCTACCACGCTCACCGTGGCCTCGGCCACGTGGTCGGCAGCGCAGCGCTGGATGGCGAGGGAGAGGATCTCTTTGGCCTTGGTGTCGGCCTCCTCCTTGAGCTGGGCTTCGATCTCTCGGATCTTCATGGCCGACTCATGGGTGACCTCGGCCTCCAGTTGGTCGATGAGGTAGTTCTTGGCCTCCTCGGCGGTGAAGCCGGAGATGCGCTCCAGCACTTCCATCTGGGCTCTCTTGACGGTGGCGATGGATTCCCGCTCCTCCTCGAGGGCGGTCAGCTTGTTCTGGATGGTCTCTTCCTTTTTCTCAATGTTTTCGGTCTTCCTGTCGATGTTCTCTTCTTTTTGCTGGAGTCTGCGCTCCTGCTTCTGGAGCTCGATGCGCTGCTCCTTGGAATCGCGCTCGAAATCGTTGCGGGCCTTCAGGATTTCTTCCTTGGCCTCGACCAGCGCCTCGCGTTTCTTGCTCTCAGCGCTCTTGATGGCTTCGTTGATGATGCGCTTGGCCTCATCCTCAGCGCTGGCAATCTCTTTTTCGGCGGTCCGCTTACGCATCTGGACGCCGATGGGAACGCCTATGACGATCACGCCGACGAAAAGCGCGACAGCGCCTACTAATACTGTAATCCAAATTGGCAACATGGGAATTCGCTACACCTCTCTTTCTTCTATATTTATCATCTTTCATAAAACGGCATGCGCGAAAGGGCCCGGCTTGTCCATTCCGCACAAAAATTGGAAAAGCAAAAAACCGCTCTCCAAAATGCTATACCTTATCTATTTTAGTGCGGGAATGCCTTTGTGTCAAGGAAATTCGTAAGCGATGGAATATCAAGAAGGGGGCTTGAAAAAACAGATTGACATTTTTCTATTTATAGCATACGCTACTTATAGAAATAATTCTATGTGAGGTCATTCTATGGAACAGAGATATGTTCGAAACGCCAAGATACTCAAAGCCCTGTCCGACCCCAAGCGGCTGCGCATCGTCGATATGCTCTCCTGCGGGGAATTGTGCGCCTGCAAGATTTTAGAGGAGTTCCACATCACCCAGCCGACGCTTTCCCACGATATGAAGGTACTGATGGACGCAGGCATTGTGAACGCGCGTCCGGAAGGCAAGTGGACCTACTACTCCCTCGACCAGTGCAATTTGCGTGCTTTTTATCAGGGCTTAGGCGAAATATTCTCCGACAAGCCTGATTGCATCTGCCACAGGAACCGCGGGGAGGGATGAACGATGGACACGAGTGAACGGCAAGGCATCAGCTTTTTTGAAAGATACCTGACAATCTGGGTCGTGCTTTGCATGGCGGCGGGTATTTTAATCGGCAAATTCCTGCCCGGGATCCCTGCGGTATTGGAAAAGCTCCAGTATGCGGGGCAGAACCTACCAATCGCCGTCCTCATCTGGGTCATGATCTACCCCATGATGATGAAGATCGATTTTCAGGCCATCAAAAACGTGGGAAAACACCCGCTGGGCATCCTCATCTCCAGCGGCAGCAGCTGGGTCATCAAGCCCTTCCTCATGTTCGGGCTGGCGTCCCTGTTTTTCAAGGTCGTCTTCCAGGCATTTATCCCGGCGGGGCTGGCACAGGATTTTGTGACGGGCTCCGTGCTGCTGGGGACCGCGCCCTGCACGGCGATGGTATTTGTGTGGAGCCATCTTGCAAAGGGTGATCCGGCCCACACCTTGGTGCAGGTTTCGGTCAACGACTTGCTCATCCTCTTGCTGTTCGTGCCGCTGGTGCAGCTGCTGCTGGGCGTGAACAACGTATACATCCCTTGGGATACTCTGGTTTTTTCCATCGTTCTTTTCGTGGTTGTGCCGCTGGCGAGCGGCGCACTCACCCGCTTTCTGGTGATTCGGAAGAAAGGCGAGCAGTACTTCAGCGAAAAATTCCTCCCGAGGTTTGACGGCGTCACCACTCTGGGGCTGCTGCTCACTTTGGTCATCATCTTCTCTTTTCAGGGGGACATTATTTTAGAGCAGCCCTTTTACGTTCTGCTGATCGCGGTACCGCTAATTATGCAGAACGTGATCTCCGCCAATCTCACCTATCAAATCTGTCGGTGGACGAAACAGCCCCACAGCATCGCGGCCCCCGCCTCCCTGATCGCGGCGTCGGACTTTTTTGAGCTATCGGTGGCGGTGGCCATTGCCCTGTTCGGCCCCGACTCCCCCGTGGTGCTGGCCTGCACGGTAGGCGTATTGACCGAGGTCCCCGTCATGCTCCTGCTCGTCAGGTTCATCAATAAAACAAAGGGATGGTTCCCACAGGCGGGGGTAGGCCATGGATAAACGTTTCAAAATGATTTTCTCTATCTGGATTAGATTCCTGTGACCCTGTGAGGGGAAGACCTATGACCAGCCGCTTAAAATAACGTGATGGCCGCTATTCTCTAATCACTCTATGGGCGGCTACCGCGGCCAGAAAACCGCATCAATGAAAGAAGGCACTTCTATTATGAAAACCCTGCAAATCTTTGAGCCCGCCATGTGCTGCCCCACGGGGCTGTGCGGCGTGGGAATTGACCCGGAGCTGCTGCGTATCTCCACAATACTGGATACGCTGAAAAAGAAAGGCATAAATGTGGATCGTTTCAACCTCAACAGCGCGCCGATGGAGTTTGTAAACAATAAAGCCGTCAATGCATTTCTCAACGACCAGGGGGTGGGCGGTCTGCCCGTGTCCGTGCTGGATGGGGAAATTATTCTCACCGGCAGATACCCCACCAATGAGGAGTTCACCCGTTGGCTGGGCCTTCCCACCGACCTGCTGGGCCTGCCCGTCCTCACGCTTCACCTGCCCAAGAAGTCCTGTGGCTGCGGCTGCAAAGGGGGCCGCTGCTGAGATGGAGCTTTTCGCCCCTCAGGCACTCCCTCTGACGAAGTACCTCTTCTTAACCGGCAAGGGCGGCGTCGGCAAGACCAGCGTGGCCTGCGCTACCGCCGTAGCCCTGGCGGACAGCGGCAAGCGGGTGCTGCTCATCAGCACCGACCCGGCCTCTAACTTGCAGGATGTATTTTCCATAGAGCTGACCAACAGAGGCACTCCTATCCCCGGCGTCCCGAATTTGGTGGTGGCGAACCTCGACCCTATACAGGCCGCCGCTGAATATCGGGAGCGCGTCATCAGGCCCTACCTTGGCAAGCTGCCGCCATCGGTCATCGCTAATATGGAGGAGCAGCTCTCCGGTTCCTGCACCGTGGAAATTGCGGCGTTCAACGAGTTTTCCGGTTTCATTACCGACAGTACCGTGGCCCAGGAGTACGACCACATCATCTTCGACACCGCTCCCACGGGCCACACACTGCGGATACTACAGCTGCCGTCTGCGTGGAGCAACTTCATCAGCGAGAGTACACACGGCGCGTCCTGCCTGGGCCAGCTCTCCGGTCTGGAGGATAAAAAGGCGGTCTACAGGCAGGCGGCAAAAACGCTGGCAGACGGGGACCTGACCACTTTGATTCTCGTTTCTCGACCGGAAACCGCGCCGTTTAAAGAGGCGGATCGGGCCTCCGGCGAACTCTCTTCCCTGGGCGTCCGTAATCAAATGTTGGTCGTTAACGGCGTGCTGACTGAGCGCAGTGACGCACTGTCTAGCAGCCTGTACGAAAAACAGCGCTCCGCCCTTGACGCCATGCCGGAGGGTCTGCTGGCCCTCCCCCGCTGCATGGTGCCCCTGCGGGCCTATAACATCACGGGCCTCAAAACCGTCCGCGCCCTGCTGAATACCAACCACGTGACCGCCCGCACTGAGGTGCTGAACGCCGCCTGTATTCCCGGGCTGAATGACGTAATAGTTGAACTTGCGGAAAACGGCAGGCGCGTCATCTTCACCATGGGCAAGGGCGGCGTGGGCAAAACCACCGTGGCCGCCGCTGTCGCGCTGGGTCTCGCCAAACGTGGGAAGAAAGTCCACCTGGCCACCACCGACCCGGCCGCACACCTGAAATTCGTGCTAGATGAGAGCAGCGGCATTTCCATGAGCCATATCGACCAGGCCGAGGAACTAAATAAATATCAGTCTGAGGTGCTCGCCAAGGCCCGCGCGTCCGGCATGAGCGACGAGGACATTGCCTATGTGGAGGAGGACTTGAACTCCCCCTGCACCCAGGAGATTGCCGTTTTCCGTGCTTTTGCGGAGGTGGTGGAAAGGGCCGACGAGCAGGTGGTGGTCATCGACACCGCGCCCACGGGCCATACCCTGCTTTTGCTGGAGTCCGCGCAGAGCTACGACCACGAAATCCAGCGCACAAGAGGTGAAACTCCCGAATCGGTGAAACGGCTCCTGCCGAGACTGAAATCTGACGACACAGAAGTGCTGATTGTGACGCTGCCGGAGACTACTCCTGTATATGAGGCCCTGCGGCTTGAGGAGGATTTGCGGCGGGCGGGTATCGCCGTGGGGTGGTGGGTGGTAAACCAGTCCCTTTACGGTGCGGAGACCATCGACCCCCTGCTGAAAGCAAAGGCGGCGGGTGAGGCGGAATGGCTCAACCGCATTGGTGCTCACGCGGGCGGTAAATTTGCGCTGATTGCATGGAGCGCCGATGAAATCAAGGGCGACCGCCTGCTGATGCTATGAGGAGGTAGAAAGATGGTAAAAGTTGCGTTTATCTGCGTTCATAACTCCTGCCGCAGCCAAATCGCCGAGGCGCTGGGGCGACAGCTTGCGGGGAACGTTTTGACGTGCTATTCGGCAGGCTCGGAGACAAAGCCGCAAATAAACCAGGACGCCGTGCGGCTGATGAAACAGCTTTATGACATCGATATGGAGACTACGCAGTATAGTAAGCTCCTGTCCGACATCCCTCCCATAGATATTGTGGTAACGATGGGCTGCAATGTGGAGTGTCCCTATCTGCCCTGCAGGCACCGAGAGGATTGGGGTCTGGACGACCCGACCGGCAAGGACGATGCGGAATTTCAGAAGGTCATCGAGACTATACGAATTAAAATTCTGGATCTGCGCGACAGGGTCAAAAACGGTACAATATAAAAAAAGCGAGGAGAACGGTACAACCGCTCTCCTCGCTTTTTATGTCTGCTCAGCTTATCAGTGGCCTTTCATCTCATCCGGCAGGGAATCGTCCTCCCGGATCCAGTCCTCCACCTGGACGATCGTGTACTCGGTCTTGGTCTCCCGGATGACCACCCGCTCGATGCCGGCGTTGATGATCTGCCTGCGGCACATGGAGCAGGAGGTGGTGCCGGCCACCAGCTCGCCGGTGGCCGGGTCCTTACAGGCCATGTAGAGGGTGGCCCCCAGCGTCTCGCTCCGGGCGGCAGAGATAATGGCGTTTGCCTCGGCGTGGACGCTGCGGCACAGCTCGTACCGCTGTCCGGAGGGGACCTTCAGAGCCTCCCGGGTGCAATAGTTCAAGTCCACACAGTTTTTCCGGCCCCGGGGCGCGCCGTTATAGCCTGTGGAGACGATCTCGTCGTTGCGGACGATGATGGCCCCGTAGCACTTGCGCAGGCAAGTGGCACGCTCCAGCACGGTCTCAGCGATGTCCAGATAATAATTATGCTTGTCGATGCGTTTCATTTGTGCTGCTCCCCCGCTTTTTTCACTAAGTATAGCGGGTTTTTCCCCGCCGCGCAAGACACAATTCACATATTGTTTACGTTTGTTTCCTTGACGTAGACGCATTCTCCAGCTATCATAAATTACAAAGGTAAGGCTTAATGTTATATCCTGATTTCCGCGGGCTTACCCGCCCGCGGTTCTTCCATTTAAAGGAGACGAAATTTCCCTATGAACTGGCTACAAAAAATTATGTACGGCCGATATGGCGGGGATCATCTCTCCGTGTTCCTCATCGGTTTCTATCTGCTGCTCCATCTCATCTCCCTGCTGCCCCATATGTGGGTACTGAGCTGGGTGGCCTACGTTCCCGGCTTGGTGGCTATCCTGCGGATGTTCTCCCGCAACATTCCCCGGCGCAGGGCGGAAAACGCCAAATTTCTAAAGCTGGCGGGGCCGTTCCTCGCGTGGTGCCACCTTCAGCGCGCTCGCCGCAAGGATAAGGACCACAGCTACTTCAAGTGCCCCAACTGCGGCCAGCACCTGCGGGTTCCAAAGGGCAAGGGCAAGATCTCCATCACATGCCGCAGCTGCGGCGTGAGCTTTGAGGAGAAGAGCTGAGAGCGTAGATGTCAAAAGAATCGGGCGGACAGCAAAAGGCTGCCCGCCCGTTTTATACACGAGCACAAGGAGGTACGGATATGCTGGGGCACGAATCTGCCCTGAAGCTCCACTCACTTCCCCACACAGAAGCGCTGGAAAATGCGAGTTGTGACGTCTTCGCGGACGGTGCGGCCGGTTAGCTCGCCCAGGGAGGCGAGCGCGCACTCTACGTCGCTGAGGACGGCGTCAGGGGTAACCCCTAGCCTCTGGCCCTCCACGGCCCGCTCCACCGCCTCCAGAGCCCGTTTGGAGGCGTCGGCCTGGCGTGCGTTGGTGAGGAGCTCGCCACTCTCCTCCGGGACGCCCAGGGGGAAGAGGGCGGCCACCGCGGCGGCCAGGTTCTCCATCCCCTCCCCTGTCTTCGCGCTGAGGGCCACCACGGGGGGCGGCGTTATCCCTTTGAAAGAGACTCCCTTGTCCTCTGTCCACAGGTCGGTCTTGGTCAACACCAAGATCGTGGGAGCGTATTCCATGGCCTCGGTAAGCAGGGCGGCATCCTCCCCGGTAATGGGCACGGAGCCGTCCACCAGTATCAAGATAAGCTCAGCGCTCTCCATAGCCGCCCGGCTGCGCGCAACCCCCAGGCGCTCCACCTCGTCCCCCGTCTCACGCAGGCCGGCGGTGTCAATGAGCCGAAGGAGCACGCCTCCCAGCTCGGCCTTCTCCTCGATGGTGTCACGGGTGGTACCGGGGATAGGGGTGACAATGGCACGCTCGTACCCCACCAGCGCGTTGAGGAGAGAGGACTTGCCCGCGTTGGGCCGCCCCACCAGAGCGCAGGGCACCCCATGTACCGCTCTCCTCCCCCGGTCGTAGGTGGCAAGGAGGCTCCTCAGGTCCCGCTGGGCCTTGTCCAGTACGTCATCAATGGTCTGAGCCCGGAAAGGGTCGATGTCCTCGTCCGGGTAGTCCAGCACGGCGCAGAAGTGGGCCATCAGGTCGGTAAGCCCATCATAGATCCGCCCCGCCCGGCGGGCCAGTGCCCCGGAGAGCTGGAGCGCCGCCATCCGGACGGCGGAGGGGGTCTCCGCGTCGATGAGGTCAACCACCGCCTCGGCCTGGGTCAGGTCCAGGCGGCCGTTGAGAAAGGCCCGCCGGGTGAACTCCCCCGGTCCGGCCTGCCTCGCACCCTGGGCAAAGAGGCTCTCCAGTCCCAGGGAGAGCACCATGGGAGAGCCGTGGCACTGGAGCTCCGCCGTGTCCTCCCCGGTGTAGCTGTTGGGGCCGGGGGTGAAGGTCGCCAAAGCCTGGTCGATGGGCCTGCCGTCCTTGTCGCGGAGGGTGCCGTAGACCAGTTTCCGGGGTGGACAGTCCGTTAGTGGCTTCCCGTTCATGGGCGTAAAGACCGCCGACGCGGCGGCGATCGCCCTGGGTCCGGACAGGCGCAGGACGCCGATGGCGCCGCGCCCTATGGCGGTCGCGACGGCGGCGATGGTATCGGTCATGGAGGTCACCTCGTTTTCATGGGTGATATTGTACCATGTATTCCGCAAAAAAACCAGCGGCGGGAGCCCTTTCGCTCCCGCCGCTGCAGCCTGTCAAAGAAGTCCTACGGGACCTCTTTGACAAGCTGCTACACTTTTTAAAACACCGTAAGAAGTTTCAAAAAGTGGTTTTCCTACACGCAAAAGGGAACCCTGACGGTTCCCTTTCACACTATCCCTCCCTCCGAGATGTTCGACCTGGGCGTTTTTTGACAGTCTAAAGCGGCGGGAGCCTCTCGCTCCCGCCGCTGTCTTAGACCCCGTATTTATTTTACGGTGATGTCCACGTCCTGCTTGTAGGTCAAGCTGTTCTTGATGGCGGCCAGGATATCGCCGTGAGCGTCCTTGAGGGAGATGGTGGCGCTGCTCACCACGTCGGCCAGCATGGCCTTATCCTCGGCGGAGAGAGCGTCGTACTTCTTCTGGTCGTTCTCATCCTTGTTCTCGGTCTTGAGGGGGCGGCCGTTTACGTCGGTGTACTTGTCAAACCAGGCCTGGACCTCGTCCACCGTCATGCCCACAAAGAGTTTCTGGAACGCGTCCGCCTCGGTGACAAAGGTACCGGAGGCCAGGACGTAACCGTCGCCACGCTCGCGCTTGGTCTGCCAGGAGGCTACCTCGGCGAGGAAGGTGTCGTCGGTGTTGGAGGCAACGCCGTCCACCTTGCCGTCGTGGTCGGCGTCCAGGTTATAGGGGGTCTGGCCGGGATAGCCGGAGAAGTGGGGCATACCGTCCCCGTCGTAGTTGGGGGTGGCAACCTCCAGCGCATCGATGATGATGCTGGCAATCTTGCCGTCGGCGTCAAAGAGGGTGCTCGCGTACACGCTGGTGTAGCTGTAAACCTGCACGTCCTTGTCGTCCTTGCCGGGGCCCACGCGGCCGTTGGAGGCGGCGCCCAGGCCGATGCCCTTGATGCTGGCCGGGGTGGCGACGGGGACTCGGTTGTCATAGGCCTTCTTCAGGGCGGAGACGAAGTCGCCGTGGGGGTCCTTAAGGGAGATGGTGGCGCTGCTCACCACGTCGGCCAGCATGGCCTTGTCCTCATCGGATAGGGCGTCGTACTTCTTCTGGTCGTTCTCGTCCTTGTTCTCGGTCTTGAGGGGGCGGCCGTTTACGTCGGTGTAGTTATTGAACCACTCCTCCACCTCGGACACGGTCATGCCCACGAAGAGGCTCTGGAAGGCATCCATCTCGGTTGCGAAGGTGCCGGAGCCGAGGACGTAGGTTTCGCCCCGCTCACGCTTGGTCTGCCAGGCGGCAAGGTCGGCAAGGAACTGCTCGTCGGTGTCCGCGCTCACGCTGTCCACCGTGCCGTCGTGGTTCTCGTCGTAGTTATAGCCGCCCATGCCGGGGAACCCGGCGAAGTGAGGCATATGGTCCCCGTCATAGTTGGGGGTGGCGGTCTCCATGGCGTCGATGTTCAGAGCCAGGATCTTGCCGTCGCCGTCGAAGACGGCGTTCACCAAGGCGGTGGTGTAGCTGTAAACCTGTACGTCCTTGTCGTCCTTGCCGGGGCCCACGCGACCCACAGACACGGCACCAAAGCCCTGATAGAGGTCGGACGCGGTGGTGGCCAAGGGGGTCTCAACCGGCTTTTCCTCCTTGGGGGTGTACGGGAACTTCTCAGGATCCAGGGCGTTGTTCACAGCGTCGATGCAGGCCTTGCTGGTAACAGTGGCGCCGGAGACGGTATCCACGCCGTCGGTGCCGCCCTTCTCCTTGATGGCCGCAGCCATGGGCTCCAGGGCCGCGCCGCCAAGGGCGGGGGTCTCGTCGGGGCCGACAAGCTGGACGTCCGTGACCTTCCCGTCAGCGACGGTGACGGTGGCGGTGACCACGCCGCCAAAGCCGTTGGCCTGGCCGGTCCGGGTCTCGCTGCCGCCGGCGGAGGCGGTGTTGCCGCAGGCCGCCAGGGGCACCAGCAGTGCAGCGCAAAGGGTCATTGCAAGAATGTGCTTTTTCAGTTTCATCTCTTCTCCTCCTTGGATATCTGCTCGCGCGCATTCCAGCGCGCCCATTGTCCCCTCCCCCAAGGCGGAGCTCGCCCAGCGTTCAGAGGGGTGCTCTTTATCGTAGCTTATCGTGAAACAATTGTCAATAAGTCTATTAAAAAAAGCCCAGGGAACAGATAGGATTGCTCTCCTCTCCGTCCCCCGGGCGCTCTTTTTAAGCCGTGGGGCTTGCCACCAGGAAGAGGGTGTCGTTGCCGCCCTCGGCCTCGGTAAAGCTGTTGTACATGGTGTAGTTATACATGAACCGCTCCGCGCCGTAGATTCCGTAGCCGTCCTGGTTGTGGTCGGTGGTGTCGTACGGGTCGGCCACCAGGAAGACGTCGTCCTGCTCCGTCTCGGTGCCCATGGTATCGTACCCGATGATGACCTGCCAGTGGCCACCCCAGTCGTTCCAGGCCACCAGGACGGGCTTTCCCTCGGCGAGCCAGCCCTGGATGGTATCCATCCAGACCTCCTCGGCAGGGTTCTCATAATCCAAGGTGGAGGTATATGTAAAGCCGCCTACGCCGTCGAAGATGTCCGCCATCTGCACAAGGGTGGTACCGGGGTAGCCCTCCATGTCGGTGCCGTCCATGGAGTGGCGGAGGTCCGCCAGGGTCTCCTCCGTCCAGTCCCCCGTCTTGCCATACCACTCCAGCACCATAAGGGCGGCTGCCACACCGCAGCTCCACTCAGAGGATTGCTGGATGGTCTTGAAGTGGGTCAGGACAGTGAGGGTATCGCTGCTCTCCAGATTGTAGACGTCGGGGTGGGCAAAGTAGGGGGAATCTTGGTGGTCCCCCAGGCGCTCCACCGAGTCGGCCCCGTCCTCAGGGGAGAGGTCTACAGCGTAGGGAATCTTCATCTCGTCGGTATAGTTTTCGGCTTTTTGGGTGTTGTTAGCATCCGCAAGGGATGGGTCCGCCGCCCCGGGCACTGCAGCACCTCCGTTGTTCCCGCAGCCCACCGTGGTGAGCAGCAGCGCGAGGGCCAGTGCCAGAGTGACTGTTTTTTTCATCTCTCGATCTCCTTCTTATTTCAATTTCATGCCGCATTTTCGACATGTTGGACGTAATTATAACGGATGGCGCCCATACGCACAATACACAATAATTCTAATTTTTGGCCCCGGCCGGCCGCCCCCGCTGTCACTCTACCGAAATAATGGCGACCGCGGGCAGCATGTATTTTTGTCGTTTTGCCCGCGTTTTTTTCCTTGACAAAACTTTATGTCAACTGTTTCTGCATATCTGGATTTTCCACCGTTTACATAACCCCTGTGGAAAAGCTTGTGGACAATGTGGAAAACCTCTTGGTTTCAGACTTTACAAATTATTTACAGACAAACGATATTGAATATCGAAATGAATAAAGGATGTAAAAACAGTTTTATGTGTCCCCTCCGGAGGTAAAACAAATACCGGACGGAGTAACCACGTCCGGTATTGTGATCTCAGACCATATGGCAGGCCACCCGATGCCCCGGCTCCACCTCCCGCAGGGCGGGGGCGGTCTTACGGCAGAGGTCGGTGGCATGGGGGCAGCGGGTATGGAAGGGGCAGCCCTGAAAACCGTCGGCGCGAAGCGGCCGTTCTCCCCGGAGGGGGGCACTCCTCCGCTCTCCGGCGGCAAAGTCGGGTACGGCGGAGAACAGTGCCCGGGTGTATGGGTGGCGCGGGTTTTCAAACAGCCGCTCGGTGGGGGCCTCCTCCATCAGGGAACCTAAGTACATGGTCCCGATGCGCTGGGAGAGATAGCGCACCACTCCGATGTCGTGGGAGATGAAGAGGAGGCTCAACCCCATCTCCCGCTGTAATTCCTTAAGCATGTTGAGGATCTGAGCCTGGATAGACACGTCCAGGGCTGATACCGGCTCGTCGCACACGACGAGCTTGGGCCCCGTGATGATGGCCCTGGCGATGCCCAGGCGCTGGACCTGGCCGCCCGACAGCTCGTGGGGGTAGCGGAAGAAGTGCTCGGCGGACAGTCCCACCTTCTCCAAAATCTCCATTACACGGCGGCGGCGCTCCTCCCCGTCCCCCTGCTTTTGGATGATCATGGGCGCCTCCAGGGCGGCCCCTATGCGCCGGCGGGGGTTGAGAGAGGAGAGAGAGTCCTGGAACACCAGCTGGATGTCCCCGCGCAGGAGGCGAAACTCCCGGGAGGAGAGCTTTGTAAGATCCCGCCCGGCATATAGGATTTCCCCGGCATCGGGCCGGGTAAGCCCCAGGATGGCTCGGCCCGTGGTGGTCTTTCCGCAGCCGGACTCCCCCACCAGTCCATAGGTCTCCCCCGGGTATACCTCAAAGGAGAGGCCGGATACCGCCCTCATATGGTCCTTAGGCCCCAGCAGCTTTCCCAGGGGGCCGTAGATAGGGTACTTTTTTTCAAGTCCCCGCACCGAAAGCAGCGGCTCGATCATAGGGTTTCCTCCTCGCCCCCGGCGACAAAACGCCAGCACTTTACATAGTGTCCAGGCCCGGCCTCCGCCGTGGGCGGCTCCTCCGAGCGGCATCGGTCATCCGCGTAGGGGCAGCGGGTGCAGAAGTGGCACCCTGCCGGGACGGCGGACAGGGGCGGCACTACGCCTGGGATGACGGGCAGGGGCTCGTCCCGGGGCACGTCCAGCCGGGGGATGCAGGCAAGCAGCCCCTGGGTGTAGGGGTGGAGCGGGCGGGCAAAAAGCTCCTGCGTCTCCGCCTCCTCCACAATCTGCCCCAGGTACATCACCCGGACGCTGTGGCACACCCGCGCCATGACATTCAGGTCGTGGGTGATGAGGAGCACCGCCATGCCCGTTTCCCGGTTTAAGTCGGAGATCATGCCTAAGATCTGGTCTTGAATGGTCACGTCCAGGGCGGTGGTGGGCTCGTCGGCGATGAGCAGGCTGGGCTCGCAGGCCAGAGCCATGGCAATCATCACGCGCTGCTGCATCCCGCCGGACAGCTCATGGGGATACTGGCCCGCGCAGCGCCGGGGGCTAGGAATGCCGGTGCGGTCCAGGAGCTCCAGGGTGCGGCGGCGGGCCTCCGCCCCGGAGAGGCCCCGATGCAGGCGCAGGACCTCGTCGATCTGCCGCCCCACGGTATATACCGGGTTGAGGGAGGTCAGCGGGTCCTGAAAGATCATGGATATACGGTTACCCCGGATAGGCCCAAGCCGGGCCCGGGGCTTTTTCAGCAGGTCCTCTCCCTCAAAGGAGATTTTGCCACTGTATGAAATATCGCTGTCGTACTCCACCAGCCGCAGGATGGACTGGGCCATTACGCTCTTGCCCGAGCCCGACTCCCCCGCCACGCCCACGATCTCGCCGGGGCGGACGGTGAGGTTCACCCCGTCCACCGCCGCCAGGCGACGGCCCCGGACGGCAAAGGCCGCGCGGAAGTTCTCCAGCTCCAGGAGGGGCCTTGCCTCAGGGCTAAGCTTATGTAGCTCTTCCATCAGCGCCGCCCCCTTTTTGCCGTCCGGGGGTCAAAGTAGTCGCGCAGCCCGTCTCCCAGCAGATTCAGGCAGAGGACACAGAGAATGACCGCCGCGCCCGGAAAAATCACCATCCATGGCGCTTTGGAGACCACCGGCTTACTGGCCTGGAGAATGTTCCCCCAGCTGGCGGCCGGGGCCGGAATGCCTACCCCCAAAAAGCTGAGAGACGCCTCGGAGATGATTGCCTGGGCGAAGACGAAGGAGGACTGCACCATCAGGTGGGAAAAGACGCTGGGAAGAATGAGTTTCCACAAAATGCGCCCGTTCCCCGCCCCTTGGACCCGCTCGGCCTCCACATAGGGCTGCTGTTTGGTCACCAGGGCGCCCGCGCGGACCACCCGGGCCACGCCAGGGGTGTATACGATGGTGAGGGCCAGCACCACGTTCCACATGGAGGGGCCCAGCGCCGCCATCAGGGCGATGGCCAGCAGCACACCGGGGATGGCGATGAGCCCGTCGCAGATGCGCATGAGGATATGGTCCAGCACCTTGAAATAGCTGGCGTAGATGCCCACAACGGTGCCCACCAGGGCGGAGAAGACCGCCACCGCCCCGCCCACCCCCAGGGAGACCCGGGCCCCATACAGGGTGCGGATGAACAAATCACGCCCGTACTCGTCGGTACCGAAGAGATTGGCGGCGCTGGGGGCCTGGAGGCGGCTGGAAACCGCCATGGCGTTGGGGTCCACGCCGCTGAGGGCAGGAATGAGCACAGCGGCCAGCACCAGCACCGCCATACCGCCCAACCCTATCATGAGCCCCGGATTGGAGCGCAGCCGTTCGCGCCGGAGGGCGCGCTGCTCGTCTAGGATGGCCCGCTGGGATGTAGCCGTCCTCTGTCTGGAAATCGTCAAACCGCGCACCTCCTATTCCCTTCTGCCCAGCTGGATGCGGGGGTCCGCCAGGCCGTACAAAATATCCACCACCAGATTGACCGCCACATAGAGCAGCGTGACGAAGAGCACCACGCCCTGGATCACGAAGATGTCCCGGCGGGTGACTGCGTTGATGGTAAGTCGGCCCAGGCCCGGGATGTTGAACAACGTCTCAGTGACGATGGTCCCGGTCACCAGTCCGCCGAAGGACTGGCCCACCACGGTGAGGATGGTAGGCGCGGCGTTCTTCAGCGCGTGACGGAGCAGGACAGCCCGCTCCCCCAATCCCTTGGCCCTGGCCGTCCTGATGTAGCCGTGGTACAGGGTGTCGACAACGGAGGAGCGGGTCATACGGGTGATATAGGCGGCCTGCACCACACTGAGAGACAGAGCCGGCAGGAGAAGGTAACGCAGGTGGGGCCACAGCCCCGCGCTCAACGCCGCGTACCCCGCCACGGGGAGCCATTTGAGAAATACCCCGAAGAAGAGCATAAAAAACATGCCCAGCAAAAAGCCGGGGATGGCGATGCCCAGCAGGGAGAGAGACACCAGAGTCAGGTCCACCGCCGTGCCCCGCTTGTAGGCGGCCAGCATTCCCATGGGCAGAGCCAGGATGAGGGAGAACACCTGGGCCAGCACCGCAAGGCTCAGGGTGGGGGCGAAGTGCTCCCCGATGGCCTCCAGTACGCTCTGGTTCAGGAAAAAAGAGGTGCCCCAGTCTCCTCGCAGCACGTTCCCCAGCCAGTCCAGGTACTGCACGAGGAAGGGCCGGTTAAGCCCGAGCTGGGCGTTCAGCGCGTCCAGCTCGGCCTTGGTGGCGTCCATCCCCAGCAGGGCGGTGGCCGGGCCGCCGGGGATGAGATAGGTGATTAGGAAGATGACCACCGACACCACCAGCAGCACCGGAATGAGGGAGAGGATCCGTTTTGTCATGTAGGAGAGCATAGGGCAACCTCTTTTGTCTTAAAAATCGCGGGGTGGCTTACTGCGCCACCGTCACGTTCCAGTAGACCGGGTACTGGAAGAAGTCAAAGTGTTCGACATTGTTGCGGGTAGCCACCACGGAGCTGTACTGGCCCAACACGCTGGCTGCACCGTACTCGTAGATGAACTGCTGAAGTCCACGCCACGCCTCGGTGGCCTCGTCGGCGCTGGCCGCGTAGCGGATGCCCTCGATGCCCTTGGCGACCTCAGGCTGGTCGAAGGCCGCCCAAGCGGGGTTGAGGACAGAGAACTGGGAGGGATTCAGGCCGTAGCTGTTGCTGGTGATGAAGAGCTCCCACTGGGCCGGGTCACTCCGGTGCTCCATGAAGACGGCGAAGTCGTAGCTCTCTACCTCGGCGTTAAAGCCCACCTGACGCAGCTGCTCCTGCACCACCAAAGTGGCCTTGTACATCTCCTCGTAGTCAGGGGTGGTGACCAGACGGATGGTCTCGCCGTTGTACCCGGCCTCGGTCAGGAGGGCCTTGGCCTTCTCCGGGTCGTTCTGGTTATAATACTCCGCGCCGCTCTCCACCGCCCACTGGGCCTGGCTGGGGTTGGCAAAGCTGGGGCTTAAGGTGTAGAGGCTCTCGTTGCCAAAGCTGGCAAGGAGGATGTCCGCGTCGTTCAGCGCGGCCAGCACCGCCTGCCGTAGCTTCTCGTTCACCAGGGGGCCCTGGGCGGTGTTGAGGAAGAGGTTCAAGTTACCGGAGCTCTTGGTGTACAGGGTGAGGCCGGTGTCGGCGGCCAGCTCCTCATACCGCTCCAGAGGCACGGCCTCGGCCACGTCATACTCGCCGGTCTGGATACCGGCGATACGGGTGGCGTGGTCGGTGACGAAACGGAAATACAGGTTCTCAGTGGCCGCCTGCTTCTCACCCGAGAAACCGCTGGATGCCCCCAGAGGGGACTGGTAGTCATCATAGCGCACGAGATGGATGTACTGGTCAGCCTTCCATTCGGCCAGCTTATAGGGGCCGGTGCCAATATACTCCGTGATGCCGTCGGGCCCGGCGGCCTCCACGATCTCCTCGGGGGAGATGGCGGCAAACTGGGCGGGGTTGGCCAGGACCTCCAGGATGTCGGAGGCGGCCTTGGGCACCGTGAGGGTTACAGTGTAGTCGTCCACCCGGGCGAAGACCGACCCCTCCAGGAGGGACTTTGCCTTGGCGGAGGCCTCCAGCCAGCGGTTCATGGAGGCCACCACGTCGTCAGCGGTGAGGGCCTTGCCGTTGTGGAACTTCACACCCTGGCGGAGCTTGATGGTATACACCAGCCCGTCGTCGCTGACTGTGTAGGACTCGGCCAGCACGGGCACGGGCTTATAGTCCCCGTCCAGGGAAAAGAGGCTCTCGAAGATGTGCATAGCGATGCCCGCCGCCGCGTTGGAGGAGCTGGTGGGCGCGTCCAGGTTGGGGGGCTGTGCGGTGATGGCAATGTTCAGCGTATCCTTATACGCGGCGGCACTGGGGGCGGCAGCACTGGGGGCGGCGGAGCCGCTGGAGGACGGGGAGACGGCGGGGCTCTGGCCTCCGCCGCAGGCCGTCAGTACGAGGGCGAGGGCTGTCAGCCCGGCGGCGAGGGCAGCAAATTTTCTTCGTTTCATATTCAAATCCATCCATTCAAATTATATTAAGGTCGGGACAATACAAAAAAACGAGGGCTGCTAAGACAGCCCTCGGTCAAAAGCCAGAGCGGCAGGCCAGCGATCTTATCATAATATCCTATCAGTTTAGTGTATTATAACACAAGTATATGAATCCCCACGGCGTTTGTCAACCCCCGGCGTTCTCCACTGCAAGGTCCGCAATGAGCACCTTCATCGTGCCGCCGCAGACCATGCCCTCCTCCTCGGCGAGGTCGTTGCTCATGTCCACGGTGACGGTCCTGCGTGCCCCCGTGCCGATAAGGTCGTAGGCCGTGCGCATGACGGCGCTCTCGCTGCAGCCGCCGCCGATAGTTCCGGCGGTGCGGTAGTCCTGATCCACCGCCATAAGGGCCCCCGGCTTGACGGGGGTGGAGCCGCTGGTCTCGTACACCAGGAGGAGAGCCTTGGGGCTCTCGTTTTTGGCCAGGAATCGGAGGAGGGGCAGGTCGATGTCCTCGGCGGTCAGGAGGGCGCCCTTCCCCCGGCGCGGGGTGTCCTGCCTGCGGCATTGGACAAGCTGGGCCGCGATAGAGACGGCGATTTCCTGAATCGTCAGCGCGCCGATGTCCAGGCCGATGGGCGTGTGGATACGCTCCAGCGCGGCCCGTGGAAAGCCCTCCCCCCCAAGCAGATCCAAAAGCCCCGTCGTCCGCCGCTTTGAGCCGATCATACCCAGATACCTGGGCACTGTACCCGGCAGAATGGCGCGGAGACAGTCCGCATCGTGCCGGTGTCCCCGGGTGATGACGGCCACATAGTCCCCCTCCCGCAGAGAGAGCCGGTCGATGGCCCGGGGGAACGCGTCGCACAAAACCTCCGCCGCCTCAGGGAACCGGGCGCGGTTCGCGAAAGAGGGCCGGTCGTCTACCACCGTAACCCCAAAGCCCAGGGCAGCGGCAAAGCTGCACAGGGGCTGGGCGATGTGCCCGCCGCCCAGCAGGATGAGCCGCTCCCGGGGCCGGAAGGCGCGGGTATAGCGCTCCCCCTCGATCTCGAACTCCAGCACGGCGCTCTCATCGCGGGAGACCGCGTCCATAATCTTACGAAAATCCATTTCCATGCGACCCGTTCCTTTTCTGATTGATACTGCCTGGCTCAGCCCACGGCGGCAAAGGCCTGGTCCAGGTCGGCCAGGATATCGTCGATGTGCTCGGTGCCGATGGAGAGACGGATGGTGCTGGGGGTGATACCCTGCTCGGCCAGCTCCTCTGCGCTGAGCTGGGAGTGGGTGGTGGTGGCGGGGTGGATGACCAAGCTCTTCACGTCGGCCACGTTGGCGAGGAGGGAGAATATCTCCAGGCTATCGATGAACTTGTGGGCCTCGGCCTGCCCTCCCTTGATCTCAAAGGTGAAGATGCTGGCACCCCCGTTGGGGAAGTACTTCTCGTAGAGGGCGTGGTCGGGGTGATCGGGCAGCGAGGGGTGGTTCACACGAGAGACCTGAGGGTGGTTCGCCAGGTACTCCACCACCTTCTTGGTGTTCTCCACGTGGCGGTCCAGCCGCAGGGACAGGGTCTCCACCCCCTGGAGGAGGAGGAAGGCGCTGAAGGGGGAGATGGCAGCCCCGGTATCCCGCAGGAGGATTGCCCGGATATAGGTGGCAAAGGCCGCTGCACCCGCGGCCTGGGTGAAGGAGACACCGTGGTAGCTGGGGTTGGGGGCGCTGATGGGAGCGTATTTGCCGCTGGCCGCCCAATTGAACTTGCCGGAATCTACGATGACGCCGCCCAGGGTGGTGCCGTGCCCGCCCAGGAACTTGGTGGCCGAGTGGACCACAATATCGGCCCCGTGCTCAATGGGGCGGATCAGGTAGGGCGTGCCGAAGGTGTTGTCGATGACCAGGGGGATACCGTGCTTGTGGGCGATGTCTGCGATTGCGTCAATGTCGGGGATATCGCTGTTGGGGTTGCCCAGAGTCTCTAAGAAGATGGCCTTGGTGTTCTCCCGGATGGCCCCCTCCACGGCGGAGAGGTCGTGGGCATCCACAAAGGTGGTGGAGATGCCGTACTGGGGCAAAGTGTGGGCCAGCAGATTATAGCTGCCGCCGTAGATGGTCTTCTGGGAGACGATGTGGTCCCCCGCCTGGGCAAGGGCCTGGAAGCTATAGGTGATGGCGGCGGCGCCGGATGCAACGGCCAGGGCGGCCACGCCCCCCTCCAGGGCTGCCACCCGCTTCTCAAGCACGTCCTGGGTGGAGTTGGTGAGGCGCCCGTAGATGTTTCCCGGGTCGGCCAGGCCGAACCGGGCAGCGGCGTGGGCGGAGTTGTGGAAGACATAGGAAGTGGTCTGGTAGATGGGTACGGCGCGGGCGTCGGTAGCCGGGTCGGGCTGTTCCTGTCCCACGTGGAGCTGCAGGGTCTCAAACTTATAATTATGGTTGCTCATGATGAAAGCCTTCTTTCTTTATGTTCAAAATTTAATTTTGGGTATAAAAAAACCGGGGGCCTGCGAAAATGGCTCCCGGGCAGAGGGTACGGCTACACACCGGCGGCACTACCGCCATGAGCATGAAGAGGGCGCAGCGAAACGCCCAGCCATATCCAATGTCCGGGAGGTCAGCATTCGTCCACATCGAAAATTGCTCCGCAGCAGGCTGCCAAATACTGTACTCATTTTTCGTTTCTCCTCCTTTTTTTATTTACCCATATTACCTATGTGTTTTATATGAATATAGCAGGGCAACTCCCCTTTGTCAAGAGGAAATTTATCATGGTGGGCAAATTAGCGAAACCGCCGTCTCACAACGATATTTGTCCGGTGCGGAAACCTCTTTTTGTAGAAAAAAGGGGTTGCATTTCCTAGTAAATAGGTATACTATTGTCCAGCAAGATAGACAGGTCAAGGGAGGCGTATTTTATATGAGCAGTCCGCTGCTTGAAATTAGAGATCTACAAGTCGCCGTGGAGGACAAGGTCATTCTGGACGGCGTGGATCTGACCATTCGCAAGGGCGAGATCCACGTGCTGATGGGGCCCAACGGGGCGGGCAAGTCCACGCTGGCCTCTGCCGTCATGGGGGACCCGCGGTATGAGATCCGCCGGGGCAGCATCCTGCTGGAGGGCAGGGACATCACAATGGAAAAGGCCGACGTGCGGGCGCGGCTGGGTGTCTTCCTCTCCTTCCAGTCGCCGGAGGAGATCCCCGGCGTCACGCTGGAGAGCTTTCTCCGTACCGCCCAGGGCGCAGTAAGCGGTAAGAGCGCCAAGGTCCTGCCCTTCCGCCGGGAGCTGCGCGCTCAGATGGACGCTCTGGGCATGGACAGCGCCTACGCGGACCGGTATTTGAATGTGGGCTTTTCCGGCGGCGAGAAGAAGAAGGCGGAGATTTTGCAGCTCATGATGCTCCGCCCCAAGCTTGCCCTGCTGGACGAGACCGACTCCGGCCTGGACGTGGACGCGGTGAAGACGGTGTCCCAGGGGATGCGCGCCTATCACGACGGCACCAACGCCCTGCTCATCATTACCCACAACGCCAAGATTCTGGAGGGGCTGGACGTGGACTACGTCCACGTGCTGGAGGGCAGCCGTATCGCCCGAACAGGAGACGGCGCCCTGGTGCGGGAGATCACCGAGGGCGGCTTTGGCTCGCTGGAAACGGAGGCGGAGCGCCATGAAGCCCGTTGAGGAAAAAACCCGGATTGACGAGATGGACCGCAGCATCTACGACGTAAAGGACGCGGTGAACTCCTCCTTTGAGGTGAGCTCCGGCCTGACGACGAAGATCGTAGAGCAGATTTCAGAAGAGAAACACGACCCGGAGTGGATGCGCATTTTCCGTCTGAAGGCCCTGGAGACGTACCAGCACATGCCCCTTCCCGCCTGGGGCCCTCCGCTGGATGGGCTGGATATTGGCAACATCGTCACCTATGTCCGGCCGGACACCCCCATGCGGGGCAAGTGGTCCGACGTGCCGGAGGACATTAAGAACACCTTTGAGCGCCTGGGCATTCCCCAGGCCGAGCGGGCCTCTCTGGCCGGGGTGGGCGCGCAGTACGACTCGGAGGTGGTATACCACAACGTCCGGGCCGAGGTTGCCGCCCAGGGCGTGGTATATACCGACCTGGAGAGTGCACTGACGGGGGAGCACGCAGAGCTTGTTCGCAAGCATTTTATGAAGCTGGTGCCCCCATCCGACCACAAGTTCGCCGCCCTCCACGGGGCGGTGTGGTCGGGCGGCTCTTTTGTGTATGTGCCACCCGGCGTGTCGGTGGAGATTCCCCTCCAATCCTACTTCCGGCTCAACGCGCCGGGAGCTGGCCAGTTTGAGCACACCTTGATCATCGTGGACAAGGGGGCCTACCTCCACTTCATCGAGGGCTGCTCCGCCCCTAAGTACAACGTGGCAAACCTCCATGCGGGCTGCGTGGAGATTTTTGTGGGGGAGGACGCCAGAGTGCGCTACTCCACCATCGAAAATTGGTCCAAGAACATGTATAACCTAAACACCAAGCGAGCGAAGGTGGCAAAGGGCGGCACCATAGAGTGGGTGTCCGGCTCCTTCGGCTCCCACACCTCCTACCTCTACCCCATGAGCATCCTCCAGGGCGAGGGGGCACGGATGGAGTTCACCGGCATCACCTTCGCGGGGAGCGAGCAAAACCTGGACACCGGAGCCAAGGTGCTCCACGCCGCGCCCCACACCAGCTCCCATATTACCACCAAGTCCATCTCCCGTGACGGGGGTATCTCCACCTTCCGCAGCGCGGTCACCGTGGCCCCGGAGGCCGTGGGGAGCAAGTCCGCCGTGGCCTGCGAGTCGTTGATGCTGGATGCCCGCTCCCGGTCCGACACCATCCCGGTGATGGACATCCGGTGCGACGAGGTTGACGTGGGCCACGAGGCTAAGATCGGCCGCATCAGCGAGTCGGCTATCTTCTACCTCATGAGCCGGGGCCTCTCCGAGGACGACGCCCGGGCCCTCATCGTGGGCGGCTTTGCCGAGCCCATCGCCAAGGAGCTGCCGCTTGAATATGCGGTGGAGATGAACAACCTGATCCATCTTGAAATGAAAGGCAGCATCGGCTGAGGGAGGAGGCGCTACGTATGAACGAAAAACTGAACCTCCTGCCCGTATCCACCTGGAGCTGGACGGGAGTCAACTGGGCGGGAGACGCGGCCGCTCTGCCCGCGCCCCCCGCCGGCGGCTGGGGCGAGGCAAACACGACCCTCACCCCCCTGCCCGTCGGCGTGAGTCGGACAGGGGTCCTGCCCGTGCCCTGCGCCGGCATCGAAAGCGGCATGGGCGCGGCGATGGACTCCTTTGCGGCGGAACACGCCAACACCACCTGCTTTCTGACCGTTGAGGGACACGCCGAGATCCCCGTCTTCCTTGCCCATACTCTGGACGGCGTACATCCCGCCGCCGTGGCCCACCAGGCGATTTATGCCCGGGCGGGCAGCGAGCTTACCGTGGTTGAGATCTGCCGGGCGGAGGCGGGGGTGGACGGTTTCTGTGCCGCCCTGACTCAAATTTACGCCGAGGCAGGCGCTCAAGTCCGCCTGGTCCAGGTCCAGCTTTTGGGCGGCGAAAGCCGCCGCTGGAGCGCCGTGGGCATCAAGGCAGAGACGGGCGCGAAGGTGGAGCTTGTACGGGCCGAGTTGGGCGGGGGCCTGACCGCCTGCGGCTCCCGGGCCCTTTTGACCGGGGATAACAGCGAGTACGACCTGGACACGATCTACTTTGGAGATAAAGACCGGGTGCTGGACTTCAACGACGTGGTGGAGCACCTGGGACGGGAGACCGTCAGCGAGCTCCACTCCGCCGGCGTTCTGGCGGACCGGAGCGACAAGATTCTACGGGGCACCATCGACTTCCGCAGGGGTGCAGTCCACGCCGTGGGCCACGAGAGCGAGGACGTGCTGCTCTTCAGCCCTACCGTGCGCAACCGCACCGCCCCCCTTATCCTCTGCGGAGAGGAGCAGGTGGAGGGCCAGCACGCCGCCACAGTAGGACGGCTGGACGAGGGCAAGCTGTACTACTTGGGCTCCCGCGGCCTCTCCCCCACCCAGGCAAAGCGCCTGATGGTGGAGGCCCGGTTTGCCCCTGCCCTCGGTAAGCTCCCGGACGAGACCCTCCGGGATGAGATCATGACCTATCTTGGAAGGAGACTGGACGCCCATGCTTAACCGAACCGCCGACTTCCCGGCGCTGTCCGTCCCGGAAAACGGCAAACGGCTGGTATACCTCGACAACGCCGCCACCACCCAGCGCCCCACCCAGGTGCTGGAGGCGGTGGAGCACCACTACCGCTTTGATAACGCGAACCCCCACCGGGGGGTGTATGAGCTGGCCGCCCGGGCCACCCAAGCCCACGAGGAGGCCCGGCAGGCCGTGGCCGAATTTTTAGGCGCGGATACCGAGGAGCTTGTCTTCACGCAGAACACTACCGAGGCCCTCAATCTGGTGGCGTATAGCTATGGACTGGAGTTTCTCCGGCCGGGGGACGAGATCGCCCTCTCGGTCGCGGAGCACCACAGTAACTTAGTCCCCTGGCAGCGGGTGGCGAAGGCGACCGGCGCAAGGCTTGTGTACCTATACCCCGGCCCGGACGGGCGGCTGACCGAGGAGGAGCTTGCGCGGAAAATTACGCCGAGCACTAAAATCGTTGCCGTGGGCCAAGTTTCCAACGTACTGGGGCTGGAGGCCCCGGTGGGGGCAATCGTGCAGCGGGCCCACGCGGTGGGCGCCGTGGTGGTGCTGGACTGCGCTCAGAGTGTGGCCCATATGCCGGTAGACGTGAAGGCCCTGGACGTGGATTTCGCCGCATGCAGCGCCCACAAGCTTTATGCCCCCATGGGCGTGGGGGCCCTCTACGGCAAGAGAGCGCTGCTGGAACAGATGCCCCCCTTCCTGAGCGGCGGGGACATGATCGGCAGCGTCCATGAGCAATCCGTCACCTACGCCGAGGTCCCTCGCAAATTCGAGGCCGGCACCCGCAATGTGGGCGGTGAGGTGGGCTTTGCCGCCGCAGTGCGCTACCTCCAGTCTATCGGCTGGGCCGACCTCATGGCTCACGAGCAGGCCCTTATGTCCCGGGCTTTGGAGGGTCTTGCCCGCCTACCCCACGTCACCGTATACGGCGATCCCTCCCCTGTTGGGCGGCGGGGCGTGATCTCCTTCAACGTGGACGGGGTCCACCCCCACGATGTGGCTACCATTCTGGACGCCGATGGCGTGACCGTTCGGGCGGGACATCACTGTGCCCAGCCCTTGATGGATTTTTTGGGCATCCACTCCTGCTGCCGGGCCAGCTTCGCCCTCTATAACAGCCCTGAGGATGTGGACATTTTCCTGTATAGCCTAAACAATGTAAGGAGACAGATGGGCCTTGGAACTTAACGAGTTATATAGTCAGATCATCACCGAGAACAGCCGCTCCACCCAGAACCGCCACAGCGTGGAAGGGGCCACCCACTCTCTGGAAGGGGTCAACCCCAGCTGTGGGGATGACATCATTCTCCAACTGCGGGTGAAAGACGGCGTCATTGAGGACGCCGGTTTTATCGGGGACGGATGCGCCATCTCCCAGGCCTCGGCCACGCTGATGATCGACCTCATCAAGGGCCGGAGCGAGGCGGAGGCCCACCGGCTCATCGACCTCTTCTTTTCTATGATCAAGGGCGAGGTGACCGATGAGGCCGCCCTGGATGACCTGGAGGACGCCGCCGCCCTGCAGGGCATCTCCCACACCCCCGCGCGGGTCAAGTGCGCCGTCCTCTCTTGGCACACGCTGGAGGAGGCACTGGACGGCGGCGCGCACCCGGGCGCGTGATCAATCCGCAGCGGCAAAAAAACAAGGGACTGCCCCAACAGGGCAGTCCCTTGTTTTTTTGTCTCACTCGTCCAGGTCGCAGCGGACGGTGACCCGCTGACGACCGCCGACGGTGCAGGTGAACAGGGTCAGGTCCCAGTCCCCGGCGCTCATCTCTGCCACGGCGGAGCCGTCCAGAATCACGACATCGGAGACCTCGTAGGAATAAAGGCTCCCGTCCACGTCGGTGTAGGTGATCAGGTCGCCCAGCTCCAAATTCTTCAGGCGGCCAAAATGGCTCTCATAGTTGTGCCCTGCGATGATGAGGTCGCCCCCGGCGGCGCTGCCGCGGTAACGGCAGGGGGACAACTTCAGGTTGGGGTAGCTCCACTCGCTCATGATGGGGAAGGTCAACCCCAGCGCGGGGATGTCCAGCACGCCCAAGTAGGAGTGCCCGCCCGAAGCCACAGCCGCCAAAGGCTGGGTTTCCGCGTCCTCGTCCAGCACAGCGGTCTGTGCCGCTCCGCCATGGGCGATCTGCGCCTCTACCTGCCGGAGGATCTTCTGCACGTCCGCTCCGGCGGCCCGGTCCTCCCAGGTGTTATAGCCGACCAGCGCCACCGCGCAGAAAATAAGCAGCACTCCGGAGACCATGAGGGGTATTCCGCGCTTATTCCTCATGCCCACGCCCGCCCTTCCTGCGCATGGACCAGCCGAAGGTAAACAACACCAAGCCCCCCGCGCTCATCAGCGGCACTGGCCACCAGAGCTGGCCAGTCTGAGGAAGGCTGCCCGTGGGCAGCTCAGGCGTCTTGCCGTCGGCGGGTGTGCCGGCGGGCATGTCGCCGTCCTTGGTAGCGGCAGCAGAGTTCTCCGGGACCGCAGGCTCGGTGGGTGCCGGCCCCTCCGGAATCGGCTCTTCCTCCAGTTCCTCAGTGTAGGAGTCCGTCACCACAAAGACACCGTCGGCCTCCGTGACAGTGACGGTATATGCCTTGGCGATATCACGCTCTACCACCAGCCACTCGCTGCCGTCATCCGGAGCCGTCCAACTACAGGTCCAGTTGTTCTCGTCGGAAAGGATCTGGGTCATGTAAGGCACGCCGTTCTTCAAAATTTCGATGGTGACGCTCTTGGGCCGATTCGTCTCATACCCCAGGTCGATCCAACGCTTAACGACCTGATAGGAGACGAACTGACCGCCGTCGCCCCCGCTCGCCCCGCCCCCGCCCCCGCTCCCACCGTCGGGATTACGGCCGGGCTTGGTGTTAGCAGTCACATCGTATACCCAATTGGATTCCGGGTTGGCGGACACATCGTAGGCCCACCGGTCGTCCGCGCCCAGGCTGGGCAGTGGGAGCAGGGTGGGAGAAAAGGTGTAGATATAGCCGTCCACGGTGATGCGGTTCGCCAGGATGAGGTAGAGGCCCGGCACGAGACCTGTGAAGGACACCTGCCCCTGCGCGTTGGAGCTGGCAGAGGCGGTTGCGCTGATTGAGTAGAGGGCAATACCGCCTCGCAGGGTCTGGGCCACCTTGCTCCAGTCCGTCTTGCCGGTGACGTCCACCTTGGTGTCGGCGAAGTCGCTGGTCAGACTGTAACGCCCCGATTTGTTCATCCCCGCCACCTGGTAGATGCTCACCTGCACGCCAGGGAGCACCACGGAGTCGTACACGTAGCTCAGGGCAAGAGAGGCCCTGCGATTCTGGTCAACCTGGTTGGCGGCGGAGGCCCTGCCCGGCAGAAGGCAGAGCAGCAGCACCCAGAGAAGGGCCGCCGACACGCCCAAAAGGCGCGGCTTTTTTTTCACAAGGTCTCACCACCCTTTCCGGTATTGGTTTTCTCACGTTTCTGCTTTTTTCTTGATGTGCCCGTCAGCAGTAAAATCAATAGAAGCAGCAGCATGGGTGCCGCCACCACGGGGGCTACAATGACGGGATCGATCTGCACGGCGTCGGCTGCCACCCGGATCTCCACCGCGGCCTCAGTGCGAACGCCCCGCACCAGAAGCCGGTGGGTGTTGATTGCATAGGGGGTGCAGGTGAGGAGGGTCACGTAGTCCTCGTCGGGATCGATCTGAAGGAGGGCATCGTCGTCAGGTAGGACAATGCTGATCTTATCCACCTCATAGGTCAGGGTTTGGTTCAAAACCGTGACGGTGAAGGTATCCCCGATCTCCATCTTATCGAGATTGGTAAAGAGCTTTGCCGACGGCAGGCCCCGGTGCCCGGTGATAACCGCGTGGGTGCCCATGCCGCCGATGGGGAGGGACGAGCCCTCCAGGTGCCCGGTGCCGACGGCAAGGACCTCCTCGGAGGTGCCATGGTAGATGGGCAGCTGGACACCTAGCTTTTTTATGGTCACGTAGCCCATCTCGCCGTCGTCGGTCACGTTGAGGAGGGAGATATAAGTCTCATCCAGGGGTGCGCCGCTGTGGAGAGAGGACGCGCCGTTCAGCAGCTCATCGTTATAGACCTGGGCGGCGCGGAAGTATGCGCTATAGTCTTCCTCGGTGAAGGAGGATAAATTCTCCTCGTAGGTCGCGATGGCACGGCTCTGGTGGAAGGAGTTTACGTAGTTGCTGATCGTAGGGTAGAGCAGCACGGAGAGGCCTACGAAAAAGACCGCTATTAAAATAATGGTGGAGCGATGCTTTTTCATAAGTTTCTCCCTGCCTCCGCACCCGAGGGTCTTTCGCCCCCGGGTGCGGACAGCCGATATGATGCATTATGCCGCTATGGCGTTCTTTTTTGCTTAGTCCTTGCCGCCGATGCGTTTCTTGGTGACCAGCAGGATTACTGCGCCCAGCATCAGCACGCCGCCGACGACGTAGAAGATAGTGGTACCGACACCGCCGGTGGCAGGCAGGGTGGCGCCCTTGTTGTTGGCTATGGAGATGCTGGCGACGCCGCCAGTAAGATCGGTATTGCCCGCCTTTGTATCAGCGGTGACCGTTAGCGCAGTCAGGGCGTTGGCGGCAACGCCGCCCCAGGTCTGGCTATTGGCGGTGGTCGCATCGATCATGACCTCCACGGGGTTCTCCAGCTTGTTATAGCCGGCGGGGGCCTTGGTCTCGGTCAGGGTGTAGATCCCGTCGTCCAGGCCGATAACCTTGAAGAGGCCGGTATCTGCAGCAGAGATCAGGGTGGTGGCAGCAGCGGCGTCAGTCGTCCAGCCGGTGAGTACGCCGTCGGTGCCGACCTGAGCATATTTGCCGGCCGCATTCGTCAGCTGGAACTCAGCACCGCCCAGAAGCTTTGTGATCTCAGCGCCGTCGACCTTGGTGACATCCAGCTCATAAGTAAAGACGATGACCTTGTCCTTGGGGGTCTCGCCGGTATTGCCCTCACCGCCGGGGTTGGGGTTGTTGGAGTACTCCAGATAGACTTCGTTGGTGTTGCCGTCCAGTCCGATCTCGGCGCCCTTATTCAGGGTGGCGGTGTATTCGACGGTGATCTTGCTGGCGGAGGTGATGGTGACTCCAGGGATGGCCTTCAGGTTGTCAAACTTTACGGTCAACGCGTGGTCGCCTCCAGTAACGGTAGCGCTGGAGGTAATCTCCGTGCCGTCCACAAAGACCTTGGCGTCATAGTTGTAGGTCAGGCCAGAGGAGAGGGTATCATGGAAGGTGTAGCTGTAGGAGCTATAGTCAGCATAGGTGCTGGGCAGGGTACCAATGAGCTTGAAGGGAACGCTGTCGCCGATATTGTAGTCGGCCGCGTCGTTGTAGCCGACACCATAGCCACCGTCGGCAGTGTACTGGTCGTTCTCCTTGACCTTCTTCTCAACAGTGGGGGTAGAGGCCTTGGGGGTGGCGGAGACATCCTCAACCACCTGGAGGACAAAACGGGTATAGGCTTCGTCCTCGCCGTTCTGAGAGCCGTTCTTGTCTTTCACCAGGTAGTAGCCGGCGGGGAGGCCCTGGATGGTGTAAGGGCCAGCAGCTTCGGAACTGGTGCCGGTGGCGGTGGTCAGATGCTGGCCGGCCACGGCGGCAAAGGCCTTCGCGGCGGCAGAGTCGTTGGCAGCGCCATCCAGGGCAACCGCCACAGCGGCGGCTGAGGTAGCGGTGGCGAAGGTGGTACCGACGGTGGCGTCCGCCTTCAGGGCGGAAAGCAGGGCGACGCCGTCCACACCGCTGCCCCAGGTGACGTTGGAGAGGATGCCTTCAGACAGGTCGCCGGCAAAGATCTGGTAAGCTTCATAGATATGGCCGGTGGTGTCGCTGTCGATGGTCACAGTGTAGGTCTCGGCGGCAAAAGCGGGAATGGCGAGGGCGACAAGCAGGACGAGCGCCAGCGCCAGCGAGGAGAGGGTTTTGAACATCTTGTTCATGGGGTTCACTTTCCTTTCATATTGTAACATATTTTAAGTCACTTTGTATTATAAAAAACGGCAATCAGCTGAGGTCTCAGCTTCTCCCCCCTTCCGATCGCCGCTTTTTGAAGAGGAGAAGCGCCGCGCTTGCGGCGGCCGCCATCGTCAGCCCGCCCAGGAGGTAGAAGGGCAAGAGCCCTGTACCGCCGGTGTTGGGAAGGGTGAAGGACGAGACGGTGTTGGTGACGGTAATATCTCCGGTACGGATGCCGCTATTGTTCAGGTAGGTCACCGTACTGCCGGAGGGGACTTTTTCCTTGACCCAGTAGTAGTAGGCATTTCCGGAGGTGTCGGTCTTTTTCAGCGAGGCGCTGAGCCAGGCCCAGCCGTTCGCGGCGTTCAGGATAATGGGCGTATCCGTAACCAACTCCGCGGTGCCGGCCTCTACCATAGAGGTCGGATTGGTGTAGCCGGAAAATTCAAACGGGAGCGAGCTCAGGTAGTCTGTAATATTGACGGCAACCGTCATGTTGGAGGACACGTTGCTGAGACTAGCAAGGACGGCCCGCCCACCGCTCTGATTCACCGTTGATGTCTGTCCGGCAATCGTCACGCTGTATGTACTGGGCCACCACGCGTTCACCGCAATCGTCAGGCTGCTGCCCATTGCTACCATCTGAGACGCCGAAAAACTGCTGTTTGCCGTCGTCACATTTACCGTAACCGTGTACCCATCCACCTTCCGGGCCTGCCTCCAGAGCTCCAACTCAACGCTGGCCGCCGGGGGGCTCGTAAGGGTCTCACCCTTGTCGTCACGCCAGAGCTTTTTGACGCCGATGGCGGTGTATTCGTTGGGCACATAAATCGACGTGCCGCTGCTGGTGACGAAACGCACCAGACTGGTATCCACGCCCGCGAAACCTGTCTGGGTCATGGCGCTTATCGTCTCGGTCTTGTCTTTGTTGTCCGCCATCCAGACAAAGTAGTAGGGCGTGCTGCTCGCCTGGTATCCGGCAGGGGCCGTGGTCTCGGCCAGCCTGTAAAGAACGTTGTTCGCTAGGCTATGCTTGTCGTCCATGAAGTCCAGCAATATCTTGCCGTTTTCGTCCGTCGTGTAGACGCCGTTGTCGACTGTCCTCCAGGCCCACGTGCCGCCGCTCTGGGTGTACTGCTCGAGCTTAAATACCGCGCCGGGGAGAAGTTTGGAGAAGTCGGAGCTGTCCACCTTGTAGATCGTGATGGTCTTCTTGTTGGCGGTGGCGGAGGAGCTGCTCTCCTTCAGCTTGATGCTGGATGTGCCGCTCTCCAGAGCGTTCCCCTGCAGGGTCGCCGTGTTGCTCACGGTGACGTCGGCAAGTTTCCCTCGCTCAATAAAGTAGTCGTAGTACAGGATCACGGGCGTGCTGTCGGGCAGGACAAAGGTTGCCGTATACGTGAGGTCGTTATAGCTGACCTTGTACTGGTCCCGGCTGATAAGCGTACCCTGGCCGTTCGGTTTGCTGGCGTCGTACCGGTAGAGCTTTACGCTGTCGAGCAGGAGGCTGGCCCCCGCCCTGGTGGTGAGAACGTCGGTCATGGTGATGGTGTCCGCGCCCGTCGCCAGATCCAGCCCGGCGGGGTTGATGATGATATGGTACCGGATGGTATCGGTCCACTTGGGGGTAACCCCGTCCAGCTCGTACATCACATTACCGTTCTCGTCGGTCATGGGGAGCTGTTCGCCGGTCTTTCCGACGTTGGGCACCTCGCGGTTGACGGTGGTCTTCTGCTCGTCGGTGCTGCCGTTCCAGGTGGCGCGGTTCCAGTAGATCTGGCTCTTGTTGCCCAGGTCACTCCAGTTTGGGTCGGCAGCGACGGACAGCTGGTAGTAGACGGCAACGGTGATGGGGGACGGGACGCCATGGTAACCGATTCGTATCTTATCGACCTTGTCGATCACGATCTTCATCGTCCCGTCTGTCTCCACTGTAGCCTTGACGTGGTCATTCATGACGTATGTGCCCGCCGGGTCCCCATTCGCCTGGCCATAGTTGAACGAGCTGACCTGCCAATCCTTGTTGCCATAGAGCTTTGCCGTGACGGCGGGCGTACCATCTGTGGGCACTGCCAGGGCCGCCCCCGAGGGGAGAAAGTCCGTCACGGTGATTTCATTCCCAGTGAAGTCACTCAGGTTAAGCAACAGCCTGTAGTAGATTACACCGTCCGCAGTGTCGAAGTCCACGGCCAGGGGCGCGCTTGTGTAGTCCTTATTCCAGGCGATCACGCCGTCTGCACTGGCCTGTTTTTCCAGGGCCCTGGGCGCGGTGTACGTATAGGTGGCGGTGCTGGTAAGCCCGGGGATAGCGCCCATGTTAGAGAAAACATAGGTCTCTCCCCCCAGCGCGGCACCGTAGTCGATGTACGTCGAGTAGCTCAGGGTGCTGGTCGTGCCTGCGATTTTCGCCGCACTGGACGAGAGGAATACCACCTTGAATCCTTGCAGATGGGTTGTGCTGCTGAAGTTGGTAATCTTATTCCCACTGGCGTCCTGAATTTCGTAGTCCGTGCCATAGATCAGCGTTGTCTGAGTCGAGCCTTTTCTCGCAACCACCGTCAGCTTGTTAAGGAGCTCTGCGGTTGTGTAGTGGGTGCCGGGGACGGTTGCGCCGTCCAGCGTGGCGTTTCCGATGGTGTCGGTATACAGCACTTTATCAAGCGCCAAGCCCGTAGCGGGAACTGTGATCTCTCCTGTCCAGTTGTAAATACCCGCCGACGAGCTGCCGCCGGCACGCTTGGTCACTCCGTAGTTCTTGTGAGGGACTCCCACGTCGATGCTTGTGGTGTAGCTGGAGCTGCTGCCCTTGGTCATGTCCAGCTTGTTGGTCACCGTCGTGGTGGTGCCGGGTGTGCCCGTCGGAGCGTCCGTCAAGTACTCGATGGTGTAGGTATCTTTTGAATTTGAGGGGAAGAGGTAATTGGCCCAGTTCGTGATCGTGCCCACCGCGGTCCCAGCGCTGTTTTTGATCTCAGCAGAGGCGGGCAGCGTCTGCGTAATGCCGGTACTCGCCGTCAGTGCATCAGCCAGCTTATACCCGCTGATATTCAGCTTGCTGGGGTTGATGGTGATGGTCCACTTGATCTTTCCGGTACCCTCGTCATAGGAGCCGGTCTTCGTCAGCATCTGCTTGGCGACTTCAACGCCCTCCCAGTCGCTGCCGGTATTGCTGCCGCTGGTGGCGCTGGCGCCGTTGGAGACGTAGGACGCGCCGTTTTTATCCGTGGTGGTACCGGGCGTCGCGGTGTAGCTGATCTCATAGGACTCCCCCGCAGACAGCTGGGGCAGGTTGGAAACCGTAAACTGCTGTCCCGACACCGAGGGGGTGGTGTTGACCTTGCTCCTGGTCCCATTTGCGGACACCTTGTAAATCGAAAAGCTGTTTGTGGTATAGGTCGCGCTGGTATTCCCGGACTGGAATTTGTCGGTGATCGTGACGGTCCCGGCCGTTCCCTTGGTAGTGGACGCGATCACCTTGTAAGTGAGCTTGCCGGAGGAGGCGGTATAGGAACCCGTCTTTGATACCACAAGGTCAGTGGCGGCGGCGGGTACCGAGACCTTGATGGTAGAAGTGCTGGATCCGAAGGAGATGTTGTTCTCAGTGCCGTTTTCACCGGCGGAGACACTCCCTTGGAGCTGAATGGTGCCGTTGAAGGCCTTGTCATCGGCGAAGGAGTCGTTGAAGGTGATGGTGATTTGGCCCTCCGGCGTGATGGTGTAGGTGCCGACGGGGGTAGTGCCCTCGTAGACCAGGCCGCTCTCCTCTTTGCCCGGGAGGACGCCGGTGGGGAGATTGTATGTAATAATCTTGTTGTTCGCGCCCACAGTGTTAGCGGGCAGAGTGTAGGTGATCGCGACCTTAACCTTGTCGCCGTCCGCAAATTCCGTGGCCGGGGTCCATGAGCCGTTTTGCAGCTTGGAGACCGTGGCTCCGGTGATATACTGGCCGAAGTCCACGGGCCCTGCAGCAGCCAAGAGATCCTGGCTGGCGGCCATGAGGCCGAAGGACCGGGCCGCAGGTGTCTCGTCGTCCTCAATCCGCTCCACCGTGGCCCAACTGGTGGCACCCTCCGGCATCTCGGGGATTTCAGGGAGCAGCACGGGGGGCTCGGCTGGGTCTGTCCCGGAGGCGGCGTCCAGCTCGGCAAGGGTCATCCAGGTGAGGATGAGGGTGGGAGTCTCTTCCCCCCGGTTCTCCTCGGCTGCTGCGCGGGCCCCCTCAAGACTGGCGCCCGCCGCGGCATAGAGCTGGACGGAGGCAGTATCGGGGTCTTCATAGATGGTCTCGGTGGTGGGTGCCGTGCTGTCAGGTTCATCGACAGGAGCGGTCGCCACGGGGGGCGAGGCGGTCTCGTCCGTAGGGGCCGCATCTACGGGCGAGGGCCCCTCGGCGGGCTCTGTCTCGATAGGTGTGACATCCTCTGTGGGGGCGTCCGCCTCGGAGGCGGTGGGCTCGGTGGTCACCGCCTCGGTGAAAGGCTCGGAATAATCGGTCTTGTCAGGCTCGGCGGCCAGGGGCGTAGCCTCTTCGGGGAGGACCCCTACGGTGTATTCGATCTGAGTGGAGCTATAGGGCAGGTCAAAGCTCGCCGTATGGCCCCGCACCAAAGTAAACCAATATCCGATGTTCCCGGCCTTTTCCACTCGATGGAGCTCCAGGTCTCCGCCATCGTGTGTGGGGACAGAGGCGACGCCGTCCGCGTCGAAGGAGAGAACGGCGGTTAGGGCGGCATTCTCGGCCTTCGTGGAGAGGTAGAAGTAGGTCTCGTCCAGGTCGGTCGACGCGGTCGCAGTGATCTGGGCAGTGAGCTCATCTCCGAAAACGGCGTTGGGCGTCTCGGCGGTCAGTAGGGGGTTGCTCTTCTCCATGCTGATGGCCGGGCGCATCAGCGCGCCGTAGACCCCCAGGGAGGTAAAGATGGAGAGCGCGCAGATGAGGGCCAGCAGGCGGCGGCGCCTGTCGTGGTTCTCGATAAAGTCTTTCACCTGCACTGCAAGGCTCTTTTTCATCGTCACGCACTCTCCTTTCTGTCATATTTTGTAGGGGATAGCCCGGGCTTACTAAACTTCTCCGAACCGATTTGTCGGCCAGACGCGAAATACGACTTTTCCTACGATGAATTCATCCGCGATGCAGCCCACCGCGCTGGTGCGGCTGTCTACCGAGGTGGCACGGTGGTCGCCCATCACAAAGATTTTGCCGTCCGGCACCTGATAGGGATACTCGATATCGGTCTGGCCCAGACTCTTCTCCGAGAGATAGGGCTCTTCAAGCGCCTCGCCGTTGACCGAGACGTTGCCGTCGGCGTTGATGACGATCTTGTCACCGGGCAGACCAATGACCCGCTTGAGCAGCACCTTGTTGTTATAGTAAAAGGCAATGACGTCGCCCCGCTCAAACTCTGCGTTCTTGACGGCGACGACAATCTGTCCGGTCTCCAGGGTGGGTTCCATGCTGGTTCCGGTCACCTGCAAGACGGGAAGGAACAGCGTTGCCACCAGTACCGAGACGGCGGCCACTACCAGCAAAATGTAGACCGTGCTGCGCAGCGTCCTTCTGTACTCTTTTTTCTTCCGCTCGTGCAGCAGCTCTTCTTTCAGCTGTCGGGTGGTTGGTATCTTCCGCTCTTCCATGTTCCCTCCGGCCCCACTTACGGGGATGCGTTTATTTTTGTCCGGTATACATATTGCCCAGCTGCTCCTTCAGGCCGTCATGCGCCTGGCAGTAGGCGTCCAGTCGGGATTGAAGGCCAGCCCACTGCGCGTCAGCCGTCTTCTTGGCCTGCACGATCATCTCGTCGCACTTTTCCTGGGCGCGCGCTATCAGCGTGTCGGCCTCGGCCTGGGCAACGCCGTTCATATGCTTTACGTTCTCTAAGTACTGCTCGGCTGCCCGCTGCGCATCCTCAAAGATCCCATTGACCCGGAGCGCGGCTTCCGCGATGGAGCCCGCGTCCTGAAAGCGCAGCGTCTTGTCCTCCAGACGCTTTTTTAGGTCGTCCCTTTCCAGACTCAGCGCCTCGTTCTCCTCAGAGAGCTTGATCAGCAGCTCCAGCAGTTCGGCGCGGCTGAGCTTTTTTAAATCCCTGTCAGTCATCCCGGCGGGCCTCCTCTCCTACTAGGTCTGCGAGCGTGGTATGCGCAAAATAATTTTCCAGGTCGTTTTGAATCTTCAGGTAAAACGAATGGACGGGGCAGGTGGCCGTCGCGTTGCGGCTGCAGTAACCGTCCGGCTCCAGGCAGCGGTTGATCTTCACTGTGTCCCCCATCGCCTCAAAAATCATTTGAAACGAGATCTCCTTCGCGGGTTTCTCCAGGCAGTATCCGCCGTTCACCCCCCGCGTGGAGGCGATCAGTCCCGCGGCCTTCAATTTCGTGAGAATCTTCATCAAGTAGTTGGGCGGTATCACCAGCGTCTGGGCAATTTCCGCCGCAGAGGCGAAGGAGTTGGGTGCGGAGAGCATCAGGATCACTCTGACCGCGTAATCTGTCGTAATATTTAGCTGCATAACGTTTCATTGCTCCTATCTTGCGCGAAATCCAGTAAAGTAAGGTTTTGCTTCCAAATATTTCTAGCAACGGGGCAAAAAATAAATGGCACCCCCTTGCAAATATAACTTGCAACTGGCTACCATTTTAAAGGCCCTATAGCTTTGCGCCGCGGGTTTTCACCCGTTTTGCTGAGTATTCAGTTTTGAGTTGAGGCATTCCGCGCCGACCGCAATATTGGAAACGGTTTCATCTGCGAAAAATAAGAAAAAGAAACACTCCCCAGCATCTCCAGTATTATACTTGACAGTGCTAAAAATTGCAAGTAAATGGCCCTTTTTTTTCTTGAATTTTAGCCCAATTTTTATGTTTTTTGACTCCGGTTTATTGTAACTAATCCCTCCTCTAAAAATGCCGGAAGTGCGCGTCATATCTGCTTTCTCCGCTTACGGGGCAGATGCGTATACAATATCTGGGTTTACAGTTTTCGAAACAAAAAGTCCCTTTCGTGTGATAAGCCACGAAAGGGACTTTTGACTACTTTTTCAGCCGTTTGCTGATAACCTGGGCCACCTTGATGCCGGACGCGCCCGCCTGCGCAAGACCACGGGTGACACCCGCCCCGTCACCGATGGCGAAGAAACCGGGCATGGCGGTTTCCAATTCACCGGAGAGGGCCAGGCGGGAGGAGTAAAACTTGACCTCCGCGCCGTAGAGCAGAGTATCGTAGTTTGCAGTGCCGGGGGCCAACTTATCGAGCTGGTAGATCATCTCGATGATATCGTCCAGCTGGCGCTTGGGCAGCGCCAGGGATAGGTCCCCGGGAACGGCTGCGGTGAGGGTGGGCGTGACGAAGGACTTGGCCATACGATGCTCGTTGGTGCGGATGCCGCCCACTAAGTCCCCAAAGCGCTGGACCAGCACGCCGCCGGCCAGCATATTGGAGAGGGCGGCTATGTGCTTGCCGTACCTGTAGGGCTGGTTGAAGGGTGCGGTGAAACGGTTGGAGACCAGGAGGGCGAAGTTGGTGTTCTCGCTTTGGAGCTTGGGGTCTGAGTAGGAGTGGCCGTTGACAGTGTTGATGCCCTCCACATTTTCGGCCACCACGTGGCCGTAAGGGTTCATGCAGAAGGTGCGCACTTGGTCGCCGTACTGCTTGGTTCGGTAGACGAGCTTTGACTCATAAACCACGTCGGTGATGTGCTGGAAGACCTTGGCGGGCAGCTCCACCCGCACGCCCACATCTACCTGATTGTTGATGAGCTCGAGGCCCATCTCCTTGCACCGGTCGGAGAACCACTCGGCCCCGGAACGGCCGGGGGCGGCGATGAGCCACTTGCAGTCCACCTCGTCCCCCTTTTCAGTGTGGAGCCGGTAGCCCTCGTCTTCGCCAAGCCGCTCGATGCTCTTCACCGCTGTGCGGAAACGATACTCCACCCGCTGGCGGACCGCCTCGTAGATGCTCTGGAGAATTTTCAGGTTATTCTCGGTGCCCAGGTGCTTGCACCTGGCCTGGAGGAGGTGGAGGTCAAACTCCAGAGCCTTCTTCTCCAGGGCCTTGGCCTCGGGGGTAGAGGTGGAATAGACCTGGTCGGTAGCCCCGTGCTGCATATTTATGGTATCCACGTAGTTAATGAGCTCCATGACCTCGTCCTTGGGCATAAAATCGGTAAGCCAGCCGCCGAACTCGGTGGTGAAGTTGTACTTCCCATCGGAGAAAGCACCCGCGCCGCCAAAGCCGCACATGGTATCGCACACCTGACAGTGGATGCACTCCTTCACCTTGCCAGCCACGATGGGGCAGCTGCGGCTGTAGATGTCCTCCCCCAGCTCCAGGGTAACCACCTTGAGCTTTGGGTTTCGGAGGGACAGCTCGTACCCCGCGAAGATGCCTGCGGTGCCGCAGCCGATGATAGCGACGTCGTATCTTGTGTTCATGGGTTCATTCTCCTACTTTTATCACAAATTTGGATATCGCTTAGCCCCTCTGGTCTAAAGGCACGAAGGGCTGGAGGGGAGCCACCGCTTTATAGGCGGGGCGGATGATCTTGTTGCCGGGGTTATAGACCTCCTCGATGCGGTGGGCGCACCAGCCCACCATGCGGGCGATGGCGAAGAGGGGTGTGTAGAGTTCCTGGGGGATACCAAGCATCTTGTAGACGAGGCCCGAGTACATGTCCACGTTGGCGCAGACCATCTTCCCGTCCCCCTTCTCCCGTAAGAAAACCTCGGGGGTGAGCCGTTCCACAGCCTCAAAAAGCTCAAACTCCTCCAGCATGTCCTTTTGGGCGGCCAGGCTCTTGGCAAACCTTTTGAGGAGGACGGCCCGGGGGTCGGAGAGGGTGTAGATGGCGTGGCCCATGCCGTAGATGAGGCCTGAACGGTCCCCCTCCTCCCGGCGGATGAGCTTGGTGAGATAGGCGCGTACCTCGTCGTCGTCAGCCCAGTCCTGAACGCCGTTCTCGATGTAGGAGAACATTTCCATGACCTTCTTATTCGCGCCGCCGTGCCGGGGGCCCTTGAGAGCGCCGATGGCGGCCGAGATGGCGGAGTAGATGTCGGTGCCCGAAGAGGAGAGGACCCGGCAGGCGAAGGCGGAGTTGTTGCCGCCGCCGTGCTCGGCGTGGAGCACCAGGCACAGGTCCAGGACCCGCGCCTCCTCTTGAGTAAAACGGTTGTCCCTCCGAACCGACCACAGGAAGTTTTCCGCCATGGAGAGGCCAGGCTGGGGCCGGTGGAGGTAGAGGCTCTCGTTGTCGTAGTAGTGGCGTTTGGCGGAGTAGGCGTGAGCTACGATAAGGGGCACCCGGGCCACCAACGCGATGGCCTTGCCCAGCTCGCTCTCAAGAGAGCGGTCCTCGGGCCCGTCGTCATAGGAGTAGAGGGCCAGAACGGCGCGGGAGAGCTTGTTCATCACGTCGGGACTGGGGGCGCGGAGAATCATATCCTCGGTGAACATATGGGGTAGATCCTGATGGGAGGTGAGGGCCCCCTTGAACATCGCCAGTTTCTCCCGTGTGGGGAGCGCCCCGAAAAGAAGGAGGTAGGCCGTCTCCTCAAAGCCAAAGCGATTCTCCCCGGTGAACCCATTGATGAGGTCGGCCACGTCGATGCCCCGATAGAGGAGTTTGCCCTCCATGGGATTGCGCTCGCCGTCCTGCACGTAATAGCCCAGCACGTTGCCGATCTGGGTAATGCCGGCCATAACGCCGGTGCCGTCGGCATTGCGCAGGCCCCGTTTCACATCCCACTTCTCGTAGTAGGCGGGGTCAATTTGGTTATGCTTTTGAAATTCGCCGCATAGACTTTTGAGAAAGCCCATGGAGTCGTCGTGCTGGGTGGACATACGAAAGTCTCCTCTCCTGGAGCGGTTGGATATGGTCATACTTTCTTATCATACTACCAATCCGGGACAGCGTCAACGGAAAGCAGGTGGAATTCCTTGCAAAACAGGCGAAAATCGGACAAGGGCCCCGGTATGCGCCAGGTGGTGGCGGTGGCCCTGGCGCTGCTGCTGCTGCTCTTTTTGATGCCGCTCCTCTTCTTCCGGGGAGAGCGGAGCTTTGCCGAGCCGGAGGTCACCCCCTCCCCTACCGCCACCCTGCCCATCGGCCACACGGTAGTAAGTCCCTCCCCCACCGGAGAAAAAGAGGACAAGGACCGCATGGTGCGTGTCAAGCTAGCGGATGGCACGGTGCGCGAGATGAGCATGGCGGACTACCTCTGGCGGGTGGTGGCCGCCGAGATGCCCGCCTCCTTCCACTTGGAGGCCCTCAAGGCCCAGGCTGTGGCGGCCCGGACCTACACGGTTGCCAAGATGGCCTCCCCGGTTGAGAATCACCCTGACGCCGATGTGTGTACGGATATCAACTGCTGCCAGGCCTACATTGAGCCTGAGGCCGCCGCCCTCGCCTGGGGAAACGACGCCCAGAGCTATACCGACAAGGTTACCCAGGCGGTAACAGAGACCGACGCCCTGGTAGCAACCTATGGCGGCGCGCCAATTCAGGCCGTCTTCTTTTCCTCCACCGCCGGACGGACGGTGGACGCCGTAGAGGTCTGGGGCAACGCGGTGCCCTACCTCACCGGAGTGGTGAGCCCAGAGGGGGAGGAGGTGCCCAACTACCACAGCACCATGAGCTTAAGCCTCGACGGCTTTAAGTCCATATTCCTCTCCCAATACCCGGAGGCCAATCTGGATAGCGACAGCGCCGGATGGTTTACCAACATCGCCCCCAACTCGGCAGGCGGAGTGGAGCAGATGGACATCGGCGGCGTCACGGTGTCAGGCGGGGCGCTGCGGACCCTTTTCGGCCTGCGGTCCACCAACTTCACGGTGGCGGCGGCAAACGGCAGCGTCACCTTCCAGGTCACCGGGTACGGCCATGGGGTGGGCATGAGCCAGTACGGGGCCAACGCCCTGGCGGAGGCGGGCAAGACCTGCGAGGAGATCATCAAGTGGTACTACACCGGCGTGGAGCTGGAAAGGTCGGCAAACTGAGGCCCCTTTAGAACACCCAGTAGAGCAGGTGGTCCCCTATGGTCATTCCCACCTTGCGTTGGAGGGCCAGAGAAGCTTCATTACCCTCCTCGATATGTCCGAGGGCGTACCCCCCATGGTCTAAGACCCGGCAAATCATGGCGCGGTAAAGTGCCTCCCCCACCCCCAGGCGGCGGTACTGGGGAAGGACTTGTAAAAGCCCGATGGTCCCCTCGTCGTGGGTGCCTATAAACCCGGCCAGTTCTCCATCCACAAAGGCCCCCAGCAGGCCCCGCTTCACCACGCCGGTGATATAGTCTCCGTCCGCGTAGTCATGGCCGTAGAGCGTCCGCACCCGCGGCACCCAACTTACGTCCATGAGGCGCAGCTCCCCCGGGAAGGCAGAGAGCTCAGGCTGCGTCTCCCCCATCCAGGCCGCCTGACGGCAGACCATCATGCCCCGATCTCGCCCCAGGCGGGTACGCAGGGCGGGGTGATACCAGTTCTGGTGGGTCACGCACTGCTCGGCGTCCCGGGGAATGAGCGCGATGATTCTTTCAGCCGCCTGCGAGCTCTCCGCCGTAAACATATAGGCGAGACTACCCTCGTCGTAGAGGAGCAGCCCATCCTCCCGGAGGAAGAGCACCTCCCCACTCCCCCGGCGCAGCACCTCCAACAGGTTGATATAGCGCAGCCTGTCCCGCTCCAAATAGGCAATTGCCCTGTCTCTCTCGTTCAAGCTCTAATTCCCCTCTGTATATTGCGGCAATATGATTACAAAACTAACGGAACTTCCGTTGCTCTCTGCCCGGATGCTCCCGCCATGGACCTCAACGATCTCTTTTGCGATGGCAAGACCCAGTCCAGCACCGCCGGTGCGGGTGGAGCGGGCCTCGTCCAGGCGGTAAAACTTCTGGAAAATGCGACTCAACTCCCGCTCCGGGATCTCCAGGCCCTGGTTTTTAATGGTGACGCGGATGCGCCCGCCGGCGCGGACGGCGGTGACTGCCACCTCCCCGCCAGGGGTGGAATAGCTCACCGCGTTTTTCAGCACATTATCGAATACCCGGGCCAGCTTGTCCGGCTCCCCCAGGACAATAAGCTGCCGCTCGATATCCGTGCGGCAGCGGAGGTCTTTTTCCGCGAAGAGGGGGTAAAACTCGTCAGCCAGCTGCTCCAGGAGAACGGTGAGTTGGATGGGCTCCCCGTCCGCCAGCCCCCCGCCTAAATCCATGCGGGTAATGTCGAAAAATTCGCCCAAAAGCTCCTGGAGCCGCTGGGCTTTCTCCAGGGCAATGCCGGTGTACTTACACCGCTGCTCCACGTCTAAGTCGGGCTCATCCCTCAGGAGGGTGAGGTAGCCCACCACGGAGGTGAGGGGCGTTTTGAGGTCGTGTGCGAGAAAGGCAATGAGATCCTTTTTGCGCCCCTCCGCCTCCCGCGCCTCCTCCTCCCGGGCCTGGAGCTGGAGCTGGATAGAGCGCAGGTCCTCCTCCACGGGGGCAAGCTCCCGGGGCAGGCTGACCGTCTCTCCGCTCTTGCCCACCACCTGGCGTGTGGCCTTGCCCACCTGATCGAGCCACCTTGTAAACCGCCCCAGGGCGAGGTAGAACGCGATGAGCATGAGGCACATCATGCCCAGCGTCAAAATTTCCTGCTTGTTGTTTCGGATATGGGTCTGGTAGATGGCCAACGCCTCGGCCTCGGTCCTGCCGAAAAGCCGCTCAGCTCCCCAGAGGAAGAGCCGGGCGAAGGGGTCCTGCAGCGCGCCGTCCACTACCACCTCCAGCAGGAAAATCCCTACTGCCCCGGCGACAATCGTGCCTATGACCACCAGCAGGAGCATTTGCAGTTTGAGCCGGGTATACTTCATGCCGCTCCCCTCCTTTTCTCTCAGGCGTTGGGCTGTTTCGCGCGCCAGGTTTCCATGGCGTCCAAAAAGGCCCGCCCGAATTTTTTAAGTTTTTGTTCCCCAACGCCGGACACCTTCAATAGCTCCCTCTCCGTGCGCGGGAGCCGCCGGCACATCTCCCGCAGGGTCTCGTTGGAGAAAACCACATAGGCGGGCACACCCAGCCGTTTCGCAAGCTGCTGACGCAGCTGCTGAAGCCGCTCGTAGAGCTCACCCGGCACGTCCCCCGTCTGCGCGTCCTGCCGGGTTACGGCCTTATCCGCCGGTGCCTTAACCCGCGCGATAAGCTTTTCCCCACGAAAGAGGATGTCCCCCGCCTTGGGGGTGAGAGCCAGAGTGGGGTAGGGCCCGCCGTCCTGGGTGAGGTAGCCGCGCTCCAGCAGCAGCCGGATGCGCCCAAGCACCTCGTCCCGTGACATGGAGGACATCGTACCGTAAGTGGGCAGCTTTTGGAGCTGCCACTTGACGACCCGCTCGTTCTGGGCGCCCCGCAGCACGTCTGCAATGGTAGAGCTGCCGAACCGCTCTCCCGCGCGCTTTATGCAGCTCATAACCTTCTGCGCGTCCTCCGTAACGTCCCGCTCCTCGAAATAGGCTCGGCAGTTTCCGCAGTTTCCGCAGTACTCCTGAGTTTGCTCCCCGAAATAGCGCAGGATATAGTGCCGCAGACAGTCGGTTGTGTGGCAGTAGTAGGTCATCTGCTTGAGGCGCGCCAAGTCCTGTTTGACCCGCTCCGCGCGCTCCTCCTCGTCGCCCTCGGTCTCCTTGTCCTGCAGCTCGATCAGAAAGCGGTTGGTCTGGATGTCGGCCGCGCTGTAGAGGAGCAGACAGTGGGCGGCGTCGCCGTCCCGCCCGGCCCTCCCCGCCTCCTGGTAGTAGCTCTCCAGGTCCTTGGGCATATTGTAGTGGACTACGTAGCGCACGTCCGGCTTGTCGATGCCCATGCCGAAAGCATTTGTGGCAACGATCACCTGGGTGCTCCCGTAGACGAAACCCTCCTGGTTTTGATTGCGCTCGGTCGGCTCCAGCCCCGCGTGGTAGCGGGTGGCTATGATGCCCCGCTCCTGCAGGAACACGCAGACCTCTTCCACATTTTTACGTGTGGAGCAGTAGACAATTCCACTCTCCCCCTCGTGGGCGCGCATGAAGGCAAGCAGCGCCTCCCGCTTGCTGCGTGGGGTCTGGATCTCCCAGAAGAGGTTTGGCCTGTCAAAGCCGGACACCAGCAAAAAGGGCTCCCGCAGCTCCAGCTGGCGAATAATATCCTCCCGCACCTCCGGCGTGGCGGTGGCTGTAAAGGCGGCCACCACGGGCCGGTGGGGGAGGGCCGCGGTAAAGCTGGGGATGTTCAGGTAGCTGGGGCGGAAATCTTGCCCCCACTGGGACACGCAGTGGGCCTCATCCACCGCCACCATGGAGATGGACGCCTCCCGCGCAAAGGCGAGGAAGGACGCCGTCTCCAGCCGCTCAGGGGCCACGTAGATGAGCTTGTACTTCCCCATCCTGGCGTTGCGCAAGGCGAGTCCGAATTGCCGCTCGGTCAGAGAGCTGTTCAGGTAGGCTGCCGGGACCCCAGCCTGAATCAGTCCCTCCACCTGGTCCTTCATCAGGGAGATGAGGGGGGAGACCACCAGCGTTAGGCCCTCCATGCACAGGGCCGGAATTTGATAGCAGATCGACTTTCCCGCGCCGGTGGGCATCACAGAGAGCACGTCCCGCCCGCTCAGTAGCTCCCCCACAACCTCCCCTTGCCCGGGGCGAAAGTCCGAATATCCAAAATGCTGTTTTAGCAGTCCCCTAGGTAAATCCATGATTACTCCCATCGGCGCTCCGCCACGCAGCGGGCTCTTCCGTTTTCTCTTCTCTATGGTATAGAACCAGCATACCTTTTTTCCCGCGGCAATGCAAGGATTTCAATCTATACCATGTGTTCCGTCGGCATACAGCCGTTTTGCCAATGGTAAATGGGAAACTCCTTTTAACAAACTATAATTCAGTGATAATAAACCGCTAAAATTGCCCAGCAAAAAACAGTGTCGCCGCCCCGGAATCGGGGTGGCGACATCTAATTGCTCGGGTTCATTTAGGTTGTAACTACCTTGTCAAGGGAAACGCGCAGAACAGAGCGAAAAAAACGTTTGGCATAGCCGAAAAGCGGACCATCCACATTTCTTCTTTGGTTCAGAACTGCGCGATGTACTCCCGGTCCAGCCTTTCCAGAATAGCGGCCGCCAGCATCTCTGCGTGCTCAACGTCGGTGCGGGCAGCAAAGCAGTAGTGCGTGTGGATATACCTTACCGGGATCCCGATGACGATCACAGGAACCCCCTGATTGGAAAGATGGATGGGCGCGCCATTGGTAGAGCCCCCGGAGCGGACGCTCTCCTGTACCGGGATCCCCAGCTCGGCTGCCAGGTCCAGCGCGAAACGCTGGTATCTCGGGTTGGTGATCATCCTGGCGTCAATATGCCGGAGCATGGGTCCCTTATGAATGGCGGTCTGTATGGCGTAGGGCTCCATCACCGTATCGTCGGCGGGACAGCCCTCAAAGACAATGGCAATGTCCGGTTTCACCGTAGAGGAGGTAACCGCAGCCCCCCGGGTCCCCACCTCTTCCTGCACGGCAAAGGCAGCGACGACATCCACCTCAAGCTCTTTTCCCCGCAGCCTGTCCAGAGTATGCAAAATAGAAGCGCAGCCCAACCGGCAGTCAAACGCTTTTCCCAGCATCAGGTCATGCTGTTCATCGTAGGAAAAGGCCACATCGGGCACAACCGGCGCGCCAATGCGGATGTGAAAATCCCGAATTGCCTCCTCACGGCTGGAGGCCCCTACGTCGATGGACATCTGGTCGATGGAGGGCTGCAGCTTTTTTTCCGCCTCGGACATGAAATGAGGGGGCCTGCTGGTGATGATTCCGGGGATATAAGTGCCTTGGGCCGTCATTACCCGGACCATGTGGGCAGGCACGTTGGAAGGGACCCAGCCTCCCAGTGTGATAAACTGCAAAGTACCGTTGGGCCGAATCGCCTGTACCATAAAGGCGACTTCGTCGGAGTGCGCGTCCAGTTGGACCACCGGTCTGCCGCCTTTGTTTTCCTTCCTGCTCAGGTAGAGATTTCGAAGGCTATCCTCCCGAAAGTCCCCGTAGGGAGCGCCGTGCCGGCGAAGCGCCAGAAGCACCTGGTCCTCAAAACCGGGAGCTCCATTGGCGTTGGACAGATCCGCGATCAGTTCAAGAGACTGCTTTTTATCCATTCTGATCAAAACTCCTTACATGCTTTGGCGATGTCGATCTTTTTGAATTCCTCCAGAAAATCCACAATATATTCCGCCGTGGTCTGGAGCATTTCCTTCCCCCAGCCTGGGGTGGCCGTTTCGGGATGATCGGGGCCAATCCAGCCGTTGTGGGTCACGCTGGGCGTAAGGCGGGGGATGTTGACGGCGACGCCCTTATACTCCACCGAGGTAAACCCGGTGGCTTTCAGCGTATCCGATACGTCCCGGAGCACCATAGGCCCCGGGATCTCGCTCTGATCCACCAGCTCGGGCCGGATACCCAGAATGGCGGCCGTCTCTTCTCCTCCGCCGTGGCCGCCCTTCCACGCCGGGTTCATATCCCAGGCCATCAGCCACCAGTTGAGCTCTGCCAGAATGCCCCCCTTACGCTGAAGCTCGTAGCCCACCCGGTCAATGCTCTTCATATTGCCGCCGTGGCCGTTAAGAATGGCAAAGCGGCGCGCACCGTGCTGAAAGAGGCTCTCGCACACCCGGCTGAGCACCTGATAGGTAAGCTCGGTTCCCAGATTAATTGTGCCGGGAAAATCGCTGAGTGACTCGGTAGCGCCATAGGGCAGGGTCGGGCAGATCAGAACATCGCTCTTTTTTTCAATTTGATCCAAAAGATGATCCGGAATCATCGTGTCCGTGCCCAGAGGCATATGGCGGCCGTGGGATTCGATGGAGCCGATCCCAATCAGAACGGTATCCTGGCTCCTGAAGTATTCTTCCGCCTTGGGCCACGTAAGTTCGGAAAGACGCATGGTAAATTACCTCCAGTAGTGTAATCATGAGCGGGCTTGGGCAGCTCGCTTACGGCAGCGGATAATGACAGGCGCAAAACCGACCGGGAGCAAGCTCCCGGAGCTTCGGCTCCCGGGTGCGGCAGGTTTCCTGACAGCGGGGACATCTGGGATGGAACTTACAGCCCGAGGGCACCTGGATGGGGCTGGGCGGCTCGCCTTCAATGGCATATTCCCGCTTTCGGTCGGTAGGGTCCAGGCGGGGAGCGGCTTGGGTCAGCACCTGGGTATAGGGATGGTAAGGGCGATCAAAAACTGCCTCTGTATTCCCCACCTCCACATTACTGCCCAGGTACATCACCATGACCCGATGGGTAACGTGCCGTACCACCCTCAGGTCATGGGAAATAAAGAGCACTGTGAGTCCGAGCTCTCTCTGCAGGCGGGAGAGCAGGTTAATAATCTGAGCCTGAATGGAGACATCCAGAGCGGAAACGGGTTCATCTGCAATGATAAAGTCGGGCTCCAGGGCCAGGGATCGGGCAATGCCGATGCGCTGGCGCTGTCCCCCGGAGAACTCCCCGGGAAACCGGTCGGCAATGTCCATGGTCAGCCCGCTCATTTCCAGCAGCTCTTTCACTCGCTCCCGGATGTGGCTGTCGGGGACCATACGGTGCACTTTTAAAACCTCGGCCAGAGTATCGTACACCGACATACGTGGGTTCAGGGAAGAATAGGGGTCCTGAAAAATCATCTGCATCCGTGGGCGCTGTCTGCGGAGGGCCTCCCCCTTTAAGTGTGTAATATCCTCCCCGCCCAGCAGAATCTTTCCTTCCGACGGTTCATAGAGACGGATCAGGCTCCGGGCCAGCGTGGATTTCCCGCAGCCCGACTCCCCCACCAGCCCCAGGTTCTCGCCCTTTAAGATGTGAAAGGAAACTCCGTCCACCGCTTTCAGATATTGGCGCTGCCGCCTCAGAACGACGTCAACAGGCCCCTGCTTCTGAGGGAACCATTTGCATAATCCTTCTACCTCCAGAAGCTTTTCTTGCTGACCGCTCATTACGTGCTCCCTCCCTTCTGAGTCCCGATGATCCCTTGAAAGCCCTCAACAACATCCAGCCGGTGGCACCGGGTCAGGTGCCCGGGCTCAATCTCCCGCAGCTTCGGCAGCTCCTTCCGGCACAGGTTATTGGCGTATCTGCAGCGGGGCGCGAAGGCGCAGCCCTCCGGAAGGTGGGCCAAATTGGGCGGAGACCCGGAGATGGCCTCCAGTTCTCCACTGCTGGTGACATCGGGAAGGGAGGCCATCAGCGCGTGGGTATACGGATGGCGCGGCCATTTGAAAAGAGTGACGGTATCAGTCATTTCCACAATCTGCCCCGCGTACATTACGGCTACCCGGTCGCACATCTGTGCGATGACCCCCAGGTCGTGCGTAACCAGAATTACGCTCATTCCAAGCTCCTCCTTGAGCTGATTGATGAGCTTCATAATCTGGTCCTGAATCGTGACGTCCAGGGCGGTGGTAGGTTCATCGGCCAGCAGCAGCCTGGGTTTCGCCCCCAGGGCAATGGCGATCATCGCCCGCTGACGCATTCCGCCGGAGAACTGGTGTGGATACTCCTTCAGACGGGATTCCGGGGCGGGTATTCCCACCAGCCGTAGAAGCTCGGTCGCCCGAGCCAGCTTTTCCTGCCTGGTCATGCCCGGTTCCCTGACCGCCTCATAAAGCTGGTCTCTGATACGCAGCACTGGATTGAGCGAGGTCATGGGTTCCTGGAAAATGACGGCGATTTCCTTCCCCCGAATCTTTCGCTGTAATTCCTTCTGGCTCAGCTTCACCAGGTCCCGGCCCTTGTAAAGGATCTGCCCTCCGCTGATTTTTCCCGGTCGCTTGATCAGGCCCAGGATGGAACGCATGGTCTGGCTTTTTCCACAGCCGGATTCCCCTACCAGCCCAAAGGTCTCCCCCTCCATCACTTCAAAGGAAACTCCGTCCACTGCCTTTACCGTCTCGTTCTTCCCATGGAAATAGGTCTTCAGGTCACGGACCTCCAGCAGCTTTTTCTGCTCACTCACGCTCCTCACCGTCCCTTCGTCCTCAGAAAATCAGTCAGTCCGTCCCCCAGCAGGGAAAAGCCCACTCCGGTCACGGCCATAAAGAGGCCGGGAAAGAGGGTGATCCACCAGGCGTAGCTGATATAGCCCCTTCCCCCGTTGAGGATTGCCCCCCACTCCGGGGTGGGCAGCTGGACGCCCAGTCCGAGAAAGCTCATGGACGCCCCGGTAATCATGCACAGCACTACGTCCGAGGCGGCAAACACCACTGCCGGGGAAATCACATTGGGAAGCAGGTGCCGCAGCAAAATCCGAAGGCTGGTAAAGCCCTCCACCTGAGCGGCCTGGATGTACTCCGCTTCTTTGAGAACCAGGACTTCCCCGCGCACCAAGCGGGTATAGCTCATCCAGCCCACCAGCCACAGGGCGATGAATACATTCTGCAGGCCGGGCCCCAGGATGGCCATTATGACAATGACCAAAATGGTAAAGGGAAAGGCCATAAGCACGTCGATGATCCGCATGACGACGTTATCCAGCCAACCGCCGAAGTATCCGGAGAGCAGGCCCAGCAGGCTACCCACAATTAGTGGGATGACGACGCCCAGCACACCCATGGCCAGATCCAGCCTGGCCCCCCAAAGCACCCGAGAAAAAATGTCCCGTCCGTACTCGTCTGTGCCGAAATAATGTACCGGGGCGTCTGGAATAAAGCTGGGACTTCCGGGCGCCTTCAGCGCGTCCATGATGTTGACCTCTAAGGGGTCGTAGGTGGCAAGGGTCTGCGGAAAGGCGGAAATATAGAAAAACGCCAGGACAATGATTACTCCCACTACAAAGGCGGGGCGGGTCAGCCAGGCCGGAAGATTCCGCCTGTGGGGGGTATCCGGAAGTTTTTTCATTTGCTTTAACCCCCTTTTCAGTATTTGACCCGTGGGTCCAGGAAGGAATAAATGATATCGGTTATCAGATTAATTGCCATCACCAACGCCGCAAAGAGAAGGACCAGAGACTGCACTACGGCATAATCCCGGTTAAAAATGGAATCCACCATCAGTTTCCCGATACCGGGCAGGGCAAAAACAGACTCGATGATGACCGAGCCGCCCAGCATATAGGCCATCCTCATGGCCAGCAGCGTTACGTAGGAGACGAGGGCGTTGCGCAGTACATGGCGGCTGCGCACCTCCCGGTTGGTGAGGCCCTTGCTCCGGGCAAAATCCACAAAGTCCATGGAGGAGATATCCACCACGGAGTTGCGGAGGTCCCGGATCAGGAGGGCGGTGGTCATCAGGCCCTGGGTAAACGCGGGAAGAATCAGGCACCGGAGCTGATTTGCCAGAGAAGAAGGGTCCCAGCCGCCGGCGGGCAGCCAGCCCAGCCTGACTCCGAACAGCAGCATGAGCAGCAGGCCCACCCAGAACGAGGGCATGGAGATGAACGCCAAGGCCGTAGTGCGAATGACCTGATCCCCAAACCGGTCCTTATATTTTCCCGCCAAATATCCAAGCGGCAGGCTGATCAGCAGGGAGAGCAGCGTGGAGAAAGCCGTCAATTTCAGCGTGACGGGCATCCTCTCCGCCAGCAGCTCGGCCACCGGACGCTGAAGAGAGAGGGACGTACCAAGGTCCCCCGTAAAAATCCCCTTCAGAAAAATCCCATACTGCACCGGCAGAGGCCGGTTCAGGCCCAGCTTGATCTGAAGGGCGGACACAGCTTCATTGGTGGCCTTGTCCCCCAGAATAAGCCGGGCGGGGTCCCCCCCTATCATCCGCAGCATAAAAAAAATCAATACGGATACCACAAAGAGCACCGGAATGATCTGTAGGACGCGCTTGACGATATAGTTGAGTCTGCTCACACTGCGTTCACCTGCTTTTTTGTTTGTATTGCAAGAGGCACGACAGCAGCGTCGTGCCTCTTCCAGTCTTCCAAAATTACTCGCTCTTGGTCCAGTTCATCGCCTGGTACACATAGAAGGGACTTACGTACAAGCCCTCCACCTTTTGGGAGGCGGCATAGGCAAAGCCGTTGGAGAAGAGCGGGATCACATTGGCATTGTCGTAAATGCGCTGCTGGATCTCCTGATACATCTCCACCCGCTTGGTCTCGTCCATTTCCATGGAGGCATTGGTGTTCAACTGGTCCAGCTCGGCATCGTTGAGGCCGGTATACCAGGCGTCGCACTGGTCATAGTCCACCGTCCAGCCGGTGATACCGGAGGGGTCCTCAATGTCATCCACCCACTGGAGGATGGTAGCCTGATGGCTCAGCGAGGTATACTTATCGCTGATAGCGGCCTTTTCCAGCATCTCGATCTGACAGTCGAAACCGGCCTTGTCCACCTGAGACTTGATGAGCGTGGCGATCTGTTCATAGACGGTGGACCCGGAACGGATGGACAGGGTAAACTGTACCGGCTGCGTATATCCGGCGTCAGACAGCATCTGCTTTGCGGTATCAGGAGCGTAGTCGGTAACCTTCAGGCTGCTGTTGGACCACTTTTCCTGCGTGGACGAGACCAGCGCGGCCACGCTCTCGCCATACTGCCCGGCCACAGCGGTGGCCATCTCCTGCTTATTGAGGGCATAGTAAAGCGCCTGGCGAACCTTAACATCATCGAAGGGGGGCTTAGTGGTATTCAGGATCAAATACCGGATCTGGGTGGAGGGGAAAACATCCAGGTTCAGGCTTGGGTCGGCCTCCACCATGGGGGCCACGCTGAAAGGCAGGTCTCCCACCACATCGATCTGCCCGGACTGGAGCTGCATCAGGCGGGTATTGTCGTCGGATACCACCGTGTACTTGATCTCAGGTGTTTTGGGATAGCCCGCCTCATGATAGTAGGGGTTTGCCTCCAGGGTTAGGCTCTGGCCCCGGTTCCACTCCTTCACCATGTAGGGGCCGGTCCCCAGGGGATCGTTGAGATAGGCCTCATCTCCAACGGCGCCCCAATGCGCCTTGGACCCGACCACCATATTGAAGTTGGCCAGGTCGGCCAGGAAGGGTGCCCAAGGATACTTCAGCGTGATGACCACCTGAGAATCGGTGGCCTCCACAGTGTCAATGGCCTCTGCAATGAAACGGTAGTTAGACGTCTCGTAATCCCGCGCCCGGTAGAGAGACCATACCCAGTCGTCCCCCGTGACGGCGCTTCCGTCGGAGAACTTGATGCCGGGCTTCAGGTTGAACGTATAAGTAAGTGCGTCCTCGCTAACGCCCCAGTCCTTCGCAAGAAGGGGCTGAATGGAGCCGTCCTCCGCAGTGCGCACCAGTCCCTCATAGATCTGCTGCGTTACGTTGATCTCTGAGGGTCCCACGCCTGGAGCATTGGGGTCGATGTAAGTGGGGTCCGACAGGGTCCCGATTACAATCTGGTTGGCATACCCTCCCGTTTCAGCCGGGGTCGCGCTCACCGCCGGAGCGGCAGAGGGGGTCGCGGGTGTTGTGGCGGCTGTTCCCCCGCCGCCGCAGGCAGCCAGGCTCAGAGCCAGTGCTCCTGTCAGGGCCAGTGATGCCAATCTGTAGGTCTTCCGTTTCACAATGCATCCTCCTTTTCAAAATCCTTCTTTTCCTCTGACGGATTAAACTGCTAAAATTATAGCAAACGCTTTAAAACTATGCAATACCTTTCAATAAATAAAGTCAAAACTGCAGTTATTGTCCGTCTATCATGCACACGGACCACAACTGCAGTTTTAATTATCCAATATGAGGGTGCAAATCAATCAAGAAATTGGTCAAATTTCTTTGCAGTACCGTCCAGCAGCCCCTGCCGGTCCAACTCCGCTCCCCCGCTTTCAAAGGAATACAGCATGCTCAGGAGATTAATCATTGCCATGATGGAGGTGGACGAATTGGTAAGCCCCATGAACTCGGTATGGCAGAGAATTACGGACTGCGCATTTTTAGCCACGGGAGAGCTATGGCTGTCAGTCACGGCGGCTACCCGTATCCCGGCCTGGCGGCAATACTCCGTCACGGCCACGGTAGCGGCTCCGTAAGGGGACATAGCAAAGGCCACCACCAAGCACTCCTCCGGAGTATGAGCGGCAAGGCGACTGAAAATCTGATGCTCGTCCTGAAGATCCAGCTCGTAGGCGTCCACGCCCAAGGGGACCATCCTATGGATAAAATACCGGGCCGGTAGGCGGCTTGCGTTGTGCCCCGCAACAAACACCCGCTTTGCACCACGGAGCATCCGGTTGAATTCCTGGAGCCTTGCAAGGTCGTTCTGCTCGAAGGTGGAGCGCAGCGCCTCACGCTCCGATTTGACGACCCGTCCGTAAAGCTCAGCAACGCTTCCACTCTGGCTGGACGCCATCTTCACCCGGTCCCCCGGAGCCACAGTGGAAAGCATGTGGATTTGAAGCTCCTTTTTCAGATCCACAAAACTTCCCAGCCCCAGCCCCCGGCAATAGCTGAGCACGGTGGCCTCCGTCGCATTTACGCAGGAGGAAAACTCCTTCAGAGAATAAAAGCAGCATTTAGACGCATTGTCCAGGATATAGTCGGAAATCCGCTTTCTTGTCTTACTGAGAGAACTGTATTCCTGCCGTATTCTGTCTAAAATATCCATGCGTATTTTTGCCCTACCTTTCCCGGGCGGGCGAAATCTCGCCCGCCTCCGCAGCAGTGGGAACGCTGGCCTTGCCCAGCTCCCTGCCCTTCTTGTTCCGATAACTTTTTCGGATTTCAATTGCACGTATTCCCTATTTTACAACCTTACATGCAAACTGTCCACTCTCTGTTCCCTCAGTAGACGGGACGGGACCGGACCTACTATCGCCGCGATAGAGTTGCTTGAAACGCAGGCTCTCCCTGTCAATGGAAAGACGGTAATCCGTGAACTACACATTGACAGCTGGTTAAAGCCCATTGACTATTTAGTCCCGGAAGAGAGCCATGCTCAGCTCAGAATTCTTGGGCGGTGAGTATTTTGCAATAAAATAGAGCCAGGGCCGCGAGTGAAATCCACTCACGGCCCTGGCTTCTTTTACTGTCTTGCGCTTTGCTTACTTGCCCCAGGAGGCCTCTTCGATGTAGGCCTTGGTGTAAACCTCAGGGGGCTGAGTGCCGTCCACGTAGAAATAGGTGTGATCGTTGGACGCCTCGAGGATCTCGTAGTAAGCCCAGTAGGTCTCGGGCACGTCGGGCCACTGCTTGAGCTCGCTGTACACATCCTTGATGCCCTCGGCATCCACGCCGCGGCCCAGGTAGCGGTTGACGATCTTCACGGCCTCGCTGCGCGCGATGTTGTTCCAGGGCTTGAAGGTGCCGTCCTCATAGCCGTTCACCCAACCCTTGGCATAGGCGGTGTAGACGCCCGTGATCGCCCAGTCGGCTGTAGTACCGGCATCACTGAAGGGCATCTCTCCCGCCTCCAGCAGGCCCACCATCCGGGCAAAGACCAGCGCGAATTCCTGGCGGGTGATGGGACGGTCAGGATCGAAGTGACCCTCGCCGTCGCCCTCGAACACGCCCGCCGCAGTCACGAACGCGATGGCGCTGCGCGCCCAGTGGTCGTCCGCAACATCGGTGTAGCCGCCGTTGCCATAGTCAGTGTCCTCGTGGAACCCATCCAGGCAGGCGCGGGCGATGATGGCCGCCACCTGGCTTCTGGTGATGTTGTCCGCGGGCCCGAAGATGCCGGTGTCATAGCCCTTGATGTAGTGCTCATGCTCGCCGGTCACCGGCTCGTCGTATACCGCGTAGAAGGTGGTGTCCGCCTTGATGACCACGGTCTTGGGATCAACCAGCTTGGGCTCCTCGGTCTTGGAGGGATCACTCTGGCTCCAGCCCTTGAAGGTGTAACCCCTGTTGGAAGTGACAGTAGGCACATTCGCGGGCTTACCGCCGGACGCCACGGTCTCGCTCAGCGCGTCCTTGCTGGTGCCCTTGCCCTTGAGGTCGTAGGTCACCGCCAGCTCTGTGACGCCGCCGCCGCCAGGGCCGGGCCCTCCGCCGGGTACAGTAACTGTTAGGGTGTAGGTGGCGGTAATTTCCCTATGCCCCTGATCCGAGTCGGCCGGTGTTGTACTGCCCTCAATCGTAATTGTAATTGTGTAGGTGCCCGGCACGGTCTTCTTGGCGTCCTGCAGTTTTACCTCGATCTTGTTCTCGAGCTCCGCATTCACTGCCAGGCTGTCGGCTGCCGGGTCAGTAGTTAGATTGTCGATCACATCGAAACCACTACCAACAACGGAAGACATCTTCAGATTATGGAGCGTGATCCCAGCAGCGCTCGTGTTCTTAACACTGATCTTGTAGGTGGTCGTAGTGTCGCCGGTACGGGCAAACGGATTTCCAAATGTTGCCCCCGACACGTCATCCTTCACGCTAAGTCTGCTGTTGTCTGTCCACACCGCGTACAGCGTCACCGTCCCGCTGGCCGCGAGGTTCGTCACAGACTGCCCGTCCGTGTACACCACGTTAGCGCCGCTCGGGTCAGTATCCCAGCCCGCAAATGTGTAGCCCGTCTTCACGTAGCCGTTCGCCGTCAGGTTCTGCGCCACGTCGTACGTGTGACTGCTATTCGCTGTGCTGCCGCTTGTCGCATCCTTGCCGTCGTATGCCACTGTGTACGTGTTCGCAGTCCACACCGCGTACAGCGTCACCGTCCCGCTGGCCGCGAGGTTCGTCACAGACTGCCCGTCCGTGTACACCACGTTAGCGCCGCTCGGGTCAGTATCCCAGCCCGCAAATGTGTAGCCCGTCTTCACGTAGCCGTTCGCCGTCAGGTTCTGCGCCACGTCGTACGTGTGACTGCTATTCGCTGTGCTGCCGCTTGTCGCATCCTTGCCGTCGTATGCCACTGTGTACGTGTTCGCAGTCCACACCGCGTACAGCGTCACCGTCCCGCTGGCCGCGAGGTTCGTCACAGACTGCCCGTCCGTGTACACCACGTTAGCGCCGCTCGGGTCAGTATCCCAGCCCGCAAATGTGTAGCCCGTCTTCACGTAGCCGTTCGCCGTCAGGTTCTGCGCCACGTCGTACGTGTGACTGCTATTCGCTGTGCTGCCGCTTGTCGCATCCTTGCCGTCGTATGCCACTGTGTACGTGTTCGCAGTCCACACCGCGTACAGCGTCACCGTCCCGCTGGCCGCGAGGTTCGTCACAGACTGCCCGTCCGTGTACACCACGTTAGCGCCGCTCGGGTCAGTATCCCAGCCCGCAAATGTGTAGCCCGTCTTCACGTAGCCGTTCGCCGTCAGGTTCTGCGCCACGTCGTACGTGTGACTGCTATTCGCTGTGCTGCCGCTTGTCGCATCCTTGCCGTCGTATGCCACTGTGTACGTGTTCGCAGTCCACACCGCGTACAGCGTCACCGTCCCGCTGGCCGCGAGGTTCGTCACAGACTGCCCGTCCGTGTACACCACGTTAGCGCCGCTCGGGTCAGTATCCCAGCCCGCAAATGTGTAGCCCGTCTTCACGTAGCCGTTCGCCGTCAGGTTCTGCGCCACGTCGTACGTGTGACTGCTATTCGCTGTGCTGCCGCTTGTCGCATCCTTGCCGTCGTATGCCACTGTGTACGTGTTCGCAGTCCACACCGCGTACAGCGTCACCGTCCCGCTGGCCGCGAGGTTCGTCACAGACTGCCCGTCCGTGTACACCACGTTAGCGCCGCTCGGGTCAGTATCCCAGCCCGCAAATGTGTAGCCCGTCTTCACGTAGCCGTTCGCCGTCAGGTTCTGCGCCACGTCGTACGTGTGACTGCTATTCGCTGTGCTGCCGCTTGTCGCATCCTTGCCGTCGTATGCCACTGTGTACGTGTTCGCAGTCCACACCGCGTACAGCGTCACCGTCCCGCTGGCCGCGAGGTTCGTCACAGACTGCCCGTCCGTGTACACCACGTTAGCGCCGCTCGGGTCAGTATCCCAGCCCGCAAATGTGTAGCCCGTCTTCACGTAGCCGTTCGCCGTCAGGTTCTGCGCCACGTCGTACGTGTGACTGCTATTCGCTGTGCTGCCGCTTGTCGCATCCTTGCCGTCGTATGCCACTGTGTACGTGTTCGCAGTCCACACCGCGTACAGCGTCACCGTCCCGCTGGCCGCGAGGTTCGTCACAGACTGCCCGTCCGTGTACACCACGTTAGCGCCGCTCGGGTCAGTATCCCAGCCCGCAAATGTGTAGCCCGTCTTCACGTAGCCGTTCGCCGTCAGGTTCTGCGCCACGTCGTACGTGTGACTGCTATTCGCTGTGCTGCCGCTTGTCGCATCCTTGCCGTCGTATGCCACTGTGTACGTGTTCGCAGTCCACACCGCGTACAGCGTCACCGTCCCGCTGGCCGCGAGGTTCGTCACAGACTGCCCGTCCGTGTACACCACGTTAGCGCCGCTCGGGTCAGTATCCCAGCCCGCAAATGTGTAGCCCGTCTTCACGTAGCCGTTCGCCGTCAGGTTCTGCGCCACGTCGTACGTGTGACTGCTATTCGCTGTGCTGCCGCTTGTCGCATCCTTGCCGTCGTATGCCACTGTGTACGTGTTCGCAGTCCACACCGCGTACAGCGTCACCGTCCCGCTGGCCGCGAGGTTCGTCACAGACTGCCCGTCCGTGTACACCACGTTAGCGCCGCTCGGGTCAGTATCCCAGCCCGCAAATGTGTAGCCCGTCTTCACGTAGCCGTTCGCCGTCAGGTTCTGCGCCACGTCGTACGTGTGACTGCTATTCGCTGTGCTGCCGCTTGTCGCATCCTTGCCGTCGTATGCCACTGTGTACGTGTTCGCAGTCCACACCGCGTACAGCGTCACCGTCCCGCTGGCCGCGAGGTTCGTCACAGACTGCCCGTCCGTGTACACCACGTTAGCGCCGCTCGGGTCAGTATCCCAGCCCGCAAATGTGTAGCCCGTCTTCACGTAGCCGTTCGCCGTCAGGTTCTGCGCCACGTCGTACGTGTGACTGCTATTCGCTGTGCTGCCGCTTGTCGCATCCTTGCCGTCGTATGCCACTGTGTACGTGTTCGCAGTCCACACCGCGTACAGCGTCACCGTCCCGCTGGCCGCGAGGTTCGTCACAGACTGCCCGTCCGTGTACACCACGTTAGCGCCGCTCGGGTCAGTATCCCAGCCCGCAAATGTGTAGCCCGTCTTCACGTAGCCGTTCGCCGTCAGGTTCTGCGCCACGTCGTACGTGTGACTGCTATTCGCTGTGCTGCCGCTTGTCGCATCCTTGCCGTCGTATGCCACTGTGTACGTGTTCGCAGTCCACACCGCGTACAGCGTCACCGTCCCGCTGGCCGCGAGGTTCGTCACAGACTGCCCGTCCGTGTACACCACGTTAGCGCCGCTCGGGTCAGTATCCCAGCCCGCAAATGTGTAGCCCGTCTTCACGTAGCCGTTCGCCGTCAGGTTCTGCGCCACGTCGTACGTGTGACTGCTATTCGCTGTGCTGCCGCTTGTCGCATCCTTGCCGTCGTATGCCACTGTGTACGTGTTCGCAGTCCACACCGCGTACAGCGTCACCGTCCCGCTGGCCGCGAGGTTCGTCACAGACTGCCCGTCCGTGTACACCACGTTAGCGCCGCTCGGGTCAGTATCCCAGCCCGCAAATGTGTAGCCCGTCTTCACGTAGCCGTTCGCCGTCAGGTTCTGCGCCACGTCGTACGTGTGACTGCTATTCGCTGTGCTGCCGCTTGTCGCATCCTTGCCGTCGTATGCCACTGTGTACGTGTTCGCAGTCCACACCGCGTACAGCGTCACCGTCCCGCTGGCCGCGAGGTTCGTCACAGACTGCCCGTCCGTGTACACCACGTTAGCGCCGCTCGGGTCAGTATCCCAGCCCGCAAATGTGTAGCCCGTCTTCACGTAGCCGTTCGCCGTCAGGTTCTGCGCCACGTCGTACGTGTGACTGCTATTCGCTGTGCTGCCGCTTGTCGCATCCTTGCCGTCGTATGCCACTGTGTACGTGTTCGCAGTCCACACCGCGTACAGCGTCACCGTCCCGCTGGCCGCGAGGTTCGTCACAGACTGCCCGTCCGTGTACACCACGTTAGCGCCGCTCGGGTCAGTATCCCAGCCCGCAAATGTGTAGCCCGTCTTCACGTAGCCGTTCGCCGTCAGGTTCTGCGCCACGTCGTACGTGTGACTGCTATTCGCTGTGCTGCCGCTTGTCGCATCCTTGCCGTCGTATGCCACTGTGTACGTGTTCGCAGTCCACACCGCGTACAGCGTCACCGTCCCGCTGGCCGCGAGGTTCGTCACAGACTGCCCGTCCGTGTACACCACGTTAGCGCCGCTCGGGTCAGTATCCCAGCCCGCAAATGTGTAGCCCGTCTTCACGTAGCCGTTCGCCGTCAGGTTCTGCGCCACGTCGTACGTGTGACTGCTATTCGCTGTGCTGCCGCTTGTCGCATCCTTGCCGTCGTATGCCACTGTGTACGTGTTCGCAGTCCACACCGCGTACAGCGTCACCGTCCCGCTGGCCGCGAGGTTCGTCACAGACTGCCCGTCCGTGTACACCACGTTAGCGCCGCTCGGGTCAGTATCCCAGCCCGCAAATGTGTAGCCCGTCTTCACGTAGCCGTTCGCCGTCAGGTTCTGCGCCACGTCGTACGTGTGACTGCTATTCGCTGTGCTGCCGCTTGTCGCATCCTTGCCGTCGTATGCCACTGTGTACGTGTTCGCAGTCCACACCGCGTACAGCGTCACCGTCCCGCTGGCCGCGAGGTTCGTCACAGACTGCCCGTCCGTGTACACCACGTTAGCGCCGCTCGGGTCAGTATCCCAGCCCGCAAATGTGTAGCCCGTCTTCACGTAGCCGTTCGCCGTCAGGTTCTGCGCCACGTCGTACGTGTGACTGCTATTCGCTGTGCTGCCGCTTGTCGCATCCTTGCCGTCGTATGCCACTGTGTACGTGTTCGCAGTCCACACCGCGTACAGCGTCACCGTCCCGCTGGCCGCGAGGTTCGTCACAGACTGCCCGTCCGTGTACACCACGTTAGCGCCGCTCGGGTCAGTATCCCAGCCCGCAAATGTGTAGCCCGTCTTCACGTAGCCGTTCGCCGTCAGGTTCTGCGCCACGTCGTACGTGTGACTGCTATTCGCTGTGCTGCCGCTTGTCGCATCCTTGCCGTCGTATGCCACTGTGTACGTGTTCGCAGTCCACACCGCGTACAGCGTCACCGTCCCGCTGGCCGCGAGGTTCGTCACAGACTGCCCGTCCGTGTACACCACGTTAGCGCCGCTCGGGTCAGTATCCCAGCCCGCAAATGTGTAGCCCGTCTTCACGTAGCCGTTCGCCGTCAGGTTCTGCGCCACGTCGTACGTGTGACTGCTATTCGCTGTGCTGCCGCTTGTCGCATCCTTGCCGTCGTATGCCACTGTGTACGTGTTCGCAGTCCACACCGCGTACAGCGTCACCGTCCCGCTGGCCGCGAGGTTCGTCACAGACTGCCCGTCCGTGTACACCACGTTAGCGCCGCTCGGGTCAGTATCCCAGCCCGCAAATGTGTAGCCCGTCTTCACGTAGCCGTTCGCCGTCAGGTTCTGCGCCACGTCGTACGTGTGACTGCTATTCGCTGTGCTGCCGCTTGTCGCATCCTTGCCGTCGTATGCCACTGTGTACGTGTTCGCAGTCCACACCGCGTACAGCGTCACCGTCCCGCTGGCCGCGAGGTTCGTCACAGACTGCCCGTCCGTGTACACCACGTTAGCGCCGCTCGGGTCAGTATCCCAGCCCGCAAATGTGTAGCCCGTCTTCACGTAGCCGTTCGCCGTCAGGTTCTGCGCCACGTCGTACGTGTGACTGCTATTCGCTGTGCTGCCGCTTGTCGCATCCTTGCCGTCGTATGCCACTGTGTACGTGTTCGCAGTCCACACCGCGTACAGCGTCACCGTCCCGCTGGCCGCGAGGTTCGTCACAGACTGCCCGTCCGTGTACACCACGTTAGCGCCGCTCGGGTCAGTATCCCAGCCCGCAAATGTGTAGCCCGTCTTCACGTAGCCGTTCGCCGTCAGGTTCTGCGCCACGTCGTACGTGTGACTGCTATTCGCTGTGCTGCCGCTTGTCGCATCCTTGCCGTCGTATGCCACTGTGTACGTGTTCGCAGTCCACACCGCGTACAGCGTCACCGTCCCGCTGGCCGCGAGGTTCGTCACAGACTGCCCGTCCGTGTACACCACGTTAGCGCCGCTCGGGTCAGTATCCCAGCCCGCAAATGTGTAGCCCGTCTTCACGTAGCCGTTCGCCGTCAGGTTCTGCGCCACGTCGTACGTGTGACTGCTATTCGCTGTGCTGCCGCTTGTCGCATCCTTGCCGTCGTATGCCACTGTGTACGTGTTCGCAGTCCACACCGCGTACAGCGTCACCGTCCCGCTGGCCGCGAGGTTCGTCACAGACTGCCCGTCCGTGTACACCACGTTAGCGCCGCTCGGGTCAGTATCCCAGCCCGCAAATGTGTAGCCCGTCTTCACGTAGCCGTTCGCCGTCAGGTTCTGCGCCACGTCGTACGTGTGACTGCTATTCGCTGTGCTGCCGCTTGTCGCATCCTTGCCGTCGTATGCCACTGTGTACGTGTTCGCAGTCCACACCGCGTACAGCGTCACCGTCCCGCTGGCCGCGAGGTTCGTCACAGACTGCCCGTCCGTGTACACCACGTTAGCGCCGCTCGGGTCAGTATCCCAGCCCGCAAATGTGTAGCCCGTCTTCACGTAGCCGTTCGCCGTCAGGTTCTGCGCCACGTCGTACGTGTGACTGCTATTCGCTGTGCTGCCGCTTGTCGCATCCTTGCCGTCGTATGCCACTGTGTACGTGTTCGCAGTCCACACCGCGTACAGCGTCACCGTCCCGCTGGCCGCGAGGTTCGTCACAGACTGCCCGTCCGTGTACACCACGTTAGCGCCGCTCGGGTCAGTATCCCAGCCCGCAAATGTGTAGCCCGTCTTCACGTAGCCGTTCGCCGTCAGGTTCTGCGCCACGTCGTACGTGTGACTGCTATTCGCTGTGCTGCCGCTTGTCGCATCCTTGCCGTCGTATGCCACTGTGTACGTGTTCGCAGTCCACACCGCGTACAGCGTCACCGTCCCGCTGGCCGCGAGGTTCGTCACAGACTGCCCGTCCGTGTACACCACGTTAGCGCCGCTCGGGTCAGTATCCCAGCCCGCAAATGTGTAGCCCGTCTTCACGTAGCCGTTCGCCGTCAGGTTCTGCGCCACGTCGTACGTGTGACTGCTATTCGCTGTGCTGCCGCTTGTCGCATCCTTGCCGTCGTATGCCACTGTGTACGTGTTCGCAGTCCACACCGCGTACAGCGTCACCGTCCCGCTGGCCGCGAGGTTCGTCACAGACTGCCCGTCCGTGTACACCACGTTAGCGCCGCTCGGGTCAGTATCCCAGCCCGCAAATGTGTAGCCCGTCTTCACGTAGCCGTTCGCCGTCAGGTTCTGCGCCACGTCGTACGTGTGACTGCTATTCGCTGTGCTGCCGCTTGTCGCATCCTTGCCGTCGTATGCCACTGTGTACGTGTTCGCAGTCCACACCGCGTACAGCGTCACCGTCCCGCTGGCCGCGAGGTTCGTCACAGACTGCCCGTCCGTGTACACCACGTTAGCGCCGCTCGGGTCAGTATCCCAGCCCGCAAACGTGTAGCCCGTCTTCACGTAGCCGTTCGCCGTCAGGTTCTGCGCCACGTCGTACGTGTGACTGCTATTCGCCGTGCTGCCGCTCGTCGAGCCGTTCCCGCTGTACGTCACTGTGTACGTATTTGTCGTCCATACAGGGTACAGCGTTAGTGCCGTGTTGCCCGTATAGGTACCGCTAAGCGCATACACCTGCGCTCCGCCATCGCTGGTCGCCCAGCCCGTCTGCGTGTAGCCCGTACGGGTGAACGTCGCGCCCTTCAGCGTCAAGTTCACGCCATGGGTCTTCGCATCCGTCGTCTGGCTCCCCGTGCCCAACGTGCCGGGACGGTACGTCACTGTGTACGTCTCCAACGCATAGCTCGCGGTTGCCGTCACCGTATCGTTCACAGTGATGATGTCCCCGCTCACGCTGCTCGTGCTGCCACCGCTCAGCGTCCACGTCACGCTGCCCGTGTAGCCCGCCTTCGCCGCCGAGCTCAGCGTCGCTGTCTGACCCGCAAGCACGATGCCGTTGCTCGGCACCACGCCCACGTTCTCCGCGCCCGTGCCTGCCGCCACACTCACCGTGTAGAAGTCGACCGTCTCCGCCTGGTTCACCGAGGTCAGCGTCTTGTTGGTGTTCACTCCATTGACCCAGACCGTATAGGTACCGCCATCGGTGCTCAGGTTGTCGGTGAAGGTATACACACCGCTGCTCCCGACAGTCTGCGATTTATCGTACGTTGCATTCACCGAACTCTTAAGCGCCACTCCAGTGATGCCCGCGGAAGTCGCGGTGCCATCCACCCGTACCGTCACCGTGCCGGTATAGAGCTTACCGGCGGGGATGGTGAAACTGGCGCTGGTGCCTGCGGCGTAGTTATCGGCGGTGGTGCCGATGGGGGTGGCCGTCACTGTGTAGCTGCCGGCAGACAGGCCGCCGATCGTGCCGCTGGTGTCGGTGCCGCCGGAGGGCGTCGTCGAGAACGTAAACGTACCGACATTAAAGTCGCTGTAGTTGCTGATGGCCGCGTGGCCGTCGCTGCCACCGAGGGTGGTCGGGGCCGTGAGGCTGCTCAAGTCGATGGTGGGCACCAAAGTCTTCTTGTTGACCGTCAGGTTGGCGGTGTAGGCCTTTGTTGTGGTGCCGGACTGCGCCGTAATCACGACGCTGTACGGGGCGGCATTGGCATCCGCGCCCGTCTTCGCCTTGATCGCCACTTCCACATAATCGCCCTGGGCAAGGGTGGTAGCCGTCGTAACAAGGCCGGTGATATCAAACTTGTCTGTATTGCCGGTCTCTGTCACGGTGAAGTTTGAGAGGTCCATATTGCCCGTGTTCTTAAAGCGCACGTAATAAGTCAGCACGCCGCTGGCGTCATAGCCATAGGTCACACTCTCAGCGTGGCTGGTGCCGGTCCCGGTGGGGTCGGCGCTTGTGCCCGAGTTCATTGTGATCTCAGGGTTCTGGCCCACGCCGGTGTAAGGCACGTTGCCGGTGCTAGCGGTATAGTTCGCACTGGTGGGCGTAAACTTCAGGATGAGGTTCTGAGCGCCCGCCCCATACGAGGCGGTCTCAATGCTCCACGTACCGCCGAGGGCCCCGGCGCCGCTTCCAGTTTCGTTGAACGTATTGGTGAGAGTGGTACCGTCGGCGGCCTTGGCCGTGGCGGTGATGACCGAGTCGTCAGGAATATCCGTCAGCTTGGGCGTCGTATCTTTAGCCACGCTGTATGCCGTGCTGGTCACGTTCACGGTGACCTGGGCGGTGGTGACGTCCAGGGTCAGTTCGGTCTCCGGAGAGATCGCGCCGTTTGTGCTGCTGGCCGTGACCTTCAGCGTGTAAGTACCCACGTCGGCAGTCGCGCTATTGATGGTGAGCGCGCCGGTGCTCGCGTTCAGCGCCAGCCACGGCAGGGCGGCCGCATTCGTGAGGGTATAGGTGTAGGTGCCCGCGCCCGCACCGCCGCCAGCCGCGATGGTGGCGGTGTAGCTGGTGTTGCCGTAGACCACGCTCGTCAAGCTGCTGGTGATGATGGTCACAGGAATGGCGGTGTACTGCGCAGTGACAGTGGCGGTATTCTTAACGGTGACCGTGAAGCCGCTAACCGTCGTATCAGTGCCGCTGGTCACTACCCAAGGCGTGGCGGCAAACTCCCAGCCGGTGTTGGAGCTAGCGCCAACGACAACCGTTTTCCCGTCGATGTATACGCCGCCGCCGGTGGGCAAGCTGCCGTTGGTGCCCGCGTTTACCGTCAAGGTGTAGAAGGCGAGGCTCTCGCTCGTAGGGCCGCCGCTGACGGTAACGCTCTTCGTGCCCGTTCCGCCGGCGACCTCGATTGTGTACGTGCCGTTGGGCACGTTGCTGATTACAGCATGGCCGGTGGCGTCGAGGGTGCCGGAGTAATCGCTCGCGCCTTTAAGGGTGACCGCCGTATTCTCGGCGAAGTAGCCGCCGTCCTTCGTGACGGCAATCGTCACGGGGAACGCGGTGGGATTGGCTAGGGTGGTGGTGCCCTGGCCGCTCGGCTCTTCGTTGGCCGCATCGTACTTCGCACGGACGATGTAGCTGCCCGCGCCCAGGCCGCTCTGCGTGTCGGAGTCAGTGGTCCAATCGTGCCAGGTGCTGCCTCCGTCGGTGCTGTACTCATAGGCCTTGGCGCCGTCGTAGTTAGAGGTAATCTTGATGCTGCCGTCGGTGCCGCCGCTGGTGGTGGGGCTGGTCGGGGTCAGCCCGGGCGCGGCGGCGGCGGCCTTTTTGGTGATGGTGAAGGTCGCGGTGCCGGGGTTATTGTACGCCTCTGCGGAATTACCTTTCAGGGTCACGGTGTAGGTATACGTGCCTACGTTGACCAGGCCACCGTCAGTGGCGACCGTCCAACTCGCGTCACCATTCTTTGTCCATACTCCGTCGTAGTCGCCATTGGGAATGGTCACGGTCTCAGCCTGATTCTTTACGGCTACCCCGGCAGGCGTGAGATCAAGACCCGTGTAGGTGCCGGAGGTCGAAGAAAGAACGATCTTCGTGGCTGCCTTCGCGCTGACCGTGAAGGTGTAAGTGAAGGTCTTAGTGTCGCTGGTCGAAGTGGTGGAGATGGTGAATACGCCGGTGTGTGTGCCGACGCTCAGGCTGCTCTTCGGCGTCACGGTGAAGGTGGTACTGGTCGGCGTGGTAGAGCCGTCAGCCAAAGTAGCGGACATACCCGTGGTAACAAGGTCGAAGTCAGCGCCGCCGCTCGTGGCTGCAACAGACAAGCCCGCCAGAGCGTCGCCGTTGTTAGTGATGGTAACGGTCTGCGCGTAGGTCGAGGCGGTGTAGCCCTCGTATACGGTGCCTGCCGGGGTATACGTAGCCGGGCTGACAGCGAAGGAATAGCTGGCGGCCTTGAGGACATCGACGCTCGCGGTACCGCTGCCGGTATAGGAGCTAGTCTTGGGGGTGACGGTCACCATAATGGTCTTGAGCTCGTCCGCGCTCTGGACAGTGTAGGTGGGGCTGTTGTTGCCGCTCACGGCTACGCCGCCAACCGTCCAGGCGTAATCAAGGTCGCCGGAGCTGATGTTAGCGCTAGTAGAATCCTTGGCGGACACAGTCAGCACGTCGTCCGCGTAGGCTTTGCCGCTTGCCGCGCCGTTGCCCGAGTTATTGTTGTTGGCGATGGTAATCGCGCCGATGGAGGGTGTGGGAGTTCCCTCCGTCACGGTAATAATAGCCGTACCGTTTGTAAATAAGCTGGAATTTAAGTCCATCACGTTATAAGAGAGTGTGTATGTACCCACCTCCGAGAGCTGCGCTGCCGGTATTATAAATACCAGTTCAGCACTGCTCTTTTCTTCTTCGGGTCCAATGATAACCGTATCACTCTCATTTGCGATGTCAAGACCACCTATGGTAGTTTCAACGGTAGCCGGGTCGCCACTTCCAGATGGGCCACTTAAATCAGTGACCATCAGAGATCCTCCCAAAAACATCGCAGAGGCATCGGCCACGCTTAATGTAACAGTTATGGTAGCCAAGTTACCCTTCTCAATAGATACGGTTGCCGGATTGGGCGACAGGTTCATCCGAGGTAGCCCATCAATTGAGATTTTCACAGGAATCTCAATACACTCCATTATTGTCGGAGCACCGGTATAGTTGGGATAGTAATACACAAAGATTGAGCTATCGATGGTTCCGGCAAGCTCTGCCGGAATAGATATGGTCAAATTCTTTGATTCACCTGCCGCAATAATAGTCGGCGTAGTGTTGCCTTCATCATCTCCAATCCACTGAAAGCCCGTTGCAGAAATGCCAAGGTCAGTAAAGTCCACACCCATTTCTACTTTGGCAATGTATGCGTCAACCGCGCCATTTTTATTGGTGAACGTAATCGTCTGCGTCTGATCGGCCGAACTTACAATACCACCAATACCACCCGCTGTCGTCTCCACGGAAATACTATTCGGACTGGCTGTAAGTTCCGCATCGCTCTGGGTGGGATCGGAAACATAGAAAATAGGGCTGGTGAAGAACTGCGTTGTGCCGCCGATCATTACGTACGCTACAAAAGGATATTTACTCTGGTCAGACAACTCACCGGTATTGTTATATATCTTATTGCTGCCTACAGCATTCTTAATCGTAGTATAAGAGAATGTTCCTCCCGTAGACTTTATTGAGTTCGACTCCTGAGTAAGGGTTTGAGCATACAACATACTGGGTAAGCCGCTATCAACATAGCTCGCCAAAGAGCTCATTGTGCCCGAGGCAAAAGAATCTTTAGTGACCGCGCCGCTGCTCCACCCATATAGGATGTTTTTATACTGGTTAAAACCAAACGCTGGAAGAACAACGACGGAAACCATGTTGTTAAAATCCTTCGCAGCATTCAGAGTTACAACCGCGTTGCCACTTGTGTCAACACTTAATTCGATACTACTCAGCACATCATTATCCGCCGCCCGTGCTGAAATGGGCAGCATTGAGAAGAGCATCGCCAGAGTGAGCGCCCAACTCAGCACTCTCGTCCTTAATTTCTTCATGTTACCGTCCTCCTACTAGGTTCCAATTCCCCGCCGCGCAGGGGGAGATCAAGCCCCGCACCCCAGGCGCGGGATATGACTGTGATTCCTGGCGACGCCCAGGTAAGAAACAGATTGCTCCAGCGGGGCCCCTCTCTCCTGTAAAACCAAGACCGCGTGGTTCCCCCCCAGGTACCGCTGAGGGCCGGGAGGCCGGAGCCGCTAAGGAGCGTGCTTCCGGCATAACCCGAGGGCGGCGAAGACCAGAGGAGACTCACCGTCGCGGAAGTCCCCAGGTCCTCCCCGGTGTCCGGGGGCAGTGCAGCGGGCTCCTGGGAAACGGCGGTCTCTTTCTCGCTCCCCGTCTCCGTCTTCGTCTCTTCCGTGGTCTCGGGCTGGGCCTCCGTTTCCGTCTCGGCGGAGGCAGTGGGGTCGGTTATGTCGGGCTCCTCCGTCTCAGTCGGGTCGGTCTCCTCAGGCATCGCCGCGTCCGGCTCCGTAGTCTCCTCCGGCGCGGGAGATGCGGTGTCCATCGGAGTGCGCTCAGTGTTGGTGACGGTCTCGCTGGTGGTGGTTACCGTGGGCTGACCGGTCAATGCCGAGATGGTGACGGCGGTAACCATTGTGGTAGTGACGATGGTGGTAATGCGCTCGCTCTCTGTCTCCACCGTGCTGGTGGTGACCGCCGTCACTGTGGTGGTGATCACGGTGTCTCCGGCGGCGTCCTGGGTGGTTTCCGTCTCGGTGGTGGTAGTTGTCAGCCCGTCGGAGGAGGTAGTGGTTTCGGTGTTCACGCTTGACTCCAGCATAGTGCTGAACCTAGCCTGGATCAGCGACGTAGTCATCGGCACTGTTGAGGCATAGGCAGGAGCCCAGTCACCGTTAAGCGTACCTAAATAATACGCATATGTCGTTGCCGCATCCTTAGGCTCTACCGAAGAACTTGCAAAGAGGTTCGTAGTAATTGAATAATACTGCAGTGTATACCATGTGACACTTCCCGCCGCCGTCATGCCTCTAATTTGTAGGGACTTCGCTAAATTGACTATTTTCGTCTGCAGCGCAGTTTTTTGTGACGAAGTAGCCAAATCATAGAGTTTATTGGAGGCCGCAGTACCCACATGGATTTCCATCAGGTTAAAGTAATCAGTTACCGCCTGCTTTACGTCATTATCATCTTTCGTTCCTGCTATGCGTGCATCCATTATCTCAATAAACAACTCAAAAGCATTTTTTGCAGTCGGTGCATTAGGGTCTTCATCAAATTGATACCACCAATACTCCGTAACAGTGGGCATTGCGGGATCTGCCGCAGTCAAATAAGAGGGGGCGTTCAACAGATAATATTGGATTTGAAACCAAGTAAGGTTTTTGTAATTCTCTCCAGCGGCAGTGGCGGCAGCAACTAGGTCTTTCATCATTGATTTAAAGCTATCGATTGTCGTCACGTCAAAGGCTGGCAAGTCTTCCTTCTTCGTCTCATTTGTAAATCCGCTCACCAACTTAAAGGTTGAAATTTTGCTAACCGTCAAATCATCCCATGCCATCGGGTTTTTGTTAACGGAGGAGGCATAGGCCGCCTCCATCAGACTTCTCAGGTTGGCCGCGCCCAGTCCTGCCGTAATGGTAATCGGTTTCCCATTTGCGCCGTCTTTCCACCAATAGTAAGAATTACTTTCCGCATCAGTCGTAATTGCCGGTGCAAAAACACTATTAATTAAATAATACTGAATCTGGCTCCAGGCGAGGCCTATCCCGTTCATGTTCACCAACGCGGCTATGGCTGTCTTTAATTGATCTAGTTCGGTGGCATCATACAGTGTACCATCGAAGGACTTGCGGAACTGGAAAGCGGTGTTAGTGGTACTATAAAGCAAGTCGTAGGTAAAGGAGGCGTAGGCCGCCGTGTTCCCCGCGTTGTATGCGCTGGCCGCCGCCAGGAGGGTGGCTAGGTCGGTAATCTTCTGGCCGCCGTTATACCACCAGTAGTTCGCGCTGCTGGCGGCCTGCGCGTCGCTGACGTTTACCGCAGTATGGTTCAAAATATAGTACTGTACCTGCGCCCAGGTGGGGGCCGAATAACCCGCCGTATTCAGGGCGGTGACGGCCCCTATAAAGGCGGTCTTAAAGTCGTCGAAAGCAGCAAAGGGGTTTCCGTCCGAGTCCGCGGCCAGATTATAGGTCAACTGGAGCCAGGTGGTATTGCTGGAGGGAGTGCCCATCATGGCGTCGTAAGCGCTCTTCGCCGTATTCAGCGCGGCGGGGTAGGTGAGCTTGGCGGCGGACACGAGGGTGTTCCAGTTGTTGGGCTTTGCACTGACGTCGAACCACCAATATGCTTGCTCACGGGCCGTCTGTGCGGTGGCCGTGTCCACATAGGAGCTGTTTAAAATATAGTACTGCACTTGCTCTTTGGTAAGACTGGCATAGTTCGCCGTACCCGCCGCCTGAGTGGCGGCTACGATATAAGTAATGAAATCGGACAAGTCGGAACTGGTAAAGAGGGCTCCGTTGGCGTTTTTCGCCAGGCCAAAGCTGACCATCAGGCTGGGCAGCATATTGTCCACAGCGTCCTTCGCGGCGGGGTCGGCATTGTACTGATAGGCGTTCTCCAGCAGAGTTGCCCAATCAGTCACGCCGGTGGCGCCGTCGTCGATACAAGCTTGATGCAGGCGGCACCACTTGATAGTAATTGAATCAGCAGTCGCTTTATCACGCAGTACGCCATCCATAATGTAGAGTTGGAGCTGATGCCACGCTAAGTACGGGTTGCCGCGCACATCCTTCCAGCCGAGATCATATGCCTGAGAATAAGCCTCATAAATTTTATTTGCTATTCCATTTGAGGCAAAGGAAATTACATCAAACACATTACCACTTGCGTCACGTAGGTTGATATCATTCGCGGCGTCCACCGTCACAAACTGATTAAACGAAGTTGTATCCGTCCCCAGTTTTTTCAGCTTTGCTTTCTCCGCGAAGGTGTTCATCGTGCTGAGGAGCACAAACCCCGCCGTTCCCCACTTAGTATCATTTGCGTTTGCCGCGCCGGTATACGTAAAGTTTGCCGGTATTTGCATATCAGCCGTTTGGTTGCTGTTCTGAAGGGACCGCTTTGTGCCCGTAACAAAGTTGCTTCTATAGCTGTCAATTAGATAATAATCCGCATTGTAAACTAGGCCGGAAAGCGTCAACGCAACATCAACAGTCTCCGCGTTTACAGTGTCTAATTTTAAATACAGGTCTGTAGACTGGTCATTTAATATGCCGCTATCCATCAGGTCTGGTTTCGCCATTAACTGAACCGCCAACTCGCGAATACGTGGCACGCCCTGAACGCCGATAGACGTAATATAACTTCTCTCAAACGCAAACTCAACCGCGTACACCCCGTTATTGGCGACGCTTTCCTTACTGTACTTCGTGTAATAAGGCGCGGTGACCATGCGGTATGTAGTAATGTTGTCCATTAAATCCTTCCCCGGCTCGTACATGGCCTTGACATAGATTTCGCGTTTGTCAAAGCCCGCGCCGAAGTCCGCCACGTTAAAACCCGTGCCGTCGTAGCTAAAGCTGGCGACGCCGGTGGTAGAATTGACGGCATAGTTGGACAGCTCGCCGGTGGAACCCAGCGTCGTCCACGTATTTTCCGCAGCCCCGGAAGACGCACAAAGAGCCCACCCGTGTGTATACGGGTAGGCTGCATCATAAACCGGGGCTCCGCCGGCGTTCGTCTCCTGCGTCCACGCCCCGGCGGTGGAATCGTACTCCATCGGGCGTTTCAGGAAAACGTAGTCCAGCTTATTGGTGAGGGGAAAGTCTTCGCCGTCCGTAATCCCGCTCGGGGTACCCGCCAGGGCCGGGCCGCTGGCAGGGTACTTACCCCGGTAGTTATCAATCCGGGCGACGCTGGAATAATTCGTATTATTTTCCAGGTCGGTGTGAACGAAGTTTTCCCTCACATAGTCGTTCACCAAGGCGCGCACGTCGGCGTTCTGGGGTACGACCTGGGTGCCGATGATGGTGTCATCCCAGTCCATATAGGTGATTACACATAGCTTATTGATGTCCAGGCCGGTTTTCGAGAAACTCTCCTCGGAGACCATGGTGAGCTTGAAGTCGGTGTCCTCCTCGAGGAGGTTGGAATAAAAACTATAGTACACATTCGCAGGCGCGGCGCTGTCCGGCCCAAGGGCCAGGACCCGGGTGCCTTTCGTCTTGGGGGCGTCGATCTGGTCGGTTGAGGTGTTGGGGTCGGGCACTCCGACCAGCTCAGTACCAGTCACGGTGGTGTAGTAGAACGCGTTGTCTCCGGACTCGTAATACATCGCCTGGCCCGCAGGGGAGGCTGGCACGTCCTTATCGGAAGCAAAGTCGACGAACTGGGTCAGGTCGGCTGGGTTTCCATTATAGAGGGGGTTGCCGCTGGCATCGAGGGTAAAGTTGGCCTGGATCGACGGGTCGATCTCGAAACGGATAACAGCCAGCGTAGTCATCTCAGGCAGCGAGACGCCCTTATACGACTCAGCGTGGAAGTAGAGCAGGTTCAGTTTCTGCCCCTCTTCGCCGGCAACGTAAGTGTGCCCATACGTGAGCGCCGCGGACATCGTGATGCCGTCCACCTTCTTTGACGGCTGCTGTACGCTGTACTTCGCGGTGCTGCTCAGATCGAGGTGCTCCACGTTCCCGTCCTCGTCGGGGGTGTCCCAGTCCACGGGGGCCACGGTATTGGCGTTATACTTGAGGGCGACCATCAGCTCCCGGAAGGTCTCGTTCGTGGGGAAATCCGGGGTCGTTGGGGTTTTGGCGCGGAGCGCCAGCTCAAAAAAGCCGGTGAGCTTTCCAAACTGATCCTTTACGACGTTGCCCTGGATTTCAATGGTCGGCTTTTCGCCCGCCACCGCCTGGGTGGGCTCCACCGGGCTACCGCTCGTGACTGCTGCAGCAAGCGTGGACAGGTTGCCCGCCAACAGCACAATGACCAGCAGGGACGCCAATATACGCTTACCGATACTTCTCTTCTTCATGCGCTCCACCTCCTCTCTCTAACGCTATCTTTTTCTCGCTGCCGCGCCTAAGCACGGCAAATTGCCATGGCCCGGTATGGACCACAGCAATTTGAGTATTCGTAGCGCCGGTAAGGATGTGCGCTGCAAATCGGTTCATTCCCTTCAGAAAAATGCAAATGCACACATTTTCCAATTTAGTATACACATTTTAACATATTACGTCAACTACATATCGCCTTAAACCGAGGGATTTTCAGTGTTTTCGCCGTTTTCCTCCCTTTTTTTCTCGGGAGACGCCGCGTCGGAAGACGTGGTCAGCGGCTCGGTCGCGGGCGGGGCGGGGACGATAGCCGGGTCGGCGGGGGCCAGCGTCTCGGTTTTTGTGAGCACGGCCTCCTGCACAGGCTCTTCCGCCTCGGGCTGGGAAGTCTCCTCAGCCTCGGGCTGGGCCGGGTCGGACGTCAGCTCCTCGTCGGAGAGCGTGAGCTCTAGCGACAGGGCCGCCGGTGCGGCGGCGGGAGGCGAGAAGTCAAGGCCAACGGGTGCGCCGTAGTCCGCTGCAGTCTTGTTGAAGTTTGCGTCCGCGGTCTGGATGGCCAGGTCCGCGCCGTTGATATAGCCGTCGCCGTTCAGGTCGCATACATAAGCCCAGGTCAACGGGTTGTAAGTCGAGACCTCCCACTCGGGGTCGCTGGGGTCCTCTATGTAGCTCCAGTCCAGGTTGTAAGCAATATAGTTCACCAGGATCGAGCGATCGGTAGCCTTGGTCTGCTGGTCGCCGTTTACGTCGCCCCCGATCAGCCTGATGGGGCTCGTCCCCGTGACCTCAAAGCTGATTTCTCCCATTGAGGTATCCAGGAAGATGTTCACCCGCTGGTAGGTAATGTGCGCCGTTTTCTCGATGACGAGCATATAGGTGGCACTCGTCTCGCCGCTGCGCGGGGAAACCAGCTCGGAGCTGCGGAAGGCAAAGCCCTGTTTCCACAGGCCGGAGCCTCCCTCCTCCTTTACTCCGGTGCTGAACGCGCTTGCGCCATAGCTCTCGGTCAGGGTCAGGTCCGTGGCGGTGGGTAAGGGAAGGCAGAGCTCCAGCGTCGCCAGGTGGGTCGGCGCATAGGAGGTGAATTCACCCCACAGGGTAATATACTTGGGCAGCCAGACCTCCGTCCTGTCGCTCTCAGGGCCGGGCACGGGGTTAAGCGGGTCGGTGTTGTCGACCAACGTGGCGGTGACAAAGAGGCGGGTCTTTTTATCCGCCGAAATGGAGCTCGCGTTGTCCATCATGATCTTCAGGAGCTGGGCGGCGGTGCTGAGTGTGGCGGGCGCGGTAGGCTCCTTAATTTCTATTGTGAAGTGCGTGCCGTCTGGCGCGTCCCTGGTCAGCACGATATCGTCGTTAGTGAGCAGGAGATAATCCGTGCCGTCATAGACATAGAACTTAAACTCCAGGTTCTCGTCCGCGGCGCTGCTGACCGTCCCCTTGCTGTCAATGAGGTTGGGGATATCCATTTCGGCCCTGTCGCCGGTGTTGACGGCATATATATGGCCCTCTTCCAGCACGGGGCCCGTTGTAATAGCGGCGTTGCTGGGATCATAGGGGCGGCCCATGCCTGAGCCGGGCAGGACAAGCTGGGTTTTTTCGCTCTCGGGGTAGTGCGTGCCGTCTGTCATCGTGTCCGTCCGGGTAGCGGAGATGTAGATGATACCGCCCTTGGAGATCAGGTCCTTGATCTCATCGGTCAGGCCCGTCAGGTCAAACTTGGCGCTGGTATAGGTCGTTCCGCTGATTTCCGTCATAACGGTGTAGTCAATCGTTCCCAGCTCGATATCAACGCCCTCTTCCAGCGCGACAAAGTCACCGGAGGTCTCGTCCTTGTAGTAGAAGTGGAATTCCACTCCGAAGGGAGGCGTGAGGCTGTCGTCCTTCACGCTGTGGTAGTCCACTACCGCGTCGGCGGCCAGCACACCATACAGCACCGGCACGGTGACGGTGACGGTCCCTGCTGTGGTGCCGTTCTCAGCGGTGAGGTGCCCCTCCTCCAGATTAGGCGTGACAGTTGTGTCAGCCGCACCCTTCGGGTCCCAGGGCTGCGGTGTAGGAGGCGTGGGATCATAGATAAAGGTGAGGGTCACGTCTCCGGTGGGCACCAGTATCGTCGCTTCGTACTGGGCATTGAGAACGATAGGCACCGCGGGGCCGTTTGTCTGCCCCGTCAGGCTCAGCTCCACCCCCTTGAAGCTATAGGTGGGGTCCCTCTCGACCTTCATGTTCAGAGTTTCTCCGATCTGCGCGCCAGCGATCTGATTAATTACGTCAGTCGTGTCCCCTGCTGCGGGGAGCAGCTCATACGGGGTACTGTTATAGGTGACGGTGGACTTGTTGGCCGGCTTGCCGCCGTGCTCGGTGGAGACAAGGTCCACGGTCACCTGCCCACTGGGCGGCGTATTGCTGAACGCCACCGTCACCTGCACGTTGGCCTCAGGCATAACAAGGTAGGCCTTGCCCGTACCGGTAACGCCAATCTGGAGTACGGGTACAGGGATACCGTTGGCGTCTACCGCCGTCACCACGGCATAGACGCCGGAGCCGGTGGTAAAGCTCACCTCCATCTGGTGGGTCCCCTTGCCCGCTGCCCAGATGGTCCCCTTGGGAAGGGTTGAATCCGCGGTGTTCTTGATCCCGGTGATCTCGTCTCCGGTCCCTATTGTCCCAGCGCCGTTCACCGCGGCGATGTAGAGCTTGTCCTCGGGGTCAGCCGGTGTGGCCGACACGATAGGCGTCACGACGATATCCTCTTCAGGCATGGTGTAATCATAGGAGCCGGTGGTGCCGTTCAGCGCCACAAGCTCGCTGCCCGACGCCTTTGTGACGACGACGGAGGAAACCTCGTAGCCAGCCCCGGGCACTACAGCGGCGGCAATGGTCTCGCCGCCCTTGAGGCCCTTGATTTTCTCCCCGTTGCCGGTGATAGGAGCACCCGGGACGCCGCCCGTCAAGGCGACTACGCTATACGTACTGCCCGCCGGGTTGCTGCCCGGTACGTTGAGGGTGACCGTGTAGCCCTGGATGAAGACCACGCTCACCTGGACGTTTACCCCCTTGGGCATGGCGAAACTGACCTCCCCGGTGGCGGTGAGCTCAAACTGCGTTTCCGTATCGGCTCCATAGGTGAGGTTCAGGACTGTCCCGTTCGTGTCCTTAGCGGTAACGATGGCGCTATACCCGTCGGCCAGGGTCAGATTTACGATTATGTTATCGTTCTCCTGAGCCTCGGTCCAAATGGTGCCTGCGGCAAGCCCGGAGGTGGTGTCGTTGGTTATCTCTGCCTTGTTGCCCGTGTCGACCGCGCTGCCCGGCCTGTAGCTCTGGTTTACCGCCGCCACGTAGCGGTCGGGGGTCTCGGGATCGTTATCATCATAGGCGGCGGTGAGGTCCACGTTCTCCGTGCCCATCGTGTAATTCCAGGTGCCGTCCGTCCCGTCCTTGGCGAGGAAGGTAGTCCCTCCGCTGGCCGTGGTTGCGAGTACGGCATGCAGAGGCAGGCCGCCGTCCTCTGTGTCGGGCGCGGTAGTTTTGATTACCGTACCGGTGGGTATCTTCTCAATGCTCTCCCCGTCCTGGCTGACCGAGGTGGGATCGCCCTGTGCGGCAGACATGATAACACCGCTCACCGTATTGGGAGACAGGTGGAGGGTAGCGCTGTACCCCGTGGTATCGGGCTCGAAGTGCATGACCACCGCCACGTTGTAGTTGGGCATATTGAAGGCGTAGTCGTTCACCGCGGGATCGAAGACCTGGTCAAAGGTGACCGCGGGGGTGGAACTCCGCCCGGAGAGGGCATAGCCTGTGCCCGGCCGGGCCTGGAGCGCTACAAGCTCATTTTCCGCCACATTGACAAAGCTCACCGGGGAAGCGTTACTGCTCACAGTCTTGGACTCCGCTCCCACCGTGATAGTGGCTGCGCTCTCGCCTGTATTGGGGGCTCCGGCCGCGTTCACATCGGTAGCCAAAAAAACCACGTTATACCAGGTGGTCGTAGGTGTGGGCCCTTTTTTATAGTAAATATATACATCGGTCGCGGACGCAGGCATATTGAAGGTCGCCTTGGCGTTAGCCGGGGCCGTCGTATTATCCGTCCCCTCCAGGTGCCGGGAGAGGGACACCAGCGTGGTGCCCGACAGCACGTAGGCCGCATCCACGTAGTACCCGTTCTGTGGCGTCACAGTCAGGGTGACCAACTGGTTCGAGGGAACCGCGGGCAGTCCGTCCATGGCCGCGCCCGTCGGACCCGCCGCGACGGATTTTGTATAAGTAGTGGTCGTTGCCGTGTCCGTATAGGATACACTGGCGCTGTTATTCGCGTCGAAATCCGTGCCTGTGTGGCCTACGTGGAGTTTCAGGGTCTTGCCCGCGGCAGAGACCTCCTTCAGAGTAACGATGGCACCCGCGTTGGTGCCGGCGGGCATAGTAAAGGTGTACTCGTTGGGGTTGCCGGTGGCGATCACCGTCACCTGGCTGCCCGCCACGCTGTCAACGGCGTATCCGTCCTTCACCGTTACGGTGACGGTGAAGATATCACCCGATACGGCGGTGATGTACTGATGCGCCGCGCCGCTCTGGACGGTGACCGCCTGTGCAGGCGAGCTGCCATTCAGGGTCATGGTGGCGCTGCCCGCGTCTCCCACTGCCTTCCCCTCCGGGCCATTCACCATGAGGACGGCGGAATAGCTCTGAACCGGCGGCGTGGCGGAATACCCCAGCACCACATAGACGTCCACGTTGCCCGCGGGGATGTAAAATTCACCCGTGGAGGTGCCCGCGGAGGAGTCGCTCCAGTTTGCAGGCATAGTGAAGGGATACACTGTGCTGCCCTGAAGGGCATAAGCCGCCGCCACATAGGTCCCGATGGGAAGGTCGGCGGTTACTGTAATCTTTCGCCCGGTTGCGGTGGCGAGGGTCTTGTCACCGTCACCCTGGACCCACTCCGCAACGCCAAGAAGGTCCTCCATCCTGACCTTCAGCGCCGGGTCGGTGATTCCGGTATTATCCGTCACGTGGAGCGTCAGCGCCCGCGCGGCGGGCGCCTGGTCGGTAAACACTACTTCGATCTCTACGTCTCCGGCGGGCATTAGGAAGGTAAACCCGCTTGCCGTCGCCGTGCAGGTCACTGCAGTTCCTGACGAATCGGTGACCGAATAGGTGTCCACGTAAAAACCCGAGGCCGGGCCGAGCGTCACGGTCACCCGCTCCCCGGCGGCCGCCGGGGCAGAGGTAGCGGCATTCATATTCGCTGTGGTGAGGGTAGGGCGACGGGGCGTGCCGATACTCGCTTTATTGTCCACACTGGTGGCCGTGCTGTCCAAGGCATGGGCCACGCTCAGCTTGGCACTGTAGACTGTGATGGGATCCAAGGCAAAGTCTACATAGATTACGATGTCATTGGCGGGCATTGTAAAGGAGACATTCTGGCTCTGGCTGACGTTGGTCGTCGGGGTCAGGTCTCCTCCCGGCAGGCTGGGCACCACCAGAACAGAGTTGATGATATAGCCGGGAGTCACAGTGATGATGGCCTCCAGCGCGGAGCCGGGGGTCACGTTCGTAAAGAGGCTGCCGGTGGCCCCGGCGCTGTTCCCGAGCAGGGCCGACCCTGCGACGACTCCGGAAATCGTGCCGTTGACTACAATCTGGGCCCGGTAGGTAGGCGTAGGGGCTTGCTCCAGCACGACCTCCACAGCCACATTCCGGGCGGGCATCGTGAATTCTATCTTTCCGTCCCCCGTCCAGGTGAAGGGTACCGACTGGGCTGAGCCCCCCGCGGGGGTCAGCCGGATATCGGTGACGTGATACCCTGCCCCGGTGTTCGGAAGCGCCTCGACCCGCACTTTGCCGCCAGCGGCCACGGTGATCTGCCCTATGTTCTGGGACAAGACGTCGGCGTAATTCGTAAGGTCCGCAGGGTCGGTAATATCGGTGATGGTGGAGGAGCCCGCTGTGGAGCTGTCCGACGTCACCACCAGAGCGGCGGTATAGTCGTCGGCCGAGGGCTGGGTATCGGTAAAGGTCACATAGATATCCACATCTCCGGCGGGCATGACAAAGTAATCCCCCGGGGCGACCGCGGGATTCGTCTGGTAAGCCATGAGCTGCCCACCCCGCATGACCAGGGAGGAAAGGATATAACGGCCATCGCCGGGCATGGAGGTCACCGTGATTATGTCCCCAGGACGAGCGGTGAGCGTTGTACCCGCACCGGGCCAGGTGACGGAGCTTCCGTTTTCAACATTTTCCACCGCGACACTGTCGCCGCTGCTGCCATCCACCACGTGGAGCGTGACGGTGTAGTCGTCGTCGGCGGTGGAGTGGCGATAACGCACCGTCACTGTGACGGGCCTGGCGGGCATGGTAAAGTTGAGCTCTCCGGAGCTACTCCAGGTATATGCCACGGAGTTTCCTCCGCCATCGGTGATGGTGACGTCGGCAATAAAATCCGCGGCGGTGTTTACCGTTACCTTTATCAGGTTGGTTTCACGCCCGGAGACTGTCTCCTGTGCGGTCCCGCTCAGGACGTTCGTGGCGCCGCCGCTGACCGTATTGGTCAGCACCGCATAGTTACCCGCCGCGGAGGTGGGGTCAACGACCTTCAGCGTCGCGTCGTAGTCCACATCGCCGGGCCATCCCTGCATCAAATATACGTTGAGGATACAATCTGCCGCGGGCATGACGAAGGAGGCGGACTGCCGGGCAAAGGCGCCGGTATAGCCGGCGCTCACGCCCAGGACAGCCGGTGTGACAGTGACCGCCTGGATGTAGGACCCGGCGTCGGCAAAGAGCTCGGCGGTGATCAGCGTTCCTGCGGTAACCGTCTTGGAGTAGACCGCTGTACCATAAGGCCCTAAGGTACCGGTGCCCGTGCCGGTGCCCCGCAGCACCAGATTGACGGTATAAGCGGGGGCCGCACCTTTGCGGAAGGTGACGGTGGCCGCCGCATCCCCGTTGGGCATGATAAAGGCGTACTTTCCGCCGCCTTGAGGCAAGGGCGTGATGCCATGAGAACCCGGCGTCACTGCAAGGCCGGTCACGGCGTAGCCCGTGGCGGCGGCAGTCTCCACCACAATGTTGTCGCCGGGATAGGCGAAGAATACGGCCATACCGTCCTTCGTAGCCTGCGGCAGCTTTGCCGTACCGTTGATATACACCTGCGCGGTGTTCGCCGCGTTATTGTCATTGTCCGGGTCGCTCACGGCTAGGGTCAGCGCGTACTGCCCAGGCAGGGGGGGCGATCCGGTTGCGTAGATTACTGTAACAGTCATCGCTCCCACGGGCATAACAACATCAGCCTCGACGGACGTTTCGCCCAGGCTGCCGGAGGTCAATGTTACCGGATGGGTACCGCTGGCGTCGGTGAGGAGCACCGCCAGAACGGTGTAATTGGGCGCGGCCTGAGCCGCCAGGTGGAAGGAGGTCCCCGCCTCCGCCTTTGCGCTGGCTGAGAGGCTGCTGCCAACGGAGAGTGCGCCCAACGTCGCCGTGTTCCCGTCGTCATGCGCGGAGATCTCTTGTTTCTTCAGTGTCAGGTCAAATGTCGGCGGTGAGGCAAGCGCCTCCACCTTGACAGCTACGGTCACATGGGAAGCGGGCATCGTAACACTGATAGAGCCGTCGGGCATCCACTGCCAGTTGACGCTGACGCCCGCTGTGGCGGCGGTGATGGTCACGCCGGTGACGTAATACCCCGGTGCAGTCTCAAAGACGCCCGTGACCGTACCCCCCGCCTCTGCGGTGACGTAGCCGCCGGGGAGCGCGGTGTCGCCCGCCTCATTCTTAAGGTTGAAATTCGCCGTGACTTCGCTTGGGTCGCCGTCCAGCACCAGTTTGGCCCGGAACCCAGACTCCGCCGGGGGCTCACCCTTGACGTAGACCACCCGCACGGTCACATCGGCGGCGGGCATAGTGAGATTCACAGTGACCGGCGTCGCCCCGGTCCCCGCGCTGTTGTTGTACCCGTTGCCGCTCACGGTCACGGGTACCGTCCCAGTGGCGGTCTCGGCAATGACGCTCTGGATATGGTAACCCGGCGCAACATTGATCTCTCCGGCCAGCGCGGCGTTCGCCGCTGCCTGGATGGGGTTATTATTCGTATTTCTCCACTTTACACTGTTTCTCGCGTCGGGGCCTGTCCCGGCCGCGTATTCGTAAGTCAGCGTCGCATTATATTGTGGGGCGGCACTCTGTTGGAAGGTGACTGTAATGGTGGTCGCATCCGCGGCGTTTACGTAGGGGGTGTCCAGATCAAAGCTCCACGCCCCCATACCGCCGCTGGGCAGGATGGGGTCGCCGTTGGGCCGCCGGACGTCTATGCTTACGGTATAGCCCACCGCCGCAACGGCGCTGATGTTTACCGTAGTGCCCACAAACACGGCGATGGTGCCGCCGTCCAAGTCCGTCGTCTGGGGCCCTCTGGCGTCGGTAGCTTCCAGCGCGGCGGTGCCGCTCCCCGCGTCGCCCTTGATGACCAGCTTTACCCTGTAGTCCGGTACCCTTTCAAACGTGACGGTGACCTTTGCAGCAAATTTAGGCATGATGAAGGTATACGCCTCGTTCGCGCTGGCCACCGAGGCATCGAACTCCGTAAAGTCTCCCGGGTTTACAGGCGATATCTTCACCGACTTGATGGCATACGCAGAGTCATAGTAGGGAATGGTGACCGTGACAATGCGGCCGTCGCGGAGATCCAGCGAATCAGTCAGGCCGATGGCCCCCCAATAGAGCTCGTCAGTCTCATGGGGGATCAGGTCGCCCGCCGCATCCTTGTCCTCGGGAATGGTGTAGCTCAGCTTGGCCTTGTTGTCCGCGTGAGCCTCGCTTACCGGGTCATTGGTCACCACCAGCGTGAGCGCATGGTGCGTGGCCTTCGTGAAGGTCACCTTTACAGTAACATCCGCCGCGGGCATGGTGAAGGTATACTTTTTCTCCTTCTCCTGGTTAGTGACGGTCCCGGTCGTGATCGTCGTACCGTCACCGGTTCGGGTAACCTCGACCTTCACATCATACTCGCTGTTGAGCTCGACGGTCACAGTCACCAACTTGCCGTCGGGCAGCTCGAGGATATCTCCATCCTCATAGACGCTCCAACCGACGTTGCTGTCATCAATATAGCTTACGGTCGCCCGGTTGTTTGTCTCGTCCAACTCGGCCCCTACGTGTTCAATGTCCAGCGTGGCCCGGTAGGACGTGCCGCCCGTGCCGCTGCTGGAAAATTTCACGGTGACGGTCACGTTGTCGTCTGGCATGGTAAACCGGGTCTCCAGCTGAGCGCTGCTGTCAGTGGCCGTGTAAGTATAGGTGTGTATGGCACTGCCGCTCGTGTCAGCCACGGTAACTTCCACCGTGAATCCCCGGGCGCACTCCAGCTTTAGTTCCATCTCCATTCCGCCCAGCAGGCCGGTGATGGCGTCCCCGTCCCGGTTGATCGTGACGGGGCTGGGCGCCGGGTCCTGCCAGACGCCCAGCGTCGCTTTATTGTCCACGCGGCCGCCGTTGTTCAGCGCCAGTGCAGCTTGAAAGGTCGTGCTCTCCTTCCCACCGGTGAATATGTTCAGGTCGCCGGTGAAGTCCAGCATCAGCTTGAGGTTGTGGTCGGGGTCCTCTGCCGTTCTCTTCTCCCACGCGCCATAGACGGTGTGGCCGTCCTCCCCGCCGCCCGCACTGAACACAAAGGCGTTGAGGGCCAGCTTGAAACAGAGCGCGGCGTTGGGGTCAACTCCAGTCAGGACAAAGGGGATCATCGCGACGTACTGAGTATCCTGGTAGACGTCCCCGCCCGATGCCGCGTCGGAGAAGCGGTTGTCCCCGGTGGAGCCCGTCTTCTTATGAATGGAGAGATAGGTCATCTCCCAGTCCGAGGGCGGGGCATATTCCTGGGTAGCGGTGTCGTTGACCGTTATGTCCGTTCTGCCCTGCGAGGGGTCTGCCGCAGAGACCGCAGCGGCCACCTCGTAGTCGCTGCTCCACTGATTGGTACCAGAGCCGATATTGTTCGCGTTAAGTATGCTCAGATACGCGGCGTCGTCCCCTGCTGTCGCGCCGGTATAGGGACGCACGAAGTTGCTGTTGTAGTAAAACCCAAGCTCCAGGCTGGAGAGGCCGGTTCCCGCTGCGGTATCGTTGGCGAGAACGAACTCGTCTATATTGTCAATGCCCACACCCACCCAGAAGATGGTGCCGCCCGGCGTTCCGTTTGTTTCCGAGTACTTCCAGTCTGTATTCGCAGGCGCGACAGCCCCGGCGGGATCAATGGGGCCGCCGCTGCCGCCGTTGTCCCCGAGGAAGTCGATATACAGTTTCGGCTTGCCATTGGACGCGCCGACGCCCGCCCCCGCCGAATTGGCGGCAAGGGCGTGGGAAAACTCGGCACTCATGGAGAGCACCATTGCGATACATAGGGCCAGGGACCCTATTCTTTTTCGCAAGGTTGTCTTCACCGAAACAGCACTCCGTTTCTATATTACTTCTGACCCGTCCCCGTCAACAAGGGCAGGCCGTTGACGGCCCGCAGGATCTCGCCGTAGCCCCAGTGGGTGGCGGGCACGTCGGTGGGCCGGATGAGATCACTCCGCGTCAGGTCCAGGTTCCCATCCAGGATGCGGGCGAGCATACAGGCCGCCTCCGCGCGGGTGAGGATACTGTTGGGGTTGAACTTCCCTCCGCCGGAGCCTTTGACGATGCCGGCCTCAGCCAGCGCATCGATATAGGCGTAGGCCCAGGTGTCCTTCTCCCCCGCGTCGCTGAAGGCGTGGGGCTGACCCTTGGTGTTCTTGACCTCAAGACCCATCATTCGGGTGATGATGACCGCCATCTCCGCCCGCGTGGCGGTGAGGTTGGCGGCGAATAACCCGCCAGTGATGCCGGTGATGATCCCCTTCTCGCCCAGAAGCTTTGCAGCCGCCGCATAGCCCTCCTTCCCGGTCACATCGGGGAAGTTCCCACTGCCCTTCCCGGTCCAGGTAGGGTTGTCCACGTATAGCCGGGCAAGCATGATCGCCAGCTCTCCTCGGTTCATCACCCGGTCGGGCAGGAAGGCGTACTCCGGTGTCATAGTGAGGAAGGGCTTGGTGAACCCTCTGTCAAAGACGCCCTGGAAGGGCGCCGTCTCGCCCACGATAACCACTATGCTAGCCGACGCCCCGCCCACGGCGCGTACCGTGACGGTAGCAGAACCAGGGGCCAGGAAGGTCACCAGTCCGTCCGCCGACACTGAGGCCACGCTCTCATCGGAGGAGGCCCAGGTGAGCTTTTTGCTGGTGGCATACGAGGGCTTATAGGTCGCGGTGAGCTGGATGGACGCGTCGCCCACCTTTGCTGTGATGGAGCTGGGGCTGATCTCGATGGTACGAATAAGGACGACGTTGTTCTCATCGGCCTGGGTGGTGACATAGAGGAGGGCCGAGTGGCCGCCCAGCACCGGCTCGGCGGGATTGACAGTGACGCCCTTCTTCTCCACTGTGCTGCCATCCGCCTGTTTCTCCCGGATATCTACGGTCAGCTCTCCGCTCAGGTCAAGGGGCGCGTCGGTCTTGAACTCGAGCTCGCTGCTCTGGTCCAAATCCCAGAAAAAACGGTAATAACGAACGGGGTCGAAGTTCTCCAGCACCGAGTTGAGCACTTCCTTACGCCCGTACTCCAGCACGTCGGTGAACCAGACCGACTCCAGCGTGCTCACCGTGTAGCGCTTTCCGTCCTTCCCCTGCTCATCGGCGGTAGAAACCACGGCGAGGCGCTGGGGATAGGTTTTCACCATGGGGGCCGGGTCGGGATAGATCGTGGGATTGTTCTTGTCGCGCTGCATATTGCCCTCGGCTCGTTTCACCAGCGCATCGGCGGCGGCCCGGGCCGCGTCCGCCGCGTCACCTGCGGCGGCAGCCAACGACCCGTCGCCCACCGATGCGGCGGGCTCAGATGCAAGGTAGTTGTGGGTCTCCGCCAGACGCACTTGGGCGCGGTAGACCCAATCCCTTTGCAGAGCGGAGCGCAGCGGCAGGCCGTTTTCATCCAGGCCGAAGAGGTCGTCCTCCTCCGCCCAACGGTAGGTCTGGCCCTTCACCACGTCACCCTCCTTGGGGGCAGTCGGCTCCTTGGTGGACTCGTACCCCGCAGGCAGGGAGATTTCGATAGGCTCTCCGCCGAAGAACGGGGAGTCCTGGTAGCTGCCATCAGCCGGAGTCTTCTGGGCCGAAACCGTGCCCGCCTCGTCCTTGTCCCAGCCCTCCAGCCTATACTCATAGCGGAGCTCGCCGGCATAATCGTCGGTGAAGGCCGTCGGGTTATATACGGACGCATCCGCACCCATGGAGGCTCTCACCGCGTTGGTGTTGATGTCCACCTCCAGCCCGGGGAGAATATCGGGTGCGGCCCGGCTCGCCTTATCGATAACTGCCTCCGGGGCGGCGGGACGTGTGGCGGTCGGGAGCATACTCTCCAGCACCTCTGTGACGATGCTGTAGTTCTCCGCGTCCGCCCCGCCCAGCTGGATGCCGGTGACGTTCACCTTGCGGGGCGCCAGCGCACCATAATGATCCAAGCTAGGCGTCGTCCGGTAGTTCACGTTGGGCTCCACGAAGGCGAATGTCAGCCCATCGCCATATCCATCTCCGGTGTAGTTGAACCCGGTGGAGCTGTCGTAGCTGCCGGTGGAGAAGGTGTAGCCGTTCGTGCTCAAATGGCTGACAAAATCGCTATAGTCCGTATAATTGGGGCTGGTGCCTTCATAGTTCGCGCCGGTGACGGTGTACACCACATCGGTGACGCCGTTTTTATTATAGGCGTTGGTCAGGGTCAGGGAGCCGACATCCTGCGTGTTCCCGTCGTAGGTCTTCCCCTCGGCGGAAAGGGTAAAGGTCAGAGGGAGGCGGTTCACCTGGATCCGATAGGTGCCGACAGGGTTCTCGCCACTGGTCTGCACCGACGCCGGGACGACCGCCGGCCTTACAAAATCCTGGGTCGCGTCGTCGTCGGTTCTGGCGGAGACAATCAGGTACATCCCATTAGCCTGCTGGAAGTTCTTTTTGCTGCCATCGCTCTTGAGATAGACGCCATGGTCGGGCGCGCGGGTGAGATGGTCCCCGTTGGCGGCGAGGCGGTAATCATCCGTCACCGTCTGCCAATCCGCCGCATTTTGGGGGATCGTGGTTTTGTCGTAGTAGTTTACATAAACACCATCTCGGGAGTCGGCACGGACCACCTCCGTGAAATCAATCACACCGGTCTCTCCCAGGTCGGCCTCGTAGCTGATCTGCACCTGGAGGTTAGAGATGTTCAGCACATCCCCATAGGTATAGACGCTGGTCTTAGGCACGGAGGTCACCTTGATCTCCTTAATCTGTCTCCGGTCTACCCTGCCCGTAGCCTGATTATTGGCGGGCTGTCTGTTCGCCGCGTCAACTTCTTTGTTCTTGTATACCAATACATAGTTCTTTGCTCCGTCTGTCAGCTCCAGGCCCAAAATCGTGATCGGCTGGCTGGCCGCCGCCTCGCCGGAGTTGATTATCACCCGATCCGCCGGCGGCGGGAACTTGGCGATCAGCTTGAGGCCGATAGCCTGAGCCGCCTTATCCCAATCGGTCACGGCATTGCCCGTAAGGGAGAGGGCTCCGGCAAATTCCCCTTTACTCTGCGCGCTCTTATAATCCTCGTCATACGTGTTGTTCTGATAGGATCCGCCGCCTGGGAGCGACGTGGTAAATTCCATCGCCCCGTGTTCGTCGAATCCCGCGGAGGTGGTGAATTCGCTGGAGGTGTTGTTCCTGGATATGGTATAGACCGGATCCTTGGTGACCTTTTCGATGATGATGGGTCTGCGGAAAATGCGGATGGCGGAGCCCGTATAGCCGAAGATATAGTTGTCCATCCCCCCGCCCGAAAGAGTGAGCGGATAGCCGCTGCCCACTTCGGTGGACTTGTCGACCGCGGTATCAAACTGGGGCCCCTCGTAGTAGCCGCCCAGCGCGCGCAGCGCGGCGCTGTCGGCAGACGTGCCCAGCTGATTGGCCGATCCGACCAGGGAATGCCCTGTCACCTTCGTCCGGTCCGGCTCGGCCAGATCCTTCATCTGAAAGGTAAATTCATATTGGGGGTTCGGCTCGCCATAGTAGCGGTACTGGGGGGTAACCTTCAAAGGCAGGGTCCTTTTCGCCACCTTGATGCCGCCCTGAATCGCAGTCATCGCGGAGACGGTGGGGTCACCGTCGTACCGCCGCCCGTAGATCATCAGCTGGCGGCCCGCGTGGTCGATCACGGTGGGAAAGCTGCCATGCTCGGCCGGGTGAGCCTCGGCCCAGGCAAGGGCCGCCGCGTCGCCTGTGGCCTCGCTCTCAAAGGGCGCCCAGCCCACGTAGAGGCCCAAGTCCGCAAAGCTGTTGCCGGTCATCACGCCATTTTCCACGTAGGCTACGAACTTCTTCTGCTGGACGGCGTTGTACGCCGCATTGTCACCCTCGGTCTCAAAGGTGATTGCCAGGATCATCTGGTCCAAACTGAGCGTATTCCCATATTCATAGGTGCTGACGGGGTTTTGGATGATTTCGATGCTCTTGATCGCGCGGAGCTTGACGCTGCCATTGGCAGTGCCTATCTTGGGGATCCTGTCAACGGCGTTCGTCGCGTTGTCGTATACCAGCACGTAGTTGCCGTTAGACTTGTTGGTGCTCTTATCAACCAGGGCGATGTAGCGAATGTCAACATTACGGCGTTCGCTCCCCTGCGTCAGGGTAAAATAGGGCACCTCGGTCCTGCCGGCGTCAGCCTTATAGTTGGCCTGATAGGTCAGGGAGAGCTCGTCGCTGTTGACAATGGCGCTGCCCGTGAGAGAATACCCAGTCTTCAGCGTGGCGGACCGATAGTCCCCGGCGGGATAGTAGGTCCTGTCCGCGTTGGAGGGCAGGGCGGCGATGAACCGGTCCACCAGCTCACCGCTTTTCTCCGTGCCGCTTGAGGTGGCGGTGACCTTCTCCTTCCCCGCGCTGGAGGTTACGCTGTACAGTTGGAGAAGGCTGGTGTTGTCATAGAGAAAATATTTGGAGTCGGCATTCTCCGTGGACATAACCACCCGGCTAACCACGATGGGCCGGGGTTCTACGTCGAAATAGTTATAGCCATAGTCTGTTCTGGGGTCCACGGAAGATACGGTGGCGTAATTAAAGTCAAAGTCGTTGCTGCCGCCGCCGTGGATAATGCTGAAGTAGGAGTTCGCCGGCACGGGAGACGAGGCGTTTACCTCCTTGGTGGGGGCAGCGCTGCTCGTCGGGTTGTAGAGCGCATCCCGCACCTCGATGGTGGGCGCCTGATAGCCGGCAAGCTGCTCCGCCAGCTCCGAGCTCTTCCCTGTGGGGGCATGCCCCAGGGCGCTTGTCAGTGCGATGCGGGTCGCCTCGGGGAGCTGGCTGGGATCATAGGAAAAGGTGACTGCCGGGTTATTCTCGCCGTAGTAGCGGCCCACGCGGTCCAGGGTCAAAGTCAGCTTGGCTTTGGAGACGCTCAGCGGGGCCTCGACGGCGGCCTTCACATAGGCCATGGTCCCGTCCTCCGCCCTGGTGGGCACCCATACAATGATATACTTCCCATTGTGGGCGCTGGCTGAGAGGACGAAATACTCGTGGCTCGCGCTCTCCATCACGTCATGTCCGACAGTGGGTACGGCGACGTCGGCGCTGTTCTCCCATGTAACCTGTACGCCGCTGTTGGCGAAGGAGCTCCTGTCGCTATAGCTCAAGGTATTGGTGGCGGTGTTCGACTCCGCCTCATAGGTGATTTGGATGGTCATTCCCGATAGATAGAGATAGGCGCCGGTGTTGTAGCTCGTGCCGATACCCTTCAAAATCTCCACCTTTTTGGCAGGGCGGTCGAACACCTTGCCGGCGTTCACGGCCGTGGGCGTGTCCAGCTTGGGATCTACCAGCACGTAGTTGTCATTGTCCTCCACCCCGGCCTTCAGTACCAGATTGCTGATCGCCATGTCCCGGTACTCCACCGCGCCGCTGAGTACAAACCTCGTCTCAGTGTCCGTGGCGCGCTTGATAAAGTCTGCCTGGTAGGTAAGGACCAACTCATCGCCGTCGCAGACGCCGAAAGAGGACAGCGTCATGCCATAGGCGGCAGTTCCCGCGCGGGTAAGGAAATCACCACTCTGATAGTAGCCAAGCATCCCGGTAAACCGAGTCTGTACACCGTCGTACATGATGGCGGCGATAGGATCGGCCTCATCCTTCAGGAGCTCTTTAATCACCACGGGTCGGGGCAAAATCTCCAGCTTGCCATACCCGCCGTCGAAGGCTCCTTCCACGTTATATCCGCTCTTAATATAACGCAACGTATAATTCGCGCTGCTTCCGCCGGTCAGCGTGATGTAGTACTTCCCTACCGGCGTCCCGGCAGAGACCCCGCTGCCGCCGGTCAGCTCTGTCACCGGACTCAGCGTCGGCCTTACGTAACCGGTTAGCTGGGAGAGTTCACTCTCCGCGCCAGTTCCTGTAAAGCCTTTATCCTTGTCAATTTGTTTAATCTGGCTCACGTTGTAGGTAAAGGTCAGGCTGGACAGATTTTCCCCGTAGTAGATCTTCTGGGCCGTCGTGGTCAGTTCCAGTACCGCCTTCTCCACAACGATCTTGCAGGGCTTGTTGCCCACGTAGAATTTGAACGCTCCCGCCTCTTTGGGGGATCCCTCGATATAGCCCGCCTTGCTGCCCGTACTCGTATAACTGAGTCCCTCTGGCAGGCCCGCCATGTCGTCAGCCGTCATCCCGCCCGTACCGGCAAGCACCGAGAATGGCTCGCCGTAGACGGTTTTCCCGCTGTTCGTCTGGTTGGCTAGGAGCTGGTATTCGGTCTTGTCCTCTCCCAACTGAAGGTTCAGCGCAGTACCGCGGCCATAGGTCAGCTGCCGTGCCAGGTTGCCTGTCGCGCCGCCGAAGACGGGGTCACCGCCAATATTGTCCCATGCGGCGGCCAGGAGCGAGGTGCCGCCACCTGAAGTGAGCCCGGCAAAGGACAATTCCTTCGGGCCAAGAGACAATTCCAGAGCCTGCAGTCCCGTTGCCCTGTTGGGGTGGGAGACCACCTGAAAGGGCACCCGCAGCAGGACATAGTCACTCCCCGCTCCGCCCAAGCTGCGGTATACCTTGCTCCCGCTCTCCAGCCTGACGGCTACGCGCAGTTCTCTGATGTTGCTGCTCCCCGCCGCCGCCTCCAGCGGGAGGATGGCCTTGGACGCGCCTGCGGTATACTGCCCTGATAGGCCAGGAGTCTTGTCAGTCTCTGAGCCCACGATGATAGAACAGTCGTTGCTCCACATATAGTTGGTGTACACACCATCGGTGCCGCTGCGGATATTGTATTTCTCCAGCGTCTCTTCCCAGTTAAGACCATCAAGTGCCACCGGCTTTACCAGCGTGCTGTCGTAGGCAATGCTCATGGTGGCGGCGGCAAGCTCCATCTTTAGTGCGCCGCCGTCCGCGGCGGTATAGCCAGATGGCAGCTCCAGGCGGACACCCACCCAGAACACGTCGCCCAGCTCCAGCCCGGTGCCGAAGTCCGCTGGCTGGGATAGGTCAGTGCCATTGTTGAGCTTTCCCAAGTCAAAGGTCTCTGGGGTTTTACCTAAGTAGTCCAGAGTCAACACAGGCTTGCTGGCATCCTTATCTATGGGTGCGCTTCGCGTACCGCTGCCCCCGGAACCGGGCAGCGGCAGATAGAAGTAATCGGATTTACTCAGGTTCGCCGTCACCGTGGGCGCGTAGCCGTTCCAAACGGCTGTGATATCGCTCTGGTTAAAATCGCCGTCCCCGTCCACATCGCACACACGGTAAGCAATCAGACTGGCGGTGGGGTCACCCGCTTGGAGGGCCGTGTCAAAGGCGCTGCCGCCGGCCAGCATCGCTTCCATCGCCAAGGAGTCCGCCACCGTTACGGTGCCATCCATGTCCACGTCTCCAGGGATGGGCAACACGATCAGGGTGCGCTTAAAGCAAGAGGCGTTCTCCTTATTGACTTGGAAGCTGTCCTCGTCACTGGTGTAGGTCTCGCCCGAGATAGGGTCTTGGAAGGCATATTCCAGACTGTAAATCCCGGGGACCACATTCATTCCCTTTAAATCAAAGGAAATTTTACCGTCCGAAGTTGTCACGTAGGGGGTGACCGCCGTTGTGGTCAACCCCGTCCCGTCATAGTAATTTACCGTCCCCTTCTCGCCCACGGTGTCGCTGCCCCAAGTGAGCTTGCTCTCCAGGCGCAGGGCGAGCTGGTATTGCATGGTGTCCTTATAGTCTCCGCCGGATACCGTATTGCCCACGCTATCGGTAACCTGAAAACCCGGAACGGTGAAGGCGCTGTTCTGGTAGGCCACGATTGCCGCCGGGTCCAGGTCCACGTCCTCCGTGGCACTTGTCCATGCGTTCGCGCTGTAGGCACCGCCATAAACAGCTCCGCCGTTGTTCACCGCGCTGCTCCCGAAGAGGCTGACCGTGAGCGTTCTTGTACTTTCAAACCCATTCAGAGCCTCGGTCTTTTTGGCGTCCGCGATCTTGCCCTCCCGCATGATCATGCCGGAGGGCGTATTGCCCGGGTCGGTGATGAGGCTGGGTTCTCCCAGGCGCTGAATATGGAAGGTGTAGACCGTTTTCTTGCTCACATCCCCGTTGGGGGGAATAATGGTGACGGTGACCTCGTTATAGGGGTCCGCTGCCGCAGTCTGATTTAGGGCAAGCCCCGTCACCGTCCACTGAGAGCGGGCGGGGTAATCCGCACTGTTCCTTCTGGTCCAGGACGGCGCGGCCCCTGTGCTGTCGTTCAGGACGGTCTTCGTCATCAGGGCCGCCGGGCCCCCGTTGACCGACACATATGCGCCTGGCGTCTGCCCGGTCAGCCCGGCCAGCTCCCCCGCCGTGGCCCCGTCGTAGACATAGGGCTCCGGGGCAATGATGCTCAGGCTGACCGTATCCGTCCCCGCCAGCACCCGAAGCCAATACTCGTTCGTTCCGGCGTCGAAATCCACCTCATATGCCGCCAGGTCCGCCGCGCTCCTGTCGGCGGTCTCCACGCCATAAAGCGTGTAATAGCCGCCGTCGCCATAGACCCCGGTAACAGCGTCCTCGCCGCCGTTTACGGGTGCCAACGCCAGGGGTGCCGCATCGCCGGACAGTTTCCAGCGACCGACCAGCGGAAGCTGCGAGTAGCCGGTATTCGCCTTCCGCCACGTCCAGTCTACCTGATCCTCAAACTGATCCGCGACGATTCCCACATTGGGATCAAGTATTTCTCCTGCACCCGAATCCGTAAAGGCCGAAAAATCATCTCTATCTCCCGTATATACCGTCCAGCCCGCGAATTGAAAATCCGGGACGCGACCGGCGGGGCTGACAGGAAACTCGCCGCTGTCCTCCGCCAGCGACTGCAGCGTATATGGGGCTCCGGAAGACCAGGAAATATATTCTCCGGAATCATATTCGCCGGAGTCTTTAGGGAGTTCCGCATTGTACCGCCGCTCAAACGCTTTCCCATTCAACTTATAGTTCACATTGAAAAAAACAAGCAAATAGGGTGTATCGGCGGCCAGCGCGTAGTTAATAGAGCTAAAGAGCAGTATAAACGCCAGGACCGCGCTCAGCACCCGCTTCCACATCATTTTCATCGTTGGCCGCCTCCTCTCCCCTTTTGTATACTGTGGTTTTTCCGCTTACTTGTAGTCCACCGGCTCGTAGAAGAACACGATGTCTCCGCTGTCCCGTGCAAGGTTCGCGTCGATATTGTTAAAGTTCTCGTCGTTATTTACGTCGCACACCCGGTATTGGAAGAGCCGTCGGTCCGGATAGTCCGCCTCGTCGGCAGTATAGCCCAACGGGTCGGAAACACGGTTTTCAATGGTCTTCGCGTCGCTCTCTCCCACGGTCCGGTCAGCAGTTACGTCACCGTTTCTGGGCAGGATGATGAGCGGGCGCTCAATCTCCCGCTTGGTGGTTCCATCGTAATCGGTAAAGGTATATACCAGCGTATACACGCCGGGGCGGATCAGGGATTCCATCCCGCCGACGGGGTCCTTCCACCAGTCCGTCACTACCGCCGTATCTGCCGTCCCCAGGTCCAAGGTAATGGTTTCGCCGCCGGAGAACCGGTCAGCCTGGGCCGTGGCGCTGTCCTCCAGAAGCGTCACCTTCACAGTGCGGTTGATGTCCGCCGCAGCCACCGGCCTGTTGGCAAAGTCCTTCACCCCGCTGACTCCCGGATCCAGGAAGTCTTCCCCGGGGTAGACGAAGAGGGCCGTATCGGCAAGGTCGTAATTCGTGCCCGCGCCCCAGGCTTCAGTGTAGTAGATGTTTTTTAGTCCGTTGTTCTTTGCCTTGTCCGGCGTGAGCAGTTGATTTGTAAAGGAATACGTCTTTACAAACTCCGCCTTCGCAAACGCCTTGCTTGCGTCAGACAAGCTGCTATTCATAATCATGCCGTAGGGCGAGTTGCCATACTCTAGCATATACGCAAGCTCCTTAGGCGGCTTGGAGAAGGTAACGGTGACGCTCCGGGCAACCTCCGCCGTTGCCCCGAGAGGCACGCAGGACACTGTGACGACGATATCCACCGATTCCCCCGCGTCGGGTGCTTTGAAGTCCAGACTCACGTGTGTGGTCGGTGCGGCTGTATCGCCCGCCTCATTTTTCAGTATCACGCCGTCCTTCATATTCTTGATGAGCACATTAACAGGAATATTGTCGTTCCCTGGGATAAGCGCGATCACCTGCCGCAGCCTTATGGTGAGCTGGGCCTGGGCGTCGTCGTCGTCCAGCACCACAAGGAAGTGGTCCAGCCCGGACTCCTCCTCGGTCAGCGGGTCGCCGTTGACGATCTGAGAGGAATTGTCCCAACGGCGGAGGGTACGGAGCGTCATGCTGCCCGCGTCCTTCTTTGCCTCCGGAATGATGGCGGATAACCGCAGCTTTGAGACGTCAGGCTCCACGAAGTCCACGTGGACGGTCACATCGTCGTCCGGCATCAAGAAAAACCAGTACCGAACCTGCTCTCCTTCCCCGTTCTCACCGGTATACTCATACTCGGTCAGGTACACCTTGTTGGCAGTACCGCTCTCGTAGTAGTAGACCTCTCCGATTTCGTACATATCAAAAGTCTCGCTGCGAATCCAGACATATTTGTAACCCGCCTCGTACCCGATGGGGCCGGCCACCGCGCTGGGCAGATCCGCACCCGTCGTCTTGGGGGTAGTAACCGCGCCCGGCGTGCCCTCCGCCAGGCCCGTGGCGATCCCGGCGACACCCATGATGGGCGTTGGGGGCGTGGCGGCGGTCACGGGAGAGTTGGTCACGACCTGAACCTTCCTGATCGCACCGGGAATGACGCGGAACCGGGCGGTGAAGGTCTTGTCCGCCAGGTCGCTCTGGGCGGTGGTGATGTGGATGGTCTCCAAGTGAACATCCGGCGTAAGGCCGTACACGTAGGTGATGATGAAGGTGGTCGACATACCGGGGGCCAGATAGGTCGCCGGCGCCTTAATGATCTCATACTTACTGTCCGTCGGGAGGTCCAGGCGTAGGCCATGGATATCCTTGGTGCCCGTGTTGGTCAGGATCAAAGTAAACTCCTGCCGGACGCGGTAGCCCACCTGCCGGGTGTCGTAGACAATGCCCGCCACCTGCCCGTCTTCGGTCAGGGCAGCTCCCGAAGAGCCGGGCGCGCAGGTCAGGGTGAGGTCCGTGATGCCGCCGAGGTCCTTATCCTGGTCGTCCTCCACCCGAATTTCCACCCGCTTGAGGTCGGTGGCTGGGTTGGTCACCAGGCCGTACCCGTCAAACCGGGCACTATCGTAGTCTTGCGGGCCATAGGTGTAGAGGTCTGTGTTGGTTGTATCCTGCACAGGGTCCGTGCTCTCCCAGGTGGCCTTGACGGTGGAGAGTCTGCCGCCCGGCGCGCCGGTTGCGCCGTCATAGGTGGTGTCCACATAGTACCCGACAGGGAGCACCATGGAGCTGCCCAGCCCCTTGGAGCGCTGATAAGGGAAGATGCCCGCCAGGTCCCCGGAGAAGTCGAATCTGCCGAGGTTTCCTGTGGCAGCGTCCTTGTCCCCGACCCGGTCCTCCAGATAGAGGTTGTCCCGCAGAGCCAGGAATACAGGTTTCTCCGTTACGCCCGCGACACCGTTCTCCTGAATGGTCACGACGAACCAACCGCCCAGGTTCAGATACCTGCGCAGCGCGGTATCATAAATGTCATCAGCGATCGTGGTGATGGTACTGCTCGCCGTGTCATATGTGTAATCGCTTGCGGCGACCTCTTGTCCATTGGGCAGGTAGAGCTTTACAGTGCTGCCAGCGTTCAGCGGCGCGCCGGACCTGGTCACGGTAAACGCAGCGTTTTCGCCGCTCGACCCCACGCGGGTGGCGGTGACAGCATAATCCCCCTCGTCCACGAATTCGCCCGGGTTCACGACGATGACTCGGGTGGCGGTCAGAGTGTAATCGCTCGGCACGGTCAGCCAGGGGTAGGCCGTTTCGATGTCCGCCCGGGCCAGGGGCTGCGTAAACTCATATGTACCCGCGCCCGCGCCAAAAGTAATGGTATTGGTGGCAGAGTCGATAGGCCATGACGTACCATCCAGAGCCTTCGTCTGGCTCAGGTCGTCAGGGTGGTTCGTCCAGCCGGACAGGGCCAGGGGCAAGGTCAGACTGGCAGCGGCGGGCGCGGGGCTGACCGCCAGCACCGCCTCATCGGGCAGCTCCAGCCTGGAGGTTATGGCAGGTACGGGACTCACGCTGCCGGCGGTGTTCAGGTAGGTCTTATTCAGGTTCGTGCCGGAGACGCCCAAAGCCGTCACCGGTGTCACGGTAAGGTTTACCGAGCGGACCATGGGGTACTTCTTCTCTACGCCGTCCTCGGTATAGAAGAAATGCTGCTCCACGCGGTATTTACCGCCCTTGGCGTCATAGTCGCCGGGGGCGAGAAGGGTCTCGTTCCCGCTGCCATCAACCCGGTATACCTTGTATTCATACTTGGCGTCCGCTGCACCCCAGGGGATCACGAAGTCCTCAAAGCTGCCGTCGGCATACCCGGCGCGGACGGTGGGGCTGTATTTGCGCAGGGCGGCGGCCAGGTCGGTAATGTTGCCGTTGGTGTAGGCGTCGTAGGCATTAATTGTAACGTTATCCTCCGCCAGGTCTGCCGTCACCAGCACCTTGGGGAAGTTGAAATTAAAGTTAATGTGCATGGTTTTACCATCAGGGGTGGTGGGTGCGCTCTTAGTATAGGTTCGCTGATTCACCTCAGAAGGGGCACCCCAATCGTCATAATAGTAATCCATCACGACCCACACGTCGTTGCTCTGCAGCTTACCGCTCAACCCAAGGAGATAGGCCTTTTCGCCCGGTGCCGGGTTGGTAATGATGCCGTTCGCGTTGAATTTCTGCACCATCTCGCTCAGATAGGCGGGGTCCACCCGGAAACTGAGAGTGCCGATAACCGCACCCTTTTTGTCTGCTACCGTTCCGTCCGCGAGAATGGCCAAACGGGCACTTCCATCTATTGCTTCGTTCTCATATTGTGGCAGCCATTTGACCTTGCTCCCATTTATTTGCGGACGAATTTTATTGTCCATGTACAGAGCCATAGACAGCAGCTTATCCGTTCCATCCGTGCCGAGCAGACCCAACTTCAGGCTTCCACTCGAAGCGCTCGGCTCCTTCAAAAACGGGGACACCTTGTTGCCGCCGCTATCGATCAAATAGAGGCTGTTGTCCTGCTGAAAGAACGCCTGCGTCGCTATACTGCTATTATTCGGGACGGCTAACGCCTCGTTGGTCAGCGCGTCTGAGGGTACAAAGTATTTTTCGTTATAATTAATACTAAAATCCATACTGGCGAGATAGGGGATGTTCTCAGCGGTAATGGTGACAAGGGCCTGGATACTGCCATCCTCTGCCACCTTGAAGGTAAGGCAGTTAAAATTAACAGAGGGGTCCGCCGAACCCAGGGAGAAGACGACCAGGACAGTGGCCACCGTAATGGCCGCCGCAAGGCTAATACCTGCCAAAATGCGGCGAAAAAACCGTTTGTTTTTCACGCCCCGCCCCCCTTTCCGTCCTTTTTTTGACTATAGGATATAAAAGGTCAATTTACATAATTATTCACGTTAATTTTATCACCCCACATCTTTCCTGTCAACAAAAGCCTCCTTTTTTCTACCCTTTTCCCTATAAAGTACAAAAAAGAGGACCTCTCAAAACTGAGAGGTCCTCTTTTCTTATACATGCTAAGGATTGTAGGGCGTGAGCAGTACCGCGCGGCTGCCGCCGAAGTTGTTGCGCCAGCAGCTTCCATACGTCGAGTATCCCAGGAGGTTGATCATCAGCATGCGGTCCGCGCCGGAGAGCTCGCCGTCACCGTTGAAGTCCAGCATCGTAGGCAGTCCGGGCGGGACCTTGCCGGTACTGCCCGCGGTCGCCATGACCAGCATCAGCAGCTCGGGCGAGTCCGCACTCAAGCCCTGGGCCATCGCAGTTTCCAGCAGATCTTGGAGCAGCCTTTCCTCCTCCGTGAGCCCTTCCGTCTCCTCAGGCGTGGTCGGCGTCTCGGGCACAACCGGCGTCTCAGGCTCGGCAGGATCCTCGATCGGCGTCTCGGGTTCAACCGGCGTCTCGGGTTCGGTGGGATCCTCGATCGGCGTCTCGGGTTCAACCGGCGTCTCAGGCCCAACGGATTCCTCGGGCTCGACCGGTGTCTCAGGCTCGGTGGACCCTTCAGGCTCAACCGGCTCCTCGGTGTAGGCAGTAAGCATGGGCACGATCATGGCAGCTGTTGCGGACGTCTCGGTCCACTCCTCTGCCGTATCGGTTTCCGCCGTCTCGGGCTCGGCCACTTCGCCCTCCGTCCCCTTAGTCTCAACCATCTCAGACCCCGGCGCGCTGGTTTCCGCCTCGTCAGGTTCGACTGTCTCTGGTTCAACCACGCTGGGCAATGGGTCAGGGCCGGGCGTGGTGGTGATATTAGTGCTCGTTGTCACCACCGCAGAGCCATGGAGGTCGCCAAGGTTGATCAGCAGGGTAAAGCCCATGTAGGAGAACTGGGCGTAGAGGTAACCGTCGAAGTTCGGGTCGATGGCGTCACCGTTCACCAGCTCCTGACCCTGCAGCTCCAGGAAGTTCTTCGTGTTCTCCTGAGTGCCGTAGTAGAAGATGATTTCGCTGTGGTCAATCACGGTATCGCCCGCGTTGTACTGCGCGGAAACGAAGTCGAAGTCCTCGTCATAGTACACGATCAGGTTGGTGAGATCGAGGTTGCCGCCAACGTCCACTCCGAAGGCAGGATCCGTTCCGTTCGCCGACGCGGCAGCAACACGGGACATCAGGAGCATCTTTGCAAGCTCGTAGTAGATGCCGTCCATCGCCGTGGAGTACAGTTCGAACAGGTCCACGTCCTCCTCGTCGATGACGCCGTCGTCGTTCACGTCGCCGGGGCGGAGGATGATGCCGGCCAGGGCGTACTGTGCCTGGGCGTAGGTCTCATGGATGCGGAGGTTGTCCACCACCGAGTCCAGATAGCCCGGCCAGGAGAAGACCAGCATGTAGGTGCCTGCGGTGGTAAAGTACTGCTCGCCGGTGGCGATGCTGTAGGTGCCGTCGGCATTGGTCTGGCCCTCCCACACGCTCTTCAGCAGACCCGCGTCAATCACCGCCTGGAACCGCTCGGTATAGGTGGCATCCGCCGCCACGGACACCCGGGCGGGCACGATGTTCCCGCTGGCGTCCACGCTCGGAGTGGTGAGCTCCATGACGTCCTTAAAGCCGACACTGTCGTCCTTGCGGTACAGGCTGACGTTAACGATGTAGTCCACGGGGGTCTGGGTATTGGAGGTCTTGACCTTGCCGGTCAGGTGAGTCTGCAGCAGGAGCGGCTGGTCCGCCGTGTAGCGGTAGACTGTCAGCCAGTAGCTGCCTTCCTCCCCGCTTGCCTCGTTGAAAACACGGAAGAGGAATCTCTCCACCCCGTTGAGGGACGGATCGAGGTAGAATTTGGCGCTCATCTCCAGTGCGCCGGTCGCGCTGTAGTAGATCTCGCTGCCGTCCTGGTTGGAGATGCTCATGCTGTGGCCCTCGGACGTCCTGGCATTGAGGGTGATGTAGGTGGTCAGGGTATCCACCATGACGGCGTACTCCGGGATGGTGCTGTCGTAGCCGTAGATATTGCCGTTCGGCTGGTTCTTGTCCGGGGTGCCCCTGCCGGTGGCGGGAACAGCCACGCCGTCCGGCAGTTGACTGCCCTGCCACATCTCCTCAAAGTAGAACTGGTCGGTCGTCGTGTTGGTATCGGTGACCCAGAGGTCCTCGAAGAAGGCGCGGTTCTCTCTACGGACATGCACCACGTAGGTGTAGTCGTCCTGACCGTTCAGGCCGTGGATGGTAACGAAGATGTAGCTGTGGAACTCGCCACTGAGCAGCTGGACGGTACCCACAGCCTTCTCGTCGCTGTCGTAGCCCGCCGTGGAGACCACTTCGCCGTGGTACGTCAGGGTCATGCTGTCGGCGTTAAGCCCGCTGCGGTCAGTGCGGATAGTGATGAACTCTGCCGACAGGGGCACGTCCACCGTGTAGAGATACACGTCGGGCGCAAAACCCGTGTGGTCGGCACCGCTGTCGTCCGTCCACTGGAGAACAGCCCCGTTTAAGGTAAGCATCTGCTCAGCCTCGGACTGGCTCTTGCCATGGAAGGCACGCATGTCGAGAACATCGTTTCCGGCGCCGCCATCGGGGCGCGGGCCACGGACCACCAGCACCTCATAGTCGGCGTAGTCGCCCGAGGCGGTGTCGGTCACCCGGATGGTCAGGAGGGTCTTAAAGCCCTCGTCGTCGTAGTAGGCGTTGCCGAAGTCCAGGGCCGTCTTTACCCCGCTGGTGAGGTTGCGGTTGAGGGACGGGTAGGCCGCGCTGCTCAGTGTGGCCGTCTGGCCGGCGGTGTCAAATTCGGCGGAGAGCCAAAGCCGGGCATCGCGGTAGTCCAGCACAACCATGTAGTACGGATGCTGGGAGTCAAACCCATTGCTGGTCGCCGTGTCGGGGGCAGTGGGGTCGCTCAGTTTCACCAGGGTCTGCTCCGTGTCCTCCGGCTGGAAGGCCTTCAGGTCCTCCAGGTAGGTAAAGAGGACTGGAACGTCGCTGCGGATGACGTGGATGACGTAGCTGCCCGTTCGCGTTACGCCGTCCAGGGTGTAGGTGAGGGTCACCTCGATCCAGAACTCGGGTACCACGTCGGTATCAGGCAGGGTCTCCTGGGCATAGGGGGCCTTTAGGTAGAGCCTGCCGTCAGCGTCAGGCGTGCCGGTCTCGAGGTGCTGCTCCGGAATTCCGGTAAGCGTGCTGTTGAGGTACACATCGGCGGACAGCACCGCGCCGCGGTAGGCGTAGTCAGCCCAGGCCTCGATGCTGAAGCCTGTCTGCTCCTTCCACACGGTGGTGGTGTACTCCCGGATCAGCCGGTCGAAGGTGGGCGCAAGCGGCGTGGCCTTGTTGACCCGGAGGTTGGTGATGATAGGCTCCGGCGTCCTGTAGACGGTGAGGTAGTACTCGTTGACCATCTCGTAGCCGCTCTCAGCGAAGGCCGTGACCCGGAAGGTGACGGTGGTGCGGTCTGCCCCCGCGGGGAAGGCCATCTCGACGTAGGCGCTGCTGCCGTTTGAGATGGTGCTGCGGTTGCCCAGCTCGTCGTAGACCTCAATGTAAGCGGCGGGATTGGAGGCGTTGGCGGTGGCGAAGGCGAAGACGTAGAACTTGCCGTCCTGCGCCGCCGCGGTGACCTCGTAGCGGAAGGTGGTCTTCTCATACTTGGTGGTGAAGGTGCCGGAGTCGGTTGCGTGGTTGGAGCCCCCGGCATGCTGGTCCAGCACGATGCTGTCCAGCAGCGGCCCTGTGATCTTCTCGCCGTCACCGCCCTCGGCGGCGTTGGCCTCGTCCCTCACGTAGAGCACATAGGTCTGGACGCGGTCCGTGCTGCCTGGCACTGTGACCTTGATGTCAAACCGCTCCTCATTGGTCGTCATGGGCAGGGTAATGGTGCCGGTGCAGAGAGGATCCGTGCCGACCTGGGCCATCACCACCTTGCGGCCATTGACGGTGACCTCAGTCCCGCGGGTGATGCCCGTGACCGGGTCGTAGCCTGTACTGTAAACGGCGCTCAGGTCGAAGGTTACTTTGCCGTCGGCGTCGGGCGAGATTACCCGCTCGCCGCTGGAGGCGCCGGTCGCCACACCGGGCAGGAGGACGGCGCCGTCAGCCCCCGTAATGGTGGAACTGGTGCCGTTGGGTGACAGGAGGCCTGTGGTGTAGTACTCGCCCGTCACCTGCACCTTGCCGTCCCGGATGAAGAGGATGGAGTAGCGCTGGCTTACGCCGCTGGCCGGATCGGTAAGGGTAAGAATGGCCACGGTGTAGGCGCTCTTGGTCCTCTCCACCAGCCTCAGCGTGGCGGAGACGCCGTTCAGGGACTGGCCGTTGACCGACAGGAGGGCGTGGGCGTGGGCGGCGGTGGCCGAGAGGGTAACCTTGGTCTCGTTCCGGCCTACGTACACGTAGTAGTTCAGGTCCCGGTCCCCAAAGCTGGGCGTGAGTTTCAGCTCCTCTCCGCCGCTGCCGGTAACCGTGATGGCAGGCGTGGTGACCTGGTTGCCGGAGGAGTCCATCGTGACGTTCTCCCCCAGCTCCATTGCGATGCCCGTGGTGGGCAGACGGTCTATAGTGATGGAGTAGACGCCGATGTAGTACGGGTTCCCGTTGGGCCTGGTATCGTAGATATAGGCGCGGAAGGTGTTGGTGCCTACATTCAGCCGGACCAGGGTATCCTGGGTCACCAGCCTGGCGGTGGAGAACCCGGGGCCGACCAGCTTGACGACAGACTCATTGAGTATGCCGTTGGCGGTGATGGTGAGCTCGTCGACGTCGTAAGGCACGGTGGCAAAGTAGTTGCGGATGTGCCCGTCGAAGACCGGCGAGATGGTGCCCTCGCTGACGCCCAGGTAATCCAACAGCACGGGGAAGTAATCCTCAGGCAGACGCACCACATTGATGATGGTGCGCACGCGGGTCTCGCTGCGGTTGCCGTTTTGATCCACACCATAGGCCACAATCTCAATGTTGTTCTCGTGGCCCACGTTCAGCCCGATGGGTCCGGCCTGTCCGCTGATGGGCGTGGTGCCGTCGCTGGTACCGATGGTCAGATTGTTCACCCGCAGCTCAGCCGCGTGCTCAGCAGTGAGGTCGAGGTAGAGCTCGCTGGTCTCATAGGGAAGCACCAAGTTGTAATAGTGGACGCCGCTGTCGAACTGGGGAATGAGAGCGATGTCCTCGCCATCGGCCGCCTGGTCGGAGGCACTGAGAGCGGTGATGATCGGGTCGGGTACGGGGGTCGAGGTCTCGGCCTTGCGGTTTACAACCACGGTGTAGGTCCTGCGGTCGCCCTGGGCGTTCTTCATCGTCACGACGATCACGTTGTCGCCATACACCAGGTCGCCCACCGTGAAGGGCTGGCCGGAGACGGCGCTCGCGCCGTTGATGAGAATGTCGTAGCCCCTGTTGACCGTCACTCCAGTGATCGGGTCGGTCACGGTATAGGTGCCGTCGGCAACCACGCGGACCGCACTCTCGCTGCTGGGAATGGTCAGATAGTACGCGCCGAAGTCGGTGGCAAAGTCGGGCGTAAGCGCGTAGGGAACGTCGCTCGCCGCGTGCCAGACCTCCAGGCTGGTGCCCCAGCGCTCCTCAGGCGGGATGGTGCCGGTAGCATCCTTGTGTACGGTCACCTTGTACTTTTTGGTGGTGACCTGCCCCGCGTTGGCCCCATCGGCGACCACGGTTACAGTGAAGATCAGCTCGGTCTCGCCGGCGGTCAGGCCGTTCACCAGGACGGTGTCACCGCTGGCGTAGGGGCCGGAGGCGGATCTGGTCCTGGCGCCGGTGGCCGCGTCGATGTCGATGCGCTCCACCATGATGGTACCGCGGCCAGCCTCCTCGGGACGCAGGGTAGGCACAAAGCTGACGTCGTTCACCGTGTAGCCGTAGCTCAGGTAGTAGTTGACCAGCTCGCTGTTCCAAATGGGGCTCATGAGACCGCCGAAGGTGTAGTCCATGGTGATGATATCGGCGGTATCCACATAGTCGTCCTCGCTGTATGCGCCCAGGTTCAGGTCGATCTCATAGACCCGCTTGAAGTAGTAGGTAACCGTGGTAGTGATGCCCGCAGATGTGGTAGTCACGTCGTCGCTGGTGGTGACGGTGATGGTGATGCGGTTCTCGCCCTGGTCTAGCTTTATACCCTCCACAAGGCCGCCCGCCGCGCCGTCGTACAGGGTACGGCCGCCCACGCTGCGCACGCGCACATTCTCGGCTCCAGCCACAGGCGTTACGTAGAGATTCACCTTGCCGTCCGTATCGGCGGGGATGGCCGCAAAGTACTCGCTGACGGTGGGGTCAAAGGCGGGCATGGTCTGGATGGTAGGACCGGTGACGCGGAGGTTGGAGAGGTGGTTATCCGTGGTGCCCATCGTGTCGCGGTAGACGGCCAGCGAGTAGTACCGGCTGTTGCCGTTGCCGTTCGTAATCTCGATGATGTACCAGTTGTCCTCCTTCGTGGGCTTGAGCTCCACCGCGCTGAGGGTGTCGGTGATGTCCTCGCGGACAGGCTCACCGGTGGTGGGCTCGATGGTGCCCACCGTGAGCAGATTCACCCGGTAGCCGTTCGCGATGAGGGCCGGCAGGGTGTTGATCGCCATGATCAGGGAACCGGAGCTGGTGGTGTTGTAGTAGAAATTCTTGTCGCCGGGGTGAGCCACGCTGTCGCGGACCACGTTGGAACCGTCGACGGTGATGGAGCGCACCAGTGGGTAGTCGTCCGGATAGATGCTGATGGCGCTCTTGTTCCGGTGGACAAAGATGTTGTACTCGGTAGCCGCGTAGTTGGGGTCGGCCTTTCTCACGGTGATAGCCAACCGGTAGGTGCCGCCCTGGTCCAGGGCGGACATGCTCACCGCGCCGTCGCCGGAGGCTATGGGTATGCTCTCGCCCAGGCGGAACAGCTCATAGGTGACCATGTCGTCGGCGCTGTAGGCGACGGGGACAAACCGCAGCTCGTCCTCCGCCCCGGAGCCCACCGTGTAGTAATAGGTGGTCAGGTCGGGATCGAATACCGGCGCGAAGTCGCGGTACACGCCGTCCTGGGTGAGCTGGATATCCCGGAGCTTGGCCACCAGCTCATTGGGCTTGCAGCGGATGACCACGCGATAGGTCCGCTCCACCGTGCCGTCTTCGCTCGTAACCTTGATGGTCACCGTATTTGCGCCGCGGACCAAGGGCATATCCTGGATGCCCGGGTCGGTTGCCTTGCCGTTGGGGCCCATGTTGTAGGTATAGGTGGGCTGGCCCGGCAGGGTAATCTCGATCGTTGCGTTCTCCGCGGCCTTGATGTGGGTGAAGTCGATGCTGGTGATGCTGCTGTCCACCGTGAGCACATAGACCTGCTGGAGGTTGTCGGTATAGAAGTCAGGCGTCAAGGTGGGCACCACGGCGGCGCCGGTAGTGCTGTCGGTATACTCGAGGTCCAGCTGAGTGAGGTAGGCCGCGTTGCTCTGGCGGTAGATATGCAGCTCGTAGGCGCTGGCAGGCACACCCGTGAACCCGTAGAGAACCCGGATGGGCACCGTCATGTAGTTCCGGCCCGTGGGGATAATGATGTCGGTAAAATCGGGGGCAGTGAACTGCTGGCGGTTATGATCCAGGGTGACGCCCGGGTCGGCAAACTGGGCCAGGAAGGCACCCATCTGCACCTGCTGCTGATCGAGGATCTCATCCACATCGCCGGTGGGGTTCACCAGCTGGGTGATGGTACGGATGACACCGTCATCCGCGCTGGCGGGCACCTTGAGCACATACGCGCCCAGGCCCCCGTCGGAATCCCTCGCCTCGCTGTCGTCCCACTTGGCTACAATCGGGTTGCCGGAGCTGGTCTCGAACCGGCCCTCCTTCACGTCCATGGAGATGATGAGTGTGGCGCGGTCCACGACCTGCAGTTTCAGATGGTAGTTCTTCCATGCCGTCACGGTAGTAACCACATTGTAGACGCCTTCGATCACTTCGCCGTTGGTATTCTTGATCTTCTGGTAGGTTGCCGTGGTGGTCGTCCAGGGGCCGTCGCCGCTGCCGGTAATCACGGGATCCGGGGTCGTGGTGGGCATGGTGCCGTTCTGCTGGGCGGTACTCACCAGCTTGGTCTCCACCTTGATGATGGACTCGGCGCCCCCGGCGGGGATTCCGCTGCCAAGCTTGTAGCTGGCGGACGCACCGGGCGCGGAGGGACTGCCGGCGCCGATGCCGGTCACGCTGATGGTTGTCACGCCGTTCTGCTGATCCTTGGCGCGGGCGGTGATGGTGGGCATCATACCCTCCACCACGTAGGCGAGGTAGGACCCGTCGGAGTCCTTGATCACATTCTCTCCGTCAAGCCGCACCCAGTCAAGGCCCAGGTCGGCGGACTTGCGGAAGATGTTGATCTCGTACCGGGTGACAGTCCCCTGCTCACTCCTGACCTCTACGATGAACACATTGGAACCAAAGCTCAGGTCCACAGTATGAGTGAGGGAGGACACAGCGCTGGCCAGCTGCGCTTCCTTGCCGCCCACAGTCTTATAGAAGGTGATCTGGGTGCTGGAGTGGCTGTGGACATGGTTTGCGATGGCGAAGATATCCACCTGGCGGGTCCCGTAGCTCACATCATAGTAGTACGTGACGACGCCGTCCGCCTCGCTGTACGTGGTGAACGCCTGACCCACGACGCCCATCTGATAGGAGGTGGTGTTGGGTAGCTGCGTGACGGGATCGGTGGTGTGCTTGAGGGTGGAGTCGCTGGAGAGGACGTGGTAGGTGAGGCTGTAGGTCTTGGTGTACCCCGTGTAGGGGATGGAGAGGGTCACGGGGATCTCCATGAAGTCCGTCACGGCTAAGGGGTTGAAGGTGATGGTACGGATTGCCTTCCTCTCCTGCGGCCCAGTGCCTGCCACGGGCAGACCCGTGAGCGGGTCGATGTCGGGCGTGCCGATCTGAACCTCTACCTTTTCCTTCGCCATGAGCCCGGGCAGCTCAGCAGCAACATAGGCATCGATCAGCGGGGAAATCGTCACCCAGTTGCTTGTAACCGCGGCTCTGGCCATCTCTCTGCGCGTAGCCTCGTCAAAGGTGGCGCTCGTCTGGTTGTAGTAGTGGTTGAACCAGAAGAGGTAGCCGCCCGTGCCGTCGGCGCGCAGCTCCTTCTCATGGTACTGCGCACGCTCGGCCAGCAGCGCGTTGGCGGACGCGGTGGCGTCGGCCAGGATGGTGAGCTCACCGCCGCTGGTGCTGGGATTGTAGGTAAATGTATAGTCCAGCACAGAGGGGTGGAAGGTCTTGTCGAAGGGGATGGGCGTGGTGGCGGGCATATTCGCCTCAACCACCTGGCCGTTGTAGGCGACCAGCCTATCCAGGGCAATGCTCAGGTTCACGTAATTGATGATGATGAAGTAGGTGCCCATGCCGATGTCGGCCATCTGGGGCGTGACCAGCAGGGTAAAGACGTTCTCGCCGTCGTTGAGGCTGGTGGCGTTCACCGTCAGGGTGCCAGTGGCGCTGTTGTAGGTGCCCTCCACATACGCGTACGTGGGATAGCCGTCCTCATCCAGCACGGGGTTGCCGTTTTCATCCAGCACTTTCACCGGCTCGTACTCGCCGCTCACCGGGTCGATGGCGTAGCGGATAAACTTGGCCCGGATGAGTTCAATTTTGGAGGTAGGCACCGCCGCACCGATTTCAATCCTGGCGGTACGGTTGGTGTTGTAAACGCTGGTCATGGCGGTCATCTGCGGGATGCCCTCGCTGTCCTCAATCATGTTGAGATCCAGGCTCTTGCCGTCCACCTTGATATAGTTGAGCCGCTGGTCCAGCGCCACCTTGCGGATGGCGGCATAGAAGGTCTTGCTGGCGCTGCCTGCGGTGACTTTGATGGGCACGGTTGTCAGGGAGCCAGTGAGCACCACCGAGTCGTGGACCACGGAGGTGGGCCCGTTGACGTTCAGATCCGCCGTCCTGGTCTGGTCACCGGAGGTGATGGAGATAGACAGCGAGCTGTTCTCCAGCCGCTCAGCCAGGTTGAGGTAGGTAGCTTCCAGCTTCACCTTGCTCTCGGTAAGCGGGAAGAAGACCTCTCGGTAGAGGGTGCGGTCCTTCAGGCTGTCGCTCACCTTGCCGTCGGCGATGTCCTTGCTCTGCACCGCGTAGAGGATGCCATCCTTCTCAGCGGTGAGCACGCGGTTGCCGCCGTCATCGAAGGTATAGCTCTGGCCGACGTAGTAGAGTATATTGCTGCCCACCGCCTGGGACGCGTCAAAGCTGGTGACATAGCGGTAGGTATCGGAGGAGTCGAGCATCATCAGGGTCTGGTCCTGCAAAATGACCACCAGATTGCCGAAGTCGTTGGCGGCGCAGTAGACGGTGAGCGTGTAGGTCTGGGACACCGCGCTGCCCGCGGGCGTGACCTCGATCTCCAGAACAAAGCTGGTGTAGGTCTCGGTATCGATCAGTAGCTCTCCGGAGAGTGTGGACGGGCTGGAGGGGTTGTTCTTGCTGTCCAGGATGACGGTCTTATTCGTCACAAGGACGGGAGCGCCGTCCACCATCTTCAGCGTGTAGTCCTTGCCGTCTGTGCCGCTCTCGTTCGCGGTGAGATACTCATACTGCAGGTATTTTCCGCCTTCCACGTCCTTGAGGCGGACGGTGGTGTTGGAGTCAGTGGCTGTGATGACGAAGGGCACCACCAGGTATCTGGGCACCGCACCGAGCTCGCTGGAGGTCTCCACGGTGGCGGCGTAGCTGAGCTGCCCGGTAACCACGGCGTCCTTGTAGCCGCCGGCGGAGTCCTTACCCACCTGAACATTGATGCGGGTATCGCTGGGCACGTTTACCAGGTTGATGATGTAGATCTGAGTATCCAGCCCGTTGGGCGCGGTGACCTTCACCTTCACCGGCGTAAGCAGGGCGCGGTTTACATTGATGGCGTCGCTGCTCAGGTACTTGCCGGTGTAGCTCTGGCTCCAGCTGCCGTTTTGCTCACTCCCCATCCAGACCTGGATGGTAGCGGTCTTGTCCATGGTCTCCAGGTACAACTTAGTGGATGCGGTGTCATTGGGCAGGGTGACACGGTAGATGATGCTCTCATCCTCCGTACCGACGACCACGCCGGTCACTGAGGTACCGTTGGGCAGGTCCTTGGCCGTCCGGTTGTCGGTACCCTGAACCAGCTTCAGCGTCGTGTTGGCGGAGCTTCTGACAACGCGCACCTTGTATACGCGCATCTGCCCGTCTAGGGTGCTGATCTGAACGTATACATAGTTCTTCTCCACGGTGGACAGCGTCAGCTCCGCGGTGGCGGTCTTGGTGCCGTGGCTGAGCTCGTTGCCGTCCAGGTCGAAGATGGTCACGATACTGCTGGCCGCTCCCGCGCTGACGGTGATGTACGCCATGGCCGCGCTGGCGTTGACTTCGCCCACGTAATTATAGACTGTGGTCTCCGCGGGGATCTGGGATCCGGTGATCAGGGGCCAGGAGACCGTCCCCGTATTGGGCGTGTCCACCTTTGCGGGCACCATGCTCGTCAGGTCGTTGCGGACGTGGCTCACGTAGATGTCGGCGTCCAGGTCTGGAATACTGCTGCGTTTGGTGATGGCAAGCAGCACCAAGCTCACCTGGTCGGACAGTCCGTCGGCGTACCGGTCGGCAGAGCCCACCAGCACCGGGTAAAGCAGGGTCTGATTCAGGCCCAGCCCGCTCACATCAATATCGCTTGCGCTCTGGAAATCGTAGCCCAGGCGCATGGTCAGGTCGCCGTGGACGTCCACGTACTCTGTGACCAGCTGCGCAGTGGCGTTGGTCACACGGCCCCGGTTCTCGGTATCGACGATATCCACCGTGTAGATGGGAATGCCGGTCAAGCTCTGGAGCTGGGACTTGGAGCTGTTGGCCGCAGTGGTCAGGTAGTACGCCCCGTCCTGCTCCACGACCTGGATGGCGCCGTTGCCCAGGACCGCGTTATTGGGGATGCTCATACCGTTCAGCGCACTGTCAGCACGCAGAATCAGGGTGCCGTCCACGGTCTCGGGCGTCAGCGTAGCGGTGGCAAGGGCTCCGCTGCCGGTCCGGGCCCGGGTGGTGCTGCGCTGGTTGTACTCAATAGAGCTCATCTGCAGGCGGTTCTCCCTGCGGGAGACGACCAGCTCGTAGAGTTTCGGGCTCTGGTCGGTGGGCAGGTTCTTCACGCGCACCTGATAGAGGGTGTCGGTCTGTCCGGCCGGCAGGGAAAGCAGGACGTAGCCTGTCCGCTGCTGGTAGCTGTTGCCGGCGTCGCTCATGTCCTCTTCCTGGTATACCCACTGCTGCACGGTGTACTCGCCGCCGGCGTCTTTGGCGTAGACCTCGAAGTACGCGTCGCCCGCGACTGTGAGTTTTAGTTTCACCTGCCGGGTCGTCTGAGCCACCGTCATGGAGATGGGACTGGTGGTGACGGAGATGACCTGCTGCTTGTTCACATCGTCGGCCAGCTGCGTCACGCTGGTCAGGTCGCGGCGCTCGGAGGTGCGGGTCAGATACAGGGTATACGCCGTGCCGGCGGTGGAGTCGCTGGCCATCTCAGCCTGGGAGCGAATGTAGAAGGGCACCGTGCGATCCAGGCCCATACCCAGGTTGGTGATGCGGATGGTGTTGCTGCCGTAGGCGTAGCTGTTGTAGCCGTTTACCGCCACGCCGGCGTATTTGTACTCTGCGTTCACCGTGATTTCCACGGAGGTGACGTCATAGCCCAGGAGCGCGGTAAAGCTGGTGGGCACGTACTGACCCAGCAGATCGTAGACGGGGGTGCCGTCGGCATTCTTCTGGTAGGAGACAGGGATCTTGCCGTGCTCATCCCGCTTGATGCCATCCGGCTGGCTGTCGTCTTTCTCATAGGCGACGGTCACGTTGGGAGGCAGGGCAGCGGAACCGCCCGCGCCGATGGCGTAGGCCCAGATGGCATAGGGGGAATCCGGGGTGACTTCCCCGCCGTCCTCGGCCACGCGGCCCACGTTGCGGTTGGTGTCGTCGCGCAGGCGAACCTCGACCACGTAGTAGCTCCAGCTGCCGTCCTCGGCCTGTACCTGGAGGTACACGTTGTGCACCGGCCAGCCCGAGAAATCGGGGTCGCTGTCGGCACCTTCCGCCCATTCGGCCCACTTACTGGTGTCGAAGGGACCCTGGAGCTCGCTGGGCTGCTTGCGGGTCTGGGTCAGGATGTAGCTATTGATACTCTCGGTGGCCCCGGCGATTGTGTAGCCGGTGATCTTGCTGGTAGACAGCATAGCCTCGGAGATCACCTTGACTCCGCGAGAGTCCTTGGCGTCGCTGTAGAGCACGAACCCGTAGTACGCCGTACGCAGGATGGCGTTTCCATTGCCATCGGTGTAATAGAGCTGCTTGTCCGCGTCGCTAAGCCCGGTGCCGTCGCGGGTGATGACGGTGCCGTCCTCCTCTGTGGCGAGATAAGCGCTGCTGCCGGCCACCTTCACGGACTTGAGCTGCCCGCTGGCGGACTGCACCAGGACACGGAAGGTGTACTCTCTGCTGGCCGTGCCATCCTCGGAGATGATCTCGAAGGTGAGGTAGCCCACCTTGTTGTTCCCCTCCTGGCCCAGGGCAATGGAGACCCAGACGCCGTCGGGATTGTCGGCGTCCGCCGTGGTTCCGATGTAGTCGATGCCGGACAGCGCGTTGCCGTCACGGTCGAGAGCCGGGGTGCGGGTGCCGTTGAGGGTAGACATGGTCTCCAGGAAGTGGATGGTGGAGGCCCGCTGGCCGTTGTCGTTCAAGGTGCTGGCGACACGTACCCGGACGTAGCTGGTGCCGGTGGCGCTGTCCACGTAAACGTTGCTCTCGCTGACGAGGAAAGGCAGGCGTCCATACGCTTGCAGCGCGCCGGGAGCCTTCCACTCAATATCGCTCACCGTGGCGTCGTAGGTCTTCTTGGCCACCGTGGTAGCGCTTGTATCGAGGCCAACATCCTGGCTCTTGCGGTAGACATTGATAATGTAGACGTTGACCTTGCCAGACTGTGCCTTGGCCGTAATGGTGATCTTGGTCACACCGCTGTTCTCCACGTTGGAGGCGGGGATGGGCAGTGCGTAGACCTCGCCCGGCTTGGGATTGCTCACGGTAGCGGAGGGTGCGGTTGCGCCGCCGGTGGTGTAGCTGCTGGTGATGGTCAGGCTCTGCAGCTCGCCGTCGCCCATCTGTGCCACGCTGACGTACAGCTTGTTGTCGTCGCTCTTCCACTGGCTGTTCTCCTTGACACGGCTGAGCGCGTAGTCATAGGTGTAGGTGAAGGTCTTGGTGCTGGTATCCACAGCGGGCTTGCCGTTGGCGGTGAGGACCTCCAGGCTGCCTGCGGTCTGCCCGGCGCTGATCTCCAGCTGGTTGCTGGTGTCGTTCATGCGGCGAACCGCCAGGTTGTAGGTGGCGTAGGTCAGGGCCTCATCAGCCGCGATACTGTCATCAAAGTACCCAAGGCGGACCTTGAGGATGGTGACGGCATCGGGCGCGTCGCTGATGTCCACGCCCTCGGAGATGGCGCGGCCGCTCTTCCAGATGGCGTCATCGCTGCCGGAGTATACATACCAGTCGCTCCACACCAGGCCTGCGGAATCTCCGTTGGCATAGGGTGCCCTGTTCTCGGGAAGCTGGCTCAGGTTGCTCACATAGGTGGCATAGCCATTCTGGCTGACCCAGGTGATGCCCGCGTAATCCTCGGGATAGCTCTTGCCGATTATGCTCTCGTACAGGGCAAGCAGGGTCTTGTAGTAGGCCACGGCGTCGGCGTTGGCGGCCAGATTGCCCGTGGGGGCCTCGGGTGCCTTGATGTAGCCAAACTGCGCACCGATGACATCCGCCGTCTGGTCCACAGGTTTCACGGCGACCTGCTCGGTCTCCGCCCGCTCGGGGGCAATCTCGGCGGAGTATGAGTAGGTGGCAGTCAGGGTGGCGGCCGTCTCCTCCGTGCCGGCGATCACCGCCATGCCGTTCAGGCTTACGTTCAGATTCACGGGGATGATCTCCAGGTTCCACTGCTTGGCGGCGCCGGTGTAGAAGTTCTGGGTGGGCTGCACCCAGATGCTCAGGTTGGTGGACGCGCTGGTGCTGACCGGCACGTTCACGGCGGTATTCTCCTTGCGGGTGAAGTCCCCGGCGGGAGGCTGCGGGCCGACCTCGGAGAGCACCTTCACGTTGGCGTATTGCTCGGTGGTGCTGGCGTACACGTTGGTGAGGTTGGCGACGGTGTTGGGGATATAGACCTTCCACTCGCCGTTTACGACGTGGGCGCTGGTGGTATACTCCACGCCGCCCAGAGTGTAGGCCACGCGGACCTCGTCCAGGGTATCCACATCGTTCCAGCCCACCATCTTCACATACTCGGTGTTGTACCGCTTGCTCTCGTCGATCTCCACGCCGCGTACCACGACCTTGGCATAGGTGGTGCCGTTGATCTTGATGATGTTGGCATTTGCGGTGGTCTGGCGGAAATCGCCGCTCTGGACGGTGGCGCCGGTCTCGGCCACGGCCACGTAGGCGGGGGTGCTGTGGGTGGTGGCCTCGACATAATAGGTGTCGCCGATGGCCTTGGTAGGATCCACCAGGGCCACGTAGACCTTGGTGAGAGTATGGCTCGGGTCGGCCAACTCACCGGCCTTGAGCCCAGTGACGCCGCTCAGGATGGCCTCCATATCCCAGTACTCGACCTCGTCCACAGGGTTCCCGTCCACCTTGACCTGAGACAGGGTCTTCAGGACGCGTTGTACGGTGAGATAGTAGGTGCGCACTCCTCCCGCGCTGGCCTGGACACTGACGGCGACCACCACATGGTCGGCCAGGACGCCGTTCTCATCCATGAAGTTAAAGGTGGCGGTCTCGGTGCTCTTTTTGCCGGTGAAGTCGAGCTGGCTGTAGTCGGTGCCCGCCATGTGGACGCGCAGGTCCACCTTGGCGCCTCCGCTGTTGGCTGCGGCTGTCACGGTGAAGGTATCCGTATCCTCCGCGAGATACTTGGTCGCGGCCCACTGGCCGTTGGCGTAAACAAAGGCCACATTGTCGGTCTTGACGCCGGCGGGCTCGGTGGCCTCCGGGTAGGTTACGGTGACCTTGCTGTCCTTCAGGTTCGCGTCGCCGCTGCGCTTGTAGATGTCCAGGTAGAAGGTCCTGCTCAGGCCCTCCGCGCCGGCGATCGCACCGCTGACGACAATCTTGACCCGGGCCTTCTCGCCCGTGGGCAGCTGCTCCAGCCACGTGTTGTCCAGGGACTGGCCGACAGGCCAGTCGGTGGGCGCGGTGAGCGTGTCGGGTCCGCGCAGCGCAGCGCTCTCCAGTGCGGCCTCGACTTTGACTCTGGGCGTGACGGTAGTGCCGTCGCTCTCTCCCTCATCGTTGGCGACCAGCTTTAAGTAGGCGTTAATGGCAGCCAGGAAGGTGTCGTCTCCGTTGGGCACGTAGGCGGTGTAGAGGGTGTAGTCCTCTCCGCCCACGGTCACGGTGTCCTCCTCCGCGAGGCCGTTGCTGGTATCGTACTGACTGAGGATTCCGTTCCAGGCAGTCACATCCGCCGTCTTCAGCCCCATGCTGATGCGGGTAACGTACACCTTATAGACGGTGCCGACGCCTGCGGCAGGCTCCGCGTAGTTGGAGGGCAGAACGTAGGCGTACACCAGGGTGGGCTCGTCGCCGGTGATGTCCAGGTCCTCCAGCGTGGCGCTGCCGCGAGTGAGGGTCAGGCTCTTAAGGGAGAGCTCGTTGTCCACATCGATGACGCCGGTGGACAGGCCCACGCGGGCGCCCGCGTTCTTGGCGGTGAAGATGAGATCGCCAAACTCCACGTCGTCGGGCACGTAGATCTGGTAGACGCCTGTGCTCTTCTCCATCGCCTTCTGCTCCTGGTCGTCGCCATAGGCAAAGCGCACGCTGTCGGTGTCGGCCTCGTTGCTCCTGTGGTAGATACGCACCAGGGACTGGGCCTTGTAGGTCACGGTCTGGCCACCGGTGAGGGTGATGAAGTTCTCCACCTCTACCAGGAAGGCCTGGAGCTCAACGCCCTGCATCTTAAACTCGTCGGCGTGCCAGTAGGGCTGGCCGATGCTGCCCCATGCCCCGTCGGCCGTCACATCCTTGACGGACACCTGGGCATCGGTGGGATAGGTACCCACCTCAAAATCCTCGGAGTTGAAGTCCAGCACCAGTTTCAGCTGCTCTTCGGGCTGATCGATGTGGCCCACCATCTGCTCATAGTAGCGGGTAAGCTTGCCGTCCACGACGGAGTACCGGAGCGGCACTTCGGCCGCCGCGCCGGGCAGGGCGAGCTGGTCGTCCGCGGAGACCTTCCCCAGCGTTACGTTCACAAAGCGGACGGTGAGGGTGTAGTTCGCGGTGGTGAGGCCATCGGTTGAGGTCACTCTGATGTTGATGACGATGCTATTACCAATTCCCAGGGCAGCCAGGTCCAGCGCCAGGGTATGGCTCCCCGCGCCGTACACGTCGCCGGAGATGAAGGGGTCCCCATTCACCTTCCCCAGCACGGAGGCCAGCGGGTGCTCGGTATTGGCGGTCACGCCGGCGAGCCGGGCGGTGCTGGGCAGGGCCACCTCGTAGGCGTTGGTGGTGCCCACGCGGTACACGACGGCACTATCGACAAGGCCAAGGTCATCGATGTACTTTACGGTGATAGGCGCGGAGTGTTTGAGCTCGGCGTTGCCGTTGCGCTGGTAGATGCGCAGGACCGCCGCGTTGGTATTGAAGGCGCCCTTGGTGAGGATCTCCACGTCGGTGTACTGGTAGGTACCGCCCGCGCTGGTGGTGAGGGCCAGGGCGTAGGGCTGGCCGCCGTTATTCCAGACACTGGTGCTGTTGCTCTTGTCGGGAACGGTGACGGAGCCGTGCTGCCCGGCCTGCACCAGAACCCGGTCGCTGTGGGCCTCCAGGTAGATCATGGCCTCGGTCGCGCTGGCGGCAATACCCTCGTAGAGGGGCACCTCCGCGCCGTACCAGACGACGGTCTTGTCGGTGGGGCTCAGGTTGTCGCCGCCGTCCACGATGACCTTGTCCAGCACGGTGTCCTCGCGGTAGAGGATCAGGGCGTACGTGGCCTTGGTGCCATCCATGGCGGTGACCTCCACGGAGAGGGTCAGCTTGTTGCCCGTGAAGTCCACGTCATGGACGGTGTAGCTCTTGCGGGCTGCCTCGCTCATGCCCGGCACGAGCCGGACGTAGGAGAGGTCGCTGGGCCCGTCCACAGTGATGTCCACCACGCGCACGCCCTGGGGAACGTAGCCTGAGTAGGTGCCGGTGGCGAGGTCGAAGTCCGCTTTGGTGGTCTGGGTCACGCCGTCGGCATCCACGTAAGTGATGGTGACGGTAGCCACCGTGTCGCTGCTCATGCGGTAAATGCGCAGGTAGCTGGTCTTTTGGCGGAGCTCGCCATCCGCCATCGCGCCCACCTTGACCTCAAACTGGCTCCGCTCGCCCTCAGTGGCGGGGGCCAACTCCTGATTGGCACGGTCGACGCGGTTGCCCATGCTGGCGGCGGGCTCGTCGGCAGACTCGTTTAGCTTACTGACGCTGAGGAACGCATCAGGCACACCGTTGGTCAGGTTGGTGTTGTGGGTGACGATCTCCATGGACACGTACTGCTGGTTTTTGTTCACGATGGTGTAGTACACCACCACGTCCTTGCCGTCCACGGTGTCCACGAAGTAGGACCAGGTGCCGTCGGCTTTCTGTGCCAGCAGGTCGGTGCTGTCCACGTTCACCACACCCAGCTCCAGATCCACCACGCGGAAGGTGACGTAGTAGTCCAGCTCAGCGCTGCCGTCGGAGGACTTAACGCGGATGGCGGCGGTGTCTCCGTCCTTCACGCTGATGAGGGACAGGCTGTTCTGGCCCCAGGCACCGGTTGCGCCGGCAAGACCCCCCTGGTCTTTGGCGACCGAGACCAGCGCGCCCTGTTTCGCGGCCACACCGGTGAGCGTCAGGTCGAGAGACTTCTCCGCACTGGAGAGCCAGATGGTATACGCGCCGGCATAGCCGGTGGGCACAGTGGCATCCTCAACCGCCAGGGTCTTCAGGCTTTCGCCGCCCGCAGCGCTGGAGGCGTAGACCTCCTTGAGGCCCGCGTCGCTGCTGACGCGGTAGATCTCCAGATAGGCCGTACGGTAAGTACCCAGGGCGGCCTCCTCGGCGCGGATCTTAAACTCGATCCGGGTGACCTCCTCATCGAGCTGCACGGTGCGCGTCACGACGCCGGGATCGCCCTTCACGGGGTCGGCGGCGGACTTGCCGGGCGCACTCACGCTCACCATGGCGACCTTATCGGTGGCGGCGATGGTAATGTCGGCCTTGTCGTCGGCGGCAGGCAGGGTGACGCGGTAGACGTCCTTGCCGTTCACGACGGTGTGGATGCTCTCAAGCATGCCGGTGACGCCCACGCCGTCCTCGGTGTAGTCAAGGCTTGCGCTGTCGCTCTCCACCGCAATGCGCTGAAGGGTATCCTTGTCGTTGATGCGCACCAGCTTGATGGTGTAGGCCAGGGTATAGGCGTCCTTGGTGACGGCGGCCCCATTCCTGTCCGTGCTAAAGCTGGTGGTGACCAGTACGGGGATGTATATCTCCTTGAAGTCCACGCCTTTCAGCTTGGACAGGCGGCTCAGATCCACCAGGAAGTGGCCGGTCTCGCCGGGCACCTCGCTCCAGGTATAGCGATGCTGCAGGGTTCCACCCACAAGCGAAACCTCATCCAGGTTGGGCAGGCCCAGCGTCAGCTTCAGCGCTCCGCTGACGGGCTTGATCATCAGGTCGGCATAGGTGTCGCCGCTGCCGATGTTCATCTCATAGACGGTGGTGGCGCTGCCGTCGGCGTCCATAACAGGCTGCAGCTTGGTGAAGACGCGTGCGGCGTCTGCGGTAAGATCGTTGGCGGTATTGTGCAAGCCGGTGGACACTTTCACGCTGTCCAGGCCAACGGCGAAGTTGGAGCGGCGGACTACCAGGGTAAAGCGTTCCACCTTGCTGCCGTCCTGGGCGGTGACCTTGATGGTGAACCGGTTGACCTTCGTGCTGTCCAGGGCCAGTGCGGCCATGCTCCAGGTGGAGCCGCTGCCCGAGCCAAGAACGTTCCCATTCTCGTCCAGTACCTGGATGGTGGCCTCCTCCCCGGCGGCGATGCTCAGGGGCAGGGAGCCCGTAAACTCACGCACGCTGGTGTAGACGCCGTTCTGCTCTGTCAGGACCTCGCCGCCCAGGTTCACAGCGGAGATGCGGGCGGAGGAGTAGCGCTGGACCACGTTGACCGTGTAAGTGCCCACACTGCCGTCGGTGGCAGTGACCGTAAAGACCACGGCCGCACCGGCGCCGGTGAGAGACTGGGTAATCTCCAGCATACCCTTGCCCTGGGCGCTGCCGCTGGATACGGTGGCGTAAGCATCGGCGGTGGTCAGCTGGAGGGTGATGCTCTTCTGGCTCTTATCCACGTTGATGGTGTAGCTGTAGTTGCCGGGTGTCACGCTCACCGTCTGCTGTTTTTCGGTGCCCCGGTCGGCCACGAGGCCGGTGGCCAGGATCACGCTCTGCTTGCGCAGGATGGTCAGCGGGTAGGACACGCTCTGCCCGTTGGAGCTGATGACCCACAGGGTATACTCGTTGAGATCCCCCAAGGCGGTCAGGCTCCACTGGTAGGTAAGACCGCCGTTGCCGTTGTCCGCAGGCGTGGCTGAGCCGACCCGTACCCCGGCCTTCTCCAGCACCAGGCTGTGCTGCGCAGAGGCGGTGTTGATGGTCAGGCTGGCCGCGGTGATGCCGGCAGGGATAGCGGCGATACGCTTGCCGTAGCTGTCCGCCGTGAAGGAGACGCTGGACGTGGCACCGGAGGGCACCAGGAACATCTCCTTTACGTCCAGGGCGCTATCGGCGCGAGTCAGGGTAAGAACGGCGGTGACGGGGTTCGTCTCACCGTAGGTGTAGGTCTTCAGCAGCACAACCTGGCTGGGCTTCGCGGCGGTGAGATCCACCGTGATGTCCCGCTTGTCACTGCCGCGGACCTGGGCGTTGTCGCCGATCTGGACCATAGCCAGGTCGCTGGCGGCGGTAACGCCGATACGGACTTTGGTCACGCCCGCGGGCAGGGTGTAGCTGTAGCTGCTGGCGGTCTGGAAGGACACGCCGTTGACCGTCACCCCGGAGAGGAAGGAGGTAGTGCGGATGATATAGAGCAGCTGGTCCTTGCTCACCGCGCCGTCGGCCGACTTCACGTTAAACTTGACGCGGGTGATGCCGTCGGTGGTATCGGTCAGGGGGATGACCACGGACAGTACGCCCTTGTCGCTCACGGCGTTGACGTTGTAGGTGATGACCTGCTTGTCGTTCTGCCCGGCCAGGGTAAACTGGGCGCGGGTGGCCAGGTCAGGCACCTTCACGAGATAGACTTCGCTGCCGTCAGCCAGACGGGTAAGCTGGGCCTCGCTCTTGAACTCGACGTTGTAGCCAGCCGGGTTCTCTACGGTCACGCTGCTTACGGAGACGTCGGTGCTGTCGAAGTAGTCCAGCACCACGGGATAGGACGCGCTGTTGGCGGTCTCGATGCCCTTGATGTGGGCAACAAACTTCTCCTCGGTCATGGCGGCCTCGGTGGTGCCAGCGGTGATTCGGGCCCTCTCCGCGGCGGCGATGGTGCGCACGCCCTGGGCCGAGAGAATGGTGACGGTGTAGGTGGTGCCCACGGGCAGGCCCTCGAACACGCCCCCGCCCACCTTCACGCCCCAGCCATTACCGTCAGCGTCAGTCAGGGTGACGCGGGCAAGGTCATTATAGGGCGCCACGGTCAGGTTTACCTGCTCGCGGCTGTTCACCTGGTAGTAGTATCCGTCGGCCTGAACGACGCCGTAGGCGAGCTCGGTTTTGTCCACGTACACGCCGCTGGGGTTGGTGTTGGCGGCCTCGGGCACCACGGCGGTGGACTCGCCGGGCACGTTGTTGCTCTCCAGACGGTAGACGTTCACCGTGTAGTTTTGCTGGCGCAGGCCGGAGGAGGACACAACACGGAAGGCGACCACGCTGGGCTGGCTGCTGGGAATCAGGTCGACCATGTCGGTGGTGAGCACACCCAGAACCGACGGATTGCCGATCTCGGTACCGATGGCGGCGCCGTCAAAGGAAGTAATCGCAGTGCGTTTCATGTCCGTGTAGCTGTTGTTGGCGGTAACCTCCACCCAGTAGTCCTCGGTCTTGTCGGGCACGGCAACCTCGTAGATGGTGGGGTTGTCCTTCCGGGCCACGGCGGCATAGATCACTTCCTCGCCGTCGATGACGGTCTTCACCAGCACCTCGCCCACGCCCACGTCGTGTGTGGTGCGGAAGATGGCGATGGTGTAGGTCTTGATCGCGTTGGGGGTCACCTCGTCGCTGACGTAGAAGGCGTCGTCCTTCACCCGGAAGGCAATGCGCTCGGTCTCGCCCTCCAGCGTGTCGGAGGATATCTCGTACTTTTTCTGAAGGGTGGTGCTGTAATCAGTCAGGTAGCCGTCAAAGCTGATGATGAGGGCCCCGTTGGTGACGATTCCCACGTCCAACTCGCTCTCCGCCCGCTTGAAGGCGAACACATCGTTGATGGCGGAGTACAGGATGTCGTCCTCCACCCCGACACTGTAGACGCTCACGTCGGCGTCCTTGCGGCTGAGGGTGACGGTATAGGTTGCCGTGTTGACGCCGTCCTGAGCAATGAGGGTGACCTCGTAGGTAACGGCGTCGGGGCTCGCGGGCACGTTGACGTAGACCTTGCCGAAGCGGTAGGTCGTGTAAGCGACGCCGTTCTTATCCAGCAGGGCAACGGGAGTCTTTACCCCGGTAGAGGCGTCCACCTTGTAGACGGCGGTCACCTTGGCGTACCCGTTCACGGGGATAACCTCCAGCAGGGAGTCCCTGGAGACAGGGGCCACACCGGCAAAGCTGTTGTCCGCCGAGTTCATGGAAGAGTAGGGCATGTGGTACTCGTTGGCGGTACCGCGGGCCGCGACAAAGCCTACGGTCACATCGGTGGATCGGTCGGCTATCTTCAGGGTGTAGTCCGCGATGTTGGCCCCGTTCTCGCTCCTGATCTGGACGGCGTAGGTGCCACGGGCCATGCTGAGCTGGTTGTAGGCAATGTCGGACACGGCGGTCCAGTCGCTCCACACGCCATCGGCCTGCTGCACGCGCACATTGGCGCCGTCGGCGGGGGTAATCCTCGTGTCGGCGCTGGCGTCGCGCACAGGGTACTGCCCGTTGAGGTAGAGGGCGTATACCGTACCGGCGTCGTCGGGCTCACCGAGCTCGTTTTCACGGTACGCGCTGCGGTAGTCGTCTGCAAGAGGCTTGGCGGTGTTCTCCACGGTCTTGATGGTGGCCTCGTCGTTACGCTTGATGAGGATGATGGTGTAGCCGTACTCGTTGGAGCCGTCCTTGTAGTAACTGCCGTCCTGGGCCTTGACCTGGGCGTACAGCGTGGTGGATCCGCCGGCGGTAGCAACGGTGGCGGCGTCGCCAGGCTCGTCGGGCCGGCCGCGGTTGGACCAGAAGGAGGCCCAATCGAGGGTCACGCTAAAGCGCTGGTTGCCGTTCACGTCCATGCCGGCCATGGCATAGGCGTTCACAGGCACCACGGAGACAGTGGCGCTTGTGGTGTCGGGTCCGATGGGGGCAGTGAAGGTGCTGCCGTCGGCGCTGGGCGTAGCCTCCAGACGGACGCCCTCAGGGTGCTCGGCGGTTGCGCCGTAGTTGACCCAGACCCTCACGCCGGTGACGCTGCTCATAGGCACGATGTTCAGGCGGTACTTGGGTGCCAGATCGCTGATTCCCTCCTCGGTGGAGTAGACAACCACGTAGTAGCTGGTCATGCCGTCGCTGACCATGGGCATGCCGGTGCTCAGGGCGTTGCCCAGGCTGGCGGACAGCTCCAGCTTGTTTTTCCAGGTGCTGTTCTTGCTGGTGGCAACCACGTCGCCTACGCTGCCGTCGGCGTTGACCTTACGGAGCTCAATATAGGAGTTGGGGTTCACACCCTCCACCTTGAAGAGATTTGCGTACGCGTTGGCGGTTTTGTTGTAGTCGAAGACCGTGTAGGTGCTGCCGTCCTTGGTAATGGCGGCGGGTGTGGTCTCCCCTGCCCGGACATATTCCATGGAGATGCTCAGATCCATGTCCGCAGGCACGGCGTAGATGGTATAGGTGTGGATGTGCTTGGCGTACTCGGCCTCCAAGCCTGCCTCGTCCAGGCTGCTCTTCAGCCGCGCGATCTCGTGGACGCCGAAGGGCGAGAGCACGGTAACCTCGAACTTGTACCCACCCAGGGCAGCCAGGGCGGCATCCTCGGAGGCATCAATGAGGTTGACCAGAGGCTTGTTGGTGATGGACACCAGCCCGTCGGTGCCGGAGTTGATCCAGCTGCCATCACCCTGAACCATCAGCTGTCCGCTGGGGGCGGTGAGCAGGAAGGCGAAGTTGGTATTGTGCGGGCTGGGGGTTTTATTGGGGACATAGACCAGGTAGGTGTTCTGTACCACGCTGCCGCCCACGTTGGTATAGAAGTGGTCGGTGACGTGGGCGTACTCCTCGCCTGGGTTGGCGGTAACCGAGTTGGTAGTGGCCAGAGTGCTGTTGGTGGAGAGCTTGCTCACGTCCAGCCAGTACTGGTTGCAGATCAGTTTCTCATTCCCGCTCGCGTCCAGCTCGCCGGAGAGGGTGTACACCAGCACGGAGATCCTGCGGCCGTCGGCGGGGATGGACAGGCCCTTACGGGTACGCGCGCCGGTGGTGGCGTTAATGGCATAGTCCGTGGTAGGCGCAGAGGCGGGGTCGTCCTTATAGCCGTCGTGGTCAATGAGGATGTACTTCACGCTGGCGTTGTCAGGTGTTACGGTGACATCCAGCACGTTCACGGTGTCGGGAATTTGGAGCTTGTAGACCACACCGGTATCGCCGGTCTGGGCGGCCTGCTTCTCCGCAGGGATAGCCGTGAAGGTCTGGCCAGTACCCTGTCCATCGGTCCACTGGTAGTCGGCGGTGATGCTCTTGACGGCCACCGAGCTCTGATCCCAGCGAAGCATAGCCAGAACGGTCTTCATGGTGACGCCGTCCTCCGCCAAGACATACAGTGGCAGGTAGACGCCGGTCTCCATGGCCTTGCCCAGATCATTGAGCGTACCGTCACTGTTGTAGAACTCCAGAGCCACGGTGAGGTCGCTGAGCGGGTAGCCATTCTTTACGGCCGCGGCCCAGTCGGAAGCTGTGGGATAGTTGTTCAGGGGCTGGCCCGGGTGGTTTATGCTGTAGTTCACCGTATTGTTGAGGATGGAGTCGTTCACGCTGAACCAGTAATTTCCGGCCCACACCTTGGCATAGACGTCCTTGGCGGTGACGCGGACGTTGGTCTTCTTCAGGCTGCGGGGCAGGATGTCCATGTAGTAGATGTAGGTCTTGGGCACGCCGGTATAGTCGGTGACCTCATGTCCTTCCTTGGGGTTGGACTGGTCGTTGACGTTGGTAATGCGCACGTCGGCGTCGGTCACGCTGGACTGGCGAACGATGGTCAGCTCGTAGACCTTGCTTGCGCCGCTCTCGTCGGTGACCTTAATGTAGACCTTCTGCTCCTTGACCGTACTATCCAGCAGGATAGTCACGTCCTGCTTGGCGATGTCCCGGGTGTCGTTGTTGTTCTTGCGGCCATAGCTGGCGGCGCTGCCGTCGGTTGTGGAGATCAGTGTGATGCTGCGGCTTTCCGCAGCCACGGCCTTGATGGTCACGCTGGTGGTGCTGGTCTTCACCGCCATATGGTACTTATCGGTCTGCCCCGGCACCTTGTAGATGGGATAGATCTCGGCCTCGTTGGCACCGCTGATGTCGGTCAGACTGGCAAGGCCGGCCCCGGCCTTCGCGTGCCGCAGCACCAGCTTATACCTATTGGTACCGACGCTGCCGCCCGCCGCCGCCTTGGTGTAAAGCGTCAGCTCGGTCTGCTCCGCGTTCGCGGCCGCGTTCAGTTTCACCCCGGTGAGGCGCACCTGATAGGTCACGTTGCCCTGGCCATCGGTCACGGCGGCGGGCAGCACATAGCTGCCGCCCTGCGTGAGGGAGACGCCGGTGTACGCGTCCTCAGTGGTAAGCACAAGGGTGATGCCCTTGGCGGTGTAAGTCACGACGACGGTATAGGTCCCCTCAAAGTCGTCGGTCGGCTGGGCCGCCACATAGCTGTAGTCCCGCTCCACCATGTCCGTGGCGGGATCGTTATCGTGGTCCACCAGCTGCTTGCTGACATAGGTGCCCTCCGCCGTGGCGGCGATAATCCTGGCGGAGATCTTGGCGATGACCAAAGTGTAGATCGCGCAGGGGTAGCCGTCGTCGGTGGGCGCCATGACGATGTAGAGAGTGGTTTTGTTGCCGGTCAGATCGATGCCGCTGCCGCCGTTGTCGTACACATACGGATTCCCCAGGTGAGGGGCCGTATAGTTCTGCGCGGCACTCTTCGCGTCAGCCAAGTCCTTGTATACGCCCACTACGCCCGCGCCGGACTGGGCGGCGGTAATGGCTGCCTTGGCGGCCTCGGTAATGCTCTCGTCGGTGATGGCCACCAGGTAGTATCCCAGGTCGGCCCTGTACTCGGCCTCCAGGAGGTACTGGCTGCCCTCCACTTGGGCCGAGCCGCCGGGTGTAGGATCCGTGTCGAAGTACACCTTGATGGACTCCGGCGTTGTGTCGGCACCGGCGCGGTAGATGCGGATATACTGGGTATCGGTTTTGGTGGCGCCGTTCACGGTGGTGCGGACGGCGAAGGGCACGTCCACATAGCCGTCGCCCGCAAAGATCAGGTCGGCTTCGATATTGGTGATGTCGTCGCTGAGAGTAAAGATCCGCTCGTTGGAACCGGGCAGGAATTGGCCGTTGCCGCCCAGCTGCACGTAGCTGTTCGCCGCGGCGGAGGTGACAGTGATGGTGACTTTCTCCGCGTCGTCATCCACCACGCCGGTGTAGCGCATCAGGCTCGTCTCCCCGGGCACTGCCAGGTTGTGCAGCTCGATGTCCTCGTGGTCCAGCATGACGTGGTAGCCGCTCTCCAGGGCCACCAGGCGCACGGTGTAGGTCTCATACACGAACGGGCCGCTGACCTCGTCCTCGGTGGTATAGACCTTGACGGTGACCTGAACGAGGTCATCCTCTTCATGGCCGCTGAGAACGGAGGGCTTAAAGAAGGACCAGGAGGCGCTGCCCAGGTACTGGTTCCCGCTCCAGACGTTGGCCAGGGTGCTGTCAAATTTGACCCAGCCCAGGTCTGTCAAGGCGGCGGTGGCCTTCAGCGTGATGCCGTCGGTGCTGGCGGCAAGCTGGTCCATGGGCATGACCAGCACGTAGTCGTACGCAGTCCCGGTGGTCTTGACGGCGGTATACGTGGCGGCAGAGCTGCCCTGGCCGATGGTGGCGGTGAAATTGCCCAGCCCGGCGACTGCGCTCTCACGATAGAGGCTCACCATGTAGCCCTGCTTGCTGTTATTCTGGGCGGTGACGGTGAAGGGGGCGGTCTGCGTGCCGGCAGCGGGGATAGAGAAGCCCTGTGCGTCGTAGTAGTCGGCGTGGATGGCCTCATAGGCGGTGTCTACGGCGGCCTTGGCAACGTTCATGGCACTCTCCGCCGCGGTGATGGCGGCGGCAATATCGGCGGCGCTCTCTGCGGCGGCGGCGTCATTGGCAGCCTGCTGGGCCTGGATAAGGGCAGCTTGGGCCGCGTCGCGTGCGGCCTCGGCAGCGGTGCAGACATCGGCTGCAGCCACAAGCGCGGCACGCTCAGCGTCACTCAGTACTGCCAATGCTGTCTCGTAGGCAAGCTGCGCCGCGGCAATGGCGGCGGCGTCGCTGTTGTTGGCAATCGCGGCTCTCAACGTATCATAAGCAGCCACGGCGGCCGTGCCGTCCGCACCGATGACAGTCGTACCTACGTAATCCAGTGTCGCGTGTTTGGTAATTACATCGGCCGCGGCATTGCTCAGCGCCGTCTGCGCGCCGTCCACCGCGTCCATGAGCACCAGCAGTTCGAGGTACTTCGCCTGGGCCGCGTCGTAGACGTCTGCCTTGCTCTTGGCCTCAGCCAGATGGTCGGCGTTGACAACCTTGCCCAGGACGGATATGGTGGACGCCTCGTCCTCGGCTTCGGCGTAGAGGTAAAGCTTGGTTTCGGACGTACTCCCCGTCTCATCAGCGAGCACGACGTAGTAGAGCTTGTTGCCGTCCGCGTCGGTCTTCTGAATTCTGTTGCCGTTGGCGTCCAGCTTGTAGGAACCGTCTGCGTTCCTGTTGTAGATGGGCAGGGCCTGGAGCTTGGCCTTTGTGCTGTTGGGCAGGTTGTGGGCATCGCCCAGGTCCATATCGCTCTGCTTGCTGACGTAGACCTTTTCCGCGTTGGTGGAGCTAGAGGCAGGCACCAGAATGAGTTTGATCCATGCCTCATAAGAGTAGCCGTCAACCTCGCTGCCCTCGTTCACAAAGCGGAGATAGAGTTTCTGCAGGCTGTCGGCGGGTACGCTGTCAAATCGGTAGTAGGTCTTGCCGGTCAGATTGAGGCTGGAGTCGAGGGTCTCGTCCAGCGAGGAATCGGTGTACTTCACGCCACCGACAGCGGCATAGCCGCCGCCATTGGGCAGCCAGAGGGTGACCAGGTCCGAGTTAACGCTGGGTATGATGCGGACGGTGACCGTATTGCTCCCCACGGCGGGGGTCACGTAGGCAATGTACGCGTTGGCTAGCTTGTTGGTCGTAGTGGCCTCTGCCGTGGTATTGAGGACGGACTGAGCCAGTGCGCCGGGAATCTCGCCAAGGGTCAGGGCGCCGTTTTCATAGCGGAACTCACCGGGGGCCAGGTAGCCCTTGTTCACCAGGGTCTGCATGGAGTTGGCGGCATTGGCGGTTGCCTTGGTCTTGTCGGTGTAGACCTCCACAATACGCATGGCGTCGCGGCTGACCACGCTGATCTTGGTGGAGACCGAGATTCCGGTTTCCACGTCGGTGGCCACCAAAGTAGCGAAACCAATTTCCAGGCCCGTGAGGGTGAAGGTACCGTCCTCGTTCTGCGTGACCACGGCGACGGTGTTGCTGGTGCCGGTGGGTTTTCCGCCCTTGATCTCGTCGGTCACGGTCCACTTGTACTCGGCGGGCTTGCTGTTTTCAGCGTTCACGATGATGAACTTGCTGATGTTGGCCTCGACAGTCTGAGTGCCGGTTACGGGCAGGACGATATTGGTGGGCTTTATGCCCGCCGCGTCGCCCAGCACCTGGACGGGATAATAGGTCTTGGCCATCTCCTCGTCCAGCTGCTGGTTGCCGCCGGTACCGCCCAGATTGGTCAGAAGTCTGCCGTTGCCGATCTGCCCATAGTTGTTGTAGCCGAAGGCGTAGAGCGGGCCGTACTTCTCACCGGCGTCGTTCTCACGGATGGCAATGATAGTACCGAAGGCGCCGCTGGCGGAGATGCCCTGGGCTGCGAAGGGCTCAAGCACGGCGGGGGTGGTGACCGCACCACTGGAATCCTCTACGGCGGGCGTGATGAGTTTTTGCACCAGAGTGGGCACGGCCACGTCGTTCTTGCTGCCCAGGCCCAGGCGGCCATAGGAGCCGTCTCCCCAACTGTAGACCCTCTTGCTGGCGGTGAGCGCCATACCGCTGGTGGAGCCGGAGGCCAGTGCCACCACATACTCGGGATTGCCGGAATTGTCCTTAATCACGACGCGGTTGGGCGTCTTCGCCTCCGCATCGGTGGCGGTGGCGCGGCCCAGCTGACACTTGGAATTGTTGCCCCAGCTGAGCATCTTTCCGGTGTTGAGCATAGCAAGGGTAAAGTTATTGCCGTCGTACAGCTTGATGATCTTCTCGCCGGGGTCGAGCACGGTCAGGTCCAGTTTCATGATGGTGGGGATATCGTACTTGCCGGCGTTGGACTTGGTGTTGATCTGGCCGGTCAGGTTGTCGCCCCAGCCCCAGAGGGTGCCGTCGTACCGCACGACACGGATGGTATTGCTGCGGGTACCCTCTGAGATGTCGATGACCTTGGAGAGGCCCGTGACCAGCACGGGGCTTGCGGAGTAGCTGCCCGCGCCGCTGGTGCCGATGCCCAACTGGCCGTACTGGTTGTCACCCCAGGTGTAGAGGCGGCCGTGATAGGTCAGCGCCACGGTATGACCGATTCCGGCGACGACCTTGATGACGCGGTCGTCGGCGGCCAGGCCGGGCAGGGTGACGACGCCGGGGTCGGCACTGTAGGGTTCGGCGCTCGGATTGAGGCCGCGGCCCAGCTGGCCCTTGCTGTTGGAGCCCCAGGTGATGACCACGCCGTTTTTGCTCAGGGCCACGGAGTGGTATGCGCCGGCGGCAACGGATACGATGTAGTCGCCCTCGGCCAGCAGCCCGTCGAACTTGCGCTCCTCAGGCGTGGTGCCGTAGGGGTTAGCGGCCACATTTTTGCCCAGCTGGCCGAACCGGTTGTCACCCCAGGTCCAGACGGTGCCGTCGTCCCTCAGGGCGATGGTGTGTGCCTCGCCGGAGGATACCACGGGCGCGTTCTGGGAGCCGTCGGGCAGGACGGTAACGTAGTAGACCACCTTCTGGTCGCCCGCGGAGAGGACCACATGGGTGTAGCCATAGGATATGCCGTTGACATAGAACTTACGGTCCGCCACGTTGATGCTGCCCGGGGTAGCGATGCCGGTATTCTGGCTTACCAGAGTGGGCGCGCTGGTATTCCAGAAGTCTGAGTACAGGTTGAACCGCTGGCTGAGCATGTACTCGGCCTCCACGGTGGTGTTGCCGATGATGGTGACGATGTGCTTGCTGGTGGGCTGGCCCTTCTCACCCACGATAATGGGCGTGTCGGCGTTGGTGTCGTTCTGCTTGAGGGCATACGCGCCATAGGCATAGTCACCCATACCGTAGATAAGGCCGGTGGTATCAGAGATGGCGGTGTACTTCTTTCCGGCGGAGATGCTGGTGACGAGGATGTCCGCGTCCTCCAGGAAACGCTTGTTCTCTGTGGGGGTATACTCGTTCTTGCCGATCTCCATAGTACCCAGACCCAGCTGTCCGTAGTCGTTTCCGCCGAATGTGTAGACCTTATTCTCGGCATCCAGCAGGACGCTGTGGTCGTAGCCTGCGGCGATGTCCATGACGTCGTTGACAGAGTTGGAGTCCTGACTGATGCCCTCGTAGCTGTTGCTGCTCTGGTAGCCCAGGCGGCCGCCCTCGGCGGCGCCCCAGCTGCTGTAGAACCCGCCAAAGCCCAGCGCCAGGTTGTGGCTGTCGCCGGCGGACACGGCCACCATCATGCTGGACCCGGTCACGTAGACGGGCACGCCGGTGAACCCACCCACGCTGACGGCGTCGGTGCCCAACTTGCGCAGATCGTTGCTGCCCGCAGCGTAGACGTTGCCGTCCGCCATCAGGAAGAGGCTGTGGTCGCGCCCGGCGGAGATCTGATTCACGTTGGTAAGCGTGAGGTTCGCGGGCCCGTCAACAAAGTCGCTGATGTAGCCAAGGCCCAGCTGACCGGAGGCGTTGAGTCCCCAGGCGTAGACCGTGCCGTCACTGGCCAGGGCAAGGCTGTAGCCCTCACCCGCCGCCACGTCGACGATGTGTCTGCCGTTCAGGTCGCCGGTATCCAGTACCTTGACGAACACGTCGAACCTGGTGACCTGGTCCGTGGGCAGGCCCAGCTGTCCGTGCGCGTTGGAGCCCGCGGCCCAGACGTTGCCGTCCTCGTCCACGGCCAGGCTGTGGTCGTAGCCCGCCGCCATGGACACAAACTTGATGGTGGAGCGCCCGTTGGAGTCTACCTGCTCTGGGCCCAGGCCATAGGACGGCGTGAGGAGATAGGCCTTGACCTCGGCAGGGTCATCCAGGCCATAGATCAGATCGGTGGCGCCGTCCTTATTGTTCAGGAAGGGGTTTCCGCCAGAGTCCTTGCCCACGCCAAGCTGGCCGGAGGCATTAAGGCCGTAAGCCCACAGGGAGTTGTCAGAACGGAGCACCAGGGTAAAGCCGCTGCCGGTGACCACCTTGGGAGAGGCCAGGGCGCTGTCGTCCTTGACGGGCTTAGTGTTGGGGTCGCTGCCCGCGGACACCCAGTTTTCATAATCCACGCCGGAGGTGGCGGTCTCCACCTCATTGAGCACCACGGCCTTGATGTAGCGGTACTTCTTGGCGGAGCTGGACTCGAACACCTGGATGTATCCGGTTCCGGCGGCCTCGGTCTTCAGGTAATTCAGGGTATACTCCGTAGACCCGCCGCTGGGAGTTACCTTCTCGGCCTCCACGGAGATAGTTTTGTCGTTATTCCCTTTAAAGACGTACCCGTAATTGTTGGCGGCTCCGCCTGTGAACATGCAGAAGGCGGTGAACTCGGCGTCCATGTAGTAAAGGACGTCCTCAGGCAGATACAACGTTCCGTATTCCACCACGCGCACCGCGGTGGGATCGAAGTAGTAGTCGCCGTTCACATCCTCGATGTAGGTGTACTTGCCCTGGCCATTGAGCATGGGGTCGCCGGTACCGGCGTCCGTGTTGAGCGTGTAGCGCAGGGTATTGTCACTGGGGATCGTCGCGCCCGCGGCGAGCTTGTAGTCGCCCAACTCCACCTCGTCGTTTACGATACGGTAATTCTCGCTCAGGGTGACCTTCAGGGTGTTATCACCCACAAGGGTAAGGCCCCTGGCATTCTCAGTGGTGCCGTTGGCCAGCTGCTTCTTGTCGTTGACGCCGGTGCCCCAGAGGGTACCGCTGTCGTCCATGACAAAGGTCTGGTCAAAGCCATTGAAGATGGCGAGGGGGTTGTGGCCCTGGCTGGAGACGAGGGTGGGCGCATCGTACTCGGTGGCATTCTCGCCGGTGACGGCGGGTTCCACGCCCAGCTGACCCAGGCTGTTATCGCCCCAGCCGTAGAGCGCGCCGTCCGCCGTCAGGGCGAAGGAGAACCCACGGCCCGCGCCGATGTCCTGTACCCTGCTGAGGTAGAGGTCGCCCGGCTGGGCGCCCTTGACCACCTTTTTGGGCGCGGTCAGGCTGGGATGGCTCGCGTCCTGATTGCCCTGGCCGCCCTGCCCCAGCGCGTCGCTGCCCAGCGCCCAGACGTTGCCGTTGATGTCCAGCGCCAGCAGGTGCCCGTCGCCGTGGGCCAGCTTGATGATGGGCAGCTCAGTGTCACTCTCGCTGGTGCCCAGCTTGCCCTGGAAACCCAGGATGCGTTTCTTGCAGCTGTCTCCCTCAATCTGCCAAACGCTGCCGTCGTTCTGCAGGACGTAGCTGCCGCTGACAGAGGAGACGGCCTCGGCGTCGCCGATGGCGGTGGGCAGATGGTCGGCCTTGTAGTAGGTGTTGCCGGAGGCGTAGATCGCGCTCTTTCCGTTCTCGCTGACGAGCAGGAAAGCCTTGTCCAGAACGCCGTCCACGGTGGTGGCGCTGTCCACACCCACCATCATGGCACCAGAGGTCACCTTACCGCCGGAGGCGTTCACCATATAGGTGGGTACGCTGACGGAGGCATCGTCGGTTCCGATACCCAGCTTGGTGTCGGCGTTGCCGCCCCAGGCGTAGGCTCTGCCGCTCAGGGTGACGGCGTAGCTGCTGTCCGCGCCCGCGGCCACGAAGACCACGGGGTCCTTGTCGAACCAGCTTGCGCTGGAGAGGAAACTCGTTTCAGCCCCAGCGGCCAGCCAGGCCGCATAGGCGTCGGCCTCAGAGGTGCTGCCGTCCACGCCGGTCAAGCTGATGAGGCCATCTTCCACGGCCTGCTTGACCATGTGCGGGAACACGACCTGACCCATATCCGCGTAGTCGCTGCGGCCCAGCTGGCCCTTGGAGTTGTCACCCCAGGTCCAGACGGAGCCGTCGCTCTTGAGGGCCAGCGTGTGGTCAAGACCCACCGCCACCATGGGCGTAGTACGGGAGTTGGGGTCGGCCATGACGCGAACGGTCACGTAAGCGGCGGTGGACAGGCCCGCGACTTTGACCTCCAACATGGTTTGGCCCATCTTGCTTGCATGGAGGATATAGTCGCCGTTGGCATCCGTCTCGACGGTGAGTATGTCGGTATTCAGGCTGGTGACGCTCCAGGTGGCGCTGCCGTTGCTGCCCAGATCCTTCAGGAGCAGGTTGACGCCTGCCTCGAAGGTGACCTGGAACGCGGGTACATTCGTCCCGCTGATGGTGGCGGTGCTGCCGCTGGTAATGTTGACCTCGTCGCCCTGGACGAGGGTAAGGCCGGTAGGCACCACAGTGATATGCTGACGGCCCACCATTACAAGCTCGCTGGAGATGGTGCCGCTCAGATTGTCGCCCAGCTGGCCATAGGTGTCGTCGCCGGCGCTCCACATATAGCCGTCGCCCTTCAGGGTCATAAGGTGGCCGCTGCCGGCCGATACGGCCAGAACGCTGGCACTGGCACCCGTCTGCCCGGTCTGGTACTCCACCCGCAGCGGGAACCGGGCATCCTCCCCAAGGACCACGCCGTCTCCCTGGGCCAGCTGCCCATGAGTGTTGGCACCCCAGGCGAAGAGGTTGTACACATCGCTGGCAACGCCGGTGACTCCGTCGGTGACGGTCTCCTTGGCGATGGCCGCACTGAACCCGTCCCCTGCCGTGATGGCGGTGACGTTCTTTACCTGCTTGTAGACATACTTGCCGTTGCTGTCTCTGGTCTCAAAACGGACAGGCATCATGTACTGACTGCTGGAGGTGCCCGCTTCCTGATTCAGCGTGATGTCGGCCCCGTCGTTCTGCTCCGCGTAGTGCTCGTCGGCGGGGTTCGCGCTTATTACCACGCCGGCCTGGCCATAGTAGTTGCTGCCCGAGGCCCACAGACGGCGCTGGTTGTCCAGCAGGAGCAGGTGGCTGTTGGCAATGCCCTCCTCGTGGTCGGTGCTGGCGGCGATGGCTACGATGTCCCGGTTCTTGCTGCTGGTGTCCTTAAACTTGCCCAGGTCGGCCCGGGCGATGTTGGCATCCTTACTGCTGGTAGGCAGCTCCCACACGGTGCCGCTGCCCTTGAGGGCGTACCCCTGGGAGATCTCAATGGTGCGGCCCAAGAGGCTCAGCGCCACAGGCGTGGTGCCGTAGCCCTCTTCCATGAAGGTCTCACCAATGCCGCAGGCATACACGGTACCCTTGGCGTCCAGCAGGTAGCTGCTCTTGTCCGAGGCGAAGATGCCGGTGATGGCCACGTTGCCGGGCAGGCTGTCGATCCGCACAGGCTTGAGGGAGTACTCCAGAGTATTCTTGTCCACGCCCAGGCCCAGCTGACTGTAGGTGTTGTCGCCCCAGACCCACACGTTGCCCGTGCTATCCAGCGCCATGGCGTGGTTCGCGCCGGCGGCGATCTTAGTGATATACTCCCCGTTGGTAAAACCGAAGTCCACAATGCTGGGGGTCAGGGTAGTGGTCTTATTGCCGTTGCCCAACTGGCCGTGGTCGTTGTTGCCCCAGGTGTAGACCTGGCCATCGATCCGCAGTGCCATGCTGAAGCTCTCGCCTGACGCGATGCTGGGCAGGGCAAGGAACTCCTGCGCCACTTCGTACTGGCCCGTCGCCGCACCGGACACGGGATCGGTGACCGCCTCGATGCGGTCCTCGCCCAGCACGCGGATCAGGGCCACGCCGGTCATAGACCAGTCGCCCTCCTCGCTGCCCTCCTCGGGAACGTAGCGCACCACCAGGCGGGTGGGACCAAAGCTATCCGCCGCCGCCTTGAGCGTCACGTCGTCGTAGGTGACGATTCGATCTTCCAGACCGTCGTTGGAGAAAGTGATGTTCTGCTTGCGGGTGCCGACCAGCCGCTCCTTGGTTGCCGCGTCGGAGCCCTCAGTGTGGTTTACCACATCCTCGGCCGTCAGGTAAGTGCCGCTAAGCTCCATCAGATCGCCGTCCAGGGCCTCGTACTTGAGGGCCAGGGTCTTCTCCTCGTCCACTTCCTTGTCCACGGAGAAGGAGTAGAGGTACTTGGCGATGATGTCATGGGTCTCGCTGGGCGTCTCCGCCACGTTGCCGGCGATGCCGGTGTAAGCCGGAGTAGCGCTCTTGACCTGGAAGTCGTAGGTCTCAGTCTCGATGCGGATGGGCTCGCCTTCCTCGTCCACGCCCTCGGTGACCTCGTAAATAGCGATATGGGCCTCGTCCACCAAAGTGGGAATGGACTCAAACTCGACCATGTCCTTCTCCACGGTGCGGTACTCAAAGTTGCCCAGCTCGCCATACCTGTTGTTGCCCCAGGTCCAGACGATGCCACGGGTGTCAAAGGCGGCGGAGTGTCTGCCGCCGGCGGCTACGCCCTTGAGGTAGACGCCCTCGGGCAGCAGGCTGGTGCCGGTCAGCTTATCGCCGAAGATATTGATCTCGTTGGCACGGGGCAGCTCGTCGCCCTCGGCCAGACTCTTGCCCGCCTTCATCTCCTCGTTGGAGCCCCAGGCCCAGGAGCGGTAGGTGCGCTGGACCACGGTCTGCAGGTCGTTGCTATAGTCGTAGGTCACGTCCATGGTGACGGCCAGCATCTGAACGTTGCCCTCATAGCCGCCGATGGAGATGTCCACCACGTTGCTGAGGGTGGTACCCATGCCGGTGACCTGGTTCCCATCCTTGTCGCGCATCTGTACCTGCACCTTGACGGGCTTTACAGAATACGGGAAGCTGCTGTACATTTCTTCGCCGCCCGGCTCAATGGCCTGGTACCAATCCTCTGCGCCCAGCTGGCTGCTGGAGTTGGAGCCCCAGGTGTATACCTCCTTGCCCTCGGTGACGGCGGCAAAGTTATAGCCGCTGCCCGCGATGCGGTTGACACCCATGATCTCTTCTCTCTCCACCAGCTTGTCATCATAGTCGCGGCTTTCGGCGCTGTACTCCACGCGCACCAGCTTGGTGCTGTAGGCCAGCTCGCTGGGCAGATAGCCCGCGCCCAGCTCGCCGTTGGTATTGCCGCCCACGGTCCAGACGGTACCGTCGGTCAGGAGGACTGCGGTTGCAACGGCGTTGCCCGCCACGTCCAGCACGTTGTCCAGGTCGAGGCCGCCAAAGCCGTTCATCTTGCGGGGCTTATAGTTGTCCGCGCTGGCGCCGGTGATGGTGCCGTCGCCCAACTGACCATGCTCGTTGTTGCCCCAAGTCCAGACCTCGCCATCGGCGGTAAGGGCGATGGAGTGATTCGCGCCCGCGGCGATGCCGATGATGTTGGGATACACGCCGTTCTCGCTCAGGTCCACCACCACGGGGTAATTGCTATAGGCGATTGTGCCCTTGGAATAGCCGAGCTGGCCGTAGCTGTTGTCGCCCCAGGCGTAGACGCGGCCGTCCTTGCCCAGCGCCAGCATATGGTTCTCGCCCTTGGCGATCTTCAGAATGTTTTTGAACTCCTTCAGCTCGCCGTTCACGGGCGCGGTGAGGTAGTAGGTAAGCTGGACGGGCGTGGTGATATACTCCTGCTCGCTGCCAAAGCCTAGCTTGCCTGCCCCGCCGCCGATGATGGTGCGGTACGTGTTGTCACCCCAGGCCCAGACGGTGCCGTCCTTCTTCAGGGCGGTGGTGGTGTCCTTGCCCAGCGCGAGCTGGGGATAGGTCACGCCGTCGGTGATGATGACGCGGGTAAAGGCCACCTGCCCGGTGAGGATGTCCTCCACCAGGATGCGGGTCTCGCCCTCACGCACGGCGGTGATGATCGCGCTGCGGCCGCCGCCGCTGGCGGAGGGCGTCACGATTGCGATGGACTCATCCAGGGACTTCCACTTATAGGTGCTGCCGGTGCTCCCGGACTGGCCGGAGTACACCACCAGCAGCTTGCCCTGACCGGTGCGGACATTGAGGTAGTCGGAGTTGTGCTTGTTCAAGTCCAGGAACAGGGAGCTCTGGTCAATACTCATCTGCTGGCTGCCGGCCACGGTGGGCGCGGCGGTGCTGATCAGGTTCTTGTTGCCAAGCTGTCCCTTGTTGTTCTGGCCCCAGGCGTAGACGATGCCGATATTGTTGTGGACCAGCATGTGGCGGTTCGATTCGTTGCTGGAGGTCTGTGCCAGGCGGACCACGCCGCTCAGGCGGCCGTCTCCCACATCGCTGGCATAGACAAGCGAGGGGACATTGACCACTCCGGTCTCATTGCGGTCGCCCAGGAGGGAGCCCTTGCCCGTGGTGGAGCCGTTGCTGCCCCACATGTAAACATAGCCTTCCTCGGTGACGGCGGCGGTGTAGTTGGTTCCGGCATACACGCCCACGATATTGTCGATGACGGCCTTCCGGGCAAAGGGGTTGAGCGCCACCCAGCCGGTGATGAGCTCGGCCTGCGCAGCGGTCTGCTCGGCAGCGGCGCGCAGGTAGTCCATAACCTGGGGTTTCATCTCGTCGGAGGTCACCAGGGCCTGGATAGCCTTAGCCTGCTGGTAGGAGACCATCGCGGTCTCATAGGCCTTCTGAATATCGTTATCGGCAGTGTACGTGTACGTGCCTCCGGTCACGGTGTAGCCTGTCGCGGCAATGAGCGCAGTCCGCGTCGCCACCGCATCCTCGTAGGCTTTCTTGGCGGTGTTCATGTTGTTCTCCGCCTGGGTGACGGCGTTTTTGTACTCGGTGAGCTTGCTCTCCACCACCTGTTTGCCGGCGGTGTAGGTGTCATTGGACGCCTTAAGTGTGTTGTAGGCCGTCTCCAGTGCGGTGTAAGTGGCGAAGGTCGCGCCGTTCACAACATAGGGCGTCGCGGGATTCCGCAGCGCGTCCAGAGCCGCGTTGGCGGCAGTCCACTCGGCCAGCGCCAGGTTTCTCGCGTTCTCGGCGTAGACGTAGTTGGGGTCGCCGGGATTGCTGTTGGCGACATACCACTGGAACAGGTTCTCCGCCGTCTCATAGGTGGATTTCTTCAGCGCCACCTCAGCAGTGGCCGCCGCCACGGCCTGGCTGGCCGAGGTATAGCCTCCGGCCTTAAAGCTGTCCAAAGCGGCCTTCGCGGCGTTATAGGCCGCCGTGGCCGTCGCGTACTGACCGGTGGGATCAGTTTCGTAGTCGTTCCTGTCAGCGGTAATCTTAATCCATGCGTTCCACGCGCCGGTGTTGTTGAAGGTGCCGGTGTCTGGGTTCACGCCGTAGGCCGCCGCGGTCTCGGTTACCTTGGTAATGGCACGGTCGATGGCCGTCTTGATCAGGTCCTCGGTGTCGGTGCCGGTCAGGCCCTGGTAATAGGTAGTGTACTTCTTCACCGCGTCGTAGGCATCCTGCGTCAGGGTGACCAGGCGATCGTACTCCGACTCGCTGAAACGATCATACTCGGTGGGTACGTTGGTGACGCTGCTGTCGGCCGACAGATCGGCCAGCACGCCGCCCATGTTCCTGCCCAACATGTAGATATGTTTGAGCAGGGCATCCTGGCCGATGGTGGGAGAACTGAGGTCGGGGTTGGCGCGCTTGGCGGGCTCCATGGTCATGAGGATGCCATGGCTGTCGCCGATGGCCGCCTGGACCACGCCGGTACGGTAGACCTTCTGGCCGTTACCGTCCAGGGAAAGCATGGGCTGGGCGTAGGGGGCGTAGCCGGTCACGGTGCCCTGGCCGGTTAGACCGTCGTTCTTCCGGCCGGAGATGTAGACCAGACCCTCGTTGGTGAGGATGGCCATGTTGTTTGCGCCGAAGGAGACCTCAACAGCCCCTGTAATGCCAGGCACCTTTACAGGTGAGAGCAAGGTGGTGTTTGTGCTCCGAGCGCCCAGCTGATAAGAGCTATTCTCGCCCCAGACGTAGACCTCGCCCCGCTCGCTGATGGCGGCGGCGCTGTTGCCGTGGGCGAAGACCTTGACGATGCGCCCGGTGTCCGCACCGCCCAGGTAGGCGGAGCTGCTGGGGGTAATCCACTTCACCTTCTGGGGCTCCAGGTAAGGCGCATTGCTGTTCACGTCCAGGTTGAGGCCCAGGCTGCCCTGCTTGTTGAGGCCCCAGGCGTAGACATACCCGTCCTTATGGGCCGCCAGGGCAAAGTTGTCGCCCGCGGCGATGGAGAGAATGCCGGTCATGGGCGTGGAGCCGTTGAGGGTAACCGTTTCATAGGTGGAGGAATAGGTGGTGCCCGGCTTCTGGATGCCCAACTGTCCATAGGCGTTGGAGCCCCAGGAGTAGACCTCGCCCGTGCTGGTGAGCGCCAGGCTGAAGTCGAGCCCGGTGGCAAGGCCGGGGGCGGTGAGCTTGGTGCCGCTGCCGGCGCCTCCCTCGGCGGGCACGAGATCCACGTCGTAGGGCAGGACCTCGATCTCCATTACGGCATATAGCTCATTGGTCTCCTCATAGGCCACCACTCTGGCGGTGCCCACGCCCACGAAGTAGAGCTCGCCGCTCAGGCGGTCCACTCTCACCACGGCCTCGTCGGTGGAGGCAAAGCGGACGATCGGCGCGGTGGCATTTTCGGGAGCGTCCCCGTAGACGTTGAAGTACCGCACGTCGGCCTTCAGCGGGGCGCTGCTCTTAAATGTGCCGTCCACACGCTGGGCATCGTCGCCCAGCATAAACACAATGCGGCCGTTCTTATAATCCGGGTGGGTCATCTCCAGGGTGATGGACTTCACCTGGGCAGGGGTGCTCTGGTTAAAGCTGCCGGTGAAGGGATTTGCACCGATGGTCACGTCGCCCAGCTGGCCGTACTCGTTGTTGCCCCAGGCGAAGACTCTGCCGCTCTCGGTAATGGCGGCACTCAGGCCGGTGGCACGGGTATCGTTGGAGTTGACGCGGGAGTTGCCGGTGCTGGTAGCCGTGCTCATGACCTTTTCGATGGGATCCAGGGGGTCCAGAGTTGCCGTTTCAGGGTACGCTTCGCCAGCCAACACCGACTGAAGGGTGCTGGAGGATATCACACTATTGTTGCCCAGCTCGCCAGCGGTGTTGAGGCCGGCGCCGAGCAGATGTCCGTCATTGGTCTGGGCCAGTGTGGCCTTACCGCCGTCCAGCCACTGGATATGCTTGCCGGTAAGGTCGCTGCTGAGCGCGAAGGGGCTGGTGCTGCCGCTAACATCGGTGCCGGTTGTGGTGCCGTTGCCCAACTGGCCGTTGGCGTTGTTGCCTCCGACGTAGACCTTGTCGTCCTTCGTGTGGAGGAACACGCTGCCGTAACCCGCCGCCACGTCCACCACCCGGTCGCCGCTCGCGATCAGGCCGGGAATTACATCGTTGCGGTTCGTCAGACCATACTGGTTGGTGGCCCACTGGCTGCGGTTCCATAGGACGACGCCGCCCAAAGCGGTAAGCAGATAGCTGGTGGCGTTCTGGGTGGAGGCTCCCACATCCACCACGCCTGCCACAGGCAGGTAGGCGGGGGTGGCAACATGAGTGCCCGCGGACGCGCCGAGCGCTCGGACCTGCTGGCTGTTACCGCTGCCCCAGACGAAGAGGTCTCCGCTCTCGGTGATCGCCATAGCGACGCTCTCAACGGGATTGCTGGCGTTGCCCGTGTAATACGCGCCAGTCTCCACCTCGGCAATGGGAGCGCCAGCAAAGCAGGTGATCTCCACGGGAGTGGGATAGTAGATCTCAGCTTCAAAGATACTGTCGCTGTTGGAGCGCTTGCCGGTACCCAGCTGGCCCACGTTGTTGCGGCCCCAAGTGTAGAGCTTGCCATCGGTGTCCACCGCCATGGCGAAGTCGTACCCGGCGGCGGCCTTGACGATCTTGGGCTGGGCGGTCATCTTGATTGCGCCGGGCTCGTCTGCGGACACGGTATTGCCGGCCCCGTCCACGTACCAGACCTTGTCGGGGAAGGTCACCTTCATGGGCACGCTCTCCAGACCGCCCTGGCTGGCCTGACCCAGGCCGAGCTGGCCATAGTCGTTGCGGCCCCATGCGTAGAGCTCGCCGTTGGCCTTGAGAGCCAGGACGAAGTCCTCGCCCACGGAGACCTGCGCGTAGGCCACGGTCTCCTGCGTGCCGTCGGCATAGGTATAGGGCTTGAGCACGGTGACCTTGAACTGTGCCTGGCGGGTATCCGCGCCGCTGGTCACCGTGACCAGGATGTATGCGGTGCCATAGCCCACAGCGTGGACGCCGGATCCATCCACTGTGACGATGCTCACGTCGGTGCTGGAGGTGCTGACGGAGTAGCCTGCCGCCGCGGTCAGACTCTGGGCCACGGGCGCGGAGCTGACGAGGTTAAAGCCCTTGGTGACGGTGTAGTTGCCCAGCAGGTCGGCCAGAGGCAGGGTCTCCCCCCTCGCCAGGCTGGTCTCAAAGGTTTTGCCCTCCAGGACAAAGCTGCCGCCCACGTTCACGGCAAAGCTGCTCGCGGTGGAGGGAGTGCCAACGGTGCTGAGCAGGTTTTGCGCGCCCAGCTGGCCCGCGGCGCCCTGGCCCATGGCCCAGACGTTGCCGTCGGGGTCGACGAACAGGGAGTGCACGCCGCCGGTGGAGGAGGCTGCGCCCAGCACATCCTTCACGGCATTGGCCTGGTTGACGCTGGTGGCGCCCTGCTTGACCACGAAGGTACTGCCCTGGGTCGTGGCGGTATTGGTAGCGCTGTTGTCCCGGTTGCCCAACTGGCCGTACTCGTTGTCGCCGGTGAAGACGAGGTAGCCGTTGTCGTTGCTGGTGAACATGCTTCCGCCGCCGCCCACCAGGAGCACGTCGTCCCGCTGTCCCTGGGAACCGGTCGCGCTTCTGTCGGTTAGCTGTGAGGGCAGATAATTGGAGTCGGCAAAGCTGTAGCCCCAGCCATAGAGGGTGCCGGTGGCGCTGGCGGCCACGGACACATACTTGCCGTCGGTGGTCTGCTGGGTCTGGAAGGTCACTGCCATGGCCTGCCTGTTGCCTCCGGCCACGGCCATCGCGCGGTAGGGCAGCGTGGCGATTCCGCTCGCGCCGTCGGCCGCGCCGTTGCCGAACTGGTGCTCGGTGTTGCGGCCATTGACCATGACGGAGCCGTTGCCCAGCAGGATGTAGGACACCGCGTCCTCGCCTGCGGCCACATGGGCCACAATGTTGCCCGAAGTGCGGATGGCGACGGGCTGCTGGTACATGGCGGTAGTGCTGTTGAGGAGCTGATAGGCCGTGTTGTCGCCCGTGCCATAGAGGTTAGTGCCGTTAGTGTAGCTGCTGACCACGTACTCACCGGCGGCCGCGTCCCAGACTGCCTCCTTGCGGTAGGCACTCTGAACCATGAGCGCAAAGCCATGCGCATCGTCAATGCCGCCCACCGCGATGTCCACGATCTCCTGGATGAAGTCGCTTGCGTAGGTGGAGGTGATCTGCCCGCCCTTACGCACCTGGGTGGCATAGGCCGCCTTGGCGGCAGAGCCGGCGCCCAGGCCCAACTGACCCCGGTCGTTGCGGCCCCAAGCCCAGACCGTGCCGTCGTTCTTCAGCGCGTAGATGAAGTTGCCCGCCGCGGCGATCTTGCGGACGTTATTGAGGTAGCTCACCACTTCCGTGGTGGTTCCGTCGCCGCCCAGGACGGTGGTGATCTGCTTGACCTGCTGGGGCGCGGCGTGGGAGCCGAAGAAGACGCCCTGGCCCAGCTCTCCGTACTCATTGGAACCCCAGGCCCAGACCGTGCCGTCGGCCGCCAGGGCCGCGCTGAAGCTGGTGCCCGCAGCGACCTGCGGGAAGGCGACGCTGCTGCGCGCGGTCAGGCTCTCGGTATTCCCGAGCGCCAAAACCTCGCCGTCGGCGGTGCCGGTGCTGCTGGCAAGCCCGGCGTTATAGGCGTCGTACATACCCTGGTACTTGCCGCCCTCCTGGCCGATGGTGGCCACGGCAGAGGACTTGGGCCGCACCTGTACCTTGAAGGTGCCCACAATGAGCGCGTCGTTCTCCACGGAGATAATGACGTAGGAGGTGCCGGTCTTCTTACCGTGGATGGTGGCGAATTTGTCGTTGGCGGTGGCGCTATTCGGGTCGTAGGAGACGCTTATAACATCGTTCTCGCTGCTGTGGGTGTTCCCCAGAGTCTCGGAGGTCGCGGTCTCATCCCAGACAAACCAGGTCAGCTTCACGTCGCTGCTGCTCTCCTCCACATTGTTGAGGACGTTGAAGGCGGAGATTCTGGGCTCGTAGTGGAACTGGTAGTTTTCGCCCTCCTCGATGGAGACGGTGTAGTCCTCCAGCAGGAAGTAGGAGGCGCCTACGCGGACGGGAACATCGCTGGAGTTGTGGGTGCCCTCGCCCAGGGTGCTGGATCTGTTGTTACCGTCGGCCCAGAGGGAACCGTTGTTCTTGATGATCAGGCTGTGGCCGTCCACGCCGGAAATCGAGTTCTTCGCCGTGATGACGCCGCCGATGTACGAGCCGGGCATACCGGCGCTGCCGATGGACACCTGGCCGGGCACGCCCCAGAGAGTGCCGTCGCCGCTTTCCCAGACGGGGGTGCCGTCAGTCAGGAAGGTGGCGGGCGCCTTGCTGAAGTCGACGGGCACGGTCTCGCCGGCACCGTTCAGGGTCATATTGCCGCCCTGACCCAGAGCGGGACCGTAGAGGTCGTCCTCTGCGGTCTTGCCCGGGAGCTTTTCGAACTTGCCCACGCTCCACAGCTTGCCGGTATCCGCGTAGGAGACTTGCAGGTACTCAGAGATGTCCACGCCCATAGGGAAGGTCATGGTCTCGGTCACGAAGGTGCCGGTCTCCGCGTCGAAGACCGTGTTGCCGGCCCCCAGGGAGAGCGCCGTAAAGGCAGTGGGCTTATCATAGGTGGTCGCAACCATATGGGTCACCGCAGCACCGTCCTCGTCATAGGCTTCCTCGTGCCAGCCGTTGGCGTACCGGGTATCGGGCGTGCCGCCCCAGGTCTTGACCAGGCCGGTGGTGGTGATGGCGGCGGCGTTGTAGATGCCGCCGGACACAGCCAATGCGCGGCCGTCCAGGATGGCGCGGTCGGGAGTCTCGGTGGTGGTGTTGTAGCTTCCGTAGGCGTTATAGCTGTTTTCACCCCAGGTGATGATCTGGCCGTCCTTCTTAAGCAGGCGCATATTGGCCGCCGCCTTGTCAGCGGACAGGGCCAGGCCGTCCTTTAGAACGGGGTTACTGTCACTGATGTTTCTGGGCAGGGTCACGATGGTGGCCTTCCCGGTGTTGTCGCTGGGGTCCACTACTCCGTGGTAGTTGTTGCCCCAGCCGAAGATCCGGCCCGTGGAGTCAAGCGCGAAGGAGTACTGGCGCACGGTTTTGCCGTCTGCGCCCACATAGCCCGCCGCCGCGATGTCCACGATGGCGGAGCTGCGGGTCTTGTCCGCACCCAGGTAGCCGCCCTTGGAGCCGTCAGGCCCGTAGACCAGGGTGGCGGTATAAACCTTGGCGGAGGCGCTGGCGCCCGCGTCGCTGGTGCCGAGGGTGTTGCCGGTGTTCTCGCCCCAGGCGTAGACGCGGCCGTCGGCGGTAAGCGCCAGGGTATGGCTGCCGCCCGCCACGACCTTGACAATGCCGGTCAGCGGGGTCTGAATGCCGCCCGCGTCGCGCACCTGCACCTCGATGGGCGTGGTGGCGGAGGCGATGCTCTGGCCAGCACCCAACTGCCCGTAAGTGTTGTCGCCCCAGGCCCAAACGGTACCGTCGCTCTTCAGGGCCACGCTGTGGTTCGCACCCACGGCCACCATCGGGAAAGTAGCGTCGATGCCGCCATTGCTGGCCACGGGGACTACGTTAACCTTCAGGAACCCGGTGTTGCCCTTGTCGTCCATGACGATGATGTAGCTGTAACCCGCGATCTTCTGCGCGGTGACAAGGCCCTCTGCGTCCACGGTGGCCACGCTCTCGTTTGTGGAGCGGAAGGTCAGGCTGCTTGGCACATAGGTGTTCTTTCCGTAGATGGTGTAACCCAGGACGCCCTCGATCTCGCTGCGGATAATCTGCAGCTCGTCTCCGGTGGTGAGGGTGGTAGAGAGGGTATCATCGGGGGCAATGATGGTGTCGTACCGCATGGTGGAGGTCGCGCCGTAGCGGAAACTGATGGTAACGGCCACGCTGTCGGCGGGCATGACGAAGGTGGCGGTGCTGCCGGTATTCACCGCATGCAGCACCATACCGCTGCCGGTCACGCCCGGCGTGGCGGTGATGAGCGGATAGAACCCGGAGTTGCTGCCTGTGTTGACGGTGACTACGGTACCCGCCGGAGCCGTGAAGGTCTTGGCGGTGCCGATCCAGGTCACGCCGGTGCCGGAGACGCTCAGGGTGCCGTTGAAGGCGCTGCCCGACTTGTCGTCCACGGTGACGATGCCGCTGTAGCCGCTCTGGGCCGCCGCCTCGTAGACGGCGGTGAGGGTTACGGCGCTCTCAGGCACGGTGAAGGCGGCGGTATACCCGTTGGTCGCGTCGCCGGTGAAGGCCAGGGGGAAGACCGTGCTCTGCACCGCGTTGGTGAGGGTCAGGCTCTTCAGGTAGTTGCCCGCGTCGGGGGTCAGGTTCACGGTCACCTCGGTCCCCATGGGCAGGCTGGCCGCGCCGCTGGTGAGGGTCACGTTCTTGAGCCCGGCGGCGCCTCCGGTACTGGAGACGTTGACCCGATAGCGGGGCACGGTATCTCCCGCGGCGCGCTCCACCGCCACGACCACCTTCACGTCCTCGGCAGGCATGAGGAAGGAGCCGGTGACAGTCTTGCTCGCCGTGTCGTTGGTCAGGGCCACGTACTGAACGTAGCCATTGGCCATCTCCAGGAAGACACCGGTGACCTTATACCCATCGGTATACTTTACGGAAACGCCGATGCTGCTGCCTGCGCGGGACACGGTGGAGGTGTAAGGGATGCCGTTGAGACGCAGCGTAGCGGTGCTGTGACTGGAGTAGCTGTCCAGCACGTCCAGGGTAGCGGTGTAGGTGGGTGCGGTCCTGTAGTAGGAAGCGGTGACAGTCACGTTGCCCGCGGGCATGATGAAACTGGCGACAGTCAGGTCGCTGTTCACGACCCGGACGTCCCCAGAGGCGGAGGTGACGGTCATGGTCGTGTAGTAGTTGGTGGCGGCCTGGTTGGTGATGGTCACCAGAGCACCCGCCGGAGCGGTGAAGCGCAGCGGATCGGTACTGTCTTGAACCACGCCGGTACCTGTAATCCTGGGGTCGCCCGTCTTGGCGTTGTTGGAGTCGGTCACGGTAATGGAGCCGCTGTAGCTGGCGGCAGCGCCCGCCATAAAAGCGGCGTTCAGGGCCACGTTGCCTCTGGGCATGGCGAAGGAGGCGGTATACCCGGTGGCGGCGTCGCCGGTGAAGGCCACAGGGTAGGTGGTGCCCCGGGTAACGTTGGTGAGGGTGAGGCTGCCCAAGTCTCCGCCCTCGCCGGGCAGGAGCTTTACGGTCACATAGGTGCCCGTTGGGAAGGTTGCCGCGCTCTCATTCGTCCAGGTAACCGTACCGGCGCCGGTCTTGCTCACACCGAAGGTGTACACAGGCACACTGTTGCCCGCCGCCCGCTCGATAACGACGTTGACGGTAACGCTCTCGGAGGGCAGGACGAAGGAACCGGTGACTGCGCCCGTGCTTCCGCTCATATGGACTGTCTGGGTGTACCCGCCGTTAAAGCTGAGGTAAACGGCGGTGAGGGCGTAGTCGGTCGCCACGTTTACGCTTACAGCCACCGTGGCGCCCGACAGGCCGGACACGGTGCTGCCGGTCGTACCGGAGACAGCAAGGCTGGCGGTGCTGCCGCTGGTGTTCTTATCCATCACCCGGAGGGTGGCGTTGTAGGTGGGTAGGTCGGTCTGTCCGTTTAGGATGACGCTGGAGACATCCAGGTAACTGCCGCCGCCATTCATCAGGACGATGGCGGGCAGGTACTTGTCGCCGTATGTGCCGTCGCCCAGCTGGCCCTTGTCGTTGCGGCCCCAGCCGTAAACGGTGCCGTAATCGTTGTCATAGGCTATGGTAAAGCTGCCGTAGGCAGAGGTAGAGATGCCCATGATGTCGTCGATATGGTCGGTCTTCACCAGGGCGGCCTCGCCGGCCAGCACGTTCTGGGCGGTGGAGCTGGAGGCGCCGGTGGTGTCAACTCCCCACTGGCCGTAGGCGTTACTGCCCGCCGCCTTCACGGTCTGGACGGTGGCGCCGTCGCCGGTAGTGCCCGCGTAGCGGACGTAGCCGGTGCCGCCCACGCTGACCTCGATGGCCACGCTGTCGGTGGTGTTGAAAGTGGTGTCCTTGGTCGCGGCCCGCACGTCGGTAAGACCGGCTGTAGTGTTCTCCACGCCCAGCTGGCCCTGGTCGTTCTTGCCCCAAGCCCAAACCTTACCGTCATTGGCAATGGCGAGCACGCTGTTGCCGCCCGCGGATACGGCCACCAGATTGCTCTGCGCGTCGGCGTACAGAGGCCCGTAGGCGTTCACGGACGCAGCTCCGAACTGGCCGTTGTCAAAGCTGCTGGCGGTGTTGCGGCCCCAGCTGATCACGTCGCCGCTGCGGGTGAGCACGTGGCTGGTGTTCTCGTTGGCATAGACCGCGTAGGGCTGGACATGATCGGGCAGACTGACGTACACAGGCCCCGTGGTGGTGCCGGTGGTGACAGTGGTTATGATCTTTCCGTTGGCGTAGGAGCCCATGGCGTAGACCTTGCCCTCGGCTGTGAGGAGGAGGACGTGGTCTTTCCCGGCGGAGATGTCCACCACGTTCAGGCCTGAGAGCGCCGACAGAATGGTGGGCACAGAGATGACGGCGGGGCTGGCACTGCCCAGCTGTCCCTTGGCGTTGTTGCCCCAGCCATAGACGCGGCCGTTGGCGGTGAGGGCCAGGGCGAAGTCGAACCCGGCGGCCACCTTGATGGCGCTGCCCGCGCCCAGCACCTGAGTCGGCGAGGTCAGTGTATTGGAGCTGGCGTTGATCACGCCCAGGCGGCTGAGCGCGTTGCTGCCCATGGTGTAGACCGATCCGTCGTCCCGCAGGATCACGGTGAAGTCGCTGCCGGCGCTGACCATCGGGTAGACCACGCTGGGAGTGGGGTCGTTGGCGTCGGGCAGTGGCATGACCTGCACGCGGAAGAACCCGCTGAACGGCTCGCCCACGCTTTCGCCCGCGCTGTCCTTAGGCTGATAGGTGGCGATGATATAGGTCACGCCAAACTTTTTGGCGGAGACCACACCGTGGTCGTCCACGGTGGCGACGCTCTCGTCCATCGAGCGGTAGGTCACGCCGGCGGCGTCCACCTCACCGGCCGAGACGCCGTTGATGAGGTTAAAGCCGGACTCCTCGCGGGTGGTGAGATGATCCTCGGCGATGGTGATGACGTCGCCTGCCGTCACGGTGAAGAGATAGGGTGTGAGGACGGCGTTGCCGCTGTCGTCCCAATACTTGAGGTTGAGGGTACGCAGGCTCTTTGCGGTGCCTACGAGAACGGGCTCTTCCGCCTTGCCATCCTTGGCGACGGCGAGGGTGCCCAGCTGGTACGCGCTGTTGGAGCCCGTGGCTCTGACGGTGCCGTCGGCCCGGAGAATCAGGGCATAGTCTTTGCCTGCGGACAGGCCCAGCACGTCGGACTCGCTTGTCACCAGGACGGGCTTGTTGACGCTGCCGTCTTCCGCACCGGTGCCCAGCTGGCCGGAGGCGTCATCACCCCAGGTGTAGAGCTGCCCGGCCCCGGTGGAGGCCAGCACGAAGTTGTCTCCAACGGCCACGTGGGTCACAGGGGCGGGGATTGCAGCCTGCTTGGGTGTGGAGTTCTTCGCCGTCCAGGTGCCCTGGCCCATCTGCCCGTCGCTGCCGCGGCCCACTACCCAGAGGGCGCCGTCCCTGCGGATGACGGCGGTGGTATCCCCGCCGGCGGCGATCTGCCACACGTCGTTGACGGCCATACGCACAGGCACGATTTTGTCGGAGTGATAGAGGTCCGCGGCGTTCTCGGTGGTCTTCACGCCGGAGGAGTTTCTGGCGTTACCCAGCTGGCCGTAGGTATTGTCACCCCATGTGTACACATCGCCATAGCGGTCCAGAGCCACCATATGGTTGTCGCCCGCGGCGACGGCGACGATGTTGGTGAGGAACCGGGTGGCGTCCACGTCCACATAGCGGTTGTCAGTGCCCTTGTTGGTGTTCTGAGCGCCCTGTACCACGCGGATAGGGGTGTTCTGGCTGGCCCGCTGCTCCGAGACGTAGCCCCAGGCGGCAGTATAGTTGATGCCCAGCACGCCGTCGCGGTTGGTGCCGAAGGTGTAGACAAAGCCGTCACTGTCCACCACTGCCGAGAATGCGTCGCCGGCAGTTAGGTCCACGATGCGCTCTATGGGATTCGCGCTCTTGTAGCTGTCATAGGCGCCCAGGTATGCGGTGTAGGCGGTGTTGACGTTGTCCCCGGCGGTATTCAGGCTGCTGGCGGGACGAACGAGATTGTTGGCCTGAGCATAGGCCTCCCAGCCCTGCTTTCCTTGGAGCACCTTAGTGGGCAGGTTCTCCATCGCGCTGGTGGTGCCGATACCCAGCTGGCCGCTCTGGTTGCCGCCCCAGGCCCAGACGCTGCCGCTCTTATCCAGCGCCAGCACGTGGTCGCTGCCCACGGCAATCTTCACGATGCCGGTGAGGTAATCGCCATTGACGGTGTCCTTGACGCGGACCTGGGTGGGCACCATGGCGAAGTCGAGCTGCGCAGAGGTGACGCCGTTGCCCAGCTGGCCCTTGTCGTTGCTGCCCCAGGCCCAGACGGAGCCGTCGCTCATGAGGGCCACGGAGAAGTTGTCGCCGGAGGCCACAGCGGGCGTCGCGACGATGGAGGTGTCGATGCCCGCCTCGTCCACCAGGACTTCGCTGTCCTCGTGGCGGTACTCCAGGGTGAACCGGCCCATCTCGTTGCCCAGCCGGTCGGACACGGTGACGACGGTAGACTCAAAGCGCTCATCGGGATTGGCGGTGATGATCCAGTCGTCATCGACGACGAAGTTGGGATTGGTGGAGGTCATGGTGACATCCTCCACCCTCTTCACCTCCTGGCTGCGGCTGCGAAGCAGGTTCAGGCGGAAGTCGCTGAACTGGTACACCGCCCCCTTATCCAGCAGGAAGGTCTGCCCGTCGCCCAGGACGACCTTTTCGGGCAGCGGGTTCTTGGAGTTGAAGTCGTAAAGCGTGTTGGATCCGGTAAGGTTTACTACGGTGCTCATGTCGGGCACCAAAGCCAGGGAGGAGCGCAGCGCCCGGACGGGACTCTCCTCTTCCGCGGTGCCCAGGGCCTCCACGGTCTCCTCAGCGGTGGGCAGGGTGGCAAAAGAGGCCACCAACTGCTCGAAGGTATAGTTCGACAGCATGGCACCGGTGATACCCTCGGTGGGCTCAACGATGGCGGCGTAGGCGGGCACCAGATTGGTGTCCGCGCCCACGGCTGCGGGAGTCAGCTGCTGGTCCTTGACGCGGCCGTTGCCCAGCTGATAGCTGGCGTTTCCGCCCCAGGCGTAGAGCTCGCCTGGAGTGGTCATGACCACCGTATGGCTGCCGCCCAGCGCCACGGAGGCCTTATAGCTCCCGCTCTTCTGGAGGGTGATGCTGTTGCTGGTCAGGTAGCTGGTCAGGCTGGCGGGGGTCAGCACGCCGGTCAGCGCCCGTTCCACTGTAGCGGTGGAGCGGTCGTAGTTGGTGCCATCGCCGATCTGGCCCTTGGAGTTGCTGCCCCACAGGTAGATGAGGCCGTCGGATGTCAGCGCCGCGGAGTGATCGCCGCCCGCAGCGATGGACACTACGCCGGTAAGGGCCTTTTTGTTGGGCAGGAGCACCTGGACGGGGGTAACGACACTCTTCTGGGTAGTCCCGTTGCCAAGCTGGCCGTGGGTATTGTCGCCCCAGGCCCAGACGGTACCGTCGCTCTTGAGGGCCAGGGTGTGGGCGCTGCCCGCAGCAATGGAGGTAACACCGCTGATGATGCTGGTGGTCGGGGACTTGGAGTCAACGGTGACGCCGGTGCCCCAGACGTAGACCGCGCCGGAGGTGGTGAGGGCTGCGGCCTGATTTCCGCCAAAGTCCACGCTTGCGATTTTCTGCCCGGTCACAACCTGCGCGCCGGAGACCTGCTTATAGGTATCGTCGCCCCAGGTGGACATGACCCCCGCGGAGGTAATGGCGGCGGAGACATTGCCGCCGGCGGCGATGGAGGCGTACGTGGTGGTACCGGTGATTTTCGCCGCCACGCCGCGATAGGCACTGTCTGTGACGGTGGTGGTGGCGGTACGGCCCAGCTGGCTCCTGCTGTTGTCGCCCCAGCTCCAGACGGTGCCGTCGGCGTCCAGCGCCAGCGCGTGGTTCTCGCCCGCGGCGATGGACATGATGCGGCGCAGGTACAGCGCGTTGCGGTAGCTGTCGCCGGTGATAACCTGGACGGGCACGAACTGATTGCCGCCCTGGGCCACGCCGGCCTGCCCAGCGGCGTTTGATGTGCCGATGCCCAGTTGACCATAGCTGTTGTCGCCCCAGGCCCAGACGGTGCCGTCGCCCCTGAGGGCCAGCGTAAAGCTGCCGCCCGAAACCACCATGGGAGCGGTAAAGTTATAGACATCGGTGATCTCCTCCACCTCGCCCGTGGGCAGGGTGATGGTGAGGGCAAGCTGGCGGGAGACGCCGCTGTCAAGTTCGGTGACCGTAATGACCGCCACACCGGACGCGCCCTTCATGGGCCGGAGGGTGTAGACGCCCGCGTCCTCGGTCACGTCCACGATGGCGCTGCTGGAGGAGACCTTCAGGCGCGCGGCACCGGCAAAGGCGCCGCCCACGCCGAAGACGTTGAGGGTATTGGCGTTGTCCACAGTGAGCTGAACCCCGCTCAGCACCACCAGTTCCTCGTTGGTAAGGAGGACACTGCTGCCGGTGACGGGGGTATCGGCATAGCTACCGTCGGACTGGAGGGTCTTTTTGGCCGCCGTCCAATTGATGCCGTTGGTCACACCGGTACCGGTCTTGCCCACCACAACGGGCACGGTGGTAGACGTTAGGGCGGCCGTATCAGTCCCCAGCTGGCCGAGATTGTTTCGGCCGGAGGTGAGGACGAAGCCGTCGCTGCGCAGCATGACGCTGTGCTCTGCGCCGCCGTCGATTGCGCGGATGTTCTCCAGGTAAGAGCCGCTGTCCGTCATGTTCATGGCGGCCACGGTCTTGTTGGCTGCGGAGCCGTCGCCAAGCTGTCCGTAGGTGTTCTCGCCCCATGCATACACCTTGCTGTCGCTGGCGAGCGCGTAGGAGTAAGTGTCGCCCGCGGCGATGCCCACGATACCCTCAATAGGCCTGGTCGCGGTATTGTCCGCGGTGAGGACGAGGGCCGGGAAGGCTTGGTCGGTCTCGCCGCCGGTACCCAGTCTGCCGTGGTAGTTGTAGCCGAAGGCGTACACATTGCCGCTGTCGGTGAGCATCAAAGTGTGTGCGTCACCCGCGGCGATGGCCACCACACGGTGGTCATGGCTGAAAGCATACATCTCAGCGGAGAGTATCTCCCTGGGCTGGTAGTCGGTAGCGTAAGAGGCGCCGGTGAAGGCGTTGGTCGTGCCGTTGGTGCCGCGGCCCAGCTGCCCCTTGTCGTTGTCGCCCCAGGCAAGCACGGCTCCGCCCGCAGTCAGGGCAACGGAGTGGCGGCCTCCGGCGGCAATGGCGATGATATCGTCCAGCTTATAGCTGGTGGTGGTTCCCTCCTGCTGGCTCTGGCTGGTTGTAAAACCATAGACCTGTACAGGGATAGCGGCATTGGTGGTATTGGACACGCCGACCTGGCCCTTGTCGTTGCGGCCCCAGGCCCATACCTGTCCCTTGTCATCCAGCGCGAGGCTGTGGTCGTCGCCCGCGGCGACGGAGATGAACTTCCCGGCCCCGTAGGGCTGGGTCAGCATTACGGGGGTAGTGCCGACAGTGGCTGCTCCGTTGCCCAACTGACTATACTCATTGTAGCCCCACGCCCAAATATAGCCGTCTGTATCAGCGGCGACGGCGTGTCTGCCGCCCGCGGCAATGGAGGCGATGGTGGCAAAGGTGCCATCCTCCTTCACGAAGGAGAGCGCCCCTGCGGCGTAGTCCGTGGTTGCGGCGGTGGCACGGCCCAGCTGGCCGTCGGTGTTGACGCCCCAGCTGTACACGACGCCGTTGCTGTCCAGCGCCAGGGTGAAGTCGTCGCCAGCGCTGACCATGGGGGCGATGGTGCCGGCGGTGGGCGCGTCCAGGAGCACGTCCACCCGGACGATGCCCATGGCGCCGCTGGCATCGCTGCGGAGGATGACGTAGGCGGTGCCGGACACGCCGGGGTTTGCGGTCACAGCTGTGCCGCTCACCGTCAGGAGGGCTGCGTCGTCGCTCTGGATCTCCACACTATAGCTCCCGATGGAGGTAGCGGCGTTGTAATGGGTGAGACTAAAGCCATTGGGACTACCCTCGGTAACGCTGTTGAACTGGAAGGTCTCCCCCGCCTTGACGGTCACGCGGGGTACTGCGCCGACGTCCTGGGGAGAGGCAAGTTCCACTGTGTAGGTGTTTACCTTTACGGAGTTGAGGCTCGCCACGGTACGCACCAGGCCGGTCTTGGAGCGGTTGTTCACCGTCTGGCCGTCCTTGTCGCCCAGTTCGCCGTAGTTGTCGCCGCCCTCGCCGAAGAGGCTGCCGTCCGCCATGAGGACCATGGTATGGCTGGCGCTGGCAGAGGCGCGGATGGCGTCGGTGAGGACACTGCCGGCATCGTCCGCGGTGCGGCTGGAGACATAGGCCTCGCCCGCCGTCAGAATGCTGAGCGTACTCGCCTGGGAGACGCTCTTCCAGTCGTAGACTTTACCGCCCACGGTGAGGAGGGCGGCTGCATCGCCGCGTGCGTCCATGCCATAGACCTTCTCTCCGAGGTCGAGCGTCTCCGCGCCCTGCACGGTATCGGCGGTGTTATCGGCCTTGTTCCCGTTGCGCTCGCCCGCGACCCAGATATTGTTATCCTTATCCAGGGCCAGGGTAAAGGTCGCGCCGGCCTCAACCGCGACGATGCTGGTGAGGGGGGCTCCGTCCGCCTTCATCAGCTGGACCGGGTCGCGCTCCGTCTCCCCGGAAACCGCGCCCAGCTGGCCGTGACTGTTGTCTCCCAGGGTCCAAACGGTGCCGTCCGCTTTAAGGAGGACGGTGTGGTCGTCGCCCACGGCGACATCGATGATATGATCCGCCTTGATAACGGTGGCGTAGAGGAAGTGCCCGCTGCTTGTCTTATCGCGGCCCAGTTTCTCGTCGGCGGTGCTGCCCCATCCAACCACGGTGCCGTCCTGCATGAGGGCTACGGCATGGTCGTGCCTGGCTGCCAGCTTGACCACCTGATTCATAAAGGTATAGCTGCCATCGGCCTGGAGGACGCTGTTGGGATAGCTCCCGCCCCCGTAGCCAATGGAGGTCTCGTCGTCCTTCACCTCTCGGCCCAGCAGCTCAGCGGCCGCGAGCGCGGACACGGTGGAGCCCTGGAGCACGTTCACAGGCTGAACAATGACGCTGTCGCTGGCGGCGGAGACGTTGGAGGTGGTGCCGTTGCCCATCTGCCCGTCGCCGTTGTAGCCCCAGCCGACCACAGTGCCGTCGGCCTTGAGGGCGAGGAAGAAGGTATCCCCTGCCACGATCTGGGTCACGTCGGCGAGGTAGCCGGTGGCGGTGTTGTTCGCGTCCCGCACGCGGGTAGGCGCGAAGACCGTGCCCTGGGTGGGCGCGTTGCCGCTGGCAAGGAAGTCCTGGGCGTTGTTCTTGCCCCAGGTCCAGACGCTGCCGTCCGCCCGGAGGGCGACGGTGAAGTTCTCCCCTGCCACGACCTGCGGCAGAGCAATTGCCTTTACATCATTCGGGGTCACGCCGCTGTCGGTGACCGCGAACTCCTCCGCGAACTGAACCCGGAATTGGCCGATCTCCTGGAGGCTGCCCAGCTCGTCGGTGTACTCCACCACCACGTAAGTCTCCATGCCGGGGACAGCATAGGTCCAGTCCACGGTCGCGCGGCCCCAGGCGGGGTCGCTGGGGTCCAGGGTGTTGTCGAAGGTAAGGAGGTTCTCGTTCAGGGAACGGAAGTAGAGGCGTTTCTTCTGGTCGGCTGTAAGGCCAAGCCAAGCGGCCTGGGTCAGCAGGTTGAAGGCATCCACCATTTCAAATGCCACGCCGCTCAGGGCGAAGGTCTGCTGCGTCCCTGCCCGGAGGGTGATGACCATGGGGTCATGCAGGGTGGATACCGGCGTGGTGAAGACGCCGTTGTCATAGATCGGGACGTCCTTCACGATCAGGCGGCTGAAGTTGGGCTGGCCGCGGGAGACCTGGGTGGGTGCGCTCGCGCCGGCAGGGTTCTTGACGGGGTCGCGGCCGATACCCAGCTGGCCCTTGGCGTTGGAGCCCCAGGCCCAGACGGTGCCGTCCGCCTTGAGAATCATCGCCGCGCTGCCCGAAAGGGTCAGGGAGAAGGTGCGGTTGTCACGCACGCCGGAGGCGGCCTTGCCTACCTCGACGATGCTGGTATCCCCGCTGCCCCACTGGAACACGTCGCCGTTGGCGGTGAGGACGCCACTCTGGCTGCCGCCCACTGCCACACTGGCGATACGCTGGTTTGCCGTCACCACGTCGTTGGCAATCGCCTCCATCACGGCGGAGGAGCGGACGGGCAGGGCGCTGGAGACGGTGTCACCGGTGCCCAGCTGACGGCTGGCGTTGGAGCCGATACCGTAGACCAGGCTGCTGGCGTCGGCGGCATAGCTGCCGGAAGTATTGTTCACATAATAGGCCGATAGGAGGAGCGCGTAGCTTGGATTGAGCGCGCTTTCGCCAGCCACCTGCAGAACGTCCCTCAGGTAGCTTCCGGTCATATCCGTATCGTTTACGCCCTTGCGGACGATCATGGGGACGCGCTGGTTGCCGTTGGCGGTAGTGACGCCGGTGTTGCTGAGATAGCTGCCGTACTTCATGTCGTACCGGCTCTCGAGGTTCGCGTTGGCGCGGTTGGTATCGCCCAGGTTATAGCTGGCGGTACCGTCCGCGCTCATGGTGCCCCAGGTGTAGAGGGTGCCGTCATTGAGCTGCACGATGGAGTAGTTATACCCCGCCTCGGCCCGGAGAACGTTGTGGAGGTAGCGGTCGGCAGCGGCGGGTGCGTTGACAACGCCGCCGCGCTCCAGCTCGACGGGCGAGGTGTAAGCGCTGACCCCGATCTTCCTGGTGCTCTGGGCCAACTGGGAGTACACGTTGGATCCCCAGCCCCAGGCGGTACCATCGGCCTTTACGGCCAGGGTGTGGTTATACCCGGCGGAGACCTGCACGTACGCGCCGGAAACCACCATGGGATAGGGCTGGTTTACGTTGCTGCCAACGCCCAGCTGGCCGTAATCGTTGAGACCCCAGGCGTAAAGGGTGCCGTCGGCCGCCAGAGCCATGCTGTACCCGTTGCCCGCGGAGACCGCCACGATCCCGTTAAGATAGCCCTTACCGGCTACGTTGCGCACCTGGATGGGAGAGTACTCGTAATAGTCGGCGCCAGTGGTGCCATCGCCCAGCTGGCCGTAGGTGTTGCTGCCCCAGGCCCAGACCGTGCCGTCGCTGCGCAGGGCCAGGGCGTGGTCGGTGCCGTAGTCCACCTTGGGGGCGGTGGCCTTGGCGTTGGGGTTCTCGTTCGTGTTGAACGCGGGCACGACCTCCAGGCGCAGAACGCGGCTGTATTTGCTGGCGTTGTGCCTGATAAGAATGGTGACTTCGCCGAACGCGCCAGCCACGGCGTTGAACTCAAAGCTGTTCGCTGTGGCATTGTAGCTCACAGTCACGATACCCTCGTTGGAGGAGAGGACGGTGAAGTCCCCCGCTCCGTTGTAGCCCAGGCCGTGGTTCTGGTCGCCGTTTGCGAACGTGCCGTCGGCCATGGCCAGGTTGATCCCTGCGGTAAAGCTATGGAGGATGGCGGGTGTCTCGGTGGTGATATTGCCGCTGCCGTCGTTAGCCTCCACCGTGTCGGCGAGGTAGATGCGCAGGGTCTGCCCCGCGATGATGCGCAGGATCTCGGAGGAGAGGCGGCCGTCGGCGTCGAAGTTCTGCCTGCGGTCCTCGTTGAACTGACCGGGCTGGTCCGCGGTGGTGGTGTCGTACACGGTGACGTTGCCGAGGTAGAGACTCTCGCTGTCAGGCGTGCCCACTCGGACGGGGGCAGTGGCGGGCGTGTCTTTGAAGTCGCCCAGAGTCCCCACAGTGGTGTGTACCCCGTCGGTTACGTAGATGTAGCTGGAGGAGCTGTCGCCGGTGGCATAGACCGCGCCGTCGGCTCGGTAGAGGGTGGTCTGGTACTCGTTGACAGCCAGGGCCAGCGCCAGCTCGAAGTCGGCGTTGCCGCCCGCGTTGCTGGCGATAGCGGCGTTAACGCTCTGATCGGGCATGCTGGCGCCCACGGCAACGTCGTCGCCGTTCAGGCTCTTGTTCACCGTGCCGTAATTGATGCTCTCGCCCTGTTTCATCAGGACAGGCAGGAGATTCTTGGCGGCCTTTCCACCGTTTCCGAACTGGCCGTTAGCGTTGTCGCCCCAGGCGTAGACCTTGCCCCCGCCGTTGGTGGCGAGGGAGGTATTCCCGCCCGCGAAGACCCGGGTGATCTCTAGGTCGCCGCTGCCGGTGCCGACCACCTTTACGGGTGTACTGCTGCTGACCTCGGTGTTATTCCCCAGCTGGCCGTTGCCGTTCAGACCCCAGGCGAAAACCGAGCCGGTGGAGTCCAAAGCTACGACGTGCCCATTGCCCGCGGAGACGTCCACGATGTCCTGTAGGTAGTTGGTGCCGTTGAACTGCTCGCCTGCGCGGACCTGAACGGGGTAGATGCGGTTGGCTTCGGCCCCGTCGCCCAGCTGCCCGCCGGTACCCAGACCCCAAGTATAGACCGTACCGTCGCTCATGAGGGCCACGGAGAACGTGTCGCCCGCGGCCAGCTTGGTGACCTTGGCGGTCTGATTGGCCGCAGTGAGGCCGATGGTAGAGTATCGGCTGGTACCGTCGGCGTTGCGGCTGCTGTCGCCCAGCAGGCCGGTGCCGCCGGAGCCCAGGACTGCTACGGGGACTATCTTGTTGATACCGTTGGAGGTGGGGACGGAGCTCGTCCCGCTGACGCTTACACCCCCACTATTATATTGATATGTGCTGGACGCAAAGGAGTAGGTGCCCTCCGAACCGGGCGCGCCGTCGCCCGCCCGGAGCATGGGGGTGAAGTTGCGTGTTGTATGACCGGGGGCCACATCCGGAATATACTGCCGGGTGTGGTCGGCGTTGACGTACCCAGGGCTCTGGTAGGCACCGCTGTTACCCCAGTAGAGGACGGTGCCGTCATTCTTCAGGGCCATGGCGAAGTCCCGACCGGCCACGATCTGCACGGCGTCGGTCAGGCTGTCGGTGCCGTTCTCGGCCTTTACCTGCACGGGCCAGTAGGCGTTGTTGTTGACAATATAGTATCTGTACCAGCGGTAGGTTATGTAAGTATACATACCAACCGACTCAGTCCGGTAGCGGTTTTGGTAATTACCGGGCTGATTCCAAGTGCCGTTGCCCAACTCGCCGTGGTTGTTGTAGCCCCAGCTCCAGACGGTGCCGTCAGCCTTCATGGCATAGCTGGTGTACTCGCCCGCGGCGATGGAGACCACACCGGCAAGGTTGCCGACGCCGCCCGCGCCCAGCACCTGCTGAGGCGCTGTGTAGCTGCGCAGGACATTGTACCCCTGTGCGTCGGTGGCGGTGGTCCAAGGGGCGGAGTAGGTCGTCCAATAGATGCCGCTGACCGTTATGGAGCCCGACACCTGGTTATTCCGGTTGACCGAGGTGGCGATACCCAACTGCCCGTAGATGTTGGAGCCCCAGGCCCAGACGGTGCCGTCCCCGCGGAGGGCCAGGGTGTGGTCCACACCGCTGACCACCATGGGAGTGACAAGATTTTTACTGTACACTTGTACCTGCAGGATACTCTCTGCCACGCACTGGTTCGAGGCGTTGTAGCCCTTGAAGACGACGGCGGTATAACCGTACCGGCTCAGGCCCGCCGGGCGGATGAGCCAGCTGCCGCCATCCTCAACCACAATGGCGATAGAGGGGTCCATGGAGAAGGCCTCAACGTGGTCGACGCTATTGAAGTTGTTGTACCCCCGGGCGTTGGTACCACTGTTGGCAACCCAGTGGTCCGCCGTGACGCGGAGCTGTTGGTTGTCCTTCAGGCGGTACGTCCAGCCGCTGGTCTCGGTGTCGCCCTCAGTCCCGGCGGTGTTCACGGTGTTTCCGGTAATGGCGGAGGTTTCCGCACCGTTGAGCTGGTCGGTCACGTCGTCGCCCGCGCCCGTGGCGTTCAATACCTCCACGCTGGCGGAGTCGGCCACCATGTAGCTCTCATAGCGATAGCCCGAGAGGACGGGCGTGCTGTTGGCTGTGTTATCGGGACTCACGTCGCCCAGCTGGCGGTAGCTGTTGTCGCCCCAGCTCCAGACGTAACCGTCGGCCCGGAGGGCAGAGACGTGGTTATAGCCCGCAGAGACGGCCTTCACCTCGGCAAGGTAGGGCAGAGCGTCGTTGGTCTTGTAGCCGGGGGTGTCGGTGCGAACGTCCACTGCGTCGCCGGCGGGGCCGGTCTTGACCGCCGCGTCACCCGCCAGAACGTACTCGGGATAGCTGCCGGTGGCGATGGTGCCGTTGCCGAGCTGTCCGTTGGCGTTATAGCCCCAGGTAAGGATGGTCTTGTTGACGGTGAGGGCAACGGAGTACCCCTCGCCGGCGGAGATGACCTCCACCCCGTCCAACGCCATGAGTACGTCGTTGGCCGCGTCATAGCGCATCAGGCGGACAGGGGCGGTGTTCACGTCGGCGTATCCGTAGGTGAGCTGTCCCTCGGTGTTGCTGCCCCAGCCGTAGAGCTCCTGGGTTTGGCTGCTGCCCGCGCCTACGATGGTGCGCACGGCCAGCATATGGTCGATGCCAACGGCGACGGAGGAAACGCTCTGGATATAGTTGTCCACGCTCTCACTGGAGCCCTTCACGACCTGGGCGGGCGTGCCCTGGTCGAGCCGGGTGGCAATACCCAGCTGGCCCACGTCGTTCCTGCCCCAGGTCCAGAGGGTGCCGTCGCCCTTGACGGCGGCGCTGCTGTCGCCGCCCGCGGCGATGAGGATCACGTCGCGCAGGTTGCCCTGGCCCAAGTGGCCCAGGACCTTGACCACTGTGGTGCTGCCGGTGGCGACGCCGGAGGGCTGACTGGAGGAGCCGAGCTGCCCGTGCTGGTTACTGCCCCAGGCGTAGATCTCGCCGTTGATGGACAGAGCCAGGGTATGGGATGCGCCCGCCGCGACGGCAACGATCTCCACGCCGTCGAGGCCGGTGACCTGCTTGGCGGAGGAGCTGAAATTGCCCGTGCCGACAGAGCCGTAGCCCAGCTGCCCCATGCTGTTGCTGCCCCAGGTGTAGACCTTGCCGCTCATGGTGAGTGCTACCAGATGGTCCTTCCCGGCGGAGATGCTCTTAACCCGGTCCGTATCGCCCAGGTAGCTGCCGTCTGCCAGCATGGCTCTCTGGGGATTGGCGCTGGCCCACTCGGTATCGGTGTGCTGGGGATAGGCGGTGCTGCCTACGCCCGCGGTGCCGGTCTTGCTGGCCTGACCCAGCGCTCCCAGGCCGTTGTTGCCCCAGACCCAGACGTGGCCGCTCTCGTCTAGAAGAGCGGTGAAACTATCGCCTGAGGTTGTGGAGGCGGCGACATTGTTCGGGTCCACAGTCACGTTGACCTCCAGGGTGCCGGAGTAGACGCCGGTGACCAGCCAGGTCTGGAGCGGCAGGTGGCCGTACTCGCCCGCCGCCCGGTTCGCGCCGTTATTATAGTCGGCAGTAAGGGTGATGGTGGTCCTGCCCAGCTTGGACTCCTGCGCGGGGTCGAAGTACCCGGTGCTGAAAACCAGCGCGCCGTTGCCGTCCACACTGGTGGAGGCGATTTCCGCGTTGGAGGAGACGGCGGCCCAGGTCTCGTTGGTGGTGCGCAGGCTCTTGTTGGCAGGATAGAGGGCAAAGCCCGCATCGAACACCATATGGGTGTTCTCCTTGTAGATATAGAGCTTTTCGCTTTCTGCAATGCTCAGGGTGGGCGGGATGACCGGCGTATTGGTGACAGACTGGTTCGTGCCGGAGATGAAGTTATAGGTGGCATTGGGGTTAACCACCGTGCCATAGGTGGTACGGATGGGGTTGGTACCGTAGGGGGTGGTCGCATCCTGGAACCGAACGACCTCCATGTAGTCCACCACCAGGGTCATCGACTCGCGGTCACCCGCCTGGGTGGGCACGGCATTGAGGCTGCTGCCCAGATTGCCCAATTGGCCCAGAGCCGCGGCGTCGCCGGGCTTTGCAGCATTGAGACCCCAGCCCCAAACATAGCCAAAGCGCCCGTCGGCGGGAGTGCCGGTGCCCTGCTTGTCGTAGACGTTGATGGTCACGGTATGGTACGCGCCCGCCGCCAGGGTAAAGGCACCCTCAAGGTAGGTCTTGGCACTATTGTGCTGCTCATACGCGCCCTTGAGCACGCGGACGGGCATGGCGCTGGTGATGCCGGCGCCGGTGACGCCGCTGCCCAGCTGGCCGTAGTCTCCCTGGCCCCAGGCATAGGCGTAGTCCTCTTCAGTACGCATGGCGCTGTGGTTGCGCCCGGCCGCTATCTGGAGGATGGCGAAGGAGAGAGCCTCCGTGGTACCGTCGCTCGCCACCACTCCGCCGCTCTTCCCGGCTACCAGCACGGGAGCACTACTGAGAGCGGTAGTGTCGTCGCTGCCCAACTGCTTGTACGCGTTGGAGCCCATGCCATAGACGTTGCCCGCGCCGTCCAGCAGCAGGCTGTGTACGCCACCGCCGGAAGTCATCACGCCGCCCTGGAAGAACTCGGCGGAGTGGAAGGTGGTGGTGGGGGGAACACCGTTTTCATAGGCCAAACGGATGGTGTTGCCGGTCATGCCGTCTGTGCCGGCGAGGACCAGGGCCGGCTGAGCCACGTAGGTCTGCGTTTTTCCGCTGCCGGTCTGTCCGCTGGAGGCGAGCCCCCAGGAGCCCACGGTCCCGTTGGAGCGCAGGGCCAGGGCGTGGTTCTCCCCGGCGGAGATAGCCACGATGTGCCCGAGGTAGGCGTCGTCGCTCGCCGCGCCGCCGCTGATGACCTGTACGGGGGCGGAGAGCTTATAGACGTCGGCGGTGCTGGCTCCGGCGTTGGAGTAGCCGTTGCCCAGCTGGAGGTACTGGTCGCTGCCCCAGCTCCACACATGACCCTGGCTGTCCAGCGCCAGGGAGAAGTCCTGCCCGGCGGCGATAGCCACGATATCGTGGAGGTAGGTGGCGGCGTCGCCGGTACCGGAGACCTGCGCTCCCCGGAGGACCCGTACAGGAGTGGAGGAATTGATATTTTTGACGGTCTTGTCGTAGCCGTTGCCCAGCTGCCCGTAGGCGTTGTTGCCCCACGCATAGACGTAGCCGTCCTTCGTGAGGGCCAGCATGTGGTTGCCGCCCGCTGCGATGGAGACGATGTTGCCCAGGTAAGAGCCGACGCCGTCGGTCACCCTGTCTGTCGCCGCAGCCGCGCCGGCCGCGACCCGCACGGGGTACGCCTTATTGACGCTGGACCCGTCGCCCAGCTGGCCGCTGGTGCCCAGGCCCCAGACCCAGACGGATCCATCGGGCCGGAGGAGGGCGGAGTGGGCCTCGCCCCCCACAACGGCGGAGGCGGTGGTGGCGGTGGTATTCGCCTCAAAGACGGTAACGGGGAAGAGCATGCGGTAGGTCTTGCCTCCGCTGGTGTAGGTGAGGGTCACCATCACGTCGCCAAAGCGGTCGGTGCCCGTTGCGGTGAAGACGAGGCTGCCGCCCGAAACGCTGTAGCCCAGCAGCCGGGGGTCGGAAATGGACACGGCAAACCCGGCGTCATCCAGACTCGCCGCGTCGACCGTGCGGTCGTCAGCGGTAAAATGGTTGAAACCTACGTATTCCTTCAGATAGATCTTGTCGAGGTCCAGTGTGTAGCTCTCGCCGCTCCTGAGGGCGATGCGGCGCACGTCGGACTCGTCACTGGCGGCGTCAGTGAGGAGGACGCTGTCCTCCCTGGCTCCGACGCGGACAGGAACGGCGCTCTGCGCGGCGGTGCTGCTGCCCAGCGCACCCAGGTCGTTCTTCCCGGTGCTGTACAGGTAGCCGTCGTCGCCCATCACAGCCATGTGCTGGAAACCAAGCTCGGCGGCATAGGCCGTGCCCGCAAAGTTAACCTGCTTTACATAGCCGGTGGACGCGTCGCCGCTGGTGAAGACGATCTCGGCAGGTGTCGTCTGGGTGGCGCCGCCGGCGGAGATGCCCAGCTGGCCATAGGTATTGTCGCCCCAGGCGTAGACCTTACCGCTCTTGGTGACGGCCAGGGTGCTGTTGCCGCCCGCGGAGATGTCGGTCACCCCCGATGGGAGCGTGCCCGCGGCGACTGCCTTCACGGGAATGAGCTGGCTGGGGGCGCTGGTGCCGTTGCCCAGCTGGCCGCTGGCGCCCGCGCCCCACACCCAGACGTTGCCGTCCCGGCCCAGCGCCACGGAATGGTTCTCGCCCGCGGCGATCTGGTTCACAACGGACATGCGAGCGGCGGTACTGGTCTCCAGGAGTGTAGGAGCCAGGGTTTTGAGCTGGATCCCGTCGCCCAGTTGGCCGAAAGTGTTGTCGCCCCAAGTGTAGACCACGCCGTCGCCCCGCAGGGCCATGCCGTGGGAAGCGCCCGCCGCGATGGCGATGACGTTGTTAAGGTAGTTGCCGCCGTTATAGCCGGTCAGGCGGACGGGGTAGCGCTGGTCGGAGCCCGTGTTGTCACCCAGCTGGCCGGATGCGTTGTCACCCCAGGTGTAGACCTCGCCGTTGGATGCAAGGGCCATGGAGTACTTGTCGCCGGCGGCCAGGCGGACAACGCCGGTCAGGTTTCCGCCCTGGTTGAGGACGGCAGAGACGGCCATGGGCTTGCTGGAGTTGACGAGGCTGTTGTTGCCCAGCTGACCGTTGTCGTTCAGGCCCCACGCATAGACCGTGCCGCTCTGAGTGAGGGCGAGGACATGGTACCCGCCCGCCGCCACGTAGACCACGGGGTCAGTCGCCCAGGCTTCGTGCCAAACCTGCACGGGCGTGCTCTTAAATTTCTGGGTGGTATCGTTGATGGGATTGGTGGTGCTGGCGGTGTTGTTGTATGCGAGGCCGGTACCCAGCTGCCCGTAGGCATTGCTGCCCCAAGCCCAGACGGTGCCGTCGCTGCGGAGGGAGACGGTGAAGTCCCGGCCCGACGAAGTCATTGGCACAGCCAGCATGTTGTCCGCCAGCACGGTCACGAGCACCGCGCCGGAGAAGACGACCGTGTTGCCGTCTGCGTCCGTCTCCGTATAGGAATAGGTCACGGTTGCCCGTCCGAATACGGTGGAGCTGGCGGGCTTGATGGTGAAGGAGGCACTGTTGGCAGCCTTCGTGATGACGATGATGTCCGAGTCGGACACTACCTCGACGTAGCCGGCCAGAGCTGTGCCGAGGGTCACCCGCTCGGTGTTTGAAATCAGGTTAAATCCCTTGTAGTAGACTTTGTCGATGGTGGGGATGTCACCGGTGTAGGAGTCGCCGTAGCGCAGCTCAATGGACAGGGGCGGCTCGGCGGCGGTGCCACGCTTGTAGCTGGTGGTGATACCGCTCTTTAATAGGGTGCTGGTCAAAAGCTCCAGGCTGCGGGAGCGGGCCGGACCCACCAGAACGGGCCGGATCTGCCGGTTGCCCGCCACGGCGGCGCTCGAGCCGCTCATGTTCTTGCCGAAGTTGCCCAACTGCCACTTTGCGTTGCTTCCCCAGGCGTAGACATAGCCCTCGCGGTTGACCATCATGCTATGGTCGTAGCCAGCGCTCACGCTGCGGACCTGCTGCAGGTATACGTTGTCCACACCGGCGATGGTATCCTCGCCGGCCAGCACCTGGGTAGGTTCATTCAAGGTGGCGCTGGCAGACGGCGCGGAGGTGCCGGTCAAGGTGCCAAGCTGGCCCTCGTTGTTGGCGCCCCAGGCGTACACATTGCCCGCACGGGTCAGGAGCATGGAATGGCTGCTGCCGGCGGAGGCCTGGATGATCTCGCCGATGGCGCTGCCGGTCAGGGCGGCGTCGGTCTTGCTGACCGTCCGTGCCAGGGTGATCTGGCTATCGGTGACGCTGCTGCCCAGGCCCAGCTGGCGGCTGGTATTGAGGCCCCAGGCGTAGAGGGGGGTTCTTGTCTTGGTGACGGTGCCGCTGGCGGTATCCACCGTAAAGTCGTTAGTAAGAGCCAGCGTGTGGCTCTGCCCCGCGTCCAGCGCCACCACACCCGTGAGCATAGTGCCGATGTTGTTCACGTAGTTATCCTTGTCCACCCTGATCGCATCGTTGGTGCCCTTGGCACTGAACCCGCTGGTTGCGGTATAGACAGGGTTGGGGTCCCGCTTGCTGATGGTGCTGCCGTCGGAGAGTTGGCCGCGGGCGTTGCTGCCCCAGGCCCAGACGGTGCCGTCGCTCCGCAGGGCGTAGGCGGTGCCGTCCGTGCCCGTGCCGGCGGAGGAGACGGCGATAACGTTGGTGAGGTAGACGTTGTCGCCAGTGCTCTGGCCCACGCGCATGGGCTGAGGCTCTGGCATGTAGGCGTTCAGGCCGGAGGGATCGTCGCCGCCTTCGCCCACGGGGGTGCTGCCCCAGACCCAGACACTGCCGTCCTTCAGCAGCGCCATGGAGCTGTAGCTTCCCACAGCGACTGCCACCACGCCGGTGAGATACCTTGTACCGCTGCCCTTCTGCTCCAGGCGCTCGCCGGTGTTGGCGTCGATGGTGTACCAGTAGGGGCTGCTGCCCGCGAGGACGCGCAGAGGCATCTGGGAAGCGGTGGCGGTGCCCACGCCCAGCTGGCCCTTGTTGTTCTGGCCCCAGGCGTACACGTCGCCGTGGATGGTGAGGGCCAGGGTATGGAAGTCGTCGGCGGACTCATTGACCGCCAGGGCTACGATAGCGCTGTTGCGGGCGCTGCCCTCGCCGTTCTTGGTATCCACATCGCCCAGCAGACCCTTGCCGTTGATGCCGGAGACCTGCAGGGGAGTGTTGAACTGGGCGGTGGTGGTAATGGTGGTGCCGGAGCCGGTGGTGGTATCTTCCACCACGCTGACCTCTGCGTCGCCGAAGGTGCCGCCCACGGGGAGGGTGCTCTCCTTGCCCGCATCCACATAGACAGTCTCCAGGTCGGTACCCTGGAAAGCGGCCGGCTTGATGTACATGGAGGCGCTGCCCTGCCAGTTGATCTCTTTGAGGGTGGCAGAGTCAGCGAAGGCCTTGTCCTGAATGGCGACCTGGTTTGCCCCCAGGGTGAGCCTGGTCATAATTCCGGTGGAGAAGGGGTTATTTCCGGCCTCAGCGGCGCCAACCGCGATGACAGGCACCGAGGTATAGCCGTTATCTATCAGCTGCTGCGCCATCGTGGGGCCAAAGGCCGCGATATACTGACTCTGGGAGATGGCCTGGGGCAGGACGATGCTGCCCAGCGCCTGGCCCTCGGCGGTGAGGCCGGTGATGATGGGAAGGCCCAGGTCGTAGCTGTTGCCATTAGTACCGGTGGTGCAGAAATCCTTGATCACATTGTAGAAACTCACGTCGGACTCATAGCCGCTCTTACTTGCGGTGTGGAGGGCGATGTCGGTCTTAGTGGTCTCCCAGGCGGCGGTATCCGTCCTCAGGCCGGGCAGGAGGGCGTTGACCGCGCCGATCTCGGGGGAAGGATCGCTGGCGCTCATGGCATAGATGGCATCCAGCTTATCCAGCACAGTCTGCACCGTGGCGTCCGGGGTAACGCTGCCATAGAAGTCCTTCAGCGCCCGTAGAGCGGAGGCGGCGTCGGCGGAATTGAACTCCGCCAGGCCGCCGGACACCGCGGCGCTCCAGCCGGCCGCACCGGTCAGGTAGGCATTCAAGGCGGTATCCAGATCGCTCAGGGCCGCGCTTGTGAGACTGGTGACGGCATCGCTCTTCGCCTTGAGGGCGGTGAGGGCGGAGGCCTGCCCGGTGAGGGCGGTCTTCAAATCCTCCAGGGCGCTCACCACGTCGGCCATTTCAGAGGCGGGATAGACGACGGCATTCAGCGCATTGATAAGGTCCAGCACCTCGTCGATCCTGCTCGTCATGCCGACGCCCGAGGCGGCGTAGGTCATACCCCAGGAGTCGATGGCAGAGCTCATGGAGGAGAGCGCTCCGCTCCAGCCCAGAGCGGCAAGGTCGGCCTCCTGGGTGGTCCGGGTGGTGTTGAGTGCGGTGATGGTCTGGCCCTCGACGGTAGCGAAGGCGGTGGCGCTCTGAATGGCGCTGTCCAGGGCCGCGGTGTCATAGTAGGCCCACTGGAAGGCGGTTCCCGCAGTCTCCGCCTCCTCGTCGCCGTAGTCCACGGTGGCGCCGGGGTTCACGCCCAGATAGCCGTTGGGGTTGTTGCCCCAGGCCCAGACGCTGCCGTCCGCCTTGATGGCATAGGAGATATATTTGCCGGAATAGACGATGGGGTTGGAGAGGATGGCGTTTCCATCCGCGTTGGTGCCCTCATTGTAGACGGTGACGGTGAAACTGCCCCAGTACTTTTTGACGGAGTCCATGACCACGATGGTGGCGGTGCCGAACTTACCGCCCGCTGTAATGGTGGCCGTACCGCCGTTGGCGGAGCGGGTCACCTTGGCGACATCCTCGTCTGAGGAGGCCCAGTAAAGCTCCGCGCCGTGACCGCCGCCGTCCTTGGTCATGTCCCACTTGCTGTTAAAGCCTTTCCAGCTCTCCACGTAGATGGCGTTGGCATCCACGGTAATGACCTGGCTCTTGGTGATAGAGAGGTTGACGGGCATCTTCCCGTCGCTCTTGCCCTCACCATAATCCTTGGCGGCGGTGCGGTAATTATTGAGGACAGAGGGCGTGACGCTGGAGGCGCTCACGGTGGCCGACGGGATCTCCAGGAGCTGGGCCGCCTTGGCACCCACCAGCATAGGCGTGAGCACGCTGTCACGGTAACGGATAACCTGGCTCACCGTGCCGGTGCTGTTGGCGGTGGTCACACCGTCGCCGGTGGTGGCGTTGCCCACCTCGCCGAAAGTGTTGTAGCCCCAGCCGTAGAGGTAGCCGTCGGCGCTCATGGCGATGATGGTGTTGGTCCCCGCCGAGGCGGTGGTGATGTTGCCGAGATATTCGGTACCGCCGTTAGGGCCCTGGCCGCCCTTGACCTGGTAGACGGTAAGCGCCAGGGAGCCGGCCGGCACATTGGGATTTCCGGCGGCTTCGCCGGAATTGTAGTTTGTGGCAAGGGGGTTGCAGACGGTGGTGCCGTCGCCACGCTGGCCGTATACGTTGCTGCCCCAGGTGTAGACCGCGCCGTTGGAGGCCACGCCCACATCGCTCTCATTTCCTGCATCGATGCTCGTCAACACCACACCCCCAGGCAGCTCCAGTGCCTTAGGGGAGTTGTTGGTCACGTACCACACCAGCACGGAGGTGCTGCCGTAGCGGTTTCTGTAGATGTAGTCAAAGAACCTGTAGCGGCCCCAGGCATAGGCGCCTCCGTCCACGTCCAGCGCCACGGCATGCTCGTTGCCAGCGGAGATCTGGACGGCCTTGGCGTTTCCGGGTAAGCTGACGCGCACCGGCGCGTACCGATTGAGAACGTCCTCGGTGCTGGTCTCGGGATTGCCCTTGGTGGTGTCGCCCAGGCCAAGCTGGTTCTGGTCGTTGCGGCCCCAGGCCAGAATAGTGCCGTCGCTGCGCAGGGCCACGCTGAAGTAGCTGCCTGCGGAGATGGCCACCACGTGGTCGAGATAGTGGTAGCTGTCCGCCGCCGCGCCGCCATGGGAGACGTGGACGGGCTTATAGTCGCTGGTGGCCTTGTGGGCGCTCACATCATCGTTGCCCAGCTGGCCATAAGTGTTGTCGCCCCAGGCCCAGACGGTGCCGTTGGAGTCCAGCGCCAGGGCGTGATCATACCCGGCAGAGATCGCCACGATGAAGGGGCTCTCGTAGCCGAGGGTGTCCTCATCATAGACCTGACCGAAGGCCACCTTCACGGGAGATGGGGAGGAGCCGCCGGGCACAAGGCCCGCCTTGGCGCCCCAGGCCCAGACGTTGCCGTCGGCGTCCAGCGCCAGGCTGTACCCGCTGCCCGCGGAGACGGCCACGATGTCGTGGAGATAACTCTTGCCTGTACCGGTAGAGGCACTCTGGGCGCCGCGGACCACAGGCACCGGGGCGGCATGGTTCTGCTTGCCGCCATCGCCCAGCTGGCCGGAGGCGTTGAGGCCCCAGGCCCAAACAGTGCCGTCCGCCTTCAGGGCGAGGCTGTGCTGCCCGCCCTGGGAGATGGCGGGGGCGGTCACATCGGCCCCACGCTGCTCGGCGGTACTGGCGATACGTCCCACCACCAGCTCAAAGATAAGCATCAGGTCTGCCCCGGCAGTATTGGTGTAGCGCACCCGCAGCTGGGTCCGGCCCGGCTCGCTGCCAGTGCGGATAACCAGATAGTCGTCGGTGCTGTTAGCGGAGTCATAGCTTGCAAGGGTGCTGTCGCCCACGGTGATGGTGAGGTCGCTCAGGGTCAGTCCACCGCTGAACACGCGGGAGAGCACGTTGCGGTCATAGAGGTCAAAGCCGCTCAGATAGTGGCTGCGCAGGTCGTCCATGCGGATGACTACGCTCTGGTCAGTGGCCACGCGGAGGATCTCGGTGCTGCCGTCATAAGCGGTCTGAGAATCGAGGATGGTGGTGGACGTGGGAGTCGTCCCCTTCCCGGCCAGGAAGGTCTCCTCCGCACCCAGCAGCTCCTCCCCGCTCTCGCCGGAGTGGGTGGGGTGGGTGTAACTGTAGTTGTCCAGCGCGCCCAGCTCCCAGCTGGTGGCGCTACCCTTCGCGCCGCCGAAGGACCAGACGGTTCCGTCGGCCTTCAGGGCGAGCGTATGGTTGGCGCCCGCAGCCACGGCGCGGACAGAGGTAAGGTAGCTGCTGGCCGAGGCCCCGGCGAGCACCTGGCTGGGCGTGGTCCTGACGGCGTCGGTCTCTCCGGAGGCCGTGTTGCCCAGCTCACCGTTAGCGTTCTCGCCCCAGCCGTAGAGGGTGCCGGTGCTGGTCGTGTCGGTCGAAGTGCTGGAGGAGGTGATCGCAAAGCTCTGGTTCTCCCCGGCGGCGATGGCCACCACGTAGCCCTCGTTCAATGCCGCGCCGGTGGAGCCGAACCAGCCCTCGGAGATGCCGGTGGAGCCGGCCGCACCGCGGACTCTGCGGGGATAGTGGTTGGTAACCAGATCCACGCTGTCGGTGCTCCACATGCCCAGCTGGCCATACTGGTTGTTGCCGACGGAATAGACCTCGGTACGGATACTCTTATTGGGGGCCGTACCGCTCTCGATGCGGACCAGGAAAAGGGTATGCTCCGCGCCGGCGGTGATGGCGACCACGTCGCGCATATAACCGTCGGAGGATCCACTGTCGCCCTGGAGCACTTGTACGGGCAGAGCTCGGGTGGTGTTGGTTCCGTCGCCCAGCTGGCCCCAGTTGTTCCGGCCCCAGGTGAAGACTGTGCCGTCACTGCGCAGGGCCAGGGAGAAGCTGTCGCCCGCCTGGACGTCCACAATGCTGGAGAGATAGTAGCTGTCCGACGCACTCTGGCCCTTGAGGACGTGCTGAGGCACATACGCCCCGGTCACCGCGGTGGCGGTGCCGATGCCCAACTGATAGTAGGTGTTGTCGCCCCAGGCCCAGACCTCGCCGCCCGACTGAACGGTGGAGGAGGTGCCATCAAGCTCGGTCTTCGTGTACTCGGTGCCGCGGGTGAGCGCCAGAGTGTGGTTCTTTCCGGCGGCAACGCCGACGATGTAAAGTGCTTCCCCTTGCTCGTCATTCAAGGTCACCGGGGTGGCGTAATTGGTGGCGGTCTGATAGCCCAGCTGGCCCTGCGCGTTGTCTCCGGTGGTGTAGACCTTACCGTCGCTGGTGAGCATGACCAGGTGGCGCTCGCCCGCTGCGATGGCAACCACATTCTGCAGGTACTCGATCTTACCCGGCGTGCTGGGCGCGAGGCGTACCTGGGTGGGAGCGGAGCGGGTGATGGTGGTGCCGTCGCCCAACTGGCCCTTGTCGTTGAGGCCCCAGGCCCAGACGGTGCCGTCGCTGCGCAGGGCAGCGCTGAAACTTTTCCCCGCGGCCAGAACAGGCACGGCCACACCGATATCACCGGTGGAGTCCCGTTTCTGGGTCACCGTTAGGCTGAAAGATCCCACGTGCTTGGAGACTGTGTTCTCCACCCGGATGACGGTATTGCCGTACATGAAGTTGCCCTCGGCGTCCTTCACTGCGGAGACAGTGGCAACCTGGCTATTCACCGCCACGGTGGCAATGCTCTCGTCACCGGAGGTCCACTTGATCTGGCTGCCGTCTGCGGCCAGCACCGCCAGGGTACGGCTGCGAACCAGCAGGTTAAAGCCGGTGAGGTAGGTTTCCAGCAGGGCGGGGTTCGCACCGTTCTGCACCGCGCCGGTGTAGTCGATGGTCAGGTAATCCTCGGCGCTCATGGACACGTTCTCGGGGGAGATCACGTCGCCCGCAGTGGTAACGACGTACTTATAGGTCTTATAGACCGCGCCGGTATCGTCATGGACGCTGATGTTGGCTACGACCAGGGTCTTGGCCTCCATATCGCCCACCTGACCGGGCACAGCGGTGATGCTGGCGGTGTTACCGGCGGCGTAGACGCTGTGGACACCCAGCTGATACTTCTGGTTGGAGCCGGTAGCGTGGACGGTACCGTCGTTCCGGGCCAGCAGCATGTGAGAGTATCCGGCGGAGATGCTCATGACGCCCGCCATGCCCTCTTCGGAGCTGGCGTTGAAGTAGGTCCCCTTCTGGACGGTCTGAGGCCGCATCACGTACTGGATGCCGGAGCTGGTGTCAGTGCTGGAGGTGGCGTCCGCGCCGGTGCCGGTGCGGCCGTCGCCCTGATAGCCCCAGGCCAGGGCGGCCCCGGCGCTGGTGAGGGCGGCGGAGTGTCTGTCGCCCAGGGAGAGGGTGGCGATGTCGGTCAGGTCGGTCAGAACAGCGGTGGTCCCGGCGGCGGTGAGGCCCTCCCACTGGAGGATGGTAGGCACCACGACGGTATCCACGCCGCCCACCACGCCGCTCTGATAGGAGGCGTTGTCGCCCCAGAGATAGACCTTGCCGCTCTCGGTCACCGCGCCCGAGTGCCGGGCACCGGCGGCGATGGATTCAATGCCGGACAACTCCAAGGCAGGGCCGGTCACGGCAGTGACGGTCTTATAGTCCCAGCCCTTCCCGGAGGCGACGATGGTGTAATAGGTCTCAGTCTCGGGCACCATCACGGGAGTCAGCGTAGTGGCGGAGGTGGGAATCCCGCTCACCACGTTCAGCGACACATCCTCGTACACGCCGGGACTGGTCAGCAGCCCCCCGGTGCCATTGGACAGCAGCTCGCCGTCCACCAGGGCGGCGGCGGTGGCGTAAACGCCCTTCACGGCGTTATTCACCACGGCGACGGTCTCGCTGGTGGTGGCGCTGAAGCCGATGCCCAGCTGGCCGTTGGAGTTGCCGCCCATGGCATAGACCTTCCCAGCCTTGGAGAGAACCAGAATATGGTTCTCTCCAGCGGCAACTTGAGCCACGAGGGAACCGCTCAGTATGGCGGTGTCCACAAGGGTGGGTGTGGAGGCGGCGCTCACGGCGGTCTTCCAGGTATAGACCTTCTGGGCGCCCGCGCCATCCTTACTGAGGACGGCCACGTTCTTACCGAAGACAGACAGCTGCTCGACCATCTCCCCGCCCGGCAGGGTGAGGACGGTGGGCGTTCCGCCACCCGGGACTTCACCCCAGACATAGAGCTTTCCGTCCCTGGTGACAGCGTAGGTCACACCGTCGCCCGCCGCCACGGAGGAAAACTCCACGGCGGAGCCGTTAACGGTGATCTCGAGCTGGTAGGGGTATTCGTAGTAGCCGCGGGCAGCGTCGTCCACGGGGCCGAGCTGGTGTCGGCCGTTGCTCCCCCAGACCCAGATGGTTCCGTCACCCGACAGGGCCACGGAGTGATCGTAACCCGCGCTCACCATGGGCGTTACCACATTCCTCTTAGAGCCGAAGGTCACGTAGATCTGCCCGGTGTAGGTCACGCCGTCCACGACGGCGGTGATGGTCACGACGGTGGAGCCGCTCTTCTGCCCGTCTGCGCTGGCGAGGACAGAGCCGGTGAACTTGCCCACAGTCTCATCACTGGAGGTATAGGTGACGGAGCTGGGGGTAATGGCCTTGTTGTAGCCGTCCTGATAGAGGTTGAAGCCGCTGGTGTAGCGCAGAGCCAGCTTGGCGTTGTCGAAGACCAGCGTATCCGTCAGGCCCAGGGTCACGTAATCGGGAAGGGGGTTGGACCCGCCGCCATAAGTAACGACGACGTTGTTCAGGTTGTCCTTGACCAGCATCTCAGTGGGCCGGACCGACACGTCGGACTGTTTGCCCGCCTGGACGGGGAGGGTGCTGTAGTTGGTGGCAAGACCGTTACCCAGCTGGCCGTAGCTGTCGGCGCCCGCGGCGAAGACCGCGCCGTCGCGCAGATAGAACACCAGGTGGCTGCCACCGCCGGCCACGTCCATGGCATTGCCAAGGTAGAGGACGCTGTTGTCCATGGGCTGAGTGGGACCGTAGACCCGGCCGGCGTCAAGCTCTTGGTCGGGTACCGAGACGTCCTGGGCGGAGGCGTAGTACATGCCCAGTTGCGCGCTGGTGTTCAGGCCCCAGGCCCATACCTCGCTTCCGGGCGCACTTTCGCGCACCGCCGCGCCGGCCTTGCCGCCCGCGCCGATGGCGTAGATGCTTGTAATCGGGTTGCCGTCCGTGTCGGTGAGATAGGTGGGACGGAGCTCCTGAACGGTGCTCATTCCGTCACGGGTGACGGTCTGGCCGAACCGGGCCGCCTTGTGGTCGGCGGTCAGCACCACGGAGAAGTTGTCCCCCGCGGCGACATCCACGACCTCCTTGAGGTAGCGGCTCTCGGCAGCGCTGCCCACGGCCCCGGCGGTGACCGGGATGGGCGTGGTCACAGCAAACTCCGCGCCGGCGGCGTTGCTGGCGGCGGACTTGTTGAACTCGCTGCCCAACTGACCGCTGACGACGGTGCCGCTGCTCATGGTGTTGCGGCCCCAGGAGACCACAGTGCCGTTATCACGCAGGGCCAGGACGTGGCCCTCACCCGCGGTGAGGGTCACCACGTCCCGCAGCCAGCCGCGGTTTGCTCCGCCGGTCTGGGTGTCCGCCGTAGTGAAGGAGGACTGGGTCAGCCCGGCGGCGCTGGCTCCCGCCAGCACGCGGACGGGCGTAGTCGTGCCCACGGCGCTGCGGGTGGAATTGTTGCCCAGCTGCCCGTAGGTGTTATTTCCCCAGGAGTAGACATAGCCGTTCCTGTCCAGAGCCAGGGCGAAGGCATCTCCTGCGGCGATGGCGATGATGTCGTGTAGGTAGACTGCGCCGTCGCCCACAGCCGCGCCGTCCTGTGCCCCCCGGAGGACCCGCTGGGCATACTGGCTGGCGGTGGTGGTGCCCAGGCCCAGCTGGCCGTTGGTATTGTCGCCCCAGGACCAGACGTAGCCGTCCTGATCCAGAGCCAGGGCGAAGTAGTCACCCGCGGCGATAGAGACAATGCCGGAGAGGGGCGTGCGGTTCTCGTCCCGACCCACCTGTACTGGGTCGTTACTGCTGGCTGCATTGCTGCTGATACCCAGCTGGCCGGCGTTGTTCTGGCCCCAGGTCCAGGCCGAGCCGTCCGCCTTCAGGCCGACGGTGAAGTTGTCGCCCGCGGCAATGGAGGGGGCGGCCACCTTATCCAGCGCGCCGGGGGTGTCCTGCTGGGCCTGCTCGTTGTCGGGCAGAACGGTAAGGTAGATGACGCCGTACTGGGCCGGGATGCCGCTTGCCGGGTCGCCCGCGTTCTTAACCAGCAGAGTGGTGGTGCCGTAGGTACCCCTGGTGGCTCGCTGGCCGGGCGCGCTCACGGTCATGGGCGCGACGGCAAAGCCTCCGGTCTCACTGGTAACCGTGGCGATATTCCCATTGCCGGATATGACGGAGTAGGCGCCATTCGCGTAGAGGTGGCCAATCCGGTCGGAGAGGGTATTCAGAATGGCGCTGTCGCTGGTGTTCTCAGTGGTCAGGTCGTTATAGAGTTTAAATCCGGAGACATAGCCCAGGGTGATGCCGCTCGTACTGATGTGGAGGACCTGGTTTTCGTGAATGGTCACATAGGTCTTCTCCAAGCCGGTGGACAGCTTGGTCTGGTCCGTTGCGCTGCCCGCGCTGGTGCCGACACTCAAAGCGCCGTTGAGCCGGAGTGCGTAGTAGTCCTCCGCGCCCACCCGGAAGGGATAGTAGCGGTTTCCGGGGTTGCCGTTGGTGGCGGGCGCGTACTGGAGCGCCGCGTTCTCCGCCGTCAGGCTGTCGTTCACGTAGGAGCCCAGCTGGCCGCTGTCGTTCAGGCCCCAGGCGTAGAGGGTGCCGTCGCTGCGCAGGGCCACGGTGTGGCTGCGCCCGGCAGCTGTCATGACTACGTGGTCGAGGTCGTTGGAGTTGTGGTCGGAATAGTAGTCGGGCACGTCGGAGTAGGTGCCGCCGTCCTTGCGTTTACGCACCAGGTTGGGAACGGAGACATAGGCCGCGCTGACGTTGTCGATGCCAAGCATATTGACGGCTGCGGCGGTGGTGTTATTGCCGAAGGCGTAAACGAAACCGTTGGAGAGGGTTACAAAGCTCTGCTGCGCGTAGGCGCTGACCCGGGAAGGAGTTGCCGCGCCCCAGCTGGCGGTTACCGCGACGGGGAGGGCCTTGGTCGCCGTTTCCTCGTTGCCGAGCTGGCCGAGTGCGCCGTCGCCCCAGGCCCAGACGATGCCCAGGCGGTCGATGGCCAGCACGTGGTCCTCGCCATTGGCGATGGCAACGATGCCGGTGAGATAGGTCGTCCCGCTCTGGTCGCGCACCTGCATGGGCATGACCTTGTAGTCGCCGCTGACGGCGCCCATGCCCACCTGCCCCTTGTCGTTCGCGCCCCAGATCACCACGCTGCCGTCGGCTCGGAGGGCAACGGAGTTGTCGCTTCTGGCGGAGATGGCGACAACGGAATGGAGGTACTTGCCGCCGATGCTGTAGTCGGCGTTGATGGTGTCGCTGGTGCCGCCCACCAGGCCCCGCACCTGGACGGGAGTGTTGCGGTTGGTGCGGCTCTCGTCGCCCAACTGGCCGCCCGCGTTGTTGCCGAAGGCATAGAGCGACCCATCCTCGGTAAGAACCAGGCTGTGGCTGTCGCCTGCGGCGACCTGTACGGCCTTTCTGCCGCCGAGCTTGTCTGCGGCGATCTTGGTGGCGCGGTTGACGTTGGTGTTGCTGCCAACGCCCACCTGGCCCTGGCCGTTCTGGCCCCAGGCCCAGACCGCGCCGTCCGCATCCACGGCAAGGGCATGCCCGCCGCCCGCGGCGATATACACGATGCTGGTGAGCATCGTGCCGTCGCTGCGGCTTACCTGGGTGGGATAGTAGTAGCCGGGGGAACTGGTGCCGCTGGTGGTACCCATGCCCATCTGGTACTGGGCGTCGGAGCCCCAGGCCCAGACGGTGCCGTCCGCCTTCAGCGCTACGCTGAATTTATCGCCGCCGGCCACCATGGGCGCGGCAACCACGCCGGCGGTGTTCTGGAGCACCGTCACGGTGAACTGGCCCATATCGCCGGTAACGCTGTCGTACACGCTGATGACGGTCCGCCCATAGCGGCCATCCGTGTTGGCGCGGACGGTGACAGCGCCGCCCGCCGACGTCACGGTGGCAATGGCGGGGTCAGAGCTGGCGTAGCTGAACCGGCTGTCCGCGATATTGCCGGAGATTGTATACAAGTTGTTATTTTTATCGTAAACAGTACCGCTTGTAGAGCCCATAGGCACCCGCTCGGTAAATTTACGCAAATTGAGACCGGGGGTATATACCTCCGTCAGATCTTCAACGGTAAAGGCGTTCCCTTCCTTGAGGGTGACGAAGTAGCCTCCTTCGCCCAGAGTGCCGGTGCTGTCGGCGAAGGTGAGCTTGCTCATGTCCTGATCGCCGGAGCGAACCGGCACGGAGGTTGCCGTGCTATAAGCGGCCTGGTTGCCCAGCTGGCCATAGGTGTTGCTGCCCGCAGACCAGATGGTTCCGTCGGCACGCAGGATTACAGAGTGGGCCTCGCCGGGTATGGCAGTCTGCACGCCGTCGAACCGGTCGGGGCTGCTGACGGCGGTATAATTCCAGCCCTTGTTTAGGACGACGGGAGAGCTGACGGGGGTAGTGATGGTGCTGCTGCCCAGCTTGCTGCTGGTATTGTCGCCCCAGCCGTAGACCACGCCCTCGGTAAGCGTGAGGCCGACGGAGTCGCGCAGGTCGCCTGTGACCATGGCGGCATCTCCGCCCATACGCACGTCGGTAATGTAGAAGGTCTGCCCGGTGGGTGGGGTGATAGCAGGCAAAGTCTGCAGCGTATAGCTGGTGCCTGAGCCGGAGGCCGCGGTCAGCAGCGCGTTGGTGGTGTTGATGCCGAAACCGTAGAGCCTGGAATTGTCCTCCATGCTGCGGAGAATCACGCTCTGGGTAGTGGCGGTCAGGTCGAAGAGGTCGCGCTGGTAGGCGTCCTCGCTGGTCGAAGCGCTGATCTTGGAGAGCTTAACGGGGGTGTAGAAGTTATTGGCCGTATAGGTGGGGATACCCGTATTGATATAGGTAAAGCTGCCCCAGTAGTAGGCGGTTCCGTCCTCGGCCAGGGCCATGACAGCATGGTCGGTAGCGGCCACGTCGATGATATGTTTCAAATAACCGCTGCGGCTGATGGTGGCGTCCACGCTGTAGTACTCACTGAGCACGCACTGGGGGGTCGCCGCCGCCACGCCGCGGCCATAGATACCGCTCCCGAGGCTGGTGCCGTTCTCGCCCAAATAGTTGACACCCCAGGCATAGAGGGAGCCGTCCGAAATGACCGCATAGGCACCAAAGTATCCGGCGGCGATCTTCACCACGTCGTGGAGGTAAGTGGCCTTGTCGCCAGAGCCCTTGGCCTGCGCGCCCACGAGGACCCGTCCGGGCTGATCGATGGTGCCTGTCCGCCCCAACTGGTTATAAGAATTGTTGCCCCAGGACCAGACATAGCCGTCCTTGTCCAGCGCGTAGGAAGCCGTGCCGCTCGCGGCGATAGCCACGATGTTGGTCAGCCCGGGCACCTGGACAGGGTAGTTGCGGTTAACGCCGTTGCCGTCGCTGGCGGAGCCGTTGCCCAGCATCCCGGCAAACGTATAATAGGTATTTATTGTATAGCTGTTGCTGCCCCAGGCCCAGACGGTGCCATCCGCCTTCAAAGCCAAGGTGTGGTAATCCCCCGTCTCCACGGCGGGCACGGCCTTGACGGCGTTGTTGATGGCGTCGTGTACATAGATAAGGTCGCGGTCAGTAGTCTCCATGCTGAGATAGGGCAGCACCTGAACGGTGAGGAGGCTCTGAGCCTTGTGCTCACTGTCCTTCAGCAACACGACCACCTCGCCGGTACGGTTGCCGGGCACGGGCATCAGATAGATGCCCTCAGCCACACCGTTGTTGTCGGCGTCCACCGGAACCACCTTCAGCACTGCGTCGTTCATGGAGGTGACGGTGATGTCGCCGGTGGTGGTCTCCCTGTCCTCCACGCCGTCTGTCAGGGCGCGCAGGTTAAAGCCCATGTCGGCACGCAGGAAGATATCGGTCAGATCCAGATATACATACTCGTTCTGGGCTATGATAAAGCGGTTGCCGAGGGGGTTATAGGCGGTGCCCGCCGCGTCCCACTGGAATTGGTTTTTGGCGGTGTAGCTGTCAACGATGATGGAGCCAGTCGGAGCATTGTTGGGGCCGTAAGTATACTCGTAGTGGGTCGCGCTGTCTGCCATCAGGGTGTTCACGGTCTTTATGCCCACCTGAACGGGGACGGCCTTGTTCGTGGCCGTCCCGGAGGTATAGTCGCCCAACTGACCCACGTTGTTGTTGCCCCAGGCCCAGACGCTGCCGTCCGCCTGCGCGGCGACGGAGGCGTACTCGCCCAGATCCACCGACATGGCGTTATTGAAGTAGGCGGCGTAATTTGCGTCCATCGATGTATCGTTGTGGGAATAACCACGGCTCACCCGGGTGGGCAGCGTGCGGTTGGTGGAGCCGTTACCCAGCTGGCCGCCGGTGCCCCCACCCCATACATAGAGGTAGTTGTAGCGATAGGAGCCGTACTCGGGCAGCGCAGCGGACGCTACGAGGGCACCGGCGCTGTAGCCCCCGGCGTAGACGGCCAACACGTTGGTCAGATAGTCCCCGGCGGTGGCACTCTTCTGCACGTAGGCGGGCACATAGCTGGTGGCCGAGGTGTTGTTGCCGATCTGCCCGCTGGTACCCAGGCCCCAGGCAAGCACAGTGTGCGCGTCGGTGATGGCAAGGTTATGGTAATATCCACTCTCCACGGAGAGGACGTTCTTCAGGAACTTGCCGCTGGTAGCACCGCCCGCAACGGGGTAGAGGTTACGGCTGTCCACCACATAGGAGACCGTGCCGTGGCCCGCCCCCTGCTGACGGTTACCATTCACACCCACGGTGAAAACCATGCCGTCCTGCCGCAGCAGGGTCAGGTAGTTGTACCCCGCACCGATCTGGATAAAGTCGATCGCGTACTTGCCGGGCCCAAAGCTGTTGACCGCGCCCGCCATCAGCGTCCCGTCGTGGCTGATGGAGCCGCCGGTGCGCAGCTTGCGGGGGGTAACGTAGTTGGTCACCAGATCACTGGTCTTGCCGGCTCTCTCCTCGGTGAAGTAGTTCTGGCCCCAGAACCAAACCTCGCCGGTGACCTTGTCCAGCGCGGCGGTATAGTTCCCGCCCGCAACGGCCATACCGATGCTGGCGCCCGTCAAGCCAGTTACCTTTACAGCATAGGCCGAGTTGGTAGTGGTGCCGTTACCCAGCTGGCCCACATTGTTGCCGCCCCAGGTCCAGACGGTGCCGTCCCTGTCCACAGCCACTGAGTGCAGATAACCCGCGCCGACCCATACTATGTTTTTCAAAGCTGAGCCGTCGCTGGTGACCACCTGCACAGGGAAAGCGTGGTTCGTGGTGGTGCCGTCGCCCAGCATACCGGTGTAGGTAACGCTGCTGATCGTGGTACTGTTGGAGCCCCAGGCCCAAACGGTGCCGTCCGCTTTCAGGCTCACGGTATGGTAGAGGCCGGTGGAGACCATGGGCAGCGCCACGTTCTGGCTCTGGGAGGCATCGGATCGCTCAGTCACCACAATCTGGAGTGTAAAGCTATATCCATTGTCATTTTTGACGTAGATGGTGGTTCTGCCCACGGTGTGGGCGGTCACCACAATGTTGGTCCCCACCAGTTGGGCGGTGGCAACCGAGGGATTCGAGGCATAGAAGGCCAGACCCGCCTCACTGCCCGAGGTAAAGGCAGTACGATGAGCCACAGTGATGAGGTTATAGTCGTCAAAGGTCTCCTCGCAGAGCTGGCCCACGGGGATGGTCAGGGTGTTGTTGAGGCCGGTGTTTGCAATGTTCGCGGTGAGGCTCGCCTCCAGGGTATAGAAGTTGGACGCCTTGGTCCCCGCCGTACCGGAGGGGTACCAGGTGTATAGCTTTGCAGCGCCGGTGCCCAGCATCCTGGGAGATGCGATCTCGCTGATGACGGCGGCATCGCTGGTGGCGGCGGCGTCATATTTGCCCACGCCGTAAGCGCCGAACTGGAACACGCGCCCGGAGCCGTCCACCGCGACAGAGTGGGTGCCGCCAGCGGCGATGGTGATGATATTGCTGAACTTTCCGTCCACGCCCGCGCCGTTCTCCCCCTGGAGAACGGGCACGGGAATGTTGCTGTTGCTCTTCGTGCTGTTGCCAAGCTGTCCAGAGGTGTTGAGGCCCCACGCGTAGAGCACGCTGTTCACGCGCGCCAGGGTATGATTCCCCCCCGCGTCGACCTGGGTCGCGCCCCCGGTGATGCCATTTACGGCCACAGGCTTGCTGCTAAACGTGTTGCTGCCGTTGCCGAGTTGGCCGTATGTGTTGTTGCCCCAGGTAAAGAGCTTGCCGTCCCGAGTGAGGGCGGCGGCGTGGGTGTCGCCCGCGGCAATACGCACCACCTTGCCGATGTAGTTGCCGGTAAGGTCGGACGCGCCCGAGCGCACCTGGACAGGGTAGCTCTGGCTGACGGTGTCGCCGCTGCCGAGCTGCCCGTAAGAATTGCTGCCCCAGGTGTAAACCGTGCCGTCGGCACGCAGGGCCATGGCGAAGTTCTCGCCGGCGGCCACTGTGTTCACATCCTCCAGCTTTTCCACGCCCTCCTGTCCGCGTACCAGCGTGGGGGTGGTGTAGATGATGGTGTCGGCCTTCAGGAGGGAGACGTGGTTGGTCGTCCAGCTCCGGACAGGCTTTACGCCTAGGCCCAACTGGCCGCCCTGGCTTTCGTCCACGGCGAAAGCGCTGCCGTTCCACTTTACGTAGAGGTTGCCGCCCCAGGCATAGACATTGCCCAGATCGTTGACCGCCAGGGAGTAGTTGCCGCCCGCGGCGATGGCGCGGACCTCGCCATAGGTCTTGCCGGAGCCAAACCCGCTCACCTTGTTGGCGATGAAGGTATAGGTACTGTAGTCAAAGCTGGTGTCGGCGGTCTGGTTTGCGTAGTAGTAGCCGCTGCTGATGGCCTCGGCATAGCTGTTCCAGGTGCCGTTGCCCAGCTGACCCCAGTCGTTGTTGCCCCAAGTATAGACATTGCCCAGGTTGGTCAGGGCCATGAAGTGGTACCCGCCCGCGGAGAGCTCCACCACATACTCGCCCGCACTCAGGCCATTGAGCGTCACCTGGGTGGGGTACTCCAGCGTAATCTCATACTTGTTAAAGCTGTGAGTCGCGCCTGTGGTCGACGTGCTGCCGCCCGCATTGAGCATAAATTTCCCCCAGGTCCAGACGGTGCCATCGCCCCGCAGGGCCACGGTAGTGTTGTTTCCGCCCACCACCAGAGGAGCGGTGCGGGCGCCCTTGGGCACGATAATCACCGTATAGTCGCTGCGGAAATTGGAGTTGACGCTGTCGATGGTAATGATGACCTTACCGAACATGGTTCCGGTGGGCACCAGATGCCAATTCCCGCTGCTATCCTGCTCAAACTTGGCGATGCCCTCGTCGGAGGAGGTATACACTATGACCTCACCCGGATCAAGGGGTTTCTTCATCTTCGCGTCGATGAGGTTAAAGCCGCTGGAGTAGACCTTGGAAAGGCCATTTGGGTCGATGTAGAGGGTGTCCTCGTCGCTCATGCTGTAGGGGTTGGGCAGCAGGGAGCCGCTGTCCGTCACGGCGCCAGAGCCCATGCGGTAGGTGGTATACGCGCCCACCAAGATGGAGTAATAGTTGCCCACACCCACCTGCACCAGCAGAGAGCGGTTCGTCAGCGTAAAGTCGCCGTCCTGGCCGTTGGCGTTGTTGCCGCTTGCCCAGACGGAGCCCTCCTCACGCACGATGAGGACATGGCTGCCGCCCATGGCGATGGTCAGGGTCTCGCGCAAGTAATTCTGGGTGTCCACAGCGGAGTACGCGCCGCCCTTGAGCATGGGCGTGGGGACCACCACCTCCGCCGTGTTGCCCAGGCCCAGCTGCCCCTTGGAGTTGTCGCCAAAGCCGTAGATTAAAGTATCGGTCACACCGCCGGGCAGGCTGCTCTGCGCCAAAACAAGGGAGCTGTTGCCGCCCGCAGCGACCTGTCGGCCCACGATGTCGGCGACCCTTTTGGGCGCAACGCTGTAGGGCAGCGCGGCGGCGTTGCTCACGCCCAGCTGGCCCTTGGAATTATCGCCGAAGGTATACACCGTGCCGTCATAGGCCAGCGCCATGGTGTGGTTATACCCCGCGGCCACCGCCACGATGTTCTTCAGATAGACCATACCGCTCTCGCCGCCTTCGACCCTGGCGGGAGTAAAGGCTCCCTTGGGGGAGACGGTGCCCAGCTGGCCCTTGGCGTTGCCGCCCCAGGTGAAGACGGCGCCGTCGGACCGAAGAGCCACGGAATGGCTCTCGCCTGCGGCGAGGCCCACAATGCCGCTCAGGTTAACCGTGCTGCTGGCCCCAGCGCCCCGGAGGACGATGGTGGGGACGTAGCGATCCACGGTGTCGCCCACGCCAAGCTGGCCCTGGTCGTTGCGGCCCATGGCCCAGACGTTCCCGTTCTTGTCCAGAAGCAAAGTGTGGTACCGCCCTGCGGCCACCGCCACGATGGCGGGCAGGCTCACGCCATTGGTCTGGGCGTTGGTGGTCAGGTTCTGCACGTCGCCATAGGTCTCGATGCGGACATCCTTATAGATGGTCTCCTTAATGGGCAGCTCAGTGATCTGATCAATGCTGGAGACGATAACCTTTTGGATCTCCTTCTGGGTGGTGTAGATGCCGGTCTGCCCGTAGGTGTTGTCACCCCAGGTATAGACAACGCCGTTCTTGTCCAGAGCGACAAAGTGGTTGCCGCCCGCGGCAATCTTCACGACATTGGTCAGAGCGCTGCCGCCCAATTTCACCTGGGTGGGCGTCTTGAGTACGGCGTCGTCGGTACCGGGCCGCAGGGTGCCCCAGATCCAGACGGTGCCGTCGGAGTTGAGGGCGATGCTGGCGGTATCACCCGCTGCCACCATGGGTGCAGCCACACGTCGAGCTCCGTCGCTCTTCTTGCCGATGACGGTGACCTCGATGAGAGCCACCACGTTGAGGCTGGCGTCAAGCACAGAGACCACGGCAGATCCCGTCTTCTGATAGCCGGAGAAACTTAAAGGCCCGGCAGAGATCTGCCCCAGCGCCGTCACGGTGACCATGCTGGTGTCGCTGGAGCGGAAGGAGTAGCCGGTCAGGACCGTGGAGCCCCCCTGCTTGTTCCAGATATTGAACCCGTTCATGCTGTTCACGGTCAGCGCGCCGACGTTAATGAGTGCCGTCGCGCCATACACTAAGTTCAGGCGGTTGACGCCGCTGGCGGTGAAGGTCGCCTCGCTCTGCGTGCCGACATAGCTCACCTGCAGGAGTTTAGCGTCCCGAGGCGCAACGTAATAGGGAACGCTCTTGCCATCCGCCACCGTATCGGTGCCGCCGGTGACGAGGCCCAGCTGGCCCTTCTGGTTGTCGCCGAAGGCCAGTACACGCCCGTCGGCGGAGACGACCAGGCTGTGCCGCCCACCTGCGGCGATCTGGGTGACGTTCTGAAGCGTCGCGCCGGTGGATTCCTCGCTCAGTCCGGCAGCGACCGCGTCTGTGCTGGCATCGTGACCCAGACGGTTATTCGTGTTGTCGCCGATGGTGACTAGTGTGCCGCCGGACTGCAGCGCCATCGTATGGCTCGCGCCGCCCGCCAGGGCGATTACGCCGCTCAGGGCCGCGCCGCCCCGGTCCTTGAGCAGTACAGGTACCGCGCTGCCCTGTTTCGTCGCCATGTTGAGCTGGCCGGAGTTGCCGCGGCCCCAGCCAAAGGCGGCCAGCGCGCCGACGCCGTTTTTCTGCTGGTAAACCAGGGCTAGGGCATGCTCCGCCCCCGCCGCGATGGATACCGCGTCGATCATCACATGGTCCGTAGCGTAGGAGGGCAGGACGAAGTCGCTGCCGTCCAGTACCTGCACGGGGGTGCCGCTGTACGCACCCGCGCCGGTGGTGCCCAACTGGCCGTATTCGTTGGAACCCCAGGTCCAAACGGTGCCGTCCCGCAGCAGCGCCATGCTGAAGGCGTTGCCGGCAGCCACGTCTTGAACGTTGGAGAGGTTGCCTTTTCCATTAAAGCCCTTTACCTTTACAGCGCTCCAGTACTCCTTCTGGTCGCCCTGACCCAACTGGCCGCTGGTGTTATCGCCGGCGGCATAGACCTGGTAGAGGCTGTTACTCTCAGCAACGGCAAGGAGATGGGCTTTACCGGCGGCCACCTTGGTCACACCGGAGAGGGCGGCGCCCTCGCTGTCGGTCAGCAGGGTTACCTTGGGCTGCTCTGGGCCGCCGGCGGCGTCGTCGTACCAGACATACCAAGTAGTCCTTTCATCGACACAGTACCAAATCTGATACTGTGGGTCGTCCTGCGGGATAAAGCCTGCATCGACCCCTTTTGCCGCCCAAACATCGTACTTGTCGTCATAAATCTTTATGACGTTGGTACTCCCGCAATCAGGGCAGACCAGCTGGTCGTCGGAATTGGGATCCCAGACTTCCAACGGGCAGGCGATGTTCTTACAGACCCAGCGCCCCTTGTACTCATAGCCGGTCTTTTCGACCTTATCCCAACGGAAAAGCTGGCCTCTGTGGCTCTCGTTGGCACCTCTGTCGATGAAGTAGTAGACGCCCTCCGCGCCCGCCGTGGCGCCCGCCGCCAGGTAGACGATAGTCCCGTCCTCCAGTGTGGCGGTCACGCTGTAGGTCACATTGTTATAAACGTAGCTGTAGCTGCCGTCGGAGCCCATGTTGACGGCACGGTAAACGTCGATGGTCCGACCGTCCTCCGTCACCTCTGTGATTGCTTTGCCCTCGATCACGGTATAGGTATAAGGCTCCTCGTAGCGTGCGATATCAGACGATCCACATACGGGGCAAACGGTTGGATCGTGCGGCTCGTCCGGATCGTCCGGCAGCTCGGCCGCCGGCTCAGTGGTGATGCCCGTCAGCTCACCCACCACATAAACCTGCCCGGCAGCGGTAAGCAGCACGGTAAAGGTGTCGCCCGCGGCCACACCTATAATATTCGTAAAGTAATTTCCCTTGTCATCTTTCATCTGAACGGGATACGCCCTGTCGATGAAGGTGCCGTCACCCAACTGCCCGCTCGCATTGTCGCCCCAGGCCCAGACAGTGCCGTCCGACTTGAGGGCCACAGAGTGGGTAGCCCCTGCGCTCAATTTGGGCGTGACAAGATAACCGGGTGCCTCGCTGCTGCTGGGGCGCACGGTGACCTTAATCATTTTGATGATACCAGTGGGGATATGGCGCACGATGAGATAAGTTTCACCGTACTTGGGACTCTGGGAGTTTGCGGGGCCGTATCCCGGCGCGTTGGCGTCGCTGATGTTCTTGGTAAGGATAGTCCCATCGACCACAAGAATCTCAAACTCGCCGGGTTTGGAGCTGTCCTGAATGATATGGTCATTCAGGTTAAAGCCGAGGTTGCTGGCAATACCCATTTTTGTCAGGTCAATGACCAGGTTTTGGGTAGCCAGAAGGGTCACGCTGTCGCCCAGGACGGCAGCCGTTGTGCCGCCGCCGGTCACATAGCCCTTAACCACAAGGGTCTGGTAACTCTTTCCGCCTACCCGCACGGGGTAGATGGAGCCGTTGGTCGTGTAGTCGCCCAGTTGTCCGACCGCATTGGAGCCGGCGGCGAACACCACGCCGTTGGCGCGACTCATAAGCACATGCTGTCCGCCCAGGGCAAAAGCCCAGACCTGCTGCATGTACTCGGTGTTATCGGTATTGACGGTGTTGTCGCGGTTGACGGGGGTGGCTTGGGCGGTGGCTGTCAAGGTAGAATCCTTGCCATTGATACCCAGCCGTCCGTCGGCATTGGACCCCCAGGCAAGGAGCTGGAGCTTGCCGCCCACCGATGCCAGCGCCAGGGTGCCCTGGTAACCCGCAGCGATCTGGCGAACGTTTTTATAAAGGAGTACGGGCGCGCCGCCCACAGAGATGACGCCCAGCTGCCCATAGGTATTGTCTCCCCAGCCATAGAGCGCACCGTCGGAGCGCAGGGCCACGGCATGGCGGTCCCCTGCCGCGACGGTGACTACCTTGTCAAGGTAATCCCCTTCACTGGCTGTACTGGCACCCTTGATCACCTGACTGGGCACCACGCGTTTCGTCTGGCTGCTCCCGCCGAGCTGACCCACGCTGTTGTCGCCCCAGGCGTAGAGGGTGCCGTTGGTCCGCACGGCGTAGGAGTTGTGCCCGCCGGCGGCGATGTCGATCACGTTGCTGATATACGGAGTGTCGCTGGGGCTCGCACCTTTGAACACCTTCTGCGCATAGGTGGAGTGGCCGAGCTCCGCGTTGTTCAGGCCCAGCTGACCGAAAGCATTGTTGCCCCAGGCATAGGCCGCGCCGTTGCGGCCAAGGGCCAGGGCGTGACCTTCGCCGGCGGCCAGCGCCACGATCACGTTGTACTCACTCTTGTTTCCGCCCGCGGCGGTAAGGACATTGACCATCTCAGTGCCGAGCGCGGATTCGCCGTCGCGCAGTAATACCTGCGCGGGCGTAGCGGAATAGGACAGCTCTTCGCCATCCAGATGGCGGCCCAGTTGGCCGAAGGCATTGTCGCCCCAGGCCCAGACCTGGCCGTACACATCCAGGGCCAGGGTAAAGTTTTTCCCCGCCGCTATGCTTGTAAAGGTTAAATGCTTGCTATATGTTCCATCCTCATTGGGGGTCGCGCCCACCGGAGGAATGCGGAGCTCCGTGGGCTCGGCCAGGTAGGTCTGTCCCTCGGGGAGCTGCATACCCAGTTGACCATAGGTGTTGTCGCCCCACACGTAGAGATGGCCGGTAGTGGTCAGGCCCACGGAGTGGGCCGCGCCCGCCACAAGCATGGGCGCGGCGCCTGGGGCGCCGTCGCTGTCAACCATCTCATAGCTCTCGCGATAGCGTACGATGACGGGGAGGGTGACGGTGTTGGTTTCACTCTTGCCGCTCACTATGGCGTTATACTCGATGATAATGCTGGCAGCCCCCATCTTGCTGCCGGGGACGATGGTCAGCTGATTGCCTACCCGGGTGAGCCTGAGCACGTCAGAATCGGAGGCCCAGGCGACCAGTGCCGTCGTATCGGTGACCAGAACCTCGGTGCCGTTGGTCTTCAGGTTAAAACCGCTGAGGTAGGTGTTGTAGACCTTCGTCAGGTCGATAGTGATGGTCTCTTCCAGACCAATCGGGAGACGAGAGGGATTGTCGGAGCCCATGCCGTTCTTCTGGGAGTAGGACTTGCCGCCCTCAGGGTTGGTCACGACATAGTCGCCCAGCACCAGCAGCTTGGACTCCTGGTCGCCCGCCATGACAGGGGCGGAAGAATCCACCGCGGAACCATTACCCAACTGGCCGCGGCTGTTGGCGCCCCAGGTCCAGACGTAACCGTCCTCGCGGAGGACCGCCATGTGACCGCCACCCAGAGAGAGGAGCAAAGTGGACTTGAGGGTATCGTCCGCACCCACCTTGGGGCTGTCGCCCCGGGTGACGGCGGCAGGAATCGCGGACCAGGCTGTAATCTTGCTGGCGTCGGTCTCTGCTCGGCCCAGCTGGCCGTACTGGTTGCTGCCCCAGGCGAGCACACCGCCCGCCTGCGTAATCGCAGCGGAATTGGCCCCACCCGCGGCGACGGCGACAGTCCTGATCTGGCTCAGGGACTGGACCGCGGCGGGTCTTGAGACCACAGTGGTCCCGGCGGCGGGGAAGGCTGCGCCTGCTCCTTTATTATAGGTTGCGCTCTGACCGGACTGACCCAACTGGCCATAGCTGTCGCTGCCGAAGGTGTAAATACTGCTGGCGTTCTGTGTGTCCACACTGAGAATCGCTGAGTGGTTGTCACCCGCGGAGATCTGCATGGCGTGGCGGAAAAAGGTCTGCTGCTCAGCTGCGCCGGCGACAGCGCTGGTGGGCGTCACGACCTGAACGGGCACGCGGTACTGCTCGGTACCGCCGCTGTTCTTGTCTACGCTCACGCCCAACTGGCCGTAAGTGTTGTCACCCCAGGCAAAGACCGCCCCATCGGAGCGCAGAGCCAGGGAGTGCGCCCCACCCGCGGCGATCTGTACCACGCCGGAGAGAAAGAGGTTCTTCCCGGCACTGGACCCGAGGCGCACTTGGGTGGGGTAGGTCACGTCGCAGTTATAGAAGGGCTTGACCGCCCCGTCGGGGAGGGTTCCCGCCTGTTCCGACGCTTCATAGCTCGCCAGGTCCTCAAGGTACTGCTTGAAAGTGTAAAGTATTTCTACCTCACCGCCAAACACAGTATCTTTGGCGTTTCCGGTATAACCCACTCCCAGCTGGCCCCGGTCGTTAAAGCCCATGGCCCAGACATAGCCCTGGCCGGTGAGCATCAGGGTAAAGCCGTCGCCCGCCCCCACGCTGACTACATCACTGGGGGCGCGCTGCACCAGGATGGCGCTGTTGGCGTACTCATAGGTAGAGCCTTGGCCCAGCTGCCCATGGAGGTTGGCGCCCCAGGTCCAGACCTGGCCATCCGAGTCCACCGCCACGGCGTGATCGCGCCCGGCGGCCACAGCCACAATGTTCTCGAGCTTGTCGCCGGTGCCTGTGCGCACGACGATGGGCGTATCGCTGTACTCCAGGTCGCTGTCGCCGCTGCCCAACTGTCCAAAGGTGTTGTCGCCCCAGGTCCAGACGGTACCGTCGGCCTTCAGCGCCATAGAGAAGGAGCTGCCCATGGAGAGAGCGGGATTCACCTTCGCGCTGGCGCCGGCCTGTTGGGGTTCGGTCACCCGGATCATCAGCAGAGAGGAGCGTAGGGTTGCGGTGTTGTAGACGCGAACCGCCGCCTCGCCGGCGGCGATGGCCGTAATGGTGTAGCCGCTCACCGATGCCACGCCGGGATCGAGACTAAGCAGGGCAAAGCCCGTACTGTACTTCTTGCTCTCCTCATCGTTGCGGCGCAGGCGGTATTCGCTGTAATAGCGTTCCACGGTGCCGGAGACGTCCACGGAGTCGCCGGGGCGCAGATCGATGAAGGTGCTCAGCGTGCCGTCACTCGACACGGTGGACACGGGGGTGGTCGCCGCGGGCGCCGCCAGATAGGCGGAGGCAAGCTGCGCGGCGGAGGCCGTCTGGGTGCTCTGGGCCTGTGCGGCGGCAGAGGTCCCGGCGGCAGACGCGCTGCCCGAAACGGTACAGTGAACCGCTATGTCAGCCGTAACGCCGGAAATGGTCAGCGTGCTGTCAGTGCCTGAGACGCTGCCATCCACCGTCCAGCTATATGTAAAGCTTAATCCATTGCCTCCGCCCACAGCGGTGACCGTCAACGTGCCGGTGCCGGGGACAAGCACGCTGCCGTTGGCGTCCGGGGCGAGGGTCTGCCCACCGAACGAGGCATAGACCGAGCTGCCGGAGGAGACGCCGCTCGCATCGTCGCTCACGGAGAGGGCAACGGCGTGGAAGTCCACATCGGCGGTAAGCGCGCTGTCCACTACGGCAAGGGTAGCCCCTGTATTGATTCCGCCGACCCAAACCTGATAGGTGGCCTGGGGCACCATCAGCCAGGTATAGCTGTTGGTCCCACTGATGGCGGCGAGGCTGATGCTTCCTTCGCCCGAGACCAAGGATACGGTCTTTCCGCTGTTTGTCCAGGCCGCGCCGCTCTTCTGGAGGGAAATCGTGGCGCTGTAGTACTTCAAGATCACGCTGGAGCCGGAGCCAGGGACATTCAGGCCCGTCAGCGCGGTGGCCACGCCATTATCATAGACCGCGTAGCTGCCCGCAGGCAGGACGGCGGTATAATAGCCGTCTCCAATGGTGTCGCCGTCCAAGTCCTGCTCAGCCATGGGGAAGGAGACCTCGACGCCCAGAGTCGTGGTGCCCCGCGCCTCCAGAGGGCGGCCACTGTTGTGCCAGACCACATCGTCTTTCACCATCGCTACGGTAAGGGTATCGTACAAAATAGTGGCAGAGTTGGCGGCGCCGCGCGCCACTGTAAGGCTGCCTGCCTTTACAGCGTCAACATAGACGTCGTAGGTGCCGGCGATGATATCGGTAGTGAAGGTGGCGGAGTCTGCGGCGGCGGGCGTCATGGCCTGGATTGTCACGCCGCTCTTCTTCAGGGTAACGGTCTTGCCACTGCCCGTCCACTCCGCTCCGTCCTTCTGGAGTTTGACGGTGGCAGTGTACTCCGCGTCATACCGGACCACCTCGCCGGTGACACTGGGGAGGTAGGCCCGATCGGAGCCGGTGTGCTCGGGAAGGGGGCGGTCAACCAGAGAAAATTCACCCAACTGACCCATGGCGTTATCGCCCCAGGTGGATATCTCACCGTTCTGGCCGATGGCGGCGGAGCTGTCGCCTCCCGCGCCGACCGCGACGATGCAGCTGCCCGCGTCCAGCGTGAAGGAGAGGGCGGAGGCCCACTGCCAGCTATAGTCGTCCGCGAGGCCGGTCACACCCAGCTGTCCCTTGGAATTGTCGCCGAAGGTGTAGACGGAAGAGGAGGTAACCGTGCCGGAGCCATCCTTTTCGCCCCGGACTACGATGGTGTGATTCCCGCCTGCTGCGATAGCGACCACATCGCTGACAGCGGAGATCGTCGTCGTCGCACTGCCGGTAGCCAGGGTCACCGCTCCGGTGGCCATCGCGTTGGGGCTGACGTTCAGGCTGCCCCGCAAGCTGAGTTCGTTGGGCCCCAACTGGCCGCGGCTGTTAGAACCGAAGAGACGAACGCCTCCGCCGGACATGAGCACAACGGTGTGGTAGTCGCCCGCAGCGATGTCCACCGCGCCGCTGATGGCGGTGGTGCCGGTGTAGTTGAAGACCTGGCCCCAGGAGTAACTGCTTCCGCTGACGGCGCTGTTGCCTAACTGACCCCTGGAATTATCGCCCCAGGAGACAACGGCGCCGGCCTCATTTCCAAAGGTGCCCAGCGCCAGAGAGTGATATCCGCCGGCGGCGACCTTTGTGCCTCCCTCCAGGTAGCCGCTGTCGCTCTGGTTGTCGACAACCTGGCTGGGGAAGACGCGCATCTGCTGCTCGGGCGGGTACTGCTCCTGGTCCCAGCCCTCGCCGCTGCCCAGCTGGCCGTACTGATCGTCGCCCCAGGTGTAGATGTACCCATCGCCGCTGCCCTCCACGCCCAGCAGGGCCATGGAGTGGTAACCACCCGCCGCGATGCTGGACGCGCCGGACAAGTAGGTGTTGGTGCCGGTGGCGTTGCCCCGTACTACCTGTAACGGGTAAGGGCTGCTGCTCAACATGTCAGGGGCCTCGCCCACGCCCAGCTGCCCCCTGGAGTTGTCGCCCCAGGCGTAGACGCTGCCGTCGCTGCCCCGGGCCAGTACGTGGTGGAATCCCGCGGAGATGTCTTCGATCAAATTCAGATTGCCCACGCCGTCAGGCCCGTTGACCTGGACCGGGTAGGTGGTGAAGGGAATTTCGCTGCCGGAGGCGCCCATGCCGAGCTGCCCGTAGGTGTTGTCGCCCCAAGCCCATACGGTGCCGTCCGACTTGAGGGCCACCATAAAGCCATCGCCCACCACCACCTTGGCGGCGGTGAAGTTGTCGGAGTCCTTGACTGTGACGGCAAAGCCGCCGGTGTAGACGGGAGAGGTGCTCACGTCCTCTTTCACGTTAATGTCGCTGGTGCCGTAGCGCTTGTCGTCGGAAGTGTCGGGCTCCAGCAGGGCGTTGTTGTCTCCGTCCTCGGGGCTGGAGTAGTCGGTAGCGGTGACGACGTGGGGGTCGCTGGAGGTATAAGTGATGGTGATATTCTCGCCGGCCTCATAGGGAACGGACCGGTCCCGCTCGGACAGGTTGAAGCCCACGCTGTAGAACCGGCCGACCCCCTCTTTGAAGATCTTGACAAACTGCTTGTCGGTAATGGTTAGGGTGCTCGAAAGTTGAGTCTCAGGGAGCTTGCTGATTTCGGGATCAGTCTCTGTGATAGTGCCGGGCTGGTCGGCGTAGCGGGCTGTCAGAGTGGAGGTTACGGTGGCGGGGCTGGTGGTCTCGTCAGTCTCGGTGGTGTAGACCCAAACCTTATTAAATACCAGTTTCCAACTCACGCCCTTGCCCGTGGCGGTGGGGACCATGGCCTCCTTTGTAGTGGCAGGAGGGCCGATGCCCAGCTGGCTGACGGAGTTGCTGCCAGCGGCGTAGACCCGGCCGTCGATGGTCATGAAGATGGTAAAGGTAGCGCCCGCGGAGACGAGGGCCACGTTGGGCAGATAACCGCCGTCGCCCAGAGTGGGGTCGAACACGGCGGTCGCGCCGGTACCCTTCTCCCCCGCCCAGACCTTGGCGGGCGTCTTGCTCTCGGAGCCGCTGTTGCTGCCCGTGGCTAAGCGGCCATCGGTGGAATTGTATCCCCAGGTGTACACAAAGCCGCTGCGAGTGACGGCGACCGAGTGGTCGTAGCCCGCTGCCACGGAGACGACGCCCGCCCCGATATCTACGCCGCTCACGCTGCCTTCGTCCTTCCATCTGACGAGGTAGGGGGCGATACGTTTTGTGATCACCGCACTGTTGCTGTTGTCGCCGATGGCGCTGTGCTGGTTGTCGCCCCAGCCCCAAACCTGGGTCCTGGGGCCCGCTGCGATGGGATAGTACCCGACGGAGCCGCCCGTTGTCTCGATGGTGAGAACCACGGCGTGACCATAAGTCTTCTGCGCACCCGTTCCCTCTTCGCCGTTGGCGGCGATGCTCACGGCGGGGGTCTGCCCCTTCGCCAGAGTCACTTCTTCGCCGGCGCTGTTGACGCTGTGCCAGTAGTTGACAGGGGCGGCGTAGTTTCGGTAGGAGTCGGTGACATCCTGGCCCAGCTGCCCCATGCGGTTATCGCCCCAGGTGTAGATTGTGCCGTCGTAGGCCAAAGCCATGCTGAAACTGCCGCCGGCCGCCAGCTCCACGACGCCAGTGAGGGCGGTGTTGTCCGCCTGGATAACCTGTACAGGGAGGAGGGACATCTGGTTGGGATTGTAGGCGGTGGTGGAGTAGCTTTTATCGTGGCCCAACTGGCTGAGCTGCGCATCACCCCAGGCCCAGACCGTGCCGTCCGCAGCCAGGGCCAGGGAGTGGTTGGCGCCCGCGGCGATAGCCACAATATTCTTCAGTTCAGTGCCATAGCCCGAAGCCGCGTTCTTGGGGGCCAGCACCTTGATTGGAAAGCTCTGGCTGCGCGTGTCGTTATTGCCCAGCTGGCCGTATGTGTTGTCGCCCCAGGCCCAGACCGTGCCGTCGGCCGCCAGGGCCAGCGCGTGGTTCTTGCCCAGCGCCACCTGGACGATCCCGGTCAGCGGCTCCGTGGCCTGGCCCACCTTACGCATGACGGCAGCGGGCTGGTCCTGCTCGCCGCCGGTGCCAGCGATCTCTCCGCTGGAGTTCTGGCCCCAGCCCACCACGGTGCCATCCGCCATCAGGGCCAGAGTGCTGGAATAGCCCGATGCAAGGAAGGGAATGGCAAACTTCTCATCAGGATTGGAGGAGACAGTGCTGCTGAGGGTATAATGGCCCCGCACCTCCAGCACTATTTCCACGAAGACGGTGCTGCCGGAGGCGGAGGTCTCCTGGGCGAAAATCTTGGTACGACCTTCCAAGCCGCCGCCCGCCCCTGTCACCACGCCGGAGCTGCTGATACTGGCAAGGCGGCTGTTGAGGATATAGTACTTCCGATCACCCAGTAGCGCGGTACCGCCCGCTTTTGTCTGTAAAAGGCTTCCGATTTGGGCGGACACATCCACGCTGCCGACATCGGTCATGCGGATATAGTAGGTGGTGTTCTGGCCGTTAAAGTAGCTGCTGATCGGCAGCGTGGCCGCCGCAGTGCCGGGGGCGGTGCTGGCCGAGGCGGAGGAAGTCGCGGTAGCACTGTCCGGGGTGGCGTCAGTATCGGTAGCGGCAGCTGTATTCGCACTGTCGGCGCTCGCGTCCGTTTCGGTCTGGTTCTCCTGCTGGGCAAGGTCGCTGAGCTGCTGGTACAGGTCACTGTTGGGGTCGGTCTCCTGGCTGGGCATATAGGAGGCCGAGCCATAGGTCGAAATACTGGCATTGCTCTTGACGCTGACAGCGAAGTATGCCTCCACCAGCCCCAGATCCTCCGCGAGGGAGGAGTGGTCGTGCTCCGTATCGGTCTCGCCGCCGTCCGCGGCGGCAGTAATATCAGCGGTGTTTGTGGTGCCGACGGTATCGACGGTGTCCTGTGCGCCGGTGCGTGTTTCGCCCACCACAGGCTTTTCAGGAGTGATCTCCTCAGTTTGGGGGATGGCAGCCTGGGGTACCTTCTCGTCGGGGATCGTGATTTCATCACTGTCGGAAGAAACACCTTCAGCGCCGTCCACAACAGGGGTCGTGGGGTCGGCGCCGGCATTTGTATCATTATTAATTGTAGTATCCATGTCGGCGGCGGTCTTACCTCCGGACGTGCCGCTCATCAAGTTGAACCCGCCGTCGTCCAGGCCCAGGCCGCCCAGGTCGATAGTGGCGTCCTGAGCGCTGTCGCCCATAAGGCCGGAGAGGTCGTAGTCGGAGTTCTCCTGGGTCAGGCCCTCGGCGTAGAGCTGGCGCAGGAATTCCTGCACTTCGGGGGACTCCTGGCTCAGGTCCTTGGTGCCGGTGGAATCGGAGGTCCCATCGGAGGAGGTGCCACTCATCAAGGCGGCCAGATCCTCGTCACTCAAATCGGGCTCTACGTACTTGACGGGCTTTTCTCCAATCCAGCTGATCTTGACGGTACAGCGGAGCATGGGAGCGCTGTCCTCGGTGGCCTCAAGATACCGCCAGGAGACCGGCTCGATGGAGAGCTTGTCGCTGTAGTCTACCCCGTCGTACTCGGCGGTCCAGACAAACTGATCCTTGATGGTCAGTTTCCGCTCAGCCTCCTCACGGTGGGAACGGCGGGTCTCGTCATCCAAGGATGCGATGTAGTCCCGCTGAGTATGGGTGAGGTAGAGCGCCCGGTCCAGGTCGAGGCCCGAGGGAAAGAAGGCGGCGTATTCATCCAGCGTCAAGACACCCAGATACTGAATGTCGCTGAGGGTGGCGGTGACTTCCTGGCTCTCAGCCCCGTCGGCAAGGAAAAAATATCCCTTGTCCAGCGTTAAGGGCATAGAAATCTCGTCCTTCGCCTCAGGATCGCCCTTGGAGAAAGACTGATCCGTCTTGTCCGCCCCCTGGCTTAGCTGACGGTTGTTCGCCACGGCGGATTCCGCCCCCGTCGGCGTCACCCCTGTAAACAGGGACAAGATCATTGATGCAGTTAGTAGTCCCGATACGATCCGGTTCAGCAGCTGTTTTCGCATGGATACTGTCTCCTCGCCAGAAGTTCCGTATTCTTCGCAAACCTGCCCGTGATTACAAAACCGCCTACCATATCTCGCAGGAATAGCGGTTTCGGTTACAGGAAATTGTGCCAGGGCATAATAATACCACGATATATTACTTTACGTTATTATGGCATAATCTCCCGGTAATTGCAAGCATGGTTCTCCAAAAAAATGCATTTTTCTACTCCCAAAACTTGTGTTTTTGCATATTATACCAGTTATCTGCTCATGTTTTCGTGGATTTTGCGTGTTTTCCACAACATTTCCACACAGAAATCAACACCTCCCGTGTTTTTCCTTTCATTTTCGATACAAAACGGTATTTTTCGCTTTTTCTGTATTCATACAGCGCACATTTGTTTTTCTGTTGGGGCCATTTTGCATAGTTATCCCCACTTTTCCACAGCTTTCAACATCTTTTTCCACATAGAATACTAAAAATAGCCCGCGGAGCGCCTCTGCGCTCCGCGGGCTATGCTACTTATACATCTCTCGGCCCTCACCGTCCCCGCGCCAGCGCTAGCCGTCCGCCGCAGCGGCAGCGGTAGCGCTCCGGGTGTCGCACCAGGTTGGAGCACCGGGTCCGGGGGATCTCCAGCCCGCAATTTTGGCAGACCAGCAGGTAGTTGATCGGTTTCTGGTCAGTGAGGCCCAATGCCTCCCAGGTGCCGGTGCGGGCAATGCCGTAGCCATAGGCGGCGTTCATCCGGGCCGCGTACCCCTTCCACCGCTCACCGTGGTTGCGGCAGCCCCAGCAGGTGTGCAGCACCTCGTGGGCCAGAGTCTCCCGAACCGCCCGCTCACCTGCCTCCGGGAGCCGGGCCGAAAGTTCAATCTCGTACCCCGCCCCCCGCCGGACACAGCAGCCGAACCGGGCCACCGCCCTGGTGTTGAGCCGTACATGGGGGGCGATGCCCTTTGACACTGGTATGCCCAGCGCCCGCGCCTCCCCAATCATCTGCGCCAACAGGCCATCCACATCCACCGTCCCCACTCCCCGTCCTTGTTTTTCTTAGTATAACATAGCGTGATTCGTTGTTTTTCACAATTATTTTTGTCCCCCTTGCTTTTCTCCTGGCATCCTGCTACAATGATTTTAGTTTAGATTGGAAAATAAAATATGGACTTGTGCAGAGTTTGAATAGAGATGCGCAAAGCGGTTTTTTTAAGTCGCTTTGCGCCTTTTTTTCTGCGCAGACGAGGAGGTGAAGGACCCGTCCCGGCAGCGTGTCCAAATTTGAGAGGAGGAATCATTTTGGAAGAGACATTGGTGAAAAAGACCGGCAAAAGCTCCGCGAAGGGTAGCGTGCGCCTGTTGTGTATCTCCCTGGTTCTGATTTTGCTGGGAAGCATTCTGGCCTGCGCGTTCAACACCTCGTTCTTCTCGGTGAAGGTCACCGAGATCGAATTTCAGACCGAGCGCGGCACCCTCAGCGCTCTGCTCTATATGCCTAAGGGCGCCGGCGCGGAGGACCCCCGGCCTGTGGTCATCACCACCCACGGCTACCTCAACACCAAGGAGATGCAGGACGCCCCCTCGGTGGAGATGAGCCGCCGGGGCTATATCGTGATCGACCTCGACATGTATGACCATGGCGACTCCCGCTGGGCCGCTGACATCCCGGTTGGCAGCCAGTTCGGCACCTTCTGGATCTACTCCATGTTTGACGCCGCCAACTACGCCGCCCAGCAGCCCTATACCAGAAAGGCTGAAAACGGCAGCCCTTATATCTCGGTCTCCGGGCACTCCATGGGCGGTTTCTCCTCTCTGGTCGCCATGTACATGGACGAGATGCAGTCCCTCCAGACCGGCACGCGCAACATCTACGCCGGTGTCGCCGTGGGCGCCGACTTCTCCTACGCCGCCGCCGTCGCCCCCCAGGACCAGCTTCAGGCAGCCTATGGCAGCCGCACGGTAGGCATCATCGGCGGGCACTACGACGAGTTCTTCTTCAACAAGTCCGCGGATGAGAAGAACGATGCGGAGAAGAAGATTGCCGGTACCGTCACCTATAAGGACTTCACCGCCACCACCTCCGGCAAGGCCTTCCTGGGCTTTGACCCAGCCGGAACTCCCGCTCAGGGTGAGTTCTACACCGTGGACTCCGGGGCTGTGACGGTGGAGGGGACCGATCTGAGGGAAAGCCAGAGCGGCTTGCGAGTCATCTATACCCCCAACCAGACACATCCGTGGAACCACTTCTCCAAGACTGCCACCACAGACCTCATCACCTTCTACACCAAGGCCTTCGAGGGCGCCACCTCACCCAGCCAGGCGGACCTTGCTCTGGACGCCAATAATCAAATTTGGATGTTCAAGGAGCTCTTTAACTGCGTGGCTCTGGTGGGTTTCTTCCTGTTTGTGGCCGCCGCCGCCGGGCTCCTCCTCAAGGCCCCCGTGCTCAAACTGGCCGTCACCGAGGAGACCGAGCCCCTGCCCTCCCCCGCCACCGTCGGACAGAAGACCGCCTATTGGGCCGCCATCCTCTTCTCCATCCTGATCCCCGCCCTCCTCTTCGCCACCCTGATGGATAAGAAGGCCGCAGGCCTCATTCCTCTTTGGATCGGCGCACTCTTCCTCGTCTCCCTGGGCGTCATCGCCGCGCTGGTGGGACTCAGGAGCGACAGCGGGCACTTCAAAGTGGGCGGTCTGGTCTTTGCCGGAGCCTCGCTCCTCCTGTTCCTGGTGTTTTTCTTCGCGGACAAGGTCGCTCCCCTCTCCCCCTACTTCGTAGAGCCCACCACCAACCAGATCGCCTATTGGGCCATCGTCTCCGGCCTTATCGCGGCTACCCTCACCATCGGTTTCCACTACGCGGTGAAAAAGCCCGCCGGGGCGACCCTCAAGCATTACGGCGTCCGGTTCCAGCTTCCCGCCATCGCCGCCAGCCTGCTGGTGGCCGTCCTGGCCATCGGGGCGGGGTATGTCCTCCTCTTTGCCATCCAGGCCGTCCTGGGGGTAGATTTCCGGGTCTGGACCCTGGCTGTGCGCACCTTCAGGGTGGAACACCTGCTGGTCGCCCTGCGCTACCTCCCCCTCTTTTTCATCTACTACTTCGTCAACACCCTCTCCCTTAACGCCAACACCAGGGGTCGCAAGGGCGGTTACGTCATCGCCATCCTACTGAACATCGGCGGGCTGGTGTGCTGGCTTGCTTTGCAATACGGGCTGGCCTTCGCAACCGGCGTGGCCCTCTACCCGGCCCAGGCTCTCAACGGCATCTTGCTCTTTGCTTTGGTGCCCTGCCTCGCCGTGGCTGCGGTGTACGCCCGCAAGCTCTACGAGAAGACCAACAACGTCTGGCTCCCCGCCTTTCTCAACACCATGCTATTCACCCTCATCTCCTGCGCCAATACCGCTCTCTTCTTTAATATGGTCGCGGCGTAAATATTCGTCTGGAGGGGCCGGGCTCCGGCCCCTCCAGACTCCCCTTGTATCCGCACGCTAAGCATAGTATACTGATAATGGCGTGAAAGGAGGCGCATGCCCTTGAACAAAAAACATCTGCTAGACCTGCTGGCCGACGGGCCCGTCATCGCGTCGGTAAAGGACGAAGAGGGCCTCACCGCCGCGCTGGAGAGCAACGCGAGCGTGCTCTTCCTCCTCTACGGAGACCTGCTGGACGTGGGGGACCTGACCCGCCGGGCCAAGGCCGCGGGGAAGGCAGTCTTCCTCCACCTCGATTTGGTGGAGGGGCTGGCCGCCCGAGAGGTGACGGTGGACTTCATCGCCCGGAGCACGGCGGCCGACGGCATCCTCTCCACCAAGCCTCAGCTCATCCGCCGGGCCCGGGAACTGGGTCTGGTGACCGTCCAGCGTTTCTTCCTGCTGGACTCCATGGCCCTGCGCAACATCGAAAAGCACCTCACTCAGGACGACCCCGATCTCATCGAGGTCCTCCCCGGCCTCATGCCCCGGGTCATCCGCCAGCTCTCCGACGCCACAGGCAAGCCCATCATCGCCGGTGGGCTGATCGACCGCAAGGAGGACGTGGTGGCCGCTTTGGCCGCCGGGGCCGTGGCGGTCTCCGCCACCCGGCCCGACATCTGGGCCATGTAAACATAAAATCACATATTTTGTTTCAGAGTATTGAGAGTGAAACAAAGCTTGCCCCTTTCAAAAATAAGGGGGTTGGTTTTGTTTCGCTCTCATTTTTTAAGGGGGAAACTCTATGTACGACGTAGTAGTCATTGGCTGCGGCATCACCGGGGCGGCCATGGCGTTCGAGCTATCCAGGTACCGGTTAAAAATCGCGGTGCTGGAGAAGGAAAACGACGTGGCCACCGGCGCCACCAAAGCAAACTCCGCCATCCTCCACGCTGGGTACGACCCCGCGCCGGGCACCCTGATGGCAAGGCTCAACGTCCGGGGTTCGGCGCTGGCAAAGGAGCTATGCGCCAAGCTGGACGTGCCCTATCTCCAGACCGGGTCCCTCGTGGTGGGCTTTAACGAGGCCGATGAAGAGACCCTCGCCGCCCTCTACCACCGGGGGGAGGCGAACGGCGTGGAGGGCTTAGACCTCCTCACCGGGGAAGAGGCCCGCACTATCGAGCCTCTCCTTTCCCCCGCCGTCACTGCCGCCCTCCACGCCCCCAGCGCCGCCATCTGCTCCCCCTGGGAGTACTGTCTCGCCCTGGCTGAGACGGCGGCTTTGGGCGGCGCGGAGATCCATTTGAGCACCCCCGTCACCGCCATCAGCCGCCTCCCAGGCGGCTGGCGGGTAAGCACGCCCAAGGGCGAATTTGAGAGCCGCTTTGTGGTGAACGCGGCAGGGGTCTTTGCCGACAAGGTCCACGACCTGGCGGCCCCCCACGCCTACAGCATTTACCCCAGCCGGGGTCAGTACCACCTGCTGGACAAGAGCGAGGGCTGGCGGACGAACCGGGTCATCTTCCAGTGTCCCAACAAAAACGGCAAGGGGGTGCTGGTAGCCCCCACCGTCCACGGGAACCTGATCGTGGGTCCCAACGCAGAGGCCGTCAGGGGCGAGAACACCGCCACCACCAAGTCGGGGCTTGATTACGTCAGGGAGATGGCATGGAAGAGCGTCCCCTCGGTGGACTTCCGGGCCGATATCCGCAGCTTTGCCGGGGTGCGGGCCTACGCCGACGGCGGCGACTTCATCGTTGCGGAGGCAAAGGGTGCGCCCGGCTTTTTCGACCTGGCGGGCATCTGCTCCCCCGGTCTCACCGCCGCACCCGCCATCGCGGAGTATGCCGCCGAGCAAATGGAAAAGGCAGGCCTTGTGCTGGAGGAGAAAAAGGATTTTCTTTGCACGCGAAAGCGTATCCGTTTTCACGATCTCTCCCCTGACGAGAAGACTGCGCTGGTAAAAAAGGAAAGCACCTACGGGCACATCATCTGTCGGTGCGAGAGCATCACCGAGGGGGAGATTCTGGCTGCCCTGCGGGGGCCCATCCCGCCCCGCTCGGTGGATGGTGTCAAGCGGCGGGTCAACGCCGGCATGGGACGCTGCCAAGGCGGGTTCTGCACCCCTCGGGTGGTGGCGCTCTTCTGCCGGGAGTTGGGCCTCTCCCCCGGCGAGGTGACCCAGGAGCGAGAGGGGTCTCAAATGCTCTTCCATGAGACAAAAGGGGGAACGGACCATGTATGACCTGATCGTCATCGGCGGCGGCCCGGCGGGGCTGGCGGCGGCGCGCAAAGCCTGGGAGGAGGGGCTGCGCTCAATCCTCCTGGTGGAGCGGGATAACGAGCTGGGCGGCATCCTCAACCAGTGTATCCACAACGGTTTCGGCCTGCACCACTTTCATGAGGAGCTGACCGGCCCGGAGTACGCCGCCCGGTTTGAATCGCTTCTGGGCGAGACCGGGGTAGCGGTGCGGCTAGGCACTATGGTGCTTGAAGTCACCCCGGAGCGCCAGGTTCACATGGTGGGCGCTGCTACCGGCTACCGGGTGGAGGATGCGCGGAGCATCATCCTCGCTATGGGCTGCCGGGAGCGGACCCGCGGGGCCATTGCCGTCCCAGGCACCCGTCCCGCCGGGGTATACACTGCCGGTGTGGCCCAGCGATTCGTGAACCTGGAGGGCTGGATGCCGGGCAAGCGGGTGGTCATTTTAGGCTCGGGGGACATCGGGCTCATCATGGCTCGGCGCATGATCCTGGAGGGGGCGGAGGTGCTGGCCTGCTTGGAGGTCATGCCCTACTCCGGCGGACTTACCCGCAATATCGTCCAGTGCCTGGACGACTACGGTATCCCCCTCCTCCTCTCCCACACCGTCACCGAGATACGGGGGACGGCCCGGCTGGAGCAGGTTGTGGTCTCCCAGGTAGACGAGAAACGCAACCCTATCTCCGGCACGGAGCGGGTCTTCGATTGCGACACACTGCTCCTCTCGGTAGGGCTTATCCCCGAGAACGAACTGACCCGGCAGGCAGGAGTGGTGATGGATGCCAAGACCGGCGGCGCAGCCGTGTATGAGGACATGGAGACCTCCATCCCAGGCGTCTTCGCCTGCGGCAACGCCCTCCATGTGCACGACCTGGTAGACTTCGTCACCGCCGAGAGCGAGCGGGCGGGGGCGGCGGCCGCCCGTTTCGTCCAGTCTGGCTGCGAACCCGCAGGCCTCACCCTGGAGGTGCGCCCCGGCGAGGGCGTAGGGTATACGGTACCCCAGCGCATCCGGCCCGACAAGGTGGAGCGGAACTGCGGGCTCTTCTTCCGGGTGAACCGGGTGTACCATGAGAGTGAGATCGTCGTCACGTCGGGTGACAATACTCTGGCAGCCTACAGGCGGGAGCATTTAGCTCCCGGGGAGATGGAGCGCATCGTTCTCCCCTGCGCCCTGCTTGAACAGGCGGAAGGGGACTTGACGGTGAGCGTGAGGGAGGAAGCAAAATGAAAGAGCTGATCTGCATCGTCTGCCCCAAGGGCTGCCATTTGAAGGTGGACGAGGAGCGGGATTATTTTGTCACGGGCAATAGCTGTCCAAGAGGGGCGGAATATGGTAAAATAGAGTTGACAAATCCTACACGGGTGGTTACCTCCACGGTGAGGTGCACCGGGTGCTCCCATCCTCGCTGCCCGGTGAAGACCAGCGGGGCCCTCCCCAAGGGGCTCATCTTCGAAGCCATGAAGACCCTGGAGGACGTGACCCTCGCCGCCCCGGTGAAACTAGGGCAGGTAGCGGTGAAAAACGTCTGCGGGACAGGGATCGATTTCGTGGTTACCAGGGATATGTGAGACCCCCATAGGGGGGCGGCCCGCTGTGGGCGGCGGCCCCCAATTTGCAAATTTGACAGGAGGCGCAATTCATGGGCAAGTACATCCTGGCCCTGGACCAGGGCACCACCAGCTCACGGGCCATCCTCTTCGACAGCGAGCAGAACATCATGGGCCTGGCCCAGAAGGAATTCACCCAGATCTACCCCAGGGAGGGCTGGGTGGAGCACGACGCGATGGAGATCTGGTCCAGCCAGTACGCCGTGATGATGGAGGTCATCGCCCAGTCGGGGGTAGAGGCGCGAGACATCGCCGCCGTAGGCATTACCAACCAGCGGGAGACCACCATCCTCTGGGACAGGGAGACAGGGCGGCCCATCCACAACGCCATCGTCTGGCAGTGCCGCCGGACGGCGGGTATCGTGGACCAGCTCCTCGCCGACGGACTGGAGCCCCACATCAAGAAGACCACAGGGCTGGTGCCTGACGCCTATTTCTCCGGCACGAAGATCAAATGGATTCTCGACCATGTGGAGGGGGCCAGAGAGAAGGCGCGGCGGGGGGAGATTCTCTTCGGTACGGTGGACACATGGCTTCTCTGGAAGCTGACAGGCGGGGCGGTACACGCCACCGACTACACCAACGCCTCCCGCACTATGCTCTACGACATCCATAGCCTCCGCTGGGACAACGAGCTGCTCTCCGCCCTGGATATCCCGAAGGCCATGCTGCCTGAGGTGCGCAACTCCAGCGAGATTTACGGCTATACCGAGATTTTGGGGGCCAAGGTTCCCATCGCGGGTATTGCGGGAGACCAGCAGGCGGCCCTGTTCGGCCAAACCTGCTTCGCCCCCGGCGATGCGAAGAACACCTACGGCACCGGCTGTTTCCTGCTGATGAACACGGGAGACGACCCCTGCGAGAGTAAAAACGGCCTTCTCACCACCATCGCCATCGGCGTGGGGGGCAAGGTGCAGTACGCACTGGAGGGCAGCGTCTTCGTGGGTGGGGCGGTGATCCAATGGCTGCGCGATGAGATGCGCTTTCTCACCGAGAGCCGGGACGCGGAGTATTACGCCCAGAAGGTGAATGACACCGGTGGGGTATACCTGGTACCCGCCTTTACGGGGCTGGGCGCGCCCTACTGGGACATGTACGCAAGGGGGTGCATCGTGGGGCTGACCCGGGGCACCCGAAGGGAGCACATCATCCGGGCGGCCCAGGAGTCCATCGCCTACCAGGTCGCCGATTTGGTGGGAGCAATGGAGGCCGACACGGGACTGACCCTGGGCCATCTCAAGGCCGACGGGGGCGCCAGCAGGGACCGGTTCCTCATGCAGTTCCAGTCCGATATTCTGGACCGCTCGGTGCGTCGGCCCATGATCCGGGAGACCACGGCCCTGGGCGCGGCCTACCTCGCAGGTCTCGCAGCCGGGGTTTGGAGGGATCGGGAGGAGATTAAGGGCCTGTGGGTCTGCGATACGACGTATACGCCCAAAATGGAACAGGAACGGCGCGAAACGCTGCTCCATGGCTGGCACCGGGCCGTGGGACACAGCCAGGGCTGGGCGAAATAAGGCGAAAAGGGCACGGCAAAGAGGCGCGAAAAGGTATTGACTTTTCGCGCCTCTTTGTGTTATGATACCCTTGCTCTTCTAATGTACGACCCAGACTCACAGTTTTGTAAGTCATCGTCCGTCGTTTGATGACATACTAGGCTGTGGGCTTTTTGTATTTAGGGGCAATAAAATTTAGGAGGTACCAACAAATGCAGGGTACTGTGAAATGGTTCAACGAGACTAAGGGCTTCGGTTTTATCTCCAATGACGAGGGCGGCGACGACGTGTTCGTGCACTTCTCCGCCATCCAGACCGACGGCTTTAAGACCCTCGCTGAGGGCCAGAAGGTCTCTTACGAGACCGAGCCCGATCCCAAGGACGCCGGCAAGCTGCGCGCTGTCAACGTTCGCCCTCTGTAAGAGATTAAATTCTCCGGAGCAAAAGAGACTGGCCAAAAGGCCAGTCTCTTTTTTCATTTCAGTCTAAAAAATCCAGACGGCTGAGAACCAGGGCGGCCTGCTCCCGGGTGAGCCCCCCCTTGGGCTGGGTGCCGTCAAAAACCCCTTTGGCCACCGCCTGCTCCCAGGCCTCTTTTGCCCAGGCGCTTACCGGGGCGGCGGCCTGGGTCTGCTGCCAGACGGCCAGCATGGCCTCGAACTGCTGCTGGGTCATCTCCTCTTCCCCTCCCTCCATCGCGCTTTTTACGTCGGCGCGGAACATATCCATGTTCTTGCCGTGTTTGGGAAACCAGTGGTTTACGTCGGCATGGTTGCTGGCTACGCCCAGCGCGTGGCCCTCTGCGTGGCAGATGACCACACCGGGTGCCAGCGGGTCCAGGCCGTACTTTTTGCATAGCTGGGCGGTCAACTCCACGGCGTTACGGTAGACAGCGGCGAAATAGGCAGCGTTTTTGGTACTGTCATATCCCACCATGACGCCGCCGTCATAAGTGTGCCCGGCCGGCTCCAAAATTTCAAAGCTGATGTGGGTGTTGTTGGCGGACACCTTCCCCGCCGCGGCAGATCCTGCATGCCAGCCCCGCCAGTTCCACGGCAAGGTCTGCACCGCGCCGTCTTCCGTGACGAAGGCGTGGACGCAGGCGGCATAGCCGGGAATGTTCCAGGTATTCAGGAACACGTCCACGCTTGGCTGCGCCACCCCCGGCGAGTGGACCATAACCCCCTTAGGGATGATGGTGCGCCCCTCCTTCCAGCAGTCGTTTTTTGTCAGGATGCGCTCGGTGATATTCATACACTCCCCTCCCATTTTAGTATATGGCCCTACATATCTAGTCGCAACAGAGCCTTTTGTACCAGGTTTATGTATGCCGGGCCTTGAAAAAAGTTTAAAAATTTTTATAATAGTATTATCAAAGCGAAAAATGGAGTTGAGTGTATGGAAATGAGAAACTTTCCCGGCATCCGGTCGGAGGTCTCCCTGCTGGGTTTCGGGGGGATGCGCTTCCCCACGCTGGAGGATGGGACCATCGACGCAACCGCCGCGGCCGTCATGCTGGAACGGGCGCTGGCGGCGGGAGTCAACTACTTCGACACCGCCTACTCCTACCACGGGGGCAAGTCGGAGACCTTTATGGGCAGCGTCCTCACCCATCACCCCAGGGCAAGCTATTTTCTGGCCGACAAGCTGCCCTGCTGGCTTGTGAAGACCCCGGAGGACGCGGAGCGCATTTTTGAAGAGCAGCTGGGTCGGTGTGGCGTTGAGTACTTCGACTTCTACCTCGCCCATGCGCTGGACGAAGAGAATTACGCCAGCTTTGAGGCAGCACATGGCTACGAGGTACTGGCGCGCAAGAAGGCCGAGGGAAAAATCCGGCACCTGGGGTTTTCCTTCCACGACACGCCCGCCGTGCTGGAGCAGATCTTGGGCGGGCACAGGTGGGACTTCGCCCAGATCCAGCTCAACTACCTTGATTGGACCCTCCAGGACGCGAAGAAACAGTACGAATTCATTACCAGCCGGGGGCTGCCTGTGGTGGTCATGGAGCCGGTGCGGGGCGGAGCGCTGGCGAAACTGTCCGACAAGGCGGCTGACATCCTGCACGCCGCCCAGCCGGAGAAGAGCCCCGCGTCCTGGGCCATACGGTACGCCGCGTCTCTGCCGGGGGTGATGACCGTTCTATCCGGCATGAGCGACATGGACCAGGTGGAGGATAACCTCGCCACCATGAACATTTTCGCGCCTCTGACGGGCACGGAGCGCGCAGTCCTTCAGGAGGCACTGGCGGCCTATCTGGCGGCGGGCACCATCCCCTGCACCGGGTGCCGGTACTGCATGGACTGTCCCGCCGGAGTGGACATCCCCAGGACCTTCGCAATGTACAACCAGTACAAGCTGGACGGACGGACAAACCACTTTCTCAACTCCTACGGCTACATGGGAGAGATGAACCAACCAACCCGGTGCGTAGCCTGCGGGGCCTGTCTGCCCCGCTGCCCTCAGCACATCGGCATCCCCGCGCGGCTCGCGGAGGTGGCGCAGGCGGTACGGGTGCTGGAGGAGAAAAAATAAACGCCAAAAAACCCGCTGGATTTCTCCGGCGGGCTTTTTGGTGTTTGAGAGAGGATAGGAAAGAGAGAGGAGGGAGGATAGGTAATGTATATAGAAAACACAGATTGCTCCGTGAAGTCTTTGGTCCGCCAATCGGGGCTCCCGGCGGCGGCTGCCGAGGTAGTTCCTTGCTGTGAATATAAGATACCACGTCCGAGGCGGAAAGAGTTGGACAGTTTTTAAACAAGATGTGAAGATTATGTAAACAAGAGCCGCGCCGCCCAATAAAAGGCGGCGCGGCGTGTTTTTTCGTCCGGTTATCTCCTCCGGCGGCCCAGGAGGCGCAGGAGGTAGAGGAAGAGGTTAATGAAGTCAAGATAAAGCTCAAGGGCAGAGAAGATGGAGGCCTTCTTCAGCATGACGTCGTCCCCCTGATAGGCAGCATAGTAGGCCTTTATCTTCTGTGTGTCGTACGCGGTGAAGGCCAGGAAGATGGCGATGCCCGCCAGGCAGAGGAGGCGTTCAAACACCTCAAGGCCCGGGATGAACATGGAGAGGAGGCCGAAGACGATAAGGAAGATCAGTCCCCCCACCAGCACATTTCGAATGCGGGAGAGGTCTGCCTTGGTTACCCAGCCGAAGATCGCCATGCCGCCAAAGTAGAGGGCGGTAGCACCGAAGACCAGAATGAGGCTGAACACGTCGTAGATCAGCAGATAGGCAGAGAAGACAATGCCGTTGAGCACCGCGTAAGTAAAGAACAGCACGCGGGCCGAAACCACCGACATCTTATGGATGCGCGCGCTGAGAATGAGGACCACAGCCACCTCCACCACGAACAGAACCGTGAAGACGCTGGGGATGCTATAAACCACGAGAATCAGGCCAGTCTGCACCAGGCCCATCGCCGTCAGGAAGGTCACCAGCAGGCCGAAGAACATCCACAGGAAGGTCTTCGCGGTATAGACTCCGACGCTCTCCGCCGGGACGTACTGCTCCTGATAGCCACCATCGGGATGCATATTTTCATTGAATTCCATTGCTGCAAAACTCCCTTGTCCGCAAAGACTTTCCGCTTTTACGGAAGACGGACTTACCCATAGTATACACGATAATTCGCAAAACAGAAAGAGAAATTTAAAGGCACAACATTTTCCTGATATTTGCCCATGATTTTGCCTTATTTTTTTGAATTTCCAATATTTTTGTATTGAATTCCCCTGTCTCACAGTGCTAACCTCTTGGAAAAGGAGGTTTTACCCATGAAAAAATTAATGTACAAATTTGTCGCCGCCGCTCTCGCCGTCACACTGCTGTCCACCGGCGCGTCCGCCCTGTCCTACACCGTGGCCCAGGGCGACACCATGTGGAAGCTGGCCGTCAAGTACAAGGTGGGCACCAGCGAGATCATCAGTGCCAACCCCCAAATCACGAACCCTAACCTCATTTACCCCGGTCAGGTGCTGACCATCCCCACCCTGGACAGCTCCGTCACCGCCTATGAGGCCGAGGTCATCCGCTTGGTGAACGTGGCCCGGGCTCAGAACGGTCTGGCGGCCCTGAGCACCAACTGGGAGCTGTCCCGCGTGGCCCGGTACAAGTCCCAGGACATGGCGGATAAACACTACTTCTCCCACACCAGCCCTACTTACGGCACCCCCTTTGAGATGATGAAGGCCTTTGGCCTTACCTATCGCACCGCCGGCGAGAACATCGCCTATGGCCAGCGTACACCCCAGGAGGTGGTGACTGCGTGGATGAACTCCAGCGGCCACCGGGCCAACATCCTCAACGCGTCGTACACCCAGATCGGCGTGGGATACGTGGCCAGCGGAAACTACTGGACCCAGATGTTCATTGGGTAAACCAACCACGAAGAAGGGTCGGCGCATCAGCGCCGACCTTTCTTTTTGCTTCACCCTCTTCCCTTTTTGGGGAAAATCGTCTAAACTGAGAGAAACGAAATGAGAAAAGGGGCTGGACGCTATGATTTCTCCCGCCGGGGCGTGGACACAATTTTCCTCTGAGAAGGACGCGCTGGCGTATATGAAGGCCCGAGGCCTCGCCCCCGCAGGGGCGGCCTGGCTGAAGGACATGATCTACTCGGGTTTCTACACAGGCAGGCCTGTCCGGTGTAGGCTGGTAGGCTCCTCCGGGCCGGACACGGCGGTGATTGGGCTGGCAGGCGGGCTTCATTGCATCAACGCGGACCATCTGAAAGACATGCAGCGGGGGGCGTCCGCATCGTCTATGCCCCTCCAGTACGTGGTACTGGACATCGAGACCACGGGTTTCAGCAAGGTGGAAGACAGCATCATCGAGATTGCCGCCGTGCGGGTTCGCGATGGGGCGGAAACGGGGCGCTACGACGCCCTGGTGAAGGCAGAGGTCCCCCTCCCGTTGGACATTCAGTCCTTAACCGGCATCACCCCCGACATGCTCTCCGACGCGCCCCACATCAGGGAGGTACTGCCCGGCTTTCTGGACTTTATCGGCGGTGACCCGCTGGTGGGGCACAATATCGCGTCCTTCGACCTGCCTTTTTTGCAGTACAAGGCTCAGCGACTGGGACTCAAAATACTCAACAGCGCCATTGACACCCTGCCCCTGGCGCGGAAGGCCTACCCGGAGCTGCCCCGCTACACTCTGGCGTTTTTGAAGGAGGCACTGGACATCACAGTCCCCGTTTCCCACCGTGCCCTGCCCGACGTGCTGGCCACCGCAAAGCTGTATCAGTGCTGCGCGGACAGGCTGCTGGGGGCGGGCCAGGCAAGCGATCTATAAGCCAAATAAATAAAGTAAATCGCCTGAAATCAGAAGATTTCAGGCGAGTGTTGAATGCAAAGCGGGCTTACCAGGTGTGTTATAAACGATAAAATATGCAATAAAATACAATATTGCTGGGAGTAGTTTTAAAATACGTGGTTTGAGAAAACAAAAGGCACACTGAATAGCTGCAAAAAATACGACAACTAAAACAGCAAGACCAATAAGGGCAAATGTTATTATGTCCATTTCACACCCTCCGTTACATATGTAATCCTTATGGAATATTCTACCCGCCCGCGCCTTAACCGTCAAGGCGCGGGCTTTCTTTATTCTGGCTCGTATTCCCTTAGGTCTCTGGTCGGGCAATAGGCCGCAAGACACCCCCACCCAGTAATGAACCGAGTGGGGGCCATTGATAAGAGGAGATACGGCAAATATGTGATGGGATCCAATATGTTCTTCCACAATAATAGTATATTCAGGTTGGGCGAATTATGTGAAAAAGCCCCGCTGGCCGGACTAAAAGAGTTATAGCGGCCCCACCCACAGAGCCGCTATAACAAAACGCTAGGGCCGCCTCGCCACGGCCTCTCCTGATTGTACCAGCCTTAAAATGATTAATAGGTCGGTATTTGCTGTACCTCCTGAAAAGGGCAAAGAAAGAACCGCACCACCCGTATTATCGAGTGATGGGGGGCTCTTGTTGCTCTTTGCACGGGCGTAGTGGTGTGGTATAAATGCAAATAAGCACTACGGATAATATAATTATATAATATTATCTTTAATTGACAATACAACTTGTAAGATGCTATAATAAATCAATTTAAGTTTGAAAGGGAGCGGTCATTATGATGAATGGTTTTTTCAAAACGAACATGGCTCCCGGCATGGTCTGCTTATAAGCTATAAGCAGTTATGGTTGTAATTGTGATTGCCCGGGAGAAATCACATCTCTCGGGCATTTTTATGCCCAAATATAGAACGGGAGTATAATATGATCACATTACAGGAAATCAATACAAAAAACTTTTGGGACATTGTTGAACTTAACGTACATTCAAAACAGAAAGAATTGGTTACGTCAAATGCAGTTTCGATCGCGCAAGCAAAGGTTCAGCCTGAATGCGTGCCATTGGCTATTTTTAATGATGACCAACCCGTTGGATTTATTATGTATTGCGTTGACAGAGACGACAATGAATATTGGATTTATCGTCTTATGGTAGATATGCGCTTTCAAGGAAAAGGCTATGGGAGACAGGCTATGGAACAAGTAATCAAAATAATTCAGCAGGATAATAGCAGGCATAAAATATATCTTGGCGTGCATCCAGATGGTGGTGCTTCTGTAGAATTGTATAAGAGCCTCGGCTTTGTTTTCAATGGACAGGTGTTTGGAAATGAACACATTATGGTGTTGGACTACTAAAATCAACTTCACGAAAATAAGCATTAATGAGAACCAAAAACCCGCCCCCAGGGAGCAATCCCCAGGGGCGGTGTCTTTATGCTGCCGCGCATAAAAAAGGCCGGACGCCCGCTCTTGGCGCCCGGTCAACTTCGAACAAAGAGGATGAAATGAAAAAGAAATTGTTCCTTACAGATATTATGATACCCAAGAAATTTTAAAATAATAAGCAAAAGTTGTTGCAGCAAAATTAACTATCTCAGTATTTTGGTAAAATAAAAGCAAAGCCCCCAGCCCGTATGACAACTCTAGACTGGGGTTTTTGTTGCTCTTCGCATGGGCGTAGCGATGTGGTATACTTTGGTAACAGGATATTTTTAAAGGAGGCGGCAGGTTGTGCAAAGGCAGTTAAAGGGCATAGCATGTATTTTATTTGGCATTCTTTTTTCTTTGCCATTAGTCTGGGCGGACGGAGCGGCCACTAGTGGCGCAATTTTTTATTATGGCGGGCTGGGTTTCGGCATCGTAGGCGTGATTTTGGCATTTAGTAGCCACAAAGAAAAGTGAGATAGCACAGTTAAAGTAAAAGACGCCTCCGGCGATAACTCCCCAGAGGCGGTGTCGTTAGTCCGGCACGGATTCTATCAGGTCTCCATTTCACCTCTTTGGCCGAAAATAGGCCGCAAACAAAACCGCGACTATTGATTAGTCCACGGCAAGGAAAGGAATAAGCTATGTCTAAAATATATCCGAATTTCTTACGTTACTTTGGGCCTTATTTGTATTGCGGCTGTCATACACGTGTTTCTTACAATAAATTCCCAAAAGGTTATTCTGACGGCCCTGCCTTTATGGTTCAGGGTGGTAGTCGTTTTGGATCATTTTATTTTCCATTGCTATAATTATAAAATCCATAATTTCGAAACGATTTTTAAATAAATGGAGAATTGCAATGCGCGGGAGATCTCTGGCATAAGATACAAGTAGGAAATCCCCACCAGGTAATGATCCGAGTGGGGGCTATTGAATAAGAGGGATACGGCAAATATGTGAGGGGGGATCAATATGTTCTTCCACAATAATAGTACATTCCATTATTTATATAGTTTACATTGGAGGGCAATGATGAAAATTCACATCATAGGCGGAAGCGGCACAGGAAAAACATTTTTAGCCAATCTGTTATCAGCAAAATACAATGTTCCGCATTATGATTTAGATGATTTGTTTTGGGACAATTCCGCGAATCAATATGGTGTAAAAATGTTGATTGAAAAAAGAAATGAAATGCTGGGCAAAATACTTCAGAACGAAGATTGGATTATCGAAGGAGTGTACTATTCATGGCTCACAGATAGCTTTGAAAAAGCGGATACCATCATTGTTTTAGACATTCCTAAGAGAGTTTATAAATATCGCATTATTCGTCGCTTTATTAAAAGAAAAATCGGAATAGAACGCGGTAAGAAAGAGACGATTAAATCCCTCAAAAACCTACTTGAATGGACTAATAAATTTCAAAGAGAAAATTTTCCACAAATTCGTGCAATGGCGGGGTTCAGCTTTATCACACGGGAGGGGCTTTTCGACTTGCCGGGGTTTGAAGAATTGGACATCAATTCCTGGGATTGCGTTGAGATAATTTTATACGGGAAACGTAAGATGACGAACTACCGTTTCTTGTCCCCCCAGCACGCATTGGACATCCACAACCGTATCATGCGGGTTACCGGAACTGCGTTCAACGACGCTACGCCCCGGGCAACCGCAGACATTGGCCCCGGCATTCGGATCACCGCAGTGAAGTCACCGATTGTGGATGATGATGTTGCGGTATCTTCTTCCATCCGTAAAGTAAATACGTCCCAGGTATCCAAAGAAAAACTCCTGATGGCCGGTACGCTGACCTCTGCTATGATGGACTTCCTACTGCTATGTTTAAAACGCTGTGTGTCTATGGCGATATCCGGCGAGACTGGCGCGGGCAAGACCACGCTGGCCGGGTGCCTGCTGGAGATTGTGACGGAGACGGTGCGCACATACACCATCGAGGAGGGGTCCCGGGAATGGAATTTTATTCGGCGGGACGAGAATGGCAACGTTCTCAACAGCGTGATCCACACGAAAACCCGCCCCAACGAGGAAAAGGCACAGAACATAGACCAGGAGCTGCTTGTCAAAGACTCTCTTCGCTTTAATCCCAGCATCATCGCGCCCGGAGAGATCCGAGGGCGGGAGGCCTACGAAGTGATGGAAGTGAGTAATACCGGGCACACAGTCATCACCACAACACACGCCAATAGTACCCTGGATACACCGCAGCGCATAATCGGACTCGCAAAGAAAGCGTATAATATGGATGACAGCACATTGTTTTCCATGGTAAGCCGGGCATTCCCTATTCTAGTCCACGTGGAGGCCTGTTCTGACCGCGTCCGACGTGTGACGGAGATTAGGGAAGTTACCGGCTACAAAAACGGGGAGCTGCTGTCGCAGCTGCTCTTTGAGTTTGACGTCAGAGATAATGTTTACGACGGAGAAGACTGCGTAAGGGTGGAAGGCAATTTTGTTCAGGTAAATCCCATTTCTGAGCGGCTTAGAAAATGGCTGCTGAAAAAGGGTGCTAGAAAGGCGGATCTGGAGCCATTCATAACGATAAAGGAGGATACAAAGCTTGATTTGGATTAATGCCCTGTCCATGCTGCTATTCGGGCTGGGCGCGTATTTCGTTGCAGGGCTTGCGCTGCATAAGGGTGGCACAAAGGGCCAAATTGAGCGTGCGGCCGCACGCATAAGACAGATCCGCAAGCCGAAGGCAGAAAGCGCAAAGGACTATATAGCCCGTATTAATGGTAAAACGAAGGAAAGCTACATGGTACGGAGCCGCCGGGCGGCTCAAAAGGTTTACGAGCAGACCGGTCAAAAAGAAAGGTATGCTAAGACACTGAGGATGGCGCTGTTCGCTGGTATCGCCGGTGCCGGTGTCGGACTGATGTTTCAAAACCCGCTGTTGGCCATCGTGCTGGCAGTGGGTTTTTACTATTTGCCCTTATGGCTCTCTCAGTTTTCGCTGTACCGCTATAACCGGTTCCTCAACGAGCAGCTGGAGACGGCCTTGAACCTGATCACCACCAGCTATACCCGCACCAACGATATCCTGGGTGCCGTCCAGGAAAACATGGACAACATCAACGAGCCGGTGAAGAGCGTTTTCGCTTCGTTTATAAACAACCTGAAGTACATAGACCCAAATGCTCCGGCACAGATCGAGCGTATGAAAAGTGCCCTGGACAATAAAATCTGGTCGCAGTGGTGTGATAGCCTCATTCTCTGCCAGAGTGATCACACGCTACGTGCGGCGCTCCTGCCGATTATCAATAAGTTCTCCGATCAAAAGGCCCAGCAGGAGGAAAATGAGACAAAGATGATGCTGCCGCTTCGTAATGCAGTCGTAATGATCTGCCTGGTGCTCAGTGTCATCCCGCTGTTCCGGGTGGCCAATCCCACCTGGTACCACAACCTGGTATCCACGGGTTTCGGCCAAGTTTCCCTGGTGACGACAGCCATCATTATCCTGGTCACGATCAATAAGGCCATTAAGCTCTCTAAGCCTATCGAATACGACGTGTAAGGGAGGTGATAAACAATGGAACTGATTGCATTTATTCTAACTTCCATCGGCGTCTATTTGCTAATGACGGCCACGATGCCCGGTATATACCGTTCGGCCGAACTGGCGCTGCGCAGACGGATGCCCAAACCGCTGACACAGTCTCAGGCGGCAGTACAAAAGCTTGCGACCTGGATTTGCCCTAAGCTGGATATTGAGCCAGTAAAACGAATTCGGATTGAGGAGCAGCTTCGGAGCCTGGGCCGTCAGGAAAGCCCGGAAATATTTCAGGCGGTGACGTTGGCCAGAGCACTCATCACATCTTCAGCGTGTCTGGTGATCGTTCCTTTCTCCGTGCCATTTGGCCTTGCCCTTACCGTGATTACCTGTCTCGTACTGTACAACAGCCAGGGAAACAAACTGAACAAACTCATGGCCGAGAAACGGCAGAAGATTGAGCGGGAATTGCCGCAGTTTGCAAGCACCATACGGCAGAGCTTAAACAGTACCCACGATGTAGTGGCGATGCTGGAGACCTATCGTAAGGTTTGCGGCCCGGCGTTGCACGACGAAATCGACCACACTCTCAATGATATCCTCACCGGCAACACCGAACGAGCCCTTAAAGCTATGGAGGGCAGGGTCTCCAGTGCAAAGCTTGGCCAGCTTATCAGCGGCCTGATCGCGGTGCATCGCGGGGATGACCAGCGGATCTATTTCGATATGCTGGCAGCTGAATACCGCAAATCTCAGAATGAAGAGGTTACCAAGGCTCTTCAGAAACGGCCCAGGGAGCTGGACTTCAATATGGGCTTGCTCTTTTTGGGCATGGCTCTGATGATAGCCGCTGGCCTGGGTACATATATCGCACAACAGTTGTCACAACTGTTTGCATAATTAAAAAAATGGAGGAAAAAAACATGAAGAATCACATCAACAACTGGATTAATGGGGTAAAGGCCAAGATTGCGGAGCGTTCCATTCGCGCAATGGGGGTGGCCAATCGCTGCCGCGCCAAACTGGCGGAAGAGAGAGGCGATTTCATCATGGATCATGCGGTGGTATTTATCATTATCCTCGTAGTAGCGGCGCTGGTGATTTCCTTGCTCGTTGCATATCTGAATACTGATTTTTCGTCTATGATGAAGAGCAAAGTGTCCAGCTTGTTCAACTAACGCAGAGAGAATCAGGAGGCGGCCCAACTATGGGCCGCCTCCCCTTCTAAAGAGGAAAGGGCAAATAATGATAAAAAAGCTAAAAGAAAACCGGGGTGAATTCACCATCAATGGGGCTTTGATTCTACTCTTAATTGTTTTTTTGATGGTGCTCTTTATCTCTGCGATTGGCGTGGCGAATCGGGGAATGCGCCTGCACTCAATGGCATCGGAGTTGGCGCGTTATGTAGAGCTGCGGGGGAAGGTTGATGATGCTGTTTATACTGAGCTGCAGCGGCTGGAAACTGCCACCGGCGTTACCGCTGACCTTCAGATATCTGCAAGTTATATTTCAGGCACTTCCAAAATCCAGTATGGCAATACTTTTAACGTGACCCTTTCAAGCAGCGGATATATCGGCCTGGGTGGTATCGTATCGATCCCCATTCCCCTGCATAGCACGGTATCCGGAAGGAGTGAGCAGTATTGGCTTTCATAAGAATAAGGGCAAAGCTCCTGGAGCAACGTGGAGAAATTGCCCCTCAGGGGGCGGCGATCCTGCTCATCTGCATCATCCTCTTAACGGTAGCCCTGCAAGTGAACTATGTCTATGCTACGGTAGACCAAATAAAAGAGAAAACAAATACTGCGGTCCTGGCCGTTGCGGCCAGTAACGTAGGCTCTGTGCATGACGGTGTCCGTGAGGGCGAAAGTGCGGCCAGGCATTTTACAGGCATTACGTGGAGCCGTGTTGTATCTACGGATGCCGTCGTGGAAAGCATGATGACGGCCTTAAATGCCACTGCAAGCGGATCGACACTGACCCGCACGAACGGCGTCCAGCTCGACAATATCCACATGGCCGTAAGCAATAACGATGGAGGGAAACTCAACTTCACTACCACGATGACATTGAAAATCCCTCTTTCTGTCGGCGGTGGCATTCTGCCACCCATTCAACAGCGTGTGGAGGTGCATACGACATATGAACCAAAGTTTTAATACCTTGCGACGGATTTGGCACCAGCTCCTCGTAGACCCGTTTTTATGGCCAATAGTGCTGGGATACGTGATCCTCCTGCTGGCCGCTTGTGCGCCTGCCAGCGGCCTGTGGGCGGGCATAGCGCTGGTCCTGGTCGACTTAGCATTTATGTGGGTGCTCCTAATGGCAATTCTGTTCATGACATCCCGGCATGGACACCCTCGCTACTTAACCAGGATACTCACGCCTAATTTCTATTCCGTCAGATTACTTCCCGGGCGGTGGACTATATATCAGCGCAGGGTGGCGAAACAGAAGGAGCTGCCTGACTGCAAAACACTCCTGAAGGATCTCGTGGCCGAGCAGAATAGATTGCCGGCCGCGCTGGAGCCGGGCAGATATAAGACCTTGACCCATGATACCGTGCTGCATCGGCTTAGGCGGATGCAGAATGCAAGAGACATCGTCGTAAAGCCCGCGTATATGTCCGATATGAAATCGATCTGCGCGGCCATGACGGGGAAACGCTGTAAGAAGTGTAAGGAGCCTTGCCCCTTTCTTGCGCAGAGGGAAACGCCCAGGCAGTTTTACCTGGTTACATTTGAAATCGTCTAACATGATTCTAACACTGAACATAAAGACAGGAAGGCGTCCGCTGGTAGCACAGCGGACGCCTTATCTAATAGCTGATAGCCCGTCAGAGATGCTTACAACGCCCGCAAGGCAATCTGCCTGTGAAATTTTATTAAATCTGAACGAGTCTCAAATCACCCACTATAGGCAGCGTACATATAAACCTTCAGAAGTGCCCTTTTTATAGTGAACAAAAGTAGATACAATTTTATGAGGGAGGGTTTAACTAATAAGGTGACCTAAATGACCCATCAACAGAAAAAAAGGCGATGTCTATAAAATTAAAAGCCTGTACGCGAAAAGCTTTATGTGATATACTTATCACATAAATGAGCAACTAAATTGACAGTGGCGTTACCCTTTCCAGCACAGATTGAGGAGGGAATAAGATGCCCGGCAAATTCCAATTTAAAAAATTTGCTGAAATAGATCTCGACGATCCCTTTTTTGACACGCTCAAATCTGATTACCCTAAGTTTTCGCAATGGTATCAGAACAAGGCGCGCAGTGGTTCTACTGCGTTAGTATTCAATGATGAAGAGGGATTAGGCGCTTTTGTCTACCTTAAATCTGAGGATGAGCCTATAAAGCTAGTTGAATTTACCTTGCCTGCCATTCGGCGCAAGAAAATTGGTACGCTCAAACTGGCGGAACGCTATCAAGGACAACGGCTCGGTGAGGGGGCACTCGGCCTTGCATTATGGGATTGGCGAAAAAGCCAAGAACCTGAAATTTATGTAACTGTATTTGAGAAACACTCACTACTTGTATCTCAATTAGTGCGGTTTGGTTTTCGCGTAGTTGGACATAAAGCAAACGGCGAGAGTGTTTACTTGAAAAGTCGTTTTGCCGTGGATTACAGCGACCCATTCAAGTCATTCCCTTTTATTAATCCGTCTTTTAAAAAAGCCGGATACTTAATTGTAAACGATTATTATCATGATACGCTATTCCCGTATTCTGAACTGAGCCGGACAATGCAAGAGAGTATGGAGCTCTCCGCTGCGAACGGAATAAGCAAAGTATATGTTGGTTCGCAATTCTCCCCACATTATCAGGTCGGTGAACCTATTTTTATCTATCGACGGCATACAAAAGAGGATGGGCAAAAGCCAAGATATAAATCCTGCCTAACTTCATACTGTATGGTGACTAATATTATTTGCGTCAAGAAAAATGGAAGATATTTATTACCCTTTGATGAGCTGTTGGAACGGATTGGAAATAAATCTGTTTTTAACAAACACGATATGCAGAATAAATATCAAACAGAGAAACATATGGTCGTTATAGAAATGCTTTACTATGGGTACTTTGGAGGCGGGAACAACATAAATATGGACTGGCTAGCCAAGAACGGATATTGGGCAACGCAAAACCAATACCCCGCGAATGTGCAGCTCTCCCCCGCTCAGTTTAAAGAAATCCTTTTGGAGGGCAATGTCGATGTGCAAAATGTTATTATCCATTAATCCACAACATGTTGAGAATATTCTCAGCGGTAAAAAGCAATTTGAGTTCCGCAAAGTACGGTGCAAGGAAACTATTGATAAAATTGTAATCTATTCTACGGCACCAGTTATGCGAGTCGTAGCGGAGGCCCTGGTTGAAGATATTATTGTTGGAGATGTCAGTGATGTTTGGCACTCAACAAAGGATGCCGCAGGAATATCATATGAGTTTTATAAAAAATATTATAAGGGAAAGAAAACCGCGGTTGCATATAAGCTCGGTGCAATAATTCCTTACTCTGAACCCAAAGTGCTTGCAGACTTCGGTATATCTTATCCCCCTCAATCATTTTGTTATTTGTCCGCCACTACCTAACATGGAAATAGCGCTGTCTTGAACCCAGGCGGTACTATTATCAAATTTACCTACCACTGCCCAGGTAGATACCGAGCTTGAGCTATAACTAAACATTTAAAGACAGGAAGGCGTCCGCTGGTAGCACAGCGGACGCCTTCCTTAATATTGGAGGAAAAGGAAATGCGGAAAAGCCACCGTTATGGAAAACCCTCTTTTAAAGTCCCCAATCAGCTCATCCTGGACGGATCACTCAGCTTCAGCGCCCGGAGGATGGGAGTGGCTCTGTACGGCCACCATAATCCTTTCGGTGCCTGCCGTAAGAGCCTGAAACAACTCGCGGCATTGGCGTCATGCACCATTACAACTGCCCGCAAAGCACTTGATGAGTTGGAATCGAGCGGATACATAACCCGTTGCAGACACTACAGATACGATGAAAAGCTAAATCGCCTGGTGTACGATCAATACACCTACCATTGTGATTTAAAGTTTGACGGCGGCTATACCCTCATACCTCGGGATCTCTTTGGCCACGCGCTGAAGAACAGCACGTTTGTGCTCTGCCTTTATCTTTACCTGCGGGCCGGGAACGGCACCAGGGCCTTCCCTAGCCTCAACCGGATCAGCAAGGAGCTGTGGATGGCAATCTCCACGGCCTGCCGCGCCCTGAAGGCACTGACGGGTACCGGAATCATTCTTGCCCAGCTCTGTATCAAAGCGAACAAGGCCCATAGCAACAACTCTTACTTTTTCCTCTGTGTCAGCTCTGTGACCGCTCACACGGCCCAGAGCGCCCCGTTTAATGTGGGGCGGGTCCTCTTTACGCTCCTTCCTTCCCTGTGCTGGTAAGCTATCGTACAGACAGCCACGCGCTGGGGCAGTTCCTTTCCCTTGCCAATCCATTTTATGATGCCCTACAGAACATTTCAAGTAGTTTCAAAGGTCAGGGGTACTTTCAAAATTAACAAACATAAGTTAAGACTTAGATAACGGTAGGTTATACGTTACGGATAAAAACAAGTATAGCACAAATTGCACAAAGTGAATCTGCTGGAAACGCACGGCGACTCTAGCTTAGTATGAACATTCATTTTCTCAAAACGCCTTTTTAAGTTTAACAAAAGAAACTTCCGGTATAAGATAAAATTTATGAAGAAAACCCACTCAATGTCAAATACTGCATTGCTGTGCCCACACTTGTTATAATGCTGCTTACCACTTGGAATAAAACGCATTAGGTAGCATAAAAGCCACTGCCTTGGATTAATTAATCATTTAGGTGGTGGTTTTCTTTTAGTTTTTCATGTTATGTATACCTTTTGCTGTTTTGCTATGTGATTTAGTCACTGAATATAACGATCCTGCGGTTTTTTATTATTGCAAAACATGTGAGATATCATGGCGTCTTTGGGGGAAAATGAGCAGTAAGACTTGCTCACCCCAGCTCTGCTGTCCGGGCAATAGACCAATTAGATGCCTCCCTCCCGGGATTAACCGAATGGGGGCGTGGAATATATGAAGAGAAACAAATGCTGCACTTTCATGTATATTTCAACTTTTGCGACATGTGAAATAAACGAAAATAAGTGCCCCACCCGGCAATGAGCCGAGTGGGGCACTTTGGCAAGGGGTAAACGTTTCGATATGCTCTTCCCAATAGTAGTATATTCCGGTTGGGTATAATGCGTGAACGTCAGTGATGAGTAAATAACCCTCCACTCAGCATTGTGCCGACTGGGGGGTATGGCAGATGCACGAGAGAGGTACAATATGCAATCTGCAACATTTATAGTATATTTAGGTTGGTGTAATGTTTGGAAAGGTCAGGGCGTTGTAGATTTGACCTTGCTTTCAATGTTAAGGCATGATTACATAAAAAAAGCACATCAAAAAAACAACCGCCCCCAAGGCAATCCCCAGGGGCGTTGCTTTATCCTATAGAGCATAGAAAAAGGCCGGACGCCTGCCCCCTGACGTCCGACCAAACAAAGAGGATGAAACGAAAAAGCAAACTGCCCTTTGCAAGCATTATGATGCCCAACAAATGTTAAAATAATAAGCAAAAGCTATTACGAATTAAATACTATAAGTAAAGCCTCAGAACGGACGATAAATCCCTGGTCTGGTGCCCACCTCGCCTATATTTACATTCCCTTTTGATAGGGCTTGATTTGACCAGCCAGGAGGATACGGGAGATTGCCCCTTACCCCAAAGCACTGGCTCCATAGCATGGAGGGCTAATAATGATTCCCCTTTCGCCTTGGCCTGAGCGTTGCCCTTTCGGGCGTCTGTGCCTACTCCTTTCGTAGCACGCAGAGGATCCGGCCCTGAACGACGATGTACTGCCCCCCTTTGACAGGCAGAGACCTACTTTTGGACGTACTGTGGGAGCGGCACGACCTGACAACTGCCCGGCTGCAGTCCCGCACAATTTTGAGTTGGACTTCGAAGACGGGCGAGTTTGGCAAACAAACTGTCTTAATGCATTTTGTCAAATTTATAGATTAAACATACACACAGGACGGCGTCTGCTGGTAGGACAGCAGACGCCGTCCTTAATATTGGAGGAAAAGGAAATACAGAAAGCCAACCCCAAAGGATTATGGTGTCAGTACAGGGCCACTCTCATTCTACTGGCAAGCTAAGTGGTCCTTCCAGAATATCCGATTGGGGCTTTGAAAGAGGGTTTTCCATGCGGTATTAGCATAAACAACTTATGGCATTGGCATCGTGCATCATTACTACTTCCCGCAAAGCACTGGATGAATTAGCCAGCATGGGCTTTTATACACGCTCTCGGGTATCTTTAAGTACAAAGTTAATTTTAAGATTGCAGTCGAGTGCAGCTGCAATAGCAGCCAAGTCCTTCTCGGTGAAATTATCGCGTTTCATTTTGTTGTATAGATTCTGCTGGGATGTGCCCAGCCTCCGGGCCAGCTCTGCCTTTGAAATATTACCCCGTTTAATCAGCACTATTCGTATTTTTTCACTCAGCATGCTATTTCCTCCTAATAATACACCCACAAATTAATAAATATAAGGCGAAAAAGTACACCACGGCAATAAGAGGTCGGCCATTTTTTGCCTCCGCATTCATAGTATATTGTATCGTATCACAAGTTGTGAAATCAAAACCAAGTAAGAACCACGCCTCTTGATATCCGTCCGCAGGGCGTACAACTCCGTAAATAAATTACTCCAGTCAGCATGCGCCAAGTGGGAGAGTGGAAGACATAAAGCAATAAAAGCTAATCCCTTGATGGTTATTCTGTCTTAACTCAGCCAGGCTCTTAGAGTACGTACAAAATGAACTTCCTAGAAAACCACGGCCAGCCCTTTCAGGCTGGCCGTGGTTTAATAAACGTATTAGGTTACCTGAATAATGGCTATATTAGCCTGAATCGGCGATGTTCCATACGTGACAGCTACTCCAGTATTGTTGAAAAGACTAAATGCCATGGGGGAGCTTACCGCAGTGACTAAAGCGTCACCATTCAATTGTAGCGTGGTCATCGGAGCAGGAGAAGTAGCCAAAATTGTTCCCGAGCCGCCAGTGATAATCCGTATGCCAAAATTGACAAAAGTACTTGCTCCCGCGCCATCGGTGTTGACCCACCAGGATATATAGTAATTTCCTGGCTGCGTAATAAAGAAAGTACCTGTTCCGGCATTATAGGTGATAACAGAAGAAGGTGCGTTAATGACTGTGTCAAATAAAACGTTAATATTGTTATTGATGGTTCCACCGCTGCTCCCCTGTAACTGAACCTGCAAGCCGGAAAGCAGGTTAGTGGGGCCAGTAGGACCGGTAGGGCCAGTAGGACCAGTTGGCCCGGTCGCACCGGCACCTCCATCAGCCCCGGTGGGGCCAGTCGGACCAGTAGGACCAGTCGCACCGGCATCTCCATCAGCCCCGGTGGGGCCATTCGGACCTGTAGGACCGGTCGCACCGGCATCTCCATCAGCCCCAGTAGGACCAGTCGGACCAGTTGGACCTGTAGGCCCGGTCGCACCGGCATCTCCATCAGCCCCAGTAGGGCCAGTCGGACCTGTCGGACCTGTAGGCCCGGTCGCACCGGCATCTCCATCAGCCCCGGTGGGGCCAGTAGGACCTGTAGGACCTGTAGGCCCGGTCGCACCACCATCTGCACCCGTGGGGCCAGTGGGGCCAGTAGGACCAGTTGGCCCGGTCGCACCTTCATCACCATCAGCACCGGTAGGACCAGTGGGACCGGTCGCACCGTCAGTACCATCAGCACCGGAGGGGCCAGTGGGACCAGTAGGCCCGGTCGCACCGGCATCTCCATCAGCCCCGGTGGGGCCAGTAGGACCTGTAGGACCTGTAGGACCAGTAGGCCCGGTCGCACCCTCATCACCATCAGCACCAGTGGGACCGGTTACCCCGTCGGCTCCATCCGCTCCAGTGGCTCCAGTGGCACCGGTAGCTCCAGTGGCACCGGTGGCTCCAGTGGCTCCGGTAGCTCCAGTGGCTCCGGTAGCTCCGGTGGCTCCGGTAGCTCCAGTGGCACCGGTGGCTCCAGTGGCTCCAGTAGTTCCGGTAGCTCCGGTAGCTCCGGTGGCTCCAGTGGCTCCGGTAGCTCCAGTGGAGCCAGTGGCTCCAGTATCTCCGGCGACTCCGGTAGGCCCGGTTGCGCCATCAGTTCCAGCGGCTCCGGTAAGACCAGTGGGCCCCCTCACGCCCATGGGGCCCATGGGCCCGATAGAACCTCTGATTCCCGTAAGACCGGTGATTCCCGTGGGGCCGGTAATTCCCGTCGGGCCCGTAGCCCCTGTGGGGCCGGTAGCCCCTGTGGGGCCAGTGTAGCCCCGGCAGTAGCGAGGAAAGCAACCGCTAGCGCTTGCTGGGTCGTAACCTGTTCCGGCTAAAAAAGCTCTGGGATCGTCTTTGTTAGAATTCATATCCTTACTCCAATCAAAAAAGAAACATTAAGTTATCAAAATGTCCCACCTTTGGGGGGACAAAAACCTACCTATGACCAACATGAGAAAATTTCGCACGGGGCAGCTGGAGCAGAGCTTGAGGCGGGGCCTCCATATCATTATATGTGAAAAAAGGCTTATAGGTGAAAAAGGACCTGTGAAAACACTTGTCCATGGACGGTCCTGCATACCATTGTCAGGCGTGGTTTCCTCTCTGAGGAGTAAGCGGAGGTTTTGCCTGAAACACCGATCTGCAACTTGCTTATTACCTTCTACCACGTGGAAAGTAGTAAAAAGCACCGACTGGACGCTTTATAACGTCCGTCGGCGCTTTTCTCTATTGTTTTAGTAACACTAAAATTTTTTTCTTAATTTTTTAAACAATGTTGACCCCGCCGCTGGCATAACCCGTAATGGTGTTTAAAAGGGAGAGTCCGTCGGCCGTTACCGAAAACACTAAGAGGAGCCTAGTCTCGGCCGTTACCGGGATGTTAAGCCCGGATAGGGCACCGGACGTAATATCCCCAATGTTAATTATGCCACCCAAATCTGGCGAAAGAGCAATGTCGGTACCAGCAATGGGCGCGAAAATGTTGTTGGGTGTGGTAGACTGGTAGAGTTGGGCGTGGACCGTTAGGTCGGTGCCGATTAGGGTTAATCCCAGCACCACGCTGAAATACGCTGTGAAGTCGGTGATAACCCCGTCCCTGGGCACGGAGAAGGACATGTTTGCCAGCAATCCAGCGGCTCCGGTTAAGTCGATACTGGTTCCCAAAACGTTAGGCAGGACAGCGCTGTTGCCAAAGGCAACCACGGCAGGCAATCCGGCGAGCCCTAAGGCAATGGTGGTGGGAGCAACGGGGAATCCGGAGGCAAAGGGAATAATGGCGCCAGCACCAGCGGGGCCAGTTGGGCCGGTGGGGCCAGTCGCACCCTCATCGCCGTCAGCCCCGGTAGGACCTGTAGGACCAGTAGGACCGGTGGGGCCAGTCGCACCGTCATCGCCGTCAGCCCCGGTAGGACCGGTAGGACCGGTGGGGCCAGTGGGGCCAGTGGGGCCAGTGGGGCCAGTCGCACCCTCATCGCCGTCAGCCCCGGTAGGACCGGTAGGGCCAGTAGGGCCAGTAGGGCCAGTCGCACCGTCATCGCCGTCAGCCCCTGTAGGCCCGGTAGGGCCAGTAGGGCCAGTCGCACCGTCCTCGCCGTCAGCCCCGGTAGGACCTGTAGGCCCGGTGGGGCCAGTGGGGCCAGTCGCACCCTCATCGCCGTCAGCCCCGGTAGGACCTGTAGGCCCGGTGGGGCCGGTGGGGCCAGTCGCACCCTCATCGCCGTCAGCCCCGGTAGGACCTGTAGGCCCGGTGGGGCCAGTAGGGCCAGTAGGGCCGGTAGGGCCGGTAGGGCCGGTAGAGCCAGTTGGGGCGGTGGGGCCAGTTGGGCCGGTGGGGCCAGTCGCACCATCAGCACCGTCATCACCGGTGGGGCCAGTAGGACCAGTTGAGCCCGTAGCGCCCGTAGCACCAGTAGCCCCAGTGGCACCAGTAGCTCCAGTCGCGCCAGTGGCTCCAGTAGCTCCAGTCGCGCCAGTAGCGCCAGTCGCGCCAGTGGCTCCAGTAGCGCCAGTAGCTCCAGTCGCTCCAGTGGCTCCAGTAGCTCCAGTCGCGCCAGTAGCTCCAGTCGCGCCAGTAGCCCCGGTGGGCCCCGTTGCACCGTCATCGCCGTCAGCCCCGGTGGGGCCAGTGGGACCGATTGGGCCAGTGGGACCGATTGGGCCAGTGGGACCGATTGGGCCAGTGGGATTGATTGGGCCGGTGCAACCTCGGCAGCGGCGGGAACCGCAGTAGCCGGAGGTTGAGGGGGCGAAACCTGTTCTGGTTAAAATAGCACTAATATCATCCATGCTAGAGTTCATAGCTATCTCCAATCAAAAAAGAAATTTATTATCTAAGGAATCCCTGCTTGGAGGACAGGTACCCGGCCACGGCCAATATATAAAAACCGTGGCATAGGCTGGGCATTCAGGAGGCAAGGCCTCCGTTGTTAATATATGCGAAAAAGGGAGAACAGGTGAAAGAACGGACGTATGAGGAATACTTCTGCTAAGGGACCTACCCCGCTGTGTCTTTTTATAGAAGAAACCTGTCACCCTGTGGGAACAAGTGGCGTCTTTCATCCCTGCGTAGCGTTCCCACAGTTTTTTCTGAGAAACCTCTAATGTAGACACATTCCTGGCACACAAAAAGCTCCCCAATTGGCTTTCTGACAATTGGGGAGCTTTTTTCATATGTGGCGATAGAAAAGCCCCGCCTCAGCTGCAGTCTAAGGCGGAGCCATGGCCCGGCAGGTAACGCACACGTCCGGGCACAGATGATTCTATTGCGCAATAGTAATGCCAGACGACGGGCTGGCGATTAAGGCTGCTCCGCCGGCACGTACTCCATCAAATCACTAGGCTGACAGTTAAGTAAGCGGCAGATGGTTTCTATATTATCCCAAGAAACCCCCTTACCCTCACGGAGCTTCTGCAATGTGGATTGCGATAGCAAGCCGTCCTGGCGAATCCGGTATGTGTTATACCCGGCCTCTCTAAGAACAGCCAAAATATCTGCTTTATATTTAAGCGGCAAATTATCCACCCCCATAATTAATAATTATAAGTCATATTAGGCACGACTTCAAGTGCATAAAACAAACAATTATATAGACTAATATTCGTGCATATCGCTAATTGATTATGCACGAATATTAGTCTATAATAACAACATAGCAAAGGAAAAGGAGTTATGTTTATGGAAAACAGAGCTGGAGTGCGCGGCAACTACATCGTCCCAGTAGTTGGCGCAACCTACACTAACCGCAACGGTAGCGCCTACATTTGCAGAGAGGTTTATATGTTCGCGGAAGCGAGACTGGAGCGCATCAAAGACAGCTGGACACTTTATGCAAACGGTGTCCAGCGGTACGAGGATGGGACGATTGAATGGGATTACTCTACCGGCGGGTACTGGGCGCGGACTGAGAATTGATGAGCAGCCTGACCTACCGGGCCGACGGGGAGAAATGCTAACGATTATGTATGACAAGGCTGATAGCCTACCTAAACATGGAGGGCAAGTAATATGACAACGCTGCTTGGTAATGTAATGAGAACAGAGGCTGAAATGGCCCCTGTGGAGAATAGAAACATCGAAGTTATTACTGCTGAAATTCAGATGCTTAAAGCTAATGTTGGCATTGGCATAGTGGAAATTGGCAATAGGCTGCTTGAGGCAAAGGCGCAGCTCCAACATGGTGAATGGCTACCATGGTTGGAAAATCAAGCTCAGTTTTCCGTGTCCCAGGCCAACCGATTCATGCGGCTGGCAAAGGAGTATTCAAATTCGTCAGCGCTGACGAATTTGGGGGCCAGCAAAGCCCTGGCACTTCTGGCATTTGAATCGGAGGAGCGGGAGGCGTTTGCCGCTGAATCCCACATCATCAACGGTGAGGAGAAGACGGTGGTGGACATGACCTCCCGTGAGTTGGAGCAGGCCATCCGTGAGCGCAAGGAGGCCCTGGAGGCTAAAGAGGCTGCAGAGGCCGACAAACGGATTGCAGAGCAATCTAGGGATAAGCTGTCCCAGGAGATGACCATCGCCAACGCCGCTATGGAGAGCCAGCGGGAGACTGAGGCCCACTTGGACGGGGTGATGGCAGATCTCCGCAAGGAGCTGGAGGATCTGCGAAAGCAGCCCATTGACTCCACCTACTCCGACACCCCCGACACCGCAGCTCTGGACGCCGCCCGGCAGGAGGGGGCGACAGAGGCCGCTAAGACCGCCAAGAAAGAGGCCGAAGATCGTCTGAAGGCCAAGATCGAAAAGGCCGAGAAGGCCAAGGCGGACGCCGAGGCCCAGGTGAAGACCATCCGGGCCGAACAGGAGGCCACTCGCGCCAAATCCGAGGCCTTGGAAAAGCAGCTCAAGCTGGTGAGCAATCCCGCCGCCACCGAGTACAAGGTATACTTCTCTGCTGTGCAAAAGGATCTCGCCGGTTTGGAGGATTGTCTCGACCGTCTGGTAACTTCCGACCCGGACCTTTGCGGTCGGTTGACCTCAGCTCTGGCAGCGCTTGGTAAACAGATTTGCGACAGCGCTGCTGCTCGGCAGAACGGAGACACGAGGGCATAAATCATGAAAGGAAAAAACTGCTTTTTCCTGTTTCTGTTCCTGGGTGACCAGGAGAGCCCAGAGTTAGCAATGCGGGCTGAGTTTGCACAACTTCGGCAGCACTACCTTGTGGGGCGGTCAAAACAGACAGGTCGAGTGATCGGAACGACGCGGAGTGGATATCCAAAATACGAGTCAGTTTACTGTGAAGGGGTCCTGACAGACCTTGGAGTGCTGGATTCAGAGGACTGGGAGCACCGGTCCCGCGCACTGATTGAAAAATACAGGGAGTGGGACATGTACCGGCGTCTTTTGGAGTATACCGGTAGCTGCGCTTGGCTGCGCAGGGATAAAGAGCGGGAACGGTACGCCCTGGGCCTCCATATGAGCAGGATATTTGAAAACCCGGAGTGGGTTGGATATGAGGAATTTCACGCACAGAAAAATGGATTAGGAGATGATCTTGTGATTGAAAAAGCCATTGAGAAGATTAACGCGGAGATGCAGAGAAACGCGGGAAATATTCACATGGACGTCGTAAGCCGCTATATCATTGCCCGCTGTGCCGATGAAACAGCCGCCACAATGGTAGCAGAGGATGGGAAGAGCCTGGGCGGGGCGATGGACGCTATTTGGGAAGTCGCTAAGGAGGGAATGGTGAACAAGAAGGCGGTACTAGGGGCAGACCCCGCATTTGATGCAGTCGACGGCTACTTTGGTTTTAACCGGGCGGACGATATTCGATATGCGGTGCTGGCGGCAGTCTCCGGCGACGTTCCTGTCACGCCGCCCGCCCACTCTTCGGCGCGAGTGGTGTTAGATCTGGCCGACTTTTTATAGGGGGTGTGAGGATGTCACTGATAGCTTACAAAATGTTTGATCCGGGGCTGATCTGCCGGGGATACCAATTCAAGGCAGACGCGATGAACGTGACTGAAAAGGCGAACTGCCGCAGCAACGGCTTTCACTGTGCAGAGAATCCACTAGATTGCCTTACCTACTACCCGAACTTCTCAGAGGCCGAATGCTGGGAAGTTGAGGCTGGGGGAGATATCGACGAGGACGACATCGACAGCAAAATTTCCTGCACGGAGATGCGGTTGATCCGCCGGTTGAGTCTGCGGGACTTTCTGGAGGCTGCGTTGCTGTACATAGTTCGACACCCGTTCCGAGAGTGGAACGGGAACGTTATACGGGATTGCGGCGCAGCGGAGAATGGATTCGCTATTGTGCGTGGAGTAGACCCAGCCGCTGCCGGTCCCCAGGGCGCTTACTTGGCGCTGGCCAAGGAGAATCCACTTACAAGGCGCATTGAAGAAATTGCCCTCTGGGAAGTAGATGGCTCCGGTCGGAAACCCGGAGTGTACTACGACTGTCAGGGAAAAGAGCGGGAGGAGGCAGATTGATGAAAAAGGAAAAACTGAGGGAACTTAGGACTCTGAACGCAACGCCAAAGATGATGCAGATGGCGGCGGAGGATAAGCCGGTTAAGGTCGTGCGATATAGGGGAGCGAACCCAGAGAACAGCTATAAGATATGTATCTATATGCGGTGCCAGCAGCTGGGCACAGTCCTAAAGGTTGCCTTTTTCCTTCCACATTTAATGCGCGGGGGCTCCCGGAAGGCGGCATATGAGCTGTTTATTAACCGGGAAACGGGGGATTTCCTTACCTACGATGTTCAGGGGGAGCGCTGGAGTGAGGCCAAGTTGGATATGCTCCAGTGGCCTGCCTACTGCTCTTTGTCAAAGACAGAGAAGTGGATTAATCAGGAGGGGCACCACAGCATCAAGCAATACCTCGGCGGTGCGCATGGGGGCTATCGTGGGATTCTGGAGTATCAGCTATCTGTTCGGGAAGAGCAGCTAAAGCAGCGATACAAGAAGGAGACGGGGCCATGGGATTTGGCCATGGAGCAGATCCCGCCGCTGCCAAAGGACTGGAGCCGCTGGGTGGACAAGGTAGGGATTACGCAGCACTATATGTTTTATGTGTACAAGCGCAACGGTCCCAAGACTGGCTATTGCACATGGTGCGAGACCGAGGTACAGCTGAGAAACCCACGGCATAACAAATCAGGTCGCTGCCCGCACTGTGGACATAGTATCACCTATAAGACCGTAGGGAGGGCCGGAAACTTTTACACAGATCCGGAGCTGGTGTATCTTCTTCAGCGGTGTGAAACCGGGTTTGTAATCCGCTGTTTTCAAGTGAATCATCACTACCACAAGGAGGACTACCGCAGCCCACAAAAAAGCTGCTTTGAGACCCGCAGGGTTATTTATAACCAGAATCTATACGGTGACGCATATTGGTACGGCGACTATAAGCAGCACGAAGTCAGGTGGATTCATGGGGGCAGCTCCTACGGTGGCTCCGTCGACTATGTCGGGCGCGTCTATGGAAAAACCATGCCGGGGCTTGCTAAAAAAGAACTGGCCAGGACGGGGCTCCCTGAAATAGCGCGGGAGCTGAATAAGGTAGACCCCGAGTGGTGGCTGGAAAATCTGAGAAGAAAGCCGTGGCTGGAGCAAATCGCCAAAGCGGGCCTGTCTCGTCTGGCCTATGATGCCGCTGGCGACTATGATTGGCAAAAGAAGTATATGCGAGAGGGCCACGAGCTGCACAAGCAACTGAAGCTTGACCGCAGGCAACTCCGCAGACTGCGGGAGAACAATGGAGGAAGCCGATTCTTGGCTTGGTTGGCATTTGAGAAGAAGACCGCCAGGCAGGTACCCGACCGGGTAATATCCTGGCTTGAGCGGGAACGAATTGAGCCGGGAGAATTAAAGTTCATCCGAAGCAGAATGAGCGAAACCCAGGTGTGCAATTACCTTCAGCGGCAGGCCTCGGAGACGGGAGAGAACACCAAGCAGCTCCTCCGAACCTGGGCAGATTACCTCTCCATGGCACAGCGCCTGAAGATGGACACGTCGGACGCTATCATCTACCGGTGCAAAAAACTGCGGCAGAGGCACGATGAGCTAGTGGAGCGATGCGCAAGTAAGGAGGTTGCCCTCCTGGCCGCGGAGTACGCCGAGAAGTATCCCCATGTGGACGACATCTGCAAATCGCTGAAGGTTAAATACGAGCTCATGGGTGACACCTACATGGTGATGGCACCGACGTGCATTGAGGAGATCATAAATGAGGGCCGTTCCCTGATCCATTGTGTTGGGAAGAGCGAAAGGTATTATGAGAGGGTTGAGACCCATGAGGCTTACGTCCTTTTCCTGCGGAAAACCGAGGAGCCGGACAAGCCATACTATACGCTTGAAATTGAACCGGGCGGGACAGTGAGGCAGAAACGCACCATGTTTGATCGGCAGAATGCGGACATCCAGGACGCGGAAAAGTTCCTGCGGTTCTGGCAAAAGGAAGTGGCCAAGAGACTGACGGCGGACGACATGCAGATGGCTGAGGAGAGCAGAGAGCGGCGGATTCAGGGTTATGCTGACATCCGGACAAATGGACTGAGAATACAAAACGGCGATCTGCGCGGAAAACTGCTGGCGGATGTGCTCCAGGCAGACCTTATGGAGGCCCCGCAGGCTGTAAATATCAAAACAGCCTGAAATGCAAAAAGGGTATGCCGAAGGGTGCAATAAATTTTTGATCTATGACTTACCTGGGTCGCCGCTGGCAGCAAGCGGGCAGGGGCGACCCAGGATACTTAGAAAATCGAAATGCACGCAGTTTACAACAATGTCACTCAAATTTCTGAATTCCTCAGAATTTTGTCAAAAATTTGATGACAGTATGCCCCGGTTGTGATATAGTTATTTTATGACGCTGAAAAGCGTTAATAAAAAACGCCCCCACCAGTGACAGCTGGTGAAGGCGTTCGCTGGTACTCGACCAGCAGGAAATGTTCCTTGATAAACACGTATCAAGGCCCACAAACCAGGGCTTTCGGAAAGTGCGGGAAACTGTGCTGATACGTCACACACTAGCAAGCTGATAGATAGTCGCCGTGGGTGTCCCCAAAGGATGCTCAAGGGCCAGCACCACGCTGGGTAAGACACTTGCCGTAACTTCGTCCCATCGTGGTACGAGATAGCGAGTGCAGTCAAGGGGCATGTGGCAACGTCCAACCCGATGACAGCGGCGATATAATGCTACTCCCTGCTGCCATGCCAGAGGTTATCCGAACCTTGTACGGCATGGGCGGGCGTCCAACATGTACGGGCGGGCCGGATGGGATGTGTAACCCATCTTTGAATTGACATTCAGGCCGTGAACAGCTCTATCAACTTCGTCCCATCAAGGAACGGAATAAAGGCCAAGAGCGGTAGGCTTGCTGGTGACAAATAATATTACCACATTACATTTACCCTAGTAAAGAAATATCATGCTTAACTCCAAGGTAATAAAGCTTGATTTTCTTTAGCAGAACCGGGGCAGAAGCATGTGCCTTCTGCCCCATATTCTACTTCAATGGTGGAGACAGTAGAACTCGAATCTACGACCCCTCGCGTGTGAGGCGAGTGCTCTACCGGCTGAGCTATGCCTCCATATGTCCGGTAAAAGAATGGTGACCCGTACGAGAATCGAACTCGTGTTCCCGCCGTGAAAGGGCGGTGTCTTAACCGCTTGACCAACGGGCCGTAGGGGTTCCGCGGGGTGGCAGGCACCCCGCGGAATTGGTAGCGGCACCTGGATTTGAACCGGGGACACTGCGGGTATGAACCGCATGCTCTAGCCAACTGAGCTATGCCGCCATAGACGTTCCGCCCCAAACAGGGCAAGGATTAGTATACCCGATGGCTGCAGGTTTGTCAACCATTTTTTCGTGTCTTCCCGCCTCACGCGCCCGCTAATCGATTTTATATCCCACGCCCCAGACGGTTTTGATGAAACGGGGGTCCCGGGAGGGCTCCCCCATCTTCTCCCGCAGGCGGCGGATATGGACCATGACGGTGTTGTTCCGGTCCAGATACTTCTCGCCCCAGACGGTCTCAAAGAGTTTTTCCGCCGAGATGACCTGACCCCGGTTCTCCGCAAGCATCCAGAGGATGTCAAACTCGATGGGAGTGAGGCCCAGGGGCTTTTCATAGAGGGAGCACTCATGGGTTGCCCGGTTGATGACCAGGCCGCCGAAATCGATCACGTCCCCCGCAGGGGCCTTGCCCACGCCGTTATAGCGGGTGTAGCGCCGGAGCTGGGCCTTGATGCGGGCCACCACCTCCAACGGGTTGAAAGGCTTGGTCATATAGTCGTCTGCGCCGATGGTTAGGCCGGTAATCTTGTCCATGTCCTCTGTCTTGGCCGTGAGCATGAGGACGGGGAATTGCCTGTCCTTGCGGATCTCCCCGCAGAGGGTAAATCCCGAAATATCGGGCAGCATCACATCCAGCACGGCGAGGTCCAGGTGCTCCCGCCGCACGATGGCCAGAGCCTCGGTCCCAGTGCCGCACTTAAAGACGGTAAACCCTTCGCTCTTCAAATAGACCTCCAGCAGGTCGGCAATCTCGGGCTCGTCGTCCACTACCAGGATATTGGCGTTCATCTCGCTCCACCCCCTGGCAGTATTATATGGATTTCCCCCGTCCTGGTCAAGGAACGGGGGAAAAGGTAAGAAAAAATTTAGAAAATCCACTTGATTACGGCGGAGAGCAGAAAGGCGCCGAGGGCGGGGGTAAAATTTTCCCAGCGGACGGGCTTGTCCATGAGGGCTTTGATAGCCAGCACCACGCCGGCAATCCGCAGCAGCCAGGGCAGCAGGCCGATGATGATGGCGAAGGGGATGGACAAAACGGCCAGGACGACGGGGATAACGATGACCCCCACCAGGCAGAGTATGGAAAGTGTCAGCATATGAATTCCTCCTTTGTGGCTTTTATTTTACCTGCTCTGTCTGAAACCGTACTGAAAGGCGGATTAAAAAATAGTAAAATTTGCATTCTTCCCGGCTATACTGTATACTGATAAAACATTCGGAACAGAAAGCTGGTATTGCCATGGTCACGACAAAAATGCTGCAGAAATACGCGGAGCTGGCAGTGCGGGCGGGGGCCAACGTGCAGAAGGGGCAGCTCCTGGTCATCTCCGCCCCAGTGGAGTGCGCGGAGTTCGCCCGCCTGTGCGTGGAGGAGGCCTACAGGGCCGGTGCCTGCGAGGTGGAGGTCATGTGGGGTGATGAACAGGTCTCCCGACTGCGCTACGAGCACGAGGGAGAGGAGACCCTCACCAGCGTCCCTGCCTGGCAGGTGGAGCGCAAGAAAGCCCAGGTGGACCGGAAGTGCGCCTACCTCTATATCGACGCGGACACGCCGGGTCTTCTGGCCCACATTGACGGTGCCAAGCTCCAGGCCGCCAACCTGGCCCGCCGGACCGCGCTGGAGCCGTTCCAGTACTATACGATGGCAAACCACGGCCAGTGGAGCATCGTGGCCATCCCCACGGTGGCCTGGGCAAAGAAGGTCTTCCCCGGCGAGAACGACGAAGCCGCTCTCGACAAGCTGTGGGAGGCCGTCCTCATGAGCGTCCGCCTCACGCTCGACAACGACCCCGCCGCCGAGTGGAAACGCCACAACGCCGTCCTCATGGCCAACAGCGACAGGCTCAATGAGTACGCGTTTCGTTCCCTCCACTTTATCAACGGCCTGGGCACCGACCTGGTGCTGGAGCTGGTGAAAGACCACGTCTGGGCCGGGGGCGGCTCCACCACCCGGGGGGGCGTGTTCTTCAACCCCAACATGCCAACCGAGGAGGTCTTCTCCATGCCGTACAAGTTCGGTGTTAACGGCACGGTGGCGGCAACCAAGCCCCTGAGCTACCAGGGCAAGCTGATCGAGAATTTCGTGCTCACATTTAAGGACGGCAGAGTGATAGACTACCGGGCAGAGAAGGGGGAGGACGCGCTCAAGAACCTTCTCACCGCCGACGAGGGCAGCAGCTATCTGGGAGAGGTGGCCCTTGTCCCCCACCAGTCCCCCATCTCCCGCTCCGGCGTCCTCTTTTTGAGCACCCTTTTCGACGAAAACGCCTCCTGCCACCTTGCCCTGGGGGAGGCCTACCCCGAGAACGTGCAGGGCGGCACGGACATGAAGCGAGAGGAGCTGGATGCGGTGGGCTCCAACTACTCTAAGGAGCACTGTGACTTCATGTTCGGCAGCGCAGATATGCGCATCGTCGGCACCCGGGCGGACGGCAGCGCCGTTACCGTCTTTGAACACGGTGCCTTCTCCCCTGCCGCGGGGTTTTCAGAAGAATAATCAACCCAATGAAACACAAACGAGGTGGAAAGCCGCAATGGCTTTCCACCTCGTTTTTTTGCTGTCAGGGGGTCTTCCACCCCGAAAAATCATAGAATACGTTTTGCTGAGTGGCCTCAACGCCTGAGATCTTGCCCCAATGGGTGAGAACCGACCAGTTTTTAAAGCACAGGGAGGTGATGGGGCTGGTCTCCCCCAAGCGGCGGCACAGATTGGACGCAGCCGCCGGCCGGGTCACGTCCCCCGCCGACAGGTACTCGGTCAAGAGCACGTCAGTGTCCGGGTCGGCATAGCCGCCGTAGTTAAGCGTGCCGCCGGAGCCCAGGAGAGATGTGAGATCGAAGTCCCCGGTCAGCTTTACCTGACCCAGGTAGAGGTCGAAGTCCCCCGCCTCCAGGGCTGCGTTATACTCCTCCCAGGAGAGCTTCCTTACCTCCACCGTCACCCCGACCTTGGCAAGGTCGCTGGCCAGATATTCAGCCACGGCAATTCTATAGGTGCTGTCGTTGTTCACCAGGAGGGTGAGGTTCAGCGTCTCCCGGCCTTTTGCCCGCACTCCGTCACCTAGGGTCCAGCCCCCGGCGGTGAGGAGTTCATCGACGGTCTGGGGCGCGTAGGCCATGGTCTCGGCCTGAGCGGTATCATAATTGGCGGTGGCGGGAGGGAATGGCAGGGACGCTGCAGTGGCGTGGCCGGACAGGAGACTTTTCGACACCGCGGCGCGGTCGAACCCATAGGAGAGAGCTTTACGGACCGCTTCGTCCTTACAGGGGCCCTCCTTCACGTTGTAGCCCATGTAGAGCATGACGCTGGTGGGGTAGTCCCACACCTCGTAACTGCCGGAAAAGCCAAGGGCATTGGTCCCGGTCAGGTCGGCGGCCACCAGGGAAATCTCCCGGGTGTCAAAGGCGTGGATGAGGGCGTCGGCAGCCTGGACGGAGTATAGCTGTATCTCCTCCTTGGGCAGGGCCTTGCCCTGCCACCAGCCGGGGTTTTTCTTCAGAAGAAGGTTTTCCCCCTCCGTCGTCAGGACATAGGGTCCGGTACCCAGGGTCACGCCCTCCCCCTCCCGGACAATGGGCACATCAAGCAGGGCGGGGAGGTTGCCGTTGGGGCCGGCAAGGGTGACCGTCACACGATCCTCTCCCGCGGCCCGGACGCTCTTCACGCTCCCCAGCCGGGCGGCATAGGGAGAATCGGCCCCCATAGCGGTCTGGAGGGAGTAGACCACGTCCCCCGGAGTAAGGGCCGCGCCGTCTGAGAAGGTCACGCCCTGGCGGAGAGTAAAGGTCCAGGTGAGGCCATCCTCACTCACCGACTGGGCCGCACAGAGGACAGCCTTGGGCGTGAAAGTCACATCCAACTCAAAAAGCCCCTCGTAAATGAGGGGGGCTAAACTCAGATTGGTGCGGTTACTCCCGGTGAGGGGGTGAAAGCTCTCCTCCCGGTAGCAGGGTAGCACAAAACCCGCCGTCCCCGCCGTCTCGGTGGGGGCGGGCGTGGCGCTTGGGGTGGGTGTGGGATCCGGCACGGTGACAGGGGCTGCGTTATCGCAGCCCGCAAGGGCCAGCGCCAGCGTGAGAGCCAGCGCGGCTAGTCTCTTCCCCTGTCTCATGCCAGCGCAATGACGGCGGCCATGCTGCCCCGGTTGCCCTCGGTGGCCCGGTGGGACCAGTACCGCTCGGGCTGGCAGGCGGTGCATGCGCCGGAGACAGCGATGTTGGCGGCCCGGAGACCCGCCCGCTCAAGCCGCAGAACATTGAGGCCCTTCAGATCCACCAGGAACCTGCCGCCCTCTTTGCTCTCGATAAAGGGCAGGGCGGCAGAGCCCAGGCTCTCAGTCATGGCATTGGGCACATCCTCCCTCGTCTCAAAGCAACAGCGGGAGATGCCGGATCCGATGGCGGCCAGAATGTTGGCCGGGTCGCAGCCATACTGCGCCGCCATGCGCTCCACCGTCCGCTCCACGATGCCCAGGGCAGTGCCCCGCCAGCCCCCGTGGACTGCGGCAACCACCCGCCGCTCCCCGTCGTAGAGAAGGATGGGCAGGCAGTCGGCAGTGAAGATGGTCAGGGCGAGCCCGGGCACGTCGGTGACCAGAGCGTCGGCCTCATATGGGATTGGCCGGTTCAGCCCCACCCCCGCGTCGGCGCTGGTGCAGACGCGCACCACGTCCCCATGGACCTGGGCGGAGAAAACCAGCATGTCCCGCTCTACCCCCACGGCAGCGCAGAACAGGCCAAGATTCTCCCGCACCAGCCGGGGGTCATCACCCCGGTTGAGCCCCAGGTTGAGGGAGGCGTAGATACCCTCGCTCACCCCGCCCAGCCGGGTAGAGAACCCGTGGGTCACCCCGGAGCCAAAACCATCCGCCATACCCAGGGGAAGGCCATTGACGCTCGTCTCGATAAAGTTCATAGCAGCTCCTCAATAGACGGATTGCCACGCCGGGCCCCGGCGTGGCAATCTTTATTTCTTACTCGTCCCCGGTGTGGTACTCGGCGCAGGTGCACTTCTTCCACTTTAGCCCGCTGCCGCAGGGGCAGGGGTCATTGCGGCCGATTTTGACGGCGGCCTTCTTGGGCTGCTTTTTCACGCTGCCGTCGTCGGCGCCGGAGGTGCCGGTGACCTTGGCCACCCGCTCGCGTTTGACCTCGCCGCCCACCTGGACCCGGGCCAGGAACAGGCGGCGCACCGTCTCCTCCTGAATGGCGGAAATCATGTTCTCAAACATCTCGTACCCCTCGCGCTTGTACTCCACGACGGGGTCGTTCTGCCCGTATGCCCGCAGGCCGATGCCCTGGCGCAGCTCGGTCATGGCGTCGATGTTGTCCATCCAGTACTCGTCCACTACCCGAAGCATAACCACCCGCTCCAGCTCGCGCATGAGGGGCTCGCCCAGCTCTTTTTCCTTGCGGGCATATAGCTCGGTGGCCTTGCCGCTGATCTGCGCCTCCAGCTCGTCCACGCTGTACTTCACGAGCTCCTCGTCGGTGAGTTTCATGTCGTTGTTTCCCAGGAATACACCCCGGAAGGGCGCGGTGGCCTCCCGGTACTGCTCGGCGTTCATGTGCTTCTGCTCCCCCATGTGGCCCCGGAGAGAGGCGGAGATGACGGTGCCGATCATGTTCTGCACCGAGGCCTGGAGGTCGTTCCCGTCCAGCACCTGGCGGCGCTGCTTATAGATGACCTCGCGCTGGGTGTTCATAACATCGTCGTACTCCAGAACCGTCTTACGGGTCTGGAAGTTGCGAGACTCCACCTGCTTCTGCGCATTCTCGATGGCGTTACTGAGCATCTTCTGCTCGATAGGGGTGTCCTCGTCCACGCCCAGGCGCTCCATCATGCCCATGACCCGCTCGGACCCGAAGAGGCGCATCACGTCGTCCTCCAGGGAGAGGAAGAACCGGCTCTCGCCGGGGTCCCCCTGGCGGCCGGCGCGGCCGCGCAGCTGGTTGTCAATGCGGCGGGATTCATGCCGCTCGGTGCCCAGGATGAAGAGGCCGCCGGCATCCCGGACCTGCTCCGCCTCGGCCTTGATCTCTTCCTTGAATTTGGCCTCCGCGTCGGTAAAAGCCTTGCGGGCATCCAGGATCTCCTGGTTATCGGTCTCGGCAAAGCCGGTGGACTCTGCGATCAGCTCGTCGGTAAGGCCCGCCTTGCGGAGCTGGTTCTTCGCCAAATACTCGGCGTTTCCGCCCAGCATGATGTCGGTGCCGCGGCCCGCCATATTGGTGGCCACGGTGACGGCCCCCAGCTTGCCCGCCTGGGCCACGATCTCGGCCTCTTTCTCGTGGTTCTTGGCATTTAAGACATTATGAGGCACCCCCGCCCGGCGCAGGAGGTCGGAGAGCAGCTCGCTCTTCTCGATGGACACGGTACCCACCAGAACGGGCTGGCCCTTCGCATGGCATTCCTTAATCTGCTCCACCACGGCCTTGAGTTTGCCCCGCTCGTTCTTATAGACCACGTCGGCGTTGTCCTTACGGGCCAGGGGCCGGTTGGTGGGGATCTCCACGATGTCCAGCTTGTAGATCTCGTTGAACTCGTCCTCCTCGGTCATGGCGGTGCCCGTCATACCGGAGAGCTTGCCGTAGAGCCGGAAATAGTTCTGGAACGTGATAGTTGCGAGAGTCTTGGACTCGCGGGCCACCTCCACCTTCTCCTTGGCTTCGATGGCCTGGTGCAGACCCTCGGAGTACCGGCGGCCGTACATCAGGCGGCCGGTGAACTCGTCCACGATGATGACCTCGCCGTCCTTCACCACGTAGTCGATGTCCCGTTTCATCAGGCCCCAGGCGCGGATGGCCTGGTTGATGTGGTGGGAGAGGGTGGTGTTCTCCATATCGGCCAGGTTTTCGAGGTTAAACTGTTTCTCCGCCTTGGCGACGCCCCGGGCTGTGAGGGTGACGGTGCGGGCCTTCTCGTCCACGACGTAGTCGGCATCGATGTCCTCAGATTCCTCCTCCTTGGCGTCCACACTGGCAACACGCTGGCCCTTGAGGCGGGAGACAAAGGAGTCCACGATTTGGTAGAGCTGGGTGGACTGATCCCCCTGCCCAGAGATAATGAGGGGGGTGCGGGCCTCGTCGATAAGGATGGAGTCCACCTCGTCCACGATGGCGAAGGACTGGCCCCGCTGGACCATCTCCTGCTTGTAGATGGCCATGTTGTCACGGAGGTAGTCGAACCCGAACTCGTTATTCGTGCCATAGGTAATATCGGCCAGATAGGAGGCCCTGCGGTTGCCCGGCTCCACCGCGTGGATCACGAGGCCCACGGTGAGACCCAGGAAACGGTATACCTTGCCCATCCACTCGCTGTCGCGCTTGGCGAGGTAGTCGTTTACCGTGACGATGTGGACCCCTTCCCCCGCCAGGGCGTTTAAGTAGGCGGGCAGGGTTGCCACCAGAGTCTTGCCCTCGCCGGTCTTCATCTCGGCGATGCGCCCCTGGTGGAGGATGATGCCGCCGATGAGCTGCACCCGGTAGGGGCGCATACCCAGCACCCGCCAGCAGGCCTCCCGGCAGGTGGCAAAGGCCTCGGGCAGGAGGTCGTCCAACGTCTCTCCCTGGCTCAGCCGCTCCTTGAATTCGGGGGTCTTGGCCTGGAGCTGCTGGTCGGTGAGGGACTTGTACTCCTCCTCCAGCACCTCGATCTTCTTCACCAGGGGCTCGATCTGCTTGAGCTCCCGCGCCGAGCTGGTGCCGAAGATCTTCTTGAGAATATTAGCCATATCAGTCGTTCACCTTTCTTGCGAAAGAAATCAGTGGTCGCTAAGCACAATGTTCTGATTTAATAGTATACCACAAGCAAATGCAATAAAAAAGTAGAATTTGTGAACAAGGTCGTCCCTCCCCCCGTGCGGTTACTGCGGCTCCTGTCCGCCATGGGGCGTGCCTACCGCCGCCTGGGCCCGGAAGTCCTGTATCCGCAGGGAAAGGAGCACCTTGAGCAGCTCGTCGCTCCGCTGGAAGTCGAGCCCCGTGAGGAGCTCGATCTGTCGCAGGCGGTAGAAGAGGGTGTTGCGGTGTATCCCGAAATACTCTACAGTCCGTTTGTTGTCCAGAAAGCTGTAGAGGTAAGCCTTGAGTGTACTTAAATACGCTGTTCCGTTGAGGCTGTCGTACTCCGCCAGCCTCCGGGCAACCTCCGAGCCGCAGCTCTCCGCCGGGAGGTGCTCGGACAGGACGGAGAAAATATGCTCCAGCGTATAGTCCTCGTAGTACTGCATCCCGGTCAGCTGCTTTTTCAGCGCGCTTTCGAAGGTGAAATCCGCCTGCCGCCGATATATGGCTATCTTGTTTAGATTATCAAAGGGCCGGCTGACACCAAAGACGGCCTGGCTCTCAGAGCGCATGAATTCCCCCAGCCGCTCCCGCTGCTCGGCAAGGCCGGCTGAACGCACATGCTGCAGCAGCAGGTACAGCCCCCCGTTGATGTAGCAGCAGAATTGGTCGGGAAAGCCAAACCTCAGGCGGCGCTCCAGGTAGTCCTGATGGTAGGGGGATGCCCCAAGCCCGTCCGAGAGCCGGACCAGCTGAAACTGCGACTGCTCGCAGTAGCAGAATCTTTTATATATCCGCTCCATGGAGCTCTCGTCCAGGTAGCCCTGCTCCAAAAGAGTGGTGAGAAGCCAGCGCTCCACCGATGACTTGACGGAAGTTGCGGCGTTCCGGCTCGCCAGGGCGTGAGCGCAGGCCGCGGCGATGGGCCTGAGCACCTCCGTATCCTCCTCGGTCCAGGCATAGCCCTCAAGCAGGACGAAGGAGATAGCCCCGTATAGCCTGTTCTGCTCGGAGAGCCGGTAGGTGAGGCGGTTGTTGGAGGTGGTGATCCCCCAGTCCACGACGCAGGGTTTCTCCATACCCATGACGGTCGCCATATATTTGCCATCCAGAAAGGACTTGACCATCTCAGGCGTGATCTCGCCCAAGTCTGCGATGACGTCGTAGGTGGGGTCCCCGATAGGGGTCCTGGGCTGCATATCCACCAAGTTGTAGTGCATGTCGATGATGGAGACCGGTAGGTTCCAGATCCGCCGCGTCAGGAGCAGCAGGCCCTTGACGTCGTCGGTCACCATGCAGTCGTAGAGGCTCTTATAATAATCAGACAGGTCGATCCCTTTTTCTGAAAGAAGGCGCACGATACCACTCCTCCGCTTTATCCACTCCGGTCAGCACGGGCCATTATAGCGCTTTCCCTGCGTTTGTGCAAGTGAACAATTTCACAATTTATATTGTGCATTGTTAATATTGCGACAATCTTTTTCAGGTGCTATATTGCTTATTGTCAAAAGGTTAACACACTTGTGTGATGGGTGTGGGACCAAATTACATATCATCGGGAGGCATTATGAAAAAGTCATCCACCCACGCATGGATTACCGCCATTTCGGTGGCCGCGATCCTTTTTGGCGTCTCCGGCGTCGTCGCCAACAGCATCAGTCTCTTCATGGCCCAGTTCAGCACCGTCTATTCCGAGACCGCGACCATGGCGCAGCTCGCCCTCTACTTCACCTGCATGACCGGCACCATGGCCCTCTGCCAACCCATTGCCCGCAAGCTCTTCGCCATGTTTGACACCCGGGCCGTCATCAGCGTGGCGGTGCTGCTGGCAACCGGCGGTTTCTACGCGATCTCGTTCTACACCAGCTACGCCGGGTGGCTCGTCTCCGGCGTGGTCATCGGCTTTGGATTTTCCTTCATTACCTACCTGATGGGGCCCATCCTCATCAACAACTGGTTCAAGAAGAAGGCCGGCACCATCCTGGGCGTCGTGCTGGCGTTCTCCAACCTGGGCGGGGCCGTGTTTGGCACCGTGGTGGGCAGGATGATCTCCTCCATGGGCTGGCAGAGCGCCATGCGCGTCTGCGCCCTCATCGCTTTGGCCATCGGCCTGGTGTTCGCCATCTTCGGCCTGCGGTACAAGCCTCGTCCCGAAAAGGGCGAAAGCGCCTATGGCGAGGAGGACGGTACCGCCGTCGCCGCCCAGGGCGAGGCGAAGGAGCTAAAGGGCTTCACCTTTGGCGAGGCCCTGCGCACCCCCTGGTTCTGGATGGTCGCCATCGCCGTCGTAGTGTGCTTCTTCGGCTGCAACTTCCAGACTCAGGCCGCCAAGTTTGCCACCTCCGCCTATGCGTTCGACATTGCCAAGGCCGGCGTTCTCTCCACCGTGCTAATGGTCGGCGCCATTCTGGGCAAGATCTTCCTGGGCGTCATCAACGACAAGTTCGGCTGTGCCGTATGTTACACGGTGGGCTGCGGCGCCATGATCGCGGGCATCCTCGTCCTGGTGGCAGGTGCCGGCAGCGGCGACTTCATGGGCTTCCTGGGCGCGGGCCTCTTTGGGTTCGGCTTCGCCACCATGTCCATCGCCCCTCCCTTCATCATTAAGAAGATGCTGGGTGAGAAACACTTCGCGCAGATCTACGGCTACGTCGCCTCCATCGGCACGTTGACCTCCATGTTCTCCTCCAACATTTACGCCGGGATTTTCACCTCCTCCGGCTCCTACACCGGCGGTATGATCGCGGCCTCCATCGCCCTGGCCGTGGGTATTGTGGTCGTCATCGCGGGCACCCTCGCCACCAGAAGGCTCTGGGACTGAGCCCATGGTGAAAAAGAGTGATTTCCGGGTCGCCTTCCCCGTTGCCTCGGTCTGGTTCGGCGCGCTGGTGGGCCCGTCCATGATCTCCGGCGCGTTCTCCGCGACCTACTTCGCCCCCTATGGGGCCACCGGCCTGCTGCTGGCCATCCTGTCCATGGGACTGGCCTCCTTCATCATCGCCATGGGGGCCGAGGTTGTCCGGCGGGAGAAGACCTACTCCTACTCAGACCTTGCTCACTGTATCTACGGACCCTGGCGCAAGGTGCTCGCCCCCGTGCTGGAGGTCTTCATGGTTTTCGCCATGGTGGTCGGCGGCAGCGCGGTGGCCTCCATGGGCGGCACCTTCTTTGCCGGCCTGACCGGCATGCCCGAGCTGGTGGGCGCGGTGCTAATGTCTCTCATCAGCATTGTGCTGGTGCTGTGGGGGGCGGGGCTGGTGCGCGCGTCGTCGGGGGTAATGTCGGTGGTGATGATCGTCGGCATGGTGCTGCTGTCCGCCCTCGCCATGGCCCACCGGAGCGACGACCTGGCCGCCGCTCTGACGAGTTTCCGCCTGCCCAAGGGGGTGTCTCTGATGGCCGGGATCAGCGGGGCTATCGCTCTGGCCTTCTCCAACTCCTGCAACGCGCTGACTCTGTGTGCTGTGGAGCAGAATGTGTCGGCACGGTCCCACTCGGTGGCCATCGGGCTGTGCAGCCTGGTGCTCAATAGCGGCGCCTTTATCCTCACCACGTTGCTGCTGCTGCCCTACGGCTCCGAGGTGATGGCCGACCCGATGCCCACTCTGACCATTGTCAACACCTTTCTGGTGGAGAAGGCCCCTTGGCTCCCCTCCGTGTACATGCTCACCATGTTCCTGGCTCTACTCTCCAGCGGCGCACCCCAGCTCCATGCGGTGGCCGCTCGGGTGGTCAAGCTCTACCCCGACAAGGGCCTTTTCCGGAGCACGACGATGCGCAACCTGACCACCGGCGTCCTCTACTTCGCACTGTGCATCGCCATCTCCATCTTAGGGCTGCGGACCATCATCAGCAAGGGGTACGGCATACTGGGGTCCCTGGCCCTGCCGCTCATCGTCATCCCTATCTGCGTAGTCATGCCCCTGCGCTACCGGCGCGCCCTGCAGGACAAAGACATATCCTATCAAAGTGCAAGCTGTGAGGAGTAAATACCAATGAACAAACTATTTGAACGAGCCACCTACGGAAACGTCAAGCTCAAAAACCATATCGCAATCGCCCCCATGGGGATGAAAACCGATATCGACGGCTTTGTGAGCGAGCGCAACATCGAGTTTTACCGCCGCGTTGCCGAGGGCGGCGCGGGCCTCATCATGGTGGGCTGCGCCATGTGTACCCAGGAGTTTGAGGGCCGCCCCACCTGGGCAATGGACAATTTTTTCCAGGTAGCCGGCTTCGGCCAGCTGGTGGATTCCTGCCACGCCTACGGTGCCAAGGTCATTACCCAGCTCACCGTGGGCCTGGGCCGCGTGGCCTACGCCGACCGGCTGGAAACCGCGCCTTACGGTCCCAGCGAGAACCCCCTGCGCGCAAACCCCAGCGTCTCCACCCGTCCCTTCACGGTGGAACAGATCCAGCGCGTGGTCAAGGCTTACGGCAACGCGGCTTTCATGCTCAAGAAGGCCGGGGTGGACGGCATTGAGATGCACGCCTACGGCGGTTACCTATTCGACCAGTTCCTTACCTCCGCCTGGAACCGCCGGACCGACGAGTACGGCGGCAACCTGCGGGGACGCATGCGGTTCCTCCTCGAGTGCCTGCATGAGGTCCGCAAAACCTGCGGCCCCGACTTCTCGGTCACAGCCAAGGTCACGGTGGATCACCGCATCCCCAAGCCGGGCTACCGCACCATTGAGGAGGGCATTGAGCTGTGCAAAATCCTCGAGGAAGAGGGCATCGACGGCCTGCACCTGGACACCGGCTGCTATGAGCGCTACTACTGCCAGATCCCCTCGGTCTACGAGCCCAAGGGCATGGAGCTGGATGTGATCCGTGCTGTCCGCGCCGCCGTCCATGTCCCCCTGATGGGGCAGGGCAAGCTGAACGACCCCGCCGTGGCGGAGGCCGTGCTGACGGAGGGCGCGCTTGACGTGATCGCCCTGGGCCACCAGATGCTGGCCGATCCTGACTGGCCTACCAAGGTCAAGGAGGGCCGCGTCAAGGAAATCAACCACTGTATCGGCTGCAACGAGTGCATGTATCTCGCCATCGCGGGCAAGCACCGCCCCTGCGCCGTCAACCCCCTAAGCGGCCACGAGCTGGAGTATCCCATCGTCCCCGCCGTCAAGACCAGAAGGCTGCTCGTTGTGGGCGGCGGCCCTGCCGGATTGACTGCCGCCATGCTGGCCCACTCCCGCGGGATCGACGTGACCCTGTGGGAGCGCCACGACTACCTGGGCGGCAACCTGGCCGCCGCGGGCGCCCCTTCCTTTAAGACAGACGTGCGCGTCTTCCTCGACAACCTCATCTACCGGTTTGGCAAATCCGGCGTGAAGGCCGTCCTCAACAAAACCGCCACCAAGGAGGACATTCTGGCCGAGGGTGTGGACGATGTGATCCTCGCCACCGGCTCCGACTCCATCATGATCCGCCTGCCCCGGGCCGAGGGCTCCAAGGTCGGGGTGCTCACGGGCAATGAGGCTATGCTCCGCAAGGAGCCCGTCACCGGCGACGTGGTGGTCATCGGCGGTGGCCTGGTGGGCTGTGAGACCGCCCTGCACCTGGACGGGATGCGCTCTGTAGGAAAGGTCACCATCATCGAGGCTCTGGACTGCGTACTTAAAACCGTCAAGCACTTTGGTTCCAACGACCACTCCCTGCGGGACCTGATGGCCGCCAGCGGCGTGGAGACGGTATGCAGCGGCAAGGTCACCGGCATCTCTGAGAACGGCGTCACTTATGAGAAGGATGGCCAAGTCTACGAGGTCCCCTGCTCCACCGTGGTCATGGCCGTGGGCTACCGCTCAAACAGTGCGCTGGAAGACGAGATCTGGAGCGGCATAAACAATGTCCGCCTCGTCGGCGACGCAGTAGCCCCCCGCAAGGTGATCGATGCGGTCCATGAGGCGTTCCACGCCGCACGGGTGCTGAAGTAAACATCTAACAAACAGGAGGTTTATCATGATTTCTTTTGATTTGACCGGCAAGGTCGCCATCGTCACCGGTGCGTCCCAGGGGCTGGGCAAGGACATGGCTCGGGGTCTCGCCGAGGCGGGGGCCGACGTGGTCATCATGGCCCGCCGCTTAGACAAGCTTCAGGAGGTGGCTGCCGAGATCGCCGCCTCCACCGGCCGGAAGATCGTCCCCGTATACGTGGACGTGACCAAGATGGACGTGATGAAAGAGGCGGTGGACACCGTCATCAAGGAGTTTGGCAAGATTGACATCCTGGTGAACAACGCCGCCCTCATCGACTACACCCCCGCCGCCGACCTGACCCCTGATGCCTACGACCGGGTGCTGGACGCAAACGTCAAGGGTCCCTTCTTCCTGGCCCAGGAGATTTTCCTGCGCTATATGAAGGAACACGGCGGCAACATCATCAACATCTGCTCCGTCAGTGGCTACCGCGCCTCAGCCGTGGCCCCCACCTACTCTATATCTAAGGCCGCAGCCACCATGATGACCCAGTGCCTCGCCATGGCCTGGGCTCAGTACGGCATCTACGTCAATGGCATTGCCCCTGGCCAGATCATGCTGGGCATGGGCGAGAACTCCACCCCCGAGCATGTGGCAAAGATGAGCGCCAAGGTTCCCCAACGCCGCCTCGGCACGGTGGATGACCTCAACGGCGCGCTGGTTTTCCTCGCCTCCGACGCCTGCCGCTACACCCAGGGCCAGATCATCCTGTGCGACGGCGGCCTGCTCCTCCCCCTCGGCTAACATTCCCTGACTTTAAATCGGCGGCAGACGTCCCTCGGGGGGCGCCTGCCGCCGATTTTTTGAATAGGCACTTTCCCATTTACGTGCCGTCTCCTCCGTGGTAAACTATAGATTGAAGTAGTATAACCATCAAAAAGGAGTCCCTTATGAAACGAATGTTACCGCCCCTCCTGCTGGGGCTGGCGCTATCCCTCACGGCATGCGCGTCCAATTCTCCCGCACCTACCGCCACCGCCACTCCTGTACCCACGGTCTCGGCCACCCCCTCCCCTACGCCCACGGAGACCGCCGCGCCTTCCCCCACCCCCGCCGCGGCCCCCGTCTGGGGTATTCAGTCCGACTCCTACGTCCAGACCGCCGCGGACCACCCGGACGTCACTTTGGTGGAGGGCCGGTTCGACCTGCCCTATATTGAGAACGCCAGTGGCGTAGTCGCCTATACCGCCGTCAACAACTGGTATGCCCAGCTTTTGAAGGACCTGAAGAGCGACCTCCAGGCCGCCGTGGCCCAGGCGCAGGACGACTACGAGACCGCTCTCGCCTTGGGCGACCCCTTCTCCGGCTCTACCCACGAGGCCGACTACGCGCTTATGTACCAGACGGAGGACACCGTCTCCATCCTCCGCACCCACTACGGCCACTCCAGCGGCCCCTACCCCACCCTGATCTACCTGGCAGACCGGTTCGACCTGACCACCGGATCCTACCTCCGTTTTGCCGACTTCTTTACTGACGCGGACGAGGCTGAGCGCCTGGCGCTGGCGGAGGTCATCCGCCAGGGGACTGAGCACCCCGAGTACAACCAGGACTCCGTCGCCTCCGCCTTCAGCCGGGAAAATTTCTACCCTGCCGCCGAGGGTTTCGTCTTTTTCTATCAGCCCCAGACCCTAACGCCCCAGGCCGCCACAAAGCCGGAATTTTTAGTGCCGTACAGCCTGCTGGAAGGACTTTTAAGCCGATGATGAACATTCAGGAGCAGAAAATTTACCCCCTGACCATTGACGGCTACGCAGCCGACGGGGACGGGGTGGCCCGGCACGAGGGTATGGTGGTCTTCGTGAAGGGGGCCGTCCGGGGAGAGGTGTGCAATGTGTACATCGACAAGGTTGGCCGCAGTGCAGTCTGGGGCCATGTTGTCTCGCTCTCCAGCCCCTCCCCCGCCCGGATGGATGTGGACTGCCCCTATAATGATTCCTGCGGCGGCTGCACCTTCCGCCACATGACCTACGCCGAAGAGCTAACCGCCAAGCGGCAGAAGGTGGAGGATGCGATTCGACGCATCGGGGGCATTGACGCCAGCGTTTCTGTAATCCACGGCGCAGATAATACGTTTCGTTATCGGAATAAGGTTCAATTTCCCGTGGGTCCCGGCCCCCGGGTCGGCTTTTACCGCCAGAGGAGCCACCAGGTCACCGACGTGGACGACTGCCTCCTTCAGCCTCTCGCCGCCGCCAATCTCCGCGCCTCCGTGAAGGCCTGGATGGTGCGCGAGGGCGTGAGCGCCTACGACGAGCGGAGCAGTAAGGGGCTCGTCCGCCACGTCTATGTCCGTACCAACCGCGCCGGGGAATCCCTTCTCTGCCTGCTGGTAAACGGGAAGTCCGTTCCCAATGAGGACGCCCTGGTTTCCGCTCTCCGGGCAGCCGAGCCGGGGCTTGCGGGGGTGGTCCTGGGCGTGAACGAGAAGAAGAATAACGTCATCCTGGGGGACTCCTACCGCACCCTCTGGGGGGACGACTTTCTGATGGACACACTGTGCGGGATCACGTTCAAGCTGTCGGTCCCCTCGTTCTACCAAGTGAACACCGACCAGGCGGAGGTGCTCTATGGCAGGGCGCTGGACTTCGCTGGCCTCACCGGAACGGAGATCGTGCTGGACCTTTACTGCGGCATCGGCACCATCACCCTGGCCATGGCCCGCGCCGCAAAGCAGGCCATCGGCTGCGAGGTGGTACCCCAGGCCGTGGAGGACGCGAAGGAAAACGCGGCGCGCAACGGCATCTCCAACGCCCGTTTCCTCTGCGCCGACGCGGGGGAAGCCGCCCGTGCGCTGGAGGCGGAGGGCCTCCGCCCCGACGTGGTCTGCGTGGACCCGCCGCGCAAGGGCCTCGCCCCCGACGTCATCGACACCATCGCGCGCATGGCCCCCAAACGCATTGTCTATGTCTCCTGCGACTGCGCCACCCTGGCCCGTGACCTCAAGCTCTTCGCCGCTCAGGGCTACGCCCTCCAAACCGCCGAGGCGGTGGACCTGTTCCCAAGGACGGCTCATGTGGAGACAGCAGTATTGATGTCAAAGCAAATATAAGGACAAAAACAATAACTAAGCGGCCGTGACTCCAAGGTGAAGACAGTTTGCTTGCTTGAACGTATCCCTTGGAGTGCGTTAGCCTTCTCGAACATAGTATAATCGTTTTTCATATCGCCGAAGAAAAACATCAGTCTGAGATAGACAGGGAGTCCCTATGAATAAAACAATAAACGAACCATGGATTAAGCTGGACGGCTGCCTTCGTCAGGAAGATTATGATTTGATTCATTCCCTTCAATTGCACTGCTCCAATGAAGACCAAATCACTTTAAAGCTGGAGCTTGACTATAAGCTTAGTGATGCTGTAACTCGTACTGACAAGGCCAATATTCATGACATCAATGAATTCATGTACTTTTCCGGTGCGCAACTGGTAGGGTATATCGGGATATCTGCCTTCGGAGGTACATCGGCATCTCCCGAGGTTACCGGGATGGTGCATCCGGATTATCGGCGGCAGGGGATTTTTTCAAAATTGTTTGAATTGGCTCTTGCAGAGTGCAGACAGAGAAATGGTGCCAGTGTTCTCCTGCTGTGTGACAGAAAATCTGCTCCCGGCCAGAAGTTTTTAGAAAAAGCCGGAGCGGCGTACCGAGTCTCAGAGTTTGAAATGTTTCTGCACGAGGAATCCTCTGAGGCCACCGAGAAGCGGCTGTGTGACGTCACCCTTAGAAAAGCCACCAATGCGGACGCCTTTGAAATCGCCCGTCAAAATGCGATTTATTTTGGCGACCGCCTTGAGGAAGAGAATGAGAACATTCCACATCCGGAGGATGAGGAAAGACGAGGCATGACCATTTATCTCGCAGAACAAAATGATCAGGTCATCGGAAAAGTCCATCTGCAATTGGCGAATGGGCTTGGAGGGATCTACGGGCTGGGTGTCTTGCCGGAGCACCGTGGAAAAGGCCTTGGGCGTGCAATTCTACTGGGCGCCATAAAAAAATTGAAGGCTGCAAATGCAATGGAGATTATGCTTCAGGTTGCCGCCGAGAATACGACGGCCCTCAATTTATACAAGTCCTGCGGATTCCGTGAAACGTCGGTAATGGACTATTTTGATTTGGAATGATTTCATTGAGTTTTTCTTCTACAATGAAAGACGCGGTATTAAGCATAAGATAAGTTAAAGCATATAAGATTAGCAAATTTACAGGAGTAAAATAATGAATGAAGATATAGGTTTGGTATTTTATGAAAGTAAGTACGATGAGGATTTAGTAAAATTTGAACTTGAAAGTGCACAAGAACAATTTACAGCATATCCACAAGAAATACTTCAAACTTTAGTGGATATTGAAAGACATTATATATTGATAGTTCAAAAGCAAAAAGTGGTAGGATATTTCGTGTTGCACGAAAATAATGGACCTTTAGAAATTGGAAGCCACAATAAAGCACTGCTTATAAGGGCTTTGGCTGTTTCTAAGAACGAGCAGGGCAAAGGCCATGCATTATCTGCAATGAAAATGCTTCCGGATTTTACAAAGAACCATTTTAAGAATATAGAAGAATTAGTTTTGGTAGTTAATCATGCAAATATACCCGCCCAAAATCTTTATAAGAAATCTGGCTTTTCAGATACTGGTATTAGAAGAAATGGAAAGCATGGTCTGCAATTTATTTATAACAACATCTTGATATTTTGAAAAATAAAGGTCTGTGATGAATTTGGAGGTTTTTATGGGCGCAAAAGTTTCCTTTGAAGTACAAAGCTTTAAAGCAGTCAAATTTATAGGCAAAGAAGTAGTTGTAGGAAAGAAAAATCCAGTACCGGATTTATGGAAAAAGATACTTAACGACGGAACAAATGATTTTCTTCAAAGTTTACCTGAGCGAGTATCTCCATTGGGAGACACAATTGGATGGATGGGTGAATACAATCCGCAGACAAAAGAGTATGTTTATATTGCAGGGATATTTGTCAACCCAAATGCTATTGTTCCAGATGGGTTTTCTTATCGCGACATACCTGATTGTCTAATGGGAATTGGTTGGATACAAGGAAATACTCCCAAACTAGAAAAAGGAGCTCATGTTAAAACAGAGAAGATAATGAGAACAAATGGGTATATGCCAGATTACTCAGTTGTCGGAATTTCAATGGAATACTACTCATTCGATAAATATGCAAATATTGAAGAAGACGGTAATAACATCTTTACCTTCGGATATTATTTACCATGCAAAAAAATTGTCTGATCTTCCACTGATGAATATAATATACCCTTTTCAAACTTCTTACGTGACATAAGCAAGGCTACAAGGCACATTGAGGCAGCGGTAAAACTAAAGAAAAATTATTAAGAGACTGGAAGATGGCATTATGCGTTATTACGTTGTCGACGCGTTTACTGATAAATTGTTTGGCGGAAACCCGGCAGGCGTCTGCCTCTTGGATGAGTGGCCTGACAAGGAAGAGATGCAGTCCATCGCAGCAGAAAACAACCTTGCGGAGACCGCTTTTGTTGTAAAACGCGAAGGTTATTACGACCTGCGTTGGTTCACGCCTGAGGTTGAAATAGATTTATGCGGTCACGCAACTCTAGCGAGCGGCTTTATCATCGCAAATTTTGTTGACCCTAAAGCTCTTACAATGCGATTTGAAACGCAAAGCGGAACATTGACCGTGACGAAACACGGGGATATATTTGAACTGGATTTTCCCACTCGACTCCCAAAAAAGATAGAAGTCACACAACTGATGAGTCAGGCAATTAGCACTCCCGTTCTTGAAGCTCATTTGTCCAGAGATCTGCTATTGCTAGTCGACAGCGAAAAAGACGTAAAGGACTTAACCCCTGACCTGAATCAGCTTAAGCAAATACCGGATTGTTTTGCCGTAATTGTGACCGCGAAGGGTGAGACCGCGGATTTTGTATCAAGGTTCTTTGCTCCCAATGCAGGAATAACGGAAGACCCAGTGACCGGTTCTTCGCATTCTACGCTTATCCCCTTTTGGGCAGAGCGACTTAGAAAAAGCAAATTAACTGCTAAACAGCTTTCGAAACGCGGCGGCGTTCTTTACTGCGAAAACTGCGGTGATCGGGTCAAAATTGCCGGAAAGGCCGTTTTGTATCTTCAAGGAGAAATAAGCAAATAGGCGAAAACGAGGGTTAGACGATGGATGTAAATGTGTTGTTATTTGACGATTTTGAAACTCTTGATGTTTTTGGCCCAGTAGAAGTCCTCGGCCGCATCAATGATTATCGTTTGCGCTTTATTTCCGCTAATGGAGGAGTTATTAAAAGCAAACAAGGCACCGAGATTTTGACGCAGTCTACGAACGACGCGGATGATTCAGGTATTTTATTGATCCCCGGCGGGCAGGGTACCAGGGCTCTTGTAAATGATTACGCTTTCATTGAAGCTTTAAAACAAGTTGCTTGCAAGTCTACATATTGCCTTACAGTATGTACTGGTTCTGCCCTATTGGCAAAAACGGGATTGCTAGACAGACGAACGGCTACTTCAAATAAAAGAGCATTTGAGTGGGTTAAGTCTATAAGCTCAAATGTGGATTGGATTACCCACGCGAGATGGGTTGCGGATGGGAAGTTTTATACTTCATCCGGTGTGTCAGCGGGTATGGACATGTCTCTCGGTTTCGTTGCCGACAGATTTGGAAACCACATATCCACAGAAATTGCCGATGCCATAGAGTACATTTGGAATGCTGATAAGGATAACGACCCGTTTGCGCGGTAATATTGAACAGGGCGAAACAACGTAGCGCACCACTCAAGACATGTGGATAATGTGGTGCTGATTGACAAAAGCAGTCCTTTGGGCAATATATGTTTAAAATTTCCCCGCCTTGCCGAGCTGCCTTGATTAATCATTAAGCTCTGCAGAATATCATCAGGAGGTTTTATGATGATCCATGAAAGAAGAGCATTATCGCCTAATCAATGTGAAGAGCTGCTAAGCAGGTTGAAGGACCGCTTTGAGAAAAACATGAACCGCCATCAAACTCTCGAGTGGGTAAAAATACAAGCGAAGCTGGGAGCTGCTACAGAAAAGCTGTGGTCGCTCAATGAGATGGAGAGAACCGGAGGCAGCCCGGACGTCGTTGGCTACGATCAAGAGACGGACGAATATATTTTTTACGATTGTTCAGCAGAAAGTCCGGAAGGGCGCCGAAGTGTTTGTTACGACGGCGAAGCGCTGGAGTCAAGGAAAGCGAATAAACCTGAGCATAATGCGATGGATATGGCTGCCGCCATGGGTATTGCGCTTTTGACAGAAGAACAATACCGGGAACTGCAGACGCTGGGAAGCTTCGATACAAAAACGTCCAGCTGGGTAAGCACCCCTGATCATATCCGAAAACTTGGCGGAGCGATCTTTTGCGATCGTCGTTACGACACCGTCTTTGTATACCACAACGGCGCAGAATCCTACTATGCTGTCAGAGGCTTTCGAGGCTCACTAAGAGTTTGACATTAATAAAATGTAGAAATTAATGTAAAGCATTGCAGAAAATTATTGATAAGCATTTTTATAATACTGATACGAAGGACTTGAAACAACAATGTATGTATATTTAATGAAAAACATTAAGCCTCTCAATGAGGAGATTGTAAAGAGTCACGTGAAGCATTTAAAAGAACTAAAGGACCTGGGTAAGCTTGTCCTTTGCGGGCCTTTCTCGGATTATCCCGGAGGAATGGTTGCTTTCTTGGCAGCGGATATGGAAGAAGCAATAAACATCGCAAAAGCTGATCCTTTTATTGCTTTAGGATATAAAACTTTTGAGATCAGAACATTGGAAGAGGCTAACGATGAAAATAATTATCTATTAGAATAAAAGTTTATTGCCATTTATCGAAATGCTTTATAAAAACTTTCTCATCCTGCAACTGTATCTCTATTTAATCTGTGGCAGGAGCCTAGAGAAAGATGCTCTCCAGCAATTAAGAATAATATGAATGATAAGGGTGTGGGAGTTTGACTGATTATAATAAAATAAACGTCGCTTATTATGAGGTGTTCTCCGACATCCCCGGCAAGGGGAATCCCGCGGGTGTTGTGTTTGATTCCGATATTCTGACAGAGAATCAGATGCAGCGCATCGCAAAAAAGATAGGTTTTAATGAGACTGCGTTTATACTGAACTCTGAAAAAGCAGACTTGCGCATACGCTATTTTACGCCAGGGCATGAGATGAACTTATGCGGACATGGCACAGTTGCGTCCATTTATGGCTTGATGAAAAGAAAACATGTTACGGCCTCACTGGATTTAAGGGTCGAGACATTGGCGGGGATTCTTAATGTCCATTATGACCATGAGCGTCAGGAGATTAATATGGATCAGGCTCCTGCCAAATTTATGGAATTTCAGGGGGACTTGGACCTGCTGGTGGATTCCATTGGATTACAAAGTGAGGATATTGCCTCAGAATTTCCAGTCGTTTATGGGAGCACAGGCGTATGGACTTTACTTCTTCCTGTCAGGGGTCTTAGTGCTTTTCTGCGCATGAGACCTGATAATTATAGGTTTAAGGAGATTTTGACTCAAATGCCGACTGCTTCCGTCCATCCGTTCTGTCTAGAGGCCCATGAGAAAATGTGTACCATGCATGGACGGCATTTTTCAGCTTACCATTCAGGAACCATAGAAGACCCGGTTACAGGTACTGCTTCAGGGGTCATGGGCGCTTACTATATATCCTATATTAAGCCCTCCAATGAAGCGGAAATACTGATAGAGCAGGGAAATGAAATTGGGAAGAACGGAATTGTAAGGGTACATGCGGCAAGGAAGGATTCCTTTATAAACATTAATATCTCGGGAAAAGCGGTTTACATGCGAGATATCCCTATAGAGTTTTAAATATAAGCCGTGATATGCAGGCATGGCCCCGCCATGTTCAGGCATCATCTTCTTTGACCGATCAAGCCATAACGTAAAGGGACATATTAATGAAAGAATATTTAATTAGCGGAAACGGCTATGTGATGCGTTATCATGATTTCCCCGGTGAGGAAATGCCAATTCTTTTTATTCACGGGCTTGGCTGCGGGGGCTCTTTCGACTATCCCGAGGTTGCGGCACAGGACTCTCTAAAGAGCCATCGCCGTATTCTTGTGGATTTATTAGGTGCCGGTTACAGTGATAAACCAAGTGGTTTCTCCTATACCGTCGAAGAGCACGCAAGGTATTTGCGGGAATTTGTCAACTATTTGAATCTTGGTCCATTTATTTTATTTGGGCATAGCTTGGGCGGAGCTGTTGCTCTCGATTTGGCCGATCAATGTAGAGATAGGCTTCATCAGATTATTTTAAGCGAATCAAATCTGGATGAAAGCCCTGAAGGGTCCACAAGCAAGTACATTGCCAGTTTTGAAATGCAAGACTTTGTCAATCATGGATTTGGCATGCTAGTAGAAGACAGTAGTAAAGGCGGAAATAGAATATGGGCTGCATCTCTGTCTGCGTGGCTCCCAAAGGCCGCTTATCTGATAGCAAGATCAGCCGCGGTGGGAGGGACTCCATCGTGGAGAAGCATCTTATACTCCCTGGAATGTCCCAGGACATTTATCTTTGGCGAGCAGTCTTTACCTGATTCGGATGTACAGGTTCTTGCAGCACATGGTATCCAAATAGAGGTTGTTAGGCATGCTGGTCATTCCATGGCTTGGGAAAACCCGGAAGGTCTCGCTTCCGCCATCAACAGCGCAATCCGGTCAGTCAAATAGGCAGATCCTAAGGCATGTTATACCTATTCCGAAGGACAAGCCCTGTGACGGCAAAAAAGCTAACGCTCAATCATATCAGGAGGTGGCAAGTATGATAAGCAGGTTTGGCAAAGTGATGATTTACGTCAATGATCCCCGGGCAGCGGCGGATTTTTGGGTCGGCAAAATCGGCTTTATCGAGGTCGGGGCTGAACAGTATGAGGGCGGGATTCTATCGGTCGAGTTGACGCCAGATCTAAGCTCCGATGCCAGCATCGTTCTGTTTGACCGGGGAGTCGTCGAAAGAATGTCGCCCGAGCTTCACTTGGGCACGCCGTCCATCTTATTCATGAGCCCCGACGCGCGTGAAATGCGCGAGACTCTCATGCGCCGTGGCGTGACCGTGGGTGAAACCGCAGAAAGGGGAGGTTCCATCACCTTCAATTTCTCGGACCCCGAAGGCAATTACTTCGCGGTGCAGGAAATCAAGAAATAGCGCGAACGCGCGCCTGGGGGCAACCATATGGCAACCATACTTTCAACACCACCCGTAATCAGAGAGCCCGACGACGACGCCTATCTTGGCGCGGCACGTTGGGAATATACCCGAATCGATGGAACATGGCTCCGGCTGCACTACCATGTCACCGTGGCCCTTGTCGTCTTTACCTTCTTCGTTGAGCTTGTGATGGGGGCGTTTTTGTTCCGAACCTCCATGGTCACCGTCTCTGCCCAGCGTTTTTTCCTGAAGTTTTTAGTCGTCCCCAGCGCAATTAATTCCCTATGTGTCGCAGCTGATTTTCTGATCATGCGGTCGAAACGCATTTCCCAGCCGGGAAAGATCTACGCGGTCTCCCTCCTCTTCGTGTGCATCTGTTTTGTGCTCTATACGGTGCACGTCGCCTTCGCCGCCACATACTTTATCTTCGCCTTCGCCATCACGCTCACCATCGTCTATGCAAGCTATCCTCTCACCTGCATCACGTCCATTGCCAGCGTCGTCGCCATCGTGGTCTCCGAACTGTTCATCAAGTGGGATGCGGACAAGGTCTCCATCTTTCAAAACCCCCATCGGCTCGTCGATTTTCTCATTTCCCTCGTCGTTCTAATCGCCTTCTCCTTCGCCTGTATCGTGGTCACCCGATTCGAACAGCGGAAAAACCGCGCCGGCATCCAGAAGGAAGTCGAGCGCCAGCGGCTGAAGGAACAGGTCTTGTTGGACGAGATGACAGGACTCTATAACCAGAAGGCGTTCAGCACCCGACTCAGGCACATTGAGGCTCACGAGCCGGAGGGCCGCTATATTCTGGCGGTGGTGGATGTGGACAAATTCAAGCGCATCAACGATACTTGGGGCCACCACGTGGGGGACCGCAGCCTGATTGAATTTGCCCAGGTGCTGAAGGAGCACCCCGGCATCACCTCCTTTCGCTACGGGGGCGACGAGTTCTGCCTGCTGTTTCAGGACATGGACCTCCCCGCCGCGCAGGCCATCTGCCGGGACATCCAGGGAAAAGTAAACCGGCTGCGCCTCGAGGAAGCCCCGGATTTGCACTTGACAGCCAGCTTTGGCCTGGCGGAGAGCCCGGGAAGAATGGACGCGATTCGTCTCTTCGTTCACGCCGACCACGCCCTCTACGAGGCGAAACGGGCACGCAACGCGATCCGGGTCTTCTCCCCCGTCACCGCGGCCATTTGACCATCTTACGAAAGAAGGCTTCCCCATGGAAAACGTCAAATCCCCATCCCAGCTCATTGACGAGCGAGTGGACGCGCTGGGCGACTGGCGGGGCCGGACGCTCTCTCAGGTGAGGGCGCTCATCCTCCAGGCCGGCCCGGAGGTAACCGAGGAGTGGAAGTGGCGGGGCGTGCCCGTCTGGTCCAACAACGGGATACTCTGTACCGGGGAGACCTACAAGGCCACCGTGAAGCTCACCTTTGCCAGAGGGGCCGCGCTGTACGACCCTGCCCACCTCTTCAACGCGGGCCTGGACGGCAATACCCGCCGGGCCATCGACCTCCATGAGGGGGACGTGCTGGATGGGGCAGCCTTTCAGGCTCTGATACGCGCCGCCGCGGACCTGAACGCTGCGGACCGCAAGACACATTAGGAGGCCCACATGGCTAATATAGACATCTTTGACCGCATGGCCCAGGGATATGACACACCGGACCGCGTCCAGGTTGCCCGCGTCACCGCTGAGGCCATTCGTGCCTCCATCACGGACCCGGCAGGCAAAACCGCCATCGACTTCGGCTGCGGCACCGGCCTTGTCGGCCTGGCCCTGGCGGAGAACTTTTCATCCATTTTGTTTCTCGACTCCTCCCGGAGTATGGTAGAACAGGTGAGCCGGAAGATTGCCGACCTCCGCCTCCCCAACGCCTCCGCTCTCTGTCTTGACCTGGAGCGGGAAGTGGCCCCCGCCCTCCGGGCCGACTGTGTCTTCATGTCCCAGGTTTTGCTCCACATCCCAGACCCGGTCCCCGTTCTCTCAAAGCTTTTTGGAATATTGACCCCCGGCGGGCGCCTCATCGTAGTGGACTTCGACCGGAACGATACTGTCTCCTCCCCCCTGGTTCATCCCGGGTTCGACCAGACGGAGCTTGCCGAGCTCCTTGTCTCTCTCGGGTTCCATGAGCCCCACTCCCGTACCTTCTACGCCGCGGACGCCCTCTTCATGAACCGGCACGCCTCTCTCTTCCTCCTCACCGCTCTAAAAAAGGAACAGGAGCACTAGCTGTGGACTGCATTTTCAACCACCTCCTGCCAGAAGCCGCCGCTCATGGCCTCAGCATTGTCTGGCTGGGGGGGTCCCCCATGAAGGAGCGGATAGATGCTGTAGGAGATGCTTCGAGTCTCCCCGCCGGGTTGGAGGCCTTCGCCGTCATCCCCGTCGTACCCCGCGAGGGAAATCAAGCTCCAGGACAGATACGATGCCAAGGGGTCCATTTTGTGGTGTGATTAACTGAAGAGGGCCAATTGATGAGCCATCTCTCCTCTTTCCTGTACGGGGAAGGAGGCGCATTCCGCACCTTCGACTACTAAGGGTCGGACATTGAATGCACCTCCCGGCTGACAGGAGTGGAGTATATGGAACAAGTACAGAGTGAAAACGAGCTTGCCCGCCTGCAGGTACAGATACGACAGTGCCGTCTTTGTCAGGACACCTTTGGGTTCGAGCCCCGCCCCATCGTGCTGGGGGACAGGAGCGCCAAAATCATGCAGATCAGCCAGGCTCCCTCTAAAACCGTCCATGAGACAGGCAGGCCCTTCAACGACGCCAGCGGGCGAAAACTGCGTGGAGAGTGGTATCACATCTCGGACGATGTCTTTTATGACCCCGATCGGTTCTACATCGTGTCCATGGCCCACTGTTACCCCGGCAAGGCTCCGGGCGGCGGGGACCGCCGCCCGCCCAAGGTCTGCGCCGAGCATTGGCTCTCCAGGGAAATGCCTCTCGTGGACAATGCGCTCTACATCATCATCGGCGGCATCGCGGCGGAATTTTTCTTCCCCGGGCGGGGGCTCACGCAGCTGGTTTTTGAGGACCTCCAGCTCCGCGGCAAACCCGCCTATGTGCTGCCCCACCCGTCCCCGCTGAACGTGAAGTGGTTTATGGACTATCCCCAGTTCACGGCGGAGCGTATGCCAAAGATTCGGGAGGAAATCCACCGGGCATTGGATCTTTAAGGCCCCTAGGGACCCATACCAATTACCTGCTGACAGAAAAGGGGACAGCGCAATGAATCACGCGGACGTTTACAAGAGGATCTACACGCTGGTGGCTGAGATCCCAGCGGGACGGGTGGCCACTTACGGGCAGATCGCCTGGATGGCGGGAAAGCCCGACGCGCCCCGCATGGTAGGGTACGCCATGAGCCATGCCCCTGCGGAGCGAGACCTCCCCTGCCACCGGGTGGTTAACCGGCTGGGCGAGCTGGCCCCCCCTTATGCCTTTGGCGGCGGGGAGATCCAGCGGGCCATGCTGGAGGGGGAGGGCGTCCCTTTCCTGGAAAACGGCCGCATCGACTTAAAGAGGTGCCTGTGGCGCCTTAGCGCCGGAGAGGACGGCTTGGAAGAGCCCTGACCGATCAAATAAGCCCCCCACCTGACGGTGGGGGGCTCGCTTTTTAAAATATATGCTGACCGACGAGCTTAATGAGCTCCAGCACGCTGGCATACTCCTGGGGTGGGGCGCCATCCAGCCAGTCCACAAAGCCCTGCCAAGTGGTGTTGCGGCGGGTAACGACGTGGAGCGTGAAGGTGCTAACCTCTCCCCACGCGGCGGACACCGCTGCGGCGGGGAGGCCCTCCTCAATGCGCTCTGCGGCGGGGACGCCATCGGTGCATAGGGGACGGAAGACGCGGGTGCGCTCAAATGCCTGGGGAAACGCCTGGGCGTCCAGCACGGCCTCCACCCGGAGGAGGAAGTCTACAAAGTCGATAAACACGATGGGAGCGGTGAGCCGCTGGCTGTAGACCCGGCCGCTGAGACGCCCACATTCCGCCCTGTCCACGCAGACGCGGAGGGCGGCGGTTGTCTGGTTGAGCTTTGGTGGTGTCACGGAGCCCTCGCCTCCCGGTCAGACGTTCTTGGAAAAGAGCCGCTTTTGCATCCAGTCAGAGTTCATGCAGTGGCGCATGGCCTCCTCGGCGGAGATGCGCCCGGTCTGAGCCAGCCTGAGCACGCTCTGGTCCATGGTGCACATCCCCTCGGCGGCGGATTGCGCGATGGTATTGTCCAGCTGGTAGGCCTTGGACTCCCGGATCAAGTTTCGCACGGCGGGGGTGACGGCCATGACCTCAAAGGCGGGTACCAGCCGCCCATCGGTCCCGGGGATAAGCTGCTGGGAGACCACCCCCTCCAGTACCATTGCGAGCTGGGTGCGAATCTGCCCCTGTTGCTCGGGTGGAAAGGAGTCCACGACGCGGTCGATGGTGTTGGCCGCGCCAATGGTGTGCAGGGTGGAGATGACCAGGTGCCCTGTCTCGGCGGCGGTGACGGCAGCCCGAATGGTCTCGGCATCCCTCATCTCGCCCAGGAGGATGATATCGGGAGCCTCCCGCAGTGCGGCCCGGAGAGCCGCGTCGTAGCTCATCGTGTCGGTGAAGAGCTCCCGCTGGATGACCACGCTCTTCTTATGGGGGTGCAGATACTCGATGGGGTCCTCGATGGTGATGACGTGGGCGTTGCGGGTGGAATTCACCGTGTCCACAATGCAGGCGAGTGTGGTGGTCTTGCCGCTGCCCGCCGGGCCGGTGAAAAGGAGGAGCCCGTGTGGGCAGGTGGCAAAATCGATTACTCTATCGGGAATGCCCATCTGCACCCGGTCGGGCAGGTTGAAGGACACCACCCGGATCACCAGTCCCAGGGAACCCCGCTGCTTGAGGGCGTTAACCCGGAATCGGGAAAGGCCCGGTACGGCGAAGGAGAAGTCATCGTCCCCCGTGGAGGAGAGACGCGCCATATCCCGGTTCTCTGCCTGGCGATACAGCTCGGCCGTCAGTGCTGCGGTGTCCTGGGGGATAAGGCGCTCCCCCTCCCGACGGATGACGCCGTCCACCTTGTAGGCCACCGGAAGGCCGGCCACCAAAATGATGTCCGAAGCGGAACGCTCCACTGCCTGCTGTAAAATTTCTTTTATCTGCATCTTATGTGATCCTCGCTCCTTTAGCCGGTGGGTGGTGTGCCGTCCCACACAGGCAGGTGTTCGTCAAGCTCGGTCTCCTCCTCCGACTGGGTCTGCCAGGCCAGGGTGAGGATACTGCCGTCATCCTGACGGGTGAGGTGGAGATAGAGGGACTGGGTATCGGTCATGGGAATGGCGGTCTCCAGCTCGCTATCGCCGCTCTCCGCAAAGTCTGCATAGAGCTTGGCAGCCTGGGCGTCGGCCTCATAATAAGCCTGTACCGTATCGGCGTTGCGCTGGGAGAGGGCCAGGTCCGCACGGGCGGTGGACAAGGTGAGGGCGGAGAAGATGGTGAGGCTGAGGACGAGGAGCACCGTCAAGATGGTGACGACGCCCACGCCTATGGGGGAGGAATCCTTCACGGCGCGGCCACCCCCTCCAACGTATAGACAAGCCGCTTGCTCTGGTAGATGGCGACGTTTAGAGTTTCGCCCTTTACCAAGCATTGGCCTGTAAAGCCGTTTTCATTCGGGACGATGGGGATCTCCCCGGTGGCGCGCCACTTTTCAGCCGCCGACTGAGCGAGATACACCGCCTGGGTCAGCTCCGCACTCTCCCGGCTCATACTTCGGGCATGGATCAATAGTGTTACGCAGACCGCGGCACACAGGACGAAGAGGAAGAGGTCGATCACAAGCTCCAGCAGGAAGAGGTCGGAGCGCCGGGTGTTTCCGCTCATGACGCCACCTCCTCACTCCAGCCGCAGCGGGGGGAGAGGTCCGCGGTATAGCGCGCGCCGTCCTCGCCGGTGGCGGTGACGCGCAGGCAGCCGTCCGTCGGCGCTATCTCGAGAGCCGCCAGGGGCAGGATAGCCGTGCCGTCCTCTGGGGCGAGGTCAAGGTCGTCCTCCATATAGAGTTCCCGGAGTTGGCCATCGTAGCAGTAGAGGATAGTGGTATAGCCGCCCTCCCTTAAAAAGAGCGCGTCCCCCCCGCCGAAGGAACCGAGGGTAACGCCCCCCGCCACGTCGCCCCGGCGGACCTGGTTGATGACATAGCTTAAGGCGGTACGGTGGGTAAAGTTTTCATCGGACGCGGCCGCCGCATCCCGGTAGACCCCGCTGCCCAGCAGGACGACTCCCATGGCCAGCAGGAAGAAGAGGGCGCAGAGCACCACCGTGACGGCGGCGCGCAGGGTGCGGCCCTGAGTCGAGGATCCCGGCATGAGGTGTCCCCCTTTCCTTTACGAGATGGGCAGCACGGTGATGTCCGGCATCAGGTTGGAGGCCACATACTGATAATCCACCCAGTAGGCCCCGTCCACCGTCACGCCGTAGTGTGCCTCTAAATAGCCCACGTCTGTGGGATAAAAGCCCTCCAGCGCGTAACACTGCACCGCCGCCCGGCGGACCGACCGCTCGGCTAGCGCCAGGGCCTCCTGGTCGGCTCGGCCTCCCACCTCCCCGCTCGCCCACAGGAAGGCCAGGGGAAGCACGGCGAGTAGAACCAGCAGGGGCATGATCCGCCGCCAAAAGGGTTTTGTGCGGCCCATACCGCTACCCCCCGATGGCGGAGAGGACCCCCAACAGGGGGAGCATCACCGCCAGAAGCACCAGCCCCACCGCCGCGCACAGGGCGATGACCAGGCCATACTCAAACCGGCTCAGCAGCCGGGCGAGAGCCTCGTCAGCCTCTGTCTGGCAGCGGCGGGAGAGGGTCTCCATCGTCTGGTCGGAGACCCCGGCCCTAAAACCGGCTGAGAGCAGGCCGATCTGGAGGGGAGGGAAAATTCCCTCAACGGCGCGGGGAAAGTCGATGCCCCTGTCCATCTTAGCCCGACAGTCCTCCAGCACCGGGGAGAGGGCAGAGCCCTCCAGGAGCTGGCAGGTGCGGGACATGGATTCATCCAGGGGCAGGCCACTGGAGAGCATAAGCGCCATAGCGGAGGCAAAACGGCTGCGGTCCAGCGCCTTGGCAGCATCGGTCCTGGAGAAGAGGCGGGTAAAAGAGGCAGAGCCGCCCTCCCCCCAGAAGAGGTACAGCAGCGCCACGGCGCCCAGGGCCAGTGTCACAGCGAGGACACCCGCCACATACTTGCCCGCAGACCCCACCTGCAACAGGGCCTGGGCGGCCGGGTCCAAGCTCATGCCCAGCTGGGCGAAGACCTGCTGGAACACGGGGAGCACCCGGGCCACCAGCACCAGGAAGACCACCGCGATGAGAATTGCCATGACGGCGGGGTAAGCCACCATCCGGCGCAAGCTCCGCCCGGTGTCCGCCTCCCTCTGGTAATAGGTCCCCAGGGCGAAGAGCACTTGCTCCAGCCGTCCGGCGGCCTGTCCGATCTCCACCATGCGCAGCAAGTACGCGGGGAAAGCCCCGGTCTCCGCCAGAGCGGCGGACAGGGGGATCCCCTGGCTGAGCCGGGCCCCGATCTGCCCCAGCAAAGCCTTGACCCGGGGGGTGCCTGCGTCCTTTTCCAGGAGCTCCACACCCTCTTCAAAGCCGATGCCCGCCTGAAGCATCAGGGCGAGCTGACTGCAGAAGACAGACAGCTCGTCGTTCGTGGGGGCAGACGCTGCTTTTGCTTGCTCCTTCATAATCCATCTCCCTTTAGAACGGGGGCTTCGCGATATCCGCGAGGCCCCCGTTGGTTCTATCTTTCTGGTGGGTGGGACGGAGATGCCAAGGCAATAGGCCGCTGAGAGCAGCGGCCCTCACATTTTTCGAACGGCACGGCGGCGGTTAATAGGCGTACTTGGCGGTATAGTTGCTGTCGTTGGTTACGTAGGTCATGATGCTGTCGCTATGGTTGCCGCTGGAGACGAAGGTAGGGTCCATCAGAGTCCAGGTGGTACCGTCGAAATAGATGACCTTGTCCACCCAGCCGATGCTGTCGATATACACGTCGATCCAGGCATGATAGGTGGTGCCCGCATACCCCACCACCAGCTTGGAGGGGATGTTCTGGGCGCGGAGCATGGCGGCCATCACCGCCGCGTAATCAAAACAGATACCCTTCTTATCGGCTAGGACCTTGTCCACGTCGGGCAGATAGCCGCTCTGAACGGCTTTGGCCAGTTCGTAGTCGTATGTAAAGTTCTGAATGACGAAGTCATAGATGCTCTGGATGCGGGTGAGATCTGTGGCAGCGTCCTTCGTTAGCTCGGCGGCCTTGGTCACCACCGCGGATCTTTCGGTGTAGTTGACAAACTGGTTGGAGTACAGGAAGGGGAGAAATTCATTGCGCAGTTTCATGGTCACGGTAGTGCTGTAGGCCTGGGCGTATTTGGTGCCCGTAGTGTTCTCGTAGACCTTGACGGTGTACTTTCCGTCCCCCTCGGTGAGCGGCAGGGTCTCGGCGGAACCCTTGTTGTTGAGATTATAGGTATAGGTGGTGCCGCTGTCCCTGGTAATCTGCACCTTGATCTTCACGTCCTTACCGCCGGTGTACTTCACCATGAGGTACCCCTCCGCCAGATTGGATGCGTCAATGGACGCCTTGGCATTGGAGTAGACGGCGACGCCGGTCTTGGTCTCGACTTTCGTAGGCATGGTCGAGGTCTTGGCGGACGCGGCGCCCAGGGCGCAAGCCGTCAGCGCCAGCGCAAGTACGGCGGCGCCCAGGCGATTTCGTCTGCTCTTTTTCATCTCAATCAGTCTCCTCTGTTACGCTGGAAGGGTACGCATAAGTTTCGCTCAGCGGCAGGGTATTCACCAGCGCACCCCGCACCAGCAGGCGGTGGTCGGCCACGCCGATAGGTGTGCAGGTGGTGAGGGTGACGCAGCCATAGCCCTGGTTATAAATGGGGCCCCAGTTGCTGGGCTCGATTACCTCGGTGCACTCCCACTGATACTGGTAAATGTTCCCCCCGTGGGTGAGGTAGAGATAATCCCCCTCGGTCAGGGTGTTCACATAGTAAAAGGGCATATCGTCGGTAATCTTCCCGCCTCGCAAGCCGTTGCGATGGCCTGCGATAGAGACGTTGGCACCCCCCTCGGCGGGGAGCTGGGCGTAGTCGTACAGCCCGACGCCACGCAGGAGGGTCGCTGCGTCCACGCCATTGAGGACGGGGATGTCTACCCCAAGCTTGGGGATGATGAGGCGCAGAGAGCCGTCGGTATAGGTCTTGCGCGTGGCGGTGACGTACAGCTTGTCCTTTGGGAGACCATTATCGATGATTGCCGGGTTGTCCAGAGGCTCCGGCGCGGAGGTGACGGAGGGCGTCGGCGTCGGGGTGAGCGTCGGCGCGGCTGAGGGGCCCGGTGCGAACGCGGAAACGCCAGGGGGCGAGGCGCTGAGCTGAGGGGCCTCGGGCGGCACAGCGGCACCGCTCCGCCACAGCAGGGCCAGGCCCGCCCCGAGGGCGAGGCAGGCCACAGCCAGGAAGAACATGCCGAGGGCGGCGCGCGTTCGCTTTTTCATGATGTTTCATTAACTCCTTACCCTCGGGGCCGGTCAAGCAAGCTCCAGCTCCCGCAGTTTATAGAAGATCTTGAGGAAATTCCGGCGGTGCTGCCGGTAAAAGGCGGCCACCACCCGCTCCATGACCATGGTACTGTCCTCCAGGTTGGCGGAGGGAAGCATAACGACATACTGGGCCCCGCTGTACTTGGACACCACGTCACCCCGGCGGAGATTATGGAGAAGGATTTCCAGCAGCTGATCCATGGTGACACCCAGAACCCCAAGCGGAGGTACGCCGCCGTCAGGAAGGGAGACGGTCAGGAGGGCGACGTGCACGCAATTGCCGTTGCGCCTTGCCCGGCGGGCCTCGAGGCGGTATGCCTCTTTAAAAAAACCATACTCGCATACGAACGCGCCAGGCCGGGCGGCTGTCTCCCTGAGTCCTTCCTGGATGACCTCCAAGTCGGTCTCCAAGCCCTCCTCCACCGCCATGATCTCGGTGTAGAGCCCCCGCAGCTCTTGGGACGGGCGGACGCCCAGATTGCGGTAGAGCAGGTCGGTTGCCTTTTCATAGCGGCTGAGGGCGGCGGCATTCTTTCCCTGGCGCAGCAGCGCACGGACGGTAAGTGTGTGGAGCCCCTCATCCAGAGCATCCAGCGCGCTGGCCCGGGTACACAGCTCCTCCATCTCCGCGAATTTTTGGGCACGCTCCAGCAGGGCGGCATAGGCCTTGACCGCCTCCAGGTACATGGCGTGGTAGCGTGCGCTCAGGGGTACCACCCACATCTGGCCGCTGAGCTTGAAGAGGTAGTCCCCGTGGTAGAGTGCCACGGCCTGCCGGTAGAGGTCCATCCGCCGCTCCTCCGGGAGGGCGCGGTCACCCGCCTCGCGGCACAGCTCCCCGAACCAGTCCGCGTCAACCTCACAGGCGATGGCCGGATTCCAGGAGTAGGCGCCACGCTGGGAAAGGATGCAGGGCAAATCCTTTTCAAACAGTGGATCCAGCAAAAGGCGCGCCCGGTAGAGCAGGGTCTTGAGCGCGCTGACGGGATTTGCGTTGTCCTCCTCCGGCCAGAACATCTCGATAAACTCGGCCTGGGGCACGCTGCGGCCCCGGTGGGCGATGAGGTAGCACAAGACGCTCCACAGCTTTTGCGAGCGACCCTCCTCGTCCGTGATCACATTGTCGCCCACCTGCAGACGGAAACTGCCCAGCATGGTCACGCAAACGGTTTTCGCCGCGGCGGAACTCCTCTTTCCCATGCGAACAGCACCTCATTTCTATGCCGAGAGGTAATATTTATATGATTTCGAAATAATTATAACCCATATACCCTCTTTTGTGTAGTCCTCTTTTCGGGATACATCTAAATTTTTTTACTTGGGTTATTTTTCTTTGGATTATTTTTCTAAATGTAACCGAAATGTAACCAAAACCTTTCATACTCAAATTAAACCTAGAGAAAAAGAGGGGTTCCCCCGCAGGTGAAAGGAGTGGCTTATGCGAGAAACCTTTGTTGTCCAGATCCTCAATGACCAAAACGCCACTTGGCAGGGCACGGTCACCTGGACGGGCGGGAAGAAGGTTCAATCCTTCCGCAGTGTGCTGGAGCTGCTCAAGCTGATCGGCAGCACGATCAACGGGGCGGCCAACCCGGAGACAGCGCCGGAGCCCATGCAAGACCTCTGCACCCTATAGAACCAACACACATCCCGAAAAGGACCCATTCAATTCCACTTTCACATAATGGAAAGGAGAGAACAAACGATGTTCGTAAAGAGAAGTAAAAAAGCTCTCGCACTGCTCCTGACACTGGTGATGCTGCTGGGCATGCTGCCCGTCAGCGCCATAGCCGCCGACGGGGACAATCTCCCCGCGGCTGAAGCCATCATCTCCCCTGAGAGTCCCGCGGAGAACCCCGTCCCCGAAGAGGCCCCCGTGCCCGGGGAGAGTCCTATCCCCGAGGAGACTTCCGACATTGTTGTCCCCGAGGGGCCTTCCGTGCCTGAAGAGAGCCCTGTTCCCGAAGAGAGTCCCATTTCCGAAGAAGCCCCCGCCGAGACGCCTGCTTCCGAAGCAGCCTATCCCGCCATCAGCGGCTCCGCCAGCGCCAAGGGTGTGACCGTCTATGTGGACGCCCCTGAAGGCGCGTTCCCCGAGAACACCGAGCTGACCATCACCCCCATCACCCTGTTCCACAACTTCCTGGGCATCCCCATGGGCAGAGTGGAGAGCGCCGTGACCGACGCGCTGGCTGACGAGCTTGCCGAACCCCAGAGCGCCGCGGCCTTTGACATCACCTTCACCGGACCCGGCGGCGAGGAGCTCCAGCCCGCCGAGGGCTACCCTGTCAGCGTGGTCTTCTCGGTGGAGACCGCCAGCGCCCTCATCAGCGACGAGGCAAGCCAGCTCCAGGTCTTCCACATGGAAGACGTGAACAGCGAAGCTATCCCCGTGGGCGAGCCGGTGAGCGTCGATCTTGAAGCAGAGACCCAGGAAGTGTCCGTGGCAGCGGAGAGCTTTTCCGTTTACGTGGTCAGCTCGCTGACCGGCACGACCAAAGTCAAAGACCTGGACGGCTTAATCCTGAATGTGGGCGACTCACTGTATATTTACAGCAATGCTGGCAGTGTAGGCGGCCGCAGCTGGTTCTCCAGCAATACCAGCGCTGCTACCGTCACGGCGAGAGGAAGCAGCAGCAGCACAAAGAGTTGGGCCACTTTGAGGGCCGTTGGCGCCGGTACTGCCACCATCTCGTTTGGCAGTGGTGAATCCGCTACCATCACCGTTACCGGCGTCACCATCACCCAGGGCGCCACCACCAATACTACGGTGCAGCTAAACGCCACGCCCAGCGGCTTTTCTGCCGCCCCCGCCATCACATGGAGTGTTTCCGGCACCAACGGAACAATTGATTCAAACGGCCTGTTCACTTGGAAAAGCGGCATATCCTCCGGCAGCACCGCGACCGTGACTGCCACCGCCAAAAACGGCACGGAAACCGCCACCGCCGCCTATACGCTGACCTATCAGACTTATTCCGTGACTTTTAATAAAAATAGCGGCTCCGGAACAGCTCCCGCCAACAGCGGCCCCTATTGGTATGGTGATTTGGTCACCGTGCCGGGCAGCAACGGTCTTACCCTCAGCGGCTACGAGTTCGTGGGCTGGGGCACCTCCGCCTCCAATACAAGCAACAACACACTCTATCTGCCGGGGGAGCAATTCGTCATCACCGGGAATACCACTCTTTATGCCCGCTGGATGGCGACAAACGCCACCGTGAACCACGTGGACATCCGCGTGGAAAACGTGACCTTCAGCCAGACCACAATAGTCAAGGATCAAAACGGCAATATAATTAGTTCGACAACCTCCCGTTTCACGGGCACGGTCACCGCCGTGGACCACGTTGTAATCAAGTTCAGCAATGGGGCGTCACATACAAGCTCGAATTACTCTATCGTTAGCGGCTACGAATTCCGGGCGGGGACGAACCAAACCTTTACCCGCACGGCCATCGGCAATGTTACGAACGTGACCGCCTACGTGACCATCACGGGGACCGACGGAACGGTATACCCGAATGTTGAGGTCAGTTTTACCGAAGCGCAGCGGAAAGCCGGCTGGGTTAACTGCGACGGCGGCTCCAGCAGCAAGGGCATGGACCTCAGCATCTCCGGCCTGACCACAACAGTGGAGAGCACTCAGACCCTTACTGCCGCGCTGAACGTCACAAAGGCGTTCTCCGGGCTGAGCGAAGCAGAGATTGCCGCCCTCTCCAGCAGCTTTTCCATCACCGTGACAGGTTTCTCCAAGGTCATAACGCTTCGTCTTTCCGATTTAACCTCCAGGCAGGAGCAGTTTATCAGCGGGACCAATACCGTGATCTCCTTTGCCCTGATCAACGGAGTATACCAGTGGACCTTTTCTAACCTACCCACCGGCAGCTATACCATTGCCGAGGCCGGCTACAGCAATCCCACTTTAGATAACCTGTTCACCATCACCCCCTCCGCCGACGGAGTCTCCGGTGCCATAAGCACCACGGAAAGCGTAACACAGACCGGCGGCACCCAGACCACCAGTTTCGTCAACAATTACGCGGAAAAGACCACCAGCGTCAGCGGCACCAAGACGTGGGCGCGCGAAGACTACACCGGCAGTCTGCCCGCCATAACCATTACGCTGTACGCCGACAATGTGGGGCTAAACATTGCTCCTACCTGGAACGGCAGCGATTATACGTTCAGCGGCCTGCCCAAGTACGACAACGGCAGTCTGATCAACTACACCGTTGCCGAGACCGCTATCTCCGGTGCCACCTTGTCCGGCAACCGCTTTGTCGTTTACGAGACCGACGGCACCGCGGAAACGGGCTATTGGCTCTCCACGCAAAACGGTTACAACTTCACCAACACCTGGGTCCCCACCGGGAATGAAAACCAGGACGCCAGCTTTACTATCTATAAAAAGGCTGATGAAAACGGCGGCGGCGGCCCGCTGGCGGGTGCGGTGTTCCAGCTCTACTCCAGTTATTCTGCGGGAAGCGCTGACAACGTCACCGTCGGAAGTGTTGCCACCACTGCGGCTGACGGCTACGCCACCATTACCGTTCCCGGCAGCGCGCTGCCCATCGGCAGCACGGCCGCAACGTTCTACCTGGTGGAGGAAACCGCCCCCGGCGGCTATGCCAAGAGCAGCACCTTCTGGACCGTGACCGCCAACAGGAACGGGATTGTCACAGTAAAAGCCCCAGAGAGCGGCAATATCTTCACCAACATCTGGGGATGGATCGTCGAGAACATCACCGGCGGCACAGGCGGCGGCTGGAACGGCAACACCCTGACCATCGTGAATGCGCGTGAGATGGGTACCATTACGGTCAACAAGGTCGTCAACGGCGTGACCCCCTCCGGTAGCTTTACCTTCCAGGTAAAGAGCGGGGCTACCGTGGTCGACACGCTGACCGTCAACGCCGGCAACGGCTGGACTGCTACCAGCAAATCCCTGCCCACCGGCACGTACGCCATTGAGGAATCCGCAGCCGACATCCCGGACTATACCCTGAGCAGCGTGAGCTGGAGCGGCGGCAACACCGGCGTAAGCACCTCCGTCACCCTCACCACCGCGAACGCCGCACTCACCGCCACCAACACCTACACCCGCGACACGGGGACGCTGGTCGTCACGAAGGCCTTTGGCGCGAACAGTGCGGATGTAATGCCTGATGACGCGCTCTTTAACGTTTACAGTGGCGGGACAGACGGCAAGGGCGGCACGTTCTATGAAAGTTTCACGTATGGGCAGATGACCAACGGCTCCATGACGCTCACGGGCGTTCCCACAGGCTCCTACTATGTGGAGGAAAGCAATTACACGGTCATCTCGTATACAAACGCTCCGACCGGGGTTAATGTCCCTCATCTCGTCGCCAAGAGCGGCAGCACCACCATAACCATCACCAATCAATACGAAAAGGACATGGGCGCCGATATCAAGACCCCCGTGGAGCTGACCATCAAGAAGGTGGATGGCGCGGACCTCACCAAGCCCCTCCCCGGCGCAACCTTCCTCCTGACGAAGAACGGCGACAGTATCGAAACTCTATACACCACCCAAGCCGACGGCACCGTGAAAATCACCTTTGGCCAGACGGGAATCTATACTTTAAAGGAGATCGCGGCCCCTGAAAGCTACGTTACTCCCACAGATCTCTCTTACGTCATCACCGTCAGCTCCAGTACGGACTATACGGTGGAGCTGAAGGACGATAATTTCTGGCATAGAATCTATAACCTGTTTCTCGGTGTTGACCCCGGCGCTGACTACAGCGAAAGCACCAACACTCTGACGGTGAAAAACGAGCAGATCAAGGGCAGCATCACAGTTACCAAGGCAGTAACGGGCGCTGCCACCAATAAAGAGTTTACCTTCGGCGTCTACGACGGGAATAACGCTCTCGTCGGCGGGGCGACCTTTACCTTAATAAACGGCGCATCCAAGACCTTCTCCGATCTGGTCTACGGCACCTACACCATCAAGGAGACTGACGACACCAGCGTTACAGACTACACTTTCAACGGCGTGACCTACAGCGGCGACGGCACAGCGGTTGAAGGCGGCCGACAAATAACCGTCGGAACGAATGACCAGCAGCTCAACGTCACCGCCACCAATAGCTATACCCACGAGAAGGGCGCTCTGAGCATCAGCAAGACCGTCGTTAAGGCCCCAAACAGCCAAACGCCTGACGGAGACGACGTCTTCACCTTTACCGTGACCTTCGGCGGCATACCTTACAGCGGCACCTACACCGTAGGGAGCGAGCTGCGCGCCGCCGCAGCCGGCGGGATAATCCTCAAGGCCGGCGAGACCGCCACCATCAGCGGCGTGGACACAAAGACGGCCTATGTGGTCACCGAGGCCGCCAAGACCAACTACACCGCCGACAGCCTCACCAAGAGCGGCTCCCTGGCCGCCTACAGCTCCGCTGCCTTTACCAACACCTACTTCAAGTCACCCGCCACCAGCTTTACTGTGACGAAGGTGTGGGATCACGGTACGGCTCCCTATGTAAACCCCTCGGCGACCGATGCGGAGGTTCAGGTGACTCTTCAGAAAAAGGTGGGCGACAACGGCACCTGGCAGGACGTAGAGACAAAGACGACCAGCAACCGCACCTACACCTGGAGCGGCCTTGACGCGTACCAAGACACCAGCACCCCCGTCTCCTACCAGGCTGTGGAGACCACTGTGCCGGCCGGCTACAAAGTCTCTTACAACGGCGACCACACCGTCATCACCAACACCTATGACCCCAACATCAGGACGGAAGTCCGAAATCATGCCTCCTTCACCATCCACAAGGTGGACAGCGAGGACAGTACGCTTCCCCTGCAGGACGCGGTCTTCCAGCTGTATACAGACACCGCGCTCAGCATTCCGGTGTTTGAAAGCGCCCTTACCACCAATGTGAGCGGTGATGTGGGGGTCGCTATCCCGACCAACGCGCTACCCGCCGACGGTACCTTTGCGACATTCTATCTGGCTGAGATTACCGCCCCCAAAGGCTATGCGAAGGAAAACACCGTCTGGAGCGTAACCGCTTCCAAGAGTATGCTCAACGTGGAAGGCCCCACCAGCGGCAATGTCTTCACCGATATCTGGGAGTGGATCGTGGATAACATCACCGGCAGCAGCGGCTGGAGCGGCTCAACCAAGACCCTGACTGTCAAGAACAGCAAGGTCACCGGCGAGGCCACCACCCCCGCCTCCATCCGCATCCTCAAGACCGACGGTACCAGTCCCATTTTGGGCATCTCCCCTGAAACCACGGCCACCTTTACCCTGACTCTGGACGATGCGGCCGTCAACAGCAAGACCGACGGAAACGGTGTGGCAGCCTTCAACGACATTTCCAGCACCGGCGAATACACGCTCAGTGAGACCGACGCTCCCGACGCTTACACCGCCAGCACGGCCATATGGTACGTCAGGGTGACCAACGGCACATCCTCCAGCGGCTGGAACAGCGACCACAGCAAATGGATTACCACCACTCCGCTGGTGGCCACCATCTATACCGACTCAGACTACACCGAGACGGCGCCCCTGAACAGCTTGGGCCAGCTGGTTGTGGCCAATACCCGTACCCTGGCCGCTCCGTTCACAATTACCAAGGCGTGGAACGACACGGACTATGTGTCCAGCCGCCCCAGCAGCGTGACCATCAACATCTCCAGCGGCGAAACCACTTTGGGTGCTGTGACCCTGTCTGAAGCAGATGCCACCACCACCAGTACGGCCTTCACTGTGACGCATGGCGAGGCTCACTGGACCGCCGTGGTCTCCAACCTGCCAGCCAAGGACGCCGCCACCGGCGCGGATATTGCCTATCGCGTCGAAGAGGCCGTCAACGGCGCGTACGCCGTCACTTACACCAATAATGGAGCCGTGACCGACAACGCCGTGACCGTGACCAACACCCGCACCCCGGAGACCACCGCTCAGGTGTCGGGTGAAAAGCTCTGGGCCGACGGTAATAACCGCGACGGCGGCCGTCCCGATTACGTGAAGATCCAGCTCTACTCCAACGGCACGGCCATGACGGGCGATGAATACGTCAAGGTCCTGGATGAAACCGCCGGCTGGAAGTACAACTGGACGGATCTGCCCGATTCCTCCGGCGGCACGGAGATCAAGTACGCCGTACGCGAGACCGCCATGGGCTATTATGACGACGCTGCGACCGCAGATGTCGACGAGGCCAGAGAAATCGCCATCACCTACAGCCCGGAGACCGGCTACAGCTCGGCCTATGGCTATCAGCCCCAGAACACCGGCACGGCCAACATTACAAACACCTACGATTCGGAGACCATCTCTATCCCCGTAATCAAAACCTGGAGCGGCAACTACTCCAGCCTCCCCGCCAGCATCGAGTTGGAGCTCTATGCCGACGGCGTGGCCACCGGCCTGACCCTGACCATGACCAGCGTAAACCAGGACGGCGGCAGCACGACACGCTGGCTCGGCGAGTTTGGTGCCTCCGTCATCCCCGTCGCTCTCTCGGAGGACGATACGAGCCCGGTCTACACCATCTACAAATACCGCGAGGGCTCTAAGGGCGTTGAAATCGTCTATAGTGTGAAGGAGACCAAGATCGCCGGGAACGCCGTGACCGGCAGCACCTACGGTAATTGGACCATCGCCACCGGTAAGGACACCAGCGGAGCCCTCACCGTCAGCAATAACTACTATTACTACTCCGGCGGCACCGACCCGGATCCCAAACCGACCCCCAAGCCGACGCCTACCCCGACGCCTACTCCCACACCCATCCCCTCTCCGAGCCCCACGCCTGTCGAAGAGGACATCGGTGACGAGGACGTTCCGCTGAGCGACCAACCTGACGATAGCGCGCAGCTGGGCGCTCAGATCGAGATCGTCGATAGCGCCACCCCGCTGGGCAATCTGCCGCAGACTGGTATGGTAGCCGAGCCCGCCAACCCCACCATCACCCTGGGACTGCTTGCCCTGGCCCTGTCCATGGCAGCCGCCGGGCTGGCGTTTACCTTCTCTCGCAAGAAGGAGGAAGAAGAGGGCTAGGCCTGTCCAAGCGACAGTGTATCAAAGAAATGTGTCCCCCGGCCGGTTGGCCGGGGGACACATTTCTTTTGTGCCGGTGGAATCATCAGCGGAGTAAGGCTTTGCAGGGCTGATTTTTGAACAGGTCTCTCCCGGTCTGCTCCGTAAGTCTCTTCGCAGAGGGTACGGTGCCTTATATGCTATTGGAGCATCTAAAGTTTTGAGTTTTTGTTGGGGCGGACCTGGGCCGTCCAGTTTTATTTATGTTTTGCCTTCGCTGGAACAAAATTATTATCGCGCGCCACTATTGGAAATTCTCCGGGGTATGATATAATAGCTCCAACAGAACATTAACAAGGGAGAAATGCGCGAATGCCGCCACTGAGATACGAGACAGCCCGGCTGGTTTTAAAGGCTCTGACGCCCGTAGACGCGCCGACGGTGCTGGACTATTACCGGCGAAACCGCTCCTTTCTTGAGCCGTGGGAGCCCCTGCGTGGCGACGATTTTTATACCCCCGAGTTTCATGCCGAGCAGCTTGCGCGGGACTTTTCCCAGACTGAGGCGGGAGAAGCCCTGCGTCTCTACCTTTTCAAACGGGGGGACGAGGGGCGGGTTATCGGCTCCTTGGGGTTCAGCAACATCGTACGGGGACCGTTCCTCTCCTGCTTTTTGGGGTACAAGCTGGACGGGGCGGAGACCAACCGGGGTTACATGACCGAGGCCCTGCGCACGGGGCTGAAGGTCATCTTTCAGGACTACGGCCTTCATCGGGTCGAGGCCAACATTATCCCCAGAAACGTTTCCTCCCTCCGTGTGGTGGAAAAGCTGGGCTTTCGCAGCGAGGGCCTGTCCCGGCAGTACTTAAAGATTCACGGCATCTGGGAGGATCATGTTCACATGGTACTCCTCAACGAAGAACTATAGTCTAATAACGAGGTCTTTCATATGAAAAAGGAAATTTATCTGGCTGGGGGCTGTTTTTGGGGGACGGAGAAGTATTTCGACTGTCTCCCCGGTGTGCTGTCCACCGAGGTGGGGTACGCCAACGGGAACACGGAGAATCCCAGCTATCAGGAGGTCTGCCACAGCGGCACCGGCCACGCAGAGACTGTGAAGGTGGAGTACGACGAAGCGCTGCTGGGCCTTCCTTTCCTGTTGGAGCGGTATTACGACGTGATCGACCCCGTGAGCGTCAACCGTCAGGGAGAGGACCGGGGGACACAGTACCGCACCGGCATCTACTTCACCGACGAGGCAGACGTGCCGGTGATCCGCTCTTCCATCGCGGCCTTACAGGAGAAATTTACCCTGCCCATCGCCGTGGAGGTGCTGCCGCTGCGCAATTTCTTTCCCGCAGAGGAGTATCACCAGAAGTACCTGGACAAGAACCCGGGCGGTTACTGCCACATCGGAGCCGCGAAATTTGATGCGGCGAAGTCTGCTGTGGATGCGCATACCCGCTACCCCAGGCCCTCCGACGAAACGCTGAGGGACCGGCTGGACGAACTCCAGTACGCCGTCACTCAGGAGAGCTCCACCGAGCCGCCGTTCCGGAACCAATATTTTGACGAGTTTCGTGCTGGTATTTACGTGGACGTCACCACCGGAGAACCGCTCTTCCTCTCGGACGACAAGTTTGAGTCGGGCTGCGGGTGGCCCAGCTTTTCCCGGCCCATCGATGAACGCCTTCTCACCGAGCTGGAGGACCGCACTCTGGGGCGGATGCGCACCGAGGTGCGCAGCAAGCACGGGGACGCGCATTTGGGCCACGTCTTCCCCGACGGGCCTTCCGAAAAGGGTGGCCTGCGCTATTGCATCAACAGCGCGGCTCTCAAATTTATTCCCAAGGAAATGATGGAGCGGGAGGGGTACGGCTCGTACCTAGCCCTGCTGTGAGAGGAGGAGCTTGATGAATACTGACGAATTGGTTTTGCACTTTTTCCCCGACCCGGCCTACACGGCAAAGGCTGTAGAGGCCTTTGCGGCTATGGGGGCGCTCTCCCGCCCCGTGGCCGTCGACGAGACGGCCCAGACCGTGGGGTACTTAGCCGGTCTGCCCGGGCAAGAAAGCGCGCCCCGGCCCCTGGTACTGCCGAAGTTTGACGAGCCCATTATGGTGTTGTGCGGTTTCTCCCGGCCCCGGATGGACGCCCTCTTCTCTGTTATGCGGGAGGCGGGGACTCCGCCCCCGGACCGCAAGGCCATCCTGACTCCCACCAACATGGGCTGGACCCTGGACGCCCTTTACGACGAGCTGGGCCGTGAGCACGAGGCTATGCACGGTGTGAAGAAGAAAAAGCAGGAGGACTTGTAATGCGGCTGCTTTTCAGACAGCGGGTCTTCTCCTGGTTTGACAGCTACGACATTTACGATGAGAACGAGCGCACCCTCTTCACTGTCCAGGGCCGCCTCTCCTGGGGACACCGTCTGGAGATATCGGACGCCGCCGGGAATTTCCTGGGCACCGTCCAGGAGGCCCCTCTCACCCTCCTGCCCCGGTTCACCTTCTATATGGGGGAGGAGCCGGTGGGCGAGCTCAGGAAGGAATTTACCCTTCTCTTCCCCCGCTATGGGCTGGACTGCAACGGCTGGCAGGTGGACGGGGATCTGTTCGGCTGGGACTACACCGTTGCCGACCAGGGCGGACGGGAGATTATGCGGGCATCCAAGGAGCTTTTCCACTGGTCGGACTTCTACGTCATCGACGTGGCTCATGATGAGGATGTGCTGATGTGCCTGATGATCGTCCTCGCTATCGATGCGGCAAACTGCGACAATTAAACAAGAACGAGGGGACTTTGCTTGGACTACGACAAGCTCATCAATCTCGCCACCGACATGGGCTACCGCCTCCTGGGTACGGGGGCCGAGGTCTACCGCGTGGAGGAGTCGGTTCAGCGGATCCTGCGGGCCTACGGTGTCGCCACCGGGGAGGTCTTCGCCATTCCCAACTGCATCATCGTCAGTATGGTGACCCCTTCGGGCCGCACTTTCACCCGGGTGCGCCGCATGAAGGACCACGGAACCGACATCGACCAGCTGGAGCGGTATAACACCCTGTGCCGCCACCTGTGCGCCGAGGCGCCTACGCTGGAAGAGGCGTGGGACCGGCTGGACGCGCTGGAGGCGGCGCGTCGGAGCTATTCCCTGCTCACCCAGGCCATCGCCTACTTCTTAGGCGCGGCGCTGTTCTGCCTCTTCTTTGGCGGGACGGCGGTGGACGCTCTATGCGCCGGGCTGTGCGGCCTGGCGGCGGGCGGGTGCCTCATCTTCTTTGCACGCTTAGGGACCAACCTCTTCTTCAAGACGGCGGCAGCCGGCGCGGTATCCGCCCTGGTGGCCCTCGCCCTGACGGTAGTCGGGCTCGGGCGGAATTTCGACCTCATCACCATCGGCGCGCTGATGCTGCTGGTGCCCGGCCTCATCTTCACCAACGCCATGCGGGATATTATGGCGGGGGACATGGTGACCGGCCTCTCCAAAACTGCGGAGGCCCTACTCATCGGCGCGGCCATCGCCCTGGGTACCGGCACGGCCCTGTGGCTGGCCCGGCTCTTATGGGGAGGGGGCGTGGGATGAGCGAGCTGTTTTTCGACTATTTTCTCCCCTGCCTATGGGCTTTCCTCGCCTGCATCCCATTCTGCATTCTTTTCAATATCCACGCGGGCATTTTCATCTGCTCGTTCGGAGGGGCGCTGGGATGGCTGGTGTATCTGGTGACCGAGCCCCTCTTCCACAGCGATCTGTTGCAGGTCTTCCTCGCGGCGGTTACCATTTCCGCCTACTCGGAAATTATGGCCCGCATCCGCAAATGCCCGGCCATCGGGTACCTGCTGGTGGCCTTCTTTCCCCTGGCCCCCGGCGGGGGCATTTACTACACTATGGAGCACGCCATTAACGGCGAGACCGGCCTTTTTCTGGAGACCTTCCTGCACACGCTTGGCATGGCGGGATCCCTGGCCGTGGGGGTGCTGCTGGTGTCCTCCTTCGTGCGCATGGTCAATACCCTGCGCCGCAGAAAACCGAAAGGATGCTGATGTATGCCCAGATACGACTATGTATTTTTTGACGCCGACAACACCCTCTTTGATTTTGACGCCGCCGAGCTCCGGGCCTTGAACCTGACTTTGGAGGAGTACGGCTATCCCGCCGACGAGGCTACGAGGGGCTACTACCTCGCCATCAATCGGGCCCTCTGGGACGCTTTCGACCGGGGCGAGGCAGAGAAGGACTTTTTGGTTGTTGAGCGGTTCGCCGCTCTCCAGCGAGAGCTGGGCGGGGACCACAACCCGGCGGAGATGAACCACTTCTACCTCTCCCGGCTGGCGGAGGGGGCCGACCTTCTCCCCGGGGCGGAGTCACTGTGCCGCGCCCTGGCCCCCCACTGCACCCTGGCAATCCTCACCAACGGTCTGTCCATCGCCCAGCGGGGGCGGTTCTCCCGCTCACCGCTGAAGGAGGTCATCCCCTATCTCTTCATCTCAGGGGAGATGGACTGCCAGAAACCCCAAAAGATATTCTTCGACAAGGTCCTCGCCGCGCTGGAGCTGGACGACCCGAGCCGTGCCGTCATGGTGGGGGACAGCCTGGCGGCCGACATCCAGGGGGCGGTCAACGCGGGGCTCGACTCCATCTGGTACGCCCCCGACGGCCAGGACCCCGCCCCGGACGGCCCCCAGCCCACTTATATCGCCCGTAATTTTGACGACATCCTCTCGACCCTACTAAAATAGCCCCGTTTTCCTACAGAAAATCGTACATTGAATAGAAATAATTATTAAGGAGCAATTTTGCCATGCCCACCCTGTCTGAAACTCCCGTCTCAAATTCCCCCCGCGCACCCCGGCTGGGACCGGGGGCCATCGCCGTCGTCTGCATCCTCACAGGGGTCGTCCTGCTGGCCATCGTGGCGGCAGCCCTGGCCGGGCGGGAGGCTCCTCCCGCGGCGGCTACCGTCACTCCCTCCCCCATCGTCGCAACGGCAACCCCCACGCCGACCCCTGTGCCCACTCCCACTCCCACCCCGGAGCCTACGCCTGAGCCGGCGGTGCCCTTCGATTTCACCCAGCCCGTCCCAGAGAGCGCGCCTGTGGAGACTGGATATTTTGACGACGCGGTCTTCATCGGCGACTCCCGCACCGATGGGCTCAAGCTCTATGGCGGCGTGGATGGGGCCGACTTCATCCAGCACACGGGCATCTCCGTTTTCGACGTGGGCACGAAGGAGGTCATCCGCATCGACGGGGAGAAGTACACCGTCCTGGAGGCCCTGACGCTCAAACAGTACAAGAAAATCTACCTGATGCTGGGCGTTAATGAGCTGGGGTACAACCACGACGAGGGTTTCCGGCAGGAGTATGCGGGCTTTGTGGACAAGCTGCGGGAGCTCCAGCCCGACGCCATCCTCTACTTACAGAACCTGGTGAGCATCAATCCGGATAAGGCCAAGGCCAACGACCAGCCCTACTACGTGACCAATGAGAAGATCGCCGATTATAACACCATCATCGCTGATATCGCCGCCGACAAGCACGCCGCTCTAGTGGACGTGAACGCCGCCCTTGTGGGTGAGGACGGCATTCTCCCCCGGGAGGGCACTACCGACGGGGTGCACTTCACCAAGGACTACTACGTGAAATGGTATGACTACCTCAAAATCCACGCGGTGGACGCCGACGCCTATTGGGCCGGCCAGGCCCCGCAATAAAGGAGATGCTTTTGCTATGAAAAAACTGTTTCCCCTCGCCCTGTCCCTCCTGCTGCTCCTCTCCGCCTGCGGCGGCGGCAAGACCGCCGCACCCTATGACCTTCAGGCTACCCAGGCCCTGGTGGACGCGGGAGCCTTCTCCGTGCCGCTGGAGGAGCTGGACGCCGCCCTTCTCTATGACTTCGACGGGTACGGCATGGATGCCTCCAAGCTCACCAGCTCCAAGGCTCTGTCCGCCTCGGGGTACACCGAGCAGGTGTCTGTGACGGTCTGGAAGACGGAGGGCGACGCGAAGGCCGCCGTAGACGCCTTCGGCGTGTACCTCCAGGACATGAAGGACACATACAAGAGCTACGCCCCCCTGGAGGTAGAGAAACTCGACAATGCCATCGTCTCCCAGCGGGGGACCTCGGTGCTTCTGGTGGTACCCGCCGACGCCGAAGCCGCGAAAGGCGCGGTGGACCGACTGGGATAAGCGCAAGGTGAGACAAACATGGGAGATAACGACGAAGCAAAGTCGGAGGAGTAAACGCCCCCATACGCCCAGCGCGAACATGGCAGGACCCTTCAACGCAAGAAAAAAGCCCCCGACGGCACTGCCGTTGGGGGCTTTTCTCTATTTCTGGTACTCAAAATCCAGATTGTAGAGGGAGACCGTGTCTCCGTCCTGGATGCCCATCTCCTCCAGACGCTGGAAGAGGCCGGACTCCCGGAGCATACGGTCGAACCAGTTGCGGGACTCGTAGTCCCCAAAGTTGACGTTTGCCATGGTCTTCTGGAGCCAGGGGCCCTCCACGATCCAGACGTCGTCCTCGTGGGTGATGGTGAGGGGCTCGGAGGTGTCTACCTCCGGAGGCCGCTCCACGTAGGTGGGCTCGAATACCGTGATGGGGGGCAGGTGAGCAAGTTCCCCGGCTGCGGCGCGCATGAGCTCCCGGGTGCCCTGCTGAGCGGCGGCAGACAGCTCGAAGAAGGTCAGTCCCTTGGCTTCCACGTGGGAACGCAATGCGTCTACCAGTGTGCGGTCCTCAGCGATGTCCACCTTGTTGCCCGCCACCAGCATGGGACGGGAGGCAAGCTCCGGAGAGTACTGCTTTAATTCCTCGTTGATGGCCTCGAAGTCAGCCACCGGATCCCGGCCCTCGCTGCCCGACACGTCCACGATGTGGATGAGCAGACGGCAGCGGTCCACATGGCGGAGGAAGTCATGCCCTAAGCCTGCGCCCTCGCTGGCCCCCTCGATGATGCCGGGGATGTCGGCCAAGACGAAGGAGACCCCCTCATCCACGTAGACAACGCCCAGATTGGGGTAAAGGGTGGTGAAATGGTAGTTTGCGATCTTGGGGTTTGCCTTGCTGACCACGCTGAGGAGCGTGGACTTGCCCACGTTGGGGAAACCAACCAAGCCCACGTCGGCCAGAAGCTTGAGCTCCAGGACCACCAGCCGCTCCTTGCCGGGCAGCCCGGCCTTGGCAAAGTTGGGGACCTGCCGGGTTGGGGTGGCGAAATGCTTGTTGCCCCAGCCTCCGTTGCCGCCTCGGGCCAGGACATAGGGCTCGTCGTCGGACATGTCGCGGATGATCTCACCGGTCTCGGCGTCCCGGATCACCGTGCCCAGGGGGACGCGGATGATGAGGGGCTGGCCGTCCTTTCCGGAGCAGCGCTTGCCCTGGCCGTTCATGCCGCTTTCAGCCACGTATTTGCGCTTGTAGCGGAAGTCCATCAGGGTGGACATGTGGCGATCCACCCTGAGAATGATGTCCCCGCCACGGCCGCCGTCGCCGCCGGACGGCCCGCCGGCGGCCACGTATTTTTCCCGGTGGAAGGCCACCGCGCCGTTCCCCCCCGAGCCGGAGCGGACGGTGATGCGGGCGGTATCGATAAAGTTAGGCATTTGTTATGCACCTCCTGGGTACACGGGCAGCCTCTGGCTGCCCGCTCAAAGCAAAAGCCTCGGAATGGGGTACCCATCCGAGGCTTTTAGTATCACCAAAAAATTGGCTTACTGGGCAATCTCCACAATAGAGACCTGCTTGCGGTCCTTGCCGAGACGCTCGAACTTCACCTTGCCGTCCTTGAGGGCAAACAGGGTATCGTCCTTGCCCTTGCCCACGTTGACGCCGGGATGGATATGGGTCCCGCGCTGACGGACCAGAATGTTGCCCGCGAGGACCTCCTGGCCGTCGCCGCGCTTCACGCCCAGGCGCTTGGACTCGGAGTCGCGGCCGTTACGGGTGGAGCCGACGCCCTTCTTGTGGGCGAAGAACTGAAGACCGATTTTCAGCATTTGTTACACCTCCATAAAGTGACTTGTATTCGGCGGAGAGGAGCTTACTCCTCCTCCACCACGGAAATATTTTCGGGGTACTCCTCGCGCAGCTCTGTGAGGTACACCATGAGAGCGGTCAGTAAGGCCTGACAGGTGCTCTCGTTGGTGGCCCCCAGTGAGCCGGGGAGCTTAAGGGTGATGGTGTCGCCCTTGACCTTGACCGAGGCCTCCAGCCCCAACACGTCGTTAATGGCGCACTCGGTGAGCCGGACGGCGCTGGTGACGGCGGCGCAGACGATATCGTTTCCCGCTTCAGCGTAGCCGCTGTGGCCTTTCGTCTGAAAGCCCACGATGCGCTCGCCCTCCGTGAAAAAGGAGACGTAGGTCATCTTTTTTATACGGAGATCTTGCCGATGGTCACCTTGGTGTAAGGCTGACGGTGGCCCTGACGTTTGCGGTAGCCCTTCTTCGGGTTATACTTGAAGATGCGGACCTTCTTGCCTCTGCCGTTCTTCACGACGCTGGCCTCCACCTTCGCGCCCTCCACCATGGGAGCCCCAAAGGTGGCCTTGTCCCCGTCGATGACGGCCAAGACCTTATCAAAGGTGATGGCGTCTCCGGCGTTCACTTCCAGCTTCTCGATGAAGAGGGTATCGCCCTCGGCCACCTTAAACTGCTTGCCGCCGGTCTCGATGATTGCTGTCATTTCTATCATTCACTCCTTCATTACGGACTCGCTGTTGCAGGAGAGAAACGTGGAGAAGTCGAGAGCAGCGGGCTATACCCATCGCGGAGACTTCGTAACGTGATAACACGTTTTCTGCTTGTAACCCTACTCAAAGCGGCTTTGAGATTATATCAGCCAAACCTTGAAAAGTCAAGGGTTTTGCTGTGTTTTTTCCTTTGCATTTTACTCTTCGCTCTGATATAATAATGAATACTACATTTAGGGGAGGACTTTCCAGTGGACGAGCTGAAAGAACTCAAGGAACGCTTGATGGAGGAGCGGCCCACAGCCTGGGAGGACTTTCCCGACATTGGGCTCTATATGGACCAGATCATCTCCTACATGCCCCGGCAGCTCATCCGTTTCGGGGACGGGGAGGTGCTCACCTCCGCCATGGTGAACAACTATATCAAGGACGGGATGCTCCCCCGGGCCGAGGGTAAGCGGTACTCCCCCACTCACCTGGCCTACCTGACCGCCATCTGCGCCCTCAAGCAGGTGTTATCTGTGCGGTCTGTCAGCCATCTCATCAACACGGGTGGTGCGGGCCGGGATCCCGAGGAGCTGTACGCCTACTTCACCCAGGAGCTGGACAAGGCCCTCACCGAGACCGGCCAGGCCTTGGACGAGAGCACCGCCGAGGACTCCCTGCCCCAGCTTGCCCTGGGTCTCGCCCTCCGGAGTTACGCGGACAAGCTGGCCTGTGAGCGTGTGCTGGACATTCTTCAGTCCCGCGCCGCCCCGGAAAAGCCTAAGGAGAAGGGCAAAAAGCAGACCCCGCCTGAAACAAAAGCTTAATATTATCTTTATTTATACAGGAGGTAATCAACATGAGTGACTATGTGATCCTGACCGACAGCTCCGCCGACCTTTCCGCCGAGATGGTGAAAGAGCTGGACGTGCGTGTTCTGCCCCTGAGCTTTACCCTGGAGGGCAAGACCTACCATAACTACCCCGACAACCGGGATATCCCCCAGGAGGAGGTCTACCGCAAACTGCGCGCGGGGTCCATGTGCACCACTGCCGCCGTCAACATCGCTGACTACACCAGGGAGCTGGAGCCCATCCTCAAGGAGGGCAAGGACGTTTTGATGCTGGTCTTCTCCTCCGGCCTGTCGGCCACCTACCAATCCGCCCGCGCCGCGGCGGAAGAGTTGGCCGAGCAGTACCCCGAGCGGAAGATCTTCGCGGTGGACACCCTCTGCGCCTCTCTGGGTCAGGGACTGCTGGTGTGGCACGTGGTGCAGCAGAAACACGCGGGCAAGACCATCGAGGAGGCACGGGACTGGGCCGAGGCCAATAAGCTCAACCTCTGCCACTGGTTCACGGTGGACGACCTGCACTTCCTCAAGCGAGGGGGCCGTGTGTCCGCCGCCACCGCCGTGGTGGGTACCATGCTGCACATCAAACCCGTCCTCCATGTGGACGACGAGGGCCACCTCATCAACATGAGTAAGGCCCGTGGCCGGACCGCCTCCCTCATGGCGCTGGTGGATGAGATGGAAAAGGCCGCCATCGACCCGGCCAACCAGACCATCTTTATCAGTCACGGCGACTGCCTGGAGGAGGCCCAAACCGTGGCCGATGAGGTCAAGCGCCGCTTTGGCGTGAAGACGGTGGTCATCAATTTCGTAGGCCCCGTCATCGGCGCCCACTCGGGCCCCGGCACCATGGCCCTGTTTTTCCTGGGCACCAAGCGGTAAAAACATCCCCAATCAGGAGGCCCCCTATGGACCAATGGCTTGAGATATCCATTAATACCACCGACAGCGAGATCGACACGCTGGCCGACGCTCTCACTATGAACGGCGTCACAGGCCTCGTTCTGGAGAGTGAGGCAGACTTCCGCACCTTTCTGGAGCAGAACCGCCAGTACTGGGACTACGTGGACGAGGACCTGGCCGAACGCATGAAGGGTGTAGCCCGGGTAAAGCTCTACATCACCGATGACGACGCGGGCAGGGAGCAGCTCACCCAGTGGCTGGCGGGTATTGAAGCACCCTACACCACCGCAAGCCTCAAAGAAGAGGACTGGGCCAATAACTGGAAACAGTACTACAAGCCCCTCTCAGTGGGTGAGCGGCTCTATATCGTTCCTGAGTGGGAGAAGGGCGCATCCCCCCTGCCCGACGGCAAGGTTTCCCTCTATATGAACCCCGGCCTCATCTTCGGTACCGGGAATCACGCCTCCACCCAGCTGTGTCTTGAGGGGGTAGAGCGGTATGCGGCCCCCGGCGTTTCCGTATTGGACCTGGGCTGCGGCAGCGGCATTTTGTCCATCGCCGCCCTCTGCCTGGGAGCAGGAAAGGCCGTGGGCGTGGACATTGACCCCAAGGCGATGGGCGTGGCCTACGAGAATGCAGCCATGAACGGCATAGGAAAAGACCGCTACACAGTCTTGGCAGGGGACGTACTCTCTGACAGGCTTTTAGCCGCCCGGCTGGCGGAGGAGAAATACGGACTGGTCCTCGCCAACATCGTGGCCGACGTGATTATCCCCCTGGCTCTCCACGTGGACGCTCTGCTGACCGAGGGAGGCGTCTTCCTCTGCTCCGGCATCATCGACACCAGGGCGGACGAGGTGCATGCGGCCTTGGAAAAGGCCGGCCTCGCCATAGTGGAGCGGCAGGAGCGGACAGGCTGGGTTGCATTCGCGGCGAAAAGAGCATAAAATAAGGGGGATGGCAACCGCCATCCCCCTTATTAAATTCTGCGTGAGGTTCCTATGGAAAAAGCCACGGTACTGAAACTGAATCTGCCCCGGGGCCGCCGGGTGCTGGCGGTGAGCGACATACATGGCGATCTTCTCCTGCTCCGACGCCTGCTGGATATGGCCCGTTTCTCTCAGGACGATATTCTCTTCGTGCTGGGGGACCTGCTGGAGAAGGGGGAACAGAGTCTCGCCACGCTGCGCTACCTGATGGCCCTCTCTAAGAATCACACGGTGTATACCCTAAACGGCAACTGCGACGATTTGGTCACCGGCTTTGTGGATGGGCGGGAGGAGTTAAGCGATAAATTTTTCCGCTACTTCATCGGCCTCTTCGGCCGCCGCTCCACGCTGGTGCAGATGGGGCTGGAGGCGGGGCTGGCCGAAGCCGAGTTGGACGACTATCCAAAATTTCGTGCCGTCCTGCGAAAAAAATTTCAGCCGGAATTTGACTTTCTCAGGGCTCTGCCCACCATCATCGACACGCCGAATCTCCTCTTTGTCCACGGCGGCGTGCCGTCGGATGAGAATATGGAGGCCCTGGACGCCTGGCGCTGCATGAAAAACGATGACTTCGCCCTCCAGGACTTCAGCCTCTCCAAGTGGTGCGTTGTAGGGCACACCCCCGCCACCCTATATCGGCCCAAAATTCCCTGCGCCAACCCTTTTATTCAGCCGGAGAAACGGCTTATCAGCATCGACGGCGGCTGCTCCATCAAGGCTGACGGGCAGTTGAACCTCCTTATTCTGCCCGACGGCTATTCCACCGACTTCTCCTTCCTCAGTGCCGATGCTCTGAGCGCTGTCACCGCCCTGGACGCGCAGCCACCTTCTCCCGACAGCGTGAACATCCGCTGGGGCCACAACACCCTGGAGCTTTTAGAGCACGGCGAGGAATTTTCCCGCTGCTACCACGCGGAAAGTGGCCGGACGGTGGACATTCTCACCGACTACCTCGCCACGGGAAAGGACGGCGTCCTCCGCTGTGCCGACTCCACCGACTACCTCCTCCCCGTTTCCCCCGGCGACACCCTCTCCGTTGTGCGGGAGACCTCCCGGGGCCTCCTCGCCAAGAAAGCCGGAGTCACTGGCTGGTACCTGGGGCGGACGGGGAGCTAGATAAAAGCAAAGAACGTTTTGTTCAAGGAGAGAAGATCATGGAGTACACCATCAAGCCCCTGACCCCTGACCTTTCCCCTGTTTTTGCCGACTATCTGGGCGGCTTGGATTTTGGCCACTCTCCCCACTGGGCCACCTGTTTTTGTAGATTTTATCAAACGAACTGCTCTTCCGCGGATTGGCAGGGCCGGACGGGAGAGGAAAACCGGACGGAGGCCATAGCGGCCATTGCCGCCGGAACCATGGAAGGCCACCTCGCCTTTGACGGGGACAAATGCATCGGCTGGTGCAACGCAAATGATGTGGAGCGTTTTCTTCGGTTTGAGGATGATTTTGACCATCTGACCAAGGGCAAAAAGGTGGGGTGCGTCATCTGCTTCGTCATTCATCCCGCGTATAGAGGGCGCGGCGTGGCCAGAAGCATGCTGAAAGAGGCGGTGCGCGTATTTAAGGCCAAGGGCTATGCCGCTGTTCTCGCTCTGCCGGTAGAGAGTGAGTCAGGCTCTGAAAAACGCTATCGGGGCACGCTGAACATGTATCGGGAACTTGGCTTTCAGGAGGCTGAGCGGCACGACAATTTGCATGTCATGTGGCTGGACCTCGACCCTGCCTGATGCGGGCTCAAAGACTCGACATCTCAATTTAAAGGAGCCCGGACCGTTGGTCCGGGCTCCTTTTGTGGGGATTGTCTCCTTATCAGCCGAAGGAGCTCTTCTCCCCCACCCTGGCGTCGCTGAAGACGGCCGGCCCCTTCACCGTTCCCTATGCCGAGGAGGACGCGCTGGGTCGGGACCTGGAGGGCGTGATCGGCTTTTGATATGAAAATAGGGTGTGCCGCCAACATTCATGTTGGAATTACGGCACACCCTATCTCTATTCATGGAACGGCTGGGGGTTCGATTTTACCGGGGGTTCTTGATGGCAGCCTGGGCGGCGGCGAGCCGGGCGATGGGCACACGGAAGGGGGAGCAGGAGACGTAGTTCAGGCCAACCTTGTGGCAGAACTCCACGCTGGTGGGATCGCCGCCATGCTCACCGCAGATGCCCAGGTGGATGCTGGGACGGGTGGCCTTGCCCTTCTGGGCGGCCATCTCCACCAGCTTACCCACGCCGTTCTGGTCCAGGTGAGCAAAGGGATCGCTCTCGTAGATCTTGTTGCCGTAGTAGTAATCGAGGAACTTGCCCGCGTCGTCACGGGAGAAACCGAAGGTCATCTGAGTGAGGTCATTGGTGCCAAAGGAGAAGAACTCAGCCTCGGTGGCGATCTCGTCGGCGGTGAGGGCGGCGCGGGGAATCTCGATCATGGTGCCAACCTCATACTTGAGGTCGATGCCGGAGGCGGCGATGATCTTATCGGCGGTGGCGACAACCACATCCTTAACGAACTTGAGCTCCTTGACCTCGCCCACCAGGGGGATCATGATCTGGGGCTCGATGTGGTACTTGCCCTTCTTGGTGACGTTGATGGCGGCGTTGATGACGGCGGTGGTCTGCATCTCGGCGATCTCGGGATAGGAGACGGCCAGACGGCAGCCGCGGTGGCCCATCATGGGGTTGAACTCATGGAGGGAGGCAATCACGTTGTGGATCTTCTCCACGGTGATGCCCATGTCCTCGGCCAGCTCTTTGATGTCCTCTTCCTTGGTAGGAAGGAACTCGTGCAGGGGGGGATCGAGGTAGCGGATGACCACGGGGCAGCCCTCCATCGCCTCGTAGAGCCCCTCGAAGTCGCCCTGCTGATAAGGCATGATCTTGGCGAGGGCCTTCTTGCGCTCCTCGGTGTTTTCGGCCAGAATCATCTCACGCATGGCCTTAATGCGCTCGCCTTCGAAGAACATATGCTCGGTACGGGTCAGGCCGATGCCCTCCGCGCCGAAGGAGCGGGCCTGGGCAGCGTCCTTGGGGGTGTCGGCATTGGTGTAGACCTGGAGCTGGCGGTACTTGTCGGCCCAGCCCATCAGGCGGCCGAAGTCGCCGGAGCCCACGTCGGCGGGCACGGTGGCGATAGCCTCGCCGTAGATATTGCCGGTGGAGCCGTCGATGGAGATGAAGTCGCCCTCCTTATAAGCCTTGCCGCCCAGGGTGAACTGAGCCTTGGCGTAGTCCACCACGATGTCGCCGCAGCCGGAGACGCAGCAGGTGCCCATGCCGCGGGCCACGACGGCGGCGTGGGAAGTCATGCCGCCGCGGACGGTGAGGATGCCCTGGGAGACCTGCATGCCCTCGATGTCCTCGGGGGAAGTCTCGAGGCGGACAAGAACGACTTTTTCGCCGCGATTATGCCACTCCTTGGCATCCTCGGCGGTGAATACTACCTTGCCGCAGGCTGCGCCGGGGGAGGCAGCCAGGCCCTTGCCGATGACCTCGGCCTTTTTCAGGGCGGCGGGGTCGAACTGGGGGTGGAGGAGGGAGTCGAGCTGCTTGGGCTCCACGCGGAGGACGGCCTCTTTCTCATCGATCATGCCCTCGTCCACCAGGTCCACGGCCACTTTCAGGGCGGCGGCGGCGGTACGCTTGCCATTGCGGGTCTGGAGCATATAGAGCTTGCCGTCCTCGATGGTAAACTCCATGTCCTGCATGTCCTTATAGTGCTTCTCAAGGCGGTCCGCCGTCTCGGCGAACTGCTGGTACACCTCGGGCATATCCTCGGCGAGGTGGGAGATGGGGTTGGGGGTGCGCACGCCGGCCACCACGTCCTCGCCCTGGGCGTTGATAAGGTACTCACCGAAGAGGGCCTTCTCACCGGTGGCCGGATTGCGGGTGAACGCCACGCCGGTGCCCGAGCTGTTGCCGGAGTTGCCGAAGACCATGGACTGCACGTTGACGGCGGTGCCCCAGTCGTAGGGGATCTCGTTCATGCGGCGGTAGACGTTGGCGCGGGGGTTGTCCCAGGAGCGGAAGACGGCCTTGACGGCCTCCATCAGCTGAGTCTTGGGGTCGGTGGGGAAGTCCACGCCCTTCTCGTCCTTATAGAACTTCTTGAACCGCACCACCAGATCCTGCAGATCCTCGGTAGTGAGCTCGGTATCCAGCTTGATGCCCCGCTCTTCCTTCTTGGCGTCGATGATCTCCTCAAAGCGCTTTTTGGAGAGCTCCATAACCACGTCGGAAAACATCTGGATGAAACGGCGGTAAGAGTCGTAAGCAAAACGCGGGTTCTGGGTAATGGCGGCAAAGCCCTCCACCACGGTGTCGTTGAGGCCCAGGTTGAGGATGGTGTCCATCATGCCGGGCATGGAGGCGCGGGCGCCGGAGCGGACGGAGACCAGCAGGGGGTTCTTGGGGTCGCCGAAGGTCTTGCCGGTGATGCCCTCCAGCTTGGCGAGGTACTCCATGATCTCGTTTTCAATGTCGGCGTTGATGGAGCGGCCGTCGTTATAGTACTGGGTGCAGGCCTCGGTGGAGACGGTAAAGCCCTGGGGTACGGGCATGCCCAGGCTGCACATTTCAGCCAGGTTGGCGCCCTTGCCGCCCAGCAGCTCCTTCATGGAGCCATTTCCCTCGGAAAACAGGTAGACATATTTATGTGCCATCTATTAACTTCCTCCTTAAGGTAGACGTGTTCTCTATTATACCATTCTTATCGTATTTTTCAAGAACTTATCAGTTTTCTCAGTGGCTTTTCGGGAAGATTTCAGGCGGTATTGCCCTTTTGCGCCATACCGCAGGTCACCACTCCACGCCTAAACGGGCGGGAAGGCCCTTGTCGTATGGGTGGCGGAGCTTTTTCATCTCGGTGATATAGTCGGCCCGGAGGGTGAGCTCCGGGTCCGGATTCCGTCCGGTGAGGACGATCTCCCGCTCGCTTCTCCAGCGGTCCAGCAGGGCGGTCACGCGCTCCCGAGGCAGCAATCCGGTGGACACGGCGGCGCAGCATTCGTCCAGGACGGCCAGGTCCGCCCCGGCCTCCAGCGCCCGGGCCACCCCGTCAAGGAGCGCCAGGGAGTGCGCGGTGGCCTCCGCCCGCTCCGCCTCGTCCATGGCAAAGGTGAATTTTATTTTCTCAGGCAGGGGCAGCAGCTCCACGTCTGATATGGCCCGGAGGGCCAGTCGCTCTCCGCTGTCTTCGCTCTTCAAAAACTGGGCCACCACCACGCCCTTCCCCCGTCCCGCCGCCCGTAGGGCCAGGCCAAAGGCGCAGGTTGTCTTCCCCTTCCCATCGCCGCAGTAGATGTGAATCATTCTCCCCGCACCTCAAAGTCATGCAGGTACTCCCCCACCGAGCGGCTCATTTCCCAGGCAAAGTCGGAGTTATACTTCCGGTCGCAGAAGGCCCGCATCCAGCTTTCATAGTCCCTGCCGTCGGTACGCCCGGCGAACATCTCCCGCAGTTCGGCCTCGTCCATGGCGCGGTAGCCATTCTCGTGGACGACGTGGGAGAGGTGGAACCGCTCGGGCTTGGGCCGGTCCTTCTGCTGCTGGGTGGGGTAGCCCATCACCAGCATGGCCGCCGGAAAAACCCACTGGGGCAGGTTCAAGAGGCGGCGATGCTCTTCGCAGAGCTCCATGATATCCCCAATGTAGCAGGAGCCTATACCCAGGCTCTCGGCGGCTACCACGGCATTTTGGGCTGCGATAAGAGTATCCGAGCAGGCCAGGAGCAGATCCCCCACGCCGGGCGTCCGGGGAGTACAGCCCGCGGCCAGATACGCGTCGTACCACTTGCGGCAGTCTGCGCAGAAGACCAGTACCACCGGGGCCTTTGCGATAAAGGGCTGGTGATCGCAGGTGTCGGCTAGGGTGGCTTTGAGCGTGGGGTCGGTAATGTCCAGGATGGTGTAAAGCTGCTGGCAGCCCGCACTGGGTGCCTGTGCGGCCGCCTCCAGGATGGCGTGCTTGACCTCCGGGGCCACGGGCGCCTCGGTAAAGACCCGCACGGACTTGCGGTCATACAGGCTCTGGATAATGTCGTTCATAAAACGCTCCTTTCTAGCTGGGGCTTTCTCACCTATTGTACCCCGGAGAACGGTTGATCGCAAGGCTGAGAAAAACAAACGGCCCGCAAAAGCGGACCGTCTGAGGTGTAGAGGCCAAATCCGAGAGCGGCCCCCTATAGAAATTGCAGCCCTCCTACAGCGGAGCTGCGGAACGAACGGTGAGTTTCCCCTCCGCCACGGTGAATTTGATGTTATACCCGCCGAAGTCCAGGCCATACACCCGCTCGGGATCGGTCTGATAGGAGGGGCGCGGATCGCAGGAGAGGACGCCCACCAGCCCCTCCCGCAGCGTCTCCGGGATAACTGCCATCAGCTCGCGCGGAAAGTCCACCTCCAGAAGGCCCTCCGGCTTACTGGCGGCGAACCCGCCTACCGCGTCGGGGCGGCTGTCCACATAGGGCAGGTAGGGCTTGATGTCAAAGATGGGGGTGCCGTCCATCAGATCGGCCCCGGCGACATGGAGAACGGGGCCCTCGTGTGTATGCAGCTCCACCCCCTCCAGCTTGACGCAGGAGAGGCCGATGGCGTTGGGCCGGAAGGGAGAGCGGGTAGCGAAGACCCCCAGGCGTTCGTTCCCGCCCAGGCGGGGCGGGCGCACGGTGGGAGACCAGGTCTCCCGTACCGCCTCGGAAAACTGCCACACCAGCCAAAGGTGGGAAAAGCCCTCGATCCCCCGCAGCGCCTCGGGACTGCGGTACTCCGGCTCAAAAACGACGGTGCCCCGCAAGGAGTCCACCAGGCCGCTCTGCCGGGGGATGCCAAACTTGGTGGGAAAGTCGGTGCGGATGCGGGCGATGATCTTCATCGATACGCTCTCTGCCATGGTTCACCCTCCTTTTCCACAATTATATCATAAAGCCAGGGGCTTGTCCCCCAAAAGCTCAATCTCCTCCAGCTTTACGCTGCCATGGAACCGGCGGCGGTACTCGGTGGGCGGGTTGCCATAGAGGGCGGTAAAGACCCGGGAAAAGTAGTTGGGGTCGTCGAAGCCCACTCGGGCGGCGATCTCTGCCACCGTGTCCCCGGAGAGCGACAGGTAGTTCTTTGCGTGCTCCACCCGCACCTTGTTGATGTAGATATTCAGGTTTACTCCGGTGCGCTTTTTGAAAATGCGGCTCAGGTAGCTCTCGCTGCAGTGGCAGAAAGCCGCCAACTCCCCCAGGACGATTCTGGAGGCATAATTGCACTTGATGTACTCAATGGCGTGGGTGATGATGCTATCCTCGTTGGACTGGCTGCGCAGCTTATCCCCAGTAATTTTTGCGTGGGTATCCTGCATGAGCTTATAAGTATGGAGGAGGTATTCGGCCAGCAGTTCCATGTTGGAAAGCATATCCTCCACGTCCACGGTGGCGGTAGAGATGCTTTGGCGGTAAAGCGTCTTTGCCACATCAACGTCTAAAATCTGGCTTTTGGCGCAGGTGCGCTCCAGCAATTTTTCGGCGGTATGCTCCCGGGTCTGGAAAAATCCGACGTTGATGCAACCCAGCAGCATTTTTTCGTCCCCGATGGAAACTACGTACTCCCCCAGCCCCGCGTGGCACATGCCGAAAAAGGGCCCCCGCGCCTCCTCACACTTGTGGTACATGCGCCGGATGAGGGAGAGACAGGTGTAATACCTGTCGCGGTCATGCTTAATGTACATGCAATAAGGATTGGTATGGGCAAGGTAGGGCTGGAGAGCCACGTCCAATTCCTTATTAATGGGGATAAAGCCGCAGAAGTCCTTGATGCAGACATGTAGGCTATATTTCCGTTTCATCAGCTCCAAATAGGCGCACATTTTGTTGAAATCGTTCATGCTCTCCCCTCCCTTCCCTACCTTAATGCACTTTAATCTTTCTGTCAATCTTTGTGCGGAAAAATCCAGAAGTTGAACAAAGAATTTAATGCGTGACAAGATAATGCTTGCTATGATAGACTCATCTCGGGGGTTTTGACAAGAAATTCCCCAAATATCGCGGTTCATTTTAGCTATTTGCATAGCAAATGATTCCGCATTTTTTTGCTGTGCCAAATGGCAATAGCACAATCATGCATAGAGCTGGGAGAGATAAGGATGGTACAGAAAAAGCACGGCCAGGTGGTGGTCGTGGGCGGCGGACCGGCGGGTGTGTGCGCCGCTGTGGCCGCGGCCCGGGGCGGCGCAAGGACGGTGCTGTTACAGAGCCGGGCGGTGCTGGGGGGCAACTCCAGCAGCGAGATACGGGTATGGACCCGTGGCGCTACCGGCGCGGGCAACCTCTTTGCAGAGGAAATGGGCGTCTGGGGCGACTTCAAGATGCGAAACCTCTACACGAACCCCGACGGCAACCCCGTCCTCTGGGATGAGGTGCTGCTGGATCTGGTTTTGAAAGAACCCTTATTGGAGCTCTGTCTCAACACCTATGTGGACCGTGTAGAGCTGGAAAACGGCAGAGTAGCCGCCGTCTTTGGCCGGAACCTGCTGGGGGACGGGTACTACCGCATCACGGGCGACATATTCATCGACTGCACGGGGGACGGTACCTTGGGCGTAGCCGCGGGCGTCCCCTTTCACCTGGGAAAAGAGAGCCAGAGCGAGTACGGCGAAAGCCTGGCCCCGGTAGAGGCGGAGGCCGCCACCCAGGGCAGCACCCTCCTCTTCTACGTGAAAAAGGCTGACCACAAGGTGAATTTTATTCCCCCCGACTACGCCTACGACATGGAGTATGTGGAGTCCATCCTCAACAACGGTGCCCGCATCGTCAGCGAGGACTACGGCGGCAGCGACTACTGGTGGGTGGAGTACGGCGGGCACTTGAACGGTGCCTTGGACGAGATGCAGGAGGTGACCCTCCGGCTGAAAAAGCTCATCATGGGCATCTGGAACTACATCAAGAACAGCGGCAAGTTTAACGCCGACAACCACACGCTGGAGTGGGTGGGCAACTACCCCGGCAAGCGGGAGACCCGGCGCATGATTACCGACTACGTCCTGCGCCAGGGCGACGTGGAAACCCCCCATGTCTTTTACGACGGTGCTTTCTACGGCGGCTGGTACATCGACTTCCACCCCTCCGACGGAGTCAAGAGCATGGAGGATAGCTGTATACAGATCCCCGTGAGCCCTTACCAGGTGCCACTGCGCACCCTCTACAACAGCACGGTGCCCAACCTCCTCTTCGCCGGACGCAACATCGGCACCACCCATGTGGCCTTTGCCTCCACCCGCATCATGAATACCTGCGCCCTCTCGGGTCAGGCGGCGGGCCAGCTGGCCGCATGGTGCGCAAAGGCGGGCGTGGGCACCGACCGGATAGACGAGGCCGCAGCTGCCGAAGTCCAGCTGGGGCTGCACCGGAACGACGCTTTTTTCCCCGGCACCCTGGTGAAAGACGGCAAGGATCTGGCCCCCAGCGCAGCTCTCACAGTCAGCGGCACCTTTGGCGGCACCTGCGGCAAGCCCGCCGGGGAACTGCTCCTTCTGAAAGACCGGTTCTTCACCTTCCCGGTCCGGGCCGGACAGGACCGGGCCGAGGCCCTCTTCAACGCCCCTGTGGCGGCGGCGCTGAAGGGCGCATGGTACACCTCCCCCCTCCCCTCCCGGCTCTTGCCGGGGTCGCCCATGGGCGACGTCGAGCTCACGGTGGCGGCGGGAGAGCACTGGGCGGCCCTCCCCCTCCCCCAGATCGACGCCGAATGTTTTCTCACCTTCGTCTGCGGAGAGGACAGCACCATCTCCCTCCGCACCGAGGCCGAGCAGCGCACGGGGTTCCTCTGCGGCCGGCGGGATGGCACGGACTACGCTTACCCCTGCGTTCGCGGGGACTACGACCTTCTCTATGGCCCAGCCACCCTGACGAGTGGCTACAACCGGCCTTACGGCGCACCCAACGTCTGGATCTCCGACCATCTCCCCGCGGTGGTGGAGCTGACCTGGGCGCAGACCCAGGATATTGGGCAGATTACCCTGACCTTCGACCCTGACCTCTCCAAGGAGATCCCCAGCTCGCATGCCGACAAGTGGGCAGACAGCCACCTCTTTACTCCCCGGCCCGGCATGCCGCCCGAACTGGTCCGCGCCTTCACGCTGGAGCTAAAGGGCGAGGACGGACAATGGCGCGCGATCCACACCGAAAAGGAAAACTGGCGGCGGCGCTATCCAATTGTCCCGGAGCGGCCCATGGCGGCTACCGCCCTCCGTCTTACCGTCACGGCCACCTATGGCAGTCCCCATGCCAGGGTGTTTGAAATCGTGGTAACCCCAAATCTGGCTTAACGATAGAAAGGATGGAATCACATGAAAACGAAGAAACTCCTTGCAGCGCTCCTCGGCCTTTCCCTGTCCGTGTCCCTGCTGGCGGGCTGCGGCTCTTCCGGCGCCGGGTCCTCCACGCCCCCGGCCAGCGCCCCCGCCGCGTCTCCCTCCGCCTCTGCCTCTGTCGAGCCCTCCGCCGCCCCCGTTGACATTGTGTGGGCCGGCTGGTCCGGCGAGGAGGAGGCCAGCAAGGCCATCTTCCAGCGCATGATGGACGCCTATGAGACCAAGAGCGGCAACAGCGTGACCTGGGTGGGCTGGACCTGGGCCGACACCGCCCAGCAGCTCCTGATCCGCACCCAGGGCGGCGAGCAGCTTGACCTTGCCCAGGCCGACATCGGCATTTTCAACACCATCGCCCAGGCCGGCGTACTGGCCGACTGGAACGACATTCTGGGTGAGGACTTCATGAAGTCCACTTTCGAACAGTCCGCCCTGGACGTGGGCAATGTGGATGGAAAGCAGCTGGGTATGCCCTGGAGCATGGCCTCCATCAGCATGGTCTACAACCCCGAGATTCTCGCCGCTGCCGGCTGGGAGAAAGTGCCCGCCACCATCGCCGAGTTTGAACAGTGCCTGGCCGACATCAAGGCCAAAAATCCCGACGTGGTGCCCTACGCCGTGTCCACCAAGGACGCCACCTGTGCCGGCGACTTCATGCCCTGGCTGTGGACTTTCGGCGGCGCCATCTTTAACGAGGATGGCAGCGTTGCCATCGACAGCGAGGCCGCTGTGGCCTGCGTGAAGTGGTACCAGAGCCTCCAGGAGAAGGGCTACATCGCCATGGACACCGGCCGTGGCGAAGCCCGCCAGCTCTTCGCCCAGGGCAAGGTTGCCTTTTATGACGACGCCGTGGTCGCCAAGGGCCAGGCCGTCAGCAACGGCGTAGACCCCAGCGAGGTCGTGAACGTATGCTCCGCCATGGAGCGCCCCGTGCTCAACGCTGGCGACAAGCCCCAGTCCACCATGTGGGGCCATATGCTGGTGACCTTCAAGAACTCCGAGCACCAAGCACAGGCCGCCGAGCTCGCCCAGACCCTGGTGAGCGACGAAGTCGCCCTGGACTACTTTAAGAACAACGGCATGCCCCCTGTGACCAAGAGCGCTGCCGCTCTGGACGAGGTGAAAAACGACGCGTATCTGCGCGGTTTCATTCAGTCCACCGCCACCGCCCGCATGGAGGAGACCGCCCGTCTCTCCAACGCCAGCGAGATCAAGGCCATCATCACCGAGGAGATCCAGTTCGCCCTGCTGGGCCAGAAGACCGCCGAGGCTGTCGTGTCCGACATGGCCGCCCGTCTGAACGCCCTGTAACCCCCCTCTCGCCTGCCGGGCAGCCGCTGCGCTCTTATCGGCGGCTGCCCGGCGGAATCTTTAGACGGCAGCCTCGCCTATCTTCACGGAGGTATCCCATGAACAGACTAAAAAACGGTGGCAGACTCACCAACGCCCAGGTGGGCTTTCTGCTGGTGGTGCCCGGTTTGGCCGTATTCGCCGCCATCATCCTCTACCCCTTTATTGACGCCATCCTCATGAGCTTTACCAACCGCTCCATGCTCTCGCCGGAGTATGAGGTGGTGGGTCTGACGAACTACATCAAGGTCTTCAAGGACCCCTACTTCGTCAAAACCCTCGTCACCACGCTCCTCTTCGTCCTGGGCAGCACCATTCTCCCCTTCACCCTCGGCCTTCTGTGGGCCATTGTGCTCAACCAGGGTTTCCGGGGCGCGGAGTTCCTGCGGGGCGTCACGCTGGTCAACTGGATCATCCCCGGCACGGCTATCGGCTTTTTGTGGAGCTGGATCTTCAATGGCCAGTACGGTATCCTTAACAGCATCCTCAAGGCCCTGGGCATCCTGGAGACCGGCATCCCCTGGCTGGGGCAGACGGGCACGGCCCTCCTGTGCGTCATCATCGCCCGGACCTGGCAGATGCTGCCCTGGTACATGGCCTTCCTCCTGGGCGGGCTGCAGAGCGTATCTCTCGAGCAGGTGGAGGCCGCCCACATCGATGGGGCCAACAACCTGGAGACCTTCTGGAACGTGATCCTGCCCGGCATGAAGCAGACCGCAATTTTGGTCTTTATCCTGGGGCTCATCGGCAACCTCCAGCACTTTGACCTGCCTTGGACCATGGCCCAGGGCGGCCCGGCCCGGTCCACCACCACGCTGTCTATCGAGGTGTACACCACCGCGTTCAAAAATTGGAACATGGGTAAGGCGGCCACCGTGGGCACCATCTGGGCAGTGCTGCTGGCAGGGTTCAGCTTTGTGTACCTGCGCAGAGTCAACGAGTCTGACTGAGGGGAGGAGAGAAAAAATGTTTCAAAAAACCACCGCGTTCCGCGTCTTTTTCTGGATCTGCCTCATTGTCATCGGTCTCTTCGTCTTCTTCCCCCTCCTTTGGATGATCAACACCGCCCTCAAGCCCACCGCCGAGACCTTCAGCAACTACTTCTTCACCGGGCCTCTGACGCTGGACAATATCATCCATATCGTCACCGATGCGAAGATCATGGGTTACCTCAAAAACAGCCTCATCGTCTCCTTCGGCTCCAGCTTTATGGCCACCGTGGTCTGCGCCTTCGCGGGCTATAGTTTCTCCAAATTCCGGTATCGGGGCCGTAAGTTTGTCATGGGACTTTTCATGATGAGCCAGGCCTTCCCCCAGGCCATTCTGCTGCTGTCCATCTACACGCTGATGAACAAGCTGGGCCTGCTGGGGAGCTACTGGGCCCTCCTCATCAGCTACGTGGTCTTTACCCTGCCGGTGGGTACCTGGACGCTGAAGAGCTATTTTGACAACATTCCAGACTCCCTCATCGAGAGCGCCAAGATCGATGGTGCGGGCCACTGGCGCATCATGACGCGGATCGTCTTCCCCATGGCCATCCCCGGCATGATCTCCATCGCCATCTATGGGTTTGTATGGAGCTGGAACGACCTACTGTACTCCATGACCCTGGTGACCGACAGCGCCCGGCGCACCCTGGCCTCGGGCCTCGTGATGACTTTCCTGGGCGAGGCGTCCACCAACTGGGGGTACATGATGGCGGCCTCCCTGGTCTCCGCCATTCCGGTCACCATCATCTTCATCTTCCTCCAGCGCTACTTTATTCAGGGCCTCACGGCCGGAGCGGTGAAAGGGTAACACGCAAAAAAATACATCCCCCCGTAAATGGCAGAAAACGGAATAATCCGCGTTTTCAGCTTTTGCGGGGGATTTCTATACCCTTTTTTACATTTCCCTCGTCATAACTCCTAAAAATTTATATTGAACTTTGTAGGAGGTTTACTATGAAACGGCGGATTCTGTCCTTTGCGCTCACAATCGCGATGCTTTTTAGCCTGCTCAGCGTCACGGCGCTGGCCCAGTCCGGGACGACATCGGTGCAGGACAATGGGGATACGATTGTTCTTACCGCGCAAAATTACGTGATTACCATTGAGAAAGCCGGATTTCGTTATGGCTTCAGCAAGCCTGACGGAACGGAAATCATAGGCGCGCACTCGCTGTCCGGTATTTCCTTTGGTAAGTCGGGCGGGACGTCCTACCCCGTCGTCAGCACCAAGTATCAGGGAACCACCGGCAACGTGGCCTCCTTTCTGGTAACCAACCAGCAGGGCGCCACAGCCGACGTTAAGATTCACCTGTTTGACACCTACGCACGCTATGAAATCCTCCCCATCGAAAGCGAGTCCCCGGAAGAGGAAGCGCCCAGCGCCACGCCCACCCTTGGCGCCACCTCCCTTCTGGTCAAGGGCAGCCAAAGTAAGGATACGGCAACGGTCTGGAAACTGAAAGACGGCATCCTGCCCACTAACGACTACACGGTACAGGCCACGCTGAAGCTCCCCAAGGCCGGAACCGCGTCGGCCGGCATTTACTCCCACTACAACGCATCCAACGCGTTCCATCTGTTTTTTATTAAGTCAGGCTCCGTCTCGCTCAAACGGCTGAACACAGACGGATCGTCCCTGGAGCTCCCAGTATCCACTCCGATCAACATAAAAACGGACACTTGGTACACTCTGAAACTGGTGTCTGAGGGCAATCGGCTGCGGGGCTATGTTAACGGTCAGCTCGTCGTTGAAGCCACCGACTCAGGCGCCGGCGCCCAGCAGCTCACCGGCGCCGCCGGGCTCAGAACCGATAAGATGGATCTCTATTTGGATGACTTCAAGGTTACCAGCAACGACGGCAAGACCGTCTATTACAAAAATGATTTTGAGGACGGAACAGCAGGTGACTATACACAGAATCTTGAATGCGCAATGGGTTCTAAGCTTTTAGAAATGTACAATAATCCCCCCACCGATAAGTATTTGCAACTTGTCGGTAACCCTACCGCGTCCGCCGTGACCGGCGAGACCGGTTGGACCGGCTATACCGTCAGCGCCGAGATGGCCTTTGCCATTGGCGATGAGGAGACAAGCAACGGTCTTCTCTTTGGATACCAGGACAGAGATAACTACTATGGTTTCCGTTTCGGCGCGGCCGAGACACTCTCTCTTTACAAGATGACCGACGACACGGAGCGCTTGCTCGCCTCCGGCACGATGCCCTATTCCTTCGACAAGGTCTACCTTCTCAAGGCCAGCATGAATGACGGCGTACTCACATGCTATGTGGACGGCGTACAAAAGCTGACGGCCAATGACAGCACCTTTGCCTCCGGCAAGGCCGGCATTCTGACCGCGGTGACCACCAGCAAAACCGACAACTTTAAGGTGACGGACAGCTCCGGGGACCTCTTCAGCGCCACGTTCGATGACGGCAGTCTGGCCGATTGGTCCATAACGGGCAGTGGCAAGATCACCGACGGCACTGAGGAGCCCCCCGTCATCGATCCTGACACGGAAATTCGGTACTACACCATTGACGCCCGTCTGGCAGGCGGGATTGCGTACCTCTACGGCCTGGGTGATTACGGTGCGCTGGGTAACACGAGCGGCACCGTCCGCGAGACCTCGAACGTGGCGGGTGTTAACCGCATGAACGCGGGTACCTTTACCAACAAGGACAGCGTCGCCCGATTTATCAGCAACTTCACCATCGCGCCTCAGTTGGGCTTCGCCCAAGTGCTTTTTGAGACCGACGACAAGCGGGTCTCTTACACGGCGGACCAGACCCTGCTCGGCGCGTACAAGACCCAAAAGGTGGACGGCCTTTACTACTTCTTCGGCGATATGCAGCAGATTTACGGCGACTACAAGACCGTGCGCAACACGGCGGGATATGTGGACACCAAGCCCCACTACGAGATGTTCGGCCTGGGCTGGGAGGCCTTTGGCTCCCTTGGATGGAACGCCTATCAAAGCTCAGTGATGAGCACGCTGACCGATTACCTCAAGAGCGGTTATGACATCACCTGGGGCGTGGTGGGTTCCGGTTTCTGGACGGGAGACCGCAAAGCGCTGGAGGGGACGACCACCAGTTTCGGCATGTGGGACGACACCGCAGACCCTGCGGGACGGACGGACGGCCTGCCCAATCCCCGTTTCCCCGACCCTGACGGGTTAAAACAATTCTTCAAGGACAATGACTTGAAACTCCTGCTGGGTCTGCGCAACCACCTCAAGCTGCCCGACAGCTACGAGGGCGTTACCTATGGCGGGAAGTGGGACGAGAGCGTGGACGGGCGCTTTGTATTTGAGGCGCTGGACAACGGCTATTTTCTTAAGAATGACGATGGGTCTCTATATCAGGTCAACGCGAAGTACCCGACCGGCGGCATCGAGCCCCGCGGCCCGGTCGGCATCATCGACGCCGAAAATCCCGAGGCAGTGAAGTGGTTCTCCGACCATGCGGATCTATGGGGCGTGGACGGTTTCAAGGAAGACTGCATGATGCTTCAGACCACCCACAATGACGACAACTGGAACAACCTTCTACAGTACATGGTAGAGGAAAAGGACAATCTCATTATCGTCAGAAACGCCTCCTACTGCCTGCCGGGCGACGTGCTGCGCATCAACGACGCAAACTACGGCACCAACAACGCAAGTTTCAACAACTCCCCTGACCGCATGGTCATCAACTCGCTGGCCTATGCCGCCAGCGGCCAGTCCAACGTCTACCCTGATATTATCGGAGGGACCGGCGCGAACATCAACGACGCAAGCCAGCAAAATTATATTGTGCGCAACGCCTACTTCGCGGCGCTCTGCCCCAGCCAGTCGGTCGGCATAAATGTGCTCGAAATGAACAACCAGGAGCGGAAGGACGCCGCCTTCAAGGCCATCAACTGGCACAGCACCTACGCGCCTTATATTTATGATGCGGCGCTGAAGAGCTTTGAGACCGGCTACCCAACCTCGATGACCCCCCTCTACATCGCCTACCCTGAGGATACGGCTACCTATAACATGATCAACAGCACAAATAGGATGTACGAGTGGATGCTGGGCGAGTCGATTTTGGCGACACCGCTGTTTGGTACCGACCATCAGTCTGCCACCTCCCGGGATGTCTACCTGCCTGAGGGCAAGTGGATTCAGTATGACACGGGCGAGGTCTTCGTAGGCCCCATCACGCTGAAGGACCGTGAGGCCCCCATCGACCAAATGCCGGCTTTTGTCGGCGGCAAGGGCATTCTTGTGGGCGAGGACATGGAGAACAAGGGCAACTACTTCATCGAGGTATTCCCCATCGCCGAAAAGGGCTCCGTGTACGACTACACCTTTATCGATGGAACTACCAGGTCCGCCGTGGCCGCCAATATGGACGGCTTTAACCCCGCCTCTCTTGTGGTAACGGACACCACGGACAACAAGACTGTCGAGTTCACCGTAAACGAGGTAAACCGTGCCGTCCGCTTTGACTACGAGCCGGGCCACAGCTACAAGCTGACCGGCGGCCTTTCCGAGGGAAAGCCCCTCGCGCTGAACGCCGCCTGCGACAATATTTTTGTTGGAGACAACGCGCTCGATTCCTTGCAGCTCACTCTTGTGATGGACGACTTTACCCGTCTGGATGACCTTACCGGCTACGAGCTCTCCTATCAGCCCGAGGACGCCTCTTTCCTGTCCCTGGAGGCGGGCAAGCTGGTGGCCCTGAAGGCCGGAACCACCCGCTTTGAGGTGACCGTTTCCAAAGATGGTGATTCAATCTCTGCCTGGGTCTCCGTTACCATAAAAACCCGAGCCATTGACATTACCGCACCCGCGTCTGGCAGCACGCTGTACTCCGGCAGATTCGTGGCGAGAGGGCAGCTCCTAGACGTCGACGGGGCCGAGGTCTTCCTAACTGCCCGCGAGAGCGACCAGGTGCTATATACCGCCATCGTCACCACAGAAAACAGCGCTTTTACCGCCCTATTCTCCGGCGTCGAGGACGGCGAATATCTGCTGCATGCAAAGGAGAGCCCCGGCGGTACGGCGAAGGTGATTGTTCCCATTGCCGTGGATAGCTCCGCCATCATCCTATACGACGACTTTGACGGTGCCTCCAACCTCCACTGGGACAAATCGGTTGCTGGTGCCAGCGCCGCCGTAGATGAATCCAAGAGTGCTCTTGTGGGCGTTGCGACGACGGCGGACGGAAAGATCGCCTCTGTAATCACCACTGCGGGAGAGCCCATCTCAGGCGAATACACCGTGAAAACTACCATGACATTCCGGGGTGGTACCGCTTCGGCTGGATTGGTCTTTGGCTATGAGGATGAGAACAACTTTTTCCATGTGCGTTTGGATAAGAGCAATGCCGGCGGTAAAGCTCAGCTCTATCAGTTCGTGGACGGCAAAGCAACGAAGGCGGAGCCGGAGGGCTCGCTCAGCTGCGCAGACAACCGGCCCTATACACTCATGGCCAAGGTCAGCGGGAAGACCGTCCAGTATTATCTGGACGATAAGCTGATTACGGAGAAGACCTACGACAAAGATGTGGTCGGCAAGGTCGGTTTCCGTATCTACAACGTCGCCGCGGATTTCAGCGAGATTCTGGTAACGACCAACTCCCAGGAGAAAGCGGCGGTCACCGCTCGTTATCTGGACGAAAACGGGGAACCGCTGATCGAAGCGGTCAGCGCACAAAAGCTGGTTGGCAGCGCCTATCATACTCAGGCCAAAGGCATCGACGGCTACATCCTGGTCGAGACGCCAGCCAACGTTTCCGGCATCGTGCCGCAGGCGGGTGTTGAGGTCGTCTATCGCTACCGCGCGAAGATAGCGGTCACCGGCGTGAGCCTTGACAAAACGAAAGCCAGCCTGTACAGCAACGCTTCTCCCGGCACTGTTCAGCTCACCGCCGCGGTGGCGCCCGCGGACGCCGACGTCCAGGACGTGACATGGAGCAGCGACCATCCGGAGGTCGCCACCGTGGATGAAAACGGTCTGGTGACCGCTGTCGCCAACGGAACGGCCTCCATCACTGTGTCCACCGCAGAGGGCAGCTACACCGCCGTGTGTACGGTAAGCGTGATCACCTATTCCTCCCCCTATGTGCCGCCTACCACAGGAAATACCTCCGATGGGACCGTCACCACAACGGTTACGCTGCCTGACGGCTCGGTTCTTGTGACCGTCAAAAAGCCAGACGGCACTATCATCACCACTGAAACCAGTGCCAACAAGGTCGTGACAAAAACCACCGCCGCTCCTGACGGGACAATTTCCGCTGAAATTACCCTCCCCATCGGAGCGGAGCGGGCCACCGTCACTATCCCTGTGGCCCAGCCCACCCCAGGCATGGTGGCCGTGGCTGTGGGGGCGGACGGGAAAGAGACTGTTCTCCCCTTTTCCCTCGTCAATGAGAACGGCGTCAGGCTGACCGCGGACAGCGGTCTTACAGTCCGCATCGAGGATAGGGGTCAGGCGTTCCAGGACGTGGCCTCCTCCGCCTGGTATGGAGACAGCGTCCGTTTCGTCACGGCACGTGAGCTCTTCCAGGGGACCGGAGCGGAGGCCTTTGCGCCCGACCTGCCCATGAACCGGGCCATGTTGCTGACCGTACTCTACCGCCTGGATGGGCAAAAGTACGGCACAGACGGCGCAACCTGGTACTCCGCGGCTGCAGACTGGGCCATGGAGGTTGGCATTTCGGATGGCACCAATCTGGACGCCGCCATCTCCCGGGAACAGCTTGCCGTCATACTCTATCGCTACGCTGGCGTACAAGAAACCGAGCACACGGTGCCGACACGCAGCGATGCCGGCGAAGTCTCCGGCTGGGCCTCTGAGGCGATGGCCTGGGCTGTGGAGACCGGCATTCTCAGCGGCAAGCCCGACGGAAGGCTGGCCCCCCAGGACAGCGCCAGCCGCGCCGAGGTCGCCGCCATGCTCATGCGCTTTGTGCGCGTCATGGTCGGATAACAAGTCAGGCATACATGGCGGGAGGCCGCATCCGAAATGGTCTCGGGTGTGGCCTTCCGTCCCATCGAAAGGAGAGAGGCAATGAAACAGGCAAAGCGGACCCTGGCGGCCCTGCTGACGGCGGCGCTGCTGCTGGGGATGTTCCCGGCGGGCGCGGCCAATACCGAAGGCGTCGTCATCGAGGCGGAAAGTGCCTCACCCACCACCTCGGGTGCATGGGGTCTCAAGGAGACGCGAAGCACCGTTGATGCGGAGTGCAGCGGCGGAAAGTTTTTCTTTGTTCAAAACCCGTCCACTCCCGAGAGCGATTGGGTAGAATTTACGCTGACAGCCCCCGCAGCAGGCACCTATGATATCTATGTGACCACAAAGGACAATAAGGACAGATCGGCTTTCCAGTTCTCACTGGATGGCACAAACCTTGGTAATCCAGTGGACCTCTTTCTCTCCGGCGCAACCGGCGTCTACCGGGAGCACAAAATCGGGACAGCCTATCTGGGGACAGGTGCGTTCAAATTGCGGGCCACGGCCCTGGCGAAGAGTGCGGCCGGCCTTGCGGAGAGCGCAGCCCGCGGCGGCGCGTTCGACTTCTTCCGGATCGTCCCCGCTGAGGAGCCGGAAGCCGGAGAAACCGTCCTCTATCAGACAGATTTCTCAACCCTGCCTCCGGAGCTCTCCAGCGCGGAGGGTTGGTCGCTGCTCCCGCTCAAGGATGGCTTTGCGCTCCAGGGCGTAAGCGCTCAAGGTGCCGAACGGCTGACCGCCCTGCCCATGGTCAGCACAGACCTGCCCGCCGCGTACAGCGTTGTTTTGGACATGCAGCTACAGCCGTTGTCTGGTACGGGCGGGTACAGCGGTGGACTGACTTTCTTCCAGACCAACAGCAGTAACTTTTATCACTACCGCATTGACAACGGCACTGCAAGTACCGTCCAGCTCCGTCAGTGGATAAACGGCAGTTCCCCCTCGCCGTTTGCGAGTACCCCGCTCGAGGGAGCACCCGATGGGGCCCACCGCCTGCGCGTGACGGTGGACGGCGACCAGATCGTCTGCTATATGGATGGGCAAAAGACCGCCGAGCATACCGCCACCCCCGGCGGTGCCCTCGGCCTGCGGGTCTACAACGGCACGGCCCTCTTCGACAATCTCACGGTGTACGCGGGCGTGGTGCCGCCGCCCGCGCAGGGGGAGTCGGCTCCTGCCTTTGAGTTGCCGGAGCCCGAGACCTCCTCCCGCCAAATGACCCTCAACAGCGAAGGCGTCACCAAATCGGACGGCTGGGTCTCCAGCTCCCTCACCGGTTCCACCAAGGACAGCCCATCGATCTACTCCGGGACGGTGGGCCAGTACGTCCAGTTCATACCCGCAGGGTTAATGCCCGGCTGGTATGCGGTGTCCTTTTGGAACATCGCCAAGGACCAGGGCACCATGAAAATGACGGGGACGGTCCACACCGCGCAAGAGGACACCAACGTACAGCTGACCGCCATGGCGGCGGACGGCTGGAACGCAGTGGGCACCTTCTATTTCAGCGGTACGGGCGACGAGTATTTTAAGCTTGCCATTACCACGGCAGGAGCTCACAGCCGCGTGGCCGACGTGCGGTTCCTGCAGGCGGCAAATCCCGAATATGAGAGCACCGTCTGGCACGATGAGAGTGAGCTCTTCCGGAGCACCGGCAGCTGGACCTCCGCGGTGAACCCGGAGGGCTCGGACGGAAGCGGCCTCCATGTCACCACCAATATCTCCTCCTCGGCTACCTGGGGGGATTACCCTCCGTCTACCGGAAACTTCGGCATATACTACTGGCTTCCGGAGGCGGCGGGCGGCGTGACGCTGGCACCTCTTAGCTTTGATATCGGCAGCCTGGATGGCAACTGGCGGGTGTCTCTGAATCCCAACGGAAAACCTGCTGGATGGGTAAAGCTTTGCACCATCACCGCCACGTCTGGAACCGCTGTGAGTATCTCTATGGCCCTGATGGGCCCGGGGACCGCCTATGCGGATTCTATAAAGCTGGTAGAAACCACGGCAAACGCCGACCCGGTATATACGCCCGGCAGCGGCTCAAGCGAGATCGCCGTGCTGGTCAATCAAATTGGTTACGATAACGGTAAACCCAAGCGGGCCAGCATCCCCAACGCGGCAGACGGCGTGCTTTTCAAGGTCGTCAACAAGGCCACCGGCCTGGAAGCCTTCTCCGGCCAGGTAACGGGCGGCATTGCGGATTTCTCAGCACTGGAGACCGACATGGATACCGACTTCTACATCACCTGCGGTCCCGCCCAGTCCTATGATTTTACCGTCGGCACTAACCTTATCCAGCGCCGCAGCGTAAAAAATGCCCTAGCCTTCATGAGCGAGACCCGCTCGGATACCTTCGAGGTCGGCAAGGCGGGCATCGGCTGGCGGGACAGCCACCAGTTTTCCTTCGAGCTCAACGGCATGGTGCTCCAATACATGGCAAACCCCTCCCTTTACGATAATCTGCCCCATAATATCTACAAATCGGAGACCTGCGAGTATGAGGAGCTGCGGGTGCAGGACGAGCCCGACCTCATCTGGCTCATTCAATTCGCCGCCCTGCGGTACTATGACTGGGGCCATAACGATGGTAAGGATCTCCACATGCTCACCAAGGAGCAGCTGGCCTACTACCTGTATCTCTACCCCGAGATCAGCGAATATGTGTCGGAGGAGACCTATGAGGACATCCGGGACTATACCATCTCCGTCTGGGGAAAAACCGCGTGCAATGTTCAGTGGTACGCGGTAGACAACACCAATCACGACCTCTACAGTGTCCAGACTGCTTTCGGCGGCCTTAAGGGCTCCCAGCCGCCCGGCAACTCCATCGTGCCCAACCTTCTGATGTACGAGGTGGCGAAACGGGACGGCTTAGGGGATGACGTGGCTCAAAAATTTTTCGACGCGGCCTATCGGAACTGCGAGTACACCATAACCGGCATCGACATTACCGACCCCTACTACAACAAGGGTCAGCGCATGAGCGAGTACATCACCGTGCCCGCCCTGTCCTACTTCCTGGAGCTGTATCCCGACCAGGCGCCCACCGGGCTGAAGGCCGCCCTGGAGGTGTGGGCGGAAAAGACCGTGGATCGCTCCGACAACCTCTGGGATATCCGTATGGCGGCCAGCCTGGCAGCAGGCGACGGGACCTATCCTTTCCACAATAAAGCCGGGAACATTGACAAGGATTATTGGACGGGCGCGGCCTACGCCTTAGCCGACAGCCAGGCAAACGCACCAAAAAATGAGCCGGGAAACCAAGCCGGTCTCCAGGCCGTCACCTATGCGGCGGCCCGCGTCCTGGACGACGCGGACACCAAGGAGCGCCTGATCGAGCTGGGCGTGGCCGCTATTGACGACCTCTTCGGCCGCAATCCTACAAAGCGGGCCGCGTTTTATGATTTCACCCGTGATTTTGAGGGTGCTGACCTAGGCTGGTATAAGCAATTCGCGGGCGGCAATGGCGTTTTGGAGCGGCGCACGGCAGTCATCGACGCCAACGCCCCCGAGCTCTGCTATCCCTATGCCCCCGAGAACTACAACACAGGCTATACCGAGGGCTGGGTGTCCTACAACACCGCGTGGAATGCCTCTCTGGCCTACGCGGCGGCGGATGCGGTGGCACTCAGTGCCCCCGCCGCCGGCACCGTGGGAACGAGCGTCACACTCTCCCTCCAAGCGCCCCTCAACATGGACCCTGCAGCGCGGGAGACCGGCGAGGTGGTGGTGACAAATCCCCTCACCGGTGAGCGGACCACCGTCACCGTCACGGAGGCGGATACCGATACCTCGGTCTTCAAAGGCTCCTACACACTGCCCAACGTCCCCTACATCACCGTGTCTTACGGCAGTGGCCTCTTCCGCCAGTCTGTCGACGTGACGGTCACCGACTTTTCGGGTACCCCGGCGGAGCACGTCACGCTGAGCGAGAGCAGCCTCTCCCTCTCCATGGGACAGACCACCCGGCTGACCGCCAGCATCTTACCTGAGAGCACCACCGACAAGCGGGTAATCTTCGCGTCCAATAACCCCGCCGTGGCTGCCGTCACCGCCGACGGACTGATCAAAGCCATGGCGGCAGGTACGGCGGTCATCACCGCCGCCTCGTTCTCCAGCCCGGAGGTCAAGGCTATTTGTACGATCACCGTGACCTCCGCCTCGCCCCAGAGCCTGCGCCTCAGCGTCCCGGCCACCTTGTCGGTCTTCGGCCCGGCAGGAAAAGCTGAGATTACCGGAGTTGTCTACTCCGACGGGAGCGTGGCGACCGACAACCTGCCCCAAACGGAATTTTCAACGGGGCAGAGCGGCATCCTTCAGGTATCCCCGGAAGGGACTCTGACGGCCCTGTCCGGTGGAACAGCAACGCTTATCGCTACCGCTGTGGTGGACGGCGTGACGATTTTCGGCAGCGCGGCCATCACTGTCTCCGCTGAACAAAAATACGACCTGCTGACGCTCTATAGCGCAAGCAAGGTCACTTCTGGCAGCGGGGCCAGCATCGAGGTAGTTACGGACAGCAGTGTAAGCAAGCAGCGCGTCAAGTTGACCGGCGGCAGCGCCGGAGGGACCTTGACGTTCCAGTTGGGAGAGCTCCCCGCCGGAACCTATCAAATCACCCTAAACACCAAATATTATCAAGGCTACGGCATCTGGTCCTTCCTAGCGGACGGCCAGACCGTGGGCACACAGACCAACTTTAGTGATGCAAGCAAAAACGGCACCTACCACGACCTCTCTTTGGGCCAATTCACTCTGCAAGGTGGCTCCCATACGTTTACATTCGTCTCCTCTAACGGCGGCACCCTGGTGCCGGTAGAACTGCGTTTCACCCTGGTCGGGGGGGAGGACCCCGGCCCCGATCCCGGCGTAGAGCCCGGTCAGACCAGCCCCAAGATACACTCCATGGAAGAGATGTATCAAAAGGTCTATAGTGACACCACCATCCAAACAAAGGGCCTCAACTACCGCCTCTATGTCCCCGCCAGTTATGAACATGGGCAGGATCAGGAGTTGCCTCTTCTCATCTACCTCAACGGCGCGGGCAGCCGCGGGACCGATAACGTTAAACAGCTCGCAAACCTCTCCCCCCTCATCACTCCCCTCATCGACGACCCGGACCACCCCTGCATCATCGTAGTGCCCCAGCTGCCTGACAGTGACAAGTGGGTCAACGTGGACTGGACGCTGGGAAGCTACGCTGACAGCATAGCGGAGTCAAACAGCGCAAAGCTCCTCATGGGCCTGATCGGCGAGCTGAAGGAGGCATATCAGGTGGACGGCAATCGTGTGTACCTCATGGGCCAGTCCTTCGGCGGGTACGGCACCTGGGACCTCATCACCCGCCACCCGGAGACCTTTGCGGCGGCGGTGCCCATGTGCGGTGCCGGCAGCCTCGTCCGGGCGGATGTCATTAAGGACATGCCCCTACTGGTCTTGCATGGCGCGTCTGATCCCACAGTGCCCATCAGCGGCTCCCGAGAGATGGTGGACGCCCTCCAGGCCGCGGGCAGCACCACCATCACGTATCTTGAGTATCCGGGGGACGACCACTACGTCCAGCGGCGGCTCTTCGAGCAGCCGGAGCTATACCTCGACTGGCTCTTCCGCCAGAAGAAGGGGAAATCGACCACCGCGCCCGATGTGTCCGGCCTTTATATGCCAAAGCTGACCTTGAATCTGAACAGCGCCGCCCAGCTTGACCGGCTGGCTGTCACAGGCGGGACGGCAGCCATCGGCGGCGAGGTCCTCACCATCACCCCCGAGAGCGCCAGCGCGTCGGTACTGGCCCTGGTGAAGGACACAGAAACCTTCACTGATGGTGCGCTCACCGCCCACTTCACCATGGACGCCCTCACGGGCTCCGGCGGCGCGGGACTGGTGCTCCGGGCTCAGGACGCAAACAATTATGTCCACCTGCGCTTTACCGCCACCGGTCTCAACCTCCTGGAGATCGTGGGCGGGAAGACCGCACGCAACATAACCGTACCCTACACCCTCAACGGAAACCGCATCACCTGCATGAAGGCCGAGGTCCAGGGTAGCGCGCTAAAGGTCTGGATTGACAATGTCCCGCTTTACGACACCACCATCCAGGCCCCCGTTCTCCAAACCAAGGGTATGGTAGGCGTACGCAGCTACGCCGTCCCCGCCAAGGTGGATGACCTTATCTGGGCCACCCGCAGCGGCCCGGTTCTCACCCTATCTTCCATGGCGGACCGGCAGGTCTACCAGCGGGATGTGAAAACCAAGACGGGGGCTGTCACCCTCACGGGAATCGCGTCGGACGTAGCCACTCTGAAGGCCCGTGTGGTCACCTGGGCAGACGAGGGCAGCGTCGTCCTTGACTGGAGAGAAATCCCCCTAAAGGCCGACGGCAGCTTCTCCACCGCGCTCACCGTCCCCCAGGGCGGCTGGTACAAGACCCAGCTCGCCGCCTATGACGGCGACGGCGCGAAACTGACCGGCGCTGAAAGCGGGCGTTGGGGCGTGGGCATCAACATCTTGTGCATTGGCCAATCCAACATGGTGGGTATCGGCCAGGGCGAAGCCATAACCGCTCACGACCTGGCCTCCAATTTCATGAACGAGCGCTGGACCCATCTGGAAGACCCCTACGACAAGGGGGATACCACTCCCATCTCCGCCGACGGTACCACCGGCAACTCTATGGTCCCCTCTCTGGTCAACGCCCTTATTGAAAGGTATGGCCTGCCCGTGGGCATCATTCCGGCGGCAAAGGGGGGCGCGGGCCTGGTGTGCGACTGCGCCGACTACCCCCGCTGGCTGGACCGCACGGAGAGTAATCCCGCCGACCGCTCCAACCTGTATGGCAACTCCCTCTACCGGGCCCGGGCTGCGGGAGGGGTGGAATTTATCCTGATGAACCAAGGTGAGCACGACGTGTCCGCCGGCACGGGCGAGGAGGAGTACCTCGCCGCCCTGAACACACTCATCTCCAACTACCGGGCCGACCTTGGCTGGAACGTGCCCTTCCTCTACTGCCAGCTTGGTCCGGCAAAGGCCGGAAGCTGGGGCGACGACCGGGCCCCCTACATGGACGGCATCCGCGCCGCGCAGATGCGGGCCAACGACCCGAAAAACAGTGTGATTCTGGCCGCGGTGGAGCTGGACCTGGGCCGCAACAGCGACAATCTCCACTATACCTCCGCCAGCCAGGATATTATCGGCAGGCGCGTCGCCAACGCCATCCTCTGGTACTACGACGATACGCCCGGCAAGACGGACTATTACACCGGCCCCTCTATTTCAGGCGTCCACTTTACCGACGAGAGCCGCACGGCGATCGACGTGACCCTGGCGCACACGGGCGGCAGCAACTTTACGCCCGCTGCTGACATTACCGGCTTCGAGGTCACCGATGGCGGTGCGCCCGTCACCATCTCCTCCGCCCGGAGGAAGGACGAGAGCACCATTACCCTCACCCTGGCGGCCCCAGCAGCGGGAGAGGGCAAGGTGCGCTACATGGCGGGTCTCTTGCCCAATGTCACCGGCATCGTAAAGGATAACTCCCCGATGGCGCTGCCACTGAACGCCACCGTGGGCGCTCTCTCCGTGGCGGGGGCCGTGGAGTCCATCACCCTCTCCCCCACCCAGGCCAGCCTCTACACCAACGGAGATAACACCCTCCAACTTACCGCGGCGGTGTCCCCGGCAGGGAGCGTCTCCATTACCTGGACCTCCAGCGACGAGACGGTCGCCACCGTCAGCAGCACCGGTCTGGTCACAGCGGTATCGGGCGGCACAGCGACCATTACCGCTACAGCAGGAGGCATGTCGGCCCAGTGTATCGTCACCGTGACGACTCAAGGCTCCTCCACTCAACTCCCGGTGGTGACCGTGACCACCCCGGACGGAAGCGCCGCGGTCTCTATCTCCCCGTCGGCACAGGCCTCCAACGGCGCGGCGAGCGCACGCCTTACCAGCTCCGACGTGGCCCGCCTCCTCTCCGCCGGAAAAAGGAGCGGCACCACGGCGCTCATTATCCAGCCTAAGGTGCGGGGCGAGGCCTCGCAGGTCTCCGTCACTTTACCCTCCGGCGCGGCTGCAAGCATGGCGGGGAATACTGTGACCTTCCGGCTCCCGTTGGCAAGTATCATCATCCCCGCCGAAAGTCTGAGCGGCCACGAGGGCGCCCTCACCGTCACTGCCGCCCGTCGGGCGGACGGAGCTGTGGCCCTCTCCACCGGGCTGAACACGGCAGTAAAAGTGTTTTTGGACGCTCCCGAGGGAAACGTGGCCGTGCAGGTGCTACCGGACGGGGTGGTTCGGCCGCTGCCCTTCTCGCTGGTATCCGGTGGGTCCGTCACCGCGCTTATTTCAGGCGACGCAGTCATCTCCCTGGATACTAGGACCACCGCCTTCCATGACGTGCCTCCGGGCAATTGGGCGGCGGAGGCAGTCTCCTTCCTGGCCGTCCGCGATGTGATCAGCGGCACGCCTGATGGCTCCTTTGCCCCTGGGGCACCCATGACCCGCGCTATGATGGCGACGGTTCTGGCCCGGCTGGACGGCAGGAGCACCGCGGTCCCCGCACTGCAGCCCTGGTACGGCACCTCCCTGGCCTGGACAGCCGAACAGGGCATTCTCCAGGGGACTGGCAGCGATCTGGCTCCCGAGGCCTACCTTACAAGGGAGCAGCTCTGCACCGTCCTCGTCCGTTATTTGGACTACGCCGGGCTGTCTCTGGAACAAGACGAGGAGTTGAGCGATTTCACCGACGCTGGCTCTGTCAGCGGCTGGGCTGCCGACGCGGTGGAGACCTGCCTCCGGGCGGGGCTCCTCACCGGAAAGCCCGGCGAGCGTATCGACCCCCAGGGTCAGGCCACCCGGGCGGAAGTCTCTGTAATCCTGACCCGGTTTATCGAAAAAGTGCTCCGCTGACATAGCAGAGAGAGGGCCGCCCAGCGGTGGGCGACCCTCTCTTTTATGTCCGAAAGCTCCGCGTGACAAAAAAGGCACTGCGATCGCAGGTCCTTTCTAAAACTAATACCCGGATCCGGATTCTTCCACACATAAAACCACCTCTTCAATTCATGGCAATCTAACAATACCTACTTGAAGATATTTCAAAATGCGGTAGTGATAGGTCATAAATAAATACCCCCACCCGGTAATGAGCCGGGTGGGGGTAAAATATGTGAAGAGGGTATGTGTGTTGCCTGCTGCATTCCTAGTATATTCCGGTTGGGGGCGATGTGTGAAGAGCGCAACGCTCAGGCTGCAGTCCAGGGCGGGCATGGCGGGTAACGCAGACGAAAGCCAGAAGCCTGCCACGGGGTATGGGACACTCCGAGCCAATTTTAAGTTATTGAGAAATTCCCCAGGTAAATCACCCTCATCTCCCGTATTACCGAGGGATGGAGGCATCTTTTTATCTATGCATGGGCGTTTCTATGTGGTATACTCTGGTCAAGATCCTAATAGCAAGGAGGTGAGGGCTTATGCAAAAGCAACTAAAAGGTATAGGATTCCTGTTGTTTGGTATTCTAATTTCTTTACCACTTCTCATGGGAGCCGGAGATTTCTGGTACTGGATAGGCCTGGGTTTCGGGGCCATAGGTTTGTTTATGGTGCTTAATAACTCTGAAGGCTAAAGTCATTTGGAAGTAAGCCACACCATCAGGGCGGCATCTTTATGCTAAAGCATAAAAAAAGCCGGACGCCTGCTCCTGACGTCCGGCCCAAACAAAGAGGATGAAATGAAAAGAAACTGTCCCTTACAAACGTTATGATACCCAAGAAGTGTTAAAATAATAAGCAAAACATGTTATGCGAAAATTAAATATGTCGAAGTAAAGCCCCCAGTCTGGACGATAAATCCAGACTGGGGTTATCTTTATGCCTGATTCTCTTATGCACCTGCCCCGGAGCAGCAGCCCGATTATAGCGCTCACAATTCCGGTAATGGCTGCAGTGTGATCGTGTCCCGGCGCTTAGAAGGTCTCGCCTTAGATATCAGTATTTTTAAGTTGCAATAAATGAGCATTACTGGGGTGCCTTTATTCACATACGTACTCCATCAGGTCCCGGACTTTCCCGCCGATCAGGCAATAGGTAGAGGTTGCATGGGCGGGGTGGTGTGGTATAATTAGTCTTCCAATATATATTAGAAACACGGGTGACTAGCCAGCTGCTAATTATTCGCAGAATGTGAAATTCGGTCCAACTCTTCAGAGAAGGAACTTAGAGCAAAGATTGTATTAAGAGAGGTGAAAGAGATGGCTTTAGAGACGCAATATGCATTAGATGTTGAAACTATATTATCCCATAGGCATGATAATGGAGCTGACCTTTGGACAACGCCTGATAAGCGTCTGATAAAAGGCGCTCCGTTCTCAACTTTGGAAAGTGTATCGTACTTGTTGGAATTGGGTATGGAACCCATAGAACCTTTACTAAAAGAGACCGCAGCATTAATATTCAGCACTTGGCAGGAAGATGGACGCTTCAAGGTATATCCACAGGGGAGCATTTACCCTTGCCATACTGCTCATGCGGCTGAAACACTTTGCCACATGGGGTATGCATCTGATGTCAGACTGCAAAAAACCTTCAGACACCTATTGGATATCCAGCAACTTGACGGCGGCTGGCGCTGCAATAAATTCAGCTTTGGCCGAGGCCCTGAAACAGAGTATTCAAATCCCTTTCCAACGCTTACCGCCCTGAATGCGTTCCGCTTTAGCGACTATCTCAACAAAGAACCGGCGCTTGAAAAAGCGGTAGAGTTTTTGCTGAAGCATTGGGAAATCAGAAAGCCCATCGGCCCATGCCACTACGGAATCGGAACCTTATTCATGCAGGTTGAATATCCTTTCCGAAACTACAACCTTTTTATATACGTTTACGTCTTATCCTTTTATAACCGAGCAAAGGAGGACCACCGGTTTATTGAGGCATTGGAAACATTGAAATCCAAAATGGTGGATGGCCAGATTGTGGTTGAGCGCGTTGTTCCAAAGTTGGCCGAGCTTTCCTTCTGTAAAAAAGGCAAAACAAGTGAACTGGCAACAATACGCTATTACGAAATTTTACGAAACCTTCAAATATAGAGATAGTCTATTCACAGTAAGAGCATAATGGGAAGCAAAACCCACCCCCAGGGAGTAATCCCCAGGGGTGGTATCTTTATGCCTTATTCCGGCCCCGGCTGCAGTCCAGGACGGGGTATGGCCTGAAAAGTAAAAAGTTCCTCACTGCCCGAATCGCGCCGAGTAATGGGGGTCTTCCCTGGGAGGGCCCGATGACCTCATAAGGTAGCTAGCTCACGTCCCAACTGTTCCTCAATCACGTCCGCGTGGGCACGGGAAATAAGCCAGTGTCCATAAGAGGTGGGATGAGGATTACGTAAGATGTAGAGCCCGGATGAGTAGAGGCTGGCTACCCGGCCCATTTCCCCATGGGAAAAGCGGTCGAACAATGTGTGGATATCGGCAACTCGGTAACGCCCCCGGCACTGTGACTCGATTACTCCGTTGATTTTACTGAGATGTCGCTCTGTCAACTCCCGCAAACCGCAGTCTGCACGATAGCCGCTGCCGAGATTTTGGGTGTGGTTGTAGGGGTTATACACCGTCATAGTTATCAGGGCGCAGTCTGGATTTAAAGCCCGCAGCTGCTCGATAATTTTCTCCCAATCGGAGCAGAAGGCGCACACGCCAGCCTCAGCTTTGGGAACGCACACACTGGTGAACCCCGGAATTGACGCGGCGCGCATTAGGTTGTTGCCTCCAATTGAAAGGGTGATGAGGTCAGCACGCCGCACCCAACTCTGAAACCAGGTCTGTCCCAGCTTGTAAAGCAGTTCATGCGTGGTATCGCCGTCTTGGGCCAGGCTCACCATCCGCGTCCGATAGCCTCGCTTCCTCAGTGTATGGTTCAGATACCCTGTATAGCTTGTCACCCTTGCAAAGTTGTGCAGTGTGCCGGTCGCAATCGAATCGCCCAGCGCTAAATACAAGATGTCCTTCACCGTGCCATACCTTCCTTGCTTTCGATGGTTTATACTATGAAAGGCACCCCGGTCTGGTTCGTGCGCGGTATGACCCCATGCCACCCCGAGGATAGCCCGCCGGGCTACGATGCTCCGCCAACAAAAGGCCATATCCCTCTGGCAGATTGGCCGCGCAAAGCGTTTTACAGCATGCCACTAATTTTGTTCGTGGCAAACGCCACCGCCACCTGTATTTCCGAGTGTTGGGGGTTCTCTTTGCTCTATGCATGGGCGTGGTAGTGTGGTATGCTGCAATAATTAGAAGTTTTTCAGGTGCAACCGAATCGCAACCAATATTTGCGCAATAGTTGGTGGTAATAACAGCTCATAAGGTTTTGAACCGATAAGTGAAAACATAGTTTCAAAAGGCAAAAAAGAACCCCATAGCCATTGCGGCTACGGGGTTTTCTTATGGAGCTGATACCCGGATTCGGACCGGGGACCTCATCCTTACCAAGGATGCGCTCTACCGACTGAGCTATATCAGCACATGAGGCGCGATTGCACCCCACGATGGCGACGCGGAAGGGACTTGAACCCTCGACCTCCGGCGTGACAGGCCGGCATTCTAACCAACTGAACTACCGCGCCATCGCTTACCGCAAGAGCCAAAAAGAGAGGCTTGCCCTTTGCAGCGCAGATTGTATTATACTATAACCTCTCGGGCTTGTCAACAATTTTTCGTCAAATAATCTCACTGTGTGCCTCTCTTTCTGAGATGGAAGGGGGTGGGCCAGGCGGCCACGGGCCCTGCAAGAGGCGCTTACTGGACCAACAGGCTGCTCTCCAGATCGATGAGCACCACGACCGTCCAGCGGAGGGATGCCGCCCTCTTGAAATTAAATGTTGACTTTTGCTTGCAAAAAAGTTAAATTATAGATTAAGAGCAGGGAGGATCTGGTTATTGTGTTAATGCTTAGACTTTTTATAGGTTCTATTGGTCAGGGTTTGCTTTCTGCATTGCGTTGCAGCAAGGACTACGAAGTCCCAAACTAAAACTACGACATGTATTGGTATCGTACCGTAGCGGGTACACCGAGATTGGGAGTTTGCAGAGCGAAACAGGAGTTCATAAAAAAGCGGCGTGCTGACAACTGGCGACTGAGCTCAACTATTGGGCACCCGCCGCCAGAGGGCGGTAAAAATACAGAGAGGATTGATACCATGGAGGTAAAGAACAAAAGCATGATCAAGTGCAAAGCGTGCGGGGCCGAAATCGCAAAAAGCGCCAAGGCCTGCCCCAGCTGCGGCGCAAAACAGAAAAGCTTCCATTGGTGGTACATCCTAGTTGGCATTGTTGTAATAGGGATTATTGGTGCGCTGGGGAACAGAGATGACAAGCCAGAAAAAGTCGGCGGGGCAAGTTCGTCACCGTCTCTATCGGCTTCCGTGAGCGCGTCTCCCACACAACCTGCAAAAGAGACCTTTGGCGTTGGGGAACAGGTATCTATTAATGACATTGTAGTAACATTGACAGGTGTTGAAAATAGTGCAGGCAGCGACTTTAACAAGCCGAAAGATGGGAATGTATTTGTCCTTTGCTCATTCGAAATTGAGAACAATTCGAGCAAGGATATATCCGTAAGCTCTCTAATGTCATTTGAGGCTTATGTTGATGGCTACAGCACGAACATGAGCTTAGGATCTCAGATATCAAGCGATGCCAAACAATTAGATGGAAGTGTCGCTGCGGGCAAAAAGATGGCTGGCGCAATTGGTTATGAACTGCCAGAAGACTGGAAGGAGCTTGAGATAACATTCATACCGGACTTCTGGAGTGGAAATGACATTGTATTTATAGCAAATAACGGCTAACAAAAAACCGCCCCCAGCAGGATGAAAGTAGGTAAGTAGTTAGATATCATGCCCAAGACATTAAACCGCTCCCGAGACAATATAAAAATAGTCCAGGGCAATCTCATCCGTGCAACAGCTGCTTTTACCCTGTACATATACGGCCATGTCACCGACTAGACAAAGAAAGCACGGCCCGGATAAACACTTTCATAAAATCAGTTTCAAATCTGTAAAGGAAAAACCAAAGGGGAAACAAGTTGGAATAGAACGCAAAACGGAGCCCTTTTCAGGCTCCGTCTCGCGTTGTCTTGGCAGGGGCAGAAGGAATCGAACCCTCGGCACGCGGTTTTGGAGACCGCTGCTCTACCTGCTGAGCTATACCCCTATATGGTGGGCCTTCGGGGACTTGAACCCAGGACCGACCGGTTATGAGCCGGCTGCTCTAACCAACTGAGCTAAAGGCCCATACCCAGGACAATTTTAAAAAAGGGCTTGCCGTCACTTGTCGTGGCGGCAAGCCGCGTGGCTCCCCAAGTTGGACTTGAACCAACGACCCTGCGATTAACAGTCGCATGCTCTACCGACTGAGCTATTGAGGAATATCAAGAGGGTCTGGTCTGGTCGGACCAGACCCTCTTTTTTGTGTTGGCATTACCTATTTTCCCGGGCCGTCTCCAGCCAAGTATCTTCGGCGCAGGCGAGCTTAACTTCCGTGTTCGGGATGGGAACGGGTGGGCCCTCGCCGCAATCAACACCAACTTACTTCTCTTCGAAAAGAAAAGTAAGCAAAAGAAACTGCAATCGGTTTTCTTCTCCTTACCGTTCTTCTCAACGGATAAAGTACATAACTATATTCACTTTTACAGGACTCTATTGTACCGCGCTCTCACTGCGCTGTCAAGGGGAAAGCTGAAAGAAAGATGGTGACCCGTGGGAGAATCGAACTCCCGTTTGCGGCGTGAGAGGCCGCCGTCTTAGCCGCTTGACCAACGGGCCATATGGTGCGCCTTCACGGATTCGAACCGGGGACCCACTGATTAAGAGTCAGTTGCTCTACCAACTGAGCTAAAGGCGCATACTTTCTTTTGAAAAAGAAAGCGCACAAAGAAAACTTCAGCAAGCTCTCTCGGATTCTCTCTTTTTCGTGGGTGCGCT